>NZ_NKFC02000004.1:0-1863525 GCF_002223215.2 Burkholderia sp. AU18528 | reverse complement strand
ACTTACGAGCATCCCACGCAGAGCGTCGAGCAGCGAAGCTGATCGATGCGGCGCGCCGGTTGAAGTACCGGTGACCTGCGTAGCAAGACGAGACAAGTTGGATTCTCGTGTGTGATACACACAACCTAAATTACTGCTTCTTCCAAGATTGGTTCTGTTGGCCACGCCAGCAGGACAACCCCCTTTGCCTGATGACCATAGCGAGTCGGTCCCACCCCTTCCCATCCCGAACAGGACCGTGAAACGACTCTACGCCGATGATAGTGCGGATTCCCGTGTGAAAGTAGGTAATCGTCAGGCTCCCTAAGCCAAGAACCCCCGCCCGACAAGGCGGGGGTTTTTGCATTTCGGCACCCCGAAAAGCATGCGCCGAGCCGCGCCCGTTCCATCCGCGCTCCTGCGACCAAGCTGTCCCTCGGAACGAAACCTCTCGATTTGATACGATCGACGTGTCGTCGGCGACGGCATTCGTCGCCGTTCGTGTTCGAAACCAGGGCTTGATGAAGAGGGCAGGGAATGAATATCGGCGACGCGTCGCGCGAATCCGGGGTCAGCGCGAAAATGATCCGGTACTACGAACAGGTCGGCCTTCTTGCGCCGAGCAAGCGGACCGATGCCGGCTACCGGATCTACGGCGCGGACGAAATCCATATCCTGCGATTCATCCGTCAGGCGCGGCGACTCGGCTTTCTGGTCGAGGACATTCGCAAGCTGCTGATGCTTTGGCAGGATCGCTCGCGCGCCAGCGCCGAAGTGAAATCGATTGCTCTCGAGCACGTGGCCGAACTCGACAAACGCATCGCCGAACTCAGCGACATGCGCGACACGCTGGCCGATCTGGCCGCGCACTGCCATGGTGACGGGCGGCCTGAATGCCCGATTTTGGCGCGCCTCGCCGACCCCGTCGATGAACCAAATTAGTGCGCTTCCTCGAGCCGCAAAACGGGCCCGACTGCATTCCTATAAAAATCAATGAGTTATAGGTGGTCGGTGCGGCTCCATTCCAAATCGGAATGGTGCCCATGCAAGTATTTCACTAGCATCTTGGTGCGGCGTCGCTATAATTCGGGATAACCCTATACGGGAAATCCCTGAATATCGATTCACCAGGGGTCCCTCTTCCTTGGAGAACGTCATGATCGCCTACATCGTCGAAAAGCTGAGCAACTGGTTCGAGTCCGCAGAACGTGAGCGCCGTGAGGCTTACCTCGCCACGTCGTCGGACATCGTTCAGCTCGAGCGCCGCATCCGCTCGCTCGAAACCAACGGCTACTCGCTGTAATCGGAGTGACCGTCGGGTGCCGAGCGGCACCGAACGATAAGCAAGCCCCGTATTGACGGGGCTTTGTTTTTTGTGCGCCGGATCTGGCGAAATCGTCGGTGCAGCGCTATGGTATGGGCCTACTTTTCATCGGGAAGGACACGATCATGCGTGTGCGTGTCGATGTGCGACGCAGTACCTGCGCGCGTCTCGTTCTGGGCGCGGCAATGCTCGTCCATGGCTTCGCGGTAGGTGCCGCGACGTCGTCCAGGCCGCTCGTGCTCGATACCCAGCGCGGTATCCAGGACGGCAGGGGCGGGTTGGTGTTGCAGACGGCACCGTTGTCTTCGGAGCCGATCGTCGAGCCGGCAGGCATGCGGGCTCCAGCCGGGCAGGGACCGAATACGTCGGTTCCGCTGTTCGTCGCGCCGTACATCAATGTTCCCGCATGGAACGGGCAGCCGGCCAACCAGCCGAGACTGGCGCCCAGACCGCAACCGTAACCGCCGGTCGCCCGATCAGTTGCCGCGGTGCTCGATCTGGCAGCGGGCGCCGCTATCCTGTCCCAGCTTCTCGACCAGGTAGGGCAGGACCTCGTTCATGCTCTGGGCGAGCGTATATGGCGGATTCAGGATGAACATCCCGCTTCCGTAGAGGCCCAGTCCATCGGTCGGCGGATTCGACACCGTCAGCGTCAGGTGGAGCCAGTTGTTCGGCTGCAGGCGCTTCAACTGCTCGGGAAAGCGTTGCGATTCCGTCCGCGTGACCTGCGGATACCAGATGGCATAACAGCCGGTCGCGAAACGCTTCAGGCATTCCGTCACGCAGCTCACCGTGCGCGCGTAATCCTTCTTGTCCTCGTAGGACGGGTCGATCAGCACGAGTGCGCGTCGCGGCGGCGGCGGCAGCAGCGCCTTGATACCTTCGAAGCCGTCGCCGGCGAAGATCATCGCGCGTCGCCCCGCATCGCGAAAATTGTGGCGCAGCACATCGATTTCCGTCGTATGCATTTCGAACAGACGCATCCGGTCCTGCTCGCGCATCGACCGCCAGGCGATGTACGGGGAGCCCGGGTAGAAGTGCAGTTCGCCGTCGTCGTTCAGCGCGCGGACTTCATCGATATAGTCGCCCAGCGCTTCCGGAAGGCTCTTTTCGTTCCACAGCCGGCCGATGCCGGTATCGAATTCCGACGTCTTCGCTGCATAGCCGTCGCGCAGCGAGTACACGCCGGCGCCCGCGTGCGTATCGATGTACCAGTACGATTTGTCTTTCTTGTTCAGGTAGCGCAGCAGCTGGACGACGACGGTGTGCTTGAGCACGTCCGCGTGGTTGCCTGCGTGAAAACCGTGACGATAACTGAGCATGGCTGGCTGCCTGAAACGAAAGGTGAATCGATTAAAACGGTCGAACGTGCGCGGCCGTCAGGCCGGGCACCGATGCGGCCGCGTATTGTACGCGAGTGGTCGCGAGTCGCCTTACTCGTATGCGTCGCCGACTACCGCCTCGATGCGCTGCTTCACATCCGGCGTCAGCTTCGCGGCAACGTCGAGCGCGCGCATGTTGTCGCCGATCTGGTCCACCCGCGAGGCGCCCGTGATGACCGAACTCACGCGCGGATTCGCGAGCACCCACGCAATGGCCAACTGGCCGGTGCTGCAGCCGAGCTCGGCGGCGATCTCGCCGAGCCGTTCGACGATGTCGTTGGCGGCCCGATCGGTCAGGCGTTCGCGCATCCAGTCGTAGCCTTGCAACTGCGCGCGGCTGCCGGCCGGCACGCCGTTGCGGTATTTGCCGGTGAGCAGGCCCGATGCGAGCGGGCTCCAGGTCGTGAGGCCGAGGCCGTAATCGTCGTAGAGCCGCGCATATTCCTGTTCGACCCGGGTGCGGTGGAACAGGTTGTACTGCGGTTGTTCGACGACCGGCCTGTGCAGATGATGCCGCTCGGCGATCTCACATGCCGCGCGGATCTCGTCGGCGCTCCATTCCGACGTGCCCCAGTACAGCGCCTTGCCGCGCACGATCATGTCGCTCATTGCCCAGACGGTTTCCTCGATCGGCGTATGCGGATCGGGGCGATGGCAATAGACGAGGTCGACATAGTCGAGCTGTAGCCGGCGCAGCGAGCCGTCGATCGCGTTCAGCAGGTATTTCCGGTTCAGCGTGTGATACTGGTTCGGGGCTTCCGCGAGCCCCCAGAAGAACTTCGTGGACACGATATAGCTGACGCGCGGCCAGTCGAGCGACTTGAGCGCGTGGCCCATGATTTCCTCGGATTTGCCGCCGGCGTAAACCTCGGCGTTGTCGAAGAAATTGACGCCCGCGTCGCGTGCCGCGGCGAGGCATTCGCGCGCGACCCGCTGGTCAACCTGGTTGCCGTACGTCACCCACGAGCCGAGGGAAAGCTCGCTGATCTGCAGGCCGGAGCGGCCTAGCCGTCGATAGTGCATGAGATTCTCCTGCTGAACGGAACCGACCTTAAGCTTAGACGTTTTGGGCGCGAACGGCGGGTCCGATCGGGCACAATGGCGACTGGCACGCCGATGCGATTTCGCGATGCGCGCGGATGCGGCGGGCGCGTGTTTCATCGATCCGACAACGGGAGGAGACGGACATGGCAGCAGATCTGAATGGCAAGACCGCAGTCGTCACGGGCGCCGCGAGCGGCATCGGCAAGGAAATCGCGCTCGAGCTCGCCAAGGCGGGCGCGGCCGTCGCGATCGCCGACCTGAACCAGGACGGCGCGAACGCGGTCGCCGACGAGATCGTCAAGGCAGGCGGCAAGGCGATCGGCGTCGCGATGGACGTCACCAACGAGGAAGCCGTGAACGCCGGTATCGACAAGGTCGCCGCGACGTTCGGCTCGGTGGACATCCTCGTGTCGAACGCGGGCATCCAGATCGTCAACCCGATCGAGAACTACTCGTTCGCCGACTGGAAGAAGATGCAGGCGATCCACGTGGACGGCGCGTTCCTGACGACGAAGGCCGCGCTCAAGCACATGTACAAGGACGATCGCGGCGGCGTCGTGATCTACATGGGCTCGGTGCATTCGCACGAAGCGTCGCCGCTGAAGTCGGCGTACGTGACGGCCAAGCACGGGCTGCTGGGTCTCGCGCGCGTGCTGGCGAAGGAAGGCGCGAAGCACAACGTGCGCTCGCACGTCGTGTGTCCGGGCTTCGTGCGCACGCCGCTGGTCGACAAGCAGATTCCGGAGCAGGCGAAGGAGCTCGGCATCAGCGAAGAGGACGTGATCAAGAAGGTGATGCTCGGCAACACGGTCGACGGCGTGTTCACGACGGTGCAGGACGTCGCGCAGACGGTGCTGTTCCTGTCGGCGTTCCCGAGCGCCGCGCTCACGGGCCAGTCGGTGGTCGTCAGTCACGGCTGGTTCATGCAGTAACGCGGATGTGGGCGGTGTCGCCGCCCGCCGCGTTGGATGGCGCAAAAAAACGCGCTCCGTGGAGCGCGTTTTTCATGTCGGCAGTGCGGGGCCGGCGACGGCCGCCGCCCGGCGCCGCTTTACTTCAGGACCGCTGCGACCGCTTGGGCGACCACGTCGAGGTTGCGCGTGTTCAGCGCGGCGACGCAGATCCGGCCCGTGCCGACCGCATAGATGCCGAACTCGTCGCGCAGGCGATCGACTTGTGCCGAGGTCAGGCCCGAATACGAGAACATCCCGCGCTGCGCGTTGATGAAGCCGAAATCGCGATCGACGCCGCTTGCCTTCAGGCGTTCGACGAGACCGTTGCGCATCGCGCGGATGCGGTCGCGCATTTCGCCGAGTTCCTGGACCCACGAAGCGTGCAGTTCCGGCGACGCGAGCACCGCTGCGACCACCGCGCCGCCATGGGTCGGCGGGTTCGAGTAGTTCGTGCGGATCACGCGCTTCAGTTGCGACAGCACGCGCGTGGCTTCTTCCTTGCTCGACGTGATGATCGACAGCGCGCCGACGCGCTCGCCGTACAGAGAGAACGACTTCGAGAACGACGACGACACGAACGCGTTCAGGTCGGCCGCGGCAAACAGGCGCACGGCAGCGGCATCGGCTTCGATGTTTTCGCCGAAGCCTTGGTAGGCCATGTCGAGGAACGGCACGAGGTCGCGCGCCTTCACGACGTCGACGACCTGTTGCCATTGCGCTTCGGTGAGGTCCACGCCGGTCGGGTTGTGGCAGCACGCGTGCAGCACGACGACCGTGCCGGCCGCGTAGCTGTTCAGCGCCGACAGCATGCCTTCGAAGTTCACGCCGTTGGTGGCCGCGTCGTAATACGGGTACGCGACGACTTCGAAGCCGGCCGCCTCGAACAGCGCGCGGTGGTTTTCCCAGCTCGGATCGCTGATCGCGACCTTCACGTTCGGATTCACGGTGCGCAGGAAATCGGCGCCGATCTTCAGCGCGCCCGTGCCGCCCAGGGCCTGCGCCGTGACGACGCGGCCCGCCGCGATCAGCGGCGAATCGTTGCCGAGCAGCAGCTTCTGCACGGCCGCATCGTAGGCGGCGATCCCGTCGATCGGCAGGTAACCGCGCGGCAGGCCGGCTTCGACGCGCGCCTTCTCCGCGTCGCGAACCGCGCGCAGCAGCGGAATCTTGCCTTCCTCGTTCGTGTACACGCCAACGCCGAGGTTGACCTTGGTCGGACGCGTATCGGCGTTGAAGGCTTCGTTCAGGCCCAGGATCGGGTCGCGGGGGGCAAGCTGGACAGCGGAGAAGAGCGACATGATGATTCGGCAGTAGTGAAAAGAGGGTCAGGCTTTCAGCCGGCGGGACGGGTGCAGCGGACCGCGCCAACGGCGCGACGCCGGAAAGCGCAGCAGCCTGACATTGTAGCGAATTCGCGGTGGCGGGGGCGGTGATTCCGTCGCGATTGGCGCGGCGAAACGCGATTTCGGGCGGCCGTCGCGCGTCAGGAGCCGACAGCAGTTCGCTCGGCCGCGAAGCGCTAGAATGCTTTCTTTGCCCTTGCTCCGGCCGCATTCCATGTCCGAACATCATGCCGAAGTCGGCGACGCGCTCGACGAATCCAAATTCGTCACTTTCGAAGGGTCGCCGTTCCAGCTTTACCAGCCGTATCCGCCCGCGGGCGACCAGCCGAGCGCGATCGACACGCTCGTCGAAGGGGTCGGCGACGGCCTTGCCTTCCAGACGCTGCTCGGCGTAACCGGCTCGGGCAAGACCTTCACTATGGCCAACACGATCGCGCGGCTCGGCCGCCCGGCGATCGTGTTCGCGCCGAACAAGACGCTCGCCGCCCAGCTTTACGCGGAGTTCCGTGAGTTCTTCCCGCGCAACGCGGTCGAGTACTTCGTCTCGTACTACGACTACTACCAGCCCGAGGCCTACGTGCCGCAGCGCGACCTGTTCATCGAGAAGGATTCGTCGATCAACGAGCACATCGAGCAGATGCGGCTGTCGGCGACGAAGAGCCTGATGGAGCGCCGCGACGTGGTGATCGTCGCGACGGTGTCGGCGATCTACGGTATCGGCAACCCGTCCGAATACCACCAGATGATCCTGACGCTGCGCACCGGCGACAAGCTCGGCCAGCGCGACGTGATCGCGCGGCTGATCGCGATGCAATACACGCGCAACGAGCAGGATTTCCAGCGCGGCACGTTCCGCGTGCGCGGCGACACGATCGACATCTTCCCGGCCGAGCATGCGGAAATGGCCGTACGCGTCGAGCTGTTCGACGACGAGGTCGAGACGCTGCACCTGTTCGACCCGCTGACCGGGCGCGTGCGGCAGAAGATCCCGCGTTTCACCGTGTATCCGTCGTCGCACTACGTGACGCCGCGCGACACCGTGATGCGCGCGGTCGAGACGATCAAGGACGAACTGCGCGAACGGCTCGAGTTCTTCCATCGCGAAGGCAAGCTCGTCGAGGCGCAGCGCCTCGAGCAGCGCACGCGCTTCGACCTCGAGATGCTGCAGGAGCTCGGCTTCTGCAAGGGCATCGAGAACTATTCGCGGCATTTCTCGGGGGCGGCGCCCGGCGATCCGCCGCCGACGCTCGTCGACTACCTGCCGCCCGATGCGCTGATGCTGCTCGACGAATCGCACGTGCTGATCGGCCAGTTGAACGGCATGTACAACGGCGACCGCGCGCGCAAGGAAAACCTCGTCAATTACGGGTTCCGCCTGCCGTCGGCGCTCGACAACCGGCCGCTGAAGTTCCACGAGTTCGAGCGCAAGATGCGCCAGGTCGTGTTCGTGTCGGCCACGCCGGCCGACTACGAGAAGCGCGTGACGGGTCAGATCGCCGAGCAGGTCGTGCGGCCGACGGGCCTCGTCGATCCGGAAATCGAAGTCCGGCCGGCGAGCTCGCAGGTCGACGACGTGCTGACCGAAATCAACGCGCGCGTGAAGGCCGGCGAGCGCGTGCTGATCACCGTGCTGACGAAGCGCATGGCCGAACAGCTGACCGAGTTCCTCGCCGACCACGGCGTCAAGGTGCGTTACCTGCACAGTGACATCGACACGGTCGAGCGCGTCGAGATCATCCGCGACCTGCGGCTCGGCACGTTCGACGTGCTGGTCGGGATCAACCTGCTGCGCGAGGGCCTCGACATTCCCGAAGTGTCGCTCGTCGCGATTCTCGATGCGGACAAGGAGGGCTTCCTGCGCGCCGAGCGCTCGCTGATCCAGACGATCGGTCGTGCCGCGCGGAACGTGAATGGCAAGGCGATCCTCTACGCGGACAACATGACCGAGTCGATGAAGCGCGCGATCGGCGAAACCGAGCGGCGCCGCGCGAAGCAGATCGCCTACAACGAAAAGATGGGCATTACGCCGCGCGGCGTCGTGAAGCGCATCAAGGACATCATCGACGGCGTCTACAACGCCGACGACGCGCGCGCGGAGCTGAAGGAGGCGCAGCAGCGCGCGAAATTCGAGGACATGTCGGAAAAGCAGCTCGCGAAGGAAATCAAGCGCCTCGAGAAGCAGATGGCCGACTACGCGAAGAATCTCGAATTCGAGAAGGCCGCCGCGACCCGCGACCAGCTTGCCGTGCTGCGTGAACGCGTGTTCGGCGCGAACGTCGGCGACCACATCAGCGGTGGCCGGTAAATCTTTCCAAGCGTCACGGAATCCTTCGGTAAAGCGCCTGTAAGCCTTGTCGGATCAGGGGTTTACGGCGCTCCCCGTTTGTTCCGGAACGGGTTCGGTGCTAAACTCCGCATGTATTGAGAATAGTTCGCATTAACGTTCTTCGTCGCGTTAGTGTTTCCGGCGGGCGGCAGCGGCGGCTCGCATGTCGTCAAGATAGTCAGACAAATAACAAGGAGTGTCCATGTTGGGTTCTTCGTTCATCCGCACGACGGTTGCGGTAGCGGCGGCGTTTGCCGCGATGTCGGCCTCGGCTGCCGAGTATCCGATCGGCAAGCAGCAGATCCAGGGCGGCATGGAAATCGGCGCGGTGTATCTGCAGCCGATCACGATGGACCCGGAAGGCATGATGCGCAAGGCGTCGGATTCCGACATCCACCTCGAGGCCGACATCCATGCGGTCAAGAACAACCCGACGGGTTTCGCGGAAGGCGACTGGATGCCGTACCTGCAGGTCACGTACAAGCTGACGAAGCAGGGCGACACCAAGTGGAAGGCCGAGGGCGACCTGATGGGCATGGTCGCGAGCGACGGCCCGCACTACGGCGACAACGTGAAGCTCGCCGGCCCGGGCAAGTACCACCTGACGCTGGTCGTCAAGCCGCCGATGCAGTCGGGTCACATGGCGTTCGGTCGTCACGTCGACAAGGAAACGGGCGTGGGCCCGTGGTTCAAGCCCATCACGCTCGAGTACGACTTCCCGTTCGCCGGTATCGGCAAGAAGGGCGGTTACTGATCGGTGGCATCACGAACGGCGCGCTTCGGCGCGCCGTCGGCGTAGAGAACCCAGAATGAAAATTCCCCAGAAAATCGTCGCCGCAGCCGCTGCGCTGTGGCTTGCCGGCGCGGCGCATGCGGCCGATCTGCCGACGTTCAAGCTCGAGATGACGGATGGCAAGCTGAATCCCGCCCGCATCGAAGTGCCGGCCGGCCAGCGTTTCAAGATCGAGATCAGGAACACCGGCAAGGGCGCCGCCGAATTCGAGAGCGTGCAGTTGCGCAAGGAGAAGGTGCTCGCGCCGGGCGCCGATTCGTTCGTGGTCGTCGCCCCGCTGTCGCCGGGCGAATACAAGTTTTTCGACGATTTCCACCAGCAGGCACAGGGCGTGATCGTCGCGAAGTAACGTGTTTTATCTGCGCGCGGGCGGGCCAGGCCGTGCCCCGCGCGTCAGGAGGTATCGATGGGTCAGATCTTGTTCATCGTCTGGCGGGAGAGCGTCGAAGCGCTGCTCGTCGTCGGCATTCTCTATGCATGGCTGAAAAACGGCGACGACGACGCGCGCCGCGGTTTGCCTTTCCTCTGGACGGGCGTCGCTGTCGGCCTGTTGATGGCAGTCGGCCTCGGCGCCGCGCTGGTCGGGTTCACCGAAGTGTTGTCCGGCGACGCGCAGGACTATTTCCAGACGGCGATGGTGCTGATCGCGTGCGTGCTGATCGTGCAGATGGTGCTGTGGATGCGCCGGCACGGCCGCACGCTGAAGCGCGACATGGAGCAATCGCTGCAGCAAAGCACGCGTGATTCGAACTGGTGGGGCGTCGCGGTGCTGGTCGCGCTCGCGATCGCGCGCGAAGGCAGCGAGACGGTGATCTTCCTGTACGGCCTCGGTTTCGGCCAGTCCGGCCACGTCGACGGCAGCCAGATGCTCGCGGTCGTGATCGGCCTGGGCCTCGCGTTCCTCACGTTCTATCTGCTGCAGCTCGGCGGCAAGTACTTCTCGTGGCGGCATTTCTTCCGCGTCACCGAAGTGATGCTGCTGTTCCTCGGCGCGGGCCTGTTCCAGACCGGCGTCGACAAGCTGATCGACAAGGAAATCCTGCCGCTCGGCATCTCGCAGGTGTGGGATACGTCCGCGATCCTCGATGATTCGGGCACGTTCGGTTCGCTCGTCGCGACGCTGACCGGCTATCGCGCGCACCCGGCGCTGACCAACCTGGTGGCGTATGCGGTGTACTGGGCGGTCGTCTGGTTGCTGATGAAGCGTGCGAGCCGCCGTCCGGCCGTCGTAGCGGGTCGCGCGGCATGAGCGTTGTCGCCGCCGTCAAGCCGGGCTGGCTCGCGCAGGCCGGCCAGTGGATGCAGCGCCACGGTGCGCTGATCCGCGGTATCCAGTGGATCGTCGTCGCCGTCTACGCGTTCCTGATCATCGTGCCGGCCGTGTTGCCGCTGCCGGATGATTCCGCGCATCTGTGGAACAACCTCACGCTCATCGCGCAGTTCGCGTTCTGGGGCATCTGGTGGCCGTTCGTGCTGCTGTCGATGGTGATGCTCGGCCGCGTCTGGTGCGGTGTGCTGTGCCCGGAAGGCGCGCTCACCGAATACGCGAGCAAGTTCGGCCGCGGCGGCCCGATTCCACGCTGGATCCGGTGGGGCGGCTGGCCGTTCGTCGCGTTCGGCATCACGACGATCTATGGGCAGATGGTGAGCGTGTACCAGTACCCGCTCGCGGTGCTGTTCGTGCTCGGCGGCTCGACCGTCGGCGCGATCGTGATCGGCGTGCTGTACGGCCGCGAGAAGCGCGTGTGGTGCAAGTATCTGTGCCCGGTCAACGGCGTGTTCGGGTTGCTCGCGCGGCTTGCGCCGATGCGCTACAAGGTCGACGAGGACGCGTGGCGCCGTTCGTACAGGAACGGCGAGCACGGCCATCGCGTGATTCCGATCAATTGCGCGCCGCTCGTGCCGTTGCGCAACATGAAGGGCGCGGCGGACTGCCATATGTGCGGTCGCTGCAGCGGGCACCGCGACGCGATTTCGCTGTCGCTGCGCTCGCCGTCCGACGAAGTCGTGAACCTCGGTGCGGAGCGAGCCAACCCGTGGGACACCGCACTGATCCTGTACGGCCTGCTCGGCGTGGCGATCGGTGCGTTCCACTGGACCGTCAGCCCGTGGTTCGTGCAGATCAAGCAATGGCTCGCGGGCTGGCTGCTCGACCACGACATCACGTGGCCGCTCGAGACCAATGCGCCGTGGTTCCTGCTCACGCACTACCCGGATCGCAACGACGTGTTCTCCTGGCTCGATGGCGGGCTGGTCGTCAGCTACATCGTCGGCACGGGGCTCGTATACGGCACGGCACTCCTAGTGTTGCTGGCCGGCGCCACGCTGATGCTCGGCCGCTTCGATCGCGTGCGCCTGCATCACCTCGCGCAGGCGCTGATCCCCATCGCGGGTGCGGGCGTGTTCCTCGGGTTGTCGGCCACGACGCTGTCGTTGCTGCGCGCCGAGCATGTGCCGCTCGGCTGGGCAACCGATGTGCGCATCGCGATTCTGGTCGGCGCAAACGTATGGAGTGCGTGGCTCGCGTGGAAGGTGACGGGGCGCTATGCGGCGTGGCCGCGCCGGCTCGCGGCATTCGCGTGGTTCGCCGTCGGGCTGGCTGTCGTCGACAGCGCATGGTGGTTGATGTTCTGGGGATTCTGAGGCGGCGCGCATGCCGCTCTCGCCGTCGCGCATTGACGGCAGCCACGATAGTTGGGCAGCGTGCTTCGCGCATCGGCTGCCCAAACAAAAAAGCGACACGTCCATCGACGTGTCGCTTTTTTCTTCCTTGTGCGAGAACCAAAAAAGTGGCTTGGCTTGCTGCAACGGCTGCTTGAGTGTGTTTGCACGAAGGGGTCTAGATCTCGCGTGCAAGCCGTTACGCTGGCTACTGCCCAACACCTCTCAGGGAGGTGGTCCCCACAATACTCGGTCGTTACTTCGTCAGGATCAGTTTGCCGAGCCGCGTGGCGCGCAACTGATACGTCTCTCCGTTATGCGCGATGCTGACGTGGCTTTGGCCTTGCAGCAGCGCATCACTGTTGACGACCCGCGTGCCTGCATCGCGGTTGCCGGCGGGTTTCGCCGGCGTGGTGACCGCTGCCGTCTTCTGACGGCTGCTGGCTGCGGTGCCGGTGGTCCGGCGCAGGGTCAGCGTGGTCGGGCGCATGGTGTCGGTCATTCGGTTTGATCGGTGACTGTCGATACGATGGAATGAATTCTAAATGATAACTATTCCCATTTACAAAAACTCTTTATCGATCGATGGTTCTAGTCTGATAGTTTGAATCAAAAGGGGCGGCCCGCAGGCCGCCGCCGGGCTCAGTGCAGCGGATCGGGGTCCTTGCGACCCTGCGCGTATTCGCGGATCAGGCGCACCGTGTCGATATCCGACGTGCGGTATGCCTCCTTGACGATCCCATGCGTCTGTCGCGCTTCTTCGCTGTCGTCGGTGACCGTCAGCGTCGTCCGGTACTCGAAACGCAGGAACAGTTCGTGGTCGTCGCGCTCCTCGATCGTCATCGTCAGCGAGCCGCCGATCTCGCCATCGGCTGCTCGGATGTCGTAGCGGACCTGCTGGTTCGGCGTGAACGTCACGTGGTCGCGCACCGTCGCGTGGCCGTAGTGCAGTTCGCGTTCGAGCGTCGTGTCCGTCCGTTCGTGGATGACGCAACTGTCGAGGCCGATCACGAACAATTGCGGCTGTTCCGCACGGAGCACGAGGCCTTCCCAGAGCTGGTCGCGAGTGAGAGTCGGCACGGCCGGATCGTCGGAGTTGATCTGGATCAGATGTTCGAAGTTCAAGGGGACGGGTTCCTTCTGGGTGGCGGGTGGCCACATGGTTCAAGAAGTTATTGTGACGCAAAACCGCCGGCTTCGCGGCACCTGCGACCCCCGATCGAAACTACGCCTCGATGCGACCCATGCGCCCGGTCTGATAGTCGACAACGGCCTGCCGGATCTCTTCCTCGGTATTCATCACGAACGGGCCGTAACGGACGATCGGCTCGTTGAGCGGCACGCCGCCGATCAGCAGCAGGTCGAGCGACGTGTCGCCGGCAGCGAACGTGACGGTGTCGCCATCGTCGCCGTAGACGATCATGTGTCGCGGGTCGACAGCCTGCCTGTCGGGCCCGTAGAGGCCCGTTCCGTCGATCGGATAGGCAAACACGCGATAACCGGCCGGCACCGGCTGCGTGACCGTTGCGCCGGGCTCCAGCGTGAAATGCTGATAGAGGATCGGCGTGCGCGTCTCGATCGCGGCCTGTACGCCAAACGCTTCGCCGGCGATGACGCGCACGCGCGCGCGACCGTCCGGCGACGTCGCCGCCGGAATGCGAGCGGCCGGAATCTCCTGGTAGCGCGGCGCGATCATCTTGTCGCGGCGCGGCAGGTTGACCCACAGCTGGAAGCCGTGGGAGCGGCCGCCGGCCTGCGCGAACGCCGGGTCCGGCATTTCGCTGTGGACGACGCCGGCCCCGGCCGTCATCCATTGGACGTCGCCCGGGCCGAGCGTGCCGGCATGGCCGGACGAGTCGCGATGGCGGAAGCGTCCGTCGAGCGCGTAGGTCACGGTCTCGAAGCCGCGATGCGGATGGTCGGGCGCGCCCACGGCTTCGCCGGGCGCGTAATCGACAGGGCCCATTTCATCGAGCAGCAGGAACGGATCGAAATCCATCAGCAGCCGCGTCGGGAACGGGCGGTGAACCACGAAACCGCCGCCTTCGGTGGTGCGAAGCGCGGGGTAGGTGCGATCAAGCGAGCGAGCGGTGGTCATGGGAAGCCCTCGAAATCATCGGAATAGCGTTATTTTCGAAACATAGCGCTATTATATTGGGCGTTTTACCGGTCGATTTGCGGCGGATCGCAATGGATTGTTCTGAAATTGGAACGATGAGATGAATATCGATGCACATAACCTGAACGACCTGATGTACTTCTCGCAGGTCGTCGAACATGGCGGTTTCTCGGCCGCCGAGCGCGTGCTGGGCATCTCGAAATCGCGTCTGTCGCGGCGCCTGACCGAGCTCGAGGCGGCGCTTGGCGTGCGCCTGCTGCAGCGCTCGACGCGCAAGCTCGCGCTGACCGAGGCAGGGGAGCTGTTTTACCAGCATTGCCAGGCGATGCTCGCGGAAGCGCAAGCCGCGATGAACGCCGTGCAGCAGTTGCGCGCGTCGCCGCGCGGCTCGGTACGTGTCAGCGTGCCGGTGACGCTGTCGCAGACGATGCTGTCGCGCATCCTGCCCGAATTCCTGCGCCGCTATCCCGAGGTGAAGGTGCACGTCCGCGTGACGAACCGCGTGATCGACCTGTTCGAGGATTCGATCGACGTCGCGTTGCGCGTGCGCTCGGAGCCGCCGCAGAACGCGAACATCGTCGTGCGGCCGCTGTGGCGCACCGAGCAGATGCTGGTCGGCGCGCCGAGCCTGCTGAGCCAGAATGCACCGCCGCTGGTGCCGGACGACCTGACCGGCTTCGAGACGCTCGATACGCCGAGCGTCGACGGCCGGCACGTCTTCAACCTGATCGCGCCGGACGGGACGCGCCACGTGCACGAGCACGATCCTCGCCTCGTGACGGCCGACCTGATGACGATCCGCGAGGCCGTGCTCGACGGCCTCGGCATCGCGGCGCTGCCGGAGATGATGTACGGCAACGCGCTGCGCGCGGGGCAACTGTCGCCGGTGATGCCGGGCTGGACGCTGCCGGTGCCGCAGTTGTATGCGGTGTTCGTGTCGCGGCAGGGGATGCCGCCCGCGGTACGTGCATTCGTCGATTACCTCGTCGAGAAGCTCGACCATGGCGCGTACAAGGATCCGGGTTGCCCAGAACGTGCGAAGAAGGAAGCGGCGGCCGATGTTTCGGCCACCTGAACACGGCGGGCACGACGACGCAAATTTGTTTTGTCATTGAAGCGCCGCCTGCAATCGCAAGTTTCAATCGCCGGAACCTTGAATGCGTGCGCTGGCGAGCCTATATTGAAATCCCATTTCGTGAAGGAAGTTCTGAGCGAAATCAGGTGGCCGCATATATTGTGAGCCAGATAGGGCAGAACGCGCAGTCCGTGCAGACCACGGCAAAGTCGCATTTGCGTTGCTCGAGGCGTAACCGATACCGCCGAAGAGCCCGCCGCCCGAAGGCGCCCGCGTGCGCATGAAAAAAGGCCTTCATCTGGCGATGAAGGCCTTTTACTTTGGGTGCGGCCGGCTAGGTGCGGCCGGCGAGGCGCGGCCGCTAGGCGCGCAGTGACTACTGGCGACGACAGAACGTGCGCGTGTTACTTCGTTTTCGCGCCGGGCTCCGTCACGAAGCCGAGCTTGGTCAAGCCGCCAGCCTGTGCATCCGACATCACTTCCGCGACGTGCTCGTAGGCCACCTTGCGGTCCGCGCGCAGATGCAATTCCGGCTGCGGCGTGCGCTTCGCGGCTTCCGCGATGCGCGCCTGCAATTGTTCGCGCGTGACCGTGTGGTCGTCCCACAGGATCGTGCCGTCACCCTGGATCGCGACGTCGACGGTCTGCGGCTTTTCGTCGACGGGCTGGCTGCTGGCGTGCGGCAGGTCGATCTTCACCGCATGCTGCATCGCCGGGATCGTCACGAGGAAAATGATCAGGAGTACGAGCATGACGTCGACGAGCGGCGTCATGTTGATCTCGCTCATCACGGCATCGTCGTCATCGTCGCTGAAACCGGTGTTCATGGCCATGGTTCACCTCGTCTCAGCTGGCGGTGCGCGATGCGAGACGCAGGCCATCGCGCGTCGACGACGACGCGAGGCTCGCGCCCGTCACGAAGTACGCGTGCAGACCGTGCGCGAAGCGGCGCAGCTTGCTGACGACACCCTTGTTCGCGCGGATCAGCGCGTTGTAGCCGAGCACCGCGGGAATCGCGACGAACAGGCCGAAGGCCGTCATGATCAGCGATTCGCCGACCGGACCCGCGACCTGGTCGATCGACGTCTGGCCGGTGGCGCCGATCGCGAGCAGCGCGTGGTAGATCCCCCAGACCGTGCCGAACAGGCCGACGAACGGCGCGGTGCTGCCGACCGATGCGAGGATCGCGAGGCCGCTCTGCATGCGCGAAATGCCTTCGTCCATCGTGTCCTTCAGGCAGCGCGTGACCCAGTCCGATACGTCCATGCGATCGTGCAGATGTGGTTGCGTGTGATGGTGGTGGTCGACGGCTTCCTTGCCCGACAGCGCGAGCGCGAGGAACGGGTTGTCGTTCGGCGTCGACGCGGCGAGGCCGAGCTTCTTGATGCCGTCGTCAAAATCGTCGGAATGCCAGAAAGCCTGTTCGGCGTTCTTCGTGAGGCGGTTCAGGCGGATCACGTTCCAGCCCTTGATGACGATCACGATCCACGACAGGACCGACATCACGAGCAGCGTGATCGCAATGGCGCGCGTGACGAAATCACCTTGCGCCCAGACGTGCGCGATACCGTAGCTTTGCATTTTTTGTTTCCTTTGAATCTTCCGGATGAGGCAGGTTAGTCGGTGAGCCCGAAGCTGTAGGGCTGTGTGCGGGCGGCGCGGATCGCCTCGCCGTTCTCGATGTACGGACGGCAGGTGGTCGCGCGCATCGCGTCGAGTGCGGCATCGTCGAGGCGCGGATAGCCGCTGCTCTTCTGCAGATCGATGCTTTCGATCTTGCCGGTCACGCCGACGACGAAGTGGACATAGGCGGTGCCCGATTCGCCGCGGCGGCGCGACATCGACGGATAGTCGGGCTTCACGAAGTTGCATTGGAGCGTCGGCACGTTCTTCGGCGCGCTGACCTGCATCGTTTCGCGCGCCGGGCCCGGCGTGGCGGCCGGTGCGGGCGCGGGCGCGGCGGGAGCGGGTGTCGGATCGGCGGCGGGAGCCGGTGTGGGCGACGGCGCCGGCGACGGCGCGACCGGCTGCGGGGTCGGCTTCGCGGCTTTCTGCACCGGTTTCGGCTCGACCTTCGGCTTCACGCGCGGCACGGGCTTCGGCGGGGCGGGCTGCGGAATCGATTCGGCCGCGACCTGCTGCGTGATCGGCGCAGGCGTGATGAGCTGCGCGGTGATCGTCTGGACCTCGACCGATTTCGGCGGCGGCGCGTTGCGATGGAGCCATGCGGCCGTCAGCATGATCGCGTGTGCGGCTAGCACGCCGACCGCGACGACGATCACTCGGGGATTCATACGTGGTGGAGCCGGCATGGCGCCGGCAGGAGCGAGATGCGAAGCCTGCATGTTAGCTTGAAAGAACGACGCCGCACCCGGGGCGCGGCGGGTGAATCGGCATCACTTGCGGAAGATCAGCAGCGAGATGCAAACGGTGGTTACGAATCCGATCAGCAATTCCATCACAGGCTCCTTGGCAGGTAAGCCGTTGGCTCGCGCAGACGGTGGCTTGCTGACGGTCAAGACAAAAAATGCGGCCCGGGCCGCATGCACACGCTCGGCGCCGCTCAGGCCGCCTTGCGGTCGTAGAACGTAACCGGGATCGGATGAGCATGATGCTCGACACCGCACCGGCTCGCGCAGACGCCTTGCTCGGCCATGAGGTCGCGTACGGACTCCTCGCACTTACCGCAGCACGTGGCCACGCCGAGCTCGAACTGGAGTTCATCGAAAGAGTTCACGCCCTCCGCGAGGGACGCGCGAATCTTGCGATCGGAAACAGACTTGCACACGCAGACGATCATGATGAGTTGCGATAGCTAACGTTAATGCGAATTATTATCATTAATTTTGCAGGTGTTGACAAGCCTGGGTCGGGCTTTTTTTAAGGTCATCGGACCCTTGAAAGGAAGCGGCGGCTTGGCCGGTGCGGGAGCCCGGCGTGCCGGCCCGCGTCAGGCGGTCGCGCAGGCGTGCGCGTTCGGCGAGGAAATGGTGACGGATTCGACCGGCGCCTCGAGGCCGAGCAGCGTCGACGCGAGCGCGCGCAGTTGCAGGCCGTCGCTCGTCGAGCACAAGCGCGTCGGCGCGGCGTGCGTGCCGGCCGGCGCGCGCAGCCCGCGTTCGTCGAGCACCCGCGCGAGCTGGCGGGCAATGGCATCGCTCGTGTCGACGATCGTCAGGCGCTCGCCAACAATGTCACGAATCGTTTCTGTGAAGAACGGGTAGTGCGTGCAGCCGAGTACCAGCGTATCGGCGCCGTCGTCGAGCATCGGCTGTATGTAACGCTCGAGCAGTGCCCGTAGTGCGGGCGAGTTCGTGTCGCCGCGCTCGATCGCTTCGACGAGCCCGTGGCCGGGCTGACAGATGAAGCGGCGGCCGGCGCCGTAGCGGTCGAGCAGCGCCTGGAAGCGCGGGCTGTTCAGCGTCGACTGCGTGGCGAGGACGCCCGCGACGCCGGTCGCGGACAGCGCGGCGGCCGGCTTGATGCCCGGCTCGACGCCGACGAGCGGTATCGACAGGCGTTCGCGGATGGCCGCGATCGCCCGAGCCGTTGCCGTGTTGCATGCGATGACGAGCGCTTTCGCGCCTTCGCGCGCGAGCCACTCGCCGATGGCCAGCGTGCGTTCCGTAATGAATGCCTCGTCGCGCGGGCCGTATGGCGCGTGGTGCGAGTCGGCGACGTAGACGAACGATTCGCCGGGCAGGTGCGCGCGCGCGGCGCGCAGCACCGACAGGCCGCCGAGCCCCGAGTCGAAGATGCCGACAGGGGCGGCGGCGTGCGGCGCGCTAGCGGCGGACGGGTGCGTCATCGTCGGGCGGGCGGCGGGCTGGCGGGCAGGGCAGGGCGATTACTCGGCCGAACCCATCATCGTTTGCTGATAGTTCTGCAGGCCGACCTTGCCGATCAGGTCGATCTGCGTTTCGAGCCAGTCGATGTGCTCTTCGGTGTCGTCGAGGATTTTTTCGAAGATCTCGCGCGACACGTAGTCGCGAACCGATTCGCAGTAGGCGATCGCTTCCTTGCAGGTGGACTGCGAGATCTGCTCGAGCTTCAGGTCGCACTT
This sequence comes from Burkholderia sp. AU18528, assembly GCF_002223215.2. Classification (NCBI taxonomy): domain Bacteria; kingdom Pseudomonadati; phylum Pseudomonadota; class Betaproteobacteria; order Burkholderiales; family Burkholderiaceae; genus Burkholderia; species Burkholderia sp. AU18528. The sequence continues at coordinate 1,844,463 of NZ_NKFC02000004.1, read as the reverse complement.
CAGGATCTCTTCGGTTTCCTCGCCGACGAGCAGCTTGTGCAGGTCCTGCAGGTTCGGCAGGCCGTCGAGCATGAACACGCGTTCGATCAGCCAGTCGGCGTGCTTCATTTCGCCGATCGACTCGTCGTATTCGTGCTTGCCGAGCTTGTCGAGGCCCCAGTGCTTGTACATGCGCGCATGCAGGAAGTACTGGTTGATCGCCGTGAGTTCATTCTTCAGTTGGGCGTTCAGATATTCGATGACTTTCTTGTCGCCTTGCATGGCTGTTCCTTGTTCAGTGGAGCTTCAGAAACCGAACGATAATCGCTCGAACGAGAAAAGCCAAGCCTCGAAGCCTTGTCGGGCCTGCCTTTTGCGTGTAATGAGAATCAGCCTTGAATAACCGGCCGCGCACAATAATGAGAATGAGAAGTAAAAAGGCCGGACGTGCGTCCGGCCTTTCGTTCGATCGCGCTTACGCGGCTGCGACCGGGATCTTGCCGATCTTCGCCTGCCATTCCTTCGGACCCGTCTGGTGCACCGACGTGCCCGACGAATCGACAGCAACTGTTACAGGCATGTCCTGCACGTCGAATTCGTAGATCGCTTCCATGCCGAGGTCTTCGAACGCGAGCACCTTCGCGCCGCGAATCGCCTTCGACACGAGGTAGGCCGCGCCGCCGACCGCCATCAGGTAGGCGGCCTTGTGCTTCTTGATCGCGTCGATCGCGACCGGGCCGCGCTCGGCCTTGCCGACCATCGAGATCAGACCCGTCTGAGCGAGCATCGTCTCGGTGAACTTGTCCATGCGCGTGGCCGTCGTCGGGCCGGCCGGGCCGACGACTTCGTCGCGCACCGGATCGACCGGGCCGACGTAGTAGATCACGCGGTTCGTGAAGTCGACCGGCAGCTTCTCGCCCTTCGCGAGCATGTCCGCGATGCGCTTGTGCGCGGCGTCGCGGCCGGTGAGCATCTTGCCCGACAGCAGCAGCGTCTGGCCCGGCGTCCAGCTCGCGACTTCTTCCGGCGTCAGCGTGTTCAGGTCGACGCGCTTGCTGGTTTCCGTGTTCGGTTCCCACTGCACCTTCGGCCAGGCGTCGAGCGACGGCGCTTCAAGCTTGGCCGGGCCCGAGCCGTCGAGCACGAAGTGCGCGTGGCGCGTGGCCGCGCAGTTGGGGATCAGCGCGACCGGCTTCGACGCCGCGTGCGTCGGCGCCGCCATGATCTTCACGTCGAGCACGGTCGCGAGGCCGCCGAGGCCCTGCGCGCCGATGCCGAGCGCGTTGACCTTCTCGTGCAGTTCGACACGCAGTTCCTCGACCCAGTCCTTCGGGCCGCGCGCGATGATTTCCTGGATGTCGATCGGCTCCATCAGCGATTCCTTCGCCATCAGCATCGCCTTCTCGGCGGTGCCGCCGATGCCGATCCCGAGCATGCCCGGCGGACACCAGCCGGCGCCCATCGTCGGGACGGTCTTCAGCACCCAGTCGACGATCGAATCGGACGGGTTCAGCATCACGAATTTCGACTTGTTTTCCGAGCCACCGCCCTTCGCCGCGACCTGCACGTCGACCTTGTCGCCCGGCACGATCTCGTAGTGGATCACGGCCGGCGTGTTGTCCTTCGTGTTCTTGCGGGCGCCTTCCGGCGGATTGACGATCGACGCGCGCAGCACGTTGTCCGGGTGCGTGTAACCGCGGCGCACGCCTTCGTTGATCATGTCGGTGAGGCCCATCGTCGCGCCGTCCCAGCGCACGTCCATGCCGACCTTCACGAAGATCGTGACGATGCCGGTGTCCTGGCAGATCGGACGGCGGCCTTCCGCGCACATGCGGCTGTTCGTGAGGATCTGCGCGATCGCGTCCTTCGCCGCCGGGCTCTCTTCCAGCTCGTACGCGCGGCCGAGGGCCTGGATGTAGTCGAGCGGGTGGTAGTAGCTGATGTACTGCAGCGAATCCGCGATGCTCTGGATCAGGTCTTCCTGTTTGATGACGGTCATGGCTGAGACTCTGTGGGGACAGTGGGGAATGCGTTGCCGACGGTTCAGGCCGCCGGTCGGGACGCTGCGGACGCATGCGCCTCGTGGAAATGGGCCGGGTGCGTGTGCGTCGTCAGGCGGTCGACCCACGCCATCACGAGCGCCGACACGAGGAACGACACGTGGATGATCACCTGCCACATGATCGCGTGCGTCGTGTGCTGGTCGGGGTTGATGAACGTCTTCAGCAGGTGGATCGACGAAATGCTGATCAGCGCCATCGACAGCTTGACCTTCAGCACGCCCGCGTTCACGTGGTCGAGCCATTCGGGCTCGTCGGGGTGGCCCTCGATGCCGAGCCGCGACACGAACGTTTCATACCCGCCGACGATCACCATGATCAGCAGGTTCGAGATCATCACCACGTCGATCAGGCCGAGCACGGCGAGCATCACGCTGATTTCGTCGAGGCCCGTCGCATGCGACAGCAGGTGCCAGACTTCCTTCAGGAACAGGAACACGTAGACGGCCTGCGCGACGATCAGGCCCAGATAGAGCGGAACCTGGAGCCAGCGGCTCATGAAAATCAGCGCGGGAAGCGGGCGAAGCGGGCGACGGCCAGGATGGCCGGGCGAATGCGGGGCGGACATGTCGGGGTACGGGCGCGGTGCGCAGGTATCGGGGTAATCTTGAAAAGGCGCGCTATTGTAACGCGTCGGCCGGCGCGACTGCAGCGACGCGCCGGCGCCGCGGGGGACGGATCAGGAGGCGGCCGCCGGCACGCGTTTGACGCGCAGGCTCGCGAGCACGATGCCGGCGACGACGCACGCGAGCGCGATGCCGTGCGCGAGCGTCGGGCGCTCGCCGAGGAACGCGATGCCGTACGCGGCTGCCGCGATCGGCAGCACCGCGCTGAACACGCCGGCGAGGCTCCCCGGCACGTGCCGGATGCCCTTCATCCACAGCCAGAACGAGAAGATGCTGGCCGACAACCCGTACCAGACGACGAGCGCCCACGTGCCGGCGGGCACGCTCGCGTAATCGAAGCGCCACAGCGCCGTCGCGCCGAGCGGCAGCATCAGGAACAGGCCGAACAGGTGGGTATACGCGCAGATGTCGATCGGCGCGAGCGTCTGCGTGAGCCGGCGCGACAGGATCACGTAGATCGATTCGCAGCACACCGCGCCGAGAATCAGCAGGTTGCCGGCGAGCGAGCCGGACGCGTCGCCCTGCGCGCCGTGGCCGGCCGCGCTGCCGTTGGCGAGATTGATCGTCACGACGCCGATGATCGCGAGCGCGATCGACACGAGCGCACGGCCGTTCGGTTTTTCACGCAGGATCAGCCATGCGAACAGCGCGACGATCGCCGGGATCGTGCTCGTGATGACGCCCGCGGCCACCGCGCTCGTGCGCTGCACGCCGTTGAGCATCAGCAGCGTGAACATGAAGGTGCCGAAGAACGCCTGCAGGAACAGGTTCAGCCATTCGCCGCGCTTGACCGCGCGCATCTTCACGGGGCTGAACAGCGGCCACAGCACCGCGATCGCGATCACGAAGCGCAGCGTGGCGAGGATGGCGACGGGGACGAATGCAACGATGGATTTACCGATACCGACGTTGCTGCCGACGAACAGCATCGACAGGATGAGGAAGAGGGCGTAGCGATTCAAGCTGGAATCCGGAAGGCGAGTTCAGTTAGGATTGTAGGGTCGCGGTTGTAACAGCGTAAAGCTGGCCTCGATGCGGCGCCTCGCGCACGAAACGGCCATGCCGCGTAAGTGACGGGTAAGTTGGCGCGCTTATCGTGGAACTGCCGCGCCGCAGGTCACATTTGCGTGACGTGACTTGATGTGGTGCGGTGCAGCATCGTGCGCAGGCCTTCGCGGCCGCGCGCGGGTGGTGGGAGACAGCGGCGCGCAGCGCCGGCCAGGACGACGCGCGGCGCGCACGATCGCGCCGCCATGCAGAGGATTCATGTTCACCAAGGGGTAGTCGATGTCTGCGATTGAATCGGTTCTTCACGAAACCCGTCAGTTCGCGCCGCCCGCGGCGCTCGAGAAGACGGCGACCATTTCCGGCATGCCGGCCTATCGCGCGCTCGTCGCCGAGGCCGAGCAGGATTACGAAGGCTTCTGGGCGCGCCTCGCGCGCGAGGGCCTCACGTGGCACAAGCCGTTCACCAAGGTGCTCGACGAGCGTAACGCGCCGTTCTACACATGGTTCGACGACGGCGAGCTCAACGCGTCGTACAACTGTCTCGACCGTCACGTCGAAGCGGGCCACGGCGAGCGCGTCGCGGTGATCTTCGAGGCCGACGACGGCACCGTCACCCGCGTCACCTATGCCGATCTCCTCGCACGCGTGTCGCGCTTCGCCAATGCGCTGAAGAAACGCGGGATCGGCAAGGGCGATCGCGTCGTCATCTATATTCCGATGTCGATCGAAGGCATCGTCGCGATGCAGGCGTGTGCGCGTATCGGCGCGACGCACTCGGTCGTGTTCGGCGGCTTCTCCGCGAAATCGCTCAATGAGCGGCTCGTCGACGTCGGCGCGGTCGCGCTGATCACCGCCGACGAACAGGCGCGCGGCGGCAAGACGCTGCCGCTCAAGAGCATCGCCGACGAGGCGATCGCGCTGGGCGGCTGCGAAGCGGTCAAGAGCGTGATCGTCTATCGTCGCACCGGCGGCAAGATCGACTGGCATGCGGACCGCGACCTGTGGATGCACGAGCTGACCGACGGCGAATCCGACCGCTGCGAGCCGACCTGGGTCGGCGCCGAGCATCCGCTGTTCATCCTGTATACGTCGGGCTCGACCGGCAAGCCGAAGGGCGTGCAGCACAGCACGGGCGGCTACCTGCTGTGGGCCGCGCAGACGATGAAGTGGACCTTCGACTGGAAACCCGACGACGTGTTCTGGTGCACGGCCGACATCGGCTGGGTCACGGGCCATACGTACATCACGTACGGGCCGCTCGCGTGCGGCGGCACGCAGGTCGTGTTCGAGGGCGTGCCGACGTATCCGGACGCCGGGCGCTTCTGGAAGATGATCGGCGACCACAAGGTGACCGTGTTCTACACCGCGCCGACCGCGATCCGTTCGCTGATCAAGGCGGCCGAAGCCGACGACAAGGTTCATCCGAAGAGCTATGACCTGTCGAGCCTGCGCATCATCGGCACGGTCGGCGAGCCGATCAATCCGGAAGCGTGGATGTGGTATCACAAGCACGTCGGCCACGAGCGCTGCCCGATCGTCGATACGTGGTGGCAGACCGAAACCGGCGGCCACATGATCACGCCGCTGCCGGGCGCGACGCCGACCGTGCCGGGTTCGTGCACGCTGCCGTTGCCGGGCATCATGGCCGCGGTGGTCGACGAGACCGGCCAGGACGTGCCGAACGGGCAAGGCGGGATTCTCGTCGTCAAGCGCCCGTGGCCCGCGATGATCCGCACGATCTGGGGCGACCCGGAGCGCTTCAAGAAGAGTTATTACCCGGAAGAACTCGGCGGCACGCTCTATCTGGCTGGCGACGGCACCGTGCGCGACAAGGAGACCGGCTACTTCACGATCATGGGCCGGATCGACGACGTGCTGAACGTGTCGGGCCACCGGCTCGGCACGATGGAGATCGAATCGGCGCTGGTGTCGCACGAACTCGTGGCGGAGGCGGCGGTGGTCGGCCGCCCGGACGACACGACGGGCGAGGCGGTCGTGGCGTTCGTGGTGCTGAAGCGTTCGCGCCCGGAAGGCGACGAAGCCGCGGCGCTCGCGAAGGCGCTGCGCGACTGGGTCGGCAAGCAGATCGGGCCGATCGCGAAGCCGAAGGACATCCGCTTCGGCGACAACCTGCCGAAGACGCGCTCGGGCAAGATCATGCGGCGCCTCTTGCGCTCGCTCGCGAAGGGCGAGGCGATCACGCAGGATACGTCCACGCTCGAGAATCCGGCCATCCTCGAGCAGCTCACCGAAGTGCGCTGAGCGCCTGCCGGTTGCGCATCACGCGCGCGAGCCCCTGCGCGGCAATCCCGATTGCCCGCGCAGGGGCTTTTTGCTACATAACGGCATGACCGTTCCGACCCGTCCGGCGCCTGCTGCGCCACCTCCCGTTCCCGCGCCGCTCGCGCGTGCGCACGCACGCTACTGGCGCTTCAACGTCGCGCTGATCGCGGTGCTGATGGGGATCGGTTTCGCGGTGTCGTTCATCGTGCCGTTCTTCGGGCCCGCGCTCGCCGGGGTTCGCTTCGCCGGCTTCAGCCTGCCGTTCTATGTCGGCGCACAGGGCGCGATTCTCGTGTACCTCGTGCTGATCGTCGTCTACATCGGGCTGATGCAGCGCGCGGACCGCACGCTGCGCCGCGCGTACGACGAGCATGCGGCGCGCGCCGGCCATGCGAACGGCGGGCGCTGATTCATGCTGACACATCGACTGATACGCGCTTACGCGCTCTACACGCTCGGGTTTCTCGGTTTCGTGCTGCTGATGTGGCGGATCGAGCGCGCGACGGGCTCGGGCGTGTGGATCGGCTACGTGTTCCTGTTCGTGCCGATCGCCGTGTACGCGGTGATCGGGTTGTTGTCGCGCACGTCCGATCTCGTCGAGTACTACGTGGCCGGGCGGCGCGTGCCGTCCGCGTTCAACGGGATGGCGACGGCGGCCGACTGGCTGTCGGCCGCGTCGTTCATCGGCCTGGCCGGCTCGCTCTACGCGACCGGTTACGACGCACTCGCGTACGTGATGGGCTGGACGGGCGGGTTCTGCCTCGTCGCGTTCCTGCTCGCGCCGTATGTGCGCAAGCTCGCGCGCTACACGATTCCCGATTTTCTCGGCACGCGCTTTTCCAGCACGGCCGTGCGCGCGCTCGCGGCCGGCGCGGCGATCCTGTGTTCGTTCGTGTACCTGGTCGCGCAGATCCAGGGGATCGGCCTGATCGCGACGCGCTTCATCGGGGTCGATTTCGCGATCGGCATCTTCTGCGGGCTCGCGGGCATTCTCGTGTGCTCGTTTCTCGGCGGGATGCGCGCGGTCACGTGGACCCAGGTCGCGCAGTACATCATCCTGATCAGCGCGATCCTGATTCCGGTGTCGCTGATCGCGATGAAGAACGGGCTCGGCCCCGTGCCGCAGTTCAATTACGGCAAGCTGATGGAGCGCGTCGCGGCGCGCGAGGCGCAGGTGCGCGACGCGCGCGACGAGCAGCAGGTGCGCGATGCATACCGCCGGCAAGCCGCGGACATCCAGACGCGGCTCGACCGGTTGCCGGCGTCCTATGCGGACGCGCGCCGGCATCTCGTCGACCAGCTTGCGGACCTGCGGCGCCACAACGGGCCACTGCGCGAGATCAGCCAGCGCGAGCGCGAGCTGGCCGATTTCCCGCGCGATCCGGCGGCGGCGCGCGTGGCGTGGACGCAGGCGCGCGACGACCTGCTCGCGCGTGCCGAGCCGCCCGTGCCGATGCACGAGCCGTTTCCGGCCGCGAGCGAAGACGAACGCAAGCCGCGCGAGCGGAATTTCCTCGCGCTGCTGCTGTGCCTGTCGCTCGGTACCGCGAGCCTGCCGCACATCCTGACGCGCTACAACACGACCACGTCGGTTGCGTCGGCACGGCGCTCGGTCGGCTGGACGCTGTTCTTCATCGCGCTGTTCTACCTGAGCGTGCCTGTGCTCGCGGTGCTGATCAAGTACGAGATCCTCGCGAATCTCGTCGGGCGGCCGTTCGCCGAATTGCCGGGGTGGGTCACGCAGTGGCATCACTTCGAGCCCGACCTGATCAGCGTCGTCGAGGTGATTCGCGACGGCATCGTGCACTGGTCGGAAATCCAGATGCAGCCGGACATGGTCGTGCTGGCCGCGCCGGAAATCGCGGGGCTGCCGTACGTGGTGTCGGGGCTGATCGCGGCCGGTGCGCTGGCCGCGGCGCTGTCGACCGCGGACGGGCTGCTGCTGACGATCGCGAATGCACTGTCGCACGACGTCTACTACTGCATGGTGGCGCCCGATGCGTCGAGCCAGCGGCGCGTGACGATCTCGAAGGTGCTGCTGCTCGGGGTGGCGCTGTTCGCGTCGTATGTCGCGTCGCTCAATACCGGAAAGATCCTGTTTCTCGTCGGCGCCGCGTTTTCTCTGGCGGCGTCGAGCTTCTTTCCGGTGCTGGTGCTGGGGGTGTTCTGGAAGCGCACGACGACGCGTGGCGCGATTGCGGGGATGGTGACGGGGTTGGCGGTGTGCGTGTACTACATCGTGTCGACGTATCCGTTCTTCACGCAACTGACCGGGTTCGCCGGGCGCACGTGGTTCGGGATCGAGCCGATCAGTTCGGGCGTGTTCGGGGTGCCGGCGGGGTTTGCGGTGGCGATCGTGGTCAGTCTGTGCGACAGGCGGCCGGATGAGTATACGCGGGCGTTGGTGGATTACATTCGGCATCCGTGAGGGGGCGGGGCGATGTATGACGTGTCGGCGGTCCCAAAATGAAAAGCCCCTGATTCCTAGGGAAATCAGGGGCCTCACGTATTCTGGCGGAGAGAGGGGGATTCGAACCCCCGATAGGCGATTAACCTATACACGCTTTCCAGGCGTGCGACTTAAACCACTCATCCATCTCTCCGGAAGACCGAGAGTATAGCAAACTCTGGCGGCAGCCCGCCACTCCCTTCCGCGCCCGTCGGAAAATCGTCGATCCATACCGAGCGCGCGACGCCCTGCGTCAGATCGTGACGACCCGTACGACCTGCTCGCTACATCGGACACGGAACGTCCCGGTTCGAAAGAATGTGAACTGTAGAGTCCGTTCGGACGCTTCGCAAAAAGGATTCTAAATCCTGTCAAAAAGCCGTCACCAAGCCGACAAATTTGTTATGCTCGCCGAAAATCAGACGGGCGGCACTCCCAGGACGGACCAGCGGGCGTGATTGTTCGCCGAACAACGAAGTCAAACAAAATCCTGAGAGTCACGCTGTGAATACAGCCGAATTGCTGCGCACGTTTGCGTCCGGGGTGGTCGATCAGAACAATCGGCCGGTTCGCATGAACTGGGGGGCCGCCCAGAAAACGCTCGAGCAGGTGCTTGCGCTCCAGTATGCCGATATCCGCGAAGGGTTGATGACGGGCATCGAGGGGCATCTGACCTGCGTGTCAGCGCGGGCCGATCTTCCGATCCGCAGCTTCATCGGGCTGCCGGTCTCCGTCGAGATGACGACCGATCGCGGGCGTCTCCATACCATCAACGGCATTGTCACCGACGTTCGCACCGGCCAATCGGACGGTTCACTGACCTGCTACCAGCTGACGATTCGCGACGTGCTGTCCGTGATGGAGCGACGGACCAATTCGCGGTTGTTTCGGTCGAAGAGCCTGCCCGACATCCTGGGTGTGCTGCTTCAGGAATGGCGCCAGCGCAGCTCGGCGCTCGCGGGCGCATTCGAATTCGACCTGTCCGGTCTGCAAGCCGAGCGTTACCCCGCGCGGGAACTCACACGGCAGGTCAACGAGTCGGACGCGCACTTCATTCGGCGCCTGTTGCGACGGGAGGGAGCGACCGTATTCGTCAAGGCGGGCAAGGCCGGGGAGCGGGCGAGCGGCAATGCGCACGACACGCCGGTGCATACGCTCGTCTTTGCCGACGACTCGATGAAGTTGCCGCAGACGGCCGCCGGCACCATCCGCTACCACCGTGACGCCGCCACCGAAGAGCGCGACTCGATCACGCTGTGGGCGACGAGCCGCCGGTTGATTCCGGGCAAGATCGTCCGGCCGACGTGGGACTACAAGAGCGGCCGGATGTCCCAAACCGAGCAGGCGACGATCGTCGATCAGGGCGACAGTGGCAACGACCTCGGGCATTTGCTGGCCGACGTCGTGATCGATATCCCGCACGCCGGGGATTCGTCGTCCGATCTCGACCGGATCGGCAAGGACCGGATGCTGGCGCATGAACTGCGCGCCGAATCCGTCGACGGCGTGAGCAACGTGCGTGATCTGGCCGTCGGTCACTGGTTTGCGCTCGCGGAGCATCCTCAACTCGACACGTTGCCGGCTGAACAGCGGCAGTTTGTCGTCACGTCGCTTCATCATTGCGTGCGAAACAATCTGCCGAAGGAACTGAACGAGCGCGCGCAATCGCTGTTCGCGGCAAGCCGCGTGCTGTTCAGCGCGGTGCCGACCGACGTGAGCGGCAAGCCGGGCGACGAAAGCGACAGGCGCTACGAGAACACGTTCTCGTGCGTGCGGCGCGGCGTGCCGCTGACGCCTGCCTACGATCCGCACGTCGACCTGCCGCCCGTGCATCCGATGACGGCCGTCGTCGTCGGGCCGGAGGGCGAGGAGGTGTTCTGCGATGAAATGGGCCGCATCCGGGTGCGGATCCAGGGGCTGAGCGCGGACGATCATGCGCACGCGCAGGGTGCCGGCACGAGTGGCACGCCGTCCGACAGCGCACCGGTGCGCGTCGCCTGCGCGCTAGCCGGGCCGAGTTTCGGCGCGAATACGTTGCCGCGCGTCGGCATGGAAGTGCTGATCGGCCATATCGGCGGCGATCCGGACCGGCTCGTCGTGATGGGTGTGCTGGCCAATGGGCCGAACATGCCGGCGACCTTCAGTCATACCGGCGCGCTGCCGGGCAACCGCTATCTTTCCGGCACGAAGACGAAGGAAATCAAGGGGCAGCGGTACAACCAGATCCGCTTCGACGATACGCCCGGGCAGATCAGCAGTCAGTTGGCGAGCGAGCATGCGTACAGTCAGCTGAACCTCGGCTATCTGACGCAGCCGCGCGACAACGGGCAGGGGGCGGCGCGCGGCGAAGGCGCGGAATTGCGCAGCGATGCGCACGTGGCGATTCGAAGCGGAAAGGCGATGCTGATTTCGGCCTGGGAGCGGCTGCGCGCCAGTGACGGCCACCTCGCGCGGGACGAGTATCTGCAACTGATGCAGGAATGCGTCGAGCTGTTCAAGAGTCTCGGCGACTATGCGGGCCAGCATCAGGGCGTCGCGCCCGACACGCAGCCGCACGATGCACTCGTGACCACGGTGAAAGGCTGGCCGAATGGCGAGGCGTCCGGCGGCGGTGAGTCGTCAGGCGCGCCGATGGCCGCGATCGGCATCACCGCACCGGCCGGCATCAGCATGGCGACGCCGAAGACCGTGACGACCCATGCGGGCGGCAACGTCGATGTCGTCGCGCAGAACCACCTGCAGTACACGAGCGGGCAGCGGATCAACCTGCAGGCCGGGCACGGTGTCGCGATGTTTGCGCACAGCGAAGGCGTGTCGGCAATCGCCAACCAGGGGAAAGTTGCGCTGCAGAGCCAGAACGACGACACGCAGATCGATTCGGCGAAGAACATCCAGATGACGGCGGGCGGCGGCAAGCTCGCGGGCATGGCCAGCGAGCAGGTCGTGTTCGTGACGTCGGGCGGCGCGTATCTGAAGCTGCATGGCGGCGATATCGAGCTCGGGTGTCCGGGGAGTTTCACCGTCAAGTCCGCGTCGCATACGTGGGCCGGGCCGGCGAGCATGAGCGCCGACTTTCCGAAGTTCGACCAAGGCTCGCTGGGGCGCGTGCCGAAACTGGTCCGGGCCACTGACGGGCAGCCGGTCGAGGGCATGGAAGCCGAGGTGCGAAAGGCGTCGGGCGAATTGATCAAGGGGAAGACCGACGCGCAAGGCAAGCTGGCGCCGGTCAGCAGCGATCAGTTCGAACAATTGGCGGTTCGCTTTTTCAAGTCCAGAACCTGAGCTGAGTCTTCAAGAAAAACAACATGTTCAACTACAACTTTGCGCAGAACCCGGGCGGGCAACCGTCGACGGACGACCCGTCGCAGACTTCGGTGGGCGGTGGACTGGGGACGACACTGTTCAACCGCAACGACCTCGAGTGCGTGATGCAGATGCCGTTGCCGGGCGTCGTCATTTTCGTGCACGGGGTGAATTCGGAAGGGGAATGGTTCAAGGACGCCGAGAAAGGGTTGTGTGCCGGATTGAACCGGCGCATGGGGCGTTATGACGATCAACTGTTCCATTGGGGGCCGGTGGCCGGGCAGATGACGCCGGTCAGCTATATCGAAAGCCTGACGCCAGACGGTTTCCTGAATCCGGACATGTCGTCGAAGACGTACATCAAGCCCGATCCGTCCTTTTCGCCCGTCATCCACTTTCGGTGGGGCTATGCCGCGAACGCGGAAGAGCTGAAGGAGTATGGCGACAAGATCATGCTCAACGAAAAGAATTACTGGGGCGGTGGCCCGTTCGCGGGCGGGTGTACGAGTTTGCCGGATCTGTGGAACGACGGGTTGAACGATCGGCTTTTCCTGTGGCTGACCGTCCAGCACATGAATGGCATCGGCAATCGAAAAATCTACTCCACGCCACCGCGCACTTACGGTGTGCTTGGCGCGCTGCGGCTTGCACGCCTGGTCGAGTCGATCCGCAAGCGACAGGCCGACGCGCCGATCACGATCGTGTGCCACAGCCAGGGAAACATGATCGGCCTTGCCGCTGCATTCCTTGGAGACCGCTTGCCCGAGGTGACGGATCAATGGGGCAAGAAAGGGCGCTGCGTCGCCGATACCTATGTTCTCGCCAATCCCCCGTACAGTCTCGTCGAGGCCAACATGACCGACTCGTGGGCCCAGCGCGGGGTGCGCGACAAGAACGGGCACGTGGGGCGCGAGACCTATGTCGCGCGCAAGGAAACGCTGAGGGGGTACTTCGATATCCTGCGTGCCCGGGCCGAGCTCGAGATGCCTGCGGAGGATCTGGATCGCGCAATGGAAAACGCAAGACCGTCGAAGAACGGCGGCAAACCGTATAGTGCAGCCAAGGACCGCGAGGCGCACGGGTTGTACCAGAAAAACACGTACGGCAGAGTGACGCTGTACTGTTGCCCGCACGATCAGGTCATTTCGGCCTTGACCGTTCAGGGAATCGGCTGGCGCGGGATGAGTGTCGACGAGATCAGTGCGACCAACGGGTGGGGTGTTTTCTCGCAGCGCGTGTTCGCGTCGAATTTCGAGGTGGGCGGAGAGAACAAGCTCTATCGGTATTGGCAGGATGACTGGCGCAAGGACAAGAACCAGAAGGAGGGTTTCTGGTATCCGCCGTCACCACCTGCACGGTATGGTCTTGGACGAGGCACGCATTCCAATAAATCGTGGATCGCGAAGTTTTTCACGATTGCAACGAGCCCGGCTCTTTACCTGTTCAATTTGACTAACATGGCGGTCAATGCCGATCCGCCGAAAGACTGGGAAATCCCGATTACGGCACCGATGCTCGACAAGGAGACCCGCTTCCTTCCGCAGGCGTTGCGCTACGACAAACCGTCGGGCGCTTGCGATGCGCAGGGGAAACCGATTGAGGAAGGGCGCTTCAACGAGAGTTACGATCCGCCGTCGGCTGCGCGCGATGCCAGGAAGGAGAGCAAGCGCGATGACGATCCGTACGACAACTTCGACGCGAAGTCGGAAAAATTCAAGACTGAGGGTGATGCGCTGAAAGCGCAGGGCGATGCGGCGTCCGAGGCTGCGCAGCGGTATGAGGATCATTCGATTCTTCGCATGGAAGCGCGGAGATCCGGAAATCGTCGCTGGGTCGACGAGATCGGAACCGTGGTCGGGGAGGACAATCCGGAGTCAGCGAGTGCTGACTATACGGAATGGCGGAACAAGGAGATATTTCAGATTCTGAACGGCGGGGACAAGAATAACCCCACCAACCATTCGACCATCATGACCAACAAGGACCATGCTGAAAAGGCGTTGGCTTATGATGTTGCAATTGGGCTTTGCTATCTGACTGAAGATGATTTGACATATCTCAGAACTCAAGCTGATTGGAGGTTTGCCAGTGATTCCAGGAAGGGTGATCCTAATTTCAATTTGATGGATTATATAAATACTGGAAAGCATGGCGATTTGTTTTTGCCTGATTGGGTGAAAAAAGACGAAAATGCCAAGATGCCAGGGAAAATATACGATGAGCGAGATGGTGGATTTTTCCTGAAGCTGGGAGGTGTATTGTGAAGGCGGTCATTTCTACCTGGCCGCGCCGAGTCGGGATTGCAAGTCTTGCGTTGTTTTTTGCTTTAGGGGCATCATTTTTGATATTGATTTCGTCGGGAAAGTCGACGGGAGAGTTATTGAGTATGGGTAATCTGATGAGACGATTGGTGCTGGTCCCTGGGCTCGTGGCAATCATGGTATTTGCGTTCGCAACGGTGATTGCAACCCCTCGCGCGGTGGCGGCCTCGTCGACCGATAAGGCAGTCGCCATAGCTGGGGCCAGTTCATCCAAACCTTTCATTGCTCAAGTTGTAGGGCTTGGATGGATGAATCCCCTTCAACGCAGAGACTACCCTACTGAGTGGCAAATATTGTGGACACTTGGTCTAGTCAAGCCAAATGTCAACGACGATATGGTTCGGACAAACCCGAAGAAGTATTCGACGTTACAGGCAATTTCCATTGTCGCCGATGGTAATCGAGGTAGCGAATCTTTTTCCGGATTTTACGAGAAATATGTTGATAAATTGTTGTTGCTGTTCCGGGTTCCGTATTTTACTAATGAAGATTATTTTTATACCGTCAGTGCGGATGATAAAGGGAGGTGGCGAGAGTTGGCAGGTGTGCACGTCGAACTGGCTATTCCTTCTGGTCGAATTGAGCCTGCATCGGCTGCGTCATATCTGCGCAACCGCATTGTCAATATATTCGAAATCGGCAATCCATCCGCAAAAAATCTATGGAGCCGCGATACACCGCCTGATGTGCACGTGACGACGGGTCACGGCAATGCCGGCTTCGCATCGCTGGACGCAGCGCTGGACTATCTGGCTACGCATCCGGACAAGAGTGCATGGGTGATGAACTGGGACGCGCCGAGCTTTCCGCCGAACGACGAACAGATCAACGAGAACATGGTGGTGCTGTTCCTCGCGGGCCCCGACTTGAAGACCGAGCGTGAGCCGCTGGCCTGGATCGGCAAGGCTGCTCGAAGCAACGTCAAGGATTTTGAGGCCAAGCAGGGCGCGAGCCGCGCGGTGCAGGCATGGAAGTCGACGATCGATATGGCGGCGAGTAATGCAGGCGTGCCGGTGTCGTCGTTGAATTACATCGTGCACGACGCGGGTAAGGGCAGCGATGCTGCATCGACAAGAATTGCGTCGCTGTCGCAGACGCTGACGGAAGTCCTGCCGGAATACGATTTCCGTACGCAGACCTTCAATACATCGGCGTTGCTCGGTGACATGGGCGCCGGCGCGGCGCTGACCGATGTGGTGCTGGCGATCGGCCGAGCGAATCACCTCGGTGGAAATGTGCTCGTAGCAGGAACGACCGACACCGAGCATCCGACGGCGATGGTGGTGATTGCACCGTCGAAACTGACGCCAATCGACGCAAGTAAGAACTGGTTTCGTGCACGCGGCGGAAACAACGCGTATCTGCCTTGGTGGGGGCGTCGTCACGATGCGAGCCCGACGGCCCAAGGCTATTCAAAGTAAGGAACACGCATGCGCGGAATCATCCGGGTCGGCGACGCAACGAGCCACGGCGGTCAGGTCGTGACCGGCAGCACAGTCAGCGAAGTGATGGGGCGGCCGGTCGCGCGGCTCGGTGATGCGTGTGTCTGTCCGATTACGGGACATCAGGCCTGCTTTATCGCCGAAGGCGATCCGCAGGTCATCGTCGACGGGAAGCCGGCCGCATTCGATGGTCACAAGACATCGTGTGGTGCGACGCTGATTTCGAGTCTGGCGTCGTCCGGACGGGAATGAATTATCGGACCGGCGCTCGGGATTGGTCGGCTCGATCGGGAATATTCATGCACTGTTTCACGCTTGCCAGACGCATCGGGTGCGTCTCGATCCTCGTGGCGACACTCGTGTCGGGTTCGCCGTTGCGGGCCGAGACGAGCGCCACATCGGCGCAATCTGTCGAAGGTGCATCTGCCGCGCCATTTGTTGCTCAAGTTGTCGGACTTGAATGGCTCAATCCGCTGCAGCGTCGTGACTATCCGACCGAGTGGCAATTGCTGTGGACGCTCGGGTTGGTGAAACCGAACGCCAACGACGACATGGTGCGGACAAACCCCAAAAAATACTCGACCTTGCAGGCGGTTTCCATCGTCGCGGACGGGCGGTGGGGGCGCGAGTCGTTCGTAGGTTTCTACAAGAAATATATTCTCGAACTTCTTGTGTTGTTTCGGACGCACTACGTGATGAACCCCGATTATTTTTACACCATCGGCTCGAAGTACAAGCGGGAGTGGCGTGAACTGGCCGGGGTGCGTGTCGAACTCGCACTTCCTGCCGGCCGTCTCGATCCTGAAGCTGCCGGCGCGTACTTGCGCGACGAAATGGTAAATGTGTACGAAATCGGCAACCCTTCCGCAAAAAATCTATGGAGCAGCGATACGCCGCCCGATGTGCGCGTGACGTCGGGCCACGGCAATGCCGGCTTCGCGTCGCTGAACGCCGCGCTGGACTACCTGGCCGCGCATCCCGACAAAAGCGTGTGGGTGATGAACTGGGACGCGCCAAGCTTTCCCCCGCAGGACGAACAGATCAACGAGAACATGGTGGTGCTGTTCCTCGCCGGCCCGGCTCTGAAGACCGAGCGCGAACCGCTGGCATGGATCGGCAAGGCGGCGCAAGGCAGCGTCGAGGATTTCGACGCGAAGCAGGGCGGCAGCCGGGGAGGGCAGGCATGGAAGTCGACGATCGATGCGGCGGCAGGCAATGCGGGCGTCGCTGTTTCGTCGCTGAACTACGTTATTCACGATGCGGGCAAGGGCAGCGCTGCCGCGTCGGCAAGGGCCGCGTCGCTTTCGCAAGGGCTCGCGCACGCCGTGCCGGAAAGCGACCTCCGCGACGCGACCTTCAACACGTCGGCACTGCTCGGTGACATGGGCGCCGGCGCGGCGCTGACCGATGTGGCGCTGGCGATCGGCCGCGCAAACCATCTCGGCGGAAACGTGCTCGTGGCGGGGACGACCGACGCCGAGCATCCGACGGCCGTGGTGGTGGTTGCGCCGTCGAAGCTGACACCGATCGATCCCGGCAAGGACTGGTTCCGCGCACGCGGGGAGAACAACGCGTACTTGCCGTGGTGGGGCCGCCGTCACGATGCGCGCCCGGCGTCGCAAGGCTATTCGTACTAGGGCGCGACGCAAGGGCTCGCGTTAAGCGATCTATAGCAATCGGCGGAATGGCGAGAGGTTAATTCTTTCAACGTACTTTCCATTTCTCTTTGCCGACGTGCCCAGAGGAATCCGGATTCGTGCTCCATCAAGGCACTTGTCCTGACGTTGCCGGAGGCAACATCGGAATCCCCATCGCATACATTGCAAAATGTATTGAAATGGAAAGGATGGCCTGGCTTGACGCGCCGCATCGTCGCGCCAGCCATGTCGACTACCGCGCGGCGCTCGGCGCGCTGAAGCAGTCGCTCGGCTTTTTCCCGCGCCGGACCGAGGAACTCGCCGCGACGGTTCGCCATGCGGAAGAGAACCTCGTGGTCGTGCTCGCGGCGCTGAGCGCGGTGTCGGACGTCGTGCGGGCGCCGGACGACGCGGGCGTCGAGCGCACGCTGTTCGATCGCCGCAACATCGTCGGGCAGGCCGTCCAGCAGATCCGGATGCAGCCGGCGCAACTGCGCGGGCTCGACGAGCGCGTGACCGATCTGCTGTCGCGCGCCGATCACCTGATGAACGTCGTGCTGCCGGCGGCGCTGGCCGCGCGGCCGCCGCGCTAAGGGAACGATGCGACCGCGCGCTTCGGTGCGCGTGGTCTCGTGTCGGGCGATACGGTTTCGCGCGGGTGGCCGCGACTCTGCTATCTTCCCGGCATCTCACCGCTTTCCCGCCGATTCCCCATGACCGACCGCATCGTCGCCGCCTTCGATTTCGACGGCACCATCACGACTACCGACAGCTTTCGCCATTTCGTCCGCCAGACGGTCGGCACGCCGCGTTTCGCGTGGGCCGGGTTGCGCGCGCTGCCGTGGATCTTCGCGATGAAGGCCGGGCTGCTGTCGCGCGGCGATGCGAAAGCGAAGTTCGCGTCGTTCGCGTTCGGGCCGATCCGCGAAGACGCGCTCGATGCACACGCGCGCACGTTCGTCGACAGTTATCTGCCGAGCCTCGTGCGTCCGGAAATGCTCGAACGCATTCGCGAACATCGCGCGCGCGGGCATGAAGTCGTGCTGGTCAGCGCGTCGCCGTCGCTGTATCTGGAGAAGTGGGCGAAGACGGTCGGCTTCGACGCGGTGCTCTCGACGCGGCTCGCGTTCGAGCGCGGTGTCTTCGCCGGGCGGCTCGACGGCGAGAATTGCTGGGGGCCGCAGAAGGTCGTGCGGTTGCGCGGATGGTGGGGCAACCGGCCGCCGAAGCAGTTGTTCGTGTACGGCGACAGCCGCGGCGACAAGGAAATGGCCGAGCTCGCGAACTGGTCGTGGATTCGCGGGCAGGGGCCGATGCCGCCGATCGGCGATTGACCCCGGCGCTGACGCCGCGCTGACGCCCCGCGCTGCCCGCGTTACGCGTCGGCCTGCGCGTCGCGCGTGCCGCGAGACGGACGATAGGCGCCCCAGCGATTCGCGCGGGCGAACGTGCCGACATCGTTGAAGCGCACGCCGACTTCGCGCAGCGCCGCATGCGCGGTGCGCGCGGTCAGCTGCCGGATGTAGAACGGGTCGCGCACCACGAAGTGATGGATCGCGTGCGTGCTGCCGAAATTGAAGCAGAACAACTGAAACGGCAGCATCCACCACGGGTTCAGCACCTGCGTCTGCTGGATCACGTTGCGCGAATCGATGTCGCCGAAGTAATGCATGTTCGAGCTGACGAAGTTGATGCAGAAGCTGCGCAGGAAGTTCGGCCCGAGCCACACCACCGCGAGGAAATCGACGACGCTCATCACGCGTTCGACGACGGCCGGCACCGTCACCGCGTAGCCGAACCCATGCAGTGCGAACAGGCCGACGTGATAGACGATGAACGCGTGCCACAGCGTGTAGTACAGGTGACCGATCGGCATGTACGACGACAGCTGCTCGACGCGCAGTTGCAGGCGCTCGGACGGATCCTGCACCGGCTGCGCGGCCACGTACTGCTTCACCTTGCGACGCATCGCGGCCGGCCGCAGCACGACGGCGAGCATGCCGTCCGCGATCATCAGCGCGCGCTTCATGCCCCAGCGCTCCCCGTTGGTGATGCCGAATTCCTCGAGATCCGATTCGCCGCCCGATACCTTGTGGTGATGCAGGTGCATGCGCCGCCGCGTCCACGGGTTGATCGTGCCGGGCCGCGTGAGCCAGCACAGCGCCATCATCAGGTGATACGCCCACGGTGTCTTCTTGAAGTACATCAGGTGGATCAGGTCGTGCTCGAGCTCGTGGATCAACGACGTGACGAACGCGGCGAGCGGCAGCGCGACGTACCACGCGATCGCGCCGCGCGCATACAGCCACGCGATCGCGAGCATCGCGCCGACCGACACGACCATCACGGTCGCGCCGACGAGGTTCTGGTTGTCGAGCAGCGGAAACCGCGCGCGGATCGCGTCGCTCGCGGCGTTGACTTCGCGGCGGACGTACGCGACCTTGTCTGCGTCGTGGCGAAAGGCGGTTCGTGCGGGGTGGCTCATCGACCGGGATCCATGCGGAAGGAGTGGGGCGCAATGCCGATGCGACAAGCATAGGCGCGTGCCGGAGCGCGTGCGAGGGCCGCCGGTGCCAATCGTGGTGTCATTTCGGGCCACGTTGGCCGGCGGGCGCGCACCCGACGGATGTCGGCGCGCTAGAGTGCCGGCAAGGTGTCATGGCGGGCCAGCGACGCTACAATCCGCCGAAACCGCCCGGAGTGAGCCGCATGGTCCCGTCCGTTCCGGATGCCGCGCGCCAGTTGAACAAGGCGACGGTATCGTCCGCGTATGCGCTGTTCATGCTGATGCTGGCCGAGGAGCGCGGCATCGACGACGGCCGCATCCTCGCCGGCTCGGGCGTCGAGCGTAACCGGCTCGCGCAGCCCGATGCGCGCATCACGCCGCTGCAGCAGGCGGCGATCGTGTTCAACCTGCTCGACGCGACCGACGATCCGTCGATCGCGATCGAGATCGGCCTGCGCAGCAGCCTGACGAAAGCGGGGCTGATCGGCTTCGGGCTGATGAGCTGCGCGACGCTCGGCGAGGCGATCGCGCTCGGCATCCGTTACCTGCCGACGCGCGTGCCGTTCTTCTCGGTGCGGCTCGCGCGGCTCGACGGCATCGTCGACATTGACGTGCGCGAAGCGTTTCCGCTCGGCCGGCTGCGCCAGTTCGCGGTGGAAAACTTTCTGGTCGAGACCGCGATCCTGTTCAATTCGCTGCTGTATCCGACGCCGGGGCGCACGCTGCAGTCGCGTGCCGAACTACATTTCGAATGGCCGGAGCCGCCGTGGTTCGAGCGCTATCGCGCGCGCCTGCCGCGCTGCCATTTCGACGCGAGCGCAAATCGCATCCGCTGCGACGCCGCGCTGCTCGACGAGCCGATCGGCACCGCGAACGCGCAGACCGCGCAGATGATCGTCCAGCAGTGCGAGGCCGAACTCGCGCGGCTCGGCTACGCGGAAAGCATCGTCGAGCGCGTGCGCAACCTGCTGATCTGCGGCGAGGGCGGCTATCCGTCGGTCGACGATATCGCGCGCGAGCTGCATGTGTCGGCGCGCACGCTCAAGCGCAAGCTGGCCGAATACGGCGCGACCTATTCGGCGCTGCTCGACGAGATCCGGCTGCGCGACGCGCTGCGGCTGCTCGAAGGTACGCGGCTGCCGGTCGACGAGATCGCGGCGCGCGTCGGCTATACCGACCGCGCCAATTTCACGCGCGCGTTCAAGCGCTGGACGGGCGTGGCGCCGAGCGAGCGGCGCTGAACGCGCCGAATGGCGCACCCGCATCGGCGTGCCGGTTCCCGCGCGCGCGGATGCTTCTTCAAACCTTCAGACGTTCAGACGATCGCGATCCAGTTCGCGCCGCGGCCGCCCGGCACGCGCGCGTGCAGCGACAGCGTGCCGTCGTCCGGCGCGATCGCATACACCGCGACGTGTTCCGACTGTTCGCCGCAGGCGACGAGCCAGCGCCCCGACGGATCGATCGCGAACCCGCGCGGTTGCGTCTCCGTGGCCGTCGCGTGGGTGGGCACGAACGCGCCATCTTCGTTGCGGCGATAGCCGAGCAACCGGCTCGACGTGCGCTCGCTGACGTACGCGAAACGCTCGTCGGGCGTCAGGTGCAGATCGGCGGCCCACACGGACGGCTCGGTGGGGGCGGGCGGGCGCGCATGCCCTTGCGCGAGCGCGGCGACCGCCGGGTGGCGCGTGCCGACGTGCGAGTTGCCGAGCCGGCCGGTGTCGATGTCGCGCGCGAAGGTCGCGAGCGTCGCCTGGAATTCGCTGACGACGACCAGCGTGCGGCCGTCATCCGCGAACCGCAGGTGACGCGGGCCGAAGCCGGCGGGCACGCGCGTTTCGCCGTGTTCGACCGCGCGCAGGCCCGTGGCGCCTTCGACCAGCGCGAAACCGAACACGCGGTCCGAGCCGAGCGAGCTGACGTACGCGAAGCGGTTGTCCGGCGACACGATCACCGCATGCGCGTTCGCGATGCCGCCGGCGACCTGCAGCGGCGTGCCGTCGCCGTCGCGCACGCGCGCGGCGTCGTAGACGCTCAGCGAATTCCCGCCGTACGACGCGCCGAGCAGCCAGCGGCCGCTTTGATCGAGCGACAGGTACGCATGGCTCGCATCGATCGCGGTCGTGCCGATGCGTGCGAGCGCGCCCGTGGCGGCGGCGACGCGGAACGCGACGATCGTCGGCTGCGCGCCGCGCGTCGCGACGTAGAGCCGCGTACGGTCGGCCTGCACCGCGATCGGCATCGCGGCGTCGGCCGCCGGATAGCGGGCGAGCGGCGCGAGCGTGCCGTCGCCGGCGAGGGAGAACGTGGCGAGGTCGCCGTCGACGGCATTCGAGACGACGACGGTCAGGCGGTCAGTGTTCGGCATGGCGGAGCATCGGGGCGTGCGTGAAGGATTCGTCGGCCGGCCGGCCGCGCGGCGGATCGCTGCGCCGGTGCGTGCGCGCGAACAGCGCGGCGACCGCGGCGACGAGCGAAGCGATCGCGAGCGCATACAGCCCGCCCGTGATCGAACCCGTATGTTGCTTCAGATAGCCGAAGGCCGTCGGCGCGACGAAGCCGCCGAGGTTGCCGACCGAGTTGATCAGCGCGATCACGGCCGCGGCCACGCGCGTGTCGAGATAGCCCTGCGGGATCGGCCAGAACAGCGACGCCGCCGCCTTGAAGCCGAGCGCGGCGAAGCAGACCGACGCGAACGACCACACCGGATTCGGCGACGTCGACGCGAACAGCCCGCACGCGGCGAGCACGAGCGCGAACGCGAGCGCGAACGCGAGCCAGCGCTGCGGATGCTTCCACTTCGACGACAGCACCGCGAAGCCGTACATCGCGCCGATCGCGATCATCCACGGAATCGTGTTGTACAGGCCGACCTGGAAATCGGTGAGGCCGCCCATCTTGCGGATGATGGTGGGCAGCCAGAACGTGGCCGCGTAGATCGTCAACTGGATCGAGAAGTACAGGAAGCAGAACAGCACGATCTGCGGATCGCGCAGCAGCGCGGTGGCGCGCACCGGCACGTTCGAGCGGACGTCGCGCGTCGCGCGCTCGTCGTCCAGCGCGTTCTGGAGGGCGGTGCGTTCGTCGGCCGTGAGCCACGTCGCGTCGCGGATGTGCGATTTCAGCAGCAGCCAGCTCGCGCCGCACAGCGCAACCGAGAACAGCCCTTCGATCAGGAACATCCATTGCCAGCCTGCGAGGCCGAAGCCGCGGATCGACAGCAGGGCGCCGGTGACGGGCCCGGACAGCACCGACGCGAACGCGGAGCCGCCGAGGAAGATCGCCATCGCCTTGCCGCGCTCCTGCGGCGGCAGCCATTGCGACAGGTACAGCACGACGCCGGGGAAGAAGCCGGCCTCGGCCGCGCCGAGCAGGAAGCGCAGCGCGTAGAACGACGTGTCGTTCCACACGAACGCCATCGCGGCCGCGACGATGCCCCAGGTCGCCATGATCCGCGCGAGCCAGACGCGGGCGCCGTAGCGCTGCATCAGCAGATTCGACGGCACTTCGAACAGCGCGTAGCCGACGAAGAACAGGCCGGCGCCGAGCCCGTACGCGGCCGCGCCGATGCCGATCGACGCTTCGAGGTGGCGATCGACGAAGCCGACGTTCACGCGGTCGATGTAGTTCGCGATGAACATGATCAGCACGAGCGGCAGCACGTGCCACTTCACTTTCGAGACGGCGGACGCGAGCGGATCGCGGCCGGGCAGGGCGGACGAGGGCGGGTTCAAGGGTGTCTCCGGTCGGGCGTCGGCGGGCGGAGCGGCAGCCCGCGGCGGCGTCTGGGTAGCGGTTATGTAGTATGTCGTCGTATGACATGGTACGCCGGAGTGCCCTCGAAGACGTCGCGGGTTTACCCGGGAATTTATCAAAAATTACCGAAATTTCGAGATGGAAAGCGCCCCTCTTCACATCTGATGACGTATGACATAAGGCAACATTGCACCGACCGCTGCTTCAAGGTCGGACCGGACTCGGCGCGACGCTCGCGGTCGAGGCGGTGCGTGAGCGCACGGCGTGTGGCCGGCGCCGGCGGAGAAAACCGGCCTCGACGGGGCGACGTTCGATATTCACGCGCTCCGTACGGTGTGCCCATACAGGAAGTCGTGCCGCCGATGAAGCGGCAGCGGCGTGATCGCGACGATCGACACGCAGGCGACCCGCAAGCCGTTTACCGGGAGCGCGACTACGCTGTATCGAAAGGCGCGCTCGCGGTTGCGGCAAAATATCTGGCGCCGGAACTCGGCGTGCTCGCCACGCGAGAACGGCCGCGATTTCATGCCTTGACGATGGAGCAACGGATCATGCAGGACAACCAGTACGCGCGGCACGTGTTCGCGTTCAACGGCGACGCGGACGGGCTGTGCGCGCTTCAGCAGCTGCGGCTCGCCGAACGCGTGCACGGCACGCTCGTGACCGGCGTGAAGCGCGACATCACGCTGCTCGAGCGGATCGACGCGCGCGCGGGCGACCTCGTCACCGTGCTCGACGTGTCGCACGACCAGAACCGCGATGCCTGCGCGCGGCTGCTGCGGGCAGGCGCGACGGTCCGCTATTTCGACCATCACTTCGCGGGCGAACTGCCCGACGATCCGCGCTTTCACGCGCATATCGACACGGCGGCCGACGTCTGCACGAGCGCGATCGTGAACCGCTATCTCGGCGGCCGGCACGTGCGCTGGGCCATCGTCGCCGCTTATGGCGACGAACTGCCGGCGCTCGGCGATGCGCTCGCGCGCGAGCATGGGGTCGACGAAGCCGAGCGCTGCACCCTCGCCGAGCTGGGGCGCTATCTGAACTACAACGCATACGGCGAATGCGTCGGCGATCTGCATTTCGATCCGGCGGCGCTTGCGGATGCGATGTTGCCGTGGGCCGATCCAGTCGATTTCGTGCGCGAGACGGCCGTGTTCGCCGCGCTGCGCGACGGCTATCGCGACGACATGGCGCTCGCGTGCGCGCTCGCGCCGCTGCGTGAGGTGCCGGGCGCGACGCTGGTCCGGATGCCCGATCATCCGTGGGCGCGGCGCGCGACCGGCATGCTCGCGAACGAACGGATGCGCAATGCGCCGCATGCGGCGCTCGCGGTGCTGTCGCCGCGCGCGGGCGGCGGGCTCGTCGTCAGCGTACGCGTGCCCGACGGCCGGCCGATCGGTGCGGACGAGTTCTGCCGCGGCTTCGCGACCGGCGGCGGGCGCAAGTGCGCAGGCGGCATCAACCATCTGCCGGAAGCCGAGTTCGACGCATTCGCCGAGCGCTTCGAGGCCGCGTTCCGGCTCGACTGATCCAACATCGATGCGCCGTGCGCCGGGCGGGCCATCGCGCGGCACGTGCATCGCGAAGCGGACCAGCCGGCCGCACAGGTGGCCACGGCAGGCTTTCCTGCGTTCGTCGATGCGCGGGGCAATGCGCCAGCGATGCGCCGGGCGCACGAACCGGTCGACGTACGACAGCCTCGCAAACATCACGTGCGTGCGGCCGGCACCGCAAGCTTCATCGGGTCGGCGCCGCGTGTGCGGCCGCGCACGGCGTCGCCGTGATGCGCTGGCCGTAACGGCCGGCGTCGACACCGCGCAGCGCAGCCGCGACAATACGCATCTCCTGTCCCTTTCGTCATCGAGATGCCCGTGTCCGCCCAGTCGTCCGTTGCCCCAGCGATCATATGGTTCCGCGACGATCTGCGCGTGACAGATCAGCCCGCACTGACGCGCGCGGTCGAATCGGGCCGGCCGCTCGTCTGCGTCTTCGTCGACGGCACGGACACGGGCGCCGGGCCCGCGCTCGGCGGCGCGGCGCGCTGGTGGCTGCACGGATCGCTGGCCGGGCTCGACGCCGCGCTCGCGCGGCATGGCGGGCGCCTGCTGCTGTTGCGCGGCGACGCGCGGCGCGAAATCGAGCGTCTCGTTCGCGACACGGGCGCCGCGGCCGTGTACTGGAACCGCCGCTATGCGCAGCCGCAGCGCGACGCCGATGCGGCGTTGAAGGCGTCGCTCAAGGCGCAGGGCGTGACGGTCGAGAGCAGCAACGGCAGCCTGCTGAACGAGCCCTGGGAGGTGCTGACGGGCAGCGGCGGCCCGTACCAGGTGTTCACCGCTTACTGGCGCGCGGCGCGCCGCGAGCGCACGGTGGCCGCGCCGCTGCCGGCGCCCGAGCGGATCGCGTTCCATCCGTGGCCGAAGGCCGTGCGCGAGCGCGCGCTGTCGCTCGATGCGCTCGCATTGCGTCCGCATGCGCCGGACTGGGCCGGCGGCCTGCGCGAGGCGTGGCCGGCGCCCGACGAAGCCGGCGCGCACGCGCAGCTCGACACGTTTCTGACGACCTCGCTCGCCGGCTATGCGGACGCGCGCGATCGACCCGACCGCCCCGCGACGAGCCGGCTGTCGCCGTTCCTGCGCTTCGGCAACGTATCGCCGCGACAGGTGTGGCATGCGGTGCAGGGCGCCGCGAACGCGGGCGGCGCGGCGTATGCGATGCACGCCGACAAATTCCTGAGCGAGCTCGGCTGGCGCGAATTCAGCTACATGCTGCTGTATCACTTCCCGGCGCTCGCGACCGACAACTTCCGCGCGCAATTCGATGCGATGCCGTGGCGCGACGATCCCGCCGCGTTGCGTGCGTGGCAGCGCGGCCGGACCGGCTACCCGCTCGTCGACGCGGGCCTGCGCGAGCTGTGGACGACCGGCTGGATGCACAACCGCGTTCGAATGGTCGTCGCGTCGTTCCTGATCAAGCATCTGCTGATCGACTGGCGCGCGGGTGAAGTGTGGTTCCGGGACACGCTGGTCGATGCGGATCCCGCGAACAACGCGGCGAGCTGGCAATGGGTGGCCGGCTGCGGCGCCGACGCGGCGCCGTATTTCCGCATTTTCAATCCGGTCGCGCAGGGCCGGAAGTTCGACCCGGACGGCGCGTACGTGCGGCGCTGGGTGCCCGAGCTTGCCGGCCTCGACAACACGTCGATCCATGCGCCGTGGGAAGCGTCGCCGCTGGAACTCGACGCGGCCGGCGTGCGGCTCGGCGTCGACTATCCGGCGCCGCTCGTCGAGCATGCGGCCGCGCGCGCCCGTGCGCTCGATGCGCTGGCCGCGTTGCCGAAGCGTCGCTGACCATGCGCCGAGGTTTGCCGCATCAATTGCAGAACGCGACGTGCTCGAGCAGCGCGTACGCGACGCCCGAATCGAAGTAGGCCGCGCCGCACCACGCGACGAACGCGAGCATGCCGGCGGCCAGCGCCGCGCGAATCATGCCCATGCCGCAGTGCCCGATCCCGGGCGTGCAACGCGCGCGTCGTCGATCGGCAAGTGCAGCAGCGCCGCGAGCACGCCGAGCGCGATCGAGCCGATCCACAGCGGCAGGTACGAGTGCGTCGCGTCGTACACGAGCGCGCCGAGCCATACACCGAAGAAACTGCCGAGCTGGTGCCCGAAGAACACGAAGCCGAACAGCGTCGCGATGTAGCGCACGCCGAACACCTGCGAGATCACGCCGTTCGTCAGCGGCACCGTGCCGAGCCATGTGAAACCCATCACGGCCGCGAACACGTAGACGCTGGCGGGCGACAGCGGTGCGGCGACGAACGCGGCCATCGCGAGCGCGCGCACGAGGTACAGCACCGACAGTACGTACTTGCGCCGCAGCAGCCCGCCGAGATGGCCGCACGCGTAGGTGCCGGCCACGTTCGTCAGCGCGATCAGCGCGAGCGCGACGCTCGCGTGGCGCGCCGGCAGCCCGTGGTCGAGCAGGTACGCGGGCAGGTGCGTCGCGATGAACGCGAGCTGGAAGCCGCACGCAAAGAAGCCCGCATTCAGCAGCCAGAAGCCGCGATGCGCGAACGCCTCGCGCACGGCTTCGCCGATCGACTGGTCGGAGCCGGCGGCGGCGGCCGCCTGCGCGGGCCGGTCGCGCAGCAGCACGGCGAGCGGCGCGAGCAGCGCGGCGACGAGCGCCAGCGCGATGAACGCGTGCCGCCAGCCGATGCCGCCGATCAGCTCGTGCGCGACGGGCACCATGCAGAACTGGCCGAGCCCCCCGACCGCGCCGGCGACACCGAGCGCCCAGCCGCGCCGGTCGGGCTGGAACAGCCGGCTCAGCGCGCCGTAGATCGACGCGAACGCCGAGCCCGACAGCGCGACGCCGATCACGAGCCCGGCGCCGACCGTGAACAGGCCGGTCGTGGCCGCATGCGCCATCGTGACGAGCCCGGCCGCGTATAGCAGCATGCCGGCGACGATCACGCGCACCGAGCCGAAGCGGTCGGCCACCATCCCGGTGAACGGCTGCGCGACGCCCCAGATCAGGTTCTGCAACGCCAGCGCGAGCCCGAACGCCTCGCGCGACCAGCCGTGGTCGAGCGACACGGGCGCGAGGAACAGGCCCTGCACGTGGCGGATGCCGAGCGCGGCGCCCATGATCAGGCCGCCTGCCAGCACGGGCAGCCAGCGGCGCCGGACTTCCTGCTCGATCGGGGTCATGCGTGTCTCCGGATGAAGGCGCGCGGCGAAACGGCCGCGCTCGATCCGATTAGACGAGCGCGGCTGCCGTCGCTCAAGCGATCATTCGGTCAGGTTGGCATGCGTGGCGCGAATGTGAAGGGGGCGGCGTGAGCCTGCGGTCATGCGCAGCCGCCCAGCTGCGGGTTCAGGTCGAGGCCGTATCGTGCGCGTGCATCGCCGCATCGCATTCGGCTGCTTCGGCGAGCATCCAGTCGCGCACGTCGACGACTTCGCGGCGCGGGGCCGGATCGTGCTGAAACAGCCAGTAGCCGTACGTTGGCGGCGGCGTCCGCGTGTGCGGCCCGAGCGCCGCCAGCCGGCCGTCGGCGAGCATTGGCGCGACGAGCGCGAGCCGCCCGAGCGCGATGCCCTGGCCCGCGATCGCGGCCTGGATCACCTGGTCGTACTGGTTGAAGCGCAGCACGCCTTTCGGGCGCGCGTCGCCGAGCCCGGCCGCGTGCAGATGCGCATGCCATTGCAACTGCGGTTGCGGCGGCCCGTCGAATTCGAGCAGCACGTGATCGGCGATCGCGGCGGCGCTCGTGACCGGCCGCGCGGCGAGCGCGGGATGCGCGACTGGCACGACGATCTCGTCGAACAGGCGCAGTGCGCCGGCCGGTGCGCGCTCGCGCGGGCAGTAGCGGATGCCGAGGTCGATGCCCTCGGCGCGCAAATCGAGTACCTTGTCGTTCGCGGCGACGCGCAGGTCGACCTCGGGCAGGCGCGCCTGCAGCCGCCCGAGCCGCGGCAGCAGCCACAGTGCGGTCACGCCGATGCTGGCCGTGATCGTCACCGGCTGGCGCTCGCGCCCGGCGGCGAGCGACGCGACGGTGTCCTGCAGGCCGTGCAGCGCCGCATCGGCGACGCGGAACAGTCGCTCGCCTTCCGGCGTGAACGCGATCTTCCGGTAGCCGCGCTGCAGCAACGCAACGCCGAGATGCGCTTCGAGCGCATGGATCTGACGGCTGACCGCCGACTGCGTGACGCACAGGTCCTGCGCGGCGAGCGTGATGCTCATGCGGCGGCCGACGGCGACGAAACCGCGGACGAGATCGAGCGACGGGAGACGGACGAGTGGCGTTGACATGCGTGTGACTCATGCGAACGGAGCGGCAAGATTGGTTGAGAACGGGGCGCGCGTCAAGTTCAATGGAGGCGGGGTGATTGCGGAGGGCGGGGCGTTGAGCAAGTGTTGAAGCGCTGACTCCAACCAGCAACGCCATGGGACCCGAGTAGGCGCTAAAGCGCTAACTGGGGTTGACCGCCGTGGGGTTGGAGTAAGCGCTGAAGCGCTAACTCCACCCAACCACGCCATGGGACCAGAGTAGGCGCTAAAGCGCCAACTCTGGTCGACAGGAGACACGATGACGATTTCGAACGAGAACAGCGGCGCGCCACAGGCCAATCGCACGGCCGACGCGTTGCCACCCGAACCCGTGACGCTGCGCGCAGCCGACGGCTACGAACTGCGCGCCCATGTCTGGCGCCATCGCGGCGGCGGCGCCGTGCGGCCCGTGACGGTCATCAATTGCGCGACGTCGGTGCGCTGCGACTACTACTTTCGTTTCGCGGCCTGGCTGTACGCGCAAGGGCGCGACGTGCTCGTCTACGACTATCGCGGCATCGGCGGGTCGCGCCCGGCGCGGCTCGCCAAGCTGCACGCGAACTGGCTCGACTGGGGGCGGCTCGATTGCGAAGCCGCGCTGCACTACGCGCGCGACGCGTTTCCGGGGCAGCCGCTCGACGTGGTCGCGCACAGCATCGGCGGCTGCGTGCTCGGCCTCGCGGCATCGAACGTGCACGCGCGGCATGTGGTTACCGTCGGCGCGCAGTATGCGTACTGGCGCGATTACCTGCCGGCCGAGCGACGCCGGATGTGGTGGAAGTGGCACGTCGCGATGCCCGCGCTCGCGGCCGTGTTCGGCTACGTGCCCGCGAAGCGGCTCGGCTGGATGGAGGACACGCCGCGCGGCGTCGCACTGTCGTGGGCGCGCTCGCAGCCGCGTTTCGAGGATGGCTACATCGGCAGCGTGCTCGACGACAGCGCCACGAGTCGCACCGCGTTGCCGGCGCGCTTCGCGGGGCTGTCGGCGCCGATGCTCGCGATAGGCATCGACGACGACGCGTTCGGCACGGTCGACGCGATCGAGCGGCTGGCCGGCTATTACACGGGCAGCAACGTCACGCATCTGCGGATCGCGCCGGCCGACATCGGCGTCGACGCGATCGGCCATTTCGCGTTTTTCCACAGCCGCTTCACCGACACGCTGTGGCCCGTCGCGCTGTACTGGCTGCAACACGGCGTGCTGCCGGCCGATGCGCCGGGCGTCGTGCACGCGCTGCACCCGGCGTCGCGCGGGCGGCTGACGGGGAGCGGCTTGCCCGGCATCGCCGCGAACGGGTGACCGCGCATCCGCGCACGCATCCCGCAGCCCCGTTCAATGCCCGATCGTGCCGCAGCGGCCGCAGGCCGGCGCGATCGATTAACATCGGACGTTTCGCTTTACCGCACCGACTGCCGCGCGCCGATGTCCATTCCGTCCGATTCCGCCTCTTCCGTTGAAACGCCCCGCGCATGGCGCATGCATGCGCTCGACGTGCCGCCCGCCGCGGCGCGCGCCGGCGTGCGGATCGCGCGCGTCGATTTCGATTGGCGCGTGCCGCTCGTGTCGGCCGCGTATGCGGCGCTGAGCGATGACGAGCGCGCCCGCGCCGCGCGCTTCCTGCGGCACGAGGATGCGGTGCGCAGCGCCGCGACGCGCGCCGCGCTGCGCGACGTGCTCGGCGCGGCGCTCGGCATCGCGCCGCGCGCGGTCGCGATCGTCGTCGACGCGGCGGGGCGGCCGTCGCTGGACCCTGCGCATCGCGCGTCGCTCGACTTCAACGTGTCGCACGCGGGCGAACACGCGCTGCTCGCGTGGGCGCCGGCAGGCCGCGTCGGCGTCGATATCGAGGGCTGCAACCGCGCGACCGACTGGCGTGCGCTGACGCGCGAAGTGTGCGCGCCCGCCGAGATCGCGTATCTCGACGGCCTGCCGCCCGGCGCGCGCGAGGGTGAATTCATGCGCGTGTGGTCCGCGAAGGAGGCGCTGCTCAAGGCGCTCGGCACCGGCATCGTCGGCGGGCTGCGCGCGTTCGCGGTCGTGCCGCCGCGCGACGCGGCGACGCCCGCGACGACGATCGTCGAGCCGGCCGCGCCCGCCGCCGGCGTCGCGGCGTTCGATGCGGCGTGGCTCGACGCGGCGCCCGGCTACGCGGCGTGCGTCGCGTGGACGCGCGCGTAAGCCGGTGTCGACGCGCGGCGCTCACTCGAGCGGCGCGTCGTTCGGCGCCGCATAGCGCGCCTTGATCACGTCGCTCATCGGGAAGTCGAACGACAGCCCCTTCGGCGGCACCGGCTTCAAGAACCACTTGTCGTACAGCGCGTCGATCTCGCCGCTTTTCATCAACTGCACGAGCACGCCGTCGACGAGCGCCTTGAATTGCGGATCGTCCTTGCGCAGCATGAACCCGTACGCTTCCGACGATTGCGGCGTGCCGACGATCCGCCAGTCGGCCGGTTTCGCGGCGAGCTGGCGCACGCCCGCGAGCAGCACGTCGTCCATCATGTACGCGGCCGCGCGGCCGGATTCGAGCGTGAGGCGTCCTTCGCCGTAGTCCTTCGCGCCGATGATCTGCATGCCCATCTTCCTTTCTTCGTTCATCTTGCGCAGCAGGCGTTCGGACGTCGTGCCCTGGTTCGTCACGACCGTCTTGCCGGCGAGATCGGGGAAGTCGCGGATACCCGAACTCGTGCGCGTGAGCAGGCGCGTCGTCGCGACGAAGAAGGTGGTCGAGAACGCGACCTGCGCATGGCGCGCGGCGAGGTTGGTGGTCACGCCGCATTCGAGATCGACGGTGCCGTTCTGCACGAGCGGAATGCGGTTCTGCGACGTGACCGGAATGAAGCGCACCTGCAGGTCGGGCTTGCCGGTGCGCGCCTTCACCGCGGCGATCACGCGGTCGCACAGGTCCTGCGAGAAACCGACGACCTTGCCGCTGGCATCGACATAGGAGAACGGCACCGACGTTTCGCGATGGCCGATCGAAATCAGGTTGGCCTGGCGGATCTTGTCGAGCGTGCCGGACAGCGGCTCCGCCGCGAAGGACGCACCGTGCGCGAGCGCGCACGCGGCGACGAGCAGGGGGAAGCCGAGGCGGGCGGCGAATCGTGACGGGAAGGGCATGACGGTCTCCGTGGCGAGTGATGATTCGTATGTTGCCAAAAATAAAATAACCGCAACAGATGTTAAGAGTCGGATCGCGGCGACCGGCCCGGCGGGCCTGCCGGGCATCAGGGAAACTCCCGAGTCGGAATAATGAAAAACGGGTTGTCTAGACAAGTGTGGATGGCTACACTTCAATCCATTCCGAACTTGTCTAGACAGGATTGCTCACATGATTACGTTGACCCCCGGCCACCTGACGCTCCCGCAACTGCGCCGGATCGCACGTGAATCCGTGCAACTGAAGCTCGACCCGGCCAGCTTCGCGAAGATCGACGCCGGCGCGAAGGCCGTCGCCGACATCGCCGCGAAGGGCGAGCCGGCCTACGGCATCAACACGGGCTTCGGCCGCCTGGCGAGCACCCACATCCCGCACGACCAGCTCGAACTGCTGCAGAAGAACCTCGTGCTGTCGCACGCGGTCGGCGTCGGCGAGCCGATGGCGCGTTCGTCGGTGCGCCTGCTGATGGCGCTGAAGCTGTCGAGCCTCGGCCGCGGCCACTCGGGCATCCGTCGTGAAGTGATGGACGCGCTGATCACGCTGTTCAACGCCGACGTGCTGCCGCTGATCCCGGTGAAGGGCTCGGTCGGCGCGTCGGGCGACCTCGCGCCGCTCGCGCACATGTCGGCCGTGCTGCTCGGCGTCGGCGAAGTGTTCATCCGCGGCGAGCGCGCGAGCGCGCTCGACGGTCTGCGCGTCGCGGGCCTCGCGCCGCTGACGCTGCAAGCGAAGGAAGGCCTCGCGCTGTTGAACGGCACGCAGGCGTCGACCGCGCTCGCGCTCGACAACATGTTCACGATCGAAGACCTGTACCGCACCGCGCTCGTCGCCGGCGCGCTGTCGGTCGACGCGGCGGCCGGCTCGGTGAAGCCGTTCGACGCGCGCATCCACGAACTGCGCGGCCACCAAGGCCAGATCGATGCGGCCGCGTCGTACCGCGAACTGCTCGAAGGCTCGCCGATCAACCAGTCGCATCGCGACTGCGACAAGGTGCAGGATCCGTACAGCCTGCGCTGCCAGCCGCAGGTGATGGGCGCGTGCCTGGACCAGATGCGCCACGCGGCCGACGTGCTGCTCGTCGAAGCGAACGCCGTGTCGGACAACCCGCTGATCTTCCCGGACACCGGCGAAGTGCTGTCGGGCGGCAACTTCCACGCGGAGCCGGTCGCGTTCGCCGCCGACAACCTCGCGCTCGCCGCAGCGGAAATCGGCGCGCTGGCCGAACGCCGCATCGCGCTCCTGATCGACGCGACGCTGTCGGGCCTGCCCCCGTTCCTCGTGAAGGACGGCGGCGTGAACTCCGGCTTCATGATCGCGCACGTGACGGCGGCCGCACTCGCATCGGAAAACAAGACGCTCGCGCACCCGGCGTCGGTCGACTCGCTGCCGACCTCCGCGAACCAGGAAGACCACGTGTCGATGGCGACGTTCGCCGCGCGCAAGCTCGCCGACATCGCGGACAACACGAAGCACATCCTCGCGATCGAGCTGTTGGCCGCCGCGCAAGGCGTCGACCTGCGTGCGCCGTACCACACGAGCCCGAAGCTCGCGCCGGTGATGGAGACGATTCGCAGCCAGGTCGCGCACTACGAACTCGACCACTACTTCGCGCCGGACATCGCGGCGATCGCAAAGCTCGTCGGCGAGCGTGCGTTCGCGAAGGTCGCGCCGTTCTCGTTCGCATCGGAACAGTAAGCCGATGAGCGCGCCGGTCTACCAGGAGATCAAGGATTTCATCCTGGCCCGCATTCACGCCGGCGAGTGGGAGGAGGGCGACCAGGTGCCGTCCGAGAACGAGCTGGCGCGCGAGTTCAAGGTGGCGCGCATGACCGTCAACCGCGCATTGCGCGAGTTGACGGCCGAGCAGGTGCTCACGCGCATGAAGGGCGCGGGCACCTACGTCGCGCGGCCGAAGTACGAGTCGACGCTGGTGGCGATCCGCAGCATCTCCGAGGAAGTCGGCGCGCGCGGGCATGCATACCGCGCCAGTGTGCTCGGCCTCGACACGATCCGCGCCGACGAGGCCCTCGCCGACGAGATGCAGGTGGCCGTACGCACGAAGCTGTTTCATTCGCAGGTGCTGCACTTCGAGAACGACGAGCCCGTGCAGCTCGAAGAACGATGGGTGAATCCGGCGGTCGCGCCGGGTTACGCCGAGCAGGATTTCACGAACACGACGCCGAACCTGTACCTGATGCGCGCGGCGCCGCTGCAGCGCGTCGAGTACCGGATCGAAGCGGCGGCCCCGGCGCCGGAGCGGCGCGAGCAGCTGCGGATGGACGACGTCGAGCCGTGTCTCGTTTTACATCGGCGCACCTGGTCGCAGGGCGTCGTCGCCTCGGTGGCGAATCTGTGGCATCCCGGCAGCCGTTATCGCTTCACCGGGCATTTCTGATTCCTTATTGATCTCAATTTCCCTCGGGAGCAGTCGTCATGAACCATCCGAAACACATCGATCCCCGTCTCGATCCGACGCGCACGATCCGCGCGCCGCGCGGCAGCGAGAAGACGTGCAAGACCTGGCTGGCCGAAGCGGCCTACCGGATGATCCAGAACAACCTCGACCCGGAAGTCGCCGAGCATCCGCACGCGCTCGTCGTGTACGGCGGCATCGGCCGCGCGGCGCGCAACTGGGAATGCTACGACCAGATCCTGGCGTCACTGAAGGATCTCGAGGAAAACGAAACGCTGCTGATTCAATCGGGCAAGCCGGTCGGCGTGTTCCGCACGCACAAGGATGCGCCGCGCGTGCTGCTCGCGAACTCGAACCTCGTGCCGCACTGGGCGAACTGGGATCACTTCCACGAGCTCGACCGCAAGGGCCTGATGATGTACGGCCAGATGACGGCCGGCAGCTGGATCTACATCGGCAGCCAGGGCATCGTGCAGGGCACCTATGAAACCTTCTTCTCGGTCGCGAACCAGCACTTCAACGGCGATCCGTCGGGCCGCTGGATCCTGACGGGCGGCCTGGGCGGGATGGGCGGCGCGCAGCCGCTCGCCGCGACGATGGCCGGCTTCTCGATGATCGCGGTCGAATGCGACGAGACGCGCATCGACTTCCGCCTGAAGACGCGCTACGTCGACAAGAAGGCGACGACGCTCGACGAGGCGCTCGGCATGATCGACGAAGCGAAGCGCAACGGCAAGCCGGTGTCGGTCGGCCTGCTCGGCAACGCGGCCGACGTGTTCGCGGAACTCGTCACGCGCGGCATCACGCCGGACTGCGTGACCGACCAGACGAGCGCGCACGACCCGATCAACGGCTACCTGCCGCAAGGCTGGACCGTCGCGCAATGGCGCGAAGCGCAAAAGGTCGATCCGCAGAGCATCGTGAAGGTCGCGAAGCAGTCGATGGCCGTCCAGGTGCGCGCGATGCTCGCGCTGCAGGAACGCGGCGCGGCGACGCTCGACTACGGCAACAACATCCGCCAGATGGCGCTGGAAATGGGCGTCGAGAACGCATTCGACTTCCCGGGCTTCGTGCCGGCGTACATCCGGCCGCTGTTCTGCGAAGGCAAGGGCCCGTTCCGCTGGGTCGCGCTGTCCGGCGATCCGGAAGACATCTACAAGACCGACCAGAAGGTGAAGGAGCTGATCCCCGACGATCCGCACCTGCACAACTGGCTCGACATGGCGCGTGAGCGCATCGCGTTCCAGGGCCTGCCTGCACGGATCTGCTGGGTCGGCGTGAAGGATCGCTATCGCCTCGGCCAGGCGTTCAACGAGATGGTGAAGAATGGCGAGCTGAAGGCGCCGATCGTGATCGGCCGCGACCACCTCGACACCGGTTCGGTCGCGAGCCCGAACCGCGAGACGGAATCGATGAAGGACGGCTCGGACGCCGTCAGCGACTGGCCGCTGCTGAACGCGCTGCTGAACACGGCAGGCGGCGCATCGTGGGTGTCGCTGCACCATGGCGGCGGCGTCGGCATGGGCTTCTCGCAGCACTCGGGCGTCGTGATCGTCGCCGATGGCACGGCCGACGCGCACGAGCGTCTCGGTCGCGTGCTGCTGAACGATCCGGCGACGGGCGTGATGCGCCATGCGGATGCCGGCTACGAACTCGCGCAGCAGACGGCTCGCGAAGCCGGCCTCAAGCTGCCGATGCTCGGCCGCTGAGCATGACGGCGCTCGATCAGGCGCCGGCGAACGCAACACCGGCCGTCGTGGTGATCCGCGCGGCGGATCTCGTTGCGTCGCCGTGGAAGAACGGCGGCGGCGTGACGCGCGAAATCGGCGCGTTCCCGCCCGGCGCGGCACTCGATGCGTTCGCGTGGCGCGTGAGCGTCGCGGACGTCGCCACGGCCGGGCCGTTCTCGCGTTTCGACGGCGTCGACCGCACGCTCGTGCTGCTGTCCGGCGCGGGCATGACGCTCGCCGAAGCGGGCGGCGCGCGGCACGTGCTCGACGCGCCGCTGGCCCGCGCGGATTTCGCGGGCGAGACGGCGATCGATGCGACGCTGCACGACGGCGCGACGCGCGACTTCAACCTGATGACGCGCCGTTGCGCCGCGCGTGGCGCGCTCGACGTGTGGCGCGCGGGCGCGCACCGTCTTGCGCCGGCCGATACCGTGCTGCTGTTCTGCGCGGCCGGTGCGGTCGGCGTCGACATCGACGGCATGCACTACGCGCTGGAAGACATGGACACGTTGCGGCTCGACGGGCCGCCGCGTGCGTTTGACGTCGTCGTGAGCGGAAGCGGCGCGCTGCTCGCCGTCACGCTTGCCGTCGGCGAACGAGACTGAACGCATGAAACCGACTGTCTGGCATCACCTGAGGCTGTGTCCGCACGGCCATCCCGACGAGACGATCGACGACGCGGCGATCGCCGTCGACGAAACCGGCACGATCGCGTGGCTCGGCGCGCTGTCCGCGCTGCCGCACGGTTACGCGCACTGGCGGCGCGAGGACCTGCACGGCGCGTGGGTGACGCCGGGCCTCGTCGACTGCCATACGCACCTCGTGTACGGCGGCACGCGTGCCGACGAATTCGCGCAGCGCCTCGCGGGCGTCAGCTACGAGGAAATCGCGCGGCAGGGCGGCGGAATCGTGTCGACGGTGCGCGCGACGCGCGCGGCCGACGAGACGACGCTGTTCGTGCAGGCTGCCGCGCGCCTGCAGCCGCTGCTCGCCGAAGGCGTGACCGCGATCGAGATCAAATCCGGCTACGGGCTGGACCTCGCGAGCGAGCGCAAGATGCTGCGCGTCGCGCGCCAGCTCGGCGAGCGCTTCCCGGTCAGCGTCTACACGACCTTCCTCGGCGCGCATGCGCTGCCGCCCGAATATGCGGGCCGCGCGGATGCGTACATCGACGAAGTGTGCGACCGGATGCTGCCGACGCTGGCCGACGAAGGGCTCGTCGACGCGGTCGACGTGTTCTGCGAACGCATCGGCTTTTCGCTCGCGCAGACCGAGCGCGTGTTCGAGGCCGCGACGCGGCGCGGGCTGCCGGTGAAGCTGCATGCGGAGCAACTGTCGAATGCGGGCGGCACGGCGCTCGCCGCGCGCTACCGTGCGCTGTCCGCCGATCACCTCGAATTTCTCGACGAAGCGGGCATCGAGGCGATGAAGGCGGCCGGCACGGTCGCCGTGCTGCTGCCCGGCGCGTACTACTTCATCCGCGAAACGCAACTGCCGCCGATCGAGCTGCTGCGCAAGCACGGCGTGCCGATCGCGCTCGCGACCGATCACAACCCCGGCACGTCGCCGCTCGAATCGCTGCTGCTGACGCTGAACATGGGCTGCACGCTGTT
Source organism: Burkholderia sp. AU18528 (assembly GCF_002223215.2). Lineage (NCBI taxonomy): Bacteria > Pseudomonadati > Pseudomonadota > Betaproteobacteria > Burkholderiales > Burkholderiaceae > Burkholderia > Burkholderia sp. AU18528. Next base: position 1,806,335 of record NZ_NKFC02000004.1, on the reverse strand, counting down.
CCGCATGACTGTGCCCGAGGTGCTGCAGGGCGTCACGCGCCATGCGGCCGCGGCGCTCGGCCGCGCGGATCGTCACGGCGCGCTCGAAGTCGGTCGACAGGCCGACTTCGCCGCGTGGTCGGTCGGCTCGCTGGCCGAGCTCGCGTACTGGATCGGCCGGCCGCTGTGCGAGCAGGTCGTCCGCGGCGGCACGACCGTGTTTCGCCGGATGAACGGATAAGTTTCACGTCGGCCGGGCCGGGTCGTGACGGACCGGGCCCGGCCGACGCCTTGCATGGGACCGGGCCCGGCGCGCCAGCGCGCCCTCCGGTCGATCGCCGCGACGCAGGGGCGGGCGCGATGCGCTCGCGCCTGCCGGCCGCGGTACCGGGCCGGACGACACGCTTGCGTGCTGGATCCGGTCGATGAGGACTCGCAATGACCGACACGATGTTGTTCGCGGACCATGCCTACCTGCCCGATGGCTGGCGCCGCAACGTGCTGCTGCGCTGGGACGCGGCCGGCACGCTGACCGACGTGACGCCCGACACCGACGCCCCGGCGGGCGTCGCGCGCGCGGCCGGGCCGGTGCTGCCCGGCATGCCGAACCTGCATTCGCACGCATTCCAGCGCGCGATGGCGGGGCTCACCGAATACCGCGCGAATCCCGCCGACAGCTTCTGGAGCTGGCGCGACCTGATGTACCGCTTCGCGCTGAAGATCACGCCCGACGCGCTCGCGGCGATTGCACGCTGGCTGTACGTCGAGATGCTCAAGTGCGGCTACACGTCGGTGTGCGAATTCCACTACGTGCATCACGCGCAGGACGGCTCGCGCTATCCGCGGATCGCGGAGCTCGGCACGCGCGTGGTCGACGCCGCGCGCTCGGCCGGCATCGGCATCACGATGCTGCCCGTGTCGTACCAGTTCGCCGGCTTCGGCAACAAGCCGCCGCGCGACGACCAGCGCCGCTTCATCAACACGCCCGAAGGCGTGCTCGAACTGCTCGACGCGATGCGTCGCGCGGCGCCCGAGCATGGCGGGCTGCGCTACGGCGTCGCGCCGCATTCGCTGCGCGCGGTGTCCGAGAACGGGCTGCGTGCGCTGCTCGACGGGTTGCCCGACGATGCGCCGGTGCATATCCACATCGCCGAGCAGACGGCCGAAGTCGACGACTGCGTGCGCGCCTACGGCGCACGCCCCGTGCAATGGCTGCTCGATCGCTTCGACGTCGATGCGCGCTGGTGCCTCGTGCACGCGACCCACGTCGATGCGGCCGAGACGGCGGCGCTCGCGAAGCGTCGCGCGGTCGCCGGGCTGTGCCTGACGACCGAAGCGAACCTCGGCGACGGCGTGTTCCCTGCCGTCGACTATCTCGCGCAAGGCGGCGTGATCGGCGTCGGCTCGGACAGCCACGCATCGGTCGAGTGGCGCTCGGAGCTGCGCCTGCTCGAATACGGGCAGCGGCTCGTGCATCGCGCGCGCAACGTGCTGGCGAGCGAATCGCAGGCGCACGTCGCCGATCGCCTGTTCGACGCGTCGCTCGCGGGCGGCGCGCAGGCGAGCGGGCGGCGCATCGGCGCGCTGCGCGCAGGCAGTCGCGCCGACTGGCTCGTGCTCGATCCCGACCATCCGGCGATCGCCGAACACGGCAGCGCGGCCTGGCTGTCGGGCATCGTGTTCGCCGAGCACGGCGAGACGCCGGTGCTCGACGTCTATACGGGCGGCGAGCGCGTCGTGAGCGGCCGCCGCCATCGCGACGAAGCCGCCGCGTATGCCGACTACCGCGCCGCGCTGGCGCAATTGCTGCGCTGACGCGCGGCAACCGGCGCGCCGCATGCGCGCGCCGGCAGACTCTTACGGTGAGGCGACATGACTGAACAACCGGCTGTATTCACGCTGAAGCAGGGCACGCTGCCGCTGCTGATCTCGATTCCGCACGCGGGCACGCACATTCCCGACGACATCGCCGCGACGATGACGCCCGACGCGCGCTTCGTCGACGATTGCGACTGGCATCTCGAGCGGCTGTACGGCTTCGCGGCCGAACTCGGCGCATCGATCCTCGTGCCGTCGCACGCGCGTTACGTCGTCGACCTGAACCGTCCGCCCGACAACGAGAACCTGTATCCGGGGCAGGACACGACGGGGCTCGTGCCGGTCGATACGTTCGACAAGGCGCCGCTGTATCCGGCGAACGCGCTGCCCGGCAACGACGAGATCATGCGTCGCCGCGACCGTTACTGGGTGCCGTATCACGACGCGCTGCAACGCGAGATCGCGCGCCTGAAGGGCGAACACGGCCGCGTGCTCGTGTGGGAAGCGCATTCGATTCGCTCGCACGTGCCGCGTTTCTTCGACGGCCGCCTGCCGGACTTCAATTTCGGCACGTCGAGCGGCGCAAGCGCGGCGCCCGGTCTCGCGGAGGCGCTGGCTGCGCGCGTGCTCGCGTACGGCGGCTACACGGCCGTCGCGAACGGGCGCTTCAAGGGCGGCTACATCACGCGTCACTATGGCATGCCCGAGACCGGCGTCGAGGCCGTGCAGCTCGAACTGTCGCAGATCACCTACATGGAAGAGACGCGTCCGTACGCGTACGACGAAGCGCGTGCCGCGCGGATCGTGCCGCTGCTGCGGACGCTCGTCGAAACCGCGCTCGCGCATCGCTGAGCACGAGCCGCCACGATGCGGCGGCGCGGCGCGAGGGCACGTCCTGCCCCGCCGGCCCGTAGCCGGCAAGCCGATGCAATGCACAAAACGGCATCGATCGCGCGGATCGATGCCGTTTTTTTCATCTGATCGGTGTCGTCATCGCCCCCTGAAAAGTTGACGCAATTTTTAGGTGATATAAGCTGAATGTCAGGAAGTCGTCATGCGCGCACCGGCGGCGAGGCCCTCGACGATGGCCGGCCTGCGCCGGAATGCGCGCGAGACATCTTGCTGACGTGTCGCCACGCGGCATTGCGACACGTGTCCTGCCTCCATCAGTCAGTCGAGTACGATCGTGAAAGCCGCCAGCCCTTCGATACGCCGGACGCGAAGTCCGTCGGCGGGCGCGCCGCCTCAGGCCGGGCCGAACCGGCATGCTGATCGCGGCACGCGCGCCGCCCCGTTACGCGAGCCTCGTTTCTTCGCCATTTCCCATCGCGGCCCGCGCCGCTTCAATCTCGTGACCGCGCACCTGTTCAGCGCGGTGCAGTGCGACGGCAGCGCGTCGTTGTTGCCCTAGCGTCCCTTTCCGCTCCCGTCCCGGGCCGTACCGCCTGTTGCCGCACCGTCCGCGCGGCGGGACCGCGTCTGTGCCTGCGCTGGCGCGGCGCGATTGCACGCGCGTGCGGCGTACCCGTGAACCTGCGTCGTTGCGCGCACGAGCGTGTCGTGCACGATTACCGGAGAGACGCCGATGCGTGCGCGACCGATCGTAGCCGTCACCGCCGACCGCATCCTGCGCGGCGCCCATCCGAACCACGCGGCGGGCGAGAAGTACCTCACCGCGCTCGTCGACGGCGCCGGCGCGCTGGCGTTCGTGCTGCCCGCGCTCGGCGCGCGGCAGCCGGCCGAGGCAATCGTCGCGGCGGTCGACGGGCTGCTGTTGACCGGCAGCTATTCGAACGTCGAGCCGCATCATTACGGCGGCGCCGCGAGCGCGCCCGATACGCTGCACGATCCGGCGCGCGATGCGACCGCGTTGCCGCTGATCCGTGCGGCGATCGACGCGGGCGTACCCGTGCTCGCGATCTGCCGCGGCATGCAGGAACTGAACGTCGCGTATGGCGGCACGCTGCATCAGCGGCTGCATGCGACGACCGGCTTCGACGACCATCGCGAACGGCCGGCCGATCCGCTCGAACGGCAGTACGGTCCCGCGCACGTCGTGCGGCTCGCGCCGGACGGCCTGCTGCAGCGGATCGCGCGCGGCGCGCGCGAGGCGACGGTCAATTCGCTGCACGACCAGGGCATCGCGCGCCTGGGCGCAGGGCTTGCCGTCGAAGCGAGCGCGCCCGACGGGCTGGTCGAGGCCGTCAGCGTGCGCGGCGCGCGTGCGTTCGCGCTGGGCGTGCAGTGGCATCCCGAATGGCGCTACGCGGAGCAGCCGCTGTCGCGCGACATCTTCGCGGCATTCGGCGCGGCGTGCCGCGCGCGGATGACGCACCGCCTTCATGCGGCCGGCGGCGCGACACCGTCGCCGGCCGCATCCGACATCGATATCGACTAACGAGACCGATCATGCAACCCGAACTGAGCGAATTCCTGCGTCAGCACCGCATTACCGAAGTCGAGGCGATCATTCCCGACATGGCCGGCATCGCGCGCGGCAAGATCATTCCGCGCAACAAGTTCGAATCCGGCGAGTCGATGCGCCTGCCGCAGGCCGTCATGGTGCAGACCGTCACCGGCGACTATCCGGAAGACGGGTCGCTCACCGGCGTGACCGACCCCGACATGGTGTGCGTGCCCGATCCGTCGACGATCTGCCTGATCCCGTGGGCCGTCGACCCGACCGCGCAGGTGATCCACGACTGCGTGCACTTCGACGGCTCGCCGGTCGAGATCTCGCCGCGCTACGTGCTGCGCCGCGTGCTCGACCTGTACAAGGCGAAGGGCTGGACGCCCGTCGTCGCACCCGAGCTGGAGTTCTATCTGGTCGACATGAACGCCGATCCCGACTTGCCGCTGCGTCCGCCCGTCGGCCGCACGGGACGGGCGGAAACGGGCCGCCAGTCGTATTCGATCGAGGCCGTCAACGAGTTCGATCCGCTGTTCGAGGACATCTACGAGTACTGCGAAATGCAGGGCCTCGATATCGAGACGCTGATTCACGAAGTCGGCGCCGCGCAGATGGAGATCAACTTCGTGCATGGCGATGCGCTGTCGCTGGCCGACCAGGTGTTCCTGTTCAAGCGCACCGTGCGCGAGGCCGCGCTGCGCCACAACATGTATGCGACGTTCATGGCCAAGCCGATGGAGGGCGAGCCGGGCTCCGCGATGCACATCCATCAGAGTCTCGCCGATGCGCGAACAGGCCGCAACCTGTTCGCCGACGAAGGCGGGGCCGTGTCGCCGCTGTTTCACAGCTATCTCGCGGGGCTGCAGAAGTACACCCCGGCGCTGATGCCGATCTTCGCGCCTTACATCAATTCGTATCGCCGCCTGTCGCGCTTCATGGCCGCGCCGATCAACGTGCAGTGGGGGTACGACAACCGCACGGTGGGCTTTCGCATTCCGCAGTCGAGCCCCGTCGCGCGACGCATCGAGAACCGGATTCCGGGTGTCGACTGCAACCCGTACCTCGCGTTCGCGGCGACGCTCGCCGCCGGCTATCTCGGCATCACGCAACAGCTCGCGCCGACCGAGCCGATCGCATCCGACGGCTACGACCTGCCGTACCAACTGCCGCGCAACCTCGAGGAAGGCATCTCGCTGATGGCCGCGTGCGAGCCGCTTGCCGGCATCCTCGGCGACAAGTTCGTGAAGGCCTATCTGGCGTTGAAGGAAACCGAATACGAAGCGTTCTTCCGCGTGATCAGCTCGTGGGAACGCAGGCACCTGCTGCTGCACGTGTAAGCGTGCGGCGCTGTTTGACGGAGAAAACATGACCGATCGAAACGAAGCACTTTCGCAGTACTCGACCGCCGAATACCGCGCGCTCGACGCCGCGCACCACATCCACCCGTTCTCGGACATGGGCGCGCTCAACCGCGCCGGCAGCCGCGTGATCGTGAAGGCCGACGGCGTCTACCTGTGGGACTCGGACGGCAACAAGATCATCGACGGGATGGCCGGCCTCTGGTGCGTGAACGTCGGCTACGGCCGCAAGGAACTCGCCGACGCCGCGTATCGCCAGATCCAGGAACTGCCGTTCTACAACACGTTCTTCAAGACCACGCACCCGCCGATCATCGAGCTTTCCGCGATGCTCGCGGAAGTGACACCCGCCGGTTTCAACCACTTCTTCTACTGCAACAGCGGCTCGGAAGGCAACGACACCGTGCTGCGCCTCGTGCACCAGTACTGGCGCGTGCAGGGCAAGCCGCAGAAGAAATACGTGATCTCGCGCAGGAACGGCTATCACGGCTCGACGATCGCGGGCGGCACGCTCGGCGGGATGGGCTACATGCACGAGCAGATGCCGTCGAAGGTCGAGCACATCGTGCATATCGACCAGCCGTATTTCTTCGGCGAAGCACAGCCGGGCGAGACGCCCGAAGCGTTCGGCCTCGCGCGTGCGCAGCAGCTCGAGGCGAAGATTCTCGAACTCGGCGCGGACAACGTCGCCGCGTTCATCGGCGAGCCGTTCCAGGGCGCGGGCGGCGTGATCTTCCCGCCGTCGACGTACTGGCCGGAAATCCAGCGGATCTGCCGCAAGTACGACATCCTGCTGGTGGCCGACGAGGTGATCGGCGGGTTCGGGCGCACCGGCGAATGGTTCGCGCATCAGCACTTCGGCTTCGAGCCGGACCTGATCACGATGGCGAAGGGCCTGACGTCGGGCTACGTACCGATGGGCGCGGTGGGCATCCACGAGCGCGTCGCGCGCCCGATCATCGACAACGGCGAATTCAACCACGGCCTCACGTATTCGGGCCACCCGGTGGCGGCGGCCGTCGCGGTCGCGAACCTGAAGTTGCTGCGCGACGAGGGAATCGTCGAGCGCGTGAGGACCGATATCGGCCCGTATTTCCAGCGCCGGCTGCGTGCCGCGCTGGGCGATCATCCGATCGTCGGGGAGATTGCCGGGGCAGGGCTCGTCGCGGGCGTTCAGCTTGCGCGCGATCGTGAGCGGCGCGAGCGGTTCGATGCGAGTGTCGATATCGGCACGATCTGCCGCGACTTCTGTTTCAACGGCAACCTGATCATGCGCGCGACCGGCGACCGGATGCTGCTGTCGCCGCCGCTCGTGATTCGCGAGGCGGAGGTCGACGAGATCGTCGACAAGGCGAAGCGTGCATTCGATGCGACGGCGCAGCGGGTGGGGGACGTGCGGTAAGGCGTTACCTGCGAGCGGACGCGGCGGCGCATGACGTGGCGCCGCGTCGTGCAGGACACGCGCGACGCCAAAACGAAAAGGGCCCGCGTCGTGAGACGCAGGCCCTTGAATTCTTTGGTGGGCGGTACTGGGATCGAACCAGTGACCCCTGCCGTGTGAAGGCAGTGCTCTACCGCTGAGCTAACCGCCCAAAGAAGAATCAAATTATGTCAGAGCTTTTGGGGTTCGTAAAGCCCTTTGTGCAAATTTTTTTCAAACAGCGGCCAACGCCACTGCACGCGCCGCGCGCTCAGCCCGCGAGCGCGGGCAGCGCGTCGATCGATGCGCGCACGTAGCCGGCAAAGCGCAGCGCCACCGGTTCGGCGGTGCCGCTGCGTTTCAGCGCGAGCGTGCGCGATTCGAGCGACGCATCCTTCAGCGGCACGAACGCGAGCCGATCGCTTTTCGCCCGCTGCAGCACCTGCGGCACCAGCGCGATGCCCATTCCGAACTCGATCATCGACAGGATCGTCTGCCACAGCCGCGCCTCGTGGCGGATCAGCGGACTGAACCCCGCGTTCACGCACTGCGCGATGATCAGGTCGTGATAGTGCGGCGCGGCGTCGCGCGGAAACAGGATGAACGGTTCCGTCGCGAGCGTGGCGAGCGCGACCTGCCTGCGCCGCGCGAGCGGATGCGCGGCCGGCAGGCAGCACACGAACGGCTCCGCATAGACGGGCGCCGATTCGACGTCGGGCGGGAAGTGGCCCCAGTGCGCATAGCCGAGATCGATCTGGCCGCGCTGGATCGCCTGCACCTGCGCGTGCGTGTTCATCTCGCTCAACACGACCTCGACGCCCGGATAGTCGGCCTCGAAGCGCCGCACCGCGTCCGGCAGCCCGCGATACAGCATCGAGTGGACGAAGCCGATCCGCAGCCGGCCCGCGAGCCCCGACGCGGAGCGCACCGTCAGGCGCTCGGCTTCGTCCGCCTGCAGCAGCAGCCGGCGCGCCTCGCCGAGCAGCACCTCGCCCGCGTTGGTCAGCGCGACCGTCTTGTTGGTGCGCGAGAAGAGCTGCACGCCGAGCGCGTCCTCGAACTTGCGGATGTCGAAGCTCAGCGCCGGCTGCGAGATGAACAGGCGCTTCGCCGCGCGCCCGAAATGCAGCTCCTCGGCAACGGCCACGAAGTAGCGCAACTGCCTCAGTTCCATGGTGTCTCCTCCCGGCGGCGGCATCGATAAGCGACATCTATCGTACCGGACAAATCCTGTATTGGACGCTTATCGATCGCGCGCCTACGCTCTGCGGGAGGCTTGACGCAGGGCCGGCCGATGCCGCGACATCCGGCCCGGCCAATGCGCGGGCAACCCAGGAGACGCACGCATGAACGATACCGCTCGCACGCCGGACACCGGCGCATCCAATATCCCCGACAGCCGGGGCCTCAATTTCTTCACCGTCGATCCCGATCTCGGCGCGTTGCTGAAGCTGCATCTCGGCGACGCGTGCTATGCCGAACTCGAGCCGCGGCTGCGCGCGCTCGGCGCCCGCGTATCGGGCGAACTCGACGAATGGGCGTCGCGCGCGGACAAGCATCCGCCCGTGCTCGAGCACCGCAATCGGCGCGGCGAGGCCGTGCAGCGGATCGACAAGGATCCGGCCTACGTCGCGCTCGAACGCGTCGCGTATGCGGAACTCGGGCTCGCGTCGCTCAGCCACGGATCCGAAACCGTGCCGCCGCTCGTCAAGTACGCGCTGACGTTCCTGTTCGTGCAGGCGGAATTCGGGCTGTGCTGCCCGGTCAGCATGACCGATTCGCTGACGCGCACGCTGCGCCGCTTCGGCGATCCGGCGCTCGTCGCGCGCTATCTGCCGAGGCTCGCGTCGCGCGACTTCGACACGCTGTACCAGGGCGCGATGTTCATGACCGAGCAGGCGGCCGGCTCCGACGTCGGCCGGATCGCGACGCGCGCGACCCGCGAAACCGACGCGCACGGCGAGGCCGTCTGGCGCCTGACCGGCGACAAGTGGTTCTGCTCGAACGCGGACGCCGATCTCGCGATGGTGCTCGCGCGGCCCGACGGCGCGCCGGACGGCATCAAGGGCCTCGCGCTGTTCCTGCTGCCGAAGACGCTGCCGGACGGCGCACGCAACCGCTACCGGATCGTGCGCCTGAAGGACAAGCTCGGCAGCCGTTCGATGGCGAGCGGCGAGATCGTGCTCGAAGGCGCGCAGGCTTGGCTGATCGGCGAGATTGGCCGCGGTTTTCACCAGATGGCCGACATGATCAACATGTCGCGGCTGTCGAACGGCGTGCGCGCGGCGGGGCTGATGCGGCGCGCGCTGAACGAGGCGCTGCACGTCGCCGCGCATCGCGAGGCGTTCGGGCGCAAGCTGATCGAGATGCCGCTGATGCAGCGCCAACTGATGAAGATGCTGCTGCCGGCCGAAGCCGCGCGCGCGATGTTCATGCAGATCGCGTTGCTGTTGCCGCAGGCCGACGCGGGCGACGAGCAGGCGGCGCGCTGCGTGCGGATCCTGACGCCGCTGATCAAGTTCCGCGCCTGTCGCGACGCGCGCCGCGTGACGGGCGACGCAATGGAAGTGCGCGGCGGCACCGGCTATATCGAGGAATGGAGCGACGCGCGGCTCGTGCGCGACGCGCACCTCGGTTCGATCTGGGAAGGCACGAGCAACATCGTCGCGCTCGACGTCGCGCGCGCCGCGCAGCGCGAGCATGCGCTCGACGCGCTGCGCACGTTCCTCGGCGATCGTCTGGGCGCGGCGCCGCTGCCCGACGCGAGCCGCACGGCGCTGCGGCGCATCCTCGCGCGGGCGTGCGATGCGCTCGCGAGGGTGGCCGGAGAAGGCGACGACGCGCGCGTGCGGCAGGCCGCGTCCGCGCTGTATTACGCGAGCGCGGCCGTGCTGATGGCCTGCGAGGGCGCACGGCTCGCACCGGATTTCAGGCGTCTCGCGCTCGCGCACCTGATCGTGCGTCACAAGCTGCTGCCGGTCGATCCGCTCGCGCCGGCGCCGCGCGACGACGAATCGGTCGCGTCCGACGCGCTGCTGCGCGGCCTGCCGGTCGCGCTCGACACGGCGCTCGACCTGCTGCCGGAGGTCGAGCGATGAACGCGACGCGTGGCGCACTGGACGGCCTGAAGGTCGTCGACCTGAGCCGGGTGCTCGGCGGCCCGTATTGCACGCAGGCGCTCGCCGATCACGGCGCGACGGTGGTCAAGATCGAGCCGCCCGCCGGCGACGAGACGCGCGGCTGGGGGCCGCCGTTCCTCGGCGACACGGCCTGGTACTTCATGGGCGTGAACCGCAACAAGGAAGGGCTCGCGCTCGACCTGTCGCGCGAAGAAGGGCGCGCGATCCTGTGGCGCCTGCTCGAAGAAGCCGACGTGCTCGTCGAGAATTTCAAGCCGGGCACGCTCGCGCGCTGGGGGATGGACTACGCACGCGACCTGCAGCCGCGCTTTCCGCGCCTGATCCACTGCGCGGTGACGGGCTTCGGCGACGACGGTCCGCTCGGCGGGCTGCCGGGCTACGACGCGGTGATCCAGGCGATGGCCGGGCTGATGAGCGTGAACGGCGAACGCGACGGCGACGCGACCCGCATCGGCCTGCCGATCGTCGACATGGTCACGGGGCTGAACGCACTCGCCGGCATCCTGCTGGCGCTCGCGGAGCGCGAGAAGAGCGGGCGCGGGCAGTCGATCGACGTGGCGCTGTACGACTGCGGCGTGTCGCTGCTGCATCCGCACCTGCCGAATTTCTTCGGGTCGGGCCGCGTGCCGGAACGCAGCGGCAACGCGCATCCGAACATCGCGCCGTACGACAGCTACCGCACGGCGACCGTGCCGATCTTCCTCGCGGTCGGCAACGACCGGCAGTTCGCGCGGCTCGTCGCGCATCTCGGCGCACCGGCGCTCGCCGGCGATCCGCGCTTCGTCGACAACCGCAGCCGTTGCGCGCATCGCCCGGAGCTGAAGGCGGAACTGGAAGCGCGGCTCGCCGCGCACGCGTGCGAGCCGCTCGCGCGCGACCTGATGGCGGCCGGTGTGCCGTGCGGGCCGGTGCGCACGGTGGCCGACGTCGCGCACGATCCGCATGCGCTGCATCGCGAGCTGTTCGTCGAGATCGGCGCGTATCGCGGCACCGCGTCGCCGGTGAAGCTGTCGCGCACGCCGGCCACCTACCGGTCGGCGCCGCCCGCGCTCGGCCGCGACACGCGCGCGGTGCTCGATCGGCTCGGCGTCGATCGCGCGCTTCAGCAGCAACTGCTCGACGCCGGCGTGCTGAAGGTCGGGCCGCACGAGACGTGACGGGCCGAGGGCGCCCGCAAACGAACGTCGTCCCGAACGGACCGACGCCGACATCAAGCAACGCAACGTAGCGCAACCCCGCCAGCCGGCGGCGCAAGGCTGGCCCTCCGGCAACGCGCGCGACCGTCGCGCCGCCGATCACAATCATGGAGACATCGATGAGCCGTCCGCAATTCTCGAGCGCCGCGCAGCCGCGGCCTGGCCGCGCTGCCCTCGCGGCGTTCGTCGGCACCACGATCGAGTGGTACGACTTCTACATCTACGGCACGGCCGCGGCGCTCGTGTTCGGCAAGGTGTTCTTTTCCAGCACGATGGACCCCGGCGTCGCGACGCTGCTCGCGTTCGTCACGTTCTGGGCCGGCTTCGCCGCGCGGCCGCTCGGCGGGATCGTGTTCGGGCATCTCGGCGATCGCGTCGGCCGCAAGACGGCGCTCGTGATCACGCTGGTGATGATGGGGCTCGCGACGACCGGCATCGGGCTGCTGCCCGGCTATGCGTCGATCGGCGTGTGGGCGCCGGCGGGCCTCGTCGTGCTGCGCGTGCTGCAGGGTATCGCGGTCGGCGGCGAGTGGGGCGGCGCGGTGCTGATCGCGAGCGAGAATGCGCCGAAGCATCGCAGCATCCTGTATGCGGCGTTCGCGCAGCAGGGCTCGCCCACCGGCAACCTGCTGGCCACGGCCGCGTTCTTCGCGCTGAGCGCGCTGCCGACGCCGTCGTTCCTGATGTGGGGCTGGCGCATTCCGTTCCTGCTGTCGGCCGTGCTCGTGATCATCGGGATGGTGATCCGGCTGAAGCTCGAGGAATCGGTCGACATGCAGCGCGTGCTCGCGCGCAAGCGCACGGTGAAGCTGCCGCTGCGCGACGTGGTGCGCGACCACTGGGTCGTCGTGCTGCTCGCGGCCGGCACGCTGCCGGTGATCAACGTCACGTATTTCCGCAGCACGTTCGCGCTGTCGTGGGCGACCAAGGAACTCGGTTATGCGCAGGGTACGTTCCTCGGCATCCTGTCGATCTCGCTCGTCGTGCAGTTCCTGATGCAGCCGGTCGGCGCGTGGTTCGTGTCGAAGGTCGACATGCGGCGCGCGATGTGCTGGATCCTGATCCCGGAAATCGTGCTGATGCCCGTGATGTTTCATGCGCTCGCGACGGGTTCGTACTGGGTCGCCGTCGCGGGGATGTGCATCTCGACGATTCCGTCGGCGATGTTCTATGGCGCGGTCGGCGGCGTGCTCGCGCGCGTGTTCCCGGCCAACATCCGCTACACGGGCCTGTCGCTCGCGTATCAGTTGAGCGCGCTCGTCGTCGGCGGCGGCACGCCGGTGCTCGCGCAGGCGATCCTCAATGCGACGGGCAGCATCGTCGGCGTCGCGATCGCGTCGGGTCTCTATGCGCTCGTGTCGCTTGTCTGCATGGTGGCGCTGCTCAATCGCACCGGACATCGCGCCGACGAACTGTCGAGCGCCGAGCGCAGCGATGCGGCCGAGTGGGGCACCGAGCATACGGGCGCAGGGAACCCGGGCGGCGAAGCCGCGCCACCCGACGATCGCGGCACGTTGAAACCCGCGGGTTGAGCCGGCAGGCCGGCGCGATGCGCCGAGGCGGCGGCGCGGCGATTCCGCGGCATCGGGCGCCGGGCGGGCCGCGCGTCTTGTTTGCCTTCGCTCGCGCCAGATCAGGCGTCCCAAAAGCAAACGGCACCGTGCGATACACGGTGCCGTTTGCTTGGGGCTTTTGCTTCACCTCGCGACGCCGCCGGCATGGCCGGCCGTCGCGAGTCGCGTCGTCGCTCAGCCTTCCGTCGGCGGTACGTAGCCGGACGCCTGGTCCGCGCCGTCGCCGAAGAAGTACTTCTCCGTCTGCTTCATCAGATACTGGCGCGCGCGCGGGTCGGCCATGTTCAGGCGGTTTTCGTTGATCAGCATCGTTTGCTGCTTGAGCCAGCCTTGCCACGCTTCCTTCGAGACGCTCTCGTAAATGCGCTTGCCGAGTTCGCCCGGCAGCGGCGGGAAATCGAGGCCTTCGGCTTCCTTGCCGAGCTTCGCGCATTGGATCATTCGAGCCATCGTGTACTTCTCCTGTAATCGGTGTCTGGGGGGAAGGGCAGTCGTGCCGGTGCTCAGAGCTGCTTCATCAGCACGAGCGACTTGCGCTGCCAGTTATAGAGTTTGCGGCGGTCTTCTGGCAGGTCGTCGACGCTGACCTTGACGAAGCCGCGCTTGAGGAACCAGTGCTCGGTGCGCGTCGTGAGCACGAAGATGTGCGTGAGGCCGCGCGCGCGGGCGCGCTGCTCGATGCGCTTGAGCAGGCGTTCGCCGTCGCCCGAGCCCTGCGCTTCCGGCGCGACCGTCAGGCACGCCATCTCGCCGATCTTCTCCTGCTGGTACGGGTACAGCGCCGCGCAGCCGAACAGCACGCCATCGTGCTCGATCACCGAGAAGTGGTCGATGTCGCGTTCGATCTGGTGGCGGCCGCGCCGCACCAGCGTGCCGTCCGATTCGAGCGGCTCGATCAGCGACAGGATGCCGCCGACGTCGTCCGGCGTCGCTTCGCGCAGGCTTTCGAGGTTCTCGTACGAGATCATCGTGCCGACGCCGTCGTGCAGGAACAGTTCGAGCAGCATGCTGCCGTCGAGCGATTGCGGAATCAGGTGCGCACGCGTCACGCCGCCGCGGCACGCGCGGATCGAATGCTTGAGGAAGAATGCGTCGTCGCCCTGGATGTTGCCGGAATCGAGCAGCTCGGCGGCCGCGTCGAGCGACATTTCGCGCACCAGGTCGCCTTCGTCGTCGACGATGCCGGGCCCTTCGGTCAGGAAGATGATCTTGTCGGCGCGCAGCGCGATCGCGGCCGCCGACGCGACGTCCTCCATCGACAGGTTGAACGCCTCGCCGGTCGGCGAGAACCCGAGCGGCGACAGCAGCACGAGCTTGCGGCTCGCGAGCGAATGACGGATCGATTCGGCGTCGATCTTGCGCACGATGCCCGTGTGCGCGAAATCGACTCCATCGAGAATCCCCACCGGCCGCGCGGTCACGAAGTTGCCCGACACGACGCTGATGTGCGCGTGCGCCATCGGCGAGTTCGGCAGACCCTGGCTGATCGCGGCCTCGATGTCGAGACGCACTTCACCGGCCGCTTCCTTCGCGGATTCGAGCGCGCGCGCATCGGTGATGCGCAGCCCGTGCGAAAACTCGGATTCGACACCGTGCAGGCTCAACTGCTCCTCGACCTGCGGGCGCGAGCCGTGGACCAGCACGATCTGGATGCCCATCGCCTGCAACAGCGCGATGTCCGATACGAGCGCGTTCAGCAGCCCCTGCTGCACCACCTCGCCGCCGAACCCCACGACGAACGTGCTGTTGCGGAACTTGTGGATATAGGGCGCGACGGAGCGCATCCAGTCGACGAACTGCGCGTGGCTGGCGGCCGAATCGTCGGCGGCCGGCGGCGTCGCGGCGCCGGTCTGAGCGGGAGGGAGGTCGGTTTGGGAATTCATGGCCGGGATTATAATGCGCCCCCATGTCGAATGTTTCTAAAAGTCCCGCGCCGACGCGGGCCAATACGCCGTCGGCGAAGCACCCGGATGGTGCGGCCGACGCGCGCGAGCAGCAGGGCCAGCCGCCGCGCCGGCAGCAGGACAAGCCGGCGGGCACGCTGGCACATGCGCCGCGCGGGCCGCGCAATGACGAACGGCGCGGCGACGCGCGCCAGCCGGCCGCGAAGGGCGCGCCGCAGGCCGCGGGCGAGCGTGCCCCGCGCCGCGAGCGTGCGCCGCGGGCCGCCGTCGCACCGAACCCCGTCCCGCCGATCACGTACCCCGAAAGCCTGCCCGTGTCGGGCAAGCGCGACGAAATCGCGCGCGCGATCGCCGGCCACCAGGTCGTCATCGTCTGCGGTGAAACGGGCTCGGGGAAGACCACGCAGTTGCCGAAGATCTGTCTCGATCTCGGCCGCGGGCTCGGCGCCGGCGGCACGGGCCTGATCGGCCATACGCAGCCGCGGCGCCTGGCCGCATCGTCCACCGGCCGCCGGATCGCCGAGGAACTCGGCACGCCGTTCGGCGAGGTGGTCGGCTACAAGGTGCGCTTTACCGACAATCTCGCGCCGGGCGCGTCCGTGAAGCTGATGACGGACGGCATCCTGCTCGCCGAGACTCAGACCGACCCGTTGCTGAAGGCGTACGACACGCTGATCATCGACGAGGCGCACGAGCGCAGCCTGAACATCGACTTCCTGCTCGGCTATCTGAAGGAGATCCTGCCGCGGCGGCCGGACCTGAAGCTGATCGTCACGTCCGCGACGATCGACGCCGACCGCTTCGCGCGCCATTTCGGCACCGACGAGCGTCCGGCGCCCGTGATCGAGGTGAGCGGGCGGCTGTATCCGGTCGAGATGCGTTACCGCCCTGTGGCCGAGGATCGCCCGGCGGTGAAGAACGCGGAAGGCACGGGCGGCCGCGATCGCGTGAAGACCGCGCGCGAAGCCGAGCGCGACCTGATGGACGCGATCGTCGACGCGGTGGACGAGCTGTGCCGCGAAGGCCCCGGCGACGTGCTGGTGTTCCTGCCCGGCGAGCGCGAGATCCGCGAGGCGGCCGAGGCGCTGCGCAAGCACCATCCGCCGCACACCGAGATCCTGCCGCTGTTCGCGCGGCTGTCGGCGGCCGACCAGGACAAGGTGTTCAAGGCGTCGAACGCGCGCCGGATCGTGCTCGCGACCAACGTGGCCGAAACCTCGCTGACGGTGCCGGGCATCCGCTACGTGGTCGACACCGGTCTCGCGCGCGTGAAGCGCTATTCGTACCGGAACAAGGTCGAGCAGTTGCAGGTCGAGTCGATCTCGCAGGCGGCCGCGAACCAGCGCGCGGGCCGTTGCGGCCGCGTGGCCGACGGCGTGTGCATCCGCTTGTACGAGGAAAGCGACTACCAGGCGCGCGCACGCTTCACCGATCCGGAAATCCTGCGTTCGTCGCTCGCGTCGGTGATCCTGCGGATGAAGTCGCTGCACCTGACGGCGATCGAATCGTTCCCGTTCCTCGAGCCGCCGCCCGGCCGCGCGATCGCGGACGGCTACCAGTTGCTGAACGAGCTCGGCGCGGTCGACGACGACAACGCGCTGACGCCGCTCGGCCGCGAGCTCGCGCGGCTGCCGCTCGACCCGCGCGTCGGCCGGATGATTCTGGCCGCGCGCGACCAGCAGTCGCTGCGCGAGGTGCTGATCATCGCGAGCGCGCTGTCCGTGCAGGATCCGCGCGATCGCCCGATCGAAGCGCAGGAGCAGGCCGACCAGGCGCACCGCCGGTTCGCCGACGAGCGCTCCGAATTCCTGCAGTGGCTGAAGATCTGGGCGTGGTTCGAGGAAGCCGTCGCGCACAAGAAGTCGAATCGCCAGCTCGGCGACGCCTGCCGGCAGAATTTCCTGTCGCACCTGCGGCTGCGCGAGTGGCGCGACGTGCATTCGCAACTGCTGACCGTCGTGCGCGAGCACGGCTGGCGACTCAACGAAGTCGAGGCCACCTACGAACAGATTCATCTGGCCCTGTTGACGGGCCTGCTCGGCAACATCGGGATGAAAGCGGACGACGATCCGCATTACCTCGGCGCGCGCGGCATCAAGTTCTACCTGTGGCCCGGCTCCGCGCTCGCGAAGAAGGCCGGCCGCTGGGTGATGGCGGCCGAACTCGTCGAGACGAGCCGGCTGTACGCGCGCTGCCTCGCGAAGATCGAGCCCGAGTGGGTCGAGAAGATCGGCGCGCATCTGCTGAAAAAATCGCTGTCGGAGCCGCACTGGGAAAAGCGTCCGGCGCAGGTGAGCGCGTTCGAGCGCGCGACGCTGTACGGGTTGCCGATCTACCACCGGCGGCGCGTCGCGTTCGGCAAGCAGGACCCGGCGCGCGCACGCGAATTGTTCATCCGCGGCGCGCTGGTCGAGGGCGAATTCGACACGAAGCTGCCGTTCTTCGCGCACAACCGCAAGCTGCTCGCCGACATCGAGCAGCTCGAACACAAGTCGCGCCGCCAGGACGTGCTGGTCGACGACGAGCTGATCTACGCGTACTACGACCATGCGATTCCGGAAGGCATCCATACGGGCGCCGCGTTCGAGCGCTGGTATCGCGACGAGGTGAAGAAGGCCGGCCAGCCCGACGACAAGCAGCGGCTGCTGTACCTGTCGCGCGACGACCTGATGCGCCACGAGGCGGCCGGCGTGACGACCGATCTGTTCCCGAAGCGCGCGACGATGGCCGGCGTCGAGATGGCGCTCACGTATCACTTCGAGCCCGGCACGCCGCGCGACGGCGTGACGCTCGCGGTGCCGCTCTTCGCGCTGAACCAGGTCGATGCGCGCCGCTGCGAGTGGCTCGTGCCGGGGATGCTGAAGGAAAAGGTGCAGTTGCTGTTGAAGTCGCTGCCGCAGAAGCTGCGCCGGCACTGCGTGCCGCTGCCCGAGTACGCGGCGGGCTTCGTCGAGCGGATGGGGCGCGAGCGCTTTGGCGCGGGCGGGCTCGTCGAGGCGCTGATCGCCGACGTGCGCGGCGAGACGCAGGTCGCGATGAAGTCGGCCGATTTCAAGCTCGAGACGTTGCCCGCGCATCTGTTCATGAATTTCAAGGTGATCGACGAGCACGGCCGCCAGCTCGCGATGGGGCGCAATCTCGCGCAGCTTCGCCAGGAGCTCGGCGCGCAGGCGCAGCAGCAGTTCCAGAAGATCGCGGCGGCGTCGACGCTCGCGCCGGGCGGCGACGCCGGCGCGGGCGATGCAGTCGGCGCGCCGGCGCCGGCCGCCGCGCAGGCTTCGGCCGCGAAGGGCGGCAAGCCGGGCAAGGGCGCCGCGCCGCAGACGGCCGCCCCACGGATGGCCGCCCCGACGGAAACCGGCGCGACGGCGTTGTACGAGAACCTGACGACGTGGAATTTCGGCAAGCTGCCCGAGCTGCTGGAAATCCGCCGGCGCGGCCAGACGCTGTACGGCTATCCGGCGCTCGTCGACCGCGGCACGCATTGCGACGTCGAGGTGTTCGATTCGCCGGAGGAGGCCGCGCGCATCCACCGGGCCGGCTTGCGGCGGCTGTTCGCGCTGCAGTTGAAGGAGCCGATCAAGTTCCTGGAAAAGAACCTGCCGGGCCTGCGCGAGATGGCGATGCAGTACATGTCGCTCGGCACGCAGGACGAGCTGCGCGACCAGTTGATCGACACGGCGCTCGACCGCGCGTGCCTGCAGGACCCGCTGCCCGACGATGACGCGAGCTTCCACACGCGCCGCGACGAGGGCAGGAGCCGGCTGAACCTGCTCGCGCAGGAAATCGCACGGCTCGTCGGGCAGATCCTGGCCGAATACGCGGGCCTCGTGAAGAAGCTCGCGCAGGCGAAGCCGTTCGCGCAGGCCCATGCCGACCTGCAGCAGCAACTGGCCGCGCTGGTCGGCAAGCGCTTCGTGATCGACACGCCTTACGCGCAGCTTGCGCATTTCCCGCGCTATCTGAAAGGCATCGCGCTGCGGATCGACAAGCTGAAGGCCGATCCGGCGCGCGACGCGAAGCAGTCGGCCGAGCTGCTGCCGCTCGTCCAGCAGTACCAGCGCGCGGTGTCGCAGCGCGGCGGCGTCGCCGATGCGCGGCTCGCGGAATTCCGCTGGCTGCTTGAGGAACTGCGGATTTCGCTGTTCGCGCAGGAACTGCGCACGCCGATGCCGGTCTCTGTCAAGCGTCTGCACAAGGTCTGGGAGTCGATGCAGCGCTAGCGCGACATCGGTCGGCCGGGCCTGCACGGACAGCCCGGGCCCGCGCCGCGGCGGCCCGTGCGGCCGCCCGGCGTGCGGCAAGGTGGCGCAAAAGCGGCGCAATCCCGGCATGGGTCAACCGGAGGGGCCCGCCGAACGTTCTACAATCACTGCTGTTCCACGACGTGAGTCTTCATGCGCACTTTCCTTTCCTTCGGCCGCACGCTTGCGCTGGCCGCCGCCGTGCTGGCGCCCGCCGCACACGCGAATAACGTGATCGTCCTGAATTCGGCCGAAGCGACGCTTTCCCTGATCGACCAGCAGACCCGCGAAGTCGTTTCCACGATGCCGACCGGCAAGGAGCCGCACCATTTGATGGCGACGCCCGACAATGCGTCGCTGATCGTCGCGAATTCGGTCTCGAACAGCCTGATGTTGCTCGATCCGAAGACGGGCAAGCTGCAGCGCACCGTCGAAGGGATCGACGATCCTTACCAGCTCGGCTTCTCGCCCGACCGCAAGTGGTTCGCGGCGGCCGGTTTGCGGCTCGATCGCGTCGACATCTACGGCTACGACGGCCGCGACCTGAAGCTCGTGAAGCGCGTGCCGCTCGCGGTGATGCCGAGCCACCTCGCGTTCACGAAGGACAGCAAGACGCTGCTCGTGTCGCTGCAGGTGTCCGGCGAGATCGCGGCGATCGATCTGCCGACGCAGACGGTCAAGTGGAAGATGAAGGTCGGCAAGGTGCCGGCCGGCCTGTGGCTCACGCCCGACGACAAGTTCCTGCTGGTCGGGATGACCGGCGCGGATTACGTCGCGGTCGTCGACTGGCGCAACCAGAAGGTCGTCAAGCAGATCTACACGGGCAAGGGCGCGCACAACTTCCGCTCGCTCGCCGACGGCACGCACGTCGCGGTCACCAACCGCGTCGCGAACACGATCAGCATCATCGACGAGAACGCGCTCACCAACGTCGGCGACATCACCGGCCTGCTGCCGGGCCCCGACGACATGGAGCTGTCCGCCGACAAGAAGACGCTGTGGGTGACGTTCCGTTTCGCGAAGAAGGTCGGGATCATCGATCTGGCCTCGCGCAAGCTGGTGCAGACGATCGCCGTCGGCCGCTCGCCGCACGGGATCTACTTCTACGACCGCGCGCCGTGGAAGGCGGCGAACGGCGCGTGACGGGCGGAGGCGGACGATGCTGCACCTGATCGATGCGTTCGTGTCGGACATCCAGACCTGGCTGTACGTCGACGTCGTGCAGCCGCTCCTCTTCAAGTTCAACCTGATGGACTACGACGAGGACACCTACGACGCGCTGTACTGGGTGATCATCGGCGCGCTGCAGATGGTGCTGATGTTCGCGCTGCTGCGCCCGCTCGAGGCGTTGCTGCCGGTCGAGCGCTGGAAGAACCGCCGTGCGGTGCGGGTCGACGTGATCTACACGGCGATCTCGAAGCTCGGCATCTACACGCTGTTCTTCTTCTTCGCGCTGCAGCCGGTGTTCGACAACTTCCAGGCGTGGCTGCGCCTGCATGGCGTGTCGAACGTCAACCTCGACTACCTGTGGCCGGGCGTGACCTCGCAGCCGATCGTCGCGTTCGCGATCTACCTCGTCGTGCTCGATTTCGCCGGCTACTGGTATCACCGCTGGCAGCACAAGTTCGGCATCTGGTGGGAGCTGCACGCGGTTCATCACAGCCAGCGTCAGATGTCGCTGTGGTGCGACGACCGCAACCACCTGCTCGACGACGTGATCCAGTCGTGCTTCTTCGCGGCGATCGCGCTCGTGATCGGCGTGACGCCGTCGCAGTTCGTCGTGCTGACCGCGGTCACGAACTTCCTGCAGAGCATCCAGCATACGAATGCGCGGCTGTCGTACGGCCGCATCGGCGAGCGCCTGCTTGTCAGCCCGATCTTCCACCGCCGGCACCATGCGGTCGGCTACGGCCACGAAGGCACCAAGTACGGCTGCAACTTCGGCGTGTTGTTCCCGTGGTGGGACATGATGTTCGGCACCGCGTCGTGGAACCGCACGGTCGAGCCGACCGGCATCCGCGAGCAGGTCGAGGGCGTGTCCTACGGCGACGGCTTCTGGTCGCAGCACGGCCTGGCGTTCGTGCGGATCTTCCGGCGCCTGTTTCCCGCGAAACGCGGCGCGGCGTCGGCCTGATCCCGATTCCGGCCTGTCTCCCGTCGAGCGACGCTTCCACGCGGCCCGCAGGCGCTTTGGCGCAGGCGGGCCGCGTGGTTTATCCTTTCCCCGTTTTTCTCCGTCAATCCATACTGCATAGGCTCGCATGAACGACTTGCTGCGTTCCTTCGTCCGGGCGTTCGCCAGCGCGCTGCACCCGCGCATGCTGTGGCTCACGCTGATGCCGTTCGTCGTCTCGGCGCTGCTGTGGGGCGCCGTGCTGTGGTTCTCGTGGCAGACGCTGATCGACGTCGCGCGCGGCGCGCTCGACGGCTTCGTGCTGACGGCCGCGCTGTATCGCGCGTTCGATGCGATCGGCATGTCGCAACTGCACGCGGTCGTCGCGCCGTTCGTGGTCGTGTCGCTTGCGATTCCGCTGATCGTGCTGACCGTGCTGCTGCTGATCGCGACGATCTCGATGCCGGTCGTGATCAAGCACCTGTCGAACCGGCAGTTCGCGGCGCTCGAGCCGAAGCGGGGCGGCACGTTCTTCGGCAGCGTGGTCAATTCGCTCGGCGCGGCGATCGTCGGCGTCGTGCTGCTCGTCGTCACGATCCCGCTGTGGCTGATTCCGCCGTTCTTCGCGCTGCTGCCGCCGGTGATCTGGGGTTGGCTCACGTATCGCGTGATGACCTACGACGCGCTCGCGCTGCACGCGAGCCGCGACGAGCGCCGCGCGCTCGTGCGCCGGCACCGCTGGCCGCTGATCGGCATCGGCGTCGCGACCGGGCTGCTCGGCACCGTGCCGACCTTCGTGTGGGTTTCGTCGGTCTGGATGATGGTGCTGTTCCCGTTCGTCGCGGCCGCCATGATCTGGGTATACGCTTTCATCCTCGTCTTCTCGGCGCTGTGGTTCGGGCACTACTGCCTGCGCGCGCTGGAGGACCTGCGCGCCAGCGCGCGCGCCACCGCAATCGACATGGGGCAGGCATGAGCATCGGCATCATCATCATCGGCGACGAAATCCTTTCGGGCCGCCGGCAGGACAAGCATCTGGCGAAGGTCATCGAGCTGCTCGGCGCGCGCGGCCTCGCGCTCGACTGGGCCGAATACGTCGGCGACGATCCGGCGCGCATCACCGCGACGCTCGCGCGTGCGATCGCGTCGGGCGACATCGTGTTCTCGACGGGCGGGATCGGCGCGACCCCCGACGACCATACGCGCCAGTGCGCGGCCGCCGCGCTCGGCGTGCCGCTCGAGTTGCATCCGGAAGCGAAGGCGCTGATTTCGGAACGCATTCGCGAGACGCACGCCGACCCGGCCACGCCGGTCGATTTCGAATCGCCGGAGAACCAGCATCGCTTCAACATGGGCGTGTTTCCGGCGGGCGCGACGATCATCCCGAACGGCTACAACCGGATTCCCGGCTTCTCGGTCGGCCATCTCCACTTCGTGCCGGGCTTCCCGGTGATGGCGTGGCCGATGATCGAATGGGTGCTCGATACGAAGTACGCGCATCTGCATCACGCGACGCCGCATGCCGAGCGCTCGCTGGTCGTGTTCGAGTTGCCGGAATCGACGCTGACGCCGCTGATGGAGAAGATCGAGCGCGATTTCCCCGGCGTGCGCGTATTCAGCCTGCCGAGCGTCGGCGACGCAGAGCGCGGCGGCATCTACGCGCGCCGTCACATCGATCTCGGCGTGAAGGGCGAGCCGGAAGCGGTCGCGGCCGCGTTCGTGAAGCTGCGCGAAGGCGTGCACCTGCTCGGCGGCGACGTCGTCGAGCCCGATACGCCGCGCGCCTGAGCGGCCTGCAACGGGGCCGTACCAAAAACAACGGGCCGCGCAATGCGGCCCGTCATCGGCATGTCATCGCCCGGCTCGACGATGAGGCTGTCGCAACCGGCGGGCGCGGCGCGCCGTCAGGCGCCGATCCACGGGAGTTTGCGGAAGCACCAGCCGTCGACCGTCTTGCGGTGGCCTTCGGCGTCCTTGGCGCCCTCGAAGCCTTCCAGCAGGTCGAAGGCCTTCGTGAAACCGGCCTGCGCGGACGCGACCGCGGCGAGCTTCGAGCGCGCGGCGCTGCGGCACAGGAACAGGATGGGTGTATCGGCCGGGAGGGCCGCCTTCAGTTCGTTGACGAATTCGGCGTTCGGCACGCCGCCCGGGTAGCGCGTCCATTCGACGTGCAGGTACTGGCCGTCGCCGACGAGCGGGCGGCCGACCCAGTCGAGCTCGGCGCGCGTGCGCACGTCGACGAGGCGCGCCGACGGGTCGAGCTGCAGCAGTTCGAACGCCTCGACCGGCAGCAGCGCGCCGGCGTAGTTGAGCGCGCCTTGTGCGCGGCGTTCGTCGGCCTTCGCGTAAAGCTGGTCGAGCGTACTCATGGCAGGGTCTCCGTATCGGTCAAACGAGCATTCTAGCGCGGCGGCGTCGCGCGGATGCCGGCGTGAGCGGTGGTGCAGGCACGGACCACGCGTTCACCAAAAAAGTGCAAAATGGCGCGAATGCACCAGGATGATTCGGTTGCGCCGCCGTATCCATACGAGCGCACCATTTCGGTGCGCCCCCGCCAGCGCCAGTACGGCGGAGAGCCCTGCAATTGCGCAGGCGAGCCCCGCCACGGCGCGGGCTGGCGTGATCCGCGTCGGTTTTGCGATGGTTGGCACGGAAGCTGCTATATAGAATTCGGTCGAATCGGGGCGCGCTGCGCCAAAGCAAGACCCCGGTCAGCTCGATAAACGAGGCGGTTTCCCAGTCCGCCGGAATTGTTCAATCAGGAGAAGAGGTTATGAGTAAAACCGTCGCCGACGTCATGCAGCTCGTGAAGGACGAGGACGTCAAGTTTGTCGATTTCCGCTTCACGGATACGCGCGGCAAGGAGCAGCACGTGTCGGTGCCGGTTTCGGCGTTTGACGAAGACAAGTTCGAAAGCGGGCATGCATTCGACGGTTCGTCGATCGCGGGCTGGAAGGGCATCGAGGCGTCGGACATGCTGCTCATGCCGGACCCGAACGCAGCGTTCGTCGACCCGTTCTACGAAGAGTCGACCCTCGTGCTGACCTGCGACGTGGTCGAGCCGGCCGACGGCAAGGGCTACGAGCGCGATCCGCGTTCGCTCGCGAAGCGCGGCGAAGCGTACCTGAAGAGCACGGGCATCGGCGACACGGCCTACTTCGGTCCGGAACCGGAATTCTTCATTTTCGACTCGGTCCAGTGGAACACGGACATGTCGGGCTGCTTCGTGAAGATCAACTCGGAAGAAGCGCCGTGGTCGGCAGGCAAGGAATTCGAAGGCGGCAACACGGGCCACCGCCCGGGCACGAAGGGCGGCTATTTCCCGGTCGCGCCGGTCGACACGTTCCAGGACATGCGTTCGGAAATGTGCCTGCTGCTCGAACAGCTCGGCATCCCGGTCGAAGTGCACCACCACGAAGTGGCGGGCCAGGGCCAGAACGAAATCGGCACGAAGTTCTCGACGCTGGTTCAGCGCGCCGACTGGACGCAATGGTCGAAGTACATCATCCATAACGTCGCCCACTCGTACGGCAAGACGGCGACGTTCATGCCGAAGCCGGTCGTCGGCGACAACGGTTCGGGCATGCACGTTCACCAGTCGATCTGGAAGGACGGCCAGAACCTGTTCGCGGGCAACGGCTACGCCGGCCTGTCGGAACTGGCGCTGTTCTACATCGGCGGCATCATCAAGCACGCTCGTGCACTGAACGCGATCACGAACCCGACGACGAACTCGTACAAGCGTCTGGTCCCGCACTTCGAGGCACCGGTCAAGCTCGCGTACTCGGCGCGTAACCGTTCGGCATCGATCCGCATTCCGCACGTGTCGAACCCGAAGGGCCGCCGTATCGAAACGCGCTTCCCGGATCCGATGGCGAACCCGTACCTGTGCTTCACGGCGCTGATGATGGCCGGCCTCGACGGGATCCAGAACAAGATCCATCCGGGCGAAGCAGCGGACAAGAACCTGTACGACCTGCCGCCGGAAGAGGATGCGAAGATCCCGACCGTGTGCGCGGGCCTCGACCAGGCACTCGAAGCGCTCGACAAGGATCGCGAGTTCCTGACGCGCGGCGGCGTGTTCACGGACGGCATGATCGACGCGTACCTCGCGCTGAAGGAGCAGGAGCTGGCGAAGTTCCGCATGACGACGCACCCGATCGAGTTCGAGATGTACTACTCGCTCTAATCGGCGATGGCGCTTCGATTCAGCGCCGTCATGCCGGTTCGTTCCCGTCGCGCGGCTTGCGGCGGGAACGGCGGAGTCTGAAAGGGGACGGCGTCCGGCCGTCCCTTTTTTGTTCCGACGATTTTCATTTTCTGGCCCGGTGAGGCGCGACAAGCACGCAGATGGTTCTGAAGAATCTGATCAAGGCGAAAACGGGGCAGCCCGAACGACTGACGGACGACGAGCGGCTCGCGCGCTCGGGTCTGCTGGCGGGGCTCGAAGCACTGCCGACGGTCGTGATCGTGCTCGACCGCAAGACGCTGCGGGTCGCGTTCGCGAACCCGTCCGCGGAGGCGATGCTCGACATCTCGCGGCGGCAGCTCGCGCAGCGGCCGTGGGGCGAGATTTTCCCGAACGCGAACGAGCTCGCGTCGACGATCACCGCGATCGGCCAGGAACGCTTTCACGCGACGCACCTCGATACCGTGCTCGACCGGCCCGGCCGCGAACCGCTGCATGTGCATGCGATCGTCGGCTTCCTCGAGAACGCGCCCGATTTCGTGCTCGTCGAGCTGTTCGAGAACGAACGGCAGTCGCGCACCGACCGCGAAGAGCGCATCCACGACCTGACCGCGGTCAACAAGCAACTGATCCGCAACCTCGCGCACGAGATCAAGAACCCGCTCGGCGGCATTCGCGGCGCAGCCCAGCTGCTCGAATTCGAACTGGGCGAGCGCGAGCGCGGCGAGTTGCGCGAATACACGCAGGTGATCATCAAGGAGTCCGACCGCCTGCAGACGCTCGTCGACCGGTTGCTGGAGCCGCACCGGCATCCGCATATCGTCGGCGACGTGAACATTCATGAAGTGTGCGAACGCGTGCGCGCGGTGATGCTCGCGGAATTCCCGCGCGGGCTCACGATCGAGCGCGACTACGACGTGAGCGTGCCGGACCTGCGCGGCGACAAGGAGCAGTTGATCCAGGCGCTGCTGAACATCGTGCGCAACGCCGCGCAGGCGCTGCGCGAACGGATCGCGCAGGGCGACGCGAAGATCGAGCTGCGCACGCGCATCGCGCGCAAGGTGACGATCGCCAAGCGCCTGTACCGGCTGGCACTGGACTTGCACGTGATCGACAACGGGCCCGGCATTCCGGAAGAGATCCGCGACCGGATCTTCTATCCGCTCGTGTCCGGGCGCGACGACGGCAGCGGCCTCGGCCTCACGCTCGCCCAGACGTTCGTGCAGCAGCACGACGGGATGATCGAGGTCGAAAGCCGGCCCGGCCGTACCGAATTTCAGATTCTGTTGCCGCTCGACCATTGAGCGGCGACATGCGATTCACCCATACCTGACCGACCTATGAAGCCGATCTGGATAGTAGACGACGACCAATCGATCCGCTGGGTGCTTGAGAAGGCACTCGCCCGGGACAGCTTCGCGACGAAGAGCTTCGCGAACGTGCGCGACGCGCTGGCCGCGCTCGACCACGAGACGCCGCAGGTGCTCGTGTCCGACATCCGGATGCCGGGCGGCTCGGGCCTCGAGTTGCTGCAGGCGATGCACGAGCGCCTGCCGGGCCTGCCCGTCATCATCATGACGGCGTTCTCCGACCTCGACAGCGCCGTCGCGGCGTTCCAGGGCGGCGCGTTCGAATACCTCGCGAAGCCGTTCGACGTCGACAAGGCCGTCGAGCTGATCCGCCGCGCGGTGGAAGAAAGTCTGCGCGGCGGCGCGCCGCAGGACGAGCGCGTGGCCGAGGCGCCCGAGATGCTCGGGCAGGC
Source organism: Burkholderia sp. AU18528 (assembly GCF_002223215.2). NCBI lineage: Bacteria > Pseudomonadati > Pseudomonadota > Betaproteobacteria > Burkholderiales > Burkholderiaceae > Burkholderia > Burkholderia sp. AU18528. The sequence continues at coordinate 1,779,228 of NZ_NKFC02000004.1, read as the reverse complement.
GCCCGCGATGCAGGACATGTTTCGCGCGATCGGCCGGCTGTCGCATTCGGCGGCGACCGTGCTGATCACCGGCGAGTCGGGCACCGGCAAGGAGCTCGTCGCCCGGGCGCTGCACCGTCACAGCCCGCGCGCGAACGGGCCGTTCATCGCGCTGAACACGGCGGCGATTCCGAAGGATCTGCTCGAATCCGAACTGTTCGGCCACGAGCGCGGCGCGTTCACCGGCGCGCAGACGACGCGGCAGGGCCGCTTCGAGCAGGCCGAGAACGGCACGCTGTTCCTCGACGAAATCGGCGACATGCCGTTCGACCTGCAGACGCGCCTGTTGCGCGTACTGTCGGACGGGCAGTTCTATCGGGTCGGCGGCCACAATCCGCTGCGCGCGAACGTGCGCGTGATCGCCGCGACGCACCAGAATCTCGAGTCGCGCGTGCGGCAGGGGCTGTTCCGCGAGGACCTTTACCACCGGCTCAACGTGATCCGGCTGCGCCTGCCGCCGCTGCGCGAACGCAGCGAGGACATCGCGCTGCTCACGCGCCACTTCCTGCAGAAAAGCGCGCGCGATCTCGGCGTCGAGCCGAAGCGCGTGTCCGACGACGCGCTCGCGTACCTGAGCTCGCTGCCGTTTCCCGGCAACGTGCGGCAGCTCGAGAACCTCGCGAACTGGCTGACCGTGATGGCGCCCGCGCAGACGGTCGAGATCAAGGATCTGCCGCCCGATCTCGTGCCGGCCGGCGCGCCCGCTGCGCCGGCCGCCGCGACGGGCGACGGCACGGAAGCGCTCGGCAGCGGCGGCCATGCTGCGGCCGTGCCTGCCGCGGTCGGTGCCGCGCCGGCGGCGTCCGCGCCCGTCGCGAGCGCGGCGAACGGCGGTGCGCCTGCCGGCTACCCGGTGTGGGAGCACGGGTTGCGCACCGAAGTCGCGCGGCTGTTGCGCGAGAACTCGGCCGACGTGATGGACGAGCTCGCGCGCCGCTTCGAGGCGGCCGTGATCCGCGAGGCGCTCGACTTCACGCGCGGCCGCAAGGTCGAGGCCGCGGAGCGGCTCGGCATCGGCCGCAACACGATCACGCGCAAGATCCAGGAACTCCATCTGGAGCCCTGAGCTCGATTCATGGCATGCGCGGGCCCGCGCATGCCGCGATCGGACATAATCGCGGTTTGCACGCAGTTTGCCATTCCGCCGCTCCTCCATGTCCGATTCCTTCCGCTGGCCCGCCGGGGCCGACCCGTTCCGTTTCCTCGAAGCGCTCGACAGCAAGCGCGCCCGCACGTGGGTCGACGAGCAGAATGCGCGCACGCGCGCCGCGCTGCGCGACGACGATGCCTATCGCGCGCTGACCGCGCGTCTCGCGAAAGCGTATCTGCCGCGCGAACGCCCGGTGATTCCGACCCGCTGGCGCGACTGGGCGTACGACCTGTGGCAGGACGATCTCCACCCGAAGGGGCTGTGGCGCCGCACGCGCTGGGACGACTGGCGTGCCGGCCGTCCCGACTGGGAAACGCTGCTCGATATCGACGCCCTCGGCGCCGAAGAGGGCGAGTCGTGGGTGTTCGAGCAGGAGGCGATCCTGTATCCGGACGGCGATCGCGCGCTGCTGTCGCTGTCGCCGGGCGGCGCCGACGCGGTCGTCGTGCGCGAATTCGATCTCGTCGAGCGCCGGTTCGTCGATGGCGGCTTCACGATCGACGAACCGGGCCATCACACGGTCGGCTGGATCGATCGCGACACCGTTTACGTGAGCTGGGATCGCGGCGAAGCGCATGCGACCGCGGCCGGTTATCCGTATGAAGCGCGGCGCTGGGTGCGCGGTACGGCGCTCGCCGACGCGCCGGTCGTGTTCAAGGGCGAGCCGGACGACATCAGCGCGGGTGCGTGGTTCGATCCGATCGACGGCCGCCACGTCGCGTGGCGCAGCGTCGATTTCTTCGATGCACACGCGTACCGGCTGACCGACGCGGGCGAATGGGCGCGCTACGACGTGCCGACGCACGTCGAGGTCGGGTTCTGGGAAGGCTGGCTCGTGCTGGAGCCGCGCCTCGACTGGGATTGCGACGGCGCGCGCCACGCGGGCGGCTCGCTGCTCGCGATCCGCGAGCAGGCGTTCCTCGCCGGCGCGCGCGACTTCACGACGCTGTTCGCGCCGCAGCCGACGACGTCCGCCTGTACGTGGACGCACACGCGCACGACGCTGATCGCAAGCTGGCTCGACGACGTGCACAACCGCACGATGCTGTGGCAGCCGCGGCAGCGCGACGACGGGTCGTGGACGTGGGATGCGCGGCCGTTCGAATGGCCGGGCGATGCGCAAATCGACGTCGAGCCCGTCGAAGCGACGCTGAACGACGAGGTGTACGTCGACGTCGATACGTATCTCGATCCGCCCGAATGCTGGCTGGCCGACCTGGCCGACCGCGCGGACGATGCGGGCGCGCGCCGCGTGCTGCTCGACCGGCCGCCGGTGCAGTTCGATGCGGCCGGGCTCGTCGTACGCCGCGCGAGCGCGCGTTCGCGGGACGGCACGGTGGTGCCGTACACGCTGATTGGGCCGCGCGATGCGCTCGACCCGACGGAGGGCATGGCGCGGGTCGCGCGGCCGTGCCTGTTGTCGGGCTACGGCGGCTTCGCGATCCCGAACCTGCCGGGTTACAGCGATGCGTTCGGCATCGGCTGGCTCGAACGCGGCGGCGTGATGGCGTTCGCGCACATCCGCGGCGGCGGCGAATTCGGGCCGCGCTGGCACGTCGACGCGCAGCGCGAACACCGGCAGCGTTCGTTCGACGATTTCATCGCGGTCGCCGAGGATCTGGCCGCGACCGGCGTGACGACCGCCGCGCAGCTCGGAATCGAGGGCGGCAGCAACGGCGGGTTGCTGGTCGCCGCGTGCATGATGCAGCGGCCGGAGCTGTTCGGTGCGGTGCTGTGCCGCGTGCCGCTGCTCGACATGCAGCGCTATCCGAAGCTGCACGCGGGCGCCGCATGGCTCGACGAATACGGCGACCCGGACGATCCGCGCGAGGGCGCGGCTCTGGCCGCGTATTCGCCGTATCACCGCGTGCGCGAAGGTGTCGTGTACCCGCCGTTGTTGCTGACGACGTCGACGCGCGACGACCGCGTGCATCCCGCGCATGCGCGCAAGATGGCCGCGCGCATGCAGGCGCTCGGTCACGAACGGGTGTGGTACTGGGAGAACACCGACGGTGGCCACGGCACTGCGGACGATCTCGAACGTGCGGAAGCCGACGCAGCCGAATTCGGTTTCCTGTGGGCCCATCTCGGGCCGGCGCCCGCGCGGCGCTGATCGCGCGCGGGCGCGTGCGCGATCAGCCGACGATCGCGACGACGGGCGTGTGGTCGGACGGCTGTTCCCACGTGCGCGGCGTGCGATCGACTTCGCACGACGCGCAGGTCGCCGCGAGCGCCGGCGACAGCAGGATGTGGTCGATGCGCAGCCCCGCGTTGCGGCGGAACGCCATCATCCGGTAGTCCCACCACGTGAAGGTTTTTTCCGGCTGTTCGAAGCGGCGGAACGCATCGACGAAGCCGAGTTCGATCAACTGCTTGAAGTGCGCGCGCTCCTGCGGCGACACGAGGTTCTGGCCTTCCCATTTCGCGGGATCGTGCACGTCGCGGTCTTCCGGCGCGATGTTGTAGTCGCCGAGCAGCGCGAGCTTCGGATAGCGTTGCAGCTCGGTGCGCAGCCACGCCTGCAGCGCGTCGAGCCATTGCATCTTGTAGACGAACTTGTCGGAGTCGAGCGCCTGGCCGTTCGGGAAGTACGCGGACACGATGCGCACGCCGTCGACCGTCGCGGCGATCACGCGCTGCTGCGCATCGTCGAAGCCGGGGATGTTGCGCACGACGTCCGATTCGTCGACGGCGAGCGTGTCGCGCACGAGGATCGCGACGCCGTTGTAGGTCTTCTGGCCGGCGAACCAGCTGCGGTAGCCGATCGCCTCGAGATCGGCGCGCGGGAATTTCTCGTCCGGCAGCTTCAGTTCCTGCAGGCACAGTACGTCGGCTCCGCTTTGCGCGAGCCAGTCGAGCACGTGCTGTTTGCGGACGTTGAGCGAGTTGACGTTCCAGGTGGCGATTTTCATGAACGGGAGAGTGCGTGCGGCGTGAATGCGAAGGCCGCCATCTTACCGCGAGCATGGGGTGCGAACGCGCGCGTCATGCGATGCGTGCCTGGGGCCGCGCATCGTCGCCCGGGCAGCGGAAGCAGAAACTGTGACAAAGGTATTGACGTGAGTACTTCCTCACCCTATAATTTATTTCTGTGACGCGGGGTGGAGCAGTCTGGCAGCTCGTCGGGCTCATAACCCGAAGGTCACAGGTTCAAATCCTGTCCCCGCAACCAAGCACACCAGACGATGTGCCGCGCAATTGACCGATGCGCACTTCGTCTACGAAAAACCCGGCTCCATGCCGGGTTTTTTGTTTTCCGCGCCCGCCCGTTATTTCGGTGCGCCCGCGTGAAGCGAGTCGCGTGATTCGCGGGCGGGGCGCGCGGCGACGCGCCCGCCGGGAGCGTGAATCCTGCCGCACGGAACAATGCGGCGATGCTCTCGGGCGGCAATTGTCGATCCGCGCCGGCGCGCGTCGTTCAGCGCGCCGCCCACTCGACGGCCGCCTTCGCGTGCAGCGCGGTCGTATCGAAGACCGGCAGCGGCGAGTCGTCCGCGCCGATCAGCAGCGTGATTTCCGTGCAGCCGAGGATCACGGCCTGCGCGCCGCGCTTCGCCAGTGCGTCGATGATCGACACATACGTCGTGCGTGATTCCGCCGAAATGACGCCGTGGCACAGCTCGTCGTAGATGATGCGGTGCACGTCGTCGCGCCCGCGCTCGTCCGGCACGAGCACGTCGAGCCCGAACTTTTCGCGCAGCCGCGCCGCATAGAACGGCAACTCCATCGTGTAGCGCGTGCCGAGCAGCGCGACGCGCTCGACGCCCGCGTCGCGCAGCGCGCTGCCGGTCGGGTCGGCGATGTGCAGGAACGGCAGCGTCACCGCGGCTTCGATCGCGTCGTGCACGCGATGCATCGTATTGGTCGTCAGGACCACGAGATCGGCGCCGGCCGCTTCGAGCTGCCGGGCGGCGTCGACCATCCGTTCGCCGAGCGCGGCCCAGTCGTGCGTGCGCTGCAGCGCTTCGATTTCGGCGAAGTCGACCGTGACCAGCACGCTCTTCGCGTTGTGATGCCCGCCGTGCAATGCCTTCGAGTGCCGGTTGATCATCCGGTAGTACTCGGCCGACGATTCCCAGCTCATGCCGCCGATCAGTCCGATCGTCTTCATCTGTCACCTTTGCGTTTCGTGTATCGCGGCAGACGAGTATAGGTGCGGCCGCCCGTGCCTGGCCGGTACGATCCGCACAAACCGGGCCGGTACGGCGCAGCCGCTGGCGGAGGGCCGCTGCCGGACGGCCGGTTGAGGCGACGGGCGAGGGGGCCGCTGCCGGACGGCCGGTTCGCGCAGCCGGCCCCGGACGTACGCGGCAGTTGAAACCGGCACTGTGTTTTTGTACAGTATCGGCACCGTGAACCCGACCACCATCCCGCCTGCCGATCCGCACGCACCGTCCGGCGACGCGCCGCCGCGCATGCGCAAGATCATTCATTGCGACTGCGACTGCTTCTACGCGTCGGTCGAGATGCGCGACGACCCGTCGCTGCGCAACCGGCCGCTCGCGGTCGGCGGCCGCCCCGACCAGCGCGGCGTGATCGCGACCTGCAACTACGAGGCGCGGCGCTACGGCGTGCATTCGGCGATGTCGTCGGCGCTGGCGATGCGCAAGTGTCCGGACCTGCTGATCCTGCCGTCCGCGATGGACAAGTATCGCGCGGCGTCGCGACAGATCATGGCGATCTATCGCGACTACACGCCCGACGTCGAGCCGCTGTCGCTCGACGAGGCGTACCTCGACGTCAGCGGGTCGTCGCGTTGCCAGGGCAGTGCGACGCTGATTGCGCGCGAGATCCGCGAACGGGTGCGCGACACGGTCGGCGTGACCGTGTCGGCGGGCGTCGCGCCGAACAAGTTCATCGCGAAGATCGCGTCCGACTGGAACAAGCCCGACGGGCTGTTCGTCGTGCGGCCGCACGAGATCGACGCGTTCGTCGCGGCGCTGCCGGTGCGCAAGCTGCACGGCGTCGGCAAGGTGACGGCCGCGCGGCTCGACCGGCTTGGCATCCAGACCTGCGCGCAATTGCGCGACTGGCCGCTGATCGACCTGCACCGCGAATTCGGCGCGTTCGGGCGGCGCCTGTACGAACTGTCGCGCGGGATCGACGAACGGCCCGTGCAGGCCGACCAGGAGCGCAAGTCGGTCAGTGTCGAGACGACCTACGTGACCGACCTGACGACGCTCGAGCAATGCGCGGACGAAATCCGCCGCCTCGTCGTGCAGCTCGACGCGCGGATCGAGCGCGCGGGCGCCGCGCGATCGATTCGCAAGCTGTACGTGAAGATCCGCTTCGCCGATTTCCAGCGCACGACGGTCGAGTGCGTGGCCGACGCGACGAATGCCGAGACGGCCGTCACGCTGCTCGCGAAGGGGTTGTTGCGGCGCGCGCAGCCGGTGCGGCTGCTCGGCGTCGGCGTGCGCATCGACGAGGACACGGCCGAGCGCCACGGGCAATTCCTGCTGTTCGACGACGAAGTGGGCGACGACACGCCCGCGCCATGAAAAAAGGCACCGCCGAAGCGGTGCCTGTCGATGCAGCCGGACGAAGCGGGCAGCGCGCTCAGTGCGCGGACGCCGCCATCCCGTTGTGGCGCAGCAGCGCGTCGATCTGCGGCTCGCGGCCGCGGAACGCCTTGAACGATTCCATCGCGGGGCGGCTGCCGCCGACCTCGAGGATTTCGCGGCGATAGCGGGTGCCGGTTGCCGCATCGAGCACGCTGCCGCTGGCGGCGGCGGCTTCCTCGAACGCCGCGTACGCATCGGCCGACAGCACCTCGGCCCACTTGTAGCTGTAGTAGCCGGCCGCATAGCCGCCCGCGAAGATATGGCTGAACGTGTTCGGCCAGCGCGAGAACGCCGCCTGCGGGATCACGTGATAGCGCTCGTTGATCTCGCGCGCGAACGCGGTCACGCCGGTGGCGCCGGCCGGGTCGAAATCGACGTGCAGCAGCATGTCGAACATCGAGAACACGATCTGGCGCAGCGTGCCGAGCCCGCTCTGGAAGTTCTTCGCGGCGATCATCTTGTCGAACAGCTCGCGCGGCAGCGCGGCGCCCGTATCGACGTGCGACGACATCGACGACAGCACGTCCCATTCCCAGCAGAAGTTTTCCATGAACTGCGACGGCAGTTCGACCGCATCCCATTCGACGCCGTTGATGCCCGACACGCCGAGCTCGTCGACGCGCGTGAGCATGTGGTGCAGCCCGTGGCCGAATTCATGGAACAGCGTGATGACTTCGTCGTGCGTGAAGCACGCGGGCTTGCCGCCGACCGGCGCGGAGAAGTTGCAGGTCAGGTACGCGACGGGCGTCTGCACGTCGCTGCCGCGCTTCGCGCGCGAGCGCGCGTCGTCCATCCACGCGCCGCCGCGCTTGCCTTCGCGGGCGTACAGGTCGAGATAGAACTGCGCGACGAGCGAGCCGTCGCGGTTCTCGACGCGGAAGAAGCGCACGTCCTTGTGCCACACCGGCGCGTCGTCCGGCTTGATCTTCACGCCGAACAGCGTTTCGGTGACGGTGAACAGGCCCTTCAGCGCGGCCGGTTCCGGGAAGTACTGCTTGACCTCGTTTTCCGAGAACGCATAGCGTTGCTGGCGGAGCTTTTCGGCCGCGTACGCGACGTCCCACGGTGCGAGTTCGGCGAGGCCGAGCTCCTTCGCGGCGAACGTGCGCAGCTCGTCCCAGTCCTTCTCCGCGTGCGGGCGGGCGCGCGTCGCGAGATCCTCGAGGAACGCGATCACCTGCTGCGGCGATTCGGCCATCTTCGGCGCGAGCGACACTTCGGCGAAGTTGCGGTAGCCGAGCATCTGCGCCTCTTCGCGGCGCAGCTTGAGCGCGTCGGCGACGATCGCCGTGTTGTCCCATTCGGCCTTGCCGTCGCCGTATTGCGGCCCGAGTTCCGACGCGCGCGTCGCATAAGCGCGATAGAGCGTCTCGCGCAGCGCGCGGTTGTTCGCGTACTGCAGCACCGGGAAATACGACGGGAAATGCAGCGTGAATTTCCAGCCTTCCTTGCCGTCCTTCTGCGCGGCCTCGCGGGCGGCCTCGATCGCATCGCCGGGCAGGCCGGCCAGTTCGGCTTCGTCCTTCGCGAAGTACGCGTACGCGTTGGTCGCGTCGAGCACGTGATCGGAGAACGCCTTCGACAGCGCGGCCTGTTGTTCCTGCAGCTCCGCGAAGCGCGGCTTCTGCTCCTCGGGCAGCTCGGCGCCCGACAGGCGGAAGTCGCGCAGCGCGTTGTCGAGAATCTTCTTGCGCTCGGCGGACAGCGTCGCGTATTCGGCGCTCGCGGCGATCGCCTTGTACTTTTCGTACAGCGCGAGATTCTGGCCGACGCTCGACCAGAACTCGGTCACGCGCGGCAGGTTTTCGCCGTAGGCAGCGCGCAGTTCGGGCGTGTCGGCGACCGCGTTCAGGTGGCCGACGATGCCCCATGCGCGGCCGAGCGGCTCCGTGGCCTGCTCGACCGTCTCGACGACGGCGGCCCAGGTCGCCGGCGTCTCGCTGGCGCTCGCGGCTTCGACTGCGCGGTTGGCGGCATCGAGCAGCGTATCGAGCGCGGGCGTCACGTGTTCCGGGCGAATCTCGCCGAAACGGGGCAGGCCGGAGAAGTCGAGGAGCGGATTGGTATGGGCGCTGGCGGACATAAGACTCCCTGTCTGTTGCCGGATGAACCGGGATGAAAAGGGTAACGGCGGCTGGGCGCGAGCGCGCCCGGTACCGACATTATTGGGGCGCATCGTGCGCTTTCCAATCGTTAGTTTCTAATGACGCGATTGACGCAGGGTCGGATGCGCAGCGACGGGCGTGGCCGGGAACGGCATTCGGCGGCCGGCGGCCCGACGGTAGGCCGCCGCGGGCCGGGGCGGCGCAGCCGGGGCGAGCGCGGCTGGCGGGACACCGGCGCGCGCAAGCGCGCGCCGGCTGAGCGGGTAGTGCGTCAGGCCGCGGCGGCAGCCGCGCGTTCGGCGGATTCGATCGTGTTGATCAGCAGCATCGTGATGGTCATCGGGCCGACGCCGCCCGGCACCGGCGTAATGTAGCCGGCGACTTCCTTCACGCCCGCGAAATCGACGTCGCCGCACAGCTTGCCTGCGTCGTCACGGTTCATGCCGACGTCGATCACCGTCGCGCCCGGCTTCACCATGTCGGCGGTCAGGATGTTGCGCTTGCCGACCGCGGCGACCACGACGTCGGCCTGGCGCGTATGCGCGGCGAGGTCGCGCGTCTTGCTGTGGCAGATCGTCACGGTCGCGCCGGCGTCGAGCAGCATCATCGCCATCGGCTTGCCGACGATGTTCGAGCGGCCGATCACGACCGCGTTCGCGCCCTGCAGCGCGATGCCGTGCGCTTCGAACATTTTCATCACGCCGTACGGCGTGCACGGGCGGAACAGCGGCTTGCCGGTCATCAGCGCGCCCGCGTTCGCGACGTGAAAACCGTCGACGTCCTTTTCCGGCGCGATCGCCTCGATCACCTTGTGGCTGTCGATGTGCGCGGGCAGCGGCAGCTGGACGAGGATGCCGTGGATCTTCGGATCGCGGTTCAGCTCGTCGATGCGCGCGAGCAGGTCGGCTTCCGACAGCGTGTCCGGGTAGGCATCCTTCTGCGAGAAGAAGCCGTTGTCCTCGCACGCCTTGATCTTGTTGCGCACGTAGACTTCGCTCGCCGGGTTGGCGCCGACGAGGATCACCGCGAGACCGGGCTGGTGGCCGCGTGCGGTCAGCGCGGCGGCGCGTTCGGCGGCCTGGGCGCGCAGGGTCTTCGAAAGGGCGTTGCCGTCGATGAGGAGGGCTGTCATGGTGGTGGGTTCTGCCGGGAAGTTGGGATGCGGGCGTACGGCGCCCGAAAGCGCCGTAGCAAAGCACGTAATTATACCGTTCGCCTGCTGCCGTCCGACAGCGAATCAACGGGAAGCGTCATGGCCGCGGCGCGCGCGCCGGGAAAAACGGCGTGCCGCCGCGCGAGTGGGCCGCATCGCGCGGGGCGGCAAGCGCCGGTTGCGGGCCGGGCGGCGCTGCCGCCGCGGCCCGGAAACATGCTCAGGCCTGTTTCTTCGACAGCGCGAGGCGCAGCAGGTCGGCCACCGTGTTGACGTTGAGCTTTTCCATGATGTTCGCGCGGTGCGCCTCGACCGTCTTGATGCTGATGCCGAGATCGTCGGCGATCTGCTTGTTCAGGCGGCCCGCGATGATCCGCTCGAGCACCTGCTGCTCGCGCGCGGTCAGCTTCGACAGGCGTTCGCTCGCGGCACGCTGCTCCTGCACGCTCTTGCTTTCGCTTCGGGCCTTGTCGAGCATCCGCTCGACGAGCTTGCGCAGCTCGGCTTCGTCGAACGGTTTCTCGATAAAGTCCATCGCACCCTTTTTCATCGTCGACACGGCCATCGGCACGTCGCCGTGACCGGTGACGAAGATGATCGGCAGCGCGGCGTTGTCGGCGATCAGGCGTTCCTGCAGCTCGAGGCCGCTCATGCCCGACATCCGCACGTCGAGGATCAGGCACGCGATCTGGCCGGCCTGCTGCGCCGGCTGATACGCATCGAGGAACTGCTCGGCGCTCGAGAAGCATTGCACGCGATAGCCGTTCGCCTCCAGCAGCCAGCGCAGCGAGTCCCGTACGGCCTCGTCGTCGTCGACGACAAAGACGGTTTCCTGAGTGGTGGTGACAGGGCTATTCATAGTTCTCCCGTAACGGTATGTGATGCCGATGCCTCGCGCCCCCCTTGGCCGAGATCAGCGGGTTCCCCAATGGGCAGGCTGCAGTGGAACGTCGCGCCGGAAATGCGGCCATCCGGCTCGACGTTGTTGACCACCCACAGACGCCCCCGATGCGATTCGATGATCGAACGGCAGATGTTCAGCCCCATGCCCATGCCGTCGGACTTGGTGCTGTAAAACGGTTCGAACAGGCGCTCGGCGGTCGCTTCGTCGACGCCCGGGCCCTGGTCGATCACACGGATGTCGACGAAGCCCGCATCGATGTCGGCGACGACGCGGATCACGCCGTCCACCGACGCCGGCTTCACGTCGGCCATCGCCTCGGCTGCGTTCTTCATCAGGTTCACCAGCACCTGCTCGATCAGCACGGGGTCGACATAAATAATAGGCATTCTTGCGAGGATTTCCGTGACGATCCGGATCCTGCGCTTTCTGGCCTCGATTTCGGCGAGCCCGACCGCGTCGGCGACGATGTCCGCGACCCGCGCCGGCTGGCGCTTCGGCTCGCTGCGCTTCACGAATTCGCGGATCCGCTTGACGATCATCCCCGCGCGCAGCGCCTGCTGCGCGGTCTTTTCCAGCGCGGGCTGCAGCGTCTCGGGCGTGCCGCGGCCGCTCTTCACGAGCGCGAGCGTGCCCGAGCAGTAGTTGTTGATCGCGGCGAGCGGCTGATTCAATTCGTGAGCAATCGACGACGCCATTTCACCCATCGTCATCAATCGGCTCGTGAACTGCAGCTTTTCTTCCTGCTGGTGCGCGAGCTCCTGCGCCTTCTTGCGGGTCGTGATGTCGGTCGCGATCTGCATCTGCGCGAGGTGGCCGTCCACCCACTGGATGTACTGGCGGCGCACCTCGAACCACTTCTGGATGCTCTCGACGTACACCTCCTGCGCGTCGGCGGTGCTGCTCGTCAGCGCGGCGGCCGGCAGGCCCGCGAACGCGTCGACCATGTCGATCGAGTCGGACGACGCCTGCGCGCGGTCGAAGCCGCCGCCCGACAGCTCCAGATGGCCGTCCGGGCGAATGCCGAACAGGTGGCGGTAGTAGCGGTTCGCGAACAGCAGCTCGGCTTCGTCGGCGGCGAGCACCGACACCGCGGCGTCGAGGCTTTCGAGCACCGTCGTGAAGCGCTCGTGCGCGGCGGCGAGTTCCTCCCGCGCGCGCTTCGGCTCGGTGATGTCGGTCATCGACGACATCCAGCCGGTCTGGCGGCCCGAGCTGTCGATCAGCGGCGATACGTACAGGCGCGCATGGAACAGCGTGCCGTTCTTGCGCCGCACGCGCAGCTCGAAGCCCGAGCTCGGCGCCTTGCCGCGCAGCGTCATGTCGAGCTGGCGCTGCATTTCCGGGTACGCGTCGCGCGGCCAGTAGGGGAACGGCGCGACCTTGCCGACGAGATCGGTTTCGTCCCAGCCCGTCATCCGGCAGAACGCCGGGTTCACGTGCGTGATGCGGCCGTGCATGTCCAGCACCCGCATGCCGATCAGCACCGAGTTTTCCATCGCGCGGCGGAAGAACGCCTCCGCGTACAGCGCCTGCTGTGCCTCGAAGCGCTGGCGTGTGTGCTTCCACAGGCTCCAGAGGCTCCACAGCACGAAGCACGACAGGCCGGCGACGAGCCACACGAGCGTGTTGTTGGTGAGGTTCGTGAGCTGCGGGAACGCATACACACGCACCGTCAGCCCCTGGCCGGGCGGATCGAGCGGCAGGTCGTAGTGCGAGTCGCGCGGCAGGCGCGGGCGCGTCGACGTGGACGATAGCTCGCGGTTGTTGGAATCGGTGATCGAGATCTTGTACTTCGACGACAATTCCTGCGGGATGTCGTGCTTCAGGATCCCTTCGACCGAGAACACCGCGGCGATCGCGCCGAGATATTCGCGGTCGCCGCGCATCACGGGCGTCTGCAACGTGATGAAGCCGTTGCCGAAGTCGTCGTAGATCAGCGGCGAATAGGCCTGGCGGCGCGTGCTGCGCGCCTCGTCGTACGCGCCGCGCACGGCCTCCTGCATCTGCGCGTCGCCGGGCTTCGCGAGCCGCTGGCCGAGCAGCGGCGGATGCACGGTCGGCCAGCGCTGCACGCCGGGCGCGGTGTACCAGTTCAGGTAGAGGATTTCCGGATGCGTCTGCATGACGTCCGCGACGGCCATCTGGAATGCGTTCTGGTCGAGCCGGCCGGATGCGAGGTCGCGCGACAGCGCCTGCAACTGTTCCTGCGCGCCCGTCATCGACAGGCGGATCTGCTGCTGGGCCCACGCGACGTTGCGAAAGAGGGTGTCTTCCTGCTGCTGCTGTTCGCGCCGGTTGAGGCTCCACAGGATGAGGCTCATCACGACGAGGAACACCAGGATCGACAGCAGCGGCGTCAGCAGATAGGAGTTGGACCACCACGGTCCGTGGTGCCAACGGGACGGCTGCGACTCCGCCGGCGGGCCCGGCGGTCGCGCCGAGCGTGCGAAAAGCCGATCGGTCAACATGGCAGGATTGTAGCGCAGCGCAATACATGGAAAACCGCTACCGGATATGTTGAACGGAAACGGTTTTGTTCCGACGAGACGGGCCGCGGAGCCCCGAAACAAGGGTGCAGCGCAGCAATATTCCGCATGGCGAGAAAAGATCTCACAATTCGAAAATTTTGTTGCGCAGGCCCGTCCACGCTCATTACAATCCGTCGGAGCTTGCCCGCAGCCGGTCGCGTCGCGTCGTCTGCACGAGAGCGATCCTCACATTCCAGGACCCAGGAGACGAGAATGTCCGCTGTACCGAACGAAGTGATGAAATATGTCGCCGCCGAACGTGACGACGACCCGCAAGAAACCGTCGAGTGGCTCGAGTCGCTCGATGGCGTGATCTCCTCCGTGGGCACTGGCCGCGCGCACTACCTGATCGAAAAGCAGATCGAATTCGCCCGCATGCACGGCGAACACCTGCCGTTCTCCGCCAATACCCCGTATATCAACACGATTCCGGTCGAAGCCCAGGCGAAGATTCCGGGCGACCAGGACATCGAGCACCGCATCCGTTCGTACACGCGCTGGAACGCGCTCGCGATGGTGCTGCGTGCAGGCAAGGACACGAACGTCGGCGGCCACATCGCATCGTTCGCATCGGCCGCGACGCTCTACGACGTCGGCTACAACCACTTCTGGCACGCGGCGTCCGACCAGCACGGCGGCGATCTCGTGTTCGTGCAGGGCCATTCGTCGCCGGGCGTGTACTCGCGCGCGTTCCTGCTCGGCCGCCTGTCGGAAGAGCAGCTCGACAACTTCCGCCAGGAAGTCGACGGCAAGGGCATCTCGTCGTATCCGCACCCGTGGCTGATGCCGGACTTCTGGCAGTTCCCGACCGTGTCGATGGGCCTCGGCCCGATCATGGCGATCTACCAGGCACGCTTCATGAAGTACCTCGAGTCGCGCGGCATCGCGAAGACGGAAGGCCGCAAGGTGTGGGCGTTCCTCGGCGACGGCGAGACGGACGAGCCGGAATCGCTCGGCGCGATCGGCATGGCGAGCCGCGAGAAGCTCGACAACCTCGTGTTCGTGATCAACTGCAACCTGCAGCGTCTCGACGGCCCGGTGCGCGGCAACGGCAAGATCATCCAGGAACTGGAATCGGAATTCCGCGGCGCCGGCTGGAACGTGATCAAGGTCATCTGGGGCAGCCGCTGGGATGCGCTGTTCGCGCGCGACAAGTCGGGCGCGCTGATGCGCCGCATGATGGAGTGCGTCGACGGCGAATACCAGACGTACAAGTCGGAGTCGGGCGCGTACGTTCGCGAGCACTTCTTCAACACGCCTGAGTTGAAGGCGCTCGTCGCCGACTGGTCGGACGACGACATCTGGGCGCTGAACCGCGGCGGCCACGATCCGCACAAGATCTACGCGGCGTTCCACGAAGCCACGAACACGAAGGGCGCGCCGACCGTCATCCTCGCGAAGACCATCAAGGGCTACGGGATGGGCGAGTCGGGCCAGGCGATGAACATCACGCACCAGCAGAAGAAGCTGCCGGTCGAGCAACTGAAGAAGTTCCGCGACCAGTTCCGCCTGCCGATCACCGACGAGCAGATCGCCGACGTGCCGTACCTGAAGTTCGAGGAAGGCTCGAAGGAACTCGAATACATGCGCCAGAAGCGCATGGACCTCGGCGGCTACCTGCCGCACCGCCGCGAGAAGGCGACGTCGCTGCCGGTGCCGGCGCTCGACGCGTTCGAGCCGCTCCTGAAGGGCACGGGCGAAGGCCGCGAGATCTCGACGACGATGGCGTTCGTGCGGATCCTGAACATCCTGCTGAAGGACAAGGCGCTCGGCAAGCGCGTCGTGCCGATCGTTCCGGACGAATCGCGTACGTTCGGCATGGAAGGCCTGTTCCGCCAGATCGGTATCTGGAACCAGGAGGGCCAGAAGTACGTGCCGGAAGATTCCGACCAGTTGATGTTCTACAAGGAATCGCAGACCGGCCAGATCCTGCAGGAAGGCATCAACGAAGCGGGCGGCATGTGCGACTGGATCGCGGCGGCGACGTCGTATTCGACGCACGGCGAGATCATGGTGCCGTTCTACATCTTCTACTCGATGTTCGGCTTCCAGCGGATCGGCGACCTCGCCTGGGCCGCGGGCGACATGCGCTCGCGCGGCTTCCTGCTCGGCGGCACGGCGGGCCGCACGACGCTGAACGGCGAAGGCCTGCAGCACGAAGACGGCCACTCGCTGCTGTGGGCGGCATCGGTGCCGAACTGCGTGAGCTACGACCCGACGTTCGGCTACGAACTCGCGGTGATCATCCAGGACGGCCTGCGCCGCATGGTGCAGGACCAGGAAGACGTGTACTACTACATCACGGTGATGAACGAGAACTACGAGCACCCGGCGATTCCGCAGGGCGAGCACGTGGCGGCCGACATCATCAAGGGCATGTACGCGTTCAGGAAGGCCGACGCCGACAAGAAGGCGCCGCGAGTCCAGCTGCTTGGCGCGGGCACGATCTTCAACGAAGTGATCGCCGCCGCCGACCTGCTGAAGAACGACTGGGGTGTCGCCGCCGACCTGTGGAGCGTGCCGAGCTTCACCGAGCTCGCGCGCGAAGGCCACGACGTCGAGCGCTGGAACCTGCTCCATCCGACCGAGGAGCGTCGCCTGTCGCACGTGCAGAAGTGCCTGAAGGACACGCAGGGCCCGGTCATCGCGTCGACCGACTACGTCCGTGCGCTGGTCGACCAGATCCGCGGCCAGATCGACCGCCGCTTCGTCGTGCTGGGCACCGACGGCTTCGGTCGTTCGGACACCCGCGAGAAGCTGCGTCACTTCTTCGAGGTCGACCGTCACTGGGTCACCGTCGCCGCGCTCAACGCGCTGGCCGACGAAGGCACGATCGAGCGCAAGGTGGTCGCGGACGCGATCGCCAAGTACAACCTCGATCCGTCCAAGCCCAACCCGATGACCGTTTAAACGCACACGCCGTGTAATGCCGCGCGCCGCTCCCGCGAGGAGCGCGCGCGGCCATGGAGACAGAAACAGATGAGTCAAGCGATCGAAGTGAAGGTGCCGGATATCGGCGATTACAAGGACGTGCCGGTCATCGAGATCGGCGTGAAGGTCGGCGATACGGTCGAGCCCGAGCAGTCGCTCGTCACGCTCGAGTCCGACAAGGCGACGATGGACGTGCCGAGCCCGGTCGGCGGCGTCGTGAAGGAAATCAAGGTCAAGGTCGGCGATTCCGTGTCGGAAGGTTCGCTGATCGTGCTGCTCGAAGGTAGCGCAGGCGCCCAGGCGAACGGCGCGGCTGCGCCGGCCGCGGCTCCGGCTCCGGCAGCAGCGCCGGCACCGGCCGCCGCGGCGCCCGCCGCCGCCCCGGCAGCCGCCGGCGGTACGCTCGAGGTGAAGGTGCCCGACATCGGCGACTACAAGGACGTTCCGGTGATCGAGATCGGCGTGAAGGTCGGCGACACGGTCGAGAAGGAACAGTCGCTCGTCACGCTCGAATCGGACAAGGCGACGATGGACGTGCCGAGCCCGGCCGCCGGCGTCGTGAAGGACATCAAGGTGAAGGTGGGCGATTCGGTGTCGGAAGGCACGCTGATCGTGCTGCTCGAAGCCGCGGGCGCACCGGCTGCCGCCGCACCGCAGGCCAGTGCACCGGCTCCGGCCGCTGCCGCGCCGGCGCCCGCGCCTGCTGCCGCACCGGCGCCCGCGCAGGCCGCGCCCGCACCGGCTGCTGCCGCGCCGGCCGCTGCGCCGTCGGGTGAATACCGCGCGAGCCACGCGTCGCCGTCCGTGCGCAAGTTCGCACGCGAACTCGGCGTCGAAGTCGCGCGCGTGCAGGGTAGCGGTCCGAAGGGCCGCATCACGAAGGAAGACATCACGGGTTTCGTGAAGGGCGTGATGACCGGCCAGCGCGCGGCACCGGCCGCGGCAGCCGCGCCGGCAGGCGGCGGCGAGCTGAACCTGCTGCCGTGGCCGAAGGTCGACTTCTCGAAGTTCGGCCCGTTCGAGGCGAAGCCGCTGTCGCGCATCAAGAAGATCTCGGGCGCGAACCTGCATCGCAACTGGGTGATGATCCCGCACGTCACGAACAACGACGAAGCGGACATCACCGAGCTCGAAGCGCTGCGCGTCCAGTTGAACAAGGAACACGAGAAGGCGGGCGTGAAGTTCACGATGCTCGCGTTCGTGATCAAGGCAGTCGTCGCCGCGCTGAAGAAGTTCCCGACCTTCAACGCGAGCCTCGACGGCGACAACCTGGTGTTCAAGCAGTACTACCACATCGGGTTTGCAGCCGACACGCCGAACGGTCTCGTCGTGCCGGTGATCCGCGATGCGGACAAGAAGGGGCTCGTCGATATCGCGAAGGAAATGGCCGAGCTGTCGAAGGCCGCGCGCGACGGCAAGCTGAAGCCGGACCAGATGCAGGGCGGCTGCTTCTCGATCTCGTCGCTCGGCGGCATCGGCGGGACGAACTTCACGCCGATCATCAATGCGCCGGAAGTCGCCATCCTCGGGTTGTCGCGCGGCCAGATGAAGCCGGTGTGGGACGGCAAGCAGTTCGTGCCGCGGCTCACGCTGCCGCTGTCGCTGTCGTATGACCATCGCGTGATCGATGGCGCCGAGGCCGCGCGGTTCAATGCGTATCTCGGGGCGTTGCTCGCCGATTTCCGTCGCATCATTCTTTGATGAGCGGGGAGGGGGCTCGCGGGGGCGTGGGTTTGTTTTTGGTGCTCCACGCCCTTTCGTTGAACCTGTTTTGCCAACGGTCTGCTAGCGTCGCCCCTGCGCGGGGCGGCGGTCACTTTTCTTTGTCTTCCAAAGAAAAGTAACCAAAAGAAAGGCGCGTCCTTGGGCGGACGGCAAAGGTGGTCCTGCCCAACGTCCCGTGCTCTTGTCAGGCCGCATGGCGTCAGGATCCGCTTTTTCGCCAGCCCCTCCCTCTCTCTCCGCAGTCAATCAAGAAGGGGACAGTCATGAGTCTCATCGAAGTCAAGGTTCCGGATATCGGCGATTTCAGCGGCGTCGATGTCATCGAAGTCAACGTCAAACCCGGCGACGTGATCGAAAAAGAACAAACGCTCATCACGCTCGAATCCGATAAAGCCTCCATGGAAGTGCCCAGCGACGTCGCCGGCACCGTCAAGGAAGTCAAGGTCAAAGCCGGCGAGAAAGTCTCGCAAGGCACCATCATCGCCATCGTCGAAGCATCGGCAGGCGCAGCCGCTCCCGCGAAAGCACCCGAAGCGCCGAAGCCCGTAGCCGCCGCACCGGCGCCGGCCGCAGCCGCGCCGGCACCCGCGCCGCAAGCCGGCAGCTACGCAGGTGCCGCCGACATCGAGTGCGACATGCTCGTGCTCGGCGCCGGCCCCGGCGGCTACTCGGCCGCGTTCCGCGCCGCCGATCTCGGCATGAAGACCGTGCTCGTCGAACGCTATTCGACGCTCGGCGGCGTGTGCCTGAACGTCGGCTGCATCCCGTCGAAGGCGCTGCTGCACACGGCACTCGTCATCGACGAAGCCGCGGCGCTCGCGTCGCACGGCATCACGTTCGGCAAGCCGCAAGTCGATCTCGACAAACTGCGCGACTTCAAGGGCGGCGTCGTCAAGAAACTGACGACGGGTCTCGCCGGCATGGCGAAGGCGCGCAAGGTCGAAGTGGTCACCGGCGTCGGTGCGTTCGTCGATCCGTTCCACATGGAAGTGCAGGGCGAAAACGGCAAGAAGGTCGTCAAGTTCAAGCAGGCGATCATCGCCGCCGGCTCGCAAGCGGTGAAACTGCCGTTCATGCCGGAAGACCCGCGCATCGTCGATTCGACGGGCGCGCTCGAACTGCGCCAGTTGCCCAAGCGCATGCTCGTGATCGGCGGCGGCATCATCGGCCTCGAAATGGCCACGGTGTACGCGACGCTCGGCGCGGAGATCGACGTCGTCGAAATGATGGACGGCCTGATGATGGGCGCCGACCGCGATCTCGTGAAGGTCTGGGAAAAGTACAACGCGAAGCGCTTCGGCAACGTGATGCTGAAGACCAAGACGGTCGGCGCGGAAGCGAAGGAAGACGGCATCTACGTGAAGTTCGAGGGCGAGAAGGCGCCCGCGGAAGCGCAGCGCTACGACCTCGTGCTCGTCGCGGTGGGCCGCAGCCCGAACGGCAAGAAGATCGGCGCCGACAAGGCCGGCGTCGCGGTCACGGATCGTGGCTTCATCGACGTCGACAAGCAGATGCGCACGAACGTGCCGCACATCTTCGCGATCGGCGATATCGTCGGCCAGCCGATGCTCGCGCACAAGGCCGTGCACGAAGGCCACGTCGCCGCGGAAGCCGCGCACGGCGAGAAGGCGTATTTCGACGCACTGCAGATCCCGTCGGTGGCGTACACCGATCCGGAAGTGGCGTGGGCCGGCAAGACGGAAGACCAGTGCAAGGCCGAAGGCATCAAGTACGGCAAGGCCGTGTTCCCGTGGGCCGCGTCGGGCCGCGCGATCGCGAACGGCCGCGACGAAGGCTTCACGAAGCTGATCTTCGACGAGGAAACCCATCGCGTGATCGGCGGCGGCATCGTCGGCCTGAACGCGGGCGACCTGATCAGCGAAGTGTGCCTCGCGGTCGAGATGGGCGCGGACGCGGAAGACATCGGCAAGACGATCCATCCGCACCCGACGCTCGGCGAATCGATCGGCATGGCCGCCGAACTGTACGAAGGCGTCTGTACGGACCTGCCGCCGCAGCGCAAGAAGTAACGCGAGCGGTACGGCCGGCCACGCGCCGGCCGTGAAAAAACGCCGTCGCCCGGGTCATCCGGCCGACGGCGTTTTCTTTTGCGGGGCGTGCGACGGGTTCGTTGTGGCGGGCAGTTCGCCGCCCGCGCGCGCTCCGGCGCCGGAAACGAAAAAGCCGCGCTGCGCGCGGCTCTTTCAGGAGCAGGGGACGCTTACGCGGCCGGCTTGCTCGAACGACGTGCGGCAGCGGCGGTGGCAGCCTTCGTGGCGACGGCGGCAGCGGCGTTGAAGTTCGTTTCAGCGATTTCCACTGCTTGCTTCGTGGCCTTCTGAACCGTTTCGTACGTGGTGTTCGCAGCGTTCAGCGCCGACTTCAGTGCGGCGACGGCCGTTTCCGAACCGGCCGGGGCGTTCTTCGCGACGTTGTCGACGAGCGCCTGGACCTTCTTGTTCTGCTCGTCGAATTGCGCTTCGGCAACCTTCGCGAATTCGGCTTGCGTCGACGATGCGATTTCGTACAGGTGACGGCCGTACGACAGCACCTTTTCCGCGACCGGCTGCGACAGGCTCGCCTGCAGCGCGATCAGTTCCTGCGCGTCCTTCACCGACAGCAGGCGCTGTGCATTTTCCTGGCCTTCGGCCAGCGTCGACTTCACGACTTGCAGGTTGAGTTCGATCAGCTTCTCGACGCCTTCGAACGCCTTGGTCGTCAGACCGAACAGGCTTTCGAGGTTGGCTTTTTGGGCGGCGGCGATTTGCTCGGGGGTCAGCAAGGACATGTCAGGCTCCTGAAAAGCGATCGCGTCGATCGCAGGATAAAGGGCACTACGCTGGGGAACTTCGGCGCCGCGTGCTTTGTGCAACGCAGCAATGAGGCCTATTTTAGGGCAGAGAAAGCGGATGTCAAGCATTTTTTGTGCGTTGCACAATCGCGACAAATTATCGATAAAACAACGAGTTATCGCGCCCGTTCGGAATCGGTTTCAGGCGCGTTCCCACATGGTGCGCACGGCGGCGGGGCAAACGCGTCGCACCATGATCATGCACAGGTAAACCTGACAGGCCCATGGAACGTTATCCTTCTGTTCCTGTCGAAAAACGCGCCGTTTCGATGCGCGTGCCGTGGCGACGTGCCGCCGCCACGGTCGAGACCGGCGCCCTTGGCACGCCGAGCCCCGGATACGTAGTTTCCCCGCTTTAAATCGCCTCCAAAGTGACGTTATCTCAATTAACCGTGCGGTAATCGGGAGACGGGCGCTGTCGGGCAGTGCGTCCCATGGATTTTTTCGATGGGAGCGGGAGAGTCGATTGGCCAGAGGTGGGCCGACTCTTACATTCCGGTTTAAAGACGATCGGTAAGTGCCTAATATTGCTCTTTTTTTCAGCTTTAACTACACTTGCGGAAACCTCCCGCCCGCTTTGTCCAGACCCCAATGAAAGCCGAATCGTTTTCACCGCGCAGATTGTTGCAGAGCATGACGCTCGGCACCGCTGTGTCGGTCGCAGTCGCGTTGCTGGCGACCACCGCGTCCGTCACGCCTGCTGACGCCTTCGCCGCCACTGCGAAGACCCAAGCCGCCAAGAAAAAGGCCGTCGCTCCTGCTTCGTCCGCGAAGAAGAAGTCGGCCGGGGCGACCTCCGACAAATCCGCCAAGGTCGCCTCGGCCGATGCGCCGCGCGCGAAGGCGTCGCGAAAGCGCGTGACGCTCGCGGCGAACAACGTGCACGGCGGCCATCGCGGCGCGGTGCGCAAGGTCGCGTTCCAGCCGCGCCGCCCGACGGTCGGCCAGGCGTTCGGCCTGCACGACACGCCCGACGCGCTCGCGCTGCGCTCGAGCGTCGCGTACGTCGTCGACCAGAATACCGGCGAGCCGCTGTTCGACAAGAATTCGCACGCGGTCGTGCCGATCGCGTCGATCTCGAAGCTGATGACGGCAATGGTCGTGCTCGACTCGAAAGCGCCGATGGCCGACCAGATCGAAGTCACCGACGAAGACCGCGACTACGAGAAGGGCACGGGCTCGCGCCTGTCGGTCGGCTCGGTGCTGTCGCGCGAGGACATGCTGCACATCGCGCTGATGGCGTCGGAAAACCGCGCGGCGGCAGCGCTGTCGCGTTACTACCCGGGCGGCCGTCCGGCGTTCATCGCGGCGATGAACGCGAAGGCGAAGTCGCTCGGCATGACCGACACGCACTTCGAGAATTCCACCGGCCTGTCGAGCTCGAACGTGTCGAGTGCGCGCGACCTCGTGAAGATGGTCAATGCGGCGTACCAGTACCCGATGATCCGTCAGTTCTCGACCGATCGCACCTACGAGGTGTACACGGGCAAGCGCAACCTGGTCTACAACAGCACCAACGCGCTGATCCGCGGCAACGGCTCGTGGGACATCGGCCTGCAGAAGACGGGCTTCATCAACGAAGCGGGTGAATGCCTGGTGATGCAGGCGACGATCCACGGCCGGCCGATGGTGATGGTGCTGCTCGATTCGTTCGGCAAGTACTCGCGCTTCGCCGACGCCTCGCGCCTGCGCAACTGGCTCGATGCCGGCGGCGGCGAGCGCCTGACGGCGGCCAACACGCCGAACGGCGGTACCTGATCGTCCACGGCGGTTCGCCGCCATGCCGATCGCCGCAACGAAGAAGCCCCGCAATCGCGGGGCTTTTTTGTCCGGCGAATCCGGGCGGGGCCGGTGCCGGACCGACGGCGAGGCTTACGCCTGCCGCTGCAGCCCGTCCACGTCTTTCTCGGGCGCCGGCCGGTAGCCGAGCGATTCCGAGATGGTGAGCGCCGTCCGGCTCAACTGGCCAAGCCATGCGTCCTGCAGCCGGTCGGCCGGCGCCGACAGCGACAGGCCGGCAACGAGCTTCCCGGAATCGTCGTAGATGCCGGCCGCGATGCAGCGCACGCCGAGTTCGAGCTCCTCGTTGTCGCGCGCGCACGACTGCTGGCGGACGATCGTCAGCTCGCGTTCGAGCTTCGCGATATCGGTGATGCTGTTCTGCGTATGGCCGGACAGCCCCGTGCGCGTGGCATAGGCACGCACGCGCGACGTCTCGTCGGCCGCGAGGAATAGCTTGCCGACCGACGTGAGATGCAGCGGCGCGCGGCCGCCGATCGCGCGGACGACCTGCATTCCCGAGCGCTCGGAGTACGCGCGCTCGATATAGACGATCTCGTCGCCCTGGCGCACCGACAGGTTCACGGTCTGCCCGGTGAGGCGGTGCAGCTCGCGCATCGGCATCAGCGCCGCGTCGCGCACCGACAGGCGCGCCTTCACGAGATTGCCGAGCTCGAGCAGCCGCATGCCGAGGCGGTAGGTGCCGGGATCGGAGCGGTCGACGAGGCGGCAGGTCACCATGTCGTTGAGGATGCGGTGCGCGGTCGACGGGTGCAGCTCCGTACGCTGCGCGAGTTCCTTCAGGCTAACGGGGTCGCTGTGCGCGGCGAGCGCGTCCAGCAACCGCATCATGCGTTCGATCACCTGGATCGACGTTTTTGAATCGGGGGTGGGTTGGCTCATGTCGGGGGAGGAATCGATTGACGCGTCAGGCGGTGTTGGACCGATTGTATCTCGTATCGTGAAAAAAGCGAACGCCGTTCGAGGAAGTCCTCGTTTCGTGCGCCGCGGGCTTGCGCGCGGGCCGGCGTTGGTCTTGCCGGTCAAACGTCGGATAATGAGAGCCGTTTTCTCGAAGGAGCACGTATGCGAGTCGGTTTGTTCGTGACCTGCCTGGTCGACCTGATGCGCCCCGAAATCGGTTTTTCGGCGCTCAAGCTGATTCGCGACGCCGGCTACGAGGTGATCGTGCCGCCCGCGCAGACCTGCTGCGGCCAGCCGGCCTACAACTCGGGCGACCGCGCGCTGGCGCGCGACCTCGCGGAAAAGACCCTGCGCGAGTTCGAGCAGTTCGATTACGTCGTCGCGCCGTCGGGTTCGTGCGGCGGGATGATCCGCGCGCACTACGGCGACCTGTTTCGCGACGATCCCGAACTGATGGGGCGCTACACGTGCTTCCAGCAGAAAGTCCACGAACTGACCGACTTCCTCGCGAACGTCGCGAAGGTGTCGCTCGCGCCGGGCGAGTTCGCCGGGCCGGTCACCTATCACGATTCGTGCTCGGGCCTGCGCGAGCTCGGCGTGAAGGCGCAGCCGCGCGCGCTGCTCGCGCAGCGCGGCGTCGCGGTGACCGAGATGAAGGATTGCGAGCACTGTTGCGGCTTCGGCGGCACGTTCGCGGTCAAGTACGGCGACATCTCGGCGGCCATCGCGGACGAGAAATGCGCGAACGTGCGCGCGTCGGGCGCGGGCACGGTCGTGCTCGGCGATCTCGGCTGCATGTTGAACATCGAAGGGCGGTTGCGCCGCACCGGCGACCGCGACACGCGCGTGCTGCACGTCGCGCAGGTGCTGGCGGGCGACGTCTGACGCCCGGTTCCGCTCACTTTCCCCGATACCGCGATGCAAGTCCAATCGATGCATTTCAAGGCGCGCGCCGGCCAGAAGCTGGCCGACCAGCGCCTGCAGCAGAACCTGAAGAAACTGTCGACGAAGTTCGTGTCCGCCCGCGCCGACGCGATGACCCTGATCGACTTCCCGGCCACGCGCGCCGCGCTCAAGGCGCGCCGCAACCGCGCGCTGGAGAATCTCGACGTGTGGCTCGAGGCATTCGAGCGCGAGGCGACGCGGCGCGGCACGACGGTGCTGTTCGCCGAAACGACCGCGGACGCCGCGCGGCTCGTGGCCGACATCGCGCGCCGGCACGACGTGAAGAAGGTCATCAAGACCAAGTCGATGGTGTCCGAGGAAATGCGGCTGAACGCGGTGCTCGCCGAGATGGGCGTGCAGTCGATCGAGACGGACCTCGGCGAATACATCCTGCAGATCAACGACAACGAGCCGCCGAGCCACATCATTGCGCCCGTCGTGCACAAGGACAAGGACGAGATCGCCGACCTGTTCGCGCGCACGCACCGGCGCGAGCGGCTCACCGAGATTCCGGACATGACGCGCGAGGCGCGCGAGGTGCTGCGCCCGCATTTCATGTCGGCCGACATGGGCGTGACGGGCGGCAACTTCGTGATCGCCGAGACGGGTTCGGTCGCGATCGTGACGAACGAAGGGAACGAGGGCATGTGCACGGTCATGCCCCGCGTGCATGTCGCGGTGACGGGCATCGAGAAGGTACTGCCGACGCTCGAGGATCTCGCGACCGCGATGCGGCTGCTGCCGCGTTCCGCGACCGGGCAGAAGACGTCGAACTATTTCTCGCTGCTGACCGGGCCGCGCGGGCCCGGCGACGAGGACGGCCCCGAGCACAACTACGTGGTGCTCGTCGACGGCGGCCGTACGGGCCTGATCGGCGGCGAATTCCAGGAGATGCTGCGCTGCATCCGCTGCGGCGCGTGCATGAACCATTGCCCGGTATACCAGAAGGTCGGCGGTCATGCGTACGGCTGGGTCTATCCGGGGCCGATGGGATCGGTGCTGACGCCGAGCTACGTCGGGCTCGATCGCGCGCTCGACCTGCCGCAGGCGGCGACGCTGTGCGGCGAATGCGACAGCGTATGTCCGGTCGGGATTCCGTTGTCGCACCTGTTGCGCACGCTGCGCGAGAAGCAGGTCGAGCGCCATCTGCGGCCGTGGCGCGAGCGGGCGGCGCTCGCCGCATGGGGTTTCCTCGCCCGGCGGCCGATGCTGTATGCGCTGACGACCAAGCTCGCGGTGCGCGTCCTCGAGCGGCTGGGCGGCAATGGCGGCATGCTGCGGCGCCTGCCGTTGATGGGCGGCTGGATGGACACGCGCGACATGCCCACACCGACCGGGCGCACGTTCCGCGAACTGTACGCGGCGTCGCAAAGCCACCTCGGCTGACACTGTTCAGCGAGCAGCAACAGTGCGTTCGCTATTCGCATATTTATCTCGATAGATGCGATCTATAGAATCTCGGCTGTAGTCCCCGGAATCGGGTTTCGGGGTACGAGGTCAAGGAGGTACGCATCATGAAAAAGACAATATCGATGTACTGGCCGCTGGCAATCGTGGTTCCGCTGGCGGCGGCTGCCTATCTGCATGCGGTGGCCGACGCGCCGTCGCGCGGCCCGCTCGCGGCTCATCAGGCGTCCGCCGAACTGGCGCGCGCGGTGTCGTTCGGGCTGGTCGACGACGCGGCGAAGCCGCTGCCGGCCGCATCCGGCGACGTCGTGATCGCTGCGCCCAAGGCGCTGTAAGGCACGTCGCCGTCGCTTCGCGCGGCGGCGCGATTTCGGGCGCCTTTGTATAATGGCGCGTTCTTCTTCCCACGCGGTTCGCCGCGGTTTTCCGATAGTGCGATGACCCGCGTAGCGATCTGTTTCGTCTGTCTCGGCAATATCTGCCGTTCGCCCACGGCGGAAGGCGTGATGCGCCACCAGGTGGGCGCGGCCGGGCTGGCCGACCGGATCGCGATCGATTCGGCCGGCACCGGCGATTGGCACGTCGGCGAGCCGCCCGACTCGCGCGCGCAGGCGGCGGCCCGCACCCGCGGCTATGACCTGTCGGCGCTGCGGGCGCGGCAGGTGAGCGCGGCGGATTTCGAGCGTTTCGACCTGCTGCTGGCGATGGACGAAGCCAACCTCGCGGAATTGCGCCGGCGCTGTCCGCCGGCGCATCGCGACAAGGTGCGCCTGCTGATGGAATTCGCGCCGGGCGCGGCCGAGACCGAAGTGGCCGATCCTTATTTCGGCGGCGAGCAGGGCTTCGAACAGGTGCTCGATCAGGTCGAGCGCGCGTGCGCGGGCCTGCTGGACACGCTGCGCAGCCGCGCCGCGCGCTGATCGACACGGGAAATTCAGCGGTCTGCGAATACCCTGTCGAAGACATGGATACTTGACTAAAATCGTCAAATATTTATACTTGACCAAAATCGTCAAGATTGCAGTCCCCTAGACACCATGAGACTCACCACCAAAGGCCGTTTCGCCGTCACGGCGATGATTGACTTGGCACTGCGCCAGGAGCAGGGCCCGGTGACGCTTGCAGGCATCAGCCAGCGCCAGCGGATTTCGCTCTCGTATCTCGAACAGCTGTTCGGCAAGCTGCGCAGGCATGAAATCGTCGAATCCGTGCGCGGCCCGGGCGGCGGCTACAACCTCGCGCGTCGCGCGCAGGACGTCACCGTTGCCGACATCATCATCGCGGTCGATGAACCGCTCGACGCCACGCAGTGCGGCGGCAAAGGCACGTGCGACGGCTCGAAGCAGCCCGACGGCCATTGCATGACGCACGAGCTGTGGTCGACGCTGAACCAGAAAATGGTCGAATACCTCGATTCGGTGTCGCTGCAGGATCTCGTCGATCAGCAGCGCGCACGCGAGGGCGCCCCTGCGGTGCTGCGCGACCGTCGCGCGCCGGAGCCCGTCGCCGCACCGGCCGAGCCCGTGCGCACGATGCCGCTCGGCCCCAATTCGGTGTTCAACATCGCGAGTTCGTGAGCGCGAAGGCGCCCGTCACACCCCATAACGCACATAGTCCCTGCACAGAATACCCGGAGCGACAGATGACCCAAGAGACTCTCCACCTGCCCATCTATATGGATTACAGCGCGACGACGCCCGTCGATCCGCGCGTGGTCGACAAGATGGTGCCGTACCTGCGCGAGCAGTTCGGCAACCCGGCGTCGCGCAGCCACGCTTATGGCTGGGACGCGGAGCGTGCGGTCGAGGAAGCGCGCGAACAGGTGGCCGCACTCGTGAACGCCGATCCGCGCGAGATCATCTGGACGTCCGGCGCCACCGAGTCGGACAACCTCGCGATCAAGGGCGCCGCGAACTTCTACAAGGGCAAGGGCAAGCACATCGTCACGGTGAAGACCGAGCACAAGGCCGTGCTCGACACGTGCCGCGAGCTCGAGCGCGACGGTTTCGAAGTCACCTACCTCGACGTGAAGGAAGACGGCCTGATCGATCTCGACGTGCTCAAGGCCGCGCTGCGCCCCGACACGATCCTCGTGTCGGTGATGCACGTGAACAACGAGATCGGCGTGATCCAGGACATCGAGACGATCGGCGAAATCTGCCGCGAGAAGGGCATCGTGTTCCACGTCGATGCCGCGCAGTCGACCGGCAAGGTCGAAATCGACCTCGCGAAGCTGAAGGTCGACCTGATGTCGTTCTCGGCCCACAAGACGTACGGCCCGAAGGGCATCGGCGCGCTGTACGTGCGCCGCAAGCCGCGCGTGCGCATCGAAGCGCAGATGCACGGCGGCGGCCACGAGCGCGGCATGCGTTCGGGCACGCTGCCGACGCACCAGATCGTCGGCATGGGCGAGGCGTTCCGCATCGCGCGCGAGGAAATGGCGACCGAGAACGAGCGCATCCGCATGCTGCGCGACAAGCTGCTGCGCGGCCTGTCGCAGATCGAGGAAACCTACGTGAACGGCGACATGGACCACCGTGTCCCGCACAACCTGAACATCAGCTTCAACTTCGTCGAAGGCGAGTCGCTGATCATGGCGATCAAGGACGTCGCGGTGTCGTCGGGCTCCGCGTGCACGTCGGCGTCGCTGGAGCCGTCGTACGTGCTGCGCGCGCTCGGCCGCAACGACGAGCTCGCGCACAGCTCGATCCGCTTCACGGTCGGCCGCTTCACGACGGAGCAGGAAGTCGACTTCGTGATCGATCTGCTGAACAGCAAGATCGCGAAGCTGCGCGAACTGTCGCCGCTCTGGGAAATGCACCAGGAAGGCATCGATCTGTCGACGATCGAATGGGCCGCGCACTGATACCGCATTGAATGCAACCGCGGGCGGATTGACGCACGCAGACGTAACGAGTCAAGGAGTCTGAGTCATGTCTTACAGCAACAAGGTTCTGGATCACTACGAAAACCCGCGCAACGTCGGTTCGTTCGCGAAGGACGACGACACGGTCGGCACGGGCATGGTCGGCGCGCCGGCGTGCGGCGACGTGATGAAGCTGCAGATCCGCGTCGGCGCGGACGGCGTGATCGAAGACGCGAAGTTCAAGACCTACGGCTGCGGTTCGGCGATCGCATCGAGCTCGCTCGTCACCGAATGGGTGAAGGGCAAGACGCTCGACGAGGCACTGTCGATCAAGAACACGCAGATCGCCGAGGAACTCGCGCTGCCGCCGGTGAAGATTCACTGCTCGATCCTCGCGGAAGACGCGATCAAGGCAGCCGTGGCCGACTACAAGAAGCGCCACGACACCAAGGAAAGCGATCAGGCAGCAGCCTGAGCGGCATCGAGCGTTGTGAAGGAACGCGGTGCGTCGTCCAGGCGCCCCGCGGCAAGGACATCATGGCAATTACACTGACCGAAAAAGCAGCACAACACGTCCAGAAATACCTCGTCCGCCGCGGCAAGGGTGTGGGCCTGCGGCTTGGCGTTCGCACGACCGGGTGCTCGGGGCTCGCGTACAAGCTCGAGTATGTCGACGAGCTGGCTCCCGAGGATCAGGTGTTCGAGAGCCATGGCGTGAAGGTCGTCGTCGATCCGAAGAGCCTCGCCTATATCGACGGCACCGAGCTCGACTTCGCCCGCGAAGGCCTGAACGAAGGGTTCAAGTTCAACAACCCGAACGTGAAGGACGAGTGCGGGTGCGGGGAATCGTTCCGCGTGTGACGCGGCTCCCTCCGCGCGATGCGGGCAAGAGGCGGCACGGGCCGCCTTTTTAATGTGCGGCGTTTGCCGCGCGACGAACCGGAATTGAACGCGACGATGGTTTCGCTGAAAGACAGCCATTTCGACCTGTTTCACCTGCCGGCGCAATTCGCGCTCGACGAGACGGCGCTCGACGCCGCCTACCGGACGGTGCAGACGCAGGTGCACCCGGACCGCTTCGCGGCGGCCGGCGATGCGCAAAAGCGCATCGCGATGCAATGGGCCACGCGCGCGAACGAGGCGTACCGCACGCTGCGCGATCCGCTGAAGCGCGCGTCCTATCTGCTGTCGCTGCGCGGCGTCGACATCGGCGCGGAAAACAACACGGCGATGGAGCCGGCGTTCCTGATGCAGCAGATGGAGTGGCGCGAGGGCATCGAGGATGCCGCGGCCGCCCGCAACGTCGACGCGCTCGATGCGTTGCTCGCCGAGTTGCGCGACGAGAAGCGCGTGCGCGTCGAGCGCCTCGGCACGCTGCTCGACAGCGGTTCCGACCAGGCCGCCGCGGAAGCCGTGCGTCAGCTGATGTTCATCGAACGGGTCGCGTCGGAAGTGGGCGCGCAGATCGAGCGCCTCGAAACTTAACCGCGTGCCTTGCGGCACGCGCAGCAAACGGGCCGAGCGCCCGAACGAACCAAGATGGCTTTACTGCAAATTTCCGAACCGGGCATGGCGCCGGCGCCGCACCAGCGGCGACTCGCCGTCGGGATCGATCTCGGCACGACGAACTCGCTCGTCGCCGCCGTGCGCAACAGCGTGCCCGAAGTCCTGCCGGACGAAGCCGGCCGCTTGCTGCTGCCGTCGGTGGTCCGTTACCTCGAGAAGGGCGGCCGCCGCATCGGCCACGAAGCGAAGGAGCAGGCCGCGACCGATCCGCGCAATACGATCGTGTCGGTCAAGCGCTTCATGGGCCGCGGCAAGGCCGAGGTCGAAGGCGCGGCGAACGCGCCGTACGAATTCGTCGACGCGCCGGGCATGGTGCAGATCCGCACGATCGACGGCGTGAAGAGCCCGGTCGAAGTGTCGGCCGAGATTCTCGCGACGCTGCGCTATCGCGCGGAAGACACGCTCGGCGACGAGCTGGTCGGCGCGGTGATCACGGTGCCCGCCTACTTCGACGACGCGCAGCGCCAGGCGACCAAGGACGCCGCGCGCCTCGCCGGCCTCAACGTGCTGCGCCTGCTGAACGAACCGACCGCCGCGGCGATCGCCTACGGTCTCGACAACGCGGCCGAAGGCCTGTACGCGGTGTACGACCTCGGCGGCGGCACGTTCGACCTGTCGATCCTGAAGCTGACGAAGGGCGTGTTCGAAGTGCTGGCCGCGGGCGGCGATTCCGCGCTCGGCGGTGACGATTTCGACCACGCGCTGTTCGATCACGTGCTCGCGCAGGCCGGTATCGACGCGAAGACGCTCGCGCCCGAGGACGTGCGCTTGCTGCTCGATCGCGTGCGCGTGCTGAAGGAAGCGCTGTCGTCCGCGCCCGAGGCGGCGCTCGACGTGACGCTGTCGAGCGGCGCACGCCTCGTGCAGACGATTTCGCACGACACGTTCGCGTCGCTCGTCGAGCCGCTCGTGCAGCGTACGCTCACGCCGACCCGCAAGGCGCTGCGCGATGCACAGGTCACGCCGGCCGACATCAAGGGCGTCGTGCTCGTCGGCGGCGCGACGCGCATGCCGGTGATCCGCGACGCGGTCGCCAAATACTTTGGCCAGCCGCCGCTCGTGAACCTCGATCCGGATCAGGTGGTCGCGCTCGGCGCGGCGATCCAGGCCGATCTGCTCGCGGGCAATCGCGGCACCGGCGACGACTGGCTGCTGCTCGACGTGATTCCGCTGTCGCTGGGTGTCGAGACGATGGGCGGCCTCGTCGAGAAGATCATTCCGCGCAACTCGACGATTCCGATCGCGCGTGCGCAGGAATTCACGACCTTCAAGGACGGCCAGACCGCGATGGCGATCCACGTCGTGCAGGGCGAGCGCGAGCTCGTCGCCGACTGCCGGTCGCTCGCGCGCTTCGAGCTGCGCGGCATTCCGCCGATGACGGCGGGCGCCGCACGCATTCGCGTGACCTATCAGGTCGACGCGGACGGCCTGTTGTCGGTGTTTGCGCGCGAGCAGTTGTCGGGCGTCGAGGCATCGGTCGTCGTGAAGCCGTCGTACGGCCTTGCCGACGACGACATCGCGAAGATGCTGGAAGACAGTTTCAAGACCGCCGAAATCGACATGCGCGCCCGTGCGCTGCGCGAAGCGCAGGTCGAGGCCGAGCGGATGCTCGAGGCGACGCAGGCCGCGCTGGCGGCTGACGGCGAACTGCTCGGTGCCGGCGAGCGCGCGCGGGTCGACGCGCTGGCTGCCGCGCTGCGCGCGGTCGCGCAGGGCGACGATACGAATGCGATCGAAGCGGCGACCAAGGCGCTGGCTGACGGTACCGACGAATTCGCGGCGCGCCGGATGGACAAGAGCATCAAGCGCGCGCTGTCGGGCCGCCGGCTCGACGAGATCTGAACCCACGAACCGCGCATCGGCCGGCCACGGCCCGCGCGCTAATGAACCACGCGGCGCCTGGCGCCGCACCCTGACTGACGGAACGGACATGCCTCAACTGGTGGTGCTGCCTCACGTCGAACTGTGCCCGGATGGCGCGGTGATCGACGCGACGCCCGGCAAGAGTATCTGCGACAACCTGCTCGACAACGGGATCGAGATCGAGCACGCATGCGAGAAGTCGTGCGCATGCACGACGTGCCACGTGGTGATCCGCGAAGGCTTCAACGATCTCGCGCCGTCCGAGGAGGACGAGGACGATCTGCTGGACAAGGCGTGGGGCCTCGAGCCGACGTCGCGCCTGTCGTGCCAGGCGATCGTGAAGGAAGATTCGGACCTGGTGGTCGAGATTCCGAAGTACTCGATCAACCACGCGAAGGAAAATCACTGACCGAAACCGGAGGCAGGCGATGAAATGGACCGATTCGCGTGAAATAGCCATTGCACTGGCGGACAAGCACCCGGACATCGACCCGCAGCGGATCAACTTCGTCGACCTGCGCCAATGGGTGCTCGCGCTCGACGGCTTCGACGACGATCCGGCGCACTCGGGCGAGAAGATCCTCGAGGCGATCCAGGCGCACTGGATCGACGAATCCGACTTCGACGACGAGGACTGACCGACCCGGTCGGGGCCACGGCGTACGCTGCAATGGTGTACGCCGCGCCAATGAAAAAACGGCTCGTGAGCGCCTGCTCGCGAGCCGTTTTCGTTTTGGGCGAAGTGCCCGCGCGCGACGCGTGGGCAGCGACGCCGGCGATGACGCGATCGTGAGCTTACGCGCCGACCAGCGTGCCGTTCTCGATCCGCACGCGCTGGCCTTGGCCGAACGGCGGCGGGTTGTGGTACGTGAACGTGCGCATCGCGCCGCTTTCCATCTGCACTTGCACCTGATAGTCGGTTTCCGCGCGGACCTGTTTCTCGACCTGGTTGCCGGCGAGACCGCCGCCCAGCGCGCCGATGATCGTCATCGCGGTGCGACCGTTGCCGTGGCCGAACTGGTTGCCGAGCAGGCCGCCGGCCGCCGCGCCGCCCACGGCGCCGATGCCCGAGCTCTGGCCCGGCGTGCGCGTTTGCGTGATCGAGACGACCGTGCCGCAACTCTGGCAGTAGGCTTGCGCAGGCGCCGACGGCTGCTGCGCATATTGCGGCGGCTGCGGGGCGGTCGTGTGACGGCGGTGCGGCGCAGCCGGGCGCGGCGCGGGCTTCGGCTCGGCCTGCGCGACGGCGGCCTTCTGCTGCGCGGCGGCCTGTTCCGCGGCCTGTCGCTGCGCTTGCGCGGCCAGCGCGGCGCTGGCGGCCGCGGCCGTATCGACCGCCGGCTGCGACGCGATCAGCGCGGCCTGGGTCTGGCCGTTCTGTTCGCTGCTGCTGGTGGCTTTCGGGAAGACGCCCGTGATCGCTGCCGTCGCCGCGAGACTGGCGACGATGACGGCGCCCGCCGCGGTGGCGATCAGCGGGTGGAGGCGTTGCTTTTGCGGCGTGGTCTGATTCTGGTTGTCCATTTTTTTCTCCAATGTCGATCCGGATCGGCGCGTGGCGCCGGAGCTGGATCCCACGCTCGGGAGCGATCAGACTTGGCGTTCCTGCGCCTCGTTCTGGTCCCGTGGTCATGCGTGGTGACGCAACAGGAGTGTCGTCCACGGCCCAGGCGCGCGCCGTATCAAGGTGTAACGAATTGCAGCGGGGCGTCGGCGGCGGTTTCCGGGAAAACCCGTAGAAGGGCGTCGCGACGAGGGAATAAAACGGGGGAGGATCGACGGCCGGCGGACGCCGGCTGGCGGGATTTACGCGTCGTTACAAAGGCGACGCGTGCGCGCCACGGGGCGCGGCGCACACGCGGTTGCGGCTGTCAGTCCTCGCGGCGCAGATGCGGGAACAGCAGCACGTCGCGGATCGTCGGGCTGTCGGTCAGCAGCATCACGAGACGGTCGATGCCGATCCCGCAGCCGCCGGTCGGCGGCATCCCGTATTCGAGCGCGCGGATGTAGTCGGCGTCGAAGAACATCGCTTCCTCGTCGCCTGCATCCTTCTGCTCGACCTGCTTCTTGAAGCGCGCGGCCTGGTCTTCCGGATCGTTCAGCTCCGAGAAGCCGTTCGCGATCTCGCGGCCGGTCATGAACAGCTCGAAACGCTCGGTGATGCCCGGCACCGTATCCGATGCGCGTGCGAGCGGCGACACCTCGACCGGGTAGTCGATGATGAACGTCGGTTCCCACAGCTGCGCTTCGGCCGTTTCCTCGAAGAGCGCGAGCTGCAGCGCGCCGATGCCCGCGTTCAGGAACGCCGGCTGCGACACGTCGACGCCGAAGCGCTTCAGCTCGGTGCGCAGGAACGCGTCGTCCGACAACTGGCCGTCGGTGTAGTCCGGTGCGTACTTTTGGATCGCCTGCGTGATCGTCAGGCGATGGAACGGCTTCGCGAGGTCGAGTTCGCGGCCCTGATACTGGATCGTCGCGGTGCCGAGCGCGTCGATCGCCGCCTGGCGGATCAGTTGCTCGGTGAAGTCCATCAGCCAGCGGTAGTCGGTGTACGCGGCGTAGAACTCCATCATCGTGAATTCCGGGTTGTGCCGCGGCGACACGCCTTCATTCCGGAAATTGCGGTTGATCTCGAACACGCGCTCGAAGCCGCCGACGATCAGGCGCTTCAGGTACAGCTCCGGCGCGATGCGCAGGAACATCTGCATGTCGAGCGCATTGTGATGCGTGACGAACGGCTTCGCGGCCGCGCCGCCCGGGATCGGGTGCAGCATCGGCGTCTCGACTTCCATGAAGTCGGCGTTGTCCATGAACTTGCGGATCGACGCGATCGTCTTCGTGCGGGCGCGGAACGTGTCGCGCGTTTCCGGCGTGACGATCAGGTCGACGTAGCGCTGGCGGTAGCGCATTTCCTGGTCGGACAGGCCGTGGAACTTGTCCGGCAGCGGACGCAGCGCCTTCGACAGCAGGCGCAACTCCTTGCACTGGACCGACAGCTCGCCCTTGTTGGTGCGGAACAGCACGCCGCGCGCGGCGACGATGTCGCCGAGGTCCCACTTCTTGAACGCGTCGTAGGTGTCGGCGCCGACGTCGTTCGGCGTCACGAAGAACTGGATCTGGCCCGAGCCGTCCTGCACCGTCGCGAAGCTCGCCTTGCCCATCACGCGCTTGAGCATCATGCGGCCGGCCACCGACACCTCGACCGGGTTCGCTTCGAGCGCGGCCTTGTCCGAATCGGCGAATTTCGCCTGCAGGTCGGCTGCGTGGTGCTCGGGCCGGAAGTCGTTCGGATAGGCGACGCCTTGCTCGCGCAACGCGCGCAGCTTCTCGCGGCGCTCGGCGATGATCTGGTTTTCGTCCGCCGTGACGGCGGGCTGCGTTTGGGTCGGTTCGGTCATGATGGTCGGAATTCGGAGTGGGGTGCGGCAACGCAAACGGAAAGGGCGGCGCGGGGCAGGCCGCGCCGCGGCGCTTACACGCCCTGTTTGAGGCTCGCGCTGATGAAGTCGTCGAGGTCGCCGTCGAGCACCGCACGCGTATTGCTCATTTCGACGTTCGTACGCAGATCCTTCACGCGGCTCTGGTCGAGCACGTACGAGCGGATCTGGTGGCCCCAGCCCACATCGGTCTTGCTCGATTCGAGCTTGTCCTGTTCGGCCTGGCGCTTGCGCATTTCGACTTCGTAGAGGCGCGACTTCAGCATCGCCATCGCTTCCGCGCGGTTGCGGTGCTGCGAGCGGTCGTTCTGGCACTGCACGACGATGCCGGTCGGCATGTGCGTGATCCGCACCGCGGAGTCGGTCTTGTTGATGTGCTGGCCGCCCGCGCCCGATGCGCGGTACGTGTCGATGCGCAGGTCGGCCGGGTTGATCTCGACTTCGATCGAGTCGTCGATTTCCGGATAGACGAACACCGACGAGAACGACGTATGGCGGCCGCCCGACGAGTCGAACGGCGACTTGCGCACGAGGCGGTGGATGCCCGTTTCGGTGCGCAGGAAGCCGTACGCGTATTCGCCCGTGACCTTGACCGTCGCGTTCTTGATGCCGGCGACGTCGCCGTCGGACTCTTCGAGCACTTCGGCCTTGAAGCCCTTGCGTTCGCAGTAGCGCAGGTACTGGCGCAGCAGCATCGATGCCCAGTCGCACGCCTCGGTGCCGCCGGCGCCGGCCTGGATGTCGATGAAGCAGTTGTTCGGATCGGCCGGGTTCGAGAACATCCGGCGGAACTCGATGTCGCCGACGCGCGCCTCGAGCTTCGCGGCGTCTTCTTCCGACGCGAGAAGCGTGTCCTCGTCGCCTTCCTCGCGTGCCAGCTCGAACAGGTCGAGCGCGTCGCGCAGGTCGCTATCGAGCGCGGTGAGCGTCATGACGACGCCTTCGAGCAGTTTCTTCTCGCGGCCGAGCGCCTGGGCGTTCTTCGAATCGTTCCAGACGTTCGGGTCTTCGAGTGCCTTGTTGACTTCGGTCAGACGCGCAGCTTTGGCGTCGTAGTCAAAGATACCCCCGAAGCTCGCCCGCGCGATTGCGCAGGTCGAGCAGGGAGCTTTCGATCGCGTTGAGACGTTCCGCTTCCATGATCGTTCGCTGTTCCGGCTTCGTAAAAAAGCGGAATTATAGCCGATCGGCAAACTTGCCCGGTGACGCAAACGGTGCTCGCGCATGCGTGGACGGCCCGTCCAACGCGGCGCGCGAGCGTGCGGCGGCGCGTCGCGGGACGGTCGCCGGCTCAGCCGGCCGCGTGTTCGACGATCAGCTGCACGCGCGTGACGCCGTTCCACGTATCGGCGACGAGCCGGTACGCGACCAGCGCGCGCGCCGGCAGCGGCTCGGTATGGTTGAACCAGATCGCGTTGAAGCGCTGGCGGCCGCGCGCGAGCTGCAGCTTCAGGTGCTTTTCCTTCACGAGCGACTGCGACACGACGTCGAATTCGCCCGAGAAAAGCGGGGCCGGAAACCCTTGCCCCCACACGGCTTCGTCCAGCAGGCCGACGAACTGCGGCGTGAAGTACGCATCCTCGAGCTCGCCGTCGGTCTCGATCACGCGGGCCAGCGCGTCGTCGGACAGCCATTCGCGCGCGACGGCCTCGAACGCGGCCGCGAAGCGCGGCACGTTTTCGGTGTCGAGCGTGAGGCCGGCCGCCATCGCATGGCCGCCGAACGCGACGATCAGGTCCGGTTCGCGCTTCGACACGAGATCGAGCGCGTCGCGCAGGTGGAAGCCGGCGATCGACCGGCCGGAACCCTTGACGCGCCGGCCTTCGTCGTCGGCGTGCGCGAACGTGAACGACGGACGGTGGAATTTCTCCTTGAGCCGGCCGGCGACGATGCCGATCACGCCCTGGTGCCACGCGGGATTGAACAGCGTGATCGTGCACGCGTCGGCCGGATCGACGTCGGCGAGATCGGCGAGCGCCTGCTGCTGCATGCCGGCCTCGATCTCGCGGCGTTCGCGGTTCATCACGTCGAGCTGCTGCGCGAGATCCCACGCGCGGCCGATGTCGTCGGTGATCAGGCACTCGATGCCGAGCGACATGTCGGACAGCCGGCCGGCCGCGTTCAGGCGTGGACCGAGGCCGAAGCCGAGATCGAACCCGGACGCGGTGCGCGCTTCGCGCGCGGCGGCGCGGAACAGCGCGGCGACGCCCGGCTGCATGCGGCCGTTGCGGATGCGCTGCAGGCCCTGCGCCACGAGCACGCGGTTGTTGCCGTCGAGCCGCACGACGTCGGCGACGGTGCCGAGCGCGACGAGGTCGAGCAGGCCGTCGAGACGCGGCTCGGCTTCCCTGCTCGCGAACGCGCCGCGGCGGCGCAGCTCGGCGCGCAGCGCGAGCAGCACGTAGAACATCACGCCGACGCCGGCGAGGTGCTTGCTCGGGAACGCGCAGCCGGGCTGGTTCGGGTTGACGATCGCGCGCGCGGCGGGCAGCGCGTCGCCGGGCAGGTGGTGGTCGGTCACGAGCACGTCGATGCCGCGCGCGTTCGCGGCTTCGACGCCGGCGACGCTCGCGATCCCGTTGTCGACGGTGATCAGCAGGTCGGGCTTGCGCGCGGCCGCGAGTTCGACGATCTCCGGTGTGAGGCCGTAGCCGTATTCGAAGCGGTTCGGCACCAGGTAGTCGATCTGCGCGCCGAACATCCGCAGGCCGCGCACCGCGACCGCGCAGGCAGTCGCGCCGTCGCAGTCGTAGTCGGCGACGACGAGCAGGCGCCGCTTGTCGGCAATCGCGTCGGCGAGCAGCGACGCCGCATCGGCGCAGCCTTTCAGCTCGGTGGGCGGAACGAGGCGCGCGAGCGCGGTCTCGATGTCGGCGGGCGACTGCACGCCGCGCGACGCGTACAGGCGCGCGAGGACGGGGTGCAGGCCGTGGCGCGCGAGCACTTCGGCGTCGGCGGGCGCGACGGGGCGGGTAACGATCCGGGTCATACGGGGTGGCTGGTTATTCGAACAGGGAGGCGAGCGCGCGGCGGCGCCAGAATTTGCGCAGGTCGCCGCGCGTCGCGTGCAGCGTCACGGAGCTCGTGTCGCCGCACAGCGTGAAATCGACGCTCGCCAGCTCGCCGTTGTGCAGCGCGGCGAGCGCCGGCGCGAACCAGTCGCGCTCGAGCGCGGCGAGGCCGTCGTGCCAGCGCGCCCAGTCCTGCTCGATGAACGGGGTGGTCAGCGCCGGCAGATCGACGAGCGTCGCGCCGTCGGCGGCGGGCAGCGCGCCGAACGTCGCGGGCGGGCGGCCGGCTTCGGTTTGCGCGGCGCGCGCGAGGCCGAGCGCGGCGGGCGACGCGGACAGCACGCGCGCGAACGGCTTGCCGACCGGCTTCAGCGTACCCTGCGCATGGAACCAGATCGAATTGACGGCCGGCAGGCCGCGCGCCTCGCGGGCTTCGTTGACCGGATGCTGGAACCACGCCATCTGCACTTCGTTCTGCAGTTTCATCCACATCCGCGAGCGCTCGCCCGTATGGGCCTCGTGCGGCAGCCAGATCTCGATGTTGCGGCCGCTGGCGCGCAGCGGCGCGGCGCCGGCGAGGCGCGCGAGCTGGTCGCTCGACAGGTACCAGCGCGCCGGGTTCGGCGCTTCGAGCCGCACGCCGAGCTCCTCGATCAGCGGCCGCGCGACCGCGAGCAGCGCGGCCGCGTCGCCGTCGTCGAGCGCGAGGGCGGCCGGATCGACGAGCACCAGGTGATCGTGCGCGATTTCGACGTGCACGGGCTCGACGCATGCCCACGCGTGCGTGCCGGGGTCGCCGCCGTCGGCCAGCAGCATGTAGGGCGCGAGCGGCGCCTCGTCCGCGGCGTTGCCCTGCGTGGCGCCGAACCGGCTTGCCAGCCAGCGCTCGTGCGGCAGCGTGCGCTGGAAGTCCTCGCCGGCCACGCGCTCGACGAGGCTTGCGCGGGCGAGCAACTTTTGAAGCGCGGGGCTGTCCAGCGTGTGCAGGGACGAGGCCGCATCGGCCGCCGACGGCAGCGCGAACGGAACGAGAAAATGGAGGCGTCGGTCGTGCATGATGGTGCGCATTGTATGGCAAACTGCGCGCGTGATCGGGCCGGCTGACGGCCCGTTCGCGTCCGGCGGCCGTTTTTCGACCGTGCCCGGGCTGCCGGCCGCTACTGGCCACTACCCGGCGGCGGTCCGGCCGCGGTTCGCCTGTCCGCCGTAACCAGCAGAAAGGATTCGCTTGAAACTTCCGTACGAATGGCAGATCGGCTGGCGCTACACGCGCGCCGGCAAACGCACGACCGGCAACGGCTTCATTTCCTTCATCGCGCTCGTATCGATGCTCGGGATCGCGCTCGGCGTCGCGGCGCTGATCGTCGTGCTGTCGGTGATGAACGGCTTCCAGAAGGAGGTGCGCGACCGCATGCTGTCGGTGCTCGCGCACGTCGAGGTGTTCTCGCCGACGGGCTCGATGCCCGACTGGCAACTGACCGCACAGGAAGCGCGCCGCAATCCGTCGGTGATCGGCGCGGCGCCGTACGTCGACGCGCAGGCGCTGCTCACGCGCCAGGACGCGGTGAGCGGGGTGATGCTGCGCGGCGTCGAGCCGACGCTCGAGCCGCAGGTGTCGGACATCGGCAAGGACATGAAGGCGGGGCAGCTGGCCGCGCTTGTGCCCGGCCAGTTCGGCATCGTGCTCGGTGACGCGCTCGCCGGCAACCTCGGCGTGACGGTCGGCGACAAGATCACGCTGGTCGCGCCCGAAGGCTCGATCACGCCGGCCGGCATGATGCCGCGCCTGAAGCAGTTCACGGTCGTCGGTGTGTTCGAATCGGGCCACTACGAATACGACAGCACGCTCGCGATGATCAACATCCGCGACGCCGAGGCGCTGTTCCGGATGAGCGCGCCGACCGGCGTGCGGCTGCGGCTCACCGACATGCAGAAGGCGCCGCAGGTCGCGCTCGAGCTGTCGCATACGCTGTCGGGCAGCCTGTACATCCGCGACTGGACCCAGCAGAACAAGACCTGGTTCTCGGCCGTGCAGATCGAGAAGCGGATGATGTTCATCATCCTCACGCTGATCATCGCGGTGGCCGCGTTCAACCTCGTGTCGTCGCTCGTGATGACGGTGACCAACAAGCAGGCGGACATCGCGATCCTGCGCACGCTCGGCGCGCAGCCGGGGTCGATCATGAAGATCTTCGTCGTGCAGGGCGTGACGATCGGCTTCGTCGGCACCGCGTCCGGCGTCGCGCTCGGCTGCCTGATCGCGTGGAGCATCCCGTGGCTGATTCCGATGATCGAGCACCTGTTCGGCGTGCAGTTCCTGCCGCCGTCGGTGTACTTCATCAGCGAGCTGCCGTCCGAACTCGTCGCGAGCGACGTGATCCGGATCGGGCTGATCGCGTTCGCGCTGTCGGCCGTCGCGACGCTTTATCCAAGCTGGCGCGGCGCGAAGGTGAAGCCGGCGGAGGCGCTCCGCTATGAATGACCGCGCGGCCGCATTCGCGGATTCACGACAACAACACAACGGACAGGATTCGGCAGGTATGCAGGAATACGTGCTTCAGGCGCGCGGGATCACGAAGGCGTTCGTGCAGGGCGGCTTCAACGTGCAGGTGCTCAACAACACCGAGCTGACGGTGCGGCGCGGCGAGAAGCTCGCGGTCGTCGGGGCGTCGGGCTCCGGCAAGAGCACGCTGCTGCACGTGCTGGGCGGGCTCGACGAGCCGAGCGCCGGCGAAGTGTCGCTGCTCGGCAAGCCGTTTACGCAGCTCGCCGAGCGCGAGCGCAACGAGCTGCGCAACCGCGCGCTCGGCTTCGTCTACCAGTTCCATCACCTGCTGCCCGAGTTCACGGCGCTCGACAACGTCGCGATGCCGCTGCGCATCCGCCGGATGACGACCGAGGACGCACGCGGTCAGGCACAGGCGATGCTCGAACGCGTCGGTCTCGGCCCGCGTGCGAAGCACCGGCCGGGCGAGTTGTCGGGCGGCGAACGGCAGCGCGTCGCGATCGCGCGTGCGCTGGTCACGAAGCCCGCGTGCGTGCTCGCCGACGAGCCGACCGGCAACCTCGACGGCACGACGGCCGACACGGTGTTCAACCTGATGCTCGAACTGTCCGAGACGCTCGAAACGAGTTTCGTGATCGTCACGCACGACCCCGATCTCGCCGCGCGCTGCGACCGCATCATGCGGCTGCGCGACGGCGTGTTGCACGAGGAGCCGGCGCTGCCGGTGTAAAAAAGCCACGCCGTTGGCCGTGCCGGCTCGCCGCGGCACGGCGCAACGGCGCAGGACCGCTGCCATGTGGATCGACACGCATTGCCATCTCGATGCCGCCGAATTCGACGCCGACCGCGACGCGGTCGCGCACGCCGCGCGCGCGGCCGGCGTGTCGCGCGTCGTGATCCCGAGCATCGGGCGCGACAACTTCACGACGGTGCGCGAACTCGCGCAGCGCACGCCCGGCGCGGCGTACGCGCTCGGCATCCATCCGATGTATACGCCGCAGGCGCGCGACGCGGATCTCGACCGGCTGCGCATGGAGATCGAGGCGAGTCTCGACGATCCGCGTTTCGTCGCGATCGGCGAGATCGGGCTCGATTATTTCGTGCCGGGGCTCGATGAAGAGCGCCAACAGTTCTTCTACCAGGGCCAGCTCAGGCTCGCGCGGGAATTCGACTTGCCGGTGCTGTGTCACGTGCGCAAGTCGCAGGACCGCGTGCTGGCCGGGCTGCGCCGTTTCGGCGTGCGGCGCGGCATCGCGCATGCGTTCAACGGCAGTTTCCAGCAGGCCGAAGCGTATCTGGCGCAAGGCCTGCATCTCGGCTTCGGCGGCAACGTGACCTTCACGCGCGCGCGGCAGATCCGCCGGCTCGCCACCGAGTTGCCGCTCGACGCGCTCGTCGTCGAAACCGACGCGCCCGACATCGCGCCCGAATGGGCATACAAATCCCGCAACACACCCGACCAGGTGCCGCGCATCGGCGGCGTGCTCGCCGAATTGCGCGGGCTCGATACTGGCGAACTGGCTGTATGCACTTCGGCTAACGCGCTCGCCGCGCTGCCGCGACTCGCACTTTCGTCCGCATAATCGTTGCCGGAAGGCGCCGCCCGGGCAGGGCTGGCGCCGGGTCGACGAGGAGGCGGAATGCGCGTGTGGTGGATCGCGTTCGCGCTCGGCGTCGTCGTGCTGCAGCGGCAGGCGGCGTTGCCGGGGGCGATCGCATGGACGGTCGGAGCAGCCGTGCTCGCGGGCTGCGCGGCGCTGGGCGCGTGGTGCATGCGTCGACGGCGCACGCGTGCGGTCGTGGCATGCGGCTGGATGCTGTGTGTGTTCGCGGCCTGCGTCGCGGGGTTCGGCTATGCGGCCGCGCGGGCCGAGTGGCGGCTCGGCGACAGCCTCCCGCCGGAGTGGGAAGGGCGCGACATCGTCGTCACGGGTGTGATCCGCGGATTGCCGGTCGTCGACGAGACGGGGGCGCGGCTGCTGTTCGCGGTCGAATCGAACGATGCGGGGCTCGCCCGTTTTCCGCCATTGATCCGCTTGTCGTGGCGCGCATACGGCGCACCCGCGACACGCGATGCGCTTCCCGATTTGCGCGCGGCCCAGCGCTGGCGTTTCGTCGTGCGTCTCAAGCGTCCGCATGCCGAGGCCAATCCCGGCGTGCGCGACAGCGAGGCGGCGTGGCTCGCGGCAGGCATTCGCGCGATCGGCTATGTCAGTGCGCCGCGTCGGGCCGTATTGCTCGATGCGCGCGCGGCGGGATGGCGTGCATCGATCGACCGGGCGCGCGACGCGCTGCGGGCACGCATCGGCGAGGTGCTCGGCACCGATGCGGCGCACCGCGGCATCGTCGCCGCGTTGGCGATCGGCGACCAGTCGGGCATCGGCGACGACGACTGGCGCGTCCTGCGCAATACGGGCACGAGCCACCTGGTCGCGATTTCGGGTCTCCATGTCGGGCTGGTCGGCGCGATTGCCGGCTGGCTCGTCTCGCTGGTCTGGCGCCGCGTGCGCTGGCGCGCGCGGGCCGCGACGCTCGTGTTGCCGGCGCCGTACGCGGCCGCGCTTGCCGCGCTGGTCGCTGCTGCGGGCTACGCCGCGCTCGCCGGCTTCAACGTGCCGGCACAGCGCGCGTGGTGGATGATCGCGGGCGGCGGCATCGCGTATCTGGCCGGCCGCAGCGTGCCGACTTCCGCGGTGCTGTGTGCGGCGCTCGGCGGCGTGCTGCTCGCCGATCCGTGGGCCGTGCTGTCGGCCGGGTTCTGGCTGTCGTTCGGCGCGGTCGCCGTGATCCTGCTGGCCGTCGCCGGCTGGCGCGCGGTGCGGGAACTCGATGAGAACGACGGGATCGACGAGAACGACGAAACGGGCGCGGAAAGCCGCACGGCCGGCTTGCGGAGGCGATTGCGCGGGTGGGCGACGCGCTGCCGGCGCCGCATCGCCGAGGCCACGCGCGTGCAGTACGCGGTGACGATCGGTCTCGCGCCGCTCACCGCCGCATGGTTCGCGCAGGTTTCCCTGTCGGGCCCGTTCGGCAATGCGTTCGCGATTCCGTGGGTCAGCTCGGTCGTCACGCCCGTCGTGCTGGCCGGCATCGCGTTGCCGGCGCCGTTCGATGCCGGTGCGTTCATGCTCGCCCATGCGGCGCTCGCACCGATGATGACGCTGCTCGGGCACCTGGCCGACTGGCCGGCCGGCGTGCTCTGGCTGCGCATGCCCGAGTGGCCGGTACTGGCGCTGGCATGCGCGGGCGTCGCGTGGGCGCTGATGCCGCGCGGCTGGCCGTTGCGCTGGGCGGCGCCGCTCACGTGGCTGCCGCTCGTCGCGCCGGCGCCCGACGCGCCGCCGGCAGGCGGCTTCCGGCTGACCGTGCTCGACGTCGGGCAGGGCGCGGCGGTGCTGGTCGAAACCGCGCGGCGGATCTTGCTGTTCGATGCGGGGCCCGGCGCGGAATCGACGCATGCCGGTACGCGGATCGTCGCGCCGGCGTTGCGGGCGCGCGGCATCGCGGCGATCGATTCGCTCGTGCTCAGTCATGCGGATGCCGATCATG
The DNA here is from genome assembly GCF_002223215.2 of Burkholderia sp. AU18528. Taxonomy (NCBI): domain Bacteria; kingdom Pseudomonadati; phylum Pseudomonadota; class Betaproteobacteria; order Burkholderiales; family Burkholderiaceae; genus Burkholderia; species Burkholderia sp. AU18528. Next base: position 1,734,425 of record NZ_NKFC02000004.1, on the reverse strand, counting down.
CAGGCGGTGCTTCGGCCGTCTATGCGGCGACCGACGTGCGCCAGCTGCTGGCCGGCATCGCGCCGCGGCACCGGCTGTGGCGCGAGGCGCAGGCGGCCGGCGTGGCCGATCGGCTGCCGTGCGCGGCCGGGCAGCGCTGGACCTGGGACGGCGTCGTCTTTACGATGCTGTGGCCGCCGGACGGGGTGGGCACGGGTTCGTCGAACGGGCAATCGTGCGTGTTGCGCATCGACGCGGGCGGCACGTCGGCCCTGCTGACGGGCGACATCGAGGCGGCCGCCGAGCGCCGGCTGGTGGCCGATGCGCGCGATGCGCTGCCCGCGCAGATCCTGGTCGTTCCGCATCACGGCAGCCGCACGTCGTCGGTCGAACCTTTCCTCGATTCGGTCGGGCCGCGCGTCGCGGTATTTCCTGTAGGCTATCGCAATCGTTTCGGGCATCCGCACCGGACCGTGCTCGCCCGCTACGAGGCGCGCGGGATTCCGCTGCCGCGCACCGATCGCGACGGCGCCGTGCGGTTCGACGTCGCGCCGGCCGGCGGCGGGTTCGCATTCGCGCGCTATCGCGACGAACGGCGCCGGTACTGGATGGACCGGTAAGCGTGGCGACGGCCGGCGTGCCGTGCCGAAGCCCGGTTCCGACAGAAATATGACGCATGGGAATGGCACAAGCGCTGACGCACCCCCTCCCGTCGACCGCGAAGCATGGGACGAGAGTAGGCGCTAAAGCGCTAACTCTCGTCGACCGCGAAGCATGGGACGAGAGTAGGCGCTAAAGCGCTAACTCTCGTCGACAAAGGAGACACCGGCATTTGAAGGACATCCTCCACTTCTCGCACGCGAACGGCTTCCCGGCGTCGACGTACCGGACGATCTTCGCCGAACTCGCCGACGACTACGAGCTGCGCTACATCGAACGGATCGGCCACGACCGCCGCTACCCGGTGACGCGCGACTGGCCGCATCTCGTCGAACAACTGCTCGACGATATCGGCAGCCGCTACGAGCGCCCGGTCTGGCTCGTCGGCCATTCGCTCGGCGGCTACCTGTCGCTGATGGCCGCGCTGAAGAAGCCGCAGTGGGTGCGCGGCGTCGTGATGATCGATTCGCCGATCATCGCGGGCTGGCGTGCCGGCGCGTTGCGCGCGAGCCAGTGGGCGGGGCTCGACGAGCGGCTGTCGCCCGCCGCGGCGACGCGCAACCGGCGCACGCGCTGGATGAGCCGCGACGAAGTCTGGCGGCACTTCCGCGAGAAGCCCGCGTTCGCGCGCTGGGACGAACGGATGCTCGCCGACTATATCGACTACGGCATCCCGCAGGCCGGCCCCGACGGCGCACGCGCGCTCGCGTTCGACCGGCAGGTCGAATACCTGATCTACCGGACGCTGCCGCACACGCTCGGCCCGCGGCTCGCGCACGGCGCGCCGGTGCCGCTCGGCTTTCTCGCCGGCACGCGCTCGCGCGAGGTGCGGCAGGTCGGGCTCGACGCGACGCGCCGTGCGACGCGCGGGCGCATCGAATGGCTGGAAGGCAGTCACCTGTTCCCGATGGAGCGGCCGATCGAGACCGCCCGCGCATTGCAGCGGATGCTGAATTCGCTGAAGGCGGAAGAGGGCGGCATTTCGGGCGGCATTTCGCAGGCCGGCGCGCCGCTCGCGAGGCGCGCCTGACGTTTCGTCCGGTGCGCCGAGCGCCGGCCGGCGCATGCGCGTGGCGCCGACCGGCCGGCCGGTTCGCGCCGGCGCGCACCGCCGCGCGGGGCGGTACGAAAGGGCGCGATCATCGCGTCAATTGCTGAGAAAAGGGCGGGCTTTACGGTATAATCCGTTTTTCCCGCGAGCATCCAGCGATGACCAAATATGTTTTCGTCACCGGCGGCGTAGTTTCTTCCCTCGGCAAGGGTATTGCCGCCGCCTCTCTCGCCGCGATCCTCGAATCGCGCGGTCTGAAAGTCACCCTCCTCAAGCTCGATCCCTACATCAACGTCGACCCCGGCACGATGAGCCCGTTCCAGCACGGCGAAGTGTTCGTGACGGAAGACGGAGCGGAGACCGACCTCGACCTCGGCCACTATGAGCGCTTCATCAGCACGAAGATGCGCAAGGCCAACAACTTCACGACCGGCCAGATCTACGAATCGGTGATCCGCAAGGAACGCCGCGGCGACTATCTCGGCAAGACCGTGCAGGTCATTCCGCACATCACGAACGAAATCCAGGCGTTCATCGAGCGCGGGGCGGCATCGGCCACCTGCGGCGAGCCGGACGTCGCGATCGTCGAGATCGGAGGCACGGTCGGCGACATCGAGTCGCTGCCGTTCCTCGAGGCCGCACGCCAGATGAGCCTGCGCCTCGGCCGCAACAGCGCATGCTTCGTGCACCTGACGCTCGTGCCGTACGTCGCGACGGCCGGCGAGCTGAAGACGAAGCCGACCCAGCACAGCGTGCAGAAGCTGCGCGAGATCGGCATCCTGCCGCACGTGCTGCTGTGCCGTGCCGACCGCCGCATTCCCGACGACGAATCGAAGAAGATCTCGATGTTCTCGAACGTGCCGGAAGACGCCGTGATCTCGGTGTGGGACGCCGACAGCATCTACAAGATTCCGCAGATGCTGCACGACCAGGGCCTCGACCGGATCATCTGCGAGGAGCTGAAGCTGTCGCCGAAGGACGCCGACCTGAGCATGTGGTCGACGCTCGTCGAAAAGCTCGAAAACCCGCAGCACGAAGTGACGATCGGCATGGTCGGCAAGTACGTCGACCTGACCGAGTCGTACAAGTCGCTGATCGAGGCGCTGCGCCATGCGTCGATCCACACGTCGACCAAGGTCAACATCGAATACATCGACTCGGAAGAGCTCGAGACGAACGGCGTCGACAGCCTCAAGCATCTCGACGCCGTGCTGGTGCCGGGCGGTTTCGGCCGTCGCGGCACGGAAGGCAAGATCGCCGCGGTTCGCTACGCGCGCGAGTCGAAGGTGCCGTATCTCGGCATCTGTCTCGGCATGCAGCTCGCGGTGATCGAATTCGCGCGCGACGTCGTCGGCCTGAAGCAGGCGAACAGCACGGAATTCGATCCGGACACGCCCGAGCGCGTGGTCGCGCTGATCACCGAATGGTACGACCGCGAAGGCAAGGTCGAGACGCGCACCGAGGAATCCGACCTCGGCGGCACGATGCGTCTGGGTTCGCAGCGCTGCCCGATCAAGCCGGGCACGATGGCCGAGGAAATCTACGGCAAGGACGTGAACGAGCGCCATCGCCACCGTTATGAAGTCAATAACCGCTTCGTGCCCCAGCTCGAAGCCGGCGGCCTTATCATCAGCGCCCGTACCCCGAGCGAGGATCTGCCGGAGATGATGGAGCTGCCGCGTTCGATGCACCCGTGGTTCGTCGGCGTCCAGTTCCACCCGGAATTCACGTCCACGCCGCGTGACGGTCATCCGCTGTTCAAGTCGTTCGTCGAAGCCGCGCTCGCCAACAAGCAAGCGCGCGGAGTGCAAGCATGAAGCTGTGCGATTTCGAGGTCGGTCTCGATCAACCGTTCTTCCTGATCGCGGGTACCTGCGTCGTCGAATCGGAGCAAATGACGATCGACACGGCCGGCCGCCTGAAGGAAATCTGCGAGAAGCTGAACGTTCCGTTCATCTACAAGTCGTCCTACGACAAGGCGAACCGCAGTTCGGGCAAGTCGTTTCGCGGCCTCGGAATGGACGAGGGGCTGCGGATCCTCGGCGAGGTGAAGCGCCAGCTCGGCCTGCCGGTGCTGACCGACGTGCATTCGATCGACGAGATCGAGCAGGTCGCGTCGGTCGTCGACGTGCTGCAGACGCCGGCGTTCCTGTGCCGCCAGACCGATTTCATCCATGCGTGCGCGCGCTCGGGCAAGCCCGTGAACATCAAGAAGGGCCAGTTCCTCGCGCCGCACGACATGAAGAACGTGATCGACAAGGCGCGCGACGCGGCGCGTGAAGCCGGGCTGTCGGAAGACCGCTTCATGGCGTGCGAGCGCGGCGTCTCGTTCGGCTACAACAACCTCGTGTCGGACATGCGTTCGCTCGCGATCATGCGCGAGACGAACGCGCCGGTCGTGTTCGATGCGACCCACTCGGTGCAGTTGCCGGGCGGGCAGGGCACGAGCTCGGGCGGCCAGCGCGAATTCGTGCCGGTGCTCGCCCGTGCGGCGGTCGCGACGGGCGTCGCGGGCCTCTTCATGGAAACGCACCCGAATCCGGCCGAGGCGAAATCGGACGGCCCGAACGCGGTGCCGCTGAACCGGATGAGCGCGCTGCTGGAGACCCTCGTCACGCTCGACCAGGCGGTGAAGCGCAATCCGTTCCTGGAAAACGATTTCAATTAAAGATCGAATGAACCTTGCGACGGCTTCGCGCGTCTGTAGCGAAAGCGGTTCCGGCACGCACGCCGTCGCAGTTTGAAGAATCCATCGTCATTCTCAGAGGAAACCCATGAGTGCAATCGTAGATATCATCGGCCGCGAGATTCTGGATTCGCGCGGCAACCCCACCGTCGAATGCGACGTGCTGCTCGAATCGGGCACGATGGGCCGCGCGGCGGTGCCGTCGGGCGCGTCCACCGGCTCGCGTGAAGCGATCGAGCTGCGCGACGGCGAAGCCGGCCGCTACAACGGCAAGGGCGTGCTGAAGGCGGTCGAGCACATCAACACCGAAATCTCCGAAGCCATCATGGGCCTCGACGCGTCGGAACAGGCGTTCCTCGACAAGACGCTGCTCGAGCTGGACGGCACCGACAACAAGTCGCGCCTCGGCGCGAACGCGATGCTGGCCGTGTCGATGGCCGTCGCGAAGGCCGCCGCCGAAGAGGCCGGCCTGCCGCTGTACCGCTACTTCGGTGGCTCGGGCGCGATGCAACTGCCGGTGCCGATGATGAACATCGTCAACGGCGGCGCGCACGCGAACAACAGCCTGGACATCCAGGAATTCATGATCGTCCCGGTCAGCCAGCCGACGTTCCGTGAAGCGCTGCGTTGCGGCGCCGAAGTGTTCCACGCGCTGAAGAAGATCCTCAGCGACCGCGGCATGAGCACGGCGGTCGGCGACGAAGGCGGTTTCGCGCCGAACTTCGGCAGCAACGACGAGTGCCTGTCGACGATCCTGCAGGCGATCGAGAAGGCCGGCTACCGTGCGGGCGAAGACGTGCTGCTCGCGCTCGACTGCGCGGCATCCGAGTTCTACCACGACGGCAAGTACCAGCTCGCGGGCGAAGGCCTGCAACTGTCGTCGGCCGAATTCACCGACTACCTCGCGACGCTCGCCGACAAGTTCCCGATCGTGTCGATCGAGGACGGCATGCACGAAAGCGACTGGGACGGCTGGAAGCTGCTGACCGACCGCCTCGGCAAGAAGGTGCAGCTCGTTGGCGACGATCTCTTCGTCACGAACACGCGCATCCTGAAGGAAGGCATCGAGAAGGGCATCGCGAACTCGATCCTGATCAAGATCAACCAGATTGGTACGCTGACCGAAACGTTCGCGGCGATCGAAATGGCGAAGCGCGCGGGCTACACGGCCGTGATCTCGCACCGCTCGGGCGAAACCGAAGATTCGACGATCGCGGACATCGCGGTCGGCCTGAATGCCGGCCAGATCAAGACGGGTTCGCTGTCGCGCAGCGACCGTATCTCGAAGTACAACCAGCTGCTGCGCATCGAGGAAGACCTCGGCGACATCGCGAGCTACCCGGGTAAATCGGCTTTCTATAACCTGCGCTAACGCGCTACTATCGGGTTCGTCATCTCGACGCCGCTCTGTGCCTGTGCGCGGAGCGGCGCTTCTTATATCTGCGTCTCTTACATGCGGCTTGTCACTGTCGTCCTGATTGCCTTGCTGGCGCTCATTCAGTACCCCCTATGGTGGGGACACGGCGGCTGGCTGCGGGTGCATGAATTGCGTCAGCAGCTCGACGACCAGCTCCGGAAGAACGCGGACGAGAAGCTGCGCAACGAGCGCACCGCCGGCGAAGTGCAGGATCTGCAGAGCGGCACCGCGGCGATCGAGGAGCGTGCACGCTACGAGATGGGCATGGTCAAGGACGGCGAAGTATTCGTGCAGTTCGTATCGCCGAATGCGCCTGCGGGGCCGACGAACAACACGCCGGCGAATACGTCGACGCGCGGTACCGTCTCGGCGGCGCCCGTGCGGGTCGTGCCGAATCCGCAGTCGATCGCGAAGCCGTCGCGGCATCATGGCGGCGACAAGGGCAAGGCCGCGCATCACTGAGCGCGATACCTCGAACCCATTGAAAAAGCGCGGGAAATGCCGCGCTTTTTTATTTCCTGCCAGTCGTCAATCGATCGGGCGATGCCTGCTCACCACCACCAGCCCGGGTAGCCGTAGCTGATGCCCGAGCCCCAGCGATTGCCCCATCCGCCGCCGTAATATCCGCCGTAGACCGTCACGGGCGGCGGCGAGTAATAAGCCCACGCGCGCGCGGCCGCTTCCGCCGCCATCGCGCTGTTCTGCTCGCGCAGGACTTGCCGATCGATCTCGTCGTAGCGCTTGCGTTCGGCGCTCGACAGCACGGGCGGCTGACCACCCGACGCGCCCGGTTCGGGCAGGCGGCTCAGGATCGTGGAAGTCGGCGGCGGCATCGCGCAGCCGGCAAGCGCGAGCGTGCCGGCGGCCATGCTCGTCAGGACGATGGTGCGGATGGCGCAAAAGGGGCGGCGATTCATGTGTTTCTCCTGCGGTGCGCCGACCGTGGAAAGCGGCTTGTGCCGAAGGCCGAACCTCCGGCGCCTGAGCCGCGCATGCGGCGCTCGTGCGTCATTATGCGCCCGTGCCGCGCCGGTGGCGGGCACGGGCGCTCGGCCCACGCGCGGCTCAGTGACGCTGGTCGGTCGCGGGCGCGATACCGGTTTCGACACCGGGCGCCGCGAACAGTTGCGCGACGTCGACCGGATCGAATTCATAGCGCTGGTTGCAGAATTCGCAGTGGATCTCGACGTGGCCGCGCTCGACGATCACGCTGTCGACTTCTTCACGACCGAGCATGCGCAGCATCGCACCGACCTTCTCGCGCGAACACGAGCACTGGAAGCGCGTGCCGGCCGGTTCGAAGTGCTGGACGTTTTCCTGCCAGAACAGCCGCCGGAACACCACTTCCGGTTCGACCTCCAGCAGTTCCTTCGCGGACAGCGTGCCGCCGAGGGTGCACACGCGTTCCCACGTGTCGATATCGGTTTCGGCGTTGCGCGGCACGATGCCGCCGTCGCCCGGCAGCTTCTGCAGCAGCATGCCGACCGCGCGGTCGCGATCGGCGGCGAGCCACAGCCGCGTGTCGAGCTGTTCCGAGTGGCGCATGTACTGCTCGAGCACTTGCGACACCGATTCGAGCGGGCCGTCGACGCCGTTCAGCGGCACGATGCCCTGATACGGCTGCTGACCCGGCAGCTTGTCGGCCGGGTCGAGCGTGATCACGCAGCGGCCGTGGCCGCTCGCGTTGACGAGCGACGCGAAGCGCGTGTCGTCGCCGATCGTCTGCGCGGCGTCACCCGAGAACTTCGCGGTCGCACGCATCGACAGATCGGACCCGCACTGGACGACCAGCATCTGGACCGGCCCGTCGCCGAAGATCTGCATGATCAGGGTGCCGTGAAATTTCAGGTTCGCCGACAGCAGCGCGCACGCGGCCATCATCTCGCCGAGCACCGTGCGCACGGGGGCAGGGTAGTCGCGGCGGGCGAGCACCTCCTGCCACGTGTTGCGCAGCGAAACGATCTCGCCGCGCACGGGCGCCGCATTGAACATGAATTTCTGTAACTGGTCGCTCACTCTTCTTCCTTGAAATCCGTGCGAATCACCCGATCCGCACGAGTTGCTCCTTGAAATGCGCGCGCCGCTCGACATACGTCTTCGCGTTTGCGCGCAGCCGCGCGATGTCTTCGGCCGACAGCTCGCGCACGACTTTCGCCGGTGCGCCGAGAATCAGCGAGTTGTCCGGGAACGTCTTGCCTTCCGTCACGACCGCGCCGGCACCAACCAGACAGTTGCGGCCGATGACCGCGCCATTCAAGACCACCGCCTGAATCCCGATCAGCGAACCTTCGCCGATCGTGCAGCCATGCAGCATCGCCTGGTGCCCGATCGTCACGTTCTCGGCGATCGTCAGCGGAAAGCCCGGGTCGGTATGCAAAACCGCGCCTTCCTGGACGTTGCTGCCGGCGCCGACCGCAATCGTCTCGTTGTCGCCGCGAATCGTCGCGCCGAACCATACGCTCGCGTTTTCCTCGAGCACGACCTTGCCGATGATGGCCGCCGTATCGGCGACGAATACGCTTTCGTGGATCGTCGGGGCCGTATCGCCCAGCTTGTAGATCGTCACGGAGTCTCCTTGGTGATCTTCGATGACGGGCGCCGGTAGAATGGCGCGTCCGGTTTGCCCGGCGCCTGGCGCCGCGGAACAAACGCATATTGTAAACCGTCGCGTGCCTGTGCTCCCACGCCGCGTACGCAAGGTGTCCCTGTTTATGAGCATCGCGTCTTCTTCTTTCGGCACGGCGCCCGCCTGCGTGCGCAGCGTGGCGCTCGATGCGCTGCGAGCTGCCGAGCCGGCGGCGAAAGCCGCGCAGGTACGCGCGCTGCACGATGCGCTGCGGGCCGGGCAGGCCGCGATCGTGCCGTTGCTTCAACTGCGCGAACCGGCCGATCTGCCCGGGCGCCCGGCGCGGCCGCCGCTCGTCGAGCCGCGCGAGTTGCAGCGGCGCAGCATGCGATCGCCCGAAGGGCGCGCCGTGCTGCTGCACGCGCTTGCCCATATCGAGTTCAATGCGATCAACCTGGCGCTCGACGCGGTCTGGCGCTTCGCGGGCATGCCCGACGCGTTCTACGAGGACTGGCTGAAGGTCGCGGCCGAGGAGGCCTATCACTTCACGCTGCTGTCCGATCGTCTCGCGGCATTCGGGCATGCATACGGCGATTTTCCCGCGCACAACGGGCTGTGGGAGATGTGCGAGCGGACCAAGGGCGACGTGCTGGCGCGCATGGCGCTCGTGCCGCGCACGCTCGAGGCCCGCGGGCTCGACGCGTCGCCGCCGATCCGCGCGCGGCTCGTGCAGGCGGGCGACGATGCGTCGGCCGCGATCCTCGACGTGATTCTGCGCGACGAAATCGGCCATGTCGCGATCGGCAACCGCTGGTTCCGCCATCTGTGCGACGCAGCCGGGCGCGACCCCGTGCCGACCTATCGGCAGCTCGCCGAGCAGTACCACGCGCCGCGGCTGCGTGGCCCGTTCAATTTCGATGCGCGGCGCGATGCCGGCTTCGAGCAGGCCGAACTCGACGAACTGGCCGCGCAGGACGCGGCGGACGGGCGCACCGCGCATTAGCCGGATCGCGTTCGGCCGCGTCCGGGTGGTCGTGGGCCGGCTCGCGCGTCTCGCCGATGGTGTCTGCCGGCCGGCCCTCGAACGACCTCGCCGCTAGAGCGGCACCTCGATTGCCGGCCGCCGGAACCGGGGCGTCGCCGCTATAATCGAACGACCATTCTTTTTTTTGGCGGCTGCGATGAGTGCCTCGAGTTCTGTTTCCGATTTCGTCACGGTGCGCGGCGTCCGGCTGCATGTGCGGCGCTGGGGCCGGCCCGACGCGCCGACGCTGTTCATGTTGCACGGCTGGATGGACGTCGCGGCGTCGTTCCAGTTCGTCGTCGATGCGCTCGCCGGCGACTGGCAGGTGATCGCGCCCGACGCGCGCGGCTTCGGGCTGTCCGACTGGCCGGTCGCGAGGCAGGGCGGCGGTCACTACTGGTTCCACGAATACCTGGGCGACCTCGATGCGCTCGTCGACCGCTACGCACCGACCGGCGAGATCAACCTGGTCGGACACAGCATGGGCGCGAACGTCGTGTGCCTGTATGCCGGCGCGCGGCCGGAACGCGTGCGGCGCGTCGTCGACCTCGAAGGTTTCGGGCTCGCGCCGGCGCGAGCCGACCAGGCGCCGCGCCGGCTGCGCGGCTGGCTCGACGAACTGCGCGAGCCGCCCGCGCTGCGGCCGTACGCATCGCTCGACGACGTGGCGGCGCGCCTGATCAAGACCAATCCGCGGCTCGACCCGCGCCGCGCCGCGTTTCTGGCCGCCCACTGGTCGAAACGCGGCGACGACGGCCTCTACCATCTGCTGGCGGACCCGGCGCACAAGATGCCGGGCCCGCTGCTGTACCGGCTCGACGAAGTCATGGCCATCTGGAAGCAGGTGCGTGCGAAGGTGCTGCACGTCGAGGCCGTCAATTCGCCGACGCTTGCGCACCTTGCCGGCGACATCCCGTTGCCCGAATTCAAGGCGCGCTTCAATGCATTCCCCGACTGGCGCGAGAAGCTCGTCGAGGATGCCGGCCACATGGTGCATCACGACCAGCCCGAGCAGATCGCGGCGCTGATCGAGGCGTTCTGCGCATAGGCGCGTGGCGCCGGCGGCAGGGCACGCGGGCGGCGCAATTGCGGCGTTGCAGTAGAATGAGGCCTTACCTGCGATGCTGATAATGAACGCCGATCTCCACTGCCATTCCAATGTTTCCGACGGGTTGCTGTCGCCTGCCGACGTCGCGCGCCGCGCGCATGCGGGCGGCGTGACCCTGTGGGCGCTGACCGACCACGACGAGATCGGCGGCCAGGCGGCGGCGCGCAGCGAGGCGGAAGCGCTCGGCATGCGCTACCTGAGCGGCGTCGAGATTTCGGTCACGTGGGCGTCGCGCACCGTGCACATCGTCGGTCTGAACATCGATCCCGCCCATCCGGCGCTGGTCGACGGCCTGTACCGCACGCGCCACGGCCGCGCGGCGCGCGCGCTGGCGATCGCGGAGCAGCTCGCGACGCTCGGCATTCCCGGCGCCTACGAAGGCGCGCTGAAATACGTGTCCAATCCCGACCTGATCTCGCGCACGCACTTCGCCCGCTTTCTCGTCGAAAACGGCCATGCCGAGTCGACGTCCGACGTGTTCGACCGCCTGCTGGGCGACGGCAAGCCCGGCTTCGTCCCGCATCGCTGGGCGTCGCTGTCCGACGCGGTCGGCTGGATCCGCGCGGCAGGCGGCGAAGCGGTGGTCGCGCATCCGGGCCGCTATCGCTATACGCCGGTCGAATTCGACGCGTTCTTCGGCGAGTTCATCGATCTCGGCGGCCGCGCGATCGAGGTCATCACGGGCAGCCACACGCCCGACCAGTACCGCGAATACGCGGACGTCGCGCGCCGCTTCGGCTTCGAAGTATCGCGCGGCTCGGATTTCCATGCGCCGGGCGAGGGCCGCATCGAGCTCGGCAGCCTGCCGCCGCTGCCGCCCGACCTGACGCCGGTCTGGGAGCGCTGGCTCTGACGCCGGGCGGCTTCGGGCCGCCCGTGTCGCCGCCGTTGCGCGCATCCGACTTCTCCCTCTTTACGTGTCCCCATGTCCCAGTTCTTCAGGATTCATCCGGATAATCCGCAGCCGCGCCTGATCAAGCAGGCGGTGGAGATCGTCAGCAAGGGCGGCGTGATCGCGATGCCCACCGATTCGAGCTATGCGCTCGCGTGCCATCTCGACGACAAGGACGCGGTCGAGCGCGTGCGCCGGATTCGCGGCCTCGACGAAAAGCAGCATCTGTCGCTGCTCGTGCGCGACCTGTCGGAGCTCGCCAATTTCGCGATGGTCGACAACCGCCAGTACCGGCAGATCAAGTCGGTGACGCCGGGCCCGTACGTGTTCATCCTGCAGGCGACGAAGGAAGTGCCGCGCCGGCTGTCGCACCCGTCGCGCAAGACGATCGGGCTGCGCGTGCCCGATCACGCGATCACGCTCGCGCTGCTGGAGTCGCTCGGCCAGCCGCTGCTCGGCACGACGCTGATCCTGCCGCCGGACGACGAACCGCTGAACGATCCCGAGGAAATCCGCACGCGGCTCGAGAAACAGGTCGACCTCGTGATCGACGGCGGCGCGTGCCCGCGCGAGCCGTCGACGGTGATCGACCTGACCGGCGATGCGCCCGAACTCATCCGCGCGGGGCGCGGCTCCCTCGAACCCTTCGGGCTCTCGGCCGCATGACGCGCCGTGCCATTTTTGCGCGAGTGCGCTTGTTACAATAACGCGATATGGATGCTTCCCTGATACAGACCATCGCCGTCTACGCGCTACCCGTGATCTTCGCGATCACGCTGCACGAGGCCGCGCATGGCTATGCCGCGCGTCTGCTCGGCGACAATACCGCCTATGCGATGGGGCGCGTGTCGTTCAATCCGATGCGTCACATCGATCCGCTCGGCACGATCGCCATTCCGCTCGCGATGTACTTCCTCACCGGCGGCGCGTTCCTGTTCGGCTATGCGAAGCCGGTGCCGGTGTCGTTCGGCAACCTGCGCAATCCGCGCTGGGGCAGCCTGTGGGTCGCCCTCGCGGGCCCGGCCTGCAACTTCGTGCAGGCGCTCGTCTGGGGCGTGCTGACCCTCGTGCTGCCGGCCGTCGGCGTCGACGAGCCGTTCTTCACGCGCATGGCGTTGGCCGGCGTCAGCGCGAACCTCGTGCTCGGCGTGCTGAACCTCTTTCCGCTGCCGCCGCTCGACGGCGGCCGCATCCTGGCGGCGCTGCTGCCGACCAGGCAATCGATCGCGCTGTCGCGCATCGAGCCGTACGGTTTCATCATCGTCCTCGTGCTCGTCACGACGGGCGTGCTGACGAACTTCTGGCTGCGTCCGCTCGTCAATGTCGGCTATGCCGTGCTGAGCGCCATCCTGTCTCCCTTCGCCTCGCTTTTCTAACGACAATCATGTTCCCAGAACGTATTTTCTCCGGCATGCGACCCACCGGATCGCTGCACCTCGGTCATTACCACGGCGTGCTGAAAAACTGGGTGAAGCTGCAGTCCGAGTACCCGTGCTTCTTCTGCGTCGTCGACTGGCATGCGCTGACGACGCACTACGAGACGCCCGAGGTCATCGAGAAGAACGTATGGGACGTGCTGATCGACTGGCTCGCGTCCGGCATCGATCCGGCGCAGGCGACGCTGTTCATCCAGAGCAAGGTGCCCGAGCACGCGGAACTCGCGCTGCTGCTCGGCATGAGCACGCCGCTCGGCTGGCTCGAACGCGTGCCGACCTACAAGGAGCAGATGGAGAAGCTGAAGGACAAGGACCTGTCCACCTACGGCTTCCTCGGCTACCCGGTGCTGATGGCCGCCGACATCCTGCTGTATCGCGGCTCGCTCGTGCCGGTCGGCGAGGATCAGGTGCCGCACGTCGAGATGACGCGCGAGATCGCGCGCCGCTTCAACTACCTGTACGGCCGCGAGCCCGGTTTCGAGGAGAAGGCGCTCGAAGCCGCGAAGAAGCTCGGCGGCAAGCGCGCGAAGCTCTATCACGAGCTGCGCAACGCGTATCAGCAGGAAGGCGACGACGAGGCGCTCGAACAGGCGCGCGCGATGCTGCAGGAATCGCAAAGCCTGTCGATGAGCGATCGCGAGCGCCTGTTCGGCTATCTCGAAGGCGCGCGCAAGATCATCCTGGTCGAGCCGCAGGCGCTGCTGACCGAGGCGTCGCGGATGCCGGGCCTCGACGGGCAGAAGATGTCGAAGTCGTACGGCAACACGATCGGCCTGCGCGAAGACGCCGAGACGATCACGAAGAAGGTCCGCACGATGCCGACCGATCCCGCGCGCGTGCGCCGCACCGATCCGGGCGATCCCGACAAGTGCCCGGTGTGGCAGCTTCACCAGGTCTACACGGACGAAGCGACGCACGAGTGGGTGCAGAAGGGCTGCCGCTCGGCGGGCATCGGCTGTCTCGACTGCAAGCAGCCGGTCGTCGAGGGCATCCTGCGCGAACAGCAGCCGATGCTCGAGCGCGCGCAGAAGTACATGGACGACCCGTCGCTGCTGCGTGCGATCGTCGCGGACGGTTGCGACAAGGCGCGCAAGTACGCGACGGAAACGATGCGCGACGTGCGCGACGCGATGGGCCTGTCGTACAACTGATCCGGCGCATGAGCGAATCCGTCATCGCCGCCGCGGGCGGCCACGTCGGCCAGGCCGAGCCGTCGCGGTGGGTCGCGCAATGGGCGCGGCTCGTGCCGGCCGGCGGTGCGGTGCTCGACGTTGCCGCCGGCGGCGGCCGCCATGCACGCTGGTTCGCGTCGCGCGGCCATCCGGTCGTCGCGCTCGACCGCGATCCGGTCGCACTGGCCGCGTTGCGCGCGATTGCCGGCGTCGACGCCCGCGTGGCCGATCTCGAAGGCGCGCCATGGCCGCTGTCGGCCGACGAGCGGTTCGCGGCCGTGATCGTTACGAACTATCTGCATCGCCCGCTCTGGCCCCATCTATTCGATGCCGTGGCGCCGGGCGGTGTGCTGGTCTACGAAACCTTCGCGCAAGGAAACGAAACGGTCGGGAAGCCGTCCAACCCCGCGTTCCTGCTCGCTCCGGGCGAGTTGCTGGACGCCGTGCGCGGGCACCTGCGGGTGGTCGCATACGAGGACGGTTTCGTCGCCGCGCCGCGCGAGGCGTTCGTCCAGCGTCTTTGCGCGGTGCGCGAGGGCGCGACCCCGAAGGCGGGGGCGGGAATTCCACGTTACGAACTGCCCGGCTAATCCGCTACAATCTCAACGTTTACCGGTACACAATCAATCGCGTTTCATGGCTAACGGCACCCAAGACGGCATTCAAATCCGCGGCAGCATCCCCGCGATCGTCACCCCGATGCTCGAAGACGGCAGTCTCGACCTGCCGGCGTTTCGCAAACTGATCGACTGGCACATCGCGGAAGGCACCGATGCGCTCGTCGTCGTCGGTACGAGCGGCGAGTCGGCAACGCTCAACGTCGAAGAGCACATCCTGATGATCCGCACGGCGGTCGAGCATGCGGCGAAACGCATCCCGATCATCGCGGGCGCGGGCGGCAATTCGACCGCCGAGGCGATCGAGCTGACGAAGCACGCGAAGGCCGTCGGCGCGGACGCGACGCTGCAGGTCGTGCCGTACTACAACAAGCCGACGCAGGAAGGCATGTACCGCCACTTCCGGACGATCGCCGAAGCGGTCGACCTGCCGGTGATCCTGTACAACGTGCCGGGCCGGACGGTCGCGGACATGGCGCACGAGACGACGCTGCGCCTCGCGGAAGTCCCGGGCATCATCGGCGTGAAGGAAGCGACCGGCAACATCGATCGCGCCGCGCACCTGATCAAGGCCGCGCCGAAGCATTTCGCGATCTACAGCGGCGACGATCCGACCGCGATCGCGCTGATGCTGCTCGGCGGCCACGGCAACATCTCTGTGACCGCGAACGTCGCGCCGCGCGCGATGAGCGAGCTGTGCCGCGCGGCGCTGGCCGGCGACGTGCAGACGGCCCGCACGCTGCACATGAAGCTGCTGTCGCTGCACAAGAACCTGTTCATCGAAGCGAACCCGATCCCGGTGAAGTGGGCGCTGCAGGCGATGGGCAAGATGCAGGGCGGTATCCGGCTGCCGCTCACGGCGCTCGACGAGCGCTGCCACGATGCCGTGCGTTCGGCCCTCGTCGAGGCCGGCGTTCTCTGATGGCAAGGCGGCCGCGTCCTGCGGCCGCCGGCTCGACCCCTGATCAACCCGCACCGGCCGGCTCCGTCCGGCGCCGCTCCTGACGAGCGTTCTAGCAAGACGAAGGATTTCATGAAACGTTTCGCCTTTTCCTCTCGCGCCATCCAGTTGTCGGTGGTGGCGCTGGCGCTGGGCGCGCTCGCTGGCTGCGATACGCTGAACGATTACCTGGCCCCCGACCGGGTCAACTACAAGAACACCGGTTCGGCGCCGCCGCTCGCGGTGCCGAGCGACCTGAAGCCGGTGCCGACGACGCAGCAGTTCGTCGCGCCGCCGACCAACGCCGGGCTCGGCACGCTGCCGCCGCGGGCCACGACGAAGGCCGGCAACGCGACCGACGGCATCCCGAGCGCGCAGGATCCGCTCGGCATGCACATCGAGCGCGACGGCGACCGCCGCTGGCTCGTCGTCGACGGCCGCACGCCCGAGCAGCTGTGGCCGATCCTGAAGGAGTTCTGGCAGGAGAACGGCTTCTCGCTGAAGACCGATGCGCCGTCGACGGGCATCATGGCCACCGACTGGGCCGAGAACCGCGCGAACATTCCGGACGACTGGTTCCGCCGCACGATCGGCAAGGTCATCGATTTCGCGTATTCGTCGGGTACGCGCGACCGCTTCCGCACGCTCGTGAACCGCACGCCGGACGGCAACACCGACATCTCGATCACGCACAGCGCGATGGAAGAAATGATGGTCGGCCCGCAGGGCGGCACGTCGTCGCGCTGGGAAGAGCGGCCGCGCAACCCGGTGCTCGAAGCCGTGTTCCTGTCGAAGCTGATGCAGAAGTTCGGGCTGACCGACGCGCAGGCAAAGCAGTTGCTGACCGATGCGCGCCCCGCGACGGCGCCGGCGCAGGTCAGCGACACGAGCGGCGGCGCGGCGACGCTGCAACTGGCCGAGTCGTTCGATCGCGCCTGGCTGCGCGTGGGCCTCGCGCTCGACCGGACCAACTTCACGGTCGACAATCGCGACCGCGAGAAGGGCGTGTACACCGTGCGCTATGCGAATTCGATGGAAGAGCTCAAGCGTGACGGCCTGTTCGGCAAGCTGTTCTACGGCGGCCCGTCGGCGGCGAAGCCGGGCAAGGAGTTCCTCGTCAACGTGCGCGCGCAAGGCACCGGCGGCACGCAGGTCGCGGTGATCGGCGCGAATGGCCAGATCGACAACTCGTCGGACGCGCAGCGGATCATCTCGCTGCTGCACGCGCAACTGAACTGAACGCGTGCGATTCGCCAGCCTCGGAAGCGGCAGCGAAGGCAACGCGCTGGTCGTCGAGGCCTCGAGCGGCACGACGACCACCCGCGTGCTGCTCGACTGCGGCTTTTCCGCCAAGGAGGTCGAGCGCCGGCTCGGCCGACTGAATCTCTGCATCGCCGATCTCGATGCGATCCTCATTACCCACGAACACAGCGACCACGTCGGCAGCGCGCTGACGCTCGCGCGCCGCGCGTCGCTGCCGCTCTACATGAGCTGGGGCACCGCGCGCGCGGTCGGCGCGGACGAGGCCGATGTCGATCTGCACGTGCTGTGGGGCGACGAGACGGCCGCGATACGCGATCTGGCCGTGATGCCCTATACGGTGCCCCACGATGCGCGGGAACCGCTCCAGTTCGTGTTCATGGACGGAAGCCGCCGGCTCGGCGTGCTGACGGACGTCGGGATGGCCACGCCGCACATCACGGCCGTCCTGAGCGGCTGTGACGCGCTGGTGCTCGAATCCAACCACGATACCGCGATGCTGGCCGCCAGCCGCTATCCGCAGTCGCTGAAGGCGCGGATCGGCGGCAACCACGGCCACCTGAGCAACGACGCGGCGGCCGACATCCTCGCGTCGCTCGAACGCAGCCGTCTCCAGCACCTGGTCGCGGCCCATCTGAGCCAGCAGAACAATCTGCCGGAACTGGCTCGCCAGGCGTTTGGCGGCGTGCTCGGGACGGACGGGGAAGACGTGATCGTGGCCTCGCAGGACGCGGGCTTCGACTGGCTGACGCTCGGATGAGCAGGGCGGGGCCGCCGCGGCGGCCCGAAGCGACTGCCGGGCGCTCGATTCGAAAGCGGCAGACGTAAAAAAACCGGCCCTCGGGCCGGTTTTTTTCAGCTGACGCTGAAGGCTTACTGGCTTGCGCCCGAAGCCGGAGCAGCCGTCGCTGCCGAAGCAGCCGACGCCACTGCAGCAGCAGCGTCGCTCGCAGCAGCCGTTGCCGACGAAGCAGCAGCCGAAGCGTCGCTCGCAGCACCAGCAACTGCCGAAGCAGCCGACGAAGCAGCAGCAGCCGCGTCGCTTGCAGCCGACGAAGCAGCTTGATCAGCGCTCTTGTTGCAAGCAGCCAGTGCAACAGCAGCCAACAGGGAAGCTACGAGGAGGGATTTCTTCATGATCACGTCCTTTTATGGTTAAAGGTAAGCAACAGCGCGAAACAATACCGGTAATGTGCTCCAACACCGACCTGGGCCGCTGGTGGAGATGCACTTCTTAGAGCGTGAATCTTCCCTACGGCTTGGGCGGAAATTATATGCACTTTCCTATCGACCGTCGACAAATGCGGGGTCAATACGTTGTCTTTCCCATACAGAATTTGATCTGTACGGGCATACGGGGCGACTCACACTAATTCCGGCATCCGACCCGTATCCAGCCCGCACGATACCACTCGTGCAACAAGGCTGTCATCGAGGGAACCCGGGATAGTGTTACAAACCGTTTCGCCTCCATCTGGCGTTGATTGGCCAGTTCGGGCAGCCATTCATCGGCTTGCTCGAGTGGTCCTTCCTCGCCATTAATGAAGTACGAGCGCGCGTTATACATCAATGCGGCTCTTCTGTCGAGACGCACGCCGCGGCGTGATGCCTGCGCGACGAACGCCGCCTCGGACAGCGGGCGCTCGGGCGGGTCGAAAACGACGTTCGATTTGGGCTCGCTCAGGTAGCAGCCGAGGAATTCGGCGACGTCGCGCTTGCGCCAGCGGATCGCGTCGACGATCTCGGCGACACGTTCGACCATGGCCGGCGGCAGTTGCGCGGGCGCATCGACGGCCGGCTGCTTCGGATCGCGGTAGAGATCGTCGCCGCCCGCGTCGCGCAGGCCGCCGCGCTCCGCGAGGTAGTACAGGAACTGGGCGCCCAGCTCGCCCGCGGACGGCGCCCGGAAGCCGATCGAGCAGGTCATGCACTCGCCCTCGGCGACGCCGTCATGCGCGATGTGCGGTGGCAAATACAGCATGTCGCCGGGCTCCAGCACCCATTCGTCGCTCGGCTCGAAGTTTTCGAGGATCTTCAGCGGCACGTCCGCCTGCAGCGACAGATCCTTCTGCGCGCCGACCCGCCAGCGGCGCCGGCCCTCGACCTGCAGCAGGAATACGTCATACGAATCGAAGTGCGGGCCCACGCCGCCGCCGTCCGTCGCGTACGAGATCATCAGATCGTCCAGCCGCGCGTCGGGGATGAAGCGGAAGCGGTCGAGCAGCGCGCGCGCCGCGTCGACGTGCAGATCGAGCCCCTGCACGAGCAGGGTCCAGGATTTGCGCGTGACCGCAGGCAGCGAATCGGGTTCGAACGGACCGTGCGCCAGTTGCCACTTGTTACGAAAATGGGTGATCAATCGCGATTCCGCGTCATAGTCGGCGGCGAGCTCGAACAATGCATCGCGCGTGACCGGCGACGCGACGCCGGGAATCGCCTGGCGGATCAGCAGCGGCTTCTTTTGCCAGTAGCCGCGCATGAATTGCGCCGGCGTAAGGCCGCCGAGCAGCGGCGTGGGAAGATCGGGGGGCGGCGCGCCGAGCGGGGCGGCAGCGGCTTGCCGCGGTTCGGCTTGAGACCGGTTGCGCATCGTATAATGAGACTTGTATTTGGGAGAATTGGATGAAAATCGCAAAAAACACCGTCGTGTCGGTCACTTACAAGCTGTCGGACACACAGGGCAACCTGATCGAGGAAAGCGACGAGCCGATGGTCTATCTGCACGGCGGCTATGATGGCACGTTCCCCAAGATCGAGGAACAGCTCGACGGCCACGAGGCGGGCTACCAGGCACAGATCCAGCTCGAGCCGCAGGACGCGTTCGGCGACTACGATCCCGAACTCGTGAAGATCGAGCCGCGCGACCGTTTTCCCGAGCCGCTCGAAGTGGGCATGCAGTTCGAAGGCACGCCGGAAGACGGTGACGAGGAAGTCGACTCGCTAATCTATACGGTCACCGATATCGCCGAAGACAAGGTCGTGCTCGACGGCAACCACCCGCTGGCGGGCATGGCGCTGCGTTTCGCGCTGACCGTGAAGGACGTGCGCGAAGCCACCGAAGACGAAATCGAGCACGAGCACGCGCATGGCGCGGAAGGGCTCGAGATCCTCGACGAGGACGACGACGAAGACGGCGAAGCGCCGTCAGGGCGCACCCTGCACTGAGCTTGCCGGCAGGCCCGGCGCCGGCCCCGATGCAGGGGGCGGTGCCGGCCACGACGCGCCGCCCGGTGCGGCGCCGTCGCCCTGCAACGGCGGCGCGACCGACGACGCATCGGGCAGCGCCGGCAGCGCGGGGATTTCCGGCATCTGCGGCAGCGGCACGTCGTCGCGCGGCACGAGCGGCAGCGTGGGCGGCACCGGCAGGTTCTTCGGTACTTCCTGCAGGCTGACGTTGAAGATCGTCTGCCGTGCTGGCGATACGCTTACCTTCACCCACTGATTCCCCGGATGGCGCGGTCCGATCGCGACGCGCGTCACGTTTCCTACCAGCTCACCGTCGTCGCCATGCAGCGGACGGTCGATCAGAAAGCCGTTCGCCAGCGGTTCGCCGCTCGCGTGCACCACCAGTATCGGGCCCCGGAACGCCCCCGCGGCCTTCACCAGCGTTCGTTTCAGCTCGCGGAAGCCGTCGCGCACGCGCGGCCGGTTGAAGCGCAGCCACGCGAAGCGCTCCGAGCGTTCATAACGTTCGAACTGCGGATCGCCTTCGAAAATCACGACCATCGCGCGCGCTTCGCGCCGCTTCGCATATTCGGCCGCGTGGTCGATCCAGAAGCTGTTCGCGATCACGCGGTCCTCGAATTCGCCGTTGCGGCCGCCCGCCGTCAAATAATGGTTGTTCGGCGCCGGCACGTTGAGCGCGACGTAGACGATGTCGTCGCGCATCCAGCGTGCGTTCTCGCGATACGGCCGGAACCGTGCGACTTCGCTCTCCCGCGTAATCTGCAGCGCACGGGGGTCGGGCAGCGCGGAATCGGCGAGCAGCGTCTGCCGCAGGAAATCGAGCCGCTCGACCGGGTCGTAGCCGCCTCCCGCCGCGGTGTTGCAAGCGATCCAGTCGTCGTGGCCGGGAATGAACACGAGCGGCACGCGCGCCGAATCCAGAATCGCGCCGCGCTGCGAATACAGCGTGTCGCGGCATGCTTCCTTCGAGCCTTTGAGATCGCCCGCATAGACGACGAACGCGAGGTTGCGCTCCCGTGCGATCGCATCGAGCAGCCGCTGCGCGGCCGGTTCGTCCGCCGGGGCGTTGATGACGCCCGACACGACCGCGAACGAGTAGGGCGCGGCGCTGCGCTTGGGCGGCGCGGCCAGCGCACCGGCCTGCGCGAACGCAACAACCGCCGCGACGAGCGCGGCGGCGGCGCGGGCCGGCAGGCCCCGCGCAATGCGCTTACGCGTGCCCGTCGGCATCGTGCGACCGGACCAGCGTGCGCAGTTCGTACAGCAGGTCGAGCGCCTCGCGCGGCTTGAGATCGTCGGGATCGATGTCGCGCAGTTTTTCGAGCGCCGGGTGCGGCGTGTCGGGCAGCGCCGGCGCATCCGCGCATTCGAGATCGTCGACGGCCGCCGGCGGCGCGCTGAAGAGATCGAGTTGCGGCGTGTGCTGGGAGGCCGACTGCTGTTCGAGATACGCGAGGTGCTTGCGTGCGGCGCGGATCACCGGCGCCGGGACGCCCGCGAGCTGCGCGACCTGAAGACCGTAGCTCTGGTTCGCCGGGCCTTCGTTGACCGCGTGCAGGAACACGATGCCGTGGCCGTGCTCGACCGCCGACAGATGGACGTTGGCCGCTTGCGGGAATTCGGCCGGCAGTTGCGTCAGCTCGAAGTAGTGCGTCGCGAACAGCGTGTAGCACGCGTTGTGCGCCAGCAGGTGGCGCGCGATGGCCCAGGCGAGCGCGAGGCCGTCGAAGGTCGACGTGCCGCGGCCGATCTCGTCCATCAGCACCAGGCTTTGCGACGTCGCGTCGTTGAGAATCGCCGCGGCCTCGGTCATCTCGACCATGAAGGTCGAGCGGCCGCCCGCGAGATCGTCGGCCGCGCCGATGCGCGTGAAGATCCGGTCGATCGGGCCGAAGCACGCGGACTTCGCCGGCACGTAGCTGCCGACGTACGCCATCAGCGCGATCAGTGCGGTCTGCCGCATGAACGTCGACTTACCGCCCATGTTCGGCCCGGTGATCAACAACAGCTTGCGCTCGGGGCCGAACCGGCAGTCGTTCGCGATGAACTGCTCGACCTGCGCTTCGACGACCGGATGGCGCCCCTGTTCGATTTCGATGCCGATCTCGTCGGTGAAGGTGGGCGCGACCCAGTCGAGCGCGCGTGCACGTTCGGCGAAGGCGGCGAGCAGGTCGAGCTCGGCGAGGGCCGAGGCGACGCGCTGGCATTCGGGGATGAACGGCAGCAGCGCCTGCAGCACCGAGTCGTACAGCGCGCGCTCGCGCGCCAATGCGCGCTCCTGCGCGGACAGCGCCTTATCCTCGAAGGTCTTCAGTTCCGGCGTGATGTAGCGCTCGGCGTTCTTCAGCGTCTGGCGACGGCGGTAGTCGTCGGGCACCTTGTCGGTCTGGCCGCGCGTGACCTCGATGTAGAAGCCGTGCACCTTGTTGTATTCGACGCGCAGGTTCGCGATGCCGGTGCGCGCGCGCTCGCGCGCTTCGAGGTCGATCAGGAACTGCCCGCAGTTCTCCGAAATGTCGCGCAGCTCGTCGAGCTCGGCATCGTAGCCGCGCGCGATTACCCCGCCGTCGCGCACCATCGCGGCCGGCTCGGTGGCGATCGCGCTCGTCAGCAGGTCGAGGCATTCGGCGGGCGGTGCGAGCGCCGCGTCGACGCGCGCGAGCGCATCCGCGTTCGCGACGATCGCGCCGATGCGCTCGCGCAGCGCCGGCAGCGCGGCGAACGTGTCGCGCAGGCTCGACAGGTCGCGCGGGCGCGCGGACAGCAGCGCGAGCCGCCCGGTGATCCGTTCGACGTCGGCGATCTGGCGCAGTGCGCAGCGCAGCGCATCGAGGCTCGCGCTGGCCGGCGCATCGAGCAGCGCGCCGATTGCCTGCTGGCGCGACTGCGCGGCGACCGATGCGCGCGGCGGATGATGCAGCCAGTGACGCAGCAGGCGGCTGCCCATCGTCGTGCAGCAGGTGTCCAGCAGCGAATACAGCGTGGGCGACTCGGTGCCGCGCAGCGTCTCGGTCAGTTCGAGATTGCGGCGCGTGGCCGGATCGAGCCCGATGTATTCGGTTTCGTTCTCGACCTTCAGGCTGCGCACGTGCCGCAGTTGCTGGCCTTGCGTGGCCGCGGCATAAAGCAGCAGCGCGCCGGCCGCGCCGCACGCACTCGTCAGCGAATGCGCGCCGAAACCGTCGAGGCTCGCGACGTCGAGCTGATCGCACAGACGCTGCGTGCCCGATGCGATGTCGAAGTGCCAGGCCGGCACGCGCTTGGTTGCGCCCGCGCCGGTGGGAATGGCGTCGGTTGCCCCGTCAGGCGTCAGGATTTCGGCCGGCCGGATGCGTTCGAGCGCGGCGGCGAGCTGCTCGGGCTCGATTTCGGCGAGCCGCAGCGCACCGCTCGCGAGGTTCAGCCACGCGAGGCCGATGTTGACCGCGACGCCGCGCTTGTTGTGGCCGGTGCACATCGCGAGCAGGTAGACGTCGTTCTTGTCGGACAGCAGCGCGGCATCGGTCAGCGTGCCGGGCGTGACGACGCGCACGACCTTGCGCTCCACCGGGCCCTTCGACGTGGCCGGATCGCCGATCTGCTCGCAGATCGCAACCGATTCGCCCATCTTCACGAGCTTCGCCAGATATTGCTCGACCGCGTGATGCGGGACGCCGGCCATCTTGATCGGCGTGCCGGCCGACGCGCCGCGCTGCGTGAGGGTCAGGTCGAGCAGGCGTGCCGCTTTTTCCGCATCCTCGAAGAACAGCTCGTAGAAGTCGCCCATCCGGTAGAAGACGAGCGTGTCCGGATGATCGGCCTTGATGCGCAGGTACTGCTGCATCATTGGAGTGTGGCCTGCGAAGGCTTCGGGCGACAGCGTGGTCATAGGTCAGGCATGAAGTTGTTGCTTGGGTTGCCCGAGTTTACCAGTGGCATCGACGTGAACGCGCGAAGTTGGCCGTTTGGCCAGCTGTAGGGGGACTCGGCAGCGTCAGGGGCCTGTCCTGCCTCACGCGCGTAGCGCTGCGGGCACAACCCGCCACATAGTGCTAACCCCGACACGCCAGTTGCGGTCGACAGTCTAGATTGTGACTGTAAGGGTTCATTGATCGAGCATCGGACGTTCTGTCCATTTCCTCGATATGTCGACCGGAGACCGCTACGTGAACGAATCGATCTACCGCGTCATTTTCGGCTTTGTCGTGATCTGCTGACCGTGACGGAGGATATATGACGCATCCTTTGTACGAATTGCTTAGCAACCTGGACGAACGCCGCCTCTTTTATACATTGGGCCGGCATCGCCCGGACACCATTCTGATTTCCATAACTGTGCCAGGCGAGCGTATCGAGATCGACGTGTTCGACGATGGACATATGGAAATGTCCCGCTTTTCCGGAGATGAGAGTGTAATTGACGACCAGCAAATAATTTTGAAGGCTATCGAGGACGCGTCCGAGTGAAACGGGGGGCGACGACGCGCAACGCGACCACTTCCCGTTGGACGACTCTACTAGATCGCCTAGATTATGACTGTTTGGGTTCGTCGATAGCCAGGGACGCATCAGGGGGCGGTGTGCTTCTTGAAATTATCAATCACGGTTCAGTGAGGCTACAAATGAGACCAGAGTCACGCGCAAATGCTTACGCGATCATGGGCCTGGGATCTACCTTGCTGGGTAGCTATGCATTGGAGCGCGCTATTGCGTACTTTGGCATCACTGGTGATTCAGTAGGAGGAATAGCGTTTGGGGGCGCGGGTATTTGCTTATTCGTTATCGCGGTTGCCCACTTCTACATGGCAATTGGATACAGATTTGGTCGCCTTGAAGCAGTCGAAGGAAGCCCGGAAAGTGCAACCCTGAAAGCAGAGGTGGGTGTTGTTGCTAAGGCGGTTAAAATTCGTTTCTTGCGAAGGCCGGATGCTAGAAATTCGATTTCAGAACAAGGCACTCGCTACATCTTCTTCATCGGTAATGGCCGGCCGTGGGTTTGTCCAGAATCTAGATTCTTGATGGACTGAGCTAATGGCTTCTTAAAACAGCAGGCGTAAGTCTTGGCGTAGGTTTTTTCGCTGACCCGCGTCAGATAAGGCGCAGGTACTGCTGCATCATTGGAGTGACGGGTGCAGGTGCTGCGGTGGGTTGCATGCTCATGTGACCGGGAAAAGTTGCTTTGGCTGCCCGAGTTTACCAGTGGGCCGGACGCGACCGCTCGAAGTTCGCCGTTCGGCCAGTTGCCGGTGATCACGACTCGTGACCAACGGCCATTCCGCGCCTCATTTGATCTTTCGATTTCGACCTGTTTTGTGCGGCGAGGGCGCGATCTGCGACAATTCTCTGACGAAATACATTTGCCTGAAAAGACCGATCGGGGTGGCGATGCAGGATCGAGTGCTGAAGAGTTGGTACAGAGTAGGTGGAGCGTCAGAGGCTGCGATCGCGAGTCTTCGGCGTGCAGCCGGATTTGACCTACCCGCGGAATACGTGGAGTTCCTGAGGTTTAGCAACGGTGGAGAAGGGCCGTTGTGCGAGCCTTGGGGAGTTTTTTGCTTAGACGATGCGGAGACTGCGGGGAGCGTCGCGCTATCCGGGCTTTATCCCGGGTGGTTTGTGTTCGGTGGGAACGGTGGGCTTGAGCTCTTTGCTTTTGATTTGACGGGCGCTGCGCCATTGCCAGTGGTGGCGTTCGACGGCGTCGATCCTGAGGGATCGGTCCAGCGAGTCGCTGACGATTTCGCAACCTTCCTTCAACTGATTGGACCAGAACTGGAGCTGCAGGCAACGGTTGATGCAGATGGATTTGTCGCGTTGGTGTGTCCCGATATGTACTCGGGATACGTCGATGAAAACTGGACGCTTGATCAAGTTCTCGCGCGATTTGCCGAACAGATGAATAACGCGGCGCTGTTCATCGCATACCCTGGCCATGATTTTGCTGACCGAGTTCTTCGCATCTCTGACGCTCCGCTGCCGGCTACGGTGTTGCGCGAGGTGTCTGGAGTTGTAAACGTCGGGGAGCAGGGCCTGTGGCTAACCGACTACACACAGCTAACGATGGCCGCGCAATTCCGCGATGAACTGCCCATGAGAAACCATCATCTCAGGATGCCCGTGTCGCCCGGTCCGCACCGATTAACGTTGCGACAACTCGCGTCGCCTACGGAAAATGCAAGCTCCCCATCGATTGAACTAATCGTTACTTCGTTCCCGAGCAATCAAAACGACGCACATTTTGATTCGGTTCCGTGGTTTGGATAACGGTCGATCCCGAAAAGGGCAGGCGTAGGTCTCAGCGTAGGTTTATGTGCCGTGCCTTGTCAGATAAGGCGCAGTACTGCTGCATCATCGGGGTGTGGCCGGCAAAGGCCTCGGGCGACAGCGTGGTCATCGGTCAGGCATGAAGTTGTTGCTTGGGTTGCCTGAGTTTACCAGTGGCTTTGGTGGTTACGACTGATGTTTGCCGATCGGACGATGAATTGACTGATCCGTCGGGTCTGGAATTTCGACGGGTCAGGGTCGTTACGGGGTACTTGGTCGACGCGTCGGGTGGCGATATCAATGGTCGATTTTGCCTTTACTGATCGTGGCGGCCGGCGTGAATGCGAGCGCAGCAGTGGAAGGCGGTCAGTAGCGTTGAGCGCAATAGTCACGGTAAGCCCGGAATAATGACGCTCTCGAGATGGCGCAGTAAGCATGTTTCGCATGTGCATTTTTCTACAAGAATAAACTTCGAGGGAAATATTAGAAATGGATACAGGGGATTCGACCGTGGAAAAATCAAGGCAATCCGGCAATGACGGGATGGTGCCCGCGGGTACCTGTTCGGGGGCGATCGAAAATTTGACGAGTACAGAGGGCAGGGGCGGCGCAACAAGCGAATTGAAGGTGAGCATCAAACGCGTGCTAAGCCTCTATACGGCCGGGTTGTCTATTGCGCAGGATTCGTTGGATGTCGCATGGAAGTTTGCTCCGGTCTGCTTGTTCTTCCCCGCCATGTTGCTATGGAGCTATCTTCGCAAGATTGGTTGGGAGCCTCTCTTCGCCGAGTCGGTCGTGTCCATCTCCGGATTTGTCGTGATGATCGTGGCGGCGGTCGTATTATTGCTGGCCGTTTTCCTGCAGTTCTTTCTTCCATCCTTATTTTCCGGACCCGCCGCCGCCATTCACGAAGAGATACATCGGGGGACTGATCTCGATCTTCCGATCAGGAAGTCGATGCGCCGGGCTGTGAGGGTGTTGTACCTCATGGTGCCGTTGGTCTGGATTACTACGCTCAATGTCACTGTAATCGCGTTAGAATTGCCGCCAGGAATAAGCGTCGTCGCAGGTATTTTGATTACGTACGTCGTGGCGGCAGGATACGTGACATTGCGGCGAGATATTTTTCTGCGGCAACAGGAGAAGGAAGCGCCAGCCAGCCGATGTCATGCACTGGACATGTCTCGGAGTCGCATACTATCGGTTTGCTGGTGGGGCAGCCGGCTCCTGCGGAAGTCATTCAAATACTGGGGGCCGACTCTGGCTCTTGCGTTTCTGCCTACCTTGACCGCGATTTCACTTTTTTTGCCCATGCTAATGGGTCTGGAGCTATTCGACGGATCAATTACCGGAAAATGGGCGTCCTTCGCCGTATTTGAAGTGGTGGGTGTGGGGAGCATGGTTGGCATGGCCCCAGGGCTGGCCTATCTGCTTGCGAAGGTCGCGGGAGAATCTACGATGCGCGCCTCGAAGCTTACGATGATCGTATGTACCCTGGTGGGTTACGCCGTTCTGATGGGCGTTGTGTACTTTGCGCCAGTGACGACTTTCATTCTGCGATCAACGGGTGCGATTGAAGACAAGCCCCGCATATATCAGATTCTCAAGCCAGATCTCGTTGCCGCGTTGAGAGCGGTACGTATCAAAGTAACACCTTCCAGTGCCAAAATGGATGGGCAGCCGCAGGCATATTTTGCTTATGCCTACACGCGTTTCAGTTTCAACAACGTCTTGCTGATGTGTAAGGACTGGTTCCCGTTTTCCCTTGCGGATTCTGCTGCATGGACCAATGGCGGGGAGAGGAAGAGGGCTGCACTATGGGCAACGGCAGGGAACTTGTGCGTGAAGGTTCGTGCAGATGAAATTCGGCCGATTCAGAGAACAAGCCTTCGCTAACGACCTCAATTTCGAGCGGGCATCGGCTCGTAGAAATACCGAAGGCCAGCGCTGCACGAGGCGCACTCGGGCTTTGGATATGGCTGCTGTGGGAAAGCGAAGTATGCCGCTCGGCCGATTGCCGGAGGTCGAGATCAGCAGCTGTCGCTTGATGCGGCGATTGTTCCCGAGCAGGTGTCGAAAAGCCGATATCACCCGGCAGCACGCAGCTGCGCCCGCCGGACCTGCCGAACTGATCAGGACCTCTGCGTCGACACCAGATCGAGCGCGACCGCTTGCGCGACTTCGATACCGTCGATCGCCGCCGAATAGATGCCGCCGGCATAGCCGGCGCCTTCGCCGGCCGGATACAGGCCTTCGACGTTCATGCTCTGGTAGTCGTCCTTGCGCCGAATCCGGATCGGCGACGACGTACGCGTCTCCACGCCGGTGAGCACGGCATCGTGCATCGCGAAGCCGGCGATCTTCTTGTCGATCTCGGGCAGCGCTTCGCGGATCGCTTCGATCACGTAGTCCGGCAGCGCGGTACTGAGATCGGTCGGCGTCACGCCGGGCTTGTACGACGGCTCCACCGCACCGAGCGACGTCGACGGCCGGCCCGCGATGAAGTCGCCGACCAGCTGGCCGGGCGCGCGGTAATCGCCGCCGCCGAGTTCGAACGCGCGCGTTTCCCATTTACGCTGGAACGCGATGCCGGCGAGCGGGCCGCCCGGATAGTCGTCCGGCGTGATGCCGACGACGATGCCCGCGTTCGCATTGCGCTCGGCGCGGGAATACTGGCTCATTCCGTTGGTGACCACGCGGCCGGGCTCCGAGGTCGCGGCGACCACCGTGCCGCCCGGGCACATGCAGAAGCTGTAGACCGCGCGCCCGTTGCTTGCGTGGTGGACCACCTTGTAGTCGGCTGCGCCGAGCTGCTTGTGGCCCGCGAACTTGCCGAAGCGGCTGCGATCGATCACGCCTTGCGGATGCTCGATCCGGAACCCGAGCGAGAACGGCTTGGCTTCGATATAGACGCCGCGGTCGTGCAGCATCTGGAACGTATCGCGCGCGCTGTGGCCCACGGCCAGCACCACGCGGTCGCACCGCAATGTTTCCCCGTTCGACAGCTTGAGCGCGCGCACCTTGCCCTGGTCGATTTCGATGTCGTCGACACGGGTTTCGAAGCGCACTTCGCCGCCGAGTTCGTGGATCGACGCGCGCATTTTTTCCACCATGCTGACGAGGCGGAACGTGCCGATGTGCGGGCGGCTCAGGTACAGGATGTCGTCGGGTGCGCCGGCCTTGACGAATTCGTCCAGCACCTTGCGGCCATAGTGGTTCGGATCCTTGATCTGGCTGTACAGCTTGCCGTCGGAAAACGTTCCCGCGCCGCCTTCGCCGAACTGCACGTTGGATTCGGGATTGAGCACGCTCTTGCGCCACAGGCCGAAGGTGTCCTTGGTGCGCTCGCGCACGGCCTTGCCGCGTTCGAGGATGATCGGACGGAACCCCATCTGCGCGAGGATCAGCCCTGCGAACAGCCCGCACGGGCCCATGCCGATGACGACCGGGCGCAGGAAATCGGCGTGCTCGGGCGCCTTGGTGACGAAGTGGTACGTCATGTCGGGCGTCACGCCGCAATGCGGCTTGCCGGCGATGCGCTCGAGCGCGGCCGCCTCGTCCTTGACTTCGACGTCGACGATATACGTGAGCTTGATGTCGGCACGCTTGCGCGCGTCGTGCGCGCGGCGGAACACGGTGTAACGGAGCAACCCGTCTGGCGCCACGCCGAGCTCAGCGAGGCGCGCGCGAATCGCGGCCTCGAGTGCGCTCTCGGGGTGGTCGAGGGGGAGTTTGATTTCGCTTAGCCGTAACATGGGGACTCGGATGCGATTGCCACGGCGCCGTGGCGGTGTTGATACAGGCGGGGCCGGCATGCTGGCGGCCTCGTTCGCCGCGCGCGCATGCCGGACGCAAACCATTCGCCGTCGTTGCGGCAGAAGCGGAGCGAGCGGCAATACGCCGACCCGCACGCGCCGCGCGAGCAACTTCAGGATAGGCGCACGAAGCGATCCGTGTGCACGGAAGATTTATCCGTGCGCCAGACGATCGGCGCGCCATCGTGACGATGTTGCGCGAGCGGTTTGCGCGAAAGCCGCGCCGCGCGGGCGCGGCCGGGCTTACTCCGCTGCCGGATGCACGCGGCTGTAGCGGTTCAGGATCGGGATCATCTGCGCGTAGATCTTCGGGTTCGCGGCGACGATTTCATGGCGATGCAGGAAATCGGCGTCGCCCGTGTAGTTGCCGACGAGGCCGCCGGCCTCGGTGATCAGCAGGCTGCCCGCCGCCATGTCCCACACGTTGATGCCTTGCTCGAAGAACGCGTCGAGGCGGCCGGCCGCGACGTTCGCGAGATCGAGCGCCGCCGCGCCCGGGCGGCGCAGGCCCGTGCAGGCCTGCGTCATTTCGGTGAAGAGGCGCGCGTAGGCGTCGAGGCCGTCCTTCTCGCGGAACGGGAAGCCCGTGCCGACCAGCGCGTCCGACAGGCGGTCGCGGCGGCCGACGCGGATGCGGCGGTCGTTCAGGTACGCGCCGCGGCCGCGGGTGGCCGTGAACAGGTCGTTCTTGTTCGGATCGTAGACGACGGCCTGCGTGACGACGCCCTTGTGCTCGAGCGCGATCGAGACGCAGTAGTACGGGAAGCCGTGGATGAAGTTGGTCGTGCCGTCGAGCGGATCGATGATCCACTTGAATTCGGATTCGTTCTCCGATTCGCCCGATTCCTCCGCGAGGATCGCGTGATCGGGGTAGGCGGTCTTCAGCGTCTCGATGATCGCGTCTTCGGCGGCCTTGTCCACTTCGGTGACGAAGTCGTTCTGCTGCTTCTTGCGGATCTCGATCAGGTCGAGATCGAGGGACGCGCGATTGATGATCTGTCCGGCGCGGCGCGCAGCCTTGACAGCAATGTTGAGCATGGGATGCATGAGCCTGGATCCTGTAGCCGGCGGCACGGGGCCGCCACGAAGTGGGACAACCGCCCGGAACGGCGCAAGCGTGCCGGGGCGAGGTGAGACGCGAATTGACAAAGAGCGGGGTACGACCCGCGCTGCGCCGGGCGCAACGCGTAAAGGCATGATTTTACCCGATTTTCGGCGGTTTCAGGCGACCGGCATGCGGGGAAACCCCCACTGGCCGTCCGGACGAGTGGGTTTGCGCGGGCGATGGCGATACCATACGGCCATTCTGATGAACCGAGTCGTATCGTAGTGGAAACCCCGCAGAACACCGCCGCGCCGTCCGAATCGGGCGCAGCCTCGTCCGCGCCGCCGTCCGGCGGCTTCACGTCCACCCGCTTCGTGCTCGTCGAGCCGAGCCATCCCGGCAACGTCGGGGCGGCTGCCCGCGCGCTGAAGACGATGGGCTTCTCGCGCCTCGTGCTGGTCGCGCCGCGCGTGCCGCACGTGCAGCGCGACCCCGAGGCGATCGCGATGGCCAGCGGCGCGGACGACGTCCTCGCGTCCGCGCATGTCGTGCCGACGCTCGGCGAAGCGCTGTCCGGCGTTCACTGGTCGATCGCGTTGACCGCGCGCACGCGCGAATACGGGCCGCCGCGTCTTGCACCGCGCGCGGCCGCCGCGCAGGCGAGCGCGCAGGTCGGCGCGGGCGACATCGCGCTCGTGTTCGGCAACGAGCGCACCGGTCTCGCGAACGAGCATGTCGACCAGTGCCGCGCGCTCGCGCATATTCCGGCCAACCCGGCCTACAGTTCGCTGAACCTCGCGCAGGCCGTGCAGGTGCTCGCATACGAGTTGCGCGTCGCGTTTCTCGAACAGGCGAGCGAGCCGTCGGCGCAGCCGCCGGCCGAAGCCGGCACGCTCGCGCAGAGCGACGAGATCGAGCGGATGTACGTGCACCTCGAAAACGCATTGATCGCGCTCGACTTCCTCGATCCGCGCAATCCGAAGAAGCTGATGCCGCGGCTGCGGCGCCTGTTCGCGCGCACCGGCCTCGAGCGCGAGGAGGTCAATATCCTGCGCGGCATCGCGAAGCACATCCTGCTGAAGTCGGGCCAGCCGGGCGGCGACGCGTAAGCGGCCGACGCTCCGATTGCCGGGCGCGGGGAATCCGGTGGCAGGCCGTGCCTCGACCCACCGGAAGCGTCGAAGCTTCTATTTCTCCCGACCGACACACCCTGCAAACGCCGCCACGGCAAGCGTCCCGGTCGAATACCCGCGCCGACGGCGGGGTGAACGCGCGGCCGCGTGCGGCCGCGCGCGACTGGCCCTACAATCGCCGGACGTCATAAGCAAATGACCCGGCGCGATAACGGCCGGCATTGCCGGCGATGCGCGCCGGCCTTTTCCCAAACCACATCATGTTCACGAGACTGCGCGAAGACGTTGCAACGATTCGCGAGCGGGATCCCGCCGCTCGCAGTGCGTGGGAAGTGCTGACCTGTTATCCGGGGCTGCACGCGCTCGTGCTGCACCGATTCGCGCACGCATGCTGGCGCGCGAAACGCTACTGGCTCGCGCGGTTCGTGTCGCAGGCCGGCCGGTTCCTGACCGGAATCGAGATCCATCCCGGCGCGACGATCGGCCGGCGCGTGTTCATCGATCACGGCATGGGTGTCGTGATCGGCGAGACGGCGATCATCGGCGACGATTGCACGATCTATCAGGGCGTGACGCTGGGCGGTACGTCGCTCACGCGCGGCGCGAAGCGCCATCCGACGCTCGAGGCCGGCGTGATCGTCGGTGCCGGCGCGAAGGTGCTCGGCGGTTTCACGGTCGGTGCGGGCGCGAAGATCGGCTCGAACGCGGTGGTCGTCAAGCCGGTGCCGGCGGGCGGCACGGCGGTGGGCAACCCGGCGCGCATCGTGATGCCGGCGCAGCCGAAGCCGCAGGCCGAGCGTGCGGCGTTCAGCGCATACGGGATCACGCCGAACGCCGACGATCCGATGTCGCTCGCGATTCACGGTCTGATCGATCACGCGGCGAAGGAAAGCCGCCGCGTCGACGAGATCGTCGCGGCGCTCGAGCGGCTCGGCACGCATCTGGAAACGCTGCAGGGCGCCGACGCGGCGCGCCTCGACCTGCGCAGGCTGTCGGCGGTGCTCGAAGGCAAGACGGTCGAACGCCAGACGTAACGAACGCGATCGACGCCGATCGCTGCCGTCAGTGCGATAGCAGCGGCGGCGTCAGTCGAGCGGCATCGGGTGGATGCCTTCCGCGTCGACGCGCAGGTAGCCGCCGCGCGGCGTGCCGTGATCGAGATCCCAGTCGGGCAGCACCCAGCGGATCCCGCCCGGCTCGGCGTGGCGCGCGGGGCGGTGCGTGTGGCCGTGAATGATCACGCTCGCGCGGCTCTTCCGGAACAGCGCGGCCACGCCTTCTTGCGTGACGTCGTAGATGGCCGACGCAGGGCGCATGCGGCCCGCTTCGCTGCTCGAGCGCATGCGCTGCGCGAGCGCGCGGCGCCACCGGAACGGCCACGCGAGAAACAGCCATTGCGCGACGCGGTTGCGCGCGAAGCGACGGAATACCTGGTAGCCGCGGTCGGCCGTGCATTGCGCGTCGCCGTGCGCGAGCACGATGCGCTGGCCGAACGCCATGATCAGCGAAGGGTCGGGCAGCAGCATCGCGCCGGCGGCCTTCATGAAGCGCCGGCCGAGCAGGAAATCGCGGTTGCCGTGCATCACGTAGAGCGCGATGCCGCGTTCCGAGAACGTGTGCATCAGCGCGGCCATGCGTGCGGCGAACGGATCGTCGTCGAGGACGTCGTCGCCGATCCAGTATTCGAACAGGTCGCCGAGGATGAACACCGAATCGGCGCTGTCGGCGGTGTATTTGACGAAATGCTCGAACGCGGCGACCGTCTTCGGAATCGCCTCGCTCAGATGCAGATCGGACAGAAACAGGAACGGGCGTGCGGCTTGCGCGTACTCGCGCTCGCCCGGCACGCCCGCGGAGACGCTTCGCGGCGGACTCTCCTGCAACATCGAAGTGCCTCCGTAACGGCTGGTGTGTCAGACCACCACGGCCTTTTCGATCACGACGTCGTCGGTCGGCACATCCTGATGGAAGCCGGCGTTGCCCGTCTTGACGCCCTTGATCTTGTCGACCACGTCCTGGCCTTCGACGACCTTGCCGAACACCGCGTAGCCCCAGCCCTGCGGCGTCGGCGACGAGTGGTTCAGGAAGTCGTTGTCGTTCACGTTGATGAAGAACTGGGCGGTCGCCGAGTGCGGATCGTTCGTGCGCGCCATCGCGATCGTGTAGTTGTCGTTCTTCAGGCCGTTGTTCGCCTCGTTGTCGATCGGCGCGTCGGTCGGCTTCTGCTTCAGGCCCGGCTCGAAGCCGCCGCCCTGGATCATGAAGCCGTTGATCACGCGATGGAACACGGTGCCGTCGTAATGGCCCTTCTTCACGTAGTTCAGGAAGTTCTCGACCGTCTTCGGTGCCTTCGCGGCGTCGAGCTCGAGCTTGATCACGCCGTGGTTCGTGTGCAGTTCAACCATGATGAATTCCTTCGGTGAGGCAGTTTAAATGGCACGCGGCCGGTCGTGCGACGCGGCCGCGTGAGGCGCCGGACGTGCCGGCAGGTGCTTACTTCGAGACGATGCTCGCCGATTCGATCACGACCGGTTGCGCCGGCACGTCCTGCATCGGGCCGCGCGAGGTCGTCGCCACGCCTTCGATCTTCTTCACGACGTCGAGTCCCGACACGACCTTGCCGAACACCGCATAGCCGTTGCCGTCCGGGTTCGGGTAGTCGAGGCCGCCGTTGTCGACGGTATTGATGAAGAACTGCGCGGTGGCCGAATTCGGGTCGCTCGTGCGGGCCATCGCGATCGTGCCCGTCAGGTTCTTCAGACCATTGCGGCTCTCCAGCGGGATCGGCGCGCGGGTCGGCTTTTCCTCGAAGTTGGTCTTGTAGCCGCCGCCCTGGATCATGAAGCCCTTGATCACGCGATGGAAGATCGTGCCGTTGTACTGGCCGGCCTTCACGTAATCGAGGAAGTTGGCGACCGACTTCGGCGCCTTCTCCGGGTAGAGCTCGACGCGGATGTCGCCCTGCGAGGTCTTCAGCTGCACGACGGGGTGCGCGGTGGCCGATTGCGCGAATGCGGGCGCGGTCGCGAGAAGGGCGGCGCCGCCAAGCGCCAGCAACAGACGTTTCATTGCGATCCTCAGGTTGGGAGGGAAGGAAGGCCGCGCCGCTTAGCGCGACGGCGCGACGTACGGCGCCGCCAGTGCGCCCGACGGACCGCTGAACTGGAACGTCGGCGACATCGGCAGCGTGGTGGTGCTCACGTTCGCGGCGGCGCGCTCGGTGTAATCGCGCGTGGCGGGCGTCGTCGCGCGCGCGTTCGGCGCGGCTTTCGACGGCGACACGATCTTCTGCAGATCGGCGAGGCGCTGCGCGGTCGCGCCGCTCGTGCGGCCGAGCGATTGCGCGCGCTTGTACGATTCGGCCGCGAGGCGCAGGTAGAGATCGCCGAGGTTCTCGTACGCGAGCGTGTAGCTCGGGTTCGACTGCGTCGCGGTGACGAGCGCGGTGCGCGCTTCGTCATAGCGGCCGTGCTTCGCGTAGAGCGCCGCGAGGTTGTTGTACGGCTCGGGCAGCTCGGGGTACGCCTGCGTGATCGCGACGAACTGCTGGATCGCGTCGTCGTCGCGGTTCAGGCGGGCCAGCACGGTGCCGCGCTTGAACTGCGCCTGCACGTCGTGCGGGTTCGACGCGATGCGCGCGTCGAGCTGCGCGAGCGCCTGCTTCCACTGCTTGCCGCCGATCGACGCGTCGATTTCGGGCGTGCCGTCGGCGACCGCCGGGGCTTTCTGCGCATGCGCCGCGGGTGCCGCGAAAAGCGTCAGCGCGACGCCCATGACGGTGGTCGCAACGAGGGTCGCAGCGCTCGGCGCGCGGCCGCGATGAGGTTTCATAGGCGTAAATCGGAATGTTATACTCCGAGCCATTCTAACAAAACGTCTGCGCGTTCCGGCGAGCGGCAGACAGTCTTTCTTAGCCTCTCGTGGCCGTCACCGCTGTGCTTGCAGCCTGACCGCCCCATGTGATAACGAGGACGCGCGGCCCGGCGCCGCAGCAGATGGTCCGTCCGTTTCACATGCTGGGCGAGCTTCGCCAGGGCGGTTTCCTTCGGCTCACGGTTCATCTCTATGGAATCACTGCGCATCTACAACACGCTCGCGCGTGACAAGCAAGTTTTCGTGCCGCGCCAGCCCGGCGAAGTGCGGATGTACGTATGCGGGATCACCGTCTACGACTATTGTCACGTGGGCCACGCGCGCATGCTGGTCGTGTTCGACCTCGTCCAGCGCTGGCTGCGTGCGATCGGCTACCGGGTCACGTACGTGCGCAACATCACCGACATCGACGACAAGATCATCCGCCGCGCGGTCGAGAACGGCGAGACGATCAAGTCGCTGACCGATCGCTTCATCGGCGCGATGCACGAGGACGAGGCCGCGCTCGGCATCCAGCGGCCCGACATCGAGCCGCGCGCGACGCAGTTCATCCCGCAGATGCTCGGCATGATCGAGACGCTCGAGACGAACGGCTACGCGTATCAGGCGGCCGATGGCGACGTCAATTACTCGGTGCGCAAGTTCGCAAGCTACGGGAAGCTGTCGGGCAAGTCGCTCGACGACCTCCGCGCGGGCGAGCGCGTCGCCGCGAACGATGCGAAGCAGGATCCGCTCGACTTCGTGCTGTGGAAGCGCGCGAAGCCGGAAGATCCGGAAGGCGCGTCGTGGGCGTCGAAGTACGGGATGGGCCGTCCGGGCTGGCACATCGAATGCTCGGCGATGGGCTGCTCGCTGCTCGGCAATCATTTCGACATCCACGGCGGCGGGCAGGATCTGCAATTCCCGCACCACGAGAACGAGATCGCGCAGAGCGAGGGCGCGACCGGCGAGACGTTCGTCAATTACTGGATGCACAACGGCTTCGTGCAGGTCGACAACGAGAAGATGTCGAAATCGCTCGGCAACTTCTTCACGATCCGGGAAGTACTCGAGCGTTACGACGCGGAAGTCATGCGCTTCTTCATCGTGCGCACGCATTACCGTTCGCCGCTCAATTACAGCGACGTGCATCTCGACGATGCACGCGCATCGCTCACGCGTCTGTACACCGCGCTGAAGGACGTCGAGCCCGACACGCTCGCGCTCGACTGGAACGAGGCGCACGCACAGCGTTTCGCGGCCGCGATGAACGACGATTTCAACACGCCGGTCGCGGTGGCGACGCTGTTCGAGCTGGCGGGTGAAGTCAACCGCACGCGCGACGCGTCGCTCGCACGGCAACTGAAACAGCTGGCGGGCCTGCTCGGCCTGCTGGGCCGCGAACCGCGCGCGTTCCTGCAGCAGGCGTCCGGCGCCGCGCAGGCGGGCGGGCTCGCGGCCGACGAGATCGAAGCGAAGATCGCCGCGCGCGTCGCGGCGAAGCAAGCGAAGGACTATGCCGAAGCGGACCGGATCCGGGCGGAATTGCTCGAAGCCGGCATCGCACTTGAAGACAAACCGGGCGGATCGACCGAATGGCGTCGCGTATGAGCGCGGTGCGTTCCACTGACCGATCCGTCAGGTAGGAGGCAAGATGGCAACGGCCAGAAAAGCGCCGGTCAGGCGCGCGACCCCGGTCGCCGCGCGTCCGGCAGCCAAGCGCGTACCGGCGGCGAAGGCGGACGCGACACGCGCCGTGCCGAACGGCGCGCTGAACGGTCATGCGCAGCCGGCGGCCGCGCCGCCGGCCGCCGACGCGGCCCGCAAGACACGTGCGTCCGAAGCGGAGGGCGAGGAGGTCGTCGTGCGTCCCGCCTATTGGGACAAGGCATGCGCGGACCTCGTCAAGCGCGACCGGATCCTGAAGAAGCTGATTCCGAAGTTCGGTCCCGCGCATCTCGTGAAACGCGGCGACCCGTTCGTCACGCTCGCGCGCTCGGTCGTCGGCCAGCAGATTTCGGTGCCGTCCGCGCAGTCGCTGTGGGCGCGCATCGAGGACGCCTGCCCGAAGCTCGCGCCGCAACCGGTGATCCGGCTCGGCGCGGACAAGCTGATCGCGTGCGGGCTGTCGAAGCGCAAGACGGAATACATCCTCGATCTTGCGCAGCATTTCGTGTCGGGGGCGCTGCACGTCGACAAATGGACGTCGATGGACGACGAGGACGTGATCGCGGAACTCACGCAGATCCGCGGCATCAGCCGCTGGACCGCCGAGATGTTCCTGATCTTCAACCTGTCGCGGCCGGACGTGCTGCCGCTCGACGACCCGGGCCTGATCCGTGCGATCAGCGTCAATTACTTCAGCGGCGAACCCGTCACGCGCAGCGAGGCGCGCGAGGTCGCGGCCAACTGGGAGCCGTGGCGCACCGTCGCGACCTGGTACATGTGGCGCAGCCTCGATGCGCCCGACGTCGACGCCTGAGTGCAGGCTATCGAGTTTTGAACATCAATAGTTGAGAGCCGGTTTTGCGCGCCGCCCGCGCGGGTAGAATACGCGCTGCCGCAAGACCCAAGGATTCGAACACATGAAGACCACGTTTCTGGATTTCGAACAGCCGATCGCCGAACTCGAGGCCAAGATCGAAGAGCTGCGATTCGTGCAGGACGACTCGGCTGTCGATATTTCGGAAGAAATCGAGCGGCTGTCGAAGAAAAGCCAGCAACTGACGAAGGACCTCTACGCGAACCTGACGCCGTGGCAGGTTTCGCAGATCGCGCGGCACCCGCAGCGTCCGTACACGCTCGATTACGTCGCGGAATTGTTTACCGATTTTCACGAACTGCATGGCGACCGCGCGTTCGCGGACGACCTGTCGATCGTCGGCGGTCTCGCGCGCTTCGGCGGCCATCCGTGCATGGTGATCGGTCACCAGAAGGGCCGCGACACGAAGGAGCGCGCCGCGCGCAACTTCGGGATGCCGCGTCCGGAAGGCTATCGGAAGGCCGAGCGCCTGATGCGTCTGGCCGAGAAGTTCGGGCTGCCGATCTTCACGTTCGTCGACACGCCGGGCGCGTACCCCGGCATCGGCGCGGAAGAGCGCGGCCAGTCGGAGGCGATCGGTCGCAACCTGTACGTGATGGCCGAGCTGAAGACGCCGATCATCACGACGGTGATCGGCGAGGGCGGTTCGGGCGGCGCGCTGGCGATCGCCGTGGCCGATACCGTGATGATGCTGCAGTTCTCGACCTACTCGGTGATCTCGCCGGAAGGCTGCGCGTCGATCCTGTGGAAGAGCGCCGCGAAGGCGCCCGAAGCCGCGGAAGCGCTGGGCCTGACCGCGCACCGCCTGAAGGCGCTCGGCCTGATCGACAAGATCATCAACGAGCCGCTCGGCGGCGCGCATCGCGATCCGAAGGGCATGGCCGCGCTGCTGCGCCGTGCGCTGGCCGATTCGCTGCGCCAGTTCCAGGGCATGAGCATCGATGCGCTGCGCGAGCGCCGCTTCGAGCGCCTGATGGCCTACGGCAAGTTCAAGGAAACCACGCCGGGCGCATGACCGGCCGTGTATTCAATGCGCGCGCCGCGGCGCGCGCGTCCCGCTCGTGATCCCGCCCACCGAATTCTCCGCCGACCGTGTCGTCCTCGACGCGGTCGGCGTTGCGCTTTCCGGCCTGCCGCCGGATGCGCGCATCGCGATCGCCTACAGCGGCGGCCTCGATTCGACGGTGCTGCTCGATGCGGCCGTGCGCGTCGCGGGCGCATCGCGCTGCGTCGCGTTGCACGTGCATCACGGCCTGAGCGCGAATGCCGACGCATGGGTCGCGCATGCCGAAGCGGAGGCGGCGCGGCTCGGCGTCGCATTCGAATCGATGCGCGTCGACGTGCCGCGCGACAGCGGGCTCGGTATCGAGGCGACGGCGCGCGAGCGTCGCTACGCGGCGCTCGACGCGATGGGCGAACGCCACGGCGTGGCGGCGCTGTGGCTCGCGCAACATGCGGACGATCAGGCCGAGACGGTGCTGCTGCAACTGTTGCGCGGTGCGGGAATCGCGGGGCTTGCCGCGATGGCGCCGCGTTATCGCCCCGACGGCGTGAGCATCGAGCGCGTGCGCCCATTGCTGCGATTGTTGCGCGCGCAACTCGAGCGCTATGCGGAGCAGCACGCGCTCGCGTGGATCGACGACGAATCGAACGGCGACACGCGCTATGCGCGCAATGCGCTGCGCGTCGACGTGCTGCCGGCGCTGGCCGTGCATTTCCCGGGCTTTCGCGATGCGCTCGGTCGCGCGGCGCAGCACGCGGCGGCGGCTCAGCGGCTGCTCGACGATCTGGCCGAGCTGGATTTCGCCGTCGCCGCGCGCGATGACGGGCAGGCGCTGTCGCGCGACGCGCTGATCGGATTCGACGACACGCGCGGCGCGAACCTGCTGCGCTTCTGGATGCGCCGGCTCGGTTTGCCGGGCGCGTCGGCCGCCCGGCTCGCCAACATGATGCGACAACTGCGCGCGGCGCACGACGCGCATGCGCTGCGCGTCGATCACGCGGGGCAGTGCCTGCGGCTCTATCGCGACGTCGTCTACTGGGAAGCCGGCGACAGCAGCGAACCGGCCGACGACGGTACGGGTACGCCGCAACCGGAGGCGGCGCTCGCATGGGACGGACAGCAAGTGTGGCACCTGCCGCAATGGCGCGGCACGTTCGTGTTTGCGCCCGCCGACGCGGGCAGCGCCGACGCGGTGCCGGAGGAGCTGCTGCGCGGTGCGCGGCTGGCGGCGCGCGCCCGGGCCGGTGGCGAACGGATGCGGACGTCGCCGGGCGGGCCGGGCCGAACGCTGAAGAACCTGTTCCAGGAGCGCGGGGTGCCGGCCTGGCAACGCGACGTGCCGCTGCTGTTCGCGGGCGACCGGCTGATCTACGTGCCGCGGCTGGGTGTCAATCGCGACATCGGCATGCCTGACGGGGCGGCGCCCGGCGCCGCCGCATGGCGCCGGATCGAGTGGCGTCCCGACCTGCTGATCGCGTAACGGCGGCACGCTTCCGGCGGCGCGATGGCGCGCCCATTTTCACCATTTGGTAAACAGCGCCGGAACGGCCGCCGACACGGCGCGCGGCTTGTCAAGCGGGCTTCTATCGGGTACGCTCGGTCGTTTGCTCGGCTCGATTTTTGAGCGTTTTGTGCAGGTTTTCCGCGTGACGTACCCGGTTTGCGCGGCCTGATCGGCCTTCCGGGCAAAATCCGTCACGCTTGCGTGTTGCGTCCCAGCCGTTCCCCTTGTCGTCCGTCCACAGCCACAAGCCGCGTGACCGAACGGCTATGCGGCCTGCCCAGCGCGCCCGTGCGGCTTCTCCTCCAGTTCAGAACGACAATGGCACTCATCGTACACAAATACGGCGGCACTTCGATGGGCTCGGTCGAGCGCATCAAGAACGTCGCGAAACGCGTCGCAAAATGGCATCAGGCCGGGCACCAGATGGTGGTCGTGCCTTCGGCGATGTCCGGCGAAACCAACCGTCTGCTCGGTCTTGCGAAAGAGATTTCGAGCCAGCCGAGCCCGCGTGAGCTCGACATGATCGCGTCGACCGGCGAGCAGGTCAGCGTCGGCCTGCTGTCGATCGCGCTGCAGGAAATCGGTGTCGAGGCCGTGAGCTATGCCGGCTGGCAAGTGCCGATCAAGACCGACAGCGCGTTTACGAAAGCACGCATCCACTCGATCGACGACGAGCGCGTGAAGGACGACCTGAACGCGGGCAAGGTCGTGATCATCACGGGCTTCCAGGGTGTGGATCCGGACGGTCACATCACGACGCTGGGCCGTGGCGGCTCGGACACGTCGGCGGTGGCGGTGGCGGCTGCGCTCGGTGCCGAAGAGTGTCTGATCTATACCGACGTCGACGGCGTCTACACGACCGATCCGCGTGTCGTCGAAGAGGCGCGCCGCCTCGACCGCGTGACGTTCGAGGAGATGCTGGAAATGGCCAGCCTCGGCTCGAAGGTCCTGCAGATCCGCTCGGTCGAATTCGCCGGCAAATACCAGGTGAAGACACGTGTGCTGTCGAGCCTGACCGATCCGCTGATTGCGCTCGACGAAGAAATGCGCTCGGGCACCCTGATTACTTTTGAAGAAGACGAGACCATGGAAAAGGCAGTCATTTCCGGCATCGCGTTCCAGCGCGACGAAGCACGCATTGCGGTGATGGGCGTGCCCGACAAGCCGGGTATCGCATATCAGATCCTCGGCCCGGTGGCCGATGCGAACGTCGACGTCGACATGATCATCCAGAACCAGAGCGTCGAAGGCAAAACCGACTTCACGTTCACGGTCGGTCGCGGCGACTACCAGAAGGCGATGGACATCCTAACCAACCAGGTGCAGGGCCATGTGAGCGCCGAGCGCGTGCAGGGCGATCCGAAGGTGTCGAAGGTATCGGTCGTCGGCGTCGGCATGCGTTCGCACGTGGGCGTCGCGAGCAAGATGTTCCGTACGCTCTCGGAAGAGGGCATCAACATCCAGATGATCTCGACGTCCGAAATCAAGATCTCGGTGCTGATCGACGAGAAATACATGGAGCTGGCCGTCCGCGCGCTGCACAAGGCTTTCGAACTCGACCAGGCATCGTGAATTTTTCGTGATGCATTGAAGAAAATGCATCACGGAATTTGACGTACGGTTCGAAACCCTATATTATCTCGTTCTCGTCGCACTGCCTCCCTGGTGCGAGCGAAAGTTTGGGAGACGTGGCCGAGAGGTCGAAGGCACTCCCCTGCTAAGGGAGCATCTGGGCCAAAACCTGGATCGAGGGTTCGAATCCCTCCGTCTCCGCCAAAAGCGGTGACAAAGCCCCGCAAGTTCTCGGACTTGCGGGGCTTTTTCTTTGTGCGCCCAGCATGGGCGAACTCCTGCGAGTGAAAGTTTCGCCATGAGTTGATCGCAGCGAATGAAGCGAAGCGCAATCGCGGGAGGGTGACCGAGCGTAGGGAGGAAGCGTGGAGCGTAAGCTGCGAGCCGATGGACAAGAATCGGATAGAAGGCGCTGCCGAGCAGGGCGACCAGGCAAAGAGCCGCGAAGCTCTTGTGATCAAAGCGAAGTGGCGTAAATCCGGCGGTTGTGCAGCGAAGGAGTGCGTTCTTACCCAATGGGGAGATCTCGCCTCATGCCTGAAAGGGCGACGGTGGCAAGCCGGAGCGAGAAGTCAGCACAGGTTGTAGTCGCTGCCGGTTGTGGGCGAAAGGCCAAGCGAGTAGGAAGGCCGAAGGCCGTGTCGCTCTGAGGTGCAGAGCATCAGAAGCCCGCGAGTGCCGGGCGA
The DNA here is from genome assembly GCF_002223215.2 of Burkholderia sp. AU18528. Classification (NCBI taxonomy): domain Bacteria; kingdom Pseudomonadati; phylum Pseudomonadota; class Betaproteobacteria; order Burkholderiales; family Burkholderiaceae; genus Burkholderia; species Burkholderia sp. AU18528. The sequence goes on along the minus strand of NZ_NKFC02000004.1, from coordinate 1,691,036 downwards.
ACGCGGGAGGGCGACGTGAAGCCGCGCCTGAAGTAATGCGTGATGAAGCACGGTCGGTGTGATTCGAAACCGGAGGTTCAGAGCGAGATGACCTGCTTGCGCAGGCGCTCGCGAGGGCGAATCTGGTGATGGCGTGGAACGCGTCGAAGCCGATCGCGGCAGCGCAGCGCTGGGGCCGTTCGGCATCGTCGACGAACGCCGTTACGTAACGGAAGTCGTAATCCGGCGCCGGCGCCCCGTTCACGTCTCGTCATTCCGGGCGCCTGGCGCGCCATGAGCGGCCGCGCCCCGGCGATCGAATCGATTAAGACACCGTCACTCCAGACCGTCGATCACTCTCGCGCGGTGACGATGCGTGTATGGGACCGCTCGACTTATCCGCGTTAGGAGGGGCCGGGCGAGAAGCGGCGGGCGAAGGCGACTCTTCTCCCGATATGCGCTACACGAATCGAATGAAGTGGAAATGAAAGCACGCCCGTAAGGAATGGTGTGCCGTGCGATCGTGAGATCGCGGAATGCCGACCATGCCGTTCCGACCCTTCCAAATGACCGGTCAACATCAAAAATGCGGCGCTGCGTCTATTCTTGCCGTGCAGAGTGCCCGGCAATACAAAAAATTACTCATAAAAATCAGCGAACTACGCCGACGCCAAAAAACAACGTTCTGCTGCGCTGCAGAAAATATTCAATCGCCTTATGCTGGTTAACCCGATCGCGTTTGAGCGGCATCAAGTTTTTCGCTGATGTCGCTTTACATTTAGCCAACATTGGCGATTCACGAAATCTACCTGTCGATTTGATTTCGTTCCTTTCGTCGCGCCTGTCCCCGATGCAGGGTGCGACTTCCTCAAGGCGTTGTTGACATGCATGATTTTCCCTTCCTGAGCCTGGCCATCTGGGTTCCGATACTGTTCGGCGCGGGCCTGCTGCGCGCCGGTTCCGATCAGCATTCACGGCGAATACGGCTGATCGCGCTGGTCGGTGCGATCGCCGGACTGGCGCCCGTCGTGCCGCTGGTTGCCGGCTTCGACGCGCATTCGGCTGCGATGCAGTTCGTCGAAAGACGCGACTGGCTCGCGGCGTTCAATGCCGGATGGCGGGTCGGCATCGATGGCGCGTCGCTGTGGCTCGTCGTGCTGACCGCGTTCACGACGCTCGTGGTGGTGGTCGCGTCGTGGGAATCGGTCACGGTGCGCGTCGCGCAGTACTACGCGTCGTTCCTGATCCTGTCGGGGCTGATGGTCGGCGTGTTCGCCGCGCAGGACGGGCTGCTGTTCTTCATCTTCTTCGAGGCGACGCTGATCCCGCTGTACCTGCTGATCGGCACGTGGGGGCGCGAGCGCCGCGTGTATGCGGCCGTGAAGTTCTTCTTCATCTCGTTCGCCGGCTCGCTGTTGTTGCTGATGGCGATGCTGTACCTGTACGCGCAGTCGCATACGTTCGACATGGCCGTGTGGCGCACGCTGCAGCTCGGCTTCGCGCCGCAGTTGCTGGTGTTCGTCGGCTTTTTCGCCGCGTTTGCGGTCAAGGTGCCGATGTGGCCGGTCCACACGTGGCTGAGCGACGTGTACACCGACGGCCCGACGGGCGCCGCGCTGATGCTCGCGATGCTCAAGCTCGGCGGGTACGGGTTCCTGCGCTTCGCGCTGCCGATCACGCCCGACGCGAGCCATTTCTTCGCGCCGGCCGTGATCGCGCTGTCGCTGTTCGCGATCGTCTACGCGAGCCTGATCGCGCTTGCACAGACCGACCTCGGCAAGCTGCTCGCGTATTCGACGGTCGCGCACATGGGAATCGTCACGCTCGGGCTGTTCCTGTTCAACCGGATCGGCGTGGAAGGCGCGATCGTGCAGCTCGTGTCATACGGCTTCGTGGCGGGCGCGATGCTGTTGTGCGTGAACGTGCTCGTGGACCGCACCCGCCAGCGCGAGATCGCCGCGTACGGCGGCGTGGCGGGCGTGATGCCGCGTTTCGCGACCTTCACGCTGCTGTTCGCGATGGCCAACGTCGGCCTGCCAGGCACGTCGGGGTTCGTCGGCGAGTTCATGGTGATCATGGGCGCGATCCGCTTCAACTTCTGGATCGGCGCGATCGCGGCGCTCACGCTGATCCTCAGCGCGTCGTACACGCTGTGGATGCTCAAGCGCGTCGTGTTCGGCAAGGTCGCGAGCCAGCAGATCGCGAAGCTCGCCGACCTGAACCGTCGCGAGATCGTGATGTTCGCGTCGCTCGCGCTGATCGTGCTGGCGGTCGGCATCGATCCGAAGCCGTTCACCGATGCGATCGATCCGACCGTCGGCAAGCTGATCCAGGAAGCGAGCCATTCGAAGGTGCCGGCAGGGGACGCTCCCGCGCCGGCGCTGCCGTCGTACATGGCGTCGACGCACGACTGATCGCGGCACGTCGAGCCGCGCCACGCCGCGCAAGCCCGCCGCATCGCGCGGCGCGCATGGTTGCGCGCGCATCGATCCGCAGCCCGGCACGGCAAGTGCCGGGCCCGCTTCCGGCTGCGTGAAATTGCCCCGCGACAATGTGACTCACGGCAGATTTTGCAATGATGATTTGCCGCATGCACCGGTTTTTCATCGCACTCGCGCGACGTATGATTCGGCCAATTTCGTGAATCGAATGCGCATCGGGCATACGCAAACGGATTCAATGACCCGCGGGGCTGTGTGATGAGAAGAAGAGCTTCAAGAGGCTGGGCGGCGCTGATGTCAATCGGCGCGGCGTTGAGCCTGTCAGGTTGTAATTTAGATGTACTAAATCCGAAAGGGAGCGTGGGCGCGGCCGAAAAGGCGCTGATCGCGACGTCCACCTGGGCGATGCTGATCGTCGTCGTGCCGGTGATCCTGCTCACGTTGTGGTTCGCGTGGCGTTACCGCGCGTCGAACCGCAACGCCGCGTACGCGCCGAACTGGTCGCACTCGACCGCGATCGAGGTCGTGATCTGGACGGTGCCGACGCTGATCATCCTGTTCCTCGGCGTGCTCACGTGGAAGACCACGCACGAGCTCGATCCGTACAAGCCGCTCGAATCGGCCGTGAAGCCGATCGACGTCGAGGTGGTCGCGCTCGACTGGAAGTGGCTGTTCATCTATCCGGAGCTTGGCATCGCGTCGGTGAACCAGCTCGCGATTCCGGTCGGCACGCCGGTGAACTTCCGCATCACGTCGGATTCGGTGATGAATTCGTTCTTCATCCCGCAGCTCGGCGGCCAGGTCTATGCGATGGCCGGCATGCAGACGCGCCTGCACCTGATCGCCGACGAGCCGGGCAACTACGCGGGCACGTCCGCCAACTTCAGCGGCCGCGGTTTCTCCGACATGAAGTTCCGCACGCTCGCCGAGCCGCGCGAGCAGTTCGATGCGTGGGTGCAGAAGGTGAAGGCGTCGCCGGAACGGCTCGACGCGACGGTGTACGGCACCGTCGCGCAGCCGAGCGAGAAGGCGCCGGTGCGCTATTTCTCGTCGGTCGATCCGCGGCTCTTCCACAACATCATCGCGAAATACAACGATGGCCACGTCCTCGACCTGAAGGACGCCGCCTGCGGCACGAAGGGGTAACGCATGTTCGGCAAACTCACACTTTCGGCGATCCCGTTCGATCAGCCCATCATCATGGGGGCCGGCGCCTTCATGGGGCTGGTCGTGCTGGGCATTCTCGCCGCGCTGACGATCACCGGCCGCTGGAAATGGCTGTGGACGGAATGGCTGACCACGGTCGACCACAAGAGACTCGGCGTGATGTACATCATCGTCGCGCTGATCATGCTGCTGCGCGGCTTCGCCGACGCGATCATGATGCGCATGCAGCTCGCGCTCGCGTACAACGCGCCCGGCTACCTGCCGCCGCACCACTATGACCAGATCTTCACGGCACACGGCGTGATCATGATCTTCTTCATGGCGATGGTGTTCATGGTCGGCCTGATGAACCTGGTCGTGCCGCTGCAGATCGGTGCGCGCGACGTCGCGTTCCCGTTCATCAACTCGCTGTCGTTCTGGATGACGGCGGTCAGCGCGATCCTGATCAACGTGTCGCTCGTGATCGGCGAGTTTGCGCAGACGGGCTGGCTCGCGTACCCGCCGCTGTCGGAGCTGCAGTTCAGCCCGGGGGTAGGGGTCGACTACTACCTGTGGGCGCTGCAGATCTCCGGCGTCGGCACGCTGCTGACCGGCGTGAACTTCTTCGTGACGATCATCAAGATGCGCGCGCCGGGCATGACGCTGATGAAGATGCCGGTGTTCACGTGGACGGCCCTCTGCACGAACGTGCTGATCATGGCATCGTTCCCGATCCTGACCGCGACGCTCGCGCTGCTCGGCCTCGACCGTTACCTCGGCATGCACTTCTTCACGAACGAAGCCGGCGGCAACGCGATGCTGTACCTGAACCTGATCTGGGCGTGGGGCCATCCGGAGGTGTACATCCTGATCCTGCCGGCGTTCGGGATCTTCTCGGAGGTCATCGCGACGTTCGCGAAGAAGCCGCTGTTCGGCTACAAGACGATGGTGTACGCGACCTGCGCGATCATGGTGCTGTCGTTCCTCGTGTGGCTGCATCACTTCTTCACGATGGGCTCGGGCGCGAACGTGAACGCGTTCTTCGGGATCATGACGATGATCATCGCGATCCCGACCGGCGTGAAGGTATTCAACTGGCTGTTCACGATGTATCGCGGCCGGATCGAGTTCACGACGCCCGTGCTGTGGACGATCGGCTTCATGGTCACGTTCACGCTCGGCGGCATGACCGGCGTGATGATGGCGATTCCGGGCGCGGACTTCGTGCTGCACAACAGCCTGTTCCTGATCGCGCACTTCCACAACGTGATCATCGGCGGCGTGCTGTTCGGCTATCTCGCGGGCTTCAACTACTGGTTCCCGAAGGCGTTCGGCTTCAAGCTGAACGAGAAGCTCGGCAAGGCCGCGTTCTGGTTCTGGCAGGTCGGCTTCTACGTCGCGTTCGTGCCGCTCTACGTGCTCGGTTTCATGGGCATGACGCGCCGCCTGAACCACTACGACAACCCGGCATGGCATCCGTGGCTGCTGGTCGCCGCGTTCGGCGCCGTGCTGATCGCGATCGGCATCGCGTGCCAGCTGCTGCAACTGGTGGTCAGCATCCGCAATCGCAACCTGCCCGCGTACCGCGACACGACGGGCGACCCGTGGGGCGGCCGCACGCTGGAGTGGGCGACGTCGTCGCCGCCGGCCGACTACAACTTCGCGGTGATCCCGCAGGTGCGCACGCTCGACGCGTACGCGGACATGAAGGCGCGCGGCGAAGGCCGGCCGAACCCGGCGGCGATTCGCGACATCCACATGCCGTCGAATACGTGTGCGGGCCTCGTGATCGCGATCTTCAGCCTGGTGCTCGGCTTCGCGCTGGTGTGGCACATCTGGTGGATGGCGATCGGCGGGCTCGTGGGCATCATCGCGACGCTCGTGATCTACAGCTCGCGCGATAACGACGGCTATTACATCCCTGCGTCGACGGTACGCAAGACCGAAGACAAGCAGCCGACGCGGCGCACGGTCGCGCGCGTCGACGACGTGGAACTGGAGGCCAACTGATGTTGCAGAAAACCTTGAGCGCGACCCTGCTCGAGCACGACGACCATCCGCCGTCGCATTCGGTGTTCGGGTTCTGGCTGTACCTGATGACCGACTGCGTGATCTTCGCGGCGCTGTTCGCGACGTTCGCGGTGCTGGGCAATCAGTACGCGGGCGGTCCGACCGCGAAGGACCTGTTCGACATTCCGGGCGTCGCGGTGGAAACCGCCGCGCTGCTGCTGTCGAGCATCACGTACGGTTTCGCGATGCTCGCGGCGTACAAGCAGCGGCGCGGCGCGCTGCTCGCCTGGCTCGCGGTGACGTTCGTGCTCGGCGCGGCGTTTCTCGCGATGGAGCTGCGCGAGTTCTCGCACCTGATCGCGGAAGGCGCCGGCCCGCAGCGCAGCGCGTTCCTGTCGGCGTTCTTCACGCTGGTCGGCACGCACGGGCTGCACGTGACGGCGGGCCTGTTGTGGATGATCGTGCTCGCCGCGCAGATCATGTCGCGCGGCGGCGACCTGACCGATCGCGACCTGCGGCGCCTGACGTGCCTGAGCTTGTTCTGGCACTTCCTCGACATCGTGTGGATCTGCGTGTTTTCCTTTGTCTATCTCGCGAGCGTGATCTAAATGGCCCATTCGCATTCGTCTCAACTCGAAGAAGGGCACGGCAGCGTCGGCGGCTACGTCGCCGGTTTCATCCTGTCGGTGCTGCTCACGGCCGCGTCGTTCGGCCTCGTGATGGGCGGCGTGCTGTCGCCGCATGCGTCGCTGATCGGGCTCGCCGTGCTCGCGTTCGTGCAGATCGTCGTGCACCTCGTGTACTTCCTGCACATGAACGGCTCGTCGGGCCAGCGCTGGAACGTGATGGCGTTCAGCTATACGGTGCTGACCGCGGCGATCCTGATCGTCGGCACGCTGTGGGTGATGCACAACGTCAGCATGAACATGATGTCGCGTTGAGCGCCGGCGTGGCGCGTCGCGTCCACGTCGATGCGCATTCGTGAAGAAAGGCGGCACGCGCGTGCCGCCTTTTTGCTTTCCGGCTGCGTTGCGCCGGCCGTGCGGTCAGTGGTGCGCGCCCGCGTCGGCCGTCAGCGCGTGCGTGCAGTCGGCGCGGTATTCGGCGGCGAGCCGATGCTTCGCATCGGCGAGATCGTCGGGGTAATACGGGCTGGCGTGGGCCGGCTCGTAGCCGACCTGTTCGAGTTCGGTCAGCTCGCGCACGAGGTCCGCGCGCGTGACGCCGCTGCCCGTGTGCACGAACGGGTACGCGTTGCATTGCTGCGGGGTGAGGTGGGGCCCCGCGAGCGCGGCGGTGCTGGCGCATGCGAGCAGCATGCAGGCGAGGGTGGTCGACAGTTTCATCCGGTAGCTCCTGGTTTCGCGGCCCGTTGCCGCACGATGTCAGCGTAGACGGCCGCGGTCGCGGGGCAGGCGACGGACGGATGAAACATTTTTCACGCGCGCTTGCCACGATGCCGGATGAAGCTATTTTCATCTTGCGCCGCACGGCGATCGCGGCGCTTACGATAGTGGCGGGCGCGTCGTATGCGCCCGTCTCGAAGTTCATTGCGAGGGCAACCATGCGAGTACTGACGGTCGAGGACGATGCGGTGACCGCGAACGAAATCGTCGGCGAACTGACCGCACGCGGCTTCGCGGTCGACTGGATCGACAACGGCCGCGAAGGGATGATGCGCGCGATGAGCGCGTCGTACGACGCGATCACGCTCGACAGGATGCTGCCGGGCGCGGACGGTCTCGCGATCGTGACCGCGATGCGCACGGTCGGCATCGACACGCCGGTGCTGATGCTGAGCGCGCTCGGCGACGTCGACGAGCGCATTCGCGGGCTGCGCGCGGGCGGCGACGATTATCTGACGAAGCCGTTCGATTCCGGCGAACTGAGCGCGCGCATCGAAGTGCTGCTGCGCCGCCGGCAGGCATCGGGCGTGCCGCAGCAGACGCTGCTGAAGGTCGGCGCGCTCGAGCTCGACCTCATTTCGCGCCGCGCGCGCCGCGGCGCCGACGAGATCGCGCTGCTGCCGACCGAGTTCCGCGTACTCGAATTCATGATGCGCAATGCAGGCCAGACGATCACGCGCACGATGCTGTTCGAGGCCGTGTGGGGCTATCACTTCGATCCCGGCACCAACCTGATCGACGTCCACATGGGCCGGCTGCGCAAGAAGATCGATCCGCCCGGCGCGAACCCGATGATCCAGACGGTGCGCGGATCGGGCTACATGCTCGCTTGACGGAGGCACGGATGGACGCAGCCCGCGCGGCGAACTTCGCGCGCCGCTGGCATACGACGACGTTTCGCTGGCTGTGCGCGTACGCGGCGATCTTCTCGGTGTCGCTGCTGCTGCTCGCGGGCGTGATCAGCGTGGCCGCGACCCACACGATGACGCGCGACACCGACGAGGTGCTCGCGTGGCAACTGATCTATTTCGATTCGATTCCCGATGCGGAACTGCCGCTCGCGATCCATCGGCGGCTCGAGCACGAGCACATGCACACGAATTTCTACGGGCTGTTCGATGCGAGCGGGCGCCGCGTGGCGGGCGACATCACGACACCGCCCGCGCTGCGCACCGATCGCCACGGCCGCACGCTGAACCGCACGCTCGTGCTGCTCGACGGCCAATCGTCGCCGATCGCGCGCGCGATGGCCGTGCGCCGCGACAACGGGATGACGCTGGTGGTCGCGCGCGACCTGTCGCATTTCATCCAGATCCGCGACGTCGCGATTCGCGGGCTCGTGATCGGCGGCGTGATGATCCTGATCGCGGGCGTCGCGGGCGGCAGCATGCTCGGCATGCGGCAGATGCGCCGCGTCGCCGCGATCCGGCGCGTCACGCGGCAGATCGCCGAAGGCGATCTCGGCAAGCGGCTGCCGGTGGGCGGCTACGACGAACTCGATCTGCTCGCGCATCTCGTGAACCACATGCTCGACGAAGTCGAGCGGTTGATGGGCGAGGTGCGGCATACCTGCGACGGGATCGCGCACGACCTGCGCACGCCGCTCGCACGCGTGCATACGATGCTGGCGCGGCTCTCGGGCCAGCCGTTCTGCGCACACGATCCCGCGTCGGCGGCGCTGCTGGCGTCGGCGCGCGACGAGACCGACCGGCTGCTCGAACGTTTTCGCGCGATGCTGCGCATCTCCGAGATCGGCACGCTGAGCCGGCGCGGCGGTTTTGCCGCGGTCGACGTCGCGGCCTTGCTGCGCGATGTGTGCGAGCTTTACGAACCGCTGGCCGAGGCCGTCGACGTGTCGTTCGCGCTCGAGGCGGCCGCGGTCGACGGCATCCATGGCGACCGCGCGTTGTTGTTCGAGGCGTTCAGCAATCTCGCGGACAACGCGATCAAGTTCACGCCGCCGGGCGGCCGTGTGCGCGTCGTGCTCCAGGCGACGCCGCACGGTCCGCTCGTCCGGTTCGAGGACACCGGGCCCGGTATCCCGCCCGCCGAGCGCAATGCAGTGCTCGAACGCTTCTATCGCGGCGAACGCACGCGTCATGTGAACGGCTCCGGGCTCGGGTTGAGCGTCGTGTCGGCGGTGATGCGCGTGCACGATTTCGCGCTGCGAATCGGCGATGCGCGGCCGGCCGGTGCGGCGATCACGGTCGAATGCTGGCCGCGCTCGCTCGCGTGACGGCGCAGGAACCCGATCGATGCGCATCCTGCTGATTGCGCCGCCGAACCCGGGCGCGTCGCGGCTCGACAAGGCGTTTCGGGAAAGCATGCACGGCGTCGAGCGCGTCGACGAATGGCGCGATGGCTGTTTTGCGGCGACGCAGGGCCGGTTCGACGCGATCGTGATCGTCGCGACCGATGCCGCCGCGCGCCCGGCGATCCTCGAAGGATTACCGCGGCTCGCCGCGTCGGCCGGCGGCGCGACGATTGCCGCGATCGTCGCCGGCGCCACGCCCGCCCGGCGCGCGCAAATGCTGAAGGCCGGCTGCGACGTATGTCTTGCCCATCCGTGTTCGTTCGTCGAACTGCACGAGCGGTTGCGCGCGCTGTGGCGCCGCGCGGGCGTCGTCGCCACGCGTGAATCGGTTCGACTCGATACGGCCACGCGCGCGCTCGAGGAGCATGGCCGGCGGCTCGCGCTCACCGCGCGGGAATTTCGCGTGGTCGAATGCCTGCTACGTGAAGCGGGGCGGCCGGTCGGCCGCGACGCCGTGCTGCGTTATGCGTGGGACGATGCCGACATCGAACCCGAGACGGTCAATGCGCTGGTCGTGCGGTTACGGCGCAAGCTGGTCGCACACGCGTTCTCCGCCCGGATCGAAACGGTTGCGAGATTCGGTTTCCGGTTCGATACGGGGGGGTGACGGATATCGGCGCTCGGCAAGAAGGGGTTTGACGGGCCCCGGTCCGGCCCGCCCGGAGGGCGTGGGGCCGCTTGACGCCGGGCGCGACGCGGGATGAAAGATGTTCAAGGGAGGAAAGAGCGGGGGACGGGGGCGGGCGCCGATTGTTACAAGACGTTAGCGCGGGCTTCCCGTTGCGATGCCGCGCATCAGTTCTTACAAACTTGAAATATGCGGGCGCGGCGCTTGCCGCTATAGTCGAATCACACATGACACAACCAGAAGAGGAATCCATGAAGACTTTGCGTGTTGCCTCGCTCCTGACCGGTATGACGGCCTTGCTCGTGTCGGGCGCAGCAATGGCGGGAGTCAATGTCGGGATCAACGTCGGCGTGCCGGCACCGGTCTACGTCGCGCCCGCGCCCGTGTATGCGCCGCCGCCTCCGCCGCCGGTCGTCTACCAGCCGGCGCCGGTCTATGCGCCGGCGCCCGTGTACGGGCCGGCGCCGGCGATCGTGATCGGCTGGCACGGCGACCGCTACTGGGACGGCCGCCGCTACTGGGGCCGCGACGAATGGTATCGCCACCATGGTCGCGGCTGGGGCGATCGCGGTCACTGGGATCACGGCCGCCACAACGGCTGGCGCTGACGGGCGGCTCGCGCATGCGTGCCGCGTGCGCGACAACTGCTCGCGAAGAAGACCGCCCGCGTTGGCGGTTTTCTTTTGGCTCGACGGATGAATGGGTAGAATCGCTCCACGTTACTACCCTCATTCGACGACAGGGCCTCTATGACGAAGGGTTCGCCCCGGGCCGCCGCCACGCGCGCCCGCTTCGGCGTGCTGCGGGCTGCCGGCCGCGTGGCCGCGGTGCTGGCGCTGCACGCGGCGCTCGCCGCGCCGGCCGCGCACGCGGCCTATGCGATTGCGCAGTACGGCGAGCCGAAGTATCCGCCGGGCTTCAAGCATTTCGACTACGTGAATCCCGACGCGCCGAAGGGCGGCACGCTGGTGCTGGCGAACCCGAACCGGCTGACGTCGTTCGACAAGTTCAATCCGTTCACGATGCGCGGCAACGCCGCGCCCGGCATCGACATGCTGTTCGAGAGTCTCACGACGGGCAGCTCCGACGAACCGGCGTCCGCATACGGGCTGTTGGCCGACGACATCGACGTCGCGCCGGACCGCCGTTCGGTCACGTTCCACCTGAATCCGCGCGCACGCTTCTCGAACGGCGATCGCGTCACGGCGGACGACGTCAAGTTTTCGTTCGATACGCTGAAGAGCAAGCAGGCCGCGCCGCAGTTCGGCGCGTATTTCGCGGAGATCGCGAAGGCCGTGGTCGTCGATCCGGCGATCGTGCGTTTCGAGTTCCGCAGCGCGAATCGCGAGCTGCCGCTGATCGCCGGCGGCGTGCCCGTGTTCTCGCGCAAATGGGGCCTGCGGGCGGACGGCTCGCGCATCCCGTTCGACCAGCTCGCGTTCGAGCAGCCGATCGGCAGCGGCCCTTACGTGATCGAGCGCTACGACAACGGCCGCACGATCACCTACCGGCGCAACCCCGCGTACTGGGGCGCCGACCTGCCGGTGCGGGTCGGCACCCACAACTTCGAGCGGATCGTCTACAAGCTGTACGGCGACGGCGTCGCGCGGCTGGAGGCGTTCAAGGCCGGCGAATACGACGTGCTCGTCGAGTACATCGCGCGCAACTGGGCGCGGCGCGACGTCGGCAAGCGCTTCGACAGCGGCGAACTGATCAAGCGCGAATTCCGCCAGCATAACGGCGCCGGCATGCAGGGCTTCTTCATGAACCTGCGCCGGCCGCTGTTCCGCGACGTGCGCGTGCGCCAGGCGCTCGACCTCGCGTTCGACTTCGAATGGCTGAACCGCCAGTTGTTCTACAGCGCGTACACGCGCCTCAACAGTTATTTCGCCGATACCGACCTGCAGGCGACCGGTACGCCTGGCGAAGGCGAGCTGAAGCTGCTGGAGCCGCTGCGCGCGCAGCTCGATCCGGCCGTGTTCGGCCCGATGGTCACGCAGCCGGACACGAACCTGCCGGGCTCGCTGCGCGCGAACCTGCTGAAGGCACGCGCGCTGCTCGCGCAGGCCGGCTGGACCTATCGCGACGGCGCGCTGCGCAATGCGAAGGGCGAGCCGTTCGCGTTCGAGATCCTCGACGACGCGGGCGGCGCGATGGAGGGCATCGTGACGGCCTACCAGCGCAACCTGGCGAAGCTCGGCATCGACGTGCGGTTTCGCACGGCCGATTACGCGCTGCTGCAAAAGCGTCTCGATGCGTTCGACTACGACATGACGACGATCCGCCTGCCGGGCGTGCAGGTGCCGGGCGCCGAGCAATACTCGCGTTACGCGAGCAAGTTCGCCGACGAGCCGGGTTCCGACAACTTCATCGGGCTGAAATCGCCGGCCGTCGACGCGCTGCTGCACGCGCTCGGCGCCGCGCAGACGCGCGAGGAGCTGCTCGACGCGACGCACGCGCTCGACCGCGTGCTGATGCACGGCTACTACGCGGTCCCGCAGTGGTACAGCACGACGCACCGCATCGCGTACAAGCGCACGCTCGCCTATCCGCGGACGCTGCCGCTGTACTATTCGGCCGAGGGCTGGGTCGTGTCGACCTGGTGGGCGAAGCCCGATCACTGACCCGCGCCGGCCCTTCGTCCAACCCACCACCCGATCACGAGTCGACGCCCTATGTGGAGCTACATCCTCAAACGCCTGCTGCTGATGATCCCGACGCTCGTCGGCGTGCTGACGCTCACGTTCGCGGTGATCCAGTTCGTGCCGGGCGGCCCGGTCGAGCAGGCCGTGCAGGAGTTGCGCAAGGGCGCGACGGAGCAGGGCGCGACGCCGTTCGGGATGCGTGCGCACACCGGCGTCGACGCGCAGCAGCTCGCGCAACTGAAGGCGCTGTACGGCTTCGACAAGCCGCCGCTCGAACGCTACTGGCTGATGCTGAAGCGCTTCGCGCGCTTCGATCTGGGCGACAGCTACTTCCGCCACCAGAGCGTGTGGGCGCTGGTCGTGCAGAAGCTGCCCGTGTCGATCAGCATCGGGCTGTGGACGTTCTTCCTCACGTACCTGATCTCGGTGCCGCTCGGCATCGCGAAGGCCGTGCGCAACGGTTCGCCGTTCGACGTCGCGACGAGCCTCGTCGTGCTCGTCGGGTACGCGATTCCGGGCTTCGTGCTCGGCGTGCTGCTGCTCGTGCTGTTCGGCGGCGGCTCGTTCTGGCAGCTCTTTCCGCTGCGCGGCCTCACGTCGGACAACTTCGCGCAGTTGTCGCTCGCCGGCAAGGTGCTCGACTACCTGTGGCACATCGCGCTGCCGATCACCGCGTCGGTCGTCGGCAGCTTCGCGGTCGTCACGATGCTCACGAAGAACGCGTTCCTCGACCAGATCCGCCGGCAATACGTGCTGACCGCGCGCGCGAAGGGGCTCTCCGAGCGCAGCGTGCTGTGGAAGCACGTGTTCCGCAATGCGATGCTGCCGCTGATCGTCGGCTTTCCGGCCGCGTTCATCGGCGCGTTCTTCACCGGCAGCCTGCTGATCGAGACGCTGTTCTCGCTCGACGGCCTGGGCCTGCTGTCGTACGAGTCGGTCGTGCGGCGCGATTACCCGGTCGTGCTCGGCACGCTGTACCTGTTCACGCTGATCGGGCTCGCGACCAAGCTGATCTCCGATCTTTGCTATGTGTGGGTCGATCCGCGCATTCAATTCGACAACCTGGAGCGCTGACATGAAACGAGCCGTTCGCATGCCCGGCGTCATCGGGCGAGGCGCGCGATGAACCGGGCCGTCGCATCCCCCCGCATCGATGCCGCGCGCGCGCGCGTGTCGCCGTCGCCCGCGCGCCGCGTGTGGCAGCGCTTCAGGCAGCAGCGCCTCGGCTACTGGAGCTTCGTGATCTTCGTCGTGGCCTTTGCCGCGAGCCTTGCGGCGCCGCTGTGGTCGAACGACAAGCCGCTCGTCGTGCGCTACGACGGCCAGACCTATTTCCCGATGTTCCATGCGTACCCGGAGACGACCTTCGGCGGCGATTTCCCGACGCCGGCCGACTATCTCGATCCGTACGTGCGCAAGCGGCTCGAGGCGCCCGGCAACTTCGTCGTCTATCCGCCGAACCGCTATTACTACGACACGCTGAACTACTTCTCGAACGTGCCGAATCCGGCGCCGCCGTCGCGCGAGAACTGGCTCGGCACCGATGCGCAGGGCCGCGACCTGCTCGCGCGGCTCGTGTACGGGTTCCGCGTGTCGGTCGAGTTCGGGTTGATCCTGACCGCGATCGGCACGCTGCTCGGGATCGCCGCGGGCGCGGTGCAGGGCTTCTTCGGCGGGCGCATCGACATCGTCGGGCAGCGGCTGATCGAGATCTGGAACTCGCTGCCGGAGCTGTACCTGCTGATCATCTTCGCGTCGATCTTCGAGCCGAGCTTCCTGCTGCTGATCGTGCTGCTGTCGCTGTTCGGCTGGATCGGGCTCGCCGACTACGTGCGCGCGGAATTCCTGCGCAACCGCACGCAGGACTACGTGCGCGCGGCCCGCGCGATGGGGCTGACGAACTGGCAGATCATCTGGCGCCACGTGCTGCCGAACAGTCTGACGCCGGTGATCACGTTCCTGCCGTTCCGGATGAGCGGCTCGATCCTCGCGCTCACCAGCCTCGATTTCCTCGGCCTCGGCGTACCGCCGCCGACGCCGAGCCTGGGCGAGCTGCTCGCGCAGGGCAAGGGCAATCTCGATGCGTGGTGGATCTCGCTGTCGACGTTCGGCGTGCTGGTCGCGACGCTGCTGCTGCTGACCTTCATGGGCGATGCGCTGCGCAACGCGCTCGACACGCGGATCGCCGATTCGGTGCGCGCGGCGGGAGGGCAGCGATGAGCGAGTCGACCGTATCGACGCAACACGAGCCGCTGCTGTCGCTCGAGCGTCTGCACGTCCGTTTCGGCGACACGGTCGCGGTCGACGACGTGACGCTCGCGATCGGGCGCGGCGAGCGCGTCGCGCTCGTCGGCGAGTCGGGGTCCGGCAAGAGCGTGACCGCGCTGTCGATCCTGCGGTTGCTGCGCGACGCCGAGGTCACGGGCGCGATCCGCTTCGCGGGGCAGGATCTGGCGGCCAGGAGCGAGCGCGAGATGCGCGGGCTGCGCGGCTCGGACATCGCGATGATCTTCCAGGAGCCGATGACGGCGCTCAATCCGCTGTATACGATCGGCGTGCAGATCGGCGAGACGATCGTGCTGCACGACGGCGTATCGGCCGTGGAGGCGCGCAAGCGGGCGATCGCGCTGCTCGCGCGCACCGGCATCGCGGAGCCGGACAAGCGCGTCGACAGCTACCCGCACCAGTTGTCGGGCGGCCAGCGGCAGCGCGCGATGATCGCGATGGCGCTCGCGTGCCGGCCGCGCCTGCTGCTCGCCGACGAGCCGACCACCGCGCTCGACGTGACGATCCGCGCGCAGATCGTCGATCTGCTGCTGGAACTGCAGCGCGAGGAAGCGGAAAAGCGCGGGATGGCGATCCTGCTGATCACGCACGACCTGAATCTCGTGCGGCACTTCGCGCAGCGCGTCGCGGTGATGGAGCACGGCCGGCTGGTCGAGAGCGGGCCCGTCGAGCGGATCTTCGCGGCGCCCGAGCATCCGTATACGCAGCGGCTGCTGAACAGCCGGCCGCAGCGGGCGGTCACGCCGGTGATGCCGATCGCGCCCGTCGTGCTCGACGCGCGCCACGTGAGCGTGCAGTTCGCGCGCAAGCGGCCGGGCTTCGCGGGTTGGTTCGGCACGGTGCCGGTGACGGCCGTGGCCGACGTGTCGGTGTCGGTGCGGCAGGGCGAAACGCTCGGGATCGTCGGCGAATCGGGATCGGGGAAGTCGACGCTTGCGATGGCGCTGCTCGGGCTGCAGAAGACGGCCGGCGGCGAGATCGAATTCCAGGGACGCGCGCTGTCGACCTATCGCGGCCGCGAGCAGACCGCGCTGCGCTCGAACATGCAGGTGGTCTTTCAGGATCCGTTCAGTTCGCTTTCGCCGCGTCACACGATCGAGCGGATCGTCGGCGAGGGGCTCGAGCTGCACCGCCCGGACATGACGCCCGATGCGCGCCGCGCGAAATCGCTCGCGGTGCTGCGCGAAGTCGGCCTCGACCGCACGGTGCTGCACCGTTATCCGCACGAATTCTCGGGCGGCCAGCGCCAGCGGATCGCGATCGCGCGCGCGCTGGTGCTGGAGCCGCGCATCCTGATCCTCGACGAGCCGACCTCGGCGCTCGACGTGTCGATCCAGCAGCAGGTGCTGAAGCTGCTCGCGAATTTGCAACAGAAATACAACCTCGGCTACGTCTTCATCAGCCACGACCTGGAGGTGATCGGCGCGATGGCGCACCGCGTCGCGGTGATGCAGGACGGCGCCGTCGTCGAGTCGGGGGAGGTGGCCGACGTCTTCACGAGACCGTCACATCCTTACACACAAAAGCTGTTGAAAGCGGTCTGGAAAGCGTGATAGGCGTCCAATGGTCTGACCATCTCGATTGTATTTTTTAATTTGTTTTGACAAACGATTACGCGCTGGCTAGTATCGACCGAAATTTTCCGCCAATCAGCTGATTTTTAAGCACATTCCATCGACCAATGCAGCATCGATCCCTGACCCAGGCATGCGCGCGCACCATCGCCGGGCTATTCATCGGCGCCCTGTTCGCAGCAGCTCCCGGCGCGTTCGCCGACGAAGTCAGCAGTTTTAACCAGAATGTCACCAATTCGACTCAGATCGGGTCGGGTTCCTCCCTCCAGCAGGCCAGCGTGCAGCCGTCCGGCGGCGCGAAGTCGTTCCTTGCCGGCATGGCGGGCAAGGCAGGCGACGTGGTGGTCGGCGCGCTGAACATGATCGGCGTGCGGTATCGCTGGGGCGGCAACTCGCCGGATTCGGGCCTCGACTGCAGCGGTTTCGTGCGCTACGTGTTCCAGGACACGCTCGGCATGTCGCTGCCGCGTCGCGCGGAAGAAATGAGCCGTGTCGGCGAAAAGGTGAGCATGAGCAACCTGAAGCCGGGCGATCTCGTGTTCTTCAACACGATGCGCCGCACGTTCTCGCACGTCGGCATCTACATCGGCGACAACAAGTTCGTGCATTCGCCGTCGACGGGCAGCACCGTCCGCGTCGACGATCTCGACAGCGGCTATTGGGAAAAGCGTTTCACCGGCGCGCGCCGGATCGAATCGGAATTCCCGATGAAGCCCGAAGACCTGCGTCAGCGCGTGCGCGCGACGCTCGGCGACGATTCGGCGAACGGCAGCAACTGACGTTGGCCGGTCGGTCAGGCCGGACAATAAAAAACCCTGTCACCGGAAGGCGGCAGGGTTTTTTGTTTTGAGGCCGGCACGGACGACGGACGAGGCGGAAATCGTTCCGTCGGCCACCGGCAGGCGCGTGTGCCGCGGCCTCCCGCCCATCGTGTTATGCGGCGGCAGTCACGCCACGCGCCGCCGCGAGCTTGCGCTGCAGTTCCGGCATGATGCGCGCGACTGCTTCCTCGCCCGCGAGGATCGCCGCGTTGCGCTGGTTGAAGTCGCTGCCGCCCATCGCCGCGAGGTTCGGACGAATCACGACGTCCGCATACTTGTCGAGTTCGTAGGTCTTGATCGTCTGACCCATGATCGTGAAGGTCTGCAACAGCATCTCGATCGGGTTGTTGGTCGCCGCGCCGTCGGGCCGGGCCGAGATGTCGACCGCGATCACGAAGCTCGCGCCCATCTTGCGCGCGAACGATGCGGGCACCGGGCTCACGAGGCCGCCGTCCACATATTCGCGGCTGCCGATCTTCACCGGCTCGAACACTGACGGCACGCTGCACGACGCGCGCACCGCGAGCCCCGTGTTGCCTTGCTGGAACAGGATCGGCTGGCCGCTTTGGAGGTCCGTCGCGACGATGCCGAGCGGCTTCGCCATCTTCTCGATCGGCCGGTTGTTGAGTGTCTTGTTCAGGAAATTCTGCAGCGCCACGCCTTGCAGCAGGCCGCGCGAGCGGAACGGCAACGCCCAGTCGCTGATCGACGCCTGGTCCATGTCGAGGGCGATCTTGTTGATCTGCAGCGCGTTCATGCCCGACGCGTAGAGCGCGCCGACCACCGAGCCCGCGCTCGTCCCGGCGACGATCTCGATCGGGATGCCGCGCGCCTCGAGCGCCTTCAGCACGCCGATGTGCGAGAAGCCGCGCGCGGCGCCGCCGCCGAGCGCGATGCCGATCTTCACCGGCTTCTCCTGCGGCAATGCCGTGCCGGGGCGGGACTTGTCGCCGATGGACGTACAGGCGGCGAGGCTGGCGGACGCGCACGCGATCGTGAAGTGGCGGCGCGACAGGCGAGGGGACGACATCGAATGGTTCTCCGGCGGCTTGGCGCGGCGGGTCGTGCGGCCCGCGGCTGCGATGGTTTCCGAGGCCGCGCGGCGGGTTCCGTGCGGCCGGCGCGGCGCCGGCTGGCGGCCGCGGCGCGCACATCATAAAGCAAGCGGCGCGCTTGGCGCGATGTCCGGCGCGAGTATAATTCCGGCTTCTTTCCCGTTCCGGGCGTCGCCGGCTCCGTTGCTGTCCACGCTGCCGCCACCGTCCCGCGTCGAATCATTCATGCGCCCCAGGCGTTCGAGTTACCTTTTATGACCCGTCCTGTCCGTACCCGCTTCGCGCCGAGTCCCACCGGCTTCATCCACCTCGGCAACATCCGCTCCGCACTCTATCCGTGGGCGTTCGCCCGCAAGATGAAAGGCACGTTCGTGCTGCGCATCGAGGATACCGACGTCGAGCGCTCGTCGCAGGAAGCGGTCGATGCGATCCTCGAAGGGATGCAATGGCTCGGGCTGGATTTCGACGAAGGTCCGATCTACCAGATGCAGCGGATGGACCGCTATCGCGAAGTGCTCGCGCAGATGCTCGAGAAGGGCCTCGCGTATCCGTGCTACATGTCGGCCGAGGAACTCGACGCGCTGCGCGAACGCCAGCGCGAGGCCGGCCTGAAGCCGCGCTACGACGGTACGTGGCGTCCGGAGCCCGGCAAGGTGCTGCCGGAGCCGCCGGCCGGCGTGAAGCCGGTGCTGCGCTTTCGCAATCCGCTGACGGGTACGGTCGTGTGGGACGACGCGGTGAAGGGGCGTGTGGAGATCTCGAACGAGGAACTCGACGACCTCGTGATCGCGCGCCCGGACGGCACGCCGATCTACAACTTCTGCGTGGTGGTGGACGACATGGACATGGGCATCACGCACGTGATCCGTGGCGACGACCATGTGAACAACACGCCGCGCCAGATCAACATCCTGAAGGCGCTCGGCGGCGAGCCGCCCGTCTATGCGCACCTGCCGACCGTGCTGAACGAGCAGGGCGAGAAGATGAGCAAGCGGCATGGCGCGATGAGCGTGATGGCGTACCGCGATGCGGGCTTCCTGCCTGAAGCCGTGGTCAACTATCTCGCGCGTCTCGGCTGGTCGCACGGCGATGCGGAAATCTTCTCGCGCGAGCAGTTCGTCGAATGGTTCGATCTCGAGCATCTCGGCAAGTCGCCCGCGCAGTACGACCACAGCAAGCTGAGCTGGCTGAACGCGCACTACATCAAGGAAGCCGACAACGCACGCCTTGCGGAACTCGCGAAGCCGTTTCTCGACGCGCTCGGCATCGACGACGCGGCGATCGCGACGGGCCCGGCGCTCGATGCGGTGGTCGGCCTGATGAAGGATCGTGCGACGACGGTCAAGGAGATCGCGGAAGGCGCGACGATGTTCTACCGTGTGCCGGCGCCCGACGCGGACGCGCTCGCGCAGCACGTGACCGATGCGGTACGGCCGGCGCTGGCGGATCTCGTCGCCGCGCTGAAGGCGGCCGAGTGGACGAAGGAGGCGGTGTCCGCCGCGCTGAAGGCGACGCTCGCCGCGCACAAGCTCAAGATGCCGCAGCTCGCGATGCCGGTGCGTCTGCTGGTGGCGGGCACGACGCATACGCCGTCGATCGACGCGGTGCTCGTGCTGTTCGGTCGCGACGTCGTGGTGTCGCGCATCGAGGCCGCGCTGGCCTGAGTTCGTGCGTCATTGAAGCTGTCTGCGCGTGAGCGCGCGGCAGCTTCGCAAAAAATTTCGCACGAATCGCAAAAAGGGTATTTACAAGATCAAAGTAGGTCCATATAATCTCATTTCTGTTCTGCAAGGGGGTATAGCTCAGCTGGGAGAGCGCTTGCATGGCATGCAAGAGGTCAGCGGTTCGATCCCGCTTACCTCCACCATCAGAACAAACCGAATTGATTGGCGAAGCAGCGGTAGTAATAAATGCTTCACAAAATGATTCAAAGCAGTTAGAATTCCGGCCTTCGCTGTTGACTGGAAGTAAATAGCGAAAGTCAGACAAATCTGAAAAGATTTTGTCCCCTTCGTCTAGAGGCCTAGGACATCACCCTTTCACGGTGAGTACAGGGGTTCGAATCCCCTAGGGGACGCCAAATTCAGCGGCGTTTCGTAGAAGTGTCGCGAGGCTTGCAGGAACGTAACCGACGTCCTGCAGGTTGGGTAAGAAAGCTGGAGCGGTAGTTCAGTCGGTTAGAATACCGGCCTGTCACGCCGGGGGTCGCGGGTTCGAGTCCCGTCCGCTCCGCCAGAACGAAGCCCGTTCAAGACGTTTTTGAGCGGGCTTTTGTATTAAAGATGTAAGCAGTACGTTGTCCCCTTCGTCTAGAGGCCTAGGACATCACCCTTTCACGGTGAGTACAGGGGTTCGAATCCCCTAGGGGACGCCAGATTCAGCGGCGTTTCATGGAAGTGCCGCAACGCGTGCAGGAACGTGACGAGATCCTGCAGGCGGTAGTGCAGAAAGCTGGAGCGGTAGTTCAGTTGGTTAGAATACCGGCCTGTCACGCCGGGGGTCGCGGGTTCGAGCCCCGTCCGCTCCGCCAGAACGAAGCCCGTTCAAAAGCGTTTTTTGAACGGGCTTTCTCGTTAAGGATGTAAGCAGTACGTTGTCCCCTTCGTCTAGAGGCCTAGGACATCACCCTTTCACGGTGAGTACAGGGGTTCGAATCCCCTAGGGGACGCCAGATTTCGGCGTCGTTCGAACAAACGACGTGCCGGCAGGAGGTAACCGACGCCTGCCAGGCAAGTAGCAAGACTGGAGCGGTAGTTCAGTCGGTTAGAATACCGGCCTGTCACGCCGGGGGTCGCGGGTTCGAGTCCCGTCCGCTCCGCCAAACAAACAAGAATGCCCGCCTCGTGCGGGCATTCTTGTTTGTGCGTTGTGGTTTTGCGCCTGCTGGCGGGCGCGTGACTGCGGAGCGGAGGAAGCCGCCTGCGCGGCTTCCGGCGGGACTCGAAGGGCTGCGCGTGCAAGCGCAGCCGCGGCCTGCAGGATGTGGGCGAGTCCCGTCCGCTCCGCCAAACAAACAACAATGCCCGCCTCGTGCGGGCATTGTTGTTTGTGCTTTGTGGTCCCGCATGCTGCACCGAGCACCGCGCCCCTACGAGAAATTCGCGATTGCATCCGTACGCGACTGCGCTATCGTGGCGGGATGCGTTTCCGACTCCTGCGCGATGCTCGATCCGACCGACCTGCGACTCCTGTATCAGCTCCGGCCCGCGGAGCCCGATGATTTTCCGTATGCCGAAGCGTTGACGCACGGCAACATGGGCGGCTACTACAAGCGTCATGGGCTCGTATGGCGCAGCGACCTGTTCTATGCGAGCTGGCGCGAATCCGAAAACTTCATCCTCGAGGCCGACGGCGAGCGCATCGGCGTGCTGCGCGTGACCGAGGAGGGCGATTCGCTGCATATTCGCGACGTGCAGATCGCGGCCGGCCATCGCGGGCAGGGCGCCGGCACCTACATGCTCGAGATGTCGCATCGCTGGGCACGTGCGCGCGGGCTGCACGAACTGCAGTTGCGCGTGTTCGTCGATAACCCTGCCGCGCGTTTGTACCTGCGCATGGGCTACCAGGTGACCGGCCCGCGGCTCGCGCAACTCGGCTCGATCCGCCACATGGTGCGGCCGGTCTGACGGCCCGGCGCGCCGGCGCGCGAGGATCAGCGCACCGTGTCGATCGCGCCGTCGCCGTCCCGCGCGTCGTCGTCCGCGCCGCGGCCTTCCGGGCCTCGATGTTCGTAGCCGCGCAGCATGAACGCACGCGGGCTTTCGCCGAATGCCCGGCGGAACATGGCCGAGAACGCGCTCTGGCTCTGGTAGCCGAGTTCGCGCGCGATATGCGACAGCGGGCGCCCCTGGTTCAGCAGCGGGATCGCCCGTGCGAGCAGCGCCTGCTGACGCCACTGCGAAAAGCTCACCCCGAGTTCCTGCTTGAAGAGCCGCGAGATCGTGCGCGTGCTCGCCCCGACCTCGCTCGCCCAGTGTTCGAGCGATTCCGCATGCGCGGGGTGCGCGAGTACCGATTCGCACAGAAGACGCAACCGTTTCTCGTCGGGCATCGGCACTGCGAGCGGCAACGGTTCGGCATGACTCAGTTCGTCGAGCACGAGCCCGCACAGCAGGTGCTCGCGCGCGGTGCTCAGTTCGCGCGCGTCGAGTGCGACGATCAGTTCGCGCAGCAGCCCCGTCACCTCGACGACGCGGCACGCATCGAGGCCGCCCGGCACGATCGATTCGTCGATGTACAGCGTGCGCAAGTAGGCCTCTTCGACGATTGTGACTTCGTGCGTCACGTGCGGCGGCACCCAGATCGCGCGGGACGGCGGCACCATCCAGGTCGTGCCGGTCGTCGCCACGCGCAGCACGCCGCGCGATGCGTATGCGAGTTGCGCCCACGCATGCGTGTGCAGCGGAATGCGGTGGCCGGCATCGACCTGCCGTGCGCGCACGCGCATCGGATGAACGGCGGTCGGCGCGAATTCCGGCGGGATGTCGATGACGTCGTACGGGTTCGATACGTCGGCTGGAGTGGGCGGATTCATGAACGGTTCGGGCGGCGCGGCGGCGATGCCGTCATTTTAGAAGGCGCAGCGCGTGCGCATGCGGCGGTTTGTCGGGTCATCATGCCGGGTTCAAATGAACTTTGTGTGGGCATCGGCGAATCCGGAGCAGCGCCGCAGCCGCGCGCGCCGACCGTTCGAACCATCGGGCCGGTATCGCGGTCTATCGATGCGTGCGCCAGATCGCGCCCATCGCGCACCGATCGCACGCAAACACGGCAACACACGAATTGAAGAGGAGAACCACGATGCGCCACGTATTCGTCTATGGCACCTTGAGAGCCGGACAGGCCAACGACATCGGCCATGCGGCCGCCCGCCACGGCATCGCCGCGCCGACGCTGCTGGGCGCGGCCGCGCTGCCGGGTGAGCTGTACGATTTCGGCACGTATCCGGGCATGATTGCCGGGACGGTCGGCAAGTCGCTGGTGTGGGGCGACGTCTACGAGGTCGACGAGCGGCTCGTCCCGGTGCTCGACGAGATCGAGCGCGTCTATCCGGGCGTCGACTCGCTGTTCAAGCCGCAGGAGGTAACGGTCGAGCTCGGCGGCCGGCAGTATGCCTGCCTGTATTATCCGGTCGCCGCGCACGCGGCAGCCGGGCGCCCGCGTATCACGTCGGGCGACTGGGTCCAGCACCGGCGCGAGCAGGAAGCCGCCGCCTGAGCGTGCCTGCCGGCGGCGGCTGGCATCGCCGCAAAAAGGAAGCGCCCCGCGGGGCGCTTCTTTCATGCCGTCCTCCATGCGGCCGGCGGTGCGGCGTGGGGCCGGCCGCCGATCGCAACGGACGTGCCGTCAGATTTCCTCGTACAGCGGCAGCGTCAGGAATTCGGTGAAGCCTTCCGACGTCGACATCTGCTCGAAGATCGCCGCGGCGCGTTCGTACGGCTGCGTGTTGCCGCCGACCGCGCGCTTCACGTTGTCGAGTTCGATCTTCGCGAATTCGCGCACGAGCTCGGCCGTGACCTTGCGGCCGTCGTCGAGCACGCCCTTCGGCGAGCGGATCCATTGCCACACCTGCGAGCGGGAAATCTCGGCCGTCGCCGCGTCTTCCATCAGGTTGTGGATCGGCACGCAGCCGTTGCCGTCGAGCCACGCGCCGAGGTAGTGGATCCCGACGTTGATGTTGTTGCGCAGGCCGGCTTCGGTGATCGGCGCTTCCGGCTGGAAGTCGAGCAGGTTTTTCGCTTCGACCTGCACGTCGTCGCGCTGCTTCGCGATCTGGTTCGGCTTGTCGCCGAGCACCTTGACGAATTCCTCCATCGCGATCGGCACGAGGCCCGGGTGCGCGACCCAGCCGCCGTCGTAGCCGTCGGTCGCGTCGCGCTGCTTGTCCGAGCGCACGCCGCCCATCGCCTTGTCGTTCGCTTCCGGATCGTTCTTGATCGGAATCAGCGCGCTCATCCCGCCGATCGCCGGCGCGTTGCGCTTGTGACAGGTCTTCAGCAGCAGCAGCGCGTATGCACGCATGAACGGCACCGTCATCGTGATCTTCGAACGGTCGGCCAGGCAGAAGTCGCGGTCGTTCTTGAACTTCTTGATCGCCGAGAAGATGTAGTCCCAGCGGCCGGCGTTCAGGCCCGAGCTGTGCTCGCGCAGCTCGTACAGGATCTCGTCCATCTCGAACGCGGCGAGGATCGTCTCGATCAGCACCGTCGCGCGGATCGTGCCGCGCGGCACGCCGACCGCTTCCTGCGCGGCGACGAAGATGTCGTTCCACAGGCGCGCCTCGAGATGGCTTTCCATCTTCGGCAGGTAGAAGTACGGGCCCGAGCCGCGCGCGAGCAGTTCCTTCGCGTTGTGGAACAGGAACAGCGCGAAATCGAAGATGCCGCCGGACACGCGCTGGCCGTCGACCGTCACGTGCTTCTCGTCGAGGTGCCAGCCGCGCGGGCGCACGATCAGCGTCGCGACCTTGTCGTTCAGCTTGTACGACTTGCCGTTCTGTTCGAGCGAGATCGTGCGGCGCACCGCGTCCTTCAGGTTGATCTGGCCGTCGATCTGGTTCGTCCAGCTCGGCGCGTTCGAATCCTCGAAGTCCGTCATGTACGAATCGGCGCCCGAGTTCAGCGCGTTGATGATCATCTTGCGCTCGACGGGGCCCGTGATCTCGACGCGGCGGCATTGCAGGTCGGCCGGCAGCGGCGCGACCTTCCAGTCGCCTTCGCGGATCGCCTTCGTCTCGGCGAGGAAATCAGGGCGTTCGCCCGCGTCGAGGCGCTTCGTGCGCTCGACGCGGGCCTGCAGCAGCGCCTGGCGACGCGATTCGAACGTGCGGTGCAGCGCCGCGACGAGTGCCAGCGCGTCGGGCGTCAGGATCGCTTCGTAACCCGGCTTGATTTCGCCGGTGATCGTCATGCCTTGCGGCAGCGTGATCGGGGTGCTCATGAGTCTCATCTCCTTGGTCGGTCAGTTGCGGTTTCGGTGAAGGGGGAAGGCGGCATCCGCGAGCGTCATGCACCCGGGCCGGGGCGCGTGCGGTTCGCGGGTCTGCCGGACGGAGCCGGGGCGGGTGCGGCGAGGAAGGCGAGCAGGTCTGCCATGCCGGTGCCGGTGCCGTCGGGCGGCGCGCCGAGTTCCTCGGCGGGCGCGCCCGTGCGGTTGAGCCAGAACGTCGTGTAGCCGAACCAGGTCGCGCCGGCGACGTCCCACGCGTTCGACGACACGAACACGATGTCGCGCGGGTTCGCCCCGAACGCGGCGGTGCCGAGCGCATAGGCGGCCGGGCTCGGCTTGTACGCGCGCACGGTGTCGGCCGACAGCACGCGATCGAACAGGCCGGACATGCCCGCGCTCTTGATCGCGATGTCGAGCATCTGCGGGGTGCCGTTCGACAGGATCGCGAGCGGCCGGCGCGGGTCGAGCGCGCGCAGCTTGCGCAGCGCGGGCACCGTATCGGGATAGGTGGACAGGCACGCGTATTCGTCCATCAGCCGCTTCTCGGCCGCGCCGTTCAGCACGAGCCCGAGCCGGCGCGCGGCGAACCGCAGCGCATCGAGCGTGATGTCCCGGAACGGGCGGTAGTGCGCGCCGGCCGGATCGGCGAGCGTGCGCAGCTGCGAGTATTCGATCTGCTTGCGTCGCCACAGCTGCGACAACCGTTCCCCGTGTCCGGGGAACATCTGCTCTGCCGCGGCCAGCACGGCACGCACGTCGAACAACGTGCCGAATGCGTCGAAGAGAATGGCGTCGGGAGAGGAGAGTGTCGTTGTGGCCGACATAGCCTTGCGCTCCAGTTTCAGAGGTCGGGTCGATTGTATTCGTGATAGAAGATGCTAAAAAATACGCTAAACATCACTTGATCTTTTACTTTCATATACCTAATCTGAGCGGCCCAAGCTATTTGAAGGGCGGCGATGCCGTCTTCTCGCGAGCGTCATGGACCGGTTCAAACAGATCGAAACGTTCGCCGCGGTCGCGGCAAAAGGCAGCCTGTCGGCGGCCGCGCATGCGGAAGGGGTCGCGCCGGCGATCATCGGCCGCCGCCTCGACGCGCTCGAGGAGCGGCTCGGCGTCAAGCTCCTGGTGCGCACGACGCGCAAGCTCACGCTGACGTTCGAGGGTTCGGCGTTCCTCGAGGATTGCCAGCGCATCATCAACGACATGCAGAACGCGGAAGCGAGCGTGTCCGCCGGCGGCGTGAAGGCCAGCGGCCACCTGCGCATTTCCGCGCCGGCCGGCTTCGGCCGGCGGCACGTCGCGCCGCTCGTGCCCGAATTCAGCGGCGCGCACCCGGACGTGTCGGTCACGCTCGACCTGTCCGACCGGATGGTCGATCTCGTCAACGAAGGATTCGATTGCGCGGTGCGGCTCGGCGAGCTGCCCGACTCGTCGCTGGTATCGCTGAAGCTCGGCGAGAATCGCCGCGTGTGCGTCGCGTCTCCCGCGTATCTCGAGCGGCGCGGCATGCCGGTCACGCTCGCGGAACTGGCGCGGCACAACTGCCTCGCGCTCGCGGCGAACGCGAACCAGCAGCGCGGCTGGACGTTCCAGGAAGACGGCAAGGTCGTGTCGATCCGCGTGAACGGCACGATGGAATGCTCGGACGGCGCGGTGCTGCACGAGTGGTGCCTCGCCGGCCATGGCCTGGCGTGGCGCTCGTGGTGGGAAGTCGGCGAGGACATCGCGGCCGGCCGGCTCGTCAGCGTGCTCGATGCATTCGCCGCGCCGCCGATCGGCATCCATGCGGTGTTTCCGCAGCGCCGGCATCTGCCGTTGCGCGTGCGCCTGTTTCTCGATTACCTGAAGCATACGTACGAGCGGCCCGGCTATTGGGGCGGGTAGGCGACACGCGCCCGCGTGTTTCCGATATGAGGGCGAACCCGCTGGCGGCGCGGCGTGCGCGGTTTCGCGCACTACAATCGTAAGAGGCATGCGCGCCGTGTCGCGGCCGGCTCGGCCGGCGCCGCGGCGCGTGGCGTGCAATCGACGAAGGAGGGCGCGATGTTCCGGCACATCCTCGTTCCAACCGACGGTTCCGAACTGTCGCAAAAGGCGATCGACGGTGCGATCGACCTGGCTCGCGCGGTCGGCGCGCGCGTGACGGCCTACGCGTGCCTGCCGCAATACCCGTACTCGCCGTTTTCCGAAGTGATCATCGAGCCGCCCGCGGATTTCCGCGCGCGCAGCGAGCGCGAGGCGCGTGCGCATCTCGACGAGGTGGAAGCGGCCGCGAAGGCGGCCGGGGTCGCGTGCGACACGTGGACGAGCGTGCATCCGTCGCCGTATCTCGGCATCATCGAGGCGGCCGAACGCGGCGGGTGCGACGTGATCTTCATGGCGTCCCACGGACGCCGCGGGCTCGGCAGCCTGCTGATCGGCAGCGAGACGCAGCGCGTGCTGACCCATACGAAAATTCCGGTGATCGTCTATCGGTAGGGCAGCGCCGGCCGTGGCCGGGCGGCTGCACCGCGGAAAAAGGGCGCGCCGGACCAAGCCGGCGCGCATCGTTGCTGGCGGCCCGCAGGCCGCGCGGCCGGTCGCGCGATGGGACTCGCGCGCCTGCCGTCTCCTCCCTGATTGTTGTTCCGGTGGCCGACGCCGCGGCGTCGCGAGACGCGGCGGGCATCGGCGTAGCGCCTGCGCGCGTTATGCGACCTTCTTGCCGTCGAAGAACTGTTCGTCCTCGGTCGACCCGTGCAGCGCGGTCGTCGACGCTTCCCGTTCGACCGTCTGCGTGACCGCGTCGAAGTAGCCCGTACCGACCTCGCGCTGATGCTTGACGGCCGTGAAGCCCTTGTCGGCGGCCGCGAACTCGGCCTGCTGCAGTTCGACGAACGCGCTCATCTGCGTGCGGGCATAGCCGTGCGCGAGGTTGAACATCGAGTAGTTCAGCGCATGGAAGCCGGCCAGCGTGATGAACTGGAACTTGTAGCCCATCGCGCCGAGTTCCTTCTGGAACTTCGCGATCGTCGCGTCGTCGAGGTTCTTCTTCCAGTTGAACGACGGCGAGCAGTTGTACGACAGCAGCTTGCCCGGGAACTGCTTGTGGATCGCTTCAGCAAACTTCTTCGCGTACTCGAGATCCGGCTTGCCCGTTTCGCACCAGATCAGGTCCGCGTACGGCGCATACGCGAGGCCGCGCGAGACCGCCTGCTCGAGGCCCGGCTTCGTGCGGAAGAAGCCTTCCACCGTGCGCTCGCCCGTCAGGAACGGCTTGTCGTTGTCGTCGACGTCGGACGTGATCAGGTCGGCCGCTTCCGCGTCGGTGCGCGCGATCAGCACGGTCGGCGTGCCCATCACGTCGGCCGCGAGACGCGCGGCCGACAGCTTCGCGACGGCTTCGCGCGTCGGCACGAGCACCTTGCCGCCCATGTGGCCGCACTTCTTCACCGACGCGAGCTGGTCCTCGAAGTGAACGCCCGATGCGCCTGCCTCGATCATCGCCTTCATCAGCTCGAACGCGTTGAGCACGCCGCCGAAACCGGCTTCCGCATCGGCGACGATCGGCGCGAAGAAGTCGACGTAGCCTTCGTCGCCCGGGTTCTTGCCTTCCGACCACTGGATCTGGTCGGCGCGCGTCAAGGTGTTGTTGATGCGCTTCACGACGAGCGGCACCGAGTTCGCCGGATACAGCGACTGGTCCGGGTACATTTCGCCCGCGACGTTGGCGTCGCCGGCCACTTGCCAGCCGGACAGGTAGATGGCCTTCAGGCCGGCCTTCACCTGCTGCATGGCCTGGTTGCCGGTCAGCGCGCCGAGTGCGTTGACGAACGGCTCGTTGTTGACGAGGCTCCACAGTTTTTCCGCACCGCGCTTGGCCAGCGTGTGTTCGATGGGGACCGAGCCGCGCAGGCGGACCACGTCCTCAGCCAAGTAGCTGCGCTTGATGCCCTTCCAGCGCGGATCGGTTTCCCATTGCTGTTGCAGTTCCTGTGCCTGTTGCTGACGCGACATGATGAGCTCCTTGATGCGATGTATGCCTGCCGAATCTGACGGTGATGCTGTTCGCGAAGCGGGGAAGCAGTGTGTTCCGTTTCGCGAAGTCTTGTATAAGAGTCTAGGCAAATCGACGGGAGTGAAACAGGGGCCGGTTCGTGACGTGCGTAATTTTTTAATTGTTTTGAATCAATGGCTTGCGTGCGTAGTTTCGAGATAAGAAATGCATTTTCCTATCCTGCAATCGCGTGGGTTGTGCCGTGCAGCATGATTTTTTACGACACAAAAATTTTTTCCGTATTGTGAAATATACGGAAGGGACGAAAAAAAACCGGCGCGGATGCGCCGGTCGGCTGGATGGGCGGGTTGCCGATCCGCTGGGCGGCCGACGGCCGCCCGTGTGTGCTTACGATGCCGAATTGCTGCGGCGCGGGCCGCCGCTGCGCTGGCCGTCGCGACGCGGGCCGCCGTCGCGGCTGCCGCCGGGCTTGCCGCTCCAGCCGCCGCCATTGCCGCCGCCGTAGCTGCGGCCGTTGCCGCTGCCGCCATAACCGCCGCCCGGCTTGCCGCCGAAACGACGACCGCCGTTACCGCCGCCCGGACGGCCGCGGCCGCCGGTGCCGCCGTTACGCGGGGGCGCCTTGCGCGGCTCGAAGCCTTCGATCACGTTGACCGGCAGCGGCGAGCGCACGAAGCGCTCGATGCGCTTGAGCGCGCCTTGCTCGGCGTGATGCACGAGGCTCACCGCGATACCCGAACGGCCTGCGCGGCCGGTACGGCCGATACGGTGCACGTAGTCTTCCGCGAACTTCGGCAGGTCGTAGTTGAACACGTGCGTGATACCCGGGATGTCGATGCCGCGTGCCGCGACGTCGGTGGCCACCAGCACGCGCACGCGGCGCTCGCGCAGCGCACGGATCGTGCGGTTGCGCGCGCCCTGCGGCAGGTCGCCGTGCAGCGCGGCCGATTCGAAGCCTGCGTCGGCGAGACGGCCGGCGAGCTGGTCGGCGTCGATCTTGGTCGCCGTGAAGATGATCGCCTGGTCGAGCGCGTCGTCGCGCAGCAGGTGATCGAGCAGGCGATCCTTGTGATCGCGGTCGTCGACGTAGTGGACGGTCTGCGCGATGTTCGCGCGCGATTCGAGGCGCTGCTGGATCTCGATGCGTTCCGGATCCTTCAGCAGGCGGCTCGTCAGCGAACCGATCTTGCCGTCGAGCGTGGCCGAGAACAGCATCGTCTGGCGCGATTCCGGCGTGGCGGCGACGATCGTTTCGATGTCTTCGATGAAGCCCATGTCGAGCATGCGGTCGGCTTCGTCGAGCACCAGCATCTTCAGTTCCGACAGGTCGATGCGGCCGCGCTCGAGGTGGTCGAGCAGGCGGCCCGGCGTGGCAACCAGGATTTCCGGGTTCTTCGCGAGCAGCATCAGCTGCTGGCCATAGGCGACGCCGCCGAGGATGCTGACCGTGCGCAGGCGCTTCAGGTGCTTGCCGTACGTCGACGCGGCCGTCGTGACCTGCATCGCGAGTTCGCGGGTCGGCGTCAGCACGAGCAGGCCCGGGCGCGCGACGGGTTGCGGGCGGCGCGCGCGGCGATCGCCCTGGTTCGGTTCACGCGGCGCGCGCGGTTGCTGCGCCTGCGTCTTCTGGAGCTGCGCGAAACGTTCGATCGCGGGCAGCATGAATGCGGCCGTCTTGCCCGAACCGGTCGGGCTCGACACCAGCAGGTCGCGGCCGGCGATGCCGGCCGGAATCGCGCGCTGCTGGACCGGCGTCGGCTTCACGTAGCCGGCGGCCTGCAGCGCGGAGACGATCTCCGGCGACAGCCCGAGCGACGCGAAGCTCGGCTCGTCCGACGCCGGTTCGACCGCGGCCGGTGCGGCGGCGTCGTCGAGACCGAGCGCCTGGTCGGCGATCGCGTTGAGCGGGCTGGTGTTGATGCTCGAAGTCATAACAATCCTTGAAACACAGTGGGTGAAACGTCGGCGCCAATCGCGCATACCCAAGTCGTCGGATTCAGCGAGCAAATCGGGAAACGGGTGCAATCCGCCGAACCGTCGGCGGATGAGGCATTAGAAGCTGTTTTGGGTGCGGCGCGCTTCAGGAGCGGGGCCGCCAGCCTAGTTGACGACCGCAAGGGTCGAAGCAGGAGGGGACAGGTTCTAAACCGGATTGGAGCTTAACGCTACGAGGCGTCGGGCCGGAACGGCTTGCGAGCCGAGCGCGGGAGATGACGCAGGCAGCATTATAAAGAAATTTGCTGCGCTGCGCCACTGATTTGATTGCCTATTGCGATGACCGTGATTCGGTCAGGACGCCGTGCCGTTTTTCAGCGATTCGACGAGTTCGACGTACTGTTGCTTCGCCGCGTCCTGCGACGTGCCCTTCAGGGCTTCCCAGGCATCGTACTTGTATTTGCCGACGATGTCGGTGAAGCCGGGCTTGTCGCCGTGCGCATCGCCGTCGGTCGCCTGCTTGAAGAGCGCATACAGGCGCAGCAGGGTCAGGTTGCCCGGCCGTTCGGTCAGTTGCTTGACGTCGATCTGGGCCTGGTCGAATTGCGCGGTGAGGTCGCTCATCGGGTGTCTCCGTAAGGGTTTCAGGTCGGCCGATCTTAACAAGCGGACCGCCGCGCGGGGTCGAGCGATCCTTCCAAACCGCGGGCGACGCCGCACGCGCGACAGATCGGGCCCGATCGCCCGTGGGAGCGGGGCGGCGCATTACAATGTCGCCCATGACGCAAACAGTGCTCCTCGCCATCGATACGTCGACCGAATACTGCTCGGTCGCGTTGCTGCGCTCGGCCCACGCCGATGACGCCGTTTCCCCCCCGCAAACCTGGGTCCGTCACGAGCTGACGGGCGCCGTGTCGAGCACGCGCGTGCTGCCGGCGATCCAGGAACTCTTCGCCGAATCCGGGCTGACGCTCGCCGACTGCGACGCGATCGCGTTCGGCGCGGGCCCGGGCTCGTTCACGGGCCTGCGGACCGCGACGGGCATTGCCCAGGGCCTCGCGTTCGGCGCCGGGCTGCCGGTCGTGCCGATCGGCACGCTGCTTGCGTGCGCCGAACATGCGCGGCTGCGTACGCCCGGTACGACCCGCGTGCTCGCCGCGCTCGACGCGCGGATGGACGAAGCCTACTGGGCGGATTTCGAATGGGACGCCGCCGCCGGCGACTGGCGCACGCGGCATCCGGCGTCGCTCGACGCACCGGGCGCCGTCGGCGTGCCCGACGCGCCGTTCACGCTCGCCGGCAATGCGGCCGCGGCGTTCGGCGCGCAATTGCCGGCCGCCGCGCGGGCGGCCTCGATCGACGGCGATGCGTTGCCGCATGCGCTGGCGGTCGTGCATGCCGCGCTGCGCGCGTTTCGCGCCGGGCGTGCGGTGCCGGCCGACCAGGCCGCGCCCGAGTACGTGCGCGACAAGGTCGCGCAGACGACGGCCGAGCGCGTCGCGGCACGAGCGGCACAGACGGGCGGGGCGAAGGGATGACGGGCGTCCTGCTGAGCGACCGCTATCTGGCGCCGATGACGGACGCCGATCTCGACGAGGTCGTCGCGATCGAGCACGTCGCGTACGAATTTCCGTGGAGCCGCGGCAACTTCGAGGATTCGTTGCGCAACGGCTATCTGGGCGTGTGCCTGCGGCACGTGACGGGGTCGCTCGTCGGCTATTGCGTGCTGATGCCCGTGATCGACGAGATGCATTTGCTGAACCTGTGCGTCGCGCCGGCCGCGCAGCACGCGGGCGCGGGCCTCGCGCTGCTGCGCGAGGCGGTGCGCATTTCGCGCGCGGAGGGGCTCGACGGCGTGCTGCTCGAAGTGCGGCCGACCAATTCGCGCGCGATTCATCTGTACGAGCGCTTCGGCTTCGTGACGATCGGCCGGCGCAAGAATTACTATCCGGCGAAGCATCGCAGCCGGGAGGACGCGATCGTGATGCGTCTGACGCTGAACAAGGACGAGGGGGACACGCATGGCGTGGGCTGAAGCGGCGCTCGAGGAACTGGGTCTCGCGCAAATCTGGGTGCGGCGCGGGCAGCGCGCGGACGAAGGCGCGGCCGCCGACGCGCCGGCCGTCGTACAGGCCGCGACGGCCGACGATGGTCGCGCCGTCGCGGCCGCGCGGCCGGTGCGCGTCGCGCGGGCGCCGGTGCGGGACGATGCGCCCGCGGCCGTCGCGCATGGCGCGGCCGGCGGTGTGCCGGCTCGCGAGTCGCCGGCGGCGCACGGCGTCGTCGATCGCGATCGCCCGCCCGCGCAGGCCGCATCGACCGCATCGGAGGCATCGCCCGATACGATGCCGCCGAAGGGTGACGCGCCGCCGGCAGGTGACGACGATTTCGCGTGGTTCGACGCGGCACCGCCGGGCGAATCCGTGCCCGTGCCGGCCGTCGAATCGCGCCCCGCCGGCATGCCGGTCGCCGCGCTCGACTGGGATGCGCTGGCCGAGCGCGTGGCCGGCTGCACGCTGTGCCGCCTCTGCGAGAAGCGGACCAACACCGTATTCGGCGTCGGCGACCGCGAAGCGGACTGGATGCTGATCGGCGAAGCGCCGGGCGAGAACGAGGACAAGCAGGGCGAGCCGTTCGTCGGCCAGGCCGGCAAGCTGCTCGACAACATGCTGCGGTCGCTGTCGCTCAAGCGCGGCGACAACGTCTATATCGCGAACGTGATCAAGTGCCGGCCGCCCGGCAACCGCAATCCGGAGCCGGACGAGGTCGCGCGCTGCGAGCCGTATCTGCAGCGCCAGGTCGCGCTCGTGAAGCCGAAGCTGATCGTCGCGCTCGGCCGTTTCGCGGCGCAGACGCTGCTGAAGACGGACGCGAGCATCGCGTCGCTGCGCGGCCGCGTGCATGCGTACGAGGGCGTGCCGGTGATCGTCACGTACCACCCGGCCTACCTGTTGCGCAGCCTGCAGGACAAGGCAAAGGCGTGGGCCGACCTGTGCCTCGCGCGCGACACGTTCCGGCGTGCGCAAGGCGCCGACGCGAACGGTCCGGCCGGGCCATGACGACCGGCGCGGCGTACGCGTTCGTCGATACGCTGCATGACGTCGCGGTGCGCGATCTGGGCTGGCTGCTGGCCAGCCCGAGCCTGCTCACCGCGGTACCGGGCGCGCCGCTCGCGCGCCCGTGGCCGGATGCGGCGGGCCAAGCGGCCGTCGAAGCCTGGCTTGCCGCGCTCGATGCGCACCCCGGGCCGCTGCATCGCGCGCTCGACGGGTTCCGGCCCACGCGGCTCGGCCGCTACGCCGAATGCCTGCTCGAATACTTTCTGACGCACGGGCCGGCGCTGCGGCTCGTCGCGGCCAATCTGCCGCTGCGCAGCAATGGCCGCACGCTCGGTGAAGTCGATTTTCTGGTCGATGCGCCGGACGGCCGGCGCCTGCACTGGGAACTCGCGGTGAAGTGCTATCTGTGCGCGCCGGTGCGCGGCGGCGCGGCGCTCGCCGACTTCGTCGGCCCCAATCTCGTCGACCGCTTCGACCGCAAGCGCAGCCGGCTGCTCGACCACCAGTTGCGGCTCGGCCAGCACGACGCTTTTGCCCGGCTCGGCTACGGCGCGCCGTCCGACGCGCAGATGTTCATCAAGGGCTGGCTGTTCCATCCGCACGGCGCGCCGGTGTTGCCAGTATCCGCCGAAATCGCGCCGGATCACCCGCGCGGTTTCTGGCTCACGCACGCGCAGTGGCCGGCGTGGGCGGCCGCGCAGCGTGACGGCGCCGCATGGAGCGTGTTGCCGCGACTGGCGTGGCTGGCGCAGCGGCGTGCCGTCGCCGGCGCCGGTTTCGAGCCCGAGCCGCTGGCGAGCGCACCGGAGTTGCCGGCCGTGCTGGCGGCGCGCGGAGCGCCCGACCTGATCGCGATCCACGAAAGGACCGGCGACGGCACGTGGCGCGAGACGGCGCGCGGTTTCGTCGTGCCCGACGACTGGCCGGCGCGCGCGCAGGCGTTCGCCGCACAGGATCGCTGACGCCGCGCGAGCGGCCGCTCACCACCAGCGATGAAAGTGGTGGACCGGGCCGACGCCGTGGCCGACGTCGAGGTGGGCGCTCGCGGCGATTGCGCCGGTCAGGTAGGTCTTGGCCTCGCGTACCGCGCTTTCGAGGTCGGGCTGCTGCGGCAGCAGCGCCGCGATCGCCGACGACAGCGTGCAGCCGGTGCCGTGCGTGTTGCTGACCGGCACGCGCGTGCCGTCGAGCCGCACGGTGCGCGTCGTTTCGACGAGCCAGTCGGGGCTCGCGGACGCGTCGGGCAGGTGGCCGCCCTTCATCAGCACGGCGCGTGCGCCCGTCTGCAGCAAGGCCCGGCCTTGCCGGACCATGTCGTCTTCGGTGGTGGCGGGTGCGTCGTTGAGCAGCGCGGCCGCTTCGGGCAGGTTCGGCGTGACGACCGTCGCGAGCGGCAGCAGCGTGTCGCGCAGCGCGTCGACGGCATCGGGCGCGAGCAGCGCGTGCGCGCTCTTCGAGATCATCACCGTGTCGAGCACGACGAAGCGCGGCGCGTAACGGCGCAGCGCGTCGGCCACCGCCTGCACGATCGCCGCGTTCGCGAGCATCCCGATCTTGACCGCATCGATGCGGATGTCGCCGAACACCGCGTCGAGCTGCGCGGTCACGAAGGCGGCGTCCGGCGCATGCACGCCCGTCACGCCGCGCGTGTTCTGCGCGGTCAGCGCGGTGATCACGCTCGCGCCATACGCGCCGAGCGCGGAAAACGTCTTCAGGTCGGCCTGGATGCCCGCGCCGCCGCCCGAATCGGAGCCGGCGATCGTCAGGATGTTGGGTATCGGGTGCGTCATGAGGGCAATGCGCCGGTTCGAGGCCCGGCGCCGGCGGACGGAAACGGACAGTGTAGCGTCAGTGCCGCGATTCGCCGATCAGCGCGACCGAGTCGAACTGACGCTGGTTCGCCTGATGGCGGCGCATCACGAGCCACATCGTCAGGCAGACGAACGTGCCGAACAGCACGATCACGACGCCGACCGGCACGTCGAGCCACACGAGCACCGCATACAGGCACAGCATCACGAGCACCGACAGGTTCTCGTTGAAGTTCTGCACCGCGATCGAATGGCCGGCCGACAGCAACACGTGGCCGCGATGCTGCAGCAGCGCGTTCATCGGCACGACGAAGTAGCCGGACAGCGCGCCGACGCCGATCAGGAAGATGTAGGCGACGATCAGGTAGAACGGCAGGCGCAGGTGGCCGACATGCACGGCCCAGTGCGACGGGAACAGGTCGCGCGTGTAGAACGCCATCAGCATCACCGCGATGCCCATGATGATGCCGACGGGCAGCACGGTCAGCGACTTCTTCAGCGGGATCCGGGCGGCGGCGGCGATCGCGCCGGCCGCGACGCCGACCGCGACCACGGCCTGCAGGATCGCGCCTTCGGACAGCGACATGTTGAGCGATACCTCGGCCCACTTCAGCACGATGAACTGCAGCGTCGCGCCCGCGCCCCAGAACAGCGTCGTGACCGCGAGCGAGATCTGGCCGAGCTTGTCGCGCCAGAGCACCATGAAGCAGTCGGCGAAATCGGTGAGCAGCTTGACCGGGCCGCGCTCCTGCTTCGGATAGCGGGCGCCCGTGTCGGGAATGCGCAGGTTGAACAGTGCGGCGACCACGTAGATCGCCATGATGATCGCCATCGCCGCTTCGGCGGGCGTGCCGATCCAGGCGGGCGTGTGCGCGATCACGTGGGACGCGATGTGCGGGCTGATCAGCGCGCCGCCGAGCACGGTGCCGAGGATGATCGAGCTGACGGTCGTGCCTTCGATCCAGCCGTTCGCGGCGACCAGCCGGTCGGCCGGCAGCAGCTCGGTGAGAATGCCGTACTTGGCCGGCGAGTAGGCTGCCGCGCCGAAGCCGACGATCCCGTACGCGATCAGCGGGTGGGCGCCGAACAGCATGATCAGGCAGCCGATCACCTTGATCGAGTTCGTGATGAACATCACGCGGCCCTTCGGACGCGAATCCGCGAACGCACCGACATACGCCGCCAACACCACATACGACAACACGAAGAACAGCTTCAGCAGCGGTGTCATCCAGTTGGGGGCGTGGAGATCTTTCAGCAGGGCGATGGCGGCGATGAGGAGCGCATTGTCGGCCAGCGACGAAAAAAACTGCGCGGCCATGATGGTGTAAAAACCTTTTTTCATCTGATGCGATGCTTTCGTCGCTGCGGCAGGGCCGCGTAGGCCGCCTGGTATGCGATCGGCTTATTCCGTTCGAAATGGGTTGTGCGCACGGCTTTATAACATGAAAATACGCGAATTCGGACTAGCAAGATTCCCCGATCGTTCCGCAAATTGTCGGCTTCGGTGCTCAAAAGGCGCGGTAAGCTGATGATTCGCAAGCGTCTTTACGTAAATTTCCCATGCCGCGCCCGATCTCCGCCACCATCCACACCGCCGCTCTCGCGAACAATCTCTCCGTCGTCCGCCGCTTTGCCGGCCCGTCCAAGGTCTGGGCGGTCGTCAAGGCCAACGCGTACGGCCACGGTCTCGCCCGCGTGTTTCCGGGCCTGCGCGGCACCGACGGTTTCGGCCTGCTCGACCTCGACGAGGCCGTGAAGCTGCGCGAGCTCGGCTGGGCCGGCCCGATCCTGTTGCTCGAAGGCTTCTTCCGCTCGACCGACATCGACGTGATCGACCGCTACAGCCTGACCACGACGGTCCACAACGACGAGCAGATGCGGATGCTGGAAACGGCGCGGCTGTCGAAGCCCGTCAACGTGCAGCTCAAGATGAACAGCGGGATGAACCGGCTCGGTTACGTGCCGGAGAAATACCGCGCCGCTTGGGAGCGTGCCCGCGCGTGCCCCGGCATCGGCCAGATCACGTTGATGACCCATTTTTCGGACGCGGACAACGAGCGCGGCGTCGCCGAGCAGCTCGCGACGTTCGAGCGCGGCGCGGAAAACATTGCCGGCGCGCGCAGTCTCGCGAATTCGGCGGCCGTGCTGTGGCATCCGGATACGCACTTCGACTGGGTGCGGCCGGGGATCGTGCTGTATGGGGCGTCGCCGTCCGGGCTGTCGTCCGACGTCGCGGACACGGGGCTGAAGCCGGCGATGACGCTCGCGTCGGAGCTGATCGCGGTGCAGACGATCGGAAAGGGGCAGGCGATCGGCTACGGCTCGACGTTCTCCGCGCAGGCGCCGATGCGCATCGGCGTCGTCGCGTGCGGCTACGCGGACGGCTATCCGCGCGTGGCGCCCGAAGGCACGCCGGTCATCGTCGACGGCATCCGCACGCGGATCGTCGGCCGCGTGTCGATGGACATGATCACCGTCGACCTGACGCCGTGCCCGCAGGCCGGCGTCGGCGCGCGCGTCGAGCTGTGGGGCAATGCGCTGCCGATCGACGACGTCGCGCGCCATTGCGGGACGATCGGCTACGAGCTGATGTGCGCGGTCGCTGCCCGCGTGCCGGTGCGAGCGGAATAAGGGCGTCGCGCGTGGCCAAACAGAAAACCGTATACGTCTGCAGCGAGTGCGGCGGACAGACCCCGAAATGGCAGGGCCAGTGCCCGTCGTGCCAGGCGTGGAACACCCTCGTCGAATCGGTTGCCGAGTCGCCGGCCGCCCATCGTTTCCAGTCGCTCGCGAAGCGCGCGCCGGTGCAGCGCCTCGTCGACATCGAGGCCGCCGACGTACCGCGCTTCTCGACCGGCATCGGCGAATTCGATCGCGTGCTGGGCGGCGGGCTGGTGCCGGGCGGCGTCGTGCTGATCGGCGGCGATCCGGGCATCGGCAAGTCGACGTTGCTGCTGCAGTCGCTCGCGGATGTCGCGAGCGAGCGGCGCGCGCTCTATATCAGCGGCGAGGAATCGGCCGCGCAGATCGCGTTGCGCGCGCAACGGCTCGCGCTGCTCGACGGCGGCGCGCCGGCGGCCGAACTGAAGCTGCTCGCCGAGATCCAGCTCGAGAAGATCCAGGCCGCGATCGATGCGGAGCGGCCGGACGTGGCCGTGATCGACTCGATCCAGACCGTCTATTCCGAGGCGCTCACGTCGGCGCCCGGTTCGGTCGCGCAGGTGCGCGAATGCGCGGCGCAGCTCACGCGCATCGCGAAACAGTCGGGCACCGCGATCATCATGGTCGGGCACGTGACGAAGGAGGGCAACCTTGCCGGCCCACGCGTGCTCGAGCACATCGTCGACACGGTACTGTACTTCGAGGGCGACACGCATTCGTCGTTCCGGCTCGTGCGTGCGTTCAAGAACCGTTTTGGCGCGGTCAACGAGCTCGGCGTGTTCGCGATGACCGAGCGCGGGCTGCGCGGCGTAGCCAACCCGTCCGCGCTGTTCCTGTCGCAGCACGAGCAGGTCGTGCCCGGCTCGTGCGTGCTCGTCACGCAGGAAGGCACGCGCCCGTTGCTCGTCGAGATCCAGGCGCTCGTCGATACGGCGCACGTGCCGAACCCGCGCCGGCTCGCGGTCGGCCTCGAGCAGAACCGGCTCGCGATGCTGCTCGCGGTGCTGCACCGGCACGCGGGCATCGCGGCCTTCGATCAGGACGTGTTCCTCAACGCGGTGGGCGGCGTGAAGATCACCGAGCCGGCCGCCGACCTCGCGGTGCTGCTCGCGATTCACTCGTCGATGCGCAACAAGGCGCTGCCGAAAGGGCTGATCGTGTTCGGCGAGGTGGGTCTGGCGGGCGAGATCCGGCCGTCCCCGCGCGGGCAGGAGCGGCTGCGCGAAGCGGCGAAGCTCGGCTTCACGTCCGCGCTGATTCCGAAGGCGAATGCGCCGAAGCAGCCGATCGAAGGGCTGAACGTGATGGCCGTCGAGCGGCTCGAGCAGGCGATCGACCGCGTGCGCGATCTTGAATGAGCGGCCCGGCCCGTGCATGGGCCGTATCGAGCCGGGCGATCTGTCGCGTAATTCGCTGTAAACAATATGTAGGCTGATGTAACCCGCCGGACATCGCTTTTCCCTATCCTTGGCCGGATTGTCGAACCGCGCAATGCGAAGGGAACCTATGTTGAAATCGTATGGGGAAGCGCCTGGCGGACGCCTTTACAACCTGCGCGGCTGCCGCGTGTCGGAGCCGATCCGCCAGCCGTGGGGCGGCGGATGCCGGATCGTCGAATGGATCGACGAAGAAGGGCGGCTGGCGCGCAAGGTCGTGTCCGAGGACGTGACGGAAGCGGAAGTCGCCGCGGCGATCCGCCGGCCGATCAAAGGGCGCCGGCACCTGATGAGCGACGACGAGCAGATGCCGCGCGACACGCTGCCGCGCCGCTGAGCGGATGGTGCGGCGGGCATAAGGGCCGGCCGCCGCAGCCGCGTCGAACGCAGCCGTGACAAAGAGGCCGGGCCAGCGCGCCCGGCCTCGTCGTTTCCGGGGGCGGGGCGCGGCCAGGCGGGTTCGTGGGGCGTCGACACCCGACCGCCGCGGCGCACCCGCCGCCGATGAAGCGATCGGCTACGGCGCCCGGGCCGCGTTCAGCCGATCTGCTCGAGTTCTTCCTGCACGGCGAGCCAGTCGGCCTCGACCGTATCGAGCCGAGTCGTGACTTCGCCGAGCTTGCGGATCGCGTCGGTCAGCTCCGTCTTGCGCGCGGCCTCGTAGCTCGCCGGATCGGCGACGAACGCGTCGAGGCGCGCTTTCTCCGCGTGCAGCGTTTCCATTTCCTTTTCGAGCTTCGTGATGCGGTTCTGCAGCGGCTTTTTCAGTTGCGACAGCCGCTGGCGTTCCTCGGCGGCCAGGCGTTTCTGATCCTTGCGGTTGATGCCCGGATCGGCGCCCGCGGCTGCCGCGCTGTCGGCCTTCGCGGCCGCGCGTTGCTCGGCCGCATGCTGCAGCAGCCAGTCGCGGTAGTCGTCGAGGTCGCCGTCGAACGGCTGCAGCCGGTGCTTCGCGACCAGCATGAACTGGTCGGTCGTCGCGCGCAGCAGGTGGCGATCGTGCGACACGAGGATCAGCGTGCCTTCGAATTGCGCGAGCGCCATCGTCAGCGCGTGGCGCGTTTCGAGGTCGAGGTGGTTCGTCGGTTCGTCGAGCAGCAGCAGGTTCGGCTTTTGCCAGATGATCAGCGCCAGCGCGAGGCGGGCTTTCTCGCCGCCCGAGAACGGCCCCACCGGGCTGGTCGCCATGTCGCCCGAGAAATTGAAGCCGCCGAGGAAGTCGCGCAATTCCTGTTCGCGCGTGTCGGGTGCGAGCCGCGCCAGGTGCGCGAGCGGCGAATCGTCCTCGCGCAGCGTTTCGAGCTGGTGCTGCGCGAAATAGCCGATCGTCAGCCCCTTGCCGTCGCGCACGTGCCCCGACAGCGGCGCGAGCGTGCCGGCCAGCGTCTTGATCAGCGTCGACTTGCCTTGGCCGTTCGCACCGAGCAGGCCGATGCGCTGGCCGTTCTGGATCGACAGCGCGACGCGCTCGACGATCGGGATGTCCGTTCCGTCGTCGGCGTGGTAGCCGCAGCGGACGTCCTCCATCACCATCATCGGGTTCGGCGCGGCGTCGGGCGTGCGGAATTCGAACGTGAACGGCGACGCGATGTGCGCGGGCGCGATCAGCTCCATCTTCTCGAGCGCCTTCATCCGGCTTTGCGCCTGCTTGGCCTTGGTCGCCTTGGCCTTGAAGCGGTCGACGAAGCTCTGCAGGTGCTCGATCGTCTTCTGCTGCTTTTCGTAGGCGCTTTGCTGCAGCGCCAGTTGCTGCGCGCGCAGCACCTCGAACTGCGAGTAGTTGCCGCCGTAGCGCTTCACCTGGCGATTTTCCAGATGCAGCGTGACGTTGCAGATCGAATCGAGGAACTCGCGATCGTGCGAGATCACGACGAGCGTGCCGGCGTAGCGGTGCAGCCAGTCTTCGAGCCAGACGATCGCGTCGAGGTCGAGGTGGTTCGTCGGTTCGTCGAGCAGCAGCAGGTCGGAGCGGCACATCAGCGCCTGCGCGAGGTTCAGGCGCATGCGCCAGCCGCCGGAGAAGCTCGCGACGGATTCGCGCGTTTGCGCGAGCGTGAAGCCGAGGCCGAGCAGCAGCGCTTCGGCGCGGGCCGGCGCGGTGTAGCCGTCGGCATCGGCGAACGCCGCGTGCGCGTCGGCTTCGGCCGCGCCGTCATGCGCGGCCGACGCGGCGGCGATACGCGCCTCGATCTCGCGCAGCGCGGTGTCGCCGTCGAGCGTGTAGTCGAGCGCCGAGCGGTCGACCGCGGGCGTTTCCTGCGACACGTGGGCGATCCGCCACGACGGCGGCATCGAGAAATCGCCTCCGTCGGAATGCAGCTCGCCGCGCAGGACGGAAAACAGCGTCGACTTGCCGGCGCCGTTCGCGCCGATCAGGCCGGCTTTCTCGCCGGGATTGAGCACGAACGAGGCCGACTCGAACAGCGGCTTGGTGCCGCGCGCAAGGCTGAACTGATTGAAACGGATCACGGCGGAAATGGCTGGCCAAAACCGCTATTCTAGACTGCGCGCCGCGTGCGTCGGGCATCGGCCGATCGGCGGATGCCGCAACGGCGCAATTTCGCCTAGACTCCACGTCGATCCGGTTTCGTAAAAGGAGTGCCCGATGTCCACCCTGTATTCGTTCAGCGCGGAGACGCTCGCCGGTGCGCCGGTATCGCTCGACGTGTATCGCGGCAAGGTGCTGCTGATCGTCAATACCGCGAGCGAGTGCGGTTTCACGCCGCAGTACGCTGGCCTGCAGAAGCTGTACGACCAGTACGCGGCGCGCGGCTTCTTCGTGCTCGGCTTCCCGTGCAACCAGTTCGGCAGGCAGGAGCCGGGCGACGCCGCGCAGATCGGTGCGTTCTGCGAGCGCAACTACGGCGTCACGTTCCCGATGTTCGCGAAGATCGACGTGAAGGGCGACCATGCGCATCCGCTGTATCGCTACCTGACCGACGAGGCGCCCGGCATTCTCGGCCTCAAGGCGATCAAGTGGAATTTCACCAAATTCCTGATCGACCGCGAAGGGCGCATCGTCAAGCGCTACGCGCCGTCCACCAAGCCCGAAGAAATCGCCGCGGACATCGACAAGCTGCTTT
Source organism: Burkholderia sp. AU18528 (assembly GCF_002223215.2). Lineage (NCBI taxonomy): Bacteria > Pseudomonadati > Pseudomonadota > Betaproteobacteria > Burkholderiales > Burkholderiaceae > Burkholderia > Burkholderia sp. AU18528. The sequence goes on along the minus strand of NZ_NKFC02000004.1, from coordinate 1,647,795 downwards.
GACGGCGACGCGCGGCATGCGCCGCGGCCGTTACAGGATCGGCGCGAACAGCCGCGCGACGTGCATCGCGATGCGCCGCCAGGCGGGCGACCGACGGTATTCGTCCGCATCGACCTCGTATGCCTGCGCGAAGTCGGCATCGAGCATCGTTTCCACCTCGTCGGCGAACGCGCGATCGACGGTCATGACCATGACCTCGAAATTGAGGCGGAACGAGCGGTTGTCGAGATTCGCGCTGCCGACCGCCGCCGCGATGCGGTCGATCAGCACGACCTTCTGGTGCAGGAAGCCGGGCCGGTAGCGGAACACCTTCACGCCCGCATCGACGAGCTCGCGTGCGTAAAGCTTCGACGCCTCGAACACGACGTAGTGATCGCGCCGGCTCGGGATCAGGATGCGCACGTCGACGCCGCGCATCACGGCGAGCTTCAGCGCGCAGACCACGGCTTCGTCGGGCACGAGGTACGGCGTGGTGATCCAGACCCGTTCGCGGGCGGCATTGATCGATTCGACGAAGAACAGCGAGCCGGTTTCCTGCTTGTCGGCCGGCCCCATCGGCACCGCGAGGCAATGCATGCCGTCGCCAGGCTGCGCGGGCGGCGGCAGCGCGATGGGCGGCAGCTTCTGCGTCGCCCAGTGCCAGTCTTCGGCGAACACGTATTGAATACTCGCCACCACGGGGCCGCGGATCTCGATGTGGGTGTCGCGCCATGGCGACAGCCGAGAATTCGCGCCGAGATATTCGACGCCGACGTTGTGGCCGCCGACGAACGCGCGATTGCCGTCGACGACGACGATCTTGCGGTGGTTGCGGAAGTTCAGCTGGAAGCGGTTGACGAATTTCCGGTTGGTCGCGAACGGATGGACTTCGACGCCGCCCCGGCGCAACGCGTCGACGTAGCGGTGCGGCAGGTCGAAGCTGCCGATGCTGTCGTACAGCACGCAGCAGCGCACGCCGGCCGCCGCACGCGCGAGCAGCGAGTCGCGCAGCATCCGGCCGAGCGCGTCGTCGCGCACGATGAAGAACTGGACGAGCACGTAGTCGCGCGCGGCGTCGATCGCCGCCAGGATGGCCGAGAACGTCGCGTCGCCGTTGACGAGCGTGCGCACCGAATTGCCGCCGAGGAACGGCATGCCGCCGAGCCGCGTGAGCGCGAGCACGGCGGCCTGTCCCAGCGCGTCCGCGGCCGGCCCGTCGGTCGCGTCGGCGGTGCGCCACGGCGAGCGAGGCGTGTGCGTGCGCAACATTTCCAGCTCGTGGCGCCGGGCGTCGACGTAGCCGGAGAATTTGCTGCGGCCGAGGAACAGGTACGGAACGAGCGTCAGGTACGGCATGGCCGTGAGCGAGACGGCCCACGCGATCGCGCCTTGCGACGTGCGCGTGTTCATGATTGCGTGGCACGCCGCGACGATCCCGAGCACGTGGATGATCAGGATCAGGGTGCCGAGATGTAGCCAGTCGAGGGTCATGAGTGCGTAAAGAACTGCCGAGGGACTGCCGGGAGAGCTCCCGAAGGGATTCCGCAGGTCGTGCGGCCGGGCAGCCGCCTACGCGCATCTTACCCAACCGTACGGCGCAACGGTGCGCCGCACGGCGGATGGCCCGCACACGCTCAGGCCTTGCGCGGCAGGTCCGATGCCTGGATCAGGAACACCGCGTCGTCGCCCGCGCTGGTGGGCAGCCACGTGAGCTCGAGGCCGCCGAACGCCGCTTCGACGTTCTCGCGTTCGTTGCCGATCTCGACGACGAGCACGCCGTCGTCATGCAGCCAGCGGTGCGCGTCGGCGACGATGCGCCGCACGATGTCCATCCCGTCGTCGCCGCCGGCGAGCGCCATTTCCGGCTCGTGCCGGTATTCGGGCGGCAGCGCGGCCATCGACGTGGCATTGACGTACGGCGGGTTCGTCAGGATCACGTCGTAGCGCGAGCCGGGATCGGTGCGGAACGCGGGCAGCGGGGCGTAGAGGTCGCCGCGGTGCAGCCCGATGCGGTCTTCGAGGCCGTAGTCGCGCACGTTGATTGCCGCGACTTCGAGCGCCTTGTCCGACAGGTCGACCGCGTCGATCTCCGCGTTCGGGAACGCGCTCGCCGCGAGGATTGCGAGGCAGCCGGAGCCGGTGCACAGTTCGAGCACCGCGCCAACCTGCTCGGGATCGGCGACATACGGCTGCAGCCCGTCGTCGAGCAGTTCGCCGATGAACGAGCGCGGCACGATCACGCGTTCGTCGACGTAGAAGCGGTGGCCGTGCATCCATGCTTCATGCGTGAGGTACGCGGCCGGCACGCGATCGGTCGCGCGTCGTTCGATCACCGCGAGCACGGCCGCGATTTCGTCGGGCAAGAGGCGCGCGTCGAGGAACGGTTCGAGCGTGTCGAGCGGCAGGTCGAGCGTATGCAGCACGAGGTAGGCCGCTTCGTCGTACGCGTTGTCGGAACCGTGGCCGAACGCGAGCTTCCCTTTCGAGAAGCGCGTGACCGCGTAGCGCAGCAGGTCGCGGACCGTGGCAAAAGGTGTCGTCATGCGAGGCTCCGTCAGGCGATCAGTTGTTCGAGCACGCGTCGGTACACGTTCTTCAGCGGGTCGACGAAGCGCAGCTCGATGTGCTCGTCGATCTTGTGGATGCTGCCGTTCGGCGGGCCGAACTCGATCACCTGCGGGCAGATGCGCGCGATGAAGCGGCCGTCCGACGTGCCGCCCGTCGTCGACAGCTCGGTCGTGATGCCGGTCTCGGCGCGGATCGCGGTTTCCAGCGCGCCCGACAGTTCGCCGCGCGGGGTGAGGAACGGCAGGCCGCTCACCGACCACTTCAGCGTGTATTCGAGGCCGTGCTTGTCGAGGATCGCATGCACGCGGGCCTGCAGGCCCTCGACCGTGCTCGCGGTCGAGAAGCGGAAGTTGAACAGCAGGTCGGCGTGGCCGGGGATCACGTTGGTCGCGCCGGTGCCGGCGTGCAGGTTCGACACCTGCCAGGTGGTCGGCGGGAAGTATTCGTTGCCGGCGTCCCACTGCTCGGCGGCGAGCTCGGCGAGCGCCGGCGCGAGCAGGTGGATCGGGTTCTTCGCGAGGTGCGGATACGCGATGTGGCCTTGCACGCCCTTGACGACCAGTTCGCCGGACATCGAGCCGCGGCGGCCGTTCTTGACGACGTCGCCGAGCTCGGCCGTCGACGTCGGTTCGCCGACGATGCAGTAGTCGAGCCGCTCGCCGCGTGCCTGCAGCAGCTCGACGACCTTCACGGTGCCGTCGGTGGCCGGGCCTTCCTCGTCGCTCGTGATCAGGAACGCGATCGCGCCGCGGTGGCCGGGATGGGCCGCGACGAATTCCTCGGACGCGACGACGAACGCCGCGAGCGACGTCTTCATGTCGGCCGCGCCGCGGCCGTACAGCTTGCCGTCGCGATGGGCGGGGATGAACGGCGGCGAGGTCCACTGTTCGAGCGGGCCGGTCGGCACGACGTCGGTGTGGCCCGCGAACGCGAGCAGCTTGCCGTCACGGCCGTCGGTGCCGCGCTTGACGGCCCACAGGTTGGTCACGCCGTGCGACGCGATGGTCTCGCATTCGAAGCCGAGCGCGGCGAGGCGCTCGGTCATGATCTGCTGGCAGTGCTGGTCGTCGGGCGTCACGGACGCGCGGGCGATCAGCTGTTCGGTAAGGGCTAGGGTGGCGGACATGGTTCGGACCACTTTCGATAAAAAATGCCGGCGCGGTGGCCGGCAGCGACAGGGCGTCGGGCCAGCGCAAGCCCGTTATTAGCGTGAACAGGCCCGCCCGCAGGCGCGGCGCGGGCGGCCCTATGCGGCAAACAGCGCCGCGTATTGGTCGGCCGCGAAGCCGAGCGATTTCACGCGGCCGTTGACGACGAGCACGGGGCGCTTGATGACCGACGGCTTGTGGATCATCAGCGCGACCGCGCCGGTCTTCGTTTCGGCGGCCGCCTTCATCGCGTCGTCCAGGCCGCGCCACGTCGTGCCGCGCTTGTTCACGAGCGCGTCGAGCGACACGTCCTTCAGCCAGTCTTCGATCAGCGGCGCGCTGACGCCGAGCTTCTTGAAATCGTGGAATTCGAATTCGACGCCGTGATCGTCGAGCCACACGCGGGCCTTCTTCACGGTGTCGCAGTTCGGAATGCCGTAGACGACCACGGTGTGCGGCTTCGCCATCAGTCGCCTCGCAGCAGCTCGTTCAGGCCGACCTTCGCACGCGTCTTCGCGTCGACCTTCTTGACGATCACCGCGCAGTACAGGCTGTGCGAGCCGTCCTTCGACGGCAGGTTGCCGGCGACGACGACCGAGCCGGCCGGGATGCGGCCGTAGCTGACCTCGCCCGTCTCGCGATCGTAGATCTTCGTGCTCTGGCCGAGGTACACGCCCATCGAGATCACCGAGTTTTCCTCGACGATCACGCCTTCGACGACTTCCGAGCGCGCGCCGATGAAGCAGTTGTCCTCGATGATGACCGGGTTCGCCTGCAGCGGCTCGAGCACGCCGCCGATGCCGACGCCGCCCGACAGGTGCACGTTCTTGCCGATCTGCGCGCACGAACCGACCGTCGCCCACGTGTCGACCATCGTGCCTTCGTCGACGTACGCGCCGATGTTGGTGTACGACGGCATCAGCACGACGTTCCTCGCGATGAACGAACCGCGGCGCGCGATGGCCGGCGGCACGACGCGGAAGCCGCCCGCGGCGAAATCCTCGGCCGTGTAGTTCGCGAACTTCGACGGCACCTTGTCGTAGAACTGCGAGTAGCCGCCGGCCGGCATCGGCGCGTTGTCCTCCAGGCGGAACGACAGCAGCACGGCCTTCTTCAGCCACTGGTGGACCGTCCAGTTGCCGTCGATTTTCTCGGCGACGCGCAGCGCGCCCTTGTCGAGTTGCTCGATCGCGTGAGCGACGGCCTCGCGGACGTCGGCGGGCGCGGCCTTCGGCGACAGCTCGGCGCGGTTTTCCCAGGCGGTATCGATGATTTGCTGAAGTTGTTGCGACATGTTCGTTTTCGCAGGAGATGGATGGAATTGATCGGGATGGACGTCTTACCGCGCGAGAGCCCGGCAGAAATCGACGATGCGTTGCGCGCCCTCGACGCATTCGGGGGTGCCCGCGACGAGCGCGATCCGGATGAAATCGCGGCCCGGGTCCGCGCCGTGCGCATCGCGCGCGAGGTACGAGCCGGGCAGAACCGTCACATTATAGTCGGCGTACAGGCGGCGGGCGAACTCAGTGTCCGACAGGCCGGTGCGCGACACGTTGGCCCACAGGTAGAACGCGGCGTCGGGCAGTTTCACGTCGATCACGTCGGCGAGCATCGGCGTGACCGTATCGAACTTCTGCCGGTACAGCGCGCGGTTTTCGCGCACGTGCGCCTCGTCGTTCCACGCGGCGATGCTCGCGTGCTGCCACACCGGCGACAGCGCGGCGCCATGGTACGTGCGGTACAGCAGGAATTTCCTGAGCAGCGCGGCGTCGCCGGCGACGAAGCCCGAGCGCATGCCCGGCACGTTCGAGCGCTTCGACAGACTCGAGAGCATCACGAGGCGCTCGAAGCCGCGGCCGAGGCGGTGCGCGGCCTCGAGGCCGCCGAGCGGGGGCGCGGCTTCGTCGAAATAGATTTCCGAATAGCACTCGTCGGACGCGATCACGAAACCGTGGCGGTCGGACAGCGCGAACAGCTCGCGCCAGTCGTCGAGCGTCAGCACGGCGCCCGTCGGGTTGCCCGGCGAGCACACGTACAGCAGCTGCGTGCGCGCCCACACGTCGTCGGGCACGGCCGCGTAGTCGCACGCGAAGTTGCGGGCCGGGTCGCTGTTCGCGAAATAGGGTTCGGCACCGGCCAGCAGCGCCGCGCCTTCGTAAATTTGATAGAAAGGATTCGGACAGAGTACGATCGCCTTCTTGCCGTCCGCGGTCAGGCGCGTGTCGATCACGGTCTGCGCGAGCGAGAAGAGCGCCTCGCGCGAGCCCGACACCGGCAGCACCTGCGTGGCCGGATCGACGGCCGGCAGCCCGTAGCGGCGCTCGAGCCAGCGTGCGATCGACGTGCGCAGCGCGTCCGAGCCGGCGGTGGCCGGATACGACGCGAGGCCGTCGAGCGCGGCCACCACGGCGTCGCGGATCAGCGCCGGCGTCGCGTGTTTGGGCTCGCCGATGCCGAAGCTGATCGGTTTCAGGTCGCCGGAAGGCGTCACGTCCTTGAACAGGGCGCGCAGCTTTTCGAAGGGATAGGGCTGGAGCGAGTCGAGTCGAGGGTTCACGGGCGAAGCGGCCATCGCGGCCGGTTGGAGCGAAAGAAGCGGCGGGCGCGCCGCGCGGCTGCGAGCGGCGCCTCGGGCGCGCGGGTCGCAGCGGATGATTATAGCGTGACGGAATGCGGTCACGGCCTGCCGGCGCGGCGGCCGGGGCCGCTCGAATAAAGGGTATCGAACCAATTGACGTCCTCGTCCGCCTAAAGGCGGAGGATTCCCACACCTGGCGATGCACGTCCGCATCGGAGAATGTTCAGCGCAGCGTTGATATCACGATCATGTTCGACACCACAGTCACTGCAGGTCCACTCTCTTATTCGCAGTCCCGCGATACCTTTCGGCCGCGTCGTGCTGTCTTGCGACCCGCACGACGAACAGGACTGGGTCGAACCGCTTTCGTCGACTTCCTCGAACGTGGCCCCGTGCGCGATCGCTTTGTAGCGGAGCTTGTTTCGGAAGGACGACCAGGATGCGTCGTAGACGCTCTTCGCCATCCTGGTTCTGGCAAGTTTGACGGCAGATACGTCGCCGACAGCGATGTAATCGAAACGCCGCACCAGATCGAGCGCGAGCTTATGCTGGAAATCGGCACGGGCATTCGCGACCTTGGCGTGCAACTTCGCGATATGACGCTTGTGCTTTCGCGCCCGTTGCGCTTTCGCCAGCTTTTCCGCCGCCCGTCGACCGAACTGTTCATTGGGCAGCTTCTCGCCGGTCGAAAGTGTGGCGAAGTCTTTCAGACCGAGATCGATGCCGACGCCGGAACGGATCGGGCGGGCCTGCACATCGGGCATCTCGATCACGATGTTCAGGAACCAGTTGCCGCGCGCATCCTGCGCAAAGTTGGTCCCGTCCTTGATCTTGCCTTCGGGAAGCGGTCGGCTGTTGAACACGCGAAACGTGTTGCCGGCGAAACGGAACGCGTCACCCTCGCGCTTCAGGTCACGGCCCTTCAGCGGCACCCAGCCCAGCGATTTCCTGCCGCGATAGCGCAGGTAGGGCCGTCGGTGCTGACTGCGCGACTTCGCATATTGCTCGCACGTCGCGTTGATCGTGCCGGAGTGGATGCCGAGTTCCTTGCTGCTCCCCGTCGTCAGCACGTTCAGATCGAACCCCGTCGGCCACTTCTTGCTCCACTTGAGCGCGTGCTTCTGCGTGTCATTGCAGAAGTTCCAGACGTAGTTCACCGCGCGGCTCTGCTTGTTAAGCAGTCCGTTGAGCGATTTCACCCGGTAGCGGTAGACAAGGATCATGCCGGTGATCCTAACCTGTGGGAAAAGCTGCCTGTCAACAGCACGCCTTTCCTTCCCGCCATCAATGGCGGGGTTTCTCGGAGCAAATTCTGATGAACAACGCGGTACGCGGCAGCCTGCCGACGCTGGCCATCCTGATCGGCGCGTCGGTATGGGGCCTGATCTGGTATCCGCTGCGGATCCTCGCGTCGCTCGGCGTGACGGGCACGCTGGCGAGCGCGCTGACGAGCCTCGTCGCATTCCTGTTCGTGATCGTCGCGCGGCGCCGCACGATCGCGACGCTGCGCTGGCACTGGGTGCTGCCGGGCATCGCGGTGACGGCCGGCGTGACGAACCTCGGTTTCGTGTGGGGCACGATCCACGGCGAGGTGCTGCGCGTGATGCTGCTGTTCTACCTGACGCCGGCCTGGACCGCGATCTACGCGCACTTCCTGCTGCGCGAGCGGCTGACCTGGGCCGGCGCGGGGCTCGCGGCGCTGTCGATCGGCGGCGCGATGCTGATGCTGTGGTCGCCGGCGCTCGGCTTGCCGCTGCCGGCCAACCCGGCCGAATGGGCGGGCCTCGCGGCCGGCCTGAGCTTCGCGATGAGCAACGTGCTGGTGATCAAGGCGAGCCGCGAGCTGCCTGACATGCGCGCGGAAATGCGCACCGCGACGCTGTTCGGCGGCGCGGCCGTGTTCGGCGCGATCGCGTCGCTGTTCGAGGGGCTGCCGGCTGCGCCGGCGAGCGGCCAGCTTGGCGTGGCCGCATTGATCATCGCGGCGATCGGCGTGACGATGGCGTCGAACAACCTGCTCGTCCAGTACGGACTCGCGCGCGTGCCGGCGAACCGTGCATCGATCATCATGCTGTTCGAGATCGTGATCACCGCGCTGTCCGCGTGGGTGTTCGCGAACGAGCTGCCGAGCGCGCGCGAGTGGGCGGGCGGCGCGTGCATCGTGCTGGCGACGCTGCTGTCGAGCCGGGTCCATCGTGCCGCGCCGGCGCCGGACAAACCCGACGCCGGTCGGGACGGCGCACGCGCGATGGTATGATGGACGCCGTTTGCGGGGCCCAACGCTGGATGCGCGCGGCCCCGTTTTTGAATTCCGGGGCGCGTGGCGCGCAGGGGCTCTCCGGCCCCGCGCCGTGCGGCCCCGTCCGTCTCACACCTTCTTCACATCCGATACCGCCGTGCGTCTGAGCTCGATCAAACTCGCTGGCTTCAAATCCTTCGTCGATCCCACGCATTTCCAGGTTCCGGGCCAGCTCGTCGGCGTGGTCGGCCCGAACGGATGCGGCAAGTCCAACATCATCGATGCCGTGCGCTGGGTGCTCGGCGAGTCGCGCGCGTCCGAGCTGCGCGGCGAATCGATGCAGGACGTGATCTTCAACGGTTCGACCGCCCGCAAGCCCGGCAGCCGGGCCAGCGTCGAACTGATCTTCGACAACTCCGACGGCCGTGCGGCCGGGCAGTGGGGCCAGTACGGCGAAATCGCCGTGAAGCGCGTGCTGACGCGCGACGGCACGTCGAGCTACTACATCAACAACCTGCCGGCGCGCCGCCGCGACATCCAGGACATCTTCCTCGGCACGGGCCTCGGGCCCCGCGCGTACGCGATCATCGGGCAGGGCATGATCGCGCGGATCATCGAGGCGAAGCCCGAAGAGCTGCGCGTGTTCCTCGAGGAAGCCGCCGGCGTGTCGAAGTACAAGGAACGCCGCCGCGAAACCGAGAACCGTCTGCACGACACGCGCGAGAACCTGACGCGCGTCGAGGACATCGTCCGCGAACTCGGCGCGAACCTCGAAAAGCTCGAGGCGCAGGCGGTGGTCGCGACCAAGTACAAGGAGCTCGTCGCCGACGGCGAGGAGAAGCAGCGCCTCTTGTGGCTGCTGCGCAAGAACGAGGCCGCGGGCGAGCAGCAGAAGCAGCAGCGTGCGATCGAACAGGCGCAGATCGACCTCGAGGCGCAGACGGCGAAGCTGCGCGAAGTCGAGGCGCAGCTCGAGACGCTGCGCGTCGCGCACTACTCGGCGAGCGACGCGATGCAGGGCGCGCAGGGCGCGCTCTACGAGGCGAACGCCGAGGTGAGCCGCCTCGAAGCGGAAATCAAGTTCATCGTCGAATCGCGCAATCGCGTGCAGGCGCAGATCGCCGCGCTGAACGCGCAGCGCGAGCAGTGGCGCGCGCAGGCCGAGAAGTCGCAGGACGAGCTCGAGGAAGCCGAAGAGGCGCGCGCGATGGCCGACGAGAAGGCCGCGCTCGCCGAAGACAACGCGGCCGCGAAGCACGATGCGCTGCCGGCGCTCGAAGCGAAGTGGCGCGACGCGCAGGCGCAGCTCAACGACGAGCGCGCGCGGATCGCGCAGACCGAGCAGTCGCTGAAGCTCGAAGCCGCGCACCAGCGCAACGCCGACCAGCAGCTCCAGCAGCTTCAGCAGCGCCACGAGCGCCTGAAGAGCGAAGCGGGCGGGCTCGACGCGCCGGACGAGACGCAGCTCGAAGAGCTGCGCATGCAGTTGGCCGAGCAGGAAGAGATTCTCGCTGAAGCGCAGGCACGCCTCGCGGACGCGCAGGAAACGGTGCCGCGCCTCGACGGCGAACGCCGTGCCGCGCAGGAGCGCGTGCAGGCCGAAGCCGCGCAGATCCACCAGCTCGAGGCGCGCCTCGCCGCGCTGAAGCAGCTGCAGGAGAACGTGCAGACCGAAGGCAAGGTGCAGCCGTGGCTGGACAAGCACGAGCTCGGCGCGCTGCCGCGGCTGTGGAAGAAGCTGCACGTCGAGGCTGGTTGGGAAGCGGCGCTCGAGGCCGTGCTGCGCGAGCGCCTCGCCGCGCTCGAAGTGTCGAATCTCGACTGGGTGAAGGCATTCGCGGCCGACGCGCCGCCCGCGAAGCTCGCGTTCTACGCGCCGCCCGCGGCCGGCGAGCCGCCCGCCGCGGCGGCCGGGCTGCGGCCGGTGCTGTCGCTCGTGCGCATCGACGACGCCGGTATCCGCGCGGTGCTGAACGACTGGCTCGGCAACGTGTACGTCGCCGACGACGTCGCGCAGGCGCTCGCCACGCGCACGCAGTTGCCGACAGGCGGCGCGTTCGTCGTCAAGGCCGGCCACATCGTCACGCGCGTCGGCGTGCAGCTGTACGCGGCCGATTCGGAGCAGGCCGGGATGCTGGCCCGCCAGCAGGAAATCGAAAACCTGACGCGCCAGGTGCGCGCGCAGGCGCTGCTCGCCGACGAGGCGCGCACGGCGGCCGTGCGGGCGGAAGCCGCGCACACGCAGGCCACGCAGGCGCTCGGCGACGTGCGCGCGCAGGCCGAGCGCGCGACGCAGCGCGTGCATGCGCTGCAGATGGACGTGCTGAAGCTCGCGCAGGCGCACGAGCGTTATACGCAGCGCAGCACGCAGATCCGCGAGGAACTCGAGGAAATCGGCGCGCAGATCGAGGAGCAGCGTGCATTGCGCGCGGAGTCGGAAGCGAATTTCGAGCGCTTCGACGGCGAGCTCGCGGAACTGCAGGCGCGCTTCGAGGACAACCAGCTCGCGTTCGAGTCGCTCGACGAATCGCTGACGCAGGCGCGTCAGGAAGCGCGCGACCTGGAGCGCGGCGCGAACGACGCGCGCTTTGCCGCACGCAACGCGGCGACCCGCATCGACGAACTCAAGCGCACGATCCAGGTCGCGCACGAGCAGAGCGAGCGCGTCGCCGCGTCGCTGGAAGACGCGCGCGCCGAACTCGAGACGATCAACGAGCAGACCGCGCACACGGGCCTGCAGGACGCGCTCGAGATTCGCGCGGTGAAGGAGGAAGCGCTGCAGGCCGCGCGCATCGAGCTCGACGACCTGACCGCGAAGCTGCGCGCGTCGGACGAGCAACGGCTCGTCGCCGAGCGTTCGTTGCAGCCGCTGCGCGACCGTATCACCGAGCTGCAACTGAAGGAGCAGGCCGCGCGCCTGTCCGTCGAGCAGTTCGCCGAGCAGCTCGCGGCCGCCGAGGTCGACGAGGCCGCGCTGGCCGCGAAGCTGACGCCGGATCTCAAGCCGTCTTACCTGCAGGGCGAAGTCACGCGCCTGAACAATGCGATCAACGCGCTCGGGCCGGTGAACATGGCCGCGCTCGACGAGCTGAAGGCCGCGAGCGAACGCAAGGTGTTCCTCGATGCGCAGTCGGCCGACCTGATCGACGCGATCACGACGCTCGAGGACGCGATCCACAAGATCGACCAGGAAACCCGAACGCTGCTGCAGGGCACCTTCGACGAGGTCAACCGTCATTTCAGCGATCTGTTCCCGCGCCTGTTCGGCGGCGGGCAGGCGAAGCTGATCATGACGGGCGACGAGATTCTCGATGCCGGCGTGCAGGTGATGGCGCAGCCGCCGGGCAAGAAGAACGCGACGATTCACCTGCTGTCGGGCGGCGAGAAGGCGCTGACCGCGACCGCGCTGGTGTTCGCGATGTTCCAGTTGAACCCGGCGCCATTCTGTCTGCTCGACGAGGTCGACGCGCCGCTGGACGACGCGAACACCGAGCGTTTCGCGAATCTCGTGCGCGCGATGTCCGACAAGACGCAGTTCCTGTTCATCTCGCACAACAAGATCGCGATGGAAATGGCGCAGCAGCTGATCGGCGTGACGATGCAGGAGCAGGGCGTGTCGCGGATCGTCGCGGTGGACATGGAAACCGCCGCGGGTTTTGCCCAGAATTGACGTTTGACGAAACCGGACCGCGTTCGCGCGGCGCATGGCGCCCGTTCGCGGTCCCGACGAAAAAGAATTGCTGATGGAGCGTGCATGGACGAGTTGACACTCGGTTTGATCGGCGCGGGCGCCGTCGTGGTGGGCGGCGTCGTGGTCTACAACGCATGGCAGGGCGCGAAAGTGCGGCGCAGGATGCCGCGCCCGATGCCGGAGGAAGCGGCCGAGGCGATGAACCGCCCCGAGCGCGACGAAGAGCCGCCGTTCATCGAGCCGGTGCGTCAGCCGGTGCGTCGCGAGCCCGCGGCGCCGGTCTCCGCGGGTACGGCGGCCACGGCCGAAGCCGCGCGCGTCGAGCCGACCTTTGGTGCAGCCGCGGGCGGCGTCGCGCCGGCCGATACGCCGGCCGACCTGCAGGCCGAGGCGACGGGCGTCGACACGTCGGCCCAACCGACCGAACCGGCCGCGGGCGAGGAAGCCGTGCCCGCCGCCACGCACGAGGCGGCGGCCGAGCCGACCGAGCCGGTGTTGCCGGCCGCGACGACGATCTCGTCGGCGCCGCCCGCGATCGTCGATCGCCGGATCGACTGCATCGTGCCGATCCGTCTCACTGGGCCGCTGCCGGGCGACAAGATCCTGCCGGTCGCGCAGCGGCTGCGCCGCGCGGGCAGCAAGCCCGTGCACATCGAAGGCAAGCCGGAAGGCGGCCAATGGGAGCTGCTGCAAAACGGCGTGCGCTACGAAGAGCTGCGCGCGGCCGCGCAGCTCGCGAACCGCGGCGGCGCGCTGAACGAGCTCGAATTCTCCGAATTCGTGACGGGCGTCCAGCAGTTCGCCGATGCGATCGACGGCGCGCCGGAATTCCCGGACATGATGGAAACGGTCGCGATGGCGCGCGAGCTCGACGCGTTTGCCGCGCAGTGCGATGCGCAACTGTCGATCAACGTGATGTCGGACGGCGCGCCGTGGTCCGCGAACTACGTGCAGGCGGTCGCGTCGCAGGACGGGCTGCTGCTGTCGCGCGACGGCACGCGCTTCGTGAAGCTCGACGCGAAACAGAATCCGGTGTTCATGCTGCAGTTCGGCGATACGAACTTCCTGCGCGACGACCTGACGTACAAGGGCGGCAACATGATCACGCTGGTGCTCGACGTGCCGGTGGCCGAAGAGGACATCCTGCCGTTCCGGCTGATGTGCGATTACGCGAAGTCGCTGTCCGAGCGGATCGGCGCGCGCGTCGTCGACGATTCGCGCCGGCCGCTGCCGGAGTCGACGCTGCTCGCGATCGAGCAGCAGTTGATGAAGCTGTACGCGAAGCTCGAGGAAGCCGGCATTCCGGCCGGTTCGCCGGTCACGCGCCGCCTCTTCAGCCAGTAACGCGATCGCGCGGACGGCGGCCCCTGGCGCCGTCGTTCGTCGCCGCGGCGCACACCGCTCGGTGTGCGCCGCAGCATGCCATCGGGCCCGCATTGCGCACCCCGCCGCGGCGTCAAACTGAGATAATCGGACATCCGATTTTTTCAGAACGAATCTGCCGCCAGCATGGCCCGAACCCAAGCCGAACCGCCAGCCAGCCAGCCCGACGCGCGCGCCGCGTGGTTGCGCGACCAACTCGAGCGGGCGAACCACGCCTATTACGTGCTCGATCAGCCGGATCTGCCCGACGCCGAATACGACCGGCTGTTCCGTGAGTTGCAGCAGCTCGAAACCGACCATCCCGAACTCGTGACGCCCGATTCGCCGACGCAGCGCGTCGGCGGCGAAGCGGCCGGCGGCTTCACGCCGGTCGTCCACGATGCGCCGATGCTGTCGCTGAACAACGGCTTCGCCGACGAGGACATCGTCGCGTTCGACAAGCGCGTGGCCGACGCGCTCGCCAAGACGACCGATCTCGCCGGCTCGGTGACGGACCCCGTCGAATACGCGTGCGAACTGAAGTTCGACGGCCTCGCGATTTCGCTGCGCTACGAGCAGGGCGTGTTCGTGCAGGCGGCGACGCGCGGCGACGGGACGACCGGCGAGGACGTGACCGAGAACGTGCGCACGATCCGCTCGATTCCGCTGAGGCTGAAGGGCAAGCACGTGCCGGCCGTGCTCGACGTGCGTGGCGAGGTGCTGATGTTCAAGCGCGATTTCGCGCGCCTGAACGAACGCCAGCGCGCGGCCGAGCAGCGCGAATTCGCGAACCCGCGCAACGCGGCGGCCGGCAGCCTGCGCCAGCTCGACTCGAAGATCACCGCGCAGCGGCCGCTGTCGTTCTTCGCATACGGGATCGGCGTGCTCGACGGGATGCCGATGCCCGACACGCACAGCGCGCTGCTCGACTGGTACGAGTCGCTCGGCCTGCCGGTGAACCGCGAGCGCGCGGTCGTGCACGGCGCCGAAGGCCTGCTCGACTTCTTCCGCAAGGTGGGCGAGAAGCGCGAGTCGCTGCCGTACGACATCGACGGCGTCGTCTACAAGGTCAACCGGCGCGACGAGCAGGAGCGCCTCGGTTTCGTGTCGCGCGCGCCGCGCTTCGCGCTTGCACACAAGTTCCCCGCGCAGGAAGCGCTGACGAAGCTCGTCGCGATCGACGTGCAGGTCGGCCGCACCGGCGCGATCACGCCGGTCGCGCGTCTCGAGCCGGTGTTCGTCGGCGGCGCGACCGTGACCAACGCGACGCTGCACAACGAGGACGAAGTGCGCCGCAAGGACATCCGGATCGGCGACACCGTGATCGTGCGCCGCGCGGGCGACGTGATTCCGGAAGTGGTTGGCGCGCTGCTCGACCGGCGCCCGGCGGATGCGGCGGAATTCGTGATGCCGACCGAATGCCCGGTGTGCGGCTCGAAGATCGAGCGCCTGCCGGACGAGGCGATCGCGCGCTGTACGGGCGGGCTGTTCTGCCCGGCGCAGCGCAAGCAGGCGCTGTGGCATTTCGCGCAGCGCCGCGCGCTCGACATCGACGGCCTCGGCGAGAAGATCATCGATCAGCTCGTCGAGCTGAATCTGGTGCGCACGCCGGCCGACCTGTTCAATCTCGGCTTCGCGACGTTGGCCGAACTCGACCGGTTTGCCGAGAAATCCGCGCAGAATCTGCTCGATTCGCTCGAGAAGGCGAAGCATACGACGCTCGCGCGCTTCATCTACGGGCTCGGCATCCGCCATGTCGGCGAATCGACCGCGAAGGATCTCGCGAAGCATTTCGGCTCGCTGACGCCGATCATGGACGCGTCGATCGAGGAACTGCTCGAAGTCAACGACGTCGGGCCGATCGTCGCCGAGTCGATTCACCAGTTCTTCGCGGAAGAGCACAACCGGACCGTGATCGAGCAGTTGCGCGCGCCGGGCAAGGTCACGTGGCCCGAAGGCCCGCCCGCGCCGAAGGCGCCGCAGGGCGTGCTGGCCGGCAAGACGGTCGTGCTGACGGGGACGCTGCCGACTCTCACGCGCGATGCGGCGAAGGAGATGCTCGAAGCGGCGGGCGCCAAGGTGGCCGGTTCGGTGTCGAAGAAGACGGATTACGTGGTCGCGGGCGCCGAAGCCGGCAGCAAGCTCGCGAAGGCCGAGGAACTCGGCATCCCAGTGCTGGACGAAGACGGTCTGCACCAACTCCTGGAGGGCAATACGCCATGATTCGCGAGATCCTGAAGATGGGCGATCCGCGCCTGCTCGAAATCGCCCAACCGGTCGAGCGGTTCGATACCCCCGAGCTGCACGAGATCGTCGCGGACATGTTCGAGACGATGCATCACGCGAACGGCGCTGGGCTGGCCGCGCCGCAGATCGGCATCGGGCTGCAGATCATCATCTTCGGCTTCGGCAACAACAACCGCTATCCGGACGCGCCGCCGGTGCCCGAGACCGTGCTGATCAACCCGAAGATCGAGTACCTGCCGCCGGACATGGAAGAGGGCTGGGAAGGCTGCCTGTCGGTGCCGGGCATGCGCGGCGTCGTCAGCCGCTACGCGAAGGTGCGCTACAGCGGTTACGACCAGTTCGGCCAGAAGATCGATCGCGTCGCCGAAGGATTCCACGCGCGCGTGGTCCAGCACGAATACGATCACCTCATCGGCAAGCTGTATCCGATGCGGATTACCGACTTCACGCGCTTCGGCTTCACCGAGGTGCTGTTCCCGGGGCTCGATCCGGCCGACGACGACTGATCGTCCGCGCTTTGCGCGGAAACGAAAAAGCCCGCGCAAGCGGGCTTCGTCATGGCGGGGCGCACGTCGCGCGTGCCCGAGGTCAGAACGTCTCGTCGGCCGACAGGTAGCGCCATTGGCCCTGCGGCAGCGCGCCGAGCATCACGCGGCCCATCCGCACGCGCTTCAGGCCGATCACGTCGAGGCCGACCAGTTCGCACATGCGGCGGATCTGGCGCTTCTTGCCTTCGCGCAGCACGAAGCGCAACTGTTCGCCGTTCTGCCAGCTCACCATCGCCGGCTTCAGCGGAACGCCATCGAGCTCGAGGCCGTGGCGCAGCTTCGCGAGCGATTCCGCCGGGAAGTGCTGGTCGATGTCGATCAGTCGTTCGCCGAAGCGCACGCGCACCAGGTATTCCTTGTCGATGTCCGACTGTTCGCCGATCAGCTGCTTCGCGATCACGCCGTTCTGCGTCAGCACGAGCAGGCCGGTGGAGTCGATGTCGAGACGGCCGGCCGGCGCAAGCGCATGCAGATGCTGCGGCGAGAAGCGCAGCGGCGAATGATCGCCGCTCCAGCGGTTCGCGCGCGTGATCAGCACGGACGCCGGCTCGTAGCCGTCTTCCGCCTGGCCCGACACGTAGCCGACCGGCTTGTGCAGCAGGATCGTCACCTGCGCGGCCTGCGCGGCGCTCGCCCGCTCGTCGATCTCGATCTTCTGATCGGCGCGTACCTTGGTGCCGAGCGTGTCGATGCGTTCGCCGTCGACGAGCACCCAGCCCTTTTCGATCCATTCGTCGGCTTCGCGGCGCGAGCACATGCCGAGCTCGGACATCCGCTTCGACAGGCGCATCAGGCCCGTTTCGTCGCCGTAGTCGACATCGGCCGCCGCCGCGCGCTTGACGGGTTGCGCGGTCTTCACCGCGCCGAACGAACGGCGCTCGCCGTCGCGCGCGGGGCGGGCCGGGCGATCGCCGAAGCTGCGCTTCGCGCCTTCGCCGGCGGCCTTGTCGCGGTAGGACGGGCGTTTGCCGTCGTCGGTGCCTGCCGTGCGGCGCGGGCGTGCGTCGTCATCACGACGGGGCGGGCGATCGGACGACGGGCGGCGGTCGCCATAGCTGCGCTTCGCGCCTTCGCCGGCGGCCTTGTCGCGATAGGACGGGCGTTTGCTGTCGTCACCGCCCGCTGCACGGCGCGGACGCGTATCGTCGTCGCTGCGGCGCGGCGGGCGATTCGATGACGTTTTGCGGTCGCCATAGCTGCGTTTCGCACCTTCGCCGGCGGCCTTGTCGCGATAGGACGGGCGCTTGCTGTCGTCACCGCCTGCTGCGCGACGCGGACGGGCGTCGTCATCACGGCGGGGAGGGCGGTCGGAAGACGTGCGACGCTCGCCGAAGCTGCGCTTCGCGCCTTCGCCGGCCGCGTTGTCGCGATAGGACGGGCGCTTGCCTTCGTCGCCACCCGTGCGACGCGGACGTGCGTCGTCATCGCGACGCGGCGGGCGATCCGACGACGTGCGACGCTCGCCGAAGCTGCGCTTCGCGCCTTCGCCGGCCGCGTTGTCACGATAGGACGGACGCTTGCCTTCGTCGCCACCGGCACGGCGCGGCCGCGCATCGTCATCGTTGCGGCGCGGCGGGCGATCCGACGACGTGCGACGATCGCCGAAGCTGCGCTTCGCACCTTCGCCGGCCGCATTGTCGCGATACGGCGCGCGCTTGGCCGGTGCGCGATCCGCGCCGGGGCGTTCGGCGCCGGCGGCGCCGCGCGGCTTGAACGAGCGCTCGCCGGTGGCGGCCGCGGCGGGCGCCTTCTTCGGGCGGGCCGGCTTGTCCGCCGCGGGCGGCGCGGCGGGGCGTACCGCCTTGCGGGCGACGAGGCTGCCGGAGCGGACGGGGGCGCGAGTCGGCGACGCCGGCTTCGGATTCTTGACGGTTAATTTGGTGCGCATAAACGCTGGGATTCATTCAGACTGCGATCGCACGCAGCAATTCGGTTTCGAGCTGGATCTGCAGGCGGTTGTCGGACAGGCCGGCACCCGCGAGCAGGAAGATGTCTTCGACGCGCTCGCCGAGCGTATTGATCCGCGCCGCATGGACGCCGATCCGATGTTCGGCGAGTACGCGCGCGATCGAATAGAGAAGGCCCGGCCGGTCGTTGGCCGACACGGACAGGATGTAGTACTGACCGCGCTCGTCGGCCCGCAGGTCGACGCGCGGCGTGATCGGAAACGTCCGCGACAGCCGCGACAGGCGGCCCTTCGACGGCTCCGGCAGCGATGCGGTTTCCGCCAGCCGCGTCGCGAGCTGCTGCTCGACGAGATTCGCGATGTCGCGGTAGCGCACGTCGCGTTCGGTCTGCGTGACGATGAAGTTGTCGAGCGCATAGCCGTGCCGCGTCGTGCTGACGCGCGCGTCGAGCACCGACAGCCCGTTGCGGTCGAAATACGCGCAGATGCCCGCGAACAGGTCGGGGCGGTCCTTCACGTACACGAGCACCTGCAGCGCGTCGCCGATCGGCGACGGCCGCGCGCGGACGATCGCGGTTTCGGCGTTCACGTGCCGGTACAGCACGCGCGTCTGCCACGCGATGTCGGCCGCGTCGTGACGCAGGAAGAAGCCGACGTCGAGCTGATCCCACAATGCGCGGTGCGCGTCGTCGGGCACGGTTTCCAGGCGCAGCAGCGCGAGCGCCTGCTCCTGCCGTGACTTCAGCTCCGAATGCGCGTCGGGGTTCGCGCCGCCGAGCACCGCGAGCGTGATGCGGTACAGATCCTCGAGCAGCTTGCCCTTCCACGTGTTCCATACCTTCGGGCTCGTGCCGCGGATATCGGCGACGGTCAGCAGGTAGAGCGCGGTGAGGTAGCGTTCGTTGCCGACGACTTCGGCGAAGCGCTTGATGACCTCGGGATCGCTCGTGTCCTGCTTCTGCGCGACCTGGCTCATCGTCAGGTGATGCTGGACGAGCCACACGATCAGCGCCGCGTCGTCGCCGTCGATCCCGTGCTCGCGGCAGAAGCGCCGCGCGTCGGCCATCCCGAGCGTCGAGTGATCGCCGCCGCGGCCCTTCGCGATGTCGTGGAACAGCGCCGCGACGTACAGCACCCACGGCCGCTCGAAGTTGCCGATCAGCTGGCTGCAGAACGGGTATTCGTGCGCATGTTCGGCCACCGCGAAGCGGCGGATGTTGCGCAGCACCATCAGGATGTGCTGGTCGACCGTGTACACGTGGTACAGGTCGTGCTGCATCTGGCCGACGATGCGGCGGAAATTCAGCAGGTAGCGGCCGAGCACGCTCGTCTGGTTCATCAGCCGGAACGCATGCGTGATGCCTTCGGGCTGCTGCAGGATCCGCATGAACGTGCGGCGGTTCTGCGGATCGCGGCGCCACGCGTTGTTCATGATTTCGCGCGAGTTGTACAGCGCCCGCAGCGTGCGGGCGGACAGGCCCTTCACGCCGCGCGTCGTCTCGTACAGCAGGAACGCTTCGAGGATCGCGTCGGGATGGCGCTCGAACACGCCGTCGTCGACGATCTCGAGCATGCCCTGTTTCTCGACGAAGCGATCGGCCGACAGCACGCGCGTGATGCCGCTCGTCGCGGGGAAGAGCTGCGCCTCGATGTTCTGGATCAGGATCGTCGCGAGCTGCGTGACGGCCTTCGCGGCCCAGTAGTAGCGGCGCATCAGTTGCTCGCTCGCGCGCTTGGCCTGCGTCGGCTGGTAGCCGAAGCTCTCGGCGGCCTGCGTCTGCAGGTCGAACACGAGCATGTCCTGGCGGCGCCCGGCGATCACGTGCAGCCGCGCGCGCAGCGTCTTCAGGAAGCCTTCGTTGCGACGCAGCTCGCGTGCTTCGCGGTCGGTGATGAGCCCGCGCGTGTCGAGTTCGCGCCAGCTGCTGCCGAAGCCGGCCGCGCGCGCGATCCACAGGATCGTCTGCAGGTCGCGCAGCCCGCCCGGGCTTTCCTTGACGTTCGGCTCGAGGCTGTACGGCGTGTCCTGGAACTTCGCATGGCGCTGGCGCATCTCGAGCACCTTCGCGGTGAAGAACGCGCGGGCGTCGAGCGCTTCGTGGTAGCGCACGGTGAAGCGCTCGAACAGCGCGGTGCTGCCGACGATGCGGCGCGCTTCGAGCAGCGAGGTCTGCACCGTGACGTCCTGCGACGCCTCCTCGATGCACTGCGCGACCGTGCGCACGCTGCTGCCGATCTCGAGGCCGAGATCCCAGGCCATCCCGATGAAGCGCTCGATGCGCGCGTCGAGCGCCGCGTCGTGCGCATCGGGCAGCAGCACGAGGATGTCGACGTCGGAATAGGGCGCGAGCTCGCCGCGCCCGTAGCCGCCGACGGCGACGAGCGCGAGCGTCGCGGGCAGCCCGCATTCGTCCCACACGCGCTTCAACGCGTCGTCGGTGAGTTTCGACAGCGCGTGCATCAGCGACGCGACGTTCGCCGCGCGGCGAAAACGCTCGAGCATTTCCGTCTTGGCGGCCTTGAATTCGGCGCGCCGCGACAGCGCTTCGGGCGAGGGGGCAGCGTGAGCGCTCATGGGCAGCCGTTCAGGTGCGAAAGTGGGGCGGGCTGGCGTGACGTCGCTCAGACGGCGGCGGCCGGTTGCGCGAACACGGGGCGCGCCGGCGTGCCGGCCGACACGGTCAGCACTTCGTAGCCGGTTTCGGTGACGAGCACCGTGTGCTCCCACTGCGCGGACAGGCTGCGGTCGCGCGTCTTGACCGTCCACTGGTCGGGCATCGTGCGGATGTCGCGCTTGCCGGCGTTGATCATCGGCTCGATCGTGAAGATCATGCCGGCCTTCAGCTCGACGCCGGTGCCCGGGCGGCCGTAGTGGACGACCTGCGGATCCTCGTGGAACACCGTGCCGATGCCGTGGCCGCAGTATTCGCGCACGACGCTGTAGCCTTGCGCTTCCGCGTGCTTCTGGATCGCGTAGCCGATGTCGCCGAGGTGCGCGCCGGGCTTGACCTGGTCGATGCCGAGCCACATGCATTCGTAGGTGGTCTGCACGAGGCGCTTCGCGAGGATCGACCCCTCGCCGACGATGAACATCCGGCTGGTGTCGCCGAAATAGCCGTTCTTGATCACGGTGATGTCGATGTTCAGCGCATCGCCGTTCTTGAGCACCTTCTCGCCGGGAATGCCGTGGCAGATCACGTCGTTGACCGAAATGCAGGTGGCCTTTGGGTACGGCGGATAGCCGGGCGGCTGGTAGTTCAGCGGCGCGGGGATCGTGCCTTGCTCGTTGAGCATGTACTCGTGGCAGAGGCGGTCGAGTTCGGCGGTCGTGACGCCCGCGACGACGTGCGGCGTGATGAAGTCGAGCACTTCGCTCGCGAGACGGCAGGCGACGCGCATCTGGGCGATATCGTGTTCGTTTTTGAGCGTAATAGCCATCGAGGTATGCCTGCAATGCGGTGAATTGACGGATTATCGCACCTTATGGCGGGCCTCGCAGCCCCTGCGGGCCGCGCGGATGCGGGTTTTCGCGGATTGTCCGGCCCGCTGCCGCACGGCACGCGAAAGTGCCGCGCGACTTGAGAGCGGACAATTCCGCGTGCTATACTCTCTGGCTAAGTCGATATCCAAATGCCGAATTTTCCCCGTCTTGGGGCGGCATCGCGATGAAAGGCTTACGGCACGGGCGTTTTGCACGTGCCGAATCGCAAGCCGGCGCAACCAGGGTGCCGGCCGCGCGGCATCCGCGCCCTTCGGGCGGGTTCGCGCGGCGGTACGGCAGCCGGCTTAAGACCCAACCCTCGTGGAGAATTTACATGGCAGTCACGATGCGCCAAATGCTGGAAGCGGGTGTCCACTTCGGTCACCAGACGCGCTTCTGGAACCCGAAGATGGCTCCGTTCATTTTCGGTCACCGCAACAAGATTCACATCATCAACCTCGAAAAGACGCTGCCGATGTTCACGGACGCACAGAAGTACGTGCGCCAGCTGGCAGCGAACCGCGGCACGATCCTGTTCGTCGGCACGAAGCGCCAGTCGCGTGACACGATCGCCCAGGAAGCGCAGCGTGCGGGCATGCCGTACGTCAACGCACGCTGGCTCGGCGGCATGATGACCAACTTCAAGACGCTGAAGGTGTCGATCAAGCGCCTGAAGGACATGGAAGCGGCTGTCGAGGCAGGCGAGCTCGAGAAGATGAGCAAGAAGGAGGCGCTGCTGTTCGAGCGCGAAATCGCCAAGCTGCAGAAGTCGATCGGCGGCGTGAAGGACATGGGCGGCATTCCGGACGCGATCTTCGTCGTCGACGTCGGCTACCACAAGATCGCCGTCACGGAAGCGAACAAGCTGGGCGTGCCGGTCATCGCCGTGGTCGATACGAACCACTCGCCGGAAGGTGTGGATTACGTGATCCCGGGTAACGACGACTCGAGCAAGGCAGTCGCGCTGTACGCGGAAGGCGTGGCCGACGCGATCCTCGAAGGCCGTGCGAATGCGGTCAACGAAGTGGTCCAGGCTGCACGCGGCGACGACGAGTACGTCGAGGAAAACGCGTAACTGGCCCCGAGCCGGCGCAAAAAGGGGGCTCTCAACAGGCCCCCTTTTTTTAAGCTTGTGCGCCGGACCTGATCGCGCCGAATCGGCGCGGGTCCGGAAACGAATCTCGGCCGTTCGCGTCCAAGCGGGCGGCGTTGTGAATACAGACTCAAGGAGCGAATGATGGCGGCAATTACCGCAAGCATGGTGGCAGAACTGCGCGCAAAGACCGACGCACCGATGATGGAGTGCAAGAAGGCGCTGACGGAAGCCGACGGCGATCTGGCCAAGGCTGAAGAACTGCTGCGCGTCAAGCTCGGCAACAAGGCGAGCAAGGCCGCGTCGCGCGTGACGGCGGAAGGCGTCGTCGCATCGTTCGTCGGCGGCAACGCAGGCGCGCTGGTCGAACTGAACTGCGAAACCGACTTCGTCGCGAAGAACGACGACTTCCTCGCGTTCTCGAAGACGGTGGCGGAACTCGTCGCGACGCAAAACCCGGCCGACGTGGCGGCACTGTCGGCGTTGCCGCTCGACGGCTCGACCGTCGACGCAGTGCGTCTGGCGCTGATCGGCAAGATCGGCGAGAACGTGTCGATCCGCCGTTTCGTCCGTTTCGAAACCGCGAACAAGATCGCCACGTACCTGCACGGCGCGCGTATCGGCGTGATCGTCGAGTACACGGGCGCGGACGAGCAGGTCGGCAAGGACGTCGCGATGCACATCGCGGCGATGAAGCCGGTCGCGCTGTCGTCGGCCGACGTGCCGGCGGAACTGATCGAGACGGAACGCCGCGTGGCCGAGCAGAAGGCCGCGGAATCGGGCAAGCCGGCCGAAATCGTCGCGAAGATGGTCGACGGCAGCGTCCAGAAGTACCTGAAGGAAGTGTCGCTGCTGAACCAGACGTTCGTGAAGAACGACAAGCAGACGATCGAGCAGATGCTGAAGGCAGCGAATGCCGCGGTGCAGAAGTTCGCGCTGTTCGTCGTCGGCGAAGGCATCGAGAAGCGCCAGGACGACTTCGCCGCCGAAGTGGCCGCGCAAGTCGCCGCAGCAAAGCAGCAGTAAGCAGTCAGGCAGTAACCGCGGCGGGCGTCCGCTCCGCCGCGGCCGGCGGCGCCGCCGGCCGGCCGGGTACCCCGGCCCGGTCGTCGGCGCTTGCCCGAATCAGTATTTCGCCCCTACAGTTCGTGGTTGTCATCCTCTCGTCGCTCGGAAGCCCCTATGTCCAATGCCTATAAACGCGTCCTCCTCAAACTCTCCGGCGAAGCGCTGATGGGCGACGACGCCTTCGGCATCAATCGCGCGACGATCGAGCGGATGGTGGCGGATATCGCAGAAGTCGTGCGCCTCGGCACGCAGCTCGCGGTCGTGATCGGTGGCGGTAATATTTTCCGCGGCGTCGCGGGCGGCGCGGCCGGCATGGACCGCGCGACGGCCGACTACATGGGGATGCTGGCGACGATGATGAACGCGCTGGCGCTGCAGGACGCGATGCGCCACGCGGGCATCGAGGCGCGCGTGCAGTCGGCGCTGCGGATGGACCAGGTCGTCGAGCCGTACATCCGGCCCCGCGCGATCCGTCAGCTCGAGGAAGGCCGTGTCGTGATCTTCGCGGCCGGCACCGGCAACCCGTTCTTCACGACGGATACCGCGGCCGCGCTGCGCGGCTCGGAAGTGGGCGCCGAAGTCGTGCTGAAGGCGACCAAGGTCGATGGCGTATATTCTGCCGATCCCAAGAAGGATCCGTCGGCTACGCGCTATACGACGATCAGCTTCGACGAGGCGATCAGCCGCAACCTGCAGGTGATGGACGCGACGGCGTTTGCGCTGTGCCGCGACCAGAAGCTGCCGATTCGCGTGTTTTCGATCAACAAGCCGGGTGCGCTCAAGCGCATCGTGCTGGGCGAGGACGAAGGTACGCTCGTCCACGTGTAAACTCCCGCGGATGCGGGCGACTGACGGCGGGCCACCGGCTATGTGCGACTGGCTGCGGGTTGCCGGCCGCGGCGCGCGACATGCGCCGGTCGGCGCTCGCGTTCTTTGAAGGTTTGAAGGTTCGGAGGTTGAAATGAGTGTCGCTGATGTCAAGAAGGGCGTCGAGCAAAAGATGCAGCGCTCGATCGAAGCGTTCAAGAACGATCTGGCCAAGATCCGTACGGGCCGTGCACACACCGGTCTGCTCGATCACGTTCAGGTCGACTACTACGGCTCGATGGTGCCGATCTCGCAGGTCGCGAACCTGACGCTCGTCGACGCGCGCACGATCGGCGTGCAGCCGTGGGAAAAGAACATGGTCGCGAAGGTCGAGAAGGCCATCCGCGAAGCCGATCTGGGCCTGAATCCGGCCACGGCCGGCGACCTGATCCGCGTGCCGATGCCCGCGCTCACGGAAGAGCGCCGCCGCGAGCTGACCAAGGTCGTGAAGAGCGAAGGCGAAACGGCCAAGGTCGCGATCCGCAACCTGCGCCGCGACGCGAACGAAGCGCTGAAGAAGCTCGTGAAGGACAAGGAAATCTCGGAAGACGACGAGCGCCGCGCAAGCGACGACGTGCAGAAGCTGACCGACAAGCACGTGGCCGAAGTCGACAAGCTCGTGCAGACCAAGGAAGCCGAGATCATGACGGTCTGACGACCGTCCTCGCGCGCCGCCTTCTTCCCGCATTACTGTCTCAACGGCCATGACCTATACCAGCTCTACCGTTCGCGTGCCTGACGTCGGTGTCGTGCCGCGTCACATCGCGATCATCATGGACGGCAATGGCCGTTGGGCGACCGAACGCCGCTTGCCGCGCGTCGCGGGGCACACCCGCGGCGTCGATGCCGTGCGGGCGGTGGTCGAAGGCTGCGCGCGCGCCGGCGTCGAATACCTGACGCTGTTCGCGTTCAGTTCGGAAAACTGGCGCCGGCCGAACGACGAAGTGTCGTTCCTGATGCGGCTGTTCATCACCGCGCTCGAGCGCGAGGTGGGCAAGCTGCATGCGAACGGGATCCGCCTGCGTGTCGTCGGCGATCTCGACCGTTTCGAGCCGCGCATCCGTGAACTGATTCGCCGCGCCGAAACCAAGACGGCGCGCAATACCCGTCTGACGCTCACCATCGCGGCCAAC
Organism: Burkholderia sp. AU18528; assembly: GCF_002223215.2. Taxonomy (NCBI): domain Bacteria; kingdom Pseudomonadati; phylum Pseudomonadota; class Betaproteobacteria; order Burkholderiales; family Burkholderiaceae; genus Burkholderia; species Burkholderia sp. AU18528. Next base: position 1,621,887 of record NZ_NKFC02000004.1, on the reverse strand, counting down.
TACGGCGGCCGGTGGGACATCCTGCAGGCGACGAAGAAGCTCGTCGAGCAGGCCGTGCGCGAAGGTCGCGAGATCGAAGTGACCGAGGACGCTTTCGCGCCGCACCTGGCGATGGCCTATGCGCCGGAGCCCGATCTCTTCATCCGCACGGGCGGCGAGCAGCGCGTCAGCAACTTCCTGCTGTGGCAGCTCGCTTACGCCGAATTCTATTTCACCGACAAGTACTGGCCGGATTTCGACGGCGCGGCACTGGCCGACGCGATGGCGTCGTATACCGAGCGCGAGCGCCGTTTCGGGCGCACGAGTGCGCAGCTCGAACCGCAATCGCAGAACGCCGACTCCCTTTCATGCTGAAAACCCGTGTGATCACGGCGATCGTGATGCTGGCCGTGCTGCTGCCGGTGACGCTGTTCGCGCCGCTCGCCGGGTTCGGCGCGCTGATCGGCGTCGTGCTGGTGTTCGCCGCGTGGGAGTGGGCGCGCCTGCTGAAGCTCGGCGGCGCCGCGCCGGTCGTCTATGCGCTCGTCGCGGCGCTCGCGCTCGCGGCCACCGCGCCGCTCGGCGTCGACGCGGCTTCGTCCCGTCCCCTTTTCATGGCGGCTGGCGTGTTCTGGCTGCTGGTCGGCCCGTTCGCGCTGCGGCGCAAGCCCGAACTCGCGGGCGGCGTGTGGCGACCGTTCCTGCTGGCCGCCGGCCTCGTCGTGTTCGCCGCCTGCTGGCACGCGCTCGTGGCAGCCCGCGCGCAGGGCGTGCCGTTCGTGCTGTCGCTGCTTCTGGTCGTCTGGCTGGCCGATATCGGCGCATACTTCGCCGGCAAGGCCTTCGGAAAGCGTAAACTGGCCATCACGATCAGCCCCGGCAAGAGTTGGGAAGGCGCGATCGGCGGCTGGTTCGCGGTGATGGTCGTCGCCGGTGTCGCGATGGCCGTACACGCTTTCGAACCGACCCTGTTTTCCGCGCTCGCCGCGCGCTACGGAATGCCCGGCGCGTGGGCCGCACTGACGCTGCTGGTTGCATACAGCGTGATCGGCGACCTGTTCGAGTCGCTGCTGAAGCGGCAGGCGGGCGTGAAGGATTCGAGCGGACTGCTGCCGGGCCACGGCGGCGTGCTCGATCGTGTCGACGCGCTGCTGCCGGTGCTGCCGCTCGCGATGCTGCTGCTTGGTTAAACCATTATTTCTGTTATGCAAAAACGCCTGACATTGCTCGGTTCCACGGGCTCGATCGGAGACAGCACGCTCGACGTGGTCGCGCGCCATCCCGAGCGCTTCTCGGTCTACGCGCTGACCGCGCACCGCAACGGCGACAAGCTCGTCGAGCAGTGTCTGCGCTTCGCGCCTGAAGTGGCGGTGGTCGGCGATGCCGCGACGGCCGCGCACGTCGACGCGAAACTGCGCGCGGCGGGCAGCAAGACGGTCGTGCTGCACGGGCCGCAGGCGCTCGTCGACGTGTCGAAGAGCGACGGCTGCGACACGGTGGTCGCGGCGATCGTCGGCGCGGCCGGCCTTGCGCCGAGCCTGGCGGCCGCGCGCGCCGGCAAGCGGATCCTGCTCGCGAACAAGGAAGCGCTCGTGATGTCGGGCGCGATCTTCATGGACGCCGTGCGCGACCATGGCGCGATCCTGCTGCCGGTCGACAGCGAACACAACGCGATCTTCCAGTGCATGCCGCGCGACGCGGCCGAGCACGGCGGGATCTCGAAGATCATCCTGACCGCGTCGGGCGGCCCGTTCCGCACGCGCGAGCCGGCCACGCTCGTCGACGTGACGCCGGACGAGGCGTGCAAGCACCCGAACTGGGTGATGGGCCGCAAGATCTCGGTCGATTCCGCGACGATGATGAACAAGGGCCTCGAGGTGATCGAGGCGCACTGGATCTTCGGGCTGCCGGGCGACCGGATCGACGTGCTGATCCATCCGCAGAGCGTGATCCATTCGCTCGTGTCGTATCGCGACGGCTCGGTGCTCGCGCAGCTCGGCAACCCCGACATGCGCACGCCGATCGCGCACGCGCTCGCGTTTCCCGAGCGCGTCGACGCGGGCGTCGATCAGCTCGACCTCGCGCAGATCGCCCAGTTGTCGTTCGAGAAGCCCGATTACGCGCGCTTCCCGTGCCTCGCGCTCGCGCTGAAGGCGCTCGAGGAAGGCGGTATCGCGAGCGCCGCATTGAACGCGGCGAACGAAGTGGCGGTCGAAGCATTTCTCGAGCGCCGGATCGGCTTCATGGCGATCGCGGCGACGGTCGACGCCGTGCTCAACACGCTGCCGAACCGCGCGCCCGGCGGGCTCGACGACGTCCTCGCGGCGGATGCCGAGGCTCGCCGCCTCGCCGCCGCGATCATTGCCAAAGCGCCTGCGCCACGCGTGGAGCGTGCGGTCTGAATGGAGTGCTCATGAACGTACTGGTCGAACTGGTCGCGTTTGCGGTGGCGATCGGGGTGCTGGTCGTCGTGCATGAGTATGGACACTATCGCGTCGCGCGCTGGTGCGGCGTGAAGGTGCTGCGTTTCTCGATCGGCTTCGGCCAGCCCGTCGCGCGCTGGGTCAGCCGCAGGACGGGCACCGAGTGGACGCTGTCCGCGCTGCCGCTCGGCGGCTACGTGAAGATGCTCGACGAGCGCGATCCAGGCCCGGGCGGCATTCCGCCCGAGGAACTCGGGCAGGCATTCAACCGCCAGTCGGTCTACAAGCGCATCGCGATCGTCGCGGCCGGACCGATTGCGAACTTCCTGCTGGCAATCGTGCTGTTCTCCGCCATATTCGCCACCGGCGTGACCGAGCCGACCGCGATCGTCGCGCCGCCGGCCGCCGGCACGGTGGCGGCTCGCGCGGGCTTCGACGGCGGCGAGACGGTCGTGTCGATCCGCGACGTGCGCGTGGGCGACGCGCAGGGCGGCGAGTCGGAGCCGGTGCGATCGTGGTCGGACCTGCGCTGGAAGCTGCTGTCGGCCGCGCTCGACCATCGCGAGGTCGTGCTCGGCGCGCGCGACGGCAATGCGACGTTCGATTTCCGTGTCGACCTGCGCAACGTGCCCGACAGCCAGCTCGACGACGACTTCATGGCCCATCTGGGCTTCGAGGCCGGCGGCGGCACGTTGTCGGTCGCGTCGGTGCAGCCGGGCAGCGCGGCGGAGCAGGCGGGCCTGAAGGCCGGCGACAAGCTGGTCGCGCTCGACGGCAAGCCGCTCGGCGGTGCGTCGCGCTTCATCGATACGGTGAAGCACCATGCGGGCGAGCCGCTCGCGCTGCAGATCGAACGCAACGGCGCCGCGCGGACGGTGTCGATCGTGCCGCAGATGCAGCGCGACGACGAATCGGGGCAGCAGGTCGGCCGCATCGGCGCGGCGCTGTCGATGCACGCGCCGTCGGTGGACGTGCGCTACGGGCCGATCGAGAGCCTGCGGCTCGGCGCGCACCGCACGTGGGACATTTCCGTGTATTCGCTGAAGATGTTCGGGCGGATGATCACGGGCAACGCGTCGCTGAAGAACCTGTCGGGCCCGGTGACGATCGCCGACTACGCGGGCAAGAGCGCACGGCTCGGTCCGTCGGCGTTCCTGTCGTTCCTCGCCCTTGTCAGCATTAGCCTTGGCGTCCTGAACTTGTTGCCGATTCCCGTTTTGGACGGGGGGCATCTGTTATATTATGCGGTTGAAGCCGCGACCGGGAAAGCCGTATCGGAGCGCTGGCAGCTGATTCTGCAAAGAGCCGGGTTGATCTGCATCGTCGCGTTGTCGGCGATCGCGCTGTTCAACGATCTGGCTCGGTTAATCCATTTCTGAAGCGTCAGGCGGCGGCCGCTGGCCAGCCGCCCGATTTGATGCAGCTAAATATTGGGGATGCATGTTGTTCAAACCTCATCGCTTTGTACCTAAGACAGTTGCAGCGGCCGCGCTCGCCGCGCACGGCCTCGCGGCGCATGCAGCGGCACCGTTCGTGGTGCAAGACATCAAGATCGAGGGGCTGCAGCGCGTCGAAGCGGGTTCGGTGTTCGCCTATCTGCCGATCAAGCAGGGCGATACCTTCACGGACGACAAGGCATCCGAAGCAATCCGCGCGTTGTACGCGACGGGCTTTTTCAACGACGTTCGCGTCGCCACGCAGGGCAACGTCGTGATCGTGCAGGTGCAGGAGCGGCCGGCCATCGCGTCGATCGACTTCACCGGCACGAAGGAATTCGACAAGGACAACCTGACGAAGGCGCTGCGTGCGGTCGGCCTCGCCGACGGCCGCTACTACGACAAGGCGCTCGTCGACAAGGCGGAGCAGGAGCTCAAGCGCCAGTACCTGACGCGCGGCTTCTATGCGGCCGAAGTCAAGACGACGATCACGCCGGTCGACGCGAACCGCGTGTCGATCCTGTTCGCGGTGGCCGAAGGCCCGAGCGCGAAGATCCGCCAGATCAACTTCATCGGCAACAAGGCGTTCAGCACGAGCACGCTGCGCGACGAGATGCAGCTGTCGACGCCGAACTGGTTCTCCTGGTACACGAAGAACGACCTGTACTCGAAGGAAAAGCTCACGGGCGACCTCGAGGCCGTGCGCTCGTACTACCTGAACCGCGGTTACCTCGAGTTCAACATCGAGTCGACCCAGGTGTCGATCTCGCCGGACAAGAAGGACATGTACCTGACGGTCACGCTGCACGAAGGCGAGCCGTACACGGTGTCGGGCATCAAGCTGTCGGGCAACCTGCTCGATCGCGAGGCCGAACTCAACAAGCTGATCAAGATCAAGCCGGGCGACCGCTTCTCAGCCGAAAAGCTGCAGCAGACCACCAAGTCGATCGTCGACAAGCTCGGCGAATACGGCTACGCATTCGCGACCGTCAACGCGCAGCCGGACATCGACCAGGCGAACCACAAGGTGAACCTGAACCTCGTCGTCGATCCGAGCCGCCGCGTGTACGTGCGCCGCATCAACGTGGTCGGCAACACGCGTACGCGCGACGAAGTGGTGCGCCGCGAAATGCGCCAGCTCGAAAGCTCGTGGTTCGACTCGAACCGCCTCGCGCTGTCGAAGGACCGCGTGAACCGCCTCGGCTACTTCACCAACGTCGACGTGACGACGGTGCCGGTCGAAGGCACGAACGACCAGGTCGACGTGAACGTGAAGGTCGACGAAAAACCGACCGGCGCGATCACGCTGGGCGCCGGCTTCTCGTCGACGGACAAGGTCGTGCTGTCGGCCGGCGTGTCGCAGGACAACGTGTTCGGCTCGGGCACGAGCCTGTCGGTGAACGTCAACACCGCGAAGAGCTACCGCACGCTGACCGTCACGCAGGTCGATCCGTACTTCACGGTCGACGGCATCAAGCGGATCACCGACGTGTACTACCGCACGTACCAGCCGCTCTACTATTCGACGAGCTCGAGCTTCCGGATCATCAGCGCGGGCGGCAACCTGAAGTTCGGCATTCCGTTCTCGGAAGTCGACACCGTCTACTTCGGCGCGGGCTTCGAACAGAACCGCCTCGACGTCGATTCGAACACGCCGCAGAGCTACCAGGATTACGTGAACGAGTTCGGCCGCGTGTCGAACACGGTGCCGCTGACGGTGGCATGGTCGCGCGACGCGCGTGACAGCGCGCTGATTCCGAGCCGCGGCTACTTCACGCAGGCGAACATGGAGTACGGCGTGCCGGTCGGCAAGATCCAGTACTACAAGGCCGACCTGCAGGCGCAGTACTACTATTCGTTCTCGCGCGGCTTCATCCTGGGCCTGAACCTGCAAGGCGGCTACGGTAACGGTATCGGCAACCCGTACCCGATCTTCAAGAACTACTACGCGGGCGGTATCGGCTCCGTGCGGGGCTACGAGCCGAGCTCGCTGGGCCCGCGCGACACGAAGACGAACGATCCGATCGGCGGTTCGAAGATGCTGGTCGGCAACATCGAGCTGACGTTCCCGCTGCCGGGCACCGGCTACGACCGCACGCTGCGCGTGTTCACGTTCCTCGACGGCGGTAACGTGTGGGGCAACGCGCCGGGCGGCACGAGTACGGGCGCCAACGGCCTGCGCTACGGCTATGGTGTGGGTCTCGCGTGGATCTCGCCGATCGGCCCGCTGAAGCTGAGCCTCGGCTTCCCGCTGCAGAAGCACGAAGGCGACCAGTACCAGAAATTCCAGTTCCAGATCGGGACGGCGTTCTGACCGAACGCATGACAACAGCAACGAGAGGGTAATTTTGCTAACCGGTAAGTTTTCGAAACGAGTGATGTGCGCGCTGACCGTTGCGCTGGCCTTGGGCGCGGCAACGGTGCACGCACAGGACGTCGCCCGCATCGCGGCGGTCAATTCGGATCGGATCCTGCGCGAGTCGGCGCCCGCGAAGGCGGCGCAGACGAAGCTCGAAGCCGAGTTCGCGAAGCGTGACAAGGATCTGCAGGACTTGGCGGCCCGTCTGAAGTCGATGTCCGATTCGCTCGACAAGAACGGCACGTCGCTGTCGGCGGCCGATCGCGCGCAGAAGCAGCGCGATCTCGCGCAGCTCGACACCGACTTCCAGCGCAAGCAGCGCGAGTTCCGCGAAGACCTGAACCAGCGGCGCAACGAAGAGCTGGCGGCCGTGCTGGAAAGGGCGAACAAGGTCATCAAGCAGATCGCCGAGCAGCAGAATTACGACCTGATCGTGCAGGAAGCCGTGTACGTCAGCCCGCGCATCGACATCACCGACAAGGTGCTCAAGGCGCTCGCGTCCGGCTCGACGAACTGAACGGAGCAGACGACGAATGGCATTGACGCTTGAGGCACTCGTAAAGCGGTTCGGCGGCGAGATCGCCGGCGACGCACAGTGCACGGTCGGCGGCCTCGCGCCGCTCGACCAGGCAGGCCCTCAGCAGCTCGCGTTCCTCGCGAACCCGAAGTACCTGTCGCAGGTCGAGACGACCCGCGCCGGCGCGGTGCTGATCGCGCCGAAGGATCTGGAAAAGCTGGGCGCGGCCGCGAAGGGTCGCAACTTCATCGTGACGCCGAATCCGTACGCGTACTTCGCGCGCGTCGCGCAGATGTTCATCGATCTCGCCACGCCGCCGCGCGCGGCCGGCGTGCATCCGAGCGCGACGATCGATCCGGCCGCGAAGGTCGCCGCGACCGCGGTGATCGGCCCGCACGTGACGGTCGAGGCCGGCGCGGTGATCGAAGACGGCGTGCAGCTCGACGCGAACGTATTCGTCGGCCGCGGCACGACGATCGGCGCCGGCTCGCACTTCTATCCGAACGCATCGGTGTACCACGGCTGCAAGATCGGCCCGCGCGCGATCGTCCATGCGGGTGCCGTGATCGGCTCGGACGGCTTCGGCTTCGCGCCGGATTTCGTCGGCGACGGCGACGCGCGTACCGGCAGCTGGGTCAAGATTCCGCAGGTCGGCGGCGTGACGATCGGCCCGGACGTCGAAATCGGCGCGAACACGACGATCGACCGCGGTGCGATGGCGGATACCGTCATCGAGGAATGCGTGAAGATCGACAACCAGGTCCAGATCGGCCACAACTGCCGGATCGGCGCGTACACGGTGATCGCCGGCAGCGCCGGCATCGCGGGCAGCACGACGATCGGCCGCCATTGCATGATCGGCGGCGCGGCCGGGATCGCCGGCCACGTGACGCTCGGCGACTATGTCATCATCACCGCGAAGTCGGGCGTATCGAAGTCGCTGCCGAAGGCCGGCATCTATACCAGCGCATTCCCGGCCGTCGACCACGGCGAGTGGAACAAGAGCGCCGCGCTCGTGCGCAACCTCGACAAGCTGCGCGAGCGCATCAAGGCGCTCGAAGCCGCGCTCGCCGCCCAGGGCGGCACCCACGCCTGAGCGCATCATGCGAGACCATGAACCGGGCACGGCCAGCGCAACCGGCCCGGTTCGTCAGACTGGGCCGCGCGGCGGCCCGCTTCAGCCTTTGCATCACCACCGCGCAGCCTCTGCGTGAGACGAACCATCATGAGCACTGAAAAAATCAATCTCGACATCCACAAGATCCTCACGCTGCTGCCGCATCGCTACCCGATTCTGCTCGTCGACCGCGTGCTCGAACTCGAACCGCACAAAGGGATCAAAGCGCTGAAGAACGTGTCGATCAACGAGCCGTTCTTCCAGGGGCATTTCCCGAAGCGGCCGGTGATGCCGGGCGTGCTGATCCTCGAGGCGCTCGCGCAGGCCGCGGCGCTGCTGACGTTCTCGGAAGAGCAGCCGAAGGATCCGGAGAACACGCTGTATTACTTCGTCGGGATCGACGGCGCGCGCTTCAAGCGCGTGGTCGAACCGGGCGACCAGCTGATCCTGAACGTGACGTTCGAGCGCTACATCCGCGGCATCTGGAAGTTCAAGGCGGTGGCGGAAGTCGACGGCAAGGTCGCGGCGGAAGCCGAGCTGATGTGCACGGTCAAGACGGCCGACGCGGCGCCCTGAGCGACGCGGCACGCATGGGCAACATAACGCGAGCAACGCGACACATGATATCGAGAGGCAACGGCGCATGACCAGGATTCATCCTACCGCGATCGTCGAGCCGGGCGCGCAGATCGACGAATCGGTCGAGATCGGCCCGTACGCGATCGTCGGCCCGCACGTCACGATCGGCGCGCGCACGACGATCGGCTCGCACAGCGTGATCGAAGGCCATACGACGCTCGGCGAGGACAACCGCATCGGCCATTACGCGTCGGTCGGCGGGCGTCCGCAGGACATGAAGTACAAGGACGAGCCGACGAAGCTCGTGATCGGCAACCGCAACACGATCCGCGAATTCACGACGATCCACACGGGCACCGTGCAGGACGTCGGCGTGACGACGCTCGGCGACGACAACTGGATCATGGCCTACGTGCACATCGGCCACGACTGCCGCGTCGGCAACAACGTGATCCTGTCGAGCAACGCGCAGATGGCCGGCCACGTCGAGATCGGCGACTTTGCGATCATCGGCGGCATGTCGGGCGTGCACCAGTTCGTGCGCATCGGCGCGCATTCGATGCTGGGCGGCGCGTCGGCGCTCGTGCAGGACATCCCGCCGTTCGTGATCGCGGCGGGCAACAAGGCCGAGCCGCACGGGATCAACGTCGAAGGGCTGCGCCGGCGCGGCTTCTCGGCCGACGCGATCTCGGCGCTGCGCAGCGCGTACCGCGTGCTGTACAAGAACAGCCTGTCGCTCGAGGAAGCGAAGGTGCAACTGCGCGAGCTCGCGGAAGCGGGCGGCGACGGCGATGCACCGGTGAAGGCGCTCGTCGAGTTCATCGACGCGTCGCAACGCGGCATCATCCGCTAAGCGATGCCGCTTCCGACCAACCAGCTCCGGCTCGCGATGGTGGCCGGCGAACCGTCGGGCGACCTCCTCGCGGCCTCGCTGCTCGGCGGCCTGCGCGAGCGGCTGCCCGAATCGGCCCAGTATTACGGGATCGGCGGGCCGCGGATGATCGCGCAGGGCTTCGACTCGCACTGGCAGATGGACAAGCTGACCGTGCGCGGCTATGTCGAGGCGCTGGGCCAGATTCCCGAGATCCTGCGGATTCGCGGCGAACTGAAGCGCCAACTGCTCGCCGAGCGGCCGGACGCGTTCATCGGCGTCGACGCGCCCGATTTCAACTTCAACGTCGAACAGGCCGCGCGCGACGCAGGCATCCCGTCGATCCACTTCGTGTGCCCGTCGATCTGGGCGTGGCGCGGCGGCCGGATCAAGAAGATCGCGAAATCCGTCGACCACATGCTGTGCCTGTTCCCGTTCGAACCGGCGATCCTCGACAAGGCCGGCGTCGCATCGACCTACGTCGGTCATCCGCTCGCCGACGAAATCCCGCTCGAACCCGATACGCACGGCGCGCGCATTGCGCTCGGCCTGCCGGCCGACGGCCCCGTGATCGCGGTGCTGCCGGGCAGCCGGCGCTCGGAGATCGCGCTGATCGGCCCGACGTTCTTCGCGGCGATGGCGCTGATGCAGCAGCGCGAGCCGGGCGTGCGATTCGTGATGCCGGCCGCGACGCCCGCGCTGCGCGAACTGCTGCAGCCGCTCGTCGACGCGCATCCGCAGCTCGCGTTGACGATCACCGACGGCCGTTCGCAGGTCGCGATGACGGCCGCCGACGCGATCCTCGTGAAGAGCGGCACCGTCACGCTGGAAGCCGCGCTGCTGAAAAAGCCGATGGTGATCTCGTACAAGGTGCCCTGGCTGACCGGGCAGATCATGCGCCGGCAGGGCTACCTGCCGTATGTCGGCCTGCCGAACATCCTGGCGGGGCGCTTCGTCGTGCCGGAGCTGCTGCAGCATTTCGCGACGCCCGAGGCGCTCGCCGATGCGACGCTCACGCAACTGCGCGACGACGCGAACCGCCGCACGCTGACCGAAGTGTTTACTGAAATGCATCTTTCGCTGCGGCAGAACACGGCCGCGAAGGCGGCCGAGGCCGTCGTGCGCGTGCTCGAACAACGCAAGGGGCGCGCATGACCGCAGTCCGTGCGCCACGTCGCAACGCGTCGGCCGACGTGCAGGGCGGTTTCGATTTCAGCCGCCCGGACGAGATCGTCTGCGGCGTCGACGAAGCCGGCCGCGGCCCGCTCGCGGGGCCGGTGGTGGCCGCCGCGGTGATCCTCGATCCGGCTCGGCCGATCGACGGGCTCGACGATTCGAAAGCGCTGTCCGCGAAGAAGCGCGACATGCTGTACGAGCTGATCGTCGCGCGTTCGCACGCGTATTGCGTCGCGTCGGCGAGTGTCGACGAGATCGATACGCTGAACATCCTGCACGCGACGATGCTCGCGATGAAGCGGGCCGTCGAGGGCCTGTCGGTGCTGCCGACGCTTGCGCAGATCGACGGCAACCGCTGCCCGACGCTGAGCGTGCGCGCCGAGGCGATCGTCAGCGGCGACGCGCTCGTGCCGAGCATCTCGGCCGCGTCGATCCTCGCGAAGGTCACGCGCGATCGCATGCTGGTCGACCTGCACGAACGCTTCCCGGTGTACGGCTTCAACGTACATGCCGGCTACGGCACCGCGAAACATCTTGCCGCACTGCGCGAGCACGGCCCGTGCGAAGCGCACCGGCGCTCGTTCGCGCCGGTTCGTGCGGCGCTCGATCTGATTCGATGAAAAGCATCACTTCCCGCGACAACCCGCTGTACAAGCGCCTGAAGGCGCTCGCGGGTTCGACGCCCCAGCAGCGCCGCAGCGGCCAGGCGCTGCTCGAAGGTTTCCATCTCGCGAGCGCGTACCTCGATACGGGCGCGACGCCGGAGCTGTGCGTCACGACCGAAGGCGCGCTCGGCCACGCGGAGGCGCAGGCGATCGTCGCGCGCATCGACGCGCAGCGGGTCGTCTCGCTGCCGGACGCGCTGTTCGGGCAGTTGTCGAACGTCGTCAACGGCGTCGGCTTCCTGCTGCTGGTCGACCGGCCGGTGCACCCGCTGCCCGCGCGCGTGACGCATACGTCGGTCGTGCTCGACGGCGTGCAGGATGCCGGCAACGTCGGCTCGATCCTGCGCAGCGCGGCGGCGGCCGGCGTGCGTCACGTGTTCTGCGCGCCGGGGACGGCCTATGCGTGGTCGTCGAAGGTGCTGCGCTCGGGCATGGGCGCGCATTTCCTGTTGTCGATCCATGAGGACGTCGAAGCCGCGGCGCTTGCCGAACGCCTCGACGTACCGGTCGCGCTGACCGATTCGCACGGCGCGCGGGCGGTCTACGACTGCGATCTGTCGGGGCCCGTCGCATGGGTGTTCGGCAATGAAGGCGCCGGCGTGTCGGCATTCTGGCGCGACGCGGCCACGCATCGCGTGACGATTCCGCAGCCGGGCGGGATGGAGTCGCTGAACGTCGCGGCCGCCGCCGCGGTGTGCCTGTTCGAGCAGGTGCGGCAGCAGCGGCCCGCGTGACGCCGCACGCGCGCAATTGATTACCGTAAAACGAAACAAGGCCGCGTTCGACGCGGCCTTGTTGCTTTCGGCGGCGGCTGGACAGCCGCCCGCGCATCCGCGCTCAGTACGACTGCCGGTCGAGGCGGATTTCCTGCAGGATCGTCGTCGCGATTTCCTCGATCGACTTGTGCGTCGACGACAGCCACTTGATCCCTTCGCGGCGCATCATCGCCTCGGCCTCGTTGATCTCGTAGCGGCAGTTCTCGGGCGCCGCGTACTTGCTGCCGGGCCGGCGTTCGTTGCGGATCTCCGACAGGCGCTGCGGGTCGATCGACAGCCCGAACAGCTTCTCGCTGTACGGCGCCAGCGCCGACGGCAGCTTGCCGCGTTCGAAATCCTCCGGAATCAGCGGATAGTTGGCGGCCTTCACGCCGTACTGCATCGCGAGATACAGGCTCGTCGGCGTCTTGCCGCTGCGCGACACGCCCACCAGGATCACGTCGGCCTCCGACAGGTTGCGGTTCGACTGGCCGTCGTCGTGCGCGAGCGAGAAGTTGATCGCCTCGATCCGCGTCTTGTATTCCTCGGTGTCCGCGTTCTGGTGGCCGCGGCCCATCGCGTGGCTCGACTTGAGTTCCAGTTCCTGCTCGAGCGGTTCGACGAAGCGCTGGAACATGTCGAGCACGAGCGCGTTCGAGCGTTTGACGATGTCGTTCGACTCGCTGTCGACGAGCGTCGTGAACACGATCGCGCGACGGCCATCGTGCACGGCGGCCTCGTTGATCTTCTCGACGGTCGCGTAGGCCTTGTCGAGCGAGTCGACGAACGGCACGCGCACGAGGCGGAATTTCTGGTCGAACTGGGAGAGGATCGAGTGCGCGAAGGTTTCGGCAGTGATCCCGGTGCCGTCGGAGACGATGAATACGGTAGGCAGCATGAATCTGGACGTCGAGCGTGAAGGGCGGTTGCGCGGACCGCTGGAGGTTCGCCTCCACACGCAGTGACAAGGTCGCGCCACATCCGGCAGCCGGCACGGTAGAATAGCGGCAACCTGTTGGATAAGCAATTGCGGGGCGGGGCGTGAACGGCGGCCCGTAGCTGGGCCGCACGATTTCAGAATTCCCGGCAAGTCTGGCGATTTGTCTGCAAATATCGCCCTTCTGCCGGGATTTTTGCAAATCGGGTCGGAACATTTTCGCCGCTGCGAATGCTTATCTAACAGGTTGCGCAAGACGCGCCGCGCCTTTTTGCAAGCGCCCGCGTTCGAGCCCACTTGCGCGATCGAGCATTTTTTTCACACTTAGGGGCTTGTATGACTAACGCAGCAAACGTCGCAAAGGACCAGGCGTATGTAATTCCGTTCGAGCAGTTGCGGATGACCGATGTGGAAATCGTGGGCGGCAAGAATGCGTCGCTCGGCGAGATGATCAGCCAGCTTTCCGAAGCAGGCGTTCGCGTACCCACCGGTTTCGCCACGACCGCGCTCGCATTCCGCGATTTCCTCAAGCACAACGACCTCACCGATCGCATCGCCAAGCGTCTCGAGTTGCTCGACATCGACGACGTGAAGGCGCTCGCCGAAGCTGGTGCCGAAATCCGCAAGTGGATCGTCGACGCGCCGCTGCAGCCGCGCCTCGAGCAGGAAATCCGCGCGCAGTTCGAAGTGCTGAAGAACGGCTCGCCGAGCGAGCTGTCGTTCGCCGTGCGCTCGTCGGCGACCGCGGAAGACCTGCCCGACGCATCGTTCGCGGGCCAGCAGGAGTCGTATCTGAACGTCGTCGGCATCGACGACGTGCTCGACCGCATGAAGCACGTGTTCGCGTCGCTGTACAACGACCGCGCGATCTCGTACCGCGTGCACAAGGGCTTCACGCACGCCGAAGTCGCGCTGTCGGCCGGCGTGCAGCGCATGGTCCGCTCGGACGTCGGCGCCGCCGGCGTGATGTTCACGATCGATACCGAATCGGGCTTCAAGGACGCCGTGTTCATCACGTCGAGCTACGGCCTGGGCGAAACCGTCGTGCAGGGCGCGGTGAACCCGGACGAGTTCTACGTGTTCAAGACGACGCTCGCGCAGGACAAGTATCCGATCATCCGCCGCTCGATCGGCTCGAAGCTGATCAAGATGGAATTCACGCAGCCGGGCGAGCCGGGCCGCGTGAAGACGGTCGACGTGCCGCACGAGCAGCGCAACCGCTACTCGATCACCGACGAAGACGTGATCGAGCTCGCGAAGTACGCGGTCATCATCGAGAAGCACTACCAGCGTCCGATGGACATCGAGTGGGGCAAGGACGGCCGCGACGGCAAGATCTTCATCCTGCAGGCACGCCCGGAAACGGTGAAGAGCCAGGCATCCGGCAAGGCCGAGCAGCGCTTCAAGCTGAAGGGTCAGTCGCAGGTGCTCGCGACGGGCCGTGCGATCGGCCAGAAGATCGGTGCGGGCCCCGTGCGCGTGATCCAGGATCCGTCGGAAATGGAACGCGTGCAGCCGGGCGACGTGCTGGTGGCCGACATGACCGACCCGAACTGGGAGCCGGTGATGAAGCGCGCGGCGGCGATCGTCACGAACCGCGGCGGCCGCACCTGCCACGCGGCGATCATCGCGCGTGAGCTCGGCGTGCCGGCGGTGGTCGGCTGCGGCGATGCGACCGACATCCTGAAGGACGGCGCGCTCGTCACCGTGTCGTGCGCGGAAGGCGACGAAGGCAAGATCTACGACGGTCTGCTCGAGACGGAAGTCACGGAAGTGCAGCGCGGCGAACTGCCGGAAATCCCGGTCAAGATCATGATGAACGTCGGCAATCCGCAGCTCGCGTTCGACTTCTCGCAACTGCCGAACGGTGGTGTTGGCCTCGCGCGTCTCGAGTTCATCATCAACAACAACATCGGCGTGCACCCGAAGGCGATTCTCGAGTACCCGAACATCGACCAGGACCTGAAGAAGGCGGTCGAGAGCGTCGCGCGCGGCCACGCGTCGCCGCGTCAGTTCTACGTCGACAAGCTGACGGAAGGCGTTGCGACGATCGCGGCGGCGTTCTATCCGAAGCCCGTGATCGTGCGTCTGTCCGACTTCAAGTCGAACGAGTACAAGAAGCTGATCGGCGGTTCGCGCTACGAGCCGGACGAGGAAAACCCGATGCTGGGCTTCCGCGGCGCGTCGCGCTACATCGCCGACGACTTCGCGCAGGCGTTCGAGATGGAATGCCGTGCACTGAAGCGCGTGCGTGACGAGATGGGCCTGACCAACGTCGAGATCATGGTGCCGTTCGTGCGGACCGTGAAGCAGGCGGAGCGCGTCGTCGGCCTGCTCGAGAAGTTCGGCCTGAAGCGCGGCGAAAACGGCCTGCGCCTCGTGATGATGTGCGAAGTCCCGACCAACGCGATCCTCGCCGAAGAGTTCCTGGAACACTTCGACGGTTTCTCGATCGGCTCGAACGACCTCACGCAGCTCACGCTCGGCCTCGACCGCGATTCGGGCATGGAACTGCTCGCAGTCGACTTCGACGAACGCGACCCGGCCGTCAAGTTCCTGCTGAAGCGTGCGATCGATACCTGCCGCAAGATGGGCAAGTACGTCGGTATCTGCGGCCAGGGCCCGTCCGATCACCCGGATTTCGCGCAATGGCTGACCGACGAAGGCATCGCGTCGATCTCGCTGAACCCGGACACGATCATCGATACGTGGCAGGCGCTCGCCAACCGGAAGTAACGATCCGTCATGCAACTTCGGCGAAAGGGCGGTCCACCGCGCTTTCGTTGAAGGCAAAATGCAAGGTTCATGCTATAAACACCCCGGTAAGCACCGGGGTGTTTTTTTTCGTCGGTACGCGCCGGCCGCTTCGCCCAGTTGCGAGCGCGGCGAATATAGTGAGCATCGGGGGCGTTTTTCGGGAGACCACAATGATGTCGGGGCATCTGTTCTGGTGGGTCGCGGTGGGCGTGCTGGTCGTCGCCGAGTTGCTGACGGGCACGTTCTATCTGTTGATGATCGCACTCGGCTTTCTCGCGGGCGGCTTGCTGCAACTGGCCGGTTTCGCGCCGCACGTGCAGTTCGGCGCGGCGGCCGCGGTGGCGATCGTCGCGATGATCGTGCTGCGCCGGTCGGGGCTCGGCCGCAAGCAGAAGCGCGACACGTCGGCGAATCCCGACGTCAATCTCGATATCGGCTCGACCGTCACGGTCGACGCGTGGCGTGACGGCCGCGCGCGCGTGCAGTATCGCGGCGCCGACTGGGACGTCGAGCTCGCGCACGGCGAGCGCGACGATGCGCACGTGTACCAGGTGAGCGCCGTGCGCGGCAATTGTCTCGTGGTCGTGGCGAAACCCGCGGGCTGATCGTCCGCCAATACAACAAGGAGGGAATATTTCATGGATTCGCTGATCATCTGGGTTGTCCTGCTCGTCATCGCGATCGTGATCGTGTCGAAGACGGTGAAGATCGTGCCGCAGCAGCATGCATGGGTGCTCGAGCGCTTCGGGCGCTATCACGCGACGCTGTCGCCCGGCCTCAATATCGTGCTGCCTTTCGTCGATCGGATCGCGTACCGGCACGTGCTGAAGGAAATTCCGCTCGACGTGCCCAGCCAGGTCTGTATCACGCGCGACAACACGCAGTTGCAGGTGGACGGCGTGCTGTACTTCCAGGTGACCGATCCGATGAAGGCGTCGTACGGGTCGAGCAACTTCGTGCTGGCGATCACGCAGCTCGCGCAAACCACGCTGCGCTCGGTGGTCGGCAAGCTCGAACTCGACAAGACGTTCGAGGAACGCGATTTCATCAACCACAACATCGTGTCGGCGCTCGATCAGGCCGCGGCGAACTGGGGCGTGAAGGTGCTGCGCTACGAGATCAAGGACCTGACGCCGCCGAAGGAAATCCTGCATGCGATGCAGGCGCAGATCACCGCCGAGCGCGAAAAGCGCGCGCTGATCGCCGCCTCCGAAGGCCGCAAGCAGGAACAGATCAACCTCGCGTCGGGTGCGCGCGAAGCGGCGATCCAGAAGTCCGAAGGCGAGCGGCAGGCCGCGATCAACCAGGCGCAGGGCGAAGCCGCCGCGATTCTGGCGGTGGCCGAGGCGAACGCGCAGGCGATCCAGAAGATCGCGAGCGCGATCCAGTCGCAAGGCGGGATGGATGCCGTGAACCTGAAGGTCGCCGAGCAGTATGTCGGCGCGTTCGCGAATCTCGCGAAGCAGGGCAACACGCTGATCGTGCCGTCGAACCTGTCGGATCTCGGCACCGCGATCTCGTCGGCGCTGACGATCGTCAAGAGCGCGGGCGCGGCGTCGGGCGCGAAGGGCTGAGCCGATATCGATGCGCGCGCGGCTGCCGCGTGCGCATCGTCGTGCGGCGAATCGTCGCGCGGCCAGGTCACTGGCAGGCGCGATTCACAACGTCCAAAGCAACACGGCCCGCTTCGAGCGGGCCGTGTCGTTTGCGATGAATGGCGTGGGCGTCAGGTGCCGGCGCGCATGATGCGCGCCTTCTCGCGTTCCCAGTCGCGCTTCTTTTCGGTTTCGCGCTTGTCGTGCAGCTTCTTGCCTTTCGCGAGTGCGATGTCGCACTTCACGCGGCCGCCCTTGTAGTGGAAGTTCAGCGGCACGAGCGTGTAGCCGCGCTGCTCGACCTTGCCGATCAGTTTCTTGATTTCCTCGCGGTGCAGCAGCAGCTTGCGCGTGCGAACCGGGTCGGGCTTGATGTGCGTCGAAGCCTCGGGCAGCGGGCTGATATGGGTCCCGATCAGAAAGATCTCGGCGTTCTTCACCACGACGTAGCCTTCCTTGATCTGGCCGCGTCCGGCGCGCAGCGCCTTGACTTCCCAGCCCTCCAGCACGAGCCCCGCTTCGTAGCGTTCCTCGATGTGATAATCGAAGTGCGCTTTCCTGTTGTCGATGATGCTCATGAAAGGATTGGGCCAACTCGTTTAAAATCACGATTTTAGCAAAGCGGGGCGGCAATTGCCCGGCTTGGCGTTTCCACTTTCAGCGATGCCGCGCGATTTATGGCAGATGTCCAGAAAACCGTATTGATTCGCCATTCGGCGGAACAGATGTTCGACCTCGTCACCGACGTGGCCGACTACCCCAATTTCCTGCCCTGGTGCGGCGGTGTCGAGGTTCGCCGTCAGGACGAGAGCGGAATGGAAGCGCGCATCGACATCAACTTCAAGGGCATCAAGCAGCATTTCGCGACGCGCAACACGCAGCAGCGCCCGACCCGCATCGACATGGAGTTCGCGGACGGGCCGTTCAAGAAGTTCACGGGTTCGTGGCGCTTCATTCCGCTGCGCGCCGACGCGTGCAAGATCGAATTCGCGCTGCACTACGAATTTTCGAGCATCCTGCTCGAGAAGATCATCGGGCCGGTGTTCAGCCACATCGCGAACACGTTCGTCGATTCGTTTGTGAAGCGCGCGGACCAGCGGTACGGAAAGGGGTGACGCGATGCTGTCGATCGAAGTCTGCTACGCATTGCCGGACCGCCAGACGCTGATTCCGCTGTCGCTGCCCGAAGGGGCGACCGTGCGCTCGGCCATCGACGCGAGCGGCGTGCTCGCGCTGCACCCGGAGATCGATCTCGCGCACGCGAAGACGGGCGTCTACGGCAAGCTCGCGCCGCTCGATGCGCCGCTCGTCGATCACGACCGCGTCGAGATCTATCGTCCGCTGATCGTCGATCCGAAGCTCGCACGCCAGCGGCGTGTCGACAAATCCCGCCGCGACGGCTCGATCGAGGGCCGCAAGTGGATGCACAAGGACGCGCGCTGATGCGCTTTTCGTTCCGATTGATCTGATCAAGCGCCGCGGCGCTCAGTGGGCCGCGGCGTTTGCGTTTGCGGGCGCGCCGCCCGGCGTGTCGCCGTGCCGTCGCACCGAGCCGTATACGCCCGCGAGCAGCAGCACGAGCGCGGCGATCTCGAGTGCGCGCGGCATCCGCTGGTCGTACACGAACGCATACAGCATCGCGAACACGGTTTCGAACACGATCAACTGGCCCGACAGCGTGAGCGGCAGCCGCTTCGACGCGGCATTCCACAGTCCGTTACCGAGCCACGACGCACCGATCGCAAGCACGAGGTTCAGCAGCCAGAACAATTGCCAGCGCGAGGCGGGGACGGCCGCCTGTACCGTCCCGGCGGGCAGCGCGAGGATCGCCAGCCAGCAGAGCCCGCCGATCAGGCCCGTCACGACACCCCACAGCACCGACCATTCGTTGCCGCCGAAGCGGTGATGGCGCTGCAGGTAGCGTGTGTTTGCCACCGCATACCAGGTCCAGCTCGCGAGCGCGCCCGCCGCGCAGGCGATACCCGCAAGCTTCTGGGCGAGCGTCGTCGCGTGCGCGGCTTCGGACGTAAACAGATCGACGTTGATGCACACGATGCCCGCGATCACAAGCGCGAGCGGGGCGGCGAGCCGCCGCAGCGGCATTGCGCCGTGGTCGCCGAGGCCCGCGAGCGTGACGGTCACCGGCAGCACGCCGACGATCAGCGAACTGGGCGCGATGCCGATCAGGTGCACGGCGCCGGACAGCAGCATGTAGTACGCGACGTTGCCGATGACGGCGAGCCTCACCAGTGCGACGAGATCCGCGCGGGTCAGCCGATCGAGCAGCGAGCGGGCGGCCGGCAGCGCGGCCGCGAGCGACACGAGGCCGTACATCGTGTAGCGGCCGGCGCTCAGCAGCAGCGGCGAGAAATCGGTCAGCAGCCGCGGAACCAGAAACACCATGCCCCACAGGGCGCCTGCCAGGACACCGTACACCACGCCGCGCTGCATCGACCGCTCCGAACGAATGACTGAGGTGCGCGCATCTTAGCGATGCCGGCGCGGCGGCGTCTTGTTCATTCCTGCACTCGCGGCCGGGTGCGGCCGTCACGCGGCTTCGGCGGGCGGCGAATCATTCGTCCGCCGAATCGGGGGTTGGCCGCGTGCCGTCGCCGGCAGCATCCGTGCGCGTCGGGCGGCGCACGGCACGCAGCTTGCCGCTGTTGCCGCCGCCGCAGTAGAAGCGGTCGCGGCCATCGGATTCGAGGCCCGACACGCCGACGCCGGGCGGCATGTCGACCTGCTCGAGCACTTCGCCCGTGCGCGGATCGATGCGCCGCAGGTCGCTGCGGTCGGCTTCCCACGTGCCGTGCCACAGCTCGCCGTCGACCCACGTCACGCCGGTGACGAAGCGGTTCGACTCGATCGTGCGCAGCACGGCGCCCGATTGCGGATCCACCTGATGAATCTTGCGCTCGCGGTACTGGCCGACCCACAGCGTGCCTTCCGCCCACGCGAGCCCCGAATCGGCGCCGCCGCCGGGCGCCGGAATCGTCGCGAGCACGCGGCCCGATTCGGGGTCGATCTTCTCGATGCGGTCCTCGACGATCTGGAACAGGTGGCGGCCGTCGAACGCCGTGCCCGCGTGCGCGGCGACGTCGAGCGAGCGGACGATCGTGCCGCGCTCGGGGTCGAGCGCATTCAGCTTGTCGCCGGACGCGTACCACACGTGCCGCCCGTCGAACGTGACGCCGTGCACGCCGTCGACGCCCGGAAACGGGCCGTACTCGTGAAGGATGTCTGCGGTGGAGCGCTTCATGTTCGTCACCTCGTCGTTCGATGGGGCCATCCTAATCGCCCGGCAGCGCAAGCGGGAGTAACAAGGTCGTCGCGAATCCGGGCAGCGGCGGCGTGAGCCAGCGGCGCGCGCGTCCGCGGCCGAGTGCCTGCACCTTGCCGGTTTGCGCGAGCGCATCGAGCGCGCGCTGCACGGTGCGCTGGCTGGCGCCGAGCGCGAGCGCCAGCGCGGAGCTCGACCACGCTTCGCCGTCGGCGAGCAGCGCGAGCACGGCCGCGTGCCGATCGTCGACCGGCCGCGCGAGGACGACGGTTTCGCGCACGCCGAGCGGTTCGAGCGCGAAGCCGCGCGGTGTCGCGACGACGTTCGCGAGCGGGCGCAGCACCGCGCGCAGCCGGCCGATCTCGACACGCAGCCGCGCGCGATGCGATTCGTCGGCGGGTTTCGCGCGGAACGCGGCGTAGACGAGCGCGTTTCTCGACACGTCGGCCGGCCAGGCTTCGCCGAGCGCACGGGCGAGCACGAACAGCACCGGGCGTCGCGCGAGCGACACGGTCGTGCGCGCATCGCGCACCGTGTGGCGGCACGCGTCGACGACGAGCGCATTCGACTCGAACAGCGTCTCGACTTCGTCGAGCGGCACGAGCCGCGACGTGCCGCGCGCGATGAGCCGCGCGGCCGGTGCGTCGAGCACGCGCGCCGCGGTGTCGACCTCGGCCGCCAGCGCGGCGATGCCGGCGGCGCGGGCGGCTGTCCGTGCGCGGTCGAGCGCCGCGCGGGCCGCGTGCGTGCGGATGCGGCGCATCGCGATGCCGGCCGCGATCAATTCATGGGCGGCGCGCGACGCGGGCGGCAGCGGCGCGGGGTCGAGATGCGCGAGCAGCCGCTCGGCCTCGTCGAGATGGCCGATCAGCAGCAAGCGTCGTACGCCGAGATAGCGGCCATGCGCGGCGTTCGCACGGTCGCCATGCGCGTCGAGCGTCGCGCAGGCCGCGTCGAGCGCGCGCGTCGGCCAACGCAGGTCGCGCGACGCGAGCGCGATTTCCGCTTCCGCGACGACGCAGCGCGCCCGTGCGACCGCTTCCTTCGCGCCGAATGCGCGTGCGGCGCCGCGCACGAGCGACCGTGCCCGTTCGAAATCGCCGAGCTGCGCCAGCGCGATCCCGCGCAGCGCGAGCGCCGGCGCATCGTCGCGCAGCGCGACGCGGTTCAGCGCGCCGAGCGCGTCACCGGCCGCGAGCGCGTGCGCGGCCGCCGTGATCAGCGAATCCATTCGAATCCCGACACACTTGTCACTCCCTTCGGTCCGATGCCCGCCACTAATCTAGCACCACGCACACGGCCCGTACGCCGTGCCCGGATACCCATCGGAAGGAGGACCCCACCATGACGACCCATCTCACCGGCACCCGCGACGAATGGCTGGCCGCGCGCCGCGCGCTGCTCGACGCGGAAAAGGCGCTGACGCGGCACAGCGACGAACTCGCGCGGCAGCGCCAGGCGCTGCCGTGGGTGCGCGTCGACAAGACCTACCGGTTCGACACCGAAGCAGGGCAGGCGACGCTCGACGACCTGTTTGGCGGCCGTTCGCAACTGCTCGTCTATCACTTCATGTTCGGCCCCGACTACAAGGCCGGCTGCCCGTCGTGCTCCGCGCTCGCCGACGGCTTCGACGGCTTTGCCGTGCATCTGGCGCATCACGACGTGACGCTCGCGGCCGTGTCGCGCGCGCCGCTCGCGAAACTGCTCGCGTACCGGCAGCGGATGGGGTGGACGTTCCCGTGGGCGTCGTCGGTCGGCAGCGATTTCAACTTCGACTTCAACGTGTCGTTCACCGAAGCGCAGCAGCGCGCGGGCGACGTCGAATACAACTATGCAAAGGCTGGACACGCGATGGACATGGATCCGCCGCCGGCGCCCGTCGTGCAGTTCGCGGCCACGTGCGGCACCGATTCGGTCACGTATGCGCTCGATCGGCCGGGGATGAGCGCGTTCGTGCGCGAGGACGGCGCCGTCTATCACACGTATTCGACCTACGCGCGCGGCCTCGACGGATTGTGGGGGATGTACCAGTGGCTCGATCGCGCGCCGCGCGGACGCAACGAGGCCGGCCCGTGGTGGCGCCGTCACGACGAATACGCGCGTGGCTGAGCGGGCCGGGCACGGGCGGGAGCGCGCGATGACACGAACGGCAACCGGCGAGGCGGCCCCCGGTCCGTGGGCATTCGGCGTGGCGGCCACCGCCGTGTTCGCGCTCGCCGCGATGGCGACGCTAGCGCAGCACGCGTCGATGGGTGCGATGGGCGGCGAACCGATGCCCGGCGGCTGGATGGCTTCGGCCGTATGGCTGCGGCCGTGCGGCCAGGGCGCCGGCCGCGCATTCGCGGCCTTCGCCGGAATGTGGGGCGCGATGACGGTGACGATGATGCTGCCGGTGCTCGCGCCGCAGCTCTGGCATTACCGGTGGCGCATCGGCCCGCAGGCGGCGGCGCGGTCGGTCTGGCTCGTCGTCGTCGCGGGGGCGGGATATTTCTCGGTCTGGATGGTGCTCGGGGCGCTCGTGTTGCCGGCCGGCGCTGCGCTGACGGCGGCCGCTGCCCGTCTGCCGGCGCTCGCCGGGGCGATGCCGTTCGTGGCCGGCGCCGTCGTGCTGGCCGCGGGCACGTTGCAATTCACCGAATGGAAGGCGCGGCGGCTCGCGTGCTGCCGGCACCCGACGGCGCACGACGTGCATCGGCCACGGGCAGCGGCCGTCACGGCATGGCGGTACGGCGTGCACGCCGCGATCCGATGCGGCGCGTGTTGCGGGAACCTGATGGCGGTCGCGCTGGCGGCCGGCATGATGGACCTGCGCGTGATGGCCGCCGTGACGGTCGCGATCGCCGCCGAACGCGTTGCGCCTGCCGGCTGGCGCGTGTGGCGGATCGTCGGTTGCGGGACGGTGGCGGGCGGCATCGCGATGATCGCCCGTGCGGCCGGTCTGGCGTGAGGTCGGGCAGGCAAGCCGCTTCGGCGGCGGGTCGCCGGGCCGTGCGCGGCCGCCGCCGTCGCGCCCGTGTCGCCTCGCCGCGACACGCGCACGTGCCGTCCGGCCGCCGGCTGCGCGAATGGCTCGACGCAGCGGTGAAACGAAAGTCGATCGAAAACGAACCGAACGGCGATCCGAACGATTCGGCCCCCGAACCGCCGAAACCGGCTAAGCCGTTGTTCGTGTTGTGAAAAATCACGGCGCTTCGCGTATAATTCGCTTTTGCGCCCATAGGATTTGCCATGCGTCTGATCCAAAAAGCACTCACTTTCGATGACGTGCTCCTCGTTCCCGCCTTCTCCGACGTTCTCCCGCGCGACACCAGCCTCAAGACCAAGCTGACCCGCAACATCTCCCTGAACATGCCGCTCGTGTCCGCCGCGATGGACACGGTCACCGAAGGTCGCCTCGCGATCGCGATGGCGCAGCAGGGGGGCGTCGGTATCGTCCACAAGAACCTCACGCCGGCCGAGCAGGCCCGCGAAGTCGCGAAGGTCAAGCGTTTCGAGTCGGGCGTCGTCCGCGACCCGATCACGGTGCCGCCGCAAATGAAGGTGCGCGACGTGATCGCGCTGTCGCGCCAGCATGGCATCTCGGGCTTCCCGGTCGTCGAAGGCCCGCAGCTCGTCGGCATCGTCACGAACCGCGACCTGCGTTTCGAAACGCGCCTCGACGAGCCGGTCAAGTCGATCATGACGCCGCGCGAGCGCCTCGTCACGGTCAAGGAAGGCACGCCGCTCGCCGAAGCGAAGGCGCTGATGCACAGCCACCGCCTCGAGCGCGTGCTGGTCGTCAACGACGCGTTCGAGCTGCGCGGCCTGATGACCGTCAAGGACATCACGAAGCAGACCGAGCACCCGGACGCGTGCAAGGACGAACACGGCAAGCTGCGCGCAGGCGCGGCGGTCGGCGTCGGCCCGGACAACGAAGAGCGTGTCGAGCTGCTGGTGCAGGCCGGCGTCGACGTGATCGTCGTCGATACCGCGCACGGCCACAGCAAGGGCGTGCTCGAGCGCGTGCGCTGGGTCAAGCAGAACTTCCCGCACGTCGAGGTGATCGGCGGCAACATCGCGACGGCCGCCGCCGCGAAGGCGCTCGTCGAATACGGCGCGGACGCGGTCAAGGTCGGTATCGGCCCGGGCTCGATCTGCACGACGCGCATCGTCGCGGGCGTCGGCGTGCCGCAGATCAGCGCGATCGCGAACGTCGCGGAAGCGTTGAAGGGCACCGGCGTGCCGTGCATCGCCGACGGCGGCGTGCGCTTCTCGGGCGACGTGTCGAAGGCGCTCGCGGCCGGCGCGAACGCGGTGATGATGGGCAGCATGTTCGCGGGCACCGAAGAGGCGCCGGGCGACGTGTTCCTGTACCAGGGCCGCCAGTACAAGTCGTACCGCGGCATGGGTTCGGTCGGTGCGATGAAGGACGGCGCGGCTGACCGCTACTTCCAGGACAACTCGGCGAACATCGACAAGCTCGTGCCGGAAGGCATCGAAGGCCGCGTCGCGTACAAGGGTTCGGTCAACGCGATCCTGTTCCAGCTGGTCGGCGGCGTGCGCGCGAGCATGGGCTACTGCGGCTGCCGCACGATCGACGAGCTGCACGAGAAGGCGGAATTCGTCCAGATCACCGCGGCGGGCATGCGCGAGTCGCACGTGCACGACGTGCAGATCACGAAGGAAGCACCGAACTACCACGTGGACTGATCGCCGATGAAACCGCTGCTGCGAGCCGTGCTGATCGTCGATGCCGTGTTGCTGCTGGCGTTCGGCGCGCTGTTCGTGCTGACGCCCTGGCAGGCGCTGTTCAATGCGCTGCAACTGGCGAACATCCAGCCCGCGATGCTCGGCCAGGCGTTCGGCATCGCGCTGCTCGGGCTCGCGTGGCTCGCGTTTCATGCGGCGTTCAACGGCGATCTCACGGCGCCCGTCGCGCGCCCGGTCGGCCACGTGTACTGGCTGACCGGCGTGCTGACGGTCGTGTGGTCGATCGGCACCGGCAGCGGGCCGGCGCTCGCGGCCGCCGGCCGGGTGCTGTCGGCCGTGGCCGGCGTCGCGCTGATCGTGCTCGGCCTCGGCGGCGTGCGGCTCGCATCGGCCGTGCGCCGGCGCGAAAGGGCCGACAGGGCGCAGGCGCTCGAGGGCCGCGATGCGAAGCGTCCGGTCGAACCGGCGCCGGCCTCCGTGGCGCAGCCGCGAGTCGAGCCGGTCGTCAGCCGTCCGGTGGCGCCTGCGGCGCCGGCCGCGGCTACCCCGTCGGCCGCATCCGACCGTGCGTCAGGCAGCGTCGCGTTCGACGCGCGCCCGCCGTCGCAGGATTGACCGGCGATGCGTCGCGCGAGCCGCCTGCCGCCCGACGCCGCTGTCCATGCTTTTGACGCAGCGCTCGATGCGCTGCTTTTCTTATTCTCTTCATCCCGTCCGCAGCCATGCACGACAAAATCCTGATTCTCGACTTCGGTTCGCAAGTCACCCAACTGATCGCGCGCCGCGTGCGCGAAGCGCACGTCTACTGCGAAATTCACCCGAACGACGTGTCCGACGACTTCGTCCGCGAGTTCGCGCCGAAGGCGGTGATCCTGTCGGGCAGCCACGCGAGCACGTATGAAGACCACCAGCTGCGTGCGCCGCAGGCCGTGTGGGATCTCGGCGTGCCGGTGCTCGGCATCTGCTACGGGATGCAGACGATGGCCGTGCAGCTCGGCGGCAAGGTCGAGTGGAGCGATCATCGCGAATTCGGTTACGCGGAAATGCGTGCGCACGGCCATACGCGCCTGCTCGACGGCATCGAGGATTTCACGACGGCCGAAGGCCACGGGATGCTGAAGGTCTGGATGAGCCACGGCGACAAGGTGGCCGAGTTGCCGCCGGGCTTCGCGCTGATGGCGTCGACGCCGAGCTGCCCGATCGCCGGCATGGCCGACGAGGCGCGCGGCTACTACGCGGTGCAGTTCCACCCGGAAGTCACGCACACGGTGAAGGGCCGGCAGATCATCGAACGCTTCGTGCTGCAGATCGCCGGCGCGAAGCCCGACTGGATCATGAAGAACCACATCGAGGAAGCCGTCGCGAAGATTCGCGAGCAGGTCGGTGACGAGGAAGTGATTCTCGGCCTGTCGGGCGGTGTCGATTCGAGCGTCGCGGCCGCGCTGATCCATCGTGCGATCGGCGATCAACTGACGTGCGTGTTCGTCGACCACGGCCTGCTGCGCCTGAACGAAGGCAAGATGGTGCTCGACATGTTCGAGGGCCGCCTGCATGCGAAGGTCGTGCACGTCGACGCGTCCGACCAGTTCCTCTGCCATCTGGCCGGCGTGACCGATCCGGAAGCGAAGCGCAAGATCATCGGCCGCGAGTTCGTCGAGGTGTTCCAGGCGGAAGCGAAGAAGCTGTCGAAGGCGAAGTGGCTCGCGCAGGGCACGATCTACCCGGACGTGGTCGAATCGGGCGGCACGAAGACGAAGAAGGCGACGACGATCAAGAGCCACCACAACGTCGGCGGCCTGCCGGAAACGCTCGGCCTGAAGCTGCTCGAACCGCTGCGCGACCTGTTCAAGGACGAAGTGCGCGAGCTGGGCGTCGCGCTCGGCCTGCCGCCGGAGATGGTGTACCGCCATCCGTTCCCGGGCCCGGGCCTCGGCGTGCGGATTCTCGGCGAAGTGAAGCGCGAGTACGCGGATCTGCTGCGCCGCGCGGACGCGATCTTCATCGAGGAACTGCGCGGCACGGTCGCGACCGCGCAGGATGCGGCGGCCGGCCTGTGCGGCGACGCCGACGTCGGCAAGAGCTGGTACGACCTGACGAGCCAGGCGTTCGCGGTGTTCCTGCCGGTGAAGTCGGTCGGCGTGATGGGCGATGGGCGGACGTATGACTATGTGACGTCGTTGCGGGCCGTGCAGACGACCGACTTCATGACCGCGCATTGGGCGCATCTGCCGTATGCGCTGCTCGGCCGTGCGTCGAACCGGATCATCAATGAAGTGCGCGGGATCAACCGCGTGGTGTATGACATCTCGGGGAAGCCGCCGGCGACGATTGAGTGGGAGTGAGCATTTCGGCTAAATCGGCGTTCGATTCCGCTTGTGTCGTGGCGCATCGCTTGATGTCGCGATAGTTCGCAAGCGGATGACCGATTCGGTTGGCTTGCTGCCCCGGCTCACGCAGGGGCAAGAAGCGGCCTGGCAATGGATTGCCAGGCCGTTTTGCGTTAACGCATGAAATCGGTGAGCGTGGCGTTTTCCGTTCCGCGACCGGATACGTCACACATGCGCCCGCCCGAGCGACCGCAGATACATCGGCACTTTCGCCTTGGTCGTCGCCTGAACCCGCGACATCAGCGCATGATCGATGCGATCCAGCCCATAAGTGCGCGAAATATCCTGCTGCAACCGGCACCACAGATGGCCGGCCATCTCCGCATCGACCATCGCGCGGTGCGCACGGCCCGTTTGCGGCAGCCGCAGCATCTCGGCCAGGCTCGACAGACGGTGACTGCGCGCGTCCGGGTAGATCCGTCTCGCCACCAGCATCGTGCACGCAAATGCATGGTCGGCCGACATGCCGAGCATCCCGAGTTCCGACTGCCAGAAGCGTTTGTCGAAACCGGCGTTGTGGGCCACGACCGCATGCTGGCCGACGAACGCCGCCGCTTTCTTCATGACTTCGGAAGCCGGGGGCGCCGCCGCGATCATGTCGTTCGTGATGCCCGTGAGCGCGACGACGTCGGACGGGATGCGTCGGCCTGCATTCATCAAACTCTGGAAACGGTCGACGACCTGCCCGTCGCGCAGCAGGATGACGGCAATTTCGGTTGCACGGTCGCCCAGATTCGGCGACAGCCCGGTTGTTTCGAAGTCCAGTACCGCGACGGTTTGCATGTTGAATTCGGGTGCTTCATTAGAAGATGTCGAGTGTGGCCGAGAGGGTAGCATCTTCGGGCGCGCGAACGGCGGGTTCGTCGAGCGGCGAGTGGGCAGGCTGCCGATTGACGATAATGAAAATCTCAGCCCGTCGGGATGATTTTCAGTCTCGACCGCACCCGCGATAACGAAGGTGAATCAGCGGATAAGGCCGCCCCTGTCCATCCAGCTCCGATCGCCCGCAGCGCTCGAATCCGAGCCGTTCATAGAATCGTGCCGCCGCTTCGTTCTGTTCGTTGACGTCGGTCGACAGGTCGGGATGGCGCTTGATCGCCTCGTCGACGAGCAGCCGCCCGACCCCCGCGCGATGGTGGGCGGGATCGACGAACAGCGCTTCCATGTGGCTGCCGTCGAGCAGCATGAAGCCGATCGGGCGATCGGTTTCGTCGACGGCCAGATCGAGCGGTGCGCCCGGGAGGAACGCGACGACTTCGGATTCGATCGCGCGACGATCGTCTTCGCTCAGGAAGTGATGCGTGGCATCGACGGCTTGGCGCCAGATGTCCAGTACGCGTGTGCCGTCGGCCTCGGTGGATTGTCGAATTTTGATCATGGTTTGATATGGGATGACTTGGCGCTCGCCGGGGGCCGCCTCGGTGGCGGAGCGAACGCGTCGCGGTAATGCACAAGCGACAGCGAAGTGTCACGCGGATGGCTGCCGCGCGTGCTCCAGCACCACCGCCCGCTCGATCGCCCGTCGCGCGACATCGCGCACGCCCGCGCTCATCGGCAAATCGTCGCGGTCGAGTTCGTCGAGGCCGAACCAGCGCGCGTCGAGCGCGTCGTCGCCGGCGGCTGGCGTGCCGCGCAGCCATCTGCACAGCACCGCGACCATGATGAAATGCTGGCGCACGGCGCCGTGCGCATCGTAATCGAACGCGTCCAGCGCGGTAAAGGCGTCGAGCGCCTCCACGTCGATCGTCGTTTCTTCCGCGATCTCGCGCACGACCGCCTCGGCAAGCGGCTCTCCCGGCTCGATCTTGCCGCCGGGGAAGCCCCAGCAGCCGGCATCGGGCGGGTTCGCGCGGCGCACGAGCAGCACGTCGCGCTCGCGCAGCACGATGCCGATCACGGCGGGAACGGGGCGCAAGGGTGCAGCGTTGCCGGTTGCGGACGTGCCGGTTGCGGACATGGTTGTGCCTACCTGCCGCTGCGAACGAATAGGTGAGTGTGCACGCCGCTCATGGCATGTCCCCGGTACGCCGTTCGATCGCACGAATCACGGCGACCATATCGGCCGCGCCATGTCCGGCCTGTTCGGTTTCGCCGTAAAGCGCATGGCAGATGTCGAGCAGCGGCGACGCGATGCCGATGCCGCGCGCGGACTCGGCGACGAGGCGCGCGTTTTTCAGCACGTCGCTGATCGCGGCCTGCACCGAGAAATCTTCCGTGACGAACTTGCCGAGCTTCACGCGCGACACGTCGCTCGCCATCGGGCCGGCGTTCAGCACGTCGGCGAAGCGCGCGAGGTCGATGCCGTGACGTTGCGCGAAGTGCGTGGCTTCGGCGAGACCGGTGACCATCGTGATCAGGAACAGGTTGACGGCGAGTTTCATCGTCAGCGCCGCCGGCACGTCGCCGCACACGAAGCTGTCGCGGCACAGCGGCTTCACGAGCGTGCGGATGGCATCGACATCGTCCGGCGCGCCGGCCAGCATCACGACGAGCTGACCGGCTTCGGCCGGCTTGCGCGAGCCTGATACCGGCGCCTCGACGTAGCGGCCTGATGCGGCGGCGATGTCGTCGGCGAGCGCGCGAGAATACTCGGGCGCATTCGTGCCCATGTTGACGATCGTGTGTCCACCGACCCGCGCGGCAAAAGCACGTGTGCCGCGGGCGAGAGCGGCATCGATGGCCGCGTCGTTCGCGAGCATCAGGATCACGGTGCGGCAGGACGCGAATACGTCGTCGATGCCGTCGGCCACCCGTGCGCCGGCGTCGCGCAGTGCATCGTCGCTGCGGTGCGAACGACTCCACACGACGAGCGGCGTGCCGGCGCGCGCGAGATTGAGCGCCATCGGCGTGCCCATCACGCCGAGGCCGATGAATCCGACTGCGGTTTGCATGATGCTGCTCCCACGGTGGGTGATGCGATCGTGGGCGTCAGTATCGCAGCGTTTGCGCATGCCTGCCATCCGGCCCGCGCGACCGCGGCAGCCGCGTCATCGCCGCGACGCGATCTCCGCCAGGTACGGCCACGGATAGATGCCGCGTGCATGGCCGTCGCCGAACAGGAAGCGCACGCCGTAGCCGAGCGCTTCCACGCCGTCCAACGTCAGGCTGGCCCGCGCGTCGATATGGCCGCCATCGAAGCGGATTCTCCGGCATTGCGCACACGGGCAATCGCCGCGCAACCGCGCATAGCCGATGCGTTGCGTGACGCCGCCGGGCCAGTGCAACGTCAGTGCATGCGCGGGGTGATCGAGTGCAATTTCGGTCGGCGCGATCATCGCGACGCCTCGTCGATCTGTCCGATCGCGATCCGCGCGGCCTTGCGTACTTCGGGGTCGCGATCGTCGAGTGCGCCGTGCAGCGCGGGCAGCGTCTCCCGGTCGCGCAATTCGCCGAGCGCGAGTGCGGCTTCCTTGCGCAGATTGCTGATCGCATGCGAGAGCAGCGCGACGACGGCCGATGCCGCGGCCGCATCGCGCAATTGGCCGAGTGCGCGGACGGCGCGCACGCGCACTTGCCAGTAATCGTCGTCGAGCGCGGCGACGAGCGGGTCGCGCGCAACGGCGGCGCGCAGCTTGCCGAGCGTGGCAGCGGCTTCCTCGCGTACCTGCCATGCGGCGTCGCGCAGCGCGGCGAGCAATGCGGTGACGACGGCCGCATCGCTCGCCGAAGCAAATCCGATTGCGCCGACCGCGGCGCGGCGCACGTCCACATCGGTGTCCGTGGTCGCGACGCGCGCGAGCGGCGGCAGCGCGCGGCCGTCCTTGAGCCAGCCGAGCACGACGACCGCCTCGGCGCGGACGTTCGCATCGCTTGCATCGAGCGCGCGCAGCGCCGGCGCGAACGCATCGGGGTCGCGCAACTCGCGCAAGCCGCGCAGCACGGCGGCGCGCACGAACGGCTCGGGCCGGTCGGCCCAGCGGCACAGCGCGGCGCCCGATGCCGCGCTCTTCAGTTCGGACAGGCTTTGCGCGGCGGTCGCGCGCACGCCGCCGTCCGGATCGAGCAGCGCGTGGCACAGCGCGTCGACGACATCGGGCTGCTCCCACGCGTCGAGCACGCGTGCAGCCTCGCGGCGCACATCGGCCGACGCATCGTCGCGCAGCGCCGCGACGAACGACGGCACGAGTTCGGGCGCTTCGAGGTCGGCGAGTTCGAGCAGCGCGATGCGGCGCACCGATGCATCGGCTGCGGCGAGGCGCGCGACGAGCACGGCGTGATCGGCGTGATCGCCGGCCGGCACGCCCGGCAGCGGAAAAGCGGAGGAAGAAGCGGTCATGGATAAAGTCGGTGCGGTGGACGGGCCGGCATGCGTACTGATGCGACGTTCGCACAATAGCGCGAGACAGCGGCGCTCGATGTCGACGAAAGCCGGCTCGGTCGTGCCGTCGCCGGTGCGGGGCCGCGCGCCGTGTCAGCGCAGCAGGTAAGGGATGTCGACCTTGACCGCGCCGGTCGGGCAATCGCGTTCGCACGGCATGCAGTACCAGCATTCGTCGAACTGCATGTAGGCCTTGCCCTTGGTGACGTCGATCGCGAGCAGGTCGAGCGGGCATACGTCGACGCACACGGTGCAGCCCTTGTCGGCGATGCACAGCGACTCGTCGATCGTCACGGGCGCGCTGCTGCGCTGGAAGATGTCGTGCGGGGTATGCGGCATGGCAAGGTTCCTCAAAGGGCGGCCGCGAGCGCGGCCGGTTCGCGGATGCGCAATTGCGCGTAGGCGCCGCGTTCGTCGTCGGCAAGCGGCACGACGTACGGCTCGACCGGCCGCTTCTCGCTGCGCATCGCGCCCGCGGCATCCTTGCGCAGCCAGGTGTGGCAGAACCATTCGGCATCGTTGCGATGCGGAAAATCGACGCGATGGTGGTACAGCCCCCAGCGGCTTTCGGTGCGGAACAGCGATGCACGTGCGGCCATTTCCGCGCAGTCGCGGATCGCGCGCACTTCGGCCGCGCGCATCAGCTCGTGCGGATGGTTTGCTTTGATCTCTTCGATATCCTCGGTAATGGCGTCAAAGCGTTGCAGCCCGATTTCCATCTTGCGCGTCACCTTCGGCGGTTGCAGGTAGTCGTTCACCATGCGGCGCAGCTTGTACTCGACCTGCGCCGGCGCGAGGCCGCGCTCGCGCAGCAGCGGTGCGAGCACGCGGGTGCGCTCGGCGTCGACCTGTTCGTCGTCCACCGGCGCATGGTCGCGGCCGGCCACGTAATCGGCCGCGTTCTGCCCGGCGAACCAGCCGTACGTAAACGCCCCGAGCATGTAGTTGTGCGGGACGGCCGCCATGTCGCCCGCTGCGTAAAGCCCCGGCACGGTCGTCTCCGCGCGTGCATTCACGTACACGCCGGATGCGCTGTGGCCGCTGCAGAAGCCGATTTCGGAGATGTGCATCTCGACCATCTGGCGGCGGTAGTCGGTGCCGCGCCCCGCATGGAAGCGGCCGCGGCTCGGCCGTTCGTTCGTATGCAGGATCTGCTCGATGGTTTGGATCGTTTCTTCCGCGAGATGGTCGAGCTTCAGGAATACCGGGCCGTTGCCGCTTTGCAGTTCCTGGTAGAACTCCCACATCATCTGGCCGCTCCAGTAGTCGCATTCGATGAAGCGTTCGCCCTTGCCGTTCGCGGTGAATCCGCCAAGGGGCCCCGTCACGTACGCGCACGCCGGGCCGTTGTAGTCCTTGATCAGCGGATTGATCTGGAAGCATTCGAGATTCGCGAGCGCCGCGCCCGCGTGATAGGCCATCGCGTAGCCGTCGCCCGCGTTGGTCGGGTTCTCGTACGTGCCCATCAGGTAGCCCGATGCCGGCAGGCCCAGGCGGCCGGCCGCGCCGCAGCACAGGATCACGGCCTTCGCGCGGATCGCGTGGAACTCGGCGGTGCGGCAGTCGAAGCCGAGCACGCCGCTCGCGCGGCCCTGCGCGTCGGTCAGCACGCGCGTCGCGACGATCCGGTTCGTGATCGCGATGCGCGCGCGCTTCAGTTGCCGGTACAGCACCTTCTTGATGTCGTGTCCTTCCGGCATCGGCAGCACGTACGAGCCCATGTGATGGACCTTCTTCACCGCGTAGTCGCCGGTGCCGTCCTTCTCGAACTTCACGCCCCAGCGGTCGAGCTGCTCGATCGTCGTGAAGCTGTGCGCCGCGTACGCGTACACGGCCGCTTGATCGACGATCCCGTCGTTGGCGATCGTGATCTCGCGCGTGTACTGCTCGGGCGTCGCATGGCCGGGAATCACCGCGTTGTTCAGGCCGTCCATCCCCATCGAGATCGCGCCGCTGCGTTTGACGTTGGCCTTCTCGAGCAGCAGCACGCGCAGCGACGGATCGCGCTCCTTCGCCTTGATGGCCGCCATCGGCCCGGCCGTGCCGCCGCCGACCACGACGATGTCGTATTCGTGCACATGGGTGTTCATCGTGGGTTCCTTGCAGGTTTGCGCGCCTTCTGCCGGTCGACGCGCAACCGGTACTGGAAGGCGTCGCCGCGGAAGTACAGGTGTTCGTAGTCGATCGGCGCCCCCGACGCGTCGTGCGTGAGGCGCTCGATGCGCAGCACGGGGCTGCTTTCCTCGACGTGCAGTGCGTCGACGATGTCGTCGTCGGCGAGGATCGCGTCGATCGACACGTCGGCGTGGCCGAGCGGGATGCCGCAGTCGTTCTCCAGGATCAGGAAGATGTCGCGGGTCGCGAGATCGGCACCCGCGAGCCGCTTGCCGAGCGCCTCCGGCACCCAGGTCTGTTCGAGCGACACGGGTTCGCGGTTCAGCAGCCGCACGCGATGGATCTCGACGAGCGGCGCGCCTTCCGGCACGTTCAGCTTCGTCGCGAGATGGCGATCGGCCTTCACGGTGCGCAGGCTGCGCAACTGGTTGACGATCTCGTAGCCCATCGACGACATCGCCTCGGCGAACCCTTGCAGCGACGTCACGTTCTGGAAGGCCTTCGGCTTCGACACGAACGTGCCCTTGCCGTGCAGCTTGAACAGCAGGCCTTCCTTCTGCAGGTCGCCGAGCGCCTGGCGCACCGTGATGCGGCTGACGTCGAACATCGCGCACAGTTCGTGCTCGGACGGCATCCGGCTGTGCGGCGCATAGGTGCCGTCGAGAATGCGCGCGCGCAGCGTGTCCTTGATCTGCACGTAGAGCGGGGCCGCTGACAGCGGCACGACGTTGGGTGGGGGCATCGGTCAACTTGTTATGACAAGATGAGGCGAGTGTAGCCAGCGCAAGGGCGCGCCCCAACCAAGCATTTCTGATTTCGATTTCCCGTGGCGGAAAAAGGGGGCGGCGGCAGGCGGCGGCGCGAGCGGGTGAACCGACCCTTGCGAGCCGAGCGGGATCGCCGACAATAAAAGGCGTGGCCCGATGCGCGCCGCATGTCGATTCCCGGATGCGTCGCCCGTCGTATCGATATCGACCGGGCAGTGCGCCGCGCCATGCGGCCGGCACCCCGGTTTTCCGCGAATGGCGCAACGAACGAGGAGAGACCCCATGACACGCCACATGCCGGATTCCCGATACCGCTGGGTCATTGTCGCCGCGGGCGGCCTGATGGGGTGCGTCGCGATCGGCGCGATGTTTTCGTTGCCGGTGTTCCTGCGGTCCATCGCGCACGATACGGGCTGGTCGATGACCGGCATTTCCGCGGCGATGACGCTCGGCTTCATCGCGATGGCGTTTGCGAGCATGGCGTGGGGCAGCCTGTCGGACCGCGTCGGCACGCGGCCCGTCGTCATCGCGGGGGCCGTGCTGTTGTCGGCCAGCCTGGCGCTCGCGAGCCGCGCGCCATCGCTGCTGGTGTTCCAGCTCACCTTCGGGCTGGCCGTCGGCAGCGCGACGGCCGCGATATTCGCACCGATGATGGCGTGCGTGACCGGCTGGTTCGACACGCACCGCAGCCTTGCGGTGTCGCTCGTGTCGGCCGGCATGGGAATGGCGCCGATGACGATGGCGCCGCTGGCCGCGTGGCTCGTGTCGGTGCGAGACTGGCGCACGTCGATGCTGCTGATCGCCGTGCTGGCGGCCGTCGTGATGATTCCGGTGTCGCTGCTGGTGCGCCGGGCGCCCGCGCTCGAGCACGCGCCCGCGCAGGCGGCGGCCGAGTCGGCGCCTGCCGGCGCGCCGGCCCCGACGATGTCGGTCGCGGATGCGCTGCGCTCGCCGCAGTTCATGGTGCTGGTGCTGACCAACTTCTTCTGTTGCGCGACGCATTCGGGCCCGATCTTCCATACGGTCAGCTACGCGGTGACCTGCGGGATTCCGCTGATCGTCGCCGTGTCGATCTACAGCGTCGAAGGACTGGCCGGCATGGGCGGCCGGATCGCGTTCGGGATACTCGGCGACCGCCTCGGCGCCAAGCGCATGCTGGTCGCCGGACTGCTCGCGCAGGCGTTCGGCGCGCTCGGCTACTACTTCGTGCGCACGCTCGACGGCTTCTACGCGGTCGCGACGCTGTTCGGCTTCATCTATGCGGGCGTGATGCCGCTGTATTCGGTGCTCGCGCGCGAGAATTTCCCGCTGCGCATGATGGGCACGGTGATCGGCGGCTGCGCGATGGCCGGCAGCCTCGGGATGGCCGCGGGCCCGGTGGCCGGCGGGCTGATCGTCGATGCGCTCGGCAGCTACGGCTGGCTGTACCTCGGCTCGTTCGCGATCGGGATCGGTGCGTTCCTGATCGCGACGCTGTTCCGCCCGTTCGCGAAAGCGCGACAGGAAACGGTGGCTGCGTAATCGGGCGGGGAGTGGGGCGCCTCGCGTTTTCTCGGGGCGGGCAGTGGCCAGCGCCTGGCTCGGATAAAACATGGGTCGGACATCGCGCCCGTTCGGACGCGGTCGAACGGCGCTCGGCCTGCTGCGGCGCAGCAGCGCGGCAAGTGGCTGCGATCGGCGCGCATGCGCTGCGATTCGGCCCCTAAAAGCACAATATCGAGCATGTATTCGAAGGGCCTGTCATACCGGCGTCACCCTGATAGAATTCGGCCTGCCGCATTGTTCCGATTGACTGATGAGATTGCTTGACGCTCTGGTCGAACAACGTATTGCCGCCGCCGCCGCGCGGGGCGAGTTCGACGATTTGCCGGGTACCGGCGCGCCGCAGGCGCTGGATGACGACCTGCTCGTGCCCGAGGAGGTGCGGGTGGCCAACCGTATCCTGAAGAATGCGGGCTTCGTGCCGCCGGCCGTCGAACAACTGCGCGCGCTGCGCAACCTGCACGACGAGGTGCAGGCGGTCAGCGACCGCGCTGCGCGCTGCCGGCTGCAAGCGAAGATCCTCGCGCTCGACATGGCGCTCGAATCGCTGCGCGGTGGCCCGATGGTGATGCCGCGCGACTACTGCCGGCGTATCGCGGAACGCCTGTGCGAGCGCGGGCTCGACGAAGCGCCCGCCGAAGCGGGGCCGATGTGACGTCCGGCGCGCTGCCCGACGCAGCCCCTGCTGGCCTTGCGGCAGCCGCCTCGGGCGCCGAACCCGTCGCCGATTCTCCCGTTCAGGAAGCCGCGCCCATCTCGGCGCGCGATCTGCATTTCATGCGTCTTGCGCAGGCCGCCGCCGAAGAGGCGCGCGCGGCCGGCGAAGTGCCGGTCGGCGCGGTGCTCGTGCGCGGCGACGAAGTGATCGCGCGCGGCTTCAACCATCCGATCGGCGGGCACGACCCGTCCGCGCATGCCGAAATGGCCGCGCTGCGCATGGCCGCGCAGCACCTGCGGAATTACCGGATGCCCGGCTGCGAGCTGTATGTGACGCTCGAGCCGTGCCTGATGTGTGCGGGCGCGATCATGCATGCCCGCATCGCGCGGGTCGTCTATGGCGCGGCCGACCCGAAGACGGGCGCGTGCGGCAGCGTGATCGACGCATTCGCGAATCCGCAACTGAACCACCACACCGAAGTGACGGGCGGCGTGCTCGCCGACGAATGCGGCGCCGCGCTGAAGTCGTTCTTCGCCGAGCGCCGACGCGCGCTGCGCGAAGCACGGCTTGCCCGCGACGCCGAATCCGGCGCGTCATAGGCGCGTCGCCGCCGCGCCCGTCGTTGTGGGCGCGTATGGTTTCGTGAACCGCCCACGGTTCGGACCCTCTAAGCAGGTTTGACGACCTCCGACACCTTCCGCCATGTCCTTCCAGCCCGCCGCGTCCTACACCATTCGCCTGCTGGCGCCGTCCGGCTATCCGCACGACCCCGACGCGATCAATCGCGCGCTCGAGCGCTTGAGCACCGCGCAGCAGCGCATCGAGAACATCGAGGCGACGCAGCGCCGCTTCCAGCGTTTCGGCGGCACCGACGGCGAGCGGGCAGGCGACCTGAACCGCCTCGCCGATCCCGCACGGCCGTTGCCGGACATCGGGCTCGCGGTGCGCGGCGGCTACGGCGCCGCGCGCATCCTGCACGGGCTCGACTATCGCGGGCTCGAACGCCGGCTGCGCGACCAGCCGGTCGCGCTCGTCGGTCACAGCGACTTCACGGCGATCCAGTTGGCGCTGTACGCGAAGGCGCGCATCAAGACGTTCGGCGGCCCGATGCTGTCGGCCGATTTCGGCGCGGAAACGCCGAGCGACTTCACGATGCAGCATTTCTGGCAGACGCTGACGCAGCCGAGCACGACGATCGTGGCCGACGCCCCGCAGGCGCAGGCGGTGAACGTGACGGGCACGCTGTGGGGCGGCAACCTCGCGATCCTCACGTCGCTGGTCGGCACGCCATACATGCCCGACATCGAGGGCGGCATCCTGTTCATCGAAGACGTCAACGAGCAGCCGTTCCGGATCGAGCGGATGATCTATCAGTTGCACCTGTCGGGGCTGCTCGCGCGCCAGCAGGCGCTCGTGCTCGGCCAGTTCACCGGCGCGCGGCCGTTCGAGTACGACAACGGCTACGACATGCAGGCGATGATCGACCAGGTACGGGCGGTGGTCGGGATTCCGGTCGTCACGGGGCTCCAGTTCGGCCATGTGCCTGACCTGTTGACGCTGCCGTTCGGCGCACAGGCGCAATTGGTCGCGAATGCGCACGGGTTCCGGCTTACGCTGTCGGACTATCCGCATCTCGGCTGACGCCGGCGATGCCGGCGCGATCGATCGAAAGGCGGGGCTTGAACTGCACCCCAAAAGTTGGACACCCGTCCAACCTTTGGGGTGTTTTTCATGACGAAGTACAACGAGCAGTTCAAGCAACGCATCGTTGACGAGTATTTTTCCGGTGGAATTGGCATCCAGTCCCTGGCTGCCCGGCACGGCGTGGGGCGTACGGTGATCCGGCGCTGGGTGGCAAGTTACAGGGAGCATGGCAACGCGGGGTTGCGCAAGAAACACGTTTGCTACGATGCTGAGTTCAAGCTATCGGTACTGCAGCGCATGTGGCGAGACGAGTTGTCATACGGCCAGGTGTCGGCCTTGTTCGACATTCGTGGCGCGGGCTGCGTCGCCGGCTGGGAGCGCCTGTATCATGAGGGCGGTATCGATGCACTGTCCCCTCGCCGACGAGGGCGCCCCCGAAAGATGGCCACTTCACTTCCGCCCAAACCCACTGAAACCGGCTCACCGGATGAACGCACACGCGAGGAATTGCTCAAGGAAAACGAGTATCTGCGTGCGGAGGTGGCCTACCTAAAAAAGCTCGATGCGCTGCTGGCGAAGAAGCAGGCAGCGCAAAAGAAAAAGCGCAAATAGTGCGCGAGCTTAGGCAACACCATCCGGTAGCGGCACTTCTGAAGGCGGCCGGTCTGGCGCGCAGCACGTTCTATTACCAACTCGGGACGCTGAACGTTGGCGATCGCCATGCCGATCTCAAGGCGAGGATCCGGGCGGTGTTCGACCATCACAAGGGCCGCTACGGCTATCGACGCGTCACGGCTGCGATTCGGCAAACCGGGCATCTCGTCAACCACAAGGCTGTGCAGCGGCTGATGCAGCAATTGCAGCTGAAGTCCCTGCTGCGCCCGAAGAAATATCGTTCGTGGCGAGGTGAGGTCGGCAAAGTCGCGCCCAACCTGTTGCAACGTCAGTTCAGCGCCACGCAGGCCAACCAGAAGTGGGTAACGGATGTGACGGAATTCAACGTCGGCGGGCAGAAGCTGTATCTGTCGCCGGTAATGGATCTGTACAACGGCGAGATCGTGGCCTACCAGATGGACCGACGCCCAAGCTTCGAGCTGGTCAGCAGCATGCTGAAGAAGGCATTGGCCAAACTCAAACGCACGGACAGACCGTTATTGCATTCGGACCAAGGCTGGCAATACCGAATGCCGGCGTTTCGTCGGCAATTGAAGCGACGCAAGCTGACTCAAAGCATGTCGCGCAAGGGGAACTGCCTCGACAATGCTGCGATGGAAAGCTTCTTCGGCACGCTCAAGTCCGAGTGCTACAAGGGACATCGCTTCACTTGCGTGGAGCATTTGCGCGACACGCTCGAGCGCTACATCCACTACTACAACCACGAACGCATCAAGCTCAAGTTGAAAGGGCTGAGTCCCGTGCAATACAGGACTCAGCCCTTGGGCGCCTAGCCTTTAACTGTCCAACTTTGCGGGGTCAGTTCAGCTCCCGCCTTTTTCTTTATGCAAATGCGCAACTAACAGTCGATATTTTTGGTTGACGCCGACCTGAGTTTCGCCCGGTTTTGCACCATTTTTGTCAACAAAATGGCCGCACGGGTATACGACGAGAAGGGCCTCAGTCTTGCCTGTGAGGCTTGATATGCATGGATTTCGTGCGCGTTGCACCGAATGTAGGCACGCCGGCGCACGCCGATTGTGCGAAATCCTTCAAAAGAATTGTTGACAATCTTTATGTCCACCCTAGGATGAGGACCATCACACGATGCCGATCATGAACGAGCCCGATTCCCCTCCGTCCGGTGCGGCCAGCCCTGAAGCGATCGCCGAGCGGATCCGCACCGCGATCCTCGAGCATCGGCTCGCGCCCGGCGCGAAGCTCACGGAGGCGCAGCTCTGCGACGTGTTCGGCGTGAAGCGCGGAACGATCCGCCAGGCGCTCGCGCAGCTCGCGACCGACAAGCTGGTCGAGCTCGAGCCGAACCGCGGCGCGTTCGTCGCGAGCCCGACGCTGCAGGACGTGCACGAAGTGTTCGAGATGCGCCGGATCATCGAGCTGGCCGTGGTCGAGCGGCTCGCGAGCGGCCCCGGCGCCAGGCGGCTGAAGGGCGTCGCCGCGCTGATCGACAAGGAACGCAAGGCGTTCGAGCGGCACGACTTCGCGGCGTGGATCCGGCTGTCGGGCGAATTCCATACGGCGCTTGCCGCGCTGATGGGCAATGCGACGCTCAGCGAGTGCCTCGAAGGGCTCGTCGCACGCTCGACGCTGATGTCGGCGCTGTACGAATCGCACGGGCGCAGCCCGTGCTCGTGCGACGACCACGACGAGATCCTCGCCGCGCTGGAGGCGGGCGATCCGAAGCAGGCGGTGACGCTGATGGCGCGCCACCTGCAGCATGTCGAACTGAAGATGCTGGACCGGCCCGCGCAAGGGCAGGTCGATTTGCGCGAAGTGTTCGGCGGCGCCTGAGCGGCGACGCGAACCCGGCCGCGCGCCACAGAACGAGCGAAATGCAGGCCCGCGGCGTTTGCCGCGGGCCGCTGGTCCGACTCCGGGCGACGATCCGGGGCGATATCGATGACGGTGGAGCGGCCTTGCGGCCGCGTCAAGGAGAAGTCATGGCTCAGTTCAGTGTGGCGCACGACAGCGCCTATCCGGCGGAAGAAGGCGGCGAGGGCGGTGGTCCGGCACTGCCGGATGGTTACAGCGAACGTCTGTACAACGAAGATTTGGCACCCCTTAGAAATCAGACATGGGGTGCGTACAACATCTTCGCGTTCTGGATGTCGGACGTGCACAGCGTCGGCGGTTACGTGTTCGCGGGCAGCCTGTTCGCGCTCGGGCTGACGAGCTGGCAGGTGCTGATCGCGCTGATCGTCGGCATCGGCCTCGTGAACGCGCTGTGCAACCTGATCGCGCGGCCGAGCCAGCAGATCGGCGTGCCGTATCCGGTCGCGTGCCGCGCGACGTTCGGCGTGCTCGGCGCGAACGTGCCGGCCGTGATCCGCGGGTTGATCGCGATCGCGTGGTACGGGATCCAGACGTATCTGGCGTCGAGCGCGCTCGTGATCGTCGTGCTCAAATTCTTCCCGCAATGGCTGCCGTACGCGGACGTCCATCGCTACGGCTTTCTCGGGCTGTCGGCGGTCGGCTGGGCCGGCTTCATGCTGCTGTGGGTGCTCCAGGCGTTCGTGTTCTGGAACGGGATGGAGACGATCAAGAAGTTCATCGATTTCGCGGGCCCGGCCGTCTACGTCGTGATGTTCATCCTCGCCGGCTACATGGTGTGGCGCGCGGGCTGGCGCAACATCGGCATCAACCTCGGCGGCGTCAAGTATCACGGCGCGGAAGTGATTCCGGTGATGATCACCGCCGTGTCGCTCGTCGTGTCGTACTTCTCCGGGCCGATGCTGAACTTCGGCGATTTCTCGCGCTACTGCCGCTCGTTCGGCGACGTGAAGCGCGGCAATTTCTGGGGGCTGCCGGTCAACTTCCTCGCGTTCTCGCTCGTCACGGTGATCACCACCGCCGCGACGCTGCCGGTGTTCGGCCAGCTCATCACGGACCCGGTCGAGACGGTCGGCCGCATCGACCATCCGACCGCGGTGATCCTCGGCGCGCTGACGTTCACGATCGCGACGATCGGCATCAACATCGTCGCGAACTTCGTGTCGCCCGCGTTCGATTTCTCGAACGTCGCGCCGCGCCTGATCAGCTGGCGCGCGGGCGGGATGCTCGCCGCCGTCGCGTCGATCTTCATCACGCCGTGGAACCTGTTCAACAACCCGGCCGTGATCCACTACACGCTCGACGTGCTTGGCGCGTTCATCGGGCCGCTGTACGGCGTGCTCATCGCCGACTTCTATCTCGTCAAGCGCGGCCGCCTCGTGCGCGACGACCTGTACACGATGTCGGAAAGCG
The DNA here is from genome assembly GCF_002223215.2 of Burkholderia sp. AU18528. Lineage (NCBI taxonomy): Bacteria > Pseudomonadati > Pseudomonadota > Betaproteobacteria > Burkholderiales > Burkholderiaceae > Burkholderia > Burkholderia sp. AU18528. Next base: position 1,579,403 of record NZ_NKFC02000004.1, on the reverse strand, counting down.
GCGCCTACTGGTATACGGGCGGCGTGAATCGCCGCGCGCTCGCCGCGCTGCTGCCGGCCGCGGTGATCGCGGTCGCCTGCGTGATGGTGCCGGGCTGGGAGGGCGTCGCGAATTTCTCGTGGTTCATCGGCGCGGGGCTCGGCTTCGTGTTCTACCGGATGCTCGCGAGTGCGAAGGCGTAAGGAGCGTGCGATGAAGATCCGACTGATCAATCCGAACACGACGCAGCGGATGACCGACGCGATGGGCCGGTGCGCGCGCGAGGTCGCGGCCGCAGGCACGGAGATCGTGGCCGTGAGCCCGCCGATGGGGCCGCCGTCGATCGAAGGGTATTACGACGAGGCGCTCGCGACGCCGGGGCTGCTTGCCGAGATCGCGCAAGGCGAGCGCGACGGTTGCGACGCGTACGTGATCGCGTGTTTCGGCGATCCGGGCCTGTATGCGGCGCGCGAGCTCGCGCGCGGGCCGGTGATCGGCATCGCCGAGGCCGCGATGCATGCGGCGAGCGTGCTGGCGCCGGGCTTCTCGGTCGTCACGACGCTCGCGCGTACCTGCGGGATGGCGTGGCACCTCGCGGAACGCTACGGGATGAAGCGGTTCTGCCGCAACGTGCGCGCGACCGACGTCGCGGTGCTCGAACTCGACCGGCCCGGCTCGGCCGCGCGCCGGATCATCGTCGACGAATGCCGGCGCGCGCTCGACGAGGACGGCGCCGACGCGATCGTGCTCGGCTGCGCGGGAATGGCCGAATTCGCGCACGAGATCGAGCAGCAGATCGGCGCGCCGGTGGTCGAGGGCGTCACGGCGGCCGTGAAGTGGGCCGAGGCGCTCGTCGCGCTGGGCCTCGCGACCGCGAAGCGCGGCGACTACGCGCGCCCGCTGCCGAAGCGCTACGACGGCGCGTTCGCCCGCTTCAGCCCGCCGGACGGCGAGGCGGCGCAGCCGGGCCCGAATTTGCCGCAACCGCACATACACACCGTCTGACACGCACTATCTGCGCCGCTGTATGGGCGCGTATGAGCGTTTTCGCTACACTGGGCCGTCATCGCATCGGCTCGTGCGGCCGGCCTCGGGGCGCCGTGCAGCCGATGCGAACCCATTACTTCAGCAAGGCTTTCGCCGCACCTCGAACCCATGCCACTCGATCCCAACTATCCTCGCGACCTGATCGGCTACGGCCGCCATCCCGTGCAGGCGAACTGGCCGGGGCGCGCCCGCGTCGCCGTGCAATTCGTGCTGAACTACGAGGAGGGCGGCGAGAACTGCGTGCTGCACGGCGATCCGGGCTCCGAGCAGTTCCTGTCCGAAATCGTCGGCGCGGCCGCGTACCCGGACCGCCACATGAGCATGGAGTCGATCTACGAATACGGGTCGCGGGCCGGCGTGTGGCGCATCCTGCGCGAGTTCGAGAAGCGCGGATTGCCGCTGACGGTATTCGGCGTCGGCATGGCGATCGAGCGTCATCCGGAGCTTGCGCGCGCATTCGTCGAGCTCGGCCATGAAATCGCGTGCCACGGCTGGCGCTGGATCCACTACCAGAGCATGACGCCGGAGCTCGAAGCCGAGCACATGCGCCTCGGGATGGAGGCGATCGAGCGCGTGACGGGCGAGCGTCCGCTCGGCTGGTACACGGGCCGCGACAGCCCCAATACGCACCGCCTGGTCGCCGAATACGGCGGCTTCCTGTACGACTCCGACAACTACGGCGACGACCTGCCGTTCTGGATGGACGTCGAGGTGTCGGGCGGCCGCACGTCGCCGCAACTGATCGTGCCGTACACGCTCGACACGAACGACATGCGTTTCGCGACGCCGCAGGGCTTCAACACCGGCGACCACTTCTTCCAGTACCTGCGCGACGCCTTCGACGTGCTGTATGCGGAGGGCGACGAGGCGCCGAAGATGCTGTCGATCGGCATGCACTGCCGGCTGCTCGGCCGGCCGGGCCGGTTCCGCGGGCTGCAGCGTTTTCTCGACCACATCGAGCAGCACGATCGCGTATGGGTGACGCGCCGTGTCGATATCGCGCGTCACTGGCGTGAACATCATCCGTATCAGCCCAATCATCGAAACGAAGGGAAAGCATGAAGGCGATGCGTTACACGTTGGAGCAACTGAACACGATGGCGCCCGGCGCATTCGTCGCGGCGCTGTCGGGCATCTTCGAACATTCGCCGTGGGTGGCCGAGGTCGCCGCGGGCAAGCGGCCGTTCGCGAGCATCGACGCGCTGCACGAGACGATGTCGGATGCGGTGGAAACCGGTGGCGAAGCGCGCCAGCTCGCCCTGATCAACGCCCACCCGGAGCTGGCCGGCAAGGCCGCCGTGCGCGGCGAGCTGACGGCCGAGTCGACCCGCGAGCAGAGCGGCGCGGGCCTCGACCAGTGCACGCAGGAAGAATTCGACAAGCTGCTGACGCTGAACCGCACGTATCGCGAGAAATTCGGCTTCCCGTTCATCCTCGCGGTGCGCGGCTATGACCGGCACGGCATCATCGCGAACTTCGAGTCGCGCGTGAATCATTCGCGCGACGAGGAGCTGCGCGCGAGCCTCGACCAGATCTACCGGATCGCGCGCTTTCGCCTCGACGACCTGATCGACGCCTGACACCGCACTCTGGGCCGCCGCGTCGCGGCGGCCCGATCGCTTCACTGAAACAAGGAAACATCATGGCTGTTCCGCTTCTCGATCCGAACGCACCCGATTTCACGCGGCGCTACGTGAACCTTGCCGACCCGCGTCTCGGTGCGCAGGCGCTCGAGGCCAGCGACGATTTCTTCGCGCCGAAGGAGCGGATGCTGAACCCCGAGCCGGCCGTCTTCATTCCCGGCAAGTACGACGATCACGGCAAGTGGATGGACGGCTGGGAAACGCGCCGCAAGCGTACGACCGGCTACGACTGGTGCATCGTCAAGCTCGCGCGGCCGGGCGTGATCAAGGGCTTCGACATCGACACGAGCCACTTCACCGGCAACTTCCCGCCGGCCGCGTCGATCGAGGCCGCGTTCGTGGCCGACGGCGCGCCGACGCAGGCGACCGACTGGGTCGAGATCGTGCCGTCGACGACGCTGCAGGGCAACAGCCATCACTACGTCGAGGCGAGCGACGCGCGTGCGTTCACGCACCTGCGCGTGAACATCTACCCGGACGGCGGCATCGCGCGCCTGCGCGTGTATGGCCAGCCGCAGCTCGACTGGGCCGGCGCGAGCGCGACCGAGCAGTTCGATCTCGCGGCGATGGAAAACGGCGGCTACGTGGTGGCCGCGAACAACCAGCACTTCGGCGTCGCGTCGAACCTGCTGCTGCCGGGCCGCGGCGTGAACATGGGCGACGGCTGGGAAACCCGCCGCCGCCGCGAGCCCGGCAACGACTGGGCGATCATCGCGCTCGCGCAGCCGGGCGTGATCCGCAAGATCGAAGTCGATACCGCGTTCTTCAAGGGCAACTACCCGGACCGCTGCTCGATCCAGGCCGCGTACGTGTCGGGCGGCACCGACAGCTCGCTGATCACGCAGTCGATGTTCTGGCCGGTGCTGCTCGGCGAGCAGAAGCTGCAGATGGACAAGCAGCACTACTTCGAACATGAGATCGCGTCGCTCGGCCCGGTCACGCACGTGCGGCTGAACATCATTCCGGACGGCGGCGTGTCGCGCCTGCGCCTGTGGGGGACGCTCGACAAATGAAGACGCTTGCCATCGAACCGCTGACCAGGGAAGCCTTCGCGCCGTTCGGCGACGTGATCGAAACGGAAGGGGCGAAGCAGATCCCGATCAACCTCGGCACGACGATCCGCTTTCACGATCTCGCGAAAGTCGACGTGGCCGACGAAGGCGGCCGCCCGCTCGTCAACCTGTTTCGCGGCCAGCCGCGCACGCTGCCGTTCGAAGTGAAGATGCTGGAGCGGCACCCGCTCGGCAGTCAGGCGTTCGTGCCGCTGAACGACCGGCCGTATCTCGTCGTCGTCGCGCCGGCGGGCGATCTCGATCCGGCGAAGATCCGCGCGTTCGTCACGAGCGGCTGGCAGGGCGTGAACTACGCGAAGGGCGTGTGGCATCACCCGCTGATCGCGCTCGGCGGCGTCAGCGACTTCATCGTCGTCGATCGTGGCGGCGACGGCCTGAACCTGAACGAGCAGGATCTGCCGGAATCGCTGTGGCTCACCGACGACGCGCTGCATGCGTTGACGGCCTGAGTCGGGCCGATCGTCCGTCGATCGAAACCCGCGCGATTCGCGCGGGTTTTTTCATGCGCGTTGTTTTCAGGCGAATCAGGCCGCCGTGCCCTTGCGCGTATCGCGCGCACCCTGACCGCGGCGGCGGCTCGCGACCGGCGCATGCCGCGCCATCAGCTCGGCCACCCAGTCGACGAATACGCGCAGCTTCGCGCTGACGTGCCGGTTCGGCGGGAAGGCGACATACATCGGCATCGGTTCGAGTTGCCACTGCTCGAACAGCGGCACCAGCTCGCCGCTCGCGCGATGCGCGGCGGCCATGTAGTCCGGCAGCCACAGGATGCCGAGCCCCGCGAGGCCGGCTTCGAGGTACGCATTGCCGTCGTCGACCGCGAGCACGTAGCGCCCGCGCACGTTGACCTGCTCGCCGTCGCGTGCCATCGCGAACGGCAGCGTCTTGCCGGTGCGCGCCCACAGAAAGCCGACGACCCGGTGATGCGTTTCTTCGAGCTCGGCCGGATGCGACGGCGTGCCGGCGCGCGCGAGATAGGCGGGCGATGCGTACACGCCGAGCCGCAGGTCGCCGATGTGGCGTGCGACCAGCGCGCCGTCGGTCGGCTCGCCGCCGCGCACGACGCAATCGACGTTCTCGCCGATCACGTCGACCACGCGGTCGCTCACGCCCATGTCGAGCTGGATGTCCGGATGGCGCGCATGAAACGCGGGTAGCGCCGGGATCAGGATCAGGCGCGCGAACGGGGTCGGCACGTCCACTCGCCCGACTGACGCGCGAAGCGCATTCAGCCCCCGCGCGGGCAAAAAAACGGGCCCGTCACCGGGCCCGAGAACGAAGAGGCTGGCGCCGGTGAATGATTTCCGGTGCCCGGCGGGCGGCTTACTTGACCGCGCCGCCCTCGAACCACGCGGCGAGCTTCGTTCGCTCGTCGTCGGTCATGTGCGTGACGTTGCCGATCGGCATCGCCTTCAGGCGCACGGCCTGGTCGTAGATGCGCTGTGCGTTCTTCGACACTTCTTCCGGCGTGTCGAACATCACGCCGGCGGGCGCGCTGCCCATCAGCGTCGGCTTGGCCGAGTGGCACGCGACGCAGCGCTGCTGCAGGATCGGCATGATGTCGTTGATCACGATCTTCGGTGCGTTGGCCGCTTGCGCTTCCGGCGCCACCGGCTTCGGCATCGTCCACACCAGCGCGCCCGACAGCAGCGCGACGCCGCCGATCGGCAGGTACCACAGCTGCTTGCCGCGGTGGCGCATCACGAAGAACTGGCGAATCAGCGCACCGGCCAGCATGATCAGCACGAGCACGACCCAGTTGAACTTGTTCGTGTACGTCATCGCATAGTGGTTCGACAGCATCGCGAACACGACCGGCAGCGTGAAGTACGTGTTGTGCACCGAGCGCTGCTTGCCGCGCTTGCCGTAGATCGGATTCGGTTCCTCGCCCTTGAGCATCTTGTCGACCATCTTGCGCTGGCCCGGGATGATCACGAAGAACACGTTCGCCGACATGATCGTCGCGAGCATCGCGCCGACGATCAGGTAGGCGGCCCGGCCCGAGAAGATGTGGCATGCGAGGTACGCGGCGGCGACGACGTAGAGGCCCACGCAGATGCCGAGCACGCGGTCGTTGGTGCCGAGGATGCGGCACAGCGAGTCGTACACGATCCAGCCGGCCGCGAGGAAGCCGAGCGCGGAGGCGACGGCGACGACCGGGCCCATGTCGAGCACGTTCTTGTCGATCAGGTACGTGTTCGGGGCGAGCAGGTACAGCACGAAGAACAGCGTGAAGCCCGACAGCCACGTCGTGTACGACGGCCACTTCGACCAGTGCAGGTCGTCCGGCATTTCCGGCGGGGCGACCGTGTACTTCTGCATGTTGTAGAAACCGCCGCCGTGGACGTGCCACAGCTCGCCGAACACGCCGCGCTTGCGCTGGTTCGCGTCGGTCGGCGGTTTCAGGCTGTTGTCGAGCGCGACGAAATAGAACGACTCGCCGATCCACGCGATGGCGACGATGACGTGCAGCCATCGCAGCGCGAGGTTCAGCCAGTCGGTGATGAAGCCTTCCATGAAACTCCTCCAGACTCAGATCGTTTGTCTTGATGCAGGCGCCGATTCGTGTGTCAGCTGCCGCGATAGGTGCTGTACGACCACGGCGACACGAGCAGCGGCACGTGGTAGTGCGCGCCGGTGTCGGCGATGCCGAAGCGCAGCACGACGCGGTCGACGAAGCGGGGTTCGGGCACCTTCACGCCGAGCGACGCGAAGTAGTCGCCGGCATGGAACACGAGTTCGTATTCGCCGGCGGCGAGTGCGGGGCCTTCGAGCAGCGGTTCGTCGCAGCGGCCGTCGCTATTGGTCAGCACGGTCTTGATCGCGCGGCGCGATTCGCCGTCCAGCGCGTAGAGGTCGACCTTGACGGCCGCGCCGGGACGGCCGTGCGCCGTATCGAGTACGTGGGTAGTGAGCTTTCCCATTCGTTGTGTCCTTGTGTGAATGCGAGGTTCGGCGGCGACCCGATCCATGACTGTGCGGCGGATCGAGGCTCCACGTCACGTGGCTACATACCCGTCGGCGAGCGTGAAGCGAGCGCCGTGCAGGCATTGTAAAAAGGTTCCCCGTGCAAATACGTGCGCGATATCGAAGATAATGCGCCGCGCATGAGCGGCTGTCGACGGCCCGCCCGACAGGGCTTCGCGCGTGGATGCCGGGCGCCCGGCGGGGTGGCGGGCGGCGTACCATACCGAATCCCTGAAGGACGGTATTCGGGATCGCGCATTGTGCGCGGCGCGCGCTTGGGCGATCCTCCCGCCGTGCGCGTCGGCCCGTGGCCCGCGCGTACCCCGAAGACGGCGAGCACGCCGGGTAACCGGGCCAGGGCGTTCGAACGGACGCAGGCACCGGGGCGTGCCGCGATTCAGCGTTCGAACGGCTGTGTGACCGCCTCCAGGGCAACCCGGGAGGCAGACCGACGCGGAGAACGCATGAATCTCGAGCAGCACGCCGGCGCACGCGCGCCGAACCCCACCTCATCCCGCCCGACGACCCTGCTGGTCAAGCACGCCGACGTGCTCGTGACCATGGACGACACGCGCCGCGAGCTGCGCGACGCGGGGCTCTACATCGAAGACAACCGGATCGTCGCGGTCGGCCCGAGCGCCGAGCTGCCCGACACGGCCGACGAAGTGCTCGACCTGCGCGGCCACCTCGTGATCCCGGGGCTCGTGAACACGCATCACCACATGTACCAGAGCCTCACGCGCGCGGTGCCGGCCGCGCAGAACGCCGAACTGTTCGGCTGGCTCACGAACCTGTACCGGATCTGGGCGCACCTGACGCCCGAGATGATCGAGGTGTCGACGCTCACCGCGATGGCCGAGCTGCTGCAGTCGGGCTGCACGACGTCGAGCGACCATCTGTACATCTATCCGAACGGCAGCCGGCTCGACGACAGCATCGGCGCCGCGCGGCGGATCGGCATGCGCTTTCACGCGAGCCGCGGCGCGATGAGCGTCGGCCAGCGCGACGGCGGGCTGCCGCCCGATTCGGTCGTCGAGCGCGAACCCGATATCCTGCGCGACACGCAGCGCCTGATCGAGACCTATCACGACGAAGGGCGCTACGCGATGCTGCGCGTGGTGGTCGCGCCGTGCTCGCCATTCTCGGTGAGCCGCGAGTTGATGCGCGACGCGGCCGTGCTCGCGCGCGAATACGGCGTGTCGCTGCACACGCACCTCGCGGAGAACGTCAACGACATCGCATACAGCCGCGAGAAGTTCGGGATGACGCCGGCCGAATACGCGGAAGACCTCGGCTGGGTCGGTCACGACGTGTGGCATGCGCACTGCGTGCAGCTCGACGATGCGGGCATCGGCCTGTTCGCGCGCACCGGCACGGGTGTCGCGCATTGCCCGTGCTCGAACATGCGGCTCGCGTCCGGCATCGCGCCGGTGAAGAAGATGCGGCTCGCGGGCGTGCCGGTGGGGCTCGGCGTCGACGGTTCCGCGTCGAACGATGGCGCGCAGATGGTCGCCGAGGTACGCCAGGCGCTGCTGTTGCAGCGCGTCGGCTTCGGGCCCGACGCGATGACCGCGCGCGAGGCGCTCGAGATCGCGACGCTCGGCGGCGCGAAGGTGCTGAACCGCGACGACATCGGCGCGCTGAAACCCGGCATGGCCGCGGATTTCGCCGCGTTCGACCTGCGTCAGCCGCTGTTCGCGGGCGCGCTGCACGATCCGGTCGCGGCGCTCGTGTTCTGCGCGCCGTCGCAGACGGCGTACACGGTGGTGAACGGCAAGGTGGTGGTGCGCGAAGGGCGGCTGGCGACGCTCGATCTGCCGCCCGTGATCGAGCGTCACAACGCGCTTGCGCACGCGCTCGTGGAAGCGTCGCGCTGACGCGTCGGCGCGGAGGTCGCGCAGCACGTTGCGGATCGGGTGCGCGGCCGTGGCGGCCACCGCCCGCCGCGCAACCCGCCGCGGCCACGCGCAACGGCGTGACCGGCGCGCGCGCGGGGCGCGCCCTGTGCGCTTACGCCTCGATCAGCGTGCGGGTGGCTTCGGCGACGAGGCTGCGCAGCCAGCGCACTTCGTCGGAGTAATGGCAGCGCTCGTGCCACAGCTGGTAGTACTGCATCGGCGGGAAGTCGAGCGGCGCGGGCACGACCGACAACGGCAGGAACTTCGCGTAATGATCGGCGAACAGCCGCGTGGTCGTGAAGATCAGGTCCGACTTCACGAGCACGTAAGGCGCGAGGTTGAAGTACGGCAGCGTGACGACCACGTGGCGCTTGAGCCGTTCGCGCGCGAGATGCACGTCGATCGCGCCGCGCTGGCCGACCGAGTACGGCGTCGGCGCGAGATGCGGCGCGTTCAGGTACTGGTCGAGCGTGAGCCCGCCGCGCTTCGCGAACGGGTGCGTGTTGCTCATCAGGCAGACGATTTCATCGACGAACAGGTTCGACAGGTGCAGTTGCTCGGGCGGCTCGGGCCAGTTGCCGACGACGATGTCGAGCTTGCCGTCTTCCAGCGCGAGCTCGTAGTCGAACGCGGGGCCGAGCGAGTGGAACTCGAGCGTCGCATTCGGCGCGGCCAGGCGAAAGCGTTCGACGACGGTCGGCACGAACAGCACGTTCAGGTAGTCGGGGCAGCCGATCCGGTAGCAGCGGATCGACGTGGCCGGGTCGAAGTTGTGCTGCTGGAACTTGATGCGCTCGATTTCACGTAGTGCGTTCTGCACGGGCTCGAGCAGGCGCAGCCCGTATTCGGTCGGCACCATGCCGGACTTGCCGCGCACCAGCAGCGGATCGCCGGTGATGTCGCGCAGGCGCCGCAGCGCGGCGCTGATCGCCGGTTGCGACTGGTTCAGTTTGACGGCCGCGCGCGTGACGCTGCGCTCCATCAACAAGGTGTGCAAGACGCGCAAGAGGTACGTGTCGATCGCCTCGCGTTGCTGACTCATGTTATCTCCGGGTTATATGGCTGGGCTGATCGAGGAGTGGGTGGGGTATATCGTTTTTAATATGAACGAAAATCAGCGTCAAGAGATGGATACCCGCAGGTATCCGCCGGCCGGGCCGCGACAAGGGGCCTGAACGGATGGGCGCGCGGCGCCGCGCGGATCCGTATTGCGCGGATCCGGACCGCGGCGCGGCGGCTGGCGACGGGTGCGTCAGTCGTCGATGCGCATGCCGACCTTCAGCGTGACCTGCCAGTGCACGACCTGATCGCCTTCGATGTGGCCGCGGGTTTCGGTCACCTGGAACCAGTGCAGGTTGTGCAGCGTCTTGCCGGCTTTCGAGATCGCGTTGCGAATCGCGTCGTCGCTCGATTGCCGCGACGATCCGGTCAGCTCGATCATCTTGTACACGTGGTCGCTCATGATGCCTCCCTGGGATATCGATCTGTTTTGCCGGTGCAAGGCGCGGTCCCGAGGCGGTCCCGCTTTGGTTCCGCGTGCGTGCCCGGCTTCTTGAGTGATAGGTATGATGGGCGGCAACTGCAACCCATATCGGAGACGACGAACGTGGAAGTCGGATTTTGCGGACCGGGATTGATGGGCGCGCCGATGATTCGGCATTTGCTGGCGGCCGGGCATCGCGTGAGCGTGTGGAACCGCTCGCGCGAGAAGGCCGAGGCGCTGGTGAAGGACGGCGCGCAGGTGGTCGGCACGCCGCGCGAGCTGGCCGAGCGCGTCGAGACGGCGTTCGTGTGCGTGCTCGACGGCCGGGCGGTCGGCGACGTCGTGTTCGGCGAGCACGGGCTGCTTTCCGGTGACGCGAGCGCGCGTCGCGTGCGGCGCATCGTCGATCATTCGAGCATTCCGCCCGCCGTCACGCGCGACTATGCGGCGCGTGCGGCCGCGCTCGGCGTCGGCTGGGTCGATGCGCCGGTGTCCGGCGGCGTGCCGGGCGCGCAGGCCGGCACGCTCGCGGTGATGGCCGGCGGCCGCGCGGCCGATCTCGACGCGGTGCGCCCGTTGATCGATACGTACGCGTCGCGCATCACGCACATGGGCGACGCGGGGGCGGGCCAGACGGCGAAACTGTGCAACCAGGCGATCGTCACCGCGACGATCGCCGCGATCGCCGAGGCGGTCGGCCTGGCGCAGGCGAGCGGCATCGACGCCGCGCGTCTGGCCGAGGCGCTGGCGGGCGGATGGGCCGATTCGGTGCTGCTGCAGACCTTCGTGCCGCGCATGACGTCGGGCGGCCATCCTGCGATCGGCGCGCTGAGTACGTTTCAAAAGGATGTCGACGCCATCGCGGACGCCGCGCGCGACACGGGCGCGGTGATGCCCGTGTCGGCCACCGTGCAGCAGGTGCTGAGGCTCGGCGCCGCGCAGGGGCTGGCCGGCGCCGATTTCGCCGCGTTCATCGACATCGTGCGGCCGGGAAACGGTCGCCGGCAGGCGCCGTGACGGGCAAGCAGGGCGCGTGAATGGCAGATGGGCCGCCCGGAGGCGGCCCATCGAATGACTGGGGGATCAGCCGAGCGAGCGGGGTGTCGTATCGCCGGCGTTCTGGCGGCCGAGGCCGCCGCGCAGGCTCGCTTTCGTGCCCGCACCAAACTCGGGCAGGATGCGCGCACGCGCGCGGCTGGCGAACACGAGGAAGCCGAAGCCGTTCGCTTCGTACCAGTAACCACCGTTCTCGAGGCCGTCGAGCGGTTGCTCGAGCGCGTTGGCGATCGATTCGATGCAGCGCTTGCGCAGCTCGGCGATGGCCGGATAGGGCGGCTGCGCGCCGCGCACGCTGCACAGGAGCACGTCGAGGCCGGGCAGCACGTGCGCATAGAGGACGGGCTCGTCCTGCGCGCGGGCGCGGGCAATCTTGGTGTCGAGCTGGGCAAACGGCTTCGAGTGGCGCAAGACCGCGAGGAACGACTCCTGGCCATCCTGCGGCGCACGCCGACGTTTTTTCGGGAAGGACATAAACACTCGCCTCAAAAACAATTGCAAGAAATGCGGCACTTTCATGCGACCCACTCCCGGCTATGTACGCCGCATGTCGATCCTTTATAGCACACGAAAATGCTGCATTCGTGCAGTACGACGATCAATGTCTCCCGTCGACCTGCTCGCCATGATCGACACAGCCAGCGTCTTGGCGCCCGTACTGTCGTTTAGTCTCCATCATAGACCTGCTTTTCCCGCGCGTGCATTCGCCCGTCACAAAAAAGTGAGATGGGCCGCATGCGGCGGTGCATCGCATGCGCAATAAAAAGGCCCGCACGGGGCGGGCCTGGCACGCGAAGCGCGGCGCGATCAGCGCTGCTTGAGCGAATCGCGGATCTCGCGCAGCAGCACGATGTCTTCCGGCGTCGCGGCCGGCGCGGCTTCTTCCGGCTTGCGCAGCTTGTTGATGAATTTCACCATCAGGAAAATGATGAACGCGAGGATCACGAAATTGATCGCCACGGTGATGAACGAGCCGTAGCCGAATGCGGCGACGCCCGCGGCCTGCAGGTCCTTGAACGAATCGGGATTACCCTTGAACGACGGGGGGATGGTGCCGAGCAGAATGAACTTGTTCGAGAAATCCAGGCCGCCGGTCAGCACGCCGATGACCGGCATGATGAGATCCTTCACGACCGAGTCGACGATCTTCGAGAACGCGCCGCCGATGATCACGCCGACGGCGAGATCCATCACGTTGCCCTTGACGGCGAACTCCTTGAATTCCTTGATGATGCTCATGAGCGGCTTTCTCCTGTTTGGGGCGGGGGAGGCGTGCCGCGACGCGCAGGATTGCCTTGCGTCGAATGAGGGTCGGTGGCACGCCGATGGCCGCATGATAGCGAACGTGCCCCATTGCCGGTAGTCCATCTTGAAATGATTGACAAATCCGCGCGTCGGCAGCGGGCGGCCATGCGGCAGCGCGCGGCGTGCGCGGCCGGGCGTCGAGACGGACGTCGACGCCTGGCCGTCGGTGCTTCAGGTGTTGTCGTCGGTCCAACCGTCGTCGTTGCTGCCGAGGTCCATGCCCCCACCGCCACCATTGCCGTCGCTCCAGCTCGAATCGTCGCCGCGGCCGAGGTCGAAGCCCGGGTCGGCCTCCTGCCGGTGGCGTTCGCCGTCGACGATCACGTCGCGTTCGACCACGCGCTCGCGGCCGCCCGACATCGCTTCGCCGAGCAGCACGCCGGTCAGGAGCCCGCCCATCCCGCCGCCGAAACCGCCGCCTTGCTGAATCACGACGGGCGGCTGCTGTTGCGGATAGGGCTGTTGCGGCGGGTAGGGCTGCTGCTGATACGGCTGGCCCTGGGCGCCCGTCATGCGGTCGGCTTCCTGCGCGTACACGGAGCCGCTGCCGTTCGCCGGCGCCGCGGGCGGCGCCGCCGGGTCGGGACGGCCTTCGACGCGCGCCTTCACGCTGGCGTGGCGCTGTTCGAGTTCATCGACGCGATACGGCGGCACCGGATTCTTGCCGCTCGAGAGCGTCTCGACGAGCGTGCGCGCGTCGTTCTCGATCGCTTCGAGCTCGCCGGTCAGCGCCGCGGCGCCGGGCGCCGTCGACAGCTTCGCATCGAGCTTCAGCGGCCGGATGTCGTTCAGCACGTCGGTCGCGCGCTTGAGCTGCGTGCGGCGTTCGTCGTCGGCGCGGCCGTCGTCGGCCGTGCGCGCGCGTCGCAGCGTCCAGCGCAGCACCAGCGCGATCACGGCGACGATCAGCCCGAGGCCGATCCACATGCCGGTCGACGGGCCGTGTTTTTCGGCCGGCGCGACGGCGGGAGCGAGCCCCGGCTGCAGGGTGCCCGCCTGCGTGGCCGACGGCGTGTTGCCGCTCACGCGCGCGGCATCGGCGCGAATGCGCGACTCCGTCTGCGCGAAGCGCGACGCGTCGGTGAACTTCAGTTGCGGATCGAGCGATTTCGCGCGCTGCAGTTGCGCGAGCGCGTCGGACGCGCGGCCTTCGCGGTCCAGCACCTGCGCATACAGGTAGCGCGCGTGCGCGTTGTTCGGATGGGCGTCGATGACTTGCGACAACTGCGTGTCGGCTTGCTGCCAGTTGCGCTGCGCGATCGATTGCTCGACCTGCTGCAGCGACGGGACCGCAAACGCGGCGGACGACAGCAACATCAGCGAGAGGCCGAGTGCGGCGAGAGATTTCTTCATGGTCGAACCGGGCGCGACGCGCCCGTCTCCTGACGATCGGTTCGCGCCGCGCGCCCGGGCCGGGGCGCGACGCGGGGGCTCGCGGCGGCGGTTACTGCGCGGGCGTATCGAGCTGCTTCTTCAGCGCGGCGAGACGATCTTCGACCGACGGGCCCTTGTTCAACGCGGCGAGCTTGTCCTCGAGCGCCTTGCCGCTCGACGTGTCGGCCGAATTGAGGCGCGCGTCCGAGCGGGCGTTCTGCAGCGCGACCTTGTCCTCGAGCTTCTGGAAATCCTCGGACAGGTTCTTGCCGCCGATGCCGCCCAGCGCGCTGGCGGCCACGTCCTTCGCCTGCGCGATTTCCTGCTTGGCCTGCAGGATGTTCGAGCGCGCGTTGAGGTCGTTGCGGCGCTGGCGCATGTCGGCGATCTGCCCCTTCAGCTTGTCGACCGACGGCTCGAGCGTCGCCAGTTCGGCCGCGAGCGCATCGCGCTCGGCTTCCGCGTTGGACTGTGCGGCGAGCGCCTCGCGGGCGAGCGCTTCGTCGCCGGCCTGCAGCGCACGCTTCGCGCCGTCCTCGTACTTCTTCACCTTGTCGTCGGCCGCATCGCGCTTGCTGCGCTGGGTGGCGACCTGTGCCTCGATCTCGATCAGCGAATTCTCGGCACGGCCGATGCTGTCGTCGAGCTCCCGCACGATCTGCCGTGCGTCGCGCGACGGATCCTGTACCGAATCGGCCGCATCGTTCAGCAGGCCTTTGATCGTGCGCGAAATAGAGTCGAAAAGCGACATGAAATCCTCCGTGGTTGAAAGGCGCCGCGTGACCGCGGCAATGCCCGCTGCGAGCTGGTCCCGCTACGGTTCCGCTACGGTCCCGCTTCGGTTCCGGCCCGCGTGAGCCGGCGGATATTACACCACCGGTTCACTTAAATACGGCTTAAACGCGCGAGTTCAAGCGGCTCGTGCATCAGGATGCCCAACCTTTCGCGGCTGAAAGAAACGCGTGCGCACGCGCCGTGTCGCGTGTCCATCATAGGCCGAGGATGCCGACAATACGTGCCGGAAATCACGCCATTGCGGGAATTTTTACAAAAAATCGCGAAGGCCCCCGGTCGATTTCATTAAAATGCGCTGTCACGTCGCGGGAACGGATCGCCGCGCGGCGGGGTCTGTCGACGTGACAGCCGCATCTCGATGCACCCACTCTGATTCATCCGCTTGCATTTCCGCATGCGTCCGAGGGCGCCACGACCGCCCGCCATTCCGACATGCCAATTATCAAACGACCGCCTTCTTCTTCCGACAGGAACGAACCCCACTACACGCTGCGCCGTTCGCCGTCCGGAGCCTATTACCCCGATGACGACGATCGCGACGACGGCCGCCGTGCGCAGCAGCGCGGTGGCGGAGGGCGCCGCCGCACGTTCGGCTCGCGCGTCGCGCTGTGGTTCGTCGGCCTCATCGCGACGCTCGCGGTCGTCGGCGCGCTGATCGTCGGTTACGCGCTCGTCGTGATGGCGCCGCAACTGCCGTCGCTCGATGCGCTGACGAATTACCAGCCGAAGGTGCCGCTGCGCGTGTTCACCGCCGACCACGTGCTGATCGGCGAGTTCGGCGAGGAGCGCCGCAGCCTCGTGCGCTTCCAGGACATTCCCGACGTGATGAAGAAGGCCGTGCTCGCGATCGAGGACTACCGCTTCTACGAGCACGGCGGCGTCGATTTCCTCGGCATCCTGCGCGCGGGCGTGGCCGACCTGATGCACGGCGGCGCGCGCCAGGGCGCGAGTACGATCACGATGCAGGTCGCGCGCAACTTCTTCCTGTCGAGCGAGAAGACCTACACGCGCAAGATCTACGAAATGCTGCTCGCGTACAAGATCGAGAAGGCCCTGACGAAGGACCAGATCCTCGAGCTGTACATGAACCAGATCTATCTCGGCCAGCGTTCGTACGGCTTCGCGGCCGCCGCGCGCGTGTACTTCGGCAAGGACCTGAAGGACATCACGCTCGCGGAAGCGGCGATGCTCGCGGGGCTGCCGAAGGCGCCGTCCGCGTACAACCCGGTCGTCAATCCGAAGCGCGCGAAGGTGCGTCAGGAATACATCCTGAAGCGCATGCTCGACATCGGCTACATCACGCAGCCGCAGTACGACGCAGCGATCAAGGAAGAGATTCACGTGCGCACGCCGGGCAATCAATACGCGGTGCACGGCGAGTACGTGGCCGAGATGGTGCGGCAGATGATGTACGAGCAATACAAGGACGAAACCTACACGCGCGGGCTGACCGTCACGACGACGATCAATTCGGCCGACCAGGAAGCCGCATACCAGGCCGTGCGTCGCGGGATTCTCGACTACGAGCGCCGCCACGGCTATCGCGGCCCTGAAGCGTCGATCAACCTGCCCGCGGCCGGCGACGAGCGCGACGAGGCGATCGACGACGCGCTCGCCGATCACCCGGACAACGGCGACCTGCAATCGGCGGTCGTGCTGTCGGCATCGCCGAACGCGGTCGAGGTGCAGTTCGTCGGCGGGGCGACCACGACGATCGGCCCGGCCGGGCTGCGTTTCGTGTCGGCCGCGCTGGGCCCGCGCGCGAACAACGCGCTGCGCATCAAGCCGGGCTCGGTCGTGCGCGTGCTGAAAGACGGCAAGACGGGCTGGCAGGTCGTGCAGCTGCCGCAGGTCGAAGGCGCGCTCGTCGCGATCGCGCCGCAGGACGGCGCGATCCGCTCGCTCGTCGGCGGCTTCGACTTCAACAAGAGCAAGTTCAACCACGTGACGCAGGCGTGGCGGCAGCCGGGCTCGTCGTTCAAGCCGTTCATCTACTCGGCGTCGCTCGACAAGGGGCTCGGGCCGGCGACGATGATCAACGACGCGCCGCTGTATTTCCCGCCGAGCGTGCCGGGCGGCACCGCGTGGGAGCCGAAGGACGACGACCAGCCGGACGGCCCGATGACGATGCGCACCGGCCTGCAGCGTTCGAAGAACCTCGTGTCGATCCGGATCCTCGCGTCGATCGGCACGCAGTACGCGCAGCAGTACGTGACGCAGCGCTTCGGCTTCGATCCGGCGAAGACGCCGCCGTACCTGCCGATGGCGCTCGGCGCGGGGCTCGTCACGCCGCTGCAGCTCGCCACCGGCTACGCGGTGTTCGCGAACGGCGGCTACAAGGTCGACCCGTACCTGATCGCCGAAGTCGACGACGCGCGCGGCCAGCCGATGCAGAAGTCGCAGCCGGTGGTCGCGGGCAGCACGGCGCCGCGCACGATCGAAGGCCGCAACGCGTACGTGATGAACAGCCTGCTGCATTCGGTCGCGACGGCCGGCACGGGCGCGGGCACCAACGCGCTGGGCCGCAACGACCTGCAGGGCAAGACGGGTACGACGAACGATGCGAAGGATGGCTGGTTCGCCGGCTACCAGCAGTCGCTCGTCGCGGTGGCTTGGATGGGCTTCGACCAGCCGAAGAGCCTGGGCAGCCGCGAATTCGGCGCGCAGCTCGCGCTGCCGATCTGGGTGAACTACATGCGCACCGCGCTGAACGGCGTGCCCGAGCAGCAGATGCCGATGCCGGACGGCCTGACCACGATCGACGGCGAGCTGTACTACGCCGATCGCACGCCGGGCAACGGCTTCGTCGCGAACGTCGACATCAACCCGGCCGAGAACGCGATCAGCGCGAACGACGCACTCGGTTCCGCCGGCGCGGCAGGGCTGGCGCCGCCGCCCGTCACGCCGCAGGAGAAGCAGCAGATCATGGACATGTTCGAGAGCAAGTAAGCGATACGCCGTTCTCCGCGCATGCGACGGGCGCCTTCGGGCGCCCGTTTTTTTTGCGTGCGGCCGGGCAACAAAGACGGTGAATCAGAACGACGCGCAGGCCGGCACGACGGTCATGCCGACCGATTGCTGATGAAATCGCCGGGCGTACGCTTGCCGGATCGCGGCGAGCCGTGCGCGCGTGTCCGGCGTATCGTCGGCGATGATACGGATCACGAAACTGTCTTCGCGCGTGATCGCGCCGCTCGCGCGGTCGCGCCACTGGCCGTGCGTGTCCCAGTACGTGAGGCCGTCGGGGAAGCGTGGCGTGACCGTGTCGGCGAGGAATGCCGCGCGTTCGGCATCGGTGACGGGGCCGCCCCCGGCGATGTCGCGCCCGAACAGCAGGTCGGCCTGCAGCATGCGGCTTTCGCCCGGCCGCGCGCAGGACGCAGATTGCGCGGTGGAGGTGGACGAGGGTGGCGCCGCGCAACCGGCGAGCAGGGCGAGCACCGCCGCGCATGCGGCCAGCCGCCGCATCTGCCCATTTCGTGACGATCGACCTTCGCGCGCGCAAAACGCCGCCCGCTCAACCACTTGCGCGCTTGTCCGGCGGGTTATCAACAGGGCTGTCAACATAATCTGGGGATAACCCCGGGTCGGTCCGCGCACGCACGACGCGTGGTCAGTGCTGCAGTTGCGCGTGCGCGAGGTGCATGCCGAGCGTGGCGGGATCGGTGTTCGTGCCCGACAGCAGCACGCCGACGCGCTTGCCCTGCAGCGTTTCGCGCAGCGGGCCGAGGAGCGCCGCGAGCGCGGCCGCGCAGGCCGGCTCCACCGACAGTTTCAGGTGCGAGAACAGGAACAGCATCGCGGTGCGCAGTGCATCGTCGGAGACGGTGACGATGCGATCGAGATGGCGCCGGCACAGCTGATAGCTGTATTCCTCGGTATGCGGCGCCATCAGCGAATCGGCGATCGACTGCATCGCGCTCATCTTGATCGTGTGATTGGCCGCGAAGCTGCGGCTCATCGCGTCGGCGCCTTCCGGCTCGACGCCGTACACATGCACGCGCGGATTCGCAAGCCGCAGCGCGGTCGCCATGCCGGCCGCGAGCCCGCCGCCGCCGATCGGCACGATCACCGCGTCGAGGTCCGGCGTCTGCGTCGCCCATTCGTAGCCGAGCGTCGCGGTGCCGAGAATCGTGTGATAGCCGTTGAACGGATGAATGAAGAAGCGGCCTTCCTCGGCCTCGATGCGCCGCACGAGGTCGAATGCCTGCGACGCGCTGCCCGCGAGCACGACTTCCGCGCGGTACCGCTTGCACTGCGCGATGCGCGTCGGGCTCGCGGTATGGAACATCACGACTTTCGCGCTGCTGCCGAGCCGCATCGCCGCGTACGCGACGGCCGCCGCGTGATTGCCGGCCGACACGCAGGTGACGCCCGCGTTCTTGCGGGCTTCGTCGAGCGCGAGCACGTGCGTGAACGCGCCGCGCGCCTTGAAGCTGCCGCTCGCCTGCAGCAGCTCGAACTTGAAGTTGACGTGCGTGCCTTCGAGGGAGGGCAGGTCGGCGCGCTCGAATACGGGCGTGCGCGCGACCCACGGCGACAACGCGAAATGCTGCGCGGCGATTTCGTCGAGCGTCGGAATCGGCTCGCCGTCGATCGTCGTATGGGCCGTGCCCTGTTGTTCAGTCGACATGACGTGGCGGGTGGCGGAGTGGGCCGGCCCGCGCACGCGGGCCGGCGTGGCGGGAGGCAGTCAGTGCGCGTCGACCGACATGCTGCGGATGAACTTGCGCAGGAATTGCTCGCAGCCGGCGAGCTGCGCGAGTTCGACATATTCGTTCGGCTTGTGCGCCTGCTCGATGTTGCCGGGTCCGCACACGACGCTCGGGATGCCCGCGCGGGCGAACAGCCCGGCCTCGGTGCCGTACGCGACCTTGCGCTTGTCCTGGTCGGCCGTCAGCGCGCGCACGAGCTGCGTGATCGCCGCCTGCTCGGTCGCGTCGAGGCCGGGCGCCGCGGCGATCTTCGAGAACTCGATCGCGGCGCCCGGATGCTCGCGCAGCATCTGCGGCAGCAGCGTTTCCTGCGCGTAGGCTTCGATGCGCGCGAAGATCTGTTCGGGATCGAGCGTCGGCAGGTTGCGGAATTCGAAGTCGAAGCGGCACTCGGCCGGCACGGTGTTGATCGCGTTGCCGCCCTGGATCGTGCTCGTCTGCGCGGTCGTGAACGGCACGTCGTACAGTTCGTCGAACGGGCCTTCGGCGCGAAAGCGCTCGGCGATGTCGCGGATGTGGCAGATGAGGCGCGCCGCATACTCGATCGCGTTGAGCCCCTTCGGCGTCAGCGACGAATGCGCGGCGTGGCCGCGCACGCAGCAGCGGTACGCGTTGATGCCCTTGTGCGCGATGATCGGCCGCATGCTGGTCGGCTCGCCGACGATGCAGCCGGACGGCTGCACGCCGCGCTTCACGAGATCGGCGATCATCAGCGGCGCGCCCGCGCAGCCGATTTCCTCGTCGTAGGACAGCGCGAAATGGATCGGCTGCGCGAGCTTCGTCGCCTGCATCTCGGGCAGCAGCGCAAGCGCCGCGCCGATGAAGCCCTTCATGTCGCAGGTGCCGCGGCCGTACAGGCGGCCGTCGCGGATTTCCGGCGCGAACGGGTTGCTGTCCCATTGCTGGCCGTCGACCGGCACGACGTCGGTATGGCCCGACAGCACGATGCCGCCGTTCGTCGAACCGTCGTGCGCGGGCACGGTGGCAAACAGGTTCGCCCAGCCGTCGCGCGGATCGTGCGTGATCGTCGACGCGATGCCCTTCGCGGCGAGCGCGTCGCGCACCGTCTCGATCAGGCCGAGGTTCGGCACGCGGCTCGTCGTGTCCATCGACACGAGTTGCTTGACCCAGGGCAGGCTGACGAGCGATGCATCGCCTTCGGTGGCGGCGGACGGCGCCGTCGCGTCGAGAGTGGACATGGCAAAACTCCGTCTGATGAATGAGAAATCATACTCAAAAACGCGCCCGGCCGCCTTCGCCGGGCGCGATGCGGTGCAGCAACGTCGCGCCCGTCAGGATCGCATCGGCGCCGCGTCGGCGCTGGATCAACGGGCCGCGACGGCCGCCCCCTGTTTCGGGGCAAGCGCGCGCAGCGTTTCCTTGATCGTCGACACGCGGATCGCGAGGTCGGGCGAGCGCGTCTCGATGCGCAGCTTGTCCTGGCCCGCGAGATTGATGTGGCGATGCTTCTGCACCATCTCGATGATCCGCATCGGATCGATCGGCGGGTTCGGCTCGAACTGCAGCCCGATCGCGGCCTCGCTCGCGTCGATCTTCACGATGCCGAGAGGCTTCGCGGCGATCCGCAGCCGGTGCGTCTCGACGAGCGCGTGCGCCTGCGGCGGCAGCTTGCCGAAGCGGTCGATCAGCTCCTCCTGGATGCCGTCGATCGCGTCTCCGTGCTCGCAGTTCGCGAGCCGCTTGTACAGCGACAGCCGCTCCTGCACGTCCGCGCAGTAGTCGGCCGGCAGGATCGCGGGCGCATGCAGGTTGATTTCGGTCGTCGCGGCGAGCGGGGCGGTGAGGTCGGGCTCCTTGCCGTTCTTCAGCGCCTTCACCGCGTCGTTCAGCATGTCCGTATAGAGCTGGAAGCCGATCTCGTGGATTTCGCCCGATTGCTTGTCGCCGAGCACCTCGCCGGTGCCGCGGATCTCGAGGTCGTGCATCGCGAGATAGAAGCCCGAGCCCAGTTCCTCCATCTGCTGGATCGCTTCCAGTCGGCGCTGCGCCTGCTTGGTCAGCGACTGCGGATCGTGCACCAGCAGGTACGCATACGCCTGGTGGTGCGAGCGGCCGACGCGGCCGCGCAACTGGTGAAGCTGCGCGAGGCCGAACTTGTCCGCGCGGTGCATGATGATCGTGTTCGCGCTCGGCACGTCGATGCCGGTCTCGATAATGGTCGTGCACAGCAGCACGTTCGCACGCTGCGCGACGAAATCGCGCATCACGCGTTCGAGCTCGCGCTCGTGCATCTGGCCGTGCGCGATCACGATGCGCGCCTCGGGCACGAGCGCCTCGAGCATCGCCTTGCGGTTCTCGATCGTCTCGACCTCGTTGTGCAGGAAGTACACCTGGCCGCCGCGCTTCAGCTCGCGCAGCATCGCCTCGCGGATCACGCTTTCTTCCTCGCGGCGCACGAAGGTCTTGATCGCGAGCCGCTTCTGCGGCGCGGTCGCGATCACCGAGAAATCGCGCAGCCCTTCGAGCGCCATGCCGAGCGTACGCGGGATCGGCGTCGCGGTGAGCGTCAGCACGTCGACTTCCGCGCGCAGCGCCTTCAGCGCTTCCTTCTGGCGCACGCCGAAGCGGTGCTCCTCGTCGATGATCACGAGGCCGAGGCGCTTGAACTGCACGTCCGACGACAGCAGCTTGTGCGTGCCGATCACGATGTCGACGCTGCCTTCGTTGATCTGCGCGATCGCCGCGTTCACTTCCTTCGCGGTCTTGAAGCGCGATAGCTCGACGATGCGCACCGGCCAGTCCGCGAAGCGGTCGGCGAAGGTCTGCGTGTGCTGCTCGGCGAGCAGCGTCGTCGGCGACAGCAGCGCGACCTGCTTGCCGCCCATCACCGCGATGAACGCGGCGCGCAGCGCGACCTCGGTCTTGCCGAAGCCGACGTCGCCGCACACGAGGCGGTCCATCGGCTTGCCGCTCGTCATGTCGCCGATCACGGCCGCGATCGCCGCGGCCTGGTCGGGCGTTTCCTCGAAGCCGAAGCTTTCCGCGAATTTCACGTAGTCGCGCGGGTCGAGCGCGAACGCGTGGCCCTCGCGGGCCGCGCGGCGCGCGTACAGATTCAGCAGCTCGGCGGCCGTGTCGCGGATCTGCTGCGCGGCCTTGCGCTTCGCGCGCTCCCACTGGCCGGAGCCGAGCGCGTGCAGCGGTGCGCTGTCGGGATCGGCGCCGCTGTAGCGCGAGATCACGTGCAGTTGCGCGACGGGCACGTAGAGCTTGCTGTCGCCCGAGTATTCGAGGTGCAGGAATTCGGTCTCGCCTTCGCCGAGATCCATCGACACGAGGCCCATGTAGCGGCCGATGCCGTGCTGCGCGTGGACGACCGGGTCGCCGACCTTCAGCTCGGACAGGTCGCGCACCATCGCGTCGACGTTGCTCGCCTGTTCCTGCCGGCGGCGGCCCGCGCGGCGGCCGAGCGCGCCGTAGAGCTCCGTTTCGGTGACGATCGCGTAGCCTTCGCCCGGCACCGCGAAACCGTTCGCGAGCGGCGCGACGCCGAGCGCGAAGCGCGCGTCGCTCGCGAGCCAGCTCGCGAAATCGTCGTTCGAGGATGGCCGCAGGTGATGTTCCGCGAGCAGTTGCAGGATCGTTTCCCGACGGCCGGCCGATTCGACGGTGAGCAGCACGCGCTTGCCCGACGATTCGACGAACGTGCGCAGCGACGCGAGCGGATCCTCCGCATGGCGGTCGACGGTGAGCTCGGGCAGCGCGGTCGCCCAGCCGCCGGCGGGCTGCGCGGGCAACACGACGCGCGCGAACGGCTTCGCGAACGCGAAGAAATCCTCGTCGGACAGGAACAGCCGCTGCGGCTCGAGGATCGGCCGCTCGCGATCGTGCGCGAGGAACGCGTGACGCTGCTTCGTATCGGCCGTGAAGCGGCGGATCGACGCTTCGAGATCGCCGGTGAACACGAGGTGCGCGTCCTGCGGCAGGTAGTGGAACAGCGTGGCCGTCTCGTCGAAGAACAGCGGCAGGTAATACTCGATGCCGGCCGACGGCACGCCGTTTCCGATGTCCTTGTAGATCGGCGCGCGGCTCGGGTCGCCCTCGAAGGTTTCGCGCCAGCGGCTGCGAAACGCCGTGCGCGCGGCCTCGTCGAACGGGAACTCGCGGCCGGGCAGCAGGCGCACGTCGCGCACCGGGTACAGGCTGCGCTGCGTGTCGGGATCGAACGCGCGGATCGAGTCGACCTGGTCGTCGAACAGATCGATCCGGTACGGCAGCGGCGAGCCCATCGGGTACAGGTCGATCAGCGAGCCGCGCACGCAGTATTCGCCGGGCCGCACGACCTGGCTCACGTGCTCGTAGCCGGCCAGCGTGAGCTGCGATTTCAGCTTCGCCTCGTCGAGCCGCTCGCCCTGCGCGAACGCGAACGTGTACGCGGCCATGAACGACGCGGGCGGCATCCGGTACAGCGCGGTGGTCGCGGGCACCAGCAGGATGTCGCAGCGGCCCTCGCCGAGGTCGTGCAGCGTCGCCAGCCGCTCGGACACGAGGTCCTGGTGCGGCGAGAACGTGTCGTACGGCAGCGTTTCCCAGTCGGGCAGCAGGCGCACGCGCGCGTCGGGCGAGAAGTAGCGGATTTCCTGCGACAGCCGCTGCGCGTCGACCGCGTTCGCGCAGATCACCGCGAGGAGCGGCACGTCCTGGCGGTTGTCGGCGAGATAACGGGCGATGGCGAGCGCGTCGGCGGAGCCGTGCGCGCCGTCGAAGGCGAAACGCTGGCCGGGCTTGACGCGGGCAACGGGTGAAGCGGACGGGGTGGAAGCGTTATCTGGCATAGGGACGACAGGGGTGGCGTGCACGGGCGCATCGCGGTGCGCCGGTCGAGACGAAAGACCTATTATAAAATCCGCTTCTCGATTTCACCTTTCCGGCGTTTCCCTTCGTGACTCCCCGACTTTTCGCCCTGATTCCCTGTGCCGGCACGGGCAGCCGTTCCGGTTCGGCCGTGCCGAAGCAATACCGCACGCTGGCCGGCCGCGCGCTGCTGCACTACACGCTCGCCGCGTTCGACGCGTGCAGCGAGTTCGCGCAGACGCTCGTCGTGCTCGCGCCCGACGATACCCATTTCGACGCGCGCCGCTTCGCGGGCCTGCGCTTCGCGGTGCGCCGCTGCGGCGGCGGCTCGCGGCAGGCGTCGGTGCTCAACGGGCTGCTGGAGCTGGCGGAATTCGGCGCGACCGACCACGACTGGGTGCTCGTGCACGACGCCGCGCGCCCGGGCATCACGCCGGCGCTGATCCGCACGCTCGTCGCGACGCTGAAGGACGACCCGGTCGGCGGGATCGTCGCGCTGCCGGTGGCCGATACGCTCAAGCGCGTGCCGGCCGGCGGCGACGCGATCGCCCGCACGGAGCCGCGCGACGCGCTGTGGCAGGCGCAGACGCCGCAGATGTTCCGTATCGGCATGCTGCGCGAAGCGATCCTGCGCGCGCAGCGCGAAGGGCACGACCTGACCGACGAAGCGAGCGCGATCGAATGGGCCGGCCATACGCCGCGCGTCGTGCAGGGCAGCCTGCGCAACTTCAAGGTCACGTACCCGGAAGATTTCGCGCTCGCGGAGGCGATCCTCGCGCGCCCCGAAAACGCTTCCTGACTTTCACTTCTCTCAATCGGAACACGCATGGATTTCAGAATCGGACAAGGCTACGACGTGCACCAGCTCGTCGAAGGGCGCCCCCTCATCATCGGCGGCGTGACGATTCCGTACGAGCGCGGCCTGCTCGGCCACTCGGACGCGGACGTGCTGCTGCACGCGATCACCGACGCGCTGTTCGGCGCGGCGGCGCTCGGCGACATCGGCCGCCATTTCTCCGACACCGACGCGGCGTTCAAGGGCGCCGACAGCCGCGTGCTGCTGCGCGCGTGCGCCGAGCGCGTGAAGGCGGCCGGCTTCGCGATCCAGAACGTCGACAGCACCGTGATCGCGCAGGCGCCGAAGCTCGCGCCGCATATCGACGGGATGCGCGCGAACATCGCCGAGGATCTCGGGCTGCCGCTCGAGCGCGTGAACGTGAAGGCGAAGACCAACGAGAGGCTCGGCTATCTCGGCCGCGGCGAGGGGATCGAGGCGCAGGCCGCCGCGCTGCTGGTGAAGCAGGGCGGCTGACGTCCGGCCGTGGCGGCGTGCGGTTCGCGTCGCACGCCGCGCCGCCGAAATGAAAAATGCCACGCGCATGCGTGGCATTTTCGTTGGAGGCGGGCGCCGCGTATGGCGAGCGCCGCGCAACCGCTCATTCGCTCATTCGCTCATTCGCCTTCGGCGGCGATCACCTGCGCGGCGGCGTTGATCACCGACGCGATGCGGCCGACGTCGCGCAGTTGCGTGACGGTCATCCCTTGCTCGTTCTTCAGCAGCGCATAGTGCGACTTCACGCAGAAGTGGCACTTGCCGACGATCGACGCGGCAAGCGCGTACATCTCGAACTTGCGCTTGTCGACGCCGCCGTGCGTCGCATACGCGCCCATCCGCAATTCGGCGCGCTGCGTCTTCAGGTCGGCGTCGTCGGCCATCTCGACATACGGATACCACGTGTTGTTCATCCCCATCAGCGCGGCCGCCGTCAGCACGGCGTTCGTCTCTTCGGGCGACAGCACGCCGGCTTCGCGGATCGTCTTCACGAGCACCGTGCTCTTCGCCGCGATGGCCGCCGCCAGCGCCACGCCGACCGCGTCGGTGCCTTCGAGCGACGAGCGCGAGATCGTGCCGTCGAGGTTCAGGCGAATGTCCTTCGCGTAGTCGGGGATACGTGCCTTAATCGAGTCGATGAATTCCATTGATATCTCCTATGGGTTGGCCGTTAAAAAAGCCCGCAGGCAGGACGTGCGCCGCGGGCTTCGTGCATCGATGCGCTTACAGCGTTGCGCCGCCGACTGCACGGTTGCACGGGCAGAGTTCGTCCGTTTGCAGGCCGTCCAGAATACGCAGGACTTCTTCCGGGCTGCGGCCGACGTTCAGGTTGTTCACCGAAACGTGCTGGATCGTGTTGTCCGGATCGACGATGAACGTCGCGCGCAGGGCCACGCCGGCTTCCTTGTCGCGCACGCCGAGCTGGTCGATCAGTTCGCCCTTGACGTCGCCGAACGAGTAGTGGTTCAGCTTGTCGAGATCCTTGTGCTCACGGCGCCATGCGAGCTTGACGAATTCGTTGTCCGAGCTGCCGCCGAGCAGGACGGCGTCGCGCTCTTCGAACTGCTTCGTGAGCTTCGCGAATTCGACGATTTCCGTCGGGCACACGAACGTGAAATCCTTCGGATAGAAGTAGATGATCTTCCACTTGCCCGGGAACGACGCTTCGGTGATCGTCTCGAACGCCGACTGGCCGTTTTCCTCATGATTGTTGAAGCCCGGCTTCGCGGCTACGACGGTGAATGCTTCGAGTTTATCGCCCACGGTTTTCATGCGGATACTCCTGTGTGAGTTGGGAAGAAGACTGAGTCAAGCTACCTCGGTGCTGCAACGATGATGTGACAGCATGCCGAAGACTATAACACTATTAATAAGACACTTCAATAGATTTTGACTAACGACCCTCATAGCTTTTATCAACCGGGCCGATAGTGTGACGCGCAAGATGCGTGCGCGAGCGTGTCACGCGGTCGCACGCGCCTTGCCGGCGCCCGGGAACTCGAGCGTGACTTCCAGGCCCGCTTCGGGGTGGCGGTTGCGCAGGCGCAGCGCGCCGCGATAACGGCTGACGAGCCGCAGCACGATCGCCATCCCGAGGCCCGTGCCGTCCGCCTTGGTGCGCGCGGTGTCGACGCGGTAGAACGGCCGCATCACGAGCGGCAGTTGATCCTCCGGGATGCCGGGGCCTTCGTCGCTCACCGCCAGTTCGACACGCGCATGCGACACGCGCGTCTCGAGCGTGATGCGCGAGATGCCGTCCTGCTTGCTCTGGCCGTACTTGCGCGCGTTCTCGACGAGGTTGCCGATCACGCGACGCATGTCGGTCTCGTCGGCTTCGATGATCGCGCTCGGCGCGAGCCGCGTGCGGATCTCGACGCCGTCCTCGCCCGACACGCGCGCGGCGACTTCGTGCGCGATCGACGACAGGTCGACCGGTTCGGGCTTGCGCTGCGACGGGCGTGCGTAGTCGATGAAGGCCGCGATGATGCGGTCCAT
Organism: Burkholderia sp. AU18528; assembly: GCF_002223215.2. Classification (NCBI taxonomy): domain Bacteria; kingdom Pseudomonadati; phylum Pseudomonadota; class Betaproteobacteria; order Burkholderiales; family Burkholderiaceae; genus Burkholderia; species Burkholderia sp. AU18528. The sequence continues at coordinate 1,551,925 of NZ_NKFC02000004.1, read as the reverse complement.
CTGCTCGATGTCGTCGACCATCGCATCCTTCGTCGCCTGGTCGGACGGGCTCATCTCGGTTTCGAGCCGCAGCCGCGCGAGCGGCGTGCGCAGGTCGTGCGAGATGCCCGCGAGCATCAGCGCGCGATCGGCCTCGAGCTGTTCGAGGTCGCGCACCATCTGGTTGAAGCTGCGGTTGGTTTCGGCCGCGACGCCCATCCCGCGCTCGGGCAGCGGCTCGGGCGCCTGGCCCGAACCGACCTGGCGCGCGGCGAGCGCGAGCCGCGAGAACGGCCGGTTCACGAGGCTCGTGATGAACGCGGAGCCGAACAGCGACAGCGCGAGCGCGAACAGCCCCCAGCCGGCCCACTGCAGGCCCGTGACGTTGTCGAGCTGGTCGCGGTCGAGCGCGACCCAGTAATCGTCGTCGTCGATCTTGAAGCTGATCCATACGCCGGGAATGTCGTTGACCGACTGCGCGATCACGGTATCGTCGCCGAGGCGGCTGCGGATGTCGTGCTCGATCAGGCGGTTCAGCGATTCGTCGGGCTGCAGCTTGAACTTGTCGGTTTTCTCGCGCGGGTACACGCGCACGCCCTCGTTGCTCTCGAGATCCTGCAGCAGCGCGCGCCGCAAGTCGGGATCGGAATAGAGCAGGGCGGTGCGCGTGAGCTTCACGACCGCGACGAGCTGGAGCGCGACGCGCTGCGCACGCGGCTCGCGCTCGATCACGCGAAAACTCTGGAACCACGCGGCGAGACTGACCGAGATCAGCAGCGCGATCAGCAGGAAGGTGCGCCAGAACAGCCCGCCGAACGCGAGCTGCAGAAGGCGCCGGTCGATACGCATGGGACGGGCCGTGGGCGGGGCGAAACCGGGAAGAAAAAACTCAGGCGGCGCCGTCCGGGATGAACACGTAGCCGAGGCCCCAGACGGTCTGGATGAAGCGCGGGCTGCCCGGATCCGGTTCGATCAGCTTGCGCAGGCGCGAGATCTGCACGTCGAGGCTGCGGTCGAACACTTCGTATTCGCGGCCGCGCGCGAGCTCCATCAGCTTTTCGCGCGACAGCGGCTGGCGCGGATGACGCGCGAAGACTTTCAGCACCGAGAATTCGCCGGTGGTCAGCGGAATTTCCTGGCCGGACTTCGTCAGCGTGCGCGTGGCGAGGTTCAGCGAGAATTCGCCGAACTCGAACACCTCGGTGGTTTCCGACGGCGCGCCCGGCAGTTCGGCCGGCGCCTGGCGGCGCAGCACCGCATGAATGCGCGCGACCAGCTCGCGCGGGTTGAACGGCTTCGGCAGGTAATCGTCGGCGCCCATCTCGAGGCCGACGATGCGATCGACGTCTTCGCCCTTCGCGGTGAGCATGATGATCGGCGTGCGGTCGTTGCTGCCGCGCAGGCGGCGGCAGATCGACAGGCCGTCTTCGCCGGGCAGCATCAGGTCGAGCACGAGCAGGTCGAAACGCTCGCGTACCCAGAGCTTGTTCATCGCGGTCGCGTTTTCCGCGACGTAGACGTTGAAACCCTGCTCGCCGAGGTAGCGGCGCAGCAGATCGCGCAGGCGAGGGTCGTCGTCGACGACGAGAATCTTGGAGGGGTTTTTCGTTTCCATGATCGGCATCTTATCGCGAATGGGAATTGACGCACGGCCGCGTATTTTCGTGCGTTACAGTCGGTTACAAAATTTACCCGTAGTGTCGCGCCGAGTAAAGGCAGGCTATATAGATTCCTTTACTCGAAGCCGAAATTCGGTAGATACTCCCCTGCACTCCATCTTTCATCTTTGCACACCCGAATTCCGCAGGGTTTTTCAAGTACCAGAGGTAGCCGGTTGCCGCGTGACGAAGGGAACAAATCGACCAAAGAAGCGAGGACGGTCATGCGATCTGCCCGGATTGCACTGATGCTGACGATCGCGCTTGCCGGTCCGTATGCGTCGAACTTCGCGTATGCGCAGCGCCCCGAGCAGGGCGCACCGTCGCGCAAGCTGCCGCGCGGCAAAGCGTCGCAACCCGATCGCGCCGCCGACATGACGGCCCGTTCCGCCGTGCCTCCCGATCTCGAACAGCGCCGCCGCGACGGGCACATGACGCCCGAAGAGCGGCACCTGTTGCGCCAACACATCGAAGACGCCGTTCGCGAGCTGTACAAGCGCTGATGCGTGCCGTCGTTTTTCCTGCGCGGAAATGCCCGCGCGGAAAGAATTCGTAGCACTTTTTCCGTCAACTTTCGGCCGCCGAATGCCGTTGTACGGGCATCCGCACCGCCGGTGCGTTCCGGGAGTCCATGACGATGAAAGCGAACGCTGCCGCACCGGCGCCGTCGCCTGCCATGCAGTCGCCGCTCGATGCCGACGACGCGCTGTTTTTCCTCAGCCGCACCGGTTTCTCTCCCGCACCCGCCGAGGTCGCGCGCATCGTCGGCATGACGCGTGCGCAGGTCGTGGCCGACACGCTCGGCAATGCGCGACGCGAGCCCGTCACGACGTGGCCCGACTGGCTCGCCGAGCCGCCGCCGACGCGCGCGCAGCGCCAGGCGCTCACGCCCGACATGCGGCGCGACGAGCAGCGCGAGCGCAATCGCCGCTACGATGCGTTGCGGGCGGCCTGGATCAACGAGATGGTCGCGACGCCGTCGCCGCTCACCGAGCGCATGACGCTGTTCTGGCACGGGCACTTCACGTCCGGGCAGGACAAGGTGCCTTACCCGCAGACGATGGCCGCGCAGAACGCGCTGTTTCGCCGCGAGGCGCTCGGCAACTTCGGCACGCTGCTGCATGCGGTCGCGAAGGATCCGGCGATGCTGCAGTATCTCGACGGCGCGAGCAATCGCAAGGGGCGGCCGAACGAGAATTTCGCGCGCGAGGTGATGGAGCTGTTCACGCTCGGCGAAGGGCGCTACACGCAACACGACGTGACCGAAGCCGCGCGCGCGATGACGGGCTGGACGGTCGATCCCGACACGCTGCGCTTCGCGGTGCGGCCCGACTGGCACGATGCCGGTGACAAGACGATCCTCGGCGAAACCGGGCCGTTCGACGGCGACGGCTTTCTCGACATCCTGCTGAAGCGGCCGGACACCGCGCGCTTCATCGCCGGCAAGCTGTGGCGCGAGTTCGTGTCCGATACGCCGGAGCCGGGTGCGCTCGATGCGGTGGCCGACCGGTTTCGCGCGAGCGGCTACGACGTTCGCGCGGCGCTCGCGGCGCTGTGGTCGATCGACGCGTTCTGGGATCCGCGCAACCGCGGCGTGCTCGTCAAGTCGCCGGTGGAATTCGTCGTCGGCTCGGTGCGGCTGTTCGACGTCGCGTACGGCGATCCGCTGATGCTCGCGAACACCGTGCGCACGCTCGGGCAGAACCTGTTCTATCCGCCGAACGTGAAGGGCTGGCCGGGCGGCGCGCTGTGGATCAACAGCACCACGCTGCTGTCGCGCAAGCAGTTCGTCGAGCAACTGTTCCGCGCGACCGAGACGGCCGGCATGCGGCCGCCGGCCCGTGCGGTCCCGACGCCGCCGAACGCGCGGGCACAGGCGATGCCGGTGGCCGACGCGGCGTCGGCCGGCATGCGCGGCACGCCACCGAAGCCGGCGCGCGGCGGCCTGCGGTTCGATCTCGAGCGCTGGCTGGCCCAGTATCGTGCGCGGCCGCAGGCGATCGCGGGATTGTCGACCGAGCTGCAGTTGCAGCATGCGGTGCTGCAACTCTCGCCGGTCGCCGCGATCGACACGGATTCGACCGGCAGCGCGTATCTCGAGGCGCTGCTGATGGATCCGGCCTATCAACTGAAATGATGCGAACGATGACGAAGTGGGCAGCCGCCGCGGCCAAGGCGCCGGGCGGAAAACCGAAGGATGTGCGATGAACCGACGTGATTTTCTGACGCTGACCGGTGCCGCGGCCGCCGCCGGCGTGTCGATGTGGCAGGCGCCCGCGACGGCGGCTGGCGCGACGCAGGCAGGGCGAAAGCCGGCGACCGGGTATGCGAACGTGCTGATTCTCGTCGAGCTCAAGGGCGGCAACGACGGCCTCAACACGGTCGTGCCGTACGCGGATCCGCTGTACTACCAGTGCCGGCGCAGCATCGGCATCAAGCGCGACCAGGTGCTGCAGCTCGACGCGCAGACGGGGCTGCATCCGTCGCTCGCGCCGCTGATGCCGCTGTGGCGCGACGGTCAGGTCGCGGTCGTGCAGGGCGTCGGCTATCCGCAGCCGAACCTGTCGCATTTCCGCTCGATCGAGATCTGGGACACCGCGTCGCGCTCGGATCAGTACCTGCACGAAGGCTGGCTCACGCGCACGTTCGCGCAGGCGCCCGTGCCGCCCGGTTTCGCGGCGGACGGCGTCGTGCTCGGTAGCGCCGAGATGGGGCCGTTGTCGAACGGCGCGCGCGCGATCGCACTCGTCAATCCCGCGCAGTTCATCCGTGCGGCCCGGCTCGCCGAGCCGTCGTCGCTGCGCGAGCAGAACCCGGCGCTCGCGCACATCATCGACGTCGAGAACGACATCGTGAAAGCGGCCGACCGGCTGCGCCCGCGCGGCGGGATGCGTGAATTCAGGACGACCTTTCCGGCCGGCGCATTCGGCACGTCGGTGAAGACCGCGATGCAGGTGCTGGCCGCGTGCGAAGCGTCGGGGCCCGGCGTGCAGGACGGTGTCGCGGTGCTGCGCCTGACGCTCAACGGCTTCGACACGCACCAGAACCAGCCGGCGCAGCACGCCGCGCTGCTCAAGCAGTTCGCGGAAGGGATGAGCGCGATGCGTGCCGCGTTGATCGAACTCGGGCGCTGGAACGAGACGCTCGTGATGACGTATGCGGAGTTCGGGCGGCGCGTGCGCGAGAACCAGAGCAACGGCACCGATCACGGCACGGCCGCGCCGCACTTCGTGATGGGCGGCCGCGTGGCCGGCGGGCTGTACGGCGCGCCGCCGGCGCTCGGGCGGCTCGACGGCAACGGCAATCTGCCGGTCGCGGTCGATTTCCGCCAGCTTTACGCGACCGTGCTTGGGTCCTGGTGGGGGCTCGATGCGACGCGCGTGCTGCAGCAGCGCTTCGACACGCTGCCGCTGCTGAAGGCGTGATGCGCGCTGCTCAGCGGCGGCGCGCGGCGCGCCACGCGATCCACAGCTTGCGGATCGGCGTCAGCGCGATGCGCTGGTGCAGCACCTGGTAGCCGTCGCGCGCGATTTCGTCGAGCAGCGCGCCGGCCAGCGCGATCTGCGCACGCAGCGTGCGTTGCGCGCGGCGTTCGGCGGCGGGGATCGCCGCATCGGCCGCCGCGAGCGCGTCGCGCGCACGGGTCGTCTGGAATTGCAGCAATTCGGTGAAGGCGGGGCTGTAGCGGCGGTTCAGCAGATCGGCCGCGGTCACGTTGTAGCGCTGCAGTTCATCGATCGGCAGATAGATACGGCCGTGGCGCGCGTCGTTGCCGAGTTCCTGCACGAATTGCGCGAGCATCAGCGCGCGGCCGACGTCCGCGGCCCACGGTTGCGGTGCGGCCGGATTCGCCGAACTGGCGCGCGCGACCAGCGACGCGAAGGTGCCGCCGACCTGCGCGATATAGCGCTGCAGGTTCGCGAAGTCGAGGTAGCGCGCCTGTTCGAGATCCATCCCGTAACCGTTGACGAGCGTGCGCAACGCGTCGGCTTCGGCGGCGATCGCCGGGTGATGCTGCGCGAGCGCCTTCGTGACGGGGTGCGACGGCTGCCCGTCGGCCAGTGCCGCGAGTTCCTTGTGCCACCACGCGAGCTTCGTGTGGCCGACCGTCGGATCGCTGGTTTCCTTGACGGTTTCCTCGAGTTCGCGGCGCAGCGCGAACAGCGCGGTCAGGCGCGGCTGCGTGGCGAGCGGCGCCTGGCGCAGCGCGTAGTAGGCGCTGGAGCCTGCGGGGGCGGCCTTTTGCTGACAGTAGTCGTCGAAGTTCACGGGCTGAATCGGGTGGGGCGGGTTCGGGGGACGCGCGGCGGCGCGTTGCCGAAACGTCGAGCGCGGCATTCTAGCACCGCGGCACGACGGGCGCCGGCAGGGCGAGACAAGACCGCAGGGATCGGGTAGAATCTCGCGCTCGCCTGATCGGCGTGCCGGTTTTCGGGCCGGCGTGAAGTCCCGGGCGCGTGGAGCACGCATCTTGCGTGCCGCGCGGTCAGGCGACGGAATGCGCGTGAGTGGCGAAATTGGTAGACGCACCAGGTTTAGGTCCTGACGCCCGCAAGGGTGTGCCGGTTCGAGTCCGGCCTCACGCACCAGAAGTCGAACGTGTCCCGTCACGGGCCGTTCGCGAAAAAGCGCTGCCGGTCGGCTGACCGCAGCGCTTTTTTGTTGATGACCCTCAGCGGCGATGATGCCGTTTGCGCAGGCACGGTAAATCGGCGATGTGTAATATGACGCAACCATTCATGCACGCGGGCTGTTCAACCGGGGACCGTCGATGACCAACACCGTACGCACGATCGGCGTTCTGGCGCTGATGCTGGCGATACCGGCTGTCGCGGCCACGCCTGCCGACAACGTGGCGTGGAGCACGGGACCCGGGCCGACCGCCCGGAAGCCGCTGGACTGCCCCACGTCCATTTCCACTTCCACTTCTGCGGGGTGGCGGATCGCGGGCGGCGAGCGTCCTTCCGCGGAGTCCGTGCTGAAATCGGTCGGTACGGTGCTGGCCGTGTCCGCGCTCAGTGTTGTATCGAAGGGCAGGCTGCAACAATCCGGAACCGCATGCCGGCCTGCAAATGGCTCGTAGATGAGCGCTGCGTCGTTCGACAAGCAAGCGCCGCGCGTCGCCCGAGCGCGCCGCTTCGTCGTTTCCGCCACGCCTATTCCCAGAAGCTGCGGATCGCGACGGCCACGATCACCGGCACCGAGAACACCAGCGGAATCGCGAAATACTGTGCTTCGCGATCGACGACCCAGCTATAGATCACCCATGCCGCACCGATCGCGAACGTGATCAGGCCGACCGTCACGGCGGCGATGTTCAAGGCCAGCTTCGACGGCTGGCGGCGCGTTTTGGTGTTGTCGTCGTGATCGCGCGGGGACGATTTCATCGGAAGAGTGCGGCCTCGTGCCGGAACAAGGGTAAAGGCACAGGAAACCCCATCCGCGCGGATCGCGCAAGGGCCGGCGCGGACCGGCCCCGCCACGTCCGTTCCCGCCCGTTACAACCCGAACGACGCGGCCAGTTCGTCGAGCAGTTCGCGCTGAAACGCGACGAACCGCTCGCCTGGCTGCTGCGCGATCGCGAGGTCGAGCATCGGATCGGCGACCTCGGTGCGAATGCCGGCCAGTTCCTCGACGATCGCGAGCCCGCAGAACGGCACGTACGCCTCCGAATAGCCGCCTTCGTGAACGATCACGAGCCGCCCGCCGCAATGGCGCTGCGCGGCGTCCTTCACCGCGCGGGTCATGAACCGGTAGCTGTCGGTATGCAGCTGCATGCGCGCGAGCGGATCGACCGCGCTCGCGTCGAGGCCGCTCGCGACGACGATCAGCTCGGGGCGAAAACGGGCGAGCGCCGGCAGCACGATCCGCTCGAATGCATACCGGTAGGCATCGTCGCCGCTGCCCGCGAGCAGCGGCACGTTCAGGTTCGCGCCGATGCCCGCGCCTTCGCCGCGATCGTCCGCGCCGCTGTAGCCGGGCGGAAAGCAGCGATCCTGGTGCAGCGAGATCGTCAACGTATCCGGATCGTCGTAGTAGATCGACTGCGTGCCGTTGCCGTGATGCACGTCCCAGTCGATCACCGCGACGCGCTCGATGCCGTGCTTCGCGCGCGCGGCCTCGATCGCGATCGGGATGTTCGCGAGCAGGCAGAAGCCCATCGGGCGGTCGCGCAGGCAGTGATGGCCGGGCGGACGCGACAGCGAGAACGCATTCGCCGCGCGCTCGCCGACGACCGCGTCGACCGCCGCGATCGCGAGGCCGGCCGACAGCGCGGCGATCTCGTAGCTGCCCTTGCCGAATGGCGCGAGATCGCCGAGGTCGCCGCCGCTCGCGTCGCTCAGCGCGCGGAACGCGTCGAGATAGTGCGCCGGGTGAATGCGCAGCAGGTCGGCTGTCGTCGCGGGTGCCGCGCCGCGCAGGTCGAGCCGGGCGGCCAGCCCCGACGCCTGCACGAGCGACAGGAGGCGGCGCTTCGAATCGGGCGATTCCGCGTAGCCCGCGCTCGACGGCGGCTGGACCCAGCCGCCGACCGGGAGGAACAGCGCGTGCGTGCCGCCGGTGTGCCAGAAAGTGCGTTCGTCGGTGAAGAAGGCAGTGCGATTCATGGGTGCTTGACCTGTCACGGTTGGGAGGAAACGGAGGGGCGCGCGCGGCGATCGATGTGGCGCAGCGCGGCGAACGACGCGATCGCGACGGCCGTCGCGGCCACGAACAGCGCGCGCATCGTGCCGCCGGCGTCGAGCATCAGGCCGGCCAGCAGCGGGCCCGCGGCGAGCCCCGCGCCGATCACGAAGTTGAGCGTCGCGACGAGCCGCCCAGACGTGTCGATCTGCGCGACCGTCGCGAGAATGAACGGCAGCACGAAGGTCCATGCGAACTTGAACGCGAAGATCGCCGCGCTGTAGCTGCCGCCGTGGCGCATCGCGGCGAGCGCGACGAGCGATGCCGCGAGCAGCGCGTAGCCGGCCGCGAGCATCGCGCGCCGCGCGAGCCGGCCGCCCGCGCACGATGCGAGCGCCGCGCCGGCGATGCCCATCACGCTCGCGATCGCGAGCACGTTGCCGGTCGACTGCGGATCGAGCCCGGCCTCGGCCGCCGCGCGGCTCGCGAACGTCCATACGCTGCCGATCGCGAGATAGAACGTCAGCACCGCGCCGATGGCGAGCACCACGAAGCTTCGGGGCGTCTGGGGCGCGTCGCCGTGCGCGGTGCGCGCGGATGCCGTTCGCATGCCGAGCGACGACGGAAACCCGCGCGACAGCGGCGCCGCGAGCAGCGCGAGCACGGCGAGCGCGACGTACAGCGCGCGCAGCCCGAACGCGGCGAACACGTGCGGCAGCACGAACAGGCCGATCGCGCCCGCGATCAACTGGCCGACGACCCACAGGCCGTACACGCGGTCGCTGTTTCCGCTCGTCGCGGCGCTCGTCATGCAGAGCACCATCAGCGAGCCGCCGCCGAGCGCGGTGACGGCGCGCAGCGCGAGCAGCGCGGCAAAACCGGGCATCCACAGCGCGGTCAGCAGGTTGCCCGTGCCGAACAGCGCGATGGCGAACGCGGCGACGCGGCGCGCGTCGATCCGGCCGAGCCACAGGTACGACGGCGCGGTCGCGAGGCTGAACGCGCCGAGTTCGACGAAGAAGTAGGTGCCGATCTGCGATGCGGTCAAGCCGAGCTGCGTCGCGAGCTGGCCGGCGACGGCGGGCGCGACGAGCAGCAACAGCGGCGTGATGGCCGCGAACACGACGAGCGCGACGAGGGTCGAGCGTGCGAACGTCGACGCGCGGCCGTCGGGCGAGCGGGCGGCATCCGGGGACAGGATTTTCATGGCGGGATCTCGTCGAGGGAATCAGAACAGGTGGTACATGCCGACCATCGCGCCGAACTGCGACGCGCCGGCAAGCGGTGTCGGGTCGTATTCGTAGACGGTCTGCGAGCTTTGGCCGCCGTTGCGCGCATAGCCGAGGTTCACGTAGGCGACGGTGCGTTTGGACAGCGCATACGTGGTACTCGCGATGAACAGCGTCGGGTGGCCGATCGCCGGCGTGCGCGAATCGGTGTGGTAGACGCCGGCGTTCAGGCCAATCCCGTTCGACATCAGGTAACGCGCACCACCCCACACGATCGTGCGCGCCGCGTCGAGGTCGCCGGTCAGGCGTTCGACGCCCGCATGGACGGTGAGCGGCAGCGTCGCGAACGCATAGCGTGCGGCGAGCGTGCCGAGTTCGCGACGCCGCGCGGACGCGTCGCCGGCCGCCGATACGTCGCCGTGCGCCTGGTGCAGCACCGCGCCGACCGACAGGCCGTTGCTCGTGTACTGGCCGCCGAGCTCGAGCACGCGGCCGGCGCGCGTATTGCCGGCGACGCCGGAGGTCGCGGCGAGCACCTCGACGTCGAAGCCGGCAAAGGTCGGCGACTGGTATTTGACCGAGTGGTCGATGAAGTTCGCGTTCATCGGCACGAGCACGCCCTGGCCGCTGTACGACCCATACCAGAGCGGGTCGTAGAACAGCGTCTTGTCGAACAGCACGCTGAACTGGCGGCCGAGCGTGACGGTGCCGACCGGCCCCGCGATCCCCACGTATGCGCCGCGAAAGAACGCATAGCCGGGCACGGTCGCGGTGCCATCGTTGAGGTTGAGGCCCTGTTCGAGCTTGAACAGCGCACGCCAGCCGCCGCCGAGATCCTCGTGGCCCTTGATCCCGATCTGCGAAGGCAGGATGCCGTAGTTTTGCAATCGCACGGCCGACTGATGTCCGTCGGCGTGCGTCAGGTACTGCACGCCGGCGTCGAGCGCGCCGTACAGCGTGAGCGCGGACTGCGCGTGCGCGGCGCCGCCGCATGCGGCGAGCGTCGCGGCGGCCGCGGCCATGCGGATGAAGCGGGGTGTCGTCACGTGGGGTTCTCCATACCGTGCTGCATCGATTTGTCGTTGGTATCGTCGCGACGCAGTGTCCGTAGCGGGAAAACCTTCGAACAGTCGTCCAGATGAACGGTGCGGAAAACCCGCGGTGCCCCGCATGAACGCCGTGCGATGCCGGCGCGCGCGGTGCTGCGCAGCAGCAATGCGCGGTGCACCGTTCAAATGGATGGGGTTGACGAGCGTTCCGGCACCGTGGCCCGCCAAAAAAGCGGCTCGCTATAATCGGCCGGTGTCGTTGCGCACATCAGCAGCCCGACCGGGCAGGGGAGCGGAAAGTGAGGATCACGACGGATATCGGGCAGGACCTCGACGCGCTGCGCGACGTGCCGGCCGCCATCGTGCTCGACGAATTCGCGTGGCCGACGCGGCCGTCCCGGCGCGCCGATTTCGACGGCGTCACGCGTGGCGACGCGCCGCAGCGCGAACTCGGCCTGATGCTGCTCGACCTGTACGCGGTGGCCGCGCAGTCCGCCATCGGCGAATTCGAGTACCGGTTCTTTTCGCTGCTGCAGGCCCTCATTCCGTTCGATGCCGCGTGGACGGGCGTCGCGACCCACGTGCCGACCGGCCCCGTGATGCACAACAGCTTTTTGTACCGGTTGCCGCACGCGTTCTTCACCGACTGGAAGCGTGTGCGCGATTGCGATCCGCTCGCGCACCGCACGCTGCACGGCGCGCACGGTCGCGCGGTGCGGCTGACGGTCATCGAGCCGGGGCTCGATGCACGATTTCGCGATTGGTGCGTGAAGTACGGGCTCGCGCAACTGATGTTCGTCTGTACGATCGATCGCCGCTTCGGCCTGACGACGTTCGTGTCGATTTACCGCCAGGGCCTGAATCGGCCGTTCGGCGACAACGACGCACATCGTTTCGAGGAACTCATTCCGCACCTCGCGGCGGCGTTGACGATCAATCGCGCCGCGCAGCTCACGCGCGAACGCGAGCGCGCCGACACGGTCGCCCCGGCCGCGCGAGCGTTGTGCGACAACTTCGGCGTGCTGCACCATGCCGACCCCGGTTTCGACGACGTGCTGCGCGCCGAGTGGCCGGCCTGGGCGGGCCCGCGCGTGCCGGAGGCGCTCGTCGCGCACCTGCGACGCCAGTCGGGCCAGCCGTTTGTCGGCGACGCGCTGCGCATCCAGTGCGTGCCCGTCGCCGGGTTGTTCCAGATCGAGGCACGGCCGCGCTCGCTGCTCGACCGGCTCAGCCCGCGCGAACTCGCGGCGATCCGCTATTACGGGGCCGGGCGCTCGCACAAGGAAGTCGCGCAGCAGATGGCGATCTCGCCGACGACCGTGCGCCACTACCTGCGCTGCGCGTACCGCAAGCTCGGCATGCACGACAAGAGCCAGATCGCCGGCGTGCTCGGTGCGACGACGGGCGGTACGGCCGACGACGAGGCGGTGGAAGCCGGCGGCATGCCGCGCTGACGCGCACGCATGACCGGGTGCCGCAGGGAGCGGCCGACGTTGTCGGAATGGTTGTGCCCGCAACCATTGAGCGTTATGCTCGTCTGCTCTCGGAAGACGGAATCCCATCATGAACGACACGAATTCAGGGTCGGTGCGCGCGGCGGTGGTCGGGGTCGGCGCGATCGGCGGATTGCTCGCGGCCGCGTTGTCCAGAGCCGGCATGACCGTGAGCGCGTACGCACGCGGCGCGACGCTCGATGCGCTGAATACGCACGGCGTGCGCGTGATCGACGAGGCGGGCGCAACGTCGTCGGTGCCGGTGCGGGCAAGCGACGATGCGGCCGCGCTCGGCGTGCAGGACTACGTGGTGATCGCGCTGAAAGCGCAGGCGCTGCCGGCGCTGGCCGCGCGCATTGCGCCGCTGGTCGGGCCCGACACCGTGATCGTCGCGGCGATGAACGGGTTGCCGTGGTGGTTCACGCACGGGCTCGAAGGAGCGCTCGACGGCGTGCCGCTCGAGGCGGTCGATCCGGCCGGCGCGGTATCGGCGGCATTGCCGCCCGCGCGGGCGATCGGCTGCGTCGTGCACCTGTCGTCGAGTACCGACGCGCCGGGCGTCGTGCGGCGCGGGCGCGGCAACCGGCTGATCGTGGGCACCCCCGATCCGCGGCTCGACGTGCCCACGGCGCGGTTCGCCGCGGCACTCTCGGCCGGCGGTTTCGACGTCGAGTCGACGCCCGCGATCCGGACCGAGATCTGGACGAAGCTCTGGGGCAACATGAACATGAATCCGCTGAGCGCGCTGACCGGTTCAACGGCCGAGCAGTTGCTCGATGATCCGTTCACGCAGGATCTCGCGTTGCGGATGATGGAGGAGGCGGCCGCGATCGGCGCGAAGCTCGGCCTGTCCACCGGGATGAGCGGTCCCGAGCGGATCGCGGTCACGCGCAAGCTCGGCGCGTTCAAGACGTCGATGCTGCAGGATTTCGAAGCGGGGCGCCCGCTCGAGATCGGGCCGATTCTCGGCGTGTTTCCGGAACTCGGGCGCAAGCTTGGCGTGCCGACCCCGTACTGCGACGCAGTGCTCGGATTGTTGCGTCAGCGCGCGACGAACAGCGGGTTGTAGTGTGCGCCAGGCCGGCGCGAATGCGCGGCTGCCGGCAACGCGCGCTTCGCGCGAGATCGCCGCGTGATGCAAAACGGGCCGACCGGATCGCGTGTGACGCGACCCCGTGCGGCCAGTCTGATTCATCGGATCAATGCGGCCCGCGGCAAGCGGCCGTCCGGCGATGCCGGGGCCGACGCGACGCTCAGTCGTCGCGTTCGACTGCGTGCGCGACGACCTTGTCGAGCAGCCGCTCGAACGTCTGACGTTCGCTGTCGGACAGGCATGCGAGCAAGCCGTCGTTCCACTTGCGCACGATCGGCATGATCTTGCGATACAGCGCGCGGCCGTCGGCAGTCAGCGCGATCAGCACGATCCGGCCGTCCTCCTCGCTCGCGCCGCGCTCGAGCAGCCCCTGGCGCAGCAGCGCTTCGGCCGCGCGGCTCGCCTGGCTCTTGTCGAGATTGGTGTGGCGTGCGAGATCCATGATCGAGAACGGACCGAACGCGCCGACGGCGGCGATCACGCGCGCCTCGGGCAGCGAAATGTCGAGCTTGTGCCGGTACACCTCGCCGATTCCGCGGTCGGAGTGCTTCGTGAGCACATGGAGGCGATAGGTCAGAAACTGATCGAGCCCGGCTTGGCGGCCTTTCATGTCGAATCCTGAAGAAAAAGGGCGGGCCCGATTGTTCCTGTATCGCGCGCTCGGGTCAACGGTCAGTGTGCGCCGTACTTCAGCCGTGTCAACTGTTCTGCTTCGTTCGCGAGCAGATTCGCCGCATCGCGGATCGCGACGTCGAGCGTGATCGGCCCGGGAGCGGGCGAGAAGCAGCCGGAGAAATGCTCGGACAGGCGCGGCAGCGCGGCCGGATCGACCGCGCCCGACAGCAGCGACGCGGGGACGCCGGCGGCCCGCGCGTGCCGGCACGCGATGAACGGCGCCTTGCCGTGCAGCGTCTGCACGTCGGAGCGGCCTTCGCCGGTGATCAGCCAGTCGGCGCCGGCCAGTGCGGCGTCGAGCCCGACCTGGCGCGCGACCACTTCGGCGCCTGCCTCGAAGCGTGCGCCGAGCATGTGCAGCGCGAAACCGAGGCCGCCCGCGGCGCCCGCGCCCGGCAGATCGCGGCCGCCGCGGTCGAGCGCGGCCTCGAGCAGATCGGCGAAGCGGGCAAGGGCGGCATCGAGGGTCGCGACCTGCGTTGCCGTCACGCCCTTTTGCGGACCGAACACCGCGGTGGCGCCATGCGCGCCCGTCAGCGGATTGTCGACGTCGGACATGCCGATGAATTCGGTTTCCTTCAGTCGTGGATCGAGCCCCGATGCGTCGATGCGCGCGACGTCGGCGAGCCGCGACGGCACCGGCTCGACCGGCTGGCCATTCGCGTCGAGGCACTGCAGGCCAAGGCCCGCGAGAAGCCCCGCGCCCGCGTCGTTGGTGCTGCTGCCGCCGAGCGCGACGAAGAAGCGGCGCACGCCTTCGTCGAGCAGCAGGCGGATCGCTTCGCCCATCCCGCGCGTGCTGCGCGCATCGACCGGCACGCTCATGCCGACCGGGTCGGTGATACCGACGATCTCCGCCGTCTCGACGATCGCGGTTCGCGCGTCGATCACGCCGACCGCCGCATCGCGCGCCGCGAGCGACGCGCCGGCCACCCGCAGCGTGCGCCGCGTACCGCCGCCCGCCAGCATCGCATCGAGCGTGCCTTCGCCGCCGTCGGCCATCGGGCAGCAGCGCACGACGGCGTCGGGCCGGGCACGGCGAATGCCGGTGGCGATCGCGTCCGCGACCTGCTCGGCGGAAAGCGAGCCTTTGAACGAATCGGGCGCGATGACGACGACAGGCGCGGACGGGCGGTGCGGCATGGTGTCTCCGAAAGGCGTGATTGGTATGAAGGTCGGGCCACGACGGTGGCTCGCACGTTATCGGAGCTTACAGGATGGCGGGGCCGGGGAGGATACGCCGTTCGGCATAGCGGCGATCCGCGTGCAGGGGCGTGCGACGGGCCGCCGACAGGGCCGGGACAACCTGTGTCGCGCCGATCTGGCGGTATGAGGAAAATTGTTTGCTAGAATAGTCGATTCTTCCGGCCAAAGCCGTGCTCCGAGCCGCTTGCGCTAGCCATCCGGCGCGTGCAGGGATGGCGTGGCGCCCCGGCGCGGCGTGTGAGTGTGCGCACCTCGCGCCGCAGGCAGGCACGGCAAGGAAAACCCGATTCGCTCGAATAATTTTAGGACGATTGAAGCCATGGCTAACGTTGTTGAGAACCTCGGCAAGCTTGAACGCCGTGTGACGATTTCTTTGCCGAAAGACACCGTGCAGAAGGAAATCGACGCCCGCATCCAGAAACTCGCGAAGAACGTGCGCATGCCGGGTTTCCGCCCGGGCAAGGTGCCGCTGAAGATGGTCGCGCAACAGTACGCGGGTCAGGTCGAGGCGGAAGTGCTGAGCGACAAGATCGGCCAGGAATTCTTCACGATCAGCCGCGCGGAAAACCTGCGCGTCGCCGGCCAGCCGAGCTTCGAGCCGAAGCAGGAGCAGGCCGAGGACGCATACGCGTTCGACGCGACGTTCGAGGTCTACCCGGAAGTGAAGATCGGCGATCTGGCGACCGCTGAAGTCGAGCGCTCGACCACGACGATCGGCGACGCCGAAATCGACCGCACGCTGGACATCCTGCGCAAGCAGCGCGTGCACTACCACGCACGCGGCGAAGCCGGCGAGCACGGCGACGGCGGCGCGGACACCGCGGCGAAGAACGGCGACCGCGTGACGGTCGACTTCGTCGGCAAGATCGACGACGTCGCGTTCCAGGGCGGCACGGCCGAAGATTTCCCGTTCGTGCTCGGCGAAGGCCGCATGCTGCCGGAATTCGAAACGGCGGCGCTCGGCCTGAAGGTCGGCGAACAGCGTACGTTCGACCTCAAGTTCCCGGACGACTACCACGGCAAGGACGTCGCCGGTAAAACGGCGCAGTTCACGGTCACGATGAAGAAGATCGAATGGCCGCACCTGCCGGAAATCGACGCGGAATTCGCGAAGTCGCTCGGCATCGAAGACGGCGATCTCACGAAGATGCGCGCCGAGATCAAGGAAAACCTCGAGCGCGAAGCGAAGCGCCGCACGCAGTCGATCGTCAAGAACCAGGTGATGGACGCGCTGCTGAAGATTTCCGAACTCGACGTGCCGAAGGCGCTGATCGAGCAGGACCAGCAACGTCTCGTCGAAATGGCTCGCCAGGATCTGGCGCAGCGCGGCGTGCCGAACGCGAAGGATGCACCGATCCCGGCCGAAATGTTCGCCGAGCAGGCCGAGCGCCGCGTGAAGCTGGGCCTCGTGCTGGCCGAGCTGGTGAAGGCGAACGGCCTGGAAGCGAAGCCGGAGCAGATCCGCGCGGAAGTCGACGAGTTCGCGAAGAGCTACGAAGACCCGAAGGAAGTGGTCCGCTGGTATTATTCCAACCAGCAGCGCCTCGCCGAGATGGAAGCGTTCGTCGTTGAAAGCAACGTCGTCGACTTCGTGCTGGGCAAGGCAAAGGTGACGGACAAGGAAGTGAGCTTCGAGGCACTCGCGAGCGCATCGGCGCAAGCGTAACTGTCGCTCTTGCGGCGTGCCGGCTGTCGGAGCGACGGCCCGCACGCCGTTTTTACGTCAAGCGCACGGTTGCCATTAATATGGCGATTGAGCGGGCGGCTTCCTTCCGTTCAATTTTCCAATCGAACAAGGTTCATTGAATGATCACTCGCGCTGAATTGCTGGACATGCTTGCTTCGAACGCGCCGCAGGGTTTCGAGGCGCAAGCGCTGGGGCTAGTGCCGATCGTCGTCGAAACGAGCGGCCGCGGCGAGCGTTCGTACGATATCTATTCGCGTCTCCTGAAGGAGCGCCTGGTGTTCATGGTCGGCGAAGTGAACGACCAGACCGCCAACCTCGTGGTCGCGCAATTGCTGTTCCTCGAGAGCGAGAATCCCGACAAGGACATCAGCCTCTACATCAACAGCCCGGGCGGCTCGGTGTCGGCCGGCATGGCGATCTACGACACGATGCAGTTCATCAAGCCGGACGTGTCGACCCTGTGCATGGGCCTCGCGGCCAGCATGGGCGCGTTCCTGCTCGCGTCGGGTGCGAAGGGCAAGCGCTTCGCGCTGCCGAATTCGCGCGTGATGATTCACCAGCCGCTCGGCGGCGCGCGCGGCCAGGCATCCGACATCGAGATCCAGGCACGCGAGATCCTCTACCTGAAGGAGCGGTTGAACAACCTGCTCGCGCAGCACACGGGCCAGGACGTCGAGCGCATCGCGCGCGACACCGACCGTGATAACTTCATGTCGAGCGAGGACGCGAAGGCGTACGGGCTGATCGATCAGGTGCTGCTGAAGCGCCCGTGAGCTTAAACGGGGTGCCGCCCCGATTCGGGCCGGCGCCCTCAAACGTCCCGAGTGCCCTGAGCATCTGCGGCAAGCGCATCCAGCCGGCTCCGGTCGCGCCCTAGGCGCGGCGTCCGGAGCAATCGGCGTATCATGTCATCTACCTGTCCGGAGGCTCTACATTCATGGCGGACAAAAAAGGTTCGAACAGCGAAAAGCTGTTGTATTGCTCGTTTTGCGGAAAGAGCCAGCATGAGGTGAAAAAACTCATTGCGGGCCCGTCGGTGTTCATCTGCGATGAATGTATCGACCTCTGCAACGAAATCATTCGCGACGAGGCGGCTGCCGCCGGCGTCGAGGCCAGCTTGTCCCGGTCGGATCTGCCGAGCCCGCAGGAAATTCGCGACATCCTCGATCAGTACGTGATCGGCCAGGAGCGCGCGAAGAAAATCCTCGCGGTGGCCGTGTACAACCACTACAAGCGCCTGAAGCACCTCGACAAGAAGGACGACGTCGAGCTGTCGAAGAGCAACATCCTGCTGATCGGCCCGACGGGCTCCGGCAAGACGCTGCTCGCTCAGACGCTCGCGCGGTTGCTCAACGTGCCGTTCGTGATCGCCGACGCGACGACGCTGACCGAAGCCGGCTACGTCGGCGAGGACGTCGAGAACATCATCCAGAAGCTGTTGCAGAATTGCAACTACGAGGTCGACAAGGCCCAGCGCGGGATCGTCTACATCGACGAAATCGACAAGATCAGCCGCAAGTCGGACAACCCGTCCATCACGCGCGACGTGTCGGGCGAGGGCGTCCAGCAGGCGCTGCTGAAGCTCGTCGAGGGCACGATGGCGTCGGTGCCGCCGCAAGGCGGCCGCAAGCACCCGAACCAGGATTTCATCCAGGTCGACACGACCAATATCCTGTTCATCTGCGGCGGCGCGTTCGACGGTCTCGAAAAGGTGATCACCGATCGTACCGAGAAAACCGGCATCGGCTTCGGCGCGACGGTCAAGAGCAAGCAGGAACGCGACGCGGGCGAGGTGCTGCGCGAAACGGAACCGGAAGACCTGATCAAATTCGGTCTGATCCCCGAATTGATCGGCCGCCTGCCGGTGGTCGCGACGCTCGGCAAGCTCGACGAAGCCGCGCTGATGAAGATCCTGGTCGAGCCGAAGAATGCGCTCGTCAAGCAGTATCACAAGCTGTTCGCAATGGAGCGCGTCGAGCTGGAAATCCGGCCGGGCGCGTTGCAGGCAGTCGCCCGCAAGGCGATCCGCCGCAAGACCGGCGCGCGCGGTTTGCGTTCGATCATCGAACAGGCGTTGCTCGACGTGATGTACGAGCTGCCGACGATGAAAGGGGTCAGCAAGGTCATCATCGACGAGAACGTCATCGATGGGGACGGCAAGCCCTTGCTGATCTACGAGGACACGCCGAAGGTGGCGGGTTCGAACTGACCGGCTTGCCGACGATGTTCATCGAAAAAGGCCGTTCATGAGTCCGTGGGCGGCTTTTTTTCGTTTATCTTGTGGGTAACTCTGACTCGACACGCGGTGGTTACTTTCTTACCGAATATTTCCCGCACTTGAAGGCTTGCAATTCGTTGTGGCGGCCTCAATTACCGAACAATTGATTCCACTCATGGGGAAATGAAATGTCAGGCACCCAACTTCTCCCGCCGGAACGCATCACGCTCCCGCTGCTGCCGCTGCGGGATGTCGTCGTTTTCCCGCACATGGTCATTCCGCTCTTCGTGGGCCGGCCGAAATCGATCAAGGCCCTCGAAGCAGCGATGGAAGGCGGCAAGCACATCATGCTCGTCGCCCAGAAAACCGCGGCCAAGGATGAACCGACCGAAAAGGACATGTACGAGGTCGGTTGTATTGCCAACATTCTGCAGATGCTGAAGCTGCCGGACGGCACCGTGAAGGTGCTCGTCGAAGGCCTGCAGCGCGCGAAGGCGTTGTCCATCGAGGAACAGGAGACGCAATTCTCCTGCGACGTGATGCCGCTCGAGCCCGATCACGCCGACAGCGCTGAAACGGAAGCGCTGCGCCGCGCGATCGTGTCGCAGTTCGACCAGTACGTGAAGCTGAACAAGAAGATCCCGCCGGAGATCCTCACGTCGCTGTCGGGCATCGACGAAGCGGGCCGTCTCGCCGACATGATCGCCGAGCGCCTGCCGCTCAAGCTCGACCAGAAGCAGCACATCCTCGAGATGTTCCCCGTCATCGAGCGCCTCGAGCATCTGCTCGCGCAGCTCGAAGCCGAGATCGACATCCTGCAGGTCGAAAAGCGCATCCGTGGGCGCGTGAAGCGCCAGATGGAAAAGAGCCAGCGCGAGTACTACCTGAACGAACAGGTCAAGGCGATCCAGAAGGAGCTGGGCGAGGGCGAGGAGGGCGCGGATCTCGAGGAACTCGAGAAGCGCATCAACGCCGCGCGCATGCCGAAGGAAGCCAAGAAGAAGGCCGACGCCGAGCTGAAGAAGCTGAAGCTGATGTCGCCGATGTCGGCGGAAGCGACCGTCGTGCGCAACTACATCGACACGCTGATCGGCCTGCCGTGGCGCAAGAAGAGCAAGGTCAACAACGACCTGTCGAACGCCGAGCAGGTACTCGACGAGGATCACTTCGGCCTCGAGAAGGTCAAGGAACGGATCCTCGAGTATCTCGCGGTGCAACAGCGCGTGGACAAGGTGAAGGCGCCGATCCTGTGCCTCGTCGGGCCTCCGGGCGTCGGCAAGACCTCGCTCGGCCAGTCGATCGCCCGTGCGACGAACCGCAAGTTCGTCCGGATGGCGCTCGGCGGCGTGCGTGACGAAGCCGAGATCCGCGGCCACCGCCGCACGTACATCGGCTCGATGCCGGGCAAGATCCTGCAAAGCCTCGCGAAGGTCGGCGTGCGCAATCCGCTCTTCCTGCTCGACGAAGTCGACAAGATGGGCATGGATTTCCGCGGCGATCCGTCGTCGGCGCTGCTCGAAGTGCTCGATCCGGAACAGAACCACACGTTCGCCGACCACTACATCGAAGTCGATTTCGATCTGTCGGACGTGATGTTCGTCGCGACGTCGAACTCGCTGAACATCCCGCCGCCGCTGCTCGACCGGATGGAAGTGATCCGTCTGTCGGGCTACACGGAAGACGAGAAGGTCAGCATCGCCCAGCGTTACCTGCTGCCGAAGCAGAAGAAGAACAACGGGCTGAAGGACGGCGAGGTCGAGGTCACCGAACAGGCGATCCGCGACATCATCCGCTACTACACGCGCGAAGCCGGTGTGCGTTCGCTCGAGCGGGAAGTGTCGAAGATCTGCCGCAAGGTCGTGAAGATGCTGTTGCTGAAGAAGGCATCGGGTGCGATCAAGGTCGATGGCGAGAACCTCGACACGTTCCTCGGCGTGCGCAAGTACGACTTCGGCCTCGCGGCGAAGGAAAACCAGGTCGGTCAGGTGACGGGCCTCGCGTGGACGGAAGTCGGCGGCGACCTGCTGACGATCGAAGCCGCGGTGATGCCGGGCAAGGGCAACGTGATTCGTACGGGCTCGCTCGGCGACGTGATGAAGGAGTCGGTCGAGGCTGCGCGTTCGGTCGTGCGCTCGCGTTCGCGGCGTCTCGGCATCAAGGACGAAGCGTTCGAGAAGCAGGACATCCACATCCACGTGCCGGAAGGCGCGACGCCGAAGGACGGTCCGTCCGCCGGCGGTGCGATGACGACCGCGCTGGTGTCGGTGCTGACGGGTATTCCCGTGCGGGCCGACGTCGCGATGACGGGCGAAATCACGCTGCGTGGCGAAGTGCTGCCGATCGGCGGGCTGAAGGAGAAGCTGCTGGCGGCGCATCGCGGCGGCATCAAGCTCGTGCTGATTCCGGAAGAGAACGTGAAGGATCTCGCGGACATTCCGGACAACGTGAAGAACGCGATCGAGATCGTGCCGGTCCGCTGGATCGACAAGGTGCTGGAGCTCGCGCTCGAGCGTTCGCCGACTCCGCTGCCGCCGGAAGAAGAAGCGAAGGCAGCGGCGCCGGTCGGCGAGGCGGCGAAGGATGCCGGCTCGACGGAAGTCGTCAAGCACTGAGACCCTGACGACCGTCGTTGTTGACGGTTGTTCACGAAACCCGCGGCGATGCCCGCGGGTTTTTTTATGCGCGTCGGCATCGTGCGAGCGCGGGCGTTAAAAAAATTCACGCACGGGCTTGGCAAAATGATCGGGGATGAATTAAACTTGCGGGCTCGCTGATTGTTGATGCGGAAACGCAGATCGCAGTCGGAACGAATCGGAAACGGGTGCTTAGCTCAGCTGGTAGAGCGGCGCCCTTACAAGGCGTAGGTCGGGGGTTCGAACCCCTCAGCACCCACCAGTTTCACGATTCAGCCAGACCAAGGAGCGGTAGTTCAGTCGGTTAGAATACCGGCCTGTCACGCCGGGGGTCGCGGGTTCGAGTCCCGTCCGCTCCGCCAAACAAACAACAATGCCCGCCTCGTGCGGGCATTGTTGTTTGTGCGTTGTGGTTTTGCGCCCGCTGGCGGGCGCGTGACTGCGGAGTGGAGGAAGCCGCCTGCGCGGCTTCCGGCGGGACTCGAAGGGCTGCGCTTGCAAGCGCAGCCGCGGCCTGCGGGATGTAGGCGAGTCCCGTCCGCTCCGCCAAGCAAACAACAATGCCCGCCTTGTGCGGGCATTGTTGTTTGTGCGTTGTGGTTTTGCGCCCGCTGGCGGGCGCGTGATTGCGGAGTGGAGGAAGCCGCCTGCGTTTTATCCCGTCCCACCCCGTATGTTGTAATATCGGACGTTTTGTCCAATTTTCCCGTCACGCATGCTCGATTTCTTCCGTAATCACCAGCGCCTGATGATGGCGCTCCTGCTCCTGATCGTGTTGCCGGGGCTGGGTTTCGTCGGGATCCAAGGCTTCCGCGGCTTCTTCGACGACAGTGCGAACGTTGCGGCGGTCAACGGACACAAGATCACGCGGGTCGAATTCGACGGCGCGTTCCGCCAGCAGATCGACCAGGCGCGCCAGGCGCTCGGCGGGCAGTTCGACATCAAGATGTTCGATACGCCCGAGCATCGCAAGCAGGTGCTCGACGGCCTGATCCAGCAACGCGTGCTGGCCGACGAGACGCAACGTCTGCACCTGACCGCCTCCGACAACGCCGTGCGCGACGCGCTGATGAGCGACCCGATGATCGCGTCGCTGAAGAAGCCCGACGGCACGATCGACGTCGAACGCTATGCGCAACTGCTGTCGTTCCAGGGGATGACGCCCGAGCAGTACCAGGAGCGCGTGCGCTACAGCCTCGCGCTGCAGCAGATTCCCGCAAGCATCGTGTCGAGCGCGTTCACGCCGAAGAGCCTCGCGCAACGCCTGTCCGAACTCGCTGCGCAACAGCGCGAAGTGCAGGCGCTCGTGCTGAAGACGAGCGACTTCGCTGCGAAGGTCCAGCCGACCGACGCGCAGCTCGCCGCGTACTACGACGCGCACAAGCAGAGCTTTGCGACGCCGGAAACCGCGACGATCCAGTACCTCGTCTATTCGCCGGCAGCGGCGGCCGCGAGCGCGCAGCCGACCGAGGCGGACATCAAGAAGTTCTACGACGACAACCCGACGCACTTCCGTACCGAAGCGCAGGTGCGCGTGAGCCACATCTTCATCGCCGCGCCGGGCAACGCGAGCGCGGCCGACAAGGCAGCCGCGAAGGCGAAGGCCGAGCAACTGCTCGCCGACGTGAAGGCGCATCCGGACCAGTTCGCGCAGATCGCGCAGAAGAACTCGCAGGATGCGCCGTCGGCGGCGAAGGGCGGCGACCTCGGCTTCATCACGCGCGGTTCGACCGCGGGCGGCAAGGCGTTCGACGATGCCGCGTTCTCGCTGAAGCAGGGCGACGTCAGCGGTATCGTGCAGTCGGATCTCGGTTTCCACATCCTGAAGGCGACCGAAGTGAAGCCGGCCGTCGTCAAGCCGTTCGCGGAAGTGAAGGACCAGATCGCGGTAGACCTGAAGCAGCAGTACGCATCGAAGGCGTTCTCGGACAACGCGGAAGGCTTCACGTCGACCGTCTATGAAAAGGCGAAGACGCTGCAGCCGGCCGCGGACAAGTACAAGCTGACGATCCAGACGGCCACGGTCACGCCGACGCCGAATCCGCAACTGCCGCCGACGAGCCCGTTGAACAATCCGAAGTTCCTGGCCGCCGTGTTCGCGAACGACGCGGTGAAGAACCAGAACAACACGCAGGCGATCGACGTCGGCAACAACACGCTGATCTCGGCGCGCGTGACCGAGCACAAGCCGGCCGCGGTGCCCGCGCTCGACGCGATCAAGGATGTCGTGCGCCAGAAGGTCATCGCCGAGCAGGCCGCGGAACTCGCGAAGAAGGACGGTGCGGCGAAGCTGGCCGAACTGCAGAAGTCGAAGTCGACGGACGGCTTTACGGCCGCGCAGAAGGTGTCGCGCACGCAGTCGCAGGGCCTGACGCCGGCTGCGCTGAGCGCCGTCTACAAGGTCGATGCGAAGACGCTGCCGGCTTACGTCGGTGTCGACCTCGGCGCGGACGGCTATGCGATCTATCGCGTGAACGCGGTCATTCCGGGTTCGGCGGTCGATCCGCAGCAACTGGCGGCCGCGCAGCAGCAGATGGCCCAGGTCGACGCGCAAAGCGAAGGCGAGGCGTACCTCGCCGCGCTGCGCGATCGCTCGAAGGTGAAGCTGTACGGCAGCACGACGGCCAGCCAGCAGCAGGACGGCGACAACTGAGCGTCGTTTCGCCCGCAACCATCGAAAAGCCCCGCTCGAAGCGGGGCTTTTCGTTTTCCGGTGCGTCGGCTGCGGTCAGCCGCGCGGCTTGCCGAGCAGCGGCTTCAATGTCGGCCACACGTTGTCGAGCAGAATGCCCTGGGCCTGCTGCGCGGGATGCATCTGGTCGGCCTGGAACATCTCGGGCTTGTTCTCGATGCCGGCCAGCAGGAACGGCACGAGCGGCACGCCGAGGTCCTTCGACAGCCGCGTATAGAGCGCGTGGAACTTCTGCGTGTAGTCGGGGCCGTAATTGGGCGGCACGTACATGCCGACCAGCACGACCTTTGCCTGTGCACGCCGTGCGCCGGCGATGATGTCGCGCAGGTTCTGCTCGGTCGTCGCGAGCGGCACGCCGCGCAGCGCGTCGTTCGAACCGAGTTCGACGACGACGATCGACGGCTTGAGCCGCTGCAGCACCGCCGGCAGCCGCGCACGGCCGCCGCTCGTGGTGTCGCCGCTGACGCTGGCGTTCGCGACGCTATAATCGATTCGCTCGGTGGCGAGCCGTTGCCGCAGCAGCGCCACCCAGCCAGTGTCGCGCGGTAATCCGTATTCGGCCGACAGGCTGTCGCCGAGCACGACGATCACGGGCGGGCTCGATGCCGGCGCCGTCGCGGCGCGTGCGGGTACGGTGACGGCCAGCAGCGTGCCCAGCAGCGCGGCGGCCGTCGCGCGTCTTTTCCAGCGAAATGTCGTGTCCATGTTCAAGATTACCGATCCGATCATCGAAGTCCATGACGTGTGCAAGCGGGTTGCCGATGCAACGGGCGAGCTGACGATCCTCGACGGCATCACGCTCGCCGTGCAGCCGGGCAGCAGCCTCGCGATCGTCGGCGCGTCGGGCTCGGGCAAATCGACGCTGCTCGGCCTGCTCGCGGGGTTGGACAGCGCGACGAGCGGCACGGTTCGCCTGCTCGGCCGCGCGCTCGACCCGCTCGACGAGGACGAACGCGCGGCGCTGCGCAACGGCGCGGTCGGATTCGTGTTCCAGTCGTTCCAGTTGATGCCGCACCTGACGGCGCTCGAGAACGTGATGCTGCCGCTCGAACTGCAGGGCGGCATCAGCGCGCGTGACGCGGCCGACCGCGCCCGCGCGCTGCTCGTGCAGGTCGGTCTCGGCGAACGCACCGCGCATTATCCGAAGCTGCTGTCGGGCGGCGAACAGCAGCGCGTCGCGCTCGCCCGCGCGTTCGTCACGCGCCCGGCGATCCTGTTCGCCGACGAGCCGACCGGCAGCCTCGACGCGGCCACCGGCCACGCGGTCATCGACCTGATGTTCGAGCTGAACCGCACGCATGGCGCGACGCTCGTGCTCGTCACGCACGATACCGAACTCGCGCGCCGCTGCGCGACGACAGTCACCATCGACGCCGGGCGCATCGTCGCGCCGCACACAATCGCTCCGCGTGACGCGTGAATATCCGTGCCGGCCGCGCATGGTGAATTGCGCGGCCGGCACGGGTGCGACGCCGTCGCGTCAGTTCTTCTTCAACGCTTGAGCGCCGCACGGGCGCGCTCGATCAGCGCCGTGGTCGACGAATCGTGCTTCGTCGGATCGACCGATTCGGCCGACAGGTCGGCTTCGACGACCTTGCCGAGAATCTTGCCGAGCTCGACGCCCCACTGGTCGAACGGATTGATGTCCCACACCGTCGCCTGCACGAGCACCTTGTGCTCGTAAAGCGCGATCAGCGCGCCGAGCGTGCGCGGCGTCAGCGCATCGACGAGCAGCGTCGTGGTCGGGCGGTTGCCGGGGAACGTCAGGTGTGGCGCGAGCGCTTCCTTGCCCGGCCCGGCCACCTTGCGCGCTTCTTCGAGCGTGCGGCCGAGCATCAGCGCCTCGCTCTGCGCGAAGCAGTTCGCGAGCAGTTTCGGATGATGGCTCGCCAGCGGATGCTCGGGCGTCAGCACCGCGATGAAATCGATCGGCACGATCGTCGGCCCCTGGTGCAGCATCTGGAAGAATGCATGCTGGCCGTTGGTGCCCGGCTCGCCCCACGTGACGGCCGACGTCGGGTAGTCGACGAAGGTGCCGTCCAGGCGCGCGGATTTGCCGTTGCTCTCCATTTCGAGCTGCTGCAGGTACGACGGCAGGTAGTGCAGCGCTTCCGAATACGGCGCGACGAGATAGCTCTGCGAGCCGAAGAAATTCCGGTACCAGATGCCGATCAGGCCGAGCAGCACCGGCAGGTTCCGCTCGAGCGGCGCTTCGCGGAAGTGGCGGTCCATGTCGTTCGCGCCGGCCAGCAGCTCGTCGAACCGTTCAGGGCCGACCGCGATCATGATCGACAGGCCGACCGCCGACCACAGCGAATAGCGGCCGCCGACCCAGTCCCACATTTCGAACACGTTGTCCGCGGCGATGCCGAACTTCACGACTTCGGCCGGGTTCGCCGACACGCCGACGAAGTGTTTCGCGAGCGCGTCCTCGGGGCAGCCGCGCGCGACGAACCAGTCGCGCAGCGAGCGTGCGTTGGTCATCGTCTCGAGCGTCGTAAACGTCTTCGACACGATGATCGCGAGCGTTTCCTCGGGATCGACCTGTTCGAGCACGCGCGCGAGATCGGCGCCATCGACGTTCGACACGAAGTGGGTCGAGATCTCGGGCGTCGCGACGTGGTGCAGCGCATGCACGACCATCTTCGGCCCGAGATCGGAGCCGCCGATGCCGATATTGATCACGTGGCGAATGCGCTTGCCCGTATAGCCCGTCCACGTGCCGCCGCGCACGGCGCGCGCGAACGTCGCCATCTTCGCGCGCTCGGCGCTCACCTGCGCGTGAAACGGCGCCTGCGGGTCGGTCGCGCGCAGCGCGGTGTGCAGTGCGGCGCGGCCTTCGGTCGGGTTGACGATCTCGCCCGCGAACATCGCGTCGCGGCGCGCTTCGACGCCCGCGTCGCGCGCGAGCTGCACCAGCAGACGTACCGTTTCGTCGTCGATACGGTTCTTCGAGAAATCGGCCGCGAGACCGCCGCCGGCAATCGTGAAGCGCTCGGCGCGGGTGGGCGCGCGGTCGTTTTCCGGCGCGAACCAGTCGCGCAGCCGCGCGTGGCGGATCTGTTCGAAGTGGGATTGAAGGGCAGTCCAGGCGGGGAGCGATTTCAGCGTCATGGCGGTTCGAGTGAAGCGTGAATCGGGATGAATGCCGCGCCGGCTCATCGGGATCGGAAAGCCGGCGGACGAGAAGGCCCGCCGTGCGGCGGGGCAGTCAGTATAGCGGCGTTACGTGTCGGCGCGCGGCGATGGATAAAAAAGGCGATTGATCAGCGTGCGCACCATCGGCGCGAGCTCGCCCGCGGTCAGCCCGGCCGGTCCGGTGCCGTTCGCGGTCAGCGTGTCGGCCGCGAGGCCGTGCAGGTAGACGCCGGCCAGCGCGGCCTCGTACGGCGCGACCCGCTGCGCGAGCAGCGCGCCGATCAGGCCGCCGAGTACGTCGCCGGTGCCGCCGGTGGCGAGCGCCGCGTTGCCGGTCGGATTGATCGTCACGCGGCCGTCGGGCGCCGCAATCACCGTACCCGAGCCTTTCAGCACGACGATGGCCGCGTAACGGGCGGCGAGCGCCTGTGCGGCCGCGACACGATCGCGTTGCACGGCGGCGGTGTCGCTGTCGAGCAGGCGTGCGGCTTCGAGCGGATGCGGCGTCAGCACGCATGGATTGCCACGTGCGCCGCGCGTGGCGACCGCGGCCGCGAGGTCCGCGTGCGTCGCGACGAGATTCAGCGCGTCGGCATCGAGCAGCGTGGCGGTGTCGTGCGCGAGCACGTCGCGCACGAGCGTCGCCGCGGCCTCGCGCGTGCCGAGCCCGCAACCGGCCGCGATCGCGGTCATCGCGCCGAGGTCGAGGGTGTCGGCCGGATGCAGCATCAGTTCGGGAAAGGGCGGATCGTACGGCGGTGCACCCGCGCCAAGGAAGCCGACGTGCACCTTGCCGGCGCCGGCGAACAGCGCGGCGCGGGCGGCGAGGATCGGCGCGCCGCACATGCCCGTGTCGCCGCCGAGCAACGCGAGGCTGCCGTACGTGCCCTTGTGGGATGCGAACGCGCGCACGGGCAGCGCCGCGGCGAACCGGGCGACTGCGTTCAGCACGATGGCCGGCGCGGCGGGCGGCGCGACGTCGAGCGACGCGACGTGGATCTCGCCGGCGAGGTCGCGGCCGTCGCCCGTGTAGAGGCCGGGTTTCGCGCCGATGAAGGTGAGCGTGTGGGTGGCCGCGACGGCGACGCCCGCGCCGACGATCTGGCCCGTGTCGCTGTCGAGCCCGCTCGGCACGTCGAGCGCGAGCACGCGGCCGCCGCCGCGCGCATGGGCGGCGATGCGCGCGGCCTGCTCGGCGAACGGACCGTCGAGCGCGCGGCCGAGACCGATGCCGAACAGCCCGTCGACGAGCCACGCGTAGCCATCCAGC
Organism: Burkholderia sp. AU18528; assembly: GCF_002223215.2. NCBI lineage: Bacteria > Pseudomonadati > Pseudomonadota > Betaproteobacteria > Burkholderiales > Burkholderiaceae > Burkholderia > Burkholderia sp. AU18528. Next base: position 1,523,281 of record NZ_NKFC02000004.1, on the reverse strand, counting down.
GACGCGGGCGCGGTGGCCGACAACGGCACGCCGGCCGAGCGCGCGAGACCGAGCGCCCATTGCGCGTCGTCCGGCTTGACCGGCACCGGCATCCACGCATGCGTCGCGACGCCGAGCTGCTGGAGCTGCGCGGCGGCCACCAGTGCGTCGCCGCCGTTGTTGCCGGGGCCGACCGCGAACCAGACGGGGCGGTCGTCGCCGGCCATGCGCTCGGACAGCCAATGTGCGGCGGCGGCGCCGGCGCGACCCATCAGCGTGTGCGGCGGCAGCGCGGCGGTGGCGTCGGCTTCGGCCGCGCGCAGGTCGGCGACGCGCAGCAGCGCGATCGGATCGGAATCGGGAAGCGGGTGGGTAGCGGTCATCGCGGGATCGTGGCGGCTGGCAAGGATGCCGCCACGGGACGCCCCGCGGCGGTCAGGTCGTGAAGCGGCCGGCGCTCAGCGCGGCCAGCGTGTCGGCGGGCCAGTGCTGGACGTTGCCGCCCAGATAGTCGGCCACCACTTTAGCAGACCCGCACGCGAGCCCCCAGCCGGCCGGGCCATGGCCGAAATTGACGAACACGCGTGGATGCGGGGTCGGACCCACGACGGGCAGGCCGTCCGGCGACAGCAGTTGCATGCCTTGCCACGACAGCGCGGCCGAAATCCGCGCCGCGCCGGGTACCCAATCGTGGACGGCCTGGCCGAGCAGCGCGAGCGCGGCCTCGGACAGCGGCTCGGCGAGCGGCTTCGCGGTGTCCGCCAGGCTCTGCAGCACGGCGGCGCCGCCCACGCGCAGCCGCTGGTGGGTGCGCGTGATCGAGATCCGCTTGATCGAATCGACGACGCTCAGGTGTGGCGCATGCTCTTCGTATGCAACCGGCGCGGTGAGCGTGTGGGTGCGCACCGGGTGCAGCGGCAGGCGCCAGCCGAGCCGTTCGAGCAGTGCGAGGCTGCCGGCGCCGGCCGCGACCACGATCGCGTCGGCGGACATCACGTCGACCTCGCGCGCCTTCGCCGGGTTTCCATTGCCCGGCGGCACGAGTTCGACCGCGGCGCGGCCGTCGTCGACGCGGATCGCGGCGACGTCCGCGCCGAAGCGGAACTGCACGCCGTGCTCGTCGAGCGTCTGCTTGACCAGTTTCGCGAACAGCGGGCAGTTGCCGGTGCGCTCGGTTTCGAGCAGCACGCCGCCCGCAAAGCCGGGTTCGGCCGGCACCGACGGCTCCAGCGCCGTGCATTCGTCGGCGGTGAGCGTGCGGTACGGCTGGTCGAGCGTGCGCAGCAGGTCGAGCGCGGGTTGCAGCGCGTCCCAGTCGCGCGGATCGCGCACGACGTGCAGGATGCCCGGCTTCTGCTCGAATTCGAGCTCGAGGCGCGTCTCGATATCGGCGAGCGTGTCGCGCGACACGTCGATCAGCGGGCGCAGCCGCGCGTACTGCGCGGCGAACGCGTCGGGCTCGCGCAGCGCGCCGAGCTGCTTGACGAAGCGGCGCACGCCGCCGTTCAAGCCCGGTTTGTAGACGATGCCGCTGTCGCGCGGCTGGCGCTGGCGCATGAAAGTCGGGCCGAACCAGACGTCGAGGGGGCTCGGCAGCAGCGCGCCGCCGTCGCCGTAGGTCGCGCCTTGCGCGACGGTCGCGTGGCGTTCGACCACGCACACGCGATGGCCGGCCGCGCGCAGCTGGTAGGCGGTGGCGACGCCGCTGATCCCGCCGCCGATGACGATCACATCCATGGATTGCTTCGATGACGGGCGGCGCGCACGCCGCCCGGTGAGAATTCGCTGAGGGCCCGGGCCCGGTGAACCCGGAATGATAGCGCCAAAAGTGCGCGAGCCGGCGCCGGCCGAGCATGGGTCGTGCGGGCGCGCCACGACGGCGCGGCGCACGGGCTGCTCGGGCCGGCTAGGCGGGCGGCCGTGCGCGCCCCGCGCGCGGGCACCGGTGCGGTGCATGAGGCGCACCGATCGGCCGGTCTGGGACGCCCGACTTCCGGGTATAATTACGGCCTTCCTTTCGCCCCACGTCGCCACCTCGCGCGACTCTTCGACGTCAGTCCAGCCCATGGCTCACTTCTCGTGTTTTCCCGGCGCTTCGGCCCTCTCCGATTTCCGTCAAACCCGTCTGCTCGACACGCTCAGGCAAATCGACGCCAACATCGTCGCGGTGCGCGGCCAGTTCCTGCACTTCGTCAATGCGGCCGAGCCGCTGTCAGCCGACGACAGCGCGCGCATTGACGCGCTGATGCACTACGGCGAGCCGTTCCAGCCGGCGGGCGAGAAGGGCGCGACCGAGACCTTCGTCGTGCTGCCGCGCTTCGGCACGGTCTCGCCGTGGGCGAGCAAGGCGACCGACATCGCGCAGCACTGCGGCCTCACGCACGTGCGCCGCATCGAGCGTGGCGTCGAATTCACGGTCACGCTGAAGTCGGGCCTGCTCGGCGGCAAGAAGGCGCTGTCGGACGACGCCCGTGCGGCCGTCGCGGCCGCGCTGCACGACCGGATGACCGAAAGCGTGGTCGCGGCCCGCGACGACGCGAAGCATCTGTTCGACGAGCTGCCGGCCAAGCCGCTGTCGACCGTCGACGTGCTGGGTGTCGGCCGCGCCGCGCTCGAGCAGGCGAACGTCGAGCTGGGCCTCGCGCTCGCCGACGACGAGATCGACTACCTGGTCGACGCGTTCCGCAAGCTCGAACGCAATCCGACCGACGTCGAGCTGATGATGTTCGCGCAGGCGAACAGCGAACACTGCCGCCACAAGATCTTCAACGCACAGTGGACGATCGACGGGCAAGCGCAGGACATGTCGCTGTTCGCGATGATCCGCAACACCGAGAAGCTGAGCCCGCAGGGCACGATCGTCGCGTATTCGGACAACTCGTCGATCATGGTCGGTGCCGAAGCCGAGCGCTGGTTCCCGCGCAAGTCGGGTGCCGCGGGCGAGCCGGGTGAACGTTATGGCCGCCACACCGAGCTCACGCACACGCTGATGAAGGTCGAGACGCACAACCACCCGACGGCGATCTCGCCGTTCCCGGGGGCGGCGACCGGCGCGGGCGGCGAGATCCGCGACGAAGGCGCGACGGGCCGCGGCGCGCGTCCGAAGGCCGGCCTCACGGGCTTCACCGTGTCGAACCTCGACCTGCCTGACGCCCGCCGGTCGTGGGAAAACGATCGCGACGCCGCGCAGCCGATGGCCGAGCGCAACCCGAACGAAGCGCACGGCCCGTACGGCCGTCCGGACCGCATCGCGTCGCCGCTGCAGATCATGATCGACGGCCCGCTCGGCGGCGCCGCGTTCAACAACGAATTCGGCCGCCCGAACCTCGGCGGCTACTTCCGCGTGTACGAACAGAACGTCGGCGGCACGGTGCACGGCTATCACAAGCCGATCATGATCGCGGGCGGCCTCGGCAACATCGCGGATCAGCACACGCACAAGCACGACGTGCCGGCGGGCTCGCTGCTGATCCAGATCGGCGGCCCCGGCATGCGGATCGGCATGGGCGGCGGCGCCGCGAGCTCGATGGCGACCGGCGCGAACACGGCCGAGCTCGACTTCGACTCGGTGCAGCGCGGCAACCCGGAAATCGAGCGTCGCGCGCAGGAAGTGATCAACGGCTGCTGGCAGCTCGGCGCGGAAAACCCGATCCTGAGCATCCACGACGTCGGCGCGGGCGGCCTGTCGAACGCGTTCCCCGAAATCGTCGACGGCGCGGGCAAGGGCGCGCGCTTCGAGCTGCGCAAGGTCGCGCTCGAGGAATCGGGCCTGTCGCCGCGCGAAATCTGGTCGAACGAGGCGCAGGAGCGCTACGTGCTGGCGATCGCGCCGGCCGACCTGCCGCGCTTCGAGGCGATCTGCGCGCGCGAGCGTTGCCCGTTCGCGGTGGTCGGTGTCGCGACCGACGAGCGCCAGCTGAAGCTCGTCGACGACGAAGCGACGGGCGCCGGCGAATACCCGGTCGACATGCCGATGGAAGTGCTGCTCGGCAAGCCGCCGCGCATGCACCGCGACGTCGTGCGCGTGAAGACCGAGCGCGCGCCGGTCGACGTGACGGGCATCGCGCTGTCGGAAGTCGCACTCGACGTGCTGAAGCACCCGACGGTCGGCAGCAAGTCGTTCCTGATCACGATCGGCGACCGTTCGGTCGGCGGGACGTCGGTGCGCGACCAGATGGTCGGCCCGTGGCAGGTGCCGGTGGCCGACTGCGCGATCACCGCGCTCGACTACGCCGGCTTCAAGGGCGAGGCGATGACGATGGCCGAGCGTACGCCGCTCGCGGTCATCGATGCGCCGGCATCGGGCCGCATGGCCGTCGGCGAAGCGATCACGAACATCGCGAGCGCGCCGATCGCGTCGCTCGACAAGCTGAAGCTGTCGGCGAACTGGATGGCCGCGTGCGGCACGGCCGGCGAAGACGCCGCGCTGTTCGACACGGTCAAGGCGATCGGCATGGAGCTGTGCCCGGCACTCGGGATCGGCATCCCGGTCGGCAAGGACTCGCTGTCGATGAAGACGAAGTGGGACGAGCAGGGCGTCGCGAAGGAAGTGGTGTCGCCGGTGTCGCTGATCATCTCCGCGTTCGCGCCGGTCGAGGACGTGCGCCGCCATCTCACGCCGCAACTGCGCCGCGTGGCGGATGCGGGCGACAGCGTGCTGATCGCGATCGACCTCGGCCGCGGCAAGAACCGGATGGGCGGCAGCATCTTCGCGCAGGTCACGCAGCAGGTTGGCGACACGACGCCGGACGTCGACGACGCGGAAGACCTGAAGCGCTTCTTCAACGCGATCCAGTCGCTCAATGCGCGAGATTTGCTGCTCGCGTACCACGATCGCTCGGACGGCGGCCTGTGGGCGACCGTGTGCGAAATGGCGTTCGCGGGCCACGCGGGCGTGTCGCTGAACGTCGACATGCTGACGCTCGACCCGAACCACGAATCCGACTACGGCGACGCGAAGGACTGGGCGAAGCAGACGAGCGGCCGTCGCGACGACCGCACGCTGCGCGCGCTGTTCTCCGAAGAACTCGGCGCCGTCGTGCAGGTGCGCGCGTCCGACCGCGACGCGGTGCTCGGCGCGCTGCGCGAGTTCGGCCTGTCGACGTGCTCGCACGTGATCGGCTCGGTCAACGACCGTGACGTGATCGAGGTGTACCGCGATGCGAAGAAGATCTTCGACGCGCCGCGGACCGAACTCCATCGCGCATGGAGCGAAGTAAGCTGGCGCATCGCACGCCTGCGCGACAACCCCGCCTGCGCGGATGCCGAATACGACGCGCTGCTCGACGCGGCCGATCCGGGCATCTCGCCGGTGCTGACGTTCGATCCGGCCGACGACATCGCCGCGCCGTTCATCGCGACGGGCGCTCGGCCGCGCGTCGCGATCCTGCGCGAGCAGGGCGTGAACTCGCATCTGGAAACGGCGTACGCGTTCGACCGCGCAGGCTTCGATGCGCACGACGTGCACATGAGCGACCTGCTCGCGGGCCGCGCGACGCTGGCCGATTTCGCGGGTGCGGTCGCATGCGGCGGCTTCTCGTACGGCGACGTGCTGGGCGCCGGCGAAGGCTGGGCGAAGACGATCCGTTTCAACGCGAACCTCGCCGACATGTTCTCGGCGTTCTTCGCGCGTCCCGATACGTTCGCACTCGGCATCTGCAACGGCTGCCAGATGCTGTCGAGCATCGCGTCGATGATCCCGGGCGCGGAGGCGTGGCCGAAGTTCACGCGCAACAAGTCCGAGCAGTTCGAGGCACGCTTCTCGTTCGTCGAAGTGGAGAAGTCGCCGTCGATCTTCTTCGCGGGGATGGAAGGCTCGCGGATTCCGGTCGCGGTCGCGCACGGCGAAGGCTATGCGGACTTCTCGCAGCAGGGCGACATCGAGCGCGTCGCGGTCGCGATGCGTTACGTCGACCACCGCGGCGAAGCGACCGAGCGCTATCCGTTCAACCCGAACGGCTCGCCCGCCGGCATCACGTCGGTCACGACGGCCGACGGCCGCTTCTCGGTGCTGATGCCGCACATGGAGCGCGTGCATCGCACGGTCACGATGAGCTGGCACCCGGAAGGCTGGGGTGAGGCGAGCCCGTGGATGCGTGTGTTCCGCAACGCACGCCGCTGGATCGGCTGATCCGGGGATGATGTTCGACCCGAACGCGCCGGTCGAGGTCGTCACGCTGCGTGACGCGCGTGCGAGCGAGGCCGACGCGATCGGCCGCGTGATCCGCGCGGCGTTCGCGGGCGAGCCGCAGGGCGGGCAGTTCGAGCAGCGCATCGTCGACACGCTGCGCGCCGACGGTGCGCTGAGCGTGTCGCTCGTCGCGGAGCGCGACGGGCGTATCGTCGGGCACGTCGCGTTCTCGCCGGTTGCGATCGGCGGCGAGCCGGCCGCCAGCCAGCAGTGGTACGGGCTCGCGCCGCTCGCGGTGCGGCCCGAATGCCAGCGGCAAAGCATCGGCGCGGGGCTCGTGCGCACGGGGCTCGACGCGTTGCGGCGGCTCGGCGCGCGTGGCTGCGTCGTGCTCGGCGAGCCGGCGTATTACGCGCGTTTCGGGTTCGAACCGCACGGCGGCATCGTGTTTCCGGGCGTGCCGGCCGAGTATTTCCTCGCGCTGTCGTTCGACGAATCGGCACCGGTGCCGTCAGGTAACGTGCGTTACCACGACGTGTTCTATCCCGCCGCGTAGCGAACGCGGTGTGCGGTCACACCTGGCATGGCAAAGCCGCTCTTCGGAGCGGTTTTTTATTGCACGTCGGTCGCGCGTCGCCGCATCGCGAGACACATGTTCGCGCGCGCCAAAAGAAAAAGCCGCTCCGAAGAGCGGCTTTGCGATGCGCGTATGACGCGCGCCGGCGTTACTGAATCTTCGCCTGCTGGCGCAGACCTTCCTCGAACGCCTGCAGCTTCTGCTGCACGAGCTGCTGCGCGATCTGCGCCTTCACCTGGTCGAACGGCGGCGGGGCGATGTCGCGGATGTCGTCGACGCGGATGATGTGCCAGCCGAACTGCGTCTTCACCGGCGCGTCGGTCATCTGGCCTTTCTGCAGCTTCTGCGCGGCCGCCGCGAATTCCGGCACGTACGCCTTCGGGTCCGACCAGTCGAGATCGCCGCCGTTCTTGCCCGAACCCGGATCCTTCGAGTATTGCTTCGCGAGATCCTCGAATTTCGCGCCGCCCTTGATCTTCGCGATCAGGTCCTTCGCCTGCTGTTCGCTCTCGACGAGGATGTGGTGCAGGTGATACTCGCGGTTGCCGCCCACGCCCTTGACGAGTTCGTCGTAGCGCGCCTTCACTTCGGCGTCGGTCGGCTGGTTCTTCTTCAGGAAGCTCTCGATCATCGAGCGCAGCACGACGGTCTGCTGCGCGACGGCGACTTGCGCCTTCACGTCCGGACGATTCGGGATGCCTTCGCGGATCGCTTCCTGCATCAGGATTTCGCGGTTCACGAGTTCCTGGCGCACGGCCTGCTGCAGTTGCGGGCCGTCGGTCTGGCCTTGCTGGACGAGCTGCGCGACCATCGCGTCGGCGCGCGATTTCGGAATCGGCGTGCCGTTGACGACGGCGATGTTCTGGGCGAATGCCGGCGCCGCTGCAAAGGCAGCCGCCGCGACCCACAGGCGGGGGGATTTCAGGATCATCGGGAATTCCTAATGAGACTAGATTGAAGATTCGTTGAATTCTTCGGGCGTGTAAGCCACGATCGCGAGCGCGTGAATGCCGCGCTGCATCGCATCAGCGAGCGCATCATACACCAGCCGGTGCCGCGCGACGCGCGGCTTGCCCGCGAACGCGGACGATACGATCGTGACCGTGAAATGGCCGCCGGCGGCCGCGCCCGCGTGGCCTGCGTGCTGCGCGCTGTCGTCGCGCACGGTGAGCGACAGCGGCGCGAGCGACGCGGTGAGGCGCGCTTCGATCAGCGCGATGCGTTCGTCGGCGGAGGCGTGGAGAAAGGCGTCGCTCATGTCATTCGTCCTTCAGGTACTTCGTGAGCCACAGGCTCTGCAGGATGATGAATACGACCATCGCGCCCGTCGTACCGAACAGCTTGAAGTTCACCCATTGCGATTCGGTGAAGTTGTGCACCACGTACAGGTTCGCGACGCCGAGCACCGCGAAGAACAGCGCCCACGCGACGTTCAGCTTGTCCCACACGGGGGACGGCAGCGTGAGCTGCTTGCCCATCATCTTCTCGATCAGGTTCTTGCTGAACGCATAACGCGCGGCGAGCAACCCGATCGCAAACAGCCAGTACAGCACGGTCGGTTTCCATTGAATGAATTTCTCGTCATGCAGGACGAGGGTGGCGCCACCGAACACGACGATCACGCCCAGACTGACCCACAGCATCGTGTCGACCTTCCGGTGCCGGAAGGCGACCCACGCGACCTGGGCCAGCGTCGCGACGATCGCGACGGCGGTGGCGGTAAAGATGCCCCAGACCTTGAAGGCGACAAAAAACAGGATGATCGGAAACAGATCGAACAGGAATTTCATGGCGCTCGCAGCTGCGTGACGGGCCGCTCCTGCGGCCCGTCACCGTTGTAGGGACCCACCAGGCATCGCCGTCGCGGATCGGGGCGGTCCGGCTCGAGGCTGGCCGCCCGGCAGATCCGCCCGGCGCCGCTCATTCGTTTTCGGGTCGGGACTCGAAGTTTAACGCAGCCGAATTGATGCAGTACCGCAAACCGGTCTTGTCGCGCGGGCCGTCCTCGAAGACGTGGCCCAGATGCGCGCCGCAGTGGTTGCAGCGCACCTCGACGCGCACCATCCCGTGCGAGTAGTCGACCTTCTCGTCGATCACCTCGCCGTTGAGCGGCTTGAAGTAGCTGGGCCAGCCGCAGCCCGAGTGGAACTTGGCGCCGGATTCGAACAGCGGTGTGCTGCAGACGACGCACTTGTAGATGCCGGCATCCTCGGTGTCGGTGTATTCGCCGGTGAACGCGCGCTCGGTCGCCGCGTGCTGCGTGACCTCGTACTGCATCGGCGTGAGCCGGCGGCGCAGCTCGGCGTCGTCCTTCTGGTACGGGTAGGTTTTGTCGTCGGAATCGTGGGACATGGGGTTCTCCTGATCGGTCGGTCGAGATGCGCGGGTTGCGGGCTTACGACGAGCAGCTCACTTCGAGCGAGCCCGCCCAGTCGGGCGGCAACGCCGCGTATGCTTCGTGCTCCGGTTGTTCGTCGAACGGGCGGCGCAGGATCCGCGCGAGCCGCTCGACTTCCGAAAAATCCTTTTCCTTCGCGCGCCGGATCGCGACTTCGGCCAGATGGTTGCGAAGCACGTATTTGGGGTTCGCGCGGTTCATTGCAACCGCGCGTGCCGCGTCGTCGCGCGTTTCCTCGGACAGCCGCGCGCGGTAGAGGTTCGCCCATGCGTCGAATGCTTCGCGGTCGATGAAGAGGTCGCGCACGGGCGCGTCGCGGCTCGCGTCGTGCTTCGAGAGCTGCGCGAGCCGGCGGAACGTCAGCGTGAAATCCGCGTGGCTCGCGTGCATCGTCTCGAGCAGCTTGTTCGCGAGTTCGGCGTCGTTCTCGCGCTCGAGCTCGAGGCCGAGCTTCGCGCGCATCGCGCGTTCGAGCGCGGGACCGAAGCGTTCGGGGAATGTCGCGAGTACGGCCTGTGCATCGTCCACCGCGCGCTCGGCGCGCGCATCGTCGTCGGCGATGCCGTGCTGCAGCCCGATCAGCGGCAGCAGCGCCTGCGCGAGGCAATAGCAGTTCCAGTGCGCGATGCGCGGCTGCATCCGGTACGCATAGCGGCCGCCGGTGTCCGAGTGGTTGCAGATGTGGTTCGCGTCGAATGCGTCGACGAAGCCGAACGGACCGTAGTCGATCGTCACGCCGAGGATCGACATGTTGTCGGTGTTCATCACGCCGTGGCAGAAGCCGACGGCCTGCCATTGCGCGACGAGCTCGGCCGTGCGCAGCGTCGCGGCTTCGAGCAGCGCGAGGTACGGATCGTCCGCGTCGCGGCAGGCCGGATAGAAGCGGTCGATTACATGATCGGCAAGCTGGCGCAGCAGGTCGGGGCGATCGTTCGAGAAGAAGTGCTCGAAGTGGCCGAAGCGCACGAAGCTTTCCGACACGCGCGTGACGACGGCCGCCGTCTCGATCTCCTCGCGCACCACCGGCTGGTCGGAGCCGATCACCGTCAGCGCGCGCGTGGTCGGGATGCCGAGGTGATGCATCGCTTCCGAGCACAGGAATTCGCGGATCGACGAGCGCAGCACCGCGCGGCCGTCGCCCATCCGCGAATACGGCGTGCGGCCGCCGCCCTTGAGCTGCAATTCGTAGCGCCGGCCGTCGGCGCCGGGCAGTTCGCCGATCGTCAGCGCGCGGCCGTCGCCGAGCTGGCCGGCCCACACGCCGAACTGATGGCCGGAATAGACCGATGCGTACGGCATCGCGTGCGCGGGCCAGTCGCGCGTCGGGTTGCCGGCGAACAGCTCGGCGAAGCCGGGCCGCGCGGCGATCGACGGCGGCAGGTCGAGCAGTCGCGCGACTTCGTCGGAAAAGCCGACGACGTACGGCGCGGCGAGCGGCGCGGCCGGCAGCCGCGTATGAAACGCGTCGCCGAGCGTCACGAACGCGCGTTCGGCGGGCGCGCCGAGCGTCGCGGCGAGGTCGGGCAGGGTGTCAGCCGCATCGGCTGCGCTTCGGGAAAACGACATGTTGAGCGCCTCTGGGTAAGCCGATATTGTAAGGCGGCGCCGCGCCGCCCGCATGGCGGCCCGCGCACCGCGCGCAGCGTCCGTCCGGGCCGCCGACGGGCGCGCCGCGGGAGCCGGTCACCGATTCGCATCCTTCACGGAGAACAAGACGATGGGTAAGCCGTTGCTGGGCCAGATGATGGATGTGCCGTTGCTCGTGTCGTCGCTGATTTCGCATGCCGCGCGGCACGCCGGCGACACGGAGATCGTGTCGAAGCGCGTGGAGGGCGACCTGCATCGCTATACGTACCGCGATTGCGAACGCCGCGCGAAGCAACTGGCGCAGGCGCTCGCGCGGCTCGGCGTCGACACCGGCGACCGCGTCGGCACGCTGGCGTGGAACGGCTACCGGCATCTGGAAGCGTATTACGGGATCGGCGGGATGGGCGCCGTGTGCCACACGATCAATCCGCGCCTGTTCCCCGAACAGATCGCGTACATCGTCAATCACGCGGAAGACCGCTACGTCTTCTTCGACATCAATTTCGCGCCGCTCGTCGATGCGATCGCGCCGCAATGTCCGCACGTGCAGGGCTGGATCGCGATGACGGACGCCGCGCACCTGCCGTCCGGCGCCACGCCGTTCCTCTGCTACGAAACGCTCGTCGACGCCGAGGACGGTCGCTACGACTGGCCGCGCCTCGACGAGCAGCAGGCGTCGGGGCTCTGCTACACGTCGGGGACGACCGGCAACCCGAAGGGCGTGCTGTATTCGCATCGCTCGACCGTGCTGCATGCGTACGGCGCCGCGCTGCCCGACGCGATGAACCTTTCCGCGATGGACGCCGTGCTGCCCGTCGTGCCGATGTTCCACGTCAACGCATGGGGGCTGCCGTACGCGGTGCCGCTCACAGGCGGCAAGCTGGTGCTGCCCGGCAAGGATCTCGACGGGAAATCGCTGTATGAGCTGATGGAGGCCGAGCGCGTGACGTTCTCCGCGGGCGTGCCGACCGTGTGGCTCGGCCTGCTGAACTACATGCGCGAAGCCGGCGTGCGTTTCTCGACGCTGAACCGCACGGTGATCGGCGGCTCCGCGTGCCCGCCCGCGATGCTGCGCACGTTCGAGGACGAATACGGCGTGCGCGTGATCCATGCGTGGGGGATGACCGAACTGTCGCCGCTCGGCACGCTCGCGAAGCTCAACTGGGCGCAGTCGCGGCGGCCGCTCGACGCGCAGCGCCGGCTGCTGGAGAAGCAGGGGCGCGTGATCTGCGGCGTCGACATGCGCATCGTCGGCGAGGACGGCCGCGAGCTGCCGTGGGACGGCGTCGCGTTCGGCGAACTGCAGGTGCGCGGGCCGTGGGTGATCGACCACTACTTTCGCGGCAATGAATCGCCGCTGGCGGACGGCTGGTTCCCGACCGGCGACGTCGCGACGATCGACCCTGACGGCTTCCTGCAGATCACCGACCGCAGCAAGGACGTGATCAAGTCGGGCGGCGAGTGGATCAGCTCGATCGACATCGAGAACGTCGCGATCGCGCATCCGGGCGTGGCCGAGGCCGCCTGCATCGCGTGCGCGCACCCGAAATGGACCGAGCGGCCGCTGCTCGTCGTGGTGCCGCGCGAAGGCGCGAACCTGAGCCGCGACGCGCTGCTCGCGTTCTACGAGGGCAAGGTCGCGAAGTGGTGGATTCCCGACGACGTCGTGTTCGTCGAGTCGCTGCCGCACACCGCGACCGGCAAGCTGCAGAAGCTGAAGTTGCGCGAGACGTTCCGCGATTACGTGTTGCCGACGGCGGTGGGCGCGCCGTAAGCCCTCGCGCCCGGGCAGCCGCCGGCACGCGATGCCGATCGCCCGATGCCGGTCGCCCGACGCCGGTCGCCCGACGCCGGTCGCCCCCGCTCCGTCCCCGAATCGGGAACGCAATTCAAATTGAACGATCGTGCTTTTTCGTTGTATGCTGCCTGCGTTCATCCGGACATGCGGCCGTTCGACCGCGCACAATGAAGCGCAGCCAATCCGGCGCGCGATGCATGGAGGCAGGCAGATGGCAGTGGATTACTCGACTCGCGACGGCGTGGCCGTCATCACGCTCAACAATCCGCCCGTCAACGGGCTTGGCTTGTCGACCCGCCAGGGCGTCATGGACGCGCTCGATCGCGCCGCGCAGGATCCGTCGGTCACGGCCATCGTGCTGACCGGCGCGGGCCGCGCGTTCTCGGGCGGGGCCGACATCACCGAATTCAATACGCCGAAGGCGCTGCAGGAGCCGACGCTGCACACCGTGATCCGCGCGGTGGAGGCGAGCGCGAAGCCGGTCGTCGCGGCGCTGCACAGCGTCGTGATGGGCGGCGGCCTCGAGCTCGCGCTCGGCGCGCATTACCGGGTCGCCGCGCCCGGCGCGCAGGTCGCGTTGCCCGAGGTGAAGCTCGGGCTGCTGCCGGGCGCGGGCGGCACGCAGCGCCTGCCGCGCGCGGTCGGGCTCGAAACCGCGCTGAACATGATCGTGTCGGGCGCGCCGGTGCCGTCGGAGCAACTCGCGAAGAGCGGGCTGTTCGACGAAATGGCCGACGGCGACCTGCTCGACGCGGCCGTTGCGTTCGCGCGCAAGGTTGGCGCGCAGAAGGGGCCGCATCCGCGCGTGCGCGATCGCAAGATCGTCCACGAGAACGCGGCGGGCTTCATCCAGTTCGCGCGCAATTCCGCGCGGGCCGCCGCGCCGAATTTCCCCGCGCCGCACAAGTGCATCGACGCGATCGAGGCCGGCGTGCTGAACGGCTTCGACAAGGGCAGCATCGCCGAGCGCGAGGGTTTCGTCGCGCTGATGATGACGCCGGAAAGCCGCGCGCTGCGCCATGCATTCTTCGGCGAGCGCGCGGCGAGCAAGATTCCCGACGTGCCGGCCGATACGCCGTTGCGCGAGATCCGCCGGGTCGGCGTGATCGGCGCGGGCACGATGGGCGGCGGGATCGCGATGAACTTCGTCAACGCCGGGCTGCCGGTCACGCTGCTCGAGACGAAGCAGGACGCGCTCGAGCGCGGCCTCGCGACGATCCGCAAGAACTACGACGCGCAGGTGAAGAAGGGCAAGCTCTCGCAGGAGAAGCTCGACGCGCGCATGGCGCTGATCGCGCCGACGCTGTCCTACGACGACCTGAAGGACGCCGACCTGATCGTCGAAGCCGTGTTCGAGGAACTCGGCGTGAAGGAGCAGGTGTTCAGGAAGCTCGACGAGGTCGCGAAGCCGGGCGCGATCCTCGCGTCGAACACGTCGACGCTCGACGTCGACAAGATCGCGGCGTTCACGAAGCGTCCGCAGGACGTGGTCGGCATGCACTTCTTCAGCCCGGCGAACGTGATGAAGCTGCTCGAGGTCGTGCGCGGCGCGCAGACCGCGAAGGACGTGCTCGCGACCGTGATGGCGGTGGCGAAGAAGATCCGCAAGACGGCGGTCGTGTCGGGCGTGTGCGACGGCTTCATCGGCAACCGGATGATCGAGCAGTACATCCGCCAGGCGCTGTTCATGCTCGAGGAAGGCGCGCTGCCCGCGCAGGTCGATCGCGCGATCGAGAAGTTCGGCTTCGCAATGGGGCCGTTCCGGATGAGCGACCTCGCCGGCAACGACATCGGCTGGGCGATCCGCAAGCGGCGCTACGTCGAGCAGCCTGGCCTGCACTATTCGAAGATCGCCGACCGCCTGTGCGAGCAGGGCCGCTTCGGCCAGAAGACGGGCGCCGGCTGGTACGACTACGTGCCGGGCGATCGCAAGGCCAAGCCGTCGGCGCTCGTCGACGAGATGGTTGTCGCGTACTCGAAGGAGCGCGGCGTCGAGCGGCGCAAGATCGGCGACGACGAGATCGTCGAGCGGCTCGTGTTCGCGCTCGTCAACGAAGGCGCGAAGATCCTCGAGGAGAAGATCGCGTCGAAGGCGTCCGACATCGACATGGTCTATCTGACCGGCTATGGCTTCCCGCTGTGGCGCGGCGGCCCGATGCTGTACGCGGATACGGTCGGCCTCTACAACGTCGAGCGCGCGATTCGCCGCTATGCGGCGGCGCCGAACGGCGACGCGTGGCAGCTCGCGCCGTCGATCGCGGAACTGGCCAAGGCCGGCCGCGGGTTCAACGGCTGACGATCTCGCACGACGGCGCGCCCGATTCACCCAGGAGAATTGAAATGAAACGCACCGACGACGTCCTGCTCGTGATCGACGTGCAATACGACTTCATGCCGGGCGGCGCGCTCGCGGTGCCCGACGGCGATGCGGTCGTGCCGGTGATCAACGCGCTCGCGCAACGCTTCGACCAGGTCGTGCTCACGCAGGACTGGCACCCGCGCGAGCACGTGTCGTTCGCGGCGAACCATCCGGGCCGCGAGCCGTTTTCCACGCTGTCGCTGCCGTACGGCGAGCAGGTGCTGTGGCCCGTGCACTGCGTGCGGGACACCGACGGCGCGGCGCTGCATCGCGACCTCGACATCCCGCACGCGCGGCTCGTGATCCGCAAGGGCGGCGACGCGCAGGTCGACAGCTATTCCGCGTTCGTCGAGGCCGACCGCACGACGCGCACGGGGCTCGCGGGCTACCTGCGCGAACTCGGCGCGAAGCGCGTGTGGTGCTGCGGGCTCGCGACCGACTATTGCGTCGCATGGTCGGCGCTCGATGCGCGCGCGGCCGGTTTCGAAGCCGCGGTGATCAACGATGCGTGCCGTGCGATCGACCTGAACGGGTCGCTCGCGCACGCATGGCAGCAGATGCAGGCAGCGGGCGTCGCGCATGTGACGTCCGCCGGCGCGCGCCCGGCGGCGTAGCGCATTTCCCATCCGATTCAGGACATGAAGCAGGACCGAAGGAGACTCGCATGACCGAAGCCGTAATCGTATCGACCGCACGCACGCCGCTCGCGAAGTCCTGGCGCGGCGCATTCAACATGACGCACGGCGCGACGCTCGGCGGCCACGTGGTCGCGGCCGCGCTCGAACGCGCGAAGCTCGATCCGGCGCGCGTCGAGGACGTGATCATGGGCTGCGCGAATCCCGAAGGCGCGACGGGCGCGAACATCGCGCGGCAGATCGCGCTGCGCGCGGGATTGCCGGTGAGCGTGCCGGGGATGACGGTGAATCGTTTCTGTTCGTCGGGGCTGCAGACCATCGCGCTGGCCGCGCAGCGGATCGTCGCGGGCGAAGGCGAGATCTATGTGGCCGGCGGCGTCGAATCGATCTCGTGCGTGCAGAACGAGATGAACCGGCACATGATCCAGGAAGGCTGGCTCGTCCAGCACAAGCCCGAGATCTACTGGAACATGCTGCAGACTGCGGAGAACGTCGCGAAGCGCTACGGCATCTCGAAGGAGCGGCAGGACGCATACGGCGTGCAGTCGCAACTGCGTGCCGCGGCCGCGCAGGAAGCCGGGCGCTTTCGCGACGAGATCGTGCCGATCACCGTGCTCGCGGGCATCGCCGACAAGGCGACGGGCCGCCTGTACACGCAGGAAGTGACGGTCTCGGCCGACGAAGGCATTCGCCCCGACACGACGCTCGAAGGCGTGTCGAAGATCCGGTCGGCCGTGCCGGGCGGCGTGATCACCGCGGGCAATGCGAGCCAGTTCTCGGACGGCGCGTCGGCATGCGTGGTGATGAGCGCCGACGCCGCGCAACGCGAAGGGCTGCAGCCGCTGGGCGCGTTCCGCGGCTTCGCGGTGGCCGGCTGCGAACCGGACGAAATGGGCATCGGCCCGGTGTTCGCGGTGCCCAAGCTGCTGAAGCAGGCCGGGCTGACAGTCGACGACATCGGCCTGTGGGAGCTGAACGAGGCGTTCGCGGTGCAGGTGCTGTACTGCCGCGACACGCTCGGGATTCCTGAGGAGCGCCTGAACGTGAACGGCGGCGCGATCGCGGTCGGCCATCCGTACGGCGTGTCGGGCGCGCGCCTGACCGGCCATGCGCTGATCGAGGGCAAGCGGCGCGGCGTGAAGTACGTGGTCGTCACGATGTGCATCGGCGGCGGGCAGGGCGCGGCCGGCCTGTTCGAAATCCTCTGATCTTTGACCGGCCGCGGTGGCGCTTCGGCGTCACCGCACGCCGCCGCGATGAATCGGCGCGACCGATGCGCGATTCGCAACGACGGGGAAGCAAAAGGCATGCACCCGGCAATGCCGTTTCCCCTGACTTGTCAAACGAATTACCCCACCTATACTTGCTCTGACATTTGCCTTTCGGCACGATGGGTCAGATCATGCGTTGCGCGATCCGTGCCGCGAAGACTCCAATCAACGCAGCAGACCGACCGGGGACCGAATGAGTACGACCTATGCAGCCGGGGAACCGCCGCGCGTCGTCAGTGCGGCCGCAAGGCTCTACGCGAAATGCCTGCTGGTCGGATTCGCGTTGCTGCCTGCGTATCTGATTGCCTATCTGTGGTTCTTCAGCGACCGGAGCGTCGTATTCGAGAACCACGCTTTCCATGAAATCGCGATCGCGGCGGCGACGATCGAAGGCGCGTTCGTCACCTATGTGACGTGGGTGTGCTACCGGTCGTCCGGCGAGCCGCTGCTGCGCTGGCTGACGCTCGGCTTTCTCGGTTTCGCGATGATCTATGCGCTGCACGGCGCGTTCACCGGGATGGCGCATCACAATATCTGGCTGTTCCTGCTGTACGGGCCCGCGTCGCGGTTGGCGATGTCCGTGCTGCTGCTCACGGGCCTGCTGTCGTATTCGCGTCCGCCCGACCGGGTCGACAAGCGCACGAGCGCACGGACGTGGCTGCCTTGGATCGTGCTCTTCCTGATCGTCGACGTGGTGGTCGCGTACATCGCGTATTCGCCGGTTGCCGGTGCACTCGGCACGCGGCTGTCGATGGAAGGCGGCGCGCTGGTGTTCTCGCTGCTGAACGTGTGCCTGCTGCTCGCGCGGCGGATCCGCTCGCCGCTGATGGTGATCTACGGCATGTCGATCATGGCGTTCGCGCTGTCGTCGCTCGCGTTCATCCTCGGCAAGCCGTGGAATCACATGTGGTGGCTCGCGCATGCGATCTTCGCGGGCGGGTTCTTCCTGCTCAGTTACGGCGTCGTGCAGGCGCTGCAGACGACGCGCTCGTTCTCGGCGATCTACAGCCAGGAAGACCTGATGAGCCGCTTGTCCGAATCGATGGCGCGCACCGAAAGCGCGCTGCAGGAGCTGCGGCGCACGAACCAGAAGCTCGAGTACATGGCCGCGACCGACCCGATGACGGGCGCGTCGAACCGCCGCCAGTTCATCGCGCAGGTCGAGCGCGAGATCGTGCGGGCCGAGCGCGACGGCACGCCGTTCTGCCTGCTCGCGCTCGATCTCGACAATTTCAAGAACATCAACGATGCCTACGGGCACCAGATCGGCGATGAAGTGCTGCGCGGCGTCGTGCGCCAGTGCCTCGAGGCGATCCGGCCGGCGGGCGCGCTCGCGCGGGTCGGCGGCGAGGAGTTCATGGCGCTCCTGCCCGAGATGCCGCTCGAGGGCGCGCGGATGACGGCCGAGCGCGTGCGTTCGTCGATCGCGAGTGCGCCGTTCGGGCTCGACTTCAAGCGCGTGCAGGTGACGGTCAGCGTCGGCGTCGCGCAATACGGCGTCGACGGTGGCACGGTGGATGCGCTGCTGCGGGTGGTCGACGAGCGGCTGTACCAGGCGAAGCGGGAAGGGCGCAACCGCGTGGTGACGCGCTAGTCCGCATGCCGGCGCCGGTGCCGGCATGCACGCGCGTGGCGACGCGCGCTAGCGCGACGCCACGGCCGTCGCCTGCTTCGATCGTTCGTCCTGCATCGGCTGCGACGCCTGCCACCAGTATTTGCCCGCGCGCTGCTGCGGGTCGCGGATCGCGAGATACGTCGTACTCCAGAGTTGCGCCGCGTTGGCTTCGGTCGCATCGGCGCTGCGCGTGCCGAATGCGTCGGTCTGGTACTTGCCGTTCACGTAGGACCACGTCCACATTTCCGACGTGCGCATGTCGCGTCCGTTCGAGATCACCTGCCAGATCGTCTGCCGCGCCTGCGCGAGCAGCGTGCGTGTCGTGGCCGACAGGTCCTGGCGCGCCAGCTGGCGATCGAGCCCGGCCACCCACATCGCCTGCTGCCACGACCAGACTACCGTGCCGTGATACGCGGAGCTCGTGAACTTCGGCCACAGCGACGGGCTCGCATACGCGGGGTTCGCGATCAGCATCCCGGCATCGGTCACGAGCCCGGTCGGGAACGGCCGCGTGACGTCGCCGACGATCCGCTGGAGCTGATCGTCCGGCGGCGTGCCGAACAACAGCGCGAAGCCGCCGTCCGAATGCATCACCGGAATCGGGTTGCCCTGCTGGTCGAGCGACAGCGCGTAGAAGGCCAGCGGTGCGTTGGGCGCGGCGCCGGCCGGCACGCCGGCGGATGGCGCATAGGCCGACACGTCGGTGGCCGCCTGCGCGGCCGGCACGCTGACCTGGAACAGCGGCGGCGCCTGCGTTTCCCATGTGGCCGCTTCGTTCGCCGTGTTGGCGAGCGTCGCGCGTTGCTGCGCATCGAGATACGGATCGAGCAGGCCGCGGGCGAGGAACGCATTCGCCGCGCGCAGCGCGGCCGGCACGAGCACCGCGTTCACGTCGTACGGGTAGACGCCGCCGCCGAGGCCGTCGGTGCTGTCGCGCCAGTTGCCGACGATTTCGCCGGGCCGCAGGTGAATCAGGTTTGCCACCGACGGTTGCTGTGCGAACGGCTGCGCGGTCGTCGCGACGTGCAGCAGGTTGACGACGAGGCGGCTGCCGTTGGTCTGCCCGTCGCTGCCGCGCTGCGCCAGGTACGCGGCCGCGCGGGCCTGGCCGCGCGTATCGTCGATCAGCCACGCGGCGGCGATCGGTGCGAGCAGGTAGTCGCTGTCGATCATCTTGTAGTCGTAGGTCGGTGTCGCATCGTTCGGCCGCCCGTTCTTCTGGTTGTCGACCAGCGCGAATTCGCCGATGCCTTCCTCGTGCGCGACCTTGCCGTCGGCCGACAGGCGGCTCAGCACCGACGACAGCCCGGCCTCGATCGCCGCCGGTTCGAGCACGGGCATCAGCATGCGGACCGAGATCAGCGTGTCGCGGCCGAAGTACGTGTCGTACTGCCACGAGCCGGCCAGCAGCTTGTCGTTGAAGCTCAGGAATTCGAGCACGTTCTGGCTGACCGGGTCGGGGTTCACGGACGGCGCGAACAGGTCGGCGTGCGTGATCGGCGACAGCGGCGTCTCGCCCGACAGCGCATCGATGTGCAGCTTCAGCGTGTGCGAGCCGGCCGGTGCGTTCAGCACGAGCTTGCCGCCGGCCGCCGGCGCGATGCTGCCGCCGTCGCGCAGCGTGATGCGCAGCGCATAGCCGGGCGCGCCGTCGAGCCGGTCGCGTTGCCATTGCGCGGTGCTGCCCTGGACCGTCGGCGCGGTGAGGATCTGCGGCGGAATCGTCGCGCCGCCGTTGAAGTCGCGCAGGAAGCGCACGTTGCTGAGCACGCCCTGGCGGATCGTCAGCGTAGCGGTGTCGACCGACACGTCGGCGCCGATGCCGTACAGCGGACGGCCGTGCGCGTCCGGGGCCGACAGTGCGGCCGGCGGCGTGTCGAGGCTCCAGTTCACCGGCTGCGCGGTGTCGTCGAACCACAGTCCGGTGCCGCTATTGCCGGCGGGGAAGACCACGAGCAGACGCGGCTTCGTGGACGAGCGCACCAGCAGATGCGCGGCGACCTTGTCCTGCCGGTAGAACGCGTTGATCTGGCCGCCGGTGTCCATGCGGAACGACAACGCGGCGGTGTTCGACGGCGGGTTGTTCGATTTGACGTCGTCGTCGTTGCAGGCCGACAGCAGGCCGGCGCAGACGAGCCCGAGACCCAGCGACTTCGCAAGGCGATGCATGTTGATGTCCCTCCTGATGACTCGCGATTTTTTATCTGGATGTTCCAATCGGCGGATCTTGGGTCCGTCTGATCCTGTTTTGCATTCACTCCGGCGAATGGCGGGAATTAATCGGGGTGTTGCGCTTCTTCTAAAGGGAAACAGGTTGGCAAATAACCGGTTGGCCGATAAATGCCGAAAGCCGAAAACGGCAGAGGTGTGCGTCGATGCCCCGCGGGAAAGGCGATGAGACCGGCCTTCGCGCGGGTGAGCGGCGAATCCGGGGCGGCGCGGAAAATGATGCGTAAGCCGTCGTAGGCGATTCTAAATTTACGGGAAAGTCGAAGTCAATAATGTTTTTGTTTTCTAATGTTGAATTGAAAAATGGGATGAAATTATTGCCAGTCGCTTCGGTAAAATGTGCGATTCAATGGATTCGAATTAACGTACTCCGGATATCCGGTGACAAAACGACCGGAAATACGATGCCGGGCCGGGCATTGATGCCCAACAGGAAATGAATCGCCGCGTTGTGTCGGGCAGTGTCGAGACAGGCCGATATGCAAATCGCGGCACGCGCGAGGCCGAGCAAACCGTGTTCCTGCGCGTGTGCCGCACGGCGACGGATCGTCGATGGATCGCTAGACAGTCCAAGGTTCACAAGCGTCATGTTTCAACGTTCTTGATAGTCATCCGGCAATGATCAATCGCTTTTTTCAACCGTTAGCGGAGCCCGTGATGCCTGCAAACAATCTCAAAGTTCGTCCTTTGGTCGGCGGGATCAAAATCGTGACCCCCAGCAAGATCGGCACTTTAGGTCTGGTCGTGGAATATGACGGCGGCCCGTGCTTTGCGACGGCGGGCCATGTGTTCGGAAAGAAGGATGTGAAGGTGGGTCAGCCCGATGACGCAAACCACGTTGGCGATTTGCTCGTCAACTTCCTCGAGGAAAATCAGGATATCGCCCTCGTGACGGTGTTGTCGGGAGTCAAGGCAACGGCCAATGAGATATGGACGGACAGTGGTAAAAAACCGGTGGAGTTCGGCTCAAACGTTCGTCCCGTAAAGGGCCAGCGTTTGTGGTTGCAGGGTGCGCTCTCCGGTCTCGTGAATTGCTCGGTTGCCGAGGCGGATGCGGATATCACGGTGCCTGGCACCAACGATAAGGTCAAGAACGTCGTCCTGCTCAACCTGGACGGAGATGCGCAGACCCAACCGGGTGACAGTGGCGCGCCCGTGGTGGGAAACGTGGATAGCAAGGACGTTTGCTACGGCGTGTACGGCGGGAAAGTCGTGGTCAGCTCAAGAACGTATGGATGGTTCACGCCGTTCGAGAACCTGGTTTGGGATTAGTTCGGCGTGGTCGAATGTGACGCTGTCAAAGCCCTGGGTGCGAGCGCGCTCGGGGCTTTTGCATTGGGGCGCCGGAACGCGAACCGAGGCGACAGGCGTCGGAGCGAGGCAGCGGACGGGCCCGCCCCAAGATACCGTCCATTGCCATCGGCAAGTTTGGTAGGCTTGTCGCCTGCGCGAGCTTGTCGGATCCTGATGCCGGGCAGGAGGGTGACCGTGAGCGAAAGGCGGAAGGGTGTAAAGTGCCCGGCTGCCAAGGACGACAGGCCAATCGCCGAACCAACACGAACAGGAGCGAACGAAGTGATCAGACATATTGTCATGTGGAAGTTGAAGGAATCGGCCGAAGGCGCGACGCGCGCGCAGAACGCGCTGAAGCTGAAGGAAAAGCTCGAAGGCTGCCGCGACCTCGTGCCGGGCACCCTGCAGATCGACGTCGGCGTGGCGACGCCGGGCCTCGATGCGACCGCCGACATCGTGCTCGTCTCCGATTTCGCCGACAAGGCCGCGCTCGACGCATACCAGGTGCATCCGGTTCACCAGGAAGTGAAGAAATTCGTCGTCGCGGTGGCCGAATCGCGCGAGTGCGTCGACTACATCGTCGACAACGCGTGATGAGCGACGCGGCAACCCCGACGGAAGGCCCGTCGATCGAAAGCCCGTTCGTCGATCTGCTCGGCGTGCAACTCGTGTCTGCGAAGGATGGCGCGAGCGAGATCGTGCTGCCGCTCGAGGAGCGGCACATGAACACGTGGAGCATCGCGCACGGCGGCGTGACGATGACGCTCGCCGATATCGCGCTCGCGATGGCGGCGCGCAGCCTGACCGACGACGGCGTCGGCGTCGTCACGGTCGAGATGAAGGTGAACTTCATGCAGCCGGGCCGCGGCGAGCTGCGCGCTTACGGGCGCGTGATGCACCGCTCGACGACGATGGCCTACTGCGAAGGCGAAGTGCGCGACAGCGACGGCAATTTCGTCGCGAAGGCGCTCGGCACGTTCAAGTACATGCGCCGGCTCGCGGTCGGCCGGGACATCAAGCGGCAACGCTCGCGCACGGCGCCGGACGCGCAACCCGGCCCGAGCGACGCGTAAGCATCCGCCACGCACGGCCCTGTCTCTTCGATGCGGCAGGGCCGTTTCGTTTTGGAGCACGGGATGGCGGTACATGGCACGGCGCGCCTGCCCGGCGCGCGCGTGGCATCATGTGACGCTTGTCCGTTCACGACGCCGCACCGGCGCCGTCCACACCGATGCCGCTGAATCCGAAGATCGCCCAGGTGCTCGACATGATCGAGCGCGCGAAACGCCCGTCGTATCACCATCAGACGCCGCAGCAGGCGCGCGCCGCGTACGAGAAGAGCGCGCCGATCCTCGACGTCGCGCCGGCGCCGATGCATGCGGTGGAGGAATGCATCGTGCCGACGCGCGACGGCCGCACGATCGGCGCGCGGCTGTATCTGCCGGTCGCGCCGAGCCTGGCCGAGCCGCTGCCCGCGCTCGTGTACTACCACGGCGGCGGCTTCACGGTCGGCAGCGTCGATACGCACGATGCGCTGTGCCGGATGTTCGCGCACGACGCGCAATGCGCGGTGCTGTCGGTCGGCTACCGGCTCGCGCCCGAACACAAGTTTCCGACCGCGGTGAACGACGCGGACGACGCATTGCAGTGGCTGCATCGCGAGGCCGCCACGTTCGGCATCGACGCCGCGCGGCTGGCGGTCGGCGGCGACAGCGCGGGCGGCACGCTCGCGACGGTCTGCGCGGTGCTCGCGCGCGACGCGGGCATTCGTCTTGCGCTGCAGCTGCTGATCTACCCGGGCGTGACGGGCCACCAGGACACCGAATCGCACGCGCGGCTCGCGAGCGGCTACCTGCTGACGCAGGACACGATCGAGTGGTTCTTCACGCAATACGTGCGCGATCGGGCCGATCGCGACGACTGGCGTTTCGCGCCGCTCGACGGTACGCGCGGCGCGCCGTCGTTCGCCGGTGTCGCGCCGGCGTGGATCGCGACGGCCGAGTACGATCCGCTGAGCGACGAGGGCGCCGCGTACGCGGACAAGTTGCGCGCGGCCGGCAACGCGGTCACGCTGGTCTGCTATCCAGGGATGATCCACGAATTCTTCAAGATGGGCGGCTACGTGGCCGAGGTGCGGGCCGCGCATGCCGATGCGGTCGCGGCGCTGAAGGCCGCATTCGACGAGGTTTGACGGCGAGCGCCTGACGGCGCGCACGCCGCGGGAGGATGGCGATGACGAACGGCGTGGGCAGGGTGGAAACGGGCGACTGGACGGAACTGGGCGGCGACGCTGCGCGGATCCGCGACGCGGTGTTCGTGCGCGAGCAGCAGATTCCGCCGGAATGGGAACTCGACGACGACGATCCGCTGTCGCTGCATGCGGTCGCGTACCGGACCGACGCGGCGACCGGGCTGCGCCGCGCGGTCGCGACGGGGCGGCTGCTGCCGTCCGGCACGATCGGCCGCGTCGCGGTGCTGGCCGACGTGCGCGGGCAGGGCGTCGGGTCGGCCGTGCTGAATGCGCTGCTGGACGCCGCGCGGCGCCGCGGCGAAGCCGTCGTGCGGCTGTACGCGCAGGATTCGGCGGTGTCGTTCTATCTGCGGCACGGCTTCGCGGCGGTGGGCGAACCGTTCGTCGAAGCCGGCGTGCCGCACGTCGAGATGGCGCGCGCGCCGTAGCACGCCACGCGTGCGTTCAGCGCGGGCGCGCCGCGTCGATATCGAACGTGAACGCGCGCTCGAACGCGCCCGGGCGCACGGTGCGGTGCGAGCCGTCGTCGTCGCTGCGCTCCTTGACCTCGACCGTCAGCCGCACGCCTTCCTTCATCGTGACGCGCAGCGCGGTCGTGCCGCGCGTGCCGTATTCGGGCGTCTCGATGAACGCGGCCGACAGCGCGCGCTCGCGCTCGATCGGAATGCCCGTGTGCGGCAGTGCGTCGTCGTCCGCGACGTGCGGGTCGCGCATCAGCGCGATCAGTTCGTCGAGCGACGGGGTCGGATTGTCGGTGAGCAGCGTGCCGAGCTCCGCGCGCTTGCGCACCACTTTGGGCCAGGGCGTATCGAGCCGTGCATTCGACAGCGCATGCACGCCCGGCGCGATCGCGACGGGCGCGGCGACCCGGCTTTCGCCCTCGGGCGCGCGGTTGCAGAACCATGCGAGTTCGCGCCGGCGCCAGTCGCCGACGAGCAGGTTGAAGCCGTTGTAGACGGCCGCATGCTCGGCAAGCTGAGCGAGATAGTCGAGCGGCGCGACCGGCGTGCCGCCGAGAAAATCGGATACCAGCTTGCCGCGGGTCGGCGCGCCCGCGCGGATGTCGAACGGCGCGCGGTAGTTGGTCAGCGCGGCGAAGCGGCCGTCGCGCGAGACGCCGAGCCACGTGCCGCCTGCCTCGAGGTCGCGGCCGGCCAGTACGCCCGGCACGTCTTCCCACCACGAGAGCGGCGCGCTGGTCCGGCGAAAGAACTCGTCGCGATTGGCCACGAGGGTAAAGACGGGACCGGCGGCGGCATCGGGCTGCCAGTCGAAGGCAATCAGACACATCGGGCGAATCTCTCGCAGGAAACGTCGCGCGCCGGCTGCGACTCGCGAGCCGGCGCGCGAACGGGTTGTCAGTGCATCAGGCTTCGGTCGGCCACGCGTACGGCAGCGCGTCGAACGCGAGCGCCGGGCCGTCGGCCGAACCGAGGTGCACCGAGCCGCTGTCGAGCGCGGCGAGCTTGATCTCGACGAGCGCGTCGACGCCGCCCGCCGGCGCGGCCGCCGCGTTGACGATCATCCCGCACGGCTGGCCCGGGTCGTCGCTGTGGAACAGCTCGACGCCGGCATGCACGGTATCGGTCTCGCCGGCGACGTGCGCGAGCGCGGTGCGGCGCTTGATCGTGCCGCGGTACTGGCTGCGCGCCACCACTTCCTGGCCCGGGTAGCACCCTTTCCTGAAGTTAACGGCACCGATCACGTCGAAGTTGACCATCTGCGGCACGAACTGTTCGACGGCCGGCTGCGTGATGCGCGGCTCGCCCGCGCGAACGTCGAGCCAGTCCCACACGGCGGGCGACACGACGGGCAGCGTGCCGGCGAGCGCGGCGACGCGCGCGTCGACTTCGGCGCGCGGGCCGATCCACACATAGCGCTTGCGGCCGGCCGCATCGGGCACGCGGATCAGCGCGCCGGCCGGGCCGTCGACCTTCACGTGCACGCCGTCGGGCAGCGCATCGAAGATGCCCGACAGCGCGTCGCGCACGTCGCCCGCGAAGCCGGCCACCGCGAGCGTGTCGCTCGCGTCCGTCAGCTTCGCCTTCGCGCGCAGCACGAACATCGACAGCCGCTTCTGCACCGCCGGCTGCACGTCCTTCGACACGAGCAGGCGCACGTCGTGGCCGGCGCGCCACGCGAGGAACGACGCGAGCAGCCGGCCCTTCGGCGAGCAGTACCCGGACAGCCGCGCGCTGCCGGCATCGAGATGCTCGACGTCGTTGGTGAGCTGGCTGTGCAGGAACGTCGCGGCGTCGTCGCCGGCCACGTCGATCACGCCGAACTGCGGCAGCGGCATGCAGGCGGCCGGCGCATCGAAATCGGCGGCCGACGGGCGGGGGAAAATGGGGAGCGAGGCGGATGCGGCCTGGGCAGCCGGTGAAGCGAACGGTGTGCTCATGGAATGAGGGAACAGTCAACCCTGACTTTGACGGAGGCGAGCAAGTATTATATGGGTCTTACCTGAGTCACGTTTCCATGTCCCTACTGAAGAAATGCGCCGCGACGATCGTGGCGCTGGCCGTCGTTGTGGCCGCTGCCGGCGCGGGCGGCGGGTATTACTGGGCGACCCGGCCGCTGTTGCTGGGCTCGGCATCGCTCGACGTCACGATCAAGCCGCGCAGCAGCGTGAAGAGCGTCGCGCTGCAGCTCGAGCGCGGCGGCGTGCCGGTCGAGCCGTTCGCGTTCGTCGCGATGACGCGCGTGCTCGGGCTGTCGAGCCGGCTCAAATCGGGCAACTACGAATTCAAGACCGGCATCACGCCGTACGACGTGCTGCAGAAGATCGCGCGCGGCGACGTGAACGAGTACGTCGCGACCGTCATCGAAGGCTGGACCTTCAAGCGGATGCGCGCGGAGCTCGACGCGAACCCCGATCTCACGCACGCGACGGCCGGCATGAGCGACGCCGAGCTGCTGCGCGCGATCGGCGCGCCGGAGAGCGCGGTGCAGCGCGGCAGCGGCGAGGGGCTGTTCTTCCCCGACACCTATCTGTTCGACAAGGGCACGAGCGACCTGAACATCTACCGGCGCGCATACCGCCTGATGCAGGCCCGCGTCGACGAGGCCTGGGCCGCGCGCACGCCGGGGCTGCCGTACAAGTCGCCTTACGAAATGCTGACGATCGCGTCGATCGTCGAGAAGGAAACCGGCCATGCGGCCGATCGCGCGTTCGTCGCGGCCGTGTTCGCGAACCGGCTGCGCATCGGCATGCCGCTGCAGACCGATCCGTCGGTGATCTACGGGCTCGGCGACGCGTACGACGGCCGTCTGCGCAAGCGCGACCTGCAGGCCGACACTCCCTACAATACCTACACCCGACGCGGGCTGCCGCCCACGCCGATCGCGTTGCCGGGTGTCGCCGCGCTGCAGGCGGCGATCAATCCGGCCCCGACGAGCGCGCTCTATTTCGTCGCGAAGGGCGACGGCACGAGCGTGTTCTCGGACACGCTCGGCGACCACAACAAGGCCGTGGACAAGTACATACGAGGTCAATAATGGCGAGCGGTAAATTCATCACGTTCGAAGGCATCGACGGGGCGGGGAAGACCACCCACCTGCAATGGTTCTGCGAACGCCTCCAGGGTCGACTGGCCGCGGCCGGCCGGCAAGTGGTCGTCACCCGCGAGCCGGGCGGCACGCAGCTCGGCGAGAAACTGCGCGAGATCCTGCTGAACCAGCCGATGGATCTCGAGACGGAAGCGCTGCTGATGTTCGCCGCGCGTCGCGAGCACCTCGCGCTCGTGATCGAGCCGGCGCTCGCGCGCGGCGACTGGGTCGTGTCCGATCGCTTCACCGACGCGACGTTCGCGTACCAGGGCGGCGGGCGCGGGCTGCCGCGTGACAAGCTCGAGACGCTCGAGCGCTGGGTGCAGGGCGGTTTCCAGCCCGATCTCACGGTGCTGTTCGACGTTGCGCCGCAGGTGGCGAGCGAGCGTCGCGGCGCCGCGCGCATGCCCGACAAGTTCGAAAGCGAATCCGATGCGTTCTTCTCGCGTACGCGCGCCGAATACCTGCGGCGGGCGGAGGAGGCGCCGCACCGCTTCGCGATCGTCGACGCGACGCGATCGATTCCCGAGATCCGCCAGCAGCTCGAACGCGTGCTCGCCGCGCTGTAACCCGCAAGGAACGCACCCCATGATCTATCCGTGGCAAACCGACGACTGGAACCGCCTGCAGCAACTGCGCGCGCAATGGCCGCATGCGCTGCTGCTGCACGGTCAGGCCGGGATCGGCAAGCTGCAGTTCGCGCAGCATCTCGCGCAGGGCTTCCTGTGCGAATCGCCGCAGCCGAACGGCGAGCCGTGCGGCGCCTGCGCGGCCTGCAACTGGTTCTCGCAGGGCAACCATCCGGACTACCGGATCGTGCTGCCCGAGGCGCTGGCGGGGGAGGCGCCGGGCGCGGCCGACGACGCGAAGCCGGCCGACGCGGACGAAGGCGGCAAGAAGACGCGGGCGCCGAGCAAGGAAATCAAGATCGAGCAGGTGCGGGCGCTGCTCGACTTCTGCGGGGTCGGCTCGCACCGCGGCGGCGCGCGCGTCGTCGTGCTGTATCCGGCCGAGGCGCTCAATGTCGCCGCGTCGAACGCGCTGCTGAAAACACTGGAGGAGCCGCCGCCCGGCGTCGTGTTCCTGCTCGTGTCGGCGCGCATCGACCGCCTGTTGCCGACGATCATCAGCCGCTGCCGCCAGTGGCCGATGACCGTGCCGGCGCCGGAGGCGGCCGCCGCGTGGCTCGCGGCGCAGGGCGTCGACGACGCCAGCGCGCTGCTCGCCGAAGCCGGCGGCGCGCCGCTCGCCGCGCTGGCGCTCGCGAGCGACGAGAACCGCCCGCTGCGCGACTACACGCTCGGGCAACTCGCGGCCGGAGCGGCCTGCGACCCGTTCGCATGCGGCGAGACGCTGCAGAAGCTGCCGGTGCCGCTGGTGCTCGGCTGGCTGCAGCGCTGGCTGTACGATCTGCTCGCGCAGCGGATGGCCGGCGCGCCGCGCTACTTCCCGACGCACGCGGCCGCCTTGGCGCGCTGCGCGGAAGCGGTCGACGCGAACGCATTCGCGCGCTTCATGAAAGCCGTGACGCGGCAGCGGACGGTCGAGAATCATCCGCTCAACGCGCGGCTCGTATTCGAGGAATTGTTTCTCGGATATCGGGAAATGTTCGCTTGATCCGGCATTGTTTCCGATGGGTTGCGAAACGATGAACGGGTCCCGCGGCGACGCGGCCGTGGCCGCCCGGCCCGCGCACGTCGCCCGGTGCCGCCAGCCGGCGGGCGCATGAGCGCCCGTCTCACGTATTCAGGAAACACGATGTTCGTCGACTCTCACTGCCACATCAATTTCAAGGGCCTGGCCGACCGCCTGCCGGCCGTTCTCGAGAACATGCGCGAGCACGACGTCACGCATGCGCTGTGCGTGTCGGTCGATTTCGAGACGCTGCCGGACGTGCTCGCGATCGCCGAAGCGCACGACAACGTGTACGCGTCGGTCGGCGTCCATCCCGATCACGAGGACGCGAGCGAGCCGACGCTCGCGGAGCTCGTCGAGCTGGCCGCGCACCCGAAGGTCGTCGCGATCGGCGAAACCGGCCTCGACTACTACCGCCTCGAAGGCCGCTCGATCGCCGACATGGAATGGCAGCGCGAGCGTTTTCGCACGCACATCCGCGCGGCGAGCGCGACGATGAAGCCGCTGATCATCCACACGCGCGCGTCGTCGGAAGACACGCTGCGGATCATGGCCGAGGAGCGCGCGGACGTGCCGGGCGGCGTGATGCACTGCTTCACCGAGCCGTGGCCGGTGGCCGAGCAGGCGCTCGCGCAGAACTTCCATATCTCGCTGTCGGGCATCGTCACGTTCAAGAACGCGACCGACGTGCAGGACGTCGCGCGGCGCGTGCCGCTCGACCGGCTGCTGATCGAGACCGACTCGCCGTACCTCGCGCCGGTGCCGTATCGCGGCAAGCCGAATGAACCTGCGTACGTCAGCCATGTCGGACGCTTTATCGCATCCGAGCGCGGGATCGCCGTCGAGGCGCTCGCCGATGCGACGACGCAGAATTTTTTCCGGCTGTTCAAGATCGCCCGCTAACGACGCGCGCGCAGCCGACAACCCAGGGAAGGAGCCCACAACAATGACGAAGCCGACCAACCATCTGCCCAAACGCGCCCTCGTTGCCGCCGCATTCGTCGCGAGCGGCCTGTTCGCCGCCGCCGGCGCGCATGCCGAGTCGCTCGACGCGATCGTCAAGGCCGTCAAGTTCGACGACATCGCCGATATCGGCAAGCAGCTCAAGAGCGGCAAGCTCGATCCGAACACGCTCGCGCCGAACGGCGACCCGATCCTCGTGATCGCCGCGCGCGAGAAGTCCGACAAGGTCGCGGCCGCGATCGCGACGACGCCGAACGTCGACCTCGAGAAGGAAGACAAGGCCGGCGAAAACGCGCTGATGCTCGCATCGCTGAACGGCGACCTCGGCCTCGTCAAGCTGCTGATCGACAAGGGCGCGGAAGTCAGCAAGAAGGGCTGGGCGCCGCTTCACTACGCGGCGACCAACGGCCAGGACGCGGTCGTCAAGGTGCTGCTCGACCACGACGCGTACATCGACACCGCATCGCCGAACGGCACGACGCCGCTGATGATGGCCGCGCGCGGCAATCATGCGTCGACGGTCACGCTGCTGCTCGACCAGGGCGCGGATCCGCAGGTGAAGAACCAGCTCGGCATCACCGCGCTCGAGTTCGCGAAGCACTACAACGCGCCGGACGCGATCGAGATCCTGAGCAAGCGGACGACGCGTATCGGTGCGGGCACGCCGGCAGATGCTCAAAAGAGTGCAAAATAACGGTTTTTGGTGCGGCGGCGCCTGTCCGGCCAGCCGGCTTCCGGGCGGAGCAGGGCATCCGTTGCCGCACCGGCCAACGCAGCAGGCGGTCTCGGGCCGCCTTGACATAAGAAGGAACACCATGTTGCGCGCAATGTTTTGTGCCGCGGCGTTTGCCGTGCCGTTGTCGGCGGCGGCTTTCACGGGCGCGGATCTCGACCGGCTGTGCGCGAAGACGGACGTCAAGTCGCGGGCGTCGTGCGCGGCCTATATCGAAGGCGCCGCCGACGGCGTCTACAACACGATCGATGCGATCGGCGGCACCACGGGGCCGCGCGTCGGCCAGTATTTCTGCCTGCCGCCCGACATCCGGGCGCAACAGATGACGGACGCGGTGCGCAAGTACATCGCGGAAAATCCGAAGCTGGCCGACTACAACGCGAGCACCGCGGTGTCGCTCGGTCTCGGCAAGGCGTTTCCCTGCAGGAACGGCAGCTGATCTGACGCCGTGTCCGGGCGCGTGCGCGGCCCGGGCGTCGCCGACGCATCCAGGACGAAGCCAGTGGGCTTCATCACTCGAGGGCGCCGATGATTTCAATCGAGGAACTGCAGCGCATCGCCGATGCGCCGCTGCATTCGTGGCTCGGCACGCTGGGCGTGTCGGTCATCGTCATACTGGTCGTCACGGTCGTGCACCGCCTCGGCGCACGCATCGTCAAGCGCATCGCGCAGCCGTATCCGCTGATGAGCGCGATCCTGCGTTACATCGACAAGCCGTCGCTCGTCGTGCTGGCGCTGCTGGCGCTCGAATTCCTGTGGGTCCAGGCCGACGACGGCATGTCGTTCGTGCGCGGCATGCGCACCGCGGCCGCGGTCGGCTCGATCGTGTCGCTCACGTGGCTGCTGGTGCGGCTCGCGGCCGGCGTCGGCGACGCGATCATCCAGGCCCATCCGATCGATACGGCCGACAATCTGCAGGCACGGCGCGTCCATACGCAGGCCAAGGTGCTCGTGCGGACCGTGATGGTGCTGATCGTGATCATCGGCACCGGCGCCGCGCTGATGACGTTCCCGAACGTGCGCCAGATCGGCGCGAGCCTGCTGGCGTCGGCCGGCGTCGCGGGGCTGGTCGCCGGTATCGCCGCACGGCCGGTGCTCGGCAACCTGATTGCCGGGTTGCAGATCGCGCTCACGCAGCCGATCCGGCTCGACGACGTGGTCGTGATCCAGGGCGAGTGGGGGCGTATCGAGGAAATCACCGGCTCGTTCGTGTCGGTGCGGCTGTGGGACCAGCGGCGCCTCGTCGTGCCGCTGCAGTGGATCATCGAGAACCCGTTCACGAACTGGACGCGCAGCAGCGCGGAGATCATCGGCACCGTCTACCTGTCGGTCGATTACCGCACGCCGCTCGCGCCGCTGCGCGAGGAACTCGCGCGGCTCGTCCACGCCGCGCCCGAGTGGGACGGCCGCGTGCAGGTGCTGCAGGTGACCGACGCGACGGAGCGCACGATGCAGTTGCGCGCGCTCGTCAGCGCGGCCGATTCGTCGTCGTGCTGGGATCTGCGCTGCCGCGTGCGCGAAGGGTTGATCGCCTATCTGCAGGACCGCTATCCGCAATGCCTGCCGCGCAGCCGGATGGAGCTGTATCCGCACGACGCGGCGCCCGATGCGCCGAATCGCGAACGGCCGCACGTGCGCTCGCCTGCCGCCAGCACGGCGGCCAACACCGCCGCCGACCCGCAGGCCGTCGAAGGCCGCTGAGCGCGGCCCGGCCCCTGCTTGCCATTTCCCGTTCCCATGACCGCGCTGAAGACGCTTGCCATCGCCAATTACCGCTCGCTGCGCGAGCTGATCGTGCCGCTCGCGGCGCTCAACGTCGTCACGGGCCCGAACGGCAGCGGCAAGTCGAGCGTGTACCGCGCGCTGCGGCTGCTCGCCGACACCGCACAGGGTCGCGTGATCCCGTCGCTCGCGCGCGAGGGCGGCTTGCCGTCGACGTTGTGGGCCGGCCCCGAGCGCTTCTCGCGCGCGATGCTGGCCGGCGAGGTGCCGGTGACGGGCACGGTGCGCAAGGGCCCGGTGAGCCTGAAGCTCGGTTTCGCGTGCGACGATTTCGGCTATGCGATCGATCTCGGCCTGCCGTTGCCGAGCCGTTCGCAGTTCGCGCTCGACCCGGTGGTCAAGCGCGAGTGCATCTGGGGCGGCGCGGTGCTGCGCCCGTCCACGCTGCTGGTCGACCGGCAGGGCGCGCAGATCCGCGCGCGTACCGCGTCGGGCGACTGGCTGACGATCCCGCAGCCGGTCGCGAGCTTCGACAGCATGATGACCGAATTCGCCGATCCGACCGGCGCGCCCGAGATGATCGCGGTGCGCGAACGGATTCGCTCGTGGCGCTTCTACGACCATTTCCGGACCGATGCGCACGCGCCGGCGCGCCAGTCGCACATCGGCACGCATACGCCGGTGCTCGCGGACGACGGCGCCGACCTGGCCGCCGCGCTGCAGACGATCCGCGAAATCGGCGATGCCGCGGCGCTCGACGCGGCGATCGACGACGCGTTTCCCGGTGCGTCGGTCGAGATCGACAACCCGGGCGGCCGCGGCCGTTTCGACGTGCTGATGCGCCAGCCGGGGCTGCTGCGGCCGCTGTCGGCGGCCGAGCTGTCGGATGGCACGCTGCGTTACCTGCTGCTCGCGGCCGCGCTGCTGACGCCGCGGCCGCCGGCGCTGATGGTGCTGAACGAACCGGAGACGAGCCTGCATCCCGATCTGCTGCCGGCGCTCGGCCGCCTGATCGCGCAGGCCGCCCGGCGTTCCCAGGTGCTGGTCGTGTCGCACGCGGCGCGGCTCATCGCGACGCTCGAGCGCGAGGCCGGCTGCGAATCGCTGGTGCTCGACAAGCAGCTCGGCGCGACCGCGCTCGTCGATGCCGACTCGCGCGACCTGCCGGCCTGGAAGTGGCCGTCGCGTTGACAGCCTGACGGTGCGCCTGGGGCGTGATCGGCCCGGCCGGGCCCCGCTGCGACGCGGCCGTGACCGGTCGGCCGAATGTATCCGGTCTGTAACAACCCCCAAAAAATGAAAGACCAGCGGTTCCGCTCATCGGGATCGCGAATAATAATGAGATATTCGGCTGGCGCCACGCCGGCCGGCGCCGCATGGACGCACGGCGGGCGTACGCAAGCGCGCCATCCCGCCGGCCGTACCGCAACGGACAGGACACAGGAGACGTGGACCATGAGAATTGCCCAGATCGCCCCGCTGACCGAATCCGTGCCGCCGAAGCTGTACGGCGGCACGGAGCGCGTCGTGTCCTACATCACCGAGGCGCTCGTCGACCTCGGCCACGATGTGACGCTGTTCGCGAGCGGCGATTCGACGACGCGGGCGACGCTCGAGGCCGTGTGGCCGCGCGCGCTGCGGCTCGATTCGTCGATCCGCGACCGGGTCGCGCCGCACATGCTGCTGATGGAGACGGTCGCGCGCCGCGCGAAGGATTTCGACGTGCTCCATTTCCACATGGACTACTACTCGTTCTCGGTCTTCAACCGGCAGGAAACGCCTTACGTGACGACGCTGCACGGCCGGCTCGACCTGCCCGAGCAGCAGCCGGTGTTCGACACCTTCAACACCGCGCCGGTGATCTCGATCTCCAATGCACAGCGCCAGCCGCTGCCGCAGGCGAAATGGCTGACGACCGTCTATCACGGGCTGCCCGATACGCTGTACATGCCGCAGCCCGTCGAGCCGCGCTATCTCGCGTTCCTCGGCCGCATCTCGCCGGAAAAACGCGTCGATACCGCGATCCGCATCGCGCGCCAGTGCGGGCTGCCGATCCGGATCGCCGCGAAGATCGACGCGGCCGACCAGGAATACTTCGACCGCGAGATCAAGCCGCTCTTCGCGTTGCCGCACGTCGAGTACATCGGCGAGATCGCCGATCACGAGAAGGCCGAATTCCTGTCGGGCGCGCATGCGCTGCTGTTTCCGATCGACTGGCCGGAGCCGTTCGGCCTGGTGATGATCGAGGCGATGTCGTGCGGCACGCCGGTCATCGCATTCAACCGCGGCGCGGTGCCCGAAGTGGTGGACGAGGGCGTGTCGGGGTTCATCGTCGAGGATGAAATCAGCGCGGTGGCCGCGGTGAACCGGCTGCACCTGCTGCCGCGTGCGCGCGTACGGCAGCGCTTCGAGGAGCGCTTCACGTCGCGCCGGATGGCGCAGCAGTACGTGGACGTGTACCAGTCGGTGATCCGCGCGCAGAAGCGCTCGCGCTTCAAGGTGATCGACTCGACGACCTGAGCGGCCTGGCCGACCTGGCGCGCGGCGCGGGCGGATAAAAAAACGGCGATGCCCGCGAGGACATCGCCGTTTGCGCATGCCCGGCGCGCAGCGCCCGGGCAGTGCGTCAACGTCAGATCTTGAGCTTCGTGACCTTGGTGCCGTTGATCGACACGTCGCCCATCAGGCCGGCGTTCGTCAGCACGACGACCTGGATCGGCGCGGTGGCCGTGTTGGAATCGACCGCGCCGTTCGCGCCCATCTTCACGAGCGCGACCGATGCGCCGGCGCCGGCTGCCCAGCCGTCCGAGCTGCGGAATTCGTCGAGCGCCTGCTGCGTCATGAACAGGAACACGACCGCCTTCGACTGCGCGCCGGCCTGCAGGCCGACCGACAGCGACGACGTGTTGTAGTAGCCGACGGTGCTGCCGCCTACGCGCAGCGCGCCGTTGCCGGACTGGGCGCCGACGATGAAGCCGGCCTGGAGCACTTCGGGGAAGACCAGCACGCCGCGCGATTTCGCGACGAGCTCGCGCGAGCCCTTGACGGTGGAGTACATGCGCGACAGCGTGGCGTCGACGCTCGCGTCGATCGACTGACGCTTCGACGCGTTGGTGGCGGCATTGTCCGGCTTGTCCGGGGTGGTGGTGCAACCGGTGAGCGCGAGGCTACCGACGATGAGCGCGGCGGCGGCTTTGAGCACAAGAGTCCGTTTTTGCATCGTTGTTCTCCATCGGATGATGTTCGGAGTGAGTCTCGCTCAAGGAGCGGATCACGTCGGCAGTTATATCACAGCGGATCAGGGCCACTTTTCGTTGCCACGTGAAAAAGCGTCAAATCGCGCGCGGGTGTCGCGGCGCGCCAACGGACGAAGCGGCGCCCGCGCGAC
Organism: Burkholderia sp. AU18528; assembly: GCF_002223215.2. Lineage (NCBI taxonomy): Bacteria > Pseudomonadati > Pseudomonadota > Betaproteobacteria > Burkholderiales > Burkholderiaceae > Burkholderia > Burkholderia sp. AU18528. The sequence continues at coordinate 1,487,169 of NZ_NKFC02000004.1, read as the reverse complement.
GCATGCCTCGCACAGGGGCGTCGTGCGGGAACGTGCGGGCGATTGCGGGGGCGGCGCCCGCGGCGCGCCGGTGTCAGTGCGTGACGGGGGGAACGGGCGGCTTGATCGGCGGGCGGCGCAGCGCGCGACGGATCAGCGCGATCACGACGCCGCACGCGAACAGGAACGCGGCCGGGACGACCCAGTAGCCGACGAACGCATGCCACAGGTAGCCGGCGAGCGTATTGCGGCGCACGACGTATTCGTCGCGAGCCGCCTGCTGGCGCGGCGCGTTGGCGGCCAGCACATCGGCCGGGCAACCGGCCGCGCGCGCCTCGTCGGCATCCCCGCGGCACTTCGCGGCGGCGCCGGCGGCCTGCTGCGCGTCGGTGAGCTGCCAGGTGGTCAGCGCGAGCTGCAGGTCGGCCTTGTTGTAGGCCATTTCCTCGCGGATCTCGCGCACGGCGACGATCGCGACGGGCACGGCCCAGAACACGATCACGATCAGCCAGCGGCGAAACCAGCGGTGTTGTCTCCATGCCATCCAGGCCTCCGTTTGACGCGCGTGCGCGTTCGTCTCGAGGGCGGCCCGATGGCGCTTCTTGGTCTTGGGTGGGCCGCGTTGCAGCCATCATAGAAGAAAACGCGGCGAATTGCCGCACCCGAATTACCGCCCCTGTGGCGGCGTCGGGACGGCGGGCCGGAAAACGGGGAGGGAGGCGGTGTGTGCGCGTCGATGCGCGTGCAACGAAAATGAAAATGCCGCGCCCGCCGAAGCGGTGCGCGGCATTCGAGACGGGAGCGCCGGAACTCAGGCGGCCGGCTGATTGCTCAGGCAGCTCTTCATGAACGCCTTGCGATCGTCGCCCTTCTTGCCGGTGGCCTGCGTGTTGCACGCCTTCATCTTTTCCTGCTGCGTCATCGCCTTCGCGGGCTTCGCCGACAGGCAGTCCTTCATGAACGCCTTGCGTTCGTCGCCCGTCTTGCCGGCTGCCTGCGTGTTACAGGCCTTCATCTTGTCCTGCTGGCTGTTCGCCGCGAAGGCGGGGGAAGCCAGCATGCCGCCGAGAAGCAGTGCGGCTACGAGCGATTGGATTTTCATTTCGACACTCCCATGGGGTGAATTGCGCGTGATCGACGCCGTCATGAAGCTCGACGCGACGTGGACAGGGCCACATCGCACCACGCGTTCCGATTATGGCAAATCAAGGTGAAAACACCAAAACGGCACTTTCTATAACGTTGCGGACGCCATGGCCGTTGACGGCGCACGCGGCCAGGAGATCGGGACAAACCATGACGCGCGGCGGCCGGCGCCGGCCCGTCGCGCCGGAACCTGTCGGCTCGCGGCCGCGAGCCATTACAATCGCGGCCATGAATACATCGAACACCGCATCCCCTTCGTCCGCGGCGACATTGCCGCGCATCGCCGTACTTGCCACCGGCGGCACGATCGCCGGCGCCGCGCCCGACGCGGCCAGCACGGCCGGCTACCAGGCCGGCGCGCTCGGCGTCAGTTTCCTGGTCGACGCCGTGCCGGCGCTCGCGTCGGTCGCGCGCATCGACGCGGAGCAGATCGCCAGCATCGACAGCAAGGATCTCGCGCTGCCGCTGTGGAACACGCTCGCCGCGCGGATCGACGCGCTGATGGCCGATCCCGCGATCGACGGCATCGTGATCACCCACGGCACCGATACGCTCGAGGAAACGGCGTACGCGCTGCATCTGGTCGTCCGGGGCGACAAGCCGGTCGTGCTGACGGCCGCGATGCGGCCGGCGACCGCGCTGTCGTCCGACGGCCCGCTGAACCTGCTGAACGCGGTGACGGTGGCCGCCCATCCGGCCGCGCGCGGGCAGGGCGTGCTGGTCGCGTTCAACAACCGGATCCACGGCGCGCGCGACGTCGTGAAGACGAGCACCTATGCGGTCGACGCGTTCCAGTCGCCGGAGCTCGGGGCGCTCGGCTGGGTACAGGACGGCCGCGTCGAATTCGCGCGCCGCATCACGCGCACGCGCGACACGCAACTGGCGATCGCGGCAAGCTGGCCGCCGGTCGAGGTCGTCGCGAGCTATGCGGGCGTGACGCGCACGGCCGTCGATGCGCTCGTCGGGGCCGGCGTGCGCGGCCTCGTCGTCGCGGGCACCGGCAACGGGTCGATTCATGCGACGCTGCAGGCGGCGCTCGCCGATGCGGTCAATGCGGGCGTGGCGGTGGTCCGTGCGTCGCGCGTCGGGTCGGGGCACGTGATGCGCAACGGCGCCGCGAGCGACGATGCACTCGGTTTCGTGAGCGCGGGCTCGCTGCACCCGTTCAAGGCGCGCGTGCTGCTGATGCTCGCGCTCGCGAACGGCATTCACGATCGCGACGCATTGCAGCGCGCGTTCGATACGCTGTGATTCGATGACGGGATGATCGACACGCGCCGATCGCGCGGTGCGCGTCGCCCATGAAGAAAGGCAGGCCGAGCGGCCTGCCTTTTTTGCATCAGCGCTGCGTGAATGCTCAGGACTGCGGCGGAATCACGAGCTTCTGGCCCGGGTAGATCCGGTCCGGGCTCGACAGCATCGGCTTGTTCGCCTCGAAGATCGCCGGGTACTTGTTCGCGTCGCCGTACACTTCCTTGGCGATCGCCGACAGCGTGTCGCCCGGCTTCACGTCGTGGTACCGCACTTCCGGATCGTCCGGCTGCAGGCCGTCGTCGTTGACGCCCGCGACACCCTGCACGTTGCCGGCCGCGACCTTGACCTTCGCCTTCGTGTCGAGATCGGCGACGCTGCCCGACAGCGTGACGGTGCGCGACGCGCCGTCGAACGCGACGGTCAGGTTCGACGTGTCGAGACCTTGCGAGTTGATGTAGTTCTTGATCGCATCGGCCGCGGTCTGGTTCGCGGCATTCGGATCTTCCGCTGCCTGTGCATCGGCGTGACCCAGCAGTTTTTCACCCGCCTCTTTAATAAACGAAAGAAGACCCATCGTTGCACTCCTTAGGTGGTTGAAAAGAAAACGCGCCGTGAAGTGGCGAAAAAAACACCGCGCTGGGTGCGGTCTCCAGAGGGAAACGCAGGCGCGGCGGTTTTCTCGAAAGGCGTGGCGAAAGTGTAGGCGTTCAACGCGACGATTGCATGAAAAATCGCACGCTCGAACGTAAAGAAATGTAATACGCGAAATCCGACAGGCGGACACCCGACGACGACGTCTGACCGACCAAGGCTTCCCCGGCGCCGCCGGGTGCCGCTGCGGACCCCACCACGCCGCTCTCAGCCCAGAGCGGCGTTTTTCGCCCCGTCCCGCATGCCGTTGGCGATGCAGGGCGGGGCGCCCCACCGTGATGCGCATGTGCGCCGCGCATCGATGCGACCGGCCGCGGCCGGATCGCAATCATTCGTCGCGCGCGTCCGCCATCGCAGCACAAACGCGCGTTGCTGCGGCCGCGTTACGCGGCCGGCGTCTGGCCGATCTCGAAGTTCGACATGATCTCGAGCGCGCGCACGAGTGCCGAGTGATCCCATGCCTTGCCGCCGTGCGACGCGCACACGCTGAACAACTGCTGCGCGCTCGCGGTGTGCGGCAGCGCGAGGCCGAGCTTGCGCGCGCCGTCGAGCGCGAGGTTCAGGTCCTTCTGGTGCAGCTCGATGCGAAAGCCCGGGTCGAACGTGCGCTTGGTCATGCGCGCGCCGTGCACTTCGAGGATGCGCGACGCGGCGAAGCCGCCCATCAGCGCCTGGCGCACGCGTTCCGGATCGGCGCCCGAACGTGCGGCGAACAGCAGCGCTTCGCCGACCGCTTCGATGTTCAGCGCGACGATGATCTGGTTCGCGACCTTGCAGGTCTGGCCCGCGCCGTTGTCGCCGACGAGCGTGATGTTCTTGCCCATCTTCTCGAACAGCGGCTTCGCGCGCTCGAACGCCTTCTCGGGGCCGCCGACCATGATCGTCAGCGTCGCTTCGCGCGCACCGACTTCGCCGCCGGACACCGGCGCGTCGAGGTAGTCGCAGCCGAGCGCGTTGATCTGTTTCGCGAATGCCTGCGTGTCGAGCGGCGAGATCGAGCTCATGTCGATCACGAGCTTGCCGGCGCTCAGGCCCTTCGCGACGCCGTCGTCGGCGAACAGCACGTTACGCACGTCCGGCGTGTCCGGCACCATCGAGATGATGATGTCCGCGTGCCGCGCGACTTCGGTCGAGTTCGCGACGACCTTGGCGCTGCCGCGCAGATCGTCCGGGATCGGAAACGCGCCGTTCACGACAAGTTGATGATCGCCCTTGAGCAGGTTGCGCGCCATGTGCGCGCCCATGATGCCGAGGCCGATGAAACCGATGGTTGCCATGTGAAAGTCTCCTGTGGGGCTGAAAACGGAAAGGGTGCGACTCAGGCGGCGCGACGCGCCGAGGCCGGTGCGCAACCGGCCACGCTTTGCAGCCAGCCGAGGCCTTCCGTCGTGGTGGTGCGGGGCTTGTATTCGCAGCCGACGTAGCCGGCATAGCCGAGCCGGTCGAGCAGCGCGAACAGGAACGCGTAGTTGATCTCGCCGGTGCCCGGCTCGTTGCGGCCCGGGTTGTCCGCGAGCTGGACGTGGCCGATCGACGCGAGGTTGCGTTCGATCGTCGCGGCCAGTTCGCCTTCCATGCGTTGCATGTGATAGATGTCGTACTGCAGGAACAGGTTGTCCGACCCGACCGCGCGGATCACGTCGAGGCCTTCCGACGACCGGTTCAGCGCGAAGCCCGGGATGTCGAAGCGGTTGCACGGCTCGACGAGCAGGCGGATGCCTTCGCGCTTCAGCGCATCGGCGGCGAAGCGCAGGTTGTCGACGATCGTCACGAACGTCTTGTCGCGCGCGGTGCTCGCCGACGGGATGCCGACGAGGCAGTTTAGCTGGGGCACCTTCAGCGTCTTCGCGTAGTCGATCGCCCGGCCGACCCCTTCCTGGAATTCGCCGACGCGATCGGGCAGGCACGCGATGCCGCGCTCGCCCTGGTCCCAGTTGCCGGCGGGCAGGTTGTGCAGCACGAGGCGCAGGCCGTGCGTCTCGAGCCGCTCGGCGAGTTCTTCTTTCGCGTACGGATACGGGAACAGGAACTCGACGGCGTCGAAGCCCGCGTCCGCGGCCGCCTTGAAGCGGTCGAGGAACGGCACTTCGTTGAACAGCATGGTCAGGTTTGCAGCAAACTTCGGCATGAGCTAAGCCTCTTCGGTCGGTCAAAAATGTCGTGCGGTTCAGTCGAGCATCGAGATCGCGGTCGGTGCGTGCTCGGCCTTTTCGGCGAGCTCCTCGAATTCGTTGATCGCGTCGATCTCGGTGCCCATCGAGATGTTCGTCACGCGCTCGAGGATCACCTCGACGACCACCGGCACGCTGAACTCTTCCGCGAGCGTTTGCGCCTGGCGCAGCGCCGGCTCGATCTCTTCCGGCTTGAACACGCGCAGCGCCTTGCAGCCGAGGCCTTCCGCGACGGCCACGTGGTCGACGCCATAGCCGTTCAGTTCGGGCGCGTTCACGTTGTCGAACGCGAGCTGCACGCAGTAGTCCATGTCGAACGCGCGCTGCGCCTGGCGGATCAGCCCGAGGTACGAGTTGTTCACGACGACGTGCACGTACGGCAGCTTGAATTGCGCGCCGGCCGCGAGCTCCTCGATCATGAACTGGAAGTCGTAGTCGCCGGACAGCGCGACGATCGGGCGGCTCGGGTCGGCCGCACGCACGCCGAGTGCGGCGGGGATCGTCCAGCCGAGCGGGCCGGCCTGGCCGCAGTTGATCCAGTTGCGTGCCTTGAACACGTGCAGGAACTGCGCGGCGGCGATCTGCGACAGGCCGATCGTGCTGACGTAGCAGGTATCGCGGCCGAACACCTTGTTCATCTCTTCGTACACGCGCTGCGGCTTGACCGGCACGTTGTCGAAGTGCGTCTTGCGCTGCAGCGTGCGCTTGCGCGCCTGGCACTCGGACACCCACTCGCCGCGGTCCTTCAGCTTGCCGGCGGCCTTCCATTCCCGTGCGACCGCGACGAACAGCTCGAGGGCCGCCTTCGCGTCGGACACGATGCCGAGATCCGGGCCGAACACGCGGCCGATCTGCGTCGGCTCGATGTCGACGTGCACGAACTTGCGGCCCTTTGTGTAGACCTCGACGCTGCCCGTGTGGCGGTTCGCCCAGCGGTTGCCGATGCCGAGCACGAAGTCGGACGCGAGCATCGTCGCGTTGCCGTAGCGGTGCGACGTCTGCAGGCCGACCATGCCGGCCATCAGCGGGTGATCGTCGGGAATCGCGCCCCACGACATCAGCGTCGGGATCACCGGCACGCCGACCGTTTCGGCGAACTGCACGAGCAGGTCTTCGGCCGCCGCGTTGAGCACGCCGCCGCCCGACACGATCAGCGGCTTGTCCGCGTCGTTGAGCATCGCGAGCGCCTTCTCGATCTGCGCGCGGGTGGCCGCGGGCTTGTAGACCGGCAGCGGTTCGTACGTGTCGATGTCGAACTCGATTTCGGCGAGCTGCACGTCGATCGGCAGGTCGACCAGCACCGGGCCCGGGCGGCCCGAGCGCATCAGGTGGAACGCCTGCTGGAACACGCGCGGCACGAGCGCCGGTTCGCGCACGGTGACGGCCCACTTGGTGACCGGCTTCGCGATCGATTCGATGTCGACGGCCTGGAAGTCTTCCTTGTAAAGGCGCGCGCGCGGCGCCTGGCCCGTGATCGCGAGGATCGGAATCGAGTCGGCCGATGCGGAGTAGAGGCCGGTGATCATGTCGGTGCCGGCGGGGCCCGACGTGCCGATGCACACGCCGATGTTGCCCGGCGCCGCCCGCGTGAAGCCTTCGGCCATGTGCGATGCGCCCTCGACGTGGCGCGCGAGCACGTGGCTGATGCCGCCCGACTTGCGCATGGCCGAGTAGAACGGGTTGATCGCCGCGCCCGGCACGCCGAACGCGGTCTGGATGCCTTCCTTCTCGAGCACGAGTACGGCTGCGTCGACGGCTCTCATCTTGGCCATGAATGTCTCCTTGAATATGGCGGATCGTGCGAATCGGTCTGTTGGGGACACTTTAGGGATGCAGGAAAGGTTTGATAAGATCAGCCGAAGTCGCTTATTTCGAAACTAAAAGTATGGAATGACGGCCGGACGGGGCTTCCCGCCGGTGTCGGAGCCAAGACGGAGACGGGAGATGGACCGCTTCAAGCAGATCGAGACGTTCGTGCGCGTGGCCGATGCCGGCAGCCTCGCGGCGGCGGCGCTGGAGGAGGGCGTGTCGCCGGTGGTGCTGGGGCGGCGCATCGACGCGCTGGAGAAGCGCCTCGGCGTGAAGCTGATGTACCGCTCGACGCGGCGGCTGGTGGTCAGCGAGGAGGGCGCCGCGTTCCTCGAGCGCTGCCGCGGGCTGCTGTCCGAATGGGATCAGGCCGAGAACGAGCTGGCTGCCGGCCGGCGCGCGGTCAGCGGGCACCTGATCGTGTCGGCGCCGGCCGCGTTCGGCCGCAAGCACGTCGCGCCGCACGCGCCCGGCTTCCTGGCCGACAAGCCGGAGATGCAGCTGTCGTTCAACCTGACCGACCGCGTCGTCGATCTCGTGCGCGAAGGCTACGACCTGTCGATCCGGATCGGCGGCGCGGTCGATCCGAACTTCGTCGCTGTGAAGCTCGCGTCGAACCGGCGCGTGGTGTGCGGCACGCCCGACTATTTCCGCCGGCACGGCCGGCCGAAATCGCTCGACGACCTGCTCAAGCACAACTGTCTCGCGTTCAACCTGCAGGGCGGGCAGAACCGCGGCTGGTATTTCCAGCGTCACGGCAAGATCGCGACGATGCGCGTGACCGGCAATCTCGACTGCAACGACGGCGAGCTGCTGCACCGCTGGGTGGCCGAGGGGCTCGGGCTCGGCTGGCGCTCGACGTGGGAGATCGCCGCGCAGCTCGAAACGGGCGAACTCGAGACCGTGCTCGACGAATACGCGCTGCCCGACTACGACATCCTCGCCGTCTACCCGCAGCAGCGCTACGTGCCGGCGCGCGTGCGTTACTTCATCGACTACCTGCGCGAAGCGTATGCGCGCCCCGGTTACTGGAGCACCACGCCGTAACGGCCGGCGCGCCCGGCCGCCTGCGATTTTTTACGCTGCATGCGTGCGGCGCGGGAATAAACTCGACGCAGCAGCGGTAAGGTCATCGAGCGCGCACGTTGCCGGTCTGTCCGGGCGCCGGGCGCGGAACGGGCGCGGCGTCGGCCGCCGGGACCAGGGAGGCCATGTGGGGCAAGCCGGACAGGCGGTCGATGAACGGGCGGCGGACGATGCAGCCGCGCGCGGCGAGCGGTTTCGCATGCTCGTGCTGCCGCATCTTGACGCCGCGTACAACCTCGCGCGCTGGCTGAGCGGCAGCGCCGGCGATGCGGACGACGTCGTGCAGGACGCGTGCATGCGCGCGCTGCGCTTCGTCGATTCGTGTCGCGGCGACAACGCGCGGCCGTGGCTGCTGACGATCGTGCGCCACACCTGGTACACCGAGTGGCGGCGGCGCACGCATGCGCACGAGGTGGCGCTGCCCGACACGCTCGACGACGCGGACGTGCCCGACGACTGGCAGCCGGCGACGGAGGACCCGCTCGCGCATCTGCTGCGCGGCGAGAACGTGCGGCTCGTGAATGCGGCGCTCGCGAAGCTGCCGACCGAATACCGCGAGGTGCTCGTGCTGCGCGAGATGGAGGACCTCAGCTACCGCGAGATCGCGGCGATCGCGGACGTGCCGGTCGGCACGGTGATGTCGCGGCTCGCGCGCGGCCGGCGCAAGCTCGCCGCGCTGCTGGGCGCCGCGCCGGCGCCGACGACCGAAGGCCGGCCGGGCCGGACGCCGGCGGGCGGAACCGCATCGGAGGCTATCGATGGACTGTAACGAAGCGCGAGCGTTGCTGGACGCGGACGTCGACCGCGAGCTGTCGGCGCCCGATGCGTTGCGGGTCCAGCAGCATGTCGACGGGTGCGACGCGTGCCGCCGCGAACGCGCGCGGATCGTCACGCTGGTGCAGGCCGTGCGGCAGGCCGATTATCACCGCGCGCCGGACGCGCTGCGGGCGAGCATTCTTGCGAGCCTGCCGGCCGCGGCCGATGCGCCTGCCCGTGAACCATCGCGGGCCGCGCCCCGGCCTGAACGGCAGTCACCGCCGCCACGGCGGCCACGCGCACGCGACTGGTTCTCCTGGCTGACCGGGCGGGGCGGGTCGGCACGCCCGGTATCGACCGGCGCGTGGCCGCGCGTGGCCGCGTTGCCGGGCCTCGGCTGGGGCGTCGCGCTGTTGATGGCGCTCGCGGCGGCGGGCGGAATGGCGTGGTCGGCCCGCCACGCCGACACCGAGCGAACGGTCGACGAACTCGTCGCGAGCCATGTACGGGCCGACCTGTCGGCGCGCGCCATCGACGTGATCTCGACCGACCAGCACACGGTCAAGCCGTGGTTCAACGGCCGGCTCGACTATGCGCCGCCGGTCGAGGATCTCGCCAAGAACGGCTTCGCGCTGGTCGGCGGCCGGCTCGACTACGTCGGGCGTCGCCGTGTCGCGGTGCTCGTCTACCGCCACCGGCAGCACGTGGTCGACGTCTACGTGCAGCCGGCCGGCGAACGGCCGGCGGCCCCGTACACGACCGTGTCGCAGGGTTATGCGCTCGACCGCTGGAACGCGGCCGGGATGACGTGGTGGGCCGTGACCGACGCCGAGCCGTCGGCGCTCGCGGCGTTCCGGACGGCCCTGGGCGCGCGGCTTGCCGGCGCGCGCAGCGAATGACGGCGCGGCCGAGGGGCGGCGCACGCGTGTTCCGACCCCGGCCGTGGAAGGGCCGGATGTCGGCCGCGGCCGCCCGCATGTCGGCCGCGGCCGCCCGCATGCCTGCTCAAGTCTTTGAAAACACGGCCGAATCCGTCTGCCGATCGTCGATTGGCCTTGCATGCGCCCCGTAACCGGGTTAGAATCTTCGGCTTCTCACTTGCCACACCGGTTCAGACGCCCGGGTGGCTTTAATCCACAAGGAGTGTGTAATGCGTCATTACGAAATCGTATTCATCGTGCACCCGGATCAAAGCGAGCAAGTGCCCGCGATGATCGAGCGCTACAAGTCCACGATCACGTCGCACGGCGGCCAGATCCACCGTGTCGAAGACTGGGGCCGTCGCCAGCTGGCCTACATGATCGAGAAACTCGCGAAGGCTCACTACGTCTGCATGAACATCGAGTGCGACCAGGCGACGCTCGACGAACTCGAACACGCGTTCAAGTTCAACGACGCCGTGCTGCGTCACCTCATCGTCAAGATGAAGAAGGCCGAAACCGGCCCGTCGCCGATGATGAAGGAAGTTCAGCGCGAAGAAGCCAAGAAGGCGGCTGCTGCTCAGCCGGCCGAAGCGCAGGCTTAAGTTCGTCACTTATTAAGCCATCAAGGAGCGCGCCACTCACGTGAACAGGTTGCAATTGACGGCGAGCGTCGTCGAACGCGCACCGGTGCGATATACGCCGGCCGGTGTTCCGATCGCAAGCGCCACATTGCATCACCGCACGGAAGTCGTCGAAGCAGGCATTCCCCGTCAGGTCGAAATGACGATCGAGGCGGTGGCGGCCGGTGAGGCGAGCGGCAAGCTGGAAAGTCGTGAAATGGGCGTCGAGACGCTGTTCACGGGCTTTCTGGCCAAGAAAAGCCGCAACGCGAGAACCTTGGTGTTTCACATCACTGCATTGCAGGACACAGGAAAGGACTGAAATCATGGCCCGCCCGACTGGTAAGAAATTCGACAAGCGTCGTCAGCAACAAAACCCGCTCTTCAAGCGCAAGAAGTTCTGCCGTTTCACGGCTGCAGGCGTCGAGCAGATCGACTACAAGGACACGGAAACGCTGAAGGACTTCATCGGCGAAAACGGCAAGATCACGCCGGCTCGTCTGACGGGTACGAAGGCGCACTATCAGCGTCAGCTGGATACGGCCATCAAGCGTGCGCGTTTCCTCGCGCTGCTGCCGTACACCGATCAGCACAAGGCGTAATCAGGCGACGCAATAAGGAGAATTCGAATGCAAATCATTCTGTTGGAAAAAGTCGCCAATCTGGGCAACCTCGGCGATATCGTCAAGGTCAAGGACGGTTACGCTCGCAACTTCCTGATCCCGAACCGCAAGGCTCGCCGTGCAACGAAGGAAGCGATCGCCGAATTCGAAGTGCGCCGCGCTGAACTCGAAAAGATCGCCGCTGAAAAGCTGGCAGCATCGCAGGCAGTCGGCGAGAAGCTGAACGGCCAGTCGTTCGAAATCACGCAGAAGTCGGGCGTCGACGGCCGTCTGTTCGGCTCGGTCACGAACGGCGACGTCGCGGAACTGCTGAAGAAGGCAGGCTACGAAGTCGAGAAGCTGCAAGTGCGCATGCCGGAAGGCCCGCTGAAGATGATCGGCGAGCACAACGTGCAAGTCGCGCTGCACACGGACGTCGTCGTCGACGTCACGATCAACGTGATCGGCGACCACGCGTAAGCGTATGCAAGCTTGCCGGGCGGCTTCCGTCGTCCGGACAAGGGCAGGCGCCCGGGCAACCGGGGCCTGCCTTTTTTATTGCCCGATCGCCGGCAAGCGGTGGTAGCGCTGCCGCCATCTATTCGCGATAATCCCAACCCATGAACGCGCCGCAAGATCCCCAAATCGAATCGCTGAAAGTCCCGCCGCATTCGGTCGAAGCCGAGCAGTCGGTGCTCGGCGGCCTGTTGCTCGACAACGCGGCATGGGACCGGATTGCCGATTTCCTGTCGCAGGGCGACTTCTACCGCTACGACCACCGGATCATCTACGAGCACATCGGCCGCCTGATCGCGTCGACGCGCCCGGCCGACGTCGTGACCGTGTACGAAGCGCTGACCACGTCCGGCAAGGCCGACGACGTCGGCGGGCTCGCGTACCTGAACGCCCTCGCGCAGAACACGCCGAGCGCGGCGAACATCCGCCGCTACGCGGAAATCGTGCGCGACCGCGCGGTGCTGCGCCGGCTGGTGTCGGTCGCCGACGAGATCTCGGCCGACGCCTTCAATCCGCAGGGCAAGGAAGTCCGCCAGCTGCTCGACGAAGCCGAATCGAAGGTCTTCTCGATCGCCGAGGAGGGCGCGCGCGGCAACCAGGGTTTCCTCGAGATCGGCCCGCTGCTTACCCAGGTGGTCGAGCGCATCGACACGCTGTACCACACCGCGAACCCGAGCGACGTCACCGGCACGCCGACCGGCTTCGTCGACCTCGACCGGATGACGTCCGGGATGCACGGCGGCGAGCTGATCATCGTGGCCGGAAGACCGTCGATGGGTAAGGCCCAGCCGCTCGATGCGCGCGTCAAGACGCTGACGGGCTGGAAGCCGATGGGTGAGCTGGCAGTCGGTGATGCACTTGCTTCGGTCGACGGCGCAGCGTCGATCGTGACCGGGATCTACCCGCAGGGCGAACGCCAGGTGTATCGGGTCCGCTTTTCGGATGGGCGTTCGGCCGAATGCTGCGACGAGCACCTGTGGTGCGTCCATTTCCGTGAGTGGGAAAAGCCGCGCGTACTGTCGACCGCGGAGATTCGCACGTTGCTGACGCGCGAACGCTACCGGAACCGGCTGTGGATCGACATGCCGAGCGGCGAGTTCGGTCATCGCGAGGCGCTGCCGATCGATCCGTGGGTGCTCGGCGCGCTGCTGGGCGACGGTGCGCTCGGCGGGACTGCCGTGCGTTTCAGCGTGAAGGCCGAGGAAACGTTGAGCCGGATGCGCGCGCGTGTCGACGCGTCGCTCGAGCTCGAATACGCGGGCCAGCACGACTGGCGCATCAAGCGCCGGCCGTCGACGGCCGCGGAAGCCCGGCCGTCCGCCAACCCGCTCAAGGCTGCTCTCGAGCAGCTCGGTGTGTGGGGGAGGACGAGCTACGACAAGTTCATCCCGCGCCTCTACCTCGATGCGGACAAGGACGCGCGGCTGGATTTGTTGCGCGGGCTGCTCGACACGGACGGCTGGGTCGAATCGTGGGGGGCGGTGCGTTATTCGACCGCCAGCGCGCAGTTGGCGAGCGACGTGCGCGAACTGGCGCGTTCGCTCGGTGCGTGGTGCCAGATTGCCGAAAAGGCGACGAGCTTCACGGTCGACGGCGAACGCAAGGCCGGTGCGACGGCTTACGTTTGCACGATCAGTCATCCGGATCCGCAGAGCCTGTTCCTGTTCCAGGGCAAGCGCGACCGGCTGACGGGCGGGCGTGTGCGTCGCAAGATGCCGGTCATCGCCGGCATCGAGCCGACGCGCCGGACGGCCACGCAATGCATTTCGGTCTCGCATCCGTCGCGGCTGTACGTGACCGACGATTACGTCGTGACCCACAATACGGCCTTCTCCATGAACATCGGCGAATACGTCGCGGTCGAGTACGGGTTGCCGGTCGCGGTGTTCTCGATGGAAATGCCGGGCACCCAGCTCGTGATGCGTATGCTCGGCTCGATCGGCCGGCTCGACCAGCACCGGATGCGTACCGGCCGCCTGACGGACGAGGATTGGCCGAAGCTGACGCACGCGGTGCAGAAGATGAGCGAGGCGCAGCTCTTCATCGACGAGACGGGCGGCCTGAATCCGATGGAATTGCGCTCGCGCGCGCGGCGCCTCGCGCGACAATGCGGCAAGCTCGGCCTGATCATCGTCGACTACCTGCAGCTGATGTCGGGTTCGTCGCAGGGCGAGAACCGCGCGACCGAAATTTCGGAAATCTCGCGATCGCTGAAGAGCCTCGCGAAGGAGCTCGACGTGCCGGTGATCGCGCTGTCGCAGCTGAACCGCGGCCTCGAACAGCGCCCGAACAAGCGGCCGGTGATGTCGGATCTGCGCGAATCGGGCGCAATCGAACAGGATGCGGACGTGATCCTGTTCATTTATCGAGATGAGGTCTACAATCCCGACAGCCCTGACAAGGGGACGGCCGAAATCATCATCGGCAAGCAGCGTAACGGCCCGATCGGGCCCGTTCGGCTCACGTTCCTGGGGCAATACACGAAGTTCGACAATTTTGCCGGGGCGCAGACCTTCTACGGCGAGTAAAGCCGGTTGTAAACACCTATTTCGCCAAATGTTGTATCCAATCCCGGCGTGCGCATATGCGCACGTCGCGTCGCGACCGGAACCGGTACAATGTCGCCCGTTTTCGTGACAGTAGTTTGACAATCTCTCAGGAATCCCATGTTCGGTCGATTCATGCCCACCGAGGGCAAGTTCTTTGAACTCTTCAACTCGCACGCGAAGCACATCGTTTCCGGTGGCCGCGAGCTCGAACTGCTGATCGACAATCTCGTCGACGCCGAGATTCACAAGCAAAACGTGCAAATCGCCGAGAAGGCCGCCGACAAGCTCACGCACGAGGCGATCGATCTGCTGCACAAGACCTTCATCACGCCGCTCGATCGTGACGAGATCCACAAGCTGATCACGACGATGGACGACATCCTCGACCTGATGGAGGACGTCGCGACGGCCGTGTCGCTGTACGACGTGCAGTCCGTCACGTCCGAGGCGAGCCAGCTCGCGCATATCGTCACGCAGTCGGCGCAACACGTGCAGCAGGCCGTCGGCCTGCTGTCCGACATGAAGCAGTCGGCGCAGATCCTCAAGCAGTGCGAGGAAATCGATCGCTGGGAGTCGGAAGCCGACCGCGTGCTGCGCGCGGCGATGTCGAAGCTGTTCCGCGAGGAAGACGACGTGAAGACGCTCATCAAGCTGAAGGCGATCTACGAGCTGCTGGAAGAGATCACCGACAAGTGCGAGGACGTCGCGAACATCATCGAAGGCATCGTGCTGGAAAACGCCTGAGCGGACCACATGCATTCGATACAACTCGCCCTATGGATGGTCGCGACGCTCGTGCTCGTCGCGCTCGTATTCGACTTCATGAACGGCTTTCACGACGCGGCGAACTCGATCGCCACCGTCGTGTCGACCGGGGTGCTGAAGCCCCAGCAGGCCGTGGTGTTCGCGGCCGCGTTCAACGTGATCGCGTATTTCATCTTCCACCTGAAAGTCGCGCAGACCGTCGGTAAAGGCACGATCGATCCCGAGATCGTCGACCACTACGTCGTGTTCGGCGCGCTGGTCGGCGCGATCGGCTGGAACGTGATCACGTGGTACTACGGGATTCCGTCGAGCTCGTCGCACGCGCTGATCGGCGGCCTCGTCGGCGCGGCGCTCGCGAAGTCGGGCTGGAGCTCGCTGAACATCGACGGGCTGCTGAAGACGATCGCGTTCATCTTCATTTCGCCGCTGCTCGGTTTCATCCTCGGTTCACTGTTCATGCTCGGCGTGTCGTGGCTGTATTTCCGTACCGCGCCCAGCAAGGTCGACCGGCGTTTCCGCCGGCTGCAGCTGCTGTCGGCGGGGCTGTACAGCCTGGGCCACGGCGGCAACGACGCACAGAAGACGATCGGTATCATCTGGATGCTGCTGATCGCGAGCGGCTACGCGTCGGCCACCGCCGATGCGCCGCCGGCGTGGGTGATCGGCGCGTGCTACCTGTCGATGGGCCTCGGCACGCTGTTCGGCGGCTGGCGCATCGTGCGCACGATGGGCCAGAAGATCACGAAGCTCAAGCCGGTCGGCGGTTTCTGCGCGGAAAGCGGCGGGGCAATCACGCTGTTCGTCGCATCGTTCCTTGGCATTCCCGTGTCGACCACGCACACGATTACCGGTGCGATCGTCGGTGTCGGCGCGACGCAGAAGCTGTCGGCCGTGCGCTGGGGCGTCGCCGGCAACATCGTGTGGGCGTGGGTGCTGACGTTGCCGGCGGCCGCGCTGTTCGCGGCTGGCGGCTGGTGGCTCGGGCATCAGATCTTCTGATCGCCGACACTTCCTGATCGACGCGAAATGCGCCGCAAGCCGAAAGGCCGCGGCGCATTTTCTTTTGGAGGCCAGCGGAGCATGTTGTCGACGTCGTCGACGGTCGCGGTTCGAGCAACGGCTCAGTAGCTGCCGTTCGCGAACCGTGCGATCGGATCGTCTGCCGTACTGGTGCGCGGGCTGATGGGCGCGGATTGCGTCGACGCACGCAACACCTGCACGGGCTCGATGGTGCGCGGCGGCGTGCCGGCGGCGGGCGGCGGCTCGGCATCGAAGGCGGCGGCCTCGGCGGCCGTCAGGGCGGTCGTCGGAATCTGCGTGCCGACTTCCGACGGGGCGGTCGGTGCTGCGTTGGCGGTCATCGCGGTCGCGCCGTCGTTCACCGACGTGGCTTGCTGCTGGGCCGCCTGCATCCGCGGTGGCGGCGGTTCATACGGATCGGCGGCCGGTGCTGCCCGTGCGGTTGCGGTGGCCGTCACGACCGGCGTGGTCGGGATGGCCGGAGCCGGCGCCTGCGTCGCTCTTGCTCGTGAAGACGCATACGCCGCCGGCTGTCGCGGCGCGGCGGCAGCCGTCACGACCGCCGGAGCAGCCGCGAGCGCCGGCGGATTGCGCGGCTCGTCGCGCTTGGCCTCGTAGGTCGGCGCATCGAACGGCGTCGGGGCGGAGCGCGGCGGCGCGACGCGGCGAATGCCGTCGAAGCGCTTCGCCCAGTACGGGTTCGTCAGGTAGTCGAGCCGCACGGTGCCGCCCGTCGACGGTGCGTTGACGAAGCGCAGCTTGCCGACATAGATGCCGACGTGCGAATGCGGCCGCCCGGTCGTATTGAAGAAGATCAGGTCGCCCGGCGCGATCTCGTCGGGCTCGATCGACACGCCGCGGCTGCTCATGTCGGCGGTCGTACGCGGCAGGTTCACGTCGGCCGCGCGGCCGATCACGTAGCGCACGAGCCCGCTGCAGTCGAAGCCGCTCGCCGGCGTGTTGCCGCCCCAGCGATACGGGACGCCGACGAGGCTCATTGCCTGGATCGAGATCTCTTCCTGGCCGACGCTGTGGTCGACGAATTTGGGGAAATTGGCCGGCGCCGGGAACGCACGCGGCGTCGTGATCTTCATGCCCGACGCGGAACGCGATGCCGATTGCGGCGGCACGCTGGAGCAGGCCGCAAGCAGGGAGACGACGGCGACGGGAACCCAGATTCGAAGCATGGCAAGGCGGGCGAGCGGTGCACTCGCGA
The DNA here is from genome assembly GCF_002223215.2 of Burkholderia sp. AU18528. Lineage (NCBI taxonomy): Bacteria > Pseudomonadati > Pseudomonadota > Betaproteobacteria > Burkholderiales > Burkholderiaceae > Burkholderia > Burkholderia sp. AU18528. The sequence goes on along the minus strand of NZ_NKFC02000004.1, from coordinate 1,470,106 downwards.
ATCGTATGACAACAGACAGACCCGATGGTAGACGCTCCGGCGGGGCTTAAGCAACCATTCTTGAGAATTTACTTGAAGTTTCGCGCGTAAACTGCGTGGTTGCGTGACGACGCGTTACCTTTGTCTTCGACCCCAAATAAAAACGGCGCTCCGGAAACGGAGCGCCGCGTGGCGTCGACAGCCGGCCGATCGGCCGGCCAGCGCGTTACAGAATGTCCGACGCGTAGTCGGCGAGCCGCGAGCGTTCGCCGCGCGCGAGCGTCACGTGGCCGCTGTGGCCCCAGCCCTTGAAGCGGTCGACGACGTAGGTCAGGCCCGAGCTGCCCTCGGTCAGATAGGGCGTGTCGATCTGCGCGATGTTGCCCAGGCACACGATCTTCGTGCCGGGGCCCGCGCGCGTGACGAGCGTCTTCATCTGCTTCGGCGTCAGGTTCTGCGCCTCGTCGATGATCAGGTACTTGTCGACGAACGTGCGGCCGCGCATGAAGTTCATGCTCTTCACCTTCAGGCGCGAACGGATCAGCTCCTGCGTCGCCGCACGGCCCCATTCGCCGGCCGCGTCGTCGGTCTTCTGCAGCACTTCGAGGTTGTCGTCGAATGCGCCCATCCACGGCTGCATCTTTTCTTCCTCGGTGCCGGGCAGGAAACCGATGTCCTCGCCGACGGGCACGGTCGCGCGCGTCACGATGATCTCGTTGTAGCGCTTGTCGTCGAGCACCTGCGCGAGGCCGGCCGCGAGCGCGACGAGCGTCTTGCCGGTGCCGGCCTGGCCGAGCAGCGTGACGAAGTCGATCTCGGGGTTCATCAGCAGGTTCAGCGCGAAGTTCTGCTCGCGATTGCGCGCGGTGATGCCCCACACGTTGTTCTTGTGGTGGCTGTAGTCGCGCAGCGTCTGCAGCAGCGCCGTCTTGCCGTTCAGCTCGCGGACGATCGCGTGGAACGTCGGCTCGCCGTTCTGCGGCTCGAGATAGACGAACTCGTTGACGAGCATCGACGCGACGAGCGGGCCGGTCACGCGGTAGTACGTGGTGCCCGTCTTCGTGTCCTGCCAGCTCTCCATGCCCTTCGCATGCTTGGTCCAGAAATCCTGCGGCAGTTCGCGCACGCCGTTGTACAGGAGATCCGAATCCTCGAGCACCTGGTCGTTGAAGTAGTCTTCCGCGGGCAGGCCGAGCGCGTGCGCCTTGATCCGCATGTTGATGTCTTTCGACACCAGCACGACCTGGCGGTCGGGCCGGTCGCGCTGCAGCGCGCGCACGACGCCGAGGATCTGATTGTCGGCCTTGCCTTCGGGCAAACCTTCCACCGGCGCGATATCGGCCAGCTTCGTCTGGAAGTACAGGCGGCCGAGCGCGTCGCGGCTGCCGAGGCGCGACAGCGGGATGCCGGCCGAGATCGGGCCGCCGTCGGCGACGAGCGCGTCGAGCGTGCGGCTGACCTGGCGCGCGTTGCGTGCGACTTCGGACATCCCCTTCTTGTGGTTGTCGAGTTCCTCGAGCGTCATCATCGGCAGATAGACGTCGTGTTCCTCGAAGCGGAAGAGGCTGCTCGGGTCGTGCATCAGCACGTTGGTGTCGAGCACGAACAGTTTCTGCAGTTCGGCGTCGGCGGGCTTGCGGCTGCGCGACTTCGTCGCGGCGCCGGCATCGCGCGCGGGTGCCGCGGCCGCTCCGCCAGATTTATCTGCGGCCGGCTTGTCGTTGCGTGCCACGACGGGCGCCGCGGGTTCGGCGGGCGCCGGCATCGGCTGCAGCAGCGCGGCCGTCTGCCTGGTCTTGCGGCCGCGCGCGGGCGCGCTCGGGGCATCGGGCGCCGAAGACACGACGGCGCGCAGCGGCGCGGCCGTGTTCGCGGCTTCGATCATCGGTTGGGCCACGCTGGCCGGACCATAGTCACCGGCTGTGGATGCGTCCCCTTCGGCGGATTTCTTCGCGGCTTTCGCGGGCCGCGCTTTCGCCTTGTATTCGTCGGGCGGCAGCAGGCTGCCGAGCTTGCTGGGGGGAGTAGGCAAAGGCATGGTGTCCCTCGGGAGGAATCGTGTCGCATGGCGTGCGCCGCTGATCGCATCCTGCGTGACGTAGACGCATGCAGTTTGCGCGCGGTGGCGCACAGGAATTTCGTCTAGCCGGTTCGCCTAAGTGTCGATCAGCTCCTCGATGCGGTAAGGGCCGGACCGGGGAGGGCCGGCGCGCGTTCCATAAAAAAAGCCGCTGCCCCGTCGACAGGGACATGCGGCTCGGCTGATGCCGTCGTGATGCGCGTCAGGTGCCGGCAAGCATCGCAACGGGCACCGGCGCAGCTACGAGAAATATGGGGCGAACGGGCATTCATTGCGGCCCAATATAACGCGCCTCAAAGCGCTTGTACAGCCTTTAGCACGTCGTCCACGTGACCCGGTACCTTGATGCCGCGCCATGCGTGGCGAAGCACGCCGTCCGCGTCGATCAGGAACGTCGAGCGCTCGATTCCGCGCACTTCCTTGCCATACATTTTCTTCATCTTGATGACATCGAACAACGCGCACAGCGCTTCGTCGGCATCGGAAATCAGCGGGAACGGCAGTTCGAGCTTGGCCTTGAAGTTGTCGTGCGAGCGCAGGCTGTCGCGCGACACGCCGATGACTTCCGCACCGGCTTTCTTGAACTTCGGATAGAGATCGCGGAACTGCAGCCCTTCGGTCGTGCAGCCCGGCGTGTTGTCCTTCGGATAGAAGTACAGTACGAGCTTCTTGCCCTTCAGGTCGGACAGCGAAATGTCGCCGCCCGTGGCCGGTGCGGTGAAATCGGGAACTTGACGGTCAACTTCGACAGACACGTGTTTCTCCTGTTGTTATGGAAGGGCGCCGCTGCGGCGGCGCGGTTCGGCGGGGCGTCGCGGCAACGCGCCGCGAGGGCGGGAGCGGCGACGCCGGCTCGCGCGCGAACTCAGTCGGGCTGGACGATCAGTTCGCCGGAGCGGCCGGGGATTTCGCCCCACGCGACAGGGTACGATGGCAGCGAGTCGCGGTCCAGCGTCGCGTGGTAGTCGCCCATCGTCGCAAACGTGTGGCCTTGCGCACGCCAGCCGGCGAGCAGGTGCTCGAACACGGGCGCGAGCTTCTGGCCTTCCAGTTCCGCATGCAGCGTGAACACCTGGTCGTGCGGATTGGCTTCGGTGAACTTGAGGATGTGCGCGGCGACGTTGTGCGTGTCGATGCCGTCGACGCCGAGCACTTCGTCGAGCGTCGGCAGCGTGGTCGGCATCTGCACGTGCGACAGCGTGCGGCCGCCGACGACGGGCAGGTACGGCGAGTGGCCGCGACCGTCGGATGCGTAGCGCATCCCCCACGCGTCGATCTGCTCGAACGCGGCATCGTTCATCTGCCAGCCGGCCGCGCCGTGCGTCACGGGCGGCGCGCCGAAGATCTCGATGAAGCGCGCATGGCTCTTCTGCATTTCACGCGCGGTCCAGTCGCGATCGCGCACGCGCACGTTGTCCTGCCAGACCACGTGATCCCACGTGTGGACCCCGCATTCGAAGCCGGCCTCGTGAATCGCGCGCATGTCGGCGATCGCGCGGCGGCCGATGTCGGGGCCGGGCAGCAGCACGCCGTACATCAGCTGCTTCACGCCGTAGTGTTCGACGACCGACGTGCGCGACACCTTCTTCAGGAAGCCCGGGCGGAACACGCGCCGCAGCGCCCAGCCCGTGTGATCGGGCCCGAGGCTGAAGAGGAAGGTCGCGCGCGCATTGAAGCGATCGAAGATGCGCGCGAGGTTCGCCACGCCTTCGCGCGTGCCGCGCAGCGTGTCGACGTCGATCTTGAGGACGATGCGAGCCAAGCGAACGTCCCGCTCAGCCTTGCTGTTCGACGAGCGCGCGCGCGTCGGCGACGTGGCCGCGATACGCTTCGAAGATGTTGCGCAGCGCGTCGTCGAACGTCGCTTGCGGCGCCCAGCCGAGCTCCTGCATCGTGTTGTCGATCTTCGGCACGCGGTTCTGCACGTCCTGGTAGCCGTTGCCGTAGTAGGCGCCGGACGTCGTTTCGACGAGCTTCACCTGCTTGGCCGAATCGGCGTACTCGGGGAATTCCGCGGCCAGTTCGAGCATCTTGTGCGCGAGCTCGCGAACCGAGAAGTTGTTCTTCGGATTGCCGATGTTGTAGATCTTGCCCGACGCGACGCCGCCCTTGTTCTCGATGATCTTCATCAGCGCGCTGATGCCGTCGCCGATGTCGGTGAACGCGCGCTTCTGCGAGCCGCCGTCGACGAGGCTGATGTTCTCGCCGCGCACGATGTGGCCGAGGAACTGCGTGACCACGCGCGAGCTGCCTTCCTTCGGCGTGTAGATCGAGTCGAGGCCCGGGCCGATCCAGTTGAACGGGCGGAACAGCGTGAAGTTCAGGCCTTCCATCCCGTAGCCCCAGATCACGCGGTCCATCAGCTGCTTCGAGCACGCGTAGATCCAGCGCGGCTTGTTGATCGGGCCGTAGGTGAGCGCGGAGGCATCCGGGTCGAACTGCTCGTCCGAGCACATGCCGTAGACCTCGGAGGTCGACGGGAACACGAGGTGCTTGCCGTACTTGACGGCCGAGCGCACGATCGGCAGGTTCGCCTCGAAGTCGAGCTCGAACACGCGCAGCGGCTGCTGGACGTAGGTGGCCGGCGTCGCGATCGCGACGAGCGGCAGGATCACGTCGCACTTCTTCACGTGATACTCGACCCACTCCTTGTTGATCGTGATGTCGCCTTCGAAGAAATGCATCCGCTCGTGGTTGACGAGGTCGCCCAGCCGGTCGGTCTGCATGTCCATGCCGAACACTTCCCAATCGGTGGTCTCAAGAATGCGCTTCGACAGGTGATGGCCGATGAAGCCGTTCACACCCAGGATCAGGACTTTTTTTGCTTTCATGAATGACGGGAAGAATGAATGAACTGCGCGAATTCCGCGGGCGTCACGACGGTTTCACCGCCGTCGCGCTGTTGCCGGAGCTCGAGAATGGATAGGGCGCGGCTGTCGCCGCAGACGCCGAATAGCGCATTATCGCTTACGTGCAGGCCGGGCGGCAAATCCGCGGCGGCCGCCGCCATCGCGCTGCCGGGCGCCGCGAGGCGCGCGCGCGCGATCACGAAGCGCGCGCCGTGGACGTCCGTGAATGCACCCGGATACGGGGGCGCGACCGCGCGCACCAGGTTGTAGACCTGCGCGGCCGGCTTCGACCAGTCGACGCGGCCGTCCTCGGGCTTGCGCCCGCCGTAGTAGCTGCCGGTCGCGAGATCGTTCGGCAGGTGCGGCGCCTCGCCCGCGAGCAGCGCGGGCAGCACGCGCCACAGCGTCTGCTCGGCGGCCACGGTGACCTTGTCGAATACCTGCGCGGCCGTGTCGTCCGGCAGGATCGGCACCGCGGTCTGGCCGATGATCGCACCCGCGTCGGGCTTGGCGGCCATCTCGTGCAGCGTCGCGCCGGTCTCGGTCTCGCCGTTCAGCACGGCCCAGTTGGTCGGAACCCGACCCCGGTATTTCGGCAGCAGCGAACCGTGCATGTTGTACGCGCCGCGCGGCGCGATCGCGAGCAGGTCCACCGGCAGCATGTGGCGGTAGTAGAACGAGAAGATGAAATCGGGCCGCGCGTCGGACACCGCGCGGCGCAGCGCCGGATCGGCGGGATCGGCCGGCGTGAGCACCGGAATGCCGTGCTCGGCCGCGACGGACGCGACGCTGCCGAACCAGATGTTCTCGTTCGGATTGTCCTCGTGCGTGACGACCAGCGCGACGTCGACGCCGCGCGCGAGCAGCACCTGCAGGCACCGCACGCCGACGTTGTGATACGCGAAGACGACCGCGCGCGGCTTCATTGCACGGCTCCCGGGCGGTGCGCGGCGGCCGGCACCGGCGGCACGCCATCGTGCTGCTCGAGCACGGCCTGGATCAGGTAGCGCGGCCGCGCGCGCACCTGCTGGTAGATGCGGCCGACGTATTCGCCGAGCAGGCCGAGCGCGAAGATGATCACGCCGAGCAGGAAGAACGTGATCGCGAACAGCGTGAACACGCCTTGCACTTCCGCGCCGACGATGAAGCGGCGCACGAGCAGCAGCACGAACAGCGCGGCGGAGCCGAGCGACAGGATCACGCCGATGAACGACAGCCACTGCAGCGGCACGACCGAGAAGCCCGTCACGAGGTCGAAGTTCAGCCGGATCAGGCTGTACAGCGAATACTTCGACTGGCCCGCGAAGCGTTCCTCGTGCGCGACCTCGATTTCGGTCGGGTTCTGCGCGAACGTGTACGCGAGCGCGGGGATGAACGTGTTGACTTCGCCGCACACGTTGATCGTGTCGATGATGCGGCGGCTGTACGCGCGCAGCATGCAGCCCTGGTCGGTCATCTTGATGCGCGTGATGCGCTCGCGCAGCCGGTTCATCATCTGCGACGCCTTGCGCCGCCACAGGCTGTCCTGGCGCTGCTTGCGGATCGAGCCGACGTAGTCGTAGCCCTCGCGCATCTTCGCGATCAGCTTGCCGATTTCCTCGGGCGGATTCTGCAGGTCGGCGTCGAGCGTGATGACGATCTCGCCGCGCGACTGCGCGAAGCCCGCGAGGATCGCCATGTGCTGGCCGTAGTTGCCGTTGAGCAGCACGACGCGTGTCGTGTCCGGCCGTACGTGGAACTGATCGGCGAGCATCGCGGCCGAGCGGTCGCGGCTGCCGTCGTTGATCAGGATCACTTCGTACGGCGTGTCGAGTGCGTCGAGCGCCGGATACAGTCGCGCGAACAGCGCGGCGAGGCCGTCTTCCTCGTTGTACACGGGGATGATGACCGAGACTTCGGGCCGGCCGGCGTCCGGATGCGCGGCGCCCGGGTGCCCAGCGCCCGGATGCCCGGCGCGTGCTTCAAGGTGACTCATGTACGCTTATTTTCCGTATTGTTCGCAAATCTGATTGACGGCGTCGACCACGCGACGCACGTCGCCTTCCGTCATCTGCGTAAACAGTGGCAGCGTGACGGTCGACGCGCCATACCGTTCGGCGTGGGGGAACATCCCCTCCTTGAAACCGCGCGCACGGTACAGCGTGAAAAGATGGATCGCCGGGTAGTGGATGCCGGTGCCGATGCCGCGTTCCTTCATCTGCGCCATGAATTCGGCGCGCGTGATCGTCAGCCGCTCGAGCGGCAGCGTGACGAGGAACATGTGCCAGTTGCCGTTCTCGAATTCGGCGACCGGCAGGCCGAGGCCGAGCTTCACGGCCGCGCCGCCGTCGAACGCGGCGAAATACGCGCGGGCGAGCGCGCGGCGCTGCGCGGTGAAGCGCTCGAGGTGCGGCAACTGGCCGAGGCCGACGCGCGCGGCGACGTCGGTCAGGTTGTACTTGCCGCCGAGCACGTCGCAGTCCATCCCGTCGAAGCCGGTGCGCGTGATGCCCTGCAGCCGGTACTTCTGCGCGAGCACGGCTTCGTCCTCGTCGTTCAGCACGAGCGCGCCGCCTTCGATCGTCGTCAGGTTCTTGTTCGCGTGGAAGCTGAACGACACGAGGTCGCCGAACGCGCCGATGCGCTTGCCGTTCCACGTCGAGCCGAATGCCTGCGCGGCATCCTCGATCACGCGCAGCTTGTGCGCGCGGGCGATCGCGTACAGGCGGTCCATGTCGACCGGCAGGCCGGACAGGAACACGGGGACGATCGCCTTCGTGCGCGGCGTGATCGCCTGCTCGAGCTTGTCGAGATCGATGTTGCGCGTGACGGGATCGATGTCCGCGAATACGGGCGTCGCGCCCGTTTCGATGATCACGTTGCTGGTAGAGACCCACGACGCCGGCGTCGTGATCACCTCGTCGCCGGGGCCGACGCCCGCGATGCGCAGGCCGATCTCGAGCGTGCAGGTACCCGAATTGAACGCGCGGACCGGGCGGCCGCCGCAGTACTCCGACAGCGCGGCTTCGAATTTCTGGCACTGCGGGCCGGTCGTGATCCAGCCCGAGCGCAGCACGTCGACGACGCCCTGGATGGTTTCCTCGTCGATCTCGGGGCGGGTGAACGGCAGAAACGGAGCGGTAGTCTGGCTCATGAACGCGTTGGGCCTGTAATGGCGTGTAATAAAAGGGTCGGGCGATCCGTCCGAAACCGGCATTAGACACCGGTTGGCCGATTCGTACCGTGATTTTTTGTAGGCGGACGCTTAACGCCGCGCGCCGTGCTCAACTGCGCGCGAGCACGAGCACGCCGATCAGGATGATGCCGATGCCGACGAGCCGCTGCATCGACAGGACTTCGCCGAACAGGTACCACGCCGCGAACGCGTTGACGACGTAGCCGAGCGACAGCATCGGGTACGCGATCGACACGTCGACCCGCGACAGCCCGACGATCCATACGACGACGCTCAGCACGTAGCAGCCGAGGCCGCCGATGATCGGCAATTGGGTCGCGATCTTGAATCCGACCGGAATGATGTTCGCACGGCTGAATTCGAAGTGTCCAACGGCGTTGACGCCGGCTTTCAGCAAAAGTTGCGCACAGGCGTTGAGCATCACGCCGGTGACGATGCAGACGAACGAAACGGGATTCATGCGGGGGACGTCCTTACGATTGCGGTTTCTCGACGATCACGCGGCGGTTGTCGCGCGCGATCACGCGCATCGGCACGCCTTCCTTGGCCAGCGCGTCGTACTGGCCGGGCGGCATGATCGCGAGCGCATGGGTGTCCTGCTTCCAGCGCGTGATCCATTCGCCGACGGTCGGGATCCACTTGTTCGGCTCGACCGAGATCCCGAATGCGAGCTCGTCCTGGCGCTGGACCATGATCGTCGTGTGGCCCACGTAGAACGGGAACGTGTGGTCGAGCATTTCGATCGAGTAGAACGGCGTGTCGGGCGGCAGCTTCGCCAGCTCGGCGCGCACGGCCGGCGCGAGCAGCGCGCCCGAGCTGTAGCGGCCGAACTCGTCGTGCCCGGTGCCGCCGATCGTGCCGAACGCGAGCCACGCGGCGCCGAACGCGGCGAGCGCGGCGGCCGCGCCCGCCCGGCGGTTCAGCCACGCGGCCGCGAGCGTCAGCGCGGCCGAGACCGCGAGGCCGGCGTACAGCCACATCTGGAATGCGCGGTACAGCGCGTTCGGCGTGCGGGCGTCGCCCTGGTACGCGAGGAAGATGATCCCGAACGCGGCGGCGACGAAGAACACGAGATAGCCGAGCAGGTGGCGGCGGAAGCGCTCGGCCGTCATCAGCGGCAGGTACGCGCCGATGATCAGCGCGAGCGCCGGCGCGACCGGCAGCACGTACGAGATCAGCTTCGAATGCGACGCGCTGAAGAACAGGAAGATGAACGCGCTCCAGATCAGCAGCACGAGCATCGGCGAGAAGCCGTTCGGCTGGCGCGGCATGCGCAGCGCATGGCGGATGCTCTGCCACGCGACCGACAGCCACGGCAGGAAGCCGACCAGCAGCACGGGCACGAAGTAGTACAGCGGGCCCGGGCGGTTCTGTTCCGGGGTCAGGTACCGGCGGAACTGCTGGACGACGAAGAAGAAGTTGAAGAACTCGGGGTTGCGCTGCTGGACGAGCAGGAACCACGGCGCGACGATCGCGAAGAAGATCACGAGGCCGCTGACGAGGTACAGGCGCTTCCACAGCGCCCAGTCGCGCGCGATCAGCGTATACAGCACGAGCACGGCGCCCGGGAGGATCAGGCCGACGAGGCCCTTCGACAGCACCGCGAACGCCATCGCGGCCCAGCACGCCCACATCCAGCCGCGTACCGCGGCCGGGCGCAGCCCGGGCTGCTGCGCGAGCAGCAGCGAGCAGAGCGACAGCGCCATCCAGAACGCGAGCCCCATGTCGAGCGCGTTGAAGTGGCCCATCAGGTTCCAGTACGGCGAGCTGGCCAGCACGACGGCCGCGAGCAAGCCCGACAGCGGGTTGAACAGGCGCGCGCCGGTGTAGCCGACGAGCAGCACGCCGGCGAAGCTCGCGACGGCGGTATAGAGGCGCGCCTGCCATTCGCCGATGCCGAACCAGGCGAAGGTGAGCGCGTTCAGCCAGGTCTGCAGCGGCGGCTTCTCGAAGTACTTGTAGCCGTTGTAGCGCGGCGTGATCCAGTCGCCGGTGACGAACATCTCGCGCGCCATCTCCGCGTAGCGGCCTTCGTCGCTCGGGATCAGGTGGCGCAGCCCGAGCGGCGCGAACCAGACGATCGCGAGCGCGACGACGAGGAGGACGAGCGTGATGCGATTGAGCGGTAGCCTCGACGGCGTATCGTTCATGGGTTTTCAGCCTGTTGGTTGTTGTGACGGGCCGCCGGCGCGGTGCGCCGGGGGCGGGCGGCCTGGCCGCGGCGATCCGGGGATCGACCCGCTGCGCCGGCCCGTGTTTTACCGCATCGGGGATTAACGTTCAATCAAGAGCGCGGCGGCGACTTTGCGGCCCTCGGCCATCAGGATGTTGTAGGTGCGGCAGGCGGCCTGGAAATCCATCGTCTCGACGCCGATCCGTTTCGCGGTGAGCGCCGCGACGAGCCGCGGGTGCGGAAAGCGCAGCCGCGCGCCGCTGCCGAAGATCACGAGTTCGGGCGTGGGGTCGAGCAGCATCGCGAAATGCTCGGGCGCGAGCGCGTCGAACGACGCCACGGGCCAGGCCTGGACCGGCGCGCCGGGCAGGACGATGACGCTCGTTTCATGGCGTTCGAGGTTGACGTCGACATAATCGGGGCCGTAGCCGGTGACGGTGTTGAGCGCGCCGCTCGTGTCCTGGTGCAGTTTCAAATCGGTATTCCGCGGTTCCGTAGGGGAATGGATTGGCAGGGCCGTGGGGCCCGGCGGGCCGGTTTCGCGCGCTCCGGCACGCGCGGACGCCTGACGGCGCGGGCCCGGCGCGGCTATGGTGCATTGCGAAAGTCGGCCAAAATCCGCTAAATTATAACTTTTTGGTCGCCCCCGGGCGCCACTTGCGTCGTGCGTCGCCACAAGCCGCGTCCGGCCGCCGCTTTTTCCCAGCCTAGACAGCGCGCACAGACCGGCCGCTTTCCAGTTTTGATCCCGTCCCCCCGGCCGCAAGGCCAACCCAGGAACCGTGTCGTCGTGAAACCGATTCAGAAGTCGAACAAGCTGCTCAACGTCTGCTACGACATCCGTGGCCCGGTGCTCGAGCACGCCAAGCGCCTCGAGGAAGAAGGCCACCGCATCATCAAGCTGAACATCGGCAACCTCGCGCCGTTCGGTTTCGACGCGCCGGACGAAATCATCCAGGACATGATCCGCAACCTGCCGGCGTCGTCCGGCTATTCGGATTCGAAGGGCGTGTTCTCGGCGCGCAAGGCCGTGATGCACTACACGCAGGAAAAGGGCGTCGTCGGCGTCGGCCTCGACGACATCTACATCGGCAACGGCGCGTCCGAGCTGATCGTGATGGCGACCCAGGCGCTCCTGAACGACGGCGACGAAGTGCTGCTCCCCGCGCCCGACTACCCGCTGTGGACGGCGGCCGTGAGCCTGTCGGGCGGCACGCCCGTGCACTACGTGTGCGACGAGCAGAACGCGTGGATGCCCGACCTCGACGACATCCGCGGCAAGATCACGCCGAACACGAAGGCGATCGTCGTGATCAACCCGAACAATCCGACCGGCGCGCTTTATTCCGACGAATTGCTGCTCGAGCTGCTCGAGATCGCGCGCCAGCACGGGCTGATCGTGTTCGCCGACGAGGTCTACGACAAGATCGTCTACGACGGCCTCGAGCACACGGCGCTGGGCGCGCTGTCGGAGGACGTGATCACCGTCACGTTCAACAGTCTGTCGAAGAGCTACCGGTCGTGCGGCTATCGCGCGGGCTGGATGGCCGTATCGGGCCTCGGCGGCGACAACCGCCGGCGCGCGAAGGATTATCTGGAAGGGCTCGGCATCCTGTCGTCGATGCGCCTGTGCGCGAACGTGCCCGGCCAGTTCGCGATCCAGACGGCGCTCGGCGGCTACCAGAGCATCAACGAGCTGATCGTGCCGAACGGGCGCCTGTACAAGCAGCGCGAACTCGCGTATGACATGCTGACGTCGATCCCGGGCGTGACCTGCGTGAAGCCGCAGGCCGCGCTGTACATGTTCCCGCGCCTCGACCCGAAGCTCTACCCGATCCAGAACGACCAGCAGTTCATTCTCGACCTGTTGCTCGAGGAACGCGTGCTGCTGGTTCAGGGCACGGGGTTCAACTGGGCGACGCCGGACCACTTCCGCGTGGTCTTCCTGCCGAACCTCGACGATCTGGCCGATTCGATCAACCGGATCGCGCGCTTTCTCGACGGCTACCGCAAGCGCCATTCGGTCTGAGCGGGCAGCGCCACACGGAACTCACTACTTCTTACTCATCGATCACACGCAGCATGGAACCGATCAAAGTTGGCCTGTTGGGCTTCGGCACCGTCGGCAGCGGCACCTTCACGGTGCTGCGCCGCAACCAGGAAGAAATCAAGCGACGCGCGGGGCGCGGCATCGAGGTGGCGCGCATTGCCGTGCGCAACCCGGCCAAGGCGCAAGCCGCGCTCGGCGGTGACGCCGCGGCCGCGCAGATCACCGACGACTTCAACGCGGTCGTCGACGATCCGTCGATCGCGATCGTCGCCGAGATGATCGGCGGCACCGGCATCGCGCGCGAGCTCGTGCTGCGCGCGATCGCGAACGGCAAGCACGTCGTCACGGCGAACAAGGCGCTGCTCGCGGTGCACGGCACCGAGATCTTCGAAGCCGCGCGCGAGAAGGGCGTGATGGTCGCGTTCGAGGCGGCCGTCGCCGGCGGCATCCCGATCATCAAGGCGCTGCGCGAAGGCCTGACCGCGAACCGCATCCAGTACATCGCGGGCATCATCAACGGCACGACGAACTACATCCTGTCGGAAATGCGCGACCGCGGCCTCGATTTCGCGACCGCGCTGAAGGCCGCGCAGGAACTCGGCTACGCGGAAGCCGATCCGACCTTCGACATCGAAGGCGTCGACGCCGCGCACAAGGCGACGATCATGAGCGCGATCGCGTTCGGCGTGCCGGTGCAGTTCGACCGCGCGTACGTCGAGGGCATCAGCAAGCTCGACGCGACCGACATCCGCTACGCGGAAGAGCTCGGCTACCGGATCAAGCTGCTCGGCATCGCGCGCCGCGCCGCGAACGGCATCGAGCTGCGCGTGCACCCGACGCTGATCCCGGAAAAGCGCCTGCTCGCGAACGTCGAGGGCGCGATGAACGCGGTCGTCGTGCACGGCGATGCGGTCGGCACGACGCTGTACTACGGCAAGGGCGCGGGCGCGGAGCCGACCGCATCGGCCGTCGTCGCGGATCTCGTCGACGTCACGCGCCTGCATACGGCCGACCCCGAGCATCGCGTGCCGCACCTCGCGTTCCAGCCGGACAGCCTGTCGAACACGCCGATCCTGCCGATCGAGGAAGTGACGAGCGGCTACTACCTGCGCCTGCGCGTCGCCGACCAGACCGGCGTGCTGGCCGCCATCACGCGCATCCTCGCCGAGTCGGGCATCTCGATCGACGCGCTGCTGCAGAAGGAATCGGAGCAGATCGACGGCGCGAACGGCGAGACCGACATCATCCTGATCACGCACGAGACGGTCGAGAAGAACGTCAACGCGGCGATCGCGCAGATCGAGAGCCTCGCGACGGTGGTCTCGAAGGTAACGAAGCTGCGCATGGAAGCGCTGAACTGAGGACCAGGAACGACATGAACTACATCTCCACGCGCGGCGCCGGCATCGGCGAGCGCCATACGTTCTCCGACATCCTGCTCGGCGGGCTCGCGAAGGACGGCGGGCTCTACCTGCCGGCCGAGTATCCGAAGGTGTCCGCCGACGAGCTCGCGCGCTGGCGCACGCTGTCGTACGCGGATCTCGCGTTCGAGATCCTGTCGAAGTTCTGCGACGACGTGCCGGCCGACGACCTGCGCGCGATCACGCGCCGCACCTACACGGCCGCCGTGTACAGCAACACGCGCCACGGCGAGAACGCGTCCGACATCACGCCGCTGAAGGCGCTCGGCACCGAGAACGGCGCGGCGCTGTCGCTGCTCGAACTGTCGAACGGCCCGACGCTCGCGTTCAAGGACATGGCGATGCAACTGCTCGGCAACCTGTTCGAGTACACGCTCGCGAAGCACGGCGAAACGCTGAACATCCTCGGCGCGACGTCGGGCGACACCGGCAGCGCGGCCGAGTATGCGATGCGCGGCAAGGCCGGCGTGCGCGTGTTCATGCTGTCGCCGCACAAGAAGATGAGCGCGTTCCAGACGGCGCAGATGTTCAGCCTGCAGGATCCGAACATCTTCAACCTCGCGGTCGAAGGCGTGTTCGACGACTGCCAGGACATCGTGAAGGCCGTGTCGAACGATCACGCGTTCAAGGCGCGGCACAAGATCGGCACCGTCAACTCGATCAACTGGGCACGCGTCGTCGCGCAGGTCGTGTACTACTTCAAGGGGTATTTCGCGGCGACGCAGTCCAACGACGAGCGCGTGTCGTTCACGGTGCCGTCGGGCAACTTCGGCAACGTCTGCGCGGGCCACATCGCGCGGATGATGGGGCTGCCGATCGCGAAGCTGGTGGTCGCGACCAACGAGAACGACGTGCTCGACGAGTTCTTCCGTACCGGCGCGTACCGCGTGCGCAGCGCCGAGAACACCTATCACACGAGCAGCCCGAGCATGGACATCTCGAAGGCGTCGAACTTCGAGCGCTTCGTGTTCGACCTGCTCGGCCGTGATCCGGCGCGCGTGATGCAACTGTTCCGCGACGTCGAGGAGAAGGGCGGCTTCGATCTCGCGGCGAGCGGCGATTTCGCGCGTGTGGCCGAATTCGGCTTCGTGTCCGGCCGCAGCAGCCACGCCGACCGCATCGCGACGATCCGCGACGTGTTCTCGCGCTACGACACGATGATCGATACGCATACGGCCGACGGCGTGAAGGTCGCGCGCGAGCATCTGGAGGCCGGCGTGCCGATGGTCGTGCTCGAGACGGCGCAGCCGATCAAGTTCGGCGAGACGATCCGCGAGGCGCTCGATCGCGAAGCCGAGCGTCCGGCCGCTTTCGACGGGCTCGAGGCGCTGCCGCAGCGCTTCGAGGTCGTGAAGGCCGACGCGCAGCAGGTGAAGGACTTCATCGCCGCCCATACGGGCGCATGACGCACGGCCGGGCCCGCGGGCCCGGTCGCGCGGGACGGCCGGAATGCCGATTCGTCGAACGGATCGGGGTTCCGGCCGTTTCGTTTGGCGCGCGGGCATCATACGCCGCGCGAAACAGGTGCCAGACCCGCGCGTTCGCGCCGATCACAGTTTTCGCATGCCCGCCATATCGCGCGTCCGCGTGGCGTCGTCGCTACAATGACGTATTGATTCCAACGATCCCCGATTCCATCGATGTCGAACCCGAATCCCGCGGCGCCGCGCGCGCCGATGCTGTCGACCGCCGAGGCGCTCGCCGCGCTGCTCGACGCCGCGAAGCCGCTGCCCGGCGCCGAAACCGTCGCCACGCTCGACGCGCTCGGCCGCGTGCTGGCGGCCGACGTCAGCTCGCCGCTCGACGTGCCGCCGATGCATACGAGCGCGATGGACGGCTATGCAGTGCGTGTCGCCGACCTGCTGCACGGCGACCGGCGCCTGCCGGTGTCGCAGCGCATTCCGGCCGGGCATCCGGCCGCGCCGCTCGCGGCCGGCACGGCCGCGCGGATTTTCACCGGCGCGACGGTGCCGCCGGGCGCCGATGCCGTCGTGATGCAGGAGCAGGCATCGGCCGACGGCGACGCGGTCGAGATCCTGCACACGCCGAAGGCCGGCGAATGGATCACCGCGCAGGGCGCGGACATCCGTCAGGGTTCGGTGATCCTGCCGGCCGGCACGCGGCTCACGCCGCAGGCGCTGGGTCTCGCCGCGTCGGTCGGCTGCGCGCAACTGGCGGTCGCGCGGCGGATTCGCGTCGCGGTGTTCTTCACCGGTGACGAACTGACGATGCCCGGCGAGCCGCTGAAGCCCGGCGCGATCTACAACTCGAACCGCTTCACGTTGCGCGGGCTGCTCGAGCGGCTCGGCTGCCACGTGACCGATTACGGCATCGTGCCCGACTCGCTGGCCGCGACGCGCGACACGCTGCGCGAGGCCGCCCGCGATCACGACGTGATCCTGACGAGCGGCGGCGTGTCGGTCGGCGACGAGGATCACGTGAAGCCGGCCGTGGAGGCCGAAGGCCGGCTCGCGCTGTGGCAGATCGCGATGAAGCCCGGCAAGCCGCTCGCGTACGGCGCGGTGCGCCGCGGCGACGAGCGCGCCGACGCGCATTTCATCGGGCTGCCCGGCAACCCGGTCTCGAGCTTCGTCACGTTCCTACTGTTCGTGCGGCCGTTCCTGCTGCGCCTGTCCGGCGTGCGCGACGTCGCGCCGCGCGCGTTGTCGCTGCGTGCCGATTTTTCGCAGAGCAAGGGCGACCGGCGCAACGAATTCCTGCGCGCGCGCGTCAATGCGGCCGGCGGCCTCGACCTGTTCCCGAACCAGAGCTCGGCCGTGCTCACGTCGACGGTCTGGGGCGACGGCCTGATCGACAATCCGCCGCAGCACGCGATCAGCGCAGGCGAGACCGTGCGTTTCATCCCGTTTTCCGAACTGCTGTCGTGACGCGGCGGCTCCCCGAACCATGAAGATTCAACTGAAATTTTTTGCAAGCGTGCGCGAAGCGCTGGGCGTGGCCGATGAAGAAGCCGACGTGCCGGACGGCGTGACGACCGTCGGCGACGTGCGCGCGTGGCTGCGCGCGCGCGGCGGCGCGTGGGCCGACACGCTCGCCGAAGGGCGCGCGTTGCGCATGGCGTGCAACCACGAGATGACCGACCCCGACACGCGGCTCACCGAAGGCTGCGAGGTCGCGTTCTTCCCGCCCGTCACGGGCGGTTGAGGGGGGAGGCGATGGCAACGGTACGAGTCCAGACCGACGATTTCGATCTGAAGGCCGAAGTGGCGGCATTGCGGGCGCGCAACCCGAAGATCGGCGCGCTCGCGTGCTTCGTCGGCACGGTGCGCGACCTGAACGAAGGCGATACGGTCGCCGCGATGGAGCTCGAGCACTATCCCGGAATGACCGAGAAGGCGCTCGAAAAGATCGCGGCCGAGGCCGGCCGGCGCTGGCCGGGTGTCGACGTCGCGATCGTGCACCGCGTCGGCAGGCTGCTGCCGCTCGACCAGATCGTGATGGTCGCGACGGTCGCGTCGCACCGCGGCGACGCGTTCGCGTCGTGCGAGTTCGTGATGGATTATCTGAAGACCGAAGCGCCGTTCTGGAAAAAGGAAACGACGCCGGACGGCGAGCGCTGGGTCGATGCGCGCAGTACCGACGACGCCGCGCTCGCGCGCTGGGGCGTCGAGTCGGGCAACGCGCCGCGCTGAGCGCGGCACGCGGGCGATGCAGCGAAGTGCCGCGTGCGTGCGGTCGTCGCGTGTAAAGGGCGTTACGCGTCCGGGTCGACGCCGCGCCCGATGATCTTCGTCGGAAAAGGCTCGCCGCGGGCGCGCGACGGCAACGCGTGCGAATCGTCGCCCGCGTCGCGGCGGCGCGGCGCGATAGCGTCGAGCAGCGCCTGCTGCTCGGGCGGAATCCGGTAGTTCCAGCCGAACCGGCTCAACTGCAGGCTCTGCGCGATCCGCAGCGCGGGCTCCATGAAACGAACCGCCGCGGGCGGCGCGTAGCGCGCTTCGACGGTGTTCAGGAACAGCGACAGCCAGCGGCTGAAATGGGCCGGCTCGATCCTGTCGAGCGGCTGGTGCGCCTGCTGCACGTTGCCGCGATAGCCCTTGGTGCCGAGCACGAGGCTCGACCAGAACGTC
This sequence comes from Burkholderia sp. AU18528, assembly GCF_002223215.2. NCBI lineage: Bacteria > Pseudomonadati > Pseudomonadota > Betaproteobacteria > Burkholderiales > Burkholderiaceae > Burkholderia > Burkholderia sp. AU18528. Next base: position 1,452,288 of record NZ_NKFC02000004.1, on the reverse strand, counting down.
ACCATCTTCGGCAGATGGTCGTCCCAGCGGCCGGCCAGCTTCGCGTCGAATACGGGCCCCAGCAGCGGATCGGCGCGTACGCGGTCGTAGAACGCGTAGACGAGATCGCGGATGTTGTCTTCGGTCGGCTCGGCGTCGCGGGGGCGGGCCGGTACGGTATCGGGCGAGACGGGTTGGGCAGTCATGACGAAAAGGGCCGGTAGAGCGGGGCGGTGACGGCGCGACGGCGCCGGCGACGGGCAGGACGCCGGTCGGATTTTGACGCAAAATAGCGTCCAATAACCCCTGGAAAACGTGTAGATATCCCGCATCTTATTGCGCGCACGCGATCCCGGCAACCCGGGGCCGCGCCACGGCACCGTCTATCGGCCCTGCACGCCTCGCGATCGGCCCGGTTCATCCGAGCGGGGCACGATCGACCTTTTCTGTATTCGCTCATGAGACTCACCGACTACACCGACTATTCGCTGCGCGTGATGCTGTATCTGGCCGTGCGCGGTGAGGGGCTCGCGACGATCCAGGAGATCTCGGACGCCTACGGCATCTCGAAGAACCATCTGATGAAAGTCGTCCAGCGGCTCGGCGAACTGGGCTGGGTCGACACCGTGCGCGGCCGCAACGGCGGGCTGCGGCTGTTCGCCGATTCGCTGCGGCTGACGGTCGGCCAGGTCGTGCGGGCGACCGAAAACGACTTCGCGCTGGTCGGCTGCTTTTCGCCTGACGGCAGCGAGCCGCGCGGCTGCGTGATCGAGCCGCAGTGCCGGCTGAAAAGCGTGCTGGCGGCCGCGCGCGATGCGTTCTTCGCGGAGCTCGATCGTCACACGCTCGGCGAGCTGGCCGTGCCCGCATCGCCGCTCGCGGCGTTGCTCGGCATTCGTCCGGTCGCGCTCGTGCGTGCCGCGCCGTCGCCGGACGAAGCGCCGGCAGTTGAACAGACGTCGTCCAAGGCCCCCTGATGCGCGGGGCGCCGCGCGCTGCCCGCTCGCGCCATCACGCCGCCGGACCGTTTTCAGGCTATCCGGCAATTTTTGCGCTGAATCAACCCGAATTTCGCTTGAAAGCCGCATAACCATCCTCATCTTGGTGTTAATCGAAAATTGGAGGTCTCAACCAAATGAGAATCGACAAGCTCACCACCAAGTTCCAGGAAGCACTCGCGGACGCGCAAAGCCTCGCGGCAGGCCGCGACAATCAATACATCGAACCCGTTCACGTGCTCGCGGCGCTGGTCGCGCAGCACGACGGCTCGGCTCGCTCGCTGATGTCGCGCGCGGGCGTGCACGTGCAGGCGCTCCAGGGCGCGCTGAACGAAGCCATTTCGCGCCTGCCGCAAGTAACGGGCACGGGCGGCGACATCCAGATCGGCCGTGAGTTGGCCGGCCTGCTGAATCAGGCCGACAAGGAAGCGCAGAAGCTCAACGACACGTTCATCGCGAGCGAGATGTTCCTGCTCGCCGTGTCCGACGACAAGGGCGACGCCGGCAAGCTCGCGCGCCAGCACGGTCTCACGCGCAAGGCGCTCGAAGCCGCGATCGCCGCGGTGCGCGGCGGCTCGCAGGTGCACAGCCAGGACGCCGAAAGCCAGCGCGAGGCGCTGAAGAAATACACGGTCGACCTGACCGAGCGCGCCCGCGCGGGCAAGCTCGACCCGGTGATCGGCCGCGACGACGAAATTCGCCGCTCGATCCAGATCCTGCAGCGCCGCACGAAGAACAACCCGGTGCTGATCGGCGAGCCGGGCGTCGGCAAGACCGCGATCGTCGAAGGGCTGGCGCAGCGGATCGTCAACGGCGAGGTGCCCGAGACGCTGAAGGGCAAGCGCGTGCTGTCGCTCGACATGGCCGCGCTGCTCGCCGGCGCGAAGTATCGCGGCGAGTTCGAGGAACGCCTGAAGGCCGTGCTCAACGACATCGCGAAGGACGAAGGCCAGACGATCGTCTTCATCGACGAAATTCACACGATGGTCGGCGCGGGCAAGGCCGAAGGCGCGATGGACGCGGGCAACATGCTGAAGCCGGCGCTGTCGCGCGGCGAGCTGCACTGCATCGGCGCGACCACGCTCGACGAATACCGCAAGTACATCGAGAAGGACGCCGCGCTCGAACGCCGCTTCCAGAAGGTGCTCGTCGACGAGCCGAGCGTCGAGGCGACGATCGCGATCCTGCGCGGGCTGCAGGAGAAGTACGAACTGCACCACGGTGTCGACATCACCGACCCGGCGATCGTCGCCGCGGCCGAGCTGTCGCATCGCTACATCACCGACCGCTTCCTGCCCGACAAGGCAATCGACCTGATCGACGAAGCCGCCTCGAAGATCAAGATGGAAATCGATTCGAAGCCGGAAGAGATGGACAAGCTCGACCGTCGTCTGATCCAGCTGAAGATCGAGCGCGAAGCGGTGAAGAAGGAGCAGGACGAAGCGTCGCAGAAGCGCCTGCAACTGATCGAGGAAGAGATCGATCGCCTCGGCCGCGAATATGCGGATCTGGAAGAGATCTGGACCGCCGAGAAGGCCGCGGTGCAGGGCAGCGCGCAGCTCAAGGAAGAGATCGAGAAGGTGCGGGCGGACATCGCGCGGCTGCAGCGCGAAGGCAAGCTGGAGAAGGTCGCCGAACTGCAGTACGGCAAGCTGCCGCAACTCGAGGCGCAACTGAAGCAGGTCACGCAGGCCGAAGAGCAGGAGCAGCACAACCCGACGCGTCCGCGCCTGCTGCGCACGCAGGTCGGTGCGGAGGAAATCGCGGAAGTCGTGTCGCGTGCGACGGGCATTCCCGTGTCGCGGATGATGCAGGGCGAACGCGAGAAGCTGCTGCACATCGAGGAAAAGCTGCACGAGCGCGTGGTCGGCCAGGACGAGGCGATCAGCGCGGTGGCCGATGCGATCCGTCGGTCGCGCGCGGGGCTCGCCGATCCGAACCGTCCGTACGGCTCGTTCCTGTTCCTCGGCCCGACCGGTGTCGGCAAGACCGAGCTGTGCAAGGCGCTGGCGTCGTTCCTGTTCGATTCGGAAGAGCACCTGATCCGCATCGACATGAGCGAGTTCATGGAGAAGCACAGCGTCGCGCGGCTGATCGGCGCGCCGCCGGGCTACGTCGGCTACGAGGAAGGCGGCTACCTGACGGAAGCCGTGCGCCGCAAGCCGTACAGCGTGATCCTGCTCGACGAGATCGAGAAGGCGCATCCGGACGTGTTCAACGTGCTGCTGCAGGTGCTCGACGACGGCCGCATGACGGACGGGCAGGGGCGTACGGTCGACTTCAAGAACACGGTCATCGTGATGACGTCGAACCTCGGCTCGCAGGTGATCCAGGCCATGACGGGCTCGCCCCAGGACGAGATCAAGGACGCCGTGTGGCTCGAGGTGAAGCAGCATTTCCGCCCCGAGTTCCTGAACCGGATCGACGACGTCGTCGTGTTCCACGCGCTCGACCGCAGCAACATCGAGTCGATCGCGAAGATTCAGCTGGCGCGCCTGCATGACCGGCTCGCGAAGCTCGACATGGCGCTCGACGTGTCGCCGGCGGCGCTCGAACAGATCGCGAAGGTCGGCTACGATCCGGTGTTCGGCGCGCGGCCGCTGAAGCGCGCGATCCAGCAGGAGATCGAGAACCCGGTCGCGAAGCTGATCCTCGCGGGCCGCTTCGGTCCGAAGGACGTGATCCCGGTCGACGTGAACGACGGCCAGTTCGTGTTCGACCGCGTCGTTCACTGATCGTCCGCCATCGGCCGCGTGCCCGGCTCACGCCGGGCGCGCAAAAACGAACACCCCGCCTCGGCGGGGTGTTTGCTTATGGAGCGGCCGAACGGGCCGCCCGGTCGCGGCGCGGGCTCAGCCCTGCTTGTTGCCGCCGAACATGCCGGCGAGCTGCGTGAGCGTGCCGAGCACGTTCGACGTGTCGACCTGGCCGCCGGCCGGCACTTCGCCGTTCGGCGTCGCGCCGTTGACGACGTGCGGCAGCACCTGCGCGAGGATCGACGAGGCCTGCGCGGGATCGATGCCCACCTTGCTCGCGAGCGAGCCGACGACGTCCGAGCCGAGCACGTTCTGCAGCGTATCCGGCGAGATCGGCTGGTTTTCGCCGGTGCCGACCCACGAACCGATGATCTCGCCGGCGCCGCCGGCCTTGAACTTCTCGATCAGCCCGTTCAGGCCGCCCGGCTGGTTGTTGATGAATTCGAGCGCGGTCGTGATCAGCGCGCTTTGCGAGTTGCCGCCGGCCTGGCCGCCGATCAGACCGCCGACGATGTCGAGGAGACCCATGGTTCTTCACCTTCACTGAAAAGGGCGCCGTGACGACGGCGCCCGTTGAACGAATGCCGCGCGCACGCCGTCGCGCGCGCGGCGCACATCAGGCGCCCGACGCCGCGGCGGCGGAGGCTGCCTTGTCCTTCTTGCTCTTCTTCTTCGAACCCTTCGCCGCCTTCGTGGACGATGCGGCCGCCGGTGCGCTCGCACCCGTGTCGGCGGATGCCGCTGCCGCCGCTGCCGCCTTTTCCTTCTTCGATGCGCGCTTGGTCTTGGCCGGCTTGGCGGCTGCTTCCGGTGCGCTCGCCGCCGGCGCGGGGGCCGTGGCCGTCGTGCCGGCCGTCGCGGTCGCGGACGTCGATGCGGTGCCTGCCGACGTCGTGGTCGATGGGGTCGCCGACGTCGTCGCGGCCGGCTTCGACGGCTTCACGCCCTTCGGCGGCGTCGACGAGCCGCCGATCGTCAGGCCGTTTTCCTCGAGATGCCCGACCGACTTCGTGCCGAGACCCTTCACGCGGTTCGCGAGATCGTCGGCGTCCTTGAACGGGCCGTTCTTGGTGCGTTCGTCGATGATCGCCTTCGACTTCACGGGCCCGAGACCCTTCACGGATTCGAGCGCGGCCTGGTCGGCCGAGTTGACATCGACGGCCGCGGCAAGGCCGGCGGCGAGCGACAGCGACAGCGCGACGAACAGCATCAGCAGCTTTTTCAGCATGGCAAGGGCTCCCTGGTTCTGACGGATGAATGGTTGTTGCAACGGACGGCGGCCCACGAACTGGCCGGGCGTCGCCGTTAAGCATAGGACAAATGCGTGCCCTTTTTGAGACAGGCTGATCGCATCTTGCTGAAGGCTTGCGGTGCTGTAAAGGCCGAAAGCGGTCGCGGCGGGCGATTTTGACCATTCTTTACGGTGTCGCAGGGGGATCGCGGGCGAACGCCGCACTGGCCGTCAGACAATGCTTGACTTAGAGTGAACTCTAACTCCTAACCTTGTTCCTGCCATGTCGAAAACCGTATCCCAACCCTCCGCCGCCGGTCCGCTGACGATCGGGCAAGTCGCCGAACTGACGGGCGTGTCGACGCACACGTTGCGGTATTACGAGCAGGCCGGCCTGCTGCGCGCGATTTCGCGCACGGCGGCCGGGCACCGGCTCTATGCGCCGGCCGACCTTGACTGGCTGGCCTTCGTGATGCGCCTGAAGGCGACCGGCATGCCGATCGCGCAGATGCAGGCGTTCGCGGTGCTGCGCGAGCAGGGCGAGTCGACGTTCCGCGCGCGGCGCGACTTGCTGGTCGCGCATCGCGACGCGGTGCGCGCGCATATCGCGGAGCTGCAGGCGAGCCTCGATGCGATCGGCGCCAAGATCGCGTACTACGAGGCGCAGGAACGGGAAACGGAACGACGGGCGAATCTTTCTCACTCTTTATCGGAACAGGACGGACAAGATGGAACGACTCGTTGAGGATCGCTACACGCGCGGCTGGAACAAGCTCAAGGAAATCGACGGCGAAGCGGGCGAACGCGTGATCGCGGCGCTTGCGCCGATCGCGCCGGATTTCGCGCGGCTCCTGGTCGAATTCAGCTTCGGCGACATCTACAGCCGGCCGCAACTCGACCTGAAGGCGCGCGAAATCGCGACGATCGCCGCGCTGGCCGCGCTCGGCAACGCGCAGCCGCAACTGAAGGTGCATATCGAGGCCGCGCTGAACGTCGGCTGCACGCGCGACGAGATCGTCGAGGTGTTCATGCAGATGGCCGTGTATGCGGGGATGCCGGCCGCGCTCAACGCGCTGTTCGCCGCGCACGAGGTGTTCAAGCGGCGCGACGAAGCGGCCGGCGAGGCAGACCACGCGAACGAAGCGGCCGGGCAGCCCGCATGACGGCGCGTGTCATGCGCGGTGCGGCGCGACGATCCGGTGCTTCGCGATGCGCCGGTACAGCGTCGCGCGCGACATGCCGAGCGCGCGGGCGGCCGCGTCGGGCCGCCAGCGATGCGCGGTGAGCGCGGCGACGATGCGCCCGCGTTCGTCGTCGGGCAGCACGCCCGCCGGGGCGCCGCCGAGTTGCGCGGCGAGCTCGGCCGGCAGGTCGTGCCGCGTCACGCGCGCGGCGTCGCACACCGCGCACGCATAGCGCAGCACGTTGCGCAGTTGCCGCACGTTGCCCGGCCACGGGTAGGCCGCGAGCTGTTCGGCGAGCGTCGCATCGAGCGTCAGCACGTGGCCGGTCGCCTGCGCTTCCTCGGCGAACACGGCGGCGATCACGTCGCGCACGTCCGCGCGTTCGCGCAGCGGCGGCAGCTCGAACGTCGCGCCGCTCAACCGGTAGTACAGATCCTCGCGGAACGTGCCGTCGGCCACCATCCGCGCAAGATCGCGGTGCGTCGCGCAGATCACGTCGAGATCGACGCGCACCGGCGTATCGCTGCCGAGCGGCACGACCTCGCCGTCGGCCAGCACGCGCAGCAGGCGCGTCTGCAGCGCGAGCGGCATGTCGCCGATTTCATCGAGAAACAGCGTGCCGCCGTCGGCGAGCGCGATCTTGCCGCGCGCGCCGTGCTTGCGTGCGCCGGTGAACGCGCCGGCCGCATAGCCGAACAGTTCGCTCTCGATCAGCGCTTCCGGCAGCGCGCCGCAGTTCACGGCGACGAACGGCCGCGCGCGCCGCGCGCCGGCGTCGTGGATCGCGCGGGCGAACACTTCCTTGCCCGCGCCGGTTTCGCCGAGCACGAGGATCGGCAGCCGCTTGCTCGCGACGCGCAGCGCGAGTTCGGCCTGTTGCGCGATGCGCGCATCGCTGCTGTGCAGGAACGGCGTCAGCGCGCCGACGTGACGCGGCGCGGCGGTGCCCGGGCGGCGCGATGCCGTGGCGGCCCGGGCCGCGCCCGGTTCGCGGCCGGCGCGGCGTAGCGGCGCGCGCAGCCGCGCGAAGAGCGGGGCGCCGGTCGCGCGCAGCCGCAGCGCGACGATCGCGTCGAGCCGCGCGGCGTCGCGCAGCGGCATCTCGGTCGCATCGAAGATCTCGTCGATATGGCGCGGCTCGCGCAGCGCCGGCAGCGCGTCGCGCGCGTGCCGGTTCGCGGCGACGATGTTGCCGCATTCGTCGAACGCGATCAGCCACTCGGGCTGCGCTTCGACGTAGTGACGGTTCGGATGCCCGAACAATATCCAGTGCTGCGCGGTGCTGTGCACGAAGTAGCCGTCCTCGATCAGCGCCGCGCTTTGCCGCACGAGCTGGTAGACGAGGCGCTGGCTGTCGCGGCCGTCGGGCGAATGCACGGCCGACGCGTCGAGCACGCCGATCAGCTCGCCGCCCGGCGAGAAGATCGGCGCCGCGCTGCACGTGAGCGTCGTGAACGCCGCGCGAAAGTGATCGGTCTTGTGCACGGTGATCGGCGCGAGATCGGTCAGCACGCTCGCGACGCCGCAGGTTCCTTCCTCGCTTTCCGACCAGCACGAGCCGATGTGCAGCCCCGCATGACGGAAGTCGTTGCGGCGCTCGCGGTCGATCCGGTAGTCGATCGTCACGCCGTGCGCGTCGGTCAGCATCACGCAGTAGTCGGCGACGCGGATCATGTCGTGCAGCCGCGTCAGGCACTGGCCCGACGCGCGCAGGAAGGCCTCTTCCTTGTCGCGCACTTCGCGCAGCTCGGCCGCGGTCAGCACGCGCGGGCCGATCGACGAAGCGGGGTCGAGGCGATAGCGCTCCAGCGATCGCTGCCACGAAGACACGAGGCGCGCGGAATCGGCCGGCGCGGGCAGGCGCCCGGCGAGCGCGCCGAGTATGCGGTCGGCGTGCTGGGCCTGGGGGACGGCGTAGGGCATGGTCGGCTCCGGGTACGGCGGGGATGTCGCTGTTCTTGTAGCACATCCGGTCCGGCGGATCACACTGCATTGCAGCACGCGGCGCGCGTGAGACGGTCGTCTCACCGGTATCCGATGCGTCTCGCGCGATTGAGACGGCCGCCCGCGCGCGGCGCGACGGTCGTCAGGCGGGGCGTCGCGCGCGCGGCGCCGCGCGAACGCAGGGTTTGCGGGCGGAGCGCCGCGCATGCGCGCGCGCCGCGACGATCGCGTCGCCGTATCGACGGCATGAGACGTGCCGGCGAATCCGACGCGCGCCGCGCCGTCACGACCGCGCATTGCGAACCCGCGCATGCCCGCCGCGCCAGCGCGGACGCGGGTTTCGCGGGCATCGCATGCACGATGGCACGCCGCTTGCAGAGATGACGGGCAAGCCGGCGCGATTGCGTCGGCGACGACGATCCGCTGCCCCTCGATGGCAGCGGACGAAACAGGCGAGGGCGGCGCGCGCAATACGCCGGCCCTGCCGACTGGATGGAGACAAACCCGTGACGACGCCCGTTACCGTCGGCGTGATCGCGAACCCCGCATCGGGGCGCGACATCCGCCGCCTCACGACGCATGCATCCGTGTTCCCGACCGCGGAGAAGGCGAACATGATCGTGCGCCTGCTGGCCGGCCTCGGCGCGATGGGCGTCGAGCGCGTGCTGACGCTGCGCGACCGCACGGGCATCGCGACGCTGCTGCTGCGCGCGATCGACACGCATCGCGCGGTCGCGCCGCACGAGCGCTGGCCCCAGGTCGAATTCGTCGACCTGCCGATTACCGACAGCGTCGCCGACACGCAGGCTGGCGCCGCCTATCTGCATCGGATGGAAGTGTCGCTGATCGTCGTGCTCGGCGGCGACGGCACCCATCGCGCGGTGGCCGCGCATTGCGGCGCGACGCCGCTCGTCGCGCTGTCCACCGGCACCAACAACGCGTTTCCCGAACATCGCGAGGCGACCGTCGCCGGCGTCGCCGCGGGGCTCGTCGCGACCGGCGCCGTGCCGGCCGAGGTCGCGTTCGTGCGCAACAAGCGGCTCGTCGTGCGCTGCGTCGCGGGCGCGCAGCCCGGGCGCGAGGAGATCGCGCTCGTCGATGTGTGCGCCGCGCGGCAGCGCTTCGTCGGCGCGCGCGCGATCTCCGGCTCGGACGACATCGACACCCTCTATCTGACGTTCGCGGAACCGGACGGCATCGGCCTGTCCGCGCTCGGCGGCGCGTGGGCGCCGCTCGAACGCAGCGCGCCGCACGGGCTCGCGATGCGCTTCGCGGATGCCGGCAAGACGGCCGGCACGCCGCTCGTCGCGCCGATCGCGCCGGGGCGCGTCGACCGCGTCGTGATGCGCAGTTGCGAGCGGCTCGAGCCGGGCGCGTGGCACGCGATTCCGTTCGAGCGCGGCACGCTCGCGTTCGACGGCGAGCGCGAGATCGAGGTCGCGCGCGGCGATCGCTACGAGATCGCACTCGACTGGGGCGGACCGTTGACGGTCGACGTCGGCCGCACGCTGCGCTACGCGTCGTCACGGCAACTGCTGCGCGATGCCGGTGCGTGGCACGACTGATACACCGGTTTCACGAAGACGTTTCGACATCCATCACGATCATCAAGGAGACATCGCCATGACAGCCTCTCTCGAAGGACAGGTCGCCATCGTCACGGGCGGCGCGCGCGGCATCGGCCGCGGCATCGCGCTGACGCTCGCCGGCGCCGGTGCCGACATCCTGCTGGCCGACCTGCTCGACGACGCGCTCGACGCGACCGCCGGCGAGGTGCGCGCGCTCGGCCGCCGCGCGGCGATCGCGAAGGTCGACGTCACGCAGGCCGCGCAGGTCGACGCGATGGTCGCGCAGGCGCTCGGCGACCTCGGCGGGCTCGACATCCTCGTGAACTGCGCGGGCGTGATCAGCATCCGTCCGGTTGCCGAACTGACCGAGCGCGACTGGGATTTCGTGATGGACGTGAACGCAAAGGGCACGTTCCTCGGCTGCCGCGCGGCGCTCGCGCATCTGAAGGCGCAGCGGCGCGGCCGGATCATCAACGTCGCGTCGATCGCGGGCAAGGAAGGCTTCCCGAATCTCGCGCACTACAGCGCATCGAAATTCGCGGTCGTCGGCTTCACCAACGCGCTGGCGAAGGAGCTCGCGCGCGACGGCGTGACCGTCAACGCGATCTGCCCCGGCATCGTCCGTACCTACATGTGGGACCGGCTGTCCGACGAATGGAAGACCGACGGCGAATCGGTCGAGGAGTCGTGGCAGCGGCACCAGTTGACGCTGATTCCGCAGGGCCGCGCGCAGACGCCGGAAGACATGGGCCGGCTCGCGCTGTTCTTCGCGACGATGGACAACGTGACGGGCCAGGCCGTGAACGTCGACGGCGGCTTCACGTTTCACTGACGGCCGCAGGCCGTGCAATCCGCCGCCACGGCATGGCCGGGGCGGCATTCGCAGTCAGACCTACCCAGGAGACACACATGACCGCTTCGACACAGCTCGGCAGGGACAAGCTGCTGGACGCCTATCGGCTGATGCGCACGATCCGCGAATTCGAGGAACGCCTGCACGTCGAATTCGCGACCGGCGAGATACCCGGCTTCGTTCACCTGTACGCGGGCGAGGAGGCGTCCGCCGTCGGCACGATGCTGCACCTCGGCCTCGACGACTACGTGGCCACCACGCACCGCGGCCACGGCCATTGCATCGCGAAGGGCGTCGACGTGCACGGGATGATGGCCGAGATCTACGGCAAGAAGACAGGCGTCTGCCACGGCAAGGGCGGCTCGATGCACATCGCCGACCTGTCGATGGGGATGCTCGGCGCGAACGGGATCGTCGGCGCGGGCGGCCCGCTCGTGTGCGGTGCGGCGCTCGCGGCCAAGTACAGGAAAACCGGCGGCGTCGGCGTGTGCTTCTTCGGCGACGGCGCGTCGAACCAGGGCGTGATCTTCGAATCGATGAACCTCGCGTCGGTGTGGCGGCTGCCCGCGATCTTCGTCGCCGAAAACAACGGCTATGCGGAAGCGACGTCGTCGAGCTGGTCGGTCGCGACCGACAACATCGCCGATCGGGCGAACGGGTTCGGGATGCCGGGCGTGATCGTCGACGGCTTCGACTTCTTCGCGGTGCACGAGGCGCTCGGCGAAGCCGTCGACCGCGCGCGCAACGGCGGCGGCCCGACGCTCGTCGAGGTGAAGTTCACGCGCTATTTCGGCCACTTCGAGGGCGATGCGCAAACCTATCGCGCGCCGGGCGAAGTGCAGAAGCTGCGCGACGAGAAGGACTGCCTGAAGCATTTCGAAACGCGCGTCGTGCGCGCCGAAGCGCTGACGACGGCCGACCTGCGCGCGGTGGACGCCCAGGTGAAGGCGCTGATCGACGACGCGGTCGCGCAGGCGAAGGCGGCGCCGCTGCCGGATGCCGCCGACCTGCTCGCCGACGTCTACGTGTCGTATCCGTGAACTCGGCCTGACCGAGCAGCCGGCACGGCGAACCGAACATTCCAGGAGACAGACATGGCAAGGAAGATTACCTATTCGCAGGCGATCAACGAGGCGCTCGCGCAGGAAATGGCGCGCGACGACAGCGTGATCGTGATGGGCGAGGACAACGCGGGCGGCGCGGGTGCGCCCGGCGAGGACGACGCATGGGGCGGCGTGCTCGGCGTGACGAAGGGGCTGTTCCACAAGTTTCCGGGCCGCGTGCTCGATACGCCGCTGTCGGAGGGCGGCTACATCGGCGCGGCGGTCGGCGCTGCCGCGTGCGGGATGCGGCCCGTCGCGGAACTGATGTTCATCGATTTCATGGGCGTGTGTTTCGACCAGATCTTCAACCAGGCGGCGAAATTCCGCTACATGTTCGGCGGCAAGGCCGTGACGCCGGTCGTGATCCGTGCGATGTACGGCGCCGGCCTGCGCGCGGCCGCGCAGCACTCGCAGATGCTCACGTCGCTGTTCACGCACATCCCGGGGCTGAAGGTCGTGTGCCCGTCGACGCCGTACGACGCGAAGGGGCTCCTGATTCAGGCGATCCGCGACAACGATCCCGTGATCTTCCTCGAACACAAGCTGCTCTATACGCGTGAGGGCGACGTACCGGAGGAATCCTATGCGATTCCGTTCGGCGAGGCGAACGTGCTGCGCGACGGCGACGACGCGACGATCGTCACGTACGGCCGGATGGTGCATCTGGCGATGGACGCGGCCGCGACGCTCGCGAAGGACGGCATCCAGTGCGACGTGATCGACCTGCGCACGACGTCGCCGCTCGACGAGGAAACGATCCTCGAAAGCGCCGAGCGCACGGGGCGCGTGGTGGTGGTCGACGAAGCGAACCCGCGCTGCTCGATCGCGACCGACATCGCCGCGCTCGTCGCGCAGCGCGCGTTCCGCTCGCTCAAGGCGCCGATCGAGCTCGTCACCGCGCCGCATACGCCCGCGCCGTTCGCCGGCGTGCTGGAAGACCTGTATATCCCGTCCGCCGATGCGATTGCGCGGGCGGTCCTGAAGACGAGGAGCTGACACGATGTCGATTCACATGATCACGATGCCCAAGTGGGGGCTGTCGATGGAGCAGGGGCAGGTCAATGGCTGGCTGAAGGCGATCGGCGAACGCGTGGCGAAGGGCGACGAGGTGCTCGACGTCGAGACCGACAAGATCTCGTCGGGCGTCGAATGCGCGTTCGACGGCACGCTGCGCCGCCAGATCGCGCAGGAGGGCGAGACGTTGCCCGTCGGCGCGCTGCTCGGCGTGGTCGCGGCCGCCGACACGAGCGACGCCGACATCGATGCGGCGATCGCCGACTTCCAGCGCGATTTCGTGCCGAGCGCGGCGTCCGACGAGGCGGCCGGCCCGCAGCCGGAGAAGGCGCGGATCGGCGGACGCACGATCCGCTTCCTGAAGCTCGGCGACGGTTCGGGCACACCGGCCGTGCTGATCCACGGCTTCGGCGGCGACCTGAACAACTGGCTGTTCAACCATGCGGAACTCGCCGCGCACCGGCCGGTGTGGGCGCTCGATCTGCCCGGCCACGGCGAGTCGGAGAAGACCGTCGAGACCGGCAGTCTCGACGAACTGGCCGACGCGGTGCTTGCGCTGCTCGATGCGCAGCACATCGAGCGTGCGCACCTGATCGGCCATTCGATGGGCGGCGCGGTGGCGATGACGTTGGCCGACAGCGCGCCGGCGCGCGTGGCGTCGCTCACGCTGATCGCGAGCGCGGGGCTCGGCGCCGACATCAACCGTGCATACATCGACGGCTTCGTCGCCGGCAACAGCCGCAACACGCTGAAGCCGCACCTCGGCGCGCTGTTCGCGGACGACGCGCTGGTCACGCGGCAGCTCGTCGAGGATCTCGTCAAGTACAAGCGGCTCGAAGGCGTGCAGGCCGCGCTGGAGAAGATCGCGGACGCCGCGTTCGACGGCGCCGCGCAGCGGCGCGTATTCCGCGACCGGCTCGCGTCGCTTGCGCCGCGCACGCTCGTGATCTGGGGCGAGCGCGACCAGGTGATTCCCGCGCGGCACGCGCAGGGCTTGCCGGACGGCGTGCGCGCCGAGGTGATCGCCGGCGGCGGCCACATGGTGCAGATGGAGGCGGCCGCCGACGTGAACCGCCTGATCGTCGCGTTCCTCGGAGACTGACGATGGCCGCCGCGCTCGAACGACCCAGCCTCACGGCGCTCGGCCAGCCCGGCGCGAGAAGTCGCGACAAGCTCGCGCGCATTCCGGTGCGCGTCGAGCCCGCGGCCGGCGCGGCGCTGCCGAAGCCGCCGTGGCTGCGCGCGCGGCCGATGATGAGCGCGGCGGTGGCCGACATGGCCGCCGTGCTGCGCGAGCATCGGCTGCATTCCGTCTGCGAGGAGGCGATGTGCCCGAACATCGGCGAATGCTTCGCGCAGCGCACCGCGACCTTCATGATCATGGGCGGGCTGTGTACGCGGCGTTGCCCGTTCTGCGACGTCGCGCACGGCCGTCCGGAGCCGCTCGATCCCGACGAGCCCGCGCGGCTGGCCGACGCGGCGGCGGCGCTCGGGTTGCGCTACGTCGTGATCACGTCGGTCGACCGCGACGATCTGCGCGACGGCGGCGCCGCGCATTTCGCCGCGTGCATCGCGGCGGTGCGCGCGAGCGTGCCGGGCATCGGCGTCGAGGTGCTGACGCCCGACTTCCGCGGCCGCACGGCACGGGCGCTCGATGCACTGTCATCGGCGTGGCCCGACGTGTTCAACCACAACATCGAGACGGTGCCGTCGCTGTATCGGGCGGCGCGGCCGGGCGCCGACTATCGCGGCTCGCTCGAACTGCTCGCGCAGGCGAAGGCCGCGCGGCCGACGCTCGTGACGAAATCGGGATTGATGCTCGGGCTCGGCGAGCGCGACGACGAGGTGCGCGACACGCTGCGCGACCTGCGCGCGCACGAGGTCGACGTGCTGACGCTCGGCCAGTATCTGGCGCCGTCGGCGCACCATTTGCCGGTGCGGCGCCACGTGAGCCCGGACGCGTTCGCCGCGTGGCGCGACGAGGCGCTTGCGCTCGGTTTCAGGGAAGTGGTCGCCGGCCCGCTCGTGCGGTCCTCCTATCACGCAGCCGACGTGCTGGAGGGCGTGTAGCGCGCGTGGCGTCAGGCTGTGGCGGCGTGCGCGCGGCCGATGCGGCGCAGGTACAGCACGAGCCCCGCGCCCGCCAGCATCAGGCTGACCGTGTTCGCGAACCAGAAGCCGCGCGCGCCGGTCAGCCACGCGGGCGCGATCCCGCCGACGTCGAAGCCGAGCAGGTAGCCGCCGCTGAGTCCGACGCCCCACAGCGCGACCGCATAGATCACGGTCGGCACGACCGCCACCTTGTACGCGCGCAGCACGAACGCCGACGTGACCTGCAGCGCATCGAACACGTGGTAGCACGCGACGATCGCGACGAGCGGCATCGCGGCCGCGGCGACGGCCGGGTTCGGCGTGTAGCCGCCGATGATCAGCGGGCGCAGCGCGAACACGAGCACGCCGTAGGCAGCCGCCACGCCGCACGCGAACATCACGCTGTGCCGGCCGAGCAGCCGGGCTTCCTCGGCGTGCCCGGCGCCGAGCGCGCGCGCGACCAGCGTCGACGCCGCCACGCCGATCGACAGCGGCGTCATGTACAGCACCGCGCCGATGTTGCCGGCGATCTGGTGGCCGGCGAGCGTCGTCGTGCCGAACTGCGCGATGAACAGCGCCATGCACGTGTACGACGTGACCTCGATCAGATACGACAGGCCCATCGGCACGCCGAGCTTCAGGATTGCCTTCTGGCGTGCCCAGACGGGCCAGCAGAAGCGGGAGAAGATCGCGAGCGGCGCGAACACGTCGAGCTTCGCGAGCAGCGTGTAGCCGATCAGCGCGAGCGCCCAGTTGATCAGCGTGCTCGCGAGCCCGCAGCCGGGGCCGCCGAGCGCCGGCACGCCGAAGCCGCCGAAGATGAACCAGACGTTCAGCGGAAACTTGAGCAGCAGCGCGCCGATCTGCAGGATCATCGCGAGCCGGGGCTTGCCGGCCGCGTTGGTCAGCGCGTTGTAGATGCGGAATACGAGGCTCGCGGGCAGCCCGTACGACAGGATGCGCAGGTAGTCGACGGTGCGCTCGTGCAGCGCGGCGGGCGCATGCGCGATGCGCAACAGCGGCTCGGGAAAATGCAGCAGCAGGAAGCCGGGAATCGCGAGCAGCAGCGCGAGCCACAGCGCCTGGCGCACTTCCTCGCCGATTTCCGCATAGCGCCGCGCGCCGTACAGTTGCCCGGTGATCGGCTGCAGCGCGGACAGGATGCCGGTTAGACCGATATAGATCGATACGTAGATCGACGAGCCGAGCCCGAGCGCGGCGAGATCGACGGCCGAGTAGCGGCCGACCATCGCGGTGTCGATCACGCCGAACGCGATGATCGCGAGCTGGCCGACCAGCACCGGCCACGCGAGACCGACGATCCGGCGGATGTCGCCGAACATCGTCAATCGGCCGCCCGGCGGCGCGGCGGACGCCGCTTGACGGGCGTCTTCGGCCGTTCGATGCGCTCGTACAGGCGGAAGCGCTCGTCGCGGTCGGCGACGCGGCGGCCTTCCCAGACGAGACGCCACACGTATTGCGACATCGCGCTCGGCTCGCCGAAGTCGGCGCGGTCCTGGCGCAGGATCACGTCGCAGTCGCCGGAGAAATCGAAGTGCATGTTGCCGAAGTACGCGAAGGTCGCGATCTGCGCGTCGCCGAGCCGCACCGGCGAGATGCATTCGTAGTCGGACGGCAGGTGCACGGCGATCTGTTGCGCGACGTCGCGATAGGTCCGGCCGTAGTTGACGATCGGCAGCCACAGCGTCATCAGCAGCACCCACATCAGCGTCGTGCCCGCGCCCGACAGCACGACGCTGCGCCACAGCACCTTCGGCTGCCGCGACACGCGCCAGCGCACGATGAAGCACCAGCACACGGTGACGATCACCGCGCAGATGAACGACAGGATCTTGAAATGCGGCTCGTAGCCGGGCACGAGGCGCGCGAGGTTGCGCGCGAGCGGATGCGGGAAGCCGGTGAGCGATGCGAGCCATACCAGCCACACGAAGGTGCCGAGGATCGTGAAGCTCAGTACGGCAAACCAGTCGATCGCGTTGATCGCGCCGCGCTTGAGGGTCGGCAGCGCAAACGTCGCCAGCACCGCGAGCGGCGGCAGCAGCAGCATGTACATGCGGTTCGACTGCTGGCTTTGCAGGATCACGAGCGCGACGAGCGGCACGGCCACCGACAGCGGAATCGCGATGTGCGCGCGACGGCGCATGCCGGCCCAGCTCCACCACGCCCAGATCGCGAGCGGCCAGGCGGGCCACGTGAACAGCGGCAGGTTCTTCGCCGCATAGCCGAGCACGGCCGTCGGCGGGCCCGAAAAGCGCATCAGGCTGCCGTGGATCCACTGGTTGAAGAACCATGCGGCGTCGTCCGGCGCCGCGACGAAGGCGGCGATCGGCCACAGCGCGAAGATCGCGGCCGCGAGCGGCAGGCCGACGAGCGGCAGGCGCAGGTTGCGCATCTCGGGCGTGACGAGCCACAGCGCGGCCGTGCCCGCGAGCAGCGCGACGACCAGCACCGGGTTGCCGGACAGCGCGACGAGGCCCATCGCGAGGCCCCACCACAGTGCGCCTTGCAGCGGCTTGTCGATGCCGCGCACGATCCCGTACACGAGCATCGCGATCCACGCGAATTGCGCGAGTTGCGGCGTCGTTTCATGCCCGCGTTCCGCGAGGCCGAAGCAGGCGACGAGCACCAGCAGCGCGCCGTCCGCGAGCGTGCGGCCGTAGTCGCGCGGCTCGGGCTCGCCGCCGAATGCGTATTTGAACGGTTGAACCTCGGCGCGCCGGCCGAGCAGGTAGGCCGCGTACCAGACGAACGCGCACGCGGCGCAGAACAGCACGCCGGTATCGACGCGCGACGCGTTGCTTGCGTCGACCCACGGGCCGAGGCCGCGGATCGACAGTGCGCCGAGCCAGTAGCCGAGCGGCCCGTCGGTCGTGATGAACTTGCCGACCAGGTTCGGCAGCAGCCAGTCGTGCCAGCCGCCCTTGGCCATCGTCCACATCACGCCGAAGCCCGCCGCGTCCTCGTTTTTCCACGGGTCGCGGCCGAACAGGCCGAACGCCGCGTAGACGAGGCAGAGCGTGAGCAGCAGCCAGCGCGGCAGCGCACGCGTGGCGGAGGCGGTGAGACGGACGACTGGCTTCATGCAGATGAGCGATTTGTTATGGGCGGGCGGCCGGCGCGGCTGCGCGCGGTGGAGCCGGTTTCGAGCATCCGGCATTGTAGTCGCGCCCGCTGTTGTGCGTCAGGTCGTTGCCCGGGCGCCGGGCGGCGCCTTTCCGGGCGAGCAGAGACAAAAAAGGGCAGCCTGGGCTGCCCTTTCGTGCGGTACCGGTGCGTTGCAACCACCGGATGCGGTGCGAAGCTTACTTCGCGACCTTGCCGCTGGCGCGTGCGCCGAACTTGTTCTTGAACTTCTCGACACGGCCTGCCGTGTCCATAATCTTTTGCTGACCCGTGTAGAACGAGTGCGATTCCGACGACACTTCGATCTTGGCGAGCGGGTAGGTCTTGCCTTCGTGCTCGATGGTTTCACGCGTCTGGATCGTCGAGCGCGTGATGAACTTGAAGCCGTTCGACATGTCTTGGAAGACGACTTCGCGGTAGTCCGGGTGAATGCCAGGTTTCATGATTTTCCTTGGTGATAGCGGTAGCCAACCCGCCGCTTGGCCGGCCGTGCCGCCCCGATGGGAGCGTTTCGGCTGACGTCAAGCCCGGCGCGAGCCACTTGCCTAAGGTCGAAAAACGGCGATTATGCCAGAAAATCAGACGGTTGACGAATAATTTTCATGGTGCGTCGAGCGCGCCGGTGCCGGCCGGATCCTGCCGGTAGTAGCGCGCGAGCAGCCTGTACAGCTCCGGAAATTCGGACTCGAACGCTCTCGGCCGCACGAACAGCGCCTCGCTGCATACGGCGAAGAATTCCGACGGGTGGTCGGCCGCATAGGGATCGATCAGCGAGTCCCGCTCGAAGCGCGCCCACGCGCGCTCCGGCACCGCGTCGACGCGCGCGCAGAACTGGTCGTACGCATGTTCGAACACGTCGGCCCACGCCTGCGCGTCGAGGCGCGGCGCATGCCAGCGGCGAAAAAGGGGCGGATAGCCGTCGGCCGCGCCATTGACCATGTCGATCTTGTGCGCGAACTCGTGGATCACCACGTTGTATGCATCCCGGCCGTCCGTCATCTGCGCGTCTTCCCACGACAGGATCACGGGTCCGCCTTCCCATGCCTCGCCGCTCGCATCCTGCTCGACTTCGTGAACGACGCCGTCCTCGTCCTGCACCGTCTTGCGGATCACGAATTCGCCCGGATACACGACGACGCCGACCCAGCCGTCGTACAGCGACAGGTCGAGATTCAGCACGGGCAGGCAGGCCTGCGCGGCGATCGCGACGATCATCGCGTCGGTCAGCTCGAGCCCGTGCGCGGTCGAAAACGATTTTTTCGCGACGAACAGGCTCGTCATCTCGCGCAGCCGGCTGAGCGCGTCGGGCGGAAGATTGGCCAGGAACGGCAGCCGCTCGACGGTTTCGCGCCATAGCGCGTCGGGAATCGGATGGCTGCGCAGCGCGCGGTCGCGGCGGCGGTCGTCGAACCAGCGGGTCAGTTTCGAAAGCATGGAGGCTGCGGACGAAAATCCAAAGCCTGTCTTTTAACTCAATCGATCTGTTTTTGCCATGCCGCGAAGAGGCCGCCGACGAGCGCCACGCCCGCGAGGAAGTAAAAGCCGTCGAGCGACGCGAGGAACGACGCCTGTTGCGCCACCATCCGCGCGATCGACGCGATCGCGAGGCCGTGCGCGTCGTTCAGCGCGTGGCCGGCGGCCGCATAGCCGCGCGTGAGTGCATCGGCGGTCTGCTGGAACAGCGGGTCGAACACGTTCGCGCGCTCGACGAGCCGTGTCTGGTGCACGGCCAGCCGGTGCTGCTCGACGATGATCACCGACGACGTCGCGAACGAGATCGTCAGTTGCCGCACGATGTTCTTGAGCCGGTAGCCGTGCGTGTATTCGTCGATCGCGAAGATGCGGAACGTGAGGTTCGCGACCGGCAGCACGATGAACAGCAGCAGCAACCCGCGCAGCAGCAGCGGGACGATCAGCGCCGCCTCGCCGACCTGCGGCGTCATCCGCGTCATCCACAGCGCGGCCGTGACCGCGATCGCGAACCCCGGCACGACGAACCACTTCTTGTGCGTGACGAATTTCGCGTAGCGCAGATAGGCGAACAGCGCGGTGGCCGAGATCAGCGACATCGTGCCGACCAGGCGCCCGGCGTTCTCGACCGGATAGCCGAGCCCGCCCTCGAGAAACCGCGACGTCAGGTAGCTGAAGCCCGTCGTCTCGTAGTAATAGAACATGTAGAGCAGCAGCCCGATCTGGAACGTCCGCTCGCGAAACGCGTGCAGCCGCACGAGCGGCGTCGGGTGATGCCACTGGTGATAGGCGAACCACGCGAGCGCGCCGAGCCCGGCAATCGTCAGCGCGATCAGCATCGGCGAGCCGCTGTAGAGCTGGTAATGCACCTGCTGCAGCACGATCTGCAGCGCCCCTTGCGCGAGCGCGAACAGGACGTACGGCCAGAAGTGGCCGGAACCGCGTTCGTCGTCCGGCGCGCGGCCCGAATCGGGCAGCGTGAGCAGCGCGAGGATCGCGAACGCGATGCCGGCTGGCGCCGTGCACGCGAACAGCGCGCGCCACGTCGAATGCGCGACCAGCAGCCCGCCGACGATCGGCGCGAGCGCGCTGCCGAGCAGGATCATGATCAGGAACGCGCGGGTCGCGGGCGGCCGCTCCTGCGGCTTGAAACTGATCTGGATCAGGATCCGGCACGCGCCCATCATCGGGCCGATGAAATAACCCTGGAAACCGCGCGCGAACGCGAGCGCCAGCGACGTGTCGGCCAGCGCCGACGCGACCGCGCCGAACGAGAACATCAGCATGCAGCCCGCGACGTAGCGGCGATGGCCGAGCCGGTCGACCCACCATTGCTGCTGCAGGATACCGAGCACGGCCGTGACCGCGTAGGCGCTCGACGACCACACGAGTTCGTCGGGCGATGCGTTGATGCCGCCCGCGATGTAGCTCGCGAAGAACGAGAAGACCGCGTTGTCGAAGTAGTCGATGCCCGTGACGAGCGCGAGCGCCCATGGGAACAAGTCCGCGCGCAGGTTTGCGCGGCTCCACAGCGGCGATCGGCCGGGCACCGCGTTCATTCGCGATCCTTGCGGGCGCGCCGCGCGCCGGCTTCCGCCCGCCGCTGCGCGATCAGCGCATCGGCGTTTTCGCCGGCGAGGCGCCGCTCGACGTAGTCGATGTCGTGCTGCAATTCCTTGCGCAGCGCGACGGCTTCCTTCAGCTCGCGCTGGACGGCCGCGATCCGCCGGTCGAGCGTATCGATCTGCTCGGCGAGGCCGGCGCGGATGTCGCGCAGCGATGCATCCGAATAGCGGCGCCGGCCGTCGCCGGTTTCTTCCAGCGGGCGCTTCAGCATTTCGGTGATGCCGTGCAGCGAGAACCCGAGCGCGCGCAGCCGCAGGATGCGCGCGAAGCGCTCGAGGTCGGTTTCGTCGTAGAGGCGGTAGCGGCCTTCGCTGCGCGACGGCGTGACGAGCCCGCGCTCTTCGTAATATTTGAGCGTGCGCGGCGTGACGCCGAGCCGCGACGCGGCGTCGCTGACGGTCAATAACGGGGCGGAGGCGTCGTTCGGCATCGGAGGTGGCGGATTTCGGCGGGACGATGACGCCATTATAGGTCAACGTGTACGTTCACGTATAGGTTGGGATCGAAAAACGGCCGCCAGGCGGAGTGCGCGGGCGGCCGTGTCGTGCGGCGAGGGCGATCAGCCGCCGCGGCGCATCAGGTCGAAGAACTCGGAGTTGCTCTTCGTCTGGCGGATCTTGTCGAGCAGGAATTCCATTGCCTCGACTTCGTCCATGTCGTGGATGAACTTGCGCAGCACCCAGATCTTCTGAAGGATCTCGGGCTTGATCAGCATTTCTTCGCGACGCGTGCCCGACTTGTTCAGGTTGATCGACGGATAGACGCGCTTTTCCGCGAGGCGGCGCTCGAGGTGCACTTCCATGTTGCCGGTGCCCTTGAACTCTTCGTAGATCACGTCGTCCATGCGGCTGCCGGTCTCGATCAGCGCGGTGCCGATGATCGTCAGCGAGCCGCCTTCCTCGATGTTGCGCGCCGCGCCGAAGAAGCGCTTCGGGCGCTGCAGCGCGTTCGCGTCGACACCGCCCGTCAGCACCTTGCCCGATGCCGGGATCACGGTGTTGTAAGCGCGTGCGAGACGCGTGATCGAGTCGAGCAGAATCACGACGTCGTGCTTCATTTCGACGAGGCGCTTGGCCTTCTCGATCACCATTTCGGCGACCTGCACGTGACGCGTGGCCGGCTCGTCGAACGTGGACGCGATGACTTCGCCGGCGACCGAGCGCTGCATTTCGGTCACTTCTTCGGGGCGTTCGTCGATCAGCAGCACGAACAGGACGACGTCCGGGTGGTTCTGCTTGATCGCGTGCGCGATGTGCTGGAGCATCACCGTCTTGCCCGACTTCGGCGACGCGACCAGCAGGCCGCGCTGGCCCTTGCCGATCGGCGCGATCATGTCGATGATGCGGCCCGTGACGTTTTCCTCGCCGCGCATCTCGCGCTCGAGCGCCAGCGGCTTGTTCGGGTGCAGCGGCGTGAGGTTCTCGAACATGATCTTGTGTTTCGAGGCCTCGGGCGGCTGCCCGTTGACTTTGTCGACCTTCACCAGCGCGAAGTAGCGCTCGCCGTCCTTCGGCGTGCGGACTTCACCTTCGATGGTGTCGCCGGTGTGCAGGTTGAAGCGGCGGATCTGCGACGGGCTGATATAGATGTCGTCGGTGCTCGCGAGGTACGACATTTCCGGCGAGCGCAGGAAGCCGAAGCCGTCCGGCAGCACTTCGAGCGTACCGTCGCCGAAGATCGTCTCTCCCGTCTTGGCGCGCTTTTTGAGAATGGCAAACATCAACTCCTGCTTGCGCAGGCGGTTCGCGTTTTCGATCTCCAGGCCATTGGCCATTTCGATCAGTTCGGACACGTGCAGAGACTTGAGCTCGGATAAATGCATACGGAGAACCCGCCAGGGAGGAGAAGCGACGAAAGAAAATAAGGGAGGAGGGCGAGCGGAAGCGCTCAGAGACTTAAATGCGTCTTGCCGACGTTTTTTAATTCTAGCATAGGCCGATTCGCGCTTGAGCGAGCGATCGGCGGCTTGGCGGCGGACGTGTTGCCGACTGACAACACGTCCGCGGATCTGCCGGTATTACAGGTGGCTGTCCAGGAATGCGGTGAGCTGCGACTTCGACAGCGCGCCGACCTTCTGCGCGGCAGCCGCGCCGTTCTTGAACAGGATCAGCGTCGGGATGCCGCGCACGCCGAACTTCGCGGGCGTGGCCTGGTTGTCGTCGACGTTGATCTTCGCGATCTGCAGCTTGTCGCCGTAGTCCTTCGCGACTTCGTCGAGGATCGGGGCGATCATCTTGCACGGGCCGCACCATTCGGCCCAGAAATCGACGAGTACGGGCTTGTCGGACTTGACGACGTCCTGTTCGAACGATGCGTCGCTGATGTGTTTGATCTGTTCGCTCATTGGGTCAATACCTCTTACGGTTCGGGGACTGCCTGCTTGCGCGTTGCGGCGAACCGGCCGCCGTAGGCTGCCGGCCGCCGCGGCAGGTCACTCCGCCTTTCCGGAAAGGAGGGGCGTAAGCGCTGCATCCGCGGCTCGCGGGTCGTTCGGGCGTCATATTAGCCTAAATTGCTATCCGCTGCGGGCGGCGATAGTAGCCGCTACGCGAGTAGGGGTACGACGCGACGTTCGACCATCGTGCCATGCAGGTGGAGGCCGGTTCGCCAATTGCAAGGGGCGCGCCGCATGCAACGTATCCGAATGGACGACGGGCCGGTTTGCCCGGCGACATTCGCATTGATGCGAACAAACGGTCGCATTCGTCCGGAAGCGGTGATAGAATATGCCGTGACGGGCCTCCTCGCATGGTGGGGCGGTGAACCTGGTCAGGTCGGGAACGAAGCAGCCACAATCGTTTTCCGCCAGTGCCGAGGGTTGGGCTCGTCACCTTCCTTCTCGCCCCGTTCGCCGGGCGTTTTTTATTTCCGCGTCACACTCCGTTCGACCTGTGCGTTGCCCGTGTTCCGCACCGTTTCGCGTGTCGGCGCGACGCAGCGTTACTGATACAATTTCCCGATGACCTATCAAGTTCTCGCACGCAAGTGGCGTCCGAAGGATTTCGCTTCGATCGTCGGCCAGGAGCACGTCGTCAGGGCGCTCACGCACGCGCTCGATGGCGGGCGCCTCCATCACGCCTATCTGTTTACCGGAACCCGCGGTGTCGGCAAGACGACGCTGTCGCGGATCTTCGCGAAGGCGCTCAACTGTGAAACCGGCGTCACGTCGCAGCCGTGCGGCGTGTGTCGCGCCTGTCGCGAGATCGACGAGGGCCGTTTCGTCGATTACGTCGAGATGGACGCGGCGAGCAACCGCGGCGTCGATGAAATGGCCGCGCTGCTCGAGCGCGCGGTGTATGCGCCCGTCGATGCGCGCTTCAAGGTCTACATGATCGACGAAGTGCACATGCTGACGAACCACGCGTTCAACGCGATGCTGAAGACGCTCGAAGAGCCGCCGCCGCACGTCAAGTTCATCCTCGCGACGACCGATCCGCAGAAAATCCCCGTCACTGTGCTGTCGCGCTGTCTGCAGTTCAACCTGAAGCAGATGCCGGCCGGACACATCGTGTCGCATCTCGTGCAGATCCTCGGCGAAGAGCGGATCACGTTCGAGCCGCAGGCGTTGCGCCTGCTCGCGCGCGCCGCGCAAGGCAGCATGCGCGATGCGCTGTCGCTGACCGACCAGGCGATCGCCTATTCGGCGAACGAGGTGACCGAGTCGGCGGTGTCGGGCATGCTCGGCGCGCTCGACCAGACCTACATGGTGCGCCTGCTCGACGCGCTCGCGGCCGGCAGCGGCCCGGAAATCCTCGCGATTGCCGACGAGATGTCGCTGCGCAGCCTGTCGTTCTCGACCGCGCTGCAGGATCTCGCGAGCCTGCTGCACCGGATCGCGTGGGCGCAGTTCGCGCCGGGCTCGGTGCTCGACGAGTGGCCGGAAGCGGCCGATCTGCGCCGTTTTGCGCAGACGCTGAGCCCCGAGCAAGTCCAATTGTTCTATCAGATCGCGACGGTCGGGCGCGCCGAGCTCGGCCTGGCGCCGG
Source organism: Burkholderia sp. AU18528 (assembly GCF_002223215.2). NCBI lineage: Bacteria > Pseudomonadati > Pseudomonadota > Betaproteobacteria > Burkholderiales > Burkholderiaceae > Burkholderia > Burkholderia sp. AU18528. The sequence goes on along the minus strand of NZ_NKFC02000004.1, from coordinate 1,427,341 downwards.
ACGAATACGCCGGATTCACGATGACGCTGCTGCGGATGCTCGCGTTCGAGCCGGCCGTTGGCGCCGGCAGTGCGCCGGGCGGCCAGCCGTCCGTGCCGCCGCGTGCCGTGCCGGCCCCGCGTGCTGCCGCGGCGCCGGCCGCCGCCGCCGCGGCGAAGCCGGTATCGGCCGCGCCCGCCAGCGCAGCGCGTCCGCAAGTTGCGACGCCGGCCTCACCTGCCGTGCCGGTCGCACGTTCGGCGCCGGCGCAGTCGGGCGACGAAGCCGGGCGGTCGGCCGCCAAGCCGGCTGCCGTCCCGTCGCCGGCGGAGGCGGAGGCGGCAGCGCCGGCACCGGTCGCGGCCGACGCACACGCCATCGTGCCGCCGCAGCCGGAAACGAAAGCAGCGCCCACCGGCGACGTGCCGGCATCCGCCCGCAAGGAACCCGAGCCGCCTGCCGTTGCCGCCGTGCAGCGAAACGACGAGCCGGCGCCGCAGGCCGAACCGGTGCCGCGCGCCGCGTCGCCCGAGCCGGCCGCCGCGCGTCCGGCGGCGCGCGCCGGCGGTGCCGCCGCCGCGCTCGACGTGCTGCGCAATGCAGGGATGCGCGTGTCGTCGGACCGCGGTCGTGCAGGCGCTGCGGCCAAGCCGGCGGCGGCCCAGCCGGCCGCCGAGAAGCCGGCTGCGCCGCGGCCGGCCGTGCAGGTGCCGACGCCGCGTGCCGCCGCCCGCGCGCCGCAAGCCGCCGACGCGCGCCAGTCGTCGCCGCCGTGGGAGGACATCCCGCCCGACGACTACGTGCCGCTCAGCGCCGACGAAATGTTCGGCGGTTCCGACGACGGCTTCGTGCCGGTGTTCGACAGCGGTCCCGACGATGTGCGTGTGACGCCGAAGCCGGCGGACGCACGTCCGGCCGCGCCGATCGACACGCGCCCGCTACCGCCGGCGATCGCGCTCGATCCGATCGGCTTCGACGGCGAATGGCCGGCGCTGGCCGCGCGGCTGCCGCTGAAGGGTGTTGCATACCAGCTCGCGTTCAACAGCGAGCTGACGGCCGTCGATGCGAGCGCGTTGAAACTGTCCGTGCCCGTGCCGCAGTATGCGGACGCCGCGCAGGTGGCGAAGCTGAAGGCCGCGCTGGCCGATGCGCTCGGCAAGCCGGTCGAGGTGACCGTGGAGGTCGGGCCCGCACGGCGCACCGCGGCGGCGCTCGATGCGGCCGCGCGCGCGGCACGCCAGCGTGAAGCCGAGCAGGAGATTCACGGCGATCCGTTCGTCCAGCAGCTCGTGCGCGAGTTCGGTGCGCGCATCGTCGAGGGGTCGGTGCGTCCGCTCGCCGATTCCGCGCCGGACGGCGCGCCACCTACACTCCATTGAACTGAGCGCCCCGCGACAGGCACAATCACGCCCCGCACACATTGGCCGGCACGCGCCGCGTGCCGGTTTTCACACGATCGAGAAGGAGTATTCCCATGTTGAAAGGCAACCTCGCCGGACTGATGAAGCAAGCGCAGCAAATGCAGGAAAACATGAAGAAGATGCAGGAGCAGCTTGCGGTGATCGAGGTCGAAGGGCAGTCGGGCGCCGGCCTCGTCAAGGTGACGATGACGTGCCGCAACGAAGTGCGCCGCGTGTCGATCGACCCGAGCCTGCTCGCGGACGACAAGGACATGCTCGAGGATCTCGTCGCCGCTGCGTTCAACGACGCGGTGCGCAAGGCCGAAGCCACGTCGCAGGAAAAGATGAGCGGCATGACGTCGGGCCTGCCGCTGCCCCCGGGCTTCAAGCTGCCGTTCTGAGCTTGGCGTCCTTGGCACCGTTTGCCGCCGTATGAAACAGCCGTCCGCCCTGTCCGCTCTCGTCGAAGCGTTGCGCGTGCTGCCCGGCGTCGGGCCGAAATCCGCGCAGCGCATGGCGGTTCACCTGATGCAGCACGACCGTGAGGGCGCGGAGCGGCTCGGCCGGTCGCTGCTGTTCGCGACCGAGCACCTGCAGCATTGCGAAAAATGCAACACGTTCACCGAAGCGCAGATCTGCGAGGTCTGCAGCGACGAGGAGCGTGATCCGACGCTGCTGTGCGTCGTCGAGACGCCCGCCGACCAGATCATGCTCGAGCAGACGATGACCTACCGCGGGCTGTATTTCGTGCTGATGGGGCGACTGAGCCCGCTCGACGGAATCGGTCCGAAGGAAATCCATTTCGACCGCCTCGTGCGGCGCGCGTCCGACGGCGTCGTCAAGGAAGTCGTGCTCGCGACCAACTTCACGAACGAAGGCGAAGCCACCGCCCACTATCTCGGCCAGACGCTCAAGGCGCGCGGGCTGGCGGTCACGCGTCTCGCGCGCGGCGTGCCGGTGGGCGGCGAGCTCGAGTACGTGGACGCGGGCACCATCGCCCGCGCGATGCTCGATCGCCGCACGATGTAAGCCGGGCGCCGCCTGCTAGCGGCGCCGTTCCTCATGCCAGGGAGACACATGAGCACCAGCCAGGGCCCGCTCGCGGGCGTCAAAGTGCTCGAATTCGGAACGCTGATCGCGGGGCCGTTCGCGTCGCGGCTGTTCGCCGAATTCGGCGCGGAAGTGATCAAGATCGAGGATCCGAACGGCGGCGACCCGCTGCGCAAATGGCGCAAGCTCTACCCGGAGCAGGGCGGCACGTCGCTGTGGTGGTCCGTGCAGGCGCGCAACAAGAAATCGGTCACGCTGAACCTGAAAGCCGACGCCGGCAAGGCGATCGCGCGGCAACTCGCGAGCGAGGCCGACATCGTGATCGAGAACTTCCGTCCGGGCCTGCTCGAAAAGCTCGGGCTCGGCTACGACGTGCTGTCGGCCGACAATCCGGGCCTCGTGATGGTGCGCCTGTCCGGCTACGGGCAGACGGGCCCGTACCGCGACCGGCCCGGCTTCGGCGCGATCGCCGAATCGATGGGCGGGCTGCGCCACATCACCGGCTATCCGGATCTTCCGCCGCCGCGCATCGGCATCTCGATCGGCGATTCGATCGCCGCGCTGCACGGCGTGATCGGCGCGCTGATGGCGCTCCATCACCGCAAGGTCAACGGCGGCGCGGGGCAGGTGGTCGACGTTGCACTGTATGAAGCCGTCTTCAACATGATGGAAAGCGTGGTGCCCGAATACGGTGTGTACGGGATGGTGCGCGAGCGCACCGGCGCGTCGCTGCCGGGCATCGTGCCGTCGAACACGTATGCATGCCGCGACGGCAGCATCGTGATCGGCGGCAACAGCGACCCGATCTTCAAGCGGTTGATGAAGGCGATCGAGCGCGACGACCTCGCCGACGATCCCGCGCTCGCGCAGAACGACGGGCGCGTGCCGCGCACGCAGGAAATCGACGACGCGATCGCCGCGTGGCTCGCGCCGCGCACGATCGACGAGGCGCTCGGCGTGCTGAACGCGGCCGACGTGCCGGCCGGACGCATCTACAGCGCGGCCGACATGTTCACCGATCCGCAGTTCGTCGCGCGCCAGATGATCCAGCGGTTCAAGCTGGCCGACGGCACCGACATTCCGCTGCCGAACATCACGCCGAAGCTGTCGGCCACGCCGGGCGAAACGCGCTGGCTCGGGCCCGAGCTCGGCGAGCACACCGACGAGGTGCTGCGCGGCCTCGGCTACGACACGCAGGCGATTGCCGCACTGCGCGAGGCGGGCGCGATCTGAGCGCAGCCGGCCCGGCGCTTCGCGCCGGGCTTCCCGACGATGGTATTCCGTCGACGAGACTTTCGTCGGGGCGGCAAATCGGGCGACACGGTGTTTTCCCCAGCGCGCGGAACGCCGCCGCGCAGTACGGCGGCGCATCGCCCGCCCATGCGTATACCCGCCCGCCTGCGGTGGCTGGACTGTCGCTCTCGCGCCATCCTTCCTCGGTTACAATCGCCGGATGCGAATCCTACTCAGCAACGACGACGGCTATCTCGCCCCTGGTCTCGCCGCGCTCAGCGAAGCGCTGCAGCCGCTGGCCGAGCTTACGGTGATCGCGCCCGAGCAGAACTGCAGCGGCGCGTCGAATTCCCTCACGTTGTCGCGGCCGCTGTCGGTGCAGCGCGCAGCGGGTACGGGTTTCTTCTACGTGAACGGCACGCCGACCGATTCGGTGCACGTCGCGCTGACGGGGATGGCCGATGCGAGGCCGGACATCGTCGTGTCCGGCATCAACAACGGCCAGAACATGGGCGAAGACACGCTCTATTCGGGGACAGTTGCAGCCGCCACCGAAGGCATCATGTTCGGCGTGCCGGCCATCGCGTTCTCGCTGGTCGACAAGGGCTGGACGCATCTGGCCGACGCCGCGCGCGTCGCCGCGGAAATCGTCGCGCACTACCTCGCGCATCCGCTGCCGGGCCAGCCGCTGCTGAACGTCAACATTCCGAACCTGCCGTACGATCAACTGAAGGGCTGGAAGGTCACGCGCCTCGGCAAGCGTCATCCGTCGCAGCCGGTGATTCGCCAGACCGACCCGCGCGGCGAGCCGATCTACTGGATCGGCGCCGCGGGAGAGGCGCTGGACGCCAGCGAAGGCACGGATTTCCATGCCGTCGCGAACGGTTTCGTGTCGATCACGCCGCTGCAGCTCGATCTCACGCATACGCAGATGCTGCCCGCGACGCGCGAATGGGCGCGCGCCGGAGGGCGGGCTTCATGAGCGGCGAGCGCGCGAAGCGGTTCCCGCTCGCGCTCGAAGATCTCAAGCGAGCGCCACGCAAGTCGGAAAAAGGCCGGGCCGGCGAACGCCAGACGGCGGGCGCGGTGCCGAAGGCCGCCGACAAACCCGCGGCCGCGCTGAAACCGGTCGCGGTGAAACCGGTTGCGGTGAAGCCGGCCGCCTTGCGTGCGCCGCAGCCGGGCATCGCCGCCGCGAAGCCGGCGACCGCACCGAAGCCTACCGCACTGAAGCCTGCGCTGCCGAAGCCGGCCGCGCCGAGTGTCGCGCCGGCCGGCGCGTTCGCGCTTACGTCGGAACGTGTGCGCGAGCGGATGGTCGAACGCCTGCGCGCGAACGGCGTGACCGATGCGCGCGTGCTGGACGCGATGGCCGCGGTGCCGCGCCACCTGTTCGTGGATCCGGGGCTCGCGACGCAGGCCTACGAGGATTCGGCGCTGCCGATCGGCCACCAGCAAACCATTTCAAAGCCGTCGGTCGTCGCGCGCATGATCGAGCTCGCGATGGCCGGCCGCACGCTCGAGCGCGTGCTCGAGATCGGCACGGGCTGCGGCTATCAGGCCGCCGTGCTGAGCCACGTGGCACGCGACGTGTATTCGATTGAACGCATCAAGCCGCTTTACGAGCGCGCGAAGCTGAACCTGCGGCCGCTGCGCGTGCCGAACATCCGTCTGCACTACGGCGACGGGCGTGTCGGCCTGCCGTCCGCGGCCCCGTTCGACGCGATCGTGATCGCGGCGGCGGGGCTCGACGTGCCGCGCGCGCTGCTCGAGCAACTCGCGATCGGCGGGCGGCTCGTCGCGCCTGTCGGTGCGCAGAGCGGACAGCACCAGGTGCTCACGCTCGTCGAGCGCGTCGCGCACGCGCAATGGCGAGAGTCCCGGCTTGATCGCGTTTTCTTTGTCCCTTTAAAATCCGGAGTGATTTGAAACCGATGAGTATGTTGCGCGCGATGCAAAACAACCGATCCAGGGAACCGCTCACGCTCGCCCAGCGCGCGATCTGTGTGGCTGCTTTCTCCACGCTGCTGGCCGCCTGTGCGACGCGGCTCGACAACGCGCCCGTCGTCGATCGCTCCGGGGCGCTCGGCACGAGCACCGCCGCGCAGCCCGCGGTGCCGCTCGGCCCGCCGCCGCCCGGCTTCTATCGGGTGAAGCCGGGTGACACGCTGTACCGGATCGCGCTCGAGAACGGGCAGAACTATCGAGACATCGCGTCGTGGAACAATCTGGCGAACCCGAACCAGATCGAAGTCGACCAGTTGCTGCGTGTCGCGCCGCCGGGCGGCGCCGCGGTCGCGGGCGCGCCGGCCACCGCACCGATCGCCGGTGGTGCGGTCGCGACCGCGCCGCTGAGCAGCGGCCCGGCCACGCCGGCTGCCGGCACGTCGTCGGCGCTTGCCGCCACGCCGCCGGCCGCGGCAACCGGATCGAGCGATACGGCCGCGGCCCCGAGCGGCCCCGTGACGTTCGCGTGGCCTGCGCGCGGCCCCGTGCTGAACGGGTTCGACGATGCGAAGAACAAGGGCGTCAATATCGGCGGGACGGCCGGCGAGGCCGTGAAGGCAGCAGCAGACGGGCGCGTCGTTTACTCCGGCAACGGGCTGCGTGGTTACGGCAACCTCATTATCATCAAACACGATGCAACTTACCTCACGGCGTATGCACACAATCGCGCTTTGATGGTAAAAGAGGGGGACGCGGTAACGAAGGGGCAGAAGATCGCCGAGATGGGTAACAGCGATGCCGACCGCGTGATGCTGCATTTCGAGGTTCGCCGGCAGGGTAAGCCTGTCGATCCGCTGAAGTATTTGCCGCCTCAATAACCGAGACGACCATGCCGAAATCGAAGCGCCACGAGCCGCAAGCCGAGTCTGAGAAGATCAGTCGTGCCACGCAAGCATCGGTGGGGCGAGCAGGTGCTTCGACGGACGACGAAGACGACGTCGCGGAAAACGAACGCGATCTTGAGGCACGCGACGCCGACGCCGACGCGGACGGTGGCGACGACGAGCGCGAAGGCCGCCAGGAAGCAGTTCCCGACGTCGACGATTTCCGCACGCTGCTGCAGGCCGAGCTCACGGCCGACACGATCCAGCATTACCTGAACCGCATCAGCGTGAAGCCGCTGCTGACCGTCGAGGAAGAGCAGCGCTATTCGCGCCTCGCGAAGGCCGGCGAATTCGAAGCGCGGCAGGTGATGATCGAGCGCAACCTGCGTCTCGTCGTCAGCATCGCGAAGGGGTACCTGAACCGCGGCGTGCCGCTGCTCGACCTGATCGAGGAAGGCAACCTCGGCCTGATGCATGCGATCGAGAAATTCGACCCGACGCGCGGGTTCCGTTTCTCGACCTATGCGACGTGGTGGATCCGGCAGAGCATCGAGCGGGCAATCATGAACCAGGCCCGCACGGTACGCCTGCCCGTGCACGTGATCCGCGAACTGAACCAGGTGCTGCGCGCGAAGCGCCACCTCGAAAAGAATTCGATGTCGACGGGCGAGGCGGCCGAGCGCCGCGAAGCCAGTATCGACGACATCGCCTATCTCACCGGCAAGACCGCCGAGGAAGTCACCGATATCCTCGCGCTCAACGAACACACGGCATCGCTCGACGCGCCGCTCGACCTCGATCCCGCGAGCAGCCTGCTCGACCTGCTGCCCGACGACCAGAGCCAGTCGCCCGACGCCGAGGTGCAGCACCGCGAGCTCGAAACGCTGACGCGCGCGTGGCTGTCGCGGCTGTCCGACAAGCACCGGCACGTGATCGAGCGCCGCTTCGGCCTGAACCACATCGAACCGGCGACGCTCGAGGAGCTTGCCGACGAGATGGGGCTCACGCGCGAGCGCGTGCGCCAGATCCAGCAGGAAGCGCTGGTGCGCCTCAAGCGGTTCTTCGCCTCCAACGGCGTGCGCAAGGACGCCGTTCTGTAACTGATGACTCCGATTCTCGTTTTTGACATCGAGACGATTCCCGATGTCGACGGCATCCGCCGTCTGGAAGACCTGCCCGCGACGCTCGACGATGCCGCAGTGGCCGAACATGCGTTTGCCGCACGCCGCGAGAAGACCGGCGGCGATTTCCTGCCGCACCATCTGCAGCGGATCGCGGCGATCTCGTGCGTGTTCCGCGACAACAACGGTTTTCGCGTGCGCTCGCTCGGGACGCCGCAGGACAACGAAGCCACGCTGATCCAGTCGTTCTACCGCGTGATCGAGAAATACACGCCGCAACTCGTGTCGTGGAACGGCGGCGGTTTCGATCTGCCGGTGCTCCATTACCGCGCGCTCGTGCACGGCATTCCCGCCACCCGCTACTGGGATCTCGGCGAGGACGACCGCGAATTCAAGTGGAACAACTACATCTCGCGCTATCACTCGCGGCATACCGACCTGATGGACGTGTTGGCGATGTATCAGGCGCGCGCGAACGCGCCGCTCGACGCGCTGGCGAAGCTGTGCGGTTTCCCGGGCAAGCTCGGGATGGACGGCAGCCAGGTATGGCCGGCGTTCCGCGACGGCCGGATCGACGAAATCCGCAACTATTGCGAAACCGACGTCGTCAACACCTACCTGCTGTATTGCCGGTTTCAGTTGATGCGCGGCGGGCTGACGCCGAGCGAGTACGCGGACGAAATCCTGCTCGTGAAGAACGCGCTCGCGCTGGAGCCGGCGCCGCACTGGGCCGAATACCTGGCCGGCTTCGACGCGTAGCGCGGGCGGCGGCGCCGCAACCTGCGCGTTCAGGCCAGCTCGAGCAGCACCGGCTGGTGATCGGACGCGCGTACGTCGCCGTCGATCTCGCAGCCGGTGACGCGCGGCAACAGCGTGTCGGTCACGAACACGAAATCGCACGCGAGCGGGCCGTCCGACCATTGCACCGTATCGTAGACGCCGGCCGTCGGCGGCGGCGTACGACCGGGATGCAGCGCGACCCACGCGTCGACGAAACGCGGCGCGTCGGCAATCGGCTCCAGAAAGCGTCGGTATGCCTCGCTGCCGAATGCGCTGTTGAAATCGCCGCAGACGATCGCGTCGCGCGGTTGTCCGGTCGCGTTGAACGGCCCGTCGGCGGTTTCGGCGGGCGCGGGGTGGTCCGCGTGCGCACAGGCCTCGCGATGCCGGGCGCGTAACGCGTCGACCTGTGCAAGCCGCTGGCGCGCCGAGTAATACTCCAGATGCGTGGTGATCACGCGCAACGGCCCGAAGGGCGCCTGCAACTCGATATCGAGCGCGACGCGCGGCATCGACGGCGCGCCGGCGTCGGCGGGCCACGGCAGCAATTGGCGCAGCACGCGCCCGACCGGCAGCCGCGTCGCGATCGCATTGCCGAACTGGCGGCGTGCTCCACCGGGCCGGATGGCAGGCAGGTCGGCGCCGATGGCCTCGACGATCGTATAGCCGGGCAACAGCGCCGCGAGTTCGGCGAACTGATCCGGGCCTGGCCGGCCGGGCAGTGCGTCGAAGCCGCGCGTGACTTCCTGCAGGCACAGCACGTCGAAATCGCCGAGCCGGCGGATGGCTGCGACGGTGCGCGGAAGATCGACGCCGCCGTCCGCGTCCCGGCCCCATTGGATGTTCCAGTCGATCAATCGCATGGTCGAACCTCCTGTCGGGCGGGTAGGGATGTTGGGCCTCGGACGTTGCCTCGGCTGATTCCGTGGCCCACGCCGGCCGCGGGCGAATCGGAAAGCCGCGTCGAGCGGCCGTCCGGGCCCGCGCCGCATGGTTTATGCCCGCGTGCCCGATGCGTGCCTCATCCAAAGCACGCGGCGAGGGCCTGCGTCGTCTACAATCTCGCCTTCTTCAACGTTTGTCAGGAAAAGCTGGTGTCCGAAGCCGTCCCCACTTCTGCGCGCAAATCGAAAAATGCGCCCGTTCCGCCCGGGCCTGCACCGGTTCTCGAGATCGAATCGCTCGACATGGAAGCGCGCGGTGTCGGCCGCACGGTGACCGAGGACGGCCAGCCGGGCAAGGTGATCTTCGTCGAAGGCGCGCTGCCGGGCGAGCGCGTGACCTATTCGAGCTATCGCCGCAAGCCGAGCTACGAGCAGGCGACGGTCGTCGACATTCTGCGCCCGAGCGTGATGCGCACGCAGCCGAAATGCAAGTTCTTCGGCACCTGCGGCGGCTGCTCGATGCAGCATCTCGACATGCGCGCGCAGGTCGCGGTCAAGCAGCGCGTGCTCGAAGACAATCTGTGGCACCTGGCGAAGCTGCGCGCGGAAACGATGTTCGCGCCGATCCACGGCCCGTCATGGGGCTATCGCTACCGCGCGCGCCTGACCGTGCGCAACGTCGCGAAGAAGGGCGGCGTGCTGGTCGGATTCCACGAGAAGAAGAGCAGCTACGTCGCCGACATGACGAGCTGCGAAGTGCTGCCGCCGCACGTGTCGGCGATGCTCGTGCCGCTGCGCCGGCTCGTCGAGGGGCTGTCGATTCGCGACCGGATGCCGCAGATCGAACTCGCGGTCGGCTCGGCCGTCACGGCGCTCGTGCTGCGCGTGCTGGAGCCGATCAACGCGGACGACGAAGCGCTGCTGCGCGCGTTCGCGGACGAGCACAAGGTGCAGTTCTGGCTGCAGCCGAAGGGGCCGGACACGGTAACGCCGTTCTATCCGCTCGACGTGTCGCTCGATTACACGCTGCCGGAATTCGGCATCCGCATGCCGTTCAAGCCGACCGACTTCACGCAGGTCAATCACCAGATCAACCGCGTGCTGGTGGGCCGCGCGCTGCGCCTGCTCGCGCCGTCGCGCGACGACCGCGTGCTCGACCTGTTCTGTGGAATCGGCAACTTCACGCTGCCGCTCGCGCGGCTGTCGCGCGAAGTGATGGGCATCGAGGGCAGCGACACGCTGACCACGCGCGCGCTGGCGAACGCGCGCGAGAACGGTGTCGACGGCCACACGACGTTCGCGTGCCGCAACCTGTTCGAAGTGACGGGCGACGATCTGCGCGCGCTCGGCGCATTCGACAAGTTCCTGATCGACCCGCCGCGCGAAGGCGCGCTCGCGGTGTCGAAGGCGCTGGCCGAGATCGCGCAGAGCGGCGAAGGCCCGCTGCCGAAACGCATCGTCTACGTGTCGTGCAACCCGTCGACGCTCGCGCGCGATGCGGGCCTGCTCGTGCACGAGGCCGGCTACCGCTTGAAGGGCGCTGGTGTCGTGAACATGTTCCCGAATACGTCGCACGTCGAATCGATGGCGCTGTTCGAGCGCGACTGAGCCGGGCGTCGGACGTAAAAAAACCGGCCCGCGGGCCGGTTTTTTCATGGGTGCGCAGCGAACGTCAGTTGCGGTTGCCGCCGAAGATGCCGAGCAGCGCGAGCAGGTTCGTGAACACGTTGTACAGGTCGAGGTAGATCGCGAGCGTGGCCGAGATGTAGTTCGTCTCGCCGCCGTTCACGACGCGCTGGACGTCGAACAGCATGTAGGCCGAGAAGATCGCGATCGCGAGCACCGACACGGTGAGCATCAGCGCCGGCAGTTGCAGGAAGATGTTCGCGACCGACGCCAGCAGGATCACGATCACGCCCATGAACAGCCACTTGCCGAGCCCCGAGAAGTCGCGCTTGCTGACGGTGGCGATCGTCGCCATCACGGCGAAGATGATGCCGGTGCCGCCGAACGCGAGCATGATCAGCGACGGGCCGTTCGAGAAGCCGAGGATGAAGCTCAGCAGCCGCGACAGCATCAGGCCCATGAAGAACGTGAAGCCGAGCAGCACGAACACGCCGGCCGCGCTGTTTTTCGTCCGCTCGATCGCGAACATGAAGCCGAACGCGATCGCGAAGAACGCGAGCAGGCTCATCATCGGGCTCGTGGCCGCGAACAGCGAGAAGCCCGTCGCGACGCCGACCCAGGCGCCCAGCACGGTCGGCACCATCGACAGCGCGAGCAGCCAGTACGTGTTCCGCAGCACGCGGTTGCGAACCTCGGCGGTGCTGACGGAACCGCCGCGGCCGAAATTGTACGGATAGTCGTTCATGGTTTCTCCTAACATTGAACGCGTGGGCGTCCGGGGCCGGTTCGGCGCGCGCGATGTGCGGCGCAGCAAACCGGGGCAGCTATGGCTAAGATACGTTCCGTGCCGCGAGGTTTCAATGGCTCGGCGGAACAAAACATATGGATTCTGAACCTTTCATTCGTGTAAGGGTTCAATCGCAATGATACACGGGATCGTGCTACAATAGCGGATTCATTTGAACCTGTAACTTCTTAATTTTTTGGAGTTTTTATGGCAATCGAGCGCACCCTGTCGATCATCAAGCCGGATGCGGTGGCAAAGAACGTGATCGGCCAGATCTACAGCCGTTTCGAAGGCGCCGGCCTGAAGATCGTCGCAGCGCGCATGGCACACCTGTCGCGTGCTGACGCAGAGAAGTTCTACGCAGTCCACGCGGCACGTCCGTTCTTCAAGGATCTCGTCGATTTCATGATCTCGGGCCCGGTGATGATCCAGGTTCTGGAAGGGGAAGGCGCGATCCTGAAGAACCGCGACCTGATGGGCGCGACGGATCCGAAGAAGGCGGAAAAGGGCACGATCCGGGCCGACTTCGCCGACAGCATCGACGCGAACGCCGTGCACGGCTCGGACGCTGCGGAAACGGCAGCGGTCGAAATCGCGTTCTTCTTCCCGGAAATGAACGTTTACTCGCGTTAAGCCCTGGCTGACAGCAAGTAGGCAGGATTCAGCGCACGCGGCAAGGCAGCACATCATGACGAGCGAAACTTCCGTCAATCTTCTCGACTTCGACGCCGAGGGTCTTGTCGCGTACTGCGGCAGCCTGGGCGAGAAGCCGTTCCGCGCCAAGCAGTTGCAGCGCTGGATCCACCAGTACAACGCCGGCGACTTCGACGGCATGACCGATCTCGCGAAGTCCCTGAGGGAAAAGCTCAAGGGCCGCGCGTCGATCGTGATGCCGGATATCGTCAGCGATCACGTTTCCACCGACGGTACACGCAAGTGGCTGATCGACGTCGGAAACGGCAATGCGGTCGAAACCGTGTTCATCCCGGAAGAGACGCGCGGCACGCTGTGCGTGTCGTCGCAGGCCGGATGCGCGGTGAACTGCCGCTTCTGTTCGACGGGCAAGCAGGGCTTCTCCCGCAACCTGTCGACAGCCGAAATCATCGGCCAGCTCCGGATGGCCGAATTTGCATTGCGAGCGTCGCTGGGCCGCGCGCCCGGCCCGAACGGCAAGGCCGAGCGGGTCGTCACCAACGTGGTGATGATGGGCATGGGCGAGCCGCTCCTGAATTACAGCGCGGTCGTGCCCGCGATGCGGCTGATGCTCGACGACAACGCGTACGGCCTGTCGCGCCGTCGCGTCACGCTGTCTACATCGGGCGTGGTGCCGATGATGGACCGCCTCGGCGCCGAGTTGCCGGTCGCGCTGGCCGTTTCGCTGCATGCGCCGAACGATGCGCTGCGCGACGAGCTGGTGCCGCTCAACAAGAAGTATCCGCTTCGCGAGCTGATGGCTGCGTGCCAGCGTTATCTGAAAGTCGCGCCGCGCGACTTCATCACGTTCGAATACTGCATGCTCGACGGTGTCAACGACACCGAAGCGCATGCGCGCGAACTGCTGGCCGTCACGCGCGACGTGCCGTGCAAGTTCAACCTGATCCCGTTCAATCCGTTTCCGGAATCTGGCCTGATCCGTTCGAAGCCAGAGCAGATCAAGCGTTTCGCGCAGGTCCTCATCGACGCGGGCGTCGTCACGACCGTGCGCAAGACCCGCGGCGACGACATCGACGCCGCGTGCGGGCAACTGGCCGGCGCGGTGAAGGACCGCACGCGCCTCGCGGAACGGACGGGCGCGGCAGGAAAGATCATCGAAGTTCGGGCAGTTTGACGGGGACGCCTAGTCGGGGACGCCCAGTCGGGGACGCCTAATCGGGGGCGCGTAGTCGGGGGCGCGTAGTCGGGGACGCCTGGTTCGGGGCACCTGCCCAGGGTGCCCGAACCGTTTGGCGGTGCAACACGCGAATAGCGATCGGTCGCGGCGCCTCGGCGCCGCGCAGGGTATGAACCGTTGCGGGTGCCGGCCGGCAGGAGCCGGCGGCACCCGCCAGTGAAGAAGAATCGACGCGAGGACAAGGATGAGTGAGCCGCAGCCGTCTAACGGCGCAGAGACGAATGCCGCGAAGCCGGCACCGGCGGGACTGGAATCGCTGGCGGAGGTCGGCAGCCGGCTGGCGCAGCTTCGGGAGACGAAGGGCTGGTCGGTCGACGACGTGTCGGCGCGACTCAAGGTCGCACCACAGAAACTCCGGGCGCTCGAGGCCGGCGACATCAGCCATTTGCCTGGCGTGACGTTCGCGCTCGGCGTCGTGCGCAGCTACGCGAAGATGCTCGGCGTCGATCCGGAACCGTTCGCGCAGGCGCTGCGCCGCGAGCGCGGGGTGCCGGAAGTCGACCTGTCGATGCCTGCGTCGTCGGGCACGGATCTGCCGCGCGGCCGCGTGTCGATTCCGCTGGGCGGTTCGTCGCGCCACCATCCCTGGCTGTGGGGAACGGGGATCGTCATCGTCGCGGTGGTCGCCGCACTGATGTGGCACACTGGCGGCGATTCGTCGAGCCTGCTCGCGCGCTTCAAGGGCGGCGACGCCGAACATGCGTCGGCCGCGAGCGCGGCGGCAGCGTCCTCCGCTGAAGAAGCGGCCCCGAACGGTGCGTCGGCGGCGGTGGCGAATGAGGTTCCGGCCCCGGCTGCCGCGTCGGCGGCCCCGGCGCAGGCGATTGCATCGGCTGTCCCGGCGCCCGCCGCCCCGGTCGCGACGGCTGCGGCATCGCAGCCCGTGGCGGCAACGGCGGCGGCAAGCATGGCCGCGCCGGCCCAGCCGGCGAGCGTCGCGGTCGCGGCGGGCCAGTCGATGGTCGAACTGAAGGTCAAGCAGGATTGCTGGTTCAGCGTGCGCGACAAGAATGGCAAGGAGCTGTTCTCGGCGCTGGTGCGCGCCGGCGAAACGAAGCAGGTCGCCGGTGACGGACCGTTCAAGGTCACGATCGGCAACAAGGCCGGCCTCGACGCGGTTGCGTTCGACGGAAAACCGGTCGATCCGGCAAAATATTCGGCAGCGCGGGGTAACGTGGCGCGGTTCACGCTGCCCTGACGTCAAGCGCCGTGGCGAAGGCCTGCCGTCGATATCGGCGGGCCGTGAGGGCACGGCGCTTTTTCAATTCATGCGCCGCGTCGCGGCGCATTCCGCGTAAATGGATCTATCGATGCAATCCGAAGCTCAATCCCCACGCAGCAGTCAGATTTGTTCAACCGAGCCGGTGTTCGGCGGGCATCAGCCGCGCCGCGTATCGCATGCGGTGGATGTCCGCTGGGGCGGGCAACTCGTGACGATCGGCGGCGACGCGCCGGTGCGCGTGCAGTCGATGACGAATACCGACACGGCCGACGCGATCGGCACGGCGATCCAGATCAAGGAACTCGCGAATGCGGGCTCCGAGCTGGTGCGCATCACGGTCAACACGCCCGAAGCCGCGGCCGCCGTGCCGGCGATTCGCGAGCAGCTCGACCGGATGGGCGTGACGGTGCCGCTCGTCGGCGATTTCCACTACAACGGCCACCTGCTGCTGCGCGACTACCCGGGCTGCGCGGAGTCGCTGTCGAAGTACCGGATCAACCCCGGTAACGTCGGCCAAGGCGCGAAGCGCGACACGCAGTTCGCGCAGATGATCGAGGCTGCGGCGAAGTACGACAAGCCGGTGCGGATCGGCGTGAACTGGGGCAGCCTCGACCAGGATCTGCTGGCGCGCATGATGGACGAGAACGCCGCGCGCGCGCAGCCGTGGGACGCGCAGAGCGTGATGTACGAGGCGCTGATCCAGTCGGCGATCGGCTCGGCCGAGCGTGCGGTGGAGCTTGGCCTGGGGCGCGACCGCATCGTGCTGTCGTGCAAGGTCAGCGGCGTGCAGGACCTGATCGCCGTGTACCGCGAACTCGGCCGCCGCTGCGGCTTCGCGCTGCACCTCGGGCTGACCGAGGCCGGCATGGGCTCGAAGGGCATCGTCGCGTCGACGGCGGCGCTCGGCGTGCTGCTGCAGGAAGGGATCGGCGACACGATCCGCATTTCGCTGACACCGGAGCCGGGCGCGTCGCGCACGGGCGAAGTGATCGTCGGCCAGGAAATCCTCCAGACGATGGGCCTGCGCTCGTTCGCGCCGATGGTGATCGCGTGCCCGGGCTGCGGCCGTACGACGAGCACGCTGTTCCAGGAACTCGCGATGCAGATCCAGACGTATCTGCGCGAGCAGATGCCGGTCTGGCGCAAGGAGTATCCGGGCGTCGAGAAGATGAACGTCGCGGTGATGGGCTGCATCGTCAACGGCCCGGGCGAATCGAAGCACGCGAACATCGGCATCAGCCTGCCGGGCTCGGGCGAGAACCCGGCCGCGCCCGTCTTCATCGACGGCGAAAAGGTCAAGACGCTGCGCGGCGAGCGGATCGCCGAGGAATTCCAGCAGATCGTCAGCGACTACGTCGCACGCAATTACGGCCGCACCGAGGCCCTGAACTAATTCGTCCACACACACGAACGATGACTGAACAGAAACGCAAGATCGAGAAGCTCACCGGCGTCAAAGGCATGAACGACATCCTTCCGCAGGATGCCGGCCTGTGGGAATTCTTCGAAGCTACCGTGAAATCGCTGCTGCGCGCGTACGGCTACCAGAACATCCGCACGCCGATCGTCGAACATACGCAGCTCTTCACGCGCGGCATCGGCGAAGTCACCGACATCGTCGAGAAGGAGATGTACAGCTTCACCGACGCGCTGAACGGCGAGAACCTGACGATGCGCCCGGAAAACACCGCGGCCGTCGTGCGTGCGGCGATCGAGCACAACATGCTGTACGACGGCCCGAAGCGCCTGTGGTACATCGGCCCGATGTTCCGTCACGAGCGTCCGCAGCGCGGCCGTTATCGCCAGTTTCACCAGGTCGGCGTCGAGGCGCTCGGCTTCGCGGGTCCCGATGCGGATGCCGAGATCATCATGATGTGCCAGCGCCTGTGGGACGACCTCGGCCTGACCGGCATCAAGCTCGAGATCAACTCGCTCGGCCTCGCCGAAGAGCGCGCCGCGCACCGCGTCGAACTGATCAAGTACCTCGAGCAGTTCGCCGACGTGCTCGACGAGGACGCGAAGCGCCGCCTGTACACGAACCCGCTGCGCGTACTCGACACGAAGAATCCCGCGCTGCAGGAGATCGCGCAGAACGCGCCGAAGCTGATCGATTTCCTCGGCGACGAATCGCGCGCGCATTTCGAAGGGCTGCAGCGCCTGCTGCTCGCGAACAACATTCCGTTCAAGATCAATCCGCGTCTCGTGCGCGGCCTCGATTACTACAACCTGACCGTGTTCGAGTGGGTGACCGACAAGCTCGGCGCGCAGGGCACGGTCGCGGCCGGCGGCCGCTACGATCCGCTGATCGAGCAGCTCGGCGGCAAGCCGACCGCCGCGTGCGGCTGGGCGATGGGCATCGAGCGCATCCTCGAGCTGCTGAAGGAAGAGGATCTCGCGCCCGAGCAGGAAGGCGTCGACGTATACGTCGTGCACCAGGGCGAAACCGCGCGCGAACAGGCGTTCATCGCGGCCGAGCGCCTGCGCGACACGGGCCTCGACGTGATCTTCCACTGCAGCGCCGACGGCGCGCCGGCGAGCTTCAAGTCGCAGATGAAGCGGGCCGATGCAAGCGGCGCTGCGTTCGCGGTGATCTTCGGCGAAGAAGAGGTCGCGAACGGCACGGTGGGCGTGAAAGCGCTGCGCGGCGCGGGCGCGGAAGGGGAAAAGAACGTTCAGCAGACCGTACCGGTCGAAAGCTTGACCGAATTCCTAATCAATGCGATGGTTGCATCCGCCGAAGACGGCGACGACTGATCGCGCTGGCATCCGCTCGACAAGAAAAGCTGAACAGGAAGGAATCGCTCGCCGATGAGTTATCACGACGAACAAGAATCGATTGAAAGTCTCAAGGCGTGGTGGGCCCGCTGGGGCAACCTCACCACGTGGATCGTGCTCGCGGCGCTCGTCGTCGCGGCCGGTTTCAACGGCTGGAACTACTGGCAGCGCCGTCAGGCCGCCGAGGCATCCGGGCTGTACGAACAGGTTCAGAAGGCGGCCGCCGCGAACGACAAGGCGACGATGGCCCGCGCGGCTGCCGACATGGAAGACAAGTTCGGCAGCACGCCGTATGCGCAGATGACGGCGCTCGCGGCCGCGAAGACGCTGTACGCGACCGGCGATGCGGCAGGCGCGAAGGCGCAGCTGCAATGGGCCGCCGAGCACGCCAAGGACGAAGAGTACAAGCAGATCGCGAAGCTGCGGCTCGCGTCGCTGCTGCTCGACGAGAAGGCGTACGATGCAGGCCTCGCGCTGCTGTCGGGTACGCCGGTCGATGCGTTCAAGGGCCTCGTGGCCGACCGCCGCGGCGATCTGCTGGCCGCGCAAGGCAAGACCGACGATGCGCGCGCGGCTTACAAGCTTGCGCTCGACGGCCTGTCGAAGGACGACCAGTCGGCACGCCAGCTCGTGCAGTTCAAGCTGGACGCGCTCGGCGGCTGAATCCCGGCCCCCTCAACCTCTTAACTCTGCTTCGCTAACCGATGAATTTGCTGAAACGTTACGCTGTGCCCGTTGCCTGCGCGGCGGCTGTCCTCGCTTTGGCGGCTTGCTCGTCGTCGAAGGACGCGCGCCGCGTGCCGACGCCGCTCACCGAGTTCAAGCCCGTGATGGACGTGCAACAGGTCTGGAAGGCGAGCGTCGGCAAGGGCGGACGCTACCTGTTCTCGCCGGTGGCCGTGGGCGACGCCGTCTATGCGGCGGGCGAAAACGGTTCGGTCGAGAAGATCGACGCGAAGACGGGCCAGACGCTGTGGCGCTCGAAGGTGGGTTCGGACCTGTCGGCCGGTGTCGGCAGCGACGGCAACCTGACCGCGGTCGGTGCGTTGAAGGGCGGCGTGTTCGTGCTGGGTCCGGACGGCAAGCAACTGTGGAAGACCACCGTGCAGGGCGAGATCTTCTCGCCGCCGCTCGTCGGCAATGGTCTCGTGATCGTGCGCACGATCGACGGCCAGGTGATCGCGTTCAACGCGCAGACGGGCGAGCAGAAGTGGAACTACCGCAACCGTGCGGTGCCGCTGAACCTGCGCGTGTCGGCCGGCATGACGTTCGCGGGCGACGCGGCCGTGCTCGCGGGCTTCCCGGGCGGCGGTCTCGTCGCGATCAACCTGCAGACGGGCGAGCCGTTCTGGCAGACCCCCGTGTCGTTCCCGAAGGGTGTGACCGAGGTCGAGCGCATCAACGACGTCAGCGGCCCGCCGACGCTCGTGGGCGCGGAAACCTGCGCGGTGACGTTCCAGGGTCAGCTCGGCTGCTTCGATGCGAACTCGGGCCGTCCGCTGTGGGAAAAACCGTTCTCGAGCCGCAGCGGCCTCGCGCAGGACGATTCGGTGGTCGCCGGCGGCGACGACTGGTCGGTCGTCACCGCGTACGACGCGGCCACGGGCAACCAGCTGTGGCGCAACGACAAGCTGAAGAGCCGTGACGTCGGCGTGCCGTACCTGCTCGGGCACGCGGTCGTGATGGGCGATTACAAGGGCTTCGTGCATTTCCTGTCGCGCGAAGACGGCAGCTTCATCGCGCGAATGAAGACTGACGGCAGCGCGATTACGGCGGCGCCGGTTCTCGCCGGCAATACGCTCGTCGTGCAGACGAAGGACGGCGGCCTGTACGGGTTCCGTCCGCGCTGACACGCGGGAAACAGGCGGGGCCGCGGTGCGGCGGGCCGGTCCCGCGCGCCGCGGCCCCGCGACTTGAAGGCGGCCGGCGTTCCCGGCCGCTCGGTATTTGAAAGGCAGTTCGAGACGAAAGACGACGGCGCGCGACGCGCGCCCGGCGCGCGCATCCGGCGCGGCGCGAATTCGTGATATTTTCATTCAGCGCAGCCGCCCGCAGCAGCGGGCCTCCCGCTGCTGCGCTTCACCGTAGAAAACACAGATGAAACCGGTCATTGCCCTCGTTGGGCGCCCCAATGTGGGGAAATCCACGCTGTTCAACCGGCTCACGCGCTCGCGCGATGCGCTGGTCGCCGACTTGCCGGGCTTGACGCGCGATCGCCATTACGGCGAAGGGCGCGTCGGCGAACGGCCCTACCTGGTCGTCGATACGGGCGGCTTCGAACCCGTCGCGAAGGACGGCATCCTGCACGAAATGGCGCGCCAGACGCGGCAGGCCGTCGAGGAAGCCGATGTCGTCGTGTTCATCGTCGACGGCCGCAACGGGCTCGCGCCGCAGGACAAGTCGATCGCCGACTACCTGCGCAAGACCGGCCGGCCGATCTTCCTCGTCGTCAACAAGGCCGAGGGGATGAAGTACACGGCGGTCGCCTCCGAGTTCTACGAGCTGGGGCTCGGCGATCCGCGCGCGATCTCGGCCGCGCACGGCGACGGCGTGACCGACATGATCAACGAGGCGCTCGAAGTCGCGTACGCGGGCCAGCCCGAGGAAGCGGACGAGGATGATCCGTCGCGCGGCATCAAGATCGCGATCGTCGGCCGTCCGAACGTCGGCAAGTCGACGCTCGTCAACGCGCTGATCGGCGAGGACCGCGTGATCGCGTTCGACATGCCGGGCACGACGCGCGATTCGATCTACGTCGACTTCGAGCGTAACGGCAAGAAATACACGCTGATCGACACGGCCGGCCTGCGCCGCCGCGGCAAGGTGTTCGAGGCGATCGAGAAGTTCTCGGTCGTGAAGACGCTGCAGTCGATCTCCGACGCGAACGTCGTCATTCTTCTGCTGGATGCGCAGCAGGACATTTCCGACCAGGACGCGCACATCGCCGGCTTCGTCGTCGAGCAGGGCCGCGCGCTCGTGATCGGTGTCAACAAGTGGGACGGCCTCGACGACCACGCGCGCGACCGCGCGAAAGCGGATTTGACCCGCAAGCTGAAATTCCTCGACTTCGCGAAATCGCACTTCATTTCGGCCGCGAAGAAGACGGGTATCGGCGCGCTGATGCGCTCGGTCGACGACGCCTACGCGGCGGCCATGGCGAAACTGCCGACGCCGAAGCTCACGCGCGCGCTGATCGAGGCCGTCGAATTCCAGCAGCCGCGCCGTCGCGGCCCGGTGCGTCCGAAGCTGCGCTACGCGCACCAGGGCGGCCAGAATCCGCCGATCATCGTGATTCACGGCAACGCGCTCGACGCGGTGACGGAAACCTACAAGCGCTACCTCGAAAACCGGTTCCGCGAAACTTTCTCGCTGACCGGGACTCCATTGCGCATAGAGTTCCGTTCGTCGAACAATCCGTACGCGGACAAGGGCTGACGCATGGCCCGCCACGGCTAGGCCGGAAGGCCTATGCACCGGGCGGGGCAGGCAAAATCAGCTATAGTGTAGCGATTGGCGCCGGATCTCTTTTTCTTCGCCGCCAATCCAGATCAACCTGCAAAAAAAGATGGAGTACGCCATGAGCAACAAAGGGCAATTGTTACAAGACCCGTTTTTGAACGCACTGCGCAAAGAGCACGTTCCCGTTTCGATCTACCTCGTCAACGGCATCAAGCTTCAAGGGAACATTGAATCGTTCGACCAGTACGTCGTGTTGCTCCGTAATACGGTGACCCAGATGGTTTACAAGCACGCCATCTCGACGGTCGTGCCGGCGCGCCCGGTGAATTTCCACCCGGACGCGGAAGCCTCGTCCTAACCTATCGCAGCGGCCGGCATCCGGTCGCCGCGAGCGACCGATGCCAGCCGCCTTATCTTGACACCCGATAATTTGATCAACGCAGCGCTCGTCGGCATCGATTTCGGCAAGACCGATTTCGAAGCCAGTCTCGAAGAACTCAGTCTTCTCGCCTCCAGCGCGGGAGCCCGTCCCGCCGTCACCCTCACGGGGCGTCGCGCCAGTCCCGATGCCAAGATGTTCATCGGCAGCGGCAAAGCCGAAGAGCTGCGGCTCGCCTGCGACGCGCACAACGTCGAAATCGTCATCTTCAACCACGCATTGGCGCCGGCCCAGCAACGCAATCTGGAGCAGGCGCTTAACAGGCGCGTGGTCGATCGCACGAGCCTCATCCTCGACATCTTCGCGCAGCGCGCCCGCAGCCACGAAGGCAAGCTGCAGGTCGAGCTCGCGCAGCTTCAATACCTGTCGACCCGGCTCATTCGCGCGTGGACCCACCTCGAACGGCAAAAGGGCGGTATCGGCCTGCGCGGCCCCGGCGAAACCCAGCTCGAAACCGACCGCCGGCTGATCGGCGAACGCATCAAGATGCTGAAGTCGCGGCTCGACCGGCTGCGCCGCCAGCACAGCACGCAGCGCCGGCAGCGCGCGCGCAGCGGCACGATGTCGGTGTCGCTCGTCGGCTATACGAACGCGGGCAAGTCGACGCTGTTCAATGCGCTGACGAAAGCGCAGGCCTACGCGGCCGACCAGCTTTTCGCGACGCTCGATACGACGTCGCGGCGCGTGTACCTCGGCGACGAGGTCGGGCAGATCGTCGTGTCCGATACGGTCGGGTTCATCCGCGAGCTGCCTCACCAGCTCGTCGCGGCGTTCCGCGCGACCCTCGAGGAAACGATCCATGCGGATCTGCTGCTGCACGTGGTCGATGCGTCGAGCGCGGTCCGGCTCGAGCAAATCGAGCAGGTCAACGGCGTGCTGCACGAGATCGGTGCGGACACGGTCCGGCAGGTCCTGGTGTTCAACAAGATCGACGCCGTGCCCGAGCTGGCGGCCCGCGGCGACGCGGTCGAGCGGGACGAATATGGTAATATTTCGCGCGTCTTTTTGAGCGCGCGCACCGGTCAGGGTCTTGATACGTTGCGTGCCGCCATCGCCGAAATCGCCTCCGCGGAACACCTTTCCAGCGCGACCTTGTCCGACGCGCTCGATGGCACGTCCGCTGAACCGCACGAAGACCACACGATTTCCGAACACGGGCGCTAACCGGCCCCGGCCGGTTCGCCGGCTTCCAATCTGGTGAACAAACTCTGGTGAACGAATACAACGAGCGGAGTACCTGGCGGCGGATGCGCGCCTTGTTGTCGATCAACGATCCCCGCTGGGGACGCGGCGAAGGCAATGGCAAGGACGGATCCCGCCCCCGCGCGAACGAATCGAAGCGTCCGCAAGGCGGCGACGGCGACGGTCCGCCCGATCTCGACGAGATGTGGCGCAACTTCAATCGACGCCTGAGCGGCCTGTTCGGCGGCAAGGGCGGTAACGGCTTGCGTCCCGACAACGGCCGGGCCGCACGGGTGGGCGTCGGCATCGTGATCGGCGTGCTGGTCGCGGTGTATGCGGGCAGCGGGCTGTTCGTCGTGCAGGAAGGCCAGACGGGCGTCGTGCTGCAGCTCGGCAAGCTGTCGGGCACGGTCGGCCAGGGCGTGCACTGGCGCGCGCCGTATCCGTTCGCGTCGCACGAGATCGTCGACACGTCGCAGGTCCGCTCGATCGAGATCGGCCGCAATAACGTCGTGCGCCTCGCGAACGTGAAGGAGGCCGCGATGCTGACGCGCGATGCCGACATCGTCGACGTGCGCTTCATCGTCCAGTACCGGATCCGTTCCGCCACCGATTACCTGTTCCGCAGCGTCGATCCCGAACGCAGCGTGTCGCAGGCCGCGCAGGCCGCGGTGCGCGCGATCGTCGGCACGCGCAGTGCGGCCGACATGCTGAATCAGGATCGCGATGCGCTGCGCGAGCAGCTTTCCACCGCGATCCAGCGTGATCTCGACCGCTACCAGTCGGGGCTCGAGGTGACGGCCGTCACGATGCAGAGCGTCGCGGCGCCCGACCAGACCCAGGCCGCGTACGCCGAAGTGGCGAAGGCGCGCGACGAGCGCGAGGCTGCGAAGCGCGCCGCGCAGGCCTACGCGAGCGACCTGCTGCCGAAGGCGCAGGGCGATGCGGCGAAGCTCGTCGACGAAGCGAAGGCGTATGCCGATCGCGTGGTCACGCAAGCCGAAGGCGATGCGGACCGCTTCAAGCAAGTCTACGCGCAGTACTCGAAGGCGCCCGCGGTCATCCGCGAGCGGATGTATCTCGAGACGATGCAGGAAATCTATTCGAACGCGACGAAGGTGTTCGTCGGCAACAAGGGCGGCAACAGCGTCGTGTATCTGCCGCTCGACAAGCTCGTCGAGCAGGGGCGGCAAAACGCCGCGGCGTCGACCGGCGCGTCCGCGCCCGATGCGGCGTCGGCCCCGGCGGCCACGACGCCGGCGGCAGCCGCGCCGGCACCGGCGAGCGCCGCACCGGCCGCCACCGCGTCGGGCGTCGACGTGCTGCGATCGCGCGAAGCGTTTCGCAGCCGGTCGCGTGAAGACGATACGAAGTAACGGGGAGCGCAGAACATGAACCGAATCATTGCGCTCGTCGTCGCAATCGTGATCGTCGCCTTCGCGGCATCGTCGACGGTCCTCACCGTCGATCCGCGCCATGCGGCCGTGCTGTCGGGCCGCGACGGTACGCAACCGGAGCTCGCGGGCCCCGGCGTCCACTTCAAGCTGCCGCCGCCGCTGCAGACGGCCACGCTGATCGACACGCGCGTGCAGTCGCTCGAGTCGTCCGATCCGCTGCAACTGGCAACCGAAGACAAGCACGACCTGCTGGTCGCGTATGCGGCGAAGTACCGGATCAGCGATCCGATGAAGTATTTCACCGCGACGGGCGGCGACCCGGCGGCGGCCGCCGACCGGCTGGCCGGCGTGCTGAAGGGCGCGCTCGGCGACGCATTCGGCAAGCGCGCGCTCGACGATGCGCTCGGCGGCCAGCGCGCGATCGCCGAGGCCGCGCGCGATGCGGCGAAGGCGCAAGCGTCCGGTTTCGGCGTCGACGTGGTCGATGTTCAGCTCACGCGTGTCGACTTGCCGGCCGCGCAGGCGGACGCCGTCTATCAACGGATGATCGGCGCGTTGCGCGATCAGGCGGCCCAGGTGCGTGCGCAAGGCGCGGCCGACGTCGAGCAGATCAAGGCCGACGCCGAACGCGAGCAGCAGGCCGTGCTCGCGAACGCGTACAAGTCCGCGCAGACGATCAAGGGCGAGGGCGACGCGAAGGCCGCGACGATCGCCGCCGACGCGTTCGGCCGCGATCCGCAGTTCTATCAGTTCTACGCGAGCCTGCAGGCCTACCGGAATACGTTCAAGCGCAACGACATCATCGTCGTCGATCCCGACAGCGAGTTCTTCCGCTTCATGCGCAGCCCGACGGGCGGCGCCGCACCGGCGGCGCCCGCTCCCCGCAAACATTGACCTTGGGGCGCCGCGTCGAGCGGCGCCGTCGCTCGCATGGACCTGGCTGGCTCGTTGTTGCTCGCGGTAGCGCTGATGCTGATCATCGAGGGGGCGTTCCCTTTCGTGTTTCCCGTCGCCTGGCGCGACACGTTTCGTAGAATAGCTGAGCGGCCGCCGCATCATATCCGGATCGGCGGGCTGATCGTGATGGTGCTCGGGCTCGTGCTGCTGCTGCTCGCGACCTGACCGGCGCCCCGATCCGGACGGCGCATCCGCCGTTCGTTCCGCCCGATTTCGAAGTTCCGATTCAACTCGCGGCGCGCGTGTCGCGCGCCGTTTCCCGTCGTAGGACCGTACCGATGTCGACCTGGTTACTTCCCGAGAATATCGCCGACGTGCTGCCGTCGGAAGCGCGCAAGATCGAGGAGCTGCGCCGCAGGCTGCTCGATCGCTTCCGTTCGTACGGCTACGAAATGGTGATGCCGCCGCTGCTCGAGTATCTCGAGTCGCTGCTGACGAGCGGCGGCGCCGATCTGCGCCTGCGCACCTTCAAGCTGGTCGACCAGTTGTCGGGCCGTACGCTCGGCCTGCGCGCGGACATCACGCCGCAGGTCGCGCGGATCGACGCGCACCTGTTGAACCGACAGGGCGTGACGCGCCTCTGCTACGCGGGCCACGTGATGCATACGCGTCCGCGCGGCCTGCACGCGACGCGCGAGCAGATCCAGATCGGCGCCGAAATCTACGGGCACGCCGGGCTGGAAGCCGATCTCGAGATCCAGCAGCTGATGCTCGATGCGCTGCATCTCGCGGGCCTGTCGCGCATCCGTCTCGACCTCGGTCACGCGGGCGTGCTCGCGGCGCTGCTGGCGCGCGACGCGCAGGCCGCCGAGCGCGGCGAGTCGCTGTACGACGCGCTGTCGGGCAAGGACGTGCCGCTGCTGCACGAACTCACCGACGATCTCGGCGCCGATACGCGTGCCGCGCTGCGCGCGCTGCCGAACCTCTACGGCGACGCGAGCGTGCTCGCCGAGGCGCGTACGCGCCTGCCGGTGCTGCCTGAAATCACGCGGGCGCTCGACGATCTCGCGCAGCTTGCGTCGCAGGCGAAGGGCGTCGAAGTCGCGATCGATCTCGCCGACCTGCGCGGCTACGCGTACCACAGTGGCGCGATGTTCAGCGCCTACATCGACGGCGTGCCGAACGCGATTGCGCGCGGCGGCCGTTACGACCACGTGGGGCAGGCCTATGGCCGGGCGCGTCCGGCAACCGGCTTCTCGCTCGACCTGCGCGAGCTCGCGCGGATTTCGCCGGTCGAGGCGCGCGGCACCGCGATCCTTGCGCCATGGGCGCAGGACGACGCGCTGGGCGCGGCTGTCGCAGCGCTGCGCGATGCGGGCGAGGTCGTGATCCAGGCGCTCCCGGGCCACGACCACGTGCTCGACGAATTCGCGTGCGATCGCTCGCTCGTGGAGCGCAACGGCGCATGGGTGGTCGAACCCCGATAAACAGGCGTTCGCGGGTCGCGCTTCGGCGTGCATATCGTTGAAGCGAAACGGAAAAATTCGGAATCGCCCGCGAACATAGGTAGAATACGTTTTTAACCAGCTAACGAATCAACATGTCTGCCAGCGCAGTGAACGTGACTCCCGGGCGCAATGTCGTCGTCGTGGGAACGCAATGGGGTGATGAAGGCAAGGGCAAGATCGTCGACTGGCTGACGGACCACGCTCAGGGCGTCGTGCGTTTCCAGGGCGGTCACAACGCCGGCCACACCCTCATCATCGGCGGCAAGAAAACGATCTTGCGCCTCATTCCGTCGGGCATCATGCGTGAAGGCGTCGCCTGCTACATCGGCAACGGCGTCGTCCTGTCCCCCGAAGCACTGTTCAAGGAAATCGGCGAGCTCGAAGAAGCCGGCGTGAACGTGCGCGACCGTCTGTTCATCTCCGAAGCCACGACGCTGATCCTGCCGTATCACATCGCGATCGACCAGGCGCGCGAAGCGCGCAAGGGCGCGGGCAAGATCGGCACGACGGGCCGCGGCATCGGGCCCGCGTACGAAGACAAGGTCGGCCGTCGCGCGCTGCGCGTGCAGGACCTGTTCGACGCGAAGACCTTCGCCGATCGCCTGCGCGAAAACCTCGATTTCCACAATTTCGTGCTGACCCAATATTTGGGCGGTGCGGCCGTCGACTTCCAGGCCACGCTCGACACGATGCTCGGCTATGCCGACCGCCTGAAGCCGATGGTGGCCGACGTGTCGCGCCGCCTGTACGACGCGAACAACGCGGGCCAGAACTTGCTGTTCGAAGGCGCGCAAGGCACGCTGCTCGACATCGACCACGGTACCTATCCGTTCGTCACGTCGAGCAACTGCGTCGCGGGCGCGGCATCGGCCGGCGCCGGCGTCGGTCCGCAGAAGCTGAACTACATCCTCGGCATCACGAAGGCGTACTGCACGCGCGTCGGCTCGGGCCCGTTCCCGAGCGAACTGTACGATGCGGACAACCCGCAGCGTCAGGACCAGGTCGGCGTCACGCTCGCGAACGTCGGCAAGGAATTCGGCTCGGTCACCGGCCGTCCGCGCCGCACCGGCTGGCTCGACGCAGCGGCGCTGCGTCGCTCGATCCAGATCAACGGCGTGTCGGGCCTGTGCATGACGAAGCTCGACGTGCTCGACGGTCTCGATGAAGTCAAGCTGTGCGTCGGCTACCAGGTCGACGGCAAGGACGTGGACATTCTGCCGCGTGGCGCGGTCGACGTCGCGCGCTGCGAACCGGTGTACGAAACGTTCGCCGGCTGGAAGGAAAGCACCGTCGGCATCAAGACGTGGGACGCGCTGCCGGCCAACGCGCAGGCTTACCTGAGCCGCGTCCAGGAAGTGGCTGGCGTGCCGGTCGACATGGTGTCGACGGGCCCGGACCGCGACGAAACGATCCTGCTCCGCCATCCGTTCAAGGTGTAATTCCCAAGATGACGCAGCAAATCACGATGACGGCGGCAGACTTGATGACCGATCCGCGCAACGACGACAAGAACCTGTGGGTAGGCTGGGACGAGTATCACCGTCTGATCGAGCTGCTCGCGCTCCAGGTGCATGCGTCGGGCTGGAAGTTCGACCAGATCCTGTGCCTCGCGCGCGGCGGCCTGCGCGTCGGCGACCAGCTGTCGCGCATCTATGACGTGCCGCTCGCGATCCTCGCGACGAGCTCGTACCGGGAAGCGGCCGGCACCCAGCAGGGCGAGCTCGACATCGCGCAGTACATCACGATGACGCGCGGCCATCTCGCGGGCAACGTGCTCCTGGTCGACGATCTCGTCGATTCGGGCGTCACGCTCGCGCGCGTGCAGGAGCACCTGAAGGAGCGCTATCCGGCGGTCACGGCGGTGCGTTCGGCCGTGCTCTGGTACAAGGGTTGCTCGAAGGTCAAGCCCGACTATCACACGCAGTTCCTGCCGACGAATCCGTGGATTCATCAGCCGTTCGAGGAGTGGGACACGGTTCGTCCGCACAACCTCGAGGCGTGGATCAAGCGCGGTCGCGCGCAGCGCGACGGTTCGGGCGCGTAAGCGGCCGGCCGATCGAAGGAAAGCCTGGTACGGCGCCGCTTGCGGCGCCGTTTTCGTTGGTGCGCGCGTTGCGCCGCGCGGCGCGCCTTGCGCACCCCGATAGGCAGGCGGCGCGGTCCCGGCTATGATGGCAGCCCTGCCACAGGTGGCGCCGGATTGCATGCGCGGCGTGGATCACGTGGTTCCACGGCAACACGGCAGGGCGGCGTTTCACGGGGGCGCGAGTAGAATAGCGCTCGTTTTGTCCGACCCGGACCCGATTATTACGCTTCATATGAACGACACGACTCACGCGACCGACGCCGCACACGCGCCGCATTCGACGCAACAACATTCGATGCGGGCGCTAGCGATAGCAGCCATCGGCGTCGTGTTCGGCGACATCGGCACCAGCCCGCTGTATTCGCTCAAGGAGGCGTTCAGCCCCGCACACGGGATTCCGCTGACCGAAGGATCGATTCTCGGCGTGATCTCGCTGCTGTTCTGGGCCATCGTGCTGGTGGTCGGCGTCAAATACCTGCTGTTCGTGATGCGCGCCGACAACAACGGCGAAGGCGGCGTGCTCGCGCTGATGGCGCTGTCGCTGCGGCCGCTCGATTCCAAAACCCGTGTCGCGGGCGCGCTGATGGCACTCGGGATATTCGGCGCGTGCATGTTCTACGGGGACGCGGTGATCACGCCGGCGATCTCCGTGATGTCGGCCGTCGAAGGTCTCGAGATCGCGACGCCGCACCTGTCCCATCTCGTGCTGCCGATCACGATCGTGATCCTGATCGCGCTGTTCTGGATCCAGCGGCACGGCACCGCGCTGGTCGGCAAGCTGTTCGGCCCGATCATGGTGCTGTGGTTCGTCGTGATCGCGGCGCTCGGCGTGTACCACATCGTTCGCGTGCCGGGCATCATCGCGGCAATCAATCCGTATTACGCGGCGTCGTTCATGGCCGACCATCTGCTGCAGGCCTACGTCGTGCTCGGCTCGGTCGTGCTGGTGCTGACCGGCGCGGAAGCGCTCTATGCGGACATGGGCCACTTCGGTGCCAAGCCGATCCGCTACGCCGCGTACGGGCTCGTGATGCCGTCGCTCGTGCTGAACTATTTCGGCCAGGGCGCGCTGCTGATCCAGAATCCGAAAGCGATCGAGAATCCGTTCTTCCTGCTGGCGCCCGAATGGGGGCTGCTGCCGCTCGTCGTGCTGTCGACGGTCGCGACCGTGATCGCGTCGCAGGCCGTGATCTCGGGCGCGTATTCGCTGACGTCGCAGGCGATCCAGCTCGGTTACGTGCCGCGCATGAAGGTGCTGCATACGTCCGAGCTCGCGATCGGTCAGATCTACGTGCCGGTCGTGAACTGGCTGCTGCTGTTCGTGATCCTCTGTATCGTCGTCGGTTTCAAGAGTTCGGACAATCTCGCGGCTGCGTACGGTATCGCGGTGACGGCGACGATGGTGATCACGACCGTGCTCGCGTGCGTCGTGATGGTGAAGGTGTGGAACTGGAACCGGCTGCTGGTGGGCGCGATCATCGCCGTGTTTCTCGCGATCGACCTCGGCTTTTTCGGCGCGAACCTGCTGAAGGTCGCGCAGGGCGGCTGGCTGCCGCTCGGCATCGGCGCGCTGCTGTTCTTCCTGCTGATGACCTGGTACAAGGGGCGCCACATCGTCAAGGAGCGCACGGCGGCCGACGGTATTCCGCTGGAGCCGTTCCTGCAGGGGCTGCTCGCGCATCCGCCGCATCGGGTGTCGGGCACCGCGATCTACCTGACCGGCAACGACAAGCTCGTGCCAGTCAGCCTGCTGCACAACCTGAAGCACAACAAGGTGCTGCACGAGCGAACCATTTTCCTGACGTTCGTCACGCGCGATTTTCCTTACGTGCGCGACGACAAGCGCCTGAGCTCACGCGATGCCGGCGGCGGGCTGTACATCGTCAAGGCCGAGTACGGCTTCAACGAGACGCCGGACGTGAAGGCCGTGCTCGAGGAATTCGGCCGCTCGCACGACATGACGTTCGAATTGATGGATACGTCGTTCTTCCTCGCGCGCGAAACGGTCGTGCCGACGCATCTGCCGGGGATGTCGATCTGGCGCGAGCGCGTGTTCGCGTGGATGCATCAGAACGCCGCGAAGCCGACCGACTTCTTTTCGATTCCGGCGAACCGCGTCGTCGAGCTCGGCACGAAGATCGAGATCTGACCGGTGCGGTGGGGCCGCGCAAGCGGCCCATGCCGGCCAGGCTGCGCGTTTCGCCGAAGCAATAAAAAACCCGCCGGAAGGCGGGTTTTTTATTGCTTCGGGCGCCTTCGCGCGCTCAGCGCTTGAGCTTCGCGAATGCCGCGGCCATCGCGCCTGCCGGTTCCGGCTCGCGCGAACGCTGCGGGCGAGCGGCACCGCGCCCCGCGTTGCCGCGATCCTGGCCGCCGCGCGACGACATGCCGGGCGCTGCCGCGTCGTCGTCGAGGCGCATCGTCAGCGCAATGCGCTGGCGTTTCACGTCGACGTCGAGCACCTTCACCTTGACGACCTGGCCGGCCTTCACGACTTCGTGCGGGTCCTTGATGAACTTCGTCGACATCGCCGACACGTGCACGAGGCCGTCCTGGTGCACGCCGATATCCACGAACGCGCCGAACGCGGCGACGTTCGTCACGACGCCTTCGAGCGTCATGCCCGGCACGAGATCCGATACCTTCTCGATGCCTTCGCGGAACGTGGCCGTCTTGAATTCCGGACGCGGATCGCGGCCCGGCTTTTCCAGTTCGGCCAGGATGTCGCGCACGGTCGGCAGGCCGAAACGTTCGTCAACAAATTCCATCGGAGACAGGCCCGACAGCGCTTCGCGGTTGCCGAGCACGTCGTCGATGCGCTTGTTGATCTTCGCGAGCATCCGTTCGACGACCGGATATGCTTCCGGGTGCACCGACGAGCGGTCGAGCGGATTCTCGCCGCCGTTGATGCGCAGGAAGCCGGCGGCTTGCTCGAAGGTCTTGTCGCCCAGGCGCGGCACCTTGCGCAGGTGCTCGCGCGACGGGAACGGGCCGTTCGCATCGCGGTAGTCGACGATGTTGCGCGCGAGCGTCGCGTTCAGGCCCGACACGCGGGCGAGCAGCGGGACGGACGCCGTGTTCGCGTCGACGCCGACCGCGTTCACGCAATCCTCGACGACCGCGTCGAGCGAGCGGGCGAGTTCGCGCTGGTTCACGTCGTGCTGGTACTGGCCGACGCCGATCGCCTTCGGCTCGATCTTCACGAGCTCGGCGAGCGGGTCCTGCAGGCGGCGGGCGATCGACACGGCGCCGCGCAGCGACACGTCGAGCTCCGGGAATTCCTTCGCGGCGAGCTCGGACGCCGAGTAGACCGACGCGCCGGCTTCCGACACGACGATCTTCTGCAACCGCAGTTCGGGGTGCTTCGCGATCAATTCGCTCGCGAGCTTGTCGGTTTCACGGGACGCGGTGCCGTTGCCGATGCTGATCAGCTCGGCCTGCGTCTGCGCGGCGATGCGCGCGAGTTTCGCGATCGAGCCGTCCCAGTCGCGGCGCGGTTCGTGCGGGTAGATCGTGTCGGTCGCGAGCAGCTTGCCGGTGCGGTCGACCACGGCGACCTTCACGCCCGTGCGCAGGCCGGGGTCGAGACCGATCACCGCCTTCGGGCCGGCCGGCGCGGCCAGCAGCAGGTCGTTGAGGTTGCGGGCGAACACGCGGATCGCCTCGGTTTCGGCCGTTTCGCGCAACTGCGTGAGCAGTTCGTTTTCGATGTGCGGCTGCACCTTCACGCGCCAGCACCAGCGGCAGACGTCGGACAGCCATTTGTCGGCCGGGCGATTCTGGTTCGCGATCCCGAAATGGCGCGCGATCATCGCCTCGCCCGGGTGCGGCACCTGCGCGTCGAGCTCCTCGCCGAGGCCGAGCTTGATCGTCAGCACGCCGGCGTTGCGGCCGCGGAACAGCGCGAGCGCGCGGTGCGACGGCACGGTCTTGATCGTTTCCGCGTAGTCGTAATAGTCGCGGAATTTCTCGCCTTCCTCGTTTTCCTTGCCCTCGACGACGGCCGACGACACCACGCCCTGGTTGTGCAGGTAGTCGCGCAGCTTGCCGAGCAGCTCCGCCGTCTCGCCGAACTGTTCGGACAGGATGTCGCGCGCGCCGTCGAGCGCGGCCTTCACGTCGGCGACGCCCTTGTCGGCGTCGACGTACGCGGCCGCCTCCGCCTGCGGGTCGAGCAGCGGGTTCGCGAGCAGCGCGTGCGCGAGCGGCTCGAGGCCGGCTTCGCGGGCGATCTGCGCGCGCGTGCGGCGCTTCGGCTTGTACGGCAGATAAAGGTCTTCGAGCACCTGCTTGCTGTCGGCCGCGTCGATCGCGGCGCGCAGTTCGTCGGTCAGCTTGCCCTGTTCGTCGATGCTCGACAGGATCGCGGCGCGGCGATCCTCGAGCTCGCGCAGGTACAGGAGGCGTTCCTCGAGCTGGCGCAGCTGCGTGTCGTCCAGGTTGCCGGTCACTTCCTTGCGGTACCGGGCAATGAACGGAACGGTCGAGCCTTCGTCGAGGAGTTGCACGGCCGCCGCGACCTGGCGCGGCTGGACGGACAGTTCGGTGGCGATGCGCTGTACGATCTTGAGTGCTACGGTTTCCGTCATGTCGTGGATGGTCTGTCTGCCTGCTGAAATCGCGGCGCGGGCCGGCAGGCCCGCAGCGGCGGACTGCACGGCGGGCCCGCCGGGGCAAGGCCGCGGGTGAATGGAGCGGGGCATTTTGCCATAAATGGCGGAGCGTCCAGCCGGGGGTGATAGAATTTGACACATGTCCCGCAGCTTTCCTACGACGTTGCCAACTTCCCGTATTTCTCTCGTCGCGCTCGGCGCAGCGCTCGCCGCGGCTTTGTCTGCCGGGGCTTCCGGCGCATTCGCGCAGGCCTCGGACGCCGCCGCGTCCGCGCCCGTTGCCGCCTCCGCCGCCCCGGATTTCGACGCCCGTCAAAAAGTGCTCAATCAGCGCTCCGCGGAAAACGATTATCGTTATGCGGTGGCGGAGCACGATTGCTACAGCAAATTCTTCGTCAATCACTGTCTCGGCAAGGCGCGCGACCGGATGCGCGAGGAGCGGGCGAGCATCCGCCAGGAGCAGCTCGCGCTCAACGACGAGCAGCGCGCTGTGCGGGCGCAGCAGCGCGACCAGCAGCAGGCGCTGAAGCAGGCGCAGAACGCGGCGGAAGCGCCGCAGCGGGCGGCGAACGACGCGGCGAACGCGGCTGCATTCCGCGACAAGCAGGAGCAGAATGCACTGAAGCAGGCGCAGCGCGGCGCGGAAGGGCCGCAACGCGCGGCGAGCAAGCAGGCATACGACCAGAAGCAGGCGGATTTCCAGCGCAAGCTCGACCAGGCGCACCAGCAGGCGGCGCAGAAGGCGCAGGAGCGGGCGGACAACGCCGCGCGCTACGAGCAGAAGCAGAAGGAAGCCGCGCAGCACAAGGCCGATGTCGAGCGGCGTCAGCAGGAAGCGGCCGAGAAGGCCAGGCAGCAGCAACAGCAGGGGCAGTAACGTGTTGAATTGATCGGGATCAGTCTCGGGCGCGTCGGCACGCCAGCCGTCGCGCTGCTTCGATGAGGAGGCAACTATGCAAAACCGTCACACGGAACAGCAGCAGGAATTGCACAACCGTTTGGCTGCATTGCAGGAGCAGCACCAGCAGCTCGCTCGGGAGATCGAGCTGAAGGAAGGACACTCCGACATCGACGACATCACGCTGCACCGGCTGAAGAAGGAAAAGCTGGCAGCCAAGGACAAAATCATTTTGCTGCAATCGCAGCTCGAACCGGATAAGCGCGCCTGAGCGCGGCCTGGCAAGCGCCGGCGCCGCCCGGGCGCTGGACACAGGAACGCTTGCCTTGAATTCACCGCTTGAAGCCACCCCCGATGCCCGGCGTGACACGACGTCCGCCGGGCGCGCTCGTGCGCCCGAAGGCACTTTCGAGCTGAGCCGCAAGCGCGTCGACGAACTCGACACGATCTTTGGCGAAGGCGGATTGCTGGCGCGCGCACTCGACGGTTACCGGCCGCGTACGTCGCAGATCGAGATGGCGCGGGCGGTCGCGTCCGCGATGGAGGCATCCGCACGCCGGATGCCCGAGCCCGAGATCTTCGAAACCCGCAAGCGGCCGGCGCGCCGCCTGGGCGACGCCGACAAGACGGCCGCGCCGGCCGCGGACGACGCCGCGGCCGCCGAATCCGACCACGACGCGGGCGACAACACGCTGATCGTCGAGGCCGGCACGGGTACCGGCAAGACCTACGCGTATCTGGTGCCTGCGATGCTGTGGGGCGGCAAGGTGATCGTGTCGACCGGCACGAAGCATCTGCAGGACCAATTGTTCCTGCGCGACATCCCGACCGTGCGCAACGCGCTCGCGGTGCCGGTGTCGGTCGCGATGCTCAAGGGCCGCGCCAACTACCTGTGCCACTACTACCTGCAACGCACGGCCGACAACGGCCGGCTGCCGTCGCGGCAGGACACGGCCTATCTGCAGGAAATCGTCCGCTTCGCGAAAATCACGAAGAGCGGCGACAAGGCCGAACTCGCGAGCGTGCCCGAAAACGCGCCCGTGTGGTCGATGGTCACGTCGACGCGCGACAACTGCCTCGGCCAGGAATGCCCGCACTACAAGGAATGCTTCGTGATGCAGGCGCGGCGCGAGGCCCAGCAGGCCGACATCGTCGTCGTCAACCATCACCTGTTCTTCGCGGACATCATGCTGCGCGACACGGGGATGGCCGAACTGCTGCCGAACGCGAACACGATCATCTTCGACGAAGCGCACCAGTTGCCGGAGACGGCGACGCTGTTCTTCGGCGAGACGCTGTCGACGACGCAGATTCTCGAGCTGGCGCGCGACACCGTGGCCGAAGGCCTGAGCCACGCGCGCGACGCGGTCGAGTGGGTGAAGCTCGGCGGCGATCTCGAGCGCGCGGCGCGCGACTTGCGCCTCGCGTTCGCGAACGATCAGATCGTGCGCATGTCGCTCGCGCAGCTCGGCGACGATCACCCGATGTTCGGTGCGCTCGACGCGCTCGACGTCGCGCTCGATGCACTCGCATCGGCGCTCGCGAGCCAGGCCGAGCGCGCGGAATCGCTCGGTGCGTGCCTGCGCCGCGCCCGCGAGCTGCAGGACCTGCTGGCCGGCTGGGTCGCGCCCGGCGCGGCGGAAGCGGCCGCGCAGGCCGATGCGGCAGCCGCCGGCGACAACGTGGCATCCGACGGCGATCCGAACGAGAAGGTTCGCTGGGTCGAGGTGTTCGCGCATACCGTGCAACTGCACGAAACGCCGCTGTCGGTCGCGCCGATTTTCGCGAAGCAGCGTGCGGGCGTGCCGCGCGCATGGGTGTTCACGTCGGCCACGCTGTCGGTGCGCGGCGATTTCACGCACTACGCGGCGCAGATGGGCTTGAGCTCGCGCCGTTCGATGACGCTCGCCAGTCCGTTCGATTACCAGTCGCAGGGGCTGCTGTACGTGCCGCGCAACCTGCCGCAGCCGTCTTCGCCCGCGTTCACCGATGCCGTGTTCGATGCCGCGCTGCCGGCGATCGAGGCGTCCGGCGGCGGCGTGTTCATGCTGTGCACGACGCTGCGCGCGGTCGACCGGATCGCGTCGAAGCTGCGCGACGTGATCGAATCGCGCGGCTGGAACACGCCGCTGCTCGTGCAGGGCGACGCAAGCCGCACGGAGCTGCTCGACCGCTTTCGCGCGTACGGCAATGCGATCCTGGTCGGCAGCCAGAGTTTCTGGGAAGGCGTGGACGTGCGCGGCGATGCGTTGTCGCTGGTCGTGATCGACAAGCTGCCGTTCGCGCCGCCGGACGATCCGGTGCTGGCCGCGCGGCTCGATGCGTTGACGAAGAAGGGGTTGAGCCCGTTTGCGGTGCATCAATTGCCGCAGGCCGTGATCACGCTGAAGCAGGGCGCGGGCCGGCTGATTCGTGCCGAGACGGATCGCGGCGTGCTGATGATCTGCGATACGCGGCTCGTCGACAAGCCGTACGGGCGCCGGATCTGGCAAAGCCTGCCGCCGTTCAAGCGCACGCGCGAGATCGCGGTCGTCCAGGATTTCTTCGACGAGCACCGCTCGGACAAGCGCGCGTGACCGCATGCGCGGCGCTGGCCGCGCGAACGCACCGGCGCTGCCTGCATGCGGCGCCAATAAAAAACCCGGCTCGTTGGCCGGGTTTTTTGTGTGCGCGCCGGGGTGTTACGTCGCGCCGTGCTTCAGAACTGCCACCACGACTTCTTCGTACCGGGGCGCGAATGGCCCGTCACGTACGGGCTGTCGGGGAACGTGCCCGCGAGCACGCGCTTGGTGTCTTCGGCGAGTTCCGGCTGGTTCAGCTTGCCGTACGACAGGATCATGATGTGCAGCGCATCCTCGATCGCCGGCGCACCCTTGTAGTCCTTGATCGCGAGCTGCGCGCGATTGATGGCCGCGACATACGCGCCGCGGCGGTAGTAGTAGTCGGCCGCATGCACTTCGTGCGACGCGAGCGCGTTGACGATGTAGCGCATCCGCGCGGCCGCATCGGGCGCGTACTTGCTCTTCGGGAAGCGGTCGACGACCACCTTGAACGCATCGTACGATTCGCGCAGCGCCTGCGGGTCGCGCTCGCTCATGTCCTGGCCGGAGAAGCGCCCGAACAGGCCGAGATCGTCGTTGAAGTGGATCATCCCCTTCAGGTAGTACGCGTACGGGATATCCGGGTGATCGGGGTGGAGCTGGATGAAGCGATCGACGGCCTGGTCGGCCGCTGCCGCTTCGTTGTCCTTCCAGTTGCAGTATGCAACGTTGATCTGCGCCTGCTGCGCGAAATGGCCGAACGGATCGCGGCCCTGCAGCGATTCGAAATATTTCGCGCACTTGCCCCAGTCGCCGCCGGACAGTGCGTCCTGGGCCTCTGAGTATAATTTGTTGTTCGACCAGGTAGCCGTCTCGTCCTGCTTCTGCGGCAAGCCGTGGCAGCCGGCGATGAGGGCCGCGGCCGCTACCGCCGCAGCCCGGGCGGCGACGGTTCTGGCCGTGCGTTTGGTCGAATTCATCATGCTCGCATGTCCTAGCTTCAAGTCTCGGTGACCCAGTCTAAATGACCCGTTCAAGTTCGCAGAATGCCCAGCCGGGCACACCAAATCGCGAAGATTATAGCCCAAGCGATCGGCCCGCCGACGCTGCGTCGGGGGATTCCCTCGATGACGATCTGGCCGGCGACGCCATGCAGCCGCCCGTGGTGCCGTCCGCGGCGGGCGACGACGCGCCGCGCATCGTCGAAGTGCCGCTGTCGCTCGCCGGCGAACGGCTCGACAAGGCGCTCGCCCAACTGTTCCCCGAATTCTCGCGCAGCCGCCTGCAGAGCTGGATCGAGGCGCAGCGCGTGCTCGTCGACGGCGCGCCGGCGAAGATCCGCCAGCCGGTGCCGCTCGGCGCGAAGATCGCGCTCGTGCCCGACCTGCTGCCCGAGCAGCTCGCGTTCACGCCGGAGCCCGTGCCGCTCGACGTGATCTACGAGGATGACGCGCTCGTCGTCATCAACAAGCCGGCCGGCCTCGTCGTGCATCCGGCCGCCGGCAACTGGAGCGGCACGATCCTCAACGGTCTGCTGCACCGCTACGGCGACGCGGCGGCCGGCCTGCCGCGGGCAGGGATCGTCCACCGGCTCGACAAGGAAACTTCCGGCCTGATGGTGGTCGCACGCACGCTGGCCGCGCAGACGGACCTCGTACGCCAGTTGCAGGCCCGCACGGTGAAGCGCCGCTATTTCGCGCTCGTGTGGGGCACGATGCCGGAGGAGGGCACGATCGACGCGCCGATCGGCCGCGACCCGCGCGAGCGTACGCGCATGGCCGTCGTCACGGGGGCGTCGGGCAAGCCCGCGCGCACGCATTTCCGCACGGTTGACACATGCCTGTGGCAACGTCAGCCGGTGTCCGCGATTCAGTGCGATCTCGAGACCGGCCGCACGCACCAGATCCGCGTGCATTGCGCGCACGCCGGGCACCCGCTGCTCGGCGATCCGGTCTACGGGCATGCGCGCGGCAAGCGTTCGGTCACGCCGCTGCCGGACGGATTCGCACGGCAGGCGCTGCATGCGTGGCGGCTCGGCCTCGTGCATCCGGTCACGGGCAAGGCGATGCAGTGGCGCTGCCCGCTGCCGGACGACATGAACGCGCTCGTCGCGGCGCTCGGCTTCGGGCAGGGCGACGAGGAATTCGACGACGACGACGGTGTCTACGACGATGACGATTTCGGCGGCGAGTATCACGACGACGAGCCGTATCTGGACGATGAGGAGGAATGAGTGCCGATGACGAACCTGGCGCCGTTGACGTGGCGGGACTGCGTGCAGCCCGACTGGCAGGTGTCGCCGCGCGTGCGTGCGCTGATCACGACGCGCAACGGCGGTGTGAGCGAAGGTCCGTACGGGTGCTGGCAGGACGGCGCCGCGCTGCCGGGCGGGATGAATCTCGGCCTGCATACCGGCGACGATCCGGACCATGTCGCCGTCAATCGCGCGCGCGTGCTCGTGCTCGCGGGCCAGTCGAGCGCCGCATGGCTCGAACAGGTTCACGGCGCGCAGATCGTGCAGGCGGACGCGGTGATCGCCGCGGCGCCTGCCGCCACGGCGCCGGTGCAGGCCGACGCGAGCGTCACGGACCAGCCAGGCGCCGTCTGCGTCGTGATGGTGGCCGATTGCCTGCCCGTGCTGCTGTGCGACGCGCAGGGTCGCGCGGTCGGCGCCGCGCATGCGGGCTGGCGCGGGCTCGCGGCCGGCATCGTCGAGCAGACCGCGGCGCGCGTCGCGGCGCTCGCGGGCGGCGCGGCGGACACGCTGCATGCCTATCTCGGGCCGGCGATCGGCCCGCAGGCGTTCGAGGTCGGCGCCGACGTGCGCGATGCGTTTCTCGACACGGCTTCGCAGTCGGAGCATGATGAAACCCGTCATGCGTTCGTCGCGATCGACGGCGCGCCCGGCAAGTTTCTCGCCGATCTCTACGCGCTCGCGCGCCTGCGACTCGCGCGTGCGGGGGTGGCGCACGTGAGCGGCGGGACGGCTTGCACGGTCGCCGAACGCACGCGCTTCTATTCGTATCGACGCGACCGCGTGACGGGCCGCATGGCCGCGGCAATCTGGCTCGCCGATTGATCGCACGCGCATGCGCGGGTTTTGTTGCGCCGCGAAATCGCTTTATCTCGATATTGAGGCGGCAATGCGGCGTTGCATGCGCGACTGAATGAAAAATTCCGACGTCAAGCCAGAAAAAATGTTTTATGTTTTGTCGGAACCCTTGTCCCGTCTGTTGTGCGAGGATTATCTCCGTGCAGAAATGTTCAGTGGTTTGATCGCGCATCACATGGGGAAAACGATAATGATAAAAATACCGCACTGCGGCAGAATCTGGAGACGCCTCTCCAGAGCATGACGGCCCGGCTCGCAGCCGGCACGCCGCGCGCGAGCAGGATTTCACGATTGACGCTCACGAATCACCGGTAAGGCAGGTAATGACAGCATCGAAAAATTCGTCGACGTCCGCGCATGCGGGCACTTCCGCGGGCAGCACCGGTTTCGATCCGGCTGCCCAGCCGATGCAGCAGATGTTCGAGTCGTGGTTGAACGCGTGGCGTGGTTTTGCGGATCCGGCGCGCGCCGCGACGGCGTCGGCCTCCGTCAATCCGTTCGCGACATTCCAGTTCCCGACGTCGTTTCCGTTCCAGATGCCGTCGATGCCCGACCTAGGCGCGATGGCGTCGCCGTTCGCGGGGCTGAAGCTGCCGGTTGCCGCGATTCCGCCCGAACGGCTCCACGCATTGCAGGCCGACTACGCGCGCGATTGCATGACGCTGATGCAGCAGGCGGCCGCCGCGAAGCTCGAGTCGCCGGAGTTGAAAGACCGCCGCTTCAGCGGCGACGCGTGGAAGGCGTCGCCCGCGCATGCGTTTGCGGCCGCCTGGTATCTGCTCAACGCGCGTTACCTGCAGGAGCTGGCCGACGCGTTGCAGACCGATCCGAAGACGCGCGAGCGCATCCGTTTCACGGTCCAGCAGTGGACGGCCGCCGCCGCGCCGAGCAACTTCCTCGCACTCAATCCCGAAGCACAGAAATCGATCCTCGAAACGCACGGCGAAAGCCTGCGGCAGGGGATGATGAACCTGCTCGGCGATCTGCAGCGCGGCAAGATTTCGCAAACCGACGAATCGCAGTTCGTGGTCGGCAAGAACCTCGGGTGTACCGAAGGCGCGGTCGTGTACGAGAACGACCTGATCCAGCTGATCCAGTACACGCCGAAGACGGACAAGGTGTTCGAGCGGCCGCTGCTGATCGTCCCGCCGTGCATCAACAAGTTCTACATCCTCGACCTGCAGCCCGAGAATTCGCTCGTCGCGCACGCGCTGTCGAACGGCCATCAGGTGTTTCTCGTGTCGTGGCGCAACGCGGATGCGTCGGTCGCGCACAAGACCTGGGACGACTACATGAACGAAGGGCTGCTCGCCGCGATCGATGCGGTGCAGCAGATCAGCGGCCGCGAGCAGATCAACACGCTGGGCTTCTGCGTCGGCGGCACGATGCTCGCGACCGCGCTCGCGGTGCTCGCCGCACGCGGCGAACATCCGGCGGCGTCGATGACGCTGCTCACCGCGATGCTCGACTTCACCGATACGGGCATCCTCGACGTGTTCGTCGACGAGGCGCACGTGCAGATGCGCGAGCAGACCATCGGCGGCAAGAACGGCGCGCAACCGGGGCTGATGCGCGGCGTCGAGTTCGCGAACACGTTCTCGTTCCTGCGGCCGAACGATCTCGTGTGGAACTACGTCGTCGACAACTACCTGAAGGGCCGCACGCCCGCGCCGTTCGACCTGCTGTACTGGAACAGCGATTCGACGAGCCTGCCGGGCCCGATGTACGCGTGGTACCTGCGCCATACCTATCTCGAGAACAAGCTGCGCGAGCCGGGGGCGCTGACCGTGTGCGGTGAATCGGTCGACCTGTCGCTGATCGACGTGCCGACCTTCATCTACGGTTCGCGCGAGGATCACATCGTGCCGTGGCAGACGGCCTACGCATCGACGTCGATCCTGTCGGGCCCGCTGAAGTTCGTGCTTGGCGCGTCGGGGCACATCGCGGGCGTGATCAACCCGCCGGCGAAGAAGAAGCGCAGCTACTGGGTCAACGACGACCTGCCCGAATCGGCCGACGACTGGTTCGCCGCGGCGACCGAGCAGCCGGGAAGCTGGTGGCCGACGTGGGTCGAGTGGCTCGACGTGTACGGCGGCCGCAAGATCGCGCCGCCGGCCCAGCCCGGTTCCGCGCAATTCCCGGTGATCGAGCCGGCGCCCGGGCGCTACGTGTTGCAGCGCGATTGACGAAAACCGGACAGCGGCGCACGCTGTCTGGCGCACCGCAGTTTTTTTTAACAGGGCCGGTAACGATGCGCCGTGTCGTGCGGGCCTGGAGGAAAGGGAAATGACGGACGTAGTGATCGTATCGGCCGCGCGGACCGCGGTCGGCAAATTCGGCGGCTCGCTGGCGAAGGTAGCCGCGCCTGAACTGGGCGCGACGGTGATCCGCGCGGTGCTGGAGCGTGCGGGCGTGAAGCCCGAGCAGGTCAGCGAAGTGATCATGGGCCAGGTGCTGACGGCCGGCTCCGGGCAGAACCCGGCGCGGCAGTCGCTGATCAAGGCGGGGTTGCCGAGCGCCGTGCCGGGCATGACGATCAACAAGGTGTGCGGCTCGGGCCTGAAGGCCGTGATGCTGGCGGCGAACGCGATCGTCGCGGGCGACGCGGACATCGTGATCGCGGGCGGCCAGGAGAACATGAGCGCGGCGCCGCACGTGCTGCCGGGCTCGCGCGACGGCTTCCGGATGGGCGACGCGAAGCTGGTCGACACGATGATCGTCGACGGCCTGTGGGACGTGTACAACCAGTACCACATGGGCATCACGGCGGAGAACGTCGCGAAGGAATACGGGATCACGCGCGAGGAGCAGGACGCGTTCGCGGCGCTGTCGCAGAACAAGGCGGAAGCCGCGCAGAAGGCCGGGCGCTTCGACGACGAGATCGTGCCGGTGTCGATCCCGCAACGCAAGGGCGAGCCGCTGCAGTTCGCGACCGACGAGTTCGTGCGTCACGGCGTGACGGCGGAATCGCTGGCCGGGCTGAAGCCGGCGTTCGCGAAGGACGGCTCGGTGACGGCGGCAAACGCGTCGGGGCTGAACGACGGCGCGGCGGCCGTGCTGGTGATGTCGGCGCAGAAGGCGGCGGCGCTGGGCCTGACGCCGCTGGCGCGGATCAAGGCGTACGCGAACGCGGGCGTGGATCCGAGCGTGATGGGCATGGGTCCGGTGCCGGCCTCGCGCCGGTGCTTGGAGCGCGCGGGTTGGACGCCGGGCGACCTGGACCTGATGGAGATCAACGAGGCGTTCGCGGCGCAGGCGCTGGCGGTGCACAAGCAGATGGGCTGGGACACGTCGAAGGTGAACGTGAACGGCGGGGCGATCGCGATCGGCCACCCGATCGGCGCGTCGGGCTGCCGGATCCTGGTGACGCTGCTGCACGAGATGGCCAAGCGCGACGCGAAGCGCGGGCTGGCGTCGCTGTGCATCGGCGGCGGGATGGGCGTCGCGCTCGCGGTCGAGCGTCCGTGACCGGCCGTCCGTAACCGGCCGTCCGTAACCGGCCGTCCGTAACCGGCCGTCCGTAACCGGCCGTCCGTAACCAGCCGTTCGCCATCGGCGAACCGAATCCGTGCGCCGGCCGATTGCGGCTTCGGCCGGCGTCACGTGAAGTCAGAGGGGGCTCCGGCAGCTCTCGAAACCAAAAAATGGAGTGAGATTTATGTCTCAGCGAATTGCGTACGTAACCGGCGGGATGGGCGGCATCGGCACCAGCATTTGCCAGCGTCTGTCGAAGGACGGCTTCAAGGTGGTCGCAGGTTGTGGCCCGAACTCGCCGCGCCGGGTGAAATGGCTCGAGGACCAGAAGGCGCTCGGGTACGACTTCATCGCGTCGGAAGGCAACGTCGGCGACTGGGACTCGACCAAGGCAGCATTCGACAAGGTGAAGGCCGAAGTCGGCGAGATCGACGTGCTGGTCAACAACGCGGGCATCACGCGCGATGTCGTGTTCCGCAAGATGACGCATGAAGACTGGACGGCGGTGATCGACACGAACCTGACGAGCCTGTTCAACGTGACGAAGCAGGTGATCGACGGGATGGTCGAACGTGGCTGGGGCCGCATCATCAACATTTCGTCGGTGAACGGCCAGAAGGGGCAATTCGGTCAGACGAACTACTCGACCGCGAAGGCCGGCATTCACGGCTTCACGATGTCGCTCGCACAGGAAGTCGCGACGAAGGGCGTGACGGTCAACACCGTGTCGCCGGGCTACATCGGTACCGACATGGTGAAGGCGATCCGTCCGGACGTGCTCGAGAAGATCGTCGCGACGATTCCGGTGCGGCGTCTCGGCGGGCCGGAAGAAATCGGTTCGATCGTCGCGTGGCTCGCGTCGAACGATTCCGGTTTCGCGACGGGCGCCGACTTCTCGCTGAACGGCGGCCTGCACATGGGCTGAGCGTCCGGGCCGCGCGGGCGGATGGCCGCGCGGCCGGGCGTTTTCCGAAGGCCCCCGCCTCCCGGATTCGGGCGGCGGGGATTCGTCACTTGCGCTACGCTGCACTCAAAGGCGTTACATGACTACTACAAAGAAGACGGCCGAACGGCTCATCAAGAAGTATCCGAACCGCCGGCTCTACGATACCGAGACAAGCACGTACATTACGCTGACCGACGTGAAGCAGCTCGTGCTGGAGCAGGAGGATTTCAAGGTCGTCGATGCGAAATCCAACGAAGACCTGACGCGCAGCATCCTCCTGCAGATCATCCTCGAAGAGGAAAGCGGTGGCGTGCCGATGTTCTCGTCGTCGATGCTGTCGCAGATCATCCGTTTCTACGGTCATGCGATGCAGGGCATGATGGGCACGTACCTGGAAAAGAACATCCAGGCGTTCATCGACATCCAGAACAAGCTCGCGGATCAATCGAAGAACCTGTACGAAGGCAACGCGATGAATCCGGAAGTCTGGTCGCAGTTCATGAACATGCAGGCGCCGATGATGCAAGGGATGATGACGAGCTACATCGAGCAGTCGAAGAACATGTTCGTGCAGATGCAGGAACAGATGCAGAACCAGGCGAAGTCGATGTTCAGCACGTTCCCGTTCAAGCAGCCGGGAGCGTCGGAACCGGAGAAGAAGTAAGCGGCGATCCGGCGTGGGCGCGCAAAGTGTCGCGCCGGCATCGCGCGGGACGGCAACGGGCCGTTTCGCGGAACGATTGTCCGCACGGTGGCATTGCCCGCGAGTGCATGGGCGTTGTCGTACCGTGGCGCATCAGTGCAAATTAAAAAGGC
The DNA here is from genome assembly GCF_002223215.2 of Burkholderia sp. AU18528. Taxonomy (NCBI): domain Bacteria; kingdom Pseudomonadati; phylum Pseudomonadota; class Betaproteobacteria; order Burkholderiales; family Burkholderiaceae; genus Burkholderia; species Burkholderia sp. AU18528. The sequence continues at coordinate 1,382,395 of NZ_NKFC02000004.1, read as the reverse complement.
CGACCGGCAAAGCCCGGTCGGCCGAATATCAGATAAAGCGCTGATTGTAAAAGATGCCGATGGCCGGATTTTCGGCCGGCTTATCGAACCGCGAAGCGGCTTGCCGCCGATCCGTTCGAGCAGTTGTTTCCGTAAATAAAGATATTTCTATTTTCGGAAAATGCCGAGTAGATGATCGGAAAAACTTCCTTGGCGCTGAACGAGTAAATGCCATCGTTGATGGATACGAGGAGATTGCCGCTCGTATCGGTTTCGATCTTGTCGATCTTGCCTGCCTTGCAAAGCGATTCCGCGGAGGCGTATGAGGATGCAGCAAGCATCATGGCCGAAACGAGGGCGGCCGCGAGTTTTCTCATGGTCTTTCCTTGATGAATGGATTGCTTGGTTGTGGTACGGGTAATGCGCGGTTCAGTGTTGCCAGGCTGAATAGGTGTCGAATATATTGGAGATTGATCGGGTGTTGGATGGGGGTGGCGGATTTGGAAATGATTTTTGTGGATTATTGACTATTTCAAAATATTTTTGTGAATTGTGTGTTGTGATGGTTTGCAAAGAATGCGGTGATTGGGTGGTCGTAAAAAATAAATTTATGGATTATTTTGAGTTGTGGTTTTGAGTCGTGGTGTGGTTTGGTGATTTTCATGTGGTTTGTTTTTCTATTTTTATTTTGTTGGTCGGATTTTTTGAATACGATTCATCGACAAACCCGAGGCCAGCGACGAGCGAGCCGCCGTGCCGGCCGATCGGTCGGGCAAGCGCTGATCGCGCTGGCGCGGGCCGCGCATCGGTGCTCGGGAAATAGACGGGCGGCCCGTTGGCGGGCTTCGACGTCAACGGCGACTTCGTACCGGGCGATGCGCGGGGCGCGCACGTTTCGTATGCGCGTTTCGGAACGCTACAGGCGATGGCAGGAAGATTCGCCCGGCGGCGTGCTGCGACGCGCAGGCATGCGATAACGGTGGCGTACAGGCTGGGTGCGTGCGGGGACGGTCGATAGCGATAGTCGCGCGCCTGCGCCGACAACCGGCCGACCGCAACGAGACGTGGCGCTGTGGTCGATCGGCGATGGCGACGATGCGGTCTGGTTCAACCGGTGCTTGATGGCTGCCACGTATCCGGCGCGAGCATCGGAGCGAGTACGGGCCTGCTGCGGCGGATTTTTGGCGATTTCGTCACGGAACTGGATGCGTCAGGATTCCGGATCGAACCCGTGTTCGTCATCCGACGGCGGTAGATCGAGAACGAGCTTGACCGCGCTGTAGTTCGCCTTGAGCGAGAACACGCGGCCGATCACGAGAAACGTCTGCCGGGAGTTTTCGAGCTCGACGAAGTCGCCCGGTTGCGGGACGTGCGCGCCCTGATCATACGAAAAGCTGGTGCTCGTTTGCTCGCCGATGGCTTCCGCCGCGTGCTCGGTGAATTCGATCGTGATGTGCGTGGTCATGCGAACCCCGTTGGGTCGATTGAAAAGGGTGGAGGGTTCGATTTTCGCATAGCGGTCGGCTGGATTCGGGCCGATTTCGGTGCGGCATGTGGCGCCGGTGGCGCGCCATGTCGCCTTTGCAGAAGGTGAAGCAGATCATCAGGCGGTGGCACGCATGAGAGAACAGGGTCGCCAGGAAGCGATGTATCCATGGCGCGTTAGCCGTTGTGCCGGGCAGAATCGCTCAGCGTGCTCGTCGCGCCGCCGCCCGAATGTGGCGCGACGACACGCTGATGAATGGTTGCCGCCTGATCAGCGGTGTCGAGCGTGACGGTCCCTGACAGGCGTGCCCACTCGACCGAAGCGAGCACGTGTCACGCAACGCGCACGCTTCGGCTCACAGCGCCAAGGTGGTGATCGTCGGATCCCATTCGTAGTAGCTATGGAACTTTTGCGTTTCCCCATCGGGCGCGAGCGTATACAACGCAAACCGGATCCAGAAACTCTCCGTTCCATTTCCAATGACGCGCGTGTCGAAGAGCGAGAACGACCTCGGGACATGAATCGCATCAAGGCCGTCCTTCGTCTCCGGATTGGGCTCCGCGGCCCGCGCCAACGTATAGCCGCGGTGGGTCAGCCCGATTCCCGGGCGCAAATCCAATACGTTATCGCCGCTCTGATGGACAAGATCGTAGACAATGACGGCGTAGCGTGAATTGGTGTGAATCGTGGTTCCGGTAAAATTGACGGAATCGAACTTTTTTGCATAGAACTTGATATTCCATGCCCCTTGGTTTTCGGATGGGCGATAGGGGTCGTCGCACAGCAGGTACTGGTGATTGTGCCCGACCTGGACGGGGCGGCTTTTGTCGGACGACACTTTCCCATTCGCTTCTTCTATTACTTTTTCTGCATTAATAACCGAGAGTAACGTGATTTCCTGAATGCTGGCGTCAACGCTGGGTCCCTTGTACATTTCATTTCCTCGGTAAGTAGATGGTTCGCATTCCTGGTAGGCGCATATAAGGCCGTGTTCCTGGATTTGCGGCGTGCTGTTCGATGCTCACGCACGACAAACCGTACATGCTGGAAAACAGTCGATCCATTACAGCCAATTACGCGCGGACGGCATCGAAACGCAGCGCAATTTCGAGAAGTCGAGGCGTCCCGATATTTCGACACATCGCCTTGTCGGCATAAACGGGAATGGCACCATCAGGAGCCGTGGTGTCGTGAAGATCTGGCCGAAGGTTTCGACCTCGCGCCAGCGCGCCCGGGGCCGGATAAAGCCCGCAATTCCGGCTTTCTGTCCCCATTAACACGCTTTGCCCGCGCCGTGAGGGGCGGGGGATGCGGACCGTCCGCCCCCCGACGCGATCGTCAATGACCGGCACGGAGCCGACGAGCACCCGGCATGGGCGCGCGCCGGCTAGCGCTGCGGGATTTTGCCTCGCCGTCCCTAAACGGCTGTAAACTCACGCTTTTGCCGCCACGCCCCCACACCCCAGATGTCTCAGTCCCCCAAAGTAGGCTTTGTCAGCCTCGGCTGCCCGAAAGCGCTCGTCGATTCCGAACAGATCATCACGCAACTGCGCGCCGAAGGTTATGAAATCTCCGGCAGCTACGACGGCGCCGACCTCGTCGTCGTGAACACCTGCGGCTTCATCGACGAAGCCGTGCAGGAAAGCCTCGACGCGATCGGCGAAGCGCTGACCGAAAACGGCAAGGTGATCGTCACCGGCTGCCTCGGCGCGAAGTCGAGCGCAAGCGGCTCGAACCTGATCGAGGAAGTCCACCCGAAGGTGCTCGCCGTCACCGGCCCGCACGCGGTGGGCGAAGTGATGCAGGCCGTGCATTCGCACCTGCCGAAGCCGCACGACCCGTTCGTCGACCTCGTGCCCGCGGCCGGCATCAAGCTCACGCCGCGTCACTACGCATACCTGAAGATCTCCGAAGGGTGCAACCACCGCTGCACGTTCTGCATCATCCCGTCGATGCGCGGCGACCTCGTCTCGCGCCCGGTCGCCGAAGTGATGCTCGAAGCCGAGAACCTGTTCAAGTCGGGCGTGAAGGAACTGCTCGTGATCTCGCAGGACACGAGCGCATACGGCGTCGACGTGAAGTACCGCACGGGCTTCTGGAACGGCAAGCCGATCAAGACGCGCATGACCGACCTGGTCGGCGCGCTCGGCGAGCTCGCCGCGCAGTACGGCGCATGGGTGCGCCTGCACTACGTGTATCCGTATCCGAGCGTCGACGAAGTGATTCCGCTGATGGCCGAAGGCCCGTTCAAGGGCCACGTGCTGCCGTATCTCGACGTACCGTTCCAGCACGCGCACCCGGACGTGCTGAAGCGCATGAAGCGTCCGGCGAACGCGGAGAAGGTGCTCGAGCGCGTGCAGAAGTGGCGCGAGATCTGCCCGGACCTGACGATCCGCAGCACGTTCATCGCGGGCTTCCCCGGCGAGACGGAAGCGCAGTTCGAAACGCTGCTCGACTTCATCCGCGAAGCGGAACTCGATCGCGTCGGCTGTTTCGCGTATTCGCCGGTCGAAGGCGCGACCGCGAACGACCTCGATGGCGCGCTGCCGGACGAAGTCCGCGAGGAACGCCGCGCACGCTTCATGGAAGTCGCCGAGGAAGTATCGGCGAACCGCATGCAGCGCAAGGTCGGCAAGACGCTCAAGGTGCTGATCGATGAGGTGAGCGCAGAAGGCGGCATCGGCCGCACGGCAGCCGACGCGCCGGAAATCGACGGCGTCGTCTACGTCGAGCCGGCGGCGAAGGCATCGAAGCGCTACAAGGTCGGCGATTTCGTGTCCGTGAAGATCACGGGCGCCGACGGGCACGATCTGTGGGGCGAGGTGTAAGCGATGGCCGCCGCATTCCCGGAGATTCTCGCGCTCGGCGAGGCGATGATCGAATTCAACCAGTCGCAGCCGGGGCGTCCTGAATTCCTGCAGGGCTTCGGCGGCGATACGTCGAACTTCTGCATCGCGGCGGCGCGCCAGGGCGCGTCGACGGGCTTCGTGTCGGCGATCGGCGACGATCCGTTCGGCCGCCTGCTGGCCGACATGTGGGCGTCGGAACGCGTCGACACGACGTACGTGCGGATCGACCGTTCGGCGCCGACCGGCGTGTATTTCGTCACGCACGGCGCCGACGGCCATCAGTTCGACTATCTGCGCGCGGGGTCGGCGGCGAGTCGCTATGTAGCGGCCGATCTGCCGCTCGACGCGCTCGCGGCCGCGAAGGCCGTGCATTTGTCGGGCATCAGTCTTGCGATCAGCACGGCCGCGTGCGACGCGGCATTCGCGGCGATCGATCATGCGCGCAGCAACGGCGCGCAGGTCAGCTTCGACACGAACCTGCGGCTGAAGCTGTGGCCGCTGCCGCGTGCCCGCGCGGTGATGCGCGAGGCGCTGCGGCAGACGGACATCTGCCTGCCGAGCTGGGACGACGTCACGGCGCTCACGGGCGCGAACGATCGCGACGCGATCGTCGACGCGATGCTCGAACACGGGCCGCGGGTCGTCGCACTGAAGCTCGGCAAGGAAGGCGCGTATGTCGCGACGCCGAACGAGCGGCGCGTCGTGCCGGGCTTCGCGGTCGAGGCCGTCGACGCGACCGGCGCGGGCGACTGCTTCGGCGGCGCGTTCGTCGCGCGGATCGTCGCGGGCGACGATCCGTTCGCGGCCGCGCGCTATGCCAACGCGGCGGCGGCGCTGTCGACGACCGGTTACGGCGCGGTCGCGCCGATTCCGCACCGCGATGCGGTGGAACGCCTGATGCAGGGCTGACGCGAAACGCGCACGCCGGCGCATTGGCCGCGCCGGTTCGCGCGGCCACGCAGGAACCGGGTCTCGACCCGGCACGGTCCGCGGTTGTCGGGCGAATCTGAAGCAAGGAGCAACACAACGTGGGTCGATATTCGGAATGGCAACGGGCGCTCGTCGTCGCGGGTGCGCTGGCAGTAGGCGTCGCGATGCCGACGGTGGTCGCGGCGCAGGCGGTCGCACCGGGCGTGCAGCAGGATGAACCGGCGCCGGCGCGGCCGCTGAAGCCGAATCCCGAGTTCGCCCGCCTGCCGCGCTACGAAGGCACGCTCGGCGATCGGCCGATCGTCGTGCATCTCGGCCCGAAGACGGACGAGGAAGGCGTGCACGGCGAATACCAGTTCGCCGACACGGGCGAGGTCGTGCTGCTCGCCGGCGATCGCGACGGCGATACGCTCGAGATCGAGGAGTCGAACGACGGCACGAACATCACCGGCGTGTGGATTGGCCGCTTCGACGCCACGGGCGACCTGAAGGCCGACCGGATGAATTCGGACGAATCGGATCCGCAGCCGGTCGTGCTGCGTCTGGCGCCGGGCAAGCGCGCGGCGCTGCAGGTGCGCGACGGCCGCGTGAACGAAATCGAGACGGTGGGCGGCATCGTCAACCTGCGTACCGACGACTGAGCGCGTGCTGGCTCGGTGTGCGCGGCGCGCATTGTACCGGGCCAAGCGTACCGATTTTGGCTAATCTAGCGACATATTCCGCAACCGAACGGCCTCGTGCCCGGCTCCCCGTCATGACTGCATCCACTCCCAAGCGCGCACTGCAAACCCGTATCGTTCAACCCGACGACGTCATTCCGGAAGGCTTCCGTTCGTTCGTGCCGCCGGTCGCGCGCGCGTCGACGGTCGTGTTCCCCGATCTCGCGACGATGCGCGCGCTGGTCTGGCACGACGACAACCAGTGGCGCTACGGGCTGCACGCGACGCCGACGTCGCTCGCGCTCGCGCAGCGGCTCGCCGAGATCGAAGGCGGCACGCACGCGCTGCTGCAGCCGTCGGGTCTCGCGGCGATCATGAACGTCTACTTCGGGATCGTGAAAGCGGGCGACGACGTGCTGATTCCGCATAACGTGTACGGCCCGAACGCCGATTTCGGCAACTGGCTCGCGAAGGATTTCGGCCTGACCGTGCGCTTCTACGATCCGCTGATCGGCGCCGGCATTGCCGGGCTGATCCAGCCGAACACGCGACTGATCTGGCTCGAGGCGCCCGGCTCGGTGACGATGGAAGTGCCCGACGTGCAGGCGATCACGGCGGCCGCGAAAGCGCGCGGCGTACTCACCGCGATCGACAACACCTTTTCGGCGGGGCTCGCGTTCAAGCCGTTCGAGCACGGCGTCGACATTTCGGTGCAGGCGCTGACCAAGTATCAGTCGGGCGGCAGCGACGTGCTGATGGGCGCGACGATCACCGCGAACGCGGAACTGCACGCGAAGCTGAAGCTCGCGCGGATGCGCTGCGGGATCGGCGTGTCGGTCGACGATTGCTCGCTCGTGCTGCGCAGCCTGCCGAGCATGCAGGTGCGCTTCGACGCGCACGGCAAGAGCGCGCTCTCCCTCGCGCAATGGCTGAAGACTCGACCGGAGATCGCGGCGGTGCTGCATCCGCAGATCGCCGACTGTCCGGGGCATGCGTCGTTCATGCGTGATTTCACGGGCGCGGGCGGGCTGTTCTCGGTGGTGTTCGACGCGCGCTACAGCGCGGAGCAGGTCGACCGTTTCGTCGAGTCGCTCGAGCTGTTCGCGATCGGCTGGAGCTGGGGCGGCGCGTGCAGCCTCGCGATGCCTTACGACGTCGCGTCGATGCGTCCGGACTGGCCGCATCGCGGCACGCTGGTGCGTTTCTACGTGGGTCTGGAAGACGAAGCCGACCTGCGCGCCGACATCGAGCGGGCGATGCAGGCCACTCTCGGCTGATCGCACGCCGGCAACGTCCGGCACAAAAACAAAACGCCGGCGCGATGCGATATCGCGGCGGCGTTTTTCATTGACGGTGCCGCGGGATCAGAACAGTCGCAGCAGCCCGTCGAGGCCGACATGGTCGAATGCGACGGTGGCGGCATCGCGCACGACGGGCTTCGCGTGGAACGCGACCGACAGCCCGGCTTCGGCCATCATCTTCAGGTCGTTCGAGCCGTCGCCCATCGCGATCGCGCGGCTCGGCTCGAGGCCGAGCGATGCGCACGTCTCGCGCAGCAGACGCGCCTTCACGTCCGCGTTGACGATTTCGCCGAGCACCTTGCCGGTGAGCTTGCCGTCGACGATCTCGAGCGTGTTCGCATGCGCGTAGTCGAGGCCGAGGCGGGCTTTCAGCCGCTCGGTGAAGAACGTGAAGCCGCCCGACACGAGCAGCGTCTTCAGGCCGGCGGCCTTCACGCCAGCCAGCATCGTCTCGGCGCCCGGCGACAGTTGCAGCCGTTCTTCGTACACGCGCTCGAGCGCGTGCGCGTCGAGCCCGGCCAGCAGCGCGACACGGCGCGTGAGGCTTTCGTTGAAGTCGCGGATCTCGCCGCGCATCGCCGCTTCGGTGATCTCCGCGACCTGCGTTTTCAGCCCGCAGAAATCGGCGATCTCGTCGATGCACTCGATCGTGATCAGCGTCGAATCCATGTCCATCACCGCGAGCCCGAAATCGCCGAGCGTGCGGCCGGCCTCGACGAAGCCGAAGTCGAGCGCATGCGTGCCGCAGTACGCGTCGATGTCGAGGCGTTGCGCCGGGTTCGCGTTTTCGATGCGCAGCGCGTGATCGTCGGTCTGCACGACGCGGGTGCCGCGCGACAGCGCGAGCAGCGGTTTGTGATGGGCGTCCGACAGCGGCGCAAGACTCTGGATGACGAGATTGTGGGTCATGACGAGTGGTTGGGAGGCGAATGAATGACGTGCGCGGCCCGCGGGCGGCCGCCTGCGAACGCGGGCCCCGTGCGGCTGCGGGCCGTTGTGTCGCGAACGCGCCATTGTAGCCGGTTGGCCGCGCAGGGCGCCCGGCGCCGGAGCGAAACCGTGCGCGCAGCGGTGGCGCTCACCCGTTTGCGCGATCCCAGTACGGCGGATCGCCGAAATGCTCGGCCAGGAACGCGATGAACGCGAGCGTTTTCAGCGGCACGTGCGCGCGGCTCGGATAGACGGCCCAGATCGCGACGTCTTCCGCGAACGGGTAATCGTCGAGCACGGTGACGAGCGCGCCGCTCGCGAGCAGCGGGCCGACGTCCCAGGTCGACTTGATCGCGATCCCGAAGCCGTCGACGAGCGCTTCGCGGATCGCCTCGCCGTTGCTCGCGACGAGCCGGCCGCCGACCCGCACCGTGAGCGGGCCCTGCGGCGTCGCGAACGACCAGTCGCGCTGGTCGCCGAGGATCACGCACTCGTGCTGGGTCAGGTCGGCCGGATGGCGCGGCGTGCCGCGTTCGGCGAGGTAGGCGGGCGAGCAGCACAGCACGCGGCGGTTAACGGCGAGCTTGCGGGCGACGAGCGTCGAATCCTTCAGCGCGCCGAGGCGGATCGCGACGTCGTAGCCGTCGTCGACCAGATCGACGATCTCGTCGGATAGCCGCAGATCGAGCGATACGGACGGGTAGCGGCGCAGAAACGCCGGAATTACGGGCGCGACGTGCTGGCGGCCGAACGACGACGACATCGACACCTTCAGCCGCCCGTACGGCTCGCTGCGGCCGCGGCCGACCGATGCGCGCGCGGCGTCGGCGGCGGCCAGCAGCGCGTCGGCGCGCGCCATGAAGATTTCGCCGTCCTGCGTGAGGCTGATGCGGCGCGTGGTGCGATGCAGCAACCGCGCGCCGAGCTGGCGTTCGAGTTGCGCGATGCGCGCGCTGGCGACCGCGGCCGACACGCCGAATTCTCGGCCGGCCGCGCTGACGTTCGCGAGTAGCGCCGCGCGCACGAACAGCGCGACGTCGAGCAGGTCGAGCGGCTTGTCGGGCGCAGGCATCGGATCGGACGTCATTATTCTGAAATTCCTGAAAATGTTTCAGGAAATATAGCGGTTTTCTCGAATGATCGGGGTGTCTACGATGGCACGCATGGAGGTTGCGCCGCAGCCTGTCCGAATTCCGTTGAAAGGAGTATCGAAATGAAAGCCGTTGGATTGACCCGTTATCTGCCGATCGACGACCCGCAAGCGTTGCTCGACGTCGAACTGCCGCAGCCCGTGCCGGGCCCGCGCGATCTGCTCGTGAAGGTCGAGGCGATTTCCGTGAACCCGGTCGACACCAAGGTGCGCGCGCCGAAGCCGCAGGTCGAGGAGACGCCGCGCGTGCTCGGCTGGGATGCGGCCGGCACGGTCGTCGCGGTCGGCGCCGACGTCACGCTGTTCCGGACCGGCGACGAAGTGTTCTACGCGGGCAGCATCACGCGGCCCGGCGCGAACAGCGAATTCCACGCGGTCGACGAGCGGATCGCCGCGCTGAAGCCGCGCACGCTCGACTTCGCGGCGGCCGCCGCGCTGCCGCTCACCGCGCTGACCGCGTGGGAAGCGCTGTTCGACCGGTTGCGCGTGTCGCCGCAGGGCGCGGACGCCGGCAAGTCGGTGCTGATCATCGGCGGCGCGGGCGGCGTGGGCTCGATCGCGATCCAGCTCGCGAAGACGCTCGGCAAGCTGCACGTGATCGCGACCGCGTCGCGCCCGGCGTCGGCCGAATGGGTGCGCGCGCTGGGCGCGGATGCGGTGGTCGACCATTTCGGCGACCTGCCGGCGCAGTTGCGCGAGCTCGGGCATCCGACGGTCGACTACGTGCTGATCTTCAACGATACCGACCATCATTTCCCGGCCGCGGCGGAAGTCATCCGGCCGCAGGGCGGCATTTGCACGATCGTCGAGAACGCGAAGCCGGTGCCGGTCGAATTGCTGAAGGCGAAGAGCGCCGCGTTTCATTGGGAATTCATGTTCACGCGCGCGATGTTCGAGACGCCGGACATGATCGAGCAGCACCGGATCCTCGGCGAAGTCGCGCGGCTCGTCGACGGCGGCACGCTGCGCACGACGCTCGGCGAACAGCTCGGCACGATCAACGCCGAGAACGTGCGGCGCGCGCATCGGATGCTCGAGGGCGGGCGCGCGATCGGCAAGCTCGTGCTGAGCGGGTTCTGAGCCGGGTACGCGCGATTAAGGTCGCGGCGCCGCGAACGCAAGCGGGGTAACACCCGATGCGTTTGCGGCGCATTGCGTCCCGCTTGGCGGTAGACTGGCAGCGCATCATGCATCTAAAACCGCGCGGCACGCGCGTGCCGCCGCATGACAAGGAGGTCAGCATGAGCCAACGCAGCTTGTCGGTCGCCGCATCGTGGTGGGTCGTGTTCGCGGCGGCGTGCGCCAGCGCGAGCGTATTCGCGGCGCCGCCGGTCAAGGGCAGCCTGAAGGGCGGCGGTACCGGACAGCTCGAATACACCGTCAAGGTCGACTCGAAGACCTTCGGCAACACGCAGGAGACCCGCAAGATTCGCTCGGGCGAGACGGACGATTTCAACTGGAAATCGGTGCCGCCGAGCGGCGCGGTCGCGATGCCGGATGGCTGCCCGAACGCCGACAACCTGCCGCGCGACGCGAACGGCGCGATGGTGCGGCAGACCCAGGTGCGGCTCGCGCCGTCGGTCGACGCGAAGGGCGTCGCCAACGTGCAGTTGAGTTTCCAGGCGGCCGCACCGAAAGGCACGCGCAGCGTGACGGCCGGCGGCAAGTCGCTGCAGTGTCCGGACGTCGTGTCGGTGAGCCAGGTGAAGTGGGTGTCGATTCCGACCAACGGCGGGTCGAAGTCCGTGACGATGAGCGACGGAACCAAGGTGACGGTGTCGATCAAGCATTGAGCGGTGCGCGCGAGCCGGAGCTTCTTCGGTGCGCGCGCAACCGGTTCGATTGGCGTAACGAGCGGGGCGGCGCGCGAGCAAGTCGCGCCGTGCCGCCGTTGCAATGCGCTCCGCTGCCCGCTTCGCGGTACGGCTCGCGCCGTCGCCGCCGCGCGTCACTGCGTGCGCTCTTCGAGCCGCGACGCGAGAAAGCGGTGATCGGCCGAGAACAGCCGGCGATAGGTCATCAGCACCGCGCCGACGGTGCCGAGCGCGGACGCCGCGGCGATCAGGAACATGATCACGATCTGGTAGCGCACGGCCTGCAGCGGCGACTGGCCGGCGAGCACCTGGCCCGTCATCATCCCCGGCAGGCTCACGACGCCGACCACCGCCATCTGATTCAGCGTCGGCAGCATGCCCGCGCGCACGGCCTGGCGTGCGGCGTCCTGCGCGGCTTCCCAGCGCGTCGCACCCAGCGCGAGCGCGGTTTCGACGCGATCGCGGCGCGCCGTGAGTTCTTCCATCATCCGCTCGACGCCGAGCGAGACGCCCGTCAGCGTATTGCCGAGAATCATCCCGAGGATCGGGATCGCATACTGCGGCGCGTACCACGGATGGATGCGGATCACGACGAACAGGCCGACCGCCGCGACGAACCAGCTGCTGAACCAGATCGACGCGATGCTGTCGACGCGCTGGCCGCGGTACGTGCGCTTGCCGCGCCCCGCGCCGGCGAAGCCGGCGATCAGCGTCATCAGCGCGGTGAGCGGCAGCACGACGTACCAGTGCGGATGACCGAACACCCAGCCGAGCACGTAGCCGATCGCCAGCAACTGCACCACGGTGCGCACCGCCGCGAGCGCGAGCTTGCGGCCGAGGCCGAGCGACAGCGCCGCCGAGATCGCGCCGTTGACGGCGACGAGCGCGGCGGCGATGCCGACGTCGACGAGGCTCAGATCCTGCAGTGCCGGACTCATTGCGCGGCCTCCGTCGGGTTGGCCGCGTGCAGGACGCCAGCCTGCATCACGAGTCGCATCGTGCCGATCCGCGCGGCCTGGGCCGGATCGTGCGAGATCCACATGTAGGCCCGTGCGTCGGGCGCCGCGTCGAACCACGCGCCGACGAGCGCCTCGATCGCGCGCGCCGATTCGGGATCGAGCGCGGAGGTCGGCTCGTCCAGCAGCAGGACGTCCGGGTCGAGCTGCAGCACGCGCAGCAGCGCGGTAATCTGCGCTTCGCCGCCGGACAGGTCGCTCGCGCGCTTGTCGAGAAAGTCGGCGCCGCGGCCGGCCTGCGCGGCGAGCGCTTCGGCGCGCGCGCGATCGAACGCGACGTCGCGATAGATCGCGAGCGAGTACGGGTAGCGCAATTGCGATTCGACGGTGCCGTCCATCTGCGCCGGGCGCTGGCGGACATAGGCGATGCTGCGCCGGTAACGCGGGATCGCACTGCGCCGGATCCGGCGGCCGCGCCACAGGAGGTGACCGCCGTCGAGCGGATCGAGCAGCGCGAGCGCGCGCAGCAGCACGCTCTTGCCCGACCCCGACGGTCCGGTGATAGCAATTCGCGATCCCGCGGCGAGGCTGAAATCGGTCGGGGCGAGCAGCGTCTTGCCGCTGCTGGCGTCGCGCCGCGTGATGTGCCGCGCGTCGATGAGGCCGGTGGGGGAGGTCATGTCAAAAATGAAAAAAAGCGTTAATGGCGCCGAAAGGCCGCCATCTCGTGCGCCATAATACCGATTGAAAAGCCGCAGTTGTCGTGCGCCGTTCGTCCACGCAAGCGGCCCGGCATGGTGCGGCAACACTTCAGAACAACAACGGAACCGCCATGACGCTAGCCCGAACCATCGGCAAATCGGCTGCATGGATTGTCGGTATCGTCGCGGTGCTCATCGCGGCGGCCGGCATCTTTCTCTTCACGTTCGACTGGAACCGCGCGAAACCGTGGGTCAACGAACAGGTGAGTACGGCACTTGGCCGTCCGTTCGCGATCAACGGCGATCTCAAGGTCGGCTGGCGTCGTCCCGATGGCGAGACCGGCTGGCGCGCATGGGTGCCGTGGCCGAGCTTCTCCGCCACGCAGCTCGAGATCGGCAATCCCGACTGGGCGCAGGCGCCCAAGTTCGTCACGCTCGACGCCGCGCACTTCGACCTCGCGATTCTGCCGCTGCTCGCGCATGAAATCGTGATCCCGTCGATCGACGTCGTGAATCCCGCCGTCGATCTCGAGCGGCGCGCGGACGGCAGCAATACGTGGACGTTCCAGTTCAAGCAATCGTCGCAGCCGTCGCGCTGGAAGGTGCGGCTCGACAGTTTCGGTTTCGCGAAGGGCACCGTCACGTATCGCGACGCGATCACGAAGGCCGATCTGACCGTCGCGATCGATACGCTCGGCCAGCCTATCCCGCTCGGCGACGTGCTGAAGGAGCAGGAGCAGACGTCGCGTGCGGCCTCGGCGCAGCGCGTCGGCAAGCACGGCGCCGCGCAACTGGGCGCGAAGGTCGATGCGCAAGCCGCGTCGGGCGCGTCGGCGGCAAGTGCGGCTGCGGCCTCGGGTGCGTCGGCGGCGAGTGTCGTCGCTTCGGCGGCTGCCGGTTCGTCGGGTTCGTCGGCTTCATCCGCGCCTTCCGCGTCGGCGGCTGCCGCGTCCGGCGCGAGCGGGGCCGCGGCACCCGCGAAGCCCGCCGGCCCGACCTATGCATTCGGGCTGAAGTTCGACGGCCGCTACAAGAACGTGCCGATCAGCGGCACGGGCAAGGTCGGCGGCGTGCTTGCGATCCAGGATACGTCGCGGCCGTTCCCGTTGCAGGCCGACGTGAAGGCCGGCGACACACGCCTCGCGATCGTCGGCACGCTGACCGACCCGACGCATCTCGCGGCGCTCAACCTGCGGCTGTGGCTGCAGGGCACGTCGATGTCGCACCTTTACCAGCTCACGGGCATCACGCTGCCTGATACGCCGCCTTACGCGACCGAAGGGCGCTTGATCGGCAACTTCAAGCCGAACGCGAGCACCTTCCGCTACGAGAACTTCAACGGCCGCGTCGGCGGCAGCGATCTCGGCGGCACGCTCACCTGGGCGCAGCGCGAGCCGCGTCCGAAGCTGTCGGGCGAACTCGTGTCGAACCTGCTGCAATTCTCCGATCTCGCGCCGGTGATCGGCGCGGATACGGCCGCGAGCAAGGCCAAGCGCGGCGACACGACGCGCCAGCCGCCCGGCCGCGTGCTGCCGGTCGCGACGTTCCGTACCGAACGCTGGAGCGCGATCGATGCGGACGTGAAGTTCACCGGCCGCAAGCTGATCAAGAGCCCGGAGTTGCCGATCACCGACCTGTACACGCACATCCTGCTGCAGGACGGTGTGCTGTCGCTCGAGCCGCTGCAGTTCGGCGTCGCGGGCGGCACGCTCGCGACGAACGCGCGCCTCGACGGCAGCCGCACGCCGCTCAAGGGCCGCTTCACGCTGGCCGCGCGGCATCTGAAGCTCAAGCAGCTGTTCCCGACGCAGAAGGTGATGCAGACGGCGTTCGGCGAAATCAACGGCGACGCGTCGCTGTCGGCAACCGGCAATTCGCCGGCCGCGCTGGCGGCGACGTCGACCGGCGAAGTGAAGGCGCTCATCACCAACGGCCGCATCAGCCGCTTGCTGATGGAGGCCGCGGGGTTGAACGTCGCGAACGTCGTCTACGAGAAGCTGTTCGGCAACCGCGACGTCAACATCAACTGCGCGGCCATCGATTTCGTCGCGACCGACGGCATGCTCGACCCGAAGGTCTTCGCGCTCGATACCGACGATGCGCTGATCAACGTCGACGGCCCGATCAACCTGCGCGACGAATCGCTCGACCTGAAGATCCACCCGCACACGAAGGGCTTCCGGATCTTCTCGCTGCGCTCGCCGCTGTATGCGAAGGGCACGTTCAAGAACCCGAAGGTCGGCGTCGATGCGGGCGCGCTCGCGCTGCGCGCCGGCGCGATGGTCGGGCTCGGGCTGATCAACCCGTTCGCGGCGCTGATCCCGCTGATCGCGCCGAGCAACAACCGGGACGTGCCGTGCTCCGAGTTGTTCGGGCAGATGAAGGCGCAGGCCGCGCAGAAGGCGGCCAGGAAGGCCGGCAAGTAATGCTCAGCCGCCGGAGCGGCTTGCTCTGGTGCGCCCGGGGCGGTTGCGGCGCTCGAGCGCCCGCTGTGCGACGCCGCCGGGGGGCGTTCAGCGGCGCGCGCGGGCCCAGACGAGCACCGGTTCGACCTCCCGGCCGCCGATCCGGATCGGGGCGGTGGTGCCGAGTTGCAACCGGTCGCCGTCCAGGCTGACGACACGCTGCTGGACGTTGCCGATCCAGTTCGGATACAGGCTGACGTCCATTTCATGAGTCAACGTGCCGTCGTCGTCGACGTTGAAGGGGCCTGAATACGCAATGTAGCCGTGCGCCGCGGCCGCGCGCTCCTCGACGCTGCCGCCCTGCAGGTCGCCGTCCGCGTAAGGCGGGCGGCCGGCCGCCATCAGCTGCGCGGACATGTAGCCGTCGGGCGTATAGAGGATCCAGCCCCGCGCGTCGCGGCCGAGCGGATAGGTGATGGTCCCGCCGTCACGCGGGCGGATTTCGTAGGACACGAGGCGCCACGCGCCGACGAGTCGTTCGCGAAGCTGGCTGGCGAGCATGCGGGATTCCGGTAGGACGGCGGTGACGCGCGTGCCGTCGTGTTGACGGGCCGCCGGGCGGCGGGCCGGCGTGGCCGGAATGCGCTGCCGGGGCGGGGCGGTCGGCAGTTTCTCCGACACCTGCTAAAATACACGGTTTTCCGTCGATTTCTCTCTTACGGGACCTGCCGTGCTTTCTACTGCCAACATCACGATGCAATTCGGGCCGAAGCCCTTGTTCGAGAATATCTCGGTCAAATTCGGCGAGGGCAACCGCTACGGTCTGATCGGCGCGAACGGCTGTGGCAAGTCGACCTTCATGAAGATCCTCGGCGGCGACCTCGAGCCGAGCGCCGGCAACGTCGCGCTGGAGCCGAACGTGCGCCTGGGCAAGCTGCGCCAGGACCAGTTCGCGTACGAAGACGTGCGCGTGCTCGACGTCGTGATGATGGGCCACACCGAGATGTGGGCCGCGATGACCGAGCGTGATGCGATCTACGCGAACCCGGAAGCGACCGACGACGACTACATGCACGCGGCCGAGCTCGAAGGCAAGTTCGCCGAATACGGCGGCTACGACGCCGAAGCGCGCGCGGGCGCGCTGCTGCTGGGCATCGGCATCGAGGAAAAGTTCCACAACGGCACGATGGCCGACGTCGCGCCGGGCTGGAAGCTGCGCGTGCTGCTCGCGCAGGCGCTGTTCTCGAAGCCGGACGTGCTGCTGCTCGACGAACCGACCAACAACCTCGACATCAACTCGATCCGTTGGCTCGAGCACACGCTCAACGAGTACAACTCGACGATGATCATCATCTCCCACGATCGTCACTTCCTGAACTCGGTGTGCACGCACATGGCCGACATGGACTTCGGCACGCTGAAGGTCTGGCCGGGCAACTACGACGACTACATGCTCGCATCGGCGCAGGCGCGCGAGCGCCAGGCCGCGGCGAACGCCCGCGCGAAGGAGCGCGTGGCCGAACTGCAGGACTTCGTGCGCCGCTTCTCGGCGAACAAGTCGAAGGCGCGCCAGGCCACCAGCCGCGCGAAGCAGATCGACAAGATCAAGATCGAGGAATTCAAGCCGTCGTCGCGCCAGAACCCGTTCATCCGCTTCGAGTTCGAGAAGAAGCTGCACAACGTCGCGGTGGTCGCCGAAGAGATCACGAAGAAGTACGAGCGCACGATCTTCCAGAACTTCAACCTGTCGGTGCAGCCGGGCGAGCGCATCGCGATCATCGGCGAGAACGGCGCGGGCAAGACGACGCTGCTGCGCTCGCTGCTCGGCAACCTGCCGCTCGATCACGGCACGGTGAAGTGGGCCGAGAACGCGAATGTCGGCTACATGCCGCAGGACACGTACGAGGAATTCCCGGACGACATCACGCTGATGGACTGGATCGACCAGTACCGCAAGGACGGCGACGACGAAACGATGGTGCGCGGCACGCTGGGCCGCCTGCTGTTCTCGTCGGACGACATCAAGAAGTCGGTGAAGGTGCTGTCGGGCGGCGAGAAGGGTCGCATGATCTGGGGCAAGCTGATGCTCGGCCGCCACAACGTGCTGCTGATGGACGAGCCGACCAACCACATGGACATGGAGTCGATCGAGTCGCTGCAGATCGCGCTCGAGCAGTTCGAAGGCACGCTGATTTTCGTGTCGCACGACCGCGAATTCGTGAGCGGGCTGGCGAACCGGATCATCGAAGTGCGCACGGACGGCACGCTGTTCGACTTCGGCGGGAATTATGAGGAGTTCCTGACGAGTCAGGGGCAGGAGTAAGTGTAGCGTCTGAGGTGCCAAAGCGGCCCCTGAGTTCTACTCAGTGGGCTTTTTGGGCGTACCGCGAAGCGGGCGGGCGATATGGGCGGAGGGCGTGCAAAGCTGGGCGGCTTGCGAAGCTCTTCACCAAAAGAAGGGTGTAATACAGTACATCCCCAGCAGTTCCTCCGAGCTGCTGGGGATGTTATCAGGCGGTTACGTCGTTAGTGCGCCGCTCGATTAGCGTGCGCGAACTAAAAACATGAAGCAGTCCGCATTTTTTGGGTACACAAGCTTGCCAGTGCGCCAGTGCTTGAAGCACTTGCAGCAGACCCAGCGATAACCCGGCGGGGCGGGGCGGTTGGTGGTTTCCATATATGGAACTCCATGCCAAGGGCTCCACTTGACACCGGCAATCCACCACCCAATAATGAGCTTCCAAGTCGGGGATTGTTCCCGGCCTCCCTTCCGGACGGAACCATTGTCACAGGGAGATCAAGAGCCCCACACAGCGCCAACTGTGTGGGGCTTTTTCTTTGCGGCAGATGTTTATTCTGCATCTGTATCGTCTGCGAGTTGCATATCGATATACGCCTTCAATCGGTCCTTATCGGCTTCGTAGAAGGGGATAGGTAATTCAAGCCACGCACATCGACCTTTCGGCAGGCGTACCGGAACGCGAATTACGTCTGGGCTATTCGTTGTGGTGGCATGTGGGATATTGGTAACCACCTGCGCCGTGTTTCCGTGGGGCAGTTGCCCCCAGGTTGCCTGGGGCTGCGACGTTTGCTGAGCAGGGGCTGGAGCCAGTTCCGGCTGTTCAGGGGGCGGCTCCGTGAAGCCTGTGATTTCGAGAGTGCCGCCGCCATCCCATGATGCGGGGGGCTTGTCGTAGAAGCGAGAGAATTCGACGGACCGGCGGAATGCGCTTACATATGCGTCGGCGCCGCCTGGGATGAATCCCATGCTGATGAGGTCGAACCTGATGTTTGCGTCCGATGGAAGGCGGCTGTCATATTTGTCCAGTAGCGCTGAGAAGACGGCTGGAGTTCGCAACCACCCAACCAAATATGCCCGCTGCTGTGATTCATCCGGGCTATATTTGTAATTTTCGTAATCTTTGGCTACTGCCAAAACACCATCTTTTGGGCGTTCGAGTAAGCCGTAATAGCGCAGCGATGCGATCGCTTGCGCGGCAGACCCATTCGTGGCGCTTTTGTACCCGAGTGCTTGAGCAACGATTTCCGCAGGTGTCGCGTGGCGGCCCTCTTGCGCGTATATCTTTTCCACGCGATCAAGGGCATCTGGCAGAGCCAGTGTTGGAGCCCGTGGACTCTTCTTGCGCACGTCACTCATGAGACTTCTCCTTATCGACCGTTCCTAGTGTATCCGCAAATTTCAGACTGCGCCACATGATTTTCGGAGTTTGGGGATTTGTTTTCGCCGTATATCCGTATCTTTATTCGTTTAACGTTTGCGGGCAGATGCGCGCGCCGACGTTTGCGACGAAATCGACAGCATCGGTCGTGTAACGGTTCACTCCCCATGAAACGACTTGAGGCAAAATTACGCTCCGAATACCGTCCCCATTTCACCCCCGGAGCCGCCCTCGATGCAGGACCATCCTCTCCCGCTCGACCTGTCCGGCCTTGCGCCCAGCCTGTACGCGCAGGGCACCGAGGAGGGCATCCTGTCGCGCCTGATGGAGCGGATCGCGCCGACCCACCGCTTCTGCGTCGATATCGGCGCGAGCGACGGCCTGCGCAACAGCAATACCGCGCGGCTGCTGCGCGAACAGGATTGGGCCGGCGTACTGGTGGAAGGCAGCGCATACCGGTTCGGCAAGCTTGCCGCGCACTACGCCGGTGCGGAGCGCGTCCGCTTGCATCACGATCGCGTCCAGCCCGACACGGTCGATCAACTGCTCACCGAGGCGAACGTGCCGGCCGACTTCGACCTGCTGTCGATCGACATCGACGGCAACGACTACTGGGTGTGGCGCGGCCTGCAAGCGTTCCGGCCGCGCATCGTCGTGATCGAATACAACCCGTACTACACGCCGCCCGAGCGCTGGGTCATGTGCTTCAATCCGGACCACGAATGGGACGGCTCGACCTATTACGGCGCGAGCCTCGAATCGCTCGTGCATCTTGGCAGGCAGAAGGGCTATGAACTCGTGTGCTGCGACGACATGGGCAACAACGCGTTCTTCGTGCGGCGCGACCTGTACCCGCTGCTCGGCATCGCGAACAACGACCCGTCGGTGCTGTTCCGACCGGCGATGTACAAGCTGCGCTACGTCGGACACAACACGTTCCTGACCGGCCATCCGTATCGGCACGGGCCGGCCGAGCACATCTGAATGGATACGCTCGCCGCCACCTTCGACGAGATTCGCGACGCCTACGGGCTCGGCCGCGGCGGGCTGCCGACGCAGGTCAGCGAGCGGGTGTGGCATCTGCCGACCGACAGCAGCGCAGGCGTGGCGGTCAAGCGCTATGCGCTTGACCACCATGCGCGCGCGGTCAAGGAAGCCACCGTCCTCGCACATCTGGAAACGCATGTCGATACGCGCTTCCATGTGCAGACGCTCAAGCGCACGACGTCCGGCGCATCGCTTTGGTCGGGACAAAATTCCCATGCGATGCTGACCCGCTGGGAAGTCGGGCAATTCAAAACCTACGATACGTTCTCGACAACCGAATGGGATGCGCTCGGCGCCAGTCTGGCCGCGTTGCACGTGAGTCTCGAACAACTGCATCTGCCGTCGCTCGACACGATCCATGCGCGGCTGACCTCCATCGACGCGGATGCGGTACGCGGCAGCCTGCTGGAGGCACTCGATCGAGCCGATGCGAACGCTGCCGCCTCCGCGAACCTGCGCCGCTACGTCGATCTCGCGCTGCGCATGCTCGACCGCTACTATCCCGGCAGCATCGAAGCGTTTCCGGCCGACGACCCGCAGCATCCCATTCACAACGACTACAACCAGTTCAACTATCTGTTCACGGGCACGCTGCCGCCGCTGATCCTCGACTGGGAAGCATCGATCGGTGCGCCGCGCGAATACGAACTGGTGCGAGGCCTGAATCATTTGCCGCTGGAGGCGCCGGACCGCGCGGAAGCGTTCGTGCGTGCGTACCAGCGAGTGCAGCCGGTGAACCCGGCAAACATCGCATGGGCGGTCGATGCCGCCTGCTTGCAGCACGCGCTGAAGCTGTGGGTCGTGCAAGGCTGGCTCGACGATCCGTCGCGCTTCGCGTCGCACCTGAACGGCGCGGTGACGATGGCGTCCGCGATGGTGGACGCGCGTGACCATCTGATCGATTTCTTTTCCCGTTGCGTGGAAGCAGGAAGCTGATGTGAGTACGAGCCCGAACGAGATCCCGAATCGGCCACGCGCCGGCGAGCGGCAGCACGTGTTTCCGCCGCCGCTCGATCGCGATTACCGCGTCGAGGACGGACGCGTCCAGACGCGCTCGCTGGAAGCGCATATCGTCGATCACTGCAACCTCACTTGCGCGGAATGCTGCTCGCTGTCGCCGCTCCTGCCCGAGTGGTATGCGAGCCCCGCATCGATCGAAGCCGATTTGCGCAAGGCCGCGAAGGTGTTGCGCCCGCGCATGTTCAAGCTGGTTGGCGGTGAGCCGCTGCTGCATCCGGCGCTCGTCGAAATCGTCGAGCGCGCGCGCGGCACCGGCATCGCGCCCGTGATCTCGGTCACGACGAACGGCCTGAAACTCGGCGAGATGCCCGACGCGTTCTGGCAAGCGGTGGATGCGCTGACGATCTCGCGCTATCCGAAGCCGGCGCTTTCCACCGATCTGGTCGCGCATGTCGAGCGCCAGGCCGCACGCTTCGACGTGCGTCTGAACTGGAAAGTGCAGGACGTGTTCACGACGATGAACCGCGCACAGCCGGGCACGGATCGCGACGAAGCCCGACGCCTTTATCACGATTGCTGGATCCGGGAGCGCTGCCATATGATTCGCGACGGCATGTTCTACACGTGCACGCGCCCCGCGCATTTCCATACGTTGTACAAGGGCGAGAAGGACTTTCAGGCCGACGGCCTGCCGCTGCGCGACGACGCCGGCATGCTCGACGCGATGCTCGCGTATCTGCAACGCAAGACGCCGCTCGAAGCATGCCTGCATTGTCGGGGCGGCAGTGCGCCGGTCGCGCCGCACCGCATCCTGAAACGCATTGAAGTGGACACCTTGAAGGCTCGTTATCCATGATCGTCGGCACGCGCGACCCGTTCGGTTTCGATCGGCTGTACTACCATCCGCGCAGCGGCGTGTCGGCATCCGGCATCCGCGCCGTATTGCGGGCGTCGGGGCAACCGGCCGGCGCGCCGGACGCGGCCGCCATCGCGGGCTACCTGAGCGGCGAGCGTCTCGTCGGCCGTACCGTGCTGCGCGACGTGCGCGCGGTGCCGCCCGGTCATGCATTGACCCGGTCGCCGCAAGGGCTGACGGTGCGGCCGGCGCCCGAGCGGCCACGGCCAGCCGATCTCGACACCGTGCTGCGCGCGTCGCTGCAGCGCGCGCTCGACAGCGGCAAGCGGGTCGCGCTGGCGCTGAGCGGCGGGCTCGATTCGGCGCTGCTGCTCGCGTTGCTGCGCGAACTCGGCGCGTTGCGGCACGTGACGGCCTACATCCTTGCGACCGACATGCCCGATTACTGCGAACGCGACGCGGCGCTCGAACTGGCCGCGCAGATGCAGGCGAACGTGAAGATCGTGCGCGCGAACGAGGCCGATTTCGTCGCGGCGCTGCCGCGAACGACCCATGCGGTCGAGGAACCGATGTTCAACCTGCATCCGGTCGCGAAGCTGCTGTTGGCCGACGCGATGGCGGCGGACGGCGTCGAGGTGGCGATTACCGGCGACGGCGCGGATCAGGTCTTGCGCCGCGACCGCTCGGCCAACTATCTGCCGCTGTGCCATGCGCTGTTCGACGAGGCCTCGGTCGACCTGCATCCGCCGTTCGTCGATGCCGCCGTCGTCGCGCATCTGACGAGCATCGCGCCCGACCCGAACAAGCAGTGCCTGCGCGATCTCGGTGCGCGCCTGAATCTGCCGGACCGTCTCGTGCACGGCCCCAAGCGCGGGCGGCTCGCGCCGGCGATGAATCTCGCGACGCTGCTCGATCGCGACCGCACGCAGGCAGTGGCCGATACGCTCGGTCTGGCCGCGCCCACGTTGCAGGCGGATACCGAACGCGTGCTGTGGACGACGCTGACACTGCTTCTCGATCATCTCGATCATCTCGATCGCCTTCACCGCGATGCCGCGCATCGCCCAACCTGAGCCGCTCATGAAACGCATCCTGTTCTGCGTGGTGCCCGAGAAGGGCCACGTCAATCCGTGCATCGGCCCGGCCCAGCATCTGCGCGCCGCCGGCTGTGACGTCGCGTTCTATGCGCCGGCCGACATCAGCGCGCAGCTCGACGGCGCGGGCGACTTCGCGTTCGTCGGGCCGCGCGAGACGCCCGAGCGCCACGACCTGTCGCGCGGCGCGAGCTTCGCCGCGAACATTCGCGACGCCGACTGGCTGCGGCACTGGATCCGCACGCTGCTGATCGATCTCGCGCCCGCGCAGGTGGACGGCATCCGCGCGGTGCTGCGCGAATGGCAGCCCGACGTGGTCGTGATCGATCCGCTGCTCTATGCGGCGGCGATTGCCGCCGAGCTGGAAGGGCTGCCGTGGGTGTCGATGTCCAATTCGCTGAATCCGGTGCTGCCGGACGATCTCGATTCGGAATTGCTGCGCACGGTGCGATGGCTCGAACCGGAACGCACGCGCCTGTTCGCGCGCTACGGCCTCGACGCGCGCTTTCGCGGGTGCGACGTGCTGTCGCCGCACCTGACGCTCGCGTTCACGACCGACGCGCTGGTCGGCGCGCCGCCGCCCGGCGTCGAGCTGGTCGGCCCCGCGATGCCGTCGGGCCCGCGCGGCGACGAGACGGTGTTTCCATGGGAACGCCTCGACGCGGATCGTCCGCTCGTCTACATGTCGCTCGGCAGCCAGCTTTACTACCACCCGGACCTGTTCGCGAAGGTAATCGACGCGACGCGTGCGACGGCCGCGCAACTGGTGCTGTCGGTGGGCGAACTGGTCGATTCGGATCTGCTGCCGGCCGGCGACGAACGCGTGATCGCGGTACGTTACGCGCCGCAACTGGCGCTGCTGCGGCGCACGCATGCGTTCGTCAGCCACGGCGGCGCGAATTCGGTGATGGAGTCGCTCGCGTGCGGCGTGCCGATGCTGCTGTCGCCGTTCTGCAACGACCAGTTCCATTCGGCGCATTTCGTCGAGCGGGCCGGCGCGGGCTGTGTGCTCGATCTGCGGCAGGCCGGCGTCGCGGCCATTACCGACGCGCTCGAACGCCTGTTGCGTGCCGGATCGTTGCGCGAGCAGGCGGCGCGGATCCGCGACAGCTATGCCGCGTGCGACGGCTCCGCGCAAGCGGCCCGCCTGATCAGCGCACTCGCTTCAGGAAGCCGCCTGGCGACAGCGTCATGAGCACGCGGTCCTCGATGTCGTGGTCGATTTCGAACCGGTCGTCGCGGCCAAGAAATTCGCGCGCGGCCGTGGCCGGGTTGTTGCCTCGGCCGTACGGCTTGCCGTCGAACATCGACTCGGGCAGGTACTCCATGATCGTGTCCATCACGATCGCGTAGCTGCCGGGCGTCACGAACGGCGCATAGCATTCGAGTTCGCGCAGCACGTGCGCGTGCGTATGCGTGAGATCGAGAATCGCCATCACGCGCGCGCCGTCGCCGATCTGCGCGCGCACCGACGCGAGCGTGTCGGCCGCGCACGATTCGCCCTCGATCAGCACCATGCGGTGGGCGAGCCGGTGCGCGTGCAGGCGCTGGCGGACCTCGTCGCGCAGGCGCGGCTCGATCGCGACGACGCGGCCATCGGTGCCCGCCAGCTCCAGCATCGACGCGGTGAACACCACGCCGCCGCCCGCCGCGATGCCGGTCTGCACGATGCAGTCGGGACGCTCGCGCCAGATGAGTTCCTGCAGCGCGAGCATGTCGCCGGGCAGATGGAAGAAGCGCTCGCCGAGCCAGCGGGTCTGGAACAGATGGCCGAATTCGGCGGCGCGCGTCAGCCATTCGATGTTGATGTCCCGCATGCGGGCCGAAGGACGCTCTGACATGGTCGATGCAACGAGTAGGAGTGACGTGAAAACGCTGGAATCGTGGCTTCACCGGTACTGGAATACCGGGCCCGCGCGCCTGCAGGCGCTGGCGTCGGGCCATACTAACAAAACGTATCTCGTCGAGGGCGATGCGGGGCGCACGGTGCTGCGCGTGTCGTGGTCCGGCAAGCCGGTCGCGCAGATGCGGCGCGAGGCGTCGATACTCGCGCGTCTCGGCGAGGCGCGCACGGTGTCGACGCTGCCCGCGCTGCCGCGGCTGCGCCCGACCGTCGACGCGCAACCCGGCGTGCAGACGCCCGACGGGAGCTGGTTGCATCTGTTCGAGCATATCGACGGCCGTCCCGGCCTGCCGGACGACCCGCATGCGGGCGCGATCGATGCGATGCGCACGCTCGCGCATCTGCATGCGGCGCTGGCCGCGATACCCGCCGGCGAAGCGGCGCCGCTGGCGTGGCTGTCGGCCCGTCATGCGCGCGTCGCGGCGCGCGCGATGCCGTCGCTGCCGGCCGGCTTGAGCGACGACTACGGCACGGTGATCCGGCGGATCGGCACGCATCTCGACGCGGCGGCATCGTGGTTGACGGGGCCGGTGCATTGGCTGCACGGCGACTATCACGCGGGCAACCTGCTGTATGTCGGCAACGCGGTGAACGGCGTGCTGGATTTCGACGACGTGGGGCAGGGGGCGCAATGGCTCGAGGCGGCCTTTGCGTCGTTCGCGCTGTCGCGCGATGCGGGCCGGGACGATGGCTTCGTGTTCGACCGCGGGCGATGGACGGCCGGCCTGGAGGCTTATGCGGCGACGCGGCCGGATGCGGCGCCGGCGTGGCTGCGCGACAACCACGACGCGCTGATGACGCTGTTCTGCGCGGATCAGACGCTGATCCATCTCGAGGCCGCGCAGCGCGGGCTGTGGATGCCGGGGCCCGGGATCGGTTTCCTTGGCGGCTGGCGCCAGTTGCTGGACGGGACGGTGCCCGCGGGCTAGCGGGGCGTCGCGTCGGCGCGCCGCCGGTTCAGGAACAGGCGCACGGCTTCGACCGTGTTGGGCCGCGCTTCGCCATGCCGCGACCCGTCGTGCAGGCAGAACAGCACGTCGCGCTGCCGCGCCGTGCAGGCGTCGACATGCGCGCACATCGCGTCGAACAGTGCCTGGGGTGACGGGGGCGGCCGCTGCCAGTCGTCCAGTATCGCGGTCCAGCCGGTGTGTTCGCGCCGCAGGCGCGCGAGCACGGCCGCGCGATCGTCGTGCGGCATCAACCCGTACGGAAGGCGCAGCGGGATCGTGCCGGGCGCGGCAAGGCCGGCGCGGCGGTAGACGTCGCGGATCAGCGCATCGGTTGCATCGATCTCGTCGATCAGTGCGGCGTCGGTGAGCGTGCCCGGCCTCGCATGCGAATAGGTGTGATTGCCGAGCCGGTGGCCTTCGCGCGCGATTCTCGTCGCGACGTCGAGCGCGCCTGGCAAGTGCTGGCCGAGCACGAAGAACGTCGCCGCGCACGCGGCGTCGCGCAGCACGTCGAGCAGCGCGGGCGTCGACGGGCCGGGGCCGTCGTCGAAACTGAGGTGAATGGACGTCATGATTGCCAGGGTCGCTCACTGAACCGGCTCGATGGCCAGCGGGCAGGTGCCGACCGGACGCAGCCGGGAGCCGGTCCATTCGTAGAAGAAGCGGGCCGCTTTCGCGTGGCCGTCGCCGCAATCGTCGTTAAAGCAGCCGGCGACGATCAGCAGCCTGCTGCCGGCACGGAAGTCGACGCGCTCGTCGTCGTTGCCCATCACGCCCGAGATGGCCGTCACGCCGGGCATCGTGTACGTCGCGCCCGTGTTCTTGTCGAGGATCGCGAAGTTTCGGCAATCCGTTCCGCAACCCCAGATCGCGACGCGGTAGTGGCCGGCAAAATTGGCCGGCTGCGCGAATGCGTCACGAATGACGGTGCGGTACAGGCGCGCTTCGCTGCCGGCGAGCCGAGGCGCGGCAGCCGGTTTGCGCGGCGCGCGGGTGGCGGCCGGCGCCGGATAACGGTCGAACGCAGGCGAGGCGCAGGCCGCGGCCGGCGAGGCCGCGGGTGCCGCACCGGCGGTACCCGCGCCGGCCATCGGCGCGATCGAGGCGCCGGCGATCAGCAGAAGTCGATGGGCGAGCGTCACGCGCGTGTTCTTCATGTTCGAGAGGGATGTCGGGTCGCAGCGGCCGAGCTGCCGGCGACGACGATTCTATGACGCTTCGCGCGGGGCGGCGACACGGAAGGGCGGTCGTGCGCCTGCCGCCCCCGCGACGCCGCGCGGAATCGCTCCGTCGAGCCTCGTCAAACCGCCGCGATATCACGCTGCCTGACGTCTCATGCCGCCTCTGCGCGGCTCAATCGGCCAGCCGCTTGTCGGCGAGCGCCTTGCAGCAGTCCTCGTACACCCATTGCACGAGTTTGGCCCGATAGTCGAGATCGTCGGTATCGACGATTTCCTCGACCGCGTCGCGCGCCCACGACGCGTCGACGAAGCCCGCATGCCGCTTCGCGATGTCCTGCGCGAGCGCCGCGAGCCTGGCGACCGCGAGCCAGTCGGCCTGGCGGTGATGGCGGTCGAGCCAGCGGTGCGCGGCCTGGACCTGGAACGCGGCGTCCGGCCAGGATTCGTTGAGGTAAAACGCGCCGAGGTTGCCGCAGGTGAGCCAGCAAAGCAGCTCCAGGCGGTCTTGCGAGCCGAGGGTATGGGATGCGTCGGACATGGCAGCGCTCACGAAGTGCGTCGATTCCGGGCGGCGCCGGCCGCAACGGGCCGATGCCGATAGTAAAAACATAGCACGATGCGGGCCCGGCCGCGCACCCGGGTGGACGCTGACGCGGCGTTGGCCGGACGAAGGCGCCGCCGGCCATGCGCGCGGGCGGCGGAGCACCGGCGCGGGGCCTCGCCGGTCCTTTCGGACGGCTGTCATTCGTCACACCAGCCACCGAAACGCTCGCTAG
The DNA here is from genome assembly GCF_002223215.2 of Burkholderia sp. AU18528. Taxonomy (NCBI): domain Bacteria; kingdom Pseudomonadati; phylum Pseudomonadota; class Betaproteobacteria; order Burkholderiales; family Burkholderiaceae; genus Burkholderia; species Burkholderia sp. AU18528. The sequence goes on along the minus strand of NZ_NKFC02000004.1, from coordinate 1,354,788 downwards.
AATGGCGGCTTCCCTGGAGGCGGAACACGATGAAAATCTACGACCAGTTCTACATCGACGGCGCATGGCGCAAACCGGCCGGCACGGGCACGATCGACGTGATCGATTCGGGCACCGAAGCCGTGATCGGCCGGATTCCCGAGGGCGTCGCGTCCGACGCGCAGGCCGCGATCCGCGCGGCGCGCGCGGCCTTCGACGCGTGGGCGGCCACGCCGGCCGCGACGCGCGCGGGTTACCTGCGCAAGATCGTCGAGCATCTGCAGGCGCGCAGCGAGGAACTCGCGCAGTCGATCACCGGCGAAGTCGGCATGCCGATCAAGCTGTCGCGGGCGATCCAGGTGGGCGGCCCGATCTACAACTGGAAGGCGTACGCGAAGCTCGCCGAATCGTTCGAATTCGACGCGCGGGTCGGCAATTCGCTGGTGGTGCGCGAGCCGGTCGGCGTCGTCGCGGCGATCACGCCGTGGAACTACCCGCTCAATCAGGTCACGCTGAAGGTCGCGCCGGCGCTCGCGGCCGGCTGCACGGTGGTGCTGAAGCCGTCGGAAGTCGCGCCGCTGAATGCATTCATGCTCGCCGAAGCGATCCACGAGGCCGGGCTGCCGGCCGGCGTGTTCAACCTGGTGTGCGGGTATGGCCCCGTCGTCGGCGAGGTGCTGGCCAGCGATCCGGACGTCGACATGGTGTCGTTTACCGGCTCGACGCGCGCGGGCAAGCGCGTGGCCGAGCTGGCGGCCGCGAGCGTCAAGCGCGTCGCGCTTGAGCTGGGCGGCAAGTCGGCGTCGGTGATCCTCGACGATGCCGATTTCGCGACGGCCGTGAAGGGCACGGTCAACGCGTGCTACCTGAACGCGGGCCAGACCTGCTCCGCGCATACGCGGATGCTGGTGCCGCAAGCGCGCTACGAAGAGGCGCGCGAACTCGCGAAGGCGGCGGCCGAGTCGTACGTCGCGGGCGACCCGCGGCACGAGGCGACGCGCCTCGGCGCGCTGGCGTCGGCCGCGCAGCAGCAGCGCGTGCAGGCGTACATCCAGCGCGGCATCGACGAAGGCGCGGAACTCGTGACGGGCGGCACCGGATTGCCGGCAGGGCTCGAAAAGGGTTTCTTCGTGAAGCCGACCGTGTTCGGGCGCGTCGATCCGAAATCGACGATCGCGCAGGAAGAGATCTTCGGGCCGGTGCTGTCGATCATCACGTATCGCGATGAAGACGAGGCCGTGCGGATCGCGAACGATTCGCCGTACGGGCTCGGCGGTGCGGTGTGGGCAGGCAGCGACGAGCGCGCGATGCGCGTCGCGCGCCGCCTCCGCACGGGGCAGGTCGACATCAACGGCGGCACGTGGAACGCCGCCGCGCCGTTCGGCGGCTTCAAGCAGTCGGGGTACGGCCGCGAGAACGGCGTGTACGGGCTCGAAGAGTATCTCGAGTACAAGTCGATACAGTTGAAGCCGGCGAAGCCGGCCTGAACGCCGCTCGCGGCCCGAATCGGAAACGGCACGCTCGCGTGCCGTTTTTTTCTTGACGGCCGTCAAGGTGCGCGGCGGTGGATCGTCGATCATCGCGGTTCCGATGTTCCGACGAGGTTTCAGATGACCGTACGCACCTCCTTTCCGCCGCTGACGATCCGCGGCCGCACCTTGCTGCCCGTCGTGCAGGGCGGCATGGGCGTCGGCATCTCCGCGCACCGGCTGGCGGGCAGCGTCGCGCGCGAAGGCGCGGTCGGCACGATCGCGAGCATCGACCTGCGCCACCATCATGCGGATTTGCTCGCGCGTTGCCGCGCGCAACCCGATCGCGCGACGCTCGAGGCGGCGAACCTCGACGCGCTCGCGCGCGAGATCCGTCTCGCGAAAACGTACAGCGAAGGGCGCGGGATGATCGCGGTCAACGTGATGAAGGCGGTGAGCGCGCATGCGGACTACGTGCGGGTCGCGTGCGACGAGGGCGCGGACGCGATCGTGATGGGCGCGGGCCTGCCACTCGATCTGCCCGACCTCACGCAAGGGCGCGACATCGCGCTGATCCCGATCCTGTCGGACAGCCGCGGCATCGCGCTGGTGCTGAAGAAGTGGATGAAGAAGGGCCGTTTGCCCGATGCGATCGTGATCGAGCATCCGGCGCACGCCGGCGGCCACCTCGGCGTCACGCAGCTCGACGACATGCACGACGGCCGCTTCGATTTCGCGCGCGTGCTCGACGAGACCGCGCAGGTGATGGCGTCGCTCGGTGTCGCCCGCGACACGATCCCGCTGATCGTGGCCGGCGGGATCAACAGCCACGACACGGTGCGCGCGGCGTTCGCGGCCGGCGCGAACGGCGTGCAGGTCGGGACGCCGTTCGCGGTGACCGAAGAGGGCGATGCGCATCCGCGTTTCAAGCGGGTGCTTGCCGATGCGACGCCCGACGACATCGTCGAATTCGTCAGCGTGACGGGGCTGCCGGCACGCGCGGTGAAGACGCCGTGGCTCGATCGTTACCTGCGCAACGAGACGCGCATTCGCAACAAGCTCGGCGCGTTCAGGCAGCGTTGCCCGACCGCGCTCGAATGCCTGAGCGTATGCGGGCTGCGCGACGGCATCGAGAAATTCGGCCACTTCTGCATCGACACGCGGCTCGCGGCCGCGCTGCGCGGCGACATCGCGAACGGGCTGTTCTTCCGCGGCCGCGAAGCGCTGCCGTTCGGCCGCGCGATCCGCAGCGTGCGCGATCTGCTCGACCTGCTGCTGACGGGCAGTGCGACCGAGCCTGCGGCAAACCGTCCCACGTTTACGCTGGCTTGACCAATATCAAGATGACGAAAAGACCCTACAGGGAGAATGGAAACCATTCTTTGGGGGTCCGTACCATGCATAAAACGATTCGAACTTGTGTCACCACCGCCGCCGTCGCGGCAAGCGTCCTCGCGATGCCGTCGCTGTCGTACGCGGCATCGCCGGGGGACGGCATCAACCAGGGTGACGTACTGGTTCGGCTTCGCGCGATCAGCATCCAGCCGAACGAGCGCGCGAGCGACACGCTCGGCGCGATCAACACGGGCGTGAACAACGCGATCGTGCCCGAGCTCGACTTCACGTACATGATCCGCGACTACCTCGGCGTGGAACTGATTCTCGGCACGTCGCGGCACCAGATGACGTCGAGCCTCGGCAATCTCGGCGGCGTGGGCGTGCTGCCGCCGACGCTCTTGCTGCAGTATCACTTCAACCATGCGGGCAAGGTGCGTCCGTACGTCGGCGCCGGGTTGAACTACACGTACTTCTACAACAACGGGCTCAACGTCGGCGGGGAGGGCGTGTCGATCAACAAGAGCAGCTTCGGCCCCGCGCTGCAGTTCGGCGTGGACGTGCAGTTGACGAAGAAGGTGTTCATGAACGTCGACGTGAAGAAGATCTGGATGAGCACCGATGCGACGTTGGGCGACAAGGGCATCGGCACGCTGCACATCGATCCGCTGATCGTCGGCGTGGGCGTCGGGATGAAGTTCTAGACGCGACTGTAAAAGAACAGAGTTGGGGTTGGCGGCATGGCGGTCGGCATGCCGCTCTTTTTTTGTGCGCGCGGATTTACAGCTTGTCGTACTGGAAGCGCATCGCGGTGCCTTCGCGCGTGATGCGTTCCCACACCGCCCGCTTTTCGTCGTCGCTCAGGAACACCCAGTTCGAGACTTCGGCGGCCGTGCGGCCACAGCCCTTGCAGACTTCGTCGAAAAGCGTCGAGCACACGCCGATGCAGGGGCTGTCGGGGAGGTCGTGAAGATTGGAGGCCATCGGCAGGGTTCGCGCAGTTGAATCGTCAGCCGCCATTTTAATGCATCGCGGCGGCCCGGCCGGACGTTGCCGCCCGCATGCCGTCCCGGCGCGGGAGCGCGACAGTACTGCCCGGCGTTGCGCGCGGCCGTCGAACGGGCCGTGCGCCATGCAAACGCGGATTCTCCGTCGTCCGTTTTTGCCGGTGGACAACCGCCGATTACCCGATAGAATTCCCCCGGAACGCCCCGCCGCACGGGCGGCTCGACCGACCGGCGGCGGGAATCTGTTCCGTTTGCGCGACACCGGCATGATTTTTTTGTGACGGGGCGCGAATGATGGTAGTTTTCGGGGTTTTCGAGGGGCGGCGCGCCGGAATGCGCCGCCATGACGAGGCAGACGGCAGCCGGGCAATGCGTCCGGCCGAAGGGAGAACGGGATGAAAGCAAAGGTAGTGGGCCGGTTCGCGGCGCTCGCGCTGTGCGTGGGCGCATCGGCGGCAGCGGCGAAGGATACGCAGCTCAATGTCTATAACTGGTCGGACTACATTGCGAAGGACACGATCCCGAACTTCGAGAAGCAGACGGGCGTCAAGGTCCGCTACGACAACTACGACAGCGACGACACGCTGCAGGCGAAGCTGCTGACGGGCAGCTCGGGCTACGACATCGTCGTGCCGACCAGCAACTACGCGGGCAAGCAGATCGCCGCCGGCATCTTCGCGCCGCTCGACAAGTCGAAGCTGCCGAACCTCAAGTACCTCGATCCGCAACTGATGGCGCTCGTCGCCGGCGCGGATCCGGGCAACAAGTACTCGGTGCCCTGGGCGTACGGCACGACCGGTCTCGCGTACAACCTGACGAAGGCGCAGCAGGCGCTCGGCAAGGTGCCGCTCGACAACTGGGACATCCTGTTCAAGCCGGAAAACATCGCGAAGCTGAAGACCTGCGGCGTGTCGGTGCTCGACGCCCCCGACCAGATGTTCGCGGCGACGCTGCACTACATCGGCAAGGATCCGATGAGCACGAACCCGGCCGACTACAAGGCCGCGATGGACGTGCTGAAGAAGATCCGCCCGTACATCACGCAATTCAACTCGTCGGGCTACATCAACGACCTGGTCGGCGGCGACATCTGCTTCGCGTTCGGCTGGTCGGGCGACGTCGTGATCGCGAAGCATCGCGCGATCGAGGCGAAGAAGCCGTACAAGGTCGAGTACTACATTCCGAAGGGCGGCGCGCCGGTGTGGTTCGACGTGATGGCGATCCCGAAGGACGCGAAGAACAAGGAAGCCGCGCTGCAGTGGATCAACTACATCGAGGATCCGAAGGTGCACGCGGCGATCACCAACGCGGTGTACTACCCGAGCGCCAACGCCGAGGCACGCAAGTACGTGCGGCCCGACGTCGCGAACGACCCGGCCGTCTACCCGCCGGCCGACGTCGTGAAGACGCTGTTCCTGCTCAAGCCGCTGCCGCCTGAAATCCAGCGTCTGCAGACGCGTCTGTGGACCGAGTTGAAGTCGGGCCGCTGACGCGAGCCGAAGTGAACCCGCGGTCATGAAGCCCCTGGTGCCCCCGGGGGCTTTGTTCGTCTAACGCAGGAGAGAAGCAGCACATCATGAATAGCCAGTCGGGCGCGCCGGTTGCGGGCGCGCCGTTCTCCGTTTCCTCCTCCGGCGCCGATGCGCGCGCCGAGAACTTCATCCAGATCGTCGACGTCGTCAAGAAATTCGGCGACACCGAAGCCGTGCGCAGCGTCAACCTGACCGTGCGCCAGGGCGAGCTGTTCGCGCTGCTCGGCAGCTCGGGCTGCGGCAAGTCGACGTTGCTGCGGATGCTCGCGGGCCTCGAGACGGTCACGTCGGGCAAGATCCTGATCGACGGCGAGGACCTCGCGCAGATGCCGCCGTACAAGCGGCCCGTGAACATGATGTTCCAGTCGTATGCGCTGTTCCCGCACATGTCGGTCGAGTCGAACGTCGCGTTCGGGCTCAAGCAGGAAGGCACGCCGAAGGCCGAACTGAAGGCGCGTGTCGCGTCCGCGCTCGAACTCGTGCAGATGGGCAAGTATGCGAAGCGCAAGCCGCACCAGTTGTCCGGCGGCCAGCAGCAGCGTGTCGCGTTGGCCCGCTCGCTGGTCAAGCGCCCGAAGCTGCTGCTGCTCGACGAGCCGATGTCGGCGCTCGACAAGCAGATCCGCCAGCGCACGCAGATCGAGCTCGTCAACATCCTGAACAAGGTCGGCGTCACGTGCATCATGGTCACGCACGACCAGGAAGAGGCGATGACGATGGCGAACCGGCTCGCGGTGATGAGCGAAGGCCAGATCGTGCAGATCGGCTCGCCGAACGAAGTGTACGAATACCCGAACAGCCGCTTCTCGGCCGAATTCATCGGCTCGACGAACCTGTTCGACGGCGTGACGGTCGAGGACGAGCCCGATCACGTGTACATCGAATCGCCGGAGCTGCCGAGCCGGCTGTACGTGAGCCACGGGATCTCGGGCCCGCTCGGGATGCCGGTCACGGTGTCGGTGCGCCCCGAGCGGATCGCGCTCACGCGCAAGCCGCCCGAAGGCGCGTTCAACTGGGCGCGCGGCCGGATCAGCAACGTCGCGTACATGGGCGGCTATTCGCTGTATCACGTGAAGCTCGACGGGGGCAAGACGGTGATCGCGAACGTGTCGAGCCTCGCGATTTCCGAACTCGACACGCCGGCGCTCGCTGACGAGATCTACGTGCGCTGGAGCGCGACCGCCGGCGTGGTGCTGACGTCATGAACGCGTTCAAGTCCCTGCTCGAGTGGCCGGTGCGGCGTTTCAACCTGACGGGCGCCACGGCGGTCGTGGCTGGCCCGTTCACGTGGCTCGTGCTGTTCTTCCTCGTGCCGTTCGTGCTGGTCGTGAAGATCAGCTTCGCGGAGCTGCAGCTCGGCATCCCGCCGTATACGGAACTCACGTCGTACGCGGACGGCGTCGTGCACATCGCGCTGAACCTGTCGCACTACGCGTTCCTGTTGACCGACAGCCTGTATTTCGCGACCTACGTGAATTCGGTGGTGGTGGCCGCGATCACGACGCTGCTGTGCCTGCTGCTCGGCTATCCGATGGCGTATTACATCGCGCGCTCGAACCCGGCCACCCGCAACCTGCTGATGATGGGCGTGATGCTGCCGTTCTGGACGTCGTTCCTGATCCGCGTGTACGCGTGGATCGGCATCCTGAAGAACAACGGGCTGCTGAACAACTTCCTGATGTGGATCGGGCTCACCCATGCGCCGATCGAGCTGTACCGCACGAACTACGCGGTGTACATCGGGATGGTGTATTCGTATCTGCCGTTTCTCGTGATGCCGCTCTACGCGCACCTCGTGAAGATGGACCTGCGCCTGCTCGAAGCCGCGTACGACCTCGGCGCGAAGCCGTGGAAGGCGTTCGTGCAGATCACGCTGCCGCTGTCGAAGAACGGGATCATCGCGGGGTGCCTGCTGGTGTTCATTCCGGCGGTCGGCGAATACGTGATTCCGGAGCTGCTCGGCGGCGCGAATACGCTGATGATCGGCCGCGTGATGTGGAACGAGTTCTTCAACAACGCGGACTGGCCGATGGCGTCGGCCGTGACCTGCGCGATGGTGCTGCTGCTGCTCGTGCCGATGGCGATGTTCCAGCACTTCCAGGCGAAGGAACAGGGAGGCCGCCGATGAAGCCGAATCGCTACCTGCAGTTCGCGGCGCTGTTCGTCGGCTTCGCGTTCCTGTACATCCCGATCCTCAGCCTGATCGTCTATTCGTTCAACGAGTCGAAGCTCGTCACCGTGTGGTCGGGTTTTTCGTTCCGTTGGTACGCGGCGCTCGTCGAGGACGACGAGTTGCTGACGGCTGCGTGGCTGTCGCTGAAGATCGGCGTGCTGACCGCGTTCGCGTCGGTGTTCATCGGCACGTGGGCCGGCTTCGTGCTCGCGCGGATGGGGCGCTTTCGCGGCTTCGCGCTGTTCAGCGGGATGATCAACGCGCCGCTCGTGATCCCCGAGGTGATCCAGGGGATCTCGCTGCTGCTGCTGTTCATCGAGCTCGCGAAGTGGATCGGCTGGCCGGCCGAGCGCGGCGTGTTCACGATCTGGCTCGGCCACGTGATGCTGTGCATTTCCTACGTCGCGATCATCGTGCAGTCGCGCGTGCGCGAGCTGAATCCGTCGCTGGAAGAAGCCGCGCTCGATCTCGGCGCGACGCCGTTGAAGGTGTTCTTCACGATCACGCTGCCGCTGATCTCGCAGGCGCTGATCGCGGGCTGGCTGCTGTCGTTCACGCTGTCGATCGACGATCTCGTGCTGTCGGCGTTCCTGTCGGGCCCCGGCTCGACGACGCTGCCGCTCGTCGTGTTCTCGCGCGTGCGCCTCGGCCTGAACCCGGAGATGAACGCGCTCGCGACGCTGTTCATCATCGCGGTGACGGCCGGCGTCGTGATCGCGAACTTCGTGATGCTGCGTCAGGAACGCAAGCGGATGGCGGGGTTCGCCGCCTGACGGGCCGATTGCGGCCGTCATGAAAAACGCCCGGTGCCGACGACGAGTCGGGCCGGGCGTTTTGTTTGGCGGCGCGTCACGATCGCTGGCCCGTCGCCGGCGTCTATGCGCCGAACGCCGCCTTCGCCAGCAACCCCAGCGCGACGCACACGAGCACGGCCGCGAACCCGGCCTGCACGTGCCGCGCGGCGAGGTGGCGCGACGCGCCGCGGCCGATCGCCATCCCGATCGCGGTCGCGACGGTGAACCACAGCGTCACGTCGAGCGGCGCGCGCGTGCCCGACACGAGCGTGGCCAACACGCCGCCGGTGCCGACCAGCGCGATCACCATCAGCGACGTCGCGACCACCCCATGCATCGACACGTTCGTGAACTTGCGCAGCATCGGCACGATCACGAAGCCGCCGCCGACACCGAGCAATCCCGTCATCAAGCCCGTGACCGCGCCGGTGGACGCCAGTGCGATGCCCACGGGCCACGACCACACGAGCCGGCCCGTATCGGGATTCACGCGGCCGACGCACAGCGGCGACGCGTCCGCATCGGCCGCCTGCCGCCGCAGCGCCTGTCGCAGCAGGCGGCCGGCGACGACCAGCATCGTCAGCGCGAACAGCGTGAGCAGCAGGCGCTGCGGCAGCACGTGCGCGAGCCGCACGCCGAGCGTGGTCAGCGGCACGCCGGCCACGGTCATCAGCAGCGCGGCGCGATAGCGCACGAGCCCACGGCGAAAGCCTTCGAGCGCGCCGAGCGCGGCGCTGCCGGCCACCGCGACGAGCGCGACGGGCGTGGCCTGCTGCATCGGCCAGCTCATTCCGACGACGAGCGCGGGCACCGCGAGAATGCCGCCGCCGGCGCCGGTCAGGCCGAGCACGGCGCCGACGAAACCGCCGAGCACGAGGGAAATCAGCATGACGTCATCGCGCTCCGGTCAACGTGCGATCGCGGGCTTCGCGAGCCATTCGCGACCCTTGAGCATCGCCTTCCAGTAGAGCGGCGGCAGCACGCGCTCCTTGAGCAGCCATGCGAGCCGCGACGGGCGCTTGCCGTCGATCAGCCATGCGGGGAAGGTCGGCGCGACCTTGCCGCCGTACAGGAACTCGGCGAGCACGATCTTGCCGCGCTCGACGGTGAGCGGGCACGAGCCGTAGCCGTCGTACACCGCGTCGCCGTGCGCGCGGCCGAGCGACGCGAGCAGGTTGTGCGCGACGACGGGCGCCTGCTTGCGGGCGGCCGCGGCGGTTTTCGCATTGGTCGTGTTGGTGACGTCGCCGAGCGCGTAGATGTCGGGAAACTGCTTGTGCCGCAGCGTCGCCGGATCGACGTCGATCCAGCCGGCCGCGTCGGCGAGCGGGCTCGCGCGCACGAAGTCCGGCGCCTTCTGCGGCGGCACGACGTGGATCATGTCGAACGCGCGCTCGACGGTTTCCTTGCCGCCTTCCGGCAGCGCGCGCGAGAACGTCGCACGGCGCGCGGGCCCGTCGATCGCGACGAGGTTGTGGCCGAACGACAGCGCGATGTCGTAGCTTTTCACGTACTCCATCAGCGCGGGCACGTAATCGGCGACGCCGAACAGCGCGCCGCCCGCATTCAGGAATTCGACGTTCGCGGCCGCGAGTCGGCCCGCGCGCCGCCAGTGGTCGCATGACAGGTACATCGCCTTTTGCGGCGCGCCCGCGCACTTGATCGGCATCGGCGGTTGCGTGAAGAGCGCATTGCCGCCGCGGAACGCCCGCACGAGTTCCCACGTGTACGGCGCGAGATCGTAGCGGTAGTTCGACGTGACGCCGTTGCGGCCGAGCGTGTCGGCGAGGCCGTCGATCGCGTGCCAGTCGAGCTTGAGCCCCGGGCACACGACGAGCTTGCGATAGCCGATGCGCCGGCAGCCGTCGAGCACGACCGCATGCGCGTCGGGCTCGAAGCCCGCGACGGCGGCCTGGATCCGCTGCACGCCGCGCGGCAGCACGTCGGTCATCGGCCGCGCGGTGGTGCCGGGCTGGAACACGCCCGCGCCGACCATCGTCCAGCCGGGCTGGTAATAGTGGACGTCGGCCGGATCGATCACCGCGATGTCGAGCGACGCGTCGCGCGCGAGCAGGCTCGACGCGACCGCGATGCCCGCCGCACCGGCGCCGACGATCACGACGTCGTGCCGTGCGTCCACGGTCGGCGCCGTCTGGCGGCCGCCTGGCGCGATACGGGAGGCGAGTGCGCTCAGATCGTAGCCAGCCGCGCCGGCGGCTGCCACGAGGTCGTCCAGCGGCCGCAGGCCGGCTTGCGACAGCGCCCACAGCGTGGCCGAACGCGTGCCGCTGCGGCAGTACGCGAGCACGGGCCCGTCGAGCGACGCAAGCAGCGCACCGAACTGCGCGGCCTGGTCGTCGGTTACCTTGCCGGTATCGACCGGCAGGTAATGCACGTCGATGCCGAGCGGCGCGGCGGCCGCGCGGATTTCGGTGACGGTCGGCTGGTCGGCGCCTTCGCCGTCGGGCCGGTTGCAGATGATCGCGCGGATGCCGGCCGCGTGAAGCGCGGGCAGGTCGGCCGCCGCGATCTGCGGCGAGACCGACAGCGTGTCGGTCAGCTTGCGGATGGTCATGTCGGGGTTCTCCGGATGGGCGAGGCGCGCGGCTCAGATCGCGTCGAGCGGAATCTTCAGGTAGCGCACGCCGTTGTTCTCGGGTTCGGGCAGGTGGCCGGCGCGCATGTTGACCTGCACGGACGGCAGCATCAGCACGGGCATGTCGAGCGTCGCGTCGCGCGCGGTGCGCATCGCGACGAAATCGTCCTCGGTCACGCCGTCCTTCACGTGCACGTTCGCGCGGCGCTGCTCGGCGACGGTCGTCACGAACTGCACGTCGCGGCCGCCCGGCTGGTAGTCGTGGCACAGATACAGGCGCGTGTCGGGCGGCAGCGCGAGCACGCGCGCGATCGAGCGGTACAGCGTGCGCGCGTCGCCGCCGGGGAAGTCGCAGCGGGCCGTGCCGTAGTCGGGCATGAACAGCGTGTCGCCGACGAACGCCGCGCGCTGTGTCGCATCGTCCACGCAGTAGGTCATGCACGCGGGCGTGTGGCCCGGCGTGTGCAGCGCGCGGATCGTCAGCGCGCCGAGCGCGAGCGTGTCGCCGTCGTCGATGAGCCGGTCGAACTGGCGGCCGTCTTCCGCGAAGCCGGGGCCCGCGTTGAACAGCGTGCCGAACACGTGCTGCACGCGACGCACGTGCGAGCCGATCGCGATCCGGCCGCCGAGCCGCGCTTTCAGGTACGGCGCGGCCGACAGGTGGTCGGCGTGCACGTGCGTTTCCAGCAGCCAGTGCACGGTCGCGCCGAGTTCGGCGACGCGCGCGATCAGCCGGTCGGCGCTGGCGGTGCGCGTGCGGCCGGATTTCGGGTCGTAGTCGAGCACGCTGTCGATCAGCGCGCACGCGCGGCTCGCCGTATCGAGCAGGAGATAGCTGACGGTGTGGGTCGCCGGGTCGAAAAAACCTTCGACCGACAGGGCGGGGGCGTGGCTCACGGGGTGTCCTCGATCGGGTTCTGCATCTGCAATCGCGGTCTTTGCTTCAAGAAGCGTGCCAACCTGCGGTGCAACGTCCACCGATGTGGCAAAGACTTGATTCGGCTCGGTTTTTCGGTGCATCGGCGGCCCGCCGAAGGCAGCGTCGACATCCGGTTGACGACGATGACTGCCACAACTGGCAGTGTCGTGGCAGAATTGGCAGCCTGCCTGGCAGTCCGTCCGGGCACCCCTTCGCCGAGCGAGCCGCCGCATGAATCCGCACGACACCATTCCGATCGTCCCCGCCCCGCGCCACGACGCGATGCCCGACGTACGCGCACTCGTCGCGTATCTCGAGCAGGACCCGCAGCCGATGATCGTGGTCGATCCCGACTACCGGATCCTCGCGGCGAACGACGCGTACCGGCGCCAGTTCGGTGTGGCCGGCGTCGAGCACGTGGGCCGGCACTGTTTCCAGGTGTCGCATCACTACGACGTGCCGTGCGACCAGGCCGGCGAGCATTGCCCGATGAAGCAGGCGCTCGAATCGCGCGGGCTGAACCGCGTGCTGCACATCCATCACACGCCGCGCGGCCCCGAGCATGTCGACGTCGAACTGCGGCCGATCTTCGATGCGCACGGCAACGTGATCGCGTATGTCGAGCGGCTGACGACGGTGCGCAGCGCGTCCGCGCAGCCGAGCGCGGAAGGGCTCGTCGGCGGCTCGGACGCGTTCAATGCGGCGCTCGGCGCGCTGCAGCGCGTGGCACCCTCGACGTTGCCGGTGCTGCTGCTCGGCGAATCGGGCACGGGCAAGGAGCTGTTCGCCCGCGCGCTGCACGAGGCGAGCGACCGCGCGATGGGGCCGTTCGTCGTCGTCGATTGCTCGGGGATCGCCGAGACGCTGTTCGAGAGCGAGCTGTTCGGCTACGAGAAGGGCGCGTTCACGGGCGCGAACCAGCGCAAGCCGGGCCTCGTCGAAACCGCGCAGGGCGGCACGCTGTTTCTCGACGAGATCGGCGACGTGCCGCTGCCGATGCAGGTGAAGCTGCTGCGGCTGATCGAATCCGGGACGTTCCGGCGTGTCGGCGGCGTCGAGGCGCTGCGCGCCGATTTCCGGCTCGTCGCGGCCACCCACAAGCCGCTGCGCGAGATGATCGACGACGGCCGGTTCCGGCAGGATCTCTACTACCGGATCAACGCGTTTCCGATTCCGCTGCCGGCGCTGCGCGAACGGCGGGGCGACGTCGCGCTGCTGGCCGAATCGATCCTGCGGCGCATCGCGAACGCGCGCGGCAAGGCGGGCGACGCGAATGCCCGGCCGTTCAGTTTGACCGAGCGCGCGCGCGCATGCCTCGACGCGTATGCGTGGCCCGGCAACATCCGCGAGCTGCGCAACGTGCTCGAACGCGCGTGCCTGTTCGCGGACGACGGGACGATTCGCGTCGAACACCTGCCGGCCGAGCTGGTCGCGGCCGCGGCCGCGCCGCACGTGCAGGCGGCGGACACGCGCGGCGTGTCGGACGCGGAGCTCGTGCGCATCGCGCGCGCGTTCGACGGCACGCGCAAGGCGCTCGCCGAGCGGCTCGGATTGAGCGAACGGACGCTGTACCGGCGGATGAAGGCGCTCGGTCTCGGTACGCGGGAGCGCTGAACGGCGGGTGTCGCGCGAGGCTGTCGGCGGCGCGCGGCTTCGTCGATAATGGCGCGTTCGATTCCCACCCCGTCGCCGATGAAAATACGCTTCCTTTTGCCTGGCCTGTTTCTCACGGCGGCAGCGCTGTCCAGTCCCGTACAGGCGGCCGATTACACGTGGACCGACGCGGCCGGCGCGCATGCCGTGACGCTCGCCAGAACCGTATCCGGCGACGACGTCGAGCTCAAGGTATCCGCGACGCTCGACGGTCGCCCCGACTGGACGGTGCGCGACTACGTGAAGGATTGCCCGGTCGACGTGATTCTCGACGTCGTGCCGAAATCGATCGAGATGCGCGACCTGCTCGGCACCGGCCGCAAGCAGTTCCTGTTCGCGTACAAGATCGGTTGCCGCGGCGACGTGAGTGCCGATCAGGTCAAGTATTTCCTGATCGACGCGGGGACGAAGTACGTGCTGCGCGGCGAGGAAACCGTGACGGTCAACGGCAAGTTGGTCGACGGCGGCGCGGCGCCCGTGCCGAACGCGGACCTGAAGGCGCAGCCCGCGTTTCTGCGCTACATGACGAAGCGCTGGCGCGGCATCAGCATGCGCAGCGACTAGGGTGGGTTATTGGCGTGAACGGGCGCTGGCCGGACGCCCGGCCGTTGGGCGCGCGATACCGGCCGCCAATGGTGAAACGGGCGGCAAACGGGAAACCGCTCGCCGCCCGCCGGTCATGCGATCAACGCACCGGCGCCAACTGCGCCATCGCTGCGCGCATGAAACCCAGCAGCGTGTCGTCGGTCCACGAGTCCTTCGTCAGCGCTGGCTCGTTCATCAACGCCTGACGGAATTTCGCGTGCGTGGCCGGATCGTCGCCCGCGTAGCTGCGGAACAGCTCGAGCCAGCGCTGCGCGAGCGCGCGGCCTTGCGGCGAATCGGGCGGCGTGCCCGCATCGATCGCGTCGCGCACGTCGGCCATCAGTTGCGGCCATTCCATCGCGCGTTCGGCGTAGTGCGCCCGCATGAAGCGGATCTCGTCCGGCGTGAGGTACTTCTCGAAGAGCCGCATCTTCGTTTCCGATGATGCGCGCAGCACATAGTCGCGCAACGCGGTCGAGATGCCGAACTTCGACTGCATCGACGGCTCCTGCTCGTGCATCAGGTTCAGTTTCGCGAGCAGCCGCGGATCGTTGTTCGTGTCGCGTACCAGCAGCGCCATCCAGCGCGCGGCGAGCGCACGGACGCGCTCGTCCTCGGCGGGCACGCCCGCCTCGTGCAGCGCACGAACTTGCGCGACGAGCGCGATCCATTCCGCGTCGCCGGCCTGGCTCTTCTGGTACATCGGCAGGCGCGCGAGTTCTTCCTCGGAGAAATATTTGTCGTACACGGTCATCAACTCCAGTGTGGTGAGCCAATCGGCCAGTTCCGGCTCGGTGCCCGCCGCGAGCTGCGCATGCAGGCTCGCGAGCCGCTCGCGCAGCTGCGCGGTTTGCGCGAGCTGGCGGTCGAGCGACGCGATCTGCTTCGCGACGAGATCGACGAGCGGGGTGCCGGGCTGGTTCAGGTAGTCGCCGATTTCGGCGAGCGACAGTCCGAAGCGACGCAGGGCCTGGATCTGGTGGAGCCGGGCGATGTCGTCGCGGTCGTACAGCCGGTAGCCGTTGTCGGCGCGCGCCGAAGGCGTCAGCAGGCCGATGGCGTGATAGTGATGAAGCGTGCGGACGGTCAGCCCGCTGCGTTTCGCCAGTTCTCCCACTTTCAGCCGCATTCGTTCCTCCGTTCGGTGCGCACACTGGAGTCTCGAACGTTACGCTACGTGAGGGTCAAGCGGAAGATCGGCGATCGGACGCGCGTGGCGGGTAGCCGCACGCGCGTCCGATCCGAGGGGGCCGGTTATTGCGCCGAAGGCGCGGCGGCGCGTGCTTCCTTGCCGGTCGCAGTGTCACCGGCGGCGTTGCCGGCCTTGTCGGACGGCGCGTCCTTGCCGGCCGGCGGCGTGCCCATCGCCTGGTAAAGCCGCGCGGTATCCGCGAGCCGCGCACCGGTCGCGCGAATCTCGTCGAGCCGCGCATTGCGGTACTGCAATTCGCTCGCGCGCGCGGCCGACGGCGGCAGCGCGCCGAGCCGCACGCGGGCGGCCGCGTCGTCGTATGCGCCCCGTGCGGACAGCGCGGCGCGCGACGACGCGTCGAGCGCTTGCGCGTCATGCTCGAGCGCCGCGAGCGAATCGGCGACGTTCTGGAACGCGCCGAGCACCGCCTGCTTGTACTGGTCGACCGCGGCCTCGTAAGTCGCCTTCGCCGCGCGGCGCTGCGCGAGCAGCGCGCCGCCGTGAAAGATCGGCTGGCTCAGCGACGCGCCGACGTTCCAGATCGCGCCGGCGCCCGACAGCATCGTTGGCCAGCTGAAGCCGCCTTTGCCCATCGCCGCCGACAGCGACAGTTGCGGGAACATCTGCGCGGTCGCGAGGCCCACGTCGGCGGCGGCGGCCTTCAGCCCCGCATCGGCGGCCTGGATGTCCGGGCGGCTTTGCAGCAGGTCCGACGGCACGACGACGGGCACCTGTTCGGGCAGGTGCAGGTCGGCGAGCGCGAGATCGGCCGGCGGCCGGTCGGGCGTACGGCCGACCAGCACCGCGAGCGCATGGCGCGCCGAGTCGCGCTGCTGGCGCAACGCGGGCAGGCTCGCCGAGAACGTGTCGGCGCTTTGCCGGGCATTGAGCGCGTCGCTGCGCGATGCCGAACCGAGCGCGTAACGGCGCTCGGCGTCGTGCGCCTGGTCGTTCGCGAGCGCGACGAGCCGCTCGGTGGTCTCGATCTGCGCATTGAGCACCGACACGGTGATCGACGCGGTGACGATGTTCGCGGCCAGCGCACGCCGCGCGGATTCGAGCTGGAACGCGCTGACGTCGACGCGTTTCGCGAGCGCGCGGTTCCCGAAGCGCGACACGCCGAACAGGTCGACCGTGTAGCTCGCCTGCAGTTGCCCGACGAACGTGTCGTACAGCAGCGTCGGCGCGCCGAGCGCGGGAATCGGCACGCCGAGCGCGCGCTGGCGCGCGGCCTGGCCGACCGCGTCGATCGACGGCAGCATCGAGCTGCCGATCTGCCCGCGCAACTGTTCGCGCGCGGCATCGAGCGAATGCGACGCCGCGCTCAGCGTCGGGCTGTTGCGCAGCCCTTCGTCGACGAGCGCGTTCAGCGCATCGGAACGGTACTGTTTCCACCAGTCCGGCACCGGCTGTGCGCCGACCTCGAACTGCTGCGCGACGCCTTGCGCGGACACGGTCTGCTCGACCTGCGGCGCGGCGCCGTAGTGCGCGGGCGACGGCATCGCGGGCGGCTCGCCGCTCGGCGCGAACCATGCGCAGCCCGCGAGCGGGCCGGCGAGGCTCGCCGCCGCGAGCGCCCGAACGGTTTTCGTTTTCAGGGTCATCGATCGATTCATGGTCAGGTTCCCGACGGCGCGGCAGACGTGGCGCCTGGCGGCGGGCCGTCCCGAGGGTCGCGTTCGTCGCGCTTCACGCGGAACCACGTCGCGTACAGCGCAGGCAGGTAGAACAGCGTCAGCACGGTGGCGCTCGTGATGCCGCCCATCAGCGCGGTCGCCATCGGCCCGAAGAAATTCGAGCGCAACAGCGGGATCAGCGCGAGCACGGCGGCCGCGGCCGTCAGCGTGATCGGGCGGAAGCGCCGCACGGTCGCGCCGATGATCGCGTCGACGCGGCCGTGGCCGACCGCGATGTCCTGCTCGATCTGGTCGACCAGGATCACCGAGTTGCGCATGATGATCCCGAACATCGCGATCACGCCGAGCATCGCGACGAAGCCGAACGGCTGGCCGAACAGCAGCAGCGTCGCGGCCACGCCGATCAGCCCGAGCGGCGCGGTCAGCACGACCATCAGCACGCGCGAGAAGCTTTGCAGCTGGATCATCAGCAGCGTGAATACGGCGATCGCCATCAGCGGCATCTGCGCGTTGATCGATGCCTGCGCCTTCGCGCTTTCCTCGACCGAGCCGCCGATGTTGATCTGGTAGCCGACCGGCAACTGCGCGCGCAGCGCGTTCAGCTTCGCGTCGACCGCGTGCGTGACGTCGATGCCCTGTGCGCCGGCGCGCACGTCGGATTGCACGGTGATGGTCGGCTGGCGGTCGCGCTCCCACACGACGCCGTATTCGAGCGTCGGCGTGAAGCGGCCGAGCGAGCCGAGCGGCACGGGGCCGTTCGGCGTCGGCAGCGCGAGGCCCGCGAGCTTCGCCGGATCGACGCGGTCGGCGCGCGGCGCGCGCAGGTCGACGGCGATCAGCTTGTCGCGCTCGCGATACTGCGTGACGGTCGTGCCGGACAGCGTCATCGCGAGGAAGCTCGACACGTCCTGCGACGTGACGTTCAGCTCGCGCGCCTTCTTCTGGTCGAGCTCGAAGCGCACCGAGCGCTCGGCCGGCTCGTCCCAGTCGAACTGCACGTTGACCGTGCGCGCGTCGCCGCGCATCGTCGCCGCGACCTTCTCGGCGATCGAGCGGACCGTCGCGATGCTGTCGCCGCTCACGCGGAACTGCACCGGATAGCCGACCGGCGGGCCGTTCTCGAGCCGCGACAGCCGCCAGCGCACGGCCGGGAACTTGTCGCGCAGCGTGGTTTCGAGCCAGGCCGCGAGCTTCTCGCGATCCTCGACCGATTTCGCGGTGATCACGAACTGCGCGAAGTTCGGCAGTTGCAACTGCTGATCGAGCGGCAGGTAGAAGCGCGGCGCGCCGCTGCCGACGAAGTTCACCGCATGGTCGATCTCGGGACGCTTGTCGATCACCTTCTCGAGGCGCTCGGTCTCGCGCAGCGTCGCCGCGAACGACGCACCTTCGGGCAGCCGCAGGTCGACCAGCAGCTCGGGCCGGTCGGAGCTCGGGAAGAACTGTTGCGGCACGAGCGTGAAGCCCATCAGCGCGACGACGAACAGCGCGCCCGTGATCAGCAGCACGACGAAGCGCCGCTCGATGCACCAGTCGATCCAGCCGCGCAGCCGCCGGTAGAAGCGGGTGTCGTAGATGTCGTGCTCGTGATCGTCGGGCAGGTGCGCCTCGTGCGCGTGCCGCTTGCGCTCGGGCAGCATGTGATAGCCCAGCAGCGGGATCAGCACGACGGCCGCGAACCACGACGCGATCAGCGCGATCGCCGACACCTCGAAGATCGAGCGCGTGTATTCGCCGGTGCTCGATTTCGCGAGCGCGATCGGCAGGAAGCCCGATACCGTGACGAGCGTGCCCGTCAGCATCGGGAACGCGGTGCTGGTGTACGCGAAGGCGGCGGCGCGCGCGCGGCTGTAGCCCTGTTCGAGCTTCACGGCCATCATCTCGACCGCGATGATCGCGTCGTCGACGAGCAGCCCGAGCGCGAGCACGAGCGTGCCGAGCGACACCTTGTGCAGCCCGATGTCGAACAGGTACATGAAGAGGGCGGTGACCGCGAGCACGACCGGAATCGAGATCACGACGACCATCCCGGTGCGCAGCCCGAGCGACACGAGGCTCACGACCAGCACGATCGCGACCGCTTCGGCGACGGCTTCGAGGAAGTCGTCGACCGAGTGCGAGACCGCGTGCGGCATGCTCGATACTTCGGTCAGCTTCAGGCCGGCCGGCAGTTGCGCCTGCAGATCCTTCGATTCGGCGTCGAGCGCCTTGCCGAGCCGGATCACGTCGCCGCCCGGCTGCATCGTCACGCCGATGCCGAGCACCGCATGGCCGTTCGCGCGCATCTGCGTAACCTGGGGATCGTCGTAGCCGCGCCTGACCGTCGCGAGATCGCCGAGCCGGAACGTGCGGCCGTTGATGCGGATCAGCGTGTCGGCGATCGCGGCGACGTTGTCGAACTGGCCGCTGGGCCGCACGAACACGCGATCGTCGGCGGTCGTCAGCACGCCGGCCGACGAGATGTCGTTCTGCGCGTTGATCGCCTGCCCGAGCTGCTGCGGCGAGATGCCGAGGCGCGTGAGCTGCGCGTTGTTGACCTCGATGAAGATCCGCTGGTCGGGGTCGCCGAAATAGTCGACCTTGCCGACGCCCGGCACGCGCAGCAGCACGGTGCGCAACTGGTCCGCGTAGTCGTGCAGTTGCGCGGGCGTGAAGCCGTCGCCCTCGAGCGTCCAGATGTTGGTGTAGACGTCGCCGAATTCGTCGTTGAAGAACGGACCCTGCACGCCGGGCGGCAGCGTATAGCCGATGTCGCCCACCTTCTTGCGGATCTGGTACCAGGTCTCGGGCACGTCCTTCACGGGCGCCGAATCCTTCATCGTGAAGAAGATCAGCGATTCGCCCGGGCGCGAATAGCTGCGCAGGAAGTCGATGGCCGGCGTTTCCTGCAGCTTGCGGCCGATCCGGTCGGTCACCTGTTCCTGCACCTGCCGCGCGCTCGCGCCGGGCCAGAAGGTACGGATCACCATCACGCGGAACGTGAACGGCGGGTCTTCGGATTGCGCGAGCCGCGTGTACGCGAGGATGCCCGCGAGCGTCGCGAGCGCGATCAGGTAGACGACCAGCGCCTGGTGGCGCAGCGCCCAGGCGGACAGGTTGAAGCGGCCTTCTTCGTGGGAGACGCTCACGATGCGAAGTCCTCCGGATGCAGCGGCGCGATCGCGCGCACCTTCTCGCCCGCGCTGACCGTATGCACGCCCTGCAGCACGACGCGCTCGCCCGGCTGCAGCCCGCGCGACACGGTGACGGTGCGCTCGTTGAAGCGCGCGACGTCGACGCGGCGCAACTCGAGCGTGTCGTCCTTGGTGCGCACGACCCACACGGCCGGCTGCGCGCCGTCGTGGAACAGCGCGGTGGCGGGCAGCGTGATCGGCTGCGCGTCGCCGGCAACCGGCGCGCCGGCGAACGCGACGTCCGCGGTCATCCCGAGCCGGATCGCGGGATCGGGCGTGCCGAGCGTGAGCTTCACGCGCCAGGTGCGGCTTTGCGGATCGGCGGCCGGCGCGATTTCGCGCACCTTCGCGGCGAACTGACGCCCCGGCAGCGACGGCAGCGTGACGGTGGCCGCATGACCGGGCGCGAGCGACGCGAGCGCGGCCTCGGGCACGTCGCTCACCACGTCGACGTCGCCCGACCACGCGAGCTGGTAGACCGGCTGGCCGGCCGACACGTTCTGGCCGGTGTCGGCCTGTTCGGCGGTGATGGTGCCCGCGTGATCGGCGACGAGCGTCGCGTAGCGGAGCTGGTTCTTCGCGAGCGCGAGCTGCTGCTGCGCCTGGTCGCGCTGCGCGAGCGCCGACGTGTAGCTGTTCTGGGTCTGTTCGAGCTGCGCGGTCGCGATCAGGTTTTCGCGGGCCTGCGCGCGATCGCGGTCGAGCTGCTGCTTCGCGAACGCGAGGCTGTGCGTCGCGGCATCGAGTTGCGCCTGCGCACTCGCGGCGTTCTTCTCGACGTCGGACGGATCGAGCAGCGCGACGACCTGGCCGACCTTCACCGTATCGCCGAGCCGCACCCGGCGCTCGATGATCTTGCCGGCGATGCGGAACGACAGCGGGGTGGCATAGCGCGGCTGGATGTCGCCGGGCAGCGTGCGCGCGGCCGCGGCGGTGTCGGCCCGTGCGGGCAGCGCGACGACGGGGCGCGGGGCGGGCGGCGCGGATTCTTTCGGATGACAGGCGGCAAGGACGAGCGCGGCGCCGATCAGCAGCGCGGCGCGGGAACCGGAGCGATTCACGAAACCCCCAGGTGAGGTGGAGCGGAACGAAGCCGGCAAGCGCGACGGGCGCTTGCCCCAAAACGGCGCCGGCATCGGCGCACGCGGACAGACGGACAACATTGTCAGAAACTGTGGCGGATTCTAATACACACCTGTATCCGAATGCAAAGATGAATCTGAAAGGGAAAGGATGCTAGACTGCGCGCCATGAAACCACAGCGCTTAACTCGAGAGCAGAGCCGGGACCAGACGCGCGAACGTCTGCTGAAAGCCGCGCATCGCATTTTTCTGAAGAAGGGCTATGTGGCCGCGAGCGTCGAGGACATCGCGGCGGCGGCCGGCTATACGCGCGGCGCGTTCTATTCGAATTTCCGCAGCAAGTCCGACTTGCTGCTGGAGTTGCTGGAGCGCGATCACGAGGAGGTGCGGGCCGACTTCGAGGCGATTTTCGAAGGCGGCGGCACGCGCGAGCAGATGGAATCGATGGCGCTCGCGTATTACCGGACGCTGTTTCGCGACGACGAATATTCGCTGCTGTGGGGCGAGGCGAAGCTGCAGGCCGCGCGCGACGCGAAGTTCCGCGTGCGCTTCAACCAGTTCCTGCACGGCAAGCGCGTGCAGATGGCCGAATTCATCGAGCGCTTCGCCGAGCGCTCGGGCACGCCGCTGCTGCTGCCGGCCGACACGCTCGCGTTCGGGCTGATGTGCCTGTGCGACGGCGTGCAGTCGTACTACACGGCCGATCCGCAGCACGTGTCGGCCGACGTGGCCGAAGCGGCGCTCGCGGGGTTCTTCGCGCGGGTCGTGCTGGGGCGCGCGCCGGACTGACCGGCGCGGGCGGTGCGGCGGCGCGCGTCAGCGCTCGCCGGTCATCCGCCGGTACGCATCGAGCAGCGACGTCTTGTAGACGACGCCCGCGAGCGTCGGCTCGGCTTCGCTCTCGATCACCGGCAGGCGCTCTCCCTGGAACGCCATGAAGCGTTCGAGCGCGGTCGCGAGCGGCATGTCGGGCGTGAGCAGCGGAAACGGCGTATGTGCGTAGTGCGCGGCCGTCTTGTCGGTCGTGTCGCGCTTGTCGAGCAGGTCCGACGTGATGTCCTTCAGCGCGACCGCGCCGCGAAAGCGCCCGGCGTCGTCGGTCACGTACAGGTACTTCACCGGATATTCGAGAAACACGCGCGTCATGTCGGCGACGCTCGCGGTGAGCGGCACGACCGTCTGCGCGGGCTGGATCAGCGCGCGCATCTGCGTGGTGCGCAGCCGCTGCCGCTCCTGCGCGTCCTGGTAGTGATGCTGCGTGATGTCGTACATCGACGTCGTGCCCGTCGCGCGCGCGACGAAATACGCGAACACGCACGACACCAGCAGCGGCAGCACGACCTGATAGCTCAGCGTCATCTCGAAGATCATCAGGATCGCCATCAGCGGCGCCTGCGTGGCGCCCGCCATGAATGCGCCCATCCCCACGATCGCGTACGCGAAATAGGCCGACGTATGGCCGGGCCACAGCGCGTCCATCGCGAGCCCGAACAGCGAGCCGAACACGGCGCCGACGAACAGCGTCGGCGTGAACACGCCGCCGATCGCGCCCGAGCCGGCCGTCGCGGCGGTCGCGATCACCTTGAACACGAGTACCGCGACGAGCGCCTGCCAGGTCCACGGTGAATGGAGGATGTGGTTCACGACGCTGTAGCCGTTGCCCCACACGTCCGGAATCCATACCGAGATCACGCCGACGACGAGGCCGCCGAGCGCGAGCCGCACGGGCAGCGGCACCGGCAGCCGCTTGAACTGCGTCTTCGACGCGTCGAGCAGATGCAGGAACTGCGGCGCGAGCACGCCGCACAGCGCGCCGAGCACGACGAACGGCAGCACCTCGGCGCCCGTCACGGCCGGAAACACCGGCATCTCGTACGGCGGCCGGTAGCCGGCGAATTCGCGCATCACGATGTTCGCGACGACCGATGCGACGACCATCGGCCCGAAGCTCTCCATCGCGATCGTGCCGAGCACGATCTCCGACACGAAAAAGGCGCCGGCGATCGGCGCGTTGTACGCGGACGTGATGCCGGCCGCCGCCCCGCACGCGACCAGCAGGCGCAGGCGCGGCGGGTCGAAGTGCGCGAAGCGGCCGACGAGCGACGCGGCGAGCGCCGCGAGCTGCACCATCGGGCCTTCGCGGCCGATCGAGCCGCCGCTGCCGATCGTCAGCAGCGACGACACGCTGCGCCACAGGCTCTGGCGCACGGGCACGACGCCGTTGCCGAGCGCGACCGATTCCATGTAGTCGGTCTTGGCCGCCTCCTTGTCGCCGCGCGTCGCGAAGAGCAGCACGCAGCCGGCGAGGAAGCCGCCCGCGGCCGGCATCCAGAATCGCACGTACCACGGCAGGCTCCTGGCCATCTGCACGAAGCTGCCGCTGTGCCCCGAGATCAGGCGCTGCATCAGATCGATGCCTTCGCGGAACGCGATCGTCGCGAAGGCGCCGCCGACGCCGACGATGGCCGACCAGATCAGCATCGTATGGGCGTCCGACAGGCGGAGCAGCGTTCGGGCGCGAGTGCGCAGCTTCAGCAGGAACGAGAGCACGGCTGAAAGGGGGCGATGGAAAACGACGCGAAGCATAGCACCGCGCCGCGCCCGCGGGACTCTCCCGTCGGGCGCGGCGCGCGAACCGTCGCGGACGTGCGGCTCAGCCAAGCCAGTGCTGCACGGCCCAGGTGACGCCGTAGCCGCCGACGATCAGCCACACGTACAGGATCAGGCCGGTCATCAGCGCTCGCGGGCCGGCCGCGCGGATCTGCGCGACGCGCGTCTCGATGCCGAGTGCGGTCATGGCCATCGTCAGCGCGAAGGTATCGAGCACGTTCAGCGTATGCGTGACGTCCGCCGGCAGCACGTTCAGCGAGTTGACGATCACGAAGCCGAGGAAGCCGAGCGCGAACCAGGGCACCGCCACCTTGCGCCTGCCTTGCGTGCCGCCGGCCGCGTCATGCGCCGAGCGCGCGGACCGGGCGAGCCACCAGCCGAGCGCGAGCAGCACCGGCACGAGCAGCATCACGCGCGTCATCTTGACGATCGTCGCGACGCGCACGACCTCCGGGCTGATGTCGCTCGCCGCGCCGACCACCTGCGCGACTTCGTGGATCGTGCCGCCGAAGAACAGGCCGAGGCCCGCCGGATCGAGGTTCAGCAGACCGGCGTGATAGGCGAGCGGATACAGGAACATCGACAGCGTCCCGAACAGCACGACGCTGCCCACGGCCATCGCGCTCTGGTGCGGCTTCGACTGCAGCGTCGACTCGAACGCGAGCACGGCGGCCGCGCCGCAGATCGCGCTGCCGGCGGCGGTCAGCAGCGCGGCGTCGCGGTCGAGCTTCATCAGCTTCATGCCGACCCAGGTGCCGATCGCGAGCGTGCTGACGACGACCAGCACCGATACCGTGAGGCCCGGCAGCCCGACCTGCGCGATTTCCTGCAGGCTCACGCGCAGGCCGAAGAACGCGACCGCGATGCGCAGCAGCTTGCGCGCGGAGAAATTGACGCCGGCCGCCCAACTGGCCGGCATGCCGTCGCGCAACGCGTTGCCGTACAGCGCGCCGGCGACGATGCCGACGATCAGCGGCGACAGGCCGAGCCCCGCGATCGCGGGGAGCTCGGACAGGCTCGTGACGGCGGCGGCGAACAGCGCGACGAACAGCACGCCGTTCAACTGGCCGCGCATCGACGGCGCGGCATGGCTGAGAGGGGGAGTCGGAGCAGTGGACATGGGAGCACCGTGATGGAGCGTGTGGCGATGGTGTAATCCTAATTTCGTTATATCGATATGAAAAATTGTGATTTGTGACGTAAACTATCCGGAAAGCCGATAATTCATCGCCATGACCCCGGATCAACTGATAACGTTCGCCGCCGTCGCCGAGCATCTGAACATCAGCCGCGCCGCCGTGGCGCTGCATCTGTCGCAGCCTGCCGTGTCGGGCCAGTTGCGGCTGCTGCAGGACGAGTTCGGCGAGCCGCTGTACCAGCGCGACGGCCGCGGCATCCGCCTGACGCCGGTCGGCGAACAGCTCGCGCAGTACGCGAACGCGCAGCGCGACACGTTCGCGCAGGCGCGTGCGTTTCGCGACGCGGTGCGCGGGCTGGAAGCCGGCACGCTGCGCATCGGCGCGAGCACGACGCCCGCGAGCTACCTGCTGCCGTACCTGATCGCGGCGTTCCAGCCGCGCGCGCCGCGCGTGGCGATCCAGACGATGAGCGGCAATACGGCCGACGTGGTCGCGGCGCTGCCGTCGCTCGACATCGCGCTGATCGAAGGGCCGCCCGGCGAGGCGCTGCCGCCGGGTACGGCCGTGCACGCGTGGCACGAGGACGAGATCGTCGCGATCGTGCCGGCCGGCCATCCGCTCGCGGCGCCTGGCCACGACGCGGGCGTGACGCTCGATGCGCTCGCCGCGCATCCGCTCGTGCTGCGCGAGGCGGGCTCCGCGGTGCGGCAGCTCGTCGAGCGCGCGTTCGCGCACGGCGGCGCGCCGATGCGCGTCGCGTTCGAGATCGCCGGGGTCGAGGCCGTGAAGGAAGCCGTGCGCGCGGGAATGGGCGTCGGGTTCGTGTCCGCGATGTCGCTGCGTCACGAGGATGCGGCGCTCGTGCCGCGCTCGCTGGCGCCCGCGCCGCTCACGCGGCATTTCTCCATTCTCGTGCCGCACGGCGGCGCGCCGTCGCGAATCGCCGCGCAATTCCTCGAAATGAGCCTCGCGCAGGGCCTCGCATAGACGCTCGACGCTGCGCCGGGAACAGGTGTTGCATGCGTTCGGACGCGTATTCGTGTGACCAGCGGGCCTTAGGGATTTCCTCTATGGCGTGGGTCTGAAGCGAAGCGCACCATCCGTCTCAAGCAAATGGAACCGGTTCCATTCCGGTTGAAAAAGGGCAACATGGCAGACATCGTGATCGTGGCGAGCGCATTCGGGATGGACCGGGTGCGCCAGGAGGGCCACAGTGCATTCATCGCGACCGTGGCGGCATCCGGTGCGACCGGGTTCGAGGTGCGGCGCGAACTGTTCGCGTCGGACGACGACACGGCGCCCGGCGCGCTGGCCGCGCTCGGCGCGCAGATCGCCGGCCACGGACTGTGGTCGGTCTATTCGACCCCGGACTCGCTGTATACGGAAACGGGCGCGCTCGATGCCGACGCTTTGCGCGACGCGCTCGCGCAAGCCGATGCGCTCGGCGCGCGCTTCGTGAAATTGCAGCTCGGCGGCTTCGCGGGCGACGCGCACGCGGCCGAGATCGTCGCGCTGTCGGGCGGCGCGCGGGCTCGCGTGGTGGTGGAAAACGGCCAGCTCGAGGTCGGCGGCGCGTTCGCGCAGTTCCGCGCGCTGTTCGATGCGCTGGCCGATGCCGGCATGCGCGAGGCGCTCGGCATGACGTTCGACATCGGCAACTGGCTGTGGCGCGGCGAAGCGCCGCTCGACTGCGCACAGGTGCTCGCGCCGCACGTGGAATACATTCATTGCAAGACCATCGAAGGCGAGGGCGCGCGTCGTTTCGCCGTCGCGCCGGCGCCGGACGATGCGCTCGTGACCGGCGTGCTCGCGGCGCTGCCGCGGCATGCGCCCCGCGGCATCGAGTTCCCGTTCGACGCGGCCGACCTGGCCGGCGATGCCTGCCGGCGTGTCGCGTGGCTCGCGACCGCGTGACGGCAGCAGGATCCTGAGGAGTTCAGTCATGAAAGCAGCACTCGATGTCGTGACCTACGGCGAAGCGATGGCGATGTTCGTCGCGACGGAGCCCGGTCACCTCGCGCACGCCGGGCAATTCGCGAAGCGGATCGCCGGCGCCGATCTGAATGTCGCGATCGGCCTGTCGCGGCTCGGCTTCCGGGTCGGCTGGATGAGCCGGGTCGGTAGCGATTCGTTCGGCCGCTACGTGCTCGACACGCTGGCACGCGAGGGCATCGACGCGTCGTGCGTGACCGTCGACCCGCGTTACCCGACCGGTTTCCAGCTGAAGTCGCGCAACGACGACGGCAGCGACCCGACCGTCGAATATTTCCGCAAGGGTTCGGCCGCGAGCCACCTGTCGTGCGACGACTACGTGGCCGACTACGTGCTCGGCGCGCGCCATCTGCACCTGACGGGCGTCGCGCCGGCGATCTCGGCGACGTCGTGCGAACTGGCATTCCGGCTCGCACGCGAGATGCGGGCGGCCGGCAAGACGATCTCGTTCGATCCGAACCTGCGCCCGACGCTGTGGCCGTCCGCCGACGTGATGGCGAAGACGCTGAATGCGCTCGCGACGCTCGCCGACTGGGTGCTGCCGGGCCTCGCCGAAGGGCGGCAGCTCACCGGGCACGACACGCCGGCCGACATCGCGGGCTTCTATCTCGCGCAGGGCGCGCGCGGCGTCGTGATCAAGCTCGGCGAGCAGGGCGCGTATTTCCGCACGGCCGACGGCCGCGAAGGCATCGTTGCCGGCGAGCGCGTTGAAAAGGTCGTCGATACGGTGGGCGCCGGCGACGGCTTCGCGGTCGGCGTGGTCAGCGCGCTGCTCGAAGGCCGCAGCGTCGAGCAGGCGGTCGCGCGCGGCAACCGGATCGGTGCGCTCGCGATCCAGGTGATCGGCGACTCGGAAGGGTTGCCGACCCGCGACGCGCTCGACCGGCTCGAAAATGTCAGCAATGACGCCGATCGCTTAGAGGAAACCATCACCGCGCAATGAGAGGCCGGACACGGCACAATCCGCGGATCCATTTCGTGCGCGACGCACAGCAGTTTTGTTCGAGGCCGGGCAGGCGCCAGCGCGTCCACTCCGGTCCATATACGGAGACACTCACATGGCAGCCAATCTCGCAGCCCGCCGGTGGTGGACGATCATGCCGATCGTCTTCATCACGTACAGCCTCGCCTACCTCGATCGCGCGAACTACGGGTTCGCGGCGGCGGCCGGCATCAACCAGGATCTCGGGATCAGCAAGGGCCTGTCGTCGCTGATCGGTGCGCTGTTCTTCCTCGGCTACTTCTTTTTCCAGATCCCCGGCGCAATCTATGCGGAACGCCGCAGCGTGAAGAAGCTCGTGTTCGCGAGCCTCGTGCTGTGGGGCGGCTGCGCGGCCCTGACCGGCGTGGTCAGCAACATCCCGTCGCTGATGGCGATCCGCTTCGTGCTCGGCGTCGTCGAGGCGGCCGTGATGCCGGCGATGCTGATCTACATCAGCAACTGGTTCACGAAGAACGAGCGCTCGCGCGCGAACACGTTCCTGATCCTCGGCAACCCGGTCACGGTGCTGTGGATGTCGATCGTGTCGGGTTATCTCGTGCATGAATTCGGCTGGCGCCACATGTTCATCGCCGAAGGCATCCCGGCCGTCATCTGGGCCGTGTGCTGGTGGTGCCTCGTGCAGGACAAGCCGGCCGATTCGCCGTGGCTCAACGCACAGGAAAAGCGCGACCTCGACGCCGCGCTCGCGGCCGAGCAGGCGGCGATCAAGCCGGTGCGCAACTATGGCGAGGCGTTCCGCTCGCCGGCCGTGATCAAGCTGTGCGCGCAGTATTTCTGCTGGAGCATCGGCGTGTACGGCTTCGTGCTGTGGCTGCCGTCGATCGTGAAGAACGGTTCCGATCTCGGGATGGTCGCGACCGGCTGGCTGTCCGCGCTGCCGTACCTCGCGGCGACGATCGCGATGCTCGCCGCGTCGTGGGCGTCCGACAAGGTCGGCTCGCGTCGCGGCTTCGTGTGGCCGTTCCTGCTGGTCGGCGCGGCCGCGTTCGCCGCGTCGTACGCGCTCGGCTCGTCGCATTTCTGGATCTCGTATGCGCTGCTGGTCGTCGCGGGCGCCGCGATGTATGCGCCGTACGGCCCGTTCTTCGCGATCGTGCCGGAACTGCTGCCGAAGAACGTCGCGGGCGGCGCGATGGCGCTGATCAACAGCATGGGCGCGCTCGGCTCGTTCGTCGGCTCGTACTTCGTCGGCTACCTGAACGGCGCGACCGGGTCGCCCGTCGCGTCGTACGCGTTCATGAGCGCCGCGCTCGTCGCCGCGGTGATCCTCACGCTGTCCGTCAAACCCCAGGCGCGCGATGCGCATCCGCTCGCCGCGCCGCTGCAAGGAAAATGAAACGATGAAGCCCCGTATCGTCGCGTACAAGCCGCTGCCCGATGACGTTCTCGCGTACCTGCGCGAGCATGCGGACGTCGTGCACGCCGACGGCGCCGACGCGCTCGCCGCCGCGCTCGGCGACGCCGACGGCGCGATCGGCGCGAGCCTGAAGATCACGCCGCAGATGCTCGACCGTGCGCCGCGGCTGAAGGCGTGGTCGACGATCTCGGTCGGCTACGACAACTTCGACGTCGCCGATTTCACGCGGCGCGGCATCGTGCTCGCGCATACGCCCGACGTGCTGACCGAGTCGACGGCCGATACGGTGTTTTCGCTGATTCTGGCCTCCGCACGGCGCGTGGTCGAGCTCGCCGAGTGGGTGAAAGCCGGCCATTGGCATCGCAGCATCGGCCCCGACCTGTACGGCACCGACGTGCAGGGCAAGACGCTCGGCATCGTCGGGCTCGGGCGCATCGGCGGCGCGGTCGCGCGCCGCGCGGCGCTCGGCTTCCGGATGCAGGTGCTGTACGCGAACCGGTCCGCGCATGCCGAGGCCGAGACGCAGTACGGCGCCCGGCGCGTGACGCTCGACGAGTTGCTCGCGCAGTCGGATTTCGTGTGTCTGCAAGTGCCGCTGTCGCCCGACACGCGCCATCTGATCGGCGCGCCCGAGTTCGCGAAGATGAAGCGCGGCGCGATCCTGATCAACGCGTCGCGCGGGCCGGTGGTCGACGAGGCCGCGCTGATCGACGCGCTGCGTGCGGGGACGATCCGCGGCGCGGGGCTCGACGTGTTCGAGAAGGAGCCGCTGCCGGCCGATTCGCCGCTGCTGCGGATGAAGAACGTGGTCGCGCTGCCGCATATCGGCTCGGCGACGCACGAGACGCGCCATGCGATGGCGCGCTGCGCGGCGGAAAACCTGGTCGGCGCGCTGGCCGGCACGCTGCGCGCGAATCTCGTCAACCCGGATGCGCTGGCGCACGCCTGAGCCGCCTGCGATAACCGCCCTGCGCGGTTAGAGTCGATGGTCTTGGTGCCCGAGGGCTGGCTGCGTTATGATCGCCCGCGCTCGTCGCATCGACGGCCGGCCACGCGGCCGGCGGCGTCGCGCGACGGGCTTCCGCGCCAGGTCCGGTGCGGCCGACTGCTGTAACGCCATTGGCGGGCGCTGCTCGAGCGTGAAGCACCGGGCCGGCGCAGGCGCCGACGCGCCAGAACAGGGGAGGCCGCCGGCTGGCTTACGTTTCCAACAACAATGGTCCGTCTGCTCACGAAGCGGCGCGGATCGTACGTCGCGAGGCACGACAGTGACCGATTCGCAATCTTCCACGACGCGTCCGGCGACGATCAGCGACGTCGCGCGCGAGGCCGGCACGGGCAAGACCAGCGTTTCGCGCTACCTGAACGGCGAGACGCATGTGCTGTCGGTCGATCTGCGCCAGCGGATCGAGGCGGCGATCGCGCGGCTCAACTACCGGCCGAACCAGATGGCGCGCGGGCTCAAGCGCGGCCGCAACCGGCTGCTCGGCATGCTCGCGGCCGACCTGACCAATCCCTACACCGTCGAAGTGCTGCAGGGCGTCGAGGCCGCGTGCCATGCGCTCGGCTACATGCCGCTCATCTGTCACGCGGCGAACGAAGTCGAGATGGAGCGCCGCTTCCTGCAACTGCTCACGACCTACCGCGTCGAAGGGCTGATCGTCAACGCGCTCGGCGCCGAGGAAGACGTGCTGCGCCCGCTGCGCGGCGCGGGCATTCCGGCCGTGCTCGTCGATCGGACGGTCGAGGGCTTCGAGGCCGACCTGATCGGCCTCGACAATACCGATGCGATCGAGACGGCGCTCGCGCATCTGGTCGCACAGGGCTTCGACGCGATCCATTTCGTCGTGCAGCCGTTCGAGCACGTGAGCTCGCGGCGCGTGCGCGAGGCCGCGTTCCGCGCGGCGCTGGCGGCGCGCGGGCTGGCGGTGCCGTCGACGGTCGTGCTCGATCTGAACGAACCTGGCGCGGCCGCGGCGGCGCTTGCCGACGTCGATGCGCGCATCGACGATGCGGCGCGGCGCGGCGTGCGCGCGGCGCTGTTCGCCGCGAATGCGCCGGTCGCGCTGGCGATCGCGCGCCACCTGCGCGCGCGCTTCGGCGCCGCATGGCAGCAGCAGGCGGCGCTGCTGTCGATCGACGATCCGGAATGGGCCGAGCTGATCGGCATCACGACGATCCGTCAGCCGACCTACGAAATCGGCTACAAGGCCGTCGAATTCGTGCACGAGCGGATCGACGGCGCGGCGGGCGACGTGCGCGTCGCGATGCTGCCCGGCGAGTTGATCGCGCGCGCGTCGACCGCAAGCTGAGTATCATTCGGGGCACGCAGCGCGCCAGGTGCGCTGCCTCGAACAAGGAACTCCATGACTGTCGCTCCCGTCACGCTGGCGGCGCTGATTGCCGCCACGCTGATCATCGCGCTGCTGCCGCTCGTCCTCTACCGCTTCCTGCGCAAGCCGCTTGCGCTCAACCGCCGCGACACGATCGTCGGCGTCGCCGTCTTCACGCTGTTTGCCATGATCGTCGAGCGCGCGTTCCACGGGCTCGTGCTGAGCCGCACGCCCGAGGACGGCTGGCTGACGCAGCCGCTCGCGTTCGTCGCGTACAGCGCGCTCGCGACCGCCGTATTCGAGGAAATCGGCCGCTATCTCGGCATGCGCGTGCTGAACCGCCGCTATGGCGCATCGGCCGGCGACGGCCGCGGAATCGGCTACGGGATCGGTCACGGTGGCGCCGAGGCGTGGTTCGTCGGCGTGCTCGTGTGGGGCCAGTGGTCGTATCTCGCGTGGCTCGCGAGCCGCGGCCAGCTCGAGACGCAGTTGTCGGACCTGCCGGTCGACACCGTGGTGCGGCTGCACATGATGCTCGCGACACTGTCGGCCCAGTCGATCCTGCTGTTGCTGCTCGAACGCTGCGCGGCGTTCGCGGTGCAACTGGCGCTGTCGGTGCTGATGTGGCGCGGCGTGCGTGCCGGCCGCATCGCCGTGTTGCCGCTCGCGATCGTGCTGCATGCGCTCGCGGCGACGCCCACGCTGCTGTACCAGGTGCGCGTGCTGCCGGCCGCGTGGGTCGAGGCCGCGTATTTCGTGCTGGCCGCGATTCTGGTGGCCGTGCTGGTGAAGACGTGCTGGCCGTCGCGTGCGACGGCCTGACCGGAGAGACGCAATGGACGACTATCTGATCGAATGCCCGAGCGCGGAATTCGACGCGCTTGCGCGCGTGATCTGCGAACTCTTTCCGGAGCAGACGCGCTTTGTCGAAAACAGCGACGAACGCGGGCGATTCCTGTCCGTGCAGTGGCTCGCGATGCGTTTCGGCGCGACGCCGAAGCGGATGACGCTGGACATCCGGATCGTGCCGGCCGCGCTCGCGCGCTACCTGGCGCTCAAGCCGATGCAGCGCGCGCGCAGCCACGCGGTGCTGCATGCGTATACGGAAGCGATGCTCGGCTCGCTCGAAGAGCGGCACGCGGCCGGCGAGGCCGTCGAGCGCGACGCGGAACTCGAACTCGACGAAGACTTTGCGTGAGCGGCGGCGCCGGCCGCGGGCCGGCGCGGTGCGTCACGCGTCGCGGTAGACCTGCGCGAAGCGCTGCGCCTGCACGACGCCGTAGTCTCCCGGCGCGTATTGCATCACCCAGTCGCCGGCGACGCCGCGCAGCGTGTCGCCGTTTTCCGAGCGGGCGATCGTGAACGGCTCGTCCATCCGGCGCGCGAGCACGACGGCCGGCCGGTTGCGGTAGGCGCCCGGCGTGCCGTGCGCGAGCGCCGGATCGGCGGGCAGGTATTTGGCGTCGAAACGTGCGCGCGACACGACCCAGCGGTCGCCGGTCGAGCCGGTGATCAATGCGTCGCCCGTCACATAACGGTTCGGGCCTTCGAGGCTCATCAGTTCGCCGTCGGCGTCCGCGAAGGACACGGCGACGGTTTCGTCCTTGACGACGCGACGGGCCTGCGGATCGGTACGCAGATCGAGTTGCTTGAGTTCGAGCATGGCGGGGAGGGGCGGGAAAGCGGGAAAAGCCGGGAGCTTATCCCGAATTCGGCGCGCCGTGTGACGCGCCGGTCGCCGGTCGACGCGCGGTGCTGTTCGGCCCGGGTGGGCCGGCACGGCGCCGGCGGGGAAGGCGTCAGGGCTGCGCGGGCGCGCTCGCGGCCGGCGCGGCGGCCGCGTTGCCTTCCTTGCCCTTCGTCTTGCCCTTGCCGCGGTGCTCGCCGCCGTGGTGCAGCCAACTGCGGAACGTCGTGTCGGCCAGCGCCTTCTGCTCGGCCGGGAAGCTCTCGTAGAGCGGCGCGAATGCGTCGGCGAGCTTCTTCGCGCCGTCGGCGTTCGCCTGCGACAGTTCCGCGTACTGCTTCATGTCGTCGATCGCGGACACGTCGTGTTTGGCCATCCGTTCACTGTAGAGGCGGCCCATCGTTGCGCCGTTGTCGCGCATCGTGTCGGCGAACGTCTTCCATTGCGGCTCCTGCGCCGACGTGATCTTCAACTGGTCGTGCAGGTACTTGATGCGCTGCTCGATGCGCGCTTCGTGGCGCGCCGCGCGCTGCTCGGCGCTCGGCGCCGACGCCGCGGCCGTCGTTGCCGGCGCTTGCGGCTGTGCCGGGGTTTGCGCGAACGCGCTGGCTGCAACGGCGAGCGTAGCGAGGGTGAGCGAGATTTTCTTCATGGTTGGCTCTCCGGGGTGGTGTCTGGCGAGCGGGCGCGGCGGCCATCGCCGCCAGCGCGCCTCTCGCGTCGCCCGTTATTAGTAGCACGTTGCCTGCCGCGCGGCAGTGAATGCGACACTTGCTTACATCCGATACGAATCGAAATCGAAGGTGCGAATCCGGGCCATGCCGGTTGGGCGCGCCGGCGTTCGGCGCTATCATCGCGTCACTTTCCACTCCGCCGGCACATCGCGCGCCGGCTCAGCGTCATGCGTCCACCACGTCTCGACCAACTCGACGATCTCGACCGGCAACTCGTCGCGCTGCTGCAAGCCGATGCGCGCGCCAGCGTCGCCGATCTCGCGCGCCAGCTCGACGTGGCGCGCACGACGGTCGTCGCGCGCATCGCGCGGCTCGAACGCACTAACGTGATCGCCGGGTACAGCGTGCGACTCGGGCAGGACGTGCTCGACGCGAGTATCTATGCGTACGTCGGCATCATCCTCACGCCGAAGTTCGGCAAGGACGTATTGCGCAAGCTCGACCGGATGCCGGAAGTCCAGCTGCTGTGCGCGGTGAGCGGCGAGTACGACTACGTCGCGTGGCTGCGCGCCGATTCGCCGGAGCGGCTCAACGACCTGCTCGACCAGATCGGCACGCTCGAAGGCGTCGAGCGCACGACGACGTCGATCATCCTGTCGCGCAAGATCGATCGCGGAACGATCGGCGGCTGACCTGTTGGATGCGGCGCCGCGCGGGCGTCGCTGCGTCACGGCTGCCCGGATTGAAGCCGAGGTACCTGCCCGCACGCATTCGTATCGGCCTTCGCTGTCCTTCGTGATCGGCACGGGCGCCCGCCGTTGTCCTTTCGCGCCTCGCGCGCTTCTTTCCAGAATCTCCTTTCGTATTCAGCTTCGACCGGCGTGTCGTACCAGATGCATGTGCGGTTCGTGCGTCCGGTGCGACGGCGTGCGTCGTCTTCATCCTCGCGATGCGCCGCCGCCAACGGCCGGCGTGCGACAGCGGCTATGCGCGATTTTTATGTGAATCGGTCGTTTCGACGAAATCTATCGTCATAACGTCGAAATTATCGGTCGTTTCGCATCATTCTTCGTCTTGGAACTGATTTTGCGCGTCCCTACACTGTGTTCATTGGCTCAACGCCGTTCACAACACCAAACCCATCATCAGGAGATAAGCGCATGAAAATCGCCATCGTCGGCGCAGGTCTGATCGGCCACACCATTGCTCACATGCTGCGCGAAACCGGCGACTACGAAGTCGTCGCGTTCGACCGCGACGCGGATGCGCTCGCGAAGCTGTCGCGCGAAGGCATCGCGACGCAACGGGTCGATTCGGCCGACGCGAACGCGATTCGCGAAGCGGTGAAGGGCTTCGATGCGCTCGTCAACGCGCTGCCTTACTACCTCGCGGTCAACGTGGCCGCGGCCGCGAAGGCGGCCGGCGTTCATTACTTCGACCTGACCGAAGACGTGCGCGCCACCCATGCGATCCGCGAGCTGGCCGACGGCTCCGACCGCGCGTTCATGCCGCAATGCGGCCTCGCGCCGGGCTTCATCGGCATCGCCGCGCACGAACTCGTGAACGGCTTCAGCGAAGTGCGCGACGTGAAGATGCGCGTCGGCGCGCTGCCCGAATATCCGACCAACGCGCTGAAGTACAACCTGACGTGGAGCGTCGATGGCCTGATCAACGAATACTGCCAGCCGTGCGAAGCGATCCGCGACGGCCGCAAGCAGTGGGTGCAGCCGCTCGAGGGCCTCGAACACTTCTCGCTCGACGGCACCGAATACGAAGCGTTCAACACGTCGGGCGGCCTCGGCACGCTGTGCGAGACGCTGTCGGGCAAGGTCGAGACGCTCGACTACAAGTCGGTGCGCTACCCGGGCCACCGCGAACTCGTGCAGTTCCTGCTCGAGGACCTGCGCCTGTCGACCGACCGCGACACGCTGAAGTCGATCATGCGCCGCGCGGTGCCGTCGACGAAGCAGGACGTCGTGCTCGTGTTCGTCACGGTGACGGGCGTGAAGGACGGCCAACTGGTTCAGGACGTGTTCACGCGCAAGATCTTCGCGAAGGATGTGTGCGGGATGCACATGAGCGCGATCCAGATCACGACGGCCGGCGCGATGTGCGCGGTGCTGGATCTGTTCCGCGAAAAGAAGCTGCCGCAGAGCGGTTTCATCCCGCAGGAGAAGGTGTC
This sequence comes from Burkholderia sp. AU18528, assembly GCF_002223215.2. Classification (NCBI taxonomy): domain Bacteria; kingdom Pseudomonadati; phylum Pseudomonadota; class Betaproteobacteria; order Burkholderiales; family Burkholderiaceae; genus Burkholderia; species Burkholderia sp. AU18528. Next base: position 1,318,685 of record NZ_NKFC02000004.1, on the reverse strand, counting down.
GCTGAAGGCGTTCCTGTCGAATCGTTTCGGCAAGCTGTACGACGGCGGCACGATGGAGCGCATGCACGCGGTTGCCTGACCGCGGTTGCCCGACGGTAGTTACCAGACGATTCGCCAGCCACTGGCACGAGGGCCGTACGACGCCGGGAGCGCAGCAGCGCTTCCGGCGTTGTTTTTTGGGGGAGAAGCGGAAGGGCCGGGGGCGCGGGATCAGGCCGGCAGCGGCGGGACCATCGTCGCCGGCTGCGGCGGCGGCACGATGCGGTACAGCAGCGCGTCGATGTCCGCGTCGGACGGCGCGGTGTTGTCGAACATCACGATGCCGTCGCATTCGCGGCCGGTGGGCACGAAGCGGCGCTGCCGGTATTCGTCCCAGTGCGCGAGCTTGTACGCATCGTTCGGGTTCGCACGCGCGACGATCCGCCGGTGCGCGACGTCTTCCGACGTATGGACCCACACGACCGTCAGCGTGACGTCCGGCGCGATGCCGAGCCACGCGCGATCGAGGATGCGCCGGTCGCGCACTTCGCGCGATAGCGGGCCGACGACGAGCGCGCCGATGCCGAGCGCGAGATTTTCACGGGCCGTGTCGAGCAGGCCCTGGTATTCGGCATCGCGAAGGTGCTTCAGGTAGAGCGGACTGTCGCGGTCGTTCGGATCGTCGGTGAGCGCCCCCATCGCGGCCGCGCTGTAGCGGCCGTACAGCGTGTCCTTGTCGAGCAGGCAGAACGCCTGGCCGGTCGCGCGCATCAGCGGCCCGATGAGCCGCTTCGCAAGCGTGGTCTTGCCGGTGCCGGCGTGACCGCAGAAGAACGCCAGGTGCGTCACGAATGCCGGCTCCCCGACCGCTGGCCCGACGTGTCGCCGCGCGAGAACACTTCCGCTTCCAGCCACATCGCGTTGATGATGCCGAAGCCAAGCGCCACGCCGATGCCGAGTATCCACGAGAAATACCACATAGGTCTGTCTCCTTGACGATTGGGCCGCGCGGCCGTTGTGCAGTGCGCAATGCAGGCCCGACGAGCCTGTCGAAGCGCACGGAGCGCGTGCTGCGATGCACGCAGCCCGATCATGACCAATATCGGCGTGCCGTGCAAGCCGGCCCGTCCGTGCAGCAAACCGGTAAACTGATGCGCAAACCGCAATATCGTGAACAACATGCTGATCAACTGTGCTGCTTACCAGGACGGCCGCAAGCTGGCCGATATCGACATCGATGCCATTAGCGATTACGTGTCGAAGCCCGAATGCTTCGTCTGGGTCGCGCTGAAGGATCCGACGCCCGAGGAAATCGACCTGATGGGCGAGGAATTCGGGTTGCACGAGCTGGCGCTCGAGGATGCGCGCAAGGGCCATCAGCGGCCGAAGATCGAGGAATACGGCGATTCGCTGTTCGCGGTGCTGCATACGGTCGAACTCGACGAGGACGGCGAATTCAAGGTCGGCGAATTGAACGTGTTCGTCGGCCCGAATTACGTGCTGTCGATCCGCAACCATACCGAGCACGATTTCCGCGACGTGCGCAAGCGTTGCGAGCGGGAGCCGCATCTGCTGCGGGAGGGGTCGGCGTTCGTGTTCTACGCGTTGATGGACCAGGTCGTCGACCGGTATTTCCCGATCCTCGAAACGCTCGGCACCGAACTCGAGGAACTCGAGGACCGCATTTTCGCGAAGGCCACGCCGGCGTCGTCGCGCGCGATCATCGAGGATCTCTATTCGCTGAAACGCCGGCTCGTGCTGCTGTACCAGCACACGGCGCCGCTGATGGAGCCGCTCGCGAAGCTCACCGGCGGGCGTGTTCCGCAAGTCTGCAGCGGGATGGCGGCCTACTTCCGCGATGTGTACGACCATTTGCAGCGGATCGTGAAAACGATCGAAGGGCGGCGCGAGATGGTCGTCACGGCGATCCAGGTCAACCTCGGAATGATCTCGCTCGCGGAGAACGAGGTGACCAAGCGGCTCGGCTCGTTCGCCGCGCTGTTCGCGATACCGACGATGATCGCCGGCATCTACGGGATGAACTTCGCGAACATGCCCGAACTGCACCTGAAATACGGGTTCTACGGCTGCATCGCGGTGATGGCCGCCGCCGACCTCGCGCTGTGGTGGCGTTTCAAGCGGGCAGGGTGGCTGTAGGGCGGCGTCACGCCGGCCGCGGCGCGTGCTTGCCGACCACGACGCGCCACGGCCGCACGCGCCACGATTTCACGAGGCCGTTCTGCACGTACGGATCGGCGCGCGCGAACGATTCGGCCGCTTCCGGCGAATCGCCTTCGAACACGAGCACGGCTTGGTCGGCCGGGTCGGCCAGCGCACCGGCGAGCACGAGTTCGCCGCGCTCGGTTGCCGCCTGCGCGAGCGCGAGATGCTCCGCACGAAGCGGTTCGCGGCGCGACAGGTAATCGTCGACGAGTTCGTAGATCAACTGGTAATGCATGATCGCTCCAGGAATCGGTTTCCGCCTCGGATAGTGGGCGGCCAGGTCAGTATAGGGCAGCGGGAAAGCCCTTGGCGGCGTGGTTTGCCGGCGCGATGGCGGGCATTGGCCGGGCGCGCTTCATGACCCGCGCATCCCGGCCGATATCCCGCTGGTTTCCTCAAAAACGCAACTAACGGTCGAGCTTCCAAACATCGGCAAATTGCCGGGCGCTTCGCGTCCACGGCTGATCCGCGTGGAATTGGTCTACAGGAAACGACGGCCGCCGGCCTATGCCGGGTCCGGATTTCGCATGCCGGCGAGGCAGGGGAGCAGGTGAAAACGATAGGCGCCGGCCCGGGGGGCGGGGGGCGTGCGAGGGGTGTTTCCATTGGGCCGGAATGCGACCTATGCTGAACGAATCCGGAGCGAACGCCGTTCGCCCGATTCGCCCAGACGAGGTGCGCCATGCCGGTCTCAGCCACCCTGCAGGATTGCCTGCGCCAGAAGTCATCGCGGTACGAAGTCGTGTACCACCCCTATAGCCATACGAGCATGGAGACGGCCGCCGCCGCGCACATTCCCGGCGATCGTCTCGCGAAAACGGTGCTCCTCGAGGACGCCGAGGGCTACGTCGCCGCCGTGTTGCCGACGACGCACGCCGTGCGTCTGTCGGATCTCTGGGTGAAGACGGGACGCCATCTCGTGCTCGCCCGGGAGGTCGAATTGCGCGACCTGTTCAAGGATTGCGACATGGGCGCGCTGCCGCCCGTGTGCATGGCGTACGGGATGAAGACGTTCCTCGAGGAACGCCTCGCGCAGCAGCCGGAAGTCTATTTCGAGGCCGGCGACCACGAAGCGCTGATCCACATGATGCAGGACGAATTCCTGGCGCTGATGGAGACGGCCGAGCGCGCGCATTTCTCGCATCGTATGCAGGGGATGATGCTGTCCTGAGCGATGCCGGCCGTGCATCGATGACGCATGCGCGGGCATTTTTCCCACCGGGCTCGGTGAAGTGGAGATGCCCGTGCGCGCAGAGGGGCGGGTAACGAATTCACGCTGACGCAGCGGTATCCGGTTTCGGAAAATAGATTCGTTATGCAGAAGATCGTTTAAACCGGGCCGGTAGAAAGGTTTTCTTATTTTAATTCGGAATCCTTTTCAAATAAACGGCGGGCGACTCCTCGGAATATCGCGTCAACGGGCCCTGGCTCCGCGTGACAACGGTCAATCGGCTTCCATCCTTGCATGAGACAACCAGACGCATCCGGCGGCGCTCATTCCAGACGCGCCAATTCAGTGCGCCGCACTAAATCGGTGATTATTTGTGAGAGGCACTGAATTAGTGCGATAGCCTACAAAATAATTACCGAATTAATGGAAAATGTTTGTTGAAGCTTACTAACTTGTTATTCGAGTAAGGCCTCCAAACTTTGTATTTGGGTATCAAATAAAGTTTGACGCCCAAATTTTTTCCTTGCTATCTTCTGCACCCAAGACGAACGGCCTGGCTGACGTCGGCGTGTAACGAAGATTCAATCGTCATACGAGAACGCGCCTGCGCCGACGAAGCTGACAATTGCCTGAACGCGCTGGTGCGGGGCGGACGCCGGATAGGGCGGCTATCCCGTGGTGGTTGAAACGATTCCTTGAAATTGAATGAATTCGGATCCGAAATCGATGCTTTCGATTCGGATTGCTAATTGCATTGAAAATGAAATTTCGGGTTGAGGCGGAGGCGGAACCGATCTGGTTCCGGCGCCGGCCATCATCGCGAAACTGGGCGATTCGCTTGGGGGGATGGATAGTGGGCATGAAAGTCGAAGAGCATCTGGTTGCTTCGAACAGCGGACTGGCCACGCTCGGCCGTCCGCGGGAATTCGGCAAGAAGCAGCAGAATCCGGTGCGCCGTTTCGGCGGCATCGCAGTCGTCCTCCTGTTGCATGCAGTGCTGATCTACGCATTGCTCAACGGCCTCGCGACGAAAGTCGTGCAGGTGATCCAGCATCCGATCGAAACCCGCATCATCGAGCCGGTGAAGCCGCCGCCGCCCCCGCCGATGCCGGTCGTCAAGCTTCCGCCGCCGAAGTTCGCGCCCCCGCCACCGCCGTTCGTGCCGCCGCCGGAAGTACCGGTGCAGGCGCCGCCGCAGGCGACGATCACGCACCAGTCGGCACCGGTGCCATCCGCGCCGGCCGTGCAGGCGCCGGTCATCGCACCGCCCGCGCCGGCGGCCAAACCGGTCAGTCACGAAGTAGGTGTCGTCTGCCCGAATTCGGACACGATTCGCGCGTCGATGCAGTACCCGAAGGAAGCGCAGGAAAACAACATCACGGGTGACGTGACGATCGAGTTCGTCGTGGATGCGGAAGGGAACATCACGAACGAACGCGTGGCCCAGTCGGCCGACCCCGTGCTCGATCGTGCGGCCTACAACACCGTGAAGCGGTTCAAATGCGTGGCGCAAGGCCAGGCGGTACGGGTGCAGGTGCCGTTCTCGTTCAACCTGAATTGATGCAGTGGGCGGTCCGGCGGGAGCCGGACCGGTGAAAACCGGCTCGAACCTTAATCGTAAGTTCAACGAAAGAATTGGAGTGGGGTATGACGAAGCGTTCTCTGGCCGCGCTGGCGGCAAGCCTGTTGATGTCCGTCGCTGCAATCGACGGGCTCGTTGCACCGCAGCCCGCCTACGCGCAGGCGAGCGGATCCGCGGCGGCATCCGACGCGTCGCAACAGGCCGCGGCGCCCACGCAGGCGCCTTCCGCGGCCGAGCCGGCCCCGCCACCGGCGCCTGCTACGACCGAAGCGATCGAGAATCCGTACGGGCTCGGCGCGCTCTGGAAGAACGGCGACTTCGTCGCGCGCTTCGTGCTGATCCTGCTCGTGATCATGTCGATGGGCAGCTGGTACATCATGATCACGAAGTTCGTCGAGCAATTGCGGGCAAACCGCCGCGCGAAAATCGCGGACGCGCAGCTCTGGAGCGCGCCGTCGCTGGCCGAGGGCGCGAAGCTGCTCGACGAGGCGTCGCCGTTCCGCTTCATCGCCGAAACGGCGATCGAGGCGGGCGAGCATCACGACGAGGCGCTGCTCGAAGCCGTGGACCGCAACACGTGGATCGACGTGTCCGTCGAGCGCTCGATCACGAACGTGTCGAACCGCCTGCAGGACGGGCTCGCGTTCCTGGCGACGGTCGGTTCGACCGCGCCGTTCGTCGGGCTGTTCGGCACGGTCTGGGGGATCTATCACGCGCTGACGGCGATCGGGATCGCGGGCCAGGCGTCGATCGACAAGGTCGCGGGCCCGGTGGGCGAGGCGCTGATCATGACGGCGATCGGCCTGGCGGTCGCGGTACCTGCCGTACTTGGCTACAACTTCCTCGTCCGGCGCAACAAGTCGGTGATGGAACGCGTCCGCAACTTCGGCGCCCAGCTGCATACCGTGCTGCTGGCCGGGAGCAAGCGCGCGGTGCGCGCGCCGTCGCCCGCCGCGTCGCTCGTGAACTGACCGGCTGACGGAGGCGCGCGATGGGCATGAACGTCGGGCAGGACGAAAGCGACGAGGTGATCGCGAACATCAACACGACGCCGCTCGTCGACGTGATGCTGGTGTTGCTGATCATCTTCCTGATCACGATTCCGGTCGTCACGCACACGATCCAGCTGCAGTTGCCGAAGGAGGTCGTGCAGCCGCTGCAGACCACGCCGAAGAGCGTCGAGATCGCGGTGAATCGCGACGGCGATTTCTTCTGGGGCGAACAACGGGTGGATGCGTCGGCGTTGCTCGCGAAGCTGAAGGGTGTGTCGCAGCAGCAGCCGCAGCCGAGCGTGCACGTACGGGGCGACCAGAACACGCGCTACGAGTTCATCGGCCGGGTCGTCACGATGTGCGAGCGAGCGGGTATCGCGAAGGTGTCGTTCATTACGGAACCGCCGGCGCGGGGTGGTTAGCCTTGCATGGGAACGGCATACGCGCCGATTCCGATTGACGACGACGCATGGGATCAGATCAGGCATCGACAGGAGCAGACGATGGGAATGAACGTGCCTTCGGGCGGGAGCGGCGGCGAGCCGGACGTGATGGTCGACATCAACACCACGCCGCTGATCGACGTGATGCTGGTGCTGCTGATCATGCTGATCATCACGATCCCGATCCAGATGCATTCGGTGAAGATGGACCTGCCGGTGGGCAACCCGCCGCCGCCCGCCACGCCGCCGGAAGTGGTGCAGATCGACATTGACTTCGACGGTACGACGACGTGGAACGGCGCGCCGGTGCCGGACCGCGCGGCACTCGAGGCGAAGCTGACGGCGGTCGCGCACGAGCCCGTGCAGGCGGAGATCCATCTGCGGGCGAACAAGCTGGCGCCGTACAAGGACGTGGCGGCCGTACTGGCGTCCGCGCAGCGCGTGGGCGCGACGAAGATCGGCCTGATCGGAAACGAGCAGTTCATGCAATGACGGGACAGGCGGACCGATGAACCAGCGACGATGGAAACGGATGATGGCGCTGACGGCGCTCGGTGCGGCCTGCGTGCTCGGCCGGCCGGCGTGGGCGGCCGATGCGTTGCGGCCCGACGTGGCGAAGCCGCTGGCCGCGGCGCAGGACCTGTATCGCGCGCACAGGTATCGCGATGCGCTCGGCAAGATCGCGCAGGCGGCCGCCGTGCCCAACCGCACGCCGTACGAAACCTACATGGCGGAAGCGACGCGCGGCGCGGCGGCGATGGCGGCCGGCGATACCGGCGTGGCCGCGCAGGCCTACGAAACCGTGCTGAACTCGGGGCGCCTGTCGGGCGCGGACGAGCAGCGGACGACGGCGGCGCTCGCGGGAATCTACTTCCAGCAGAAGAACTATCCGCAGGCGATCCGCGTCGCGCAGCGCTACCTGAAGGCGGGCGGCACGGATCCGGACATGCGCACGCTGCTCACGCAGTCGTATTACCTGTCGAACGATTGCGGCCAGGTCGTGAGCCAGTTGAAGGCGAGCACGGAGGCACAGGCGAAGGCCGGCCACGCGCCGGACGAGGGCCAGCTGCAGATGCTGGCGACCTGTGCGCAAAAGAGCAAGGACGCCGTTGCCTATCGTAACGCGCTCGGCATGCTGGTGGCTTTTCATCCGAGCCCCGCGTACTGGGAGGACATGATCTCGGCCATTCGCGGCAGCCCCGGTTACCTGTCGTCGCTCGACCTCGACATCTACCGGTTGCGCAGGGCGACGGGCTCGCTGACGACGGCCGACGCCTACATGGAGATGACGCAGCTCGCGCTGGTGGCGGGAACGCCGGCCGAGGGCAGGCAGGTGATCGACCAGGGATTCGCGTCCGGCGTGCTGGGCAAGGATGCACAGGCGGAGCGCGAGAAACGGCTGCAGGCGCTGGCTGCCAAGCGTGCGCAGTCGGGTGCGGACGCCGCCAACCCGGTGGCGCCGATCGATGCCGGCATGAATCTGGTGTTCGCGGGCCATGCGGCGCAGGGGCTGTCGATGATGGAGCAGGTGATCGCGAAAGGCGGACTCGAGCATCCCGATGCCGCGCGGCTGCGGCTCGGCGAGGCGTACTACGTGGCCGGCCAGAAGGCGCATGCGGTCCAGGTGCTGCGCACGGTGAAGGGTAACGACGGGTCGGCGGATCTGGCGAAGCTGTGGACGGCGGTGGCGTCCCGGTAGCGCAACGCAAAGCCGCGACGGCATGCGACGCGCACGCAATCGACGAGCAGCGTGGCGCGATGGAAGTACAAGTCCTTGACGTTCGGACATGAAGAGAGACAGGGGAAATGTTATTAATTAGTAACACGAATGAAATAGGCGAAACACTCGCGGGCGCGCGGCGACGGTGCCGCGCCGCGTCGGCCGCGTCATCGCATCGGCCACGGATGGCCGACATCAAACCGGTTTCGACTGCGAGGCTCCGCACTTCCATGACTGTGCCCCCTGATGAGTCGGTTCTGGTCGCCGTATCGCTGGGCCGCAAGATCCGGGCGCTGCGCCAGCGCCTGAAGCTCACGCTTGACGAGACGGCCGGGATCGCGGGTATTTCGAAGCCGTTTCTGTCTCAGGTCGAGCGTGGGCGCGCGACGCCGTCGATCACGTCGCTGGTCCGGATCGCGCACGCGCTGGGCGTCACGATGCAGTACTTCATCGACACGCCGACGGAAGCGCGTTCGGTGTGCCGCGGGAACGCGCTGCAGTACTTCCAGTTCGCGAACTCGGCCAGCCTGTTCGCCAGACTGACGAACCTGGTGGATGGCCGCAAGCTCGACGCGATTCTCGTCAGGATGCCGGCGGGGCAGTCGCCGTCCGAGATAACGACGCATGCGGGCGAGGAATTCGTCTATGTGATGCGCGGGCAGGTCGCGCTGACGCTCGAGGATTGCACGTTCACGCTGAATGCGGGCGATACCGCGCACTACGAATCGACGATGCCGCATGCATGGCGCAACACGGCCGACGAAGAAGCGGTGATCGTCTGGGTCGGCACGCCGAGGCTGTTCTAGCGGAGGCGGCAGGCACCGCATGTCGAACCGGAAGCAGCAGGAAGTGCCATCATGACATGTAGTAAGCATGACGAAGTAAATATAAAGAAACGGTGATGCCGGGCGGAACGGGTGCCAGGCCGATCCGTTCGAGTCGTGGCGGTCGGAAGGGTGGCTATTGCGGGTTCCGTTACACGGGCGCCCAGGACGCGCAAGGAATTCACAAGGTTCCGGCGTACAGCAGGTGGGGTCTTACTACGAGCGAGAGGGAACGAGATGAAGCAGAGAGTGTTGGCGTTGGCCATCAAGAGGATAGTCTGGGCGGAACTGGCGCTGACGGCCGCGCTGGTGCCGCCGGCGTTTGCCCAGAGCCAGCCGGCGCCAGGCGCCGCATCGATCGCGGATGCGGTCGCGAATGGCGCACCCGTGACCGTTGCGCAGGCGAACGGTACGGCGGGCGCTGTCGCCGCCACGGGCGCAGCGGCATCCGGTGCGGCAGCCGAGGCGACGCCTGCCGCTCCCGGCGCGAACGGACAGGGGAAGGTCGCGCAGATCAAGCGGTTCGAAGTGACGGGTTCGCTGATCCGGCAGGCCGACAAGGTCGGCTTCAACCAGGTTCAGACCATCACGAGCAAGGACATCGAGAACAGCGGCCACACCAGCGTCGCGGACTACCTGCGCAGCACCTCGGCGAATTCGGCAAGCAGCTGGAGCGAAGGGACGACGAACAGCTTCGCGCCGGGCGGCGCAGGCATCGCATTGCGCGGCCTCAGCGAGAAGTACACGCTGGTGCTGATCGACGGCATGCGGGTGTCACCGTATGCGTTCGCGGTGAACGGCAGCGATCAGTTCTTCGACCTGAACACGCTGCCGCTGAACATCATCGACCGAATCGAAATCGTCAAGACAGGCGCGGTGTCTCAGTATGGTTCCGACGCAATCGCGGGCGTGGTGAACATCATCACGAAGAAAAACTTCCAGGGTCTCGAGCTGGGAGGCAGCTACGGCGGTGCGACGAACGGTGAAGGCGGCCAGGGCACGACGAAGTTCAGCATCCTCGGCGGCTTCGGCGACCTGAACGCCGACCGCTTCAACGTGACGGCGGCGCTCAGCTACTACAAGTCGAACGGCATCTCGATCGCCGATCGCGACATGACGCAGAACCAGGATTTCTCCAATTTCCCGGGCGGCCTGTCGAACCAGAGCGTGTCGTACTGGCGCAATCCGGCCACCGGCGCGAAGGTGCCGCTGAGCCCGTGTCCGAACGGCGGTCAGGCCGTGCCGGGCACCTCCGTCGCGCAGGTCAACGGTCCCGGCACGGTCTGCGCAAACAACACCGCGTACGCATCGTCGCTGTCACCGTGGACTGAACGCCTGAGCGCGAAGGTGCACGCCGACTTCAAGATCAGCGACGCGATGCAGGCGTTCGCCGATCTCTGGGAAAGCAACAATACGACGGTCACGAACAACTTCGTCGGCCGCCTCGGCAACAGCACGCAGACCTATGATCCGGCGACGGGCGGTCTCAACCCGATTTCGAACCTCGTGCCGGGCAGCAACCCGTATAACCCGTTTGGCGTGCCGGCCAAGCTGGTCTATACATTCCCGGCCACGCAGGCCGTGCATACGAGCTCCAACTTCTGGCGTGCCGCGACGGGTGTGAAAGGATCGTTCAGCACGCCGCGCGTGGGTGACTGGGACTGGACGGCGTCCTACACGCATTCGCAGAACACGGTGTCGAACAACTATTCGAACCTGATCAACGCGGCCGCGCTCGAAAATATCGTCCAGAACGGCGTATTCAACTTCGCGAATCCATCGTCGACACCGAACGGGTTGAACGGGCTGTACGGAAGCACGTCGACGCAGGCCATCACGAAGCTCGACGCCGTCGATGCGACGCTGTCGACGCCGAACCTGTTCACGTTGCCCACGGGTAACGTCGGCCTGGGTCTCGGTACGCAATTCACGCACCAGAGCCAATACATCGGGACGGGCGCGGACTACGCGAACGGCACGCTCATCCAGCCGTCGCTGCAATCGGTCAACGGCGAGCGCAACGTCGCGGCGGTCTACTACCAGATCGACATTCCCATCCTGAAGAACCTGACGTTCAGCCAGTCGGGGCGCTACGACCACTACAGCGACTTCGGTGGCGCGTTCTCGCCGCGCTTCGCGTTGCGCTTCCAGCCAATCCGCGAGCTGACGATGTACGGTTCGTACAACCGTGGCTTCCGCGCGCCGACGCTGATCGAAAACACCTCGTCGAGGACCTACGGCGCGCAGGGCGCGGTCGATTCGAACGATCCTAACAATCCGAACGCATACAACCTCGTCGAGGAAGTGCAGGCCGGTAACAGCAAGCTGCAGCCGGAGCGGACCAAGAACTACAACATCGGCTTCCAGCTGTCGCCCACCCGCAATACCGATTTCGGCTTCGACTGGTACAAGATCCACATCGACAACGTGATCGGCACGGAAGATATCCAGACGGTGGTGGACCAGAACGATCCGTCGAAGGTGATCCGTAATCCGAATGGTTCGATCGCGTATGTCGTGCTGCCGTACATGAACCTGTCGTCGCTCGATACGGACGGCTTCGAGACCACCTTCCGCCAATCGGTGTCGACCAAGATCGGTACTTTCACGCTGTCGGGCGACTGGGCCTACGTGTGGCACTTCAAGATGCCGGTGGGCGGCGAGACGACCGACTTCGCGGGCAACAACGGTTCGCTGAACGAGCCGTTCGGCGGCAGCTTCCCGCGCTGGAAGGGCAACACGAGTCTGAACTGGAACTACCACAACCAATGGAACGCGACGTTGACGTGGATGTTCACGGGACCGTACAGCCAGGCCATCCTGTCGCCGGGCCAATATCCGAACATGCAGGACAGCGTGGCGTCGTACAGCCAGTTCAACCTGATGGTCAGCTACACCGGCTTCAAGCATTGGACGATCTACGCGGGCATCGACAACATCTTCAATCGTGCGCCGCCGTTCGACCCGGTTTTCATGAACGCGAGCTACCAGACGGGCTACGACACGTCGCTGTACACGTATGTCGGTCGATTCGCGCAGGTTGGCGCGACCTACAAGTTCTGATGCCGATTGCGATGCACGGATGGGCTTTAGACCGGCCGCTCCACGTCCACCTCCCCATTTTTTGGAGCGGCCCTTTTTCGCCTGGCGCCACGACGGCCTGCAACCGGGACGTGCGGCGATGCAGTTCGCAGGCGCGTTTTCAGCACGAACAACCAGTGGGATGCAGGTGGCACGCGGCATCCTGCACCGGCATCTACCGCGCGCAGGCATCACGCCCGCGCGCTTTCGGACAGACCGACCATGAAACTGTTGAAATGGCAATGGACAGGCGTGCCGCGCGCGGCGCTGTTCGCATGCGTCGTGCTGCTCGTGTCGGGTAGCGCCATGCCACGTGCGGCGCTCGCGGTGTCGGCGATTGCGCAATACGATCAGCCGAAGTACCCGACCAATTTCGCGCATTTCGATTATGCCGATCCCGACGCGCCGGACACCGGCACGCTCAATTTCGAAAACTACGACACAGCGCAGAGCTACGACTCGCTGAACCCGTTCCTCGTGCGCGGCTCGCCCGCGCCGGACATCAAGAACCTGATGTTCGACACGCTGATGCAGCGCAGCTGGGACGAGCTCGCGTCCGAATACGCGCTGATCGCCGACGATGTCGAGGTGGCGCCCGACGGGCTGTCGGCCACGTTCCACATCAATCCGGCCGCGCGCTTCTCGAACGGCGACGCGATCACCGCGGCGGACGTCAAGTATTCGTTCGACACGCTGACGAGCCCGCAGGCGTCGCCGATCTACAACGCGCAGTTCTCCATCATCAAGCGCGCGGTGGTGGTCGACCGGCACGCGATCCGCTTCGAATTCCAGCACGCGGAGCGCGACGCGGCGCTGATCGCGGGCGACCTGCCGGTGTTCTCGCCGAAGTGGGGGCAGCGCGCGGACGGTACGCGGCCGGCGTTCGACCAGATCGCGAACGTGCCGCCGATCGCGAGCGGCGCGTACCTGATCGAGCAGCGCAGGAACGACAAGCAGATCACGTACGTGCGCAACCCGCACTACTGGGCCGCGAACCTGCCGTCGCGGCGCGGGATGTTCCGCTTCGCACGCGTGTCCTTCAAGCTGTACCTCGACCAGTACACGGCGCTCGAGGCGTTCAAGGCCGGCGACGTGGACGCGCGGGTGGAGTACAGCTCGACGCAGTGGGCGCGCAAGTACGTCGGCAAGAATTTCCGCAACGGGCTGCTGAAGAAGGGTGAATTCCCGGATGGCCCCGCGCAGATGCAGGGTTTCCTGATGAACCTGCGCAAGCCGATGTTCCAGGACGTACGCGTGCGGCATGCGCTCGCGCTGGCATTCGACTTCGACTGGATGAGCCGGATGATGTTCTACGGGCAGTATCGCCGCACCAACAGCTTCTGGGAGGCGAGCCCGTTCGCGGCATCCGGCATGCCGAGCGCGAAGGAACTCGCATTGCTGGAGCCGTTCCGGTCGACGTTGCCGCCGGAGGTGTTCGGCCCGATGGTCAAACAGCCGTCGACGCTGCCGCCCGGCTCGCTGCGCGCGAACCTCCGGCAAGCGCGCGACCTGCTCGCGCAGGCCGGCTGGCACTATCGCGACGGCGCGCTGCGCGACGCGAACGGCACGCCGATGACGATCGAGATCATCGACGACGAGCCCGGCATGGATCGTCTGATCCTGCCGTACACGCAGGCGCTCGCGACGCTCGGCATTCATGCGTACCTGCACGAGATCGACAGCGCGCTCCACCAGAAGCGGCTCGACAATTTCGAGTACGACATGACGACGTATATCTACTCGCCCGTGACGATCCCCGGCGCGGAGCTGACGCGCCGCTTCGGCAGCGCGGCCGCCTCGCAGCCCGGCTCGGAGAACTATCCGGGCGTGAAGTCGAAGGCCGTCGACGCGCTGATCCGCGCGGCGCTCACGGCAGATACGCTCGACGATCTCGAGACGGCCACGCACGCCCTCGACCGCGTGCTGATCAACCTGTACGTGCTGGTCCCGCAGTACTACCTGCCGAACGCGCGGATCGCATACAAGACGACGCTCGGCCATCCGGCGGTCGTGCCGGCTTCCTATCAGTACGAGGACTGGATCGTCGACTACTGGTACGTGAAGAAGCCGGCCGCACGACCACAACCCGCTCCGGCGGCCTGACGGGGGAGCAACGATGCTGGCATACATAGTGAGGCGGCTGCTGCTGATGATTCCGACGCTGATCGGGGTGGTGACGATCACGTTCGCGGTCACGCAGTTCGTGCCGGGCGGCCCGGTCGAGCAGGTGCTCGCGCAGTTGCGCCACGGCAGCGCGCGTGGAGGCGACGCGGGCGGAGGCGGGGGCGGCTACCACGGCAGCCAGGGCGTCGATCCGCAGCAGATCGAGCAGATCCGCAAGCAGTTCGGTTTCGACAAGCCGCCGCTCGAACGCTACGCGCTGATGCTGAAAAGCTACGCGACGTTCGACCTCGGGCAATCCTATTTCGCGCACCGCAGCGTATGGGCGGTGATCCGCTCGAAGTTGCCGGTGTCGATCACGCTCGGGCTGTGGACGGTGATTCTCACGTATCTCGTGTCGGTGCCGCTCGGCATCGCGAAGGCGGTGCGCAACGGCTCGCGGTTCGACACCGTGACGAGCGTGCTGGTGCTGACCGGCTACGCCGTGCCGGGCTTCGTGCTCGGCGTGCTGCTGCTGATGCTGTTCGGCGGCGGCACGTTCTGGCAGGTGTTCCCGATGCGCGGGCTCACGTCGGACAACTTCGACGACCTGACGCTGATCGGCCAGATCCTCGACTATCTGTGGCACATCGCGATGCCGGTCACCGCGTCGGTCGTCGGCAATTTCGCGATCGTCACGATTCTCACGAAGAACACGTTCCTCGAGGAAATCGGCCGGCAATACGTGCTGACCGCGCGCGCGAAGGGCGCGCCGGAGCGCGACGTGTTGTGGAAGCACGTGCTGCGCAATGCGGCGATTCCGCTGCTCACCGGGCTGCCGGCGGCATTCGTCGGCGCGTTCCTGAACGGCAACCTGCTGATCGAGACGCTGTTCTCGCTCGACGGGATGGGGCAACTGTCGTACGACTCGGTGATCCGCCGCGACTATCCGGTCGTGCTCGGCTCGCTATTCCTGTTCACCCTGATCGGTCTGCTGACCAAGCTTATCGCGGATATCTGCTATGTCCTCGTCGACCCCCGTATCCAGTTCAGCCGCCTGGACCACTGATCCGGCCGCCGTCGCGTGCGCGGCGTCGCCGTCGCCGTGGCGACGCACGTGGCTGCGGTTTCGCGCGCAGCGGCTCGGCTACTGGAGCCTCGTGATCTTTGCCACGCTGTTCGCACTCAGCCTGCTGGCCGACGGATTGTCGAACGACCGGCCGCTCGTGGTGCGCTATGACGGGCACCTCTATTTCCCGATCGTGAAGGACTATCCGGAGACGCAGTTCGGCGGCGATTTCCCGGCGAAGACCAACTATCTCGATCCGTACATCCGCGCGAAGATCGAGTCGCACGGCAACTTCGCGATCTACCCGCCGAACCGCTACCGCTACGACACGATCGATTATTTCGCGTCGCGGCCGTACCCGGCGCCGCCGTCCGCGAGCAACTGGCTCGGCACCGACCAGTTCGGCCGCGACGTGCTCGCGCGGCTACTGTACGGATTTCGGCTGTCGGTGCTGATGGCGTTCGCGCTGACGGTCTCGGGCGTCGCGATCGGCGTGCTGACGGGCGCGCTGCAGGGATTCCACGGCGGACGTACCGATCTCGTCGGGCAACGCCTGATCGAGATCTGGAGCGCGCTGCCCGACCTGTACCTGCTGATCATCTTCGCGTCGATCTTCGAACCGTCGCTGTGGCTGCTGTTCATCCTGCTGTCGATGTTCGGCTGGCTCGTGCTGTCCGACTACGTGCGCGCGGAGTTCCTGCGCAACCGCGCGCTCGACTACGTGAAGGCCGCGCGCACGATGGGGCTGTCGAACTGGCAGATCATGTGGCGGCACGTGCTGCCGAACAGCCTGACGCCGGTGATCACGTTCCTGCCGTTCCGGATGAGCGCGGCGATCCTGTCGCTGACGAGCCTCGACTTCCTCGGCCTCGGCGTGCAGCCGCCGACGCCGAGCCTCGGCGAGCTGCTGCAGGAAGGCAAGAACTACCTCGACGCGTGGTGGATCTCGATTTCCGCGTTCTCGGCGCTGGTCGTCACGCTGCTGCTGCTCACGTTCATGGGCGACGCGCTGCGCAACGCGCTCGACATGCGCGCGCGCGGCTCGGCCTTCGGCGGGGAGCAACGATGACGACGCCATTGTTGGAGATCCGCCAGTTCTCCGCGCACTTCGGCGCGAAAGCCGCCGTGCAGGACCTTGACCTCGCGGTCGCGCGCGGCGAGCGCGTGGCGCTCGTCGGCGAGTCGGGCTCGGGCAAGAGCGTGACGGCGCTGTCGATTCTGCGGCTCGCGCAGCAGGCGACGCTGTCGGGCCAGATGCTGTTCGACGGCGAGGATCTGCTCGCGAAGACCGAGCAGCAGATGCGCGGCATCCGCGGCGCCGATATCGCGATGGTGTTCCAGGAGCCGATGACGGCACTCAACCCGTTGTATACGATCGGCAAGCAGATCGCCGAGAGCCTGCGGCTGCACGAGGGGCTGCGAGCGGGCGACGCGCGCGAGCGCGGCATCGCGCTGCTGCGGCGCACCGGGATTCCGGAGCCGGAACGGCGCATCGACAGTTTTCCGCACCAGTTGTCGGGCGGCCAGCGGCAGCGCGCGATGATCGCGATGGCGCTCGCGTGCCGGCCGCGGCTGTTGCTCGCGGACGAGCCGACGACGGCGCTCGACGTGACGGTGCGCCAGCAGATCGTCGACCTGCTGATCGAGCTGCAGGAGCAGGAGGCGGCCGCGCGCGGGATGGCCGTGCTGCTGATCACGCACGACCTGAATCTCGTGCGGCGCTTCGCGCAGCGCGTGGCCGTGATGGAGCGGGGCGTGCTCGTCGAGACGAACACGACCGGCGCGCTGTTCGCCGCGCCGCGGCACGCGTACACGCGCCGGCTGCTCGACAGCGCGCCGCAACGCGCGGTCGAGCCGGTCGCGGCCGACGCGCGGACGATCCTCGATGTCCAGCAGCTTGCCGTCGATTACCGCATCGCGGCGAAGGGTTGGCGCGCGGCGTTCGGCAAGACGGCGTTCCGGGCCGTGCACGACGTGAAGCTGAGCCTGCGGCGCGGCGAGACGCTCGGGATCGTCGGCGAATCGGGGTCGGGGAAATCGACGCTGGCGGCGGCCGTGCTCGGCCTGCAGCGGCCGGCGTCGGGCGGCATCGAGATCGACGGCATGCCACTGGCGTCGCTGCGCACGACACGCGGCCGGCGCGCGCTGTACGGCCGCATGCAGGTCGTGTTCCAGGATCCGTTCGGCTCGCTGTCGCCGCGCATGACGGTCGAGCAGATCGTCGGCGAGGGGCTCGCCGTGCACCGGCCGACGGTGGCCGGCGCCGCGCGGCGCGCGCGCGTCGCGGCCTTGCTGCAGGAGGTCGGCCTGCCGGCCGAGGCGATGCTTCGCTATCCACACGAATTTTCCGGCGGCCAGCGCCAGCGCATCGCGATCGCGCGCGCGCTGGCGGTGGAGCCTGAGTTGCTGGTGCTGGACGAGCCGACGAGCGCACTCGACGTGTCGATCCAGAAGCAGGTGCTGAATCTGCTGACGAATCTGCAAAAGAAGTATGAACTGAGCTATCTGTTCATCACGCACGATCTCGCGGTGATGCGTGCGATGGCTCATCGGGTCATCGTGATGAAGGCGGGGCGCGTGGTCGAGGAGGGCGATACGCTTGACGTGTTGCACGCGCCGTCCCACCCGTATACGCAGGCGCTGCTCGCGTCGTCGATGCTCGCGCCGGAACCGGGGCCGCGGCAGCGGGAAGGGGACGCGGATGATTGACGTGAAGCGGGCGCGGCGCGCCCGCACCGTTCGCTGACGCACGCCGATGCCGTCGTTCTTCATCGACCGCCCGGTGTTTGCGTGGATCGTCGCGCTCGCGATCGTCGTCGCGGGCGTGCTCGCCATTCCGCAATTGCCGGTCGCGCAGTATCCGCGCCTTGCGCCGCCACGCGTCGTGATCACGGCGGCCTATCCGGGCGCGTCGACCGAGACGGTCGACGGCGCCGTCGGCAGCATCATCGAGGAAAGCCTCGACGGCGCCGACGGGCTGCAGTACTACGAAACGAGCAGCGACGGTCACGGCAATCTCGAGATCGACGTGACGTTCGCGCCCGGCACGGATCCGGACATCGCGCTCGTCGACGTCAACAACCGGCTGAAGCAGGTCGAGCCGCGGCTGCCGCAGCAGGTCGTGCAGCAGGGCATCGGCGTGTTCAAGGCCGCCAACACGTTCCTGATGCTCGTCACGCTGACGTCGACCGACGGCACGCGCGACTCCGCCCAGCTCGGCGACTATCTGAACCGTTACGTGCTGCGCGAACTGAAGCGTGCGCCGGGCGTCGGCGCGGCCCAGCTGTGGGACGCCGACGAGGCGCTGCGGGTCTGGCTCGATCCGAACAAGTTGCGCGAATACGACCTCGGCGCCGACGACGTGATCGCCGCGATCGGCGTGCAGAACGCGACGGTCACGGCCGGCGCGATCGGCGATGCGCCGTTCGAGCGCGGCCAGCAGCTCACCGCGACGATCGTCGTCAAGGGGCAACTGACGTCGCCGGAGGAGTTCGGCCGGATCGTGCTGAAGTCGAAGCAGGACGGTTCGGTGGTGCGTGTCGCCGACGTCGCCCGCGTCGAAATCGGCCGCGACGACTATTCGTTCTATTCCCGGCTGAACGGCCGCCCGGCGGCCACCGTCGGGATCCAGCTCGGCCCGCGCGGCAACGCGCTCCAGACGTCGAACGCGATTCGGGCGCGGCTTGCCGAGCTGTCGAAGACACTGCCGCCTGGCGTCGCGGTCGAGATTCCATTCGACGGCGCGCATTTCGTGACGATCGCCCTTCGGGAAGTCGTGCTGACGCTCGTCGAGGCCGTCGTGCTGGTGTTCTGCGTGATGTGGCTGTTTCTGCGCGAGCTGCGCTACACGCTCGTGCCGACCGTCGTGATTCCCGTCACGCTGATGGGCGCGTTCGTCGCGATGTGGGCGTTCGGGCTGTCGATCAACGTATTCACGATGTTCGGCCTCGTGCTGGCGATCGGCATTCTCGTCGACGATGCGATCGTCGTGGTCGAGAGCGTGCACCGCGTGATGGAGGAGGGCGTGTCGCCGCGCGAGGCGACGCGCCTCGCGATGAAGCGGATCGGCGGGGCGATCGTCGGCGTGACGGCGGTGCTGACGGCCGTGTTCGTGCCGATGGCGTTCTTCCCGGGCAGCGTCGGTGGCATTTACCGGCAGTTCGCGGTGTCGATGATCGCGTCGATGCTCGTGTCGTCGTTCATGGCGCTGTCGCTCACGCCGGCGCTGTGCGCGAATCTGCTGAAACCGGTCGGCCGTCGCGAAGGCGCCCGCGTGCCACGACGCAGCCTCGGCGCGCGCCTGGCCGACCGTTTCGGCGTCGCGTTCGCGCGGGCCGAGGCCGGCTATCGGCGCGTGACCGTGTCGGCGGTACGCTGCACGGGCACGGTCGCGGGCCTCTATGCCGCACTCGTGGCCGTGTGCGGGCTGCTGTCCTGGATGATGCCGGGCGGCTTCCTGCCGACCGAAGACCAGGGGCAACTGCAGGTGATGATCCAGTTGCCGGCTGGCGCGACGCAAGCGCGCACGGTGGCGGTCGTCCAGCGCGTCGAGGCGATTCTGCGCGCGGAGCGGGCCGTCGCGAACGTGACGAGCGTGATCGGCTGGAGTTTCGCGGGCAGCGGACAGAACGTCGCGATGGCATTCGTCGAGTTGAAGGACTGGACGCAGCGCGACGTCGATGCGATGACGTTGCGTGATCGCCTCAACCGGCGCTTCGACGGGATTCTCGACGGCGACGTACAAGCGACGCTGCCGCCATCGGTGCCCGGCCTCGGTCACGCGGACGGCTTCACGTTCCGTCTCGAGGATCGTGGCGGGGTCGGGCTCGACACGCTGAAGGCCGCTCGCGAGCAGATGGCCGCGCGCGCGAAGGCGGACCCGGCGCTCGCGTCCGTGCATTTCGAGGACTTGCCCGATGCGCCGCGCATCGAGCTCGACGTCGATCGCGCGAAGGCGTATGCGCTTGGCGTGCCGTTCGAGCGCATCGCGGGGCTGCTCGGCGGTACGTTCGGCTCGAACTACATCAACGATTTTCCGGCGTCGGGCCGGATGCGCCGCGTGATCATCGAGGCAGATCCGGCCGCACGCGCGACCGACGCGCAACTGATGGCGCTGACGGTGCCCAACCGCACGGGGGACATGGTGCCGCTGTCGGCCATCGCCGCGCCGCACTGGACGGTCGGCCCCGTGATGCTGAATCGCTACGACGGCTATCCGTCGCTCGACGTCAGCGGCCGGGCGGCGACCCACACCAGTTCGGGCGCGGCGATGGCGGAGATGGAGCGGCTTGCCGCGATGCTGCCGTCCGGGATCGGCTACGACTGGGTGGACGCGGCGCGCGAGGAGCGGATCGCCGCGCGGCAGACGCCGCTGCTGGTCGGGTTGTCGGTGCTCGCGGTGTTCATGGCGCTTGCCGCGCTGTACGAAAGCTGGACGATTCCGTTGTCGGTGCTGACGATCGTGCCGCTCGGCATCGTGGGGGCATTGGCGGCGGCGCTCGCGCGCGGGATGCCGAACGACGTGTACTTCAAGGTCGGGATGATTACCGTGATCGGGTTGTCGGCGAAGAATGCAATTCTGATCGTGCAGTTCGCGCGTGAGCTCGTCGGGCGCGGCGTGCCGCTGCGGCAGGCGGTGGTCGAGGCGGCGGCTGCGCGGTTTCGGCCGATCGTGATGACGTCGATGGCGTTTCTGCTCGGCGTCGTGCCGTTGGTGCTGGCGACCGGCGCGGGTGCGGAAAGCCGGCGTTCGATCGGAACCGGCGCGTTCGGGGGCGTGCTGGCAGCGACAGTGTTCGGGCTGGTGTTCGCGCCGGTGGCGTTTCGGGTAGTCGTGTCCATAGGCCGGCGCGGGCGGCATGCGGCGGTGATGAAGCGCGACGCGCAGCGCGTGGAAACGCCCGGGAATCTGGAGACCGATTGATGGTCGCGACGGGTGTTCCACACGAAGGCTGTCAACTCGCCGGTGCGCGACGCCGCGCGCGTGCGCGAAGGGCTGCTCCATCAAGAGTCCGATCTGTTCTCAGGATGAGTGCCCGCTCTTTGCTAAACAAAAAAGTTTTGGCTGACGAGTACCGGCCGTGTGCTCCATTGCGGCGCATTCGCGAGGGGGTGAAAAGCAGCCAAACAAGGAAGACAACACAACGGTATCGGCTGGTGAACCATATCGCTTTCATTCGGCACCAACCGAGTGCGCTCAATGCACCTAAACAAAGTTATGTGGCATCAAATATTTTTTGACGCATAGATTCTGTCCTGCTATGTTCGCGTCCAACGTAAAACTTTGGTAGTAAACGGTAATGAAGATTCCGTGTATTAAGGCTTTCAAAGTGAAGGCGTAAAGCAGTCATTCAACGAGCGGTTGCCTTTCCTGGCAACGCGTACGCGCTAATTGACGAGGCGCCATGGTGCGAATGTTCCAGGGTGCAGCTTGTTTGCAGCCGTTCGGTGCGCGGAAAGATCGATTCATGTAATTAGGCCTCCTAACTCTATGGGAATGCCGTTTCTTGTATTTCAAATTAATTCCGCTTGTCGGCAGAAGAAATAACGTTGAAATAAATGAGCGGGCGAACGGAATGGTTGCGATCGCCAGGTGACGAATCAGGAAAGCGGGGCGGCGCTATTTAAAGGCCGGCGAATCTCCGTGCATACAAAAAGGTCAGGCCTTGCGACGACAGAGGGGTGTTATGAAACCAACGGCTTTGGGATCGGCAATACGCAGCATCGTATGGGCTGAAGTCGCGTTGACGGCGGCTTTGGGTACCTCCGCTTACGCGCAGACAACGCCTGTCGACGGGAGCGTCGCCGCCGAGCAAACCGGCAGCGCTGCCGCCGCCGCGCCCGCGCCGGCATCTGGCGCCATCGCCGGCGGGCAGAGCGTGAAGAAGCTCGACAAGTTCGAGGTGACGGGCTCGCTGATCCGCACATCCGACAAGGTCGGTCACACCGAAGTGCAGGTCATCACCGCGAAGGAAATCCAGCAAAGCGGATACACGACGGTCGCCGATTTCCTGCGTTCGACCTCGGCCAACTCCGCAAGCAGCTGGGGCCAGACGACGATGAACAGCTCGGCCCCCGGCGGCGCCGGCATGGCGTTGCGCGGGCTCAGCGAGAAATACACGCTCGTGCTCGTCGACGGCCAGCGCGTCGCGAACTATGCGCAGTCGGTGAACTTCACCGACACGTTCTTCGATGTCAACGCGATCCCGCTGAACATGGTGGAGCGCGTCGAGATCGTCAAGACCGGTGCGGTATCCGTCTACGGCTCCGACGCGATCGCGGGCGTCGTCAACATCATTACGAAGAAGAACTTTCAGGGCCTGCAGATCGACGGCCAACTCGGCAAGGCGCAGCATCCGGGCGACGGGCAGGGTAACTTCAGCGTACTGGCCGGCTTCGGCGATCTGAATTCGGACCGCTTCAACGTCACCGCGGCCGCCAGCTATTACCGCGATTCGGGCTCGACGCTCGGCGATCGCGACATGACGTCGGCGCAAGACTTCACGCAATATCCCGGCGGGCTGGCAGCGCCGCTCGGGCCGAACCAGCAATCGTACTGGTCGCTGGCGGACGGCTCCAAGGTGCCGCTTTCGCCGTGCCCGCCCGGCAGCAAGACGAGCGCGACCAATTGCACGTACAACCCGGCCGCGTCGACATCGCTCGTTCCGTCCACGACGCGCCTGAACGCGAAGGTGCGCGCCACCTTCAAGATCGACGACAACACGCAGGCCTATGCGGGCTTCTGGGTGAGCCGCGATGAAACCGTCCAGTTGCAGGGACCGGCCTCGATCTCAAGCACGACGAACGTCTACAACCCGTCGACCGGGTCCGTTTCGCCGCTGCCGCGCACCGTACCGGTGAGCAACCCCTATAACCCGTTCGGCGTGCCGACGGCGATCAACCTGACCTTCCCGGGCAACGTCGTGGGGGCGGACACGGTATCGACGTTCTGGATGGCGAACACGGGCGTCAAAGGTTCGTTCGATGCGGGCAGATTCGGCGCATGGGACTGGTCGGCCGATTACGGCCATTCGCAGAGCACGGTCGATACGACGTATCGCAACCGGATCAACGTCGCGGGCCTCGAGAACATGCTCGCGAACGGCACCTACAACTTCTCGAACCCGGCCGCCACGCCAAACGGCCTGAACGGCGTTTTCACGGACGACGATCAGCAGGCCATCTCGAAGATCGACAGCGTGACAGCCAAGGCCTCGACGTCGAATCTCTTCACGCTGCCCGGCGGCCCGGTCGGCCTGGGCCTGGGCACCGAGTTCCGCCACGAATCGTCGACGATCAACCCGCAGACGCTCGCGTCGCAGGGCGTATCCGCGCCCGCGAACGTGCAGACGGTGGAGGGGTCGCGCAACGTCGCCGCCGCGTTCTACCAGGTCGACATTCCGATCCTGCGCAACCTGACGTTCACGCAGGCGGGCCGCTACGATCACTACAGCGACTTCGGCGGGGCGTTTTCGCCGAGTTTTGCGCTGCGTTTCCAGCCGGTGCAAATGCTCACGACGTATGCATCGTACAGTCGCGGCTTCCGCGCGCCGACCCTCGTCGAAAACTCGCAGGCCGTCTATCTCTCTCACCAGAACCTCGTCGATCCGAACGATCCGAGCGGTGTGCCGACGAAGCACTTCACGACGGAGCAAGTCGCGGGCAATCCGAATCTTCAGCCCGAGCACACGAAGAACTACAACATCGGCTTCCAGCTTTCGCCCGATGCGATGACCGATATTGGCGCGGCGTTCTATAAGGTCCGCATCGACGGCGTCATCGGCACCGACGATCCGAACGCGGTGCTCGTCGCCAACGATCCCTCCCGCGTCGTGCGCAACGCCGACGGATCGGTGCGTTACCTCGTTCAGCATTTCGTGAACCTCGGTGCGCTCGACACCGATGGTTTCGATCTCAACTTCCGCAAGGCGGTACGCACGAAGTACGGCACGTTCACGCTCGCAGGCGACTGGGCTTATGTGTGGCACTTCAAGCTGCACAGCCCCGGAACTGCACCGCAGGACTTCGCCGGCAACAACCTTGCGCTGCTGCAGCCGTTCGGCGCGAGCAACCCGCGCTGGAAGGGCAACACGAGCCTGAGCTGGGACTACCGGCAGCTGACCACCACGCTGACCTGGCAATACACGGGACCCTATACGAACGCCGTGGCCGCGGAATTCGGCGACGGCGGTACGGGATCGGTGGCGTCGTATAGCCAGTTCAACCTCATGTTCAACTATCGCGGCTTCAAGCATTGGACGATTTACGGCGGCATCACGAACCTTTTCGACAAGAAGCCGCCGTTCGACGTCGAGTGGCAAGCCGTGCCCGACATCACTGGCTATGACCAGTCGCTCTACACGGACCTTGGCCGCTTCTTCCAGATCGGGGCGACGTACCGGTTCTGACAGGGAGGAAACCGCCAGGCGGCAACCGGTCCCGGCGCGCGGCCCGCGCCGGGACGACGAGGAATGAGCTGGACTGGTAGCCGGCTTTACTCAAGGCAAGGGCGGAGGTGCAAGGTTCGAATGCGAGGATGCTTGGCTAGCAGCACTCCGTGCAGTCGACTTTATCGTATTTGACATAATCATAATTATCGATAGTTCACGTGTAAGAGCAAAGTAGTAATGTCGCATCTGGGCAAAGTTGAAATGTCGTAGTTCGAGGGTTTCGGCGCATGCTGGCGGCGGTTCGAACTGCCGGAGCGCATCGTGGGCCAACCTGGACTGATCACCATGAGCATGCGGGAGCTGGATCGTCTGAAGGTCGTGGAAGCCGTGATCGAGCAGCGTCTGATGCCTTGGCGAGCCGCGGAGCGACTTGGGATCAGTCGACGGCAGATTGAACGGCTGGTCGCCCGGTATCGCGCCGCTGGCCCGGTCGGGCTGGTTTCGCAGCGTCGTGGCCACGCCAGCAACCATCAGTTGCCTGAGGATCTCGCTCATCGCGCCTTGAGCCTGATTCGTGAGCGCTACGCCGATTTTGGGCCGACGCTGGCCTGCGAGAAGCTCTGGGAGTGCCATGGGCTGCAGTTGTCGAAGGAAACGGTCAGAAGGCTGATGACAGACGCTGGGCTCTGGATTCCGCGCCGGCAACGGCCGCCCAAGGTCTACCAGCCGCGAGCGCGCCGGGCCTGCCTGGGCGAACTGATCCAGATCGACGGTAGCGATCATCGATGGTTCGAGGAACGGGCGCCGGCCTGCACGCTGCTGGTGTACGTCGACGACGCGACGAGCCGGTTGATGCATCTGCACTTTACGGCGACCGAATCGACCTTCAGCTACTTCGAGGCCACGCGGGCGTATCTGGAGCGTTACGGCAAGCCGGTGGCGTTCTATAGCGACAAGTACAGCGTGTTCCGCAGCGCAACCGCGGGCAAGACCGGCAGCAGCGTGACGCAGTTTGGCCGGGCCATGTATGAATTGAACATCGACACGTTCTGCGCGAACAGCAGCTCGGCCAAGGGACGTGTCGAGCGAGCACACCTGACGCTGCAGGACCGGCTGGTCAAGGAGATGCGATTGCGCGGCATCAGCACGGTGGCCGACGCCAATGCTTATGTGCCCTCCTTCATCGTCATGTATAACGCGCGCTTCGCCAAGCCACCGCGCAGCGACTTCAATGCGCACCGGCCGCTGCGAGGTGACGAGAATCTGGACCAATTGCTGACCTGGCGCGAAACGCGCCGAGTTTCGAAGTCGCTGACGGTGCTGTACGACCGGGTGCTGTATCTGTTGGACGATACGCTCGAGAATCGGAAGCTGATTCATCGCTACATCGACGTCTGGGAGTACCCGGATGGCCGGGTCGAAATACGGACCGATGGCGAGGTATTGCGATGTCGCCTTTACGACAAGCTGGCAGAGGTCGATCAAGGCGCGATCATCGAGCACAAGCGTCTGAGTCACGCACTGCAGGTGGCTGAAGCGGTTCAGGCGCAGCGTGATAACCGGCGGATCTCGGGTTCCCCGTCGCGAGCCAATCGAGGGCTACCGGTACGAGCCAAGGCATCGTTACCCGGTGCCAAGAAACAGCGTGCGTTCACGGAAGCTGATATCGAAGCAGCCATCTTGCAGGTCGCTTCACAAACACATCAATCTGAATCGAATCGGCGGTCTGCGAAGGCCCGCGGGTGAACGTAAGCGCCCTGCTGCTTCAGGCCTGGCACTTCAACGCTGAAGGATGGAAAGCCGATGAAACATGCGACATCTGTATTTAGCTCGCGCTACGACATCTGAATCCGGGTATGACATCACGTTGTAGCGGCTAGATAGAAATGTCCGCTTTTGGCTACATAGAGATGTCCGCTTTCGGGCCGCGTAAGCTAACCGGGCGCCGGCTGGTCATCGGTTTCGTCGCGTCCCGTCAAATCGCCACTTCCGGCGGTGCCTGCCGAAACAGCCGCGTAATCCAGCACAGATACACGAGCCCGAGCGCGAACCACACGACGCCGAGCACGAGCGCCGTCTTCTCGAGGCTGACGAGCAGCCATATATCGGCCACCGCGCCGATCACCGGAAAGACGATGCCGCCGAGCACGCCGATCCTGCGCTCGTCGCCGTGATTGCCCGACAGGTACACGCGAATCACGCACAGATTGACGGCCGTAAAGGCAAGGAACGCACCGAAGTTGATGAACGACGTCGACGTGGCGACATCCAGCTTCAACGCGATCAATCCGACGACGCCGGCCAGCGTGATGTTGATCGCGGGCGTCTTGAAGCGCGGGTGAATGAACCCGAAGATCCGCTTCGGCAGGATTTCATCGCGGCCCATCGCATACAGCAGCCGGCCGACGCTCGCCTGCGCGGAGATGCCCGACGCGAACTGCGCGAGGATCAGGCCTGCCAGGAACACCGTCACGAACAGGTCGCCGCCGATCATCTTCGCGACTTCGAATGCAGCCGAATCCGTGTCCTTGAACTCGACGCCGGGGTGTGCGAGCTGCATCGTGTACGCAGCGATCACGAAGATCGCGCCACCGATCAGCGCAATCAGCAGGATCGCGCGCGGCATGTTCTTTTTCGGATCGATCGTTTCCTCGGTCAGCGTCGATACGGCGTCGAAGCCGAGGTACGAGTACGCGGCGATCGCGGCACCGGCCATCGTCGCGCCGAACGGCACATGCGGCTTGAAGAACGGCTCCGCCATCGCGATACCGCCCGCGCCTGCCGCCGCCGACGCGTAGTGCCAGCACAGCACGACGAACATCGCGACGATCGCCAGTTGCACGATCATCAGCACGATGTTGAAGCGTGCCGCGAGTTCGATGCCGACGATGTTCAGGCCGCTCGTCAGCACGATGAACGCGACGATCCAGATCCACGTCGGCACATGCGGAAATGCCGCGTTCAGATAGGCCGCGCCGATCAGCCAGATCACCATCGGCAGGAAAAAATAGTCGAGCAGCGTCGCCCAGCCGATCATGAAGCCCAGATGCGGGTTGAACGTCTTGCGCGTGTACGTGTAAGCGGAACCTGCCGCCGGAAAGAGCCGCGCAAGCTTGCCGTAGCTGAGCGCGGTGAACGCAATGGCCACCAGAGCGAGCAGGTACGCGAGCGCGGCCGTGTCGTCGCTGGCCTTGGCGAGCACGCCGTACGTACCGTAGACAATCAGCGGCGCCATATAGGCGAGGCCGAACAGCAGCACGGAGGGCAAGCCGAGCGTGCGCTTCAGGCGCGCGGGTTCGTGGGATGACGACGCTTGCATGTTATCTCCTGGGCCTTCGAGGCCGATCGAATGCCTGTGGCAGGCCTTTCAATGGAATGAGCCGGCACCGCCGGGCGTGACGCCCGCGCGATGTCGCAGAGGAACAGCGAGTGAGACGGATTACCCGGTGCGGTGACGGCGCGCGTCGATCATCAGCGCGCGGCGTCCGTTCGGCTGCTCGATGGGCGCGAGACCGAGCGTCACGCGTGCGTCGTGCAGATAGCTGTAGTGTTCGCGGCTTGCTTCGAGACGCGTCAGATCGAGGCTCGTCTGCACGACGGCTTCGTCCCGGCCGAGTTCGAGCCTGCTCTCGCCGAACGGATCGACCAGTGCGGACTGGCCGGCGAATGTCAGGTCGTCATCACCGGAGCCGCAGCGATTCACCATCAGCGCGAACATCTGGTTCTCCATCGCACGCGCCGCGATGGCACGGCGATGCACGGGGCCGAACGGATCCATGTTGCCGTTGGTGACGATCAACAGATCGGCATCGAGCGCACCGATCGCGCGCGCCGTCTCGGGGAATTCGATGTCGTAGCAGATCAGCAGGCCCACCGTCAGGCCATTCCACGGACAGGTTACGAAACGGTCGCCCGGCGTGAACACGCCGACATCCGACGCCCACAGATGGGTCTTGCGATAGCGCAGCACGAGCTCGCCCTGATCGTCGACGAGCACCGTGCTGTTGTAGAACCGTCCGCCGTCGCGTTCCGCGAGGCCGACCGCGACGGCGACGCCCTTCTGTCGTGCCGCATCGCGTACCGCGGACAACGCGGGACCGTCGAGCGTCTGCGCGACATCGGCGACGTTGTCACGCGTGGGGAAGCCCGACAGTGTCGTTTCGGGGAACACGACCAGCTTCGTGCCGCCTGCCACATCGACGCGCCGGATCGTGTCGATCACCTTGCGCGTGTTGTGTGCGACGTCGCCGTCGACCAGCGCGAGTTGTGCGAGTTCTACCTGCATGAAGCCCACTCCTTCCAATACCCTTTCATTCGCGTGTCGTATCCATTGCATCGCGCATACGACGCTTCGTCGAGCAAAGCAGCCTCCACCGCCGCCTGTCGAAGTGAGGTCGATTATCGGGTTATTATTTTTGACCAGAAATTCCCCACCAGGGTTACCCTCACCGGAGCACACGATGGACCTCGAATGGCGAGATCTCGCTTTTCATCGAGAGATTGGTTCGGCCATCGACGCGCTCGATGGCCCGCATTTCTGGGCGCGCCTCACGCGCGTGCTCGAACGGCACCTGGCTTTCGACAACTGGGTCGCGCTGCGTTTCGCACGCGATGGCGCGCCGCTCGTGCTCGCCGAACAGGCGATGCCGGACGGCAAGATCGACCTGATGTTCCAGGACTACCTTGCCGCGCTCTACCAGCTCGATCCGTTCTATCTCGCCGCATTCGAAACGCAGGCGTCGGGCTTCTACACGCTGGCCGACGTCGCGCCGGACAACTTCCGGATGACCGAGTACTACCAGCGCTATTTCAAGAAGAACATCGTCGGCGACGAAGTGCATTTCAACGTCGTGATCGATCGCGATCACACGCTGGGTTTTTCGCTCGGCAAGACGAGCAAGTACGACGAGCGCGAGATAGCCTTGCTCACGCTGTACACGCCGTGGGTGCTGTCGTTGATGCAGCAGCGCCTGCGCTTCGAGACGTTCGCCGCGAAGGAGGCGCCGCGTGCAACGGAAAGCGAGCTGCCCGATCCGCACGCGCGCTTCGGCACGCTGACCGGCAAGAGCGGACGCGGTGCGTTGACGACGCGCGAAATCGAAGTGGCGATGTTGTCGTTGAGCGGGTTCTCGTCGCGCGCGATCGGCGAGAAGCTGTCGATCTCGTTCGAGACCGTGCGTGCGCATAAAAAGCATATCTACGCAAAGCTCGGTGTCGGGTCGCAATCCGAGCTCTTTGCGTTGTTCTACGATCCGGCAAGAGCGGGTGAATCCACGTGATTTGCCGCGTGTCCTGACGGCCCGGATGCCTGCAAGCGCCCTTCGTCAGGCTCCCCAACGGTATCCAGGTCGAGCCGCAGATCCGTCACGAATGCACTCCCCGGCTGGCGCGACAGCGTGAATCCGACGGAACGCGCAAGGCCTTTCATCGCATCGTTCTCGGTCAGCATCGTGCCGACCATCTGCCGCATGCCCGAGCGCCGCGCGAGATCGATCAGGCTCGACAGCAGCATACGGCCGAGCCCTTGCCGCTGCCATGCGTCGTCGATCACGATCGCGCATTCGACGATCTCGGTTGCTCCATCGTCAATCGCATAACGTGCAACGCCGATCAAACGCTCGCGACCGCCGGCGCGGATCGTCGCGATCACCGCGCCTTCCCGCCGGCGATCGATGCGGGTCCATCGGATCAATTCGTCTTCGGTCGGCTTACGTGCGGACATCAGCCTCAGGTAGCGGCTGCGGCTCGACAGCCGGTCGACCAGTTCGCGTTCGATGTCGAGATCGCCGGGCTCGATCGCACGCAGGAGGATCGGCGTTCCGTCCCGCGCGTCCCAGACGCGCCGGACGCCGAGCGCCGGCGCATCCTGCCTGGCCGTGACGCAGGCCGCCCATTCGGGCGCCATCGTATCCATCGTGCCCTCCGCCTTTTCCTGCGGGTCGGGCGCGTCGCCACCGGGTCGCCGCGTACCCTGCCCTGACCTTATGCATCGATTATCGGGACGGCCGCCCACCCGATAAATGCCTGGCAGAAGACTTCACAGTTGGTCGTGCGGAAACAATGGACCGGCAACGCGAAGCCGGCACGCCATGTGCCGGTGTCATCGCCGTCATTGGCGCGGCAACTACCACTACTGCCAGTACCTGCGCTGTCCCTGCCCCCTTAACCTTGTCGTCATCGCTGGCGCGCCGTCGAAGGCCGCGCCGCTTCGACCGGAGACACGACAGATGCCATTTGACTGGACGCAGGAGCAGCACGCGACGCGGGCGCGGTTTCGCGACATTGGCGCCGGAATCGCCGCCGCCGTGGAACGCGACGGCCGCGCGCCCGCCGGATTCGACGAAGCCGGCTGGATGAAGCTCGGGCAGGAAGGACTGTGGGACATGATCGTGCCGCAGACGTATGGCGGCGACGGTCACGGCTGGTGGCACTTTTCCGCGGCGCTCGAAGGGCTTGCGTCGTCGATCCGCCGCCCGGCGCTGCTGTTGTCGGTGATCGCGCAGGCCGGCATGGTGCGCGCACTCGAACGGTATGGCACGGCCGCGCAGCAGGACCGCTATTTCGGCGCGATCCTGCGTGGCGAACTGAGCGCGACCGCGATTGCCGAGCCGGGCACCGGCACCGACGTGCGCAGCATCGCGACGACGCTCGCCGAGCACGGAGACGGCTACAGGCTGACCGGCAGCAAATTCAATATCGCGCATGCGCCGCTCGCGCGTTTCATCCTCGTCGTCACGCGCATCGAAACGCCGGGCCGGCGCAACACCGCGCTCGTGATCGTCGATCGCGACCAGCCGGGCATCACGGTGAGCCCGCCCGACCGCAAGCTCGGCCTCGACGACCTGCCCACCGGCGCGCTGCATTTCGACGACTGTCCGATCACGCGCGGGCAGCTGCTCGGCGAACCGGGCGCCGGGCTCGGCAACCTGATCGACATCATCTCGCTCGGCCGGCTCTATTACGGCCTCGTCGCCGCCCAGGTGACGGCGCCCTATCTGCGCGACGCGATCGGCTATTGCCGCGAGCGACGCAGCTTCGACAGCACGATCGATGTGCACCAGTACGTGCAGCGCCGCCTCGTCGATTTGCAGATCGGCATCGAGCGCGGCACGTGGCTCGCGCGCGGCGCGCTCGCGCAGTTGCTGACGGATCACCCGCACGCGCTGATGACATGCTCGATCGCGAAGCTCGTCGGCGCTCAGGATCTCGTCGACAGCGCGCTCGGCCTTGTGCGGCTGTACGGCAGCCTCGGCTACCAGGCCGGGCCGGTGGCCGCGTTCGCGGCGGACGCACTGGGCTTCATGAGCGTCGGCGGCACCGAGGAAATGCACCGCAAGAACATCTTCAACCAGATGATGCGCGCCGGCTGATCGCCCGCGCCATCGCCACGCGCACCGCGTGCCTTACAGGAAACCACGCATGACACCGACGAACCGACGCCCTTCCCGCCTGCGCCGCTCCTGGCTGTTTCTCGCCGGCGCCGATCACGATGCGCTCGTTGCCGGCACCGCGAGCGGTGCGGATGTGCTGATCCAGGAACTCGAAACCTTTACGCCGCCCGACCGGCGCCCGGCCGCGCGCGAACTGAGCGAGCGGGTGCTCGCGGGCTGGCGCGATGCCGGCGTGCTGGCGTCCGTGCGCGTGAATCCGCTCGACGCGGGCGGCATCGACGACCTGCGCGCCGCGATGCGCGGCCGCCCGGACATCGTGATGATGTCGTACGTCGCGACGCCCGAGCAGGTCGTCGCGCTCGACGAAGCCGTCACGCGCTTCGAGCGCGAATACGACATCGCGCCGGGCTCGACCGAACTGGTGCCGAACGTCGAGACGACGCTCGGCCTCGTGAACACGATGGCGATCGCGCGCTCGAGCCCGCGCGTGTCGGCCGTGCTCGTCGCGACCGAGGACATGGTGGCCGACATGGGCGCCGAGCGCACCCGTGCGGGCCGCGAGCTCGACTACGTGCGCTCGCGCTTTCGCGTCGAATGCGCGGCGGTCGGCGTGACCGCGATCGACTGCCCGTACAGCTATGCCGACAACGAAGGCGCGGAACTCGACATGCGCGTGTCGCGCGGCCTTGGCTACCAGGCGAAAGCGATTGTCAACGCGCAATTCGTGCCGGTCGTCAATCGCGTGCTGACGCCGACGGCCGACGAGGTCGCCCTCGCCCGCCGCGTGATCGACGCGTTCGATCACGCGCGGCGTGCCTCCGGCGGCCGCCGCGTGGCCGCCGCCGTCGTCGACGGCTTCCTCGCGGAAGTCCCCGACTATCTCGCCGCGCATCGGCTGATCGCCCGCGCGACGCAATTCGGCATCGCGTGAGTATCGCCATGGATACGATCGCCACGCGCCTGAAGGCGCTGAAAACCCTCGCGCATGCCGCGCCGCACGTGCCGGCCGACCACTGGGCCGACACGCCGCATGCGCAGTTCGAACGCTGGCTCGACGAGGCCGTGACCGCCGGCGCGCTCGAACCGCAGGTGACGACGCTGTCGACGGTCCGCCCGGACGGACGGCCCGATGCCCGTTCCGTCGTGCTGCTGAATGTCGACGCGCGCGGCTGGCATTTCGCGGCGAACGCGCGCAGTCCGAAGGGCCGCCAGCTCGCGAACCGGCCGTTCGCGGCGCTGACGTTCTACTGGCCCGCGATCGCGAGCCAGATCCGGCTGAGCGGCCCGGTCGAGCGGTTGCCGGACGCCGAAGGCCATGCCGATTTCGCGAGCCGCCCCGAGCGGTCGCGCGCGAGCATCCTGGCCGGACGGCAAAGCGAACGGCTCGACGATCCGGCCGACCTGACGCGTGCGATCGACGCGCAGCTCGAACGGCTGGCCGCCGATCCGGCGCTCGTGTCGCCCGACTGGCACCTGTATGCGCTGGCCCCCGACGAAGTCGAGTTCTGGCGAGCCGACAGTTCGCGCCGTTTCGCGCGGCAGGCTTATCGTCGCGCCGGCGCGCGCTGGGAACGGTGTGCGCTATGGCCGTGAAGCGTGACGAACCGCCGCCGCCGCGCGACGGCGCGCATGACGGCCTGCACGACGACACGCGGCTCGCGCACGCGGGCCGCGACAGCGCCGCGTGGCACGGCTTCGTCAATCCGCCCGTCTACCATGCGTCGACCGTGCTCAGCCCGACGGTGTCGGATCTGCTGAACCGCACGCAGCCGTATATCTACGGCCGTCGCGGCACGCCGACGACGGACGCGCTCGAGCGCGCGGTGACGAGCCTCGAAGGCGGCGCCGGCGCGGTGCTGTGCCCGTCGGGCCTGTCCGCGTGCACGCTCGCGCTGCTGTCGTGCCTGAAGCCCGGCGACCATCTGCTGATGACCGCATCGGTCTACGGCCCGGTGCGTCACGCATGCGAAGGCGTGCTTGCGCGGCTCGGCGTCGAGACGACGTGGTACGACGGCAGCACGCCCGTCGCAGCCGCGTTTCGTCCGAACACGCGTGCACTGTACGTCGAGGTGCCCGGCTCCTACACGTTCGACATGCACGACATTCCCGCGCTCGTGCGGCTCGCGCATACGCACGGTGCGCTGGTCCTCGCGGACAACAGCTGGGCCACGCCGCTGTTCTTTCAGCCGCATGCGTTCGGGATCGACCTGTCGATCCAGGCCGGCACCAAGTATCTGGTCGGGCACTCGGATGCGATGCTCGGCACGGTGTCGGCCAACGCGCGCGCATGGCCCGCGCTGAAGCAACTGCATGGCGATCTCGGACTGTGCGCCGGCCCCGACGACGTGTATCTCGCGCTGCGCGGGTTGCGCACGCTCGGCGTGCGGCTGCGGCAGCATCAGCGCAATGCGCTTGCGGTCGCGAGCTGGCTCGCGACGCGCGCCGAAGTGCAGCGCGTGCTGTATCCGGCGTTGCCGGGCGACGCGGGCCACGCGCTGTGGCGCCGCGATTTCCGTGGCGCGTCGGGGCTGTTCTCGATCGTGCTGCAACCGGCTCCCGCGCACGCGATCGACGCGTTTCTCGATCATCTGGCGCTGTTCGGGCTCGGTTATTCGTGGGGCGGCTACGAGAGCCTCGCGTTGCCGTTCGAACTGGACGCGCACGGCCTCGCGGCGCGCTGGCCGGCCGGCAGTTGCGGCGTGCGCCTGCACATCGGACTCGAGGATGCGGACGACCTGATCGCCGATCTGGCGGCGGGCCTCGACCGCTACGCGGCATGCGCGTCGACCGCCGCCTGCGAGGATGCCGCGCGATGCTGACCGTCTGGGGCCGCCGCACGTCGTTCAACGTGCAGAAGGTGTTGTGGCTCATCGGCGAGCTCGGCCTGCCTTACCGGCATATTCCGGCCGGCGGCGAGCACGGCTCGCTGCAGACGCCCGCGTTCGCGGCGCTGAATCCGACCTGCCGGATCCCGGTGATCGACTGGGACGGCGACGTCGTGTGGGAGTCGCACACGATCCTGCGCTATCTGGCCGCGCGCGTGCCGAACAATCCGTTCTGGTGCCGCGACACGTTCGCCCGTTCGCGCGCGGAGCGCTGGATGGACTGGTCGCAGACCGCGCTCGAACCCGACGTGATGACCGGGTTGTTCTGGGCACTCGTGCGAACGCCGCCGGAGCGGCGCGACGATGCGATCGTGCGCGACAAGGCCGCGCGCAGCGCGACGCATTACCGGCTGCTCGACCGGCTGCTGTCGACCCAGCCGTTTCTCGGCGGCGCGACGCCGGGCCTGGCCGACATCCCGGCCGGCGCGACGCTGTTCCGCTATTTCTCGCTCGACGTCGAGCGGCCGCCGTTGCCGCACGTCGAGGCCTGGTACGCCCGCCTGTGCCGACGGCCCGCCTACCGCGAACAGGTGATGGTGTCGTTCGACGCGTTGCGCGGCCAGCCGGGCTGACCTTCTACCGACCTCACGACATGACGCATTCCGCCCTTCGTCCGATCCTGATCGTGCTGCATCGCGAACAGTCGAGCCCCGGCCGGATCGGCCGGCTGCTCGCCGCCCGCGGCCATCCGCTCGACATCCGGCGCCCGCCGCTCGGCGATCCGTTGCCGACGACGCTCGCCGACCATGCGGGCGCCGTGGTGTTCGGCGGCCCGATGAGCGCCAACGACGGCGATCGCTGGATCCGCGACGAGATCGACTGGATCGGCGTGCCGCTGCGCGAGGCGGCGCCGTTTCTCGGCGTCTGCCTCGGCGCGCAGATGATGATCCGCCATCTGGGCGGTCGCGTGAACGCGCATCGCGACGGGCGCGCGGAAATCGGCTACTGGCCGATCGCCGCGACGCCGGCCGGCCGGCGGCTCGGTTCATGGCCGTCGCACGTGTATCAGTGGCATCGCGAGGGCTTCGAGCGCGTCGCGGGGCTCGAGATCCTCGCCACCGGCGAGCATTTCGAGAACCAGGCCGTCCGTTACGGGCCGCGCGCGTACGGTGTCCAGTTCCATCCGGAAGTGAGCTATCCGATGATGCGCCGCTGGAGCACGGCGGCCGCGCACAAGCTGGGGGTGCCCGGCGCGCAGGATCTCGCGACGCAGGCGAACGAAGGCTGTCGGCACGACCGCGCGACGGCCGCGTGGCTCAGCGCGTTTCTCGACCGCTGGCTCGACGGGACGCCGGCATCAGGTCTGCACGGTCACGTCGGAGATGCTGATCAGCCCCCACTCGACCGCGCGCAGCACGGCTTCGTGCCGACGTGACACGTTGAACTTGCGGCGGATGTTCATGAAGTGGAAGTTGATGCACGACTCGGTCACGTTCAGGATGTGGCCGATTTCCCACGAGGTCTTGCCGGCCGCATGCCAGCGCAGGCACTCGACCTCCCGTCGACTCAGACGCGGCACGCTGTCGGGCGGTGCGTGGCAGCGCGTGCCGGCGATCGCTTCGCAGGCGATGTCGCGCAGCAGCGTGAGCGCCGCGAGATGCCGGTCGCAGCGCTCGCACGTGGTGGCGAGATCGTCCGCGCTCGCGCACGACAGCATGCCGACCTCCCCCTTCGGGCCGCGCACGGGCAACACGACGCCGCTGCGCATGCCGTACGCGGCCGCCGCCTCGTAGCATGGCCGTTGCCCGGGCAGCCCGAACAGCGCGCCGTCCCAGACGAGCGGCAGCGCCGAACGGAAGCAATGCTGCAGCATCGGGTCGATGCGGTCGAACTGCCGCTGCCGGTACAGCGCCGTCCAGCCCGGCACGCCGCTGCTCCACTTGCGCGCGAGATCGAACGATGCGCCGGCAAACGGCAGCACGATCAGCACGACCTTGTCGAACCCCATGCCGGCGGCCGCGTCGGTCATCCGCTGCCATGACGCGTCCGTGTCGCCGGGTACCAACCATTTCAGACAATCCAGTCCTTTCATACAAGCCACCCCGTTTATTAGTTGGAATCTGCAATCAGGCGGACTTGCGCAACCGGTTCGAGGCGTTGCGCGCGAACGGGCCGCGCTAGACCGCCTCGGTCAGACGTCGCCGACCCGCCTGCTTCGCGTCGTCGAGCGAAGCCGTCACGTCGAACGGGATCCCGAACGCCTTTTCGATGCCAGATGCGTTCGCGATGGCCGCTTCACGCTCGTTCGGGTCCGGTTCGACCGACACGAGCGCGCGGCAGACCGCGGCGAGCGCGGCGCGGTTCTGCTTGAGCCACATGCCGCGCTCCTTGCGGTCGTCGTGCGGCTCGTCGGGGCGGGCCGGCGGAAAGATCATGACAAACGGCTCGCCGTGCCGCATCAGCGCGTGCATGTCGTCGAGCCAGCGCTGCGCGTAGCCGCGGGAGGCAATGGCGTCGTTGCGCACGACGACGAGCGGGAATTGCGTGACGTCGAACACGGCGAGCGCCGCCAGTGCGGACGGCGCGTTTCCAGCGTGGTGGGTAGGCATCGGGTCGGTCTCCATCGAGTTGAACAGCATGGGTCGGAACGGGCCGCGCGGCACCCGCTTCATCGTTTCGCGGCAGCGCCGGGGCCGAACGGCGGGCGGGCGAGCCACACCACCGCGATCACGGCGAGATACACGCAGCCGAGCGCGAACGACACGTCGTTGAACGAGATCTGGTACGCCTGCGCGTCGACCAGGTTGCCGAGCAGCGCTGCCGCGCGTTGCGGATCGCCGCCGCCCAGCTGCGCGAGTTCGGCGCGAACGGACGGATCGAACCTGCTCAGGTGTTCGCTGAGCTGCGCGTGATGCAGGATCGCGCGCCGGTCCCACAGGAACGACGTGATCGACACGGCGAAGCTCGCGCCGAGCGTGCGCAGGAACGTCGACAGGCCGGAGCCCGCGGCGATCTCGTCCGGCTTCAGGTCGGACAGCAGGATGCTGTTGATCGGCATGATGAACAGCGCGAGGCCGAGGCCTTGCAGCAGCTGGATCAGCGCGATGTGCGTGAAGTCGACGTCGGGTACGAAGCCCGCGCGCAGGAACGACGACGTGCCGAGGATCGCGAACGCGCAGCACACGAGCACGCGCATGTTGAAGCGCGGCGCGTACTTGCCCATGAACGGCGTCATCAGCACGGGGATCACGCCCATCGGCGCGACGGCCAACCCGGCCCAGAACGCCGTATAGCCGAGCGTGCGCTGCAGCCACTGCGGCACGATCACGTTGACCGCGAAGAACGCCGAGTACGCGAGCACGAGCGTCAGCGTGCCGGCCGCGAAGTTGCGATGCGCGAACAGCCGCAGGTTCACGATCGGGTTCGGCTCGTTGAGTTCCCAGATCAGGAACAGCGCGATCCCGAACGCGGCGACCACCGACATCACGACGATGAACGTCGAATTGAACCAGTCGGCTTCGTTGCCCTTGTCGAGCACGATCTGCAGCGCGCCGACGCCGACGACGAGCGCGGCGAGCCCGACATAGTCGACGCGCGCGGCGACCGTCGTCTCGACGCGCGCGCGCATCTGCGCGAGCACGCACATCGCGGCGAACACGCCGATCGGCAGATTGATCAGGAACGCCCAGCGCCACGAGTAATGTTCCGTCACCCAGCCGCCGAACACGGGGCCCGCGATCGGCGCGACGACGGTGACCATCGCGATCATCGACAGCGCGAAGCCGCGCCGCTGCGGCGGGTAGATCGACAGCATCAGCGCCTGGGTGGTCGGGATCATCGGCCCGGCCACGAGGCCCTGCAGCGCGCGGAACGCGACGAGCTGCGGCAGGTTCTGCGCGAGGCCGCACAGGAGCGACGCGAACGTGAACGCCAGCGTCGCCCACACGAACAGCCGGACCTGCCCGACACGCTTGACGAGAAACCCGGTCAGCGGCAACGCGATCGCATTGCTGACCGAGAACGTCGTGACGACCCATGCGCTCTGCGTCGTGCTGACGCCGAAGTTGCCGGCGATCGTCGGCAGCGAGACGTTCGCGACGGTGCCGTCGAGCACCTGCATGAACACCGCGAGCGCGAGGCCGAACGTCGTCAGCGCGACGCTCGACGGGCGAAAACCGCTGTCCGCGGCCGGCATCGGGCCGCTCATCGCACACGCTCCGCACGCACCGCCGCCGGCAGGTTCGCATGCACGACGTCGGCGATCAGGCTGTCGGCGCGCGCGAGCTCGTCGCGGTACACGTCGGTCCTGAACACCGGCGCGTCCTGCGCGCGGCGCGACAGCATCGCACCGCTGCGGTCGTGCTGGTCGACGCGCGCGTGCATCGACAGGCCGATGCGCAGCGGATGCGCGTCGAGTTGCGATGGATCCGTCAGCTCGATGCGCACCGGCAGGCGCTGCACGATCTTGATCCAGTTGCCGGTCGCGTTCTGCGCGGGCAGCAGCGAGAACGCGCTGCCGGTGCCGACGCCGAGGCTCTGCACGCGGCCCTTATAACGCACGGCGTCGCCGTACAGGTCGGCCGTCAGCTCGACCGGTTGCCCGATCCGCATGTGCTCGAGCTGCTTTTCGGTGAAGTTCGCGTCGACCCACAGCTCGCGCAGCGGCACGACGGCGAGCAGCGGCACGCCGGGCGACACGCGTTGCCCGACCTGCACCGTGCGCTTGGCGACATAGCCGGTGACCGGCGCGACGATGTCGGTGCGCGCACGGGCAAGATAGGCCGCGCGCAGCCGCGAGGCCGCGGCCTCGACGTCGGGATGCGACGCGACCGCGGTGTCGTCGACGAGCGCCTTGCTCGTCTGGTGCTGTTCGCTCAACGTCGCGAGCGCGCTTTGCGCGGCGGCGTACGCGCTTTGCGCGGACGTCAGCGTATCGAGCGCATGCGCGAGCTCCTCGCGCGAGATCGCGCCGGAGCGGCCGAGATCCTCGCGGCGCCGGTAGTCGGCCTTCGCCTTGTCGAGCGCGGTGCGCCGCGCGTCGAGATCGGCGCGCGCGCCGTCGATGCTGTTCGCGAGCCCGCGCTCGTTGCTGTACAGGCCGCGCACCTTGCGCACCGTGGCCGCGAGGTCGGCCTGCGCGGCCGCGAGCGCGATCTGCGCGTCGCTCGCGTCGAGACGGACGAGCGGCGTGCCGGCGCGGACGAGGTCGCCGTCGTCCGCGTCGATCGACACGACGGTGCCCGTCACCTGCGGCGTCAGCTCGACGACGTTGCCTTGTGCGTATGCGTTGTCGGTGGACTCGTACCAGCGGCCGACGAGCCCGTACCAGATGCCCCAGCCGACGATGCCGAGCGCGAACGCGGCGACGAGCGCACGCACGAGGTGCTTGCGTCTTGCGGGCGGCGGCGTGGCCGGTGCGGCGCCGCCCGGTGCCGGTTGCGTGCGGGCGTCCGACCCGCCTGGCGCGCGCGGCGCGCCGGTGTGGTCGGCCGACGGTTGCTGGCGGGCGCTGGCCGGATCGGCGGCTGCGGGCCGCGCGGGAGTCTGCAGGGTGTTGTCGCTGCTCATGGTTCGATGTCAAGGACGGTGGGAAGGAGTGGCGGCGAGCGCGACGTCGTCCGGCTCGGCGCGGAAGCCGCCGCCGAGCGCGGCAACGAGCTGCAGCGACTGGTCCGCGCGCTGGGCGCGCAACGCGGCGACTTCGCGGCTCGCGATCAGGAGCTGCTGGCGCACGACGAGCGCGTCGAGGTAGCTGCCGACGCCCGCGCGGTAGCGCGCGTCCGCGAGCCGCCATGCATCGGTGGCGGAATCGAATGCGCGCTGCTGCGCATCGGCCTGCACGGCGAGCGAATGCAGCCGGTGGAGATCGTCGGCCACCTCGCCGATCGCGCCGATCAGCGTCTTGTTGTAGCTGGCGACCGCGACGTCGTATTGCGCGTCGCGCTTGCGCAGCACGCCGCGCCGTTCGCCGCCGTCGAAGATCGGCAGGCTCACGGCCGGGCTGACGTTGTAGGTGCGCGACGCTGCCTGGAACAGCGATGCGCCGCCGCGCGTCGCGAGACCGATCAGCGCGGTGAGGCTCACGTCGGGCAGGAAGTCCGCGCGGGCGGCCGCGACGTTGTGGCTCGCGGCCTCCACCCGCCAGCGTGCGGCGACGAGATCGGCGCGTCGGCCGAGCAGCGCGGCCGGCAGGTCGGCCGGCACCGCGAGCGCGGCGGTGGGCAGTGGCGCGGGCCGCACGAGCGCGAGGCCGCGATCGGGGCCTGCGCCGAGCAGGATCGCGAGCGCGATGCGCGCGCTGTCGATCGCCTGCGCCGCGCGTGCCTGCTCGCGCATCGCGGCCGCGACTTCGCTTTCCGCCTGGCGCTGCTGCGCGACGTTGTCGATGCCTTTCGTGACACGCTGACGCGTCAGCGACAGTGCTTCGTCGGCCCGTTCGTATTCGGCCCGCGCGACGTCCTGCTGATCGAACGCATAGGCGAGATTCACGTAGGCACGCGCGACGTTGACGGACAGCAGCACGCGCGCGGCCCGTGCATCGATCTGCGCGGCCCGCGCTTCGCCGAGCGCGGCTTCCCACGCCGCGCGGCGGCCGCCCCACAAATCGAGATCCCAGCTCAGGCCGAGATTGATTTCGCGCGTGTGGCTGAAGACGCCGCCGCCCTCGCCTTTCGAGAACTGCGTGCCGGACGTGCGTTCCCCTTTCGCGCCCGCGCGGCCGACCAGATGCGGCAAGCGGGCAGCCTGTGCTTCGATCACGAGCGCCTGCGCCTCGCGCGCACGCGCATCGGCGGTCGCGAGATCGGGATTGCCGGCAAGCGCTTCGTCGATCAGCGCATTCAACTGCGCATCGTTCAGCGCAACCCACCAGTCGGCGGCCGGCCAGTCGGCGGCCGGCGCATGCGCGAGGCTGCGCGCTGCGGCGAGCGTATCGGCGCCGCGCAGCGTGCCGGCCGGCGTGAGCCCGTCGCGGCTCGCGCATGCGCCGAGCATGACGAGCGCCACGACTGCGGCCATGCGCGACAGGACGCGCCGCGCGACGGCATCGCGTGGCGAGGGAGCAAGTGCTGCGTGCATCGCGTTCCTCTGCTTCGTTTGGGTTTGAACACGACACGCATTGTTGGACGCTCCCGGGTAAAGCTGATAATGTTGTTTAGACAAAAAATAATGAATTCCGGCCATGCCCATCCGAGAAGCCTCTCCCGCCCGCGCGGCGCAACGCGCCGACGCCGATCCGAGCGAACGCGCGGACGGCCCATCGCTGATCGCCGTCTGGGGCGAGGACGACGGCAGCAATACCTACCAGCTCGGCACGCGCGAGGTCGACTGGCACAGCCATCTGCGCGGCCAGGTGTTCTGCGTCGAAAGCGGGTTCGCGCACGTGCGCACGCCGCACGGTTCGTGGCTGCTGCCGCCGCATCGCGCGGGCTGGATTCCGCCGGGCGAGCAGCACAAGGTCAGCATCAGCGGCGCGTTGAGCGGCTGGAGCGTCGTGATCGCGCCGGCCGCGAGCCGCCGCATGCCCGACCAGCCGTGCGTGATCGCGATCACCGATCTGATGCGCGCGCTCGTGCGGCGCGCGGTGTCGTGGGCCGACCAGGACCGGCTCGACATCGAACAGGCGCGCATGAGCGTCGTGCTGCTCGACGAGATGCGCCGCGCGCCGCACGAACCGCTGCACTTGCCGATGCCGCACGACCGGCGGTTGCTGCGGATCGCCAATGCGATCCTCGGGCAGCCGCACGACAGCCGCACGCTCGACGCGTGGGCCGAGTGGGCCGGGCTGTCCGCCCGCACGCTGAGCCGGCTGTTCGTCGCGGAAACCGGCACGAGCTTCGCGCAGTGGCGGCAACAGGCGCGGCTCACGCATGCGCTCGAACGTCTGGCGAACGGCGACAGCGTCGCCAACATCGCCGACGCGCTCGGCTATGCGACGCCGAGCAATTTCATCGCGATGTTCCGCCGCGCGTTCGGCGATTCGCCCGCGCATTACTTCGCGAAGCGCAAGCAGCCGTAATGTCGCGCGGCCTCGCACCGCCCCTATCACCCCTGCCAGTACTGCGCGCGCATCGACGTCGCTATAGTCGCCGTGCGACCGGCCGGTCGGTCGCCCAATGTGACCTGTGGAGGATGTCGATGTCGAACGCCGTCGGATCGGACAACACGCCGATCGTCTCCGAGCAGCAGCTCGCCGATCATCTGGCCGCCGGCTGCAAGCCGGCCGCGCAGTTCCGGATCGGTACCGAGCACGAGAAGTTCGTCGTTTCCCGCGCGACGCATGCGGCTGCGCGTTATGAAGGGCCGTCCGGCATCGCCGAGGTGCTGGCGCGGCTGCGCGGCGACGGGACGCCGATCGTCGATGCCGGGCAGACCGTCGGCGTGATCCAGCGCGACGGCGCCGCGATCTCGCTCGAGCCGGCCGGCCAGCTTGAACTATCGGGCGCCCCGCTCGATACGCTGCACGACACGCACGCCGAGCTGCACGCGCACCTCGCCGCGGCCCGCGCGGCATGCGATCCGCTCGGCCTGCGCTGCGTGCCGCTCGGTTTTCACCCTCACCTGTCGCGCGACGCGCTGCCGTGGATGCCGAAGCAGCGCTACGCGATCATGCGGCGCTACATGCCGCGGGTCGGCACGCGCGGGCTCGACATGATGCAGCGCACCTGCACCGTGCAGGTCAACCTCGATTTCGCATCGGAAAGCGACATGGCGCGCAAGATGCGCGTGTCGCTCGCGTTGCAGCCGGTCGCCACCGCGCTGTTCGCGAATTCGCCGTTCCGCGACGGCCGCCCGTCGGGCCTGCTGTCGACGCGCGCGCACACGTGGCTCGATACCGACGAGGATCGCTGCGGCGCGCCGGCGCTGTTCCTGTCGCGCAGCTTCGGCTTCGAGCGCTACGTGAGCTGGCTGCTCGACAACGTGCCGATGTATTTCGTGCGGCGCGGCGATCGTTATGCGGACGCGACCGGGCACACGTTCCGCGATTTCATGCGGCGGCGCATTCCGCACCTCGAAGGCGAGACGCCGACGCTGGGCGATTTCGCGGACCATCTGACGACGGTGTTCACCGAGGTCCGGCTCAAGCGCTATCTCGAGATGCGCGGCGCCGATGCCGGCTCGCCCGACATGATGGTCGCGCTGTCCGCGTTCTGGACCGGCCTGCTGTACGATCCGGCGGCGCTGTCGGATGCCGGGACGCTGGCTGCCGAGATCGACCGCGGTACGCTGCTCGCGCTGCGTCGCGACGTGCCGCGTACCGGGCTCGATACGCCGGCCGGCGGCCGGTCGTTACGCGCGATTGCGGCCGATGCGCTCGCGATCGCGCATCGCGGCCTGCGCGCGCGGGCGCGCACGGATG
This sequence comes from Burkholderia sp. AU18528, assembly GCF_002223215.2. Taxonomy (NCBI): domain Bacteria; kingdom Pseudomonadati; phylum Pseudomonadota; class Betaproteobacteria; order Burkholderiales; family Burkholderiaceae; genus Burkholderia; species Burkholderia sp. AU18528. Next base: position 1,274,538 of record NZ_NKFC02000004.1, on the reverse strand, counting down.
CGGCGGGCCGCGATGAATCGATGTATCTCGCGCCGCTCGGCGAGATCGTCGCCGGGGCGCCCACGCAGGCCGAGCACTGGCTGGCCCGCTATCGCGACGCGTGGGCCGGCGACGCGACGCGCATCCTTGACGAAGCCGCCATCTGAGCGTGTCGCGCCGGGCCGCTCACGCGCAGCAGGCGAGCAGCGGCTCGTGCGCGAACTCGGCGCCGAGCGGCAGCGGGTGGCCGCGTCGCCGCGTACGCACCGCGTGCGCGAGCGTCTCGAACAACTGCGCGGTATCGGCGAACGACAGGCACGCATCCGTGATGCTCTGCCCGTAGCGCGGCGGCACGCCGGGCACGAGATCCTGCCGCCCTTCGATCAGGTTCGATTCGATCAGCACGCCGACGATGCGCGTATCGCCGGCCGCCACCTGCGCGGCGACTTCCGCGCCGACGGCGAGCTGGTTCCGGTACTGGCGGCGACTGTTGCCGTGGCTGACGTCGATCATCACGCGCGGTGCAAAGTGCGCGGCCATCATGCGTTCGCAGGCGGCGTTCACCGCGGCCGCGTCGAAATTCGGTTCGCGTCCGCCGCGCAGCACGACGTGCGTATGCGGATTGCCGGGCGACGCGCTCGCGCATAGCCGGCCGCCTGCATCGATCGACAGGAACCGGTGCGCGTGCGCCGCCGCGCGCATCGCGTCGACGGCGACCTGGACATTGCCGTCGGTGCCGTTCTTGAAGCCGATCGGAATGGGCAGCGACGACGCGAGCTCGCGATGCACCTGCGACTCGACGGTGCGCGCGCCGATCGCGCCCCAGGCGATCAGATCGGCCAGGTAGCGCGGCGACAGCGGATCGAGCAACTCGGTCGCGGCCGGCATCTCCGCGCCGTTGATGTCGCACAGCAGCGCGCGGGCCGTATGCAGTCCGACGTCGATCCGGTCGCTGCCGTCCAGCAGCGGATCGTTGATCAGCCCCTTCCAGCCGACCGTCGTACGCGGCTTCTCGAAATACACGCGCATCACGATTTCCAGCTCGTCCGCGAAGCGCGCGCGTTGCAGCGCGAGCCGTGCCGCGTAGTCGCGCGCGGCGTCGGGATCGTGTATCGAACACGGGCCGGCGATGACCACGAGCCGGTCGTCCGCGCCGTCGAGCACGTCGACGATCGCGCGGCGGGTCGTATGAACGGTGCGCGACGCGCGCCACGCCGGCGGCAGCGCGCCGGCCAGATCCGCAGGGGACGGCAAGCGCAGCACGGCGTCGCGGTTTGTCGTCCAGGCGTTTGCATGCATGGGGACTGCCCTCCTGTCGATAATGAACGTGACTTTTTACTACAGCGCGACTGTATTGAATGGTGCTTTCGGCGCGCAACTAACATAGTTATCAGTTTCTAATTCATAACCTTATGAATGAGGTAAATAAGCGTCGGATTCGATAATTGAGGATCCTGTCGTCATGCCTGTTCGCGGGTGTCGAATGGAACGTTCATTGGGTTTTCGCTCGGAAATCAGGCTGTGATCTTGCAGCGGCGAATGCGTCCGCATGCGGATTTCCGCCACGCTTCGCTATTCGTTCTGATAGTGGCGGCCCGATAGTCGTTCGATTAATTTTCGGATGCCCGACAGGCCATTCGGGCTCGAAAATATAAATCAACCCAGTCATTGCGGAGAGTCACCATGTCGAAACGGCATTACGAAACCCCCATTCACGTCAAGTATCGCGATACGGATTCGATGGGGCATGTGAGCAGCCCCGTCTATTACGACTATCTGCAGCATTCGTACCTCTGCTACATGTTCGATCTGCTCGGCCTGCCGCGCACCGAGAAACTGCCGCACATCATGGTGAAGACGCAGTGCGAGTACCTCGCACCGGCCCAGTTCGGCGACAACCTGACCGTCCGCTCGAGCATCGTGCGCTTCGGCAGCAAGAGCTTCGATCTCGAACACCTGATGGAGCGCGACGACCAGACCATCGTCGCGCGCGGCGTGTCGACGCACGTGATGTTCGATTACGCGAACAACACGACGCTGGCCGTGCCCGACGAATTCAAGACGCGCGTGCTCGAATTCCAGGGGTCGCTGTGATGCGTGCGCGCGCGCTCGGGAGCGACACGTGAGCTGCGCGGTGGCGCGCGCCCGGCGCCGCATCGGTGCGATCGTCGAGCGGCGGGACGATCGCGCGATCGTGATCGTCCGGCATGCGGCGCAGGCGCTGCTCGAGCCCGCCGCGCTCGAGCGGCACCGTGCGCTCGCATGCCGCCACGAGGACGAGCTGGAAGTGCTGCTGCAGCCGTGCGGCGGCGCGCACGACGGCGTGCGGACGCTGCTCGGCCGGCTGCGGGATGCCGGCGTGGCCGTGGCGCTCGACGCGGCCACGGTTGCCCACGACGCGTCGCTGCTCGAATTCGCGAGCTGGGTCACACGGTGTACGACGGCCGACGGTCCGGCAGCGGCACCCGACGACGCGGCCGTGCCGGGTGGTGCGCTGCTCTACGGGCTGGTCGTGCGATGGCGCGATCTGCACGGCAGGTGGCGGCGGCCCGAGCGCGACGCGGCGCCTGAACGCGCGCCGCGGACCATCGCGGCGGATGCAGCCGAGCACATCGCGGCCTGCGATCCGGACGAGCAGGTGCTCGGCGCGCTGCTCGACGCCGATGACGCGTCGACCGGCGCGGCGCTCGACACGCTGTCGGACGCGGTGCGCGCGCGACGGATGTGCCTGGCGACGCGGGCCGGATGGCCGCTCGCGCGACGGTTATGAGCACCGCCGTCGCGACGGCCGGCGGGCGCGCGTTTCTGGTCGGCATGATGGGCGCGGGCAAATCGACGCTTGGCCGCGCGCTCGCGGCTTCGCTCGGCTGGGCGTTCGCCGACAGCGACGACGAGATCGAGCGGCGCACCGGCCGCTCGGTCGCCGCGCTGTTCGACGTGGTCGGCGAAGGCGGCTTTCGGCTGCTCGAAGCGCATATCGTCGACGAGCTGACGCAGCGCGCGAACGTGGTCGTGGCGACCGGCGGCGGCTCGGTCCTGAATCCGCACACCCGCGCACGCCTGAGCGAGCGCGGCAGCGTGATCTATCTGCATGCGGATCCCGATGTGCTGTGGCGGCGTACGTGCGACGACACGCGGCGGCGGCCGCTGCTGCAGGCGGGCGAACCGCGGCAGACGCTCGCCGCGCTGTACCGGACGCGCGACCCGCTGTATCGCGAATGCGCGCATGCGCTGGTCGATACGACCGCACACGATGTCGCGCACGCGACGGCGGAGGTGTTGACGCTGCTATTGGCGCGGAGGAACGCGCCGGCGTGACGGCGTGACGGCGTGACGGCGGGTCGCTTCCCTGCCCTTCGATTCGACGACGCGCTCGACGTCATACGCGTTTTTGAAGTGGTGAGTTTGGATTTGCGATAGTGCTATCGTGATAAGAAAAGTTATCCGGATAGAGGCATTTTGTTATCCAACCTCGTGTTTTCGTGGCAAACGAATCGACGCTTCAAGCTCCCGGAAAATCGGTCCATCAGGCACGATCCCGCCCCGCGCCGACATTCTCCCGTAGCGCGCCGACTTGGCGAGCACCCGGCGCGGCGGTGTACCCGACTCCAGCGCGGCGATCGCCGCAGAACCTCGCCTTTCCCGTCATTTGTTCCCGCGACGCAAGACTGTTGCTCCATGGCGGGTGTTCGAAATCGTGACCGGCACGCCTACAGTCTGCCCATCGGATTCATCGATCCGGTCGGCACCGAGGCCGAACACCATTCACCTGTCGAGGTACATCATGAGCGCATCCAAAGTCATCATCGTCACTGGCGCATCGCAAGGCATCGGGGCGGAAACGGTCAACGCATTCCGGGCACGCGGCCATCGTGTCGTCGCGACGTCCCGTTCGATCGGCCCGTCGCACGGTCCCGATCTCGTCACCGTCGCGGGCGACATCGGCGATCCGGCCGTCGCGCACCGTGTAGTCGATGCGGCAATCGAACATTTCGGCCGTGTCGACACGCTCGTCAACAACGCGGGCATCTTCGTCGCGAAGCCGTTTACGCAATACACCGCGGACGACTATGCGCGGATCACGAACGTCAACCTGAACGGCTTCTTCCACGTCACGCAGCGTGCGATCGCCGCGATGCAGAAGCACGGCACGGGCCATGTGGTCAGCATCACGACGAGCCTGGTCGATCACGCGAACAGCAATGTACCGTCGGTGCTGGCGTCGCTGACGAAAGGCGGATTGAATGCCGCGACGAAGTCGCTCGCGATCGAATATGCAAAGGCCGGCATTCGCGTCAATGCGGTGTCGCCCGGCATCATCAAATCGCCGATGCATGCGGCCGACACGCACGCGACGCTCGCGTCGCTGCATCCGGTCGGCCGGATGGGCGAGATGAGCGATATCGTCGGTGCGATCCTGTATCTCGATTCGGCGCCGTTCGTCACCGGCGAAATCCTGCACGTGGACGGCGGTCAGAGCGCCGGGCATTGAGCACCGGCGTCGAAGCCGCGAGCCGGCGCGTCTATCGCGATACGCCGCCGCGTGTGCCGCGTGTGCCGGCTGTCCGGTTGGCAGGCGCCTGCGCCAACTGTTCGACGAGAAAGTCGACGAACACCCGCACGCGCGACGACAGAAAGCGTGCATGCGGGTACAGCAGCACGAAGGGCCGCGACCGGCCGCCGAGGCCGGACAGCACTTCCACGAGCGTGCCGGCGCGCAGATCGTGCTCGACGATGAAGCGGTAGGTCTGGAACAGCCCTGCGCCGCTGCGCGCGAGCGTCACGCCGGCCAGGACGTCGCCCGACGTGCCGTAGCTGCCGGCCGTCGTGACGTCGATTTCATCGGCGCCGTCGTCGAACAGCCAGGGAATCGTCCGTCCGCTGCTCGGCAGCTCGAACTGGATGCATTCGTGCGCGTGCAAGTCGGCGATCGCGGTCGGCGTGCCCGCGCGCTTCAGATAGTCGGGCGTCGCGACGACGACGAGTTCGGCGTCCTCCAGCTTGCGCGCGACCAGGCTCGAATCGGCCGGCGCGCGGCCGCGGATCGCGAGATCGTAGCCTTCCTCGGCGAAGTCGACGTTGCGGTTGCTCAGGTGAGTTTCGATGCGTACCGCCGGGTAGCGCTCGCGAAACGCCGGCAGCAGCGGCAGTACGCGATAGTGCCCGTACGGCGTCGGCATGCTGATCCGTAGCAGGCCGGCGGGCGTGGCCTGCTGGCCCGTGGCTTCGCGCTCCGCGTCGACGAGCTGCGACAACGCATCGCGGCATTGCTCGAAATAACGCCGGCCGGAATCGGTCAGCCGGATCTGTCGCGTCGTGCGGACGAACAGGCGCACGCCGAGACGCTCCTCGAGCCGTGCGACCGACCGGCTGACCGCGGCCGGCGTGACGCCGGCCGCATTTGCCGCAAGCGTGAAGCTGCCGAGCTCGGCAGCCAGACAGAACAGCTCGATGCTGCCCAGCAGCAGATCGTCGAATTGTCGTTGCATGGGGCGATTCCTGCCGTCTCGGCCATGGGGGACGCGGTGAAGCAACGAGTGTGCATGAATCTCGTGCGGGAAACCAGCCGGTGCGGCGGGCGCGATTCGTTACATGACGTCCCGACTCAATTGCGCGGCCGGCATTTACCGGCTTCGGCCGCGTGACTACAGTGATTCACGGGCCATGCGGCCGCCCGATCCCTTTTACCGCAAGGAGCACGACATGAGCGTCGAACAGAACCTGGCCGAACTCGGCCTCGCATTACCGGAACCGCCGAGTCCGCTCGGCAGCTATACGGCCGTCGGCGAAGCCGGCAACCTGCTGTTCGTGTCGGGACAGTTGCCGCTCGCCGACGGCAAGCTTGCTTATACCGGCCGTGTCGGCGAGCAGTTGAGCGTCGACGACGGCAAGCATGCCGCGCGGCTGGCGGCACTGAACGTGCTTGCGCAAATCCGCAAGCATCTGGGCGGGTTCGATCGCCTGCGCAAGATCGTGCGCGTCGAGGGGCACGTGAGCTCTGCCGACGGCTTTTTCGGACAGCCGGCCGTGATCGATGGTGCGTCCGACCTGTTCGCCGCCGTGCTCGGCGCCAAGGCCGGACATGCGCGTTCGGCGTTCTCCCAGCACCAGTTGCCGGCCAACGCCGCCGTGATCCTGGTCGTGATCGCCGAAATCGAGGTGGCGTGATGACAGGCCGGACGTGTGGGGCGGCATCCGGTCCCGCAAGTGTTCTCGCGCGCCCTACCCGGCATCCGGCACGCACGTCGGCGCACCGTGCAATCGGGGGCTGGATCGTCTGAAAAGCTTGTCAGGAAAGGCGCTACACGATCCGGATACATTGAAATACAAAATATCGCATACGATTTAATCGAATCCGCTTGACGAGAATGGTCGTCAGGCGGAAACTGCGTCGCATGCGATCGAATCGCATCTGAGACAAACCAACCGACGGAGCAAATGATGAGCAAGATCGACAAGGTGCTGTACACGGGCAAGACGCATACGACTTCCGGCGGCCGCGACGGCGCGGCGCGCAGTTCCGACGGCCGCCTCGACATCCAGTTGTCGTCGCCGGGCAGCGCCGGCACCGGCACCAACCCGGAACAACTGTTCGCAGCCGGCTGGTCGGCCTGCTTCATCGGCGCGATGCAGCTTGCGGCGCGTGCCGCGAAGGTGACGCTGCCGGCCGACCTCGCGGTCGATGCCGAAGTGGATCTCGGCACCGCGGGCAACGCGTACTTCCTGCAGGCCCGGCTGAACGTGAGCGTGCCGGGGCTCGAGCGCGACGTCGCGCAACGCATCGTCGACGCCGCTCACCAGACCTGCCCGTATTCGAAGGCGACGCGCGGCAACATCGACGTCGACATCCGGATCGTCTGAACGTTGCATCGGGCGGCCGAGCGCCGCCCTCCCGAATTCCCGATTCCTTTTCCATCGAGGTGAATGATGAAAACCCAACTGATCGCTACCCTGCTCGTCGCTGTTTCGGCCGCTGTTGCCGCACCGGCGTTCGCCAACGAAACCACCGTGACGCGTGCGCAGGTGCGCGCCGAACTCGCACAGCTTCAACAAGCCGGCTATCCGCTGAACCGCGCGACCGACGCCACCTACCCGAACGATCTGCAGGCCGCGCTGACGCGGATCCACGCGGGCGACGCCGTCGCGGCCAACGCAGCGGCTGCCGGCTACGGCAGCGACGGCGGCGCCGCGACGCAATCCGGCCGCCGCGATGTCGCAAGCGTGGCCGAGCGTTCGGTGTACTTCGGTCACTGAGCACCGCGCCGGTACGTGAACCCTGAGTCCTTTTATTCCTGATTCCATTTTGTCGAGGTGAATGATGAAAACCCGCCTGATCGCTGCCCTTCTCGTCGCTGTTTCCGCTTCTGCCGCCGCGCCGGCGTTTGCCGACGCAGCCGTCGTGTCCCGCGCGCAAGTACGCGCCGAGCTCGTCCAGCTGGAACAAGCCGGTTATCGGCCGGGCCGCGCGAACGATCCGCATTACCCGGACGACCTGCAGGCCGCGTTGACGCGCATTCATGCGAACGACGCGGTGGCGGCCGACGCATCGGCATCCGGTTACGGCAACGATGCCGCCGCCGCGACGCAGTCGGGCAGCCGGCCGGCGATGCGTGTTGCCGAACGCTCGATCTACTTCGGTCATTGAACGAATGCGCGAACGGCGCCGATGGCCGGCGTGCGGTGCGCCCCCCTGAATTCCTGAATCCCTGTCGAGGTGAATGATGAAGACCCAACTGATTGCCGCCCTGCTCGTTGCCGTGTCGGCCGCCGTCGCCGCGCCGGCTTTTGCCGGAGAAAGCACCGTCACGCGTGCGCAAGTGCGTGCCGAACTGGCCGCGTTGCAGCAAGCCGGCTACCAGCCGAATCGCCCCAACGATCCGCACTATCCGGACAATATCCAGGCGGCGCTGAAAAGGATTCGCGACGATGGCGCCGTCGCGGCCGATACGCAGACAGCCGGTTACGGCGGTGATGCCGGCGGCGCCACGCAGTCCGGCAGCCGCGGCGCGATTCGCATGGCCGAGCGCTCGATCTATTTCGGGCATTGAGCGTGGTACGGCGAATTCTGTCGCTGAAGTCCATCATATAAAGCGCATGCGATGTAATCGCATGCGCTTTTATTTGCATTGCCGCAACCTGCATCCCCGCCCATCCCCGATTATTCTGTGCGGCACCCCCATCTTTCACGAAGGAGCCGCCGATGCCGGATGCCATGACCGGAAACGCGACAAGCGATGCGCACGTGCTCGATCGCGTTGTCTGGAACGCGCTGACGGGCAAACAGCACCGCTTTGCGCTCGGCAATGACCGCGCATGGCGGTTTCCGGCGCCCGTGGCACCGTTTGCCGCGCTCGCCGACACGAGCCCGGCGTCGTTCGACGCGCTGCGCGCGCTGGTCGCCGCACACGGGCCGGCCGCGCTCGTCACGCCGGACGAGATCGCGCCACCGGCGGGATGGTCGGTGATCCGGCGCGCGACGCTGCTCCAAATGATCTGGCAACGGACGTTCGACCCGGCACATGAATCGGAACATGTCCGGCTCGGCGAAGCCGACGTGCCGGACATGCTTGCGCTGACCGCCGCCGCGCAGCCGGGCCCGTTCGGTCCGCGCACGTTCGAGCTCGGCCGCTACATCGGCGTGCGCAGCGAAGGGCGGCTGGCCGCGATGGCCGGCGAGCGGATGCAGTTGGACGGCTATACGGAAATCAGCGCCGTGTGCGTGGATGCCGCGTTTCGGCGGCAAGGGCTGGCGGCGAGGTTGATCCGGTCGCTGATTGCGTCGATCGACGCACGATCGGACACGCCGTTCCTGCACGTGCTCACGACGAACCAGGTGGCGATCGAGCGCTATCTCGCGCTCGGTTTCGTCGTACGGCGCGACATGCACCTGCTGGTGCTGGGCGATGCGCACGCGTGACAATGCGGCCGGCGCGATTCACGCGCCGGCCGCTCGTCATGCCTGAGTGCCTTTATGCTTCGGTCGACCGGATCAGGTTGCCGCGCAGCGTGACGATCGCCTTCTGCACCTTCGCGAACTCGTCCGGCTTCAGCCCGGTGGCTTCGACCAGATTCATGTCGAGCCCCTTCTCGCGCACGCGGCGGCCGCTTTTCGTCAGGCTGACGAGCACCTGGCGTTCGTCGGACGGATCGCGGTGCCGCTCCAGGTAACCCATTGCCTCGAGCTTCTTCAGGATCGGCGTCAGCGTATTGGATTCGAGGAACAGCTTCTCGCCGAGCTGGCCGACGGTCTGGTTGTCCTGCTCCCACAGCGCGATGATCGTGATGTATTGCGTGTACGTGAGGCCGAGCTCGTCGAGGATCGGCTTGTACGCCTTGCCGAACGCGAGATTCGCCGAGTAGATCGCAAAGCACAGGAACTCGGACAGCTTCGGCGCGGCGGGCGACGGGGTTTCGGTCGGTTTCATGGACTTCCTCCAGCGACGCGAACGGTCGCAGACAATCGCATTATATATCGCATGCGATCTTATCGGAAGCATGATAATCGGGGTCGATGGGCTGACGCGCGCCGCGCTCAGCCCGGCTTGCGGCGCTTGCCGGTGTGCTGACGGCTGACCGACAACAACGTGCACTGTACCGGATGCGCGATTTCGGTCGCGAGCCCGCCCGCGGCAAACAGCAGGATCATCAGCCAGCGTTTCATGCGTCCTCCACGACCGAGAGGCTCGCACCATCGGCAACCGTCGCGTCGAGCGTGTACGGATCGACGCCGTCGAGGCAACCGAGGTTGACGCGCCAGCATGCCGGGTCCTTGCGGGTCTGGTGGAACGGATAGACGCCGCACCGGCTGCAGAAATAGTGACGTGCGGTGTGCGTGTTGAAGCGATAGCACGTCAGTGCGCCCTCGCCTTCGACGATCGTCAGGTTGGCGGCGGCGAACATCGGGCTCATCAGCGCGCCGCGCCGGCGGCACAGGCTGCAGTTGCAGCGAACGGCCGGCGCAATGGCCGTGCTGACTTCGAATTTGACGGCCCCGCAATGGCAGGATCCTTTGAACCGGGTGGCAGACATGACGGGCTCCGAAAAAGGTCACGCCTGCTTTATAGCGAAGCCGCGCGCGGGCGGTGTATCGCACTGTATCGGCCGTCGGGGCGGATACAGGACATTGCAAATCCGCGGCCCGCGCGACGAATTGCTGCGGGTGCGCGTGCGGCGGGAGGCCGACCGCCACGCGCCGGCAGCGGCGGATGCAACACTTTGCGCTGGCGCGCGGGAACCCCGTGCGCGTGTTTCATGGGACGGCGTTCGTGCCGGCCGATTGAGCACGACCGTGTGGTCGTCGGCGGCGGTTGCGCCGGCGGCCACGCCACCGGCGTCATGGTTTTCCCGGCCTCGCCGGATGGCGCGGGTGCGCATCGTTTTCGATACGCACTCGCCCGCCACGCAGGCTGCAACGGCCTGCCGCGCGAATCGTGTCCACCGCGCGCTCCCTACCCTTTCTGCTCGGGAAAGGATGCTTGAAACATCCTCAATTATCACGTGCCGCCGATTTGCCCACCATGTGTCGGACGATCGGCGCAGCCCGCATGGCCGCCTCTTGCGCCTGCCCGGCGATGCCTGGCGTCGCATCGTGCGGCCGACGCGTGACGCCGGCTAAGAACGGCCAGCCCCGCGCCACCGCATATCGATAATCAGGAGACACGATGAACAGCCAATCCCTCGACCTCGACGGCCACGCGGGCGCACGCGCATCCGCCCGCACGTCGGCTGCCTCCGCAGGCACCGGCGTCGACGCAACGACCCTCCCCGCCCGCCGCGTCACGCTCGGCGATTTCATGGACGATCTGCCGGTCGGTGCGTTGCACCGCTTCGTCGTCTGGGTGATCGGCATCGGGCTGTTCTTCGACATGTACGAGATCTTTCTCGTCAGTACGATCGGCTCCGCGTTGCAGCACGAATACGGGCTGAGCCGGCAAAGCGCCGATTTCAAGCTGCTGCTGGCGTCCGCGTTCATCGGCATGTTCGTCGGCGCGATGTGCCTCGGCAGCCTGGCCGACCGCATCGGCCGGCGCAAGGCGTTCCTGCTCACGCTCGGGTGGTACAGCGCGTTCTCGCTGGTCGGTGCGTTTTCGGTGAGTGCCGACATGCTCGTGGCCTGCCGGTTCCTGACCGGCATCGGCGTCGGCGCGATCTATCCGGTCGCCGACAGCTTCCTGTCCGAAATCCTGCCGAAGGACAAGCGCGGGCGGCTCGCCGCGTGGGCCTACACGACTTCGTATGTCGCGGTGCCGCTCGTCGGCTTTCTCGCGCTGTGGCTGAACCCGCTGCATGTGGCGGGCGTCGCGGGCTGGCGCATCATCCTCGCGGTCGGCAGCCTCGGCGCCGTGTACGTGCTGCTCGTCCAGCACCGGCTGCCGGAAAGCCCGCGCTGGCTGCTCGCGCAAGGCCGCACGGCCGATGCGCACGCGGCGCTGCGGCGTTTCGCGCAAAGCGCCGGCGTGCCCGTGCCCGAGCATTTCGCGGAACCGGTCCAGCCGCAGCGGCCGCTCGGGCTCGGCGAGCGCATCGCGCTGCTGCGTCGCCGTCCGTACGGCGCGCGCTACGTGATGCTGGCGATCTTTCACCTGTTCCAGGGCTTCGGCTATTACGGGTTCGGCACGCTGGCCGGCACCGTCGTGAAAAGCCGCGGCTTCGACGTGACGGACAGCACGTTGTTCATCGCGCTGTCGTTCATCGGCTATCCGATCGGCTCGCTGCTGTCGATTCCGCTGCTCAACTGGATCGAGCGCCGCACGCTCGTGATCGTGTCGATCCTGTCGATCGCGGTGTTCGGGCTGTGCTTCGCGTATTCCGGCAATACCGTGCTGATCGTCGGCTTCGGGTTCCTGACGACGTGTGCGTCCAACGTGTTCAGCAACGCGTATCACGTGTACCAGGCCGAGATTTTCCCGGCCGGCGTGCGTTCGACGGCGATCGGCAGCACCTATGCGCTGTCGCGCATCGTCAGCGGCGCGCTGCCGTTCGTGTTGCTGCCGGTGCTCGTCGACTACGGCGCGGGCGCGATGTTCGGCGTGATTTCGGTCGCACTCGGCATCGTCGACGTCACGCTGCGCGTGCTCGGCCCGCTCACCACGCGGCGCAGCCAGGACGAGATCAATCCGGTTTGACGCGGCGATCGGCACGGGGCGCACGCACGCGTGCCCCGTGCGTCGCCGTTTCATCGCCTCATCGCATTCAGCGCGCCGACATGAAATCGAACAGCTTCGCGACGTCGGTCGTCAGCACCGCGCCGGCCTTCACGCCGACCCATAGCGTGCGCGTCGCCCACGCGTCGTCGAGCTTCACGACACCGAGCCGCGCCGCGCGCTCGCCGGTCACCGCATCGCGCGGCAGCACGCCGATGCCGAGCCCCGCCTCGATCATCCGGCTCACGCCGTCGAAATTCGATACCTGGATCCGCAGCTTCAGCGAGCGCTCGGCCGCGAACGCGGCGTCGGTCATGCGCGCGAGCAGCGAGCTGCCGTCGCTCAGGCCCACGTAGTCCTCGTCGAGCGTATCCGCGAAGCGGATGCTGTCGCGCACGGCGAACCGGTGCGCGCGCGGCACGAGCAGCACGAGCTCGTCGCGCCGGTACAGCCGCCGGTCGATGCCGGGCGCCGGCACGTTGTCGGCGAATACACCGAGATCGGCCTTGCCCGACGCGATCGCGTCGACGATCTCGTGGCTCAGCCGCTCCTCGAGACTCACCTTGATGCCGGGGTTGCCGGTGAGGAACGCGGCGAGATCGGCGGGCAGGAACTGGACGATCGCCGACGTGTTGGTCCATACGTGGATATGGCCGCGCACGCCTGCGACGTAGTCGCTCATCTCGTGCGCCATCCGGTTCACCTGCTCGATCACCTTCGCCGCATGATCGAGCAGCGCGCGGCCCGCGGGCGTCAGCTCTACGCCGCGCGCGTGCCGGACGAACAACGCGCTGCCGGTCACGCTTTCGAGTTCGGCGATGCGCTTGCTGACCGCGGACAGCGTGAGCTGGCCGTGTTCGGCCGCCTTCGTCAGGCTGCCGTGCTCGGCGACGAGCGCGAACACGCGCAGCGACTGCAGATCGAAATGAAGCGGGTTCACCATGTCGGGGGTCCTGGGAAGGCCGTGCGGGGGACGTCGTCATCGCGCCGGCCTGACGCCGATCATACGCCGGGCCGTGCGCATGCGATACGCACGATACGGCGCGGCTAGCGCGGCGCGATGGCGTGCAATGCGGCGAGCATCGCGCCGTCGGGCGTCGCGAGATCGTCGAGCACCGCGAAGTGCTGCATGCCGGGCAGCCACGCGCGGGCGATCCGCTCGCCGGCGGCTTCGCACGCCGTCGCGTATTCGTCCGCCTGCCGAACGAGTTCGGGCAGTTCGGCGTCGCCGACCGCCACGACGGTCGCCGCGCCCGGTCCGACATGGCGCAACGGGCTGTACGCGTCGACCTCCCGCGCGGTGAGCTGCAGCTTGTCGTTCAGGCAGCACAGCGCGATCGGTTCGAGATCGACGAGCGGACTGATCGCGAGTGCCGACACGACGGCCGGATGCGCGCGACGCATGGCCGTCAGATGGCCGCCCGCCGAATGGCCGCTCAGATGGATCGGCCGCCCCGCGATGCCGAGGCCGTCGCGGTCGGCCGCGAGATGGTCGAGCAGCGCGCCGATCTCGCCGACGATATCGGTCATCGTCGCGACCGGCGCGAGCGTGTATTCGGCGAGCACGACGTCGTAGCCGCACGCGAGCGGCCCGCTCGCCGCATACGCGAAATCCTCTTTCGTGCAGTGTTGCCAGTAGCCGCCGTGGATGAACACGAACAGCGGCGCGTCGGGCTGCCCGCACGGCAGCCAGTCGAAGCGCTGCGCGGGTTGCGCGCCGTAACGCAGGTCGCGGCGGCCGGGCGTCGCCGCGTACAGCGCCGCGCTGCGCGCCTGGCATGACGCGAGCAGCGCGGGGAAATCGGGAACAGCCCTCGTGTTCAGGTACGCGGCGTCGAGCGCCGCACGGTCCATGCCGCGATAGAGGATCGTCATTCGGGAAGCGTCTGGATCGGGTTGCGGATGCGCGCGGCAGGTCTGTCCGTGCGCGCGGCGAAGGCGGCGGTCGGGCCGACGCCGTTGCGCCATTATCCGCGGCGCGGCCGCGCACGGCTATCCGGAATCGGCGGGCGCGGCGCGTGCCTGTCCGCTTTCGGCGAAGGACTGCGACGCCGTGCGCGCGGCGGGCCGGCACTCGCGCGGGCGACCGAGCCCGGCAAGTCAGATCGGCTCGGAAATCTCGATCAGGTTCAGGTCGGGATCGCGCACGTAGATCGAGCGGATTTTCTGCGTCGCGCCGGTGCGTTCGACGGGCCCTTCGACGATCGGCCAGTCGACGCGCCGCAGGTGCGCGATCACGTCGTCGAGCGGGACCGACGCGATGAAGCACAGGTCGAGCGCGCCCGGCACCGGCACGTGCGCTTTCGGCTCGAATTCCGCGCCGCGCACGTGCAGGTTGATCTTCTGGTTGCCGAAACGGAACGCGAGCCGGCCCGCGCCGAAGGTTTCGAGCTGCATCTGCAGCACCTCGGTGTAGAAATGCTTCGTCCGTTCCGGATCGACGCAGGTCAGCACGAGATGATCGAGGTGGTCGATCAGCGCCATGGCATTCGCTCCTGTTTATGTTTCTGTTGCTGTTCACGAGAACGCGCGTTGCGCGGGCTTGCCGCCGGCATCGGCGCGCGGCGGCGGATGAAGGTCCGAGCGGCGCCCGGCCTTCAGGATCTGGCTCGGCACGTCATGCCCGATCAGCGCGGGCAGCCGTGCGGCCGCGGCGAGCACGGCCGCGAGGTCGATGCCCGTATCGTAGCCGTCGAGTTCGAGCATGTGCACGAGTTCCTCGGTGCAGACGTTGCCGGTCGCGCCCGGCGCATACGGGCAGCCGCCGAGCCCGCCGAGCGACGCGTCGAAACGGTCGATGCCGGCGTCGAGCGCGGCGAGCGTATTCGCGAGCGCCATCCCGCGCGTGTTGTGGAAGTGCAGCGTGAGCTGCAACGCAGGGAAGCGCTCGCGCGCACGTCCGGACAAGTCGCGCACCTGCGACGGAAACGCCATGCCCGTCGTGTCGCACAGCGTGAAGCCGTGCACGCCGAGATCCGCGAAGCGCTGCATCCACGCGAGCACCGTTTCGGCCGGCACGTCGCCTTCCATCGGGCAGCCCATCGCGGTCGACAGCGACACGTTGATCGCGACACCCGTGCCGCGCACCGCGTCGATCACGTCGCGCAACTGCGCGAACGATTGCTCGCGCGTCATCCGCAGGTTCGCGCGGTTGTGACTCTCGCTCATCGACATCACGAGGTTCACCTCGTCGACGCCGCACGACAGCGCGCGCTCGGCGCCGCGCACGTTCGGCACGAGCGCCGTATAGACGACGCCCGGCGCGCGCGCGATGCCGTGCATCACGGCTTCCGCGTCGCGCAGCGCGGGAATCGCCTTCGGCGACGTGAACGACGTGACCTCGATCTTCGCGTAGCCGCAGGCGCTCAGCGCGTCGACGAGCGCGATCTTGTCGTCGGTGTCGACGAACGCCGCTTCGTTCTGGAAACCGTCGCGGGTCGCGACTTCGTGGATGTGGAGTCGTTGCGGATGCGCGTTCATGTATTCGTCCCGGTGGCTGTTTCAGATCACGCCGCGCGTGCGCCAGTCGTCGCGCGTCGCCGCATCGATGCCGAGCGATTCGAGCACCGCGTCGGTATCCGCGCCGAGCCCGGGGGCCGGCCGCTCGATGCGCCCGGGCGTGGCATCGAGTTTCGGCACGATGCCCGGCACGAGCACGGGCGTGCCGTCGGGCAGCGCGGCGTCGACGATCATGTCGCGCGCACGGTAGTGCGGATCGGCCGCGATGTCGGCCACGTCGTAGATGCGTCCGGACGGAATGCGCGCGTCGTTCAGCGCGGCGAGCACGTCGTCGAGGTCGTGGCGCGCGCTCCATTCGCCGATCGCCGCATCGATGCGCGCGACCTGCGCGACGCGCCCGTCGTTGTGCGCGAGCGCCGGATCGTTGCCGAGATCGGGCCGGCCGATCAGTTCCATCAGGCGCCGGAAGATGCTGTCGCCGTTGCCGGCGATCAGCGCGTACCGGCCGTCGCGGCAGCGGTACGCGTTGGTCGGCGCGATCCCCGGCAGGCTGCTGCCGGCCGGCCCGCGCACCGCGCCGAATGCCGCATATTCGGGCAGCAGGCTTTCCATCATGTTGAATACCGATTCGTACAGCGCGACGTCGACGACCTGCCCCTTGCCGCCCTGCTGCTCGCGATGCCGCAACGCGAGCAGCACGCCGATCACGCCGTGCAGCGCCGACAGCGAATCGCCGAGCGAGATGCCCACGCGCACCGGCGTGCGGCCCGGTTCGCCCGTGAGGTGGCGCAGCCCGCCCATCGCCTCGGCGATCACGCCGAAGCCGGGGCGGTCGCGATACGGGCCGGTCTGCCCGAAGCCCGACACGCGCAGCATCACGAGCCCCGGGTTGAGCGCGGACAGCGTGTCCCAGCCGAGCCCCCAGCCTTCGAGCGTGCCGGGCCGGAAGTTTTCGATCAGCACGTCGGTCTCCGCGACGAGGCGGCGCACGACGTCCTGCCCTTCGGGCGTGCGCAGATCGAGCGTGAGCGAGGTCTTGTTGCGCGACTGCACGGCCCACCAGACCGACGTGCCGTCGTGCAGCAGCCGCCACTTGCGCAGCGGGTCGCCGACGCCGGGCGGCTCGACCTTGATGACGTCCGCGCCGAATTCGGCGAGCATCCGGCCCGCGAACGGCCCGGCGATCAGTTGGCCGAGTTCCAGCACGCGGATGCCGTCCAGGGGGCGTGTCATGACTGTCTCCGATGAAATCGCGTTGTCGATGACGGCGATCATGACGGCGTTCGCGCCCGGCGAAAATCGCTCGATGGTCAACCTGCCTTTCCGAAACGGAAAGGCGGGCGACGGCGCGATCGCGGTATCGGCCAAGCGGGACGCGCCAGCCTTTCCGTCCGGGAAAGCGCGCTCGCGCAACGGTCAAACGACGGCGCGCGCGCCGCCGGCAGAATCGGGGCCGTTCCGCGCCATCGGGCGCTTGCCAGCGAGACCGCCATGTTTTCCGTTTCTTCTCCCGCGAAGATCGTGTTTCTCGACCGCGCGACGCTGTCGCCGCAGACCGTGCTGAAACGATTTCCGTTTCCGCACGCCTTGCAGACATTCGACCGGACGGCCGCGCACGAGGTCGCGGCGCGCATCCGCGACGCGCACATCGTCGTGACGAACAAGGTGCGGCTCGACGCGACGGCCCTCGCCGATGCGCGGCAGATACGGATGATCGCGATCGCCGCGACCGGCACCGACATCGTCGATCTCGATGCGTGCGCGGCACGCGGGATCGTCGTGAGCAATATTCGCGGTTATGCGGTGCGCACGGTACCCGAGCACACGTTCGCGCTGATCTTCGCGCTGCGCCGCAGCCTCGTCGCTTATCGCGACGCGGTGCGCGCGGGGCGCTGGCTCGACAGCGGACAGTTCTGCTTTTTCGATCACCCGATTCGCGACCTGGCCGGTGCGACGCTCGGGATCGTCGGCGACGGCGTGCTCGGGCGTGCGGTGGCCGCCATCGCGCGGGCGCTCGACATGCGCGTGCTGTTCGCGGCACACGGCGACACCGCGCGCGACGGCCATGCACCGTTCGACACGCTGCTGCGCGACAGCGACGTGATCACGCTGCACTGCCCGCTCACGCCCGCGACGCGGCACCTGATCGACGCCCGCGCATTCGCGCGGATGGCGCGCCGGCCGCTGCTGATCAATACCGCACGTGGCGGGCTCGTGGACGAAAGCGCGCTCGTCGAGGCGTTGCAGTCGGGGCAGATCGCGGGTGCGGGGTTCGACGTCGTCACGCAGGAGCCGCTGCCGGCCGCGCATCCGTTTCACGCGATCCTGTCGCATCCGGCGTTCATCCTGACGCCGCATGTCGCGTGGGCGAGCGACGAGGCGATGCAGACGCTGGCCGATCAGCTCGTGGACAACGTCGCCGCGTTCGTCGGCGGCGAGCCGCGGCATGTCGTGTGACACGCACGAACGGAACGGCCCCGCTCGATTGCTCGAAGCGGGGCCGACTGAATGCGGGGCTGCTTGCGCCAGCGACCCGGCACATGAAGGGTTCGTGCCTCGGCCCTGTCTGGCGGCGGGTTTCCGACTATCTGATGGGCGCTACTTCAACGCGTTCAGACCGGCAAGGATGCCGATATCAGGCCAGTCCGAAAAGCGGAAAGCCGGCTCAGTAGGCGGACATCTCGACGCAAGGGTCGACCTTCGACGGCGAACAGATGACCGAGTACTTGGCGCTCTCGCGCATCAGCGCCTCGCCTTCGTGCAGCGCGATCTTGATCTCGGGGTGACGCTCGTACGCGAGGAAGGCCGAGCACACGACCGCGGACATCACGACGAGGGAAAACACAAATTTTTCAAGGGCTTGGAAACGTTCAGGCATGATCTTGACCTTTCTCTCAGCCCGCAATTATACCTTGAGATAAGGGTTTTCCCTATAACCCTGCCCGCATACCGAGGATGCGTTCAAATCAAGATAGGCGCGATGGTCGCGCCCTTTCATCAAAAACATGTCGCCGCGGCCCGCGCGGATGGGGCCGCATACGCGAGGAAGGAGAAGAAGGCTCGCCGCCGGCGCGTCACTGCGGCGCCGATGCGCCGCTCGCCGCATTGCCCGGCCACGCCTTGCCGATATGGTCGATCAGCGACTTCGCGGTGCCCGTCACGAGCGCCGCGTCGACGCCCGACGTCTGCCATGAGCCGTCGGCCGCCTTCACGAAGGTCAGGTTCGCGCGCGACGGCGAGTAATCGGCGTTGCGCCACGTGACGACGACGTCGCACGAGTACGTGCGATCGCCGAGCTTCTTGCAGTCGCCGTCGGGTTTCGCCGATACGACGTCGGCCGATACGGGCAGCGGCTGGCCGAACAGCGCGTTCAGCCCGCCGTGGTTTTCCGCTTCGAGCGCGCGGCGCACGGCGGCGTCGACGTCGCTCGATCCGGGACCGTCGTGAAGCAGGTTGCAGGCGGCCAGCAGCGTCGACGCGCCGGCGAGGGTCAGCAGCAGTTGAAACTTCATGGATATCCGTCGATCGGGTGAACGCCGCGTAGTCTGCAACGTCCGCGTGTCGTGCGCGGTATCCATTTGTAACCAATTGCACGACGGCTGGGCGGCACGGCGGCCGCGCGCGATCGTGCGACGCCCTCGCCTACTGCCGTTCCTGCTTCACGCGGCTCACGAGTTGCGTCGGGCTGACGAACTGCAGCGCGATCACGACCCACGCGAGCGTGATCGCCATGTAGATCATCGCCATCGCGTCGATCGACTGCGGCGCGCGCACGCCGGTCGAGAACACCGCGTAATACAGCGCGACGACGAGCGTCTGCGTGCTCGGGCCCGCGGTGAAGAACGTCAGCTCGAACATCCCGATCGTGCGCACGAGCACGAGCAACCCGGCCGCGAGCATGCCGGGCACCAGCAGCGGCAGCAGCACGTAGCGGAAATAGCGCCACGTGTTCGCGCCGAAGATGCGCGCGGCGGCTTCGAGGTTCGGATCGATCTGCTCGATGAACGGTGTCATCACGAGGATCACGAACGGCAGCGCCGGCACGAGATTCGCGAGGATCACGCCCGGCAGCGTGCCCGCGAGCCCGATCTTGTACATCACGGTCGCCATCGGGATCCCGTAGGTGACGGGCGGCACCATCAGCGGCAGCAGGAACACCAGCAGCGCGAAGCGCTTGCCGCGAAACTGCACGCGCGCGAGCGCATACGCGGCCGGCACGCCGAGCGCGATCGACAGCAGCACGACCGCGCCGACGACCTCGACGGTCACCCACAGCACGCTCGCGAGCTGGAAATCCTCCCATGCCTTCGCATACCAATGCAGCGTGAAGCCCTGCGGCAGCGGCGTGCCGAACCAGCGCGTCGCGACCGAGTTCACCGCGACGGTCGCGATCAGCAGCATCACGTTCAGCAGGAAGAACGCCATCAGCCCCCAGACGAGCGCCTTCCATGCGCGGCCGGCGAGATTGCTTTTCATCCGATGCGGTTTCCTTGCATCGACGGGCCGCGCATCGGGGGCGTCGTGCTTTGGCGGCCACGTGCGAGCGGCATGATTGTCGGTCGCCATCAGCCCTTGCCTCCCGTTACCGCACCCGTGTAGAAGAAGCGGCGCGCGCCGAGCATCGACGCGACCACCAGCAACTGCGCGAAGCCCATCACGATCGCGATCGCCGATGCGAGCGAATAGTCGTAGCTTTCGAACGCGGCTTCGGCCGCCGCGATCGAGATCACGCGCGTCGGCCCGGCCGGCGCGCCGAGCAACACGGCCGACGGGAACACCGAGAACGCCTGCACGAACGACAGGCACGCGGCCATCGTGAGCCCCGGCACGAGCAGCGGCAGGTAGATCTGCCGGAACTGCTGCCACGGGTTCGCGCCGAGCGTCGCGGCCGCGCGCGCGAGCGTCGGGTCGATGCCGCTGATGTACGACAGCATCAGCAGGAACGCGAACGGAAAGCCCGACACGATCAGCGACAGCAGCACGCCCCAGTAGTTGTGCGTGAGGCGCACTTCGTCGGTGTACAGGTGCAGCCCCTGCAGCGCCTGCGGAAACCAGCCGTTCGGCCCGAAGTACGTGAGCATCCCGTCGGCGACGAGCACCGTGCCGAGCGTGACGGGAATCACGAGCAGCGTCGTGACGAACTTCTGGTACGGCGAATGGCGGCGCAGCGCGAACGCGACCGGCACCGCGATGCCGACGTTGAGCAGTGTGGCCGGCACCGCGAGCTTGAGCGTGACGAGCACGGTCGGCCACATCGCCGTGTCGGTGAAGAACTGCACGTAGTTCGCGAGCGCGCCGCCGCCGTTCATCGGCTGGAACGACAGCACGAGGCCGTACGCGAACGGATAGATGAACAGCGCGGCGATGAACGCGAGCGCCGGCGTGACGAGCCAGGCTTTCGCGTCGCGCGCCGCGCCGCCGGTCGCGAGCGTGCTCATGCGGCCTCCGGGCGGGACGCCGCCGCGCGCGCCGCGTGGCGCAGCCCGTTCATTGCCCGTCTCCCGCATAGACGAGCGTGCGCGCCGGCGCCACGCGCAGCCTCAAGCGCTCGCCTTCCGTGAACTCGCCGGCCACGCGCGCCCAGATCGCGCCGAACGGCGTGATCGCGCGGATCAGCGAGTCGCGCCCGCCGTACTCGACCGTCTCGACGGTCGCGTCGAATGCATTGTCGGCGCCTTGTTCCGCGCGCTCGATGTCGTCGGGGCGCAGCGCGACGACGACCTCCTTCGCGTCGAAGCCGGCCATCGGCACGCCCGCGAGGCGCACGCCGCCCGACGCGACGTTCACGTAATCGCCGGCCATGCCTTCGAGCGTGAACGGCAGCACGTTGCGATAGCCCATGAAGCGCGCGACATGCAGATTGTGCGGGCGCGTGTAGACGTCCTTCGGCGACGCGACCTGCTGCACGACGCCCTCCTTCATCACGACGATACGGTCGGCCATCGACAGCGCCTCGTCCTGGTCGTGCGTCACGTAGATCGTCGCGCGTTCGAGCTGCGTGTGGATGCGGCGGATCTCCGCGCGCATCTCGATGCGCAGCTTCGTGTCCAGGTTCGACAGCGGCTCGTCCATCAGCACGAGCGGCGGCTCGATCACGATCGCACGCGCGATCGCGACGCGCTGCTGCTGCCCGCCCGACAACTGCCCGGGCAGCTTGCCTTCGTGACCGACGAGCTGCACGAGCTCGAGCGCCTGCTGCGCGCGCCGCCGCGTTTCCTGCTTCGGCACGCCGCGCATCTTGAGGCCGAAGCCGACGTTGTCGAGCACCGACATGTGCGGGAACAGCGCGTAGTTCTGGAACACCATGCCGAAGCCGCGACGCTCGGGCGGCAGCACGTCGATGCGCGTGTCGTCGAGCCAGATACCGCCGCGCGTAAGCGGCTGCAGCCCCGCGATGCAGTTCAGCGCGGTCGATTTGCCGCAGCCCGACGGGCCGAGCAGCGCGATGAACTCGCCGCGCCGGATCTCGAGGTCGAGCCCGTCCAGCGCGGCGACCTGCGCGCCTTGCGCATTGGTGAAACTGCGGCATACGCCGTCGAGCCGCAACCGTTCGAAACTGTGCTTCATTCCACGAACTCCATCGACGCGGACGCCGCGGCGCCCGCCGGTTCAGGCGTCACTTCGATTTCTGCGAACCGATCTCGCGATCCCATTTCTGGAACGCGGCGACCATCGCCTGCGCATTGAGCGGCTGCACGTGCGGACGATCGGCGAGCAGCTTCGCGTATTCGGGGCGGCCGAACTTGCGCACGACTTCCTGGCTGTGCGCTGGCGCCATCTCGAGCGTCACGCCCTTCACCGCCGGGCCCGGATAGAAATAGCCGTCGTCGTAGGTCATCGCCTGCTGCGCCGGTTCCAGCAGGAAGTTCATCAGCTTGAACAGCACGTCGAGCTTTTCCTTGGGCACGCCCTTCGGGATCACCATGTAGTGCGCGTCGTTGACCCACGTCATGTTGTCGAACGCCTGGATCTTGAATTCGGCCGGCACGATGCCGAGCGCGCGCGGGTTGAGATCCCAGCCGGTGACGGTCACGGTCATGTCGCGCGTGCCTTCGCCGAGCTCCTTCATCACCGCCGACGTGCCGCCCGGGTAGTACGGCACGCATTCGTTCAACTGTTTCAGGAACGCCCAGGTCTTGTCCCAGCCGTTGATCGGGTCCTGCGGATTCTTGTCGCCGAGCACGTACGGCAGCCCCATCAGGAACGTGCGGCCGGGGCCGGAGTTCGCCGGGCGCGCATAGATCAGCTTGTTCGGGTGCGCCTTGCACCACGCGAGCAGCTGCTCGGGCGTCTTCGGCGGGTCGCTGACCTTCGCCGGGTTGTATTCGAGCAGCGGGCCGGCCGGCATGTAGGTCACTACGAGGCCGAAGCCCTGCGCGAGATCCTGCATCTTGCGCGGGCCGGGCGCGTATTTGTCGAGCACGCCGGGGAGCGCGGCCGCGTTGTCGGGCAGCAGCTTCTGCCACAGGTTCTGTTCGATGCCGGCGGCCAGCGCGTCGGTGCCCGTCAGCACGAGATCGATGTCGGCGCGCCCCGCCGCCTGCATCGCCTTGATCTTGCCCGGCAACTGCGGCGCGGGTGCGTTCGTGAACGTGACGTTCGCGACGAGACTCGGGTTCTTCTCCTTGAACGCCTCGATGGCCTTCTGCGTGAGCTGCAGATTGCCTGCGACGTCGACGATGTTCAGCGATACGGGGGCGGCAACGGCCGCGGCGGCCGACAGCGCGAAGCCCAGTGCGAGTGCGATCCGGCGGACACGGCGAGCGATCGGGGTGGTGTTCATGTCTCCTCACTTCGGTCGGTGGATGGGACCGTTCTTGTCAGGAAATCATGACGGCGTTATACGATGTCGGTCAACAAAAAACCGCGGGATGCGGGGCGGGACTTTCCCTGACAAAAAGCTTCCGTAACAGCATGCCTAGGAAGCCCCGGTATGTCAGTCAGTGCTGTTAAGACGTCATATGTCAACGTATGAGCAGCGAGAGCGTGATGCTTTCGAGCGACAGTCTGCGGAATGACCGATGGGCAGTTACTGCGGCAGCACCGCAGAAGAATGAATCAGTGGGGCGCTTCAGCGAGAAAGCGAACTTTCCCAGACCGCACTGAAATACTCGGCCAGCTCTTCGCTTGTGACGCTGCCGTCCGCAACGTCAACCATGAGATCTTCGAGATCAGCCAAACGGGGCATCGAGATGCCTTGTCGCTCCATGTACGTCAATGCACACGTCAGCCCGGTGCGCTTGTTTGCATCATTGAATACATGGCCGCGCGCGATCGCGACGGCATAGGTCGCCGCAATGCCGAACACGTCGTCGAGACCGGCGTAATGGACGTGATTTTCAACCCGGTGCAAGGCGGCTTCGACACCGCCACGCCCGGCATGCGCAAACCCGCTCAGACCGCCGAGGTCTCGAATGATTTCGTCGTGGATCGTGATGACGTAATCGAGATCCAGCAAATCAGCGGTCCTTCAATGCGATCAGCACGTCCCGGTGTTCGGAAATGACTTTCCGGGCTGCTCGAAGGACATCGCTTTTCTCGGTTTCGGTCGAAGCCTTGACCTCGGTCGTGGGGCGAATAATCGTGCGGGGTTTCAGTTCAACCCCATACAGCACCTTTCTTTTTGGGGCCATGATGGCATTCCATTAAAAACGATAACAAATCAGTGGCTTAGTCCGCATTTTCACGCGGCACCGCACCGCTCGAAATCATAGCACCAGACGAGGCGGTCGATGCTGAAAACCGGTCGACGGCGGTCGTCCTCGCGGCCGACTACAGCACGTCGAAGCGGACGAAGGTCTACGCGCAGCTCGGCAACGTGAACAATCGCCGCATGATGGACCAGATGCTCATGTATGGGCAGCCGGTCGCGCCGGGCGTCGGTACGACGGCCGCGATGGTCGGGCCCCGGCACAACTTCTGACGGCTTCGGGCCACGCGGCGCAGGCACGTGCGCAGCCGGCGCCTGCATCGATTCCGGTGATCGGCTACAGTGGGCGCTTTCGGCGCGCTGCGCCCCGCCGCCGCGCCGCGAACCGTGCGCGAGCGCGGCGGCGCGAACGCAGCGCGGATCTTTCACTTCGACGAACGCACCTTCATGCCCGATCTGTCCGCCTTCCCGATCACGCAAAAGTGGCCGGCCCAGCATCCCGACCGCCTCCAGTTGTACTCGCTGCCGACGCCGAACGGCGTCAAGGTGTCGATCATGCTCGAGGAAACCGGCCTGCCGTACGAGCCGCACCTCGTGCGCTTCGACACGAACGACCAGTTGTCGCCTGAATTCCTGTCGCTGAACCCGAACAACAAGATCCCGGCGATCATCGATCCGAACGGCCCAGACGGCGAGCCGCTGCCACTGTTCGAATCGGGCGCGATCCTGATCTATCTGGCGGACAAGACGGGCCAGTTGATCCCGAAGGATCTCGCGGGCCGCTACGAGACGATCCAGTGGGTGATGTTCCAGATGGGCGGCATCGGGCCGATGTTCGGCCAGGTCGGCTTCTTCCACAAGTTCGCCGGCCGCGATTATGAGGACAAGCGTCCGCGCGACCGCTACGTCGCCGAATCGAAGCGCCTGCTCGGCGTGCTCGACGCGCATCTCGCGAACCGCCAGTGGGTGATGGGCGATGCGTACACGATCGCCGACATCGCGATCTTCCCGTGGGTGCGCAATCTGGTTGGCTTCTATGAAGCGGGCGATCTGGTGGGCTTCAGCGAATTCCGCAACGTGAAGCGGGTGCTCGACGCGTTCGTTGCGCGGCCGGCTGTCGAGCGCGGGCTCAATATTCCGGCGCGGGGTTGATCCGCTGCGCGGGTACGCGCCGTGCGAGCCACGGCCCATGATTTGTGCCGCCCGCCGCATTGCGCGGCGGGTTTTTTTTGACCATTGCCGATCTCCGGGGAACGCCGGGAGACCGTCGGTATTCGGCCATGAAGCATCATCGGCTTGCGTCGACGGCGAGACGTCGAGGCGTCCCGTTTGGTTCAGGGAACGGACACCCAAGTCATGCCATGAGACGTTTTCGATCGCCCCTGGCCGACTCTTGGTCGGATAGATCGCAAAATGCAGCGCCTGCGCACCCAACGAAGATCCGCGTCGGGACAGATCCCAACGCGAGCTGGCAGTTGAATTTCGCCGCTGTGTCTGCGCAAGCTTGCGGCCTAAACTCGTCTATCGACGCTGGTAGACAACGCCTTGAATCGAGACCTGATCTGGCTCCGGCTTCTCGTCAAAACGTTTATGCGCCTCGGCAATGGCGACTTGATTCTCGCTCGCCCAATTGACCAACGCCATGACAGGCTTCAACAGCGTTCTTCCCATGTCGGTGAGTTCGTAATCGACGCGAGGCGGAATCGTTGCATACATCGTTCGCGTTATCAGTCCGTCGCGTTCCAGTCCGCGCAAGGTCAGTGTCAGCATCCGCTGGGAAATGCCCTCGATGCGGCGCTTCAATTCGTTGAAGCGCCGCGGGCCATCGGCCAGCATAGCGACAATGTAGAGGCTCCACTTGTCGCCGATGCGATCCAGGATTTCACGAGTTGCCAAGCAGCCGCCAGCGTCAGGGGCAGGCATATCGGCAGGCAGCTCGGGGGGACTAAGTGACATGCGTGTGCCTTCTTGTGGGGAAACGGCAGGAACCATACCATCCTTTGTATGAATTCATAAGTCAGGTCACTTAATCGACTTGGTTCTTATTTTATACTTGGGAGCCGCTATGAGCCACACTCTGCTTGTCACGTCCAGCCCGCGCGGGGCCGACAGCCTTTCCACCCGCTTTGCCACCGAAATCGCAGAGGGCATCCAAGCCCGCGCGGGCGGCCCGCTGACCGTGCGCGACCTTGCCGCGAATCCTCCGCCCCATATCGCACCGGCCTACATCCAGGGTCGGGTCGCCTCGCCCGCGGATCGCACGCCGGAACAGGTCAAGGCGGTGAAGGTCGCGCAAGAGTTGGTCGATGAGTTGAAGGCCGCCGATGTGATCGTGCTCGGTTCGGGCATGATCAACTTCAGTCTGTCGTCGCAGCTAAAGGCTTGGTTCGATCACGTCACCTGGCCGGGCGTCACCTTCGGTTACGGCGATATTGGGCCGAAGGGGCTGCTGACCGGCAAGAAGGTCTATCTCGTTACCGCTGCCGGTGGCGTGTTTTCGGAAGGTGCATGGGCACCGTTCGACTTTCAGACCAGCTATTTGCTGCACCTGCTCGGTTTCATCGGCCTGACCGACGTTGAAGTGGTGCGTGTCGAAGGCACGGTTTTCGGCCCCGATGCGGCGAAGGCCGTAATCGCCAACACCGAAACGGCCATCAAAGCCTTGTTGGCGAAGGCTGCGTGACCTCATGGCCCGGAAAAAACCTCGCGCCGTTCGGTGCTTCGGTGCAACCGGGCTGGCCTGAAGGCACATCATCGAGGAAGCCTTGAAGCTGGGCTACAACGTGTCCCGGCGACGACGTGAAGAAACGCGCGTCGTTCGCGGGAAGGGTCGAATCGTTGTCGGCGATCCGGTCACGAGAACAGGGTTATGCAAATAGACCTCTATACTGAAATCACATGCCCGTGGTGCATCGTCGGGCATCACCGTCTCGACAAAGTGCTGACGGAGCGTTTTCCCAACCTGGTCGTTGACATTCGGCAGCATCCAGTCCTGCTGCTGCCAGATGCACCGTCAGGCGGTCTCTATATTCCCGATTTGCTGCATTCGCGCTACGGCATAACCGATCCGAAGGTCGCCTTTGCTCGCCCCGAGGGAGAAGCTCGCGCATCGGGCTTCGACCTGGATCTTGGTCGCCAGCTCTGGGCCTATCCGACCCAGGCTGCTCATGCCGTGATTCTGGCAGCCGCTGGGCGTGACACGCAGCACAGGCTCGCCGTTGCAATCACCGATGCCTACTTCATCGCAGCGAAGAACATCGCCGATGCGGATGTGCTGGCTGACATTGCCGCCGACTACGGTTTTAACCGCGATCAGGCGCGTGCCATCGCTCTTGATCCTGAACAGCACCATCGCGTCGAAGCGGAGGCGTTCAAGTCAGCGAATGCCGGTGTTCGTTCGGTTCCTCATTTTGTCTTTGGGGAAAGCATTGCCATCAATGGGGGGCGCAGCGAAGACGAGATTGCTGCGGCAATACAAGCGGCTTCCGGCGCAATCTCTCTCTGACGCGGCTTCCTCAAATCCAATGACTCGGAAGTCGGCGTACGCCGAGTCGACAAGGTTCCGCGGAGCTGTTCACTGTGTTGGGCGATGCCCGACCAAAAAGACCGGCCGTCGGATGACCGAAGTACTTCAAGAAGCGACGAAGGGACCGTGATCTTACGACCGACCGCAATGGGTCGACACGCGACGTCCACGAGAATTCACGAAGAACTTTTTGCCCGCCGCGTACGTTTCCATCACGCATTGTTCAACGCGAGTTCCCTTCCTCCCCTTCCGGCGTTCCGGCTTCCAACCCCGCCAGCAGCTTCCCCAACAGCCGCGACAACTGCGCCTGTTCGGTCTCTGACAACGCAGCCAGCACCGCCCGCTGGTTATCGATATGCGCGACGACCGCTTCGTCGATCAACGCCCGCCCGGCATGCGTCAACGCGACGAGCGTCCCCCGCCCGTCGGCCGGATTCGGCCGGCGCTCGACCCAGCCGGCCTTCTGCAGCCGGTCGATGCGCGCGGTCATCCCGCCCGACGACATCATCAGCGCGTCGTACAGCGCGGTCGGCGTCAGCGCGAACGGCGCGCCGCTGCGCCGCAGCGTCGCGAGCACGTCGAATTCCCCCGGCTGCATGCCGTAGCGCGCGAACAGCGGATTGAGACGATCGCGCGCGATCACGAGCGCGGCTTCCTGCAGCCGCCCCATCACCACCATCGACGTCGCGTCGAGATCCGGGCGCTCAACCCGCCATTGCGCGAGCGCGTGCTCGGCTCGATCCATTAACCCTCCTCGGCTCACCAGTTATCTTGACGTCAAGATAAATCGCCATATATCTTGATGTCGAGATACTTTACCTGAAAAACGCGCGGCGCCTCGCCGGCAGCCGCGCACCGATATATCGAGGGCCTTGCAATGAATCGCTTCACCTCCCCCGGCTGGCGGCTCGCCGCGATCGTGCTCGTCGGGCTGAACCTGCGGCCGGCGCTTGCCGCGATCGGTCCGCTGCTCGACATGATCCAGCGCGCGACGGGCATCGGCGACGGCGCGGCGAGCCTGCTGACGACGATCCCGATCCTGCTGATGGGGCTCGGCGCGCTGAGCGCGCGGCGCCTGCAGCGCCTCACCGGGATCGCGGGCGGCGTGTGGCTCGGCGTCGCGTTGATCGCGCTGGCCTGCGCGTCGCGCGTCGGGGCGCAGCACGCATGGCTGCTGCTCGCGAGCGCGTGCTGCGCGGGCGTCGGGATCGCGATGGTGCAGGCGTTGCTACCCGGCTTCGTGAAGGCGTATTTCGCGACACGCATCGGCGGCGCGATGGGCGTCTATTCGACGTCGATCATGGGCGGCGCGGTGCTCGCGAGCGTCGTCGCGCCGTTCGCCGCGGTGCGCTGGGGCTGGCTCGCCGCGCT
The DNA here is from genome assembly GCF_002223215.2 of Burkholderia sp. AU18528. Lineage (NCBI taxonomy): Bacteria > Pseudomonadati > Pseudomonadota > Betaproteobacteria > Burkholderiales > Burkholderiaceae > Burkholderia > Burkholderia sp. AU18528. Next base: position 1,245,410 of record NZ_NKFC02000004.1, on the reverse strand, counting down.
CGCGGGCTGGGCTTTGCCGGCGGCGCTGGCCGCACTGGCCTGGCCGCTGGCCAGCCGGGGCGGCGACGCGCTTGCCTCCGGCCCGGTGTCGGTATCGGGTGCGCAGCCATCGCGTTCGCCGCGGGCGTGGCGGCTCGCACTGTTCTTCGGCATCGCGACGGGTGCTTACACGCTCGTGCTCGCGTGGCTGCCGCCATACTACACACGGCTCGGCTGGTCGCCGACCGCGGCGGGCAGCCTGCTCGGCGGCGTGACGTTCGCGGAAGTCGTCGCGGGGCTGACCGTTTCCGCGACGATCGACCGCCTGCCCGATCGCCGGCCTGCGCTGCATGCGGCGATCGCGTCGCTGCTCGTCGGGTTGCTGGTGATGCTGGCCGCGCCCGACGCGCTCGCATTGCCGGCCGCGCTGCTGCTCGGCGCGGGCATCGGCGCGCTGTTTCCGCTGTCGCTGATCGTCACGGTCGACCACGCGGCCACGCCGGCCGATGCCGCGTCGCTGACAGGGTTCGTGCAGGGCATCGGCTATCTGATCGCCGGCCTGTTTCCGTTCGCGGCCGGCATCGTGCGCCAGCATCTGGCGGATCTCACGCCCGCGTGGATCGCGATGGCGTGCCTGTGTATCGCGCTGTTCGCGCTGGCGGCCGGCTTTGCGCCGAAGCAGATGCCGCAGATCGCCCGGGCCTGACGGGCCTGCCGGCCGGGCGCGCCGATGCCAAGGCCGGCGCGCTCAGCCCGCGCTCGCGTACAGCGTCGAATCCGCGAACCCTTCGGCGTCGAGCACGCGCCCGACCAGGATCAGCGCGGTGCGCTCGATCTGCGTGCCCTGTACCTTGCCGACGATGTCGGCCAGCGTGCCCGTCACGCGCTCCTCGTCGGGCCAGCTCGCGCGATAGATCACCGCCACCGGGCAATCGGCGCCGTAATGCGGCAGCACTTCGTCGACGATGCGCGCGAGATGGCGCACGCCGAGATGGATCGCGAGCGTCGCACGATGCGCGGCGAGCGCGCCGAGCGCTTCGCCCTCCGGCATCGTCGTCTTGCCCGCGAAGCGCGTGAGGATCACCGTCTGCGCGACGCCGGGCAGCGTCAGCTCGACGCCGAGCGTGGCCGCGCATGCGGCCGTGGCCGTCACGCCCGGCACGATTTCGTATGGAATCCCGAGCGCTTTCAGGCGGCGGATCTGCTCGCCGATCGCGCCGTACAACGAGGGGTCGCCCGAATGCACGCGCGCGACGTCCTGCCCTTTCGCGTGCGCGGCGGCAAGCAGCGCGACGATCGCGTCGAGATCGAGCTCGGCCGTGTTGACGACCTGCTCCGCGCGATGACCGTCGAGCACGGCGGCCGGCACGAGCGAGCCCGCATACAGGATCACCGGGCACGTGCGCACGAGGCGCTGGCCCTTTACCGTGATCAGCTCCGGGTCGCCGGGGCCCGCGCCGATGAAGTACACCGTCATCGAAATTTCTCCGTCAATTCGTGGGATGAGCGGCTGCGTTGCGTCACGCGCGCGCGGCCGGATCGAGTGCGTCGACGAGCGCCGCGACCGAGTCGAACGCGCGGTCGGCATCGGGCGGCGGCGGCCTGCGCAGCATCACGACCGGCAGCCTGCGTTCGCGCGCGACGTCGAGCTTGGCCTCGGTGGCCGCGCCGCCGCTGTTCTTGCTGACGACGACGTCGATGCCGGCCAGCGCGAACAGCGCGCGCTCGCCTTCGGGCGTGAACGGCCCACGCGCCGCGACGACCTGCGCGCGGGCGTTGCCGGGGTGCGCATCGAGGCAGCGCACGAGCCAGAACTGGTGCGGCGGGATCGCGTCGAGATGTGCGAGCGGCTCGCGGCCGAGCGTGAACAGCGGGCGCCTGAACGGCGCGAGCGCGGCCTCGATGCCTGCCCAGTCGTCGACCATCCGCCAGTCGTCGCCCGGTTGCGGCGTCCACGGCGCGCGTCGCAGCGCCCAGAGCGGCACGCCCGCGGCGCGCGTTGCCGCCGCGGCGTTCGCGCTGATTTGCGCGGCATACGGATGCGTTGCGTCGATCACGAGACCCATGCCGGCGTCGCGAAGATACGCGGTCAGCCCGGCTGCACCGCCGAAACCGCCGACGCGCACGTCGCAGCGCAGATCGTCTGGCGTCTTGCCGAGACCGGCGAGACTGTAGACATGATGCGGGCCCAGCACGCGCGCGATCTTCAGCGCATCGCCGGTGCCGCCGAGCAGCAGGATGCGCGGGCTCATCGCGCCTCCCCGACGAAACGGCCCTGCCGGTCGATCGCGAACATCTCGACCGCGACCGACGGCGGCACGATGTCGCGCGCCACCCGCAACGCATGCGCGCAGACGAGATCGCCGAGCGGCACGCCGTCGGCCTGCGCGAGTTTCAACGCTTCCTGGCTCGTGTTCGCGGCGCGCATCGCGGCCTGCAGCGCATCGCTCGCGCCGGCCTCGGCCGCCCACTGCGCGAGCAGCGGCAGATCGATGCTCGAATGGCGGCTGTGCAGGTCGAGATGGCCGGCCGCGAGCTTGCTGAGCTTGCCGAAGCCGCCGCACATCGACAGGCGCGCGACCGGCGCGCGCCGCAGGTGCTTGAGCACCGCGCCCGCGAAATCGCCCATTTCGATGAGCGCCATGTCGGGCAGACGGTAGTGCGCGCGCATCGCGTCCTCGCTCGCGTTGCCCGTGCAGGCGGCGATGTGCGCGATGCCGTTCGCCCGTGCGACGTCGATGCCCTGATGAATCGACGCGATATAGGCCGAACACGAGAACGGCCGCACGATGCCGGTCGTGCCGAGGATCGACAGCCCGCCGACGATGCCCAGGCGCGGGTTCATCGTCTTCAGCGCGAGCGCCTCGCCGCCTTCCACGCCGATCGTCACGTCGAAGCCGCCCGCGTAGCCGTGTTCGGCGGCGAGCGCTTCGAGGTGCGTGGTCATCATCTGGCGCGGCACCGGGTTGATCGCCGGTTCGCCGACCGGCAGCGTCAGCCCCGCACGCGTGACCGTGCCGACGCCCGGCCCGGCATGAAAGCGCACGCCAGGCGCGGCCGCGAGCGCGACACGCGCGAAGATCAGCGCGCCGTGCGTGACGTCCGGATCGTCGCCGGCATCCTTGATCGTGCCGGCTTCGGCGCCCTCGGCCGTGGCGCGGCAGAATTCGAGCCGCATCATCACGCGCTGCCCCTTCGGCAGCACGATCTCGACCGCGTCGTCCGCGTGACCCGCGAGCAACAGCCGCGCGGCCGCGAGCGACGTCGCGGTCGCGCAGCTGCCGGTCGTGTAGCCGAAGCGTAGCGGCGCGGGCTGTTCGGGGGTTTCGTCGCGCATCACGCGTCCATTGGGTTCGACGTGTTCGACATATGCGACGAGCCGGCCGCGTCTGTCGCGTCGGGCTTGCGCACGTCGTACAGCGTGACGGGCAGCGGCTGCCGCCACGTGTCGAAGCGGCCGAGCGGCTCGGCATGCGCGAGCGACACGCGCGTGAGCGTGCCGCCATGCGCATCGCGCCACGCGGCGAGCGCGATCTCGCCCTGCAGCGTGACCGCGTTCGCGACCAGCCGCCCGCCGGGTTTCAGCGACGCCCAGCACGCGTCGAGCACACCCGGCGCCGTTGCGCCGCCGCCGATGAAGATCGCGTCGGGCGCGGCGAGCCCCGCGAGCGCAGCGGGCGCGCGGCCCGCGACGAGTTGCAGGCCCGGCACGCCGAGCGTATCGCGGTTGTGTTCGATGAAGCGCTGCCGCTCCGCATGCGCTTCGATCGCGATCGCCTGGCAGGATGGATGCGTGCGCATCCATTCGATGCCGATCGACCCGCTGCCGGCGCCGACGTCCCACAACAGTTCGCCGGGGGCCGGCGCAAGACGACCTAGCGTCATCGCGCGCAGGTCGCGCTTGGTGAGCTGGCCGTCGTGGCGGTATGCGTCGTCGGGCAGGCCGGGCGTGAGCGCGCGGCGCGGCGCATCGGGCCCCGCCTGGCAGTCCAGCGCGACGAGATTGAGCGCGGCGGTTTCGTCGACGTTCCAGTCCTGCGCGAGGCCGTCGATACGGCGCTCGAGCGGCCCGCCCAGATGCTCGAACACGCTGACGCGCGTCGGCCCGAAGCCGCGTGCGGCGAGTTCGGCCGCGACGGCGGCCGGCGTGCGGCCGTCGGCGCTCAGCACGAACAGGCGCCGGCCCGGCAGCAGGTGGCGCGCCAGCGTCGCGAGCGGACGCCCGACGAGCGACACCGCGCCGACGTCCTGCAGCGCCCAGCCGAGGCGCGCGGCGGCGAGCGACAGCGACGACGGCGCGGGCAGCACGCGCCATTCGTCGGGAGAAAGCTGGCGGGCGAGCGTCGCGCCGACGCCGAACAGCATCGGGTCGCCGCTCGCGAGCACGCATACGGGCGCGCCGCGGCGCGCGAGCAGCCCCGACAGGTCGAACGGCGACGGCCAAGCTTCGCGCGCGGCCCGCAGCCGGGCGGGCAGCATGTCGAGATGCCGTTTCGCGCCGACCACATGCGTCGCGTCGAGCAGCGCGCGCCGCGCGTGGCGTCCGAGCCCCGCGTAACCGTCGTCGCCGATGCCCACTACCGTCAGCCACGCCGTCATGCACCCTTCCCCATCGTTCGATTCCATCGTGTCGCCGCGCGGCCGTGAAAGCGCCGGTGCAGCCGTCCGCATTGCGAAAAACGGCATGGTACCGTGTTCCACCCGGCGTTTCATCCGCCGGCCCGCCAGCGCCCGATCGTTGCCCGCTTCGCCCGCCGCGAGCGGCCGGCCGGTCGCGAATCGCGGCCGAAATCGGGTATCCTACGGCCGTTCGTTCGCCGGTGCCCCTCGGGGCCGAAGAGGGAACACAGGGCGCCTCGAGCGCCGCTGTGGCTGCCCCCGCAACTGTAGACAGCGAGCCGATCTCCCCCTCATGCCACTGGTTTCACCGGGAAGGCCGGGAGCCGGCGCCGACCTGTCAGCCAGGAGACCTGCCGGCCAGAAAGTGCGTGCGTGCCAGTCGGCGTCGGGCGGGGTGTACCGATGCGTTGGCCGCGGCGCCACACTGTCCCGGTATCCCGTTGAATTCCGCTCCCGATTCGATTCCTGCGTCGCCCGCCGTGCGCCCGTCGGCTTGCCCGGGGCTCGTGCGCGTGGTCGCGGCCGTCGACGGCGGGCTGTGCCGGATCAAGCTGCCGGGCGGCCGGCTCGACGCGCGCCAGGCGCGCGCGATCGCCGCCGCCGCGCGCCTGTACGGCTCCGGTGCGATCGACGCGACCAATCGCGCGAATCTCCAGCTGCGCGGCATTCGCGACGGCGCGGCCGATGCGCTGGCGCACGCGCTGCTCGACGCGGGGCTCGGCCCCCGCGCAAGCGCCGACAACGCCACCTTCGATGCAGCCGCGCTCGCGGCGAGCGACGACGTCCGCAACGTGATGGTGAGCCCGCTCGCCGGGCACGACCCGGCCGCGCTCGTCGATAGCCGCGCGCTCGCCGAGTCGCTGCTCGACATGCTGGCGAGCGAGCCGCGTCGCGGCGAACTGTCGCCGAAATTCTCGATCCAGCTCGACGGCGGCGAAACGGTCGCGGCGCTTGATCATCCGCACGACATCTGGCTGGCGGCGTGGCGTCGCGGCGACGGCGCGATGCGTGTCGCGGCGGGGCTGGCCGGCTGTCCGCCGGTTGCGCGCGGCGACCGGCCGGCTTCGGTCGACGTATCGCCCGATCAGGCCGTCGCGCTGGTTCGCGCGCTGCTGCGCGCGTTCCTCGATCTCGCGCCGGCCGAGGTCACGCGGATGCGCGCGTTGCTGGAGACGTGCGACGAACGCACGCTGCTCGAACGCGCGCAGCACGACCTGCCCTTCCCGCTCGCGGCCGATCCGGCGCTTGCCGACTGGCGGCGCACGCGCACCGACCCCGCGTTGCGCTTCGGCGCACACCCGTCGCGCGACGCGGCGCGCTGCAGCGTCGGCGCGCAATTCGCGCTCGGGCGGCTCGACGCGGCGCAACTGGAACGGCTCGCCGCGCTGGCCGAAGCCGACGGCGACGGCACGCTGTCGATGACGCCGTGGCAAGGCGTGTTCATGCACGGCGTCCCGAACGCGCGTGCGGCCGCGATGCGCGAAGCACTCGCGTCGCTCGGCCTCGTGTGCGCGTCGTCCGAACCGCTGGCGGCGCTCGTCGCGTGCACCGGCAGCGCCGGCTGCGCGAAAGCGCACGCCGACACGAAACTCGACGCGCGCGCGCTCGCCACGCGTCTCGGCCATCCGCTCGACGTGCATCTGACCGGTTGCGAACGCCACTGCGCGCTGCCGCACCCCGCCGCGCATACGCTCGTCGCGGTGGCGCCCGCGCACTACGACCTTTACCGGCGCGACGCGGCCGCGGGCCTCGGCGCCCCGCTCGCGCGCCATCTGACGATTGACCAGGCCGCGGCCCGACTCATGGACGCGCGGCACACCCAGGACACCACCGATGCTTGACTACATTCGCGACGGGCAGGAAATCTACCGCCAGTCGTTCGCGACGATCCGCGCCGAGGCCGACCTGTCGCAGATCCCGCCCGATCTCGAGAAACTCGCGGTGCGCGTGATCCATGCGTGCGGGATGGTCGACATCGTGTACGACCTGCGTTTTTCCGCCGGCGCCGGCACGGCCGGCCGTACCGCGCTCGCGGCCGGCGCGCCGATCCTGTGCGACGCGAGGATGGTCGCCGAAGGCATCACGCGTGCACGGCTGCCCGCGGCCAATCGCGTGATCTGCACGCTCGGCGAGCCGGAGGTGCCCGATCTCGCGCGGCAACTGGGCAACACGCGTTCGGCCGCGGCGCTCGAACTGTGGCGCCCGCATCTCGCGGGCAGCGTCGTCGTGATCGGCAATGCGCCGACCGCGCTGTTTCATCTGCTCGACATGATCGACGCCGGCGCGCCACGCCCCGCGCTGATCCTCGGCTTCCCGGTCGGTTTCATCGGCGCGGCCGAATCGAAGGCGATGCTCGACGCCGACAGCCGCGGCGTGCCGTACGTCGCGCTGCTCGGCCGGCGCGGCGGCAGCGCGATGGCCGCCGCCGCGGTCAATGCGCTTGCAACGGAGGTCGAATGACGACGGTGCGCGGACGGCTGTTCGGGGTCGGCGTCGGCCCGGGCGACCCCGAACTGATGACGATCAAGGCGCTGCGCGTGCTGCAGGCGGCGCCGGTGGTCGCGTATTTCGTCGCGAAAGGCAAGAAAGGCAACGCGTACGGCATCGTCGAGGCGCACCTGCTCGACGGGCAGACGCAACTGCCGCTCGTCTACCCGGTGACGACCGAGGCGCTGCCGCCGCCGCTGTGCTACGAGACGGTGATCGCCGATTTCTACGACACCGCGGCCGAGATCGTCGCCGCGCACCTCGATGCGGGCCGCGACGTCGCGGTGATCTGCGAAGGCGACCCGTTCTTCTACGGCTCGTACATGTATCTGCACGACCGCCTCGCGCCGCGCTACGACACCGAGGTGATCCCCGGCGTGTGCGCGATGCTCGGCGGCACGGCCGTGCTCGGCCAGCCGCTCGTCTATCGCAACCAGAGCCTGTCGGTGCTGTCGGGCGTGCTGCCCGAGCACGAACTGCGCGAGCGGCTCGCGCGGGCCGACGCGGCCGTCGTGATGAAGCTCGGCCGCAATTTCGACAAGGTGCGGCGCGTGCTCGACGAACTCGGGCTCGCGAAGCGCGCGCTGTACGTCGAGCGCGCGACGATGGCGAACCAGCGCATCGTGCCGCTCGACGAGGTCGATCCGATGGCGTCGCCGTATTTCTCGCTGCTCGTCGTGCCGGGGGAAAAATGGCAAGGATGACGACGCCGCCCGCGATCGTGATTCTCGGCGCGGGCGCGCTCGATACCGCACGGCGTATCCAGGCGCGTTACCCGGGCGCCCGCGTGCACGGGCTTGCCTCGCGCGTCGACGCCGACGTGTCGTTCGACGAACTCGGCGCGCACCTGCGCGAACTCTATGCACGCGGCTTGCCGATCGTCGCGCTGTGCGCGGCCGGCATCGTGATCCGCTGCCTCGCGCCCGCGCTCGCCGACAAGGGCGTCGAGCCGCCGGTGCTCGCGGTCGCGGAGGACGGCTCGGCCGTCGTGCCGCTGCTCGGCGGGCTGACGGGCGTCAACGTGATCGCGCGTGAAATCGCCGCATGCGTCGGCGTCGCGCCGGCGATCACGACGAGCGGCGAACTGCGCTTCGGCGCATGCGTGCTCAATCCGCCGGAAGGCTATGCGCTCGCCGACCTCGCGCAAGGCAAGCGCTTCGTGTCCGACCTGCTCGCGGGCGCGTCGACGCGCATCGACGGCGCCGCGCCGTGGCTCGACGGGGTCGCGTTGCCGCGCGATGCCGCGGCCGCGCATGCGATTCGCGTGACGCCCGATGCGTGGCGCGGCGCGCGCGACGAACTCGTGATTCATCCGCGCAGCGTGGTGGTCGGCGTGGCGGCGGATGCCGTGCATGCAGCGCAAGCGCTGGCCGTGCGTATCGAAGCCGCGCTCGACGCGCAAGGCCTCGCGCGGCTGGCGCTCGCGGCCATCGTCGCGCCGGCGTCGGCGATCGGCGACGCCGCACTGGAAGAAGCGGCGAGCACGCTCGACGTGCCGCTGCGTTTCGTCGATAGCGGTGGCGATCGTGACCGCGACGCGCCCGCGGAGGCCGCCACGCTGCTCGGCCGCGCATTGCGCGTCACGCATACGTTGCATGACGCATCGAACGGTCTCGCGTGCGCGGTCGCATCGCAGCCGGTCGATCCGGCCACGCTCGGCCGCGCACGCGGCCGCCTGACGGTGCTCGGCCTCGGCCCGGGCGGCGCCGCATGGCTCACGCCGGCCGCGCGCGCGGCGCTCGCGGACGCGACCGACATCCTCGGCTACACGACCTACGTGAACATGGCCGGCCCGTTTCGGGCGGACCAGCGCGTGCACGGCACCGACAATCGCGAGGAAATGCAGCGCGCGCGCCATGCGTTCGAACTCGCGGCCGAGGGCCGGCGCGTCGCGGTCGTGTCGTCGGGCGACCCCGGCGTGTTCGCGATGGCCGCGGCCGTGCTCGAAGCGCTCGACGAAGCACGCGACCCGCAATGGGCCACGGTCGACCTGCGCGTGGAGCCCGGCATCTCCGCGTCGCTCGCGACGGCCGCGCAGGCCGGCGCGCCGCTCGGCCACGATTTCTGCGCGATCTCGCTGTCGGACAACCTGAAGCCGTGGGACGTGATCGAGACGCGCCTGCGGCACGCGGCGCAAGCCGATCTCGTGATGGCGTTCTACAACCCGATCTCGCGCGCGCGGCCGTGGCAGCTCGACCGTGCGCTCGATATCGTGCGCGCGCATCGCGCGGCCGATACGGTGGTCGTGCTCGGCCGCGACATCGGCCGGCCGGGCGCGACGCTCTCGACGACGACGCTCGGCGCGCTGCGCGGCGAGCAGGTCGACATGCGCACGATGATGATCGTCGGCTCGTCGACGACACGGCGTTTCGCGATCGGCAACACGCGCGAATGGGTCTATACGCCGCGCTGGTATCGGTGAACGCGGCTGCGCGCGGCGTGGCGCGTACCGCATCCCCGGCGACGCTCGCGTGAATGCGCATGCATGCGCACCGGCAATCGGCATGCCGGCGCGTCGCCGGTTCTCTGGAACCGGTCCATGCGCACTGCGTCGCGCGACCGGTCGGAAAAAGTGCCCGCCCCGCGTTTCGAAACGCGATCGAATCGGCAAGTTCGTTACGTATCGGGAATCGAATAGCAAAAAGAAGAACACCTAAATTCCCTATTCGACGCGAATCCTCCAAGATAGGCACGCCGCCGGTGGGACACCTGCGTTGCCCGCCGGCGGCGATACGCAGGCCAGCGTATCCCTCTTCCACTTGGAGAACACAGAATGAACAACAATGTGTTGCCGCGTTTCGTTCCGCGTGCGTTTGCCGCGGGTTGTCTGCTCGCGATGGCGAGCGTGTCGCACGGTGCCGGCGTCTATGCACCGTATGTCGACGTGACGCTTTATCCGACACCGCTGGTCGACCAGATCGGCGTACGCCAGGGCATCCAGCAGTTCACACTCGCGTTCGTGGTCGCGGGCAACGGCTGCGTGCCGTCGTGGGGCGGCGTGCAGCCGATCGGCAACGGCGCGAGCGGCGGCCTGCTGACCGCGCTGTCCACGTCGATCGCGAGCTACCGCGCGAAAGGCGGCGAAGTCGCCGTGTCGTTCGGCGGCGCGAACGGCACGCCGCTGATGCAGGCGTGCTCGACGGTTCCCGCGCTGAAGACTGCATACCAGACGGTGATCGATACGTACGGCCTCACGCATGTCGATTTCGACATCGAGGGTGCGTCGCAGCAGGATACGGCGGCGGTGGCGCGCAACTTCCAGGCGGTCGCGCAACTGCAGGCCGACTACGCGGCGAAGGGCAAGCCGCTGCACGTGACGCTGACGCTGCCGACGATGCCGACCGGGCTCACGCAGGACGGCGTGAACGTCGTCAACGCGGCCATCGCGAACAAGACCACGTTCGATGCGGTCAACGTGATGGCGATGGATTACGGCCCCGCGAACATCGACATGGGCGCCGCGGCGATCAGCGCCGCGCAGGCGCTGTATTCGCAGCTCGACACGGCGTTCAAGTCCGCCGGCCAGCCGAAGACCAACGCGCAGCTGTGGCAGATGGTCGGCGTCACGCCGATGATCGGCGTGAACGACGTGCAGGGCGAAACCTTCACGCTCGCGAATGCGCAGACCGTGCTGAACGCGGCGGTCGCGAACGGCTATGGCTTCTTCGGCAACTGGTCGGTCGGCCGCGATCAGGCGTGCCCGTCCGGCGGCACGTATGCGTCGCCGACCTGCTCGGGCGTCGCGCAGCAGCCGTACGCGTTCGCGGCGATCTTCAGGAAGCTCGACGGCAAGTGGGGCGCGGGCGTCACGCAGGACCCGAACTACGGCGGCGGCTCGGACGGCGGCACGCCTCAGCCGGGTGCGCCGTGGGCGGCCGGCCAGGTCTATACGGCCGGCGCGACGGTCACCTACCAGGGCACGACGTATCAGGCGCAGTGGTGGACGCAGGGCGACGTGCCCGGCCAGGCCGCCGTGTGGAAGCCGGTCGGCGGCGGCACGCCTGCGTGGTCGGCGACGACCGCGTACCAGGGCGGCACGTGCGTGACGTACCAGGGCGCGAAGTATTGCGCGAAATGGTGGACGCAGGGCGACAACCCGAGCGCGGGCGGCGTGTGGGTGAAGTCGTGACGGTGCGGCGCGCTCGCGCGTGACGCGCGGCGGGCCGTTCCCGGCGTGGCAGGACCGCACGCCGGCGACGGCCCGCAGCCGGCGCCCTACCCGCGCGCGTGCTCGGCCAGCAGCCGCGCCTTCGCGTCGACGAGCAGCGCCGCATGCGTGTCGCGATGCTGGCGGATCCGCTCGGTCGGCCCGACGATCGACAGCCCGTACCAGTCGCCGTCGAGCGTCAGCGCGACCGCGATCGCCGACAGTTCGGGCGCGCTTTCGCCGAAGTTCTCCGCCCACCCGAGTTCGCGAAACCGCGCGGTCTGCCCGACGAGCGCCGGCAGGTCGGCCACCGTCGCGTCGGTGAAGCGTTCGAACGGCAGTTGCGCGCCGAGCGCCTGCTGCGCATCGGCGGCGAGTTCCGCGAAGATCGCCTTGCCGATCGAATTCGCATGCAGCGGCCGCAGTTCGCCCGGCTGGCGCGTATAGCGGATCGCCTGCTCCGATTCGACGACGTCGAGGTACGTGACCGACGCGCCCTGGATCTTGCCGAGCACGGCTGTTTCGCGGCTCGCGTCGCGCAGTGCGACGAGGTGCGGATGCACGATGTCGACGACCGGATCGGTCGCGTCGATCGCGGCGGCGACCGTCTGCAGGCGCCGCGTCGGATAGTAGCCGCCGCGCTTGCGCACTTCGTACAGATAGCCGCGGCTCACGAGCGTGCGCGCCATCGCGAGGCAGCTCGACGCCGGCACGTTGAGCAGGCGCGCGAGTTCGGTGAGCGGCAGCGGCCGCCGTTCGGCGGCGAACAGCTCGAACAGGTCGAGCGTGCGGGCAACGAGTTTGACGTCCATGACGAGCGCTTGATTCGGAACGGGAACCCGCGCGCCGGGCGGGCCGCCGGGTCGGTACGGTCAGTACGACTTCGGCAGCCCGAGCACCTTCTCCGCGATGTAGCACAGGATCAGTTGCGGGCTCACGGGCGCGAGCCTCGGAATCATACACTCGCGCAGGTAGCGCTCGACATGGTATTCCTTCGCGTACCCCATCCCGCCGTGCGTCGCGATCGCCGTCTGGCACGCCTGGAACGCCGCTTCCGCGCCGAGGTATTTCGCCGCGTTCGCCTCCGCGCCGCACGACTGGCCCGCGTCGTAGCGCGTCGCGGCCTTCATCACCATCAGCCACGCGGCCTCGAGCTGCATCCATGCCTGCGCGAGCGGATGCTGGATCGACTGGTTCTCCCCGATCGGCCGGCCGAACACCACGCGCTCGCACGCATACTGCGTCGCGCGGCGCAGCGCGGCCTGCCCGAGCCCGATCGCCTCGGCGGCGATCAGGATCCGTTCAGGGTTCAGCCCGTGCAGCAGATAGCGGAAGCCGTCACCTTCGTTGCCGATCAGGTCGTCGCGCGGCACGCGCAGATTGTCGATGAACAGCATGTTCGAATCGACCGCCTTGCGGCCCATCTTCTCGATTTCGCGCACCTCGACGCGCGAGCGGTCGAGGTCGGTATAGAACAGGCTCAGCCCGTCGGTCGGTTTCGCGACCTGATCGAGCGGTGTCGTGCGCGCGATGATCAGCATCTTGTTCGCGACCTGCGCGGTCGAGATCCAGATCTTGCGCCCGCTCAGCACGTAGTGATCGCCGTCGCGGCGCGCCTGCGTGCTCAGGTGCGTGGTGTCGAGCCCGGCGTCGGGTTCGGTCACCGCGAAGCATGCCTTGTCGCGCCCGGCGATCAGCGGCGGCAGGAAGCGCGCCTTCTGCGCATCGTTGCCGAACACCTGCACCGGATTCAGCCCGAAGATGTTCATGTGGACGGCCGACGCGCCGGACAGCCCGGCGCCCGACGCGCTGATCGTGCGCATCATCAGCGCCGCCTCGGTCATCCCGAGGCCGGCGCCGCCGTAGGCCGGATCCATCGCGATGCCGAGCCAGCCGGCCTCGGCGAGCGCCGCGTGGAAATCGGCCGGAAACCCGCCCGCGCGATCGCGTTCGAGCCAGTAGTCGTCGCCGAAGCGCTCGCAGATTTTCTCGATCGCGCTTTCGATCGCGCGCTGGTCGTCGGTCAGGTCGAACTGCATGGACTGCTCTCCCGGCAAGTGTGAACGGCCGCGCCGCTCACAATGGAAACACGCCCGTCGCGACCGCGGCGAAGACCATCAGCACGGTGGCGGCGAACAGGAACGGAATCGTGAATTTCTGGTGCTCGGCGAGCTCGACGCCGGTCAGGCCGACGATCAGGAACGTCGCGGGCGTGAGCGGGCTCACCGGAAAACCCGTCGTCATCTGGCCGAGCAGCGCGGCCTGCGCCATCTGGATCGGTGGCACGCCGAGCAGCTTGCCGCTCTCCGCGAGCACCGGCAGCACGCCGAAGTAGAACGAATCGGGATCGAACAGCAGGCTGAGCGGCATCGACAGCAGCCCGAGCACGAACGGCATGTGGCGCGCATGCTCGACCGGCACGTGCGCGACGACGACCTCGGCCATCGCCTTCAGCATCCCGGTGCCGGACATGATGCCGGTGAACGCGCCGGCCGCGAGCAGCACGCTCGCCATCATCAGCGCGGCCTTCGCATGCGCGTCGATCCGCTCGCGCTGCGCGTGCACGTCCGGATAATTGATCACGAGCGCGGCGACCGTGCCGAGCATGAACATCACCATCGGGTCGACGATGCCCGACACCAGCGTGACGAGCACGAGCAGCGTCAGCGCGACGTTGATTCCGAAGCGGCCCGGCCGGCGCAACGCGCGCTCGGCGTCGGTCAGCTCGCGCGGTGCGATCGCGAGCGCGGCCGCGCCGGCGCGGTCGAGCCCGAGCCGCTTCGCCTCGCGCACGCCGAGCACGTACGCGGTGCCGAATACGAACACGAGCCCGACGATCTGCACCGGGATCATCGGCGTGAAGATCGCCGAGCCGGGAATGTGCAGCGCGGCCGACGCGCGCAGCATCGGGCCGACCCACGGCAGGAAATTGACGCCGGCCGCCATCGACGCGACGCACGCGAGGATGCGACGATCCATCCCGAGCCGCGTATAGAGCGGCATCATCGCGGGCAGCGTGACGAGAAACGTGACGGCGCCCGAGCCGTCGAGATGGATCAGCAGCGCGAGCAGCGCCGAGCCCATCACGATGCGCGGCGGGTGGCAGCCGATCACGCGCAGCACGCCGGCGATGATCGGATCGAGCATCCCCGCGTCGGTGAGGATACCGAAAAATAGAATCGCAAAAACGAACATCCCGGCGATCGGGCCGATGTTCTGTACGCCGTGCACGACGAACTTGCCGGTCTGCAGGCCGAAGCCGGCCGCGAGCGACGCGGCCACCGGCACGACGATCAGCGCGACGAGCGGCGACAGCCGCTTCGTGATGATCAGGCCGAACAGCGCGACGATGGCGATCGCGCCGATCCATGCGAGCATGATGCGTCTCCTCTTCAGCCGGTGCGCGTGTCGGTGCGTGTCGATGCGCGGGCCGGCGTGATGTCCGAATTGTTGGTGTGCCGGCGCGCGCGGCCGTGCGCCGCAAGGCGGCACGGCCGACGGCGGCCAGGCCGGTCAGGTCCGGCGGTTGTCGTCGTTGCCGTTGTCATCCGCAAACACCTGTGCCGCATGTTCGTTCAGCGCGGGCGGCGGCCGCCGGTACGTGGCCGGCGTGCGGCCGAGCTTGATCGGCGACGCGATGCCGCGATGCCGGCCCAGCTCGACCTTCATCCGCCGATGCGCGACGTGCGGATGGGCGAGCGCCGCGTCGAGCGCGAGCACGTGCGCGCACGGCACGCCGCGGTGCATCAGTCGCTCGGCGAGCGTCGCGCCGTCGTGCGCGGCCAGCGCCGTTTCGAGCAGCGTGCGCAGCGCGGCGCGGTTCCGGCTGCGCGCGCGGTTGTCCGCGAAGCGCGGATCGTCGAGCCAGTCGCGCGTGCCGAGCACGTCGCACAGCGCGGCGAACTGCCCGTTGTTGCCGACCGCCAGGAAAATGTCGACGCCCGCCGTCGGAAAGCTGTCATACGGCGTGATGTTCGGATGCGCGTTGCCGGTGCGCACGGGCGCCTGGCCCGAATGGAAGAAGTTCGGCGTATGCGGATGGAGGATCGACAGCGCGCAGTCGAACAGCGTCGATTCGACGAACTGGCCGCGCCCGCTCGCATCGCGCTCGCGCAGCGCCATCAGCACGCCGAGCGCCGCGTTCAGCCCCGTGACGAGATCGACGATCGGCACACCGACGCGCAACGGTGCGCCGCCGGCTTCGCCGTTGACGCTCATCAGCCCCGCGAGCGCCTGTACCGCCGCGTCATAGCCCGGCAGCCCGCCGAGCGGACCATCCGCGCCGAAACCCGACACGCGGCAATAAACGAGGCGCGGAAACCGCGCGTGCAGCGCATCGAAACCGAGCCCCCAGCGCTCCATCGTGCCGATCTTGAAGTTCTCGACCAGCGCGTCCGCGTGTTCGAGCAGCCCGAGCAGCCGCTCGCGATCGGCCGGCTGCGTCAGGTCGAGCGCGATGCCGAGCTTGTTGCGGTTCACGCCGAGGAAGTACGACGCTGTGTCGCCGTCGAACGGCGGCCCCCACGTGCGCGTCTCGTCGCCGGAAGGCGGTTCGACCTTGATCACCTCCGCGCCGTGGTCGGCGAGGATCTGGGTCGCGTACGGGCCGCCCAGCACCCGCGACAGATCGATGATGCGCAATCCCGCCAGCGCGCCCTGCTGCTCGTGTTCCGCCATGCGTCTCGCTCCTGGTTCCGGTCGATCGGACTGCCGGTTCCGGTGGGCCGGTGCTTGCGCGCGGCCAGTCCGGATTCGATGAATAATTCTTGTGCGTGAATTTATATTCACACTGGCGAATTATGTTGTCAAGCCCGGATGGACCCGCTTGCCGTCCGGATCACGCCGTCGCGTGCAAGTGGGGATGACACCGAACGCTCGCCGGTTGCGGTGGCGCCCTGCGCTTCGCTAAGCTGGCGGGCAACCTTCATCCCTATCCATACAAGGCAGAACATTCATGAAACGGTTGTGGCTGGCGGCCTTCGTGCTGGTGTCGTCGCTGGGCGTCGCGCACGCGCAGAACCAGACTTTCCACTTCGGCGAAGGACAAACCGGGATGCCGGGCGCCGCGCCGCATGCTGCGGGGCCGGCCGCGCGGCCCGCGCCCGCGCGCCGGCACGTCACCGCGCCGTCGCGTCATCACCGGCGTGCCGTTGACAAGCGCCGCCATTCGCGCCGGGCGAAACCCGCGCGCAGCGGAATCTACACGCACGCGTGAACTGTCGTCCGTGGGCGCGACCGCGGCGCATGGAACGGTCACGAACGGCCGGTCACGTCGGCGCTGCGGGCTGCATGCCGTCGCCGCCGGGCGGCGCACGACACGCCGCTCGAAGCCGCGCAGCGGGAGCTTGCGGAGGAAACGCGGCCGGAGGGGCTCGCACTCGACTACGTGGTGCGGTTCGGCGGCCTGACGAAGCTGCGTCACGTGTTGGTGGCCTGGCCGACGTGCCGGCGAACCTGACGCCGTGCGCGAGCAACGAGATCGCGCGCTGCATGTGATTCACCGTCGACCGGCTCGACACGCTCGGGCGAGCGTACCGACGCGCGAGATCATCGAACTGCCGCGGCTCGACTGTTTTTCAGAGTGCACGAGCGAGCCGCTTCGCCGAGCTCGACGCCGGCCCGGGCTCGGGTACCGACCGCGGCGATTACGCGCGCAGGAACGGGCCGGCCTTGCGTTCGAGCAGCGCGACGAGTTCGGGCTGCATGAACGCGTAGCGGTCGGGGATGTCGAGGCAGACGATCTTCCGGTGCTTCAGATGCGCGCCGAATTGCGCGGACAGTCGCGCCTTGTGTGCGCGCTCCATCACGAACACGATGTCCGCCCAGTCGAGCTGCTCGGCGGTGAGCCGCGCGTCCGCATCGGGCGCGAGGCCCGCGGAATCGGTCTCGATGCCCGGCCACGCGGCGAATACCGCTTCGGCCGTCGGGCTGCGCAGCCGGTTGCGGCTGCAGATGAACAGTGCGCGCGTCATGTCGCTTCGCGCCGCCCCGGGATGCCCCGCTCAGCCTTGCGGAATCGTGCCCGGCCGCACGTACGCGAGCATGTGCGGCACGTAATCGGCCTTGCCGAGCTCGACGCCGTGATGGCGCAGGATCGCGTACGCGGCGATTGCGTGAAAGTAGAACTGCGGCAGCGCCCAGTCGCGCGCGTACTGTTCGCCCGTCATGTCGAACGCGGTCCCGTTCGGCAGCTCGAGCGAGATCGGCAGCGCCGCGCCGCCGTCGAGCGCATCGGGCGGGAGTGCGCCGAGAAAGGCGAGCGTGCCGGCGATGATCGCCTGCGCGTCGGCCGGCGAGCCGGGTTGCGCATCGGCGTTCCAGCCGGCCTCGCGCAGCGCCAGCAAGGCAGCCGGCAGCGGCTCGCCACGCAGCCGGTGGACCGGCTCCATCGCCTGGAAACACGAGAAACGCACCTGGGCGGCGAGCGGATACATGTCGGGCGCCAGCCTCAGCGTCATCGCCGCGTCGGGTTCCTCGCCCGCGGCTTGCCGGTGCGCGACGGCCTTGTCGAGCCACGCGGACTGCGCGCGCAGCATCTGGGTGTAGGTCGGAACGAGAAGTTGGGTCGGTGACACGCGTGCGCTCCTGTGCTGGGGGTTCGCGCCACACGATAGCAGCGTCGGCGCAAACCTGCATCCCGGCGGGGGCGCCGACGTGTCGTTACGGCTTGCCGTGCCGCGCCAGAAAACGGTCGAGCTGCGATGCGAATGCCTTGCCGTCGCGTGCGCTGAATGGCGCCGGCCCGCCCGTGTCGATGCCCGCGCTACGCAACTGGTCCATCATCGCGCGCGTCGACAGGCGCTCCTCGATGTTTTCGCGACTGAACCAGTTGCCGCGCGGGTCGAGCGCATGCGCGCCCTTGTCGAGCACCGCGGCGGCCAGCGGGATGTCGGCGGTGATCACGAGGTCGCCGGCTTCCGCCAGCTCGACGATGCGCGCATCGGCCACGTCGAAGCCGGCCGGCACCTGCACGGCCTTGATGAACGGCGACGGCGGCGTGCGCAGAAACTGGTTCGCGACCAGCGTCACGCAGATTTCGGCACGACGCGCGGCGCGAAACAGCATGTCCTTGATGACGGCGGGACACGCGTCGGCATCGACCAATACTTGCATGGCGGGAGTTTCCAGGGAGCAGAAGCGGAAACGGTGATCATAGCGCACCGCCGGGCGGCCATCAGCCCGCGAGATCCGTGCGAAGCGCGTCGGCCGTCACCCACTGCGCGTCCCACGCCGCGGCAAGCCGCGGGCCCTGCCCGATCCGCACGGCCGCATCGTCGAAGTCGACGAACACGACGTGATCGGCTGCCGCCGGTCTCGCCGGCATCTCGCGCGTGCGCCCGTCGGACAGCACCCACAGCCAGCGCTGCCTGGCCGGCTCGCGGCGCGCCGCGCGGGCGAGCAACTGCGCGGCGGCCGCGATGCCGTCCGCCAGCGGCGTGCCGCCGCCGCCGTTGACCGGCTCGAGCCAGCGCGCATTCCACCAGCGCGGCACGGCCGGGCCGAAGCGCCGCGCGGCGCCGTTGCCGCCGAAGCAGACCAGCGCGGTTTCGGCACGCTCACGCGCGGCCTGATCGAAATACGCGACGATCAGCCCCTTCGCGAGCGCGAGCCGCTCGTGCGACAGCATCGACGCCGAACAATCCAGCACGAAGCAATGCAGCGCGTGCGGCGTGCCCGCGCGTTTCGCGAAGCGCAGATGGTCGCGGCGCAGCGGGTCGCCGCGTTTCGCGGCGAGCGTCGCCGGCCACGCGACGGCCGTGCCGGCACGCAACGTACGTGGCACGCGCGCCGCTGCGCCTGATTGCCATCGAGGACCGCGAATCGCGTTCGCGGCGGCGCCGGCTCGATGGCTCAGCGTTTTTTTAGCGGCAGCGGCACCACGCCTTTCACGTCGCGCAGCCCGGCCGGTTCGGGTGGCAGGTAACCCCAGTCGCCCTGCGATGCCGACGCGCCGGCCTGTGTTTCGCCCGATCGGTCGCCGGGCTGCTGGCGCGTATCCGGCGGCGAACGATCGTCGCGTTCGCCGCCGTGTTGCGACGACTGGCGCGACGACTGATGCGGCGGCTCCGCATGGCGCCGGTGCCGCAGGACGGCTTCGGCCACGCGCTCCACGTGCGACACCGTCACCGCGTCGGCCTGCTCCAGCGCGGCCAGCGCGCGCGCGGCGCGCAGCATCACGAGATCGGCGCGCAACCCGTCGACGGCCGCATCGATGCACAGCGCGCTGACGCGTGCATGAACCGCATCGTCGAAATCCAGCGCCGGCAGCCGCGCGCGCGCCGCGTGAATCCGGTCCGCGAGTTCGCGCTGGGCAGCCGCATGACGCGCGCGAAACGCGTCCGGATCGAGATCGAACGCAAGACGCGCCTTCACGATCCGCTCGCGCTGCCCAGCGTCGAAGCAGTTCTCGAGTTCGACCATCAGCCCGAAGCGGTCGAGCAACTGCGGGCGTAGCTCGCCCTCCTCGGGATTCATCGTGCCGACCAGCACGAATCGCGCGTCGTGCGCGTGCGACACGCCATCGCGCTCGACGATGTTCACGCCGCTCGCGGCGACGTCGAGCAGCGTATCGACGAGCCCGTCGGCAAGCAGGTTCACTTCGTCGACGTACAGCACGCCGAGATGCGCACGAGCCAGCAGGCCCGGCCGGAAGCGCACGCCGTTTTCGGCGAGCGCATGCGCGAGATCGAGCGTGCCCGTCACCTGCTCGTCGCTCGCCGACAGCGGCAGCGTGACGAACTGCCCTTCCGGCAACAGCTCCGCGAGGCCGCGCGCGGCCGTCGATTTCGCGGTGCCGCGCGGGCCGCTGACGAGCACGCCGCCGATCGACGGGTCGATCGCGGCGAGCAGCAGCGCCTGCTGCAATGCGTCCTGCGCGACGAGCGCCGCAAACGGAAAAACCGCGCGGGCGCGGTGCATCGTCGGATCGGTCATCGCGGTCCTCCTTCCTGGCGTTGTTCGCTCGCGAGCCAGACCGCTTCGATCCGCTCGCGATAAGGGCCCGGCTGCTGCCACAGCCCGCGCTGCATCGCTTCGACGAAGCGTTCGCAGATGCCGTGCAGCGCCTTCGGGTTGTGCCGTTCGAGGAACGCGCGGGTGGCGTCGTCGAACAGGTACGCGTCGGCGACGAGTGCGTACTGGTGATCGGACAGCACGCGCGCGGTCGCGTCATAGCCGTACAGGTAGTCGACGGTCGCGGCCAGCTCGGCCGCGCCCTTGTAGCCGTGACGCTTTACGCCGTCGAGCCATTTCGGGTTGACGACGCGCGAGCGGATCACGCGCGCGATTTCCTCGCGCAGCGTGCGCATCTTCGGCGCGACGGGGTTCGCATGGTCGCCGTGATAGATGCTCGGCTGCTGCCCCGACAGATGGCGCACGGCCGCCGTCATCCCGCCCTGGAACTGGTAGTAGTCGTTCGAATCGAGGATGTCGTGCTCGCGGCTGTCCTGGTTCTGCACGACGACGTCGATCGTCGCGAGCCGCTCGCCGAACACGTCGGCCGCCGCGTCGCCCGCGCTGTTCTGCGCGTATGCGTGGCCGCCCCATTGACGGTAGGCATCGGCGAGATCGGCGTCGGTCTGCCAGCGGCGCTGGTCGATCAGATCCTGCAGGCCCGCGCCGTAACTGCCCGGCCGCGCGCCGAACACGCGCCAGCCGGCGCGGCGCCGCGCGTCGTCGGGCGCCATGCCCTGCGCGACCCACTTCTCGCGTTCGCGCTCGATGCGCGCGCGGATCGGGTTCAGCTCCTCCGGCTCGTCGAGCGCGGCAACCGCCTGCACGGCCGCGTCGAACAGATGCATCAGGTTCGGAAACGCGTCGCGGAAGAAGCCCGACACGCGCAGCGTCACGTCGATGCGCGGCCGGTCGAAGATCTCGATCGGCAGGATCTCGAAGTCGGTCACGCGGTGGCTGCCGTGCGCCCATTTCGGCCGCACGCCGATCAGCGCGAACGCCTGCGCGATGTCGTCGCCGCCGGTGCGCATCGTGGCCGTGCCCCACACCGACAGCCCGATCGCGCGCGGATAGTCGCCGTGATCCTGCAGATGGCGTTCGATCAGTTGCTGCGCGGATTTCAGCCCGAGCGACCACGCGGCTTGCGTCGGCACCGCGCGCGTATCGACCGAGTAGAAGTTGCGGCCCGTGGGCAGCACGTCGGGGCGGCCGCGCGACGGCGAGCCGCTCGGCCCCGGCGGCACGAAACGCCCGTCGAGCCCGCGCAGCAGTTGACGCATTTCCTCGCGGCCGCACGCGTCGAGTGCGGGCAACAGCGTCGACCGCACGCGCTCGATCACCGCGAGCGTATGCGGCCATTCGCCGGGCGGCGGCACGTCGATACCGGAATTCTCCGAAGCGGTTCCGCACACAGTGGCCAGCCAGTGCTGCGCGAGCCGTTCGAGCCGCTCGCGCGTATCGCCCGCATGCCGCCACGGCGACGCGTCAAGCGTCTGCAGGATGGCCGGCCGCGGCCCCGTCCACGGCGCGGCCCAGTCGGCCGCGAGCGGATCGAACGCGTCGCCGAGCGCAAGATCGCGCGCGAGCGCGCCGATCAGCCCCGCCCGTTCGCCCTTGCCGTCGCCAACCGGAAAACGTGCGAGCGCGAGCAGCGTGTCGCGCCGCTGGCGCTCGACCGGCGACGCGCCGAACACGTGCAGCCCGTCGCGAATCTGCGCTTCCTTCAATTCGCACAGCCACGCGTCGACCCGCGTGAGCAGCGCATCCTCGTCGCCCGCATCGCGCGGCGGCGACACGCTCAGCTCGTCGTGCAGACGATGCTCGGCGATCGTCGCGAGGATCGTCTTGCGCAGCAGCTTCGCGCGCCGCGCATCGACCATCAGCGCTTCGTAGTATTCGTCGACCTGCCGTTCGAGATCCTGCAGCGGCCCGTAGTTTTCCGCGCGCGTGAGCGGCGGCATCAGGTGATCGACGATCACGGCCTGCGCGCGGCGCTTCGCCTGGCTGCCCTCGCCCGGATCGTTGACGATGAACGGATACAGGTGCGGCAGCGGCCCGAGCGTCAGGTCGGGCCAGCACGCGTCGGACAGCGCGACGCTCTTGCCCGGCAGCCATTCGAGATTGCCGTGCTTGCCGAGATGGATGACGGCGTCGACGCGATACGCATCGCGCAGCCAGAAATAGAACGCGAGATACGCGTGCGGCGGCACGAGGTCGGCATCGTGGTAGCTCGCGTAGTCGTTCTCGTCGCGCGAGCGCGACGGCTGGATGCCGACGAACACGTTGCCCGCGCGCCAGCCGGCGATCGTGAAACGCCGTTGCCGCAGCGTCGGATCGGCTTCGGGCGGCCCCCACCGTTCGTTCAGCGCATCGCGCACGGCGGCCGGCAGCCGCGCGAACCGCGCGACGTAGTCGGCCAGCGCGTAACTCTGAAATGCGGGACGCAGCGTACGCACGGCGGGATCGTTGGTGACGCCCTCGGTGAGCCGCGCGATCAGCGCGTCGCCGTCGGGCGGCAGGTCGGCCACGGTATAGCCCGCGTCGCGCAGCGCCGCGAGCACGCGCAGCGCGGAGGCCGGCGTGTCGAGCCCGACGCCGTTGCCGATCCGCCCTTCGCTTTGCGGATAGTTCGCGAGAATCAGCGCGATGCGCTTGTCGGCGTTATCCAGCGTGCGCAGCCGGCACCAGCCGCGCGCGAGCGCCGCGACGAACGCGATCCGCTCGGCATCCGGCTGATAGCGCACGACGTCGACCTCGGTATGCGGGCAACGATACGCGAGCCCCTTGAAGCTCACCGCGCGCGTGACGATGCGCCCGTCGACCTCGGGCAGCGCGATGTGCATCGCGATGTCGCGGGCGTGCAGGCCCTGGCTGTCGGCGAGCCACGCGTCGCGATTGCCGCCGGACAGGATCACCTGCAGCACCGGCGCGTCGCCCGCGAGCACGTCGTGCTCGGGGCTGTCGATCGCGCCGGCCGCGAACGCGGTGGTATTCAGCACGAGCGCGACGCCATGCGTGTCGCACAGCTGCGTGATGACCTCGCGGCTCACCGCGTCCTTCAGCGACGTGACCGCGATCGGCAGCGGATTGAGCCCTTCGCGCACGAGCGCATCGGCCAGCGCGTCGAACACGGCCGTGTTCGCGGCCTGCCAGTGCGCGCGATAGAACAGGATCGCGACGACCGGTGCGCCGGGCGTCCAGCGCGGCCGCCAGTCGTCGACGCTCGCGCGGTCGCGCGCCGGGTGATACAGCGCGGCGGCCGGCAGCGGGCGCGGCGGTTCGGGCTCGTCGCCGAACCCGAGCGTGTGAAACGCGATGCTGCGCAGCAGCGCGTCGGCGTTGTGCACGCCGCCCTCGCGCAGATAGCGCCACCACAGCCGGCACAGGTCGGGCCTGACCGTGCTCTTCGCGACGAGGTTCGGATCCTCCTGCAGGTCGCCCGAGAACATCGCGAGCTGCTGCCCGCGCTTCGACGCGAGCGACACGGCCTGCTCGATCCCGTACGGCCAGTATGCTTCGCCGCCGAGATGATCGATCACGACCGTCTTCGCGTGACGCAACACGTCGTCGACGTAGAAATCGACCGACGCCGGCTGCCGCAGGAACGTGACGTTCGCGAGCCGCACGCTCGGAAATCCTTCGGGCAAGTGCGGCACGACGCTCGCGAGCAGCGACAGCGTCGTGTCGGCCGAACTCAGGATCACGATGTCGGCCGGCTGCTGGTCGATCCGGACGACGCCCTGCGTATCGTCGACGAAGCCGCCCGGCGTGGTGCGCAGCAGATGCATCGTGCGTTACGCCTGTTGCGGCTCGGCCGCGCACGCGGCGTCGAACGCGCGTTGCAGCGCGGCCGCGTCGAGATCCTCGCCGATCAGCACGAAGCGGCTCGCGCGCGTTTCGCCGTCCTGCCAGCGGCGGTCGAAATAGCTGTCGAAACGGCGCCCGACGCCCTGGATCACGAGCCGCATCGGCGCGCCGGGCAGCGCGGCGAAGCCTTTCGCGCGATAGATCGTGTGCGCTTCGACCACACGCTGCAGCGCGGCGATCGTCGCTTCGCGCGTGCCGGCGTCGCCCGACACCACGACCGAATCGAAATCGTCGTGATGGTGATCGTGATCGCCGTCGTCTGCCGAGCCGTGATGGTCGTGACGCAGGTGGATCGTTTCCTCCGACGCCGATTCGAGGCCGAGCAGCATCGCGAGATCGAGCTCGCCGCGCGTCGCGCGAACGATCTTCACCTGCGGCGGAATTTCTTCGCGGATCGCGGTTTCGACCCGCGCGAATTCGGCGTCGTCGACGAGGTCGGCCTTGTTCACGATCACGAGATCGGCGGACGACAGTTGATCGGCAAAGAGTTCGTGCAGCGGCGATTCGTGGTCGAGGTTCGGATCGGCGCGGCGCTGCGCGTCGACGGCCTGCGGGTTTTCCGCGAACTGGCCGCTCGCGGCGGCCGGCCCGTCGACGACGGTCACGACCGCGTCGACCGTGAAGCTGTTGCGGATCGTCGGCCAGTTGAACGCCTGCACGAGCGGCTTCGGCAGCGCGAGGCCCGACGTCTCGATCAGCACGTGATCGATGTCCGCGCGGCGCTCGACGAGCGCTTCCATCACCGGATAGAACTCTTCCTGCACGGTGCAGCACAGGCAGCCGTTCGCGAGTTCGTACAGTTGGCCCGCTGCTTCGCCCTGCGCGCCGTCAGCCTCGTCGCAGCCGATGCCGCAGCCCTTGAGGATTTCGCCATCGATGCCGAGTTCGCCGAATTCGTTGACGATCACCGCGATGCGGCGGCCTTCGGCGTGCTGCAGGATGTGGCGCATCAGCGTCGTCTTGCCGCTGCCGAGAAAGCCCGTGACGATCGTGACGGGCAGCTTGCGTAGGGTCATGGTAGGTCCGGTGTCGAAGAGGGAATCAGGACGGGCTCGTCGCGTCGGTGGCGGCGCGGCCATTCACGGGACGGTACGCGCGAAGGTCGCCGCGCAGTCCGGCCGGACAGCCGCGGGACGGGCGGAACAACGAATCGGGCATGGTGCTTCCTTGCGAACGGTCGACATCGTGAATGCCAACACGGCTGCCGCCTGCCCCGCCCGCGTCGCGCCGTTCGCCGTGCCGGCCGGGCGCGTTCGCGCGCCGGCGGATCGGAGGTGACAGCGGGAAACACCGGGCGTCGGGCCTGCCGCGGCCGTGGACGATGCGCCGCCTCCCCGCGGCGCTGAACCCCAACGTTTAGGCCGGTATCCGGGCTGACGAACACGCCGCTTCGCCTTCCCGGATGCGCGGCATCCAGTGGCAGTCGTCCGCATGCGCAGGGCATGCGGCGAAGCGGCGCTGCGTGGCGCTTGCGCGCGACGCGTTCGCTTACCGTTGCGGGGGCAGCACAGGTTGGCTCGACTGCGGTGCAGGCAGGCTCCCTGTTTCCCGTTTAACTGCGTGCGCCGGAGCGGCGCGCGCGAGCACCAAAACGCGTGCGAGTGTAGGCGGCGGGGCCGGGAGCGTCAAGGCGAGCGGTGCGCAGCTAACGCGAATGATTGTCGTTTTCAACTGGGCGAGATAAACTTCACCCGATAACAACGCAACCACCGCGCAACGGCAATGTGAGGCAATCACTCAGTCATCCTTAAATTTCCATGTCGAAACGACAGATATCCGGGCGGCGCTTTCCTGTGCTCGCCCTGTCGCTGTGCTCGATCGCCGGCGTTGCCTCCTTTCCTGCCCCGGCGGCCGAGTTCGACGACGAACTGCCCGCGCTCGAGGTGCGCAGCCGCCGTCATCCGAACGATCCGCGCGCCGAAAGCGTGAGTACGGCGACGCGCACCGCGACCGATCCGCGCGACGTCCCGCAAACGATCGACAGCGTGCCGGTCGAGGAAACGCTGTCGTATGGCGGCCGCACGCTGGCCGACGCGCTGGCCGGCGTGCCGGGTGTGTCCAATACGTCGGACACGCGCTTCGATTCGTTCCGCATTCGCGGCTTTTCCGCCGCGGGCGACCTGCTGCTCGACGGCATGCGCGACGACGCGCAATACGTGCGCAGTCTCGGCAACATCGAACGCGTCGAAGTGCTGAAGGGGCCGGCGGCGGCGCTGTACGGGCGCGGCAGCGGCGGCGGCGTCATCAACCGGATCACCAAGCAGCCGCTGCCGGAAAACTTCGGACATGTGTCGGCGGCGACCGGCAGTTATGGACGACTCGGCGCGTCGGTCGATCTCAACCGGATGCTGTCGGGCGCATGGAGCGTGCGGCTCAATGCCGGACGCGAACACGCGGGCAGCTTCCGCGACCACGTCGATGGCACGCGCCAGTACGTCGCGCCGTCGATCAAATGGCAGGACGCGCGGCGAAGCTGGCTGCTGCAGTTCGAATACGACACGTACCGGCGCGTGCCCGATCGCGGCATGCCGGCGTCGGTCGCCGCGGTCGATGCAGCCGGCAAGCCGCTCGCGTACGCGCTGCCGTCCGCGCCGCGCGCGACCTTCTTCGGCGCGGCGGGCCGCGACACGATCCGCGACGAAAACATGAACTGGCGCTCGGTCTTCACGCACGCGTTCGATGGCGGCTGGGAACTGCGCCATACGCTGGGCGTGCTGGATCTGCGCAGCACTTTCGACAACACCTACGTCACGCAAAGCTACGTCACGAAGCCGCGCGACTACCGGCGCGTGCAACGGGCGCGCTACCTGCAGGACATGACGCATCTGAACGTGCAGACCGGCGTCGAACTGGGCGGCAGGGTCGCGACCGGCCCGGGCGTGCATCACCTGCTGTTCGGCATCGAATACGGCTGGCAGAAACGCGCCCCGACGCTCTGGCAGGCCGACGCGGCGCCGGTCCCGATCACCGGACCGGATCGTCTCGCCCTGGCCGGCTCGACGCCGCGTCCGTATGCGATGAATCGCCACCGTGTCAGCGATTACGCGATCTTCGCGCAGGATCGCATCGACTTCGGGCGAGCATGGAAGCTCCTCGGTGGCGTGCGGGGAGAACGCTTCGACGTCGATTCGACCAACGCGCTGAACGATCTGCATGCACGGCGCACGACGACGGCGTGGAGCCCGCGGCTCGGCGTCGTGTGGTCGCCGGTGAGCGCGCACAGCCTGTATGCGTCGTACAGCAAGAACTTCGCGCCGGTCGGCGGCGACCTGATCGGCATCACGCCCGGCGCGCGCGGCAACGCCAACGATCTCGGCCCGCAATACACGCGTCAATACGAGATCGGCGTGAAAAGCGACTGGCGCGACGGCGCGCTGAGCACGACGCTCGCGCTGTTTCAGCTCGATCTGTACAACCGCCGCGTCGCCGACCCGGTTCGGCCGGGATTCTTCGATCTCACCGGCCTCGAGCGCAATCGCGGTATGGAACTGGGCGTCGCCGGCCGGCTCACGGGCGACTGGTTCGTCCGCGGCGGCATCGGCTGGCAACACGCGCGGGTGGTCGACGCCGAACTGAAGTACGCGGGCAAGCGGTCGGCGGGCGTGTCGGCGTCGAACGGCAGCCTGTTCGTCGGCCATGCGCCGCTGCGCGGGTTTTTCGCCGAACTCGGGCTCGTGTACGAAGGTGCGCGCTACGCCGATCGCGACAACCTGCTCGAACTGCCCGCCTACGTGCGCTGGGACGGCAAGGCCGGATATCGCACGCGCGACCTGGAGGTGACGCTGGCGGCCGTCAACCTGACCGATCGCGACTACTACGCGAATGCGACGAGCGTCGCGCAGATCATGCCCGGCGCGCCACGCACGTTCACGCTGACGGCGACGTACAAGTTCTGACCGCGTGCATGGTGCCGCCGCCCCGCGCAGCGGGCGCGCCGGGGCCGCTCGCGCGGCGCACGCGTGTGCTATCGTATGCGCCGCGTTCGGTGCTCGCATGCGCATTCCGTGCATGCAGTTAAACGGGAAACAGGAGGCGAAGATCCGCCCGGCCTGTGCTGTCCCCGCAACGGTACGCCGCCCGCGCAACGCGCTCTGCCGCGCGTGCGCCCAGGCCGCCCGCGATGCCACTGCCCTTCTGCCGGGCGGGAAGGCTGCGGCCTGGCAAGCGGCCAGCCCGGATACCGGCCGACGCAAGGGGCGAGCGCACTGCTCGCCGAACGCCCGATCCGCGGGGGACGGATCGGGTGCGCATTCCACCCGCGTCCGCGCGGGTTTCGCCCGATCCGTCATGCACTGCCTGCCCGCCGGCCGCCGATGCGCCGCCCGCCTGCCCTGTTCCACTGTTTCGACACGGTGCGCGCCGTGCCGCGCGCGATGAGCCGCGCCTGGCTCGTCGGCGCCGGCCCCGGTGACGCCGACCTGCTCACGCTCAAGGCCGTACGCGCGATCGGCGCGGCCGACGTGCTGCTCGTCGACGATCTCGTGAACCCCGACGTGTTGCGCCATGCGCGTGCCGATGCGTCGATCGAGCACGTCGGCAAGCGTGGCGGCCATGCGTCGACGCCGCAGGAGACGATCGTCGCCGCGATGCTCGCGCACCTGCGCGCGGGCCGCAGCGTCGCACGGCTCAAGGGCGGCGATCCGTTCGTGTTCGGCCGCGGCGGCGAGGAACTGATCGCGCTCGGCGCGGCGGGTTTTCCGGTGGAAGTCGTCAACGGCATCACGGCCGGCATCGCCGCGCCGGCCGCGCTCGGCATCCCGGTCACGCACCGCGGCGACGCGCAAGGCGTGATCTTCGTCACGGGCCACGGCGCGGGCGCCGACGAGCCCGACTGGCGCGCGCTCGCGGCCACCCGCATGACGATCGTGATCTACATGGGCATCCGCCGGCTCGACGCGATCGCCGCGGCGCTGCGCGACGGCGGCCTGCCCGGCGACACGCCGTGCGCGGCGATCGAGAACGCCACGCGCGCCGAACAGCGCCACGTACTCGCGACGCTCGATACGCTCGTCGCGCGCGTCGGCGAAACCGGCATCGGTTCGCCGGCGATCGTCGTGATCGGCCGTGTAGCCGCGCTCGCCGACGATCCGGCGGTGCGCGCGGCGCTCGGCGGCCGCGCATGATGCGCGTCGCGCTCGGCGTCGGCTTCCGCGCGGGTGTCACGCCCGCGCAACTCGATGCCGCGATCCGCGCCGCGCTCGCGCGCCATCCGGGCGCCGAACCAGCGCTCGTCGCGACGCTCGCCGACAAGGCGCGCGCCCGTGCGCTGCGCACGCTGTGCGCGCGCCGTGGCTGGCCGCTCGTCGCGTTCGATGCGGCGCAACTCGCGAGCCGTCCGGAACTGGCCGCGAGCGGTCCTTCCGACGCAGTGCTGGCGCGCTTCGGCGTCGCGGGCGTGGCCGAGCCGTGCGCGCGGCTCGCGGCGCCGCATGGCCGGCTGCTCGGCCCCAAATCCATCCGGGACGGCGTGACGGTCGCGCTCGCCGGCCCGCTTTGAACCCATTGTTTCGCTTTCGACAGGACGATTCCCGATGAAGACCGATTCCGAATCCCATCAGCGGATGGCCGAACGCCGCCGCGCCGGCCACGAGAAGAAGCAGGCCGCCGCCACGCAGGAGAAAGGCCTGCTGATCGTCCACACCGGCAACGGCAAGGGCAAGAGCACGGCCGCGTTCGGGATGGCCGTGCGCGTGCTCGGCCACGGCATGCGGCTCGGCGTCGTGCAGTTCATCAAGGGGGCGCTGCACACGTCCGAGCGCGACTTCCTCGGTGCGGTCGCACAATGCGATTTCGTGACGATGGGCGACGGCTATACGTGGAACACGCAAAACCGCGACGCCGACATCGCGACCGCGCGCAAAGGCTGGGACGAGGCGCGCCGGATGATCGAAAGCGGCGACTACCCGATGGTGATCCTCGACGAGCTGAACACCGTGCTGAAGTACGAATACCTGCCGCTCGACGAAGTACTCGCGACGCTCACGGCTCGACCGGAGTCGGTGCACGTCGTCGTCACCGGGCGGCACGCGCCCGATGCGCTGATCGATGCGGCCGATCTCGTCACCGAAATGCGACTCGTCAAGCATCCGTACAAGGAGCAAGGCGTGAAGGCGCAGCGCGGCGTGGAATTCTGAGCATGCCGGCCTGCCCCGCGCTGTTCGTCAGCGCGCCCGCGTCGGGCCAGGGCAAGACGTCGGTGACGGCCGCCCTCGCGCGGCTGCACCGCCGGCTCGGCCGCCGCGTGCGCGTGTTCAAGACCGGGCCCGATTTTCTCGATCCGATGCTGCTCGAACGCGCGAGCGGCGCACCCGTGCATGCGCTCGACCTCGGGATGGTCGGCGAGGCCGGCTGCCGCGCGCTGCTCGCCGAAGCCGCGCGCGACGCGGACCTGATCCTGATCGAAGGCGTGATGGGCTTGTTCGACGGCACGCCGAGCAGCGCCGATCTCGCGGCCGCGTTCGGCGTGCCGGTCGTCGCGGTGATTTCGGCGAAGGCGATGGCGCAGACGTTCGCGGCGATCGCCTTCGGGCTCGCGCGGTTCCGGCCGGGGTTGCCGTTTCACGGCGTGCTGGCCAACCGCGTCGGCTCGGCGCGGCATGCGGAGTTGCTGCAACAAGCGTTACCCGGCGACCTGCGCTGGCTCGGGCACGTGCCGGTCGATGCGGGTATTGCGCTGCCGGAGCGGCATCTCGGCCTGCATCAGCCGGCCGATATCGACGATCTCGATGCGCGGCTCGACCGCGCGGCCGACGTGCTCGCGCAAACCGCGCTCGCCGAGTTGCCGCCTGCTGTCACATTCGCGGAACCGGACGTGGCCGCGCCGCTGCCGCGCGCGCTCGCGGGCAAGCGGATCGCGGTGGCGCGCGATGCGGCGTTTTCGTTCATCTATCCGGCGAATCTCGCGTTGCTCGACGCACTCGGTGCCGAGCTGCGATTCTTCTCGCCGCTCGCCGACGAACCCGTGCCCGACGATTGCGACGCGCTGTTTTTGCCGGGCGGCTATCCGGAACTGCATGCGGCGACGCTTGCCGGGAATGCCGCGACCGCACGGACGATTCGCGCGCATGCGGCCGCCGGCCGGCCGATCGTCGCGGAATGCGGGGGGATGGTGTATCTGTGCGAATCGCTGACCGATGTGGATGGGTCGACGACGCCGATGCTCGGCGTGCTGCCGGGCCACGCGACGATGCAACGCCGGTTCGCGGCGCTCGGCATGCAGCAGCTCGATACGCGCATGGGGCCGATGCGCGGGCATACGTTTCATTATTCGCGGCTGGATACGCCGCTGGTGCCGGTCGCGACCGCCGCGCGGCCCGATGGCGCGGCGGGCAGCGGTGAAGCCGTTTATCGCGCGGGCGCGATCGTCGCGACGTACATGCACATGTACTGGCCGTCGAATCCGGATGCGGTCGTTGCGTTGTTCAGCGGGGACGTGTTCTGAACGCATCAATGCCGCGCCTGCATCGAGGCGGCATCCTGTGGGGATTGAGCGTCGCTTTGTAGCGACTACGGCATTCGACGTGCGCGGCTACGGATGCCGTTCGATGTCCATTCGCTGATGCAGGAGCCGAATCACATCGATCGCGTCATCCGTTTCACGGTAAAACACAACGTGAGATCCAGCGGGGTAGCGAAAGATGTGGCCAACATATACCAATGTTTGGTACATCTCGCATTCGGTCCCTACGAAGTCGAGCCGATGGTCGGCCCGGTGCTGCATGTCTAGCCGCGTCCGTCACACCAGAAACGCCTCGGCCAACTTCACCCAGTACGACGCACCGGTCGGCAACGCCGCGTCGTTGAAGTCATAGCCGGGGTTGTGCACCATGCAGCCGCCCTCCCCGTCTCCGTTGCCGATGATCAGGTAGCAGCCCGGCCGCTTCTCGAGCAGGAACGCGAAATCCTCGCTGCCGGTGAGCGGCACCATTCCGTCGATCAGATTGGCTTCGCCGACCCATTCACGCGCGACGCCGCGCGCGAACGCCGTCATCTCCATATCGTTGACGAGCACGGGGTAGCGGCGCTGGTAGTCGATCGTCGCGGTCGCGCCGAACACGGCTGCCTGCGCATGCACGACCTCCTTGATGCGCGTCTCCAGCAGGTCGCGCACGTCGGGCTTCAGCGCACGCACCGACAGGCGCATCTGCGCGCGATCGGGAATCACGTTCGGCGCGTCGCCCGCATGGATCGCGCCGACCGTGACGATCGCCATGTCGAGCGGCGACACGTTGCGCGACACGATCGTTTGCAACGCGACGACGATCTGCGCGCACACGACGACCGGATCGATCGCGCGGTGCGGCACCGCGCCGTGTCCGCCGCGGCCCTGCACGTCGATGACGACCGTATCCGACGACGCCATGAACGGCCCCGGCAGGAAACCGAACGTGCCGGTCGGGAAGCCCGGCATGTTGTGCATCGCGAAGATCGCGTCACAGGGAAATTGCTCGAACAGCCCGTCGTCGAGCATCTTCTTCGCGCCGCCGAGCCCTTCCTCGGCCGGCTGGAAAATCAGGTTCAGCGTGCCCGAGAAGCGGCGTTCGCGCGCGAGGTGCTTCGCGGCCGCGAGCAACATCGCCGTGTGGCCGTCGTGGCCGCACGCGTGCATCTTGCCCGCGATCGTGCTCTGGTACGGCAGGCCCGTCGTTTCGTGGATCGGCAGCGCGTCCATGTCGGCGCGCAGCCCGAGGCGCTGCTGGCCGTCGCCCACTTTCAACTGCGCGACGACGCCAGTGCCGCCGAGCCCGCGATGCACGGTGTAGCCCCATGATTGAAGTTGCTCCGCGACGAGATCGCTCGTCGCGAATTCCTCGAAACCCAGTTCGGGGTGGGCGTGGATGCGATGCCGGATCTCGATCATTTCGTCGGCAAGGCCTGCGGGGATCACGCTGTGCGTCACGGTGTCGTCTCCTGTTGTCCAGTGGGGAACGTGCAGGCAAGGATAGTTCGTTGAGCGACAACCGGACAGACGGAAAGTTGTCGCGGTGGCAACCGTTGATTGTCGGTCGAACGCAGGGCGCGGGGCAAAGCGCGGCCGCCCGTATGGGCTATCCCATACGAACGACTGCCGCTAGCGACAGGCATGCCCGACACGGGGTGTTCCGGCTCGATTTTCACACGGAGGTTATCGTTGGCAGTCGCCCAACATCCCGGAATAATCTCTTTACATCAACGGGTTGAAATGATTTGTTCATTTTTTGACGGTTGTACATTTTTTGTGTACGCTGACAAAACAGTGAACAAGCGATTCTCCGTGATGCCCGCGAACGTCCCCCTCCCCATCCCGGAACAGCACGTGCTCGACGAGGCTTGTGCCGCGTTCGGACGCGCGACCCGGCGCTTCGCCGCGCGGCCCGTGCGCGTGCCGCAGGCGTACCAGGCGCGAGCCGACGCCATGATCCGCTTCGACATCGCCGGGCACACCTTCGAGATGCCGGCAGCCGTGAGCGTCGGCGTCGAATCGCTGCAAGCAGCGCTCGCGGCGCTGCGTCGCCGCGGCGGCCCACCGGTGCCGGGCGAGCGGCCGCTGATGCTGGTCGCCCCTTATTTTTCTGCCGAACTGGCAGCCCGCCTGACCGAGCACGACATCCCGTTTCTCGATACCGCCGGCAATGCGAGCCTGATCCAGCCGGAGGCCACCGTGATGATCTCCGGCCGACCGAAACCTGCGCGTACGCCGCGCCGTCAGGCGTCGCGCGCGACCACGCCCAAGGGGCTCGCCGTGATGTTCGCGCTCGCGACGCAGCCGGGCCTCGTCGCCCAGCCGTACCGGGCGATCGCCGCCGCGTCGGGCGTCGCGCTCGGCACGGTCAATCTCGCGATGGACGACTTGATCGCGCGCGGCCTCGTCGCGCAGCGGCGCAACGGCGAAAGGCTGATGCCGGACTGGCCGCGCTTCCTGCAGGAATGGGTCGCGCTGTACCCGAGCCGCCTGCGCGCGAAACTGCCGGCCCGGCGGTTTGCCGCGATCGCACCCGACTGGTGGCGCGGCTTCGATTTCGCCGCGTTCGATGCGCGGCTCGGCGGCGAAGCGGCGGCGGATCTGCTGACGCACGATCTGAAGCCGGCGGCGATCACCGTCTATACGCACGGCGCCGTGCCGAACCGCCTGCTGCTGCAGGCGCGCCTGCGCCCGGACGAGCACGGCGACGTCGAGCTGCTCGAAGCGTTCTGGCCGCGCTCGCCGGCGCTCGACTGGCACGAGCAGGATGTGCCGCTCGTGCCGCCGCTCCTGATCTATGCGGATCTCGTCTCGTCCGGGGACAGCCGCAACCTTGCTGCCGCCGAACGAATCCATGACCGATACCTCACCCACCCGCCCGCTTGAAGTCGAGGCGAGCCGGCCGCTCGAACCGGCGGCGGTCGCGCTGCTGCGAGCGGTCGGCACGACCTGCGCGCAGCTAGACGCGGCCTTCGTCGTGGCCGGCGCAACCGCGCGCGACATTCTGATGTGGCATGTCCACGGCATCCGGCCGGCGCGCGCGACGCGGGACGTCGACGTTGCCGTATGCGCGGTGAGCTGGCCGTTCCACGCGCAGCTCGTCGATACGCTCGTCGCGACCGGGCGATTCACGCGAGCACCGAAACAACAGCAGAAACTGCTGTTCGAAAGCGGCATGCCGGGCTTTCGCACCGAGCTCGATCTCGTGCCGTTCGGGCCGCTCGAAGCGCCGCCGGGCGAAATCGCGTGGCCGCCGGCCGGTGAATTCGTCCTGAACGTGCTCGGCTTCCAGGAAGCGGTCGACACGGCGCAGCCGGTATCGATCGACGCGCGGACCGTGGTGCCGGTCGCCCGTTTGCCCGCACTCGCGCTGCTGAAGCTGCTCGCGTGGAAAGATCGGCGCGCGCGCCAGAACAGCGACGCGTACGACCTGCTGTTTCTGCTGCGCCACTATCATGACGCCGGGAATCGCGAGCGCATCTGGGATGCGGCGGCCGATCTGCTCGAGACACATGCGTTCCAGCCCGGTCTTGCCGCGGCCGGGTTGCTCGCGCGGGATGCGAAACGCATCGCCCTGCCGCAAACGCGCGACGCCATCCGCGCATTGCTGTCCGACGAAGCAACCTATGCGGCACTCCGCCAGGATCTGCTCGCTCGCGCGTTCGCGCTGCTGCCAGGCGAATTCAGCGACGACGCCGAACGGTATCTCGACGCGTTCCGCCGGGCGTTTCTCGTCGATTCGCCCCCGCCGCACGCATGATGCGCCAAGCAGCGGCGACGGCATCGCACTTTCAGCCCGACGTGTTCATGCCGCCCAATCCTCCAGCGACAACCCCGCGACACGGCCGAATTCGCGGCCGTTGTGCGTGACGAGCACCGCACCGGCCGCGATCGCATGCCCGGCGATCGACGCATCGTTTGCGCCGATCGGCGTGCCGCGTACGGCGAGCGCCGCGCGAATCGCGGCCGTGGCGTCCACTGCCGCGGCATCCCACGACAGCACGCCATCCAGCCGGGAAACGAAGGCCGTCACGAGTTCCGCATGCTTCGGGGACGCTCGTTTGCCAACCGCGCCGAAACGCATCTCGGCGTAGGTAACGGCCGACACGACGATCCGGTGCTGCGCGTTGACGCACGACTGCAACCGCGACAGCACGACGGGTGGCCGCTCGCGCATGATGAACGAACAGATGTTCGTATCGAGCATGTAGAGCGTGGTCACCGGTTGGACTCCGTCGGGGCGTCGGCGTCGCCGGACAGATCGAAGCGACCGGACTCGATGACGGCCGGACGTTCGGCAAGGAAATCGGCATCGGCCAGCGGTTCGTTCGCGAACGACAGCCACGTGGGACGTACCGGCCGCAACAGCAGCGTATCGCCCTCGCGGCGGATCTCGAGTTCCGTGACACCCTCGAACTCCATGTCCTTCGGGATGCGGATTGCCTGGTTACGGGCGTTCTTGAAAATGGAAACGGTGCGCATGAGCCACTCCGTGGAAGTACGATGCGCCCATTCTAGACATATGTCGGCATATGTCAATTTGGCGGGTGGCGAACTCGCGGTTGCGTCCCACGTTGTCGAGGATGTCTGATTCATGCTGGCGGCCTGTCGTCGATGAGAGAAGTGCCCCATTCTTCATGACGCAGGCCGCGCGGTCCATATACCGGACGGCCGATGCATGCGCATCGCAAGGCTGCGCGCACCGTCGCAGCGACGCCGCGTGCCCGGCCCCGTCAAGGCAACCGGAAAGTGTCAAAAAACGTATCGCGCTCGATCACGGTGAGCGCCGCGCGCTTGTGCGGGAAATCGAATTCCTTCAGCGTGTAGAACCCCAGCCGGTGCATGTACGCGATATGCCGCACGTGATCCACGCGCGGCTCGCCGACGAGCCGCTGCGTACGCGGCTCGTCGACGAACATGTAGTGCAGCACCCCGCTCCACCACGCATGCAGCTTGCCCGCGCTCTGGAAACGCGAATCGCCGATCAGCAGGTGCAGCCCGCGATCGTAGTCGTGCGCGTCGTAGAACGGCGCGAGGCGGTCCTCCTTCGCCCAGTAGAACTCGAAATAGCCGAACGGCGTGTCGTCGAAATAGCCGATCATCGGGTGCATGTGCGGGTCGGCCAGCCGTTCGGCGAGATACGCCGCATGCTCGTCGCGCGTGCCGCGCTGGTCCCAGAAGTGCGCGACACGGTCGAGGTTCATCCAGCCGCTGAACAGGTCCGCGTGTGCATCGATGTCGACGGTGCGCAGGCTGAACGTCATCCCGACCTGCGGCATGTGGCGCGCATAGATCTCGCCGGCCGGCGACGGCGGCCGCACCGGATGCCGATGGCCGTTCGTGATCGCGTAGCGCAGCGGCATCCCGCCCGACGCGCTCGCCTTCAGCCACGGCCGCGGATTCTGCCAGAACGTCGTGCGCGACACGGTGAGCCGCAGCGTGTCGCCCGCGACTTGCGCGCCGTCGATCACGCCCTCGCGCACCGCACGCGCGACGTACGCCGCCACGGCCGCCGCATCGGCGCCGCCGCGCGGCACCGAGATCGTCGCCGCGTCGTACCGCGTGTCGGTGTTGAACAGCGCGACGAACGTCGCGAGCAGCGCGTCGGGCGCGTCGTCGGGCCGCCATGCGTCGAGCGCATGCTCGACGACGGCCCCCGCCTGCCCCTGCGCGGCGCCGTCGAGCGCGGCGGCCGCTTCACCTTCGACCGCGTCGGCGGCGCCGGCCGGTTTCGTCAGCGTGTCTTGCATCACAATGCTCCCGCGTCGTGGCGGTCGGCGAGGACGTGCAGCCCGCGCTCGAGCGCCGGAAACAGGCTGCGCTGGAAGTTGTTCCAGCGCAGTTCGAGAATCGTGTCGTCCGGCGCGATCGGCGTGTCGAGCACGTCGCAGATCACCTCGCCGGAATCGATACCGTTGTCGACGTAGTGGAACGACGCACCCGTCATCGTCACGGGTTCGACCGCCGACGTGGCGCCCGTGGCCCAGTCGACGCGTTCGCCGCGCGCGCCGTGCAGCGCGTCGAGCGTCGCCCACGCGCCGCGCCGCTGGTATGGCGAATCGTCGGCCGTGATGCCCGGGTGGATGTTCGCGATGCGCCGGTGAAAGCGCGCGCCCGGCCGCACGAGTTCGTCGAGGATTACGAGCAGCCCGTCGAGCACGACGATGTCGGCGTCGAGTTCGAGCAGGCGTTCGAGCACGCGGCGCTCGAACGCCTGTTTGCCGGCCACGCGCTCGCGCGCGTCGCGCGGCAGCCGCCGGTACGTCGACGCAATCGTGCAGAACAGTTCGTCGACCGGCCTGCCCTGCACCGTCAGGCCTTCCGGCAGGATCCACGGGCGGCCCGGGGTGCGCGCGAAACCGTAGTCGGCCACTTTCGCGCGGTCGGCGGGCGAGCCTTCGTCGTCGTCGACGATCACGCCCTGGAGCGTGTAGCGTTCGCCGAGCGGCGAATCGTTCAGGCGCTCGACGAGGAATTCGAGCGGCGCCTTCATGTAGCGCGTGCCGCCCCGATAAGCGACCGGCTGGCCGGCACGATCGGCCGCGCCGTTGCGCAGCGACTGGATGTAGACGAGATTTTTCTTCGGCATGGATGCGTCGTGGAAAAGCGGACGAAGGCGCCGCGGCCGCCCGCGCCGGCCACGAAGGCCGGCCGGCGAGCCGCGGCGCGCGACGTCACCAGTTGTATTTCGCGGTCGCGATAACCGTGCGGTCGGTCCCGAAAATGCAGACGTTGTTCGACTGGCAACCGCTGATGTAATGGCGGTTGAACAGGTTCGTCCCGTTCACGGCGAAGCGCCAGTTACGCATGTCGTAATGCAGGCCCGCGTCGAACAGCGTGACGCTCGATACCGTCAGCGAGTTGTCGGCCGCACCGGCCGACGCGCTCTGGTAGCGAATGCCGCCGCCGAGGCCGAAGCCCGCGAGCGGCCCCGTGTGCCACGTCCAGTCGGTCCACAGCGACGCCATCTGGCGCGGCCGCGGGATATCGACCGGCCAGTTGTTCAGCGAGACGTCGTTGGCCTGCACGTTCTTCACGTCCTGATAGACGTACGACGCGATCACCGACAGGTTGCGCGTGACCTTGCCGGTCGCGCTCAGCTCGATCCCGCGCGAGCGCACCTCGCCCGTCTGCACCGACTTCGTGCCGGTCGGGTCCTGGCTCGGCAGCGCCGACGTGAGCACGTTGGTCTGGTTGATCTGGTAGATCGCCGCGTTCAGCATCAGGTTCTTGCCGGGCGGCTGCCAGCGCAGGCCGGCTTCGATCTGCTTGCCGCGCGTCGGCTGCGGCAGCCCGCCGCCGACCAGGTTCACGCCGATCAGCGGATTGAACGACGTCGCGTAGCTGACGTACGGCGACAGCCCGTAATCGCCCTGGTACGTGAGGCCGACGCGGCCCGTGAATGCCGTCACATCGGCCTTCGTCGACGTGCCGGCCGCGCGGTCGTCCTGCCGCAGGTTGACCCAGTCCTCGCGGCCGCCGAGCGTCAGCGTCCAGCGGTTCCACTTGATCTGGTCCTGCGCGTACAGGCCGAACGTGTTCAGCGTCGTGTACGTGTTGGTGCGGAACGTCGCGTCGGGCGTGAACACCGCCGTCGTGACGGGCTGGTACACCGGGTTGTAGATGTTCAGCGGCGGCGCGGCGGCCAGCCATTCGCTGTCGGTCGCGGTCTGCCGGTTGTACTGGAAGCCGAGCAGCAGCGTGTGCTGGAGCGGGCCCGTGGCGAAACGGCCCTCGAGGTTGTTGTCGATGTCGAAGCGGCTGTAGTTCATCTGGAACACGCCGGCCCAGCGCGACACGTCGGTCGTGCTGCCGTCGACGAAGCCGTTGCCGAACACCGAACCGTTGTCGAGCGACAGGTGCATCAGCCGCGTATTCTGGCGGAACGTCCAGGCCGGCGTCAGGTTGCGCTCGAACTGGTAGCCGACCGACCACTGCTTCTTGCGGTAGTAGTTGAAGCTGCCGTCGCCTTCGTAGACGTCCTTGTTGATCTGGCCGTTCGGGTTCGGCAGCACCGTACCCTGCGCGGGCAGGAAGTTCGACGAGATGTCGCCCCAGTCCTGCAGGTAGGTCGCGGACAGCGTCAGCGACGTATCCGCGTCCGGGCGCCAGCGGAACGACGGCGCGAGCGCGACGCGCTGGTCGTTGTTCGGGCCCGTCAGCGCGTTGCCGTCGCGCGCGACGCCGACGAACCGGTACGCATACTTGCCGTCCGGATCGAGCTTGTCGCCGACGTCGATCATGAACTGCTTGCGCGCGTAGTCGCCGATCTGCACGCCCGCTTCGCGCACGCGCTCGCCGTCGGCGAGCTTGGTGTGCACGTCGATGATCGCGCCCGGATCGCCCGCGCCGTACAGCACCGAGGTCGGCCCGCGCAGCACGCTGATGCTGTCGATCATGTACGGATCGACGCGCCAGCTCGCGAGGTTGATCGTGTTCGGCACCTGCAGCCCGTTCACGTAGGCGGTCGGCGTGAAGCCGCGCAGCGCCGCGTACCAGTCGGAGCGGTTGTCCGAGCCGTACGACGAGAAGCCCGGCACGTAGCGCAGCGCCGCGTTCACGTCGGTGGCGCCGGTCATCTCGATCTGCTGCGCGGTGACGACGTTGATCGTCTGCGGGATCTCGTTGAGCGGCGTGTCGGTCTTGGTGCCGGTCGTGCTGCGCTTCGCGACGAGCCCGACCGTGCCGTCACCTGCCGAGGCCGCGTTGACGGTGATCGCCGGCAGCGTGCCGTTTTGCGCGCTGGTCGACGCATTCGCCGTCGCGCCGTTTTGCGCACTGCTGGCCGACGCCGCGGCGCCCGCGTTCACGGCCGGCGCCGTCTGGGCGTATGCGTGCCCTGCCGCCGTACCGAACGCCACGCTTGCCGCGGCTGCGATCGCACGCAAACGCGTGCCTGTTGCCCACTCCATCTTCTTCTGCTCCACTTTTTCGTGCGGTCTCCGACCGCGCCTTTGTCAAAGAGCGAAAGCCATCCGGCCCGCGCTCACCCCGTTGTTCGGTCGTTTTTCGTGCGTTGCCCGGGCCGCGCCGTCGTCCTGCGCGAACGCGATCCCGTCTTCGAGCGACGCGCAGATTTCGTCCGCGCGGCGCGCCAGTACCGACAGCAACGTGTCGGACAGGCCGTGGCTGTCTTCGCAGCAGCCTTGCAGGTAGATGCGCGGCGCGAAGTGCTCGGGCGTCGCGAGCAGGTAGTCGCGCGTCACGTCGCCGCGCGTGAGCGCATCGCCCAGATGCGGCGCGAGCCCTTCGAGCAGCGCCGAATGCGTGTCGCGGCGATAGCCGGTCGCGAGCACGAGCGCATCGAAACGCTCGACGCGCGTGGCGCCGCTCATCCGGTCGCGCAGCGTCAGCTCGATGCGGCCGTCGGCGGCGCGCACCGCGGCCTCGATCGCGCTGTTCGCGAGCAGCGCATGCCGCGGCGTGCCGTCGATGCGCTGCAGGTACAGCATTTCGTAGATCTGCTCGATCAGCGGCCGGTCGACCACCGCGTAGTTCGTGTCGCGATAGCGCTCGAGCAGCGCACGACGTGCGTCGTGCGGCTGCGCATAGACGACGTCGGTGAATTCGGGGCTGAAGATTTCGTTGACGAACGGACTGTCGTCGGCCGGCTTCAACGCGCCGGCGCGCATCACGAGACTCGCGTCGACGTGCGGGAAGCGGCGCGCGAGGTCGATGAACACCTCGGCCGCGCTCTGCCCCGCGCCGATCACCGCGACGCGGCGGCGTTCGCCGTCGGGCGACGCGACGAGCCGGTCGATGTCGGCCAGGTACGACGACGAATGGATCACGCGGTCGCGGCCGAGCGCGGCGAATGCATCCGGAATCGCCGGCGTGCCGCCGACGCCGATCGACAGCGCGCGCGTGACGCGCTGACGCTCGTGGCCGGCCGCGTCGCGCGACAGCACGCGCAGCGCGTCGATCCTCGCGCCGTCGCCGCGCACCGGTTCGATCCCCAGCACGGTCTCGCTGTAATGGACGCGATCGTCGAACGCGTCGGCGACCCAGCTCAGGTAATCGTGGAATTCGACGCGGGTCGGGTAGAAATTCTTCAGGTTGATGAATTCGTTCAGGCGGCCGCGTTCGAACAGATAGTTGATGAACGTGTAGCGGCTCTTCGGATCGCGCATCGTCACGAGATCCTTCAGAAACGAAATCTGCATCCGGCAGTCGTCGAGCAGCATCCCGCGATGCCAGCCGAATTCCGGCTGGCGCTCGATGAAGCAATGGGCGAGCGTGTGCGCGCCGCCGCGCTCCGCGAGGCGCACGGCCAGCGCCAGATTCGACGGCCCGAAGCCGACGCCGATCAGGTCGAATACGGTTTCTCTCTGCATGTCTCAGCTCCCTTGTCGGTGAATCCGGCCCGTCAGACGTGACGGCCGGAGAAGAACGTCTCGCGCAGCGTGCGCATCCACAGCGGCTGCGCGTCGGCCAGCGCGAGACGGCGCTGCCGCGCGAAGCCATGCCGCGCGAGATGGTCGGCAACCCGCGTGTGGCCGGCCGGAACGGCACAGCCGACCGCTTCGGTACGCAGGTCGTCGAGAAACAGGTAATGCACGACGGACGGCAGCCAGCCGGCCACGCGGTGCGCGCCGCGCCAGCGCGACTCGCCGACCAGCATCCGCAGCCCGCGGTCGTAGTCGCGCGCCGCGACGTGCGGCGCGAGCGCGTCCTCCTTCAGCCAGAACGCCTCGAAATACGCGAACGGTTCACCGTCGAAACAGCCGACGAGCGGCGTCACGTGCGGATCGGCTTCCTGCGGGCCTTGCGCACCGCATTGGTCAGGCTGGGCGCCCGGCCAGCCGTCGCGCACGCGCGGCTCCGTGAACCAGCGCGCGAGCCGTTCGGCGTCCTCGGCCGGCTGCCAGCCGCGCAGCGTGAAGTGCACGCCGAGCGCCGGCAGGTCGCGCGCATAGACGTCCCCGCGCGGTGCGGGCGGCCGGCGCGGATGACGCCGGCCGTCGGTGATC
Source organism: Burkholderia sp. AU18528 (assembly GCF_002223215.2). Taxonomy (NCBI): domain Bacteria; kingdom Pseudomonadati; phylum Pseudomonadota; class Betaproteobacteria; order Burkholderiales; family Burkholderiaceae; genus Burkholderia; species Burkholderia sp. AU18528. The sequence continues at coordinate 1,202,947 of NZ_NKFC02000004.1, read as the reverse complement.
GTCGGCAGCGTCGCGCACGGCAGAGCCGGGCCGACGCGCCACAGGTCGGCCTGTTGCGCCCAGCCGTCGCGCAGGCAGCGGCCGCCGTCGGCGAGGACGCCGCTCGCGCGCAACGCGTCGAGCGCGACGGCCGGCCAGGCAGCCGGGTCGAGCCGGACCGCCGCGTGGCGCGCGCTGTCCGAAAACGCCGCGGCCAGGGCGGCCAGCAGCGCCCGCCGCTGGTCGGCCGGCGCCGCGCGATGGTTGTACGCGACGAGGCGCAGCGCGCCGTCGTCGCCGAGCTGCGCGCGCAGCAACTGCGCGCCGATGCCGTCGCCGTGCGCGACACGGATCTCCGCGCCGTCGCGCACGGCGAACAGGCCGTCCGCGAACGCGAGCCGGTAGGTATCGAGCATCGTGAATCCGTCCGGACGCACTTCAGCCAGCATGGCGCGCCTCCTGTCCCGTTTCCGCTCGCGCGTCGAGCCGCGCGGCGAGCGCCGCGAGCGTCGGCGCCGCGAACACGTCGGCGACCGTCAGCGCGTGACCGGCGCGGCCGGCCGCATCGACGAAGCGCACGACGTCGAACGACGTCGCGCCGGCTTCGAACAGGTCGGCATCGGGCTCGGGCGCGGCCGTCGCGAACGTGTCGGACCACAGCGCGGCGAGCGCGGCGGCGGCATGCGACGGCGTTGCATCGACCGGCGCTGCCGCGTGAGCGTGGGTGCCGAACGCACCGTGCACGGCTGCGCGCGCCTCGGGTGCGCCGAGCGCCGCCTCCGACGCACCGGCGAAACGCGCGACCTCGTCGTGATACAGCTCGACGAGCGCGTCGACGAAATCGCGCGCGAGCAGTTCGTCCGCATATGAGAACGCGGCGCTCACGCGGCCGTCCGGATGCTCGACGACGTCCAGCTCCAGCGTGAACACGACGCGATGGCGCACGTCGTTGAATTCGGCCAGCGACAGGCCGGCCCAGTCGCGTGCGGCGGCGCCGGTCGGGCGCAGATAGTTGAACATCACCTGGAACAGCGGATTGGCCTGCGCGGCGCGCGGCGCACGCAGCGCAGCCACGACGTCGGCGAACGGCACGTCGGCATGCGCATACGCGGCGAGCGCCGTGTCGCGCACTTGCGCGAGCACGTCCGCGCGGCGCGCCGACGGGTCGATCCGCGTACGCACGACGACCGAGTTGATGAACAGGCCGAGCGCGGCGCGGGCCGCGTCGCCCGTGAGCTCGCGCGTCGACGCGAGCACGCCGACCGGCTGGTCGGCCGCGCCCGTCGCGCGGAACAGCGCGGTGTTGAGCGCCGCGTGCAGCAGCATCGGCAGCGTCGCGTGCGAGGCCGATGCGGCGTCGCGCGCTGCGCGAATCAGTTGTGCGTCGAATTCGAACGCGATACGGGCCGCGCGCCATTGCGGCACGGCCGGCGCATCGGCGCGCTGCGGCAACACGCGCGACGGCAGATCCGCGAGCGCGTCGCGCCAGTACGCGACGCGCGCCGGATGGCACGGCGCGGGCAGCACGAGCGGGAGGGCCGGTCGGGCGGCTTGGTCGGCTTCGTCGGCCGGCGCGCCGCTGCGCTGCACGCGGGCGACATAGCGAGCGCGCACCGCGTCGAGCCACAGCTCGATCGATTCGCCATCCGACACGATGTGATGGATCGTCACCGACAGCACGTGGTCGTTCGCACCGAGCCGCAGCACACGAGCGCGCCACAGTGGCGCGTCGGCCAAGAGGTCGAACGGCGCGAGCGCATCCTCGTCGGTCAGCGCGGCCGCGCGGGCCAGCGCATCGGCTCGGGCCGACAGGTCGATCACCGGCAGCGCGACGGCCACGTCCGCGTCGATCCGCTGACCCGGCAGCGCGCCGTCGCGGGCGACGAGCCGCGCGCGCAGCGCCGGATGCACGGCCGCCGCATCCGAGAACGCCGCGCGCAGCGCATCGACGTCGAGCGGGCCGCGCACGCGCAGCGCGACCGGAATGTTGTATGCGGCGCTGTCCGGCTGCGCGCGCCACAGGAACCACAGGCCGAGCTGCGCGGGCGACAGCGGCCACACGCCATGCGCGTCCGGTTTGGCCACGGCGATACCCGGCGCCGTGGCGCCCGACTGCGCGGCGCGCGGCGCGTCGGCCACCTGCAGCGCGTACTGGGCAAGCACGGGCGCCTCGAACAGCGCGCGCACCGGCACGTCGCGGCCGAGCCGTTCGGCCACGCGCGTCGCGACGCGCACGGCCGCGAGCGAATGGCCGCCGAGATCGAAGAAATGATCGCCGCGACCGACGCGTTCCAGGTTCAACACGTCGCACCAGATCGCCGCGAGCGCGGCTTCGTCGCCGTCGCGCGGCGCCTCGTACGCGCGTTCGACACGCACGGGCGCCGGCAGCCGTGCACGGTCGACCTTGCTGTTCGCGTTGCGCGGCAGCGCATCGAGCACGATCAGTTGCGCGGGCACCATATAGTCGGGCAGCGTGCGGCGCAGATGCGCGTCGAGCGCCGCGGCTTCGACCGGCTGCGCGGCCGCCCGCGCTTCGGCGGTCAGCTCGACGTACGCGACGAGCTGCGCGAGCGCGCCCTGCCCGTGCACGACCGCACAGGCTTCGCGCACCGCGTCGTGCGCGGCGAGCTGCGCCTCTATTTCGCCGAGTTCGATGCGCAGGCCGCGCAGCTTCACCTGATGATCGACGCGGCCGATGAAGTCGAACACGCCGTCCGCGCGGCGCCGCACGAGGTCGCCGGTACGGTACAGCCGCGCGCCCGGCGCGCCGTACGGATCGGGCACGAAACGCTCGGCCGTTAGCGCCGGGCGGTCGAGGTAGCCGCGTGCGACGCCGATCCCCTCGCCGCCCAGATACAGTTCGCCGATCACGCCGACCGGCAGCGGATGCAGCCGCGCGTCGAGCACGTGCGCGGTGCGCGCGCCGACCAGCGTGCCGATCGGCAGATACGCGGCGTCGCCGAGCTTCGCGAGATCGTCGCCGGGACGGAACATCCACAGCGTCGGCGTGATGACCGTTTCGGTCGGGCCGTAGCCGTTGACCACGCGCACGTTCGGCAGCGCGCGGCGCAGCATCGCGAACGCCTCGCGCGACGTCGCCTCGCCGCCGACGGTCAGCGAACGCAGCGTCGGCGGCGCGCCGTGCGCGAGCGCCCATTCGGCAAGCTGGGCGGCGCAGCCCGGCGGCACGTAGGTCATCGTCACGCCGTCGCGGATCATCATCGCGCAGGTCTGCGCGGGCGGCCACAACACGTCGGCCGTCACCGACACGGCGGCGCCCGACATGTATTGCGAAAACCAGCCTTCGTGCGCGCCGTCGAAATTGACCGACTGGAACAGCAGGAACACGTCGTTCTCGCCCGCGCCGTAGCGCTCGGCGATCGCCGCGCAGTGCAGCGCGAACGACGCGTGGTCGACGATCACGCCCTTCGGCTTGCCGGTCGAGCCCGACGTGTAGATTGCATACGCCGCGTGGCCGGGCAGCACGTCCGGCAGCGCGACGTGCGCGGCTTCGTCGAGCGCATCGATTTCGTCCGCGCGCCAGATGCGCAATTCCGGCAATTCGGGCAGCGACGCGGCGCTCGCGGCGTCGGTCAGCACGTGCGCGATGTTCGCATCGCCGACGATCTGCGCGAGCCGCTCGCGCGGGTGCGCCGGGTCGAGCGGCACGAACGCGGCGCCCGACTTCAGCACCGCGATCAGCGCGACGAGCAGATCGACCGAGCGCTGCAGCGCGACGCCCACGCGCATCTCGGGCCGCACGCCGGCCGCCACCAGATGGCGCGCCAGGCGCGCCGCACGCGCATCGACTTCGCCGCGCGTCAATGCGCGATCGATATCGGCGACACCGCGTGCGTCGGGCCGCGCGTGCGCATGCGCGGCGATGCGCACGTGCACCGGCACGAAAGGCTCGGCATCGGTCGCGCCGGCCGGCGCGTTCCATGCGAAAAGCTGCGCGCGTTCGTCGGCGGGCAGCCAGTCGAGATCGCCGATCGGCGTGTCAGGACGCGCGAGCGCGTCGGTCAGCAGCGTGACGAACCGCGCGGCCAGCCGTGCGATCGCGTCCGCGTCGAACAGGTCGAGCGCGTAGATGAAGGCCGCGTCGAACGTGCCGTCCGGCGTCGCTTCGACGGATAGCGTCAGGTCGAATTTCGCGGACGGCGTGCCCGACGGCAGCAACGCGGCCGACGCCGCGCCGAGCGGCGGCAGCGCGCGGCGTTCGCCATACGCGGCCATCACCTGGAACAGCGGATGGTGACTCGCGCTGCGCGGCACGCCAAGCGCGTCGACCACCTGCTCGAACGGGACGTCCTGGTGCATCTGCGCGTCGACGAGCGCGCGCTGCGTACGCGCGACCAGCGACGAGAAATCGCCGTGCGCGGGCACGTCGACGTCGATTGCCAGCGTATTGACGAAGAAGCCGATCAGGCCGGCGACTTCCGCGCGCTCGCGGTTCGCGGCCGGCACGCCGACGCAGATCCGCGCGTCGCCGGTCGCACGCGCCAGCAGCGCGTCGAGCGCGGCAAGCAGCACCGCGAACGGCGTCGCGCCCGACGCGGCCGCGAACGCGCGCAACTGCGCACCGATGCGCGCGTCGAGCGAAAACACGTGACGCGCGCCGCGCGCACTGCGGCGGGCCGGCCGTGCGGCCGCGCCCGGCAGCGTCAGCACGCCGCGCTGCGGATCGAGCCGCTCGCGCCAGAACGCGAGCTGGCGGTCGCGCTCGCCGGCATCGAGCCAGCGGCGCTGCCACAACGCGTAGTCGGCGTACTGGATCGGCAGCGGCGCGAGCGGCACCGGCTCGCCCGACGCATACGCGCGATAGAACGCCGCGAGCTCTTCCAGCATCACGCCCGACGACCAGCCGTCCGACACGATGTGATGCACGGTGAGCGCGAGCCAGTGATGCGTCGCGTCGAAGCGCACCAGGTGCGCACGCACGAGCGGCGCGGTACCGAGGTCGAACGGTTCGGCTTCGTCGGCCGCCGCGACGGCTTCCGCGCGCGACACGCGCTGCGCGTCCGGCAGCGCTTCGAGATCGGTTTCGCGCCACGGGCAGCGCAGCGGCGCGTGGATCGTTTGCGCGACGCCGTCCTTCGCTTCGTCGAAAGTGGTGCGCAGCGCCTCATGGCGCGCGATCAGCGCATCGCACGCGAGACGCAGCGCATGCCCGTCGAGCGGGCCCGTCAGCGCCAGGCGCTCGGTGATGTGGTACGCGTCCGGCGCATCGATCAGCCGCGCGTGCAGCCACAAACGCGTCTGCGCGAACGACGCCGGCACGCGGTCGCTGCGCGGCGTGCGCGGCGGGATCGGCAGCACGCGGAAGTCGATGCCGGCCGCGCCGAGCTTGTCGATGAAGACCGCGCGCTGCGCGTCGGGCAGTTGCGCGAAACGCGTCGCGAGCGCGAGCCAGTCGGGTTGAACCTTCGTCATCCGTCGTCCTTATTGGGTTTCCAGTTCGCCGAGCAGCGCGTCGATCGCGCTCGCCGCATCGGTCTCGCCGCGCGCCGCGCAGGCCGCGTCGATCGCTTGCGCGCAGCGCGCGAGCGTGCGCGTGTCGAACAGCGTGCGCAGCGGCAGCGCGAGCCCCCAGTGCAGGTTCGCCTGCGCGTGAGCCTGCGTCGCGAGCAGCGAGTGGCCGCCGAGCAGGAAGAAATCGCCGTCGCGGCCGATCGCGTCCACGCGCAACACGCGCTGCCAAATTGCCGCGAGCGCACGCTCGGTATCGGTCGCGAGCTCGACGGCTTCGGCCGCTTCGCGAACCGGCGCCGGCAGCGCATGGCGGTCGCACTTGCCGTTCGGCGTGACGGGCAATGCGTCGAGCTCGATCAATTGCGACGGCACCATGTACGCCGGCAGTTGCGCGCGCAGCGCGTCGAGCAGCGCCGCACGGTCGAGCGCGCCCGCGTCGCCGCGCGCGACATAGCCGATCAGTTGCTCGTCGCGCACGATCACGACCGCATCGTTCACGCCCGGCGCCGCGCGCAGCAGCGCCTCGATCTCGCCCGGCTCGATCCGCTGGCCGCGCAGCTTCACCTGCGTGTCGACACGGCCGAGGTAGTCGAGCGCGCCGTCCGCGCGCCGGCGCGCGAGGTCGCCGGTGCGGTACATGCGCGCGCCCGGCACGAACGGATCGGGCACGAACCGCTCGGCGGTCAGCGCCGGCCGGCCGAGATAGCCGCGCGCGAGGCCCGCGCCCGCGAGATACAGTTCGCCGGTCGCGCCGGCCGGCACCGGCTGCCACGCGGCATCGAGCACGTGCAGTTGCAGGTTCGCGATCGGATGGCCGATCGGCACCGCGACCGCTTGCGCGTCGTCGGGGCCGCAGGTCCAGTGCGACACGTCGATCGCGGCCTCGGTCGGCCCGTACAGGTTCACGAGCGTCGCGTTCGGCAACAGGCGCGCCATCTTCGCGACGAGTTCGGGCGCCAGCGCCTCCCCGCTCGCGACGATCAGACGCACGCTGTCGCATTGCGCGGCGGCCGAGAAATCGTCGAGATGCGCGGCGAACGCGGCGAGCATCGACGGCACGAAATGCAGCACCGTCACGCCGTGCGCGTGGATCGCCGCGGCCAGACGCGCCGGATCGCGGTGGTCGCCCGGCGCGGCGATCGCGAGCGTCGCGCCGATCGCGAGCGGCCACACGAATTCCCACACCGACACGTCGAAGCCGAACGGCGTCTTGTGCAGCACGACGTCGTCGCGCGTCAGCCGGTACGCGTGCTGCATCCACGCGATCCGGTTCGCGAGCGCGCCATGCGTGTTGCCGGCGCCCTTCGGCTTGCCGGTCGAGCCGGACGTGTAGATCAGGTACGCGAGCTGCGCATCGTCGACCGCGGCGGTTTCGCCATCGATATCGCCGGCTTCGTCGGCCAGCAGGTCGGCGACCGTCAGCAGTCGCGTATCGGCGCCCTCGCCCAGCGCGGCCTCGACCTGCTCGCGCAGATGCGCCTGCGTGATCGCGACGGCCGGCCGCGCGTCGCGCAGCAGGTACGCAATACGCTCGGCCGGATAGTCGGGATCGACCGGCAGGTACGCGGCGCCGGCCTTCAGCACGCCGACGAGCGCCATCACCATGTCGAACGAGCGCTCGACGCACAGCGCGACCGGCGTGTCCGGCCGCACGCCGCGCCGGCGCAGCGCGGCGGCGATGCGCGACGTGGCGGCGTCGAGTTCGCGATAGGTCGCGCGCTGCACGCGGCCTTGAGCGTCCGCGTATTCGAGCGCGATCGCGTCGGGCGTCGCCCGTGCCGCGTCGGCGAATTGCAGGTGTAGCGGCTGGCGTCGTTCGATCGGCCAGACATGTGCGGTGTCGTGCGCGCGGGCCAGCGCGTCGCGGGTCGCATCGTCGGCGATCGACAGCGTGCCGAGCAGCGCGTCGGGCGTACGGGCCAGCGCGTCGAGCGCGCAGGCGAACGCGCGATGCCAGGTCTCGATCTGACGTGCGTCGATGCGCGCGGTGTCGTAGCCGTAGTCGATCGTCAGTTCGGCGCCGCTTTCGATCACGAGCGTCAGCGCGAAATCGGTCGCTTCGATGCTGCGTACGTCGCTCAACGCCAGCGCGCGCGGATCGGCATCACGCGCCGTGTCGTCCACCGGATAGTTCTCGAACACGACCAGCGTGTCGAACAACGCGCCGCCCGATCCGCGCGCCCAGCGCTGGATGTCGGCAAGCGGCGTGTGCGCGTGTTCGGCGGCCGCCGCGTTCTCGCGTTGCAGCGTTTGCAGCCAGTCGGCCGCGCGTTGCTGCGGCGCCGGCGCGGTGATGACCGGCAGCGTGTTGATGAAGAGACCGAGCACCGAATCGACGTCCGCGAGCGCATCGGGACGGCCGGCGACGGTCGCGCCGAACGCGACGGCCGGCTGGTGCGTCATCCGCTGCAGCGCGAGCGCCCACGCACCCTGCACCAGCGTGTTGACGGTCAGCTTCAGCGCGCGGGCCGTCTGCGCGACGCGCGCCGTCGTGTCGGCGTCGAGCGGCGCGCGCCACGTGGCCATCTCGGCCTCCGCGCGATCGGCCGTGCGTTCCGCGATCAGCGTCGGTGCGTCGAGGCGCGCGAGGCGTTCGGTCCAGAAGCGTTCGTCGGCGTCGCGCTCGCGCGTGCCGAGCCATGCGATGAAGTCGCGATAGCGCAGCGCCGGGCGGCTCGCGAACGGCGACACGGCATCCGGGTCGCGATAGTCGCGCAGCACGTCGGCGAGCAGGCGCGCGGTGCTCCAGCCGTCGAGCAGCACGTGGTGACGCGTCCAGACGACGCGCCACGCGTCGTCCGTCACGCGGATCAGCGTGAGCCGCATCAGCGGCGGCTCGCGCCAGTCGAAGCCACGCGTGCGGTCGGCCGCGAGCCACGCGTCGAATTCGGCGTCGAGCGTGTCGCCGCGCGTACGCCAGTCGAGCTGCTCGACCGGCATGCGCGCGTGACGATGCACGCATTGCAGCGGCGCGGCTTCGTCCGGCATCACGCTCGTGCGCAGGATGTCGTGACGCGCGACGGACGCGTCGAACGCGGCCGCGAGCCTGTCCGCGTCCAGCGCGGTTGCGGTCGCGACGAGCTGGTTCACGTAGCTCGCGTGGCCGGGCGCGAACAGCGCATGGAACAGGATGCCCTGCTGCATCGGCGACAGCGGATACACGTCGTCGATCGCGCGCCAGTCGAGCGGTGCGCGTTCGATCGCGGCCTGCGTGAGGCCGGCGGCCTGCGCGAGCGGGAAATCGCCCGGCGTCGCGCCGGCGCCGCGATGCGCGATGCGTGACGCGCATGCCTCGACGAGTTCGCGCAGCGCGTTTGCGAAGCGTGCGGCGAACGCGTCGATCGTCGCGCGTTGGAATTGCGGCGCACCGTAGACCCAGTGCACCTTCAGCGTGCGCGCGCCGTCGCCATCCGTGTCGAGGTACGCATGGATCGCGAGCGTATTGCCGAGCGGCCCGTTCGGATCGCGCTCGACGCCGGTGCCGCCGAAACGCGGGACGAGCGTCGCATCGCGCGGCGCGTCGAACTGGCCGAGATAGTTGAACGTGACGCGCGGGCGCGGCACGGCGGCCAGCGCCGTGCGCGTGGCCGCATCGCCGTAGTGCGCGAGCACGCCGGAGCCGAGCCCCTTGTGCGGCACCGCGCGCAACGTGTCCTTGACCGCGCACAGCGTGTCGCGGGCCGTTGCTGTGACCGGCAGCGTCACCGGGTAATGGCTCGTCAGCCAGCCGATCGTGCGGCTGGCGTCCGCGTCGTCGAACAGCGCTTCGCGGCCGTGCCCTTCGAGTTCGACCCGGCACGACGCGGCGCCGCGCGCGCCGGCCAGCGCCAATGCGAGCGCCGCGCCGAGCAGTTCGATCGTCTGCGTGCGATAGGCCGCGTGCGCGTCGGTCAGCGCGGCGCGGGTCAATGCCGGGTCGATCGTCTGCACGACGACGGCCGCATCGGCGTTCGTGGCCGCGGCGTCGGGGTGATCGGGCGCGATGTCCTCGCCCTGCGCCATGCCAGCCCAATAGATGGTTTCGCCCGAGAACGGCGACGCCGGTTCCGTTGCCGCGCGGGCGAGCCGTGCCGCCCAGGCGTCCGCACGCAGGCCCGGCTGCGACAGGCGAACCGGCGTGCGTTCGCATGCCGCGCGGTAGGCGGTGTCGAGGTCGTCAAGCAGGATGCGCCACGACACGCCGTCGACGATCGCATGGTGAATCGCGAGATAAAGTCGCGTCGAATCGTCCGGCAGCCGCGCCGCGCACGCGCAGGCGAGCGGCCCGTTGCCGAGGTCGAGACGGCGTTGCAGCGCGTCGAAGCGGGCCAGCGCGTCGGCTTCGTCGCGTGCGGCGACTTCGACGAACGGCAGCGCGTCGTACGGCTTCGCCGCGTCGCTCGCGTGCCACGTGCCGTCGGCGCCGCGTGCGAAGCGCTGGCGGAATGCGTCGTGATGGGTGAGCAACGCGTCGAAGGCGCGTGCGAATGCGTCTGCGTCGAACGCACCGCGCACGTCGAACGACACCGACTGGTTCCAGTGGCCGCGGTGCGGAATATCGAGCGCGAAGAAGCGTTGTTGCGCGGGCGTCAGGATCGGCGTGGCGGCCGGCGTGACAGTTGCGGTCGCTACCGCCGCGCCCACAGGTTGAGCGGCGCCGGCCGCGTCGTCCGTTTTCGCGACGCGTGCAAGTTCGGCGACGGTCGGCCCGTCGAACAGTTGCTTCGGCGTGAAGCGCACGCCGCGCTTGCGCGCCCGGGCGATCACCTGCAACACGAGGATCGAATCGCCGCCGAGCTCGAAGAAATTGTCGTCGCGGCCGACCTTCGGCGCTTTCAGCACGGCCTGCCAGACGTCGGCAAGCACCGTCTCGACCGCGCCTTGCGGCGCATCGCCCGGCGCGGCCGCGACCGGCACCGCTGCCCGTTCGCGCAATGCCGCGCGATCGATCTTGCCGTTCGCCGTCACCGGCAGGCGTGCGAGCGCGACGAACTGTGCGGGCACCATGTAGTCGGGCAGCGTCGCGGCGAGCGCGGCGCGCACCGCGGCTTCGTCGAACGCCGCGCCGTCGCGCATCACGACGAACGTCGCGAGCCGCAGGCGGCCATCGTGCTCGATCGCGAGCGTTTCGGCCTGCGCGATCGGGCCGGCCGCGCGCACGGCCGCGCTCACCTCGCCCGGCTCGACGCGGTAGCCGCGAATCTTCACCTGATCGTCGATGCGGCCCAGGAACGCAAGGCGGCCGTCCGCGCGCAACCGCACGCGGTCGCCCGTGCGATACAGCCGCGCGCCGGGCGTGAACGGATCGGGCACGAAGCGCTCGGCGGTTTGCGCGGGGCGCCCGAGGTAGCCGCGCGCGACGCCCGGCCCACCGAGGTACAGTTCGCCCGTCGCACCGGCCGGCACGCACGCGCCGAACGCGTCGAGCACCAGCGCGCGCGCATTCGGCAGCGGCAGCCCGAGCGGCACGCCGCTCGCGGGATCGCGCGCGTCGGCGGCGATCGACGCCGTATCGCACGCGATCGCGCCGACCGTCGCTTCGGTCGGCCCGTAATGGTTGATCACGCGGCAGGCCGGCGCGAGCGCGGCCAGGCGCGCGACGAGCGCCCACGTGAGCGTTTCGCCGCCCGTCACGAGCGCGTGGCGCGGCAGCACGTCGGCCGGCACGCGCGCGTCGAGCAGCGCTTGCAGATGGCTCGGCACGATCTTCAGCACGCCCACTTCACGGCGGCGCATTTCGTCGGCGAACAGGTCCGGATCGAATGCGCACGCGGCCGGCAGCAGGTGCAGCGTGCGGCCCGCGCACAACGCGCCGAACAGCGTCGTGTGGCCGAGATCGGCCGCGACCGTCGAGACCATCGCGAACGATGCGTCGGGCGCGAACGCGAGTTCGTCGAGCATCCCCTGCACGTAATCGGCCAGCGCGCCGTGCGAGACGACGACGCCCTTCGGCGTGCCGGTCGAGCCCGACGTATAGATCAGGTACGCACCCTGCTCCGGGTGCGGCGCGACGCGCACGCCGGCCGCATGGGCGAGCGTCGCGTCCTGCGCGAGCGCGTCGACGTCGAGCGGCTGCGCGTCGATGCCGGCTGGCCACGCGGCCGGCTGCGCGACGAGCGCCCAGCGCGCGCCGCAGTCGGCTGCGGCCGCGGCGAGGCGGGCGGCCGGCTGCGCGGGGTCGAGCAGCACGGCCAGCGCGCCGGCTTTCAGCGCGCCCAGCAGGCCGACGACGAAACGCGCCGAACGCTCGATGCAGACGACGACCGCCGCTTCGGCGGCCACGCCGCGTTGCGCCAGCGCGCGTGCGATGCGGTTCGACGCGTCGTCGAGTTCGGCGAACGTCAGCGATGCCGATGCGTCGGAAAGCGCGACGCGATGCGGATACGCGGCCGCCTGCCGTGCGAACGCGGCGACGATGTCGGCGTGTTCGACGCGCAGCGCACGGCCGTCGCGCGGCTGACGCGACGCAGCCGACGCATCGCACGGCAGCGCGGCCGTCGTGGCGTGCGGTTCATGCGCGGCGGATGCGACGAGCGCCGCATAGCTGTCGAGCCACGCGCGCGCGGTGTCGGCATCGATGCAGTCGGTCGCATACGCCGCGACCAGCTCGATCCCGTTCGCGTCGTCGGTGAAATCCAGCGCGAAGTCGAAGCGCGCGGCGAGATCCGGCCCCGGCGTCGCGACCGCGGTCGCGCCCGGCAGCACGCTGTCGTGCCGGGCGTCGAACTGCTGCGCGAACTTCACGCGCAGCCATTCGTCGCCGCGCTTGACGGGCGGCTTCACCGCATCGACGACGCGCTCGAACGGCACGTCCTGATGCGCGACCGCATCGAGCGCCGCGGTACGCGCCGCGTCGACGAGCGCGCGGAACGGCAGCGTCGGCGCCACGCGCACGCGCAGCGCGACCGTATTCAGGAAAAGGCCCAGCAACGCACGCGTTTCGGGGCGCTGGCGATGCGCGACCGGCACCGCGACGACGACGTCCGTTTCGCCGGTCACGCGCGCCAGCCATGCGTCGAGCGCGGCCAGCAGCACCGTGAAGACGGTCGCCTGCGCGTCGCGTGCGAGTTGCCGCACGTCGGCCGCGACCGCATCGGGCAGGCGCACCGACACGCGCGCGCCGTGCAGCGTACGCGCGGCGCCCGGCTGGCGATCGACCGGCAGCGCGAGCGGGCCCGGCACGTCGCGCAACGCGCCGCGCCAGTAGTCGAGCTGGCGCTCGCCCTCGCCGCCGGCCAGCATGTCGCGCTGCCAGTCCGCGTAGTCGGCGTACTGGATCGGCAAGTCGGGCAGCGACGGTTCGCGGCCTTCGGCATAGGCGCGATACGCAGCCGACAGTTCGTCGAACGCGCAGCGCGAGCTCCAGCCGTCGGTGATCGCGTGATGCGCGGTCAGCAGCAGCCGGTGACGGTGGTCGGCGAGCACGACGAGCGTCGCGCGCAGCAGCGGGCCGCGCGCGAGGTCGAACGGCGCGGCCGCGTCGCGCTCGGCGAGACGCGCGGCTTGCGCGTCGCGGGCGGCCGGCGGCTGGTCGCGCAGATCGACGGCGGCGATCGACACCGGCAGATGCGCATGAATCCGCTGCATCACGACGCCGTCGTCGTTGTCGACCAGCGTCGTGCGCCATGCTTCGTGACGGCCGATCACGTGATCGAGCGCGCGCTGCAGCGCGTCGCGGTCGAGCGCCCCGTCGATCGTCCAGTGCGCGGCGATGTGATACGCGGCGCTCGCGTCACGCGTCTGCGCGAGCACCCAGAAGCGTTGCTGGGCAAGCGATGCCGCGCGATCGACGTATGGCGCGCCCGATACGGCCGCATCGGCCGGCGTGCGGCGCGCGGCAATCGTGGCCAGCGGTTCGCCGGTCTCGCGCTCCGCGCGATCGACTGTTTCGGCCAGTTCGGCAAGCGCCGGATCGGCGAACAGCGTGTCGAGCCGAAGGTTCACGCGGATGGCGGCACGGATCGCGGCCTGCAACTGCATCGCGGCGAGCGAATCGGCGCCGAGCGCGAAGAAGCGATCGTCGCGCGACGGCGTGACGTCGAGGCTCAGCAGCGTCTGCCAGAGGCCCGCGATCTGCTGTTCGGTCGGCGTGCGCGGCGCATCGCCCGCGGCTTGCGTCGTGTCGCGCGCGGCGGCAGCCTGCTGGGCGGCAATCCGCTGGGCGGCAATCCGCTCGCGCAGCGCGCCACGGTCGAGCTTGCCGTTCAGCGTGTACGGCAGCGCATCGCAACGCACGAACCGGTGCGGCTGCCACGCGGCCGGCAATTGCGCGGCCACGTGCGCCTTCAATGCAGCATCGTCGGCCGCCGCGCGCAGCGCGACGCACGCGATCAGCCGCGTCGGCCCGTTGGCGGTTTCGGCCAGCACGGCCGCGTCGGCCACGGCCGGGTGCGAGCGCAGGCATGCGGCGATTTCCGCCGGCTCCACGCGCACGCCGCGCACCTGGACCTGATCGTCGCGGCGGCCGAGATAGTCGAACGCGCCGTCGTCGCGCAGCCGTGCGAGGTCGCCGGTGCGATAGACGCGCGCGCCGGGCTCACCGTCCGCATCGGGAATGAAACGTTCGGCCGTGAGCGCCGGGCGACCGTGATAACCGCGAGCGACGCACACGCCGCCGAGCAGCAGTTCGCCCACCCCGTCGGCGTCGGCGCCGTCGATGCGCGCGACGCGCGGGCCGATCGCGCGGCCGATCGGCAGCGACGCATACGCGTCGTCGGCGGCCAGCACCGGCGTCTCGCCCGGCTCCACCGGCCACAGCATCGGCGAAATCACGGCTTCGGTCGGCCCGTAACCGTTGATCAGGCGCACGGCCGGGAACGTGCGGCGCACGAATTCGAATGCCTGCTGCGGCAGCGCTTCCCCGCCGAACGCGAGCACGCGCAAGGCCGGCGGCACGCCGTCGCGTGCGGCGACGGCTGCGAACTCGCGCAGGTACGCAGGCGGAAATGCGGCGACGTTGACTGCTTCGCGCACCATCAGCGCATGCGCGGCGTCCGGCGCGAACGGCTGCGGCGGCGCCACGACGATGCCGGCGCCGACCGCGAGCGGCGCGAGCCAGCATTCGTGCGCGGCGTCGAAGTTGACCGACGCGAAATGCAGCAGACGGTCGCCCGCCTCGATCGGCAGCGCGGCCGCGAGCGCGTCGCAGTGCGCGGCAAGCGGCCCGTGCTCGACGACCACCGCCTTCGGCGTGCCGGTCGAGCCCGACGTATAGATCATGTACGCGGCCGAACGCGGGTGCACGGCCACGGCATCGTCGTCGAACGCGTGAACCTGCGCGACGCCCGACGCTTCGGCCGTCACGTCGAACGCGTGTTCGAACGGCGTGCCGAGCGCCGCGCGGCCGGCGGCGTCGACGATGCCGTGCCGCAGTTGCGCATCCTGCACGATCCAGTCGAGGCGCGCGGCCGGATGGCGCGGATCGAGCGGCACGAACACGCCGCCCGCCTTCAGCACGGCCAGCAGCGCGACGAACAGTTCGCCGGAACGCTCGACGCACACGCCGACCCGCACTTCGGCGCCGACGCCGGCCGCGCGCAGTTGCCGGGCGAGTTGCGATGCACGTGCGTCGAGCGCACCGCGCGACAGGCGCAGGTCGTTCTGGAAAGGCACCGCGATGGCGGGTGCGTCGGGCGCGAGGCGCGCCAGTTCGCGGATTCGGTGATGCAGCGCAGTCGGGAAACTCGTCATGTGCGTGAAGTCCTTCGGTCCGGCCGCTTCGGCCAAGTCTCGGGGCCGCGAGGGGCGGCTTCACTGGTGTGACGAACGACGCAGCCGATTTTTTACCGTTTTGCGCGCAAAGTGCGTGCGACCGCTTTTTTTGACGATGGGACTAAATATTTGCGCGGCCCGTTCGTCTATCAGGGAGGAAAGCCGCAACGGGGCTCGCCCCGCCCGCCGCTTTCGCGTCAGATTTGCCGTTTTCGCGTTATTGCCTGCCCTCCCTTTACCGACGTTGCCGATGACAGCCGCCCACGAGCCTTCTTCCCCGCCGTCCCTCGACGCTTCCCCCGGCCGCCCTGCGGCGCGCCTGATCCTCGCGCTGCTGCGCGAAAGCCGCGTGTCGCTCACGCTGGCGCTCACCGCGTGCGTGCTGAACGGCGTCGCGAGCGTGCTGCTCGTCGCGACGCTGAACCGCGCGCTGTCGCAACCGGGCGCCGCCGACGCGGCGCTCGCGTGGCGTTTCGCGCTGTGCGCGGTGATCGCGCTCGTCACGCGGATCGTGTCGGGCACGCTGTTCGCCCGGCTGTCGCAGGACACGATGGCGCGGCTGCGCGTGCATCTGGCGCGGCGCGTCGGCGCGGCCGAACTGCGCGACATCGAGCGCATCGGCGCGGCGCCCGTGCAGTCGGTGCTGACCGACGACGCGACCAACGTGTCGATGCTGTTCTTCGCGCTGCCGAACCTGGTCATGCACGGCTCGATCGTGTTCGGCTGCCTCGGCTATCTGGCGTGGCTGTCCTGGCCCGTGTGCCTGCTGGCGCTGGCCGCGATCATCGCCGGCTCGCTCGGCTATCACACCGGCGACCGCCGCGCGATCGCGGCGCTCGAAGCCGCCGGCCAGGCGCAGGACCGTCTGTTCGGCTATCTCGGCTCGCTGTTCTCTGGCGCGAAGGAACTGAAGCTGCACGATGCACGCGCCCGCCAGTTCGTCGACGGCCAGCTCGGCGCCGCGATCGGCGAGGTGCGCGACCACCGCCGCCGCGCGTTCAGCGCGTATGCGGTCGGGGTCGGCTGGATCATCTTCCTGTTCTACGTGTTTCTCGGCGTCGCGTCGTTCTGGCCGCAGCTCGGCGTGCATGCCGACCCGGCCGCGGCCGCCGGCTACGTCGTCGTGTTCCTGTTCATGCTCGTGCCGCTCGACGGCCTGCTGAACAACTTGCCGACCGTCAACGCGGCGCGCGTGTCGCTCACGCGGATCGAAGGCGTGATGGCCGAATTCGGCGCGCTGCGCACGGTGCCGCCCGCGGCCGATGCGCCCGACGTGCCGCCGGCCGGCGCCGTCACGCTGCGCGGCGTCACGCATGCGTATTTCCACGAACGCGACGAACGGATGTTCAGCATCGGGCCGATCGACCTGACGATCAAGCCGGGCGAGCTCGTGTTCATCGTCGGCGGCAACGGCAGCGGCAAGACGACGCTCGCGAAGGTGCTGACGGGGCTCTACGAGCCCGAGCAAGGCACGATCGAGGTCGACGGCCGCACGATCGGCTGGCGCGAGCGCGCGGCCTACCGGCAGCGCTTCAGCGCGGTGTTCAACGATTTTCACCTGTTCGATGCGCTGCTGGGCATCGTCGACCCCGACGACCCGTCGCGCGCGCAGGCCGATGCGCGGGCCAACGCGCTCGTCGCGAAACTCGCGCTCGACCACAAGGTGAAGGTCGTCGACGGCGCGTTCTCCACGCGCGCGCTGTCGACCGGGCAGCGCAAGCGGCTCGCGCTCGTCGTCGCGTATCTGGAGGATCGTCCGTTCTACCTGTTCGACGAATGGGCGGCCGATCAGGACCCGTCGTTCAAGGCCGTGTTCTACGAGCAACTGCTGCCGGAGCTGCGCGCACGCGGCAAGGCCGTGATCGTGATCACGCACGACGACCGCTACTTCGATCTAGCCGACCGTCTGCTGAAGCTCGACAACGGACGCATCGTCAGCGATACGCAACCGGCGCGCCTGCGTGCGCAGGATGGCGTCGATGCGCTGAGCGCGTAACCCGACACGACGGTCGACGAGAAAAATCGCCGGCACGCTGCATTCATTGGCAGTGTGTCGGCGATTGTCGTTTCAGCGGGGAATGTTGCTGACGCGTGGTGAAAAGGAAAGGTGGAAACCGCGCGTCGTGAGGTCGGTCGCAACGCCCTGCCCGTCAAACGCAGCATCGTCCGTGGCTCGACGCGCGCCGCGCGCTCAACGCACGGCCGGCAGCTTCAGCATCGTATCGGTCATCACGTCGGCCAGCTTCAGCGCCGACATCGGACCGCCGAACCCCCAGATGTTGCGCTCGATCAGCGCGATCCGGTGCGCCTTCAGCGCGGGCACGAAACGCCACACCGGCGAATCGAGTTTCGCCGACAACGGCACGTCCATCCCCGACGCGGTCACGAACAGCACGGCCAGGTCGCGCTGCCGCAGCAGATCGGCCGACGTCACGTACAGCGTCCCTTCCCGCGTCGGCTTCTTCGGCCACGGATCGAGCCCGAGCGCGCGCGCGAGGCCCGCCGACGTGCTGTTGCCCGTATAGGCCCAGTAACGGTCGGGCAGGCCGAGATCCTGCAGCAGCGCGACGCGCTCGCCGTGGCGGCCCGCGGCCGCGAGCCGCGCCGCATTGCGCGCGATGCCGGCGTCGAGTTGCGCTTCGACCGCCTGCGCGCGCGCGTCGCGGCCCGTGACCGCACCGATCGTCCGGAAGATCTGGCGCATCCAGTCGAGCTGCGTGACGGGCACGCCGCCTTCGGACACGTTCGGGCTGAACTGGAACAGGATCGTCGGCGCGATCCGGTCGAGCGCATCGAAGATCGGTGCATGCCGGAAACCGACGCCGATGATCAGGTCCGGCTTGACCGCCGCGATCGCCTCGAGCCCCGGCTCCTGCCGCGAGCCGATGTCGGTCACGTGCGCGAGCTGCTCGCTGCGATAGCCGAGCCAGCCCGGGTAGAACGCGGTATCGGCCATCCCGACCGGCACGAGGTCGAGCGCAATCACGCTTTCCGCGAACATGAAGTCGAGCGCGACCACGCGCTGCGGCCGCACGGGCATCTTCGCGCTGGCCTGCGACACGACGGGATTGCCGGCCAGCGACACGGCGCCCTGTGTACCACGTGCATCGCCGGCGACGGAAGCCGCGGCCGCCGATGCGGAAAGCGCGCCGCAGCATGCGGCGCCGAGTGCCGCCGCGAGCGTGCCGAGCGCGTGACGGCGGCCGGCGTGCGTCACCGGCACGCGTCCTGCTCGGCCAGCGCCGCGTCGTCCATCGTCAGTAGCAGGGGGCAGCTTCCACACAGTTGCGTTTCTCCAGGAATTTCGTAGCGCAGGCAGCACACGCGGCGCGCGCGAAACGGCGTCGGCAGCAGCGGCGAGCGCGGCACCGCATCGCGCACGGGCTGGCGCAGCGGATTCGGTTCGCCGCGCACGCAGGTCGAACCGAACAGCCAGTCCGCATCGCGGACGGGATCCACCGCGCACGGCAGCGAACGATACGTATCGAGCAGATAATCGAGCAGATTGCCCGCGTTGCTCCACAGCACGCGCGGCGTGACGCGGCCCATCGCCGCGAGCCGCTCGATCACCGCGCCGAGATGCGCGATGAGCCCCGCATAGCGCGGCTCCGGTTCGTCGCACGGCGCGCCGAGCGCATCGTTCGCGAAATACAGCGCGGCCGGCATCCCGTCGTCGAGCGCGACGAACGTGCGCTCGGGCGTCATGTCGAGCGGCCGGCCGAGTGTCAGCGCGGCGACGACGCCGGCCGGCGCCGCGCGGCCGAAATAGTATTTGCTCCATTGCGACATCAGCGCGCGCACATGCTGCGCGGGATCACCGCCGTAATGGTCGACCATCGCGGCGAGCACGGCGTCGCGATGCGCGGGCAATTCGGCGACGGGCACGACGATACGGCCCGGCGCATGCACGTGTGCATCGTCGGGCATGCCGAGCCAGACGACGTCGAGATGTTCGGCGAACGGTTGCGGCGCGAACGCCGAAAAGCGCGTGGCGCGCGCGCCGTCGAGCGCGGGCGTCATCGCCCCGCGCGCCGGGCGCGGCGCCCCTCGAGAATCAGCAGCCCGAGCAGGTACGGCGCGCCGATCAGCGCGGTCAGCACGCCGGCCGGCACTTCGCGCGGCGCGACGACCGTGCGCGCCGCGAGATCCGCGACGCCGAGGATCAGCGCACCGCACGCCGCCGCGAGCCACAGCCGTGTGCGATGCCGGCGCGCGCCCAGCATCGTCGCGACGTGCGGCGCCATCAGCCCGATGAAGCCGACCGGCCCGACCGCCGCGACGGCCGCGCACGCGGCGAGCGTCGCGATCGTCAGCGCGAGCGGCCGCAGCGCGGCCACCGGCAGGCCGAGCGCGGCCGCCTGATCGTCGCCGAGCGCGAGCATGTCGAGCGGCTTCGCGAGCCACGCGAACACCGGCACCGCGAGCACGCACCACGGCAGCAGCATCGACACCTCGCCCCAACTGCGGCCATACGTGCCGCCGACGAGCCACACGACGAAGCGCGCGGGCTGCACGCTTTCCTGCGTGATCAGCCATTGCGCGAGCGTGGTCCACAATGCGCCGATCACGATGCCGGTCAGCGCAACCGCGAGCGGCGCGTAGCGATGCCGGTGATTCAGCGCGAGCGTAATCGCGAGCGACAGCCCGCCGCCGGTCAGCGCGGCGGCGGCAAGCGTCACATGGCCCATCAGCGGCCACGTCGACAGCGCGAACAGCGTGACGAGCCCCGCGCCCTGCGTGACGCCGAGCACTTCGGGGCCCGCGAGCGGATTGCGTACGACGCTCTGCATCGCGACGCCGCTGACGGCCAGCAACGCGCCGGCGAGCAGCGCGCACAGCAGGCGCGGCATGCGCAGGTCGATCAGCATGCGCGCGAGCGCATCGTGACCGGACAGCGCGGCCGACCAGCGCGCGGGCGACAGCCACTCGGGGCCGGCCGACACGCCGACGAAAACAACCAGCACGCCCGCCACGACGAACAGCGCGGTGCGCAGCGGCCAGCCGAGCCGTTCGAGCCAGCCGACGAGCCGCGTCGAGCCGCCGCCCGTCGCGCGTTCGGCATCCGCATGCAGCACGCCCGACCAGGCGGCGCCGCGCCGGATCATCGCGAGCATCAGCGGCGTGCCGACCAGCGCGATCGCGACGCCGGTCGACAGCGTCGCGTCGAGGCCCGACGCGAGCACCGCGCTGTCGGTGACGAGTACGAGCGCGCCGCCGGCGAGCGCCGACAGCGGCACCAGCACGCCGAGCCGCGCCGCGCGCGCGCCGCGTATCTGGCGCAGCAGATTCGGCGCGACGAGGCCGACGTACGACAGCGGGCCCGCGATGCTGACGGCCACGCTCGTGAACGCGACCGCGACGATCGTCGCGGCAAGCCGCGTCGCATCGACGCGCACGCCGGCCGCGGCCGCCGCATCGTCGCCGAGCGTAAGCGGATTCAGCGGCCGGATCACGAACGGCAGCGCGGCGAGCGGCACGACGAGCCAACGCGCGGCGAGCGCGAGGCCCGTCGCGCCCGGCTGGTACAGGCTGCCGTTGGTCCACAGCGCGGCGCCCGCGATGTTCTGCTCGAAGAACGCAAGCACGAGCGTCGACAGCGCCGCGAACAGCAGCATGCACACGCTGCCCGCGAGCACGAGCCGCAACGGCGTCGCGCGCCAGCCGCCCGCCGCGACGATCGCGCACGCGGCGGCAGCGAGCCCGCAGACGAACAGCAGCGGCACCGACGCGACACCGGCCAACGCCGGCACCAGCATCGCCGCGAGCAGGCCGAGCTGGGCGCCGCCCGTCACGCCGAGCAAGTCGGGCGACGCGAGCGGATTGCGCGTGAGCGATTGAAACAACGCGCCGGCGATGCCGAGGCAGCCGCCCGCGACGAGCGCGGCCGCGACGCGCGGCAGATTCAGGTCGAACAGGAACACGTGCGCGAGCGCGGCGGCATCGCTGCCGGGCGCCGCGTCCCACCACACGCGCAGATCGGGGGCGATCCGTAGCGCGGCGAGCAGCGCGATCAGCACGACGAGGCCGAGCGCAATCGCGCCGGCCCGCCCTGCGGTCGCCCGCTTGCCCGTCGCCGCGAGGCGCTTGCGCATCGCGAACGTCGTCATACCGCGAGATCCCGGTCGAAAACGCCGGCCGCCTGCGGCGCGCCGTCGGTCGACGGCCCGTAGGCCGGCACGCACATCGGCGCGCCCGTCTGCGGATGCGCGAGCTTCAGCATCTCGACGCCGAACGCCGCACGCAGCCGCGCCGGATCGAGCATCGCGTCGGGCGTGCCCTGCGCGACGAGGCGACCCGCGCGCATCAGCACGATCTCGTCGCTGTACGCGGCCGCCTGGTTCAGGTCGTGCAGCACCCACACGATCGTCAGCCCGCGCGCGCGGTTCAGCGCACGCAGCGCATCGAGGATGTCGAGCTGGTGATGAATGTCGAGGTAGGTCGTCGGTTCGTCGAGCAGCACGATCGGCGCCTGCTGCGCGAGCGCCATCGCGATCCACGCGCGCTGGCGTTCGCCGCCCGACAGCGCGCCGACGTCGCGCTCCGCGTCGCCCGCGAGGCCGCTCGTGTCGAGCGCCTCGTCGATCGCCGCATGATCGGCCCGCGACAGGCCGCGCAGGAAGCCGCCGTACGCATAGCGCCCGTACGCGACGAGCTCGCGCACCGTGAGGCCCGACGGAATCTGGTTGAACTGCGCGAGCATCGTCAGCTCGCGCGCGAGCGCGCGGCGGCGAAACGACGCGAGCGGCCGGCCGTTCACTTCGACATGGCCGGCACGCGCGGGCTGCAGGCCCGCCAGCGTGCGCAGCAGCGTGCTCTTGCCGCAGCCGTTCGGTCCGCACAGCGCGGTTACGCGGCCGGCCGCGATCGACAGGTCCAGCCCGTCGATCACGACATGGTCGCGATATCCCACCGACAGCCCGCGCGCGGCAAGCGCGGCGGTACTACGCGTCATCAATCCTCCGTTCGGTCGCGCGGGACCGTATAACTCTGCGCCATCGCGACGACGACCTTGCGCGGCCCCTCGAACGGGTCGCGCGCATGCGCGGTCAGCATGTTGTCGAGCATCAGCACGTCGCCGGTGCGCCACGGGAACACGATGCGCTGCTGGTCGAGCACGCCGCGGATCTGCGCGAGCACGTCGGCCTCGAGCGGTTCGCCGTCGCCGTAATACACGTTGCGCGGCACGTTCTCCAGCCCGACCGCGTCGACGAGCGCTTCCTGCATGTCGTCGTCGAGCGCCGACAGGTGAAACAGGTTCGCCTGGTTGAACCATACGCGATCGCCCGTGCGCGGATGACGCGCGACGGCCTGACAGCGTTCGCGTGTGCGCAGCAGCAATTCGCCGTCGTCGTCGGTGCGCCATGCGCATTCGATCCCGCGCGCCGCGCACATCCGCTCGACCTCGGCCGGCTCGTCGGTGCCGAACGACTGCTGCCACGGCAGGTCGAGGCCCTGCCCGAAATTGCGCACATACAGCAGCTCGCGCTTCTCGAAGCGCGCGACGAGCGCGGGATCGAGCGCGCGATACACGGCGCGGCTGTCCGCGATCGGCGTCGCCCCGCCCTTCGGCGCGGCGAGCGCGCAGTGGAACCAGATGCGCAGCGGCCATTCGCGCGTGTACGACTGCTCGTTGTGCAGCGGAATCGCGCGGTGCGGCGGGTATTCGGTCGACGTGTAGACCGCGCCCTCGACCTGGCTGCGCGGCGTCGACGCGTATTCATAGCCGATCAGCGGATCGCCGAACGAGGCCGCGAATTGCTGGAATGCGTCGATCGACGGCACGCGAAAGCCCGTGAACAGCACGCCGCCCGCCCTCTCGAGCGTGTCGGCCGCGATCTCGCGCGCGAGCGGCGCGACCTCGTCGATCGACATCCCGTCGTTGCCGCGCGGCGACACGACGGTGGGCAGTCCCGGCTCGATACGCAGGTCGTCGAGCGTCGGCAACGAAAGCAGGGTCATGCAACGTCCTCTTCAGGTGGCGCGCCGCGCATGCGGCGCAACGGGTCACGACGCGCGCGTCGCGCGCTCGCCGTCCATCGCGCGGCGCAGGCTCGCGGGGCGCATGTCGGTCCAGACGGTCTCGATGTGCGCGAGACAGTCAGCCTTCGGGCCGCTCACGCCCACTTCGCGCCAGCCGGCCGGCACGGGCCGGAACGTCGGCCAGATCGAATACTGTTCTTCGTCGTTGATGACGACCGTATAGACGAGATCGTCGGTGTCGGCGGAAGGCGTCGGGGCTTGCGTCATGATCGGAAATCGCTGGGCGGTTGAAGGAGGCGGAGCGGCGAATTGGGCCGCTCCTGTCTGATAGACGGTTGGCCGGCGCGTTTTTTTACCGCCGCCGCGCGCGGCCGCCCAGGAACACCGGGCAGGCGACGCCGCGATGGCACGCGTCAAGGCATTCCGCGCAGTGGCGCTCCGCGTCGCGCACCATGAAATGCACGAGCGTCTGCGACACGTTCAGCGCGCGCGCCGCGGTCTGCAGCGTCTCCTCGCGCAGCCGCACCATCTCGAATGCGGCCCGGCTGCGCGCCGGCAGGTCGTCCAGCGCGGCCCACACGCGCCGTAGCGTGTCGCGCGTCATCAGCGCGGCTTCCGGCGTCGGCTCGGGCGACGGCACGTCGAAGCCGTCGTCCTCTTCCGTGTGATAGATGTTTTCGAGGCTTTGCCGGCGGCACGCGTCGATCGACGCATTGCGCACCATCCGCGTCACGTACGCGACCGGCTGACGCACCGCGTCCTGGTTCGGGAATTCGACGAGCTTCACGAACACGTCGTGCACGACGTCCTCCGCGCGGCTCGCGCAGCCGACGAAGCCGCGGGCGACGTTGACGAGCATCGCGCGATGCGAGATCAGCACATCGAGCAGCGCGCCCTGCGCACGGGGCTCGGCCGCCCGGCGCGCACGCGGCGCGGCGCGCGGCGGCAGGTCCGGATAACTGCCGAGGAACGGGTTCGCCGCTGCCGCCGCCGGTCGGTCGAGCACTTCCGCCATCGCCATCGATCTGCTCCGTCAAATTCCGAGATAGCGCAATTTAACGTAAACGCAAATCATTCTCAATCCGATTACAGGATGACCCTTTCGGTTGTCGGGATTTGTCTGAACAATCGACGGAATCCATGTTTTGACGGATGGGACGCATCCGGCCGCACCATCTGGCGGCGAGCTTGAAAAAACGCCGACACGCCGGCGTTTCCCTTGATCCGCGTGCCGCCGCTTCGGCCGCGCCCGCCGCCGTCAGTAGATAAACAACCGAATCGTCGCCGTCGCGTCGAATCGTCCGATCTTCGGCGGACCGAACGACTTCAGCACCGCGTCCATCAACACGCTCTGATTCATCACGTTGGACGCGAACTGAGCCAGCGTGAACTGCTGGTTGAACGGAATGGCCTTGCCCTGGCTGTCCTCGATGCCGACCCCGAAATTGCTGTCCTTCGCCGGCACCAGCAAACCGTTCTGGACCGGAAAACTCGTTTCGAAATATCCGTCCACCCGCACCGCGACGTTGCACTTCTTGGTCAACGACAACGAGAACCGCTTGCGCGGCACCGCCGGCAGGAAGCCGTTACCGGCCGCCTGCACCTGTCCGAAATTGACGATGCCCGGTTCGGGCGTCACCAGCACGTCGACGAAGCACGGCGTCGGCTTGAGGTTGCGCAGGCCGCTCAGGCGGTACTGGAAACTCGTGCCGAACGCATTCAGTCCGAATTCGCCGTCGAACTGGAATACCGTGTAGATATCGCTCGGCGGCTGGACCCAGTTGCCCTTCTTGCGCACGACGACCTGGTAGTCGATGCTGATGTTCGTGCGCTGGCAACGGCCGCGGTCGAAGTCGTACCGGCTGCACGGCGGCACCGCATACCCGGTAAACACCCCGCCGCCGCGATTGCTGGTCTTGTCGAAATAATCGACGCCCTTGTAGCGGATGCCGATCTCGAGCCCCCATGCGGCAGGGTCCGTGCGATTCGGATTCGCGTAGAAGTAAATGTTGTCGACGACCTTCAGGCTGCCGGCGTCACCCAGATCCTTGTAGCAATACCCCGACGTCGTGCGCACCGGCGACACCCAGATCACATAGCCGTCCGGCGCATCGGTCGGGTACGACGCCACGCCGCCGATCGGCTCGGTCAACGAAGTCGCGCCGCTGTTGGTCAGGCAGCGCAGCGCCCACGCCGGCTGCACCGCCGCGACCAGCAGCGCGAGGACGACCCAGCGCAACCATGCCGCCGGCGACACCCGTTGACGCATGCCCCCGCTCATCGCTTCACGCTCTTGCACACACCCGCGTCGCACGCATATTCGACCGCCACCTGGCCACCGTAATCGTCGATATGCGTGACGAACAGCGTCGACGGCGTCGCCGCCTTGAACGGCACGTCGGCCGTGCTCATCGGGCTCACCATCACCGGGTCGATCGGCACCGGCGTCTTCTGCGCGCCCGCGCTCACGTCGACGACCGTCACGTGGTACGGCGTCGGGTTGTCGAACACCAGCCTGTGCGCGGCCGCGTCGACGCGCAGCGTCATCGGCAGCGTCCAGTCCTCGTCGCGGGCGGGCTGCACGGCCTTCGGCCGGTAGAACAGCTTCATCTGCGTATGCAGCGCGATCTGCAGCGTGTTCGGCGTGTCGGTCTTCGGCGGCACTTCGCGGATGTTCAGATAGAACACCGTTTCGCGATCGGCCGGCAGCTCGGCGCCCGGCAGCTTCGCGATTCGCAGCACGTTGCGCTCGTTCGCCTCGATGCGCTGCAGCGGCGGCACGACCATCAGCGGCGACGTGACCCTGTTGCCCTTCGCGTCCTCCAGCCACGACTGCACGAGATACGGATACGTCGTGCTCTTGTTGGTGATCGTCACGATCGCGGCCTGTTCGCCTTCGTTGAAGATCACGCGCGTGCGATCGGGCACGATCGCCGCATGGGCGGCGCCCGCGAGCAGCGCGCCGGCGGTCGCGAGCGCGCACAGCGCGCGCCGCGGGAAAGAAAGGGCAAAGGAATTGTTCATCGCTGGATCCGTGAAATCATCGTTCGACGCGCGCGGCCGCCGCATGCGACTCGCCGGACGTCCGGCACGTCACCGGAATCGGCGTGCCTTCGAGTTGGAGCTGGCTCGGCAGTGCGTCGATCGTGCAGAGCGTCCGTTCGCCCGCCCGCACCGCCAGCGTGGATTTCGGCTGAACCTGGGTCAGGAACGCCGCACCGCCCTCGCCGACGATGCCGAGTTCCTTGCCGTTCGCCGCGTCCTGCACCGACGCGCCGAACGGCAGCGGCTTGCCGGCCGGGTCGGTCAGCGTCAGGTACAGATTGCTGCCGCGCGCGGCGGAGAATTCGACGAAGCCGATCGCGCCGTCGGTCAGCACCATGCGCTGGATCGGGTTCGTCACCTGCACTTCGAGCGGCAGCTTCTCGACGTTGACGGTCGCGTCGTACACGTTGTACGGCGAGATGCCGTCGAGCACCGCGTAGCCGCGCGAATCGGTATGCGCAAGCGTGCCCGACAGCGGCACGTCGGGCACGCCGTCGGTCGACACCAGCAGCCGCGTGTCGCCCGCATTGCCGTTCGCGTGCGCGGACACGCCGTACTGCGTCGCGACGAACGAGCCGTCGACCTCGAGCGACGCGGCCGCATACGCATTGGCGAGCGTCGATGCCTGCGCGGTGAGCTGGTACGCCGACGTGCGCTGGCGGAAGCTCGCGTTCGCCGATGCACGCCCGTCGGTCTCGCCCGCATTGACCTGATACGTGCGGCCTGCCGGATCGTCGTAGATGTAGCCGGCGTTCACGCTGGTGCTGCCGCTGCCCGTCGTCAGGTTCGACGTGACGGTGTGGCGGCCGCCGATCGGCAGCGTCGCGGTGACCGAGAACTGATTGCCGCTCGCGCCCGCGCTCTGCGTGCGAAATGCCGACACGCTGACGTTCAGGTTGCGCAGCGTGCCGATCGAGAACGCACGCGTGAGCGTCAGGCCGACCCGCTGCTCGGACGCACGCGCCCAGTAGGTCGTCTGGTCGTACGAGAAATAGGTCGACGTGTCGCCGAAGCGCTTCGACAGCGTCGCCGAATAGCGCTGCTTGCTGTTGGCGAGGCCGTACGCGGTCGGATCGCCCGAGAATTGCGCGAAGTTCGTGTACTCGCGCTCGGAGAAGCGGTAGCCGAAAAAGCGCACGTCGGCATCGAGCCCGTCGAAGTGCTTCGAATAGTTGATGCGATACGAGTTGCCGTTGCGTGTCGCGCCGTTCCACCACAGGCGCGCCCGCGCGTGCGTGACGTCGGCCGACACCGCGCCGAACGCGCCGAAATCGCGGCCGACGCCGAGCGCGACCGACGTGTAGCCCGACGCAGCGATGAAGCCGCCATAGGCCGTGATGTCGAACGGCAGCCCGTACGCGATCTCGCCGAAGCCGAAGAACGGCGCGATGCCAGCGCCGCCGAACAGGCGCGGCTTGCCGACCGCCGCCTTGTAGCGCAACTGCCCGGTGCGCGCGAGGAACGGCACGGCGGCCGTCGTCACCTGGAAGCGCTGCACGCTGCCGTCCTCTTCCTCGACCGCCACGTCGAGCGTGCCCTGCACGCTCGTATTGATGTTCTGCAGCGCGAACGCGCCCGGCGACACGCGCGTCACGTACAGCACGCGGCCGGCCTGCGACACCGTCACGGTCGCGTTGGTGCGCGCGACACCCGAGATCAGCGGCGCATAGCCGCGCAGCGACGGCGGCAGCATGCGGTCGTCGCTGCGGATCGACGCACCCGTCAGCGCGAACGTGTCGAAAATGTCGGAGCTCAGGTAGTCGTCGCCGAACGTCACCGTCGATTCGATCGACGGCAGCGCGCGAAAGGCATACAGCCGGCTGAAGCGGAACGTGCGGTCCGCGTACGCGGTGTTCCCCACGTTCGATTGCGCCTGGTAGTCGCCGCGAAAGCGCCACGCATCCCAGTTCGCGCCGACCGTCCCGTAGGCCTGGATCGAATTCGTCTGCCCGCCGCCCGAGCCGAAGTTGCGGTTCGTGTTCGCGATCACGCGATAGTCGAGCATCGCACCCGGAATGCCTTCGGACCAGCGCGCCGGCGGCAGGTAGGTCGAATCGTTGAACTCGAGCGCCGCCTGCGGAATCGTGATCTTGAGCCGCCCGTCGCTTTTCAGGTAACGCACGGTCGCGCCCTCGATCGCGCCGAGGTCGACGCAACGCCCACCCTGGAAGCGCGGCAGATCCTTCACGAGCGACGGCTTCAGCCCGAACTGCGCGACGAGCTCCGGCCGCAGGCACGGCTTGCCCGCGCCTGATGCGTCGAGCGCGATGAACTCGATCGATTGCAGCCCGTAGAACAGGTCGTTGACCTGCACGTCGAGCATGTATTCGCCCGGCAACGTGAAGTCGGGCTGCGAGAACTGCGACAGGTCGACGTTGTTCGTACCGCCGATGTCGAGGAACGACGAATTGAATTCCGTCGCCTGGCTCTGGCTGCCGACGACCAGCACGGAGACGCAAAGGAAGGAATGTCTGATTCGCACGCGGCGCTACCGGGAGTCCAGGGAGAAGGAAAACGGGGGAAAGATGACGGAGGAAGGGATGCACGCCTCCCTCCTCCGGTACGGACGCTTACTGGTAGCGGACCGTGAAGTTCGCGACGCCGTCCGCGGTACCCGGCGTCACGCCGGCTGCCGTCGCTTCGTACATCGCCGCGAAGCGCGCGATGTTCGTGCCGTTCTGCAGCACCGTCGGCGCCTTCTGTTCGGCGCCGTTGTCGAGGTACTCGCCCGACGCGGCCTGCAGGCGGATGCCGACGTTGGTTGCCGAACCGATCGTGGCGAGCAGCTTCGGCTGGCCGGCGCTCGACGTACCCGTGAACGTGAAGTACGCGTTCTTCGCGACGCTGGTGTCGCAATCGGTCAGCTTGATGTCGAAGTTGGTCGGCGTGGACTTGTCGCCGGCCTGCTTGAACACGTTGGTCGGCACCTTGCCGAGGTTCACGGTCTGGTTGACCGAGCCCGAGTCGATGCCGCATGCGCCCGCGACGATCTCGCCGGTGAAGTTGATCGTGCCGGTGCCCGCCGCGAAGGCCGAGGTGGACAGGGCCGCGAGTGCGACAGCGGTCAGGATGGGTTTTTTCATGAAGTTTCCCGTAAGGAGTGCAAATGGAATGGATGACGTGGCGGACGCAAACGGCAGCGTGTGGTGGCTCCCGTCCGTCACGAGGCGGCATTATCGAGATAACCATGAAAGATTTCTGTAAATCATTGTCAAATCCGCCTGACAATGTTCGATTTACCCCTCTAAACCCTCATTCTTTCCTTTTCATTTTCAATTATCGAATTTTCATCCGCAGTCCTTTTTTATTTTTCGGAACTGGTTGAAGATTAAGGGAATTTCTTGCCGATAATCGCTGGTGCGCCGCCAGCCCTTGCCTGCATTGGCTTGCATGGGAGCGCCATTCAAAAGACAAAACATTGTCCAAAGCCGCCACCGTTGTCATATCGCAACGCGAATATCGCGCCATTTTCAACTGACAGGAAATTAACGACGGCATTCCATCGACATGGATTTATCGCGCAAACGATTGCGAAAAGCATACAAACGTTTTACCGCGACACTTTGTCGCCGCCATTAATTCCAATTCATTGATTAATTCGATCGTCAATTGCCGATCGTGAAACCGCATGCACGCGCGGCCGCTGGAACGCGGCTGGCATGCCGGATTGGGCGAAATGAAAAGCGCGGAGACGGTCCGCCGAACGGTGAAAGGAAGCGCCGACGACGATCGGCGGCACGGCGGGCGGTACGCCCTGTCGAAGCGGCGGCCGAACGTCGAAGCGCGTGGCCGCCGTGAAGTCGCCCGACACGCCGCGGCGTCGGGCGACGAATCGCACGTCACGCGGAAGCCGCGGCCTCCGCCGTTGCCGGCGCCCAGCCGCCGCCGAGCGCGCGGTACAGCGCGATCGCGTTCGCAAGCCTGAGCTGCCTGAGCCGGATCAGTTCCTGCCCCGACTCGTACGTGCTGCGCTGGGCGTCGAGCAGTTCGAGATAAGTCGCGACGCCGCCCGCGTAGCGACGCTCCGCCAGCTTCAGCCGCGCGCCGTCCGCCTCATATACCTCCTGCTGGGCGGCGAGCTGCCGGTCGATCCAGTCGCGCGCGGCGAACGCATCGGCCACTTCGCGAAACGCGGTCTGCACCGCCTTCTCGTATTCGGCAACGGCGATGTCCTTGCGTGCGTTGGCGACGTCGAGGTTCGCGCGATTGCGGCCGCCCGCGAAAATCGGCAGCGTGATGCGCGGCGCGAACGTCCATACGCTCGTGCCAGCCGCGAACAGGCTCGAGAACGCGTCGCTCACCGAGCCGTAGTCCGTCGTCAGCGCGATGCGCGGGAAGAACGCCGCGCGCGCCGCGCCGATGTTCGCGTTCGCGGCCTTCAGCCGTGCCTCGGCCTGCCGGATGTCCGGCCGCCGTTCGAGCAATGCGCTCGGCGCACCGGGCGCCACGGGCGCGATCGACAGCGCGTCGAGTGCGGTCGCGTCGCCGGGCACGCTGCGCGCGAAGTCGCCCGCCAGCAATTGCAGCGCCCGTACGGCCTGCGCATGCTCGCGCCGCAGCGCGGCCTGCGACGCGCGCGCGGACGCCACCAGCATCTCGGCCGAGCGCAGCTCGATCGCATCGCTCGTGCCGGCCGCATAGCGGCGTTGCGTGAGCGCGGCCATCCGCTCGCGCGCATCGAGCGTGCGCTGAGCGAGCGCCAGTTGCTCGTGCAACGATCGTTCGGAAACGTACGCGCCCGCCACTTCGGCAATCACGCCGATGCGGACCGTGCGCTGCGCGTCGGCCGTCGCGAAATACTCGGCGAGCGCCGCGTCGGACAGGTTGCGCACGCGGCCGAACAGGTCGAGCTCGTATGCGCTGACGCCGACGCCCGCGCGATACAGCCCGCTGATCGCGCTTTCGCGCACGACCGGATCGTACTGGCGCGCGCGTTCATAGCCGAGATTCGCATCGACCGACGGCATCAGGTCCGCACGCTGCACGCCGTACAGCGCGCGCGCTTCCTCGAGCCGGCCGGCCGCGATCCGCAGGTCGCGATTGTTCGCGAGCGCCGCGTCGATCCACGCCTGCAGCGCCGGATCGGTGAAATACGCATGCCAGTCGTCGAGCAGCGCCGTATCCTGCGCCGCGGCCGACGCGCCGGCCGGTGTCGTATTGCCGTCGACCGGCGCATAGGTCGCCGGCACCGGCGCCGCCGGGCGCTCGTAACGCGGCGCGAGCGAGCACCCGGCGAGCGCGAGCGCGGCGGCGAGCGCCGCCGGAAGCCGCCGCGCGGCGCGTACATTCAGCGCGAACATCATGGTTGCGAACCCTCCATCGTCGTCGGCTGCGCGCCGCCGCGCCGGCGCGGGCCGACGTCGAACAGGCGGCCGACGATCACGAAAAACAGCGGGACGAGAAACACCGCGAGCACGGTCGCCGTGATCACGCCGCCGAGCACGCCGGTGCCGATCGCCGTCTGCGCGCCGGACGCGGCGCCCGATGCGAACGCGAGCGGCAGCACGCCGACGCCGAACGCGAGCGACGTCATCACGATCGGCCGCAGCCGCAGGCGCGCGGCCTCGAGCGCCGCGTCGACGAGCGACATGCGCTGCGCGACGAGATCCTTCGCGACTTCGACGATCAGGATCGCGTTCTTCGCGGACAGCCCGATCGTCGCGATCAGCCCCACCTTGAAATAGATGTCGTTCGGCATCGCGCGCAGCGTGACGCCGAGCACCGCGCCGATCACGCCGAGCGGCACGACCAGCATCACCGCGAACGGAATCGACCAGCTCTCGTAGAGCGCCGCGAGCGCGAGGAACACGACCAGCACCGACAGCGCGAACAGCATCGGCGCCTGCGCGCCCGACAGCCGCTCCTCGAACGACTGTCCCGACCACGCATAGCCGATGCCGGCCGGCAGTTTCGCGGCGATCCGCTCGATCGCGCTCATCGCCTCGCCGCTGCTGTGGCCGGCCGCGGCCGAGCCGTTGATCGTGAACGACGGATAGCCGTTGTAGCGCGTGAGCTGCGGCGGCCCGAGCGTCCAGTGCAGCGTCGTGAACGCCGCGAGCGGCACCATCTCGCCGCGCGCGTTGCGCACGCGCAGCTTCTTCACGTCGTCCGGATCGAGCCGGTGCCGCCCGTCGGCCTGCACCATCACGCGCCGCACCTGCGTGCCGTGCATGAAATCGCCGATATAGTCGGAGCCGAACATCACCGCGAGCGTCGTGTTGATCTCGTCCATCGACACGCCGAGCGCGGACGCCTTCGCGCGATCGATGTCGAGCTTCAGTTGCGGCGCGTCCTGCGTGCCCGCGAACATCAGATCGGTGAGCGCACGATCCTTGCCGCCCGCCGCGAGCAGTTGCTCGCGCGCGGCGCTGAACGTCGCGTAGTCGAGCCCGCCGCGGTTCTGCAGCCGGAAGTCGAAGCCGCTCGACGAGCCGAGATCGGGCAGCGCCGGCGAATTCATCGCGAACACCGTCGTGTTCGGCGTGCCCGCGAAGCGTTCGTTGATGCGCGCGACGATCGCTTGCACGTGATCGCGCGCGGCCTTGCGCGCCTTCCAGTTCTTCAGCGTGACGAAGATCATCCCGCCGTTCGGCCCTTCGCCGTAGAGGTTGAAGCCGCCGAGCGCATAGGTATAGGCGGCCGGCTCGTCGCGGCGGATGGCCGACTCGACTTCGCGCACGCTCTGCATCGTTTCCGCGAGCGGCGTGCCTTGCGGGCGGATCACCATCACCATGAAGTTGCCCTGATCCTCGTCCGGCAGGAACGCGGTCGGCAGTTGCGTGAGCATCAGCGCGGCGGCCGCGGTCAGCACGCCGTACACGACGAGCCAGCGTACCGGCTTCTTCAGCATCGCGCCGACCCGCGCCGCGTAGCGCTGCGTCGCCCGCGCGACGAAGCGGTTGAACCCGCCGAAGAAGCCGCGCTTCTCGTGATGGTCGCCGGACACCGGCTTGAGCAGCGTCGCGCACAGCGCGGGCGTCAGCGACAGCGCGAGGAAGGCCGAGAAGCCGATCGACACCGCGAGCGACAGCGCGAACTGCCGATAGATGTTGCCCACCGCGCCGCCGAAGAACGCCATCGGCACGAACACCGACGTGAGCACCACGGTGATCCCGACAATCGCGCCGCTGATCTGCCGCATCGCCTTGACGGTCGCGTCGTACGGCCCGAGCCCTTCCTCGACCATCAGCCGCTCGACGTTCTCGACGACGACGATCGCGTCGTCGACGAGAATGCCGATCGCGAGCACCATCCCGAACATCGTCAGCACGTTGATCGAGAAGCCGGCCGCGTACATCACGCCGAACGTGCCCGCGAGCGCGACCGGCACGACGAGCGTCGGAATCAGCGTCGCGCGCAGGTTCTGCATGAACAGGAACATCACCAGGAACACCAGCACGCCGGCCTCGATCAGCGTCGTGACGACCTTGTTCATCGACACGCGCACGAACGACGACGTCTCGTACGGGATCTGGTATTTCACGCCCGGCGGAAAGTACTTCGACAGCTCGTCCATCGTCGCGCGCACGCGCTTCTCGGTGGACACCGCGTTCGAGCCCGGCGCGAGCTTGATGCCCATCCCGGTCGCGACCTTGCCGTTCACGTACGACGGATAGTTGTAGTCGTTGCCGCCGAATTCGATGCGCGCGACGTCGCGCAGGAACAGCGCGGAGCCGTCCGGCCGCGCGCGCAGCGCGATCGCGCCGAAATCGGCCGGCGTCTTCAGCGGCGCGTCCGCGAACACGGTCGCCGCGATCGGCGCGCTGTCCGGCACCGCGCTGCGGCCGATGTCGCCGATCGTCACGCGCGCGTTGTGCGCGCGCACGGCCGACGCGATGTCCGACGCGGTGAGGCCGTGCCCGGCCAGCTTCACCGGGTCGGGCCAGATCCGCATCGCATATTCGGCGCCCCAGAACTGCACCTTGCCGACACCCTCGACGCGGCGCAGCGCCTGCACGACGTTCGCCGACGCATACTCGCCGAGCTGCACGTCGGTCATCCGGCCGTCGTCGGACGTCAGCGACACGACGAGCTGGATGTTGTCGGCGGCCTTCTCGACCTGGATGCCGTCGCGGCGCACGGGCTCGGGCAGGCGCGCATCGACCGTCTTCAGTCGGTTCTGCACTTCGACGGCCGCGAGATCGGCGTTCACGCCCTGCTTGAACGTCAGGTACAGCGACGCCGCCCCGGCGCTGCTCGTCGCGGACGTATACAGCAATCCCGGCGCGCCGTTCATTTCGCGCTCGATCAGCGCGGTCACCGATTCCTCGACGACTTGCGCGGACGCGCCCGGGTACGCCGCATAGATGCTGACGACGGGCGGCGCGATGTCCGGGTACTGCGCCACGGGCAGCGCGCGGATCGCGAACAGGCCGCCGAGCATGATGAAGATGGCGATCACCCACGCGAAGACGGGGCGATCGATGAAGAAACGTGCCATGTTGGTTTGAACCGGTCAGGTTTGACGGGCGGCCGCCCGCGAAGCGGCCGCTGCCGGCGCCGCCTTCGACCGCGGCGCCTTTTCGACGGGCTTGACGGTGGTATCCGGCGCGAACTGCGCGGCGTCGTCGACGATCACGCGCTCGCCGCCCGCGAGGCCGCGCGTGATGCGCCAGTCGTGGCCGCTCATCTGGTCGGCCGTGACCTCGACGTCCTTGACCTTGCCGTTCGCGCCCACCACACGCACCGACGTACGGTCGGCGGTACGCAGCAGCGCGTCGCGCGGCACGAGGATCGCCCGCTGGTCGACCGCCGTGTCGAGCGCGATCCGCACATATGCGCCCGGCAGCAGCTCGCGCTCCGGATTCGGGAACAGCGCGCGCATCGCGACGGTGTCGGTGGTCGGATCGACCGCGAGATCGCTGAACAGCAGCTTGCCCTTCAGCGGATACGCGGTGCCGTCCGCGCGCAGCAGCGTCACCGCGATGTCGTGCTGCGCAATGCCCGTCGCGCGCCCGCTCTTCACCGCGCGACGCAATGCGTCCACGTCGGCGGCCGGCTGCGAGAAGTTCACGTAGATCGGATCGAGCTGCTCGACGGTCGTCAGCGGCGTCGCCTGGTCCTGGCCGACGAGCGCGCCCTCGGTCACGAGTGCGCGCCGTGCGCGGCCCGCGATCGGCGCGGTGACGGTCGCGTAGTCGAGCTGCAGTTGCGCGCGTGCGAGTTCCGCCTTCGCCGAAGCGACCTCGGCCTTCGCCTGCGTATCGGCCGCGACGGCCTCGGTGTGGTCGCGCTCGCTCACCGCGCGATCGCGCACGAGATCGTCGTAACGGCGGCGCTTGTCGGTCGCCGCGAGCGCGGCGGCCTGCGCCTTCGCGAGCGCGCCCTGCGCGGCGTCGCGGGCGGCCTTCAGCGGTGCGGGATCGATGCGGAACAGCACCGCGCCCTGCTTCACTTCCTGGCCTTCCTCGTAGGTGCGCGCGGTGACGATGCCTGCGACCCGCGCGCGGACTTCCGCCTGCCGGTATGCGTCCAGCCGGCCCGGCAGTTCGACGGTCATCGGCACCGCCGTCGGGCGCACCGTCACGACGGCGGCCTGCTTCGCGGCCTCCGGCGCGGCGTCCTCGTCGCCCTTTCCGCATCCACCCACCGCCAGCAGGGCCGCGAGCGCGAACGGCGCCAGCCGCGTGCGGCGCCACAGGGTGCGTTTGTTATTCATGTTCTGACCTCGGAACGTTCGCCGCCGATACAATGCGGCGGCTCAGGGTGGCCGATTATAATCAGTCATGTCTGATTAAATACAGGCTCCTTCAATCTGACCGACACACTGTCTCAATAAAACGACAGCGAACTGTAAGGAATTTCACGACATGGCCCGCAAGACCCGGGAAGAATCGCTCGCCATCAAGCACCGGATCCTCGACGCCGCCGAGCTCGTGCTGCTCGAGCGAGGCGTCGCGCAAACCGCGATGGCGGACCTGGCCGAGGCCGCCGGGATGTCGCGGGGCGCCGTCTACGGCCATTACCGCAACAAGATGGAAGTCTGTCTGGCGATGTGCGACCGCGCGTTCGCGCGCACGTCGGAAGGTTTCGACGCCGGCGACGGCCTGCCGCCGTTCGCGACGCTGCGGCGCGCCGCGTCGCACTACCTGCAGGAATGCGGCGAGCCAGGCCCGATGCAGCGCGTGCTCGTGATTCTTTATACGAAGTGCGAGCAGAGCGAGGAAAACGGCGCGCTGCAGCGGCGCCGCATGCTGCTCGAGCTGCAGATGCTGCGGATCACGAAGGCGCTGCTGCGTCGCGCGATCGCAGCCGGCGAGATCGCCGCCGATCTCGACGTGCATCTGGCTGCCGTCTATCTGGTGTCACTGCTCGAAGGCGTGTTCGCGTCGATGATCTGGACCAACCGGCTGCGCGGCAACCTGTGGAACGACGCCGAGGCGATGCTCGACGCCGGTTTCGACGCCGTCCGCACGTCGGCCGCGCTGCGCCGGCGCGCGCAAAAATTGCCGGACTAACGAAAATCGTCGTAACAAATGCTGATTTAACCCGACTTACCGCACTGCGAAACGAATGAGCTGACCCTCTTTAAAATTTTTAACGTTTCGCGGAACATCGGTAGACTGACGCTGTCATCTTTCTTTAGCGTCTTCGTGATAACCGGGTTCGACCCGGCATGCACGCCGCCGTTCGAAGCGGGGCCCGCCCCGCGAGTTGGGTCGAACGGGAACGATACAGGCCCCTGGCGGGGCCTGTTTTGTTGCACGCCCGTCGCCCCCCTGACGCATGGACCGCCGACGGCTCCTGCCCACACCTCTTTGAACCGCTTTCCTGGATGTGGACACCTTTGGTCAAGCCTGCCGCAACCCCTGATGCTTTCGCGCCCGGCCGCGCGCAGCGCCTCGTGCGCGCGCTCGTGCCGGCCGCCGTGCTCGGCGCCCTCGCCGCCTTCGGGCTCGCCGCCGCGCTGCCTGCCGTATCGCAACTGCCCGGCGCCGTCGACTCGGGCACGGCCGCGCTGCCGCAGCGCGTGCTGTCCGATACGCCGTTTCCCACCGCGCAGCATTTCGTGACGAGCGAGCTTGCACGCACGCTCGGCGAGCGCAACGACTACCTCGAGCGCAACGATCGCAGCCCGCAGCCGGGCCTGTTCGCGCCGCTCAGCGCGCATCGCAACGACATGCTCGGCTACGCGAGCCTGTTCCAGTTCGCGTCGCCCGATCACCGGCAAGGGATGCGCGCGGGCGACATCGAGCTCACGCTGTCCGATACGCTGAATCGTCTCGACGTGCCGCCCGAAGTGCGCATCCAGCTGGGCGATCTCGTCACCGGCAAGGTCGCGATGCGCGCGAGTGCGCAGCGCGGCGACTATTACCGCCTCGCGTTCGACACGCACGACGGCACGCCGCGCCTGACCGCGCTCGAGCTGCGCGTCGCCGGCCGCACGTTCGGCGCGATCTGGTTCCACGCGCCGGGCGCCGAACACGGTGCGTACTACACGCTCGACGGCTCGCCGCTCGAAGCCGCGGCGTTCACGATGCCGGTCAAGTGGACGCGCATCAGCTCGTTCTTCGGCGAGCGCATCCATCCGCTGTCGCAGGCGATGGCGTTCCATACGGGCGTCGATCTCGCCGCGCCGAGCGGCACGCCGGTCGACGCGGCGGCCGATGGCGTCGTGTCGTTCGTCGGCACCGATCCGGGCGGCTATGGCCGCTACGTGATCGTCGACCATGCGGATGGCTATTCGACCTACTACGCGCACCTGTCCGCGTACGCGCGCGGGCTGAAGGTCGGCGAAACGGTGAAGCAGGGCCAGCGCATCGGGTCGGTCGGGATGACGGGCGCAGCCACCGGCCCGCACCTGCATTTCGAGGTGCGGGTCGCGAACGATCCGGTCGATCCGCTCGTCACGCTCGCGAACGCGCAGACGGGGCTGTCCGACATGCAGCTCACCGCGTTCCGCCAGGAAGCCGCGCAATGGCGCTTCCGGCTTGCGTCGATCAAGACGACGCCGTTCGCGTTCGCGCAGAACGACGGGCCGCTGTGGGGCGATTTCGCGACCGGTCCGTCGACGCTGCGTGCGGTTTTCGATACGCACTACTCGGCGGAGCGAAGCTGATTCGGGGGCACACGATCCTGGTGGTTGCGGAAGAGCGTACGGTCAAGTGCTCCGCCACTCTTCTCTACACCGTCCGCTGGTCACGGGCTTGAGCCGATGTTTTGGCGCGGGGTAAAAGCAGACTTGCGCCTGATACCGAAGGCGGCTCGCACTACATCCCCTCGTGGTCATAGCGCCGGCGCAATACCGGATCCCGAGTGATTCGCAACCGAAAACAGTTCGGGCACCACGCACCGCGATTGACCACCGTGTTCGGCATCGAGTCCCAAACATGTCCGTGTGCGCATTGCCACGTCAATTTGACTCGATTGCCGTGATATTCGGTACTCAAGCATCGACCACCGCGCTCCGCGGCAATTGCCTGCATGTCCTCTATCGTTCGGCGTTTCGCGAGATTGGCGCAATGCCGACACCATGCCCCGCCGAGCACCAAATGCCCCCACGTCGTCCATTCATGTCCACGTGCGCATCGGAATCGGTACTTCGAATTTGTCACGTGATACTCCGTCGAGAGAAGCTGTCCACCGCGTAGTGCCGCTGCGGCCTGCAATCGCTGGAGCCCGTTCGGATCGCGTTGCTGTTCTCCATGCCTGATTCGAGCACAGTGCGGGCACCATCCGCCGTCGACGATTCTGTGAGCTACGGCTGTCCATCGATGGCCCTCGGCACACTCCCATTCGTAATGCGCGGCGATACCGATATACGTGTCAGTCAGACAACGACCGCCGCGCTCCGCCGCCGCCTCATGAAGACGTTCCAAGCCATCGGAATGTAGGAGACACGCGGCCAACTCGATTTTTGCGCATCGCGGACACCCGTGGCCGTCTAGAATCTTGCGAGCCTCGGTCGTCCATTCGTGTCCAGAACGACAGGTGAAATGTTGCCGCGCCGTTTGACCGAGATAGGTTCCTTCATGGCAAACAAGACCGCGTTCACTCAATAGTTCCTGAAAGCGGTGCTGCACGCGCACTTGTTCGCACTGGAGGCAGGTTATCGTGCCGCGCATCGCGACAGTGCCTATGCGCGTGAAGTCATGGCCCGATTCGCAGCGGAATTCATAGTAGGACTTCAGCCCTCGCCATTCGAGCGTTAGAAGCGTATGCCCCCGTTCGGCGGCAATCTCGACCAGACGGGCATATGCAACGTCGGGCTTGCGACGTGTACGTGTCGGAGAAGTACCTTGGCTCATTGTCTTCAGAACTGAGCAGTCACCTGAAAACCGAGCGTCACTCGCGCGGTCGGAAAACCCGACGGCTTGTAGACAGGCGTACCCGCGAAGAGATCGTAGCCGTATCCGCCGAACCGAGTCGCGACACTGCCCTTGAAGCCAATCACTGCACCGGCGAGCTGCGTGCCGACCAAGGCAACCGGCTCCGGTCCCCAGACCCGACCGTAGTCGAGACCTGCATAGGCCGATGCCCCGGTCTGCGCGATGGGTACCTGCAATTCGTTGCGCCAGTAGAACCCGCGTGATGCCGCCAGCAGCGTTTCACCGTCGAATCCCCGCACGGTATAACGACTGCCGATCGTGACGCTATCGAGGTATGAAACCGTGTTGCCGGTGTACTGACCATGAAAGGTCGTCACGTATTTGAACGGCTGCGCCCCAATCGCAAACGGTGTCGACAGATTCGCATCGAGCACGATCATCTTGAATCGGTACGTCTGCCCTCCCTCTGCCGCGAACATGCTATCGGTCGAGCCGAGCCAGCCCAAGCCCTGACGATAGGCAAGCGAGCCGTCGAACTGCGACGAGCCGAAATAGTGCCGGTCAGTCAACCCGAGTTCGAGAAAGGTCGCGTTCTGGTGCGACGACGGTATCGTCGTGCCTTCGATATAGCTGTCGCCGAAACGGCGCGTCAGGCGAACCTGTGCGCCGAACACATCGTTCCGGCTGCGCGTCAGCACACGATTGAGCCTGAAATCGATCGTCTTCATGTTGCCGCTCGCAACGAACGTCTGATTCACGGCCGCAAGTGGTTGAAAGTACGTGTTGGTGTAGGCGGAGAGCGTGCCGGTCCAGTAGCCCCAGGGGATCGAATAGAACGCGTTCCATCCGTGCGAGCCGAAGCGCTTGTCGCCGAATTCCAGATCCTGGTTGAAGCCGACGTTGAGGATGTCGTTCAGGCCCAGCGGGTTGTCGATGCCAAGCGATACGTTGCCTTGCAGTTTGCCCGTCGCACGCGTGCCGGAATTGTCGATGGAGGCGACGACGGTCCATGGCTTGCCGCGCTTCACGTCGAGTACGACATCGCTTTCGCCAGGCGTATCGCCCGGTGCGATCCGCATCGACACATCCTGGCTTGAGACGCGCTTCATCTGCTCAAGCCCTTGTTCGATGTCGCGCAGGTTCAACACGTCGCCGTCGCGCGTCGGGAATGCGGTCTTCCACGTTCCGCGTAGCTTCTCGTCCTCGAAACGCACGTGGCGGATCACGCCCGGAATCAGCGCAAGCTTCAATGTGCCGGTGGACAAATCCTGCTCGGGCACGAGTACGCGGGTCGTGATGTAACCGCGTGCGAGGATGGCCTGCGAGAGTCCCTTGACGATCAGGTCGACGCCTTGCTTGCCGACGCATTGGCCGGCGTAGTGCGCAAGCCAGTCGCGCGCAAAGGCGAAGCGATCCATCGGCAAGGTGGATGCGCCTTGCGCCTTTGACGTGGCCGGTAACGAGTCGGGCACGTCGAGCGTGAAGCGGTCGATTCGGAAGCACGGCGTCTCCGTGGGCAACACCGGATGGGCTTCCGGGCGTGGCACGTCCGAGCGCACGCCCGGCGCTTGCACGGTGGCCTCACGCTGCTGGGTGTCGCGACGTTGCTGCACTTGCTGATTCTGCTCGGCATTCGCGCGGGCAGCGGCGGCTTGGTCGTTCGGAGTGGGGGTCTGTTGTGCTTGCGCAGCAAGCGTGATCAGAGTAATGATTGGCAAAACAGCCAGCCGTCTGGTCGTTTTCATTTAATTATTTTTTGATTGACGGGAATAGACAGCAAACATCCCCCGTTATCGATATGGCACTGGCCATCAATTCGCATCAGGGCCCCAACTATAGTCGCGGTTTAAATCAATTCCCCGCATTTCCGAGCCGGGTGTCTTGCCGCAACTTCTCAATCAATTGATCCCACACATTCTCGTATAGCGGAAATGAATCCTCAGCCTGAGAAGCGGTTCTAGCCCGCGTCACAGCCGTCAGAAAAATTGACAGCCCGTTAGAATTCAACGATTCCGTTGAGATAAAGCTCATCCCTCCTTCTTCCATAGGAAGACAAACCTCATCCTTAACCCAAATGTCAGACGAGCCAAACTGATCACCGATTCTGCCAACCAAATAATCGAACTGACTCGTACTCACCGGAACGCGAACATCTTTAGAAATAACTATCGATCCCGCCATTTTCACCTCATTTGATCAGGATGATCTTAGCCTGCCTCAATTTAAAATTCACCTACATGCCGATTGTGACATACGGGCCATTCAGTGATGGTGGTGGGTATACCGATCTCGTTATTCCGAAATTCCCAAATTTGATGGGAGATCAGTTACGAAGCTCGACCGCGAACCGTATTGCGGTGCCAGTTCGCGAATACTTTTCGACAAAGATGCTCTTTCAGAATCCGACATCTCTTGCAACCCGCTACTGATTTTTTCCAGTAACTCCATGGATGCATCCAGATCAATGACGCTCTCACCAGAATATTCCAAAAATATCGAAACATCAATAATTACTCTTGCAAAGTACTTATTTTCCATTTGACGAGACAACCTTCCCTGTGATGCCGGCCATTCCAAGGATATGAAACATTTCTTTTATCCCGCGCAGATTATTGTTTATTTCGCATGCCGCATCGCTCAACAAATCCATTTTGAGCGAGCACCTGTGACTGACGACTGGCTTAATCGTAAGCCCTATCCGCCATAACGGCAGGATTTTTCGCTCAATTATCACCTTGCCATCGACGCAATCGCATTTTACGAGGCAGCCAATCCATCAAGTCGGGCTCCTTCCAACGCAGGTGCAAACCCGGCCTAGATTCCTGGATCGGATCTCGCATCAGCGGCTGAATCATTGTAATCGCGCGCCGTTAATCTCATCGTATCGTTCTCGTTTACCCAGCTACCTTTCCTTTCCCGATGTCATTTTTGGACTTACAATCATCCCATCAAAAAATTTCAATGATACGTTCCACCAGACGTCCAGCCATCCAAAATTCTTTGCAAGAATTTATTCTCCGAGGAAGAAATTACCCGATCGTGAAATCTTACCTCGATCTTGCCCGCAACATATTTAACAATTGTGCAAGATGGCAAGGCCAAGAATGGGACAACCCTCGGATAATTCACCGCCACCTCAAACAAGGAGGAGAATTTTCCGTCGCCGCCATTATTGTCTCGCTCAACAAAAAACCAACCTGAATCGCCTTTCTGCGATGAATCCCGGTTTATAAAAAATTCTCGACATGATCCAAATCCTGGAGAAACAATCCCCCTCTCCAGTAAGGATGGAAAATTCGGATCAACATTCACCTGATCGCACACCTCTCTTTGCAAATACAAATCCTTGAAAGTTTTGTCTATCGAAAACACCCAATTTATTGGCATACGACGAAAATCTGGCTCCCACAGCTCCAAATCGCCATGTCCGTCTTTTTTCAACATCAAAATCATCCAGCCAAACTGGATAGTCTGACCAGCATTGAACCTCACCCCTCGTCGAATCTCGCCCTCAAAATACTCAAACAGGCCACTTATCATGAACTCAAAATCGCCATCCAGCGATACCACAAAATTGGGATGACCATACCTTTTGTCAAAATTTGATCTAAAAATCATGGTAATCACCTTGGACGATTTAGCAATGGACGCGATCGCTAACTCTTCTTTTAATCGCGTTGCGGACGATTCCTTTATTTCATAATTCAACCAAGAGAGTCATTATTTCAACCAAAATGGCTCCCCTTCCAGTGCGTCGTATTCAAAAAGAGGTTTATTCTGATCTCGAGTAAATCCAGACAAATCTGAAATTACAACACGAACAGGCTGGTAGATGTTAAATGCCTCGAAGAATGACTCTGCGGACTCGCAGGCATCGACGAATTTTTCAAAAAACCTTCCAAATACGTCAGCCAGTGTCGATTGGTCTGGATTCAGCCAGCTCTTCTCCGGATTTGCGAGCATTGCAGCATCCCACTCAACAGACGTTGCAGCTGGCTTTTCTGCAAAAATTTCGCGGGCTTTCGCCATCAACGCGCGAGCGCTATCCAACTCCTCCCTCCGAAGGTACCGGCGATATAGGCGATCCGTTAACAAGCTCCAATCTTGTTCCGAATGATCTTGTGCCGCATACAGTTCGAGACACTTGAAGAACAATCTAACATCAGGGGCCGGCCCAAGCTCACAAATTGTATGCCCACCGTGAAAGCCTATCGTTCTCATTTTATCTTAAATTGAATATTAATCAGGCTAATTATGCCATTCGACTTTTGAGCAATACCTTGAACAATCTCCGTCCGTTGTGCGGGGGATACTGTTTGCCCGCGTATATCAATCACAATTTGTTGTTGCATTCCCTCTGGCAAATTGGCTGCTCGCTGAATTGTCTGATTTGCAACTACTCGCGATTCGTCCGATCCGCTCTCACGGCCTTCGAACATCGCACG
Source organism: Burkholderia sp. AU18528 (assembly GCF_002223215.2). NCBI lineage: Bacteria > Pseudomonadati > Pseudomonadota > Betaproteobacteria > Burkholderiales > Burkholderiaceae > Burkholderia > Burkholderia sp. AU18528. Next base: position 1,159,068 of record NZ_NKFC02000004.1, on the reverse strand, counting down.
GAATCTGATCGAACAGCGTCAACAAGTGTCAAGCGTTGCCGAGAAGCGACGAGCCGGTGATCTCTATTCGCGCGAATATTACCTCACCCATCATCTCAAAAATCCCTGACAGAATTGCGAGGGCGAATCGGCGCATGACCTGAAATTAGCCTTCTTTCAGCCACATATCAGCTTCCTCGGCGCGGCCAGATACGGCACCTCCGGCGATGCATTTCCGCATCGGCGCACTTACCACAGGAGTTTCCGCGATCGCTGCCCCCCACCATTGTGTCGATCGGGCTGGGCCTCGCGTTCGTCGCAATGTTCACGGTGAGTTTCTATTTGCTCGCCACCAAGGACCGGCCGGCACACCGACACGCGCCTGTCGTCCGCTCACCGGTTTCTGGCACTGCCGTCCGGTGTTTCCTCGACTATCGCATTCGTGGAACGGGAGCAGGGTCACTCGAATCGGCATGCGACCAGTAATCGGCTCCCTTGCAACCGCGTATCGGGATTACATCATCGGAGGGATTTGATCCGTTCAACCGCCGTGCTCTCGACACGCCGCCCCCGCGGCCGCCACGACAGCAACCACCGCGCCGCGCCGTCGAGCGACGTGCACAGCACCAGATAGATCGCCGCGACGAACAGGAAGATCGGCGCCGGATACACCATCAGCCGGTTGTTCACCTGCGTTGCAACGAACGACAGTTCCGGCACGCCGACGATATACGCGAGCGACGTGTCCTTCACGAGCGCGACCCACTGGTTGACGAACGACGGCGTCATGATCCGGATCGCCTGTGGCAACAGCACGTAGCGCACCGTCTGCCAGCGCGTGAGCCCGAGCGACAGGCCGGCCTGCCATTGCCCGTCGCCGGCCGCGACGATCCCCGCATGCACGGCATGCGCGAGATACGCGCCACCGATCAGCGCCAGCGCGCACACGACCGTCGCGAGCCCCGGCACATCCATGTGCAGCAGCACCGGCATCAGGAAATACGTCCAGAAGATCAGCATCAGCACCGGAATCGCGCGAAAGAAGCCGATGAACGCGAGCAGCAGCACGCGCGCCGGGCCGCGTACAAGCGCCATCGCGACGCCGAGCACCACGCCGAGCGCGGCCGACGCGATCGCGGACGCGAGCGCCAGCACCAGCGACAGCGCGGCGCCGCCGAGCGGGCCGTCCGGAAACGCGCCGACGAGCAGGTACGGCAGATTCGAGAAAAGCAGCGAAAGATCCATCGTCAGCGCCCCGCTCCGAGCCGTTCGCGCCATTGCGTGGCCGCATACGCGCCGGCTTCGATCGCGGCCACCGCCGCGACGTACAGCAGCGTCGCGACGCCGAATGCGGCGAACGTCTTGAACGTCTCGGTCTCGACCTGCCGCGACGCATACGACAACTCGGCGACGCCGATCGCCATCGCGAGCGACGAGTTCTTCACGAGATTCATGTATTGGCCGAACAACGGCGGCAACGCGATGCGCACGGCTTGCGGCAGCACCACGTAGCGCAGCGACTGCATCGGCGTGAGGCCGAGCGCGGCCGCCGCGTCGTGTTGCGCACGCCGCACGCCGCGCAGGCCGGCTTCGCATTCCTCGGCGACGAAGGCAGCCGTATAGGCGCTCAACCCGACCCACCCGGCCACGAATTCGAACGACGGCCACGCGAGCGTGAACGGGCCCACGCTCACCGCATGGCGCGCATTGAGCCACGCCGTCCACGTATCGGGCAGCAACGACGCGACACCGAAATACCAGAACAGCAACTGCACCAGCAACGGCGTGTTGCGAAATGCAATCACGTACGCGGTGGCGGCCGCACGCGGCGCCCTGCCGCGCGCATGCCGCATCACGGCGAGCAGCAGCCCGCCGACGGTCGCGGCGACGGCCGACGCGGCCGCGAGGCCGAGTGTCAGCAGGAAGCCCTGCCAGAGCCAGGACAGATATTTGGGAGCCAACCCGAGCATGCTGGGAAGCGCGCACGAAGCGCGCGATCGGAGGTATACGAACAACGCCGCGCGGCCGATCTTCCGGCCGGTCGCGGCGTGCGTGCGGAAGCGGTCAGGTCTTGTCGCCGATCCGGAAAATGCGCGTGAGCGGCGTCTTCGTCGTCGGCCCGAACCATGCGTCGTAGATCTGCGTGGCGCGGCCGCTCGCCTCGAGCCCCTTCAGCGTGTCGTTGACGAAGCCGAGCAGGCGCGTCTCGCCCTTCGGCACGCCGACGCCCATGTAGTCGTTCGAGATCGTGAACGCTGGGATCTCGTAGTTCTGCTTGTCAGGCACGTTCGCGAGCAGGCCGATCAGCTTCGGGCCGTCCTGCGTGATGGCCTGCACGTTGCCCGCGCGCAGCGCGGCAAATGCGAACGGCGTGTCGTCGTATGCGACGATCGTCGCCTTCGGGAATTTCTCGCGCAGCGTGATTTCGTTGGTCGTGCCCTTGTCCGCGCCGACGCGCAGGCCGTTCAGCTGGTCGGCCGATTTCAGCACGCCCTTCTTCGCGAGAAACTGCTGGCCCGACGAGAAATACGGGATGCTGAAGTCGACTTGCTTCGCGCGCTCGTCGGTGATCGTGAAATTCGCGAGCACGAGGTCGACCTTGCCGGAGGTCAGGAACGGAATGCGGTTCGCGGGGTTGGTCGGCTGCAGTTGCAGCTTCACGCCGAGCTTGTCGGCAAGCGCCTTCGCGTAATCGACGTCGAGACCGACGATGTGGTTGCTTTTCGCGTCGACATAACCGAACGGCGGGTTGCTGTCGAACGTCGCGACGCGCAGCACACCGGCCTTCCTGATGTCGTCGAGACGGTCCGCATGCGCGACGGTGCCTGCGGTAATGAGTGCGACCCCGACGAGCCACGTAGCGAGCGTGTTGATTTTCATGAGCACGACCTGATTTGTTATGAGGCCGCCGCGGATCGCGCGGCGGCACGGTTCGAAAAACATCGCGGCGAAGTGTGTCGTCGCGAAGCCGCTAACGTATCAGCGCGTGCGGCGAATCCGAACCAACAAATGGTGCTTTGCTCTGCGGGTTTCGTGATGAGGCGCGCGAGCTACGAGAACACATTGCCGCCGCACAAAAAAACGCCCGCTGCAAGCAGCGGGCGCGAATCCCAGTCAAGGAGGTGTCACACGAACTACAGGTTCAGAGTAAGGAAATCGCCCGCAACAGGCAACGAATCGATTTCCATATCGATATGACGGCGTACGCTCATGCCCGCGCCTGTCCAGGCTCCGGCACCGGATCCCGACCGCGCGTCGCCCCGGCAGAATCGCGCGCACCAACGAAAACGTCCCGCCGGCTGGCGGGACGTTCGTCACGATGCACATGCGCGCACGGCGCAATCGATCACGGCTCGTGACGCAGGTACCCTTCCTTGCTCGGATCGCGCATCCGCCACGACACGATCAGCGAGATCGCGCACAGCACGGTCACGTACCAGTAGAAGGTTTCCTCGCTGCCGATCGACTTGAACCACAGCGCGACGTACTCGGCCGAGCCGCCGAAGATCGCGTTCGCCACCGCATACGACAGGCCGACACCCATCGCGCGCACTTCCGGCGGGAACATCTCGGCCTTGATGAGGCCGCTGATCGACGTGTAGAAACTGACGATCGCCAGCGCGACCGTCACCAGCACGAAGGCGGCCACCGGGCTCGTCACGTCCTTCAGCGCATGCATCAGCGGCACCGTGCCGATCACCGCGAACGAGCCGAACAGGATCATCGACGTGCGGCGGCCGATCTTGTCCGACAGCGCGCCGAACACCGGCTGCATCAGCATGTAGACGAGCAGCGCGACGGTCATCACGTTGCTGGCCGTCTTCGCGTGCATGCCGGCCGTGTTCACGAGGTACTTCTGCATGTACGTCGTGAACGTGTAGAAGATCAGCGAGCCGCCGGCCGTGAAGCCGACCACCGTGAAGAACGCTCCCTTGTGCTGCCACACGCCGCGGATCGTGCCCGCGTCCTTCTTGTCGCGCGACGCGCTCGTCGACGTCTCGTCGAGCGACTTGCGCAGGTACAGCGAAATCAGCGCGGCCGCCGCGCCGACCACGAACGGAATGCGCCAGCCCCATGCCTTCAGCTCGCCGGCCGACAGCGTCTGCTGCAGGATCACGAGCACCAGCAGCGCGCACAGCTGGCCGCCGATCAGCGTCACGTACTGGAACGACGCGAAGAAGCCGCGACGGCCCTTGAGCGCCACTTCACTCATGTAGGTCGCACTCGTCCCGTACTCGCCGCCCACCGACAGGCCCTGGAACAGCCGTGCCACCAGCAGCAGCGCCGGCGCGAGCGCGCCGATCTGCGCATAGGTCGGCAGCACCGCGATCACGAGCGAGCCGCCGCACATCATCAGCACCGAGATCATCATCGCCGCGCGCCGGCCATGACGGTCGGCGATGCGGCCGAACAGCCAGCCGCCGATCGGACGCATCAGGAAGCCGGCCGCGAACACGCCGGCCGTGTTCAGCAGCTGCGTCGTCGTGTTGCCGCTCGGGAAGAATGCCGGCGCGAAGTACAGCGCACAGAATGAGTAGATGTAGAAGTCGAACCACTCGACGAGGTTGCCCGATGAGGCGCCGACGATGGCGAACACGCGCCGCCGGGTGTCATGCGCGGACAGCGCAGCTTGGTCGGTCTGGACGTCCATGGGTTGGTCTGTTCCTTTTAGTACTTTCTGGGCGAGACGGCCGGGGCCGCCGCGTGCGGTCGCGCGTGGCACCGGTTCCGGCGCACGGCGCTACGGGATTTTAGCGAAATGTAAAGTAACAGGCTTTGCGGGTTCGTCCGGATGTAGAAAATTTTTCTCCCGCCACCCGTTCGTCATATGAAAACGCCAGCCGGCAGGCTGGCGTCGGATGCAAACATGCTCGACCGCGACGATCACACGCGAACCTCCGGCGGCACGTAGCGGCACTCGTAGCGCTTGCGCACGGTGCCGGCCTCGTCGACGCTTTCCAGGTACACGTCGAACTGCCAGAGCCGCGCCATGTGCTTGAGCACTTCGTCGCTGTCGTTCGACAGGTGGCGGTTGTCGGTCATGAAGTGGCGCAGCGTGAGGCTGCGGTCGCCGCGCGTGTTGACGGCCCATACCTGGATGTTCGGCTCGCGGTGATGGATGTCGTACTGCCGCGACAACGCCTGCCGCACGTACTGATAGCCGGAATCGTCGTGGATCGCCGATACCTCGAGCGAATCGCGCATGTCGTCGTCGAGCACCGAGAAGAGCCGCATCTCGCGGATCAGGTTCGGCGACAGGTACTGCGCGATGAAGCTCTCGTCCTTGAAGTTGCGCATCGCGTAGTGCATCGCCGGCAGCCACGGCGTGCCCGCGATCTCCGGAAACCACTTGTAGTCCTCTTCCGTCGGCGCTTCGCAGATCCTGCGAATGTCGCTCATCATCGAGAAGCCGAGCGCATACGGGTTGATCCCGCTGTAGTACGGCTTCGTGACTGGCGGCTGATAGACCACGTTGCTGTGCGAGTGCAGGAACTCCATCATGAAGCCGTCTTCCAGCTTCCCCTGGTTGTACAGCGTATTGAGCAGCGTGTAGTGCCAGAACGTCGCCCAGCCTTCGTTCATCACCTGCGTCTGCCGCTGCGGATAGAAATACTGGCCGATCTTGCGCACGATACGGATCACCTCCCGCTCCCACGGTTCGAGCAGCGGCGCATTCTTCTCGGCGAAATACAGCAGGTTCTCCTGCGGCTCGGGCGGATAGCGGTCTTCCTGCTCCTCCGTCAGTTCGGGCTTCTTGCCCGGCAGCGTGCGCCACAGTTCGTTGACCTGCGACTGCAGGTACGCCTCGCGCTCGCGCCGCAGCGCCGCTTCCTTCGACAGCGACGGCTTCTGCGGCCGCTTGTAGCGGTCGACGCCGTAGTTCATCAGCGCATGGCACGAGTCGAGCAGTTCCTCGACGCGATCGAGGCCGTAGCGCTCCTCGCATTCCGCGACGTAATTCTTCGCGTACACGAGATAGTCGATGATCGCGTGCGCGTCCGTCCACAGCCTGAACAGGTAGTTGCCCTTGAAGAACGAATTGTGCCCGTACGCCGCATGCGCGATGACGAGCGCCTGCATCGTCATCGTGTTCTCTTCCATCAGATACGCGATGCACGGGTTCGAATTGATGACGATTTCGTAGGCCAGGCCCATCTGCCCGCGGCGGTAGCTCTTCTCGGTCGCGAGAAAGTGCTTGCCGAACGACCAGTGACGGTAGTTGACGGGCATCCCGACCGACGCATACGCGTCCATCATCTGCTCGGCGCTGATCAGTTCGAGCTGGATCGGGTAGATGTCGAGCTCGTATTGTTCGGCGACCTGCGAGATGTGCGTGTCGTATTCCTCGAGCAATTCGAACGTCCAGTCGGACGGGCACGGCAGCGGCTTGCGTTCGGCAACGTTCATACGCGCTTCCTTTTGCCCGGAACCGGGCAAGTCGGCGGCCGGCGGCGGCGGCTCGGCCTGCCCGCGTTGCTGCGATGCGGCAGGGCCGGCCGTGTCGTCGCCGGAAGGGCGCGGCTCGTAGCCGCGCGACTCGTTGTGCAGATGGCGGCTCGTCATGACATTTCCACCTGCTTTTCGAACAATTCGCGAAACACCGGGTAAATGTCCGCAGCCGATTCCACTTTTTTCATCGCGAGATGCGGTTGCGACAGGGCCAGTTGCGCGTATTCCAGCCACAGGTTCTGCTCTTCCGGCGCGACCTGGATATACGCGAAGTAACGCGTCTTCGTGAGGATATCCTCTTCCAGGATTTTGCGACACTTGGGCGAATCGTCAGTCCAGTTGTCGCCGTCGGACGCCTGCGCGCCGTAGATGTTCCACTCGGTCGGCGAGTAGCGCTCGTCCATCACCTTGCGCATCAATTCGAGCGCGCTCGACACCACCGTGCCGCCGCTTTCGGTCGAATGGAAGAAGGTGTCCTCGTCGACTTCCTCGGCGCGCGTGTGGTGGCGGATGAACACCACTTCGATACGCTCGTAGTTGCGCTTGAGGAACAGGTAAAGCAGGATGAAGAAGCGCTTTGCGAGATCCTTGCGCTGCTCGTCCATCGAGCCCGACACGTCCATCAGGCAGAACATCACGGCCTGGCTCGACGGCTGCGGCTGCTTCACGCGGTTGATGTAGCGCAGGTCGAACGGATCGATGAACGGAATCCGCCAGATGCGCCCTTTCAGGTGATGGATCTCGGCTTCGAGCGTCGCGATTTCCGCGCGGCGGTCTTCGGGGTCGCTCTTCAGCGCTTCGAGCTGCGCCTCGAGCTCGCGCAACTCGTTGACGAGCGGCGAGCCGAGCGCGATGCGCCGGCCGAGCGCGCTGCGCAGCGAACGCACGACGTCGATGTTGTTCGGCGTGCCTTCCGCCGACCAGCCCGCGCGCACGTTCTTCCAGCTCGGCACCGTCAGCAGGTGCGTCTTCACGAGGCGCGGCAGTTCGAGATCGTCGAAGAAGTACTGCATGAACTCGTCGCGCGACAGCTCGAACACGAAGTCGTCCTGCCCTTCGCCCTCGTTGCTCGCCTGACTGCCGCCGCCCCCCGAGCCGCCTTGCGGACGCGGGATCTTGTCGCCGCGCACGTAGTCCTCGTTGCCGGGGTGCACGTATTCACGACGCCCGCCCGGCGCGTGCCGGAAATTCGGCTCCGCGATGTCCTTGCGCGGGATCGTGATGCTCTGCGTGCTCTGGATATCCTTGATGCTACGGTCGCGCACCGCGTCGGAGACGGCACGACGAATGTAGTTCTTGACGCGACGCAGGAAGCGTTCGCGATTGGCGATGCTCTTGTTCTTGCCGGCCAGCCTGCGGTCGATGATTTGATGAAGCACTCCCGGTCTCCCGCTCGAAAGTCGATCTGCCGGGGCACTCGCCGCGCATGCCGTCTGCCGTCATGCGGGTGGCGCCTCTGAAAGTGCCCGTACGGACTCGCCGTACGGGCGCGATACCGCGCGTGTCATGACGACTTGCGCACGCGCAGGTACCAGTCGCAAAGCAGCCTCACCTGCTTCGGCGTATAGCCCTTCGCGACCATCCGGTTCACAAAGTCCTCATGCTTGCGCTGCTCCTCCGCCGAGCCCTTCGCGTTGAACGAAATGACCGGCAACAGTTCCTCGGTATTCGAGAACATCTTCTTCTCGATCACGACCCGCAGCTTCTCGTAGCTCGTCCACACGGGGTTCTTGCCGGCGTTCGCCGCCCGTGCGCGCAGCACGAAGTTCACGATCTCGTTGCGGAAATCCTTCGGATTGCTGATCCCGGCCGGCTTCTCGATCTTCTCCAGCTCCGCGTTCAGCGCGGCGCGATCGAAGCTCTCGCCCGTGTCGTGATCGCGGAATTCCTGGTCCTGGATCCAGAAGTCCGCATACGTGACGTAGCGGTCGAAGATGTTCTGGCCGTACTCCGAATACGACTCGAGATACGCCGTCTGGATTTCCTTGCCGATGAACTCCGCATAGCGCGACGCGAGCACGTCCTTCACGAACGACAGGTACTTCTGCTCGGTTTCCGGCGGGAACTGCTCGCGTTCGATCTGCTGTTCGAGCACGTACATCAAATGCACCGGGTTCGCCGCGACCTCGCTCGTGTCGAAGTTGAACACGCGCGACAGGATCTTGAACGCGAAGCGTGTCGACACGCCGGTCATCCCTTCGTCCACGCCCGCGTAATCGCGATACTCCTGGTACGACTTCGCCTTCGGATCGGTGTCCTTCAGATTCTCGCCGTCGTACACCTGCATCTTCGAGAACAGGCTCGAGTTTTCCGGCTCGTGCAGGCGCGACAGCACCGAGAACTGCGACATCATCTTCAGCGTGCCCGGCGCGCATACGGCCTCGGCCAGCGACGAATTGCGGATCAGCTTCTCGTAGATCTTGATCTCTTCCGACACGCGCAGACAGTACGGCACCTTCACGACGAAGATCCGGTCGAGCAGTGCCTCGTTGTTGCGGTTGTTGCGGAAAGCCTTCCACTCCGACTCGTTCGAGTGCGCAAGAATCACGCCGTCGAACGGAATCGCGCCGAAACCTTCGGTACCCTTGAAGTTGCCTTCCTGCGTCGCGGTCAGCAGCGGGTGCAGCACCTTGATCGGCGCCTTGAACATTTCGACGAATTCGAGCAGACCCTGGTTCGCGAGGCACAGGCCGCCCGAGTAGCTGTACGCGTCGGCATCGTCCTGCGCGTATTGCTCCAGCTTGCGGATGTCGACCTTGCCGACCAGCGACGAGATGTCCTGGTTGTTCTCGTCGCCCGGCTCCGTCTTCGCGATGCCGACCTGCCGCAGGATCGACGGATAGCGGCGCACCACGCGGAACTGGCGGATGTCGCCGTTGTATTCGTGCAGGCGCTTGACGGCCCACGGACTCAGGATGCTTTTCAGGTAGCGGCGCGGAATGCCGTACTGTTCCTCGAGGATCGGACCATCCTCGTCGTAGTCGAACAGCCCGAGCGGCGATTCGTTGACGGGCGAGCCCTTCAGCGCATAGAACGGCACGCGCTCCATCAGTTGCTTCAGGCGCTCGGCGATCGACGACTTGCCGCCGCCCACCGGGCCCAGCAGATAGAGGATCTGCTTCTTCTCTTCAAGACCTTGCGCAGCGTGGCGGAAGTACGCGACCACCTGCTCGATCACCTCCTCCATTCCGTAGAACTCACGGAATGCCGGATACACCTTGATGACCTTGTTCGCGAAGATCCGCGACAGGCGCGGGTCGTTGCGGGTATCGATCTGTTCAGGTTCCCCGATTGCTTCCAGCATGCGTTCACCAGCCGTCGCGTACGCGGATGGATCGTTCTTGCAGAGCGCGAGATACTCCTCCAGCGAGAGCTCTTCCTCTCGCGTTTTTTCGAAGCGGTTCGCGAAGCTGCTGTAAATATCCATGCTACCTCCCTCGCCTGAGTCTGAAGACGTGCCTGCCTTCGTATGACTGCGCAGAAGCAAGCGCGTTCGAATTCATCCTAAACCCTTTCTTATTTTTTTTCACGAACTCTTCGTATGAAGTTCGTCATTCTCGACAACACCGCTTGGACAACGCATTTCGTCGTTTTACAATCGATCTCCCGAGCCGCAGAAACTGCATCCGCCGCGTCTCGTCGAACACCGAAACGTCTCGTGCGTTGGACACCTCCGACGTCGCCACCTTCTCCCTTCATCCCTTCACGTTCGAGCGGCCGCGTGCGATGACACGCCGCGCGAACCGTTACAAATTTTTTCGCAGTCCCTTACGGACATACCCGTACGACGAACGCGGGAACATGACGCGCACGCAGCGCATTCCCGCGAATCTCTCGGTGCGCGACGCTCGGCACACCTGCCGATCAGCGATCGACTCGTCCGCGCCGTCACATTTCGTCCGCCGCAGAAACGGCAACGCCCGCGGATCGCGGGCGTCGTCGTCACCAAATGGGGATAGATACGCGGCGCACGCGAATCAGAACGTCTCCCAGTCGTCGCCGCCGGCGGCCGCCGCTGCCGGCGCGGGTGCGGGGGCGGCCGACACGGCGGCGGGCTTGCGCGCCGGCGTCGCGGCGCTCGCGCGTTTCGGCGCGGCCTCGCGTTCGACGCGCGCGGCAGCCGGTGCGGGCGCAGCAGCCGGCGCGGAAGGCGCGCGCGGCGCATGACGTGCGGCAACCGCAACGACGGTGCCCGCACGTGCCGCCTCGTCGTCGAGCTGGAATACCGCTGCCGTTTCGCGCAGGCGGGCCGCCTGCTCCTCCAGCGACTGCGCGGCGGCGGCGGCTTCCTCGACGAGTGCGGCATTCTGCTGCGTGACCTCGTCCATCTGCGCGACCGCGCGCGCCACCTGGTCGATCCCGCCGCTCTGCTCCTCGGACGCCGCCGCGATCTCGCCCATGATGTCCGTCACGCGCTGGACCGCGCCGATCACGTCGCTCATCGTGCGTCCCGCCTCGTCGACCAGCGTCGAGCCCGTCCGGATACGCTCCACCGACGCGTCGATCAGCGCCTTGATTTCCTTCGCCGCGCTCGACGAGCGCTGCGCGAGGCTGCGCACTTCGCCCGCGACGACCGCGAAGCCGCGGCCTTCCTCGCCCGCCCGTGCGGCTTCGACGGCCGCATTCAGCGCCAGAATGTTGGTCTGGAACGCGATTCCCTCGATGATCGCGATGATGTCCGCGATTTTCGCCGAGCTGTCGTTGATCTCACCCATCGTGCCGACCACCTGGCCGACCACCGTGTTGCCCTTGTTCGCAATTTCGGACGCATTCGCCGCCAGCGAGCTTGCCTGACGCGCATTGTCCGCATTCTGCTTCACGGTGCCCGTCAGTTGCTCCATGCTGGACGCGGTTTCCTGCAGCGCAGCAGCCTGTTCCTCGGTACGCGACGACAGGTCGATGTTGCCAGCCGCGATCTGGCGGGCCGCGGTCGCGATCGACTCGCTGCCGCCGCGCATGGTGCGCACCGTGTCGACGAGCCCGCGTTGCATCTTCGCGAGGCCTGCCAGCAACTGGCCCATCTCGTCGCGCCGGTCCACGACGATCGGCCGGCGCAGGTCGCCCGCGGCGATCGCGTCGAAATGCGACAGCGCGTCGGCGATCGGGCGGCCGATCGCGCGGCTCAGCGTCAGCCACGACAGCACCGCAGCGCCGATGCCGACCAGCAGCACGACGATCGACAGCACGCGCATCGTCTCGAACACCGATTCGGCCTGATCGAAGCGCGCCTGCGCATTGGTGAACTGGAAGCCGCGCAGCGCTTCACCGGCCGCGGCCAGCTCGGTATAGCGCGCCTGAAGCTGCTTGGCGCCGTCGCCGATCCGCTCGTGGTCGCCGGCCGCGACCGCGCTCGCGAACGCGTCGCAACTGCTCTGCAACACCTTGCGCCGGGCGACGACGTCCTGTGCGAGCCGGTCCTCGTCGGCGTCGCGCGGCAGCGCAAGGTACTTCTGCCACCAGGCGTCCGATTGCGCCCGCATCGCGCGGCTGCGCTCGATGGCCGCCGCCGAGTCGGGCGTGCCGGCCAGCAGCGCGGCACGGTCGAGCGCGAGGCGCTCGCGCGCGGCGAACATTTCCGCCATCGCCACGTCGACCGCGCTCGGCATCTGGTTCGTGAAAATCTCGCGCGTCGAATCGTTCGAACGCGTCATCCCGTGCAGACCGAGCACGCCGGTGACCGCCAGCAGTACCGCCAGAAACGCCATCGTGAAACCGATGCGCGCCCGAATCGTCAGGTTCCTGAACACCATCATCCATCCTGTGTTGCGTCGTCATGAACGGGCCTGGCCCGTTGGCTCGAAGCATTGCTTCACTTGGTGCATTTACGACCGCACGACGCATAACTTGATGGTTTTAGCGTGTTTATTTCGAATTATTCGTCTGTTTATTTCATAAGTCTGAATAAATGACGGAATTCGGGTCGGGATGGGGAATCGCCAAAGGCCAGTGGAAACGCCAAGCATTGCGGGGCCGCCGCCAGCCGTCTCATGCGACGGACCGGCAGCGCGATGGAACCGGAAAACCGGGGATCCGGCCCTAGTCGGCCAATTCGGCGCGCGTCGGAATCGACGGCTGCGCGCCCGCGCGCGTGACCGACAGCGCCGCCGCGCGTTGCGCGAAGCGGATGGCCGTGTCGACGTCCGCGCCGGCCGCGAGCCGTGCGGAAAAGCCGCCGATGAAGGTGTCGCCGGCCGCCGTCGTGTCGATGGCCTGCACGACGGGCGCCGGATAGTGGCGCGCGGCGCCGTCGGCCGTCAGCGCAAGCACGCCGCGCGCGCCGAGCGTGATCAGCACGTTGCGCGCGCCACCGGCCTGGAGCGCCCGCGCGGCGGTTTCGGCCTGTGCCGGATCGCGCACCGGCAGCCCGGTCAGCGCGGCCGCCTCGACCTCGTTCGGGATCAGGTAATCGACGAGCGGCAGCCAGCCGTCCGGCAGCGGCGCGACGGCCGGCGCCGGATTGAGCACCACCGTGCGGCCGAGGCGGCGCCCGGCCGACAGCGCCGCGAACACCGCGTCCGGCGGCGTCTCCAGCTGGCAGATCAGCACGTCGGCCGCCGCCAGCGCGGCCTCGTGCCGCGCGATCGTATCGGTCGTGACCTCGCCGTTGCCGCCCGCGACGATCACGATCGCGTTCTGGCTTCCGTCGTCGACGACGATCAGCGCGACGCCGGTCGACGCCGACGCGCTCGTCGCGAGCCCCGCGCAGTCGATTCCCTCGGCCTCGAGGCCCGCGCGCAGCGCTGCGCCGTGCGCATCCGCGCCGACGCAGCCGATCATCGCGACCTGCGCGCCGAGCCGGGCGGCGGCGACGGCCTGGTTGCCGCCCTTGCCGCCCGCCGCCTGCGCGAACGCATGTCCGGCGAGCGTTTCCCCCGGCAGCGGCAGCCGAGGCGCCCGCACGACGAGATCCATGTTGAGGCTGCCGACCACCGTCACGCGGCCGGCGCCCGTTACGCTCGCCGTCATGCGCGAGCGCCCGGCGCGGCCGGCTCGCGATAGACCGCCGTCGATTCGCGCAGCACGAGGCGCGGCGACACGACGCGGCGACGGCTTGGCACGGCCGTGGAACCGCCGCCGATCCGTTCGATCAGCGTCTGCGCGGCCATTTCGCCGAGCGCGCGCACCGACTGGCCGACCGTCGACAGCGCCGGATACGTGTAGCGGGAAAATTCGATGTCGTCGAAGCCGATGATCGAGCAGTCGTCGGGCACGCGCAGCCCGCGCTCGGCCGCCGCGCGCAGCGCGCCGACGCCCATCAGGTCGTTGCCCGCGAAGATCGCGCTCGGCCGCACCGATTCGAATAGCCGCGACGCCGCGTGATAGCCGCCCAGGCACGAAAAATCGCTTTCCGCGATCGCGCCCGGCACGATGTCGACCCCGCGCTCGGCCATCGCGCGGATGAAGCCGTGCACGCGCATCGCGCTGACGGCGGTGTCGGTCGGCCCGGTGATGCAGCCGATCTTCGCGTGCCCGAGTTCGAGCAGGTGGCGCGTCGCCAGGTACGCGCCGCGCTCGTGGTCGATCTGCACGAGATCGGCCGCGAGCCCCTCGATGTTGCGATCGACGACGACGAGCGGCGCATGGATATCGGCGAGCGTCTGCGCGAGCACCGCGTCCTCGCCCGCCGACGCGACGATCAGCCCGTCGATGCGCTTTTCCTGCAGCACGCGCAGGTAGTTGCGCTGCTTCACGGGATCGTCGTCCGAATTGCAGAAGAACACGCAATAGCCGTTGGCCGCGCACTGATCCTCGATGCCGCGCGCCAGCTCGGCGAAGTACGGATTCGTGCTGTTCGGCACGACGAGGCCGATCGTCGCCGTCGCCCGCGCCTTCAGCGAGCGCGCCACGGCCGACGGCACGTAATTCAGCTCGCGGATCGCGCCCTCGACCTTCGCACGCACATCCGCGGACACCGGCCGCGAATTGTTCACCACGTGCGAGACGGTCGTAAATGACACGCCCGCCATGGCCGCCACATCCTTGATCGTCGCCATTTCCCGTTTCTCTCTGGTCTGTTCTGTCTGTCTTTTTACCGCACGCGCGTACGCCGGCTGCGATACGTATCGAGCACGACCGCCACGACGATCACCGCGCCCGTGATGATCCGTTTGGTCGGCTCGTTCGCACCGATCTGCGCCAGCCCCGCGGCCAGCACGGAAATGATCAACACGCCGAAGAACGTGCTGATCACCGAGCCGCGCCCGCCCATCAGGCTCGTGCCGCCGATCACGACGGCGGCGATGACCTGCAGTTCGAGGCCCGCGCCCGCGTTCGGATCGGCCGCCTCGAGCCGCGAAATCTGGAACAGCGACGCGAGCCCCGCGAGCGCGCCCATCAGTGCGAATACGAGGATTTTATACGGCCGCGGGTTAACCCCTGCAAGTCGGACCGCTTCCTCGTTCGTGCCGATCCCGACCAGATAGCGCCCGAACACGGTGCGCGTGAGCACGAACTGGGCGGCGATCATCACCGCGACCGCGATCAGGAACGCCGGCGAGATGCCCAGCGCGATCGGGTTCGACAGGAAATCGAACGCGTCGCCGATATACGCGGTGCGCGAATTCGTCAGCTGGTACGCGAGGCCGCGCGCGGCCTCCAGCACGCCGAGCGACACGATGAACGACGGAATCCGCCAGCCGACCGTGACCGCGCCGGTCAGCGCGCCCGTCGCGGTCGCGACCGCGATCCCGATCAGCGCGGCCGGCAGCGGCCCCCACTGCCACTTCAGCGCGGCGACGCTGACCATCGACGCGGCGAGCGCCAGCACCGAGCCGACCGACAGGTCGATCCCGGCGATGATCAGCACGAAGGTCATGCCGACCGACATCACGACGAGATCGGGAATCTGGTTCGCGATCGTGCTGAACGTGTCGTAGGTCAGGAAATGCGAGCTCAGCGCCGAGAACAGCGCGATCATCGCGGCCAGCGCACCGGCGAGCCCGAGATAGTTCGACAGGCCGAGCCGCGTGCCGGACAGCGTGCGCGCGCGGCGCCCGGTCACGTCCTGCTGCGCGCCTGCGTCGGTCGGGGATACGGGAGGCTGGGTCATTGCTGTCGTCCTGTCGTCGAAGTGCCCGGAGCGGCGCCGCGCGCCTGCCCCGCGTCCGGATGCTGCATGGCGGCGGTCGGCGTCTCGCGGCCGAAGCCGGCGAACGCCGCGGCCAGCAGCGCATCCTGGGTCCAGTTGCCGCGCTCGAACACGGCGGTCATGCGCCCGGCCGACATCACGCCGATCCGGTCGCAGATCAGCATCAGCTCGCGCAGGTCGCTCGATACGACCACGAGCGCGCGGCCTTCGCGCGAGAGCGCGCCCATCAAAGTGTAGATCTCGAATTTGGCGCCGACGTCGATCCCGCGCGTCGGCTCGTCGAACAGCAGCACACCCATGTCGCGCGCGAGCCAGCGGCCGATCACGACCTTCTGCTGGTTGCCGCCCGACAGCTCGCCGACCGCCTGCGCCGCGCCGTGCGTGCGGATCCGCAGCGCCTCGATCTGCTGCTCGGCGAGCGCCGTTTCGCGTGCGGAATCGACGATGCCGCCGCGCGCGAGCCGGTCGAGCTGGCCGAGCGACACGTTCGCGGTGATCGACTGCGACAGCAGCAGCCCTTCCCCCTTGCGATCCTCGGTGATCAGCGCGATGCCCAGCTTCACCGCCTCGACGGGCGACGCGATCCGCGCCGGTTTCAGCGGCTGGCCGACCGCGATCGTCCCGGCGTCCGGCGTATCGGCGCCGTAGATCAGCCGCAGCAACTCGGTGCGCCCTGCGCCGATCAGCCCGGAGATGCCGAAGATCTCGCCCGCGCGCACCTCCAGCGACACATCGCGCACGGCCGTCCCGCGCGTGAGGCCCGACACCGCGAGCCGCGGCGCACCGAAACGGCGCTCGCCGAGATCGATGTGTTCGCCGATCTCGCGCCCGACCATCAGCGTGACGAGCCCGTCGGACGTCGTCGCCGCCATGTCGCCCGCGTGCACGAGCCGGCCGTCGCGCAGCACCGCGACGCGCTCGGCGACGCGCGCGAGCTCTTCGAGCCGGTGCGAGATGTAGACGATCGCGACGCCGCGCGCCTTCAGCCGGTCGATCTGCTCGAACAGCAGCTCGACTTCGCGCGCGGTCAGCATCGCGGTCGGCTCGTCGAGAATCAGCACGCGGCAGTCGCCGATCAGGTTGCGGGCGATCTCGACCATCTGCTGGTGGCCGATGCCGAGCGCGCCGACCGGCGTATCGGGGTCGACTGCGTCGAGCCCGACCTGCGCCATCGCCGCGCGCGCGTCGTCGCGCAGCCGCGCGCGATCGATGATGCCGAAGCGGCGCGGCAGGCGGTTCAGGAACAGGTTTTCGGCGACGGTCAGCGTCGGCAGCAGGTTCAGTTCCTGCATCACCATGCGCACGCCGAGCGCCTCGGCCTGCGTGCGGCTCGCCGGCGCATAGGCCTCGCCGCCGAGCTGCATCGTACCGGTAGTCGGGTCGACGAGCCCGCCGATGATCTTCGACAGCGTGCTCTTGCCCGCGCCGTTCTCGCCGGTCAGCGCGAGCGCCTGGCCTGCATCGAGCGTCAGCGTGACGTCGGCGAGCACGGGTTCGGCATAGGTCTTGCCGATGCCGGAGACGGACAGCACGGGGTGGGCTGAACGGGAGGGTTGGAAGGTCGGTTCCATCGCGATCCTGATTGCGGCCGCGCGCACGCGGCGCGCGGGTATGACGCTCACAAGTGCATGTGCATGCAGTGGCCGTGATCGCGCTCACACCGGATAACGGCCGCCGCGCCGGATTCTTGAGGCCGGCGGCCGGACCGGTGCGGCGTTACTTCGTCACGAGATCCACCGGCGTCTCGACCACGCCGGACATGTCGGCCTGCTTGCGATGCTCGGCAATGGCCTTGAGCGCCGTGTCGATGCCGAACACGGCCTGCTTCGCCGCGTACTGGTCGGCGGTCGCGAGCACGCGGCCGTCCTTCAGCATCGGCTTGATCGCGTTGATGTTGTCGTAGCCGACCACGAGCACCTTGCCCTGCTTGCCGGCCGCGCGCACGGCCGACACGGCGCCGATCGCCATGTTGTCGTTGCCGCACAGCAGCGCCTTCAGGTTCGGGTATTCGTTCAGCATCGCGGCGGCCACCGCATTGCCCTTGTCGATCTCCCATTCGCCCGACTGCACCGACACGACCTTCATCCCGCCCGCCTTCATCGCGTCCTGGAAGCCGGCCGTGCGCTGCTGCGCGTTGGTGGTGGTCGACACGCCTTCGACGATGCCGACCTGGTCGCCCGCCTTCAGCCGCTTCGCGAGGTAATCGCCGATCTTGCGCGCGCCCTTGCGGTTGTCCGGGCCGACGAACGGCACGTTCAGGTTCTTCGACTTCAGCACGTCGGGATCGAGCCGGTTGTCGATGTTCACGACGACGATGCCGGCGTCGACGGCCTTCTTCACGACCGGCACGAGCGCCTTCGAATCGGCCGGCGCGAGCACGATCGCGTCGACCTTCGACACGATCATCTGCTCGACGATGCGGATCTGGTTCGCGGTGTCGGTCTCGTCCTTGATGCCGTTGGTGACCAGGTCGAACTGGTTCGCGTTGTGTTTCTGGTATTCCTTCGCGCCCGTTTCCATGGTCAGGAAGAACTCGTTGGCGAGCGACTTCATCACGAGCGCGACCTTCGGCTTGGCCGCGGACTGCGCGTGGACAACCGGTGCGGCGGCCACCGCGACGGCGGCGAGCGCGGCGGTCAGGAAGCGACGGCGAAAGCGGACATTCATACACATCTCCTGGCGACGGCCCGAAGGCCGGATTGTTGTTTTAATGTGAGCAAACGTTTGCGCCACACTACCCGGGCAATGGCCATCGATGCTGCTGTCGGTACCACGGAATGGAAGCGAGGCAGACGGCCGACTGCCTGGCGCGTGCTGTCGTCGACGCGCCACCGCCAGCGGAACGCCGGCGGAGTGAAGGCTATGCTGTACCGATTCGCTTCGGCGCGCAACCTGTCTGATCAATATTTAAGGGTTTATTCGGAGCGCGCGAGCGGGCTTCGCGACGCGCAAATGCGACACTCGCGACGGCGGCTCGCCGAAGCGCTCGCTTCGCGGGCAGCGGCCGACGATGGCGCGGTTCGTCGTGGACAACGCGCTTCGCGCCGACGATATCGACGCGCAGCGCGCGGGCATTCGTCGTCGCGACCTGTCGCCGACCATGACGGAAGCGGCGAGTCGGACGGCGCTGTTGCGTGAATGGGGAAACTGCCGGTTTCGTGTGCCGCGCCGAGGTTCGGCAGGTCGTTCCTGTTTTTCCGTTGGCGTGGGAACGTGTATCGATCGCCGTCTGGCGCGAAGCACCGGATCGAAAACCTCGGCCGAGGCTTCGATCGTGACGGCGCCTCCCCGTGCCGCCGCCCGGTGCGTCGGACGGCCAGGTAAGCGTGGCGCGTGTCGCGCGGCATCCGCGGCATCCGCCCGGACGGCGCGCGACGCGCAATGGTCAGACGGCTTCGCGCAACAGCCCGGCGATTTCCGCTTCGTTCAGGTGCGGCGCGAACATCTCGATCAGCCGGTACGCATACGCGCGCAGGAATGCGCCCTTGCGCAGCCCGACCCGTGTCGTGCTCGCCTCGAACAGGTGCTGCGTATCGAGCGCGACGAGCCCCGTGTCGCGCTGCGGATCGTAGGCCATCGCCGCGACCACGCCGATCCCCATCCCGAGCTCGACGTAGGTCTTGATCACGTCCGCGTCGATCGCGGTCAGCACGACGTCGGGTACGGCGCCCGCCTGCGTGAATGCCTGGTCGATGTGCGAGCGGCCCGTGAAATCCTGGTCGTACGTGATGATCGGGTACTCGGCGATTTCCTCGAGCGTCAGGTTCTCGCGGCCGACGAGCGGGTGGCCTTTCGGCACGACGACCGTGTGGTGCCACGAATAGCACGGGAACGTGACGATGTCCGGATAGCGGTCGAGCGCCTCGGTCGAGATGCCGAGATCGGCCTCGCCGTTCAGGATCATCTGCGCGATCTGCTGCGGGCTGCCCTGGCGCAGCGCGAGATGCACCTTCGGAAACACCTCGGTGAACTGCCGGATCACCTTCGGCAGCGCGTAGCGCGCCTGCGTGTGCGTCGTCGCGACGACGAGGTGGCCGCTGTCCTGATCGGCGAACTGGCGCGCGACGCGGCGCAGGTTCTCGGCGTCGAGCAGCATCCGCTCGATCAGCTGGTGCACGGCCTTGCCGGGCTCCGTGAGCCCCGTCAGCCGCTTGCCGCGCCGAATGAAGATGTCGACGCCCAGTTCATCCTCCAGATCCTTGATCTGTTTCGACACGCCCGACTGCGACGTGTACAGCACGTTCGCGACTTCGGTCAGGTTCATGTTCTGGCGCACCGCTTCGCGCACGAACCGCAATTGCTGAAAATTCATGGGTATGCCTCTTAGGCTGTCGTTGTTTGATTGTCGAATCGGAGCGAATCCCGCCCTTTGCCCCACATTGCCTCGTCAACGCGCGGGAAATACCCGCACGGCACGCGGCACGGCCGTCGCGCCGTCGCCGACCTGCAGCGAGAGCGCCCGCCAGGCGTCGCGGTCGAGTTCCGCCTCGAGCGCGCCGCCCGCGCGTGCCTCCAGCTCCACGCGCACCGAACCGCCGAGCGGAATCACGCGCCGCACGTCCACCGCGATGCCGTCGCGGTGCCCTTCGCCCGCCGGCCACAGCTGCAGATCGTGCGGCCGCACGTACGCATTCGCGGGGCCCGCGAAATCGGCGTCGACCTCGATCGGCGCAGCCGCGCCGTCGGCGACGAAGCCGCGCCCGGCGACCGTGCCCGGCAGCCGGTTCGCCGCGCCGAGAAACTCGTACACGAACGCGCTTTGCGGATGATCGTAGACGTCCTGCGGGCTGCCGACCTGCTCGACGTGGCCGCGGTTCAGCACGACGATCCGATCGGCCACCTCGAGCGCCTCCTCCTGATCGTGTGTGACGAAGATCGTCGAGATGTGCAGGTCGTCGTGCAGGCGACGCAGCCAGCCGCGCAGTTCCTTGCGGACCTTCGCGTCGAGCGCGCCGAACGGTTCGTCGAGCAGCAGCACCTTCGGCTCGACCGCGAGCGCGCGGGCGAGCGCGATGCGCTGGCGCTGGCCGCCCGACAGCTCGGACGGGTAACGCTGCGCGAGCCAGTCGAGCTGCACGAGCTTGAGCAACTCGTGCACCTTCTCGCGAATCGCGGCTTCCGACGGCCGCTCGCGGCGCGGCTTCACGCGCAGCCCGAACGCGACGTTCTCGAACACGGTCATGTGGCGGAACAGCGCGTAGTGCTGGAACACGAAGCCGACCTGGCGGTCGCGCGCGCCGACCGACGCGACGTCGAGCCCCTGCAGCACGACCTGGCCGGCGTCCGCGTGCTCGAGGCCCGCGATCACGCGCAGCAGCGTGGTCTTGCCGCAGCCGGACGGCCCGAGCAGCGCGACCAGTTCGCCGGGCGGGAAGTCGAGCGATACGTTGTCGAGCGCCGTGAAATCGCCGAAGCGCTTCTGAAGGTTACGGACGGTGATACCCATTCTGGTTGCCTCTTTACGATTTCGACGAAACGGCACCGACAGGGCCGGCATGTGCGGGAACGGCGTCGGCCAGTTCGGCGGCGAGATGACGCTCGGCGATCAGCTTCAGCGCGAGCGTGACGAGCGCGAGCAGCGCCAGCACCGACGCCACCGCGAACGCCGCCGCGAAGTTGTATTCGTTGTACAGAATCTCGACGTGCAGCGGCATCGTGTCGGTCACGCCGCGGATGTGGCCGGACACGACCGACACCGCGCCGAACTCGCCCATCGCGCGCGCATTGCACAGGATCACGCCGTACAGCAGGCCCCATTTCACGTTCGGCAGCGTCACGCGGCGGAAGATCTGCCAGCCCGATGCACCGAGCACGCGCGCCGCTTCTTCCTCGTCGGTGCCTTGCGCCTGCATCAGCGGAATCAGCTCGCGCGCGACGAACGGGAACGTGACGAAGATCGTCGCGAGCACGATGCCCGGCACCGCGAAGATGATCTGCACGTCGTGATCCTGCAGCCACGGCCCGAACCAGCCCTGCGCGCCGAACAGCAGCACGTACACGAGGCCGGAGATCACCGGCGACACCGAGAACGGCAGGTCGATCAGCGTCGTCAGCAGCGCCTTGCCGCGGAATTCGAACTTCGCGATCGCCCACGATGCGCACACGCCGAACACGAGGTTCAGCGGTACCGCGATCACGGCGACGGTCAGTGTCAGCTTGATCGCCGACCACGCATCGGGATCGGCCAGCGATTCGAGATAGAAGCCGACGCCCTTGCGCAACGCCTCGACGAACACCGCGGCGAGCGGCACGACGAGGAAGAACGCGAGGAACGCGAGCGCGATGCCCGTGAGCAGCCAGCGCACGACGCGCGACTCGCTGACAGGGTCGAGCCGCTTCGTGGCGCGCACGGCGGACGACGGGGTTTTCAGCACGACGGTGGCCTCCTGGCTCATTGCTGGCCTCCTGCCGCGACGGCGTTGACGGTGACGGTGGCGGGCGCCGGACCGCTCGCGCCCTTGCTCGTCCTGCGCTGCAGATACCACTGCAGCGTGTTGATCAGCAGCAGCATCAGGAACGACACCACCAGCATCACGACCGCCAGCGCGGTCGCGCCCGCGTAGTCGTACTGTTCGAGCTTCGTGATGATCAGGAGCGACGTGATCTCGGATTTCATCGGCACGTTGCCGGCGATGAAGATCACCGATCCGTATTCGCCGAGCGCGCGCGCGAACGCGAGCGCGAAACCGGTGAGCAGCGCCGGCAGCACGGCCGGCAGCACGACGCGGCGGAACGTCAGCCAGCGCGACGCGCCGAGGCACGCGGCCGCCTCTTCCTGCTCGCGCTCGAAATCCTCGAGCACCGGCTGCACGGTGCGCACGACGAACGGCAGCCCGATGAAGGTCAGCGCGACCAGCACGCCGGCCGGCGTGAACGCGATCTTGATGCCGAGCGGCGCGAGATACTGGCCGACCCAGCCGTTGGTCGCGTAGACGGCCGCGAGCGAGATGCCGGCCACCGAGGTCGGCAGTGCGAACGGCAGGTCGACGACCGCATCGACGAGGCGCTTGAACGGGAACGTGTAGCGCACCAGCACCCACGCGACGAGAAAGCCGAACACGGCGTTGATCAGCGCGCCGCCGAGCGCGGCCGAGAACGTCAGCCGGTACGACGCGAGCACGCGCGGCGACGTGACGGCGGTGACGAACTGGTCCCACGACAGCGTCGCGGTCTTCAGGAACGTGGCGGCGAGCGGAATCAGCACCACGAGGCTCAAATAGGCCACCGTGATGCCGAGTGTCACGCCGAAACCGGGCAGCGCGCTCGGCTTGCGAAAGGTGTACGTCGTCATCGGATGCTCTTGCTGGGTCGATGCTGCTCACGGGTCCGACGCAAACGCCGGCGCAGTGCATCGCGCCGGCGGCCCGTCGGGGATGCGGCGCGCTGTCGTGGCGCGCCGCTTGGTCGTTATGGTGTGACTGCGTGCGTTACTGCGGCTTGTAGATCGAATCGAACACGCCGCCGTCCGCGAAATGCGTCTTCTGTGCATTCGTCCAGCCGCCGAACGTGTCGTCGACCGTGTACAGCTTCAGCTTCGGGAACTGCCTGGTCAGTTCAGCCGGCACGTTCTTCGAGCGCGGCCGGTAGTAGTTGCGCGCCGCGATTTCCTGGCCCTGCGGGCTGTACAGGTAATTCAGGTACGCCTCCGCCAGCTTGCGCGTGCCCTTCTTGTCGACCACCTTGTCGACCACCGCGACAGGCGGCTCGGCCAGGATGCTCACCGACGGCACGACGATCTCGAACTTGTCGGTGCCGAATTCCTTGACCGACAGGAACGCCTCGTTCTCCCATGCGATCAGCACGTCGCCGATCCCGCGCTGCACGAAGCTCGTCGTCGCGCCCCGCGCGCCGGAATCGAGCACGCCCGCGTTCTTGTAGAGCTTCGTGACGAAGTCCTTCGCCGTCTGCTCGTTGCCGCCCGGCTTGTGCAGCGCGTACGCCCATGCGGCCAGGTAGTTCCAGCGCGCGCCGCCGGACGTCTTCGGGTTCGGCGTGACGATCGAGATGCCCGGCTTGGTCAGGTCGTCCCAGTCCTTGATCCCCTTCGGATTGCCCTTGCGCACGAGGAACACGATCGTCGACGTGTACGGCGACGCGTTGTCGGGCAGGCGCTTCTGCCAATCCTTGTTCACGAGCCCCTTGTTCGCGAGCGCGTCGATGTCGTACGCCAGCGCCAGCGTGACGACGTCGGCCTGCAGGCCGTCGAGCACCGAGCGCGCCTGCGCGCCCGAACCGCCGTGCGACTGCTTGAAGTTGACGGTTTCGCCCGTCTTCGCCTTCCACTCCTTGCCGAACGCCTGGTTGAAATCCTGATACAGCTCGCGCGTCGGGTCGTACGACACGTTCAGGAAAGTCGTATCGGCCTGCGCATGCGTCGCGACGCCCAGCGCCGCCGCCGCGCCCAGCGCGAATGTTGCGATCAGGCGGCCCACTCCGCCCACCAGCCCCGTGTTGCGCTTGCCCATCCTTGGTTCTCCAGTGTTGTCGGTATTGCGATGTCGGGCCAGTCTATCGAACGGGTTACATGATTAAAAATAATCCTTCCTCATTTTTTAATACTCAAAAGTGCTAACGCATACGGGACGGACGGTTGCGGCGGACAAACCGGCGTCCGGGCGTCGCGAAATCGCGCCGGAATCGACGCAATCGCGTCGAACCTCAAGTAACACTTGAAATTCGCGAAGTACTGTATAAAAATACAGCTCACTGTCTATCCATACAGTTGAGCCATGACCAAACTCACCGCCCGTCAGCAGCAAGTGTTCGACTTGATCCGCCGCGCGATCGAGCGCTCCGGATTCCCGCCCACCCGTGCCGAGATCGCGGCCGAACTGGGCTTCAGCTCGCCGAATGCGGCCGAGGAGCACCTGCGTGCGCTGGCGCGCAAGGGCGTGATCGAGCTGGCCGCGGGCGCATCGCGCGGCATCCGGCTGCTCGGGATCGACGACGCCCCGCATCAGTTCACGCTGCCGCACGCCGGCCTGATGCAACTGTCGCTGCCGCTCGTCGGCCGCGTCGCGGCCGGTAGCCCGATCCTTGCGCAGGAGCACATCTCGCAGCACTACGCGTGCGATCCCGCGCTGTTCACCAGCAAGCCCGACTACCTGCTGAAGGTGCGCGGGCTGTCGATGCGCGACGCCGGCATTCTCGACGGCGACCTCCTCGCCGTGCAGAAGCGCACGGAAGCGAAGGACGGCCAGATCATCGTCGCGCGCCTGGGCGACGACGTCACGGTCAAGCGCCTGATGCGCCGGCCCGGCGGCCTCGAGCTGATCGCGGAGAACCCGGATTACGAAAACATCTTCGTCAAGGCCGGCAGCGCGGATTTCGCGCTGGAAGGCATCGCCGTCGGGCTGATCCGCTCGGGCGAACTCTGACATTCCGTCTCGCTAGGAGAACATCATGGAACGCCTTGCCCGCCTGCTGCCTTTCCGTCAATTCGGTCGCCTGCGTCATCTGCGCGGCCGCACGCCCTGCGCTCCGCTGTCCGCGGCGGCGCCCGTGCAAGAAGAAGTCGCAGTCGAACGGCAGGCGCCCCTGCTGCCGTCAGCGCTCCCCGCGTTCGCGCGCGTATCGCTGAACGCTGGCCTGAATCACGCGGAACCCGCGCGTCGCGCGCCGGTGCGCGTCTATCACGGTCGTTCGCGCCTGATCATGGTGGGCACGATCGACGCCGTTTGCCGGATGATCGATCGCTGCATCGCGGAGGAACGATCGGCCACGCCGGGCGGTCTCTGATTGCGGAACCTTCCGGCACTGGAGGCAACGTGACTGGTTCGTCGCGCCGTGCATGGCGACTCAAGCCCCTGTTGATCGTCGCGGTCGTCGTCGCCTTCATTGCGGCGCTCGGCTATGGGTACGCGTCGCCGTATCTCGCGCTCGGCCGCCTGAAATCGGCGATCGATGCGCGCGACGCGCAGGCGATCAGCGAATATGTGGACTTTCCGTCGCTGCGCATCAGCCTGAAACAGCAGGTCACGGAAGAATTGATGCGCCGCGTCGACGCCGTAGAGAAGGACAATCCGTTCGCGGTGATCGGCGCGCTGATCGGGTCCGCGCTGATCGGCCCGCTCGTCGATGCGTACGCGACCCCGGAAGGCGTCGCCGCGTTGATGAGCGGATTGCCGCCGCGCGGCAATCCGGGCGAGCGGCCGCCTGACTGGTCGAATCAGCCACCGGCGGGCAATGCGCCTGCCGCGCCACCCGCCCATCCGGCGCCGGCAAGTAACGGCGTACCGGGCGGCACCGCGGCCGCTTCGGCGGCATCGTCGCCGGCCCCCGCGCCGGCCGCACCGGCCAGCCCGAGCGAAGCAACGCAAGCGCCGCGCCAGCAACAAACCAGCGCGGGCTACCGAAATATCGATGAATTCGTCGTCACGTATCAGCGCGGCGCCGACGGCACGCGCTATGCGGCGATCTTTCACCGCTTCGGGCTGTTCTCGTGGAAATTGTCCGGGATCGACCTGCATGCATAGCAGGCCGCGCTGGACGCCCGCTCCGCCGATCCAGCGCGATGCCTGACCGGCATGCATCGCCAGTCAGGTCGTCATCCAGTCTTTAGATCATTGGCCGGTCGCCATGGCCGCCTCGCGCTCGCGCGCGATTTCGGCCTTCTGCTCTTCCGCCGACGAACACGCCACCAGAATGCTGCAGTTCACGCGATCGAGCAGTTGCGTATTGCCCGAGCCCATCCACCATCTCGACAATCCGCTGCGGCACCGGTGGCCGACGACGACGAGGTCGACCTTCAGCTCCGACGCGAGATTCGCGATTTCGTCGATCGGATAACCGAAGGCGAAATGGCCCTCGGCTTGCACACCGCGCTCGCGCAGCCAGTTCACGCCTTCCTGCAGGATTTCGCGCGCGGTTTCCTCGAAGCGGCCGCACGCGACATCGGTCAGCAAGCCGGCGCTTTGCGCAATGCTCGAACGCATGTCGACGACCGACAGCAAATGCGTTTCCGCCTTCAGGTCCATTGCGAGATTGGCTCCGCAGCGTAGTGCCTTGCGCCCTTCGAGCGTGCCATCGTAACACAGCAAAATCTTGTTGTAGCTAGCCATGAAGCCTCCCTATCGCGACAACGAGCCGACGCATTCATCATGGTGCGCCGCAATCCAGGACGCAAGAGATGGAAAACGCTGATTCGCCACGCGTGGCGCGTGCGCGATGATGCGGTGCATGATCGGTGCGCACATGCATCGCACCGGGCGGGCGTGCCCTGAAGCGACGCAGCCGATGCACTAGAATGGCCCATTCGTACACCAGCGAGCCGCGTCGCGCCGGCATCGTGCGCTTCGGTCACGCCCGTGTGACACGGATTCGCGCGATCCGTTCGGAAACCGGCCACGCACCGGGCAGCAGCACACGCCCGCTTACAACGACAAGACGCCCATGTCCGTCGCACCGATCGATTTCCGCAACGTCGAAAAACGCTATGGCGACAAGCTCGTCGTCAACGGTCTGTCCTTCCACGTGAAGGCCGGCGAATGCTATGGCCTGCTCGGCCCGAACGGCGCCGGCAAGACCACGACGCTGAAGATGCTGCTCGGCCTCGCGCATCCCGATGCCGGCACCATTTCGCTGTGCGGCGAACCGGTTCCATCGCGTGCCCGACATGCACGCCAGCGCGTCGGCGTCGTCCCGCAGTTCGACAATCTCGATCCGGACTTCACGGTCCGGGAAAACCTGCTCGTGTTCAGCCGCTATTTCGGGATGTCGGCGCAGGCGGCACGCGCGCTCGTGCCGCCGCTGCTCGAATTCGCGAAGCTCGAGAACAAGGCCGATGCGAAGGTGGGCGAGTTGTCGGGCGGCATGAAGCGTCGCCTCACGCTCGCCCGCGCGCTCGTCAACGATCCCGACGTGCTCGTGCTCGACGAGCCGACGACGGGCCTCGATCCGCAGGCGCGGCATCTGATGTGGGAGCGGCTGCGTTCGCTGCTCGCGCGCGACAAGACGATCCTGATCACCACGCATTTCATGGAAGAAGCCGAGCGTCTGTGCGATCGGCTGTGCGTGATCGAGGAAGGCCGCAAGATCGCCGAAGGCGCGCCGCATGCCCTGATCGCATCGGAGATCGGTTGCGACGTGATCGAGATCTACGGGCCCGATCCGGCCGCGCTGCGCGACGAGTTGTCGGCCTTCGCGAAGCGCACCGAGATCAGCGGCGAGACGCTGTTCTGCTATGTGACCGACCCCGAACCGCTCAGCGCGCGCCTCAAGGGCCGCACAGGATTGCGCTATCTGCATCGCCCGGCCAATCTGGAAGATGTGTTCCTGCGGCTCACCGGCCGCGAGATGCAGGACTGAACGACCATGGACGTCCGCAACTATTCCGCCACCACGCCGTCGGCCCCGCCGCGCGAATCACGCTTCGCGATCGCAATGCCGGCCAATGCAGGCAACTGGGTCGCCGTCTGGCGACGCAATTACCTCGTGTGGCGCAAGCTCGCGCTCGCGTCGATGTTCGGCAATCTTGCCGATCCGATGATCTATCTGTTCGGGCTGGGTTTCGGGCTCGGCCTGATGCTCGGCCATGTCGACGGCGTGTCGTATATCGCATTCCTCGCGGCCGGCACGGTCGGCTCGAGCGTGATGATGTCCGCGAGCTTCGAGTCGATGTATTCGGGTTTCTCGCGGATGCACGTGCAGCGCACGTGGGAAGCGATCATGCATACGCCGCTCGCGCTCGGCGACATCGTGCTCGGCGAAATCGTCTGGGCGGCCAGCAAGGCAATGCTGTCGGGGGGCGCGATCATGCTCGTCGCGGGCGTGCTCGGCTACGCACGCTTTCCGTCGATGCTCGCGGTGCTGCCGGTGATCGCGCTGGCCGGCCTCGCGTTCGCCAGCATCGCGATGATCGTCACGGCGCTCGCGCCATCCTACGATTTCTTCATGTTCTATCAGACGCTCGTGCTGACGCCGATGCTGTTGCTATCGGGCGTGTTCTTCCCGATCACGCAGTTGCCGCCGATCGCGCAGCATGCGGCGCAGGCGCTGCCGCTCGCGAATGCGGTCGAGCTGATCCGGCCCGCGATGCTCGGCCGGCCGGCGACCGACATCGCGCTGCACGTCGCGGTGCTCGCCGGCTACGCGGTCGGCGGATTCCTGCTGTCCGCGTGGCTGTTCCGGCGGCGGATGATGCGCTGACGGCCGGCGCGTCGGGCACCACGCACCGGCCGCCGGCCAAATGCGACGACGTTACTCGTCGTCGTCGCTCCACGGAATTTCGACGTCGGTCAGGAACGCGACGGTCGCGAGCGGGCCGCCTTCGTGGCGGCCGAGCTTGCCGTCCGCGCGATGCCATTCCACGCGGAACTGCGTGCCCGGATCGTCGGCCACCAGATACACCGTGCGCAGCTCTTCCTTGTCGGCTTCGTCCACCGGGCCGTCGAACGACACCAGCATCTTCTGCGGCCACAGGCCGTTGACGGGATCGTAAATGCGATCGCCCTGCGGAATGTCGATGCTGGCCTCGACACCGATCGTTGCGGAGGCCTCGATGATCATCGTGCCGAGTGCGTGCAGCACGGCCGTCGCCCGCGCGGAATTGGCCTGACGAATCGCGAGATCGCCGCGCGTCAGCGCCTTTTCGAGTCGAGGATGAATCTTCGGTTGGGTCATGCGTTTTCCTGTTTGCTTCTTGTAAAGGGCGCCGCACGCATGAAGCGGCGGCGCCGGGTGAATACGACGATGGCGCGCGACGGGCGCGCCGTTGCGCGCGTCAGAACCCGAACGCGATCGCGAGCAAGCCGCTCACGATCCCGAATACGACGACGAGCGTCGCGACGATCGCCAGCATGTACGGCTTGAACGAACGCGCGAGCATCGCGAGCGACGGCACGCTGATCGGCGGCAGCGTCATCAGCAGCGCGGCGGCCGGACCGACGCCCATGCCAAGCGACAGCATGGCCTGGATGATCGGCACCTCGCCGGCCGTCGGAATCACGAACAACATGCCCGCGACCGCGAATGCGACGATCCAGCCGAGCTGATTGCCGATGTCCGGGCCGATATGCGGAAACAGCCAGGCGCGCGCGGCGCCGAGCAGCAGCACGAGCACGATGTATTCGGGCACGAGCCGCACGGCCATGCGTGCGAGCAGCTTCATCCAGCGGACGAACGGATTGCCGGCCGCGGCCTGTTCGGCCGCCAGCGCGGCAAGCTGCGCATCGTCGATGCTGCGGTCTTCGGGACGTGCGACGCGGTTCAGCAGATAGCCGATCCCGAACACCATCGCGATGCCGAGCACGAGGCGCAGCGCGCTCCAGTGCCAGCCGAGCACGAAGCCCATGAACACCAGCGCCGCCGGGTTCAGCACCGTGTTGCCGAGCCAGAACGCGACCGCGCCGCCCGGCGACGCATGACGCGCACGCAGGCCCGCGACGACCGGCGCCGCGCAGCACGTGCACATCATCCCGGGCAGCGACAGCAGCCCGCCCGCGGCGACGCTGCCGAAACCCGTGCGACCGAGCACGCGCGCCACCCAGTGCGCGGGCAGCAGCGCCTGCACGGCCGAGCCGAGCAGCAGGCCCAGCACCATCGCCTGCCAGATCGCCTTGCCGTATGCCCACGCGTAGTCGAGCGCCGCCTTCAGCGACGGCTCGGGCGCGGCCGCCGACGTGCCCATCAGGATCGACTGGCCGATCGAATGGTGCTCGGCGGCAACGAACGCCTTGTTGTAGTACGGAAACCATTTTACGTAGAACAGTCCCGCGACCGCGATCAGCAGGAAGGTCATCCAGCCGAGGGCCGGGTTGGGTTGGGTGCGTGTGGTCGTCATCGTGTGATGGTCGTCGAGTGGTTTTTATCGATTTCGGATGTCGTGCCGGCCGCAAATGCGGCCGATGCGGGCAGCCCGGCTTGCGCGAGTTCGGCCAGCAGCGTGCGCGCCTGATCGTGCACGTCGGCCGCGTTGGGCCGGAACGTGAACGTCAGCGCCCGGTTCGGCTTGTTGTACGTCGCGCGGTAAGTGCGCGCATAGGCGGGATCGTAATGCCTGTCGATCAGTTCGGTGAACAATTCGGCTCGCGCGCCGGCATCGATCAGCCCCTTCCAGCGCGTCACCTCTTCGCGGCTGTGCAGGCCGATCAGCCGATGAAGCTGCGCCTTGAACGCGTCCGGCGCGTCGAACAGATGGGCGTAATCGTCGAGAAGGAACGCGATCCGCTCGTCGTGGGCGGCTTCGACCTGAACCCACGGTCCCGCGTGAAACGCCTCGATCAGCGCAATCGGCAACTGCACGAGCCCGATCCTGCGGCTTTCCGACTCGACGAACACCGGCCATTGGGGGTCGAAGCGTCCGAGCGCCTCGACGAGCCCCGAATCGAAGCCCTTCTGCGCCGGCTGCGGCTTGCCCGGCAGCGCGCCGAGCAGCGAGCCGCGATGACACGCGAGCGCTTCCAGGTCGAGCGTCTGCGCGCCCACGTCGCGCAGCGCGTTCAGCAGGCGCGTCTTGCCGCAGCCCGTATGGCCGACGAGCGCGATGTAGCGAAAGCGTGTAGGCAGCGAATCGAGCGTCGCGCACACCGACCGGCGGTATGCCTTGTAGCCGCCGTCGAGCTGGCGCGCCTTCCAGCCGATCAGGTTGAACCAGGTCGTCATCGAGCCCGAACGCTTGCCGCCGCGCCAGCAGTAGATCAGCGGCCGCCAGTTGCGCGGACGGTCAGCGAACGTCGTGTCGAGATGGCGCGCGATGTTGCGCGCCACCATTGCCGCGCCGACGCGCGTCGCCTCGTACGGCGACACCTGCCGGTACATCGTGCCGACGAGCACGCGCTCTTCGTTGCCGAGCACGGGCGCGTTCAGCGCGCCGGGGATATGGTCCTCGGCGAACTCGAGCGGCGTGCGCACGTCGATGATCTCGTCGAACTCGCCGGCGCGATCGAGGGTGACAATCAGGTTCTTCAATTTGGCGTCGAACAGGGGCGATGCGGCTCGAGAAGCCGCATGGGCGCGGAAGGCGGATTGACGATTATCTCACGGGCCGGCGTCCCGGGCCTCGCGCGGCGATCGGCGGCGACGAAGCGGCCTGCATCGCGTCGATCAGATGGTCGCGGAACGCGCGCACCGACGCGGGCAGATCGCGCCCCGCCATCGTCTGCACCTGGATGCTGCGTTCGCGCAGTTGCGGATTGGTCACGGGCACGACGACGAAGCCGTCCGCCTCGGCGCGGTCGCGCACCGACAACAGCCCCGTGAACATCACCGCGCCCGTGCGCCGCGCGTAGCCGTACATCGCCGCGGTATTGTTGCTCGTCAGCTCGGGCTCGAGCAGCAGCCCGTCGAGCGCGCACGCGATGTCGATCAGCTGCCGCACCGTCGTGCCGGCCTCGGGCAGCACGTGCGCGTACCGGGCGACATCGGCAAGCGACACCGCGTCGCGCGCCGCGAGCGGATGATCGTGCCGGACCAGCGCAAAGACCGGCGCGCGCTCGGTGTGGTCGACGCGCACGCCCTTCTCCGGCGCGAGGCTGAAGGTCAATGCGATGTCCGCATCGCCGTCGCGCACGCGCCGGGTCGCGTCCGCCGGCGACACGACCCACACGATGAAATCGACGCCCGGGTGGCGCGCCTTGAAGCTCGCGAGCACGCCGGGCAGGAAATCGATCGCGAACCCTTCCGAGCACGCGATCTTCAGCAGGCTGCCGTGCAGCGCGTCGAGCCCGCCGATGTCCTTCATCACGTGCTCGGCCTCCAGCAGGCTGCGCTGCGCGAACGCCAGCAACCGCTCTCCCGCCTCCGACAACGCCATCCCGCGCGGCCGCCGCTCGAACAGCGGCGCGCCGAGCTCGCTCTCCAGCTTCGCGATCTGGCGGCTGATTGCCGATACGGCCACGTGCAGCCGCGCGGACGCGTCGCTGATCGACCCGGTACGCGCCACCTCGACGAAATATCGCAATGCCAGGCCATGCAGGAAAGCCGCCATCGTTCTGTCTCCGCGCCGCATCCGGCCGCGCTGCTTTGCCTTTTCGGCAAAGAAAGGTTCGAAATTCGATCATTGTGACAAAAAAACCGGCTTTCTAGAATCGATCGCACTTCACGCTGCCTGCGCGCCCGCGCACGGCGAACCCGACCGAGGAGACCCGACTTGAGCCGTACCGCCGCCATCCAGCACGCGCTGAACCAGTTCGAATCCGGTGCGTTCTTCACGACCCTGAGCCGCCGCGTCGGCCTGCGCACCGAAAGCCAGGAAAGCGGCAGCGAAGCCGCGCTGCGCGCCTATCTGACCGACGAGATCGCGCCCGAGGCCGCGCGCCTCGGCTTCACGTCGCGGATCGTCGACAACCCCGTCGCTGGTGGCGGGCCGTTCCTGCTCGCGTCGCGCCACGAAGACGACGCGCTGCCGACCGTGCTGATCTACGGTCACGGCGACGTCGTGCGCGGCTACGACGCGCAGTGGCGCGCGCCGCTGTCGCCGTGGACGCTGACGGCCGACGGCGACCGCTGGTACGGCCGCGGCAGCGCCGACAACAAGGGCCAGCACACGATCAACCTGGCCGCGCTGGCGAGCGTGCTCGAAGCACGCGGCGGCCGGCTCGGCTTCAATGCGAAGCTGCTGATCGAGATGGGCGAGGAAACCGGGTCTCCGGGCCTCGACGCGCTGTGCCACCAGGAGCGCGACGCGCTCGCGGCCGACGTGCTGATTGCGTCCGACGGCCCGCGCATTGCCGCCGCGCGCCCGACGGTATTTCTTGGCTCGCGCGGCTCGGTCAACTTCAAGCTGAGCCTGCGCGCCCGCGACGGCGCGCATCACTCGGGCAACTGGGGCGGACTGCTGCGCAACCCGGCGATCGTGCTCGCGCATGCGCTCGCGAGCCTCGTCGACGCGCGCGGCGCGATTCGCGTCGAGGGGTTGCGCCCGCCGCCGATCCCGGCCGCGGTGCGCGACGCGCTCGCCGATCTTTCCGTCGGCGGCGGCCCCGGCGACCCGGCGCTCGACGCCGACTGGGGCGAGCCCGGCCTGTCCGCGGCCGAGCGCGTGTTCGGCTGGAACACGTTCGAGATCCTCGCGTTCAAGGCCGGCAATCCGGAGCATCCCGTCAACGCGATCCCGCCCGCCGCGTACGCGCACTGCCAGTTGCGCTTCGTCGTCGGCACCGACTGGGAAGCGCTGCAAGCACACCTGCGCGCGCATCTCGATGCGCACGGCTTCGCCGACATCGAGATCGACGTCGAACGCGGCGCACCGGCAACGCGCGTGCCGCCGGACGATCCGTGGGTCCGCTGGGCCGTCGCGTCGCTCGCGCGCACCACCGGCAAGAAGCCCGCGATCCTGCCGAATCTCGGCGGCACGCTGCCGAACGAGGTGTTTGCCGACACGCTCGGGCTGCCGACGCTGTGGGTGCCGCACTCGTACCCGGCGTGCTCGCAGCACGCGCCCGACGAGCACCTGCTCGCGAGCGTCGTCAGCGAGGGGCTGCAGATGATGGCCGGCCTCTTCTGGGATCTCGGCGAGAACGCGCCGCCCGTTCGCCGCACGGCCTCCGCCGCGGCCGGCGCCGCCCTGTAACGCGCTTCGCCCCTTTCACGGGACCTGCACACACGATGAATACGACCACCCTGACCTCACAGGACGCCGCGCGCCCCAGCGCCGCGCAAATCCGGCGCATCATCTTCGCGGCGTCGATCGGCAACGCGCTCGAATGGTTCGACCTGATCGTCTACGGCTTCTTCGCTGTGACGATCGCCAAGCTGTTCTTCCCCGCCACGAGCGAAGCGACGTCGCTGATGCTGACGCTCGGCACGTTCGGGCTGTCCTACCTGATCCGGCCGATCGGCGGCTTCGTGCTCGGCGCGTACGCGGATCGCGCGGGCCGCAAGGCGTCGCTGCTGCTGTCGATCGCGATGATGATGGCCGGCACGCTGCTGATCGCGCTGATGCCGACCTACGCATCGATCGGCATTCTCGCGCCGCTCGGGATCATGCTGTCGCGGCTGATGCAGGGCTTTTCCGCCGGCGGCGAATTCGCGAGTTCGACCGCATTCCTCGTCGAGCACGCGCCGCAGCGGCGCGGCTTCATGTCGAGCTGGCAGTTCGCGAGCCAGGGCCTCGCGACGTTGCTCGCGTCGGGCTTCGGCGCGCTGCTGACGGCCACGCTGACCTCCGCGCAACTCGAAAGCTGGGGCTGGCGCGTGCCGTTCCTGTTCGGGCTGGCGATCGGCCCGGTCGGGCTGTACATCCGCCGCTACGTCGACGAAGGCGTCGAATTCAAGACGCAGGCACGCTCCGAGGCCCCGGTGCGCGAGCTGTTCGCGGGCCAGAAGGTGCGGCTGCTGCTGTCGATCGGCGTGCTCGTGATCTCGACCGCGATCAACTACATGATCCTGTACATGCCGACCTATGCGATCAAGCAGCTCGGGCTGCCGGCATCGACCGGCTTCGCGGCGACGCTCGCGACCGGTTTCGTGCTCACGCTCGTCACGCCGGTCGTCGGCCATCTGTCCGACCGCACCGGGCGGATCCGCATGATGGCGGTCGCGGCCGTGCTGATGCTCCTGACCGTGTGGCCGACGTTCGCATGGCTCACGCGCCACGCGTCGTTCGCGACGATGCTCGCCGCACTGGTCTGGATCGGCGCGCTGAAGGCGATGTACTGCGGCGCGCTGCCGGCACTGATGGCCGAACTGTTCCCGTCGCAGACGCGCGCCACCGGGCTCGCGGTCAGCTACAACACCGGCGTCACGCTGTTCGGCGGCTTCGCGCCGTTCGTCATCACCTGGCTGATCAGCGCGACCGGCAACCGGCTGTCGCCGGCGCTCTATCTGATCGGATGTGCGCTGCTGAGCCTCGCCGCGCTGTTCGTCGCACGCACGCGGCTGAAGATGCACTGACGCGAGCAACGACGGCGCGGCGCGGCGCCGTCGAAACCGCCCGATGCGGCCCGTCGCGGCATCGCTGCCGCGCGGGCCGCGCGCCGCTTACGGCGCCGGATTCGGCTGCCGTTCGTGCAACGCGTCGATCTCGGCGAGAATCTCGTCGGACAGCTTCACGTCGATGCTGCCGATGTTCTCCTTCAACTGCTCGAGCGACGTCGCGCCGACCAGGTTGCTGCGCACGAACGGGCGGCTGTTGACGAACGCGAGCGCCAGTTGCGCGGGCGACAGCCCGTGACGTCGCGCGAGCGCGACATAGCGCGACGTCGCCTCGACGGCCTGCGGCTTGCTGTAGCGCTGGAAACGCTCGAACAGCGTGATGCGTGCGCCGGCCGGACGCGCGCCGTTCTCGTACTTGCCGGACAGCCAGCCGAACGCGAGCGGCGAATACGCGAGCAGACCGACGCCGTCGCGATGCGTAAACTCCGACAGCCCGTTCTCGAACGTGCGGTTCAGCAGGCTGTACGGATTCTGGATGCTGGCGATGCGCGGCAGCCCGAGCCTTTCGGCCGCGCGCAGGAACTGCGCGACACCCCACGGCGTTTCGTTCGACACGCCGATCGCGCGCACCTTGCCGGCCTTCACGAATTCCGCGAGCACGCCGAGCGTTTCCTCGATCGGCACCGTGTACGCGTCGTCGACCCACGGATACGCGGGCCGGCCGAACGTGGTCGTGCTGCGATCGGGCCAATGCAACTGGTAGAGATCGACGTAGTCGGTCTGCAGGCGCTTGAGGCTGCCGTCGAGCGCTTCGGTCAGGTTCTTGCGGTCGAACTGGTTGCCCTCGCCGCGAATATGGCGTGGATTGTGCGGCTGCCGCGCCGGCCCCGCGATCTTCGTCGCGAGCACGATGCGATCACGCTGCGCGCGATGCCGCGCGATCCAGGTGCCGATGTATTGTTCGGTGCGGCCTTGGGTGTCGGGCTTCGGCGGTACCGGATACATCTCCGCGGCGTCGATCAGCGTCACGCCCTGCCCGAGCGCGTAGTCGATCTGCTCGTGCGCGTCGCGCTCCGAATTCTGCTCGCCCCACGTCATCGTGCCGAGGCCGATCAGGCTGACCTCGATACCCGAATCGCCGAGTGTGCGGTATTCCATGCTGTTCCTGTCGCGTCGGTGGAAAGCAGAAACGCTATCACATTGGAGCGACTGCTTCAGACGGGCGCGGCACATGCTTACAAGCGGCCTGCGGTGCCGCCCGGCACGCTCCTGCGCTCCTTCGCCCGCTCCGGCAAGGGTGAGGCCACACTCCGTTACTGCGGCCGCTGGATGAAGCAGGTCGCCGACGCATGCGCGACGATCTTGTCGTCCGGCGTCTTCAGCGTGCCCTCCGCGACGCCCAGCGACCGCGACAGGTGAATCACCCGCCCTTCCGCGATCAGATCGACGTCGCGCGGCACGGGCCGCAGCATCTTCACGTGCAGATCGACGGTGCCGTAACCGACGCCCGCGTCGAGCATCGAATGCACCGCGCACCCGGTAACCGAATCGAGCACCGTCGCCGCGAATCCGCCGTGCACGCCGCCCAGCGGATTCAGGTGCCGGCCGTCCGCTCGCGCCGAGAACTTCACGTAACCGAGCTCGACGTCGAGCGGACGCATCGGGATCGTCTCGGAAATCGACGCGAGGGGCGCGTCGCCCGACACGGCGGCACGCAGCAGATCGAGGCCAGACAGGGAAAGCGGATTCATCGGGTTGTCTCCGGGTTGAAAGCGCGTCGCCGCGCGAGTAAGTTCTAAATTGGAACTCATTATTGTCAACGACGCCGGCCGTTGTCAACGCGGCTGCGCCCGTTGCGACCGAAGGCGGGTTCTATAATCGAACCCGCTATTTCGCTGAACCGCCGCAAGACCGCCGCAAGAGGCAAGAGACTCGACGATGAAATGGGATGACGTCGGCACGCTGAACTGTTCGGTCGCCCGCACGCTCGCCGTGCTGGGCGACCGCTGGACCATGCTGATCCTGCGCAACGCCTTCCTCGGCTGCCGCCGCTTCGATGCGTTCCAGGCCCAGCTCGGCCTGACCCGCCACGTGCTGGCCGAACGGCTCGCGCGGCTCGTCGACGAAGGCGTGCTCGTCAAGCGCGCGTATCAGGAACGCCCGCCGCGCTTCGAATACCGGCTGACGGAAAAGGGCCTCGACCTCTACCCGGCCCTGCTCGCGCTGATGGCGTGGGGCGATCGCTGGAAGGACGATGGCCACGGTCCGCCGGTGCAATTGCGCCACCGGGCCTGCGGGCAGCTGATGCACGCGGTCACCGTGTGCTCGGCCTGCGGCGAACCGCTCGACGCTCGCGACGTGCAGCCCGAGCCCGGGCCCGGCTGGATCGCGCCCGACGAAGCCGGGGCGCGTGCAGCGGCGGATTGACGATGCGTTGCGTGCGGATGCCCGAGCGGCATGCCCGCCAGACGTACGCCTGAGCCGCGGGCCGCATTGATTGGGCGCCCGTCCGACCGGGCGCGCGCATTGCTCGCACGCGCGTGCTCTGCAACGGTACACGCAAAACGCACACAATCGTCGGGCCTACTCCTGTCCGTTGATCGCCGATCGCACACCGACCGCACAATGCAACTTTGCGTCACCCTTCTCCACCCCTACCGATCATCGTGTGGCCCCTCGCTTCGCATCCGCACGTGACCGGGCCGTCACGCGTGCGTTACACTCACGGCCCGCTGTCTCGAAATCATTCGCTGTCCAACATGTTGTCGCGCAATCGCCTCGCTGCCGCCTGTCTCGCCGCTTCCCTGCTCGCCACACCCTTCGCCGCCTTCGGCAAGACGCAAAGCGAATCGCTGCTTCAGCAGGCGATCGATCTCGTGTCGCGATGGTTGCCGGCTCCGACTCATGAAGCCCCCGCGACGCAGGTCGTCGAATCGGCCTTCTCGCCCGACGGCGGCGCCGAGGCGCTCGTGCTGAAAGCGATCGGCGCGGCGCGCAGTTCGATCCGGGTCGCCGCCTACTCGTTCACGTCGCCGCCCGTCACGCGTGCACTGCTTGCCGCCAAGCGCCGCGGCGTCAATGTCGCGGTGGTCGTCGACGACAAGGGCAACCGCGCAAAGAGCAGCAAGCAGGCACTGAACCTGCTCATCAACGCGGGCATCCCGACACGCACGATCGACACCTATGCGATCCATCACGACAAGTACCTCGTGATCGACGCCGAGCACGTCGAAACAGGCTCGTTCAACTACAGTGCGTCGGCCGCCAGCCGCAATTCCGAGAACGTCGTCGTGGTCTGGAACAATCCGCAACTCGCGTCGCGCTACCTCACGCACTGGCAAAGCCGCTTCGATCAGGGCACGCCGTACCGCTCCAGCTACTGACGCGCCGCACGCGGTTTCGCCCGACGCTCGACCGCTCGCCTTCCCGCCACCGTGGTGCAGATGATCGGCGAGCGCGGCGCGATGTTCAATTCGGCCGAATGGCCAGTGCACCGCCGCGCGAAGCACCCGTCACGCGCGATGCCGCCATGCTCAATGGATCTCCGGCACCCGGCCGGTCGCGACGCCGGCATGCGCGCTCGACGCACAGCGATTCGCGTGCCCGTCCGCACCGCTTGCCGAATTCGCCGACAAGCCGTGGGCGCCCATCGGCAGCGCGCTGCGCACGCAACCGGTACTGAACGTCAGTGTGTTCTGAACCAGCGGGTAAAGGAAATACAGCGCGAACGCGAGATAGCCCGCGTACAGGATTCGAACCATGGTGCGATGGGATGAACGATTGGACTTGTCCTGTTTACGGCGCGGCGACGCGCGCCTTGAGGTTATCGCCTGTCCGATTCCGCATCGGGGCGAAACCCGGGCCGGTGACACGCGCCTTTCACGGCATCGACACCGAATCTCATGAACCCGGTCACCGCCGTGGCGGAACATGCAGCGTGGCGATGCATCGACGAATGCGCGATACTGTTCCGCGTACGACCCATCACCGGCCCGACGGCCGGGACAAGAGGCAACGCTCATGCAAATCGCACCGAAATCGGCCGACGAGGCGGCCCGGCTCGATACGCTTCATTCGCTTTCGATCCTCGATACGCCGCCCGAAGAGCGTTTCGATCGCCTGACACGTCTCGCGCGGCGGCTGTTCGACGTCCCGATCGCCCTCGTCAGCCTCGTCGACGAGAATCGCCAGTGGTTCAAAAGTCATCCGGGCCTCGACGCCGCACAGACGCCGCGCGACGTGTCGTTCTGCGCACACGCACTGCTCGCGCCCGATACGATGGTGATCCAGGACGCACTGAACGACGACCGATTCCACGACAATCCGCTCGTCACCGGCGCGCCCGGCATCCGCTTCTACGCCGGCCGGCCGCTCGCCGCACCGGACGGCGCGCCCATCGGCACGTTGTGCCTGATCGACACGCGGCCCCGCTCGCTCGAACCCGACGAACTCGCGCTGCTGGGCGATCTCGCCCACATGACCGAGCGCGAGATCGCCGCGCTGCATTTCGCGACCACCGACGAACTCACGCAACTGACGAACCGGCGCGGCTTCGAGCTTCTCGCCCGCCACGTGCTGAGGCTGTGCGATCGCGTCGGCCGTCATGCCGTGCTGCTGTTCTTCGACCTGAACGATTTCAAGGCGATCAACGATCGCTTCGGCCATGCCGAAGGCGACCGCGCGCTCAAGGCGTTCGCCGAAACGTTGACGGGCGCGCTGCGCGACAGCGACGTCATCGCACGGCTCGGCGGCGACGAGTTCGTCGTGCTGTTGAGCGCCACCGATCCGGCCGACGTCGCCGAGCCCGTCGAGCGCGTCACGCAGGCGCTCGCGCAGCGCAACGCCGCCGACGCACGCGGCTACGCGATCCGGTTCAGCGTCGGGCACGTTGCCTACGATCCCGCACACCATCGCACCGTCGCCGACCTGCTGGCATCGGCCGATCGCCGGATGTACGAACACAAGCAGCACGGCAAGACGGCCGGCGCATGACCGCGAACGCGCCACGCGGGCCGCGGCGAGATCGCGCCGCCGCGCAGCGCGCTCGCCCACGGTCGTTCGACGCGGGCCGGTTCAACTGCCGCAAGGCGGCGCGCTGGCCATGGCGTCCGCGATCTGCTCGGGTGTCAGATCGCGCTGATGCGTCGCCAGCGACCAGCGATGCCCGAACGGATCCTCGACCTGCCCGTAACGATCGCCCCAGAACATGTCCGCGGCCGGAATCGTGACCGTCGCGCCGGCTGCCACCGCCTTCGCGATCGCCGCATCGGTGTCCGGCACGTACAGATGCAGGCAGACGGGCGTGCCTTTCAGCGCCTTCGGCCCCAGCGCACCGTGCTCGGGCATTTCATCCACCAGCATCAGCGTCGAATCCCCGATCGCGAGGCACGCATGCGCGAGCCGGCCGTCGGGCATCGCGAGGCGGAATCGTTCGGTCGCGTCGAATGCGCGCTTGTAGAAATCGATGGCTGCGGTCGCGCCCGCACAGATCAGATGCGGGGTCAGCGTGCGCATCCCTTCCGGGATCGGCTTGACGGACGTGGGCATGGTGTCGCTCCTTCAGTCGGTTGTCGTATCGAAAATCGGGACGGACGCGCGTTGCGCACGCCTCCGATGCTACGACGGACGACTCCGGCGAAAATCGACATGGCGCCCGGGATTTTTTTGTTTGCTCGTGTGACAGGGGCGCGGGACAACGCGGCTTCGGGCGTCATCGGCCCGTTCGCTCGGCCTGCTCGTCCGGCAGGCCGAACTGACGACGGCAGGCTTCAAGCAACCCGGCCACCGCGCC
This sequence comes from Burkholderia sp. AU18528, assembly GCF_002223215.2. Classification (NCBI taxonomy): domain Bacteria; kingdom Pseudomonadati; phylum Pseudomonadota; class Betaproteobacteria; order Burkholderiales; family Burkholderiaceae; genus Burkholderia; species Burkholderia sp. AU18528. The sequence continues at coordinate 1,117,948 of NZ_NKFC02000004.1, read as the reverse complement.
GAGCGGAAAATCGGCAAACCGGGCGATCGGCAGCATCACGCCACCCGGCACCTTCGTGCGCGACGAATGCGCGGAGAACTGGTAGCCGATGTAATGATTACCGGCGACGCTGACGATCCGGAATTCGGTGACGTCCCGCCACGGCGTGACGGGTTTTTCGCGCGCGGCGCCGATCAGCCGGAAGCCCGTCTCGTCGATCTGCAGCGCCATCCTGCGCCGCGACGACACGAACAACGCCGCACTAGCCAGCCCCAGCAACGCGGCCAGCGCCGCCACCGGCCAGAGCGCCGGCGCGGCCACGTAACCGCACAGGCTCGCCGCGGCCAGCCCCGCACACACGATCGCCCTGCTTTTCAGGCTTCGGCTGTCGACTGCCAGCGTGACCGGCAACGCACCGATGACCGTTTCCGCGTCGGGATCGACGTGCCGGCCGGAATCCGTTGGTTTCCGCTCGTCGGTCATTGCACGCCCGCTCGTGCCGACGGCCGCCGGCCCATCGACGCGGCCGGCATGCGAGGATTCCGACACCGATGGCGCGAATCACGCGCCGCGGCGCCGACATCGGTCAATTGCATACGTTGACGGTACCGTTGGTCGTGCATTGACCGGTGGCCCGGTGAGTCTGCTCCGCCAACCGAGGCGCGAGGCCCATGCCGCGATCCGGCGCGGCCGCCGACGACGAGGCAGGATCGGTCGTCGACGCGGTCTCCGGCGACGGTTGCACGGGCGCCGGCCCGGACGCGGTCTGGCAGGCGGCAAGCGTCAGACACAGCGCGAATGCCGACGGGACGACGGAGAATCTGGACAGGGTCATGGACGCGCTCGCTCGATTCGTTTGGGGTAACGGCCCGCAGTCAGATCTGCGGCAGATCGCGCAACGTGCGCGACTCGCTCGTTGCATCGATGTCGAGCTCGATGCCTTCCGACGCATCGCGATACAGCACGCGTTTCAGCCTGGGCCCGATCGCGGTGGTATCCGATGCCGAGAAGATCGCGCGGACATCGTTACCGGACGCAAGCGCGCGCGCCACGTCCGCCACCGGGGCCTCGCGCGGCGTCTCCGCCCACGAGCGATCGGCCGGGTTCACGGCCGCCCAGCGCACGTGCGTCACGCGCGCGCTGAGCGGATCGATCCGTACACCATTCACCGCAAACGTCGACATCGGCATCTCCTTTGAATTTTTGCGGCCTGCCGCCTGCACGCGGCAAGCGGCTGACAGCCGGATCTCGCGACCATGGCCCGCACGTGCCGGCGATCATGCGCGCTTGCCCGGCCAACGCGATTTTCGATGATACATTGGGACGCTTTGCAACCGTCAACAGACAATCGTGTACGGGAGAAACACATGAGCGACGCCTGGGGAACCTTCCCTGCCAGAATGGGCGACCATCAGGCTTTCATCAGCTTCAACCATGGCTTTGCGGAAATCGCCGAAGGCGATCCGCGCACGTCGCTGCTGAGCGTGCGCGTCCCGTTCGCGCGCCCGTCGCCCGAAGGCCTGCCGACCGGCGACGAATTCGCCGATCTCGCGAAGATCGAGGATCTGCTCGACGCGGCGATCATCGCAAAAGGCGGCGTGCAGGTCGGCCGCATCACCGTCGACGGCAACCGGGATTTTCTTTTCTACGTGCCGTTCGACGAGGAGGCAGCCGCGGAGATCGTCGATTCGCTGGCCGACCAGACGACCTATGCACTTCAGTACGCGCATCAGGACGACCCGGACAAGGCCACTTACTGGCAGACGCTCTACCCGACCGACGACGACTGGCAGATCATGCGCGACATGCGCACGCTGGATGCGCTGCGGCAGCAAGGCGACGTCCCCGACGTGAGCCGGCGCGTGATGCACTGGGCGTACTTCCCCGACCCGAGCGACGCGCACCAGTTCGCGGACTGGGCCGAAGCGAAAGGCTATCCGGTCGAATCGGTCGCGCCGACCGAAGACGGCAAGTCGGCCGTGCGGTTTTCGCACGAAGGCACGATGGCGCTCGCCGACATCACGCGCCATACGATCGCGCTCAATCGCGAGGTACGTGCGCTCGGCGGAAACTACGACGGATGGGAAACCAGCGTCGAACAGGCGGGGTGAGCGAAGCGCCATGCCCGTGGCGCGCGATGTGACGTCACGCCATCCGACGCAAAAAACATCCCGGCAGCGATGTTGCCCGCCGCCGGGATCAAGGCATCGCCGGCAAAAACCGGCGATGGGCCTGAGGGTTCGCTCAGGCACGAGGAAAGCGATTCGTACGGATCAGGCGAACGGATGTGGGGACGCGAACGAATGCCGTCGCGCAGCCCGCCGGACGCCTGTCCGGTTCCGCCGACGCAGCCTTCCGGCGTCGGGGGGCAAAAAGCCCCCGCTCCTGCGCGAGCGAGCGGGGAAACGGTTGACCGGGCCGGGGAAGAACGGTCAACCGGTCAAATTGTGATCGCGGGTCACGCGACGGTCTGTGCGGCAACTCACCCTTTGGTGACAATGTGACGATAACCGGCATGCTCGCGTGCCGACGAATACCGTCATGGTTCGAGCGCGACGCATTGCTTGCGGACTTCGCTGACGAAGAGCCGGCCGACAGCGTTCGCCTGCCCATCCAGCGGTTTATCCCGTCTTAATTCAATTCAATTTTTCAGCACCGCGCGCAGTTTCCGGTAAGTCGCGGGTATTGTCAAAGCAGGATTATTCTATTTTTTGGCGCGAGGTGATTTTCGCTTCATTTTTTTGCGACGAATTTCACGCGCGCAATGATCTGCGTCACGAAAACACGAGTTCCTCACTACAACGAGCCGCTGGAAAACCAGTCGGTAACCATATCGCCCCAGTCGAGATTGCTGACGATCTCGACAGCGGCATCGCCGACGATCTCGATAGCGGCGTCGCCAACGATTTCGGCCGTCGACGAATCTGCCGCCACCGCGCCGGTCGCCACCGCGCTCGCCTTCGCAATCGCGGTCGATGCGACGGGCTTCGGATCGGCAAGTCGCTCCAGCCAGTCGATGATATTGGCGCGCGCGTCTTCCGCATCGGCGAAATCATTGCGCTCCAGAAAGCGATCGAACACGATCCACGCGAGCGTCCTGCTTCGCACCGCGGATTCGAGTTGCCTGTCGACAACGGCGGTACGGCCCGACGCCGTGATGTCGAGCGTTGCTGTGAAACAGTAATCGAGATATTCGATCTCGAGTTTCGACGACATGGCTTCTCCGCTCAATCCGCCCTCTCTATTTTTATGACGCCCGGCACCCGACGGGCTTCGCGGCACAGTGTGAATCTTGCGTGAATTTAGCGCAGTGCTTCATTTTCACCGGCAGCATCACGATATTCTCGCAACCTGTCGATATCGACCGCAGCCATATGACCGCTCTCATTCCTTTTGCCCTTCCGATGGCACCGGAAGTTGCCCCGCCTTGCCATTTCCGTTGTCGACCTGCTCCGCGGCCGTCGTCGCGCTGCTAAACTCGGATCACAACGACCGCGCGCCACCAGAGGAAATAATGACGCTCGCTCAAGCAAAACAAAGCGGCGTAGATGTCTGGATCGTCCAGCTTCCTGGACACGCCCCCTATGCCTCCACGCACCTCAAGCGAATATTCTCGTCCGACGACTCGCGGCATCGGGTCGTGACGGTCGACCTGAAGAAATTGCTGGCCTGCGCCGATCGCGACACCACCGACTACGTACTGCCGTCGGTTCAGTACTGGGCCCCCGGCAAAGCCGCCGGCATCCGCGAATTCCTCGATCCGAACCGCAGCAGGATCCCGGACATGCCGTTCATCACGTTTCGCGAGACGAGAACGCGAACGCTACTCGGTATTCCCGGCCTGTCGAAAATCGGCGTCGCGTCGTTCCGTAACGGCCAGCATCGCGCACGCTATCTGGCCTATGCCGGTGCGACCACCTTGCCCGTCGAAATCCACGAGACCGAAGCCGATTTGCTTGTGCGGTATTGCGGCGAATGATCGCAATGTCCGTTCGGCTTTCCCCTCGCGCGATGCCATGGCGGCCGGGTGCCGCCGCCCGCGCCGAAGCCGCAAGCGTTCAAGCCTCGATCGCGTAAATCCGGTCAATGACTTCCGTTTGGCCGAGGCGACACGTTTCGACGCCGGCCAATCGCCAGCCGTTGTGTTCGTAGAACCCGATCGCGCGCACGTTGCCCTCCAGCACCTGCAGATGGACCTTGCCCACGCCGATCGACCTGGCCCACGCGCGAACGGCTTCGATCATGCGCTTGCCCGTGCCGCCGCCGTGATGCGAAGGATGAACGTGCAGGCAGTCGAGCAGCACGCCAAGCGCCGGATCGACGGGGCGCTCGGCGCTGACGAAGCCGACCGGCTCGCCGTGCGACTCGGCGATCAGCACGAAGCCCCACTCGCTCTCGTCGCGATCGAAATACTTGCGCCACCGAACCGCGTGCTCCGTCGGCACCTCGTCAGTCAGATAGGCGGCCGGAAGGATATGGCTATAGGCGGTTTGCCAGCTCAGCGTGTGCAGGCGAGCAATGTGGTTCGCGTCGTGCACCGTCGCGGCGCGCAGTGTGGTCCGGGTGCCCGGCATCGGCGGCAACTCCTTGTGCTGGTTTTCTTGATCGGCATGTGTCATCGCAAAATATACCGTGCTTTGCGGGATGCATTTCATGCAGCGCGGTGTCGGGATCTCGGCGTGCGGGCAAAAAAAATCCCGACACCTTCATCGGTCATCGGGATCGAACGGCCCTGCAAAGCATGAGGGCACGAGGAAGGTCCTACATTACACGCATGCAAGACTGTTGCACTTTGTCGGTTTGCGCCAAGCCCCTGTTCGATTCCGCCAATCAGCCGGTTATGCGCAGCCGTAAACGAAAAAAGCCTGCTCGCGTTTGGCGCGAGCAGGCAAGAAAACGGATCAGCATTCGAGGCACGAGGGCTGTCCAGAGAAGATAACGGCACGGCGCGCGGGAACCTTAGGCGGGAAAGAAAAACGTCGTGGGCAAACGGGTACGAACGTTGTCAGCGCAACGACACGGAAGCGCGATACGAAGCAGGCCCGAGGCCTCGTCGCCATCTCCGTCATCCCCGTCGGCGATGCGAGACAAGCGGTGCCATCGGTCAATACCACGCACGATCGCGCGCCCGATTTCAACACCTGTCCGCCTCGTCCGCGATTTCATACTCGACATCGAAGCCATATCGTCGGGGCGACTCGATTTACGCAACCGCACTTTCGAAGCGCGCGAGGCCGACATGATATCGCGGTCACTTCGTTGAATACGGGATGCCGCTTCATTAAAGACGCCGCGAGCAGGACGCGCCGAGGCTCTATCCGAACGCCGAAAAGCAAAAAGCCCGGTTCAACGAACCGGGCTTTTTGCTTGAATTTGTTGGGGTGGCTGATGGGACTCGAACCCACGACGACAGGAATCACAATCCTGGACTCTACCAACTGAGCTACAGCCACCACTGATACTGCTTGCTTCGTTTCGCTGTTTTGTTTCAGCAGCGAAGAACAAGATTATACGAAGTCTTTTGAATCTTGCAAAGCATTTTTTTCAAAAATTTCTTCGGCCGCGTTCAGATGCGCACGCGCCTCGTCGAACACGGCCAGATCGCCGCGTGCGAGCTTCTTGTTGTCGGACAGCACGCGACGCCAGCCGCGCGCGCCCGGCATGCCGCGATACAGCCCGAGCGCGTGCCGCACGATCGCGCCGAGGTAGGTGCCGCGCTTCAGCTCGGCCGCGCAATACGCGATCAATTGCGCCTCGGCCTCTTCGCGCGTCGGCACCGCCGAGGTCGCTCCGTAGAAGCGCGCATCGACCTCCGCCAGCACGTACGGGTTGTGATAGGCCTCGCGGCCGAGCATCACGCCATCGACGTGCTCGAGATGCCGCGCAACCTCATCGAGCGTCGTGATGCCGCCGTTGATCACGATCTCCAGCGACGGAAAATCGCGCTTCAACCGATACGCATAGTCGTACTTGAGCGGCGGGATCTCGCGATTCTCCTTCGGCGACAGCCCTTTCAGGATCGCGTTGCGCGCATGCACGACGAACGTTTCGCACCCGGCCTCGGCCACCGTGCCGACGAAGTCGCGCACGAACGCGTAGTCCTCGACCGCGTCGACGCCGATCCGGTGCTTGACCGTCACCGGCACCGACACTGCATCGCGCATCGCCTTCACGCAGTCGGCGACGAGCGGCGGCTCGTTCATCAGGCACGCACCGAACGCGCCACGCTGCACGCGCTCGGACGGGCACCCGCAGTTCAGGTTGATCTCGTCGTAGCCCCACTGCTCGCCGAGCTTCGCCGCGCGCGCGAGATCGTCCCGCTCGCTGCCGCCCAGTTGCAGCGCGACCGGCGATTCGCTCGGCGTGAACGCAAGATGCCGCTGGGCGTCGCCGAACAGCAGCGCGCCCGTCGTGATCATCTCCGTATACAGCCACGTATTGCGCGTCAGCGTGCGATGGAACGACCTGCAATGGCGGTCGGTCCAGTCGAGCATCGGCGCGACGGATACGCGGCGGGGAGGAAGCGAGGGTGGAACGGACATGGAATTCGGGTACAGGCCAGACGGCACGGAACAACCCGACATTTTACCGCAAGACCGGCCCTGCCCGCCCGACACGCGCACTACCGGCCGCCCAATTCAGCATCGACCGCGCGGCGCGCCTCGTCGAACACGCGCTCGATCACGCGCCGTTCGGTGAGCAGCATCCCGTCGATCTTGACCAGCCGCCAGTCGATCCGCACGGCATCGCCCTGCAGCACGCGATAGTGCGCCCGCTCGCCGTCCCAGACCTGCTCGGTCTTCACCTCGATCTCGAAGCCGCGGTACGGCTCGCTGAAATCGCCGAGGTCGCTCCCTCTCGGTTCCATCGCACGCTCCGTGGTGATGCCGCGCCAAGCCGCCCGCGCGGCCGGCGCCGCGCGCTCAATCGTATTCGTCGGACAAAAACGACCGACCATCGGCCGTCAGATCGACCCGGTCGGCCGTCGCCTGATAGATCAGCCCGTCATTCAGCAACGCGTAGACGACGTCGTCGAACGCGGCGGGAACCGGCCGGCTGTCGCCGAACTGGTCGATCCATTTCAGCGCCTCGATGGCTTCGGGGGAAAGGATGGGGGTCATGCGTTGGCCTCCGGCATCGGTGTCGTTCCATCCTAGCACTTCGCCCGGAAGCCGAATACCGTGGCAAACGCGCCGCGCGAAATGCAATGCGGCGCCGGCGGGCACGCTGCCCGGCGGCGCCGCACCGAGGCGCGACCCGCGCGCTCAGAGACGCGCGATCGAGACTTCCGTCGACTTCACGAGCGCGACGACTTCGGCGCCGACCTTCAGTTCGAGTTCGTCCACCGAACGGGTGGTGATCACCGACGTGACGATGCCGAACGGCGTCTCGACGTCGACTTCGGAGACCACGGAACCGCGGATGATCTCCTTGACCTTGCCCTTGAACTGGTTACGTACGTTGATTGCAGTGATGCTCATCGGGATGATCGCTCCGAAGAAAAAAGTCTCAGAACGGGCGGCCGAAGCCGCCCGGAATTAAACGGCCCAGCGGATCTGCCCGACCGGTCGAACCTTGTCTGCTTCATGCGCCGCGTCGTGCTCGCCCGCGCCGTGGCCGCCGGCGAGTACGCGTTTCAGCACGCGGTCCTCCAGCGCCGCGAAGGCGGCCGACGCGCGGGCGCGCGGCCGGTCGAGCGGCACCGACTGGTCGAGCGCCACCCGCCCCTGCTCGATCAACAGGATGCGGTCGCCGAGCGCGACGGCCTCCTGCACGTCATGCGTGACGAGCAGCGCGGTGAACCGGTGTTCGCGCCACAGGCGCTCGATCAGCGCATGCATCTCGATGCGGGTAAGCGCGTCCAGCGCGCCGAGCGGCTCGTCGAGCAGCAGCAGTTGCGGCCGGTGCACGAGCGCGCGTGCCAGTGCGACGCGCTGCCGCTGGCCGCCCGACAGTTGCGCGGGCCAGTCGTTCGCGCGTTCCAGCAGCCCGACTTCGTCGAGCACCGCGCGGGCCTGGTCGCGCGCGCCGCGGCCGAGCCCCAGCATCACGTTCTGCAGCACGGTCTTCCACGGCAGCAGGCGCGCATCCTGGTACATGATCCGCGTATCGAGCGCGCCGCCGCCCTCGCCGCGCGTCACGAGCGCGCCGCTGCTCGGTTGCTCGAGCCCCGCGACGAGACGCAGCAGCGTCGACTTCCCGCAGCCGCTGCGGCCGACGATCGCGACGAAGCTGCCGCGCGCGATGCCGAGCTCGACGTTGTCGAGCACCGTGCGGGCGCCGAAGCGCTTGCTGACGCCCGACAGCGTGACCGCGTCGTCGGGAGCCGGGCTGCCCGGGCGCCGCCGTGCCAGCGGCACGACCGATGCGCTGCCGTCGCGTTCGAGGATCGCCGCATCGCGCGCGTCGCCATCCGCGACGCGGGCCTGCGCGAGCTCGGCCTCGAGGTCTGCGCCGGCGAGCGGGCCGTAGGCGGCCGCCGAAGTCGTCGCACTCATGCCTTTGCTCCTGATTGATAGGCGGGGTGCCAGCGCAGCGTCACGCGCTCGATCGATTTCGCCAGCACATCGGCCAGCTTGCCGAGCACCGCGTACAGCAGGATGCCGACCACCACCACGTCGGTTTGCAGGAATTCACGCGCGTTCATCGTCATGTAGCCGATGCCCGACTGCGCGGAGATCGTTTCCGCGACGATCAGCATCACCCACATCAGCCCGAGCGCGAAACGCACGCCGACGAGGATCGACGGCAACGCGCCGGGCAGGATCACGTCGCGGTACAGCGCGAAGCCGCGCACGCCGTAGCTCTTCGCCATCTCGATCAGATTCGCGTCGACCGAGCGGATCCCGTGATACGTATTGATGTAGACGGGGAAGAACACGCCGAGCGCGACGAGGAACAGTTTCGCCTTCTCGTCGATGCCGAACCACAGGATCACGAGCGGAATCATCGCGAGCGCCGGAATGTTGCGGATCATCTGGATCGTCGAGTCGAGCGCGACCTCGGCGGCCTTCGACAGCCCGGTCGCGAGCCCCAGCGCGAGGCCGACGCCGCCGCCGATCGCGAAGCCGAACAGCGCGCGCCACGTACTCACTTTCACGTTCGCCCACATTTCGCCCGACGTCACGAGCGACCACGCCGCGCGCACGACCGCCACCGGCTCGGGCAGCACGCGGGTCGACAGCCACCCGGTGCGCGCACCGACTTCCCATACCACCAGCAACGCGAGCGGCACGAGCCACGGCGCGACGCCGCGCCACGCGCGGGCGGCCACGGCGACGCCCGTCGTCGAGGTTTTCGTTGTCATCGCAGGCCTCCGTCGCTCAGCTCTGGCTCGTCTTCGGCAGATAGTTGTTGCCGACGATCTCGCCGAACGGCCCCGACAGCGGGCCGGCCGCTCTCTCCACGCCCTTGCCCTTGATCAGCGGGAACACGAGCTCGGCGAAGCGATACGACTCCTCGAGGTGCGGATAGCCGGACAGGATGAACGTCTCGATGCCGAGATCCGCGTATTCGCGCATGCGTTCCGCGACCTGCTCGGGATTGCCGACGAGCGCCGTGCCGGCGCCGCCGCGCACGAGCCCCACGCCGGCCCACAGGTTCGGATAGACCTCGAGCGCCTCGCGGCCGCCTCGCTTGCCGCCGTGCAGCGCGGCCATCCGGCGCTGGCCTTCCGAATCCATGTTCGCGAACGCCTTCTGCGCACGTGCGATCGTGTCGTCGTCGAGCCGGCTGATCAGCCGCTCGGCGTCACGCCATGCCTCGTCCTCGGTCTCGCGCACGATCACGTGCAGGCGGATGCCGAACTTGATCTTGCGGCCGCGCGCGTCGGCACGGGCACGGATGTCGGCGATCTTCTTCGCGACGGCCTCGGGCGGCTCGCCCCAGGTCAGGTAGGTATCGATGTGATCGGCGGCGATCGCGTGAGCGGCCGGCGACGAGCCGCCGAACCACAGCGGCGGATGCGGGCGCTGCACGGGCGGGTAAAGCGCCTTGCCGCCTTTCGACTGCAGGTGCTTGCCGATGTAGTCGAACCCGCCGTTGTCGTGCGACGCGGCAAGCAGCCCGCGCCAGATGTTCAGGAAATCGTCGGTAATCTCGTAGCGCGTGTCGTGATCGGCGAAGAGGCCGTCGCCTTCCAGCTCGGCCGCATCGCCGCCCGTGACGACGTTGATCAGCAGGCGGCCGCCCGACAGGCGGTCGAACGTCGCGGCCATCCGCGCCGCGAGCCCCGGCGAAGCGATGCCGGGGCGCACGGCGACCAGGAACTTCAGGCGCTGCGTCGCGGGAATCAGGCTCGACGCGACGACCCACGCATCCTCGCAGGAGCGGCCGGTCGGCAGCAGCACGCCGTCGTAGCCGAGCGTGTCCGCCGCCACGGCGACCTGCTTGAAGTAATCGTAGTCCGCGGCGCGCGCGCCTTCGGCCGTGCCGAGATAGCGGCTGTCGCCATGCGTGGGGATAAACCAGAACACATTCATCTGCTGCTCCTGCTTGACTGTCACTGCCGAAATTTGAAAAAAACATCGCCCTGCTCGCGTCGCTGATGAGCGACGCATGCATGGTGTGCATTCGAATCGGGATGGCTCGCCGGTCACGCCGTGCAGCGGACGAGGACGCGATCGCACGGCTGTTTCTGGGAAATCAGTCTAGGGATCGGTACCAGGCTTTGGAACGATTTTTTTGAGCTTAGGTTTTCCGCTTTCGTGATTAGCGCGACGCTGGAGCGAATATCGCCGCGGCCGGGCCCTATAATGGCGCACCTATCCGAATAACTCCGCGCGCCCGGCCCCGGCCGTGCGCGCCTGCGGTGCACTCATCGATGCAGAAAGTCATCCTGCCCTTCCTGTCCGGCTTCCTGGCCGCCCTGTTCTTCCGCGAGGCCACGCTCGCCCTTCTCCACACGGCCGACCTGATCGCCGCAACCGGCTTCTCGACACAACCGTTCGCGCCGCTCGGCATTCCTGAATTTGTCGCGAACGCACTGATCAGCGCGTGCTGCGCGATTCCGATGGCGTGGCTGTTGCGCGTCTCGCCCGAGCGCGAAGCATCGTGGATCGGCGCGCTCGTGTTCGGCGGTATCGTGCTGACGGCCGCCCGCGTGTTCGCGATCGATCCGCTGCGCGGCATCTGGCCGTCGGGCAACATGCTGCCCGTGCTCGCGGCCGGCTTCGCGGCGAATGCGGTGTGGGGCTTCGGCGCGCTCGTGTTCATGCGCGCGTTCATGTCGGACGACGCGGGCGACGAATAACGCCGGCGCGGGCGACGCGTCCTTCGGGACCAGCCGACTTCCATGAAAAAGGCCGCGTGCATCTGCACGCGGCCTTTGCGTTTCCGTGTCGCGCGTCGGTCGGCCGCGCTGTCCAGCCCGATCGGCGTCAGTCCTTCAGCTTGCGCAGCGGATGCGTGTCGGGCGTCCACGGACTGTCGAACATCGCGAGCACGTCGGCGCGCGCGACGTCGGCGGCCGACTTGAAGCGCCACACCGGCTGATGATCCTTGTCGACGATCAGCGCGCGCACGCCTTCGATCACGTCACCGTGCGCGAAGGTCGAGCGCGTGAGGTCGAGATCGCGCCGCAGGCAATCGGCCATCGTCGCGCCGCGCGCGCGTTCGACGACTTGGAGCGACACGGCCATCGACAGCGGCGACAACTGCTCGCGCATCGCATGGGTCGCCTTCTCGATCCACCCGTCGACCGCCGCGCAATCGGGCTCGGCGTCGAGCGACGCGAGGATCGCGTCGAGGTCGGGTTGCGCGAAATGCCTGTCGATCCCGGCGCGCGCATCGGCAAGCGCCGACGTATCGGGCGTCGGCACGACCTTGTGCGCGGCAGCCGCGTCGGTCACGCACGCGACGGCCTGCGCGCCGCTGTCGATGCGCGCGCCGCGCAGCGTGTCGAGCAGCGCCGGCAGCGCGGCATCGGGCAGATAGACGTCGGCGAGTTGCGCGTACAGCGCGCCGGCCGCGTCGAGCGTCGCGCCCGTCACCGCGAGATAGCGGCCGATCGCGCCGGGCGTACGCGCGAGAAACCAGCTCATCCCGACGTCCGGGAACAGGCCGATGCGCGTTTCGGGCATCGCCATCTTCGTCGAATCGGTCACGACGCGCAGGCCGCCCGTGTGCCGCGCCGCCTGCGAGATCCCCATGCCGCCACCCATCACGACACCGTGCATCAGCGCGATGTACGGCTTCGGATACGTGAAGATCGCATGGTTCAGCGTGTATTCCTCGATGAAGAACGTGTCGACCGCGTCGCGGTCGCCGCGCTGCCACGCGTCGTGGAAGAAGCGCACGTCGCCGCCCGCGCAGAACGCGCGCGGATGCGGGCTGTGCACGACGACCGCGACGACGTCGGGATCGTCACGCCACGCGTCGAGCGCCTGCTGCATCAGCCGGATCATGCCGACCGACAGCGCGTTCAGCGCCTTCGGCCGGTTCAGTTCGAGAAAGCCGATGCGGTTCGCGACATACGCGCGCACGTCGGGCTGGGCGGATTCGGCGGAAACGGCGGAAACGGCGGCGGAAGTGGAATCGGTCATGAAGGTCGTCCGGCAAACGGCAGTCGCACGCTCAGTGCGCCTGCATCTTCGAGAACAGGTTCAGCACCACGACACCCGCGACGATCAGCCCGAGGCCGATCACCGCCGGCACGTCCGGCACCTGACGATAGAGCAGCATCGCGACGAGCGTGATCAGCACGATGCCGGCGCCCGACCAGACTGCATAGATGATGCCGACCGGCATCGTGCGCAACGTGAGCGACAGGCAGTAGAACGCGACGCCGTAACCGGCGACGACGAGCACCGACGGCCACAAGCGCGTGAAACCGTCCGCCGCGCGCAGCGCGGACGTGCCGATCACTTCCGCGACGATCGCGATCGCGAGCCATGCGTAGCCGGGCAGTTGCATCGCTCAGCTCCTTGCGAGGGCCAGTACCGCGTAGTCGTGGCCGAGTTCGGCGCACAGCGCCTCGACAACGAACTCGTGATCCGCGCGCTGCGGCAGCCCGGACGCGGTGATCGAGCCGATCACGCCGGCGCCGGCGACGGTCAGCGGAAACGAGCCGCCGTGCGACGCATACTCGGCGACCGGCAATCCGTGCTTGTCCGCGAGCGTCGCGCCGGCCTGCTGCATGCGCAGGCCGATCGCGTACGAGCTGCGGCGAAAATGCGCGACGACGTTGCGCTTGCGGCGCACCCAGTCGGCGTTGTCGGGCGTGGCTCCGGCGAGCGCCGCGTAAAACAGCGGCTGGCCGAACGTGACGATGTCGATCGCGATCGCATGACCGCGCGACGTCGCGAGCGCATGCATCCGGTTGCCGAGCGCCCATGCGCGAGCCGGGTCGAAATGGGGAAACACGAGCGCCTGTTCCTGCGCGCCGATCGATTGCAGATCGTGAGCGATGTCCATGAATCCGTCGATGCAGTAAGGAGAACCGCAACGGCGCCGATGCGATCGCGCAGGGCCGCTGCCGGGATGACGACACAAACCGCTCGATTCTAGCGCACGTGCCTGCCCGTACCGGCCCCACCAGCGCTCGCCATGCGATTGTCACAAAACACTTGCACGCATTCGGGATAGCCCCTATAATTCAATTCTTCGACGGACGCGGGGTGGAGCAGTCTGGCAGCTCGTCGGGCTCATAACCCGAAGGTCGTAGGTTCAAATCCTACCCCCGCAACCAACCGTCCAGAATTTCGCAAAAAGCCCGGCCTCGCGTCGGGCTTTTTGTTTTTGCGCGCCCGGGCGCCGCGCGCTCTTCGCTCGCGCACCCGCCGTTTCGCACGACACGCCGCCGCATGTGCAGGCGTTCAAGAATGCCGCGGCCCGGTGATACACTCGCATCACCTCGTCCCTTCCACTCGACATGAAATTCTGCTCCGTCTGCGGTCACGAAGTCCTCGCGCGCATTCCTCCGGGCGACAATCGTGAACGCTTCGTCTGCGATCACTGCGGCACGATCCATTATCAGAATCCGCGCAACGTCGTCGGCACGGTGCCGGTCTGGGGCGACCAGATCCTGCTGTGCCGCCGCGCGATCGAACCGCGCTACGGATTCTGGACGCTGCCGGCCGGTTTCATGGAAATGGGCGAAACGACCGCGGAAGCCGCCGCGCGCGAAACCCTCGAGGAGGCCGGCGCGCGCGTCGAGGTGCAGAACCTGTTCACGCTGCTGAACGTGCCGCACGTGCACCAGGTCCACCTGTTCTACCTCGCACGGCTCACCGACCCGGGCTTCGAAGCCGGCGAGGAAAGCCTCGAGGTGAAACTGTTCGACGAAGCGGACATCCCGTGGGACGAGATCGCGTTCCCGACCGTCAGCCAGACCCTGCGGTTCTTCTTCGCCGATCGCGCCGCCGGCGACTACGGCGTGCACACCGGCGATATCTTCCGCTCGCTGCGCAACGGCTGAGCCGCGCCCCATGGTTCCCTGGCTCGGCCCGGACGATCCGTTCCCGCCCATCGAGCGCGCGCTCGGCCCCGCGACGGGTGCGCCCGGGCTGCTCGCCGCGAGCGCCGACCTGCTGCCGTCGCGCCTCATCGACGCCTACCTGCGCGGCATCTTCCCGTGGTACTCGGACGGCCAGCCGGTGCTGTGGTGGAGCCCCGACCCGCGCATGATCCTCGTGCCGGCCGAATTCAAGGTGTCGCCTTCGCTGCGCAAGACGCTCAAGCGCGTGCTGCGCGAGCCTCAATGGGAAGTGCGCGTCGATCACGACTTTCCCGGCGTAATGCGCGCCTGCGCGCAGGCGCCGCGCCGCGGGCAGCGCGGCACCTGGATCACCGCCGAGATCATCGACGCCTATACGTCGCTCTACCGCTCCGGCAACGCGCACAGCATCGAGACGTGGCACGACGGGCGCCGCGTCGGCGGCCTGTACGGCGTGTCGTTCGGCCGGATGTTTTTCGGCGAGTCGATGTATGCGGACGTGACCGACGCGTCGAAAATCGCGCTGGCCGCGCTCGTCGCGCACCTTCGCGAGCACGGGCTGGAAATGATAGACTGCCAGCAGAATACGTCGCATCTAGCGTCGCTCGGCGGCCGCGAGATCGCACGCAAGGCCTTTGTCGCTCACGTGCGCCGCGCGGTAGCCGAACCGCCGATTCCGTGGCACTTCGACAAGCGCGTGCTCGCCGCGCTGACGAGCCCCGCCGAAACGGCGGCGCCCACCGGGACCGAGCGCTAGCGCGGCACTCCTTCCCTGCATCGAGAGCTGCCCATGACTCATCCGACTGAGCTGCCGCTTTCACCGCTTTCGGCGCTGCAATTCTATGCAACGGCGCCCTATCCGTGCAGTTATCTGGACGGCCGCATCGCGCGCTCGCAAGTCGCGACGCCGAGCCACCTGATCAATTCCGACATCTACACCGAGCTCGTGAAGGCCGGCTTCCGCCGCTCGGGCGTGTTCACGTACCGCCCGTACTGCGACGGCTGCCGCGCATGCGTGCCGGTACGCGTGCCGGTCGCCGCGTTCGCGCCGACGCGCACGCAGCGCCGGATGTGGAAACGGCATCGCGCGCTGGTCGCGACGGTGTCGCCGCTGCACTACGACGAAGAACACTACGCGCTGTACATGCGCTACCAGTCCGCGCGCCATGCGGGCGGCGGCATGGACCGCGACAGCCGCGACCAGTACGAACAGTTCCTGCTGCAAAGCCGGATCAACTCGCGCCTCGTCGAATTCCGCGACCTCGACGCGCCGGGCGGCGAACCCGGCAAGCTGCGGATGGTCAGCATGATCGACATCCTCGGCGACGGCCTGTCGTCGGTCTATACGTTCTTCGAGCCCGACGACCGGCACACGAGCTACGGCACCTACAACATCCTGTGGCAGATCGAGCAGGCGGAGAGCCTCGGGCTGCCCTACGTGTACCTCGGCTACTGGATCCGCGAGAGCCCGAAGATGGCCTACAAGGCGAACTTCCATCCGCTCGAAGGGCTGATCGACGGCCGCTGGAAGACGCTCGATCCGGAACGGGTCGACCTGCCGCCCGTCGACGCGGCGCTCGCGCGCGCGCCGTTGCCGGGCGGGCATTCCGGGTCGAGCTGACGTGCGCCGCGGCGGCTACGAAGCGAAGCGCGCCCGTGCCGCGCAACTCCCGGTAAAATAGCGGGTTGTCATTCATTCCGGCCGTCCGCCCCATTCCCGTGTTCAGTTCCCTCTACCCGCTGGCCCGCGCATCCCTGTTCAAGATGGATGCGGAAGACGCTCACCACCTTACGCTGCGCGCGCTCGGCGCGGCCGGCCGTACGGGCCTCGCCTGCGCGCTGTCGGCGCGCGTGCCCGACGCGCCGCGTACCGTGATGGGGCTCACGTTCCGCAACCCGGTCGGCCTCGCGGCCGGCCTCGACAAGGACGGCGCGGCCATCGACGGCCTCGCGGCGCTCGGCTTCGGCTTCATCGAGGTCGGCACGGTCACGCCGCGCCCGCAGCCCGGCAATCCGCGCCCGCGAATGTTCCGGCTGCCGCAGGCCGAAGCGCTGATCAACCGGATGGGCTTCAACAACCACGGCGTCGACCAGTTCGTGAAGAACGTCCAGGCCGCCCGCTATCGCGGCGTCCTCGGCCTGAACATCGGCAAGAACGCCGACACGCCGATCGAGCGCGCGGCCGAGGATTACCTGTACTGCCTCGAGCGCGTGTATCCGTTCGCGAGCTACGTGACGATCAACATCTCGTCGCCGAACACGAAGAACCTGCGCCAGTTGCAGGGCGCGGGCGAGCTCGACGCGCTGCTCGCCGCGCTGAAGGACAAGCAGCAGCGCCTCGCCGACCTGCACGGCAAGCTCGTTCCGCTCGCACTGAAGATCGCGCCCGATCTCGACGACGAACAGGTCAAGGAAATCGGCGACACGCTGCTGCGCCACAAGATCGAAGCGGTCATCGCCACCAATACGACGCTGTCGCGCGCGGCCGTCCAGGGCCTGCCGCATGCGGACGAAGCCGGCGGCCTGTCGGGCCGCCCGGTGTTCGACGCATCGAACGAAGTGATCCGCAAGCTGCATGCGGAAGTCGGCAACGACGTGCCGATCATCGGCGTCGGCGGCATTTTCTCGGGCGAGGATGCCCGTGCGAAGCTGGCGGCCGGCGCGGCGCTCGTCCAGCTCTATACCGGCTTCATTTATCGCGGCCCGGCGCTCGTGTCGGAATGCGTGAAGGCGATCGCCAGCGAACGCGGCGCGTAATATAGCCATAAGCAAAGTATATTTAGCTATCGATAGCATTTTTGCTATCATCGTCTTATGATGAAAACCATTGACCCCACCAGGGCAAGGACACACACGATGAAATTTCCGCTGTTGAAGAAGCTGCTGGTTGCCGGCGCGATCGGCATGTCGTTCGCCGCGGCAACCGCGCATGCGGCCGACCTCCTCGATCAGGTCAAACAACGCGGCACGCTGCGCGTCGGCCTCGAAGGCACGTTCCCGCCGTTCAACTCGAAGAGCCCGCAAGGCGACCTCGTCGGCTTCGACGTCGACATCGCGAAGGCCGTCGCGGCGAAGCTCGGCGTGAAGGCCGAATTCGTGACGACCGAATGGAGCGGCATCATCGCGGGCCTGCAGGCCGGCAAGTTCGACGTGATCGTCAACCAGGTCGGCATCACCGACAAGCGCAAGGAAACGCTCGACTTCTCGCCCGCATACACGTACTCGTCCGCGCAGCTGATCCAGCGCAAGGACGACACGCGCGCATTCAAGTCGCTGGAAGACCTGAAGGGCAAGAAGCTCGGCGTCGCGCTCGGCACGAACTACATGGACATGGCGAAATCGGTGCCGGGCATCGACGTGAAGACGTACCCGGGCGCGCCCGAGTACCTGCGCGATCTCGCGGCCGGGCGCCTCGACGCGGCGCTCAACGACCGCCTGATGCTCGCGTACCTGACGAAGAATTCGCAGCTGCCGCTGCGCCCGGGCGCGAACGTCGGTTCGGCGAACCCGTCGGGCATCCCGTTCAAGAAGGGCAACCCGAAGTTCCAGAAGGCGATCGACGACGCGATGGCGCAACTCGAAGCCGACGGCACGTTCACGAAGATCTCCGACAAGTGGTTCGGCATCGACGTGACGAAACCGCTCAAGTAAGCACGCCTGCATTTCCCGCCTGACGGCGGGCCGGAAAGGGCGGCATCCGCAACGATGCCGCCCTTTGTTTTATCGGTCCGGTTTATGATTGCGCTTTCGCGCACGCATTCGCTTCGTATTCCATGTCGACAACGTCCCTGCTCGTCCAATCGCTGCCGGTGCTCGCCCAGGGTGCCGTGCTGACCGTCAAGTTCGCCGTGCTGTCGATGGTGTTCGGCCTGCTTGGCGCCGTCGTGCTCGCGATGATGGGCATCCGGCAGAGCGAAGCGCTCGACGGCTTCGAGCGCATCTGGGTCAACGCGCTCGCGTGGCTGGCGCGCGCGTACGTGAGCCTGATGCGCGGCACGCCGTTGCTCGTGCAGATCTTCGTCATTTATTACGGGCTGCCGAGCCTCGGCATCTCGCTCGACCCGACGCCGGCCGGCGTCATCGCGCTGTCCGCGAACGTCGCGGCCTACATGTCGGAAAGCATGCGCGGCGCGATCAACGGGATCGCGCGCGGCCAGTGGCTCGCCGCGTACAGTCTGGGGCTGTCGTGGGGGCAGACGCTACGCTACGTGATCGGCCCGCAGGCGCTGCGCATTGCGGTGCCGAGCCTGTCGAACAGCCTGATCAGCCTGATCAAGGACACGTCGCTCGTGTCCGTGATCACCGTGACCGAACTGCTGCGCAGCGCGCAGGAAGTGATCGCGGCGACCTATCAGCCGCTGCCGCTCTATCTCGCCGCCGCGGCCGTGTACTGGATCCTGTGCCAGATCCTCGAATGGGTGCAGCGCTGGTACGAAAAGCGCCTGTCGCTGCCGTCGCGGCACTGAGCCACGCGGTTGCACCGGGCCGGCGCTCGCCGGCCCGACGCCCGCTTTCCCGTCTTCCCGTCTATTCGCCCGAATAGCGCACGCCGAGCACGGCGCGCGCCGCATCCGTCATCGCGATCATCCGCCGCGAATGGTCGTGCGTCATGATCGGGCTTTCGGTCTCGCCCGCACGCAGCAGCTCGCAGAAGTGCTCGGTTTCGTAGTTCAGCCCGCCGCCGTCGACCGGCGCATCGAGCTCGACGGTGCGCCCGTCCGCGTAGCGGATCGTCGCACGCGCGGGGTTCCACCACTTCTCGTGTATCGTCACGTGGCCGCCCGCCGCGGCGATCAGCGCGTCGCCGCGCCCCATCACGTCGAGACCGCAAAAGAGCTGTGCGATCCCGCCGTTCTCATGCACGCTGTTCAGGCTCGCGAACAGGTCGACGCCCGTCGCGCCGACGCGTCCGAGCGTCTGCACGTCGCGCGCCGCGCCGAGCCAGTCGACGGCAAGGAACGCCTCGTAGATGCCGATGTCGAGCAGCGCGCCGCCCGCGCGATCGAGCCGATAGACGGAATGCGCCTCCGGCACCGACGACGATGCGCAACCCGCCCGCACGAGCCGGATCTCGCCGATCGGATCGTCACGCAGGTGCGCACGCAACTGACGGTACAGCGGAAAGAATGGCGGCTTCATCGCCTCCATGAAGAGCCGCCCGGCAGCGCGCGCCGCGTGCAGCACCGTGTCGAGTTGCGCGGCGTTCAGCGCGGCGGGTTTCTCGCACAGCACCGCCTTGCCGGCAGCCAGTGCGGCCAGCGTGTACTGCGCATGACTGTCATGGAGCGTCGCGATGTAGACCGCGTCGATATCGCTCGCGAGGAGCGCGTCGAGGCTCGCGGCAGGCGTGCCGCCGCATGTCTCGCAGAAGGCGGCCGTTGCGTCGGCGCGGCGGGCCCAGGCGCCGGCGAGCGTGGCGCCCGGCACGTGCGCGAGGCTCTGCGCGAAGCGGCGCGCGATGCTGCCTGCGCCGACGATGCCGAAGCGCACCGGGCGATGGTCGTTGTCGTTCATCCTGATCTTCCGTGTCGGTCGTATGGCGGTTGCCGGCACGCTGCCGGCCGGCCGTCATGATAAACGGCCCCGCGGCACACGGATGGACGACACGCGCGCCGTCAGGCCCGCACCGGCACGTCGACCGAGAAATCGCGCGAAATCTCGTCCGCGCTGAAATCGATCAGCGCGAGCGACGCCGCTTCGGCTTCGCGCGGGTCGCGCCGCTCGATCGCATCGACGACGCGCGCATGCGCCTTCACCGCGATGTCGTGCGCGCCTTCCTTCTGCACGACGCGCGGATTCACGAGACGCACCGCGCCGCGCACGATCGCCGCCATCTGCTGGAAGAACTGGTTGCCGCTTGCCTGGACGATCCGCGTATGCAGCAACTCGTCCGCCGTGTCGTAGCCGGAATCGCCCGGCTGCAGCACCTTGAACGCATCGAACGCTTCGCGAATGGCCGCGATGTCGGCGGCCGTCGCACGCACGGCCGCCTGCGCGGTCGCGCGTGGTTCGATCAACATCCGGAATTCGATGACGTCGCGCATGAACTGCGGATCGGGCTTTGCCCGAAATCGCCAGCTCACGACGTCTTCGTCGATCATCCGCCAGTCGCGCATCGGCCGCACGCGCGTCCCGACTTTCGGACGCACGTCGAGCATGTCGCGCGCAAGCAACATCGACAACGCCTCCCGCATCACCGTGCGGCTCACGTCGAATTCTTTCGACAGCACGTCCTGCGGCGGCAAGATGCCGCCGTACTTGTCCTCGACGATACCCGAGACAAGCCCATCCATCACTTTGGCGACCAGTGACCGGTCTTTGCCCTGCTCCATGACACCTCCCCGTGCGTCGATTTGCGAACACCTGCTCCGCAGTTCCGCCGGCCCTGGTTACTACTCTGTTCTTATGATCTATAAGTTGATGAGTTCGACGATATTTCGCTATCTGGTAAACACCTGACAGGGTTATCCCTCTTTTGAACGAGGTGATTTATACGGCTAAAAAAAAAGCCCGGGAAGCGCGCCGCGCCTGCCGGACCCCGGTTTCCACAAGATTTAACTATGCAATCCGTGACGACCGATATCGCGCCGTTACGGACTGCTTCTCATTCAGTTTCAGCCAGCCGGATAAGCGATCGTTTCAACGCCGTTTTCCGTGCCGAGCAAGCACAGATTCGCGCCGCGCTCGGCGAACAGGCCCACCGTCACGACGCCCGGCCATGCGTTCACCTGTGCCTCGAAACCGCGCGGATCGGCGATCTGCAGGCCCTTCACGTCGATGATCTCGTTGCCGTTGTCGGTGATGTAGGGTGCGCCGTCCTTCGTCACGCGCAGCACGGGCACGCCGCCGAGCGCGGTCACGCGCCGGCCGATCGCCGTGCGCGCCATCGGCACGACCTCGATCGGCAGCGGGAACGCGCCGAGCACCGGCACGCGCTTGCTCGCGTCCGCAATGCAGACGAACGTGTCGGCCACCGACGCGACGATCTTCTCGCGCGTCAGCGCGCCGCCGCCGCCCTTGATCATCGCGCCGCCGGCGTCGATCTCGTCGGCGCCGTCGACGTACACCTGCAGCGAGTCGATCTCGTTCAGGTCGAACACCTTGATGCCGTGCGATTTCAGGCGTTCGGTCGTGGCGACCGAGCTCGACACGGCGCCGCGATAGCGCGACTTGACGGCCGCGAGCGCGTCGATGAAGCAGTTGGCGGTCGAGCCGGTGCCGACACCGATCACGGCGCCTTCCGGCACGTTCTGGATCACGTAATCGGCGGCGGCCTGGCCGACGAGGCGTTTGAGTTCGTCTTGAGTCATGGCGTGGTAATGCTGCGGGATTGCTGAAAACCGCCAGTTTACCGGAGTCGGGGACGCCCCCGCGTTTTTCGGCGTGCAATGCGCCGCGCATTCAGCGCGTGTCGGCCACCGGAGCGGGGACCGTCGTTTGCGCGTCGGGGAAGTACTTGTCGAGCAGCGCCTGCGCGATCGCGTCGCTCTCCGCGTCCGGGTCGCCCGCGTAGTCGGACGGCCGGAAATGCATCTGGAACGCCGCGAACACGCGCCGCGTACGCGCGTCGAGCACGCCATCTGTCGGCACGTCGTAGCCGTAGCGCGCGAGCTTGAGCTGCAGTTCGCGCACGTCGACCGGCGCGTGCGGGTCGCGGCCGCCGAGCCGCGCGGCAACGGTGGCGTCGTCCGGCCACGCGCCGATGCCGGCTTGCGCGAGCGCATGCCACGGGAACAGCGGCCCGGGATCGATCTTGCGTTGCGGCGCGATGTCGCTGTGCCCGACCACGCGCGTCGGCGCAATCCCGTAGCGCGCGACGATGTCCTTCGACAGGCGGATCAGCGCGTCGACCTGTTCGGGTGGATACGGCTGCCAGGTGCGCTGCTGCGGGTCGAGCGGGCCGCGGTTCACGTTCTCGATGCCGATCGACACCGCGTTCAGCTCGGTCGTGCCCTGCCACTCGCTGACGCCCGCGTGCCATGCACGCCGCGCTTCCGGAACGAGTTGGTGGACGACGGGCATCCCGCGCTCGGTGGGCGGCCGCGGCGGAACCACGTAGTGCACGCTGACCGAATCGCCGGTCAACGTGCGCAAGGATTTCGTCTCGTCGCTTTCGGTGTAGTGCATCACGAGAAAGCGAATCCGCGAATCGGCGCCGCGCGCGTGCAGGCTCGTGTCGGCGTAGTAGGTGCCGCGCTCGACGAGCGACGGCGACGTGCAGGCCGCCAGCAGGCCGAGCACGGCGCAGGAGATGCCGGCACGAAACAGGGTCATCGGTCGCGGGTTCCGGGTAGCCGCGTGCCGCCTTGCATCGGGGCACGCGTCGCTTGGGTGATTCGACGCCCGCGCATCGCGCGCGGGACGGGCGGGCCCGGGGCTCAGCCCTTCACGCGCCGCTGGCGCACGGCTTCGTACAGGCACACGCCGCTCGCGACCGACACGTTCAGGCTTTCCACGCTGCCGGCCATCGGGATGCTCATCACTTCGTCGCAGGTGTCGCGCGTGAGCCGGCGCATGCCTTCGCCTTCCGCGCCCATCACGAGCGCGACCGGGCCGTCGAGCTTCGTTTCGTAGAGCGTCGCCGGCGCCTCGTCCGACGTCCCGATGATCCACACGCCGGCTTCCTTCAGCTCGCGCAGCGCACGGGCGAGGTTCGTCACGGTGATGTAGGGCACGGTATCGGCTGCACCGCTCGCCACCTTGGCGGCAGTCGCGTTCAGGCCGACCGCGCGATCGCGCGGCGCGATGACCGCGTGCGCGCCGGCCGAATCGGCGACCCGCAGGCACGCGCCGAGATTGTGCGGATCGGTGACGCCGTCGAGCACGAGCAGCAGCGCGGGCCCGTTGATGCCGTCGAGCAGCTCGGACAGGTTCTGCGCGAGCGGCATGTCCTCGACGCGTGCGACGACGCCCTGGTGGCGCTCGGTATGCGCGAGGCCCCACAGGCGCGTTTCGTCGGCTGCGATCAGCCGCACGCCCGCTTCCTTCGCGGCGTGCAGGAACTCCTGCATGCGGCGGTCGCGGCGCGTCTGGTCGTACAGCACCTCCGCCACCGTCGATGCATCGTGCCGCAAACGTGCGGTCACCGCATGAAAACCGTAAAGAACCTTCAGACGTGACATGACTGGAACAACCTTCGATCAAACAGGCGGCCGCGCGATTCGCGCAGCCGCGATCCATGGAAAAGGAAAGCGCCGCGTGGCCGGCCGATGGCCGATAACGCGGCGTCTTTCGATACTGCAGGGCGTGCGCACACGCCGCCCTGAACGCTCAGTACTTCTTGCGGGCGCGGGCCTTCTTCGCGGTCGGCTTCGCCGGCGCGCCGCCGCCACCGCCGCCCTTCTTCTTCGCGGCGCCACGTGCGGCGCGCGCTTCCTTCACCGCGACGCTCGGCGCGCTCGCGGCCTTCTTGCCACGCGGCACGGTGTCCTCCACCGGCGGCAGCGCACGCACGCGCGGGCCGCTGCCGTTGCGATCGACGCCGGCAGCCGGTGCGGGCGAGGGACGCGGCGCTTTCACCGGCGTATCGCGCACGAGGCGGAAATCGATCTTGCGCGCGTCGAGATCGACGCGGCTCACCTGCACGCGCACGCGGTCCGACAGGCGATAACGGATACCCGTGCGTTCGCCGCGCAGCTCGTTCTTGATCTCGTCGTACTGGAAGTAGTCGGAGCCGAGCTCCGTCACGTGCACGAGCCCTTCGATGAACAGCGTGTCGAGCTGCACGAAGATGCCGAACGACGTCACGCCGTTCACCATCCCGCCGTACTCCTCGCCGAGCTTGTCGCGCATGAAGTAGCACTTGAGCCACGCCTCGACGTCGCGCGACGCCTCGTCCGCACGGCGCTCGTTCGCCGAGCAGTGCAGGCCGAGCTCCTCCCAGATTGCCGTGTTCGAACGCGAGCGGCCGCGCGCCTCGTCGTCGGCCTGCTGCATCGCGCGGGCGCGCGGCGACAGCGCGGTGTTCAGCTCGAAGCCTTCCGGCGCCTTCGGCACGTACTTCTTGCCGGACAGGATCGCGTAGATCGCGCGATGCGTGAGCAGGTCCGGGTAGCGGCGGATCGGGCTCGTGAAGTGCGCGTACGCCTCGTATGCGAGACCGAAGTGGCCGATGTTGTCCGGGCTGTAGACGGCCTGCTGCATCGAGCGCAGCAGCATCGGCTGCAGCATCTGCGCGTCCGGCCGGTCGCGGATCTGCGCCATCAGCGCCGCGTAGTCGCTCGCGTGCGGCTTGTCGCCGCCGCCGAGCGACAGGCCCATGCCGCGCAGGAACGCACGCAGGTTCTCGAGCTTCTCCGGCGTCGGCCCCGCGTGCACGCGGTACAGGCCCGGATGCTTGTTGCGCTTCAGGAAATCGGCCGCGCAGACGTTCGCGGCCAGCATGCATTCCTCGATCAGCTTGTGCGCGTCGTTGCGCTGGCGCGGCACGATCTGCTCGATCTTGCCTTGCGAGTTGCAGACGATGTAGGTCTCGGTCGTGTCGAAATCGATCGCGCCGCGCTTTTGACGTGCGGCGAACAGCGACTTGTAGACGCCGTACAGATCCTGCAGGTGCGGCAGCAGATCCGCGCGGCGCGCGGCCTCCGGCCCCTTCGTGTTCGACAGCACGGCGGCGACTTCGGTGTACGTGAGGCGCGCCGCCGAATGGATCACGGCCGGATAGAACTGGTATGCCTTGATCTCGCCGCGCGCGGTGATCACCATGTCGCATGCGAGCACGCAGCGGTCGACCTGCGGGTTCAGCGAACAGAGCCCGTTCGACAGCTTCTCCGGCAGCATCGGGATCACGCGGCGCGGGAAGTAGACCGACGTGCTGCGCTCCAGCGCGTCGGCATCGAGGCCGCTGCCCGGCTGGACGTAGTGCGACACGTCGGCGATCGCGACGATCAGCCGGTAGCCGTCGCCGCGGCCGACCTTGACCGGCTCGCAGTAGACGGCATCGTCGAAGTCGCGCGCGTCCTCGCCGTCGATCGTCACGAGCGGCACGTCGCGCAGGTCGACGCGGAAACGCAGGTCGGCCGGCCGCACCTTGTCGGGCAGCGCGGCGGCTTCGTCGAGCGCCGGCTGACTGAATTCGTGCGGCACGCCGTACTTGCGCACCGCGATCTCGATTTCCATGCCCGGATCGTCGATATCGCCGAGCACCTCGACGACACGGCCGAGCGGCTGCGAATGGCGGCTCGGGAAATCGGTCAGCTCGACGACGACGACCTGCCCGACCTTCGCCTTCTTCACGTTCTGCGTGATCAGGATATCGTGGCCGATACGCTTGTCTTCCGGCGCGACGATCAGCGCACCGTTCTCGTTCAGCAGGCGGCCGATCACGCGCTTGTTCGCGCGCTCGGTGACTTCGACGACATGCCCTTCCGGGCGGCCGCGGCGATCGTAGCCGACGATCCGCGCGAGGACGCGATCGTTGTGCATCACCTTCTGCATTTCGCCGTTCGGGAGGAACAGGTCGTCCTGGCCGTCGTCGCGGATCACGAACCCGTAGCCGTCGCGATGCCCCTGCACACGCCCCGCGACGAAATTCGACGGATGGGTCAACTGATAGTGGCCGCGCTTGTCGAGGCGGATCTGGCCATCGCGCTCCATCGCGGCGACCCGTCGGAAGAACCCCTCGCGCTCCTGACGCTTGATCGACAGGGCTTCGGCGATGTCGTTGGCGGCTAGCGGCGCGTCGCTCGTACGCAGCACGCCGAGAATTTCTTCACGGCTCGGAATGGGGTACGGATATTTGCTCAAGGGTTTGTCGATGATTGTTCTCGTTGCGTTGACTGATGGTGCACGGCATCAACATAGAGGTGTCCGTCTGACAGTTCTATATTGACGGCGGCGGGTCATTCTATCACCCGCCCGTGTCGCCAAATGTCGGGAATGCCGCCCGCAGGCGCGGCGACGGCCGGTTTGCGATGCATCGCAAAAAAGTGTTGACAGGGATAATTGGGGCGCTATAATTTCGCTTCTTTGCAGCAAGCAGCTCCTGCAAAACGTGCCCAGGTGGCGGAATTGGTAGACGCACTAGGTTCAGGTCCTAGCGGTGGCAACATCGTGGAGGTTCGAGTCCTCTCCTGGGCACCATCTGTTTTTTAAAAGGTCGGCTTCTAGCCGGCCTTTTTTCATTTCCAGCCCAAGAAGCAAAGTGCTTCCGGCATTCAAAAAGGTCAGAGAAAGCCGACCTTTTTCGTTTGCCCGGCGGACGCCGCCGGCCGTACCGTACGCAGTCGCGCGCCAGCCCTCCCTTTCATCGGCTCAGGCGGCACGCGAGCAACCCGTTGCGTGTCGACACGAAACGCCAGACATCCGGCTGGTAATGAAGAGCAGCGAGCATCCGGCCACCATCGTGCACGGGATCACGACCGCGAAGATCCAGTGGAGTGCACGGGAAAAGCGATCGTCGTTCCGGATCCTGAACTCGCCGTTGTTCGAGAGGGCCGCGGTCGGCAGCGACATCCCCGCGACACGAATCACCTGCAGCGCGACATGCGATAGTTCGTGGTCCGAATTGCCGGTCCTGACCACGGACCGCGGGGCCGGCTCGCGTCGATACGGAACCACGGGACCGGAACCTCGCCGCAACTGGGCGCTTCCGATTCGTCGAGGTGCGAGCGGGCGATCGCGCGCGAGCGAATATTTTGGGGGCTCCGATGAAATTGTGTTGACAGCCTCTCGGGACCAGCTATAATTGCGGTCTTTCGCATCGCAGCAAGCGAAACGTGCCCAGGTGGCGGAATTGGTAGACGCACTAGGTTCAGGTCCTAGCGGTGGCAACATCGTGGAGGTTCGAGTCCTCTCCTGGGCACCATCTGTTTTCGAAAAGGTCGGCTTCCAAGCCGGCCTTTTTTCATTTCAAGCCCAGGAAGCAAAGCGCCTGTCTTCGGCCCTTATGTCGGCCGCTCCGATCGATAGCAGAATATATCGGTTATCAATCACCCTCTCCCGTTGGTACGTTAGCCGCCTCGCTTTCAACGCATCCAACGAGGAGCACCCTTCATGACCTCGATGAACCGCCGCGCATTCGCACGCGCAATGCTGGCCGCAGGCCTCGCTGCCGCCGGCGTCCGCGCGCACGCCGAGAATGCGCCGGGCACCTTGCGCATCGGCTACCAGAAGTCGTCGACGCTGATCACGCTGCTCAAGACGCGCGGCACGCTCGAGCAGGCGCTGACGCCGCTCGGCCTGCGCGTGTCATGGCATGAATTCGCGAGCGGATTGCCGCTGACCGAAGCGCTCAATGTCGGCGCCGTCGACTTCAGTGCCGATGTGGCCGATACGGTCCCGGTCTTCGCACAGGCCGCGCATGCGCGTTTCGTGTACGTCGCACAGGAGGCGCCTTCGCCGAAAGCCCAGGCGATCGTCGTCAAGCAGGACAGCGCGCTGCGCACGCTCGCCGATCTCAAGGGCGGGCGTATCGCGGTCACCAAGGCGGCCGGCAGCCACTACCTGCTGCTTGCCGCGCTCGCACGCGCGAAGCTCGCGCCCGCCGAGGCGGCGATCCATTACCTGACGCCCGCGGACGGCCGCGCCGCGTTCGAGCGCGGCAGCGTGGACGCATGGATCACGTGGGACCCCTATGTCGCGTCGGTCGACCGGAATCCCGACGTGCGGATCCTGGCCGACGGCAACGGACTCGCGTCGTACCAGCGCTATTACCTTGCATCGAGCAGCTTTGCCGCCGCGCGCCCCGACGTCGTCCAGATTCTGTTCAACCAACTGTCGCTGGCCGGCGCGTGGCTGCGCGACCATCCGCAGGAGGCCGCGAACACGCTCGCACCGATCTGGGGGCTCGATGCCGCGACGATCGCGCGGGCGAATGCGCGACGCAGTTACCTCGTCCGCGCGGTGACCACGCAAAACTTCGGCGAACAGCAGAAGATCGCCGATACGTTCCTGGCGGCTGGACTGCTACCCGCCCGCGTCGATACGAGCCAGGCGCAGCGCTGGAATTTCGCCGCGAAGCGTGCGGAACCGGTCGGCGCGTGACGGCCTCGCGGCGCAATATTTTTATCGTCGCGGATGAAATTATGTTGACAGGCTCAGTCAGCGCGCTATAATTTCGGTCTTTCGCATCGCAGCAAGCGAAACGTGCCCAGGTGGCGGAATTGGTAGACGCACTAGGTTCAGGTCCTAGCGGTGGCAACATCGTGGAGGTTCGAGTCCTCTCCTGGGCACCATCTGTTTTTTAAAAAGGTCGGCTTCTAAGCCGGCCTTTTTTCATTTCAAGCCCAGGAAGCAAAGCACCTGCGCGCTTTGCGCGAGGACTCGAAAGGCTGCGCTTGCAAGCGCAGCCGGGGTCGCGCATGGGTGACCGAGTCCTCTCCTGGGCACCATCTATTTTTAAAAAAAGGTCGGCTTCTAGCCGGCCTTTTTTCATTTCAAGCCCAGGAAGCAAAGCGCCTGCGCGCTTTGCGCGGGGACTCGAAAGGCTGCGCCTGCTAGCCGTCGCATGCAGGCCCGAGCGGCAATCGCGATGCGCACCCAGCCGCAAATTCATCCGACAAATTCGAAATTCCCGGCCTCGCGGCGAGCCGCGTGTGCCCTGCCCGGCGCGCCTTCCCGGCCGCAACCGGGATTTCCCTAGGCTGACAGGTCGCCGCTCACGCGGTTAAATAAATCAACGTGATTTATTTAATGCGCCGCCGCACGGCGCGCCATGGAAGGAGACGCCATGAGAAGCCCGCACTTCGGCCAGGGAAGCAATTCGGCCAACGTGCGCCGTTACAACGAGCGCCTGCTGCTGAAGACGCTGCGCCGCGCGGGCAGCGCATCGAAGGCCGATCTCGCCCGTCTCGCGAGCATGACGGGTACGGCGGTCGGCAGCATCATCGCATCGCTCGCCGACGCGAAGCTGATCCAGTTCGCCGGCCGCACCGAAGGCCAGCGCGGCCAACCCGCTTCGCTGATCCGTCTCGATCCGCGCGGTGCGTTCGGCATTGGCGTCCATCTCGACCGCATGCGCATCGAGACGGCGCTCGTCAACTTCGCCGGCGACGTGCTCGGCCGCCGCTCGCACGACACGCTGCTGCCCCCGCCCGCCGACGTGCTCGAAATCGTGCGTCGCGACATCGACGCGATGCAGGCCCTGCTCCCCGACCATGAACGCGCGCGCCTGACCGGCGTCGGCGTCGCGCAGCCGTACAACCTCGGCGCGTGGATGCGCGAGCTCGGTCTCGCGCCCGACACGTTTCACGCCTGGGAAGACGTCGATTTCGCGGCCGACCTCGGCCGCACGCTGTCTCTGCCCGTGTTCGGCGAAAACGACGGCAACGCGGCCGCGATCGCCGAACTGTTCTACGGATACGGCCGGCAGTGCGACGACTTCGTCTACCTGTTCATCGGGCCGGCGATCGGCGGCGGCATCGCGATCGACGGCGACTGCCTGCGTGGCGTGACCGGCAACGCGGGCGACATCGCGGTGATTCCGGTGCCGCCGAGCCGGCTGGCCTCCGCGCCGCCGCCGCGCGGCCCGTGGGACATCCTGCTCGCACGCGCATCGCTGCATGCGCTCGTGCGCCACCTGCGCCATCACGGCGAGACGGTCGAGAACCGCGCCGATCTCGAAGCATGCATCGCCCGCGGCCTGCCGGCCGTCGACGAATGGATCGACGACTGCGTCGACGCGCTCGCGCCGGCGTTGCGCGCGGTGCTGTGCGTGATCGACGCGCCGGTGGTCGTGCTCGACGCCGACACCGACGCGGGCCTGCTCGACGCGGTCACGACCCGCCTGCGCGCGGCGCTCGTGGCCACCGCGCCCGAGGCGCGCGGCACGCCGGTGCTCGTACGCGGCACGTTCGGCGCCGACGCCGGCGCGATCGGCGCCGCCACGCTGCCGATGTTTTTCAACTTCTCCCCGCGGGCCGGCATCCTCAAGGGCGCCCGCACCGATTCGCAGGAGGTCCACCATGTCGCGTTCTGAGTCGCCCCGTCCGCTGCTCGAAATGCGCGGGATCAGCAAGACGTTCCCGGCCGTACGCGCGCTCGACAACGTCAGCCTGACCGTCTATCCGGGCGAGATCCATTCGCTGATGGGCGAGAACGGCGCAGGCAAGTCGACGCTGATGAAGATTCTGTCGGGCGCATACCGCGCCGACGCCGGCGGCGAGATCCTGATCGACGGCGAACGCATCGACATCGACGGCCCGCTCGCCGCGCGCGATGCCGGCGTCGCGGTGATCTACCAGGAGCTGTGCCTGTCGCCGAACCTGACCGTCGCGGAAAACATCTACGTCGGCCGCGAACTGCGCCGCGGCAACCGGCGCTGGGGCACGATCGACCGCGCGGCGATGGCGCGCGGCTGCCAGGACGTGCTCGCGCGCCTGGGCGCCCCGTTCGGGCCCGACACGCTCGTCGACACGCTGTCGATCGCCGAACAGCAGCTCGTCGAAATCGCGCGCGCCGTGCACACCCGCGCCCGGATCCTCGTGATGGACGAGCCGACCACGCCGCTGTCGTCGCGCGAAACCGAACACCTGTTCCGACTGATCCGCCAGTTGCGCGAGGAAGGTCTCGCGATCATCTACATCAGCCACCGGATGGCGGAGATCTACGAGCTGTCCGATCGCGTGTCGGTGCTGCGCGACGGCACGTACGTCGGCACGCTGGAGCGCGAGGCGCTGTCGGCCGACCGGCTCGTCGGGATGATGGTCGGCCGCGACATCTCCGGTTTCTACAAGAAGGAACACGCACCGTACGACCCCGGCCACCTGCTGCTGTCGGTCCGCGACATCGCCGACGGCGCGCGCGTGCGCGGCTGCAGCCTCGATCTGCACGCAGGCGAGGTGCTCGGCATCGCGGGGCTCGTCGGCGCGGGCCGCACCGAGCTCGCGCGGCTGATCTTCGGGGCCGAGCCGCGCGTGCGCGGCGACGTGAAGCTCGGCGAGCGCACGTTCGGCGCGCACTCGCCGCGCGACGCGATCGACGCGGGCCTCGTCTACCTGACGGAAGACCGCAAGCGCCAGGGCCTGTTCCTCGACATGAGCGTGCGCGACAACATCAACATCTCGGTGTGCAACCGCGATGCCCGGCTCGGCGCGCTCGACCTCGCGCGCGGCGCCGAACGTGCGCGCGACGCCATCGCATCGCTGTCGATCCGCGTCCCGCACGCGAACGTCAACGTCGGCGCGCTGTCGGGCGGCAACCAGCAGAAAGTGCTGCTGTCGCGCCTGCTCGAGACGAAGCCGCGCGTGCTGATCCTCGACGAACCGACACGCGGCGTGGACATCGGCGCGAAATCCGAGATCTACCGGATCATCAACGAACTGGCCCGCGCTGGCGTGGGCGTGATCGTGATCTCCAGCGAGCTGCCGGAAATCATCGGCGTCGCCGATCGCGTGCTCGTGATGCGCGAAGGCGAGATCGCGGGCGAACTCGGCGGACACACGCATACGCCGATTACGCAGGAAGCCATCATCGCGCTCGCCACCGGCTCGCAGGCCGAACTGGCCGACGCGCACTGAGCCGCCCTTTTCATTTCACTCTTACCTTCAGGCTACCGAAATGATCAACCCGACCAAGCAGCGGAACCTCGCTTCCGCGACCGCCCAACCGGTCGCCAACCGCACGCCCCTGATGCGCGGCGCCGATCATCGCGCCCGCATGCAATCGCTGATCCGCACGGCCGGCATGCTGCCGGTGCTGCTGGTCCTGTGCGTCGGCTTCGGCTTCCTGACCGACGGCTTCTTCACGTGGCAGAACCTGTCGATCGTCACGCAGCAGGCGTCGATCAACATCGTGCTCGCCGCCGGCATGACGTTCGTGATCCTGACGGGCGGCATCGACCTGTCGGTCGGCTCGGTGCTCGCCGCCGCGGCCGTCGCGGCGCTCATCGCGTCGACCATTCCCGGCTGGGGCTGGCTCGGCGTGCCGTTCGCGCTCGCCGTCGGCCTCGTGTTCGGCGCGATCAACGGCGGGCTGATCTCGTTCCTGCGCCTGCCGCCGTTCATCGTCACGCTCGGCGCGATGACGGCCGTACGCGGCGTCGCGCGCCTGATCGGCAACGACACGACCGTGTTCAATCCGCAACTGCCGTTCGCGTTCATCGGCAACGGCTCGATCCTAGGCGTGCCGTGGCTCGTCGTGATCGCGTGCGCGGTGATCGCGATCTCGTGGTTCATCCTGCGCCGCACGGTGCTCGGGATGCGCATCTATTCGGTCGGCGGCAACCCCGAAGCCGCGCGCCTGTCGGGCATCAACGTGCGGGCGATCCAGATGTTCGTGTATGCGGCGTCGGGCCTGCTCGCCGGCCTCGGCGCGGTGATGTCGGCCGCGCGCCTGTATGCGGCCAACGGCCTGCAGCTCGGCCAGTCGTACGAGCTCGATGCGATCGCCGCGGTGATCCTCGGCGGCACGAGCTTCGTCGGCGGCGTCGGTTCGATCGTCGGCACGCTGATCGGCGCGCTGATCATCGCGGTGCTGACCAACGGCCTTGTGCTGCTCGGCGTGTCCGACATCTGGCAGTACATCATCAAGGGGCTGGTGATCATCGGCGCGGTCGCGCTCGACCGCTATCGCCAGCGCGACTCGGCCCGTACCTGACACGCTTGCCTCACCGCGCATTCCTTACCGTTCCACCATCGCGGCGCAGGCAGGTCCTCCTGCGCCCGTTCGCCAACAGACCTCTCGGAGACACAACGACATGTTCAAGCACACCGCCGCCCTGACCGCCGTCGCCTGCGCACTCGCCTTCGGCGCCACCGCCGCCCAGGCAGCCGACAAGCCGCTGAAATCGATCGGCGTCACGGTCGGGTCGCTCGGCAATCCGTACTTCGTCACGATCGTGAAGGGCGCCGAAGCGCGCGCGAAGCAGCTCAACCCGAATGCGAAAGTCACGGCCGTATCGGCCGACTACGACCTGAACAAGCAGTTCACGCAGATCGACAACTTCATCTCCGCGCACGTCGACATGATCCTGCTCAACGCGACCGACCCGAAGGCGATCGAGCCGGCGGTGAAGAAGGCGCAGGCGGCCGGCATCACGGTCGTCGCGGTGGACGTCGCGGCGGCCGGCGCGAACGCGACCGTGCAGACCAACAACGTGAAGGCCGGCGAACTCGCGTGCGACTACCTCGCGAAGAAGCTGAACGGCAAGGGCAACGTGATCATCGAGAACGGCCCGCAGGTGTCGGCCGTGATCGACCGCGTGAACGGCTGCAAGACCGTGCTCGCGAAGAACCCGGGCATCAAGCTGCTGTCGAGCGACCAGGACGGCAAGGGCTCGCGCGAAGGCGGGATGAATGCGATGCAGGGCTACCTGACGCGCTTTCCGAAGCTCGACGGCGTGTTCACGATCAACGACCCGCAGGCGATCGGCACCGATCTCGCGGCGAAGCAGCTGAACCGCCCGAACATCGTGATCACGTCGGTCGACGGCGCGCCCGACATCGAGGTGGCGCTGAAGTCGAACACGCTCGTGCAGGCGTCGTCGAGCCAGGATCCGTGGGCGATGGCGCAGCAGGCGGTCAACGTCGGCTACGGGATCATGAACGGCCAGAAGCCGGCCAATCCGATGATCCTGATCGAGCCGACGCTCGTCACGCGCGACAACGTGAAGACCTACAAGGGCTGGAGCTCCCCGCGCTGATCGCGGCGACCGCGCCGCCCGCCCGCGAGGCCGGGCGGTGCCGGGCCGCGTCTGCGCGCGCGACGGCCGGCACTGCCCGCCTGTTCAGATCAACCGCTGTACGGCCGCGTGCGATGCCGCGGCACAAGGTTTCCCCATGACGACGACGTTTCCCCGCCTGATCGTGTTCGGCGAAGCGCTGACCGACTTCATCCGCGACGACGCGCAGCACTGGCGCAGCATCGCCGGCGGCTCGTGCTGGAACGTCGCGCGCGTCGGCGCGCGGCTCGGCGTGCCGACCGCCTTTGCCGGCACGGTCAGCCGCGATACCTTCGGCGACGAGCTGATGCGCAAGAGCGCCGACGCGGGGCTCGACATGCGCTTCATCCGGCAGGTCGACCGCGCACCGCTACTTGCGATGGTCGTGTCGAAGCAGCCGCCCCACTATTTCTTCATCGGCGAAAACAGCGCCGATCTCGCGTTCGATCCGGCCGACTTGCCGGCCGGCGCCTTCGACGCGGCCGACATCGTGCACGTCGGCTCGCTCGGCGTCGTGCGCGAGCCGCTCGCGTCGCGCCTGATCGAACTCGCGCAGGCCGCGCGGGCGGCCGGCAAGCGGATCTCGTTCGATCCGAACTTCCGCGCGCCGATGGCCACGCCGTCGTACCGCGACACGCTGCGCCAGCTGAGCGCGCTCGCCGACTGGATCAAGGTATCCGACGAAGACCTGCGCGGGCTCTTTCCCGAACTCGACGAAGCGGCCGCACTCGCGCAACTGCGTGCATGGGCACCCGACGCGACGATGCTCGTCACGCGCGGCGCAGCCGGCATGCAACTGCTGCATCGCGATACCGTGCTGTTCCAGCCCGCGTTCCCGACCGAGGTCGCCGACACGGTCGGCTGTGGCGACGCGAGCATCGGCGGCTGGCTCGCGAGCCAGCTCGCCCGGCCCGACGCGTCGGCCGCCGAGCATCTGCGCTACGCGGCCGCGTGCGCGGCCGTCGTCTGCGAGCATGCGGGCGCCTATGCGCCGACGGCCGCGGAAGTGGCCGGCATGATCGAGCGCACCGGCGCCGGCGCCGGCGCCGCGCTTTCGCAATAGACGGCGCCGACGCGCGGCGCGGGCGGTGCGTCAAGCGCCGCGAAATGATCGGGCTGCGGCGAGTCGGCGTCGGGGCGGATCGTCCTCGAGCCCCGTCAGCGCCTTACGCGTGATCGCGCGAACCGTTGATCCATCACGACCGCGATACGCATCCGGTTGACGATCTCCGACATCCGCCACGTGCGCGACGCCGCGCTACGCGCGCAAATCGTCGCGTTCGAGGCGATGACGAATGTAAGGAATGCCATCGTGCACGACGCTCACACGCCGCATGCCGAGCTTGCGCGCCACGTTCAGCGAGCCGCCGTTGGCCTCCGCGATATCGGCGATCACGCGCGGCAGGCG
Organism: Burkholderia sp. AU18528; assembly: GCF_002223215.2. Taxonomy (NCBI): domain Bacteria; kingdom Pseudomonadati; phylum Pseudomonadota; class Betaproteobacteria; order Burkholderiales; family Burkholderiaceae; genus Burkholderia; species Burkholderia sp. AU18528. The sequence continues at coordinate 1,082,530 of NZ_NKFC02000004.1, read as the reverse complement.
CAAGGTATCGAACGCGTGCCGCACGACGGCCGCCGCGGCTTCGCTCGCGATGCCGCGCCCCCACGTCGCCCGCACGAGCCGCCAGCCGATCTCGACGTCGCGCGAGCCGTCCTTGTAGTCGGGAATCAGCAGGATCCAGCCGACGAACACCTCGGGCGCGGCCTTCTCGAAGATCGACCAGTAACCGAGGCCCGGCGGATAATCGCGCGTGATCCGGTGCGTGACGAAGCGGCGATGCTCGACGGGGTCGTGCCACGGGCCCGCGATATGCCGCGTGACCTCGGGATCGCGATCCATCTCGAGGCATGCATCGAGATCGGCCAGCACACGTGGACGCAGCCACAGCCTCGCGGTTTCGAGCGCGGGCAACGGGGCGGCGGAATGGTCGTTCATCCGGACTCCTGATTCGGTGACGATGCGCATCGAATGCATTACAGAACTGATACAAAAAGCCTTCCAGAATGATACAGGCACCTGTCGCGTGCCTCGCGCGGTGCCGTTTCCGTTTCCGAAACAGTGCATTTCGTAGGGATTATTCCCGATTCGGGCGTATCGCGCCCCACGTCGCGCGGTGCGCAAGCCTACACTCGATCAGTGCGCCCCGCATCGCGCGCGAGCGGGCCGGCATCCGCATGCCTGTCGCGAGCGCGCAAGCCAACGAGGAGACCCGGACATGAGCTGGACCCGCGAGCAACGCAACGTCACGATCGCCGCCTACCTGGGCTGGACGCTCGATGCGTTCGATTTTTTCCTGATGGTTTTCGTGCTGAAGGACATTGCCGCTGAATTCGCGTCGACGATCCCCGCCGTCGCGTTCGCGCTCACGCTCACGCTCGCGATGCGCCCGCTCGGCGCGCTGATCTTCGGCCGGCTCGCCGATCGCTTCGGTCGCCGCCCGACGCTGATGGTCAACATCGCGTGCTATTCGCTGCTCGAGCTTGCGTCAGGCTTCGCGCCGAGCCTGACCGCGCTGCTCGTGCTGCGCGCGCTGTTCGGCATCGCGATGGGCGGCGAATGGGGCGTCGGGTCCGCACTGACCATGGAAACCGTGCCGACCCACGCGCGCGGCGTCGTGTCCGGGCTGCTGCAGGCCGGCTATCCGAGCGGCTATCTGCTCGCGTCGGTCGTGTTCGGCCTGTTCTACCAATACATCGGCTGGCGCGGGATGTTCATGGTCGGCGTGCTGCCCGCGCTGCTCGTGCTGTACGTGCGTGCGCACGTGCCCGAATCGCCGGCGTGGAAACAGATGGAGAAGCGAGCGCGCCCGAGCCTCGGCGCCACGCTGAAGCAGAACTGGAAACTCACGCTCTACGCGATCGTGCTGATGACCGCATTCAACTTCTTCTCGCACGGCACGCAGGATCTCTATCCGACCTTCCTGCGCGAACAGCATCACTTCGATCCGCATACCGTGTCGTGGATCACGATCGTGCTGAACGTCGGCGCGATCGTCGGCGGCCTGGCGTTCGGCGCGATCTCGGAGCGGATCGGCCGGCGCCGCGCGATCTTCATCGCCGCGCTGATCGCGCTGCCCGTGCTGCCGCTGTGGGCATTCTCGAGCGGCGCGATCGCGCTCGCCGCCGGCGCGTTCCTGATGCAGATCTCGGTACAGGGCGCGTGGGGCGTGATACCGGTTCACCTGAACGAGATCTCGCCCGACGAAATCCGCGCGACCTTCCCCGGCGTCGTCTACCAGCTCGGCAACCTGCTCGCGTCGGGCAACGCGACGATGCAGGCGTCGCTCGCCGTGTCGAACGGCAACAATTACGGCTTTGCGCTCGCGCTCGTGGCCGGCATCGTCGCCGTCGCGATCGCCGTGCTGATCCTGTTCAGCCGCGAACGGCGCGGCATCGACATGACGCAATCGGTCAATACGCGTAGCACCGTCGGGTGAACCCGCGTGTTGCGGCACCGCATCATCGCTCGCGCCCCGCCCGGCCGCGAGCCGGTGCCGCGCTTTCCGCACCCGCACATCGAACTAGAGGAATTGGTCCAGATTCCGCGCTTGCCCCCTCCACCCGCGTTTTTTTATCTTAATAAAAACGACTGTTTGAATCGAACAATCAAAATCACCTGTTCGCGGCCGGGAAACCGGCATGGGAGGCGGAACATGGCAGTAAGTCAGGAGGGGCGGCCATCTTCGGGACGGCCGTCCGGGGCACGGTCATCCGGCACGCGGCAGACCGGCGGGACGAAGGCCCGCATTCTCGATGCGGCCGAGGATCTGTTCATCGAACATGGCTTCGAGGCGATGTCGATGCGGCAGATCACGTCGCGCGCGGCGGTCAATCTCGCCGCGGTCAACTACCACTTCGGCAGCAAGGAGGCGCTGATCCACGCGATGCTGTCGCGCCGGCTCGATCAGTTGAACCAGGAACGCCTCGGCATCCTCGACCGCTTCGACGCGCAGCTCGGTGCGCACATCACCTGCGAGCACGTGCTCGGCGCGATGTTCATTCCGGCGCTGAAGGCGTCGCGCAACCCCGAACGCGGCGGGCCCGGGTTCCTGCGGCTGATCGGCCGCGCATACACCGACCCTTCGCCGTTCGTGCGCAACTTCCTGACCGCGCACTACGCGAGCGTCGCGGGCCGCTTCTTCGACGCCTTCCAGCGCGCGCTGCCGCATCTGCCGCGCACCGAGCTCGGCTGGCGGCTGCACTTCGCGATCGGCGCGCTGTCCGGCGCGCTCGCGGGCGCCGAAACGGAAAGCCTGATCGACGAATTCTCGCAAGGCCGCACGATGAACGACGTGCAGATGATCGCGCGGCTGTCGTCGCTGATCGTCGCCGCACTGAAGGCGCCGATGCCCGACAGCGCGCAACTGTCGATCTTCGCGGCCGTGCTCGACGACGCGGGCGCAAGCGAAGCGTTCGGGCTGCCGCAGTCGTGCGCGGCGACGACCGCCGAGACGGCCACGCTGCATTCCACGAACTGAGCGCGCGAGGCCAACGCGCGGCTGCCTGTTCACGATTTGATTGATACGCGCGGTCAGGCGCGGCGTCGAGACGCCCGCGCCGGCCAGCCGCGAAGCACGGGGCATGGGCACGCGCCGAAGCGCGGCCCTCGCCGAGAGCCAAGACCGGAGACACGTCATGTCATCTTCCGCAGCACCCACCTCGGCCCAGCTTCCGCCGAACACCGACGGCATCTGGTACGCGTCGTACCCGCCCGGCGTCCCGCACGAGATCGACGTCACGCAATACGCGTCGCTCGTGCAGTTCTTCGACGAATGCACGACCCGCTTCGCCGAGCGCGTCGCCTACGTGAGCGCCGGCGCGTCGATGACCTACCGCACGCTCGCGCGGAAGGTCGACGCGTTCGCGTCGTATCTGCAAAGCCTCGGCGTGAAGCCCGGCGACCGCGTCGCGATCATGCTGCCGAACACGTTCCAGTATCCGGTCGCGCTGTTCGGCGCGCTGAAGGCCGGCGCGATCGTCGTCAACGTGAATCCGCTCTATACCGTGCGCGAGCTCGCGCACCAGTTGAAGGACAGCGGCGCGCAGACGATCGTCGTGTTCGAGAACTTCGCGCGCACGCTGCAGGACGCGCTGCCCGAAACGCAGGTGAAGCACATCGTCGTCACCGCGCTCGGCGACCTGCTCGCCGACGGCTTCAACGCGAAAGGACGCCTGATCAATTTCGTGCTGAAGCACGTGAAGAAGCTCGTGCCGGCCTACCACCTGCCGCAGGCGATCCGGCTGCGCTCCGCCCTCGCGCTCGGCGCGCGCGGCAAGCCGCAGCCGGTGCCGACCACGCGCGACGATCTCGCGTTCCTGCAGTACACGGGCGGCACGACCGGCGTCGCGAAAGGCGCGATGCTCACGCACGGCAACCTGATCGCGAACCTGCTGCAGGCGAAGGCCTGGATCGCCGACCAGGTGTCGGGCGACGTCGAAACCGTGCTCACGCCGCTACCGCTCTATCACATCTATTCGCTGACGGTGAACGCGTTCATCTTCATGGGGCTCGGCGGGCGCAACATCCTGATCGCGAACCCGCGCGACATGAAGATGGTGATGAAGATCATCCGCCACGAGACGTTCACGGGAATCACCGGCATCAACACGCTGTACAACGCGTTCCTCGACAACGAGGAATTCCGCAAGCGCGACTTCTCGAAGCTCAAGCTCGCGATGGCGGGCGGGATGGCGATGCAGCGCGCGGTCGCGGAGCGCTTCCAGCAAGTGACGGGCCGGCCGGTGGTCGAAGGCTACGGCCTCACCGAATGCTCGCCGATCGTCACGATGAACCCCGTGGACCTGAACGACATGGCCGCGTTCAGCGGTTCCATCGGCCTGCCCGCGCCGTCGACCCTCGTGCGCTTTCGCCGCGAGGACGGCACCTGGGCCGCCATCGGCGAGCCCGGCGAGCTGTGCGTGCACGGCCCGCAGGTGATGCGCGGCTACTGGCAGCGCCCCGACGAGACGGCCAAGGTGCTGGATGCCGACGGCTGGCTCGCCACCGGCGACATCGGCGTGATGGACGAGCGCGGCTTCATCCGCCTCATCGACCGCAAGAAGGACATGATCCTCGTGTCGGGCTTCAACGTGTATCCGAACGAGATCGAGGAAGTGCTCGTGATGCATCCCGGCATCAGCGAGGCCGCGGCGATCGGCATTCCGGACGCGGTACAGGGCGAGCGGATCAAGGTGTTCGTCGTGCGCCGCGACCCGTCGCTGACGGCCGAGGACGTGCTCGCGCACTGCCGCAAGAACCTGACCGGCTACAAGATGCCGAAGTTCGTCGAGTTCCGCGACGCACTGCCGCAGACGAACGTCGGCAAGATCCTGCGCCGCGCGCTGCGCGACGAGGAACTCGCCAAACTCAATGCCGCGAAGCAGAGCTGAACGATCCATCGCTCCGGGAGACGCCGTCGATGAACGAAGGAATGAAACGCCGCGCGCGGCATGCCGCGGCGGCAGCCATCGCGGGCGTGCTGTCGCTCGCACAGGCAGGACTGCACGCACAGGAGACGGCAGGCGCCGCGAGCGCGGCACAGGAAGTCGCGCTGCCGGCAGAGCTCGCGAAGGTCACGCACGAGCCGCTCGCGCAACAGGCGCGCTGGCTGCGCGCGGCGGCCCAGCGCGGCACGCTCGCGCAACTCGACGACGCGACGCTCACGGCGCTCTTCAAGGCGCTGGACCCGCTCGCCGTGCCGCTTTACATCCGCAACGGCCCGAACGGCTATCCGTCCTACCAGTTCACGATGGTGCGCCAGGAGCGTATCAGCGGAAAATGGTCCGACACGCCCGACCGCATGCTCGTGAAGACGACCCGCGAACCGCTGCGCGTGTATGCGAAATGGCTGCCGGGCGGCGCGCATGCCGGACAGGAGACGATCTACGACACGACGCAGCGCAAGGACGAGATGTATGGCCACCTCGGCGGCCTGCTCGGCAAGATTCCGCTGTGGACGGCGATCGACGGCGCGCTGGCGCGCGCCCAGTCGAATCATCAGGTGAAGGATCTCGGCACCGAATTCATCGCGAACCTGTACCTGACCGAAGGGAAGAAATACCTGGAAGCCGGCGTGCAGCGCCCGACGGATGTGGAAGCCAGGACGATCGGCGGCGTGCGCGTCGTCGCGCTCACCTACGAAACGCCGACCGGCCGGCCGCAGTTCTATGCGAAAAAGGAAGTGCTCGGGCTCGATTTGCACGCACCCTATTTCCGGACCGTCGAATCCTATGACAACGACGGCAGGATCTTCGAGCGGATCGTCATCGAGAAAATCGCGCCGACGCCGCTCGACGACACCGCATTCGACCCGAAAAATCCCGACTACGCGTTCTGACGCGCGCTGGCGGGGCCGGTGTCGGGCTCAGTCGTCATCGTCGTCGTGGTGCCGATGCCGGTGCTTGTAGTAGTGCTTGCGCCACTTGCGGTAACGATCGTCGTCGTCATTGCCGTAATAGCCGTACCCGTAGCCCGGATAAGCGACGACGGCGGGTTGCGGCGCCACATAGACCGGCGCCGGCTCGACATAGACCGGCGCGACCGGTACGCCGATGCCGACCGACAGGTCCACATGGCCCGCCATTGCACTGCCCGAAACGAGCAACGCCATGCTCCCGATCATCCCTGCCACTTGCCTCTTGTTCATGCTCCGCATCCCTGATAAGCCGGCCCGCCCGGCTCGCGCCACCAATGTAAGCGCGGTGTGCGCGCCAAGGTGATACGGGGCGGCGAGAGTCGTAACGCGACGTAACCGAACGGCTTTCGCCGTTCGGCCGAATCGCGAAAATGCGCGGGAACGTCTATAGTGGGTTACGGTTCGACACAATCACGACTGCGCGCTTCGCTATCGAACAAGGTAGAATTCCGCCAAACACCATGTGGACGAACACGCCACACACACGCACAACATATTCTCTGACGCAGGCTCCTGCCGCACCTCAATGGCCAATCCCGCAGAATCCCATCCGCAAAACGACTTCATCAATTCGGCGCGCAAGGAACGTAAGCGTGTTGAAATCTATCTCGTCAACGGCATTCGTCTGACGGGGTGTATCGAGTCGTTCGACCAGTATCTGGTGATGCTGCGCACCCCCGTGGGTCTGCAAGGCATCTACAAGCGTGCGATTTCCACGATCCAGCTCGACACGGGCGGCTCGCGCCCGGGCGGCGGCCCCCGCGGCCCGCGCACCGGTGGTCGCCCCGGCGGCCGTGAAGGCGGCGGTCACAGCCCGTACGGCTCGCACGGCGGCCCGCGCGAATCGCGCGGCGACGGCGGCTACGGCTCCCGCGAGCCGCGTGAAGGCTACGGTTCGCGCGAACCGCGCGAGGGTTACGGCTCGCGTGAGCCGCGCGAAGGCTATGGCGCGCCGCGTGAGCCGCGCGAAAGCTACGGCGCGCCGCGCGATACCGGCGACGCATCCGGCAACGCCGCACCGTCGGATTCCCGCGGCGGCAACGGGCCGGTCATCGTGACGCGCCGCCGGCGAATCGTGCCGGACGGCCAGTAAAACAAAAAGGGCAAGCCAACCGGCTTGCCCTTTTCACTTGTACGACCGGCGCGGCACGTCGCCGCACCGCCGCTACCGCGTTCAGCGTGCCGTCGTCGGCAGGCCCGCGTTGGCCTCGCGCTGCAGCGAACGCACCTGCTGCTGCAACGCCCGCAGTTGCGACTGGAGCTGGGCCTGTTGCGCCTGCAGCGCCGCCGTTTCGCTCCGCACGCTCTTCTGGCGATCCGCCACCGCCGCCTGCTGCTGCCGGGCAATCGAGATGTCCGCCTGCAGGCGCCGCGCGCGGTTCTGCGCGACTTCGATCTGCTTGTCCATCTGCGCCTTCTGCGATTCCAGCTTCGCCGCCCGCAGTTCGTCGACGGCCAGCCGCTCGGCCTGGCGCGAGAAATCGCGATAGATCGCTTCCGCCCGCGTTTCGTCGTAAGTCTTGATCACGCGCCAGAACGCCTTCTGCTGGAACAGCGCGACGAAGTACGCACCGTCCTTGACGTTGAACAGCAGGCTCGCGCCATAGCTGCCGTTGTAGCTCGTGCGCATTTCCGTCAGCGAATGCGCCTGGATCTGCCGCTGCAAGTCGTCGACCGTGCTCGGCCCAGTCGTCTCGCCGGCCTGCGGCTGCACCGACGTCTGAGCCTGCGAGTCGATCACCGGAATCGCGGCCACCGGCGCCGACGCCGGCTGCACCGCCGACGAATCGCTGCCTGCCAGCCCTTGCGCGAACGCGCCGTGCATGCCTCCCACCATCGCGAGCACCATGCTCACCCGCCCCAACCCCGTCATATGGCTCATGAAGTTTTATTCCCGCCCGAGTCGTTGTAATTCACCGCGATTTTATCTCATTAATTACTCGCTTTCGCGGGTCTCGGGCTCTTCGTCGAAGATCTGGTATTTGCGCATTTTTTCCCACAACACCTTGCGGCTGATGCCGAGCTGCTGGGCCGTGTCCTGACGCCGCCAACCGTTTGCGTCGAGCGCCGCGATCACGCGATTGCGCTCGTTCATGTCCCACTTGCTGCGATCGACGAACACCTCGGCCGCGCTCTCCGCCGGCACCGGCTGGGCCGAACTGCGTGCGTGCGCGATCAGCCGCTGCAGCCGCGCGGCATCCCAGCCGCCCGTCTGCCGCACCGTCACGCCGACGCGCTCGGCGAGGTTGCGCAGTTCGCGCACGTTGCCGGGGAAGTAGCTGTCCGCGACCGAATCCGTGAGCCAGTACGGCAGATCGGACAATTCGGCGAGCCGCTCCGCGCCCACGACCTGCGCGACGAACGACTTGAACAGCGCGATCTTGTCCACTGCACCACGCTCCTCCAGCGACGGAATGCTCAGCTCGATCACCGCGAGCCGGTAGTACAGATCGGCGCGGAACAGACCGTCCTTCACGAGCTGCGGCAGTTTCTTGTTGCTCGCCGCGACCAGACGGAAATCGACCTTGACCGGCGCCGTCGCGCCGACCCGCAGCACGGCGCCGTCCTCGAGCACGCGCAGCAGCTTGACCTGCTGGTACAGCGGCAGATCGCCGACTTCGTCGAGGAACAGCGTGCCGCCGGCCGCCTGCTCGAAATAGCCTTTATGCGCAACAACCGCGCCCGTGAACGACCCTTTCGCATGGCCGAAGAACAGCGATTCGAACAGGCCGTCGGGAATCGCGCCGCAGTTCACCGGCACGAATTCGCCGTGCCGGTAGCGTGAATGCTTTTCGTGCAGCAGTTGCGCGATGCGCTCCTTGCCGACGCCGGTTTCGCCGTGCAGCAGCACGTTGGTGTCGCAGTCGGCGAACGTATCGACTTCGTGCAGCAGCGCCTGCATCGATTCGGAGTGCGCGACGAGTTCCGACGGCTGCAACGTTTCGGCCGCGTGCGCGCGCAGTTGCGTGACGAGCTTGCCGATCATGCCGCGCAGTTCGGCGCACGTGAAGTCGAGCGGCAGGATGTGCGAATACTCGGGCGGATACTGCGACGCGTCGTGGTCGCGCGCGGCGCCGACCCAGACCACCGGCATGCCGATGTTGGCCTGCCAGTCGCGCAGGAATGCCGCGCCGCCTTCGATCATCGTCACGCTGATGATCGCCAGCGACCGCCGCAACGCGGCGCGCTCGGGCGAGACCGTCGCGTTGTCGGCACGGATCACTTCGACGTCGAAGCTCGCCATGCATCGGGCGACACGGTCGACGATGTCCGCCTTGCCTTCCCAGACGTACAGGTCGAGCTCTTCGATTGCGGGCGTGGTTCTCATGTTTCGGGTGCGGCTTCAGTAATTGACGGGTTGCGTGGCGTGGCGGACCAGTAGCCGGATGCAGGCGGCCATACCGCCTGCTTCGGTAACGGCACGTTCAGGTGTTCATTGAACCAGCATGGGATCGCCGCATTTGATCGAATCCGGTGTGTTGGTGACATAGGCATTCCCCAGGCTCAGGCCAAGGAGCCCCGTGACGGAAGTCAGGAGCGAATCGATCGGTTGCAGGAGCAGCGGAACGAGTGTGTTCCCGAGCGCGCTCAGAAGCGGACCTAGCAGCTTACTCAACACCTGACTCAGTACTCCGCTCAGATCGATGCCAACTGCCTTCAACGCCGCAAGCAGTCCACTGTCACCCAGCGTCAACGACACGGTCAGACCATTATTCGTGATGCCTGTCACTGCGGGCGACAGAAACTGGTCCGTTCCGACGCCCAATGTGTACGGCGCCGGCGGATTCGGCGCAGCGGACGACTGCGGCCCGGGATACGAGAACAGCAACTGCGTCGGACTTTGGTTAGCGACGGGCACTGTCGTCATTTGCCCGGGCCGCAGGCCGATGTTGACCGAAATTGCGTTCAGGTCGACGATGCCGAGCGTCAGGGTCTTGACCAAGACCGCCAGCGTGGACGATAACCCGCCAAGGTTCAGCAGATTGAGCAGGCTGCTTAGATTGACGGACACCAGTTGAATCGGAGCCGCGCTGCTGTCGGGCGAATAACCCGACGGCGCAGAGAGATTGATCTTCGTACTTGAAGAACCACCGACATAGACGGCGACGACGCCGGTCTGTACGTTCACTGTCGCGCTTTTCGTACCGTTCGCAGAACAACTGACAGACGCCAAGCCGGCCGTGGCGGGCGCCACGTATGCCGTAATCGGCAATTGAACGGCGGCAAGCGGCGTCGCGCTACCCGACGGGCAACTGCCACCTGGAAAGACCAACCCGCCAGTAGGGCAGCTCGACAGCAGCGAGATCGACGTATTGAGGAACACGTTGCCCTGTGCGGTCGACGTGTTCGTTGTGCAATCGGATGTTCCGCAATTCGATGGCCCGGGCTGACCGCTCGCAGTGGACGGCGGATTGGCCCCCAACTTGACTGAACCCGAGACGGTCACGTTCAGCAGCGGTGACAGCACCGTAGGCGTCTGAACCGTGACGCTCGGAATGTCGACGGAATTCGTGCCGTTCGCGATCTGCAACGCCGTCGACAGCAAGCCGAGCGCATTGACGCTGGCGTTGACGGCGGAGCTTCCCGTCGCGGTCGCGGCGGAAACGAGTTGACCGAGCGCGATCTGCGGGCCGCCGCAGGCTCCGCCCGGACAAAGGGCGATGACCAGTGCGTTCAGCACCTTCAGGTTCGCCGCGGCCACGCCTTGCTGCGTCGCTGCCTGCACCGCGGCATTGGCCAGTTGACCGAGCGTCACGGTGCCGTTCAGCACGCCCGTACTGGTGCCGACCGGGAGATTGGCCAGAATGCCGGCCAGCTTCAAGTTGACTTGTGCGAGCCCCTGATAGTCGACCAGTTGAAGATTCAGCGCATTGTCGTTCGATCGGGTCAGCGCCTTGAGCAATTGGTTGGCCAATCCACCGTTCAACGCTGCAAGCGACGTGGTCAGCGTAAAAGTGTCGGTGGGTACGCTCTTGGCAATGGCAGATCCGCCAATCGTGACGCCACCGCGAAAAACCCCGTCGACCGGCTCGGTCACCGTGACGCAAACGGCGTTGATCGACTGGCCATTGACCGCTCCGGCCGATAGACCCGCGCACTGGTTTCCGCTGATCGAGTCACCCGACACCGGTGTGAACTGCGCGCTGCCACTGCCCTGGGGCGCGGTCCAGATGCCGCACGACACGGAAACTTTCGAACCCGCCGGCAATGCATTCGTCGCCGGGTTCGCGATTTGACTGGCTGCGGTCCTCGCCGCCTGACAAGTCGAGTCGGTCGTGACCTGAGAGACCGCCGACAACGCGGCCAGATCGGCCGCCGCTTGCATCCGGCGTCTTTCGGCATAGAAATGACCGACGTCGATCGCCCCCAGGATAATGATCGCGGCCAGCGCCCAGATCGTCGCCACGATCGCGACGCCACCGCGCTGGCGACTTCCGCCGGGACTGCCGGCGCTCCTCCGCCGCCCCGCGTGCGATTGATCTGCGCGCATGGTCATCCCGCTTATTGCGCGCCCTGCCCGCCGCCCGACATGCCACCCACTGCGCCGAGCTGCGAACTCATCGAATCCGGAATCTTGTTCTTGAACGAATCCAGATAGCGCTGGTACGCGAGCGACGCGACGTCGCCGAACACAGGTTGCGTCGGAGCCGCCGCGCGGTTGTCGCGTTGCATCGCGAGCCAGTCTTTGGTCGAGCGGCCGACCTCGGACGCACCCAGTGTCACGGCGTCTTGACCGTATGCGGCAGCAGAACCCGTTACGATGCAGACGATAGCGGCCAGCGCCGCCATCCGCCCCGCGCGTGCGCTTCGATTGTGTGTGTTGTCGTTCATATCGTTCCCCGATAGCTGTTCATTGCGCAAACCGTTGCAGCAGCGGCACAGTCTGGTCGTAACCGAAGTTGTTCGCCATCGGCGTGATCGCCGTCGTCGCGCCGGGCCGCGACACCACCGGCGGCGTCGCGATCGCGCGCTGCTGCGCACGCACTGCCGCGGCAATCTTCGCGGCATCACCATTGATGTCCTTGCGAATTTCCGGCGGCAGATGCTGCTGGTTCATCAGCCGTTGCGCATCCTGCGCACGTCCTGCCGCAAACAGATACAGCACAAGGTTGCTGACGATTTTTGGATTGCGCTGATCGAGTTCGGCAGCTTTCATCAGCGGCACTCGCGCGCCGACGACGTCGCCGCTGCGCAACTTCGCATAAGCAAGGTCGGACAGTAGCGACGGATCCGTCGGCGCGAGCTCCGACGCTTGCGTCAGCGCTTGCACCGCACGGTTGAAATCGCCTGCGGCGCCCGCAAGCAACCCCAGCCCGCGATAGCCGCGTGCCGCGAGCGGCGTCTTCAGCAATTGTCCATACACAGCGGCACTTGCGGCCGGCTGGTCGGTCATCCGCAGCGCGTCCGCACGCAACAGGATCGATTCCGGCATGACACCGTATGTCTTGTCATATGCATCGATGTGCGCGAGCGACGCGTAATAGAGTCCCTGCGCTTGCATGCGCTGAATCAGACCGAGATACATCCCCGGCGTATCGGGCACGGACTGCTTCTGATCTGCTGCTTGCATCAGTGCCGCACGCTCGGTCTGCGCGCCGACGCCATACCCGCTTTCCTTGGTCGCGCATGCACCGAGCAGCAGCGCCGCCGCCAGCATGCCCGCCCGGGTTACCGCTTCGCCGATTCGCTTCATCGTCTGTCCTTCCATCCTTCAATGCTGCGACGACAACGCGCGCATCACCGCCAGCATGCCCGGTCCCGCCGTCACGATCAGCAAGGCCGGCAACAGCGTCAGCACCATCACGCCCGTCATCTTTACCGTCAATCTGCCGATCCGTTCGCGCAGCATCGCACGACGCGTCTCGCGCAAACGATCGCCGAACTGCTTGAGCGGTTCCTGCACCGCACCGCCATGCTTGTCGACCTGAATCATCAATCGCACGATCGCGCGCAAATCCTCGTTGTCGAATCCACTGGACAGCCGCTGCAGCGACTGCTCGCGCGTACGGCCCGCGGCGAACTGACGCTGCGCGATTCCCACCTCCGACGACAAGACCGGCAGCATCCCCCGAAAATCGTTCGTCACGACCTGCAGGCTTTGATCGAGCGACAGGCCGACGCCTTGCAGCAAGCGCAACATGTCGACGAGTAGCGGCAATTCGTCGACGACGCGCTGTCGCCGCGACGCGGCGCGGCGCTGCACGTAGAGTTTCGGCAGCATGAAGCCGAGCCCGAAGGCAGCGCACATGCCGACCATCCAGATACTGCCTTTCATGCGCCCGCTCGCGAAAATCGCGAACAGCAGCGGCAACCCGATCCCGCATGCCACCCGCGCGCTCAGAAATAGCCCACGCGTGCGTGCATCGACATACCCGCACTGCTCCAGCAGGCGACGATCCTCTTCCGCGACGGCATATTTGCCGAATCCGGTGTCCAGCCAGCGCATGCCTGCCGCCGACAGGCGATCCAGCCAACGTTCGACGCGCCGCCCGCGACGCGCGTTGGCTTTCGCCTGCGCATCGCCATCCTGCGCGGGCCGCGCTTTCGCCGCCTCCAGTGCAGCCATTCGCCGATCCAGCGCATCGACCAATGCTCGTTCCGCCCGCGCCGCGGCATTCGCACGTAACGTCACGGCCATCCCGAGGAGCAGCACCCCGAGCGCGCCCACGGCCAACGCAATCGCCCCGATCTGAGTTGCTGTCATAGCGTCACCTGAGCCGAGCCATTCGATACAACCATATGCTGCCGACCACTTGAGCCAGGAACGCGATCATGAGCAGCGACCGCCCGCTCGGATCGCCCCACATCCCGTACAGATACTTCGGATTGGTCATCACGACAAAGCTCCCGATTGCGATCGGCAGCATGACGAGGACGAACGCGGACAGCCGCGTCTCCGACGACATCGCGGTCAATTCACGCTCGGCCTGCTCGAGATCGCGCATGAATACGGCCATCCGCTCGAGCATCACATCCGCACGACCGCCATATTTGACCGACAAACGCAACACCGACCCGACGAGCTCAAACTCTTCGGTCCGGTAGATCTTCGCGATGTGCATCATGGCGCGGTCGATCTCGATACCGCCGCGCAGCATCCGCGACACGACGTCGAGACAGCCGCGCAGCGGCTCCTCGGTCGTCAACAGTGACGACTGGAAAGCAGCCGGTACGCTGTTGCCCAGTGTCACGAGACGCACGATCCCGTCGAGGAACGACGGGATCTGCCGGACGATCTTCAGCCGTCGCCGCTGGATCCGCGACGCGAGCCAGACACCGAGTATCGCGCTACCGCAAATGATCGCCGCGCAACACGCCAGCATGCCGCCGTGACTGCCGGCGATGACCGCAGCCGCAACGAGCGCGGCAAGCGCGACGACCGCCTTGCCGCGCGCATCGTCTATCCCCGCACGGCTTGCGAGGTTGGACAGATATTCGGATGCGGTCGCATACCAGTGCACCCAAAAGGCATCCGACGATACCTGCCGTGCCGCTCCCGGCTGCTGTACGGCACGCACTGCACCAGCCGCCGGCGCACGCTTCGCCGGTGCGTCGACACGTGCGCCAGGCTCGAGCCGGCTGTCGATGAAACGCTTCGCGTCGGTCCGTACGCGCCGGGTCTGCGCGTGATGCCACAGCATCATCGCAGCCGCGACACACAGCATCGCGAGCGCCAGCGCCCACACCATCCCGCTATACATTGAAGCCCCCGCCGCCGCGGCCGAACCCGCCACCGCCAAAGCCGCCGCCACCGAATCCGGCATCGCCGAACCCACCGCTCGTCAGCGTCTGACGGAAGCGCGCAAGCTTCGGTGAATGCGGATGAATGCCCAGGGTTTCCCAGTGATCGACTTCCTCGCCCTCCGGCGTCACACGCGCTTCATAGCGGTAAAGCTCCTGGGTCGCGATGATGTTGTCGGACAGCCCGGTCACTTCGGTGATCGACAGAATCCGTCTCCGCCCGTTCGACAGGCGTCCTATCTGCACGATGAAGTCGATGGCGTTCGCGATCTGCCGACGCAGGCTCGACTCGGTGCCCTGGAAACCTGCAAAACCGGCAAGCATCTCGAGACGGTACAGACACTCGCGTGGAGAACTCGCGTGCACCGTGCCCATCGAGCCGTCGTGGCCTGTGTTCATGGCCTGCAGCATTTCAAGCACCTCGCCGCCGCGTACTTCGCCGACGATGATCCGGTCCGGACGCATCCGCAACGTATTGCGCAGCAAGTCGCGAATCGACACGATACCGGTGCCGTCGAACCCGCCCGGACGGCTCTCGAGCCGCACGACGTGCGGGTGGTTCAGCGACAACTCGGCCGTATCCTCGATCGTCACGACACGCTCGATTTCCGGAATATGGAACGCGAGCGCGTTGAGCAGCGAGGTTTTACCGGAACTCGTACCGCCCGACACGAGAATGTTGCAGCGCGCCTCGACCGCCGCCTGAAGCAACGTGTTGATCTCTTCGTTGAATGTCCCGTTACCAAGCAGGTCGGACGGCTTCAGCGGATCCTTGCGGAATTTTCGGATCGACACGACCGGACCATCGATCGACAGCGGCTCGATCACGACGTTCACGCGGCCGCCGTCGGGCAGCCGTGCATCGACCATCGGATTCGACTCGTCGAGCCGGCGACCGATCGGCGCGAGTATCCGCCGCACGATGCGCAACAGGTGCGCGTTATCGGTGAAACGCACCGGCAGCTTGGCAAGAATCCCGTGACGCGACACATACACGTCGTTGTAGCCGTTGATCAGGATGTCCTCGACCGCCGGGTCCGCCAGCAAATCCTCGATCGGGCCGAAACCCGCGAGTTCCTTCGTCAGCGCCTCCGCGATCGTCCGTACCTCGTTTTCATTGAGCGGAATGCGGCGCAGGCGCACGAAGCTGTCGATCTCGAGATCGACGAACTGGTTGATCGCCTGGCGGGACCATCTGCCGAACTCGGCGCCCAATTCTTCGATGCGCGTCAGCAAGTGTTCGTGCGCGGCATTCTTGATGTCGTGGAACTGCTGAGTCTGGGAGAACGGCGCTGCGCCGTCGGCAAATTGAATGTCGTGTGCCATCGCTTACGACCGCTTGGACAAGGGTTGAATGAAACGCTTCAGCGCGGACAATCCAGACGCCGGACCGGGTGCAGCCGGACGAATCGACACGCCCGGCAGCCGCGCGGCGAGCGACTCGAGCGCGCGCACGTACGGATCGCGCTCCGCCATATCGACGATGAGTCGCCCCTGGTTGGCCGCATGACCGATCGCGACGCGGCGCGACGGCAACGTGCCGGCCAGCGACAGCCCTAGCCGCTCCGCGATCTGCCCGGGCGTCAGATCGAGCGCGGGGTCGTACTGGTTGACGACGAGCCGCATGCGATCGGTCTCGACACCCGCATCGCGCAGCCCGGTGAGCAAATCGGCCGCCGATACGATCGACGCGACGCCCTGATCGCAGACGAGCCATGCTTCGTCGGCGGAGCTCGTGATTTGTGCCACGAATTCGCGATTCGAAAAACCGCCGAGGTCGACGATCTGCTGA
This sequence comes from Burkholderia sp. AU18528, assembly GCF_002223215.2. Classification (NCBI taxonomy): domain Bacteria; kingdom Pseudomonadati; phylum Pseudomonadota; class Betaproteobacteria; order Burkholderiales; family Burkholderiaceae; genus Burkholderia; species Burkholderia sp. AU18528. The sequence continues at coordinate 1,066,124 of NZ_NKFC02000004.1, read as the reverse complement.
TCGAAGAATGCGCGAAACCGGTTCAGCAAACCGGCGCACGACGCGTACGACACGTCGCGCAGCGCGCCAAGATCCGCCGGCAGCGTCGTCAACGCAACGCCGCTCTCATGCCGGGTCAGCGCAGTATTCACGAAGGTCCTGTCGATGCGGCGCAGGTTGTGAACCGCATCGATGAAATGGAATTCACAGCGCGTATTCAGGAACAACGCGCCATCACCCGCTGGTAACCCGAGGTCGACGAGCGCGGTCTGGCGACCGGCCGGCGTCCCGCCGTTCGGCACGCCGCTCCCGTCCGGGCTCACCGAGCGCTTCTGCAACCATACGGCCAGATTCGCCGCGAGCGTGCTCACCCCCATGCCCGCACGCGCGCCGAGCAATGCAACGAGCTTGCCGTGGCGGCTCGCCGGCTCGCCGACGTTCTCCAGCAACCCGCGCGTGGTGCGCAAAGCATCTTCCGCCGGAGCCGACACGTCGATGAAATCGCGGACGCCGGCGCGCAATGCAGCGAGCGTGCTCTCCGGCTGTGCGAGCGAACCCAGCGCGACAATGGGCAGCCCCGGATGCGTGGCGCGAATCGCAGCCGCGGCAATGCTCGCCGCCGCGCTGCCGTCGGAGAAATCGATAAAAACGAGCGTCGGATTGAGGCCCGTAATGCGTTGCGCCAGCACACCCGGATCGAGCGATGCGGCCTCGACCGCGCCGGCCGATACGAGCGTATCGGCCAGCCAGCGGACATGTGCCTCATGCTGCGACGCACAAACGAAATAGTCGGTCACGGCGGGTTCACACAAGGATTGAATTCGCGCATTCATGTCGAACACCCCCGATTACACAAGGCGTGGCGTTGCATCGCAAGCCGCGAGACATTCCACTCATTTCGAAAATCCGGGAGCAGCGTCGGGCGACGCAACTCCGCCCAGATACGATTTCCAGACCGGCCCGTCGCGCTGCTCGGACAACTCGCCGGGCGTCGCGGGCAACACTGCACCCTTGGCAATCGGCGCAACGAGATGCGGCGTCACGATGATCAGCAGTTCCTTGTCGTTCTGCTGATAGCTCAGATTCTTGAAGAAGGACCCGATGATCGGCAGATCGCCGAGCAACGGCACCTTGCTCACGTTCGACATCGTCTGGCGATCGATCAGCCCGCCAATCACGAAGCTCTCGCCGTCGCCCAGTTCGACGGTCGTATCCGCGCGGCGCGTCGTAATGCCGGGCACTGCGACGCCGCTGATCGTCACGCTGTTCACGAAGTCGAGCTGACTCGATTCGGGCGCGACCTTCAGCGCGATCCGGCTCGGACTCAAGACCGTCGGCGTCAACGAGAGCCCGACGCCGTATTGCTTCCACTGGATCGCCGTCGAACCGAGCCCCTGCGGCGATGGCACCGGAATCTCGCCTCCCGCGAGGAAGCTCGCGCTCTGCCCGGACAGCGCGACCAGTGTCGGCTCGGCCAACACGCGCGCGAGATTGTTCGCCTCCAGCAGAGACAGGTCGGCAAAGATGCCGCGTCCGGCCGCGTTCACGACCAGGTTGAATGCGGACGCGACTGGCGATCCGAGCGTCGGAACGTATCCCCTGGTCCCCGGGCCCGACCCGCCGCTATAGGATTGCACGCCGCCCGGCGAAAACGATCCGAACGAAAAGCCGTTGCTTTGCTTGAAGAAATTGAACCCGACCTGCTTGAGCACCGAACGGCTGAATTCGACGACCCGCACATCGACTTGCACGACGCTCTTGCCGGGCACCGTCGAGCGGTCGATCACGGCGCCCTTGCCGCTCATGTTCTTGCCGACCGCGGCCGCACGCGCATGTGCCTCGAGCGACGCGGCCGAGCCTTGCAGCACGGCCGTGCCGCCGTATGCATTCACGCGCGGCGTAGCGCCGTCGAGCACGGCTTGCGCGGCCGCGTCGACCACCGCGACGTTCCAGATCCTTGGTTCATCGTGCCCGCGCTCCCACAGCATCACGTTGGTTGCGCCGGGAGCCTTCGCAGTGAGCAGCACGGAACCGGAGCGGCTACCCTTCATGATCAGCACGTCGGCAATTGCCGGATCACCGACTGCGACGCGCTGCAGCGTGCGGCCCGCCGAAATCTGCCGTTGTGCGCCGACGGCGAGTTCGATCGTAGCGCTCGCGCTTGCGAGCGAAGCGAAGGTCATGATGCAGATGGCAATCGCGAATGCAATCAGAGTGTTTTTCATCGTTTGGTAGACCGGCGCGCGGCCTTTTGCTTGTCGTCGCTGGTATCGATGGCCGTCGACCTGGTTCAATAAGCAACCGTTTCCGACCGGCCGCCGCGAATCACTTCGATGCCGCCCCCCCCGCTCGGCCGTACAGGCGGCGGCAGGTGCGACGGCAACGGAGGCAGGTTCGTACTGGCTACGGGCGTTCTCGGTGTGCCCGACAGTTGCTGCAGCGAGACGCCTGCTGCGGCCAGCGCCGACGGCGACAGCTTGTTATCCGTACGTACTGCGACCGTCTGCAGCGCAAGATCGTCGTCACGCGGGTTGCGCAATGCCAAGGTCAGGCGGCCGGTCGCCTCGCCGAGCGTCAGCGCATCGACCTGCGCGGTCGGCACCGCGAGCACCGCGATGCGGGCGCCGGTCGGTTGCCCATTACCACCGTTGTTGTTGCCGCTGTCGCGCTCGGCGGTCGCATCGCCGAACGACAGCACCCTGACCTTCGACAACAGAAGCCGCGCCTGTGTCTGCGAAACCTCGCCGTCAAGCATCGTGCTGCCGACTTCGCGTTTCAGGTTCAGGAACACGTCGACGAAATTTCCGGGCCGCAGGCGGTTGCCGACCGCGTTCGTTTCGTCGACCCGAACCGCAACCGCGCGCTCGCCGGGCTGCACGTCCTCGGCAAGCCCCGACACGAGTGCATCCGCAACGACCGGGGTCGAGGCCGGAATGTCGCGAATCGGCACGCGGCCAGCCAGCGCAGCGGGGTCGCTGAAAGCGCCTGCCGGTGCCGGCACCGTCGCCTGGATCTTCAGCGCATCGGCCGGGATCGGCTGTCCACCGGACAAAGCACGCGTTGCAATGACGATCGGCACCGCCGTTGCCGCCACCATCGGCTGTGCCGGCGTGGGACTTGACACGCTGCGTCCAAGCACCCATGCATAGATTCCGAGCAGAACCGCGATCGCAATCAGCAGCCCCGCGATGATCTTCGTTATGTTGTTGGCCATGTTGTCGTATGGATGCCGGATTGAATCCAATCAGTTTCTTCTTGTCGCGCGATTTGCACGTGACAGATCTATCGCATCATGATGCCCAACTCACAGCATCGACTGCGGAATTTGCACCACTGCCGTACCCGTCAGTGGTTTGGTCATGATCGTCCCGAGGAACGGCATGATCGTCATCCAGCTATCAGGCGTATAGCTCACCGTGACCGTCAGGCAGTACAGCAACGGCGTAGGCGTTCCGTTGTAGTTGCACTGCTGCGCCACCACGTTGGGCGGACTGCTGTTCAGCCAACCTAGAACGTTCTGCGTGGTCGTCTTGGCGTTCGCGACGCGCGTCGAGAGGTCCGGTGCATAAGCCAACCCAGCACGCGCGCCCTCGCTTGCAGCCAGCGTCAAGCTCTGCTGAATAAGGAAAATCATCCCGAAACTCAGAATCGCGTAAAAAATCACGAAGAACAGCGGAAACACGATTGCAAACTCCACCGCTGTCGCTCCACGTTGCCGTCGCCATCTCCGGCATGCGTTCTGTCGTTTCATCGCACGCCCCCGATTGCGACCAGATAGACCAACCAGGCGGCAGCCGGCACCGCGAGGCATGCGGCATAAGGCGTCGCGCGATACCCGCCAACTGCCAGCACTGGCGCGCGCTGCCGCCACAAGCCTCCGAGCGACGTGCGCGACAACAGCATCAGCACGAGCGCGTGCAGCCCTGCAGCCAGACTGGCAGCCACCCAGAGCCAAAGCAGCGCATGCGCACCGCACCAGATGCCGAGCACGGCGAAAATTTTGACGTCTGCTGCGCCCATGACGCGCAGAAGGAAAAACGGCATCAAACCGATCAGGCCGATCAGCATGCCGACCACTGCCTGATGCACGGAAATGCCAAATGGACTCGCGGCCACGCATGCAGCGCCGACCCCGCCGATTAATCCGGCCACGACAAGGGTGTTCGAAATACGGCGGAAACGAATATCGCTGACCACGACCGAGCCAGCCCAGGTCAGAAATATCCCGCTAAAAATGAGATGTTCCATCGCACCACGATCCGCAGCAGATGCAAGGGCGGGCGGATTACCGAGGTAGTCCGCCCGCTACTGCGCCACGACGACTTCCGGAAAAGAAGAAGTCGGCTTAGGTCGTCGGGGTTGCCCGAATCGCGGAGGCAGAACAGTTCGTAGACGAAGGAGACGACACGCACGTGCCGAGATTGGTGAACATGTTGCCGAGACTGCTGCCGATGTTCGTCACCCCGGCGACGATCGCGACAGCGATAAGACCCGCGATCAGCCCATACTCGATCGCGGTAACCCCGTCTTCTTCCTTAAGGAAACGCTTGATGATTGCTTTCATTTTATTCCTCGTGCCTGTATTTACGTTTTCTGGCCTTTTATACGTATACGTCCCCGCATATCTGGCCGTTTGCCCCGGACCGTTCGCCACATCTGCTGTAACGACAACCGGGTGCGCTTTCTTTATAGGTCGCCCCGAAGGGCATTGCTCACGATTTGATGCAAGTTAACATTCGCGATAGCGCTCCTCCTCGAACGTAGTGTACCGAACCGTACATACCCTTACATCTGCTCCGGATTCTATATCCGATCCTATTTGAATTCCAACCTCTTTTAACCACTCTGCCGGAAAAAAATGACCAGGAGCACAACGTATTTGTACGGCGTTTCGGTACGACTTACACATAGGATTTACGATAGGTTAGATGTGCACACCTAATCCACCAGTAAAACAATTGCTGCGTCCACCAAGCCCGTGTGGGCCCCGCGTTACGCCCCGCGCGTAACGCCATTGTTGTGACGTTACGTTACGAAACGGGCGAAACCGTTCTCATTCCCTTGCACTTAAACAGATTCAACAATCTTTCAATTTCCGGAACTTCCTTTTCCGACAAGGAATTGCCTCGTTTAAAACCTGTTGCCGAGCCGTTGGGCATCGAAGTGGCACGACAGTTGCAGAGTAGTCCTCGCACCACTCAACACAACGCAGTTCACAACACACTTCTAATGCGAGGACGAAATGGACATTAAGGTTATCCCTCATGGCGTGTTCCGGACGACTCTGATCGCGGCCACCGTTGCAGCCATGCTTTCCCTCTCCGCGTGCGGCGGCTCCGGCTCCATCAGCCAGGGCCTCGGCGGCGGCTCGAGCTCGGGCGGCGGCGATACGATCTCCACGTCGGGCGGCAATGGCTCGAGCGGTACGTCGGGCACGAGCGGTACGTCCGGCACCAGCGGCACCTCGGGCACGAGCGGCACGTCCGGCACTAGCGGGACCTCGGGTACGAGCGGTACGTCGGGCACCAGCGGAACTTCGGGCACGAGCGGTACGTCCGGCACGTCGGGTGTATCGGCGAATCCAGTGGGAAATGTCCTCGCAAGCACCGGCAACATCATCACGAATGCCGGCGGCACCGTCTCCGGCCTCGGCTCCGTCATCGGCAGCCAGACGCTGCCGGGCGTCAATCCGGCCACCACGCAAGCCGCGGGCGGCATCGTACAAAGCGTGGGCGGCGCGGTTACCGCCCTGGGCAACGGCCTCGGCAGCGGTCTCGGCCAGCTCGGCGCGACGAAGGATCCGGTCGGCACCACGGTTGCCAGCACCGGCGGCGTGGTCAATCAGCTCGGCGGCGCAGTCACGCAAACGGGCAACCTGGTCACGAGCCTCGGCAGCGGCCCGCTGTCGCCGCTCGCGCCCGTCACGGGGGCCGTCGGCGGCCTCGTCTCGACGCTCGGCGGCGCCGTCTCGAACGGCGGCACCACGCTCACCAACGCGCTGTCGACCGGCCCGATCCAGCAAGTCACGCAAACGGTCAGCTCGGCCATCACGCCGATCACGACGATGGTCGGCCAGACGACCCAGACGATCGGTTCGGCAACCGGCCTCGGCGCACCGGTCAACACGCTGCTCGGCACGGTCGGCAACGGCCTGAACCAGGCCGGCGCCCTGCTCGCATCGACGGGCGGCAACCCGGTCACCACGGGCCTCGGCAACACCGTCTCGTCGACCGGCAACACCGTGAAGGCGGTCGGCGGCCTGCTCACGGGCGGCACCGGCGGCGTGACCAACCCGCTCGCTCCGCTCACCGGCATCGTCTCGACGGTCACCGGCGCCCTCGGCGGCGCAACGGGTGGCGGCAGCGGCCCGCTCGCGCCGGTCACGGGTCTCGTCTCCACGGTCACCGGTGCACTGGGTGGCGCAGCAGGCGGCAGCGGCGGCCCGCTTGCGCCGGTCACGGGTCTCGTGTCCACGGTCACCGGTGCACTGGGTGGCGCAGCAGGCGGCAGCGGTGGTCCGCTCGCGCCGGTCACGGGCCTTGTCTCGACGGTCACGGGTGCACTGGGTGGCGCAGCAGGCGGCAGCGGTGGTCCGCTCGCGCCGGTTACCGGTCTGGTCTCCACCGTGACGGGCGCGCTCGGCGGCGCAGCAGGCGGCAACGGCGGCCCGCTCGCCCCGGTTACGGGCCTCGTCTCCGCGGTCACCGGCGCACTCGGCAGCGTAGCGGGCGGCGGTAATCCGATTGCCGCTCCGGTCCCCGCTGTCACCAGCACGGTTGGCGCACCGGCACTGAGCGGCGGCACGGGTGCCGTCACGAACTCGGGTTCGTCGTCGAATCTGCTTGCGCCCGTCACGTCGCTGATCGGCGGCCTGCTCGGCGGCACGCACGGCAAGTAATCCGACATCCATTCATCGAAAAGACAGCGAGGAGTCCATCATGTCCCAGCAACGTTCCATCACGGCCGCCGCCCTGCGCCAGTGGCGCGTGCCCCTCACCGCCTTCGCCGCGGCGTGCCTGCTGGCCGCCTGCGGCGGCGGCGGCGTCAGCTCGCCGCCGACCAGCAGCAACGACAACAACAACCCGAGCACGAGCGGCACGCCGGGCACGAGCGGCACCAGCGGCTCGTCGACCGGCACCAAGGGCGTCATCAGCACGGTCGGCCAGACGGCCAGCGACCTCGGCAGCACGGTCGGCAACATCAGCCTGCCGGGCCTCGGCGACGGCGTGACGAAGGGCGTCGGCAGCACACTGGCGAGCACCGGCACGATCGTCGGCGCGGCAGCCGACGCGGTGAGCAACGGACTCGGGCAGATCGGCTCGACGAAGGACCCGGTCGGCACCACGGTGGCCGGTCTCGGCAACGTCGTCGGTGCCACCAGCAACACGGTGTCCGGCCTGAGCTCCACGGTGAAGGCGCTGGGCACGGGCCCGCTGGCACCGCTCGCGCCGGTCACGACGCCGGTCGGCACCGTGCTGGACACGGTCGCCAACGGCCTGACGGCCGCCGGCACGACGATCGGCTCGACGCTGTCGTCGGGCGCCGTGCAGCAGGTCACGCAGCCGATCAGCTCGGCGATCACGCCGCTCGTGATCACCGCCGGCCAGGTCACGCAGCAGGTCGGCACAACGACCGGCCTCGGCCAACCCGTCTCGGGCCTGCTCGGCCAGATCGGCGGCGCCATCAGCTCGGCCGGCAAGCAGGTCGGCGCAACGTCGAGCCAGCCGCTCGTCGGCGACGTCGGCCAGCTCGTGACCGCGGTCGGCAATACCGTGACCAACGCCGGCGGCCTCGTCAATCCGAACGGCCCGAACGGCGCGGCACCGATTCCCGGCCTGATCACGAGCCTCGTCGGCGGCTCGACGGCAACCGTCCAGAACGGCTCGTCATCGGGTTCCGGTTCGACGAACCCGCTCGGCGGCCTGTTGTCGGGTCTCGGCTCGACGCCGCTCGGCTCGCTCACGGGCGCGCTCGGTGGTGCAACGGGCGGCTCGGGCAGCAGCCCGCTCGCACCGGTCACGGGCCTCGTCTCGACGGTCACCGGCACGCTCGGCGGCGCAACGGGTGGCGCAGGCAGTGCAAACCCTCTCGCGCCCGTCACCGGTTTGCTGAATACTGTCACCGGAGCAGTGGGCAGTGCGGCAGGGTCCGGGGGCTCGAGCCCGCTCGCGCCCGTCACGTCGCTGGTCGGCAGCGTGTCGGGTACGGCATCGTCCGGCAGCGGTTCGACGGGCCTGCTGGCGCCGGTCACGGGGTTGCTGGGTACGCTGGGTAGCGTCGGCAAGTAAGGAGGACGGTCGCGTCATCGCAGCCGGAGCGAATGACGCGGCCGTACCAACACGCCCGGCATGGCGGCACGCGGCGCGCGACACCCTGGTGTCGCGTGCCGGCATTACAAAGAAGACGAAAAGCAAGGCCTACGAGGAAGAACAATGAAATCCAGACTCGACAGATGGATGATGCTGCTCGCCATCGCGGCAGCAGGCACGGCACAGGCACAAACGCGCGTCGGCGGTAACCCGCTCGACTCCCTCCCCCAGATCAACGCACCGAAGACGGGCCCGAACGTCACCGTTCAGGTCGCGCCGCAGGCCCCGCAATTGCAGGAGCTGCTGTCGCGGCACCTGACGCCGAAGACGTTCCAGGTCGAAGGCGTGAAGTCGATACCGTTCGAGGAAATCACGCGCCGCTTCACGCCGCTCGTCGGCAAGGACATCACGATCGGCGAGCTGATCGAAACCGCCAACGGCGTGACGAAGCTGTATCAGGAACGCGGCTACGCGCTGTCGTTCGCGTTCGTTCCCGCGCAGACGTTCGAGAACGGCGTCGTGCGCATCACGGTGGTCGAAGGGTATGTGTCGGACGTCAAGGTCACCGGCAAACCCGGCGCGATGGAACCGAAGATTCGCGCGATTGCCGCGCACATCACGGCCGATCGTCCGCTGCGCCGGGCGACGTTCGAGCGCTACGTGAACACGTTCGGCCTGCTGCCCGGCCTCACGGTGAAAGCGAACGTCCCGCCGCCGCAAACCACCGACGGCGCGACGACGCTCGAGCTCGCAGTCGATCGCAAGCCATTCAACGTCAGCACGGGGGTCGACTTCAACCACCCGGGCGTCCAGGGTCTCATCACCGCGACCGAAAACGGCCTTACGCGGTTCGGCGAGCAGTTGAGCATCTCGGCGCTCGCACCGCCGGGACGCGACAAGCAGACCTACTTCGCGTTCAGCGGCGCGCTGCCGGTCGGCAGCAGCGGCCTGATCACGCGTCTCGATGCGAGCACGTATCGCGGCAAGCCGACCGACAACCCAGGCCTGCCGTCGTCAGTCGAGCGCACGGTCAAGAACGAGAAGCTCGGTCTTTCGGCGTCCTATCCGATCTTGCTGAACAACCAGCGCAGCCTGCTCGGCACCGTGTCTGGCTATGCGTCGCACAACGAAGATCGTTACCAGAGCAAGATCAACGGCAACAGCATCGACACGCGCTCGCAAGTCCGCGTGCTGCAGATGCAGCTCGACTACACGAGTGTCCAGCCGAAACAGGTGCAGAAGCTGAGCGTCAACGTCGCGAAGGGCTTCAACATCCTCGGCGCATCGAAAGCGCAGGACATTACCGTCGGTACGACGACGACCTCGGTGGACAGCCCGATCTCGCTGACTTTCGTTCGCACCGGCGCGACGTTCACGCAGACGAACGAATGGCCGTTCCGGATCGGCACGTCGGTTTCGCTGACCGGGCAATACAGTCCCGACTCGCTGCCGACGTCCGAACAGATATCGTTCGGCTCGACCCGTTACGCGCTCGGTTACCAGCCGGGCGAAACGTCGGGCGACTCGGGCTGGGGGATGTCGCTGGAAGTCAACCGCGGCTTCACGCCGGGCTGGACGTATCTGAAATCGATCACGCCGTACATCGCGTACGACATGGCCCGCGTGTATCTGCACGCGGGCACGCCATCGCCGAACCGCATGTCGTCGGTCGCCGTCGGCGTGCGGCTCACGGACAGCCGCTACTACAGCCTCGATCTGAACGTCGCGAAACCGGTGGGCGATGCGCCGGTCGAAAGCGCGTCACGCAGCCCGCGCATCAACGCCGCGTTCTCGTATCAGCTCAACTGATCGGTCACCCCAACCACGAAACGGCCGGCGCGATGCCGGCTGTTTCGATTAGAGTCCCCTCTATCAAACGTAGCGTGCTGTTTCACGTATTCTGGCGAAGCTCGCAACATGCCCGCCCCATGCAGACGGTCGTGCGAGCGAATCGAACAGACATGCAAAACAAGGAGGAAGACAATGATTCAACTGACCCGCCCGTTGCGTGCAATCGCCATCGCCGGCGCCCTGCTCGCGAGCGCAGCGCCCACGTTCGCACAGGCCGACAGCCCGATCGGCATGTGGCAGACGATCGACGACAACACCCATCAACCGAAGGCACTGGTACAGATCGCCGAGGACGGCGACGGCTCGCTGACGGGCAAGGTCGTCAAGGGACTCGGCGCGAACGATACACCCGATCGTCGCTGCACCGCGTGCACGGACGAGCGCAAGGATCAGCTCATCAAGGGCATGACGATCATCAAGGCGATGAAGAAGGACGGCGACCACTGGGACGGCGGCAACATCCTCGACCCGGAGAACGGCAAGGTCTACAAGTGCAAGATGACGCTTGAAGACGGCGGCCAGAAGCTCGTGGTGCGCGGCTACATCGGCGTGTCGCTGCTGGGCCGGTCACAAACCTGGGTTCGCCAGCAATAACGCGGTACGCGCCCGAACGCGCGATTAGCACGACTCAATAAAAAATCGGCCTGCGACGACGTCGCCAGGCCGATTGCTTTTGGTGCGCGCACAACGGAAACCGATGGTCATCACGCTGCGTGCTTCATCGCATCCGGTGCATAGCTGCCCGGTGCGCGATATGCGGGCGCCGCGTTGCTGCGCGCCTGCGCCGCCTTCGATTGCGTGTGCTTGCGCATCCGCGCGGACAGTTCATTGCAAAGATTCATGCCGGCGTCGCCATAGAGCTCGCGCATCACGTTCATCAACGTGCCCGTTTCGTGCCATACCTTGAAGCGGCGATGACATGTTTGATACGACGGGTAACGGCGCGGCATGGCCGACCACGTTGCGCCGCTGTAGATCACCCACAGCACACCGTTCAGCACGGCGCGTGTATTGGCTAACGGCCGGCCGCGCAACTCGGTGCGCGGCTGCATTTCGGGCAGAAGCGGCGCGACGCAGCGCCATTCGTGGTCGGTCAAATCGCGATACGGTGTCATGGACATCTCCAGCCTTAATAACCATGACACCACAATATCCGCTCACCTCAACGATGAATATAAGACAAATCCGAAAATACCCGAAGATTGACGAAATTTAACCGAAATTGATGTTTAAACCCCGCCACTTCCCCGACCGGCAACCGGTTCAGGTCAACGACGTATCGACGATACGGCGCGGCGTTTCGAGATACTCCTTCGACTGCATCTCGACGATGCGCGAGACCGTACGCGCGAATTCGTTGGCCATCGGGCCTTCGACGTACAACGCCTCGGCCGGCACCGCCGCGGACATCAGCAGCTTGACCTTGTGATCGTACAGCACGTCGATGAGCCATGTGAAGCGGCGCGCTTCGGACGCCATCCGCGGCGACATCTGCGGCACCTCGGACAGCACGATCGCATGGAAGCGGCTCGCCAGTTCGAGGTAATCGTTCTGCGAACGCGGGCCGCCGCACAACGTCGCGAAATCGAACCACACGACACCGTCCGCCTTGCGCAGCGCCTTGAGCTCACGCTTCTCGATATGCAGGATCGGGCTCTCGTCGGGCACGGCCGCGAGCTTGCCGAATGCATGGCGCAATTCGCGATCGGCGTCCGCGCCGAGCGGCGTGTGATACATCTTCACCTGCGCGAGCGTGCGCTGGCGATAGTCGACGCCCGCATCGACGTTGAGCACGTCGAGCTTCTCCTTGATCAGCGCGATCGCCGGCAGCATGCGGTCGCGATGCAGGCCGTCCGGATACAGGTCGTCGGGATCGTAATTGGACGTCATCACGAACTGCACGCCGTTGTTGAACAGGCGATCGAGCAGCCGGTACAGGATCATCGCGTCGGCGATGTCCGACACGTGGAACTCGTCGAAGCAGATCAGCCGGTAGCGCTTCGCGATGCGTCGTGCGAGTTCGTCGAGCGGATCGGCCTGCCCTTTCAGCTCCTCGAGCTCGCGGTGCACTTCGCGCATGAATTCGTGGAAATGCAGGCGCGTCTTGCGCTGCACGGGCACCACCGCGTAGAAGCTGTCCATCAGGAAGCTCTTGCCGCGGCCGACACCGCCCCACATGTAGACGCCGCGCGGGAGATCCGGATGATTGATCAGCTTCTTGAACGCGTTCGAGCGGCGCGCCTTGTACTCGACCCATTCGTCGAAACAGCGCTGCAGGCGATCGACGGCCGCGCGCTGAGCGGGATCGGACTGATAGCCGCGCGTGGTCAGCTCGCGCGTGTAGTATTCGGTGACGTTCATCGGGCAAACCGGAAAGGACGAAGGCGAGCGGGAAACCCCGCCCGCCTTCGTCATGAGACGGCTGCGCCGGCCGACGGCCGGCAGGCGCTACACCGTGCTCAGCTGTTCAGCGAGCGCTTGTCGACGGCGAGCGCCGCTTCGCGCATCACTTCCGACATCGACGGGTGCGGATGGCAGATGCGGGCGATGTCTTCCGACGCCGCCTTGAATTCCATCGCCACCACGGCTTCCGCGATCAGGTCCGACGCGTTCGCGGCGATCACGTGCACGCCGAGCAGTTCGTCGGTCTTCGCATCCGCGATCATCTTCACGAAGCCGTCCGGCGCGTTCATGCCGAGCGCGCGGCCGTTGATCGAGAACGGGAACTTGCCCGTCTTGATCTCGCGGCCTTCCGCCTTCAGTTGCTGCTCCGTCTTGCCGACCCATGCGATTTCCGGGTACGTGTAGATCACCCACGGAATGCAGTTGTAGTCGATGTGCGGCTTCTGGCCGTCGATCACTTCCGCGACCAGCACGCCTTCGTCTTCCGCCTTGTGCGCGAGCATCGGGCCGCGCACCACGTCGCCGATCGCGTAGACGTTCGGCACGGCCGTACGGCAGTGGTCGTCCACATCGATGAAGCCGCGCTCGTTCGCCTTCAGGCCGATGGCCTCGAGGCCGAGGTTGTCGGTGTTCGGCACGCGGCCGACCGACACGATCAGGCGGTCGGCGTCGAGCGTCTGCGCATTGCCGTCCTTGTCCGTGTAGGCGATCGACACGCCGTTCGCGGTCGTCTTCACGTCACCGATCTTCACGCCGAGATGGATGTCGAGGCCCTGCTTCTTGAACAGCTTGGCCGCTTCCTTCGCGAGCGCTTCGTCGGCTGCGCCGAGGAATGCCGGCAGCGCTTCGAGCACCGTCACTTCGGCGCCCAGACGGCGCCACACCGAGCCGAGCTCGAGGCCGATCACGCCTGCGCCGATCACGGCGAGCTTCTTCGGCACCGAGTCGAACGTCAGCGCGCCTTCGTTGTCCGACACGATCTTGTTGTCGACCGGAATGCCCGGCAGATGACGCGCCTTCGAGCCCGTCGCGATGATCACGTTCTTCGCGGTGACGACTTCGGCTTCGCCCTCGCCGCTCACTTCGATCTGCACGCCGGCATCGGTCTTGCCGGTGAACTTGCCATGGCCCTTCAGCCAGGTGATCTTGTTCTTCTTGAACAGGAACTCGATCCCGCTCGTCATCTTCTCGACGATCGCATCCTTGCGGCCGAGCATCTTCGCGACGTCGATCTTCACGCCGTCGACGGTGATGCCGTGGTCGGCCAGGTGATGCGACGTGTTCTCGAACTCTTCCGACGAAGCCAGCAGCGCCTTCGACGGGATGCAGCCGACGTTCAGGCAGGTGCCGCCGAGCTTCAGCGCGCCGGCCGGGTTCTTCCACTTCTCGATACAGGCAACGGTCTTGCCGAGCTGCGCGGCGCGAATCGCGGCGATGTAGCCGCCAGGGCCGGCGCCGATCACGACGACGTCAAATTCCTTGGACATGACAATCCTTTCTACTTGTACGCCTGCACGTTCGCGCGTGGGCGCGAACGTGCAGAACGGGTCGATGCAGTGAGACTCGGCTTACAGGTCGAGCAGCAGGCGTGCCGGATCTTCCAGCGCGTCCTTCATCGCGACGAGCGACAGCACGGCTTCGCGGCCGTCGATGATGCGGTGGTCGTACGACAGCGCGAGGTAGTTGATCGGGCGGATCACGATCTGGCCGTTTTCGACGACCGGGCGCTCCTTCGTCGCGTGCACGCCGAGGATGGCCGACTGCGGCGGGTTGATGATCGGGGTCGACAGCATCGAGCCGAACACACCGCCGTTCGAGATCGAGAACGTACCGCCCGTCATTTCCTCGATCGACAGCTTGCCGTCCTTCGCCTTCTGGCCGAATTCGGCGATCTTCTTCTCGATCTCGGCGAGACTCAGCTGATCCGCGTTGCGCAGGATCGGCACGACCAGGCCGCGCGGCGACCCGACCGCGATACCGATGTCGAAGTAGCCGTGGTAGACGATGTCGTTGCCGTCGATCGACGCGTTCACCAGCGGGAACTTCTTCAGTGCATGGACGGCCGCCTTCACGAAGAACGACATGAAGCCGAGCTTCACGCCATGTTCCTTCTCGAACTTGTCCTTGTACTTGTTACGCAGCTCCATGACCGGAGCCATGTTCACTTCGTTGAACGTCGTCAGGATCGCGTTGGTCTGCTGCGACTCGAGCAGACGCTCGGCGATACGCGCACGCAGGCGCGACATCGGCACGCGCTGTTCCGGACGGTCGTTCAGCCAGGTCGCTGCCGACGCCGGCACCTTCACTTCCGGCAGCGACGGCTTCGCGGCGGCGGTCTTCGCCGGTGCGGCGGCCGGAGCAGCCTTCGGTGCGCTGCCTGCCGCCAGCGCGTCGCCCTTCGTGACGCGGCCGTCGCGGCCCGAACCCGCGACGTCGCCCGTCGACAGGCCCTTCTCGGCCAGCAGCTTGGCCGCGGCCGGCGACGCAGCCGCCGAGCTCGATGCGGTGGCGGCGGCCGGTTGCGCAGCCGGTGCGGCCGCGGCGGGCGCGGCCGCCGGCTTGACTTCGGCGGCGCCTGCCGCGGCTTCGGCGGCACCTGCCTTCGCTTCGGTGTCGATCGTCGCGATCACCTGATCGGCGACCACCGTGTCACCGTCGTTCTGCAGCACTTGCGCGAGCACGCCCGCCGCCGGCGCCGGCACTTCGAGGACGACCTTGTCGGTCTCGAGTTCGATCAGGATTTCGTCCTGCGCGACTGCTTCGCCCGGCTTTTTCTTCCACTGCAGCATGGTGGCTTCCGACACCGACTCCGACAGCTGGGGGACTTTGACTTCTACGATAGCCATGTGATTTTCCTGGATGCTTAATCTGGGGTATGACGAGGTTCGTGCGATTCCTTCAGCCGGTGCGGCGCGCCACGCGCCGGCGGGCCAAAAGGAACGGGAAAGCGCCGTGCGCCTTCCCGTTTCGCTTGACGTCGGTTATTTCGCGATCGATGCGCTCTTCAGGCGGCCGAATGCACCTTCGATCAGGGCCTTCTGCTGCTCGTAGTGCTTCGCGTAGTAGCCAACCGCCGGCGAGGCCGAAGCCGGACGGCCGCTGTACGCCAGCTTCTGCCCTTCCTTCATGCCTTCCTTCAGGTGGTGCTCGACGTAGAACCAGGGGCCCTGGTTCTGCGGCTCGTCCTGCACCCAGACCACTTCAGTCGCGTTCTCGTACTTCTTCATTTCGGCTTCGAACTGCTTGTGCGCGAACGGATACAGCTGCTCGATACGGATGATCGCGACGTCGTTCGCCTTCGCTTCGCGGCGGTGCGCGACGAGGTCGTAGTACACGCGGCCCGAGCACACCAGCACGCGCTTGACCTTCTTCGCGTCGATGCCGCCGTCGATTTCGCCCAGCACCGGCTGGAACGAGCCCTTCGCGAGTTCCGACAGGTCCGACACCGCTTCCTTGTGGCGCAGCAGCGACTTCGGCGTCGCGACGATCAGCGGCTTGCGGAACAGGCGGATCATCTGGCGGCGCAGCAGATGGAAAATCTGCGCCGGCGTCGTCGGCTGGACGACCTGCATGTTGTGATCGGCACACAGCTGCAGGAAACGCTCGATACGCGTGGACGAGTGTTCCGGACCCTGGCCTTCGTAGCCGTGCGGCAGCAGCATCGTGAGACCCGACACGCGGCCCCACTTCACTTCGCCCGACGAGATGAACTGGTCGATCACGACCTGCGCGCCGTTGACGAAGTCGCCGAACTGCGCTTCCCACAGCACGAGCGTGTTCGGCTCGGCGGTCGAGTAACCGTATTCGAAGCCCAGCACCGCTTCTTCCGACAGCACCGAGTCGATCACCGTGAACTTCGCCTGGCCTTCGGCGATGTTCTGCAGCGGCACGTACGTGCCGTCGTTCCAGCGCTCGCGGTTCTGGTCGTGCAGCACCGCGTGACGGTGCGTGAACGTGCCGCGGCCCGAGTCCTGGCCCGTCAGGCGCACCGAGTAGCCCGATGCGACGAGCGACGCGAATGCGAGATGCTCGGCCATGCCCCAGTCGAGCGGCTGGTCGCCGCGCGCCATGTTGCGGCGGTCGTTGATCACGCGCTCGACGAGCGGGTGAACCTTGAAGTTTTCCGGGACCGTCGTGATGCGTTCGCCCAGGCGCTTCAGTTCGGCGAGCGGCACGGCCGTGTCGGCTGCGTCCGTCCACTTGCGGTTCAGGAACGGCACCCAGTCGACCGCGTACTTGCTCTTGTAGTTCGACAGGACCGGGTCGACGGTATGGTGGCCGTCGTCCATCGCCTTGCGGTACGCCTTCACGTAGTTGTCGGCGTCTTCGGCGGTGATCACGCCCTGCTGCACGAGCTTCTCGGCGTACAGCGCACGGGTGCCCGGGTGCTGCGCGATCTTCTTGTACATCAGCGGCTGCGTGACGGCCGGCGTGTCCTGCTCGTTGTGACCCAGCTTGCGGAAGCAGACGATGTCGATCACGACATCCTTGTGGAACTGCATCCGGTAGTCGATCGCGATCTGGATCGCGAGCACGACGGCTTCCGGATCGTCGCCGTTCACGTGCAGCACCGGCGCTTCGATCATCTTGACGACGTCGGTACAGTACAGCGTCGAGCGCGCGTCGCGCGGGTCGGACGTCGTGAAGCCGATCTGGTTGTTGATGACGATGTGCAGCGTGCCGTGCGTGCCGTAACCGCGCGTCTGCGCGAGGTTCAGCGTTTCCATCACGACGCCCTGGCCGGCGAAGGCCGCGTCACCGTGGATCTGCACCGGCAGCACTTGCAGGCCGTCCTCGTCGCCGCGGCGGTCCATCCGCGCCTTCGCGGAACCTTCGACCACCGGGTTCACGATTTCGAGGTGCGACGGGTTGAACGCGAGCGACAGGTGGACCGGGCCGCCTTCCGTCGACACGTCCGACGAGAAGCCCTTGTGGTACTTCACGTCGCCGGCCGGCAGGTCGTCGACGTGCTTGCCTTCGAATTCGGCGAACAGGTCGGCCGGCATCTTGCCCAGCGTGTTGACCAGCACGTTCAGACGGCCGCGGTGCGCCATGCCGATGATGATTTCCTGCACGCCGCTCTTGCCCGCGTGCTGGACGACTTCGTCCATCGCCGCGATGAAGCTTTCGCCGCCTTCGAGCGAGAAGCGCTTCTGGCCGACGTACTTGGTGTGCAGGTAGCGCTCGAGGCCTTCGGCGGCCGTCAGGCGATTCAGGATGTGCTTCTTCTTGTCGGCCGAGAACGACGGCGTCGCGCGGGTCGACTCCAGGCGCTCCTGCCACCAGCGCTTCTGTTCCGGATCGCTGATGTACATGTACTCGGCGCCGATCGTGCCGCAGTACGTGTCGCGCAGACCCTTGACGATGTCGCGCAGCGACGCCTGGTCGAAACCGAAGTACAGGTTGCTTGCGCTGTACGTCTGGTCGAGATCGCCCTCGGAGAAGTCGTAGAAAGCCGGTTCGAGCTCGGGGATGGCGGGACGTTCGCGGCGCTTCAGCGGATCGAGATTGGCCCATTGCGAGCCGAGGAAGCGGTAGGCGCTGATCAGCGACTGGACGTGCACCTGCTTGCGTGCGGTCGCGAGGTTGCTGGTGCTTTCGCGCGGGATGAAGGCATTGGCCTTCGCACGCTCGGCGAACGATTCGACGATCGGGAAGTGAGCGACGTCATTGGCGTTCGAGCCGTCCGTTGCAGGCACGTTCTGCAGCGCGTCGAAATACTCTCGCCAGTTCTCCGGCACCGACGCCGGATTGTTGAGGTATGCATCGTACAGTTCTTCAACGTACGAAGCATTGCCGCCGAACAGATAGGAGTTCAGCTGAAACTGCTTCATTACATCTGACATTTTACGCTCACCTTTCTTCGAGCTTCTCGAGAAATAGCGGGTTACTCAACCTTCCGCGACACGGCCTGACCGTTTAGCGGATTGCGAATCAAGTCTTGCTTGGAAGGACCTAAAACTTGCGTGCGCGCAGCATATCACAGAACCGATACCGGAGTTCGCGGCGAAATGTGCGTGAAAGCACCGCGCGACGGGGTTTTGCCGGATTGCGGCGGCCCGCGGGAACAGTGTTTTGCAGGCAATCCGGCTGCACGATGCGCGGATGCGAAAAAGGCTGCCCGAAGGCAGCCTTTTCGTCGTGCTCGGGAACGGTCGATGCTCAGTCGACCGCGCCTTCGCGGCTCGCGCGGCGACGCTCGTGCTCCTTCAGGAAGCGCTTGCGCAGGCGGATCGACTGCGGCGTCACTTCGACCAGTTCGTCGTCGTCGATGAATTCGACCGCGTATTCCAGCGACATCTGGACCGGCGGCACGAGACGCACGGCTTCGTCGGTACCCGACGCACGCACGTTGGTCAGCTGCTTGCCCTTGATCGGGTTCACGACGAGGTCGTTGTCGCGGCTGTGGATGCCGATGATCATGCCCTCATACAGCGCGTCGCCCGGCTTCACGAACATGCGGCCGCGATCCTGCAGCTTCCACAGTGCGTAGGCGACCGCTGCGCCGTCGTCCTGCGAGATCAGCACGCCGTTGCGGCGCTCGAACACCGAGCCTTCCTTGACCGGCGCGTACGAGTCGAAGATGTGGCTCATCAGGCCCGTGCCGCGCGTGAGCGTCAGGAATTCGCTCTGGAAGCCGATCAGGCCGCGTGCCGAGATCTTGTATTCCAGACGCGTACGGCCGCGGCCGTCCGACGCCATGTCCAGCATTTCGCCCTTGCGGCGGCCAAGCTCTTCCATCACGCCGCCCTGGTGTTCGTCTTCGACGTCGACCGTCAGCAGCTCGTACGGCTCGTGCCGCACGCCGTCGATCTCCTGCATCACCACGCGCGGACGCGACACGGCCAGCTCGTAGCCTTCGCGACGCATGTTTTCGACGAGAATCGTCAGATGCAGCTCGCCACGGCCCGACACTTCGAACACCGTTTCGTCGCCGGTATCCTTCACGCGCAGCGCGACGTTGTGGTTCAGTTCCTTCATCAGGCGGTCGCGGATCTGGCGGCTCGTCACGAACTTGCCTTCGCGGCCGGCGAGCGGCGACGAGTTGACGAGGAAGTTCATCGTCAGCGTCGGCTCGTCGACGGTGATCATCGGCAGCGCTTCCGGCGTGTCGACCGCGCAGATCGTCGCGCCGATGCCGACGTCTTCAATGCCGTTGATCAGCACGATGTCGCCCGCTTCGGCCGACTCGACCTGCACGCGCTCCAGGCCCTTGAACGACAGCACCTGGTTGATCTTGCGGTTCAGCACCTCGCCTTCCGGGCCGAAGCGCATCACGACCGGCTGGCCCGGCTTGATGCGGCCGCGCGTGATGCGGCCGACACCGATCCGGCCGACGTACGTCGAATAGTCGAGCGACGTGATCTGGAGCTGCAGCGGGGCTTCCGGATCGGCCGGGCGAACCGGCACGTGCGCGAGGATCGCTTCGAACAGCGGGCGCATGTCGCCTTCGCGCGTGGCCGGATCGAGCGACGCATAGCCGTTCAGGCCCGACGCGTAGACGATCGGGAAGTCGAGCTGCTCTTCGGTCGCGCCGAGCTTGTCGAACAGGTCGAAGGTCTGGTTGATCACCCAGTCGATCCGCGCGCCCGGACGATCGATCTTGTTGACGACGACGATCGGCTTCAGGCCGAGCGCGAGCGCCTTCTTCGTGACGAAGCGCGTCTGCGGCATCGGGCCTTCGACCGCGTCGACGAGCAGCAGCACCGAGTCGACCATCGACAGCACGCGCTCGACTTCGCCGCCGAAGTCCGCGTGCCCCGGCGTGTCGACGATGTTGATGTGCGTGCCTTCGTACTCGACCGCGCAGTTCTTCGCGAGAATCGTGATCCCGCGCTCTTTTTCGATGTCGTTCGAGTCCATCACCCGCTCCGCAATCTGCTGGTTCTCGCGGAAGGTGCCGGACTGGCGGAGCAGTTGGTCGACGAGCGTGGTCTTGCCGTGGTCGACGTGGGCGATGATGGCGATATTGCGAAGGGCGCGGGTCATAGAAACCTGGAAATCGTTTGAACGCGCAAACGCGCGCGCTCGTGTTTTTCACGGGCGCGCGCGTTGCAGCTTGGAAAGCCTCAAATTATAGCACGTGCGCGTGTCGAGAGCCGACCCGCCCGTTGCAACGCAGCAAAACGGGAGCGCCGCGCGGCGCTGCCGAACTGCTCAAAGGTCCGGCGCACCGGCACCGTGCGGCGAAGAAACCTTACCCGGACAAGGGACTCTCGCGGGACACAGCACGCGTTTTGCCGTTCGATTAACATTTGCCGCGGCAAGCAATTGTGCCTATACTGCTGCCTAGTCAACTATTGCAGCTTCAGGGTTTTATGTCGGATTCTTCTACCCCACCGCCCGTTTCGCCGCTGTCTACGTATCAGATGAACGATAGCGTCGGTTATCTGATGTCCCGCGTGAAGTCGGTGATGACCAACCTCGTCACGCAGCGCACGCAGGAAGAACTCGGCATCACGGGCACGCAGGCGAGCATGCTGTTCATGATCGCGGTCGGCAAGTGCTCGACGGCCGCCGAACTCGCGCGCGAATACGGGATCGACGCCAGCGCGGTCACGCGCCTGCTCGACCGGGTCGAGAAACGCGGCCTGCTGTCGCGTGTGCGCAGCATCGAGGATCGTCGCGTCGTGCGCCTCGAGCTCACCGACGAAGGCCGTGCGCTGGCCGAACGGCTGCCGCCCATTTTCCGCAGCGTGCTCGACCAGGTGCTGGACGGGTTTACGCCGGAAGAAGTCGGGTTCCTGAAGAGCATGCTGCGCCGCATTCTCAGCAACTATTGCGAGACGGCCGGCGGTAGCGTCACGTAATAGTTGCCATAACAATTACTTTTGACAGATTAATGTAAGGAAATCCTTGCAGTGTCCATCATTCATTCCGAGTCAGGGGTTAGCGCGATGAAATCCTCCCCGTTGTCCGTGCGCGCCGGGTCGTGCCGCGCCGCCGTCGCCGCCGCGGTCGCCGCGCTGGCGCTCGCGGGCTGCGCGAATTACATCGGCATCAAGAGCGACAAGCAGATTGCCCCCGCGTCGCAATTCGAATCCGCCCAGAGCCTGCCGGCCCAGGGCGGCCAGTGGCCCGCGCTCGACTGGGCCAGCCAGTTCGGCGATCCGCAGTTGCCGAAGCTGATCGACGAAGCGTTGCAGGGCAATCCGTCGATCGCGCAGGCACAGGCGCGCATCGCGAAGGCTTCGTCGTACATCGAGTCGTCGCGCTCGAACCTGATGCCGAAGGCCGAAGCCAGCTATTCGTGGACGCGCGAACTGTACTCGTCGAACGCGCTGTTCCCGCCCCCGTACGGCGGCCAGTGGTACAGCGAGAACAACGCGCTCGCGAGCGCCTCGTGGGAACTCGACCTGTGGGGCAAGAACCGCGAACGCCTGCACACGGCCGTATCGCAGGAAAAGGCCGCCGAAGCCGACCTGCAACAGGCGCGCATCACGCTCGCGTCGTCGGTCGCGCGCACCTACAACTCGCTCGCGCAGCTCTATGCGCTGCGCGACATCGCGCAGCGCGAGATCACCAACCGCGAGACGGTCGGCAAGATCACCGACGGCCGCGTATCGGCCGGCCTCGACACCAACGTCGAGCGCCAGACGGCCCGCGGCAACATCGCGACGACGCAGGCTTCGCTGTCGGACCTCGACGGCCAGATCACGACGGTGCGCTACCAGCTCGCCGCGCTGCTCGGCAAGGGCCCGGATCGCGGGCTGCAGATCGCGGCGCCCGTGATGAACCCGAGCGGCGACGTCACGCTGCCCGGCAACCTGCCGGCCGACCTCGTGTCGCGCCGCCCCGACATCGTCGCCGCGCGCTGGCAGGTCGAAGCCGCGATGCACGATGTGAAGGAGGCGAAGGCCGAGTTCTTCCCCGACGTGAACCTCGCGGCCGGTTTCGGCTTCGATGCGTTCGGCTGGGGCAAATTCCTGAATTTCGCGAGCCGCCAGGCGCAGTTCGGGCCGGCGATCCACCTGCCGATCTTCGATGCCGGCGCGCTGCGCGCCCAGCTCAAGGGCCGCTATGCCGACTTCGACCTGTCGGTCGCGAACTACAACCAGACGCTGATCAGCGCGCTGAACGACGTCGCGACGCAGGTCGCGTCGATCCGCGCGGTCGATCGCCAGATGGGGGACGCCCAACGTGCGCTCGACGCGTCGACGCGCGCGTACGATCTCGCGGTCATCCGCTACAAGGCCGGCCTGTCGCCGCAACTGCAGGTGCTGACGGCGGACAGCAACCGCCTCGCCTCGGAGCAGACGGTGACCAACCTGAAGATGCGCCGGCGCGACATGCAGCTCGCCCTGATCAAGGCGCTCGGCGGCGGGTTCGACGCGACCGGCACGCCGCTCGCCGCACCCGATGCCGCCGCGCCGACCAAACAGGCCGCCAACTGATCCGGCGCCACCACTACGCAGACACTCGAAATAACGGACGGAGAAAATCGCCATGAGCGACCAACAAAACGCCGCCAGCGCGCAGCCGCAGAATAACGGCAAGCGCAAGCGAATGATGACGCTGCTCGTCGCGGTCATCGTGATCGCGGCCATCGCATACGGCCTCTATTACTTCCTCGTCGCCCGCTTCCATGAAGACACCGACGATGCATACGTGAACGGCAACGTCGTGCAGATCACGCCGCAGGTCACCGGCACCGTGATCGCCGTGAAGGCGGACGACACGCAAACGGTCAAGGCCGGCGATCCGCTCGTCGTGCTCGACCCGGCCGATTCGCAGGTCGCGCTGCAGCAGGCGGAAGCCAACCTCGCGCAGACCGTGCGCCAGGTGCGCGGCCTGTTCGTCAACGACGATCAGTACCGCGCGCAAGTCGCGCTGCGCCAGTCCGACCTGTCGAAGGCCCAGGACGACCTGCGCCGCCGCCTGGCCGTCGCGCAGACGGGCGCCGTGTCGCAGGAAGAAATCTCGCATGCCCGCGACGCCGTGAAGGCCGCGCAGGCATCGGTCGACGCCGCGCAGCAGCAGCTCGCCTCGAATCGCGCATTGACCGCGAACACGACGATCGCATCGCACCCGAACGTGATGGCCGCCGCCGCGAAGGTGCGCGACGCCTACCTCGCGAACGCGCGCAACGTGCTGCCGGCGCCGGTCACCGGCTATGTCGCGAAGCGCTCGGTGCAGGTCGGCCAGCGCGTGTCGCCCGGCAACCCGCTGATGTCGGTGGTGCCGCTCAATGCCGTGTGGGTCGACGCGAACTTCAAGGAAGTCCAGTTGAAGCACATGCGCATCGGCCAGCCGGTCGAAATGACGGCCGACATCTACGGCTCGTCGGTCACGTACCACGGCAAGGTCGTCGGCTTCTCGGCCGGCACGGGCTCGGCGTTCTCGCTGCTGCCGGCGCAGAATGCGACCGGCAACTGGATCAAGGTCGTGCAGCGCCTGCCGGTGCGGATCGAGCTCGACCCGAAGGATCTCGACAAGCATCCGCTGCGCATCGGCCTGTCGATGCAGGTCGACGTCAACATCAAGGACGAACGCGGCGACCAGCTCGTCAACGCGCCGAACACCGTCTACGAGACCAACGTGTTCGCGAAATACGGCGACGAAGCCGACGCCGAAATCGCGCGCATCATCGCCGAGAACGCAGGCGGCAATGCATCGGCGCCGGTCGCGGCGAAGCAGAGCACCGCCGCGAAAATGATGTAACCGTTCCGACTTCGGAAAGGCAACCGACATGGCACAGGCTCCCGCCTCCTACCCGCCCCTGCAGGGCGGGCAACTCATACTCGGCACGATCGCGGTGTCGCTCGCGGTGTTCATGAACGTGCTCGACACGTCCATCGCGAACGTCGCGATCCCGACCATCTCGGGCGACCTCGGCGTGTCGTCCGACCAGGGCACATGGGTCATCACGTCGTTCGCGGTCGCGAACGCAATCTCGGTGCCGCTGACCGGCTGGCTGACCGACCGTTTCGGGCAAGTGCGCCTGTTCCTCGCGTCGATCATCCTGTTCGTCATCTCGTCGTGGATGTGCGGGCTGTCGCCGAACCTGCCGTTCCTGCTCGGGTCGCGCGTGCTCCAGGGCGCGGTCGCGGGCCCGATGATTCCGCTGTCGCAGGCGCTCCTGCTGTCGAGCTATCCGCGCGCAAAGGCACCGATGGCGCTCGCGCTATGGGCGATGACGACGCTGATCGCACCCGTCGCGGGCCCCATTCTCGGCGGCTGGATCTCGGACAACTATTCGTGGCCGTGGATCTTCTACGTCAACATCCCGGTCGGCGTCGCCGCCGCCGCCGCGACGTGGATGATCTATCGCAATCGGGAGTCGGCCGTGCGTCGCGCGCCGATCGACGGCGTGGGCCTCGCGCTGCTGGTCGTCTGGGTCGGCTCGCTGCAGATCATGCTCGACAAGGGCAAGGATCTCGACTGGTTCGCGTCGACGACCATCATCGTGCTCGCGCTGACCGCCGTCATCGCGTTCGCGTTCTTCGTGATCTGGGAGCTGACCGCCGAGCACCCGGTCGTCGACCTGTCGCTGTTCCGCATCAGGAACTTCACCGGCGGGACAGTCGCGCTGTCGATCGGATACGGCCTGTACTTCGGCAATCTCGTGCTGCTACCGCTGTGGCTGCAGACCCAAATCGGCTATACCGCGACCGACGCCGGCCTCGTGATGGCGCCGGTCGGGCTGTTCGCCATCCTGTTGTCGCCACTTACCGGGAAGTATCTGCCGCGCACCGATCCGCGCTTCATCTCGACGGCGTCGTTCCTGACGTTCGCGCTGTGCTTCTGGATGCGTTCGCGCTACACGACGGGCGTCGACGAATGGTCGCTGACGCTGCCGACGCTCGTGCAGGGTATCGCGATGGCGGGCTTCTTCATCCCGCTCGTGTCGATCACGTTGTCCGGCCTGCCCGGCCACCGCATTCCCGCGGCGTCCGGCCTGTCGAACTTCGTGCGGATCATGTGCGGCGGCATCGGCACGTCGATCTTCCAGACCGCGTGGGACCACCGCAACAACTTCCATCACGCGCAACTGGTCGAGCAGGCGAACCCGTACAACCCGACGTTCAACCAGGCCGTCACGCAGATGGGCAATCTCGGGCTGTCGCAGAACCAGGCGCACGGGCTCATCAACAACATGGCCACGCAACAGGCCGCGCAACTCGGCGTGAACGACCTGTTCTACATCTCGGCGGTGATCTTCGTGCTGCTGATCGCGCTGATCTGGATCACCAAGCCCGAACGTGCGGGCGGCGGCGATGCCGGTGCGGCGGCGTCGGCGGCGCACTGAGCACTACCCGGCAGCGCATCACTGCGCGGTCACGCGAAACAAAAAGCCCGGTCGAAATCGACCGGGCTTTTTCCTATTCCGCCGCGTGCAGCCATGCGCGCTGCTGCGTCATTGAGCCGTCACGACAAGCCGTTCCGGTGCGAGCACGCCATTCGCCTTGCGTGCCACGCCGAGCAACCGCGTTGCGTCGTACACGCGCACGCGCTCGCCCTCGGCCGCGCCGATCGGCTCCAATGCCGACAGCGGCAGGCGCTGGCCGTGCAGAAACCGCTTCGCGCAGGCGTCGTCGAGCCGAACGGCGGGAAACGTCGACAGCAACGCATCGACCGGCTGCAGCCATGCATCGCGCGCCGCCTCGGTAGCGTCCGACAGCGCATCCAGCGTCACCGCATGCTCGAGCGTCAGCGCGCCGACGCCCGTGCGACGCAGCATCGTCAGATGCGCGCCGCAACCCAGCGCCTCGCCGATATCCTCCGCCAGCGTGCGCACATACGTGCCCTTGCTGCAGGTCACGCGAAACGTCACGTCGGGCAGCTCGCAGGCAAGCAGTTCGAGCGCGTGGATCGTCACGTTGCGGCCTTCCCGCTCGACCGTCTGGCCGGCCCGCGCATATTCGTACAGCGGCTTGCCGTCGCGCTTGAGCGCCGAATACATCGGCGGCACCTGCACGATGTCGCCGGTGAAGCGCACGAGCGCGGCTTCCACCGCCGCACGATCGCATTCGACGGGCCGCGTGTCGATCACGTCGCCTTCCGCGTCGCCGGTGGCCGTGCGCTGGCCGAGACGCATCGTCGCTTCATAGGTCTTGTCGGCGTCGAGCAAATCCTGCGAGAACTTGGTCGCCTCGCCGAAGCACAGCGGCAGCAGGCCCGACGCCAGCGGATCGAGCGTGCCGGTGTGACCGGCTTTCTTCGCGAGAAGCAGGCGCTTTGCGCGAATCAGCGCATCGTTGCTCGACAGGCCGACCGGCTTGTCGAGCAGGAGAACGCCGTCCAGCACGCGCCGGGGCACGCGCGGACGTTGGGGTGCTGCATTCGTCATAGGCCGGTCGAGCTCAATCGTCCTTGGCAGGCGCATCGGCCTCGTCGTCGTCCTTCGCGCGCGTCGAGTTCGCTTCCTTGATCAGGCGCGACATTTCGACGGCCTTCTCGATCGTCTGGTCGTAATGGAAATGCAGCGTCGGCACCGTATGAATGTGCAGGCGCTTGAACAGCAGGTTGTGCAGGTGGCCCGACGCGTGGTTCAGCGCCTCCTGCGTCTTGTCCGGATCGCCGGTGAGTGCCGTGAAGTAGACCTTCGCGTGCGCATAGTCCGGCGTGAGCTCCACGCTCTGGATGGTCACGATACCGATGCGCGGATCTTTGACCTCGCGCATGATGAGTTCGGACAGATCGCGCTGAATCTGATCGGCGATCTGAACGTTGCGATTGGGGGAAGTACGTTTCCTGGACATGATCGATCCGTGATCCGTTTATCAGGATGAAGCGGCGGCCATTTTCGGCACGCCACCATGAAAATGGGCGGGACAGGCCCAAGCCTGCCCCGCCCATGAGCCGATACGCGACGATTACAGCGTACGCGCGACTTCGGTCACTTCGAAGACTTCGAACTGGTCGCCTTCGATGATGTCGTTGAAGTTCTTCACCGACATACCGCACTCGAAGCCTTGCTTCACTTCCTTCACATCGTCCTTGAAGCGCTTCAGCGATTCGAGTTCGCCCGTGAAGATCACGACGTTGTTGCGCAGCACGCGCACCGACGACGAGCGCTTGACGATACCGTCCGTGACCATACAGCCTGCGACCGTGCCGACCTTCGGTACCTTGAAGACCTGGCGCACCTCGACCATGCCGGTGACCACTTCGCGCTTCTCCGGCGCCAGCATGCCCGACATCGCCGCCTTCACCTCATCCACTGCGTCGTAGATGATGTTGTAGTAGCGGATATCGATGCCGTTCGCCTCGGCCAGCTTGCGCGCCTGTGCATCCGCACGCGTGTTGAAGCCGATGATGACCGCCTTCGATGCCGTCGCGAGGTTGACGTCGTTTTCGCTGATGCCGCCGACCGCGCTGTGCACGATCTGCACGCGCACTTCGTCGGTCGACAGCTTGAGCAACGACTGCACGAGCGCTTCCTGCGAACCCTGCACGTCTGCCTTGATGATGAGCGGCAGGTTCTGCACTTCGCCTTCGCCCATCTGCTCGAGCATGCTTTCCAGCTTCGCGGCCTGCTGCTTCGCGAGCTTCACGTCGCGGAACTTGCCCTGACGGAACAGCGCGATTTCACGCGCCTTGCGCTCGTCCGGCAGCACGATCACTTCCTCGCCCGCGCCCGGCACTTCCGACAGACCCTGGATCTCGACCGGGATCGACGGGCCGGCTTCCTTCGTCGGCTTGCCGTTCTCGTCGAGCATCGCACGGACGCGGCCGTAGGCCGTACCCGCCAGCACGATATCGCCGCGGTTCAGCGTACCGGACTGCACGAGGATCGTCGCGACCGGGCCTTTACCCTTGTCGAGCTTCGCTTCGATCACGATGCCCTTGGCCGGCGCTTCGACCGGTGCCTTCAGTTCCAGCACTTCGGCCTGCAGCAGCACGTTTTCGAGCAGATCGTCGATACCTGCGCCCGTCTTGGCCGACACCGGCACGAACGGCGAATCGCCGCCGTATTCTTCCGGCACGACGCCTTCCGCGACCAGCTCCTGCTTGACGCGATCGGGGTTCGCTTCCGGCTTGTCGATCTTATTGATCGCGACGACGATCGGCACGCCACCCGCCTTCGCGTGGGCGATGGCTTCCTTCGTCTGCGGCATCACGCCGTCGTCGGCCGCCACCACCAGCACCACGATGTCGGTCGCCTTCGCGCCGCGTGCACGCATTGCCGTGAACGCTTCGTGACCCGGCGTATCGAGGAACGTGATGACGCCACGCGGCGTATCGACGTGGTAAGCGCCGATGTGCTGCGTAATGCCGCCCGCTTCGCCCGCGGCAACCTTCGCGCGGCGGATGTGATCCAGCAGCGAGGTCTTGCCGTGGTCGACGTGACCCATCACCGTGACGACCGGCGGACGCGGCAGTTGCTCCGCATCGGTACCGGTTTCGCCCTCGACGAGCAGCGCTTCCGGATCGTCCAGCTTCGCGGCGACCGCGCGGTGGCCCAGCTCCTCGACGATGATCATCGCCGTTTCCTGGTCCAGCACCTGGTTGATCGTGACCATCTGGCCCATCTTCATCATCACCTTGATGACTTCGGAGGCCTTGATCGACATCTTGTGCGCAAGATCGGCAACCGACACGGTTTCCGGCACGTGCACTTCACGGACGATCGGTTCGGTCGGCGCCTGGAACGACGATGCGCTGTCCTGGTGACGGCCGCGACCCTTCGGGCCGCCGCGCCAGCCGCGGTCGACGCCGCCGCTCGAATCGCCGCGCGTCTTGATGCCGCGACGCTTCGCTGCGTCGTCCTGCCAGCCGCCCTTGCCTGCGCCCGGCTTCTTGTTGCGGTCGCCCGCGCCTGCCGGCGCCTGCGTCGCGGCCGGTGCCGCGGCGCCGGCCGGCTTCTTCACGGCCGGACGCGCCTGCGCACCTTCCGGCTTCGCCGGCTTGTGCAGCGTGCCCTTCGCTTCGGCCGGCTTCGCCGGTTCCGCCGGCTTCGGCGGCTCGACTGCCTTGACCACGGCCTTGCGCGGCGTGTTCATCATTTCGCGGATCGCGCGTGCCTCGGCTTCGGCCGCCGCGCGGCGCTTGCTGATCTCTTCCTGCTCGGCGCGCGCCTTGTCGGCTGCCTCGCGAGCAGCGTCCTCGGCCTTCTTCGCCGCTTCGCGCTGCGCCGCACGTTCCGCGGCTGCACGCGCTTCGTCCTGCGCGGACTGCGTCGGCGCCGTTTCCTGCTCGGCCGCGGCGGCCTGCCGGGCTGCCGCCTGCTGCGCCGCGGCGGCTTCCGCCGCGGCACGCTTCGCCGCCGCTTCTTCCTCGGCGCGACGGCGCTCGGCCTCGGCCGCTTCCTCGCGGGCGCGACGCTCGGCTTCCTCGCGTTCGAGGCGTTCCTGACGCTCGCGCAGTTCCTGCGCCTGCTTCTCGAGCAGTTCGGCCTCGCGGCGCGCTTCTTCCTCGCGACGCTTCAGTTCCGCATCGTCGTCCGCTTCGGCAACCTGCGCCTGACCCTGTTCCGCACCGTCGGCCACGTCGTCGCGCTTGACGAACGTACGCTTCTTGCGAACCTCGACCTGAATGGTGCGAGCCTTGCCCGTCGCGTCAGATTGCTTGATCTCCGACGTATGCTTGCGGGTCAGCGTGATCTTGCGCTTGTCGCCGTCGGTTGCGCCGTGCGACTTGCGCAAATGATCGAGCAGACGCGCCTTGTCCGCTTCGGACAGCGCATCGTCTTCACTCGCTTTCTGGACGCCCGCTGCCTGCAGCTGTTCGAGCAGCACACCAGCAGGCATTTTCAGTTCCGCGGCAAATTGGGCTACGTTGTTACTCGCCATTCATTCCTCTTAGTGCAAGGACCGATTCCTTGCGGTTAGCATCGGGTCAGGCCATACGGCCGCCATCAAATCAGTGCGCCATGGTCATTTCTCACTGGAACCAGTGTTCACGTGCTTTCATGATCAACGCCTTAGCGGCATCCTCTTCCATCCCGGTCATGTCGACCAGTTCATCCACAGCCAGCTCGGCGAGATCGTCGCGCGTCTGCACGCCATGTTCGGCCAGCTTCGCGAGCAGCTCCGGCGTGATGCCGTCGAGGCTCTTGAGATCCAGCGCCGCGTTCTCGACCTTTTCTTCGTTCGCGATGGCCATCGTCAACAGCGCGTCGCGTGCGCGGTTGCGCAGTTCGTGCACGGTGTCCTCGTCGAACGCTTCGATTTCGAGCATTTCGTTGAGCGGCACGTACGCGATCTCTTCGAGGCTCGTGAAGCCTTCGTCGATCAGGATGTCGGCAACTTCTTCGTCGACGTCGAGACGCGCCATGAACAGCGCACGCAGCCGGTCGCGTTCTTCGCCCTGCTTCAGGGCGGATTCGTCCGGCGTCATGATGTTGATCTGCCAGCCGGTCAGTTCGCCGGCAAGGCGAACGTTCTGACCGCTGCGGCCGATCGCGACAGCCAGTTCGTTCTCGTCGACGACGACGTCCATCGAATGCTTTTCTTCATCGACGACGATCGACTGGACGGCTGCCGGCGCGAGCGCGCCGATCACGAACTGGGCGGGATCCTCCGACCATAGCACGATGTCGATGTTTTCGCCACCGAGCTCGTTGCGTACGGCCTGCACGCGAGAGCCGCGGATGCCGACGCAGGTGCCGATCGGATCGATCCGCTTGTCGTAGGCGATGACGCCGATCTTCGCGCGCACGCCCGGGTCGCGGGCAGCCGCCTTGATCTCGAGCAGGCCCTGCTCGATTTCCGGCACTTCCATCTCGAACAGCTTCATCAGGAATTCGGGCGCCGTGCGCGACAGTTCGATCTGCGGGCCGCGCGCGGTGCGGTCGACCTTCGCGATATACGCACGCACGCGGTCGCCCACGCGCAGGTTTTCCTTCGGGATCAGCTGATCGCGGCGCAGCAGCGCCTCGACACGGCCCGATTCGACGATGAAGTTGCCCTTGTCGAGGCGCTTCACCGTGCCGGTCATGATCTTTTCGCCGCGCTCGAGGTAGTCGTTCAGGATCTGCTCGCGCTCGGCGTCGCGCACCTTCTGCAGGATCACCTGCTTCGCGGCCTGCGCACCGATGCGACCGAATTCGATGGACGGAACGGGTTCCTCGACATACTCGCCGACTTCGACGTCGGGATTCTGCTCACGTGCCTCGAACAGCAGGATCTCTCGATCCGGCTCCTGCAAGCCTGCCTCGTCGGGCACGACGAGCCAGCGACGGAAGGTTTCGTGCTCGCCGCTTTCGCGATCGATATGGACGCGGATTTCGGCGCCTTCGTCGAACAGCTTCTTGGAAGCGGAAGCGAGCGCGGCCTCGAGGGCGCCCAGCACCACATCCTTGTCGACGTTTTTCTCGCGCGCCAGCGCATCCACCAGCATCAACACTTCGCGACTCATTATTTGCGGCTCCTAAAGTCAACTTGCGGAATCAGGCGGGCTTTGTCGATATCGGCCAGCGTGAAATCCAGCATGGCTGCCTCGCCCTTCTTCCCCTCAAATTCCAAACCGATCGTTTCGCCATTCGGCGCGTGCAGAATGCCCCGGTACGTCTTGCGCCCGTCCAGCGGCTTTTTCAAGGTCACGGAAGCTTCGCTGCCCGCGAAGCGCTCGAAGTCGGCCAGCTTCTTCAACGGGCGGTCGAGCCCCGGGGACGAGACTTCGAGCCGTTCGTAATCGATGTTTTCGACCGTCAAGACGTGCTGGAGCTGACGTGTGACCTTTTCGCAATCTTCGAGCGAGATGCCGGCAGGCTGATCGATATAGATGCAAAGCATGCCGCGCCCGGTGCGCTCGAGATCCACCAGCTCGTAGCCGAGCCCGGTGACCGTGGTTTCTATCAGTTCCGTCAGTTGCACAGTGTCCTCTCAGGTGTTCGCGCCCGCCGCTCGCGATTCACCCGCGGGCGCGCGCCTTAGCCGGCGCAGGAAGCGCTACCCGAGATGCCTAACCGTTTCAGCAAAAAAAAATGGGCGGAACGCCCATCTTCTTACTGGTGGTCGCACCTGAGCCGCACATTGAATCCGTACGCCCAGCGACTCCGCGATTATAGCGATTTTTGGCGCAAACGCCAAGCCAGCCGGTAAAAGCAGCGCGTCGGCTGCCTTTACGGACCGAAAATGCGAAATCGGGCTGCCCGATCGACCGATATCACCCTGCCGTACCGGTGATCGCCGTTGTCGCGGCACGCGACATCGATGCAGCCGAACCCCGTCAATACAATGCGTCGCGTCGACACAACCGGCCGGATGCCGGCCAGACCGACGAGCCGGCGGCTTTACGCCGCCGTACGACGCCAATCGACAGCGACTTAACGGCTGCGCGTGCGGCTGCGCTGCGGACGCTGGCCGCCGCGCGGGCCGCCGTTGCCTGCGCCGTCGGCACGATTGCCGCCCGGATTGCGATTGCCGCCGCCCTTGCCACCGCCGCGCTTGCCGCCCGCGCCATCGCGCTTGGGACCGGCGCCATACGACGCGCGATTGCCGTCGACATCGCGACCGCCGCCGGCGCGGTTGCCGTCACGCCCCATGCGGTTGCCGTCGCGGCCGCCGCCCGTGCGATTGCCGTAGCCCGACGGCGCAACCGGCAGGCTGCCGTAGCCGCTCAGGCCCGGCAACCCCGGGCCGCCGCGCCGGCCACCGCCGCGACGCGGCTGGTCGAGTTGCCCGTGCGTCGTCAGCACCGGCTCGCGGCTGATGAAGCCCATCGACGTCTGCATCGGATCGGGCTGGCGACGCTCGGCCGGACCGGCAGCGCCGCGCTTGCCCTTCTCCTCGGACGGCGCCTTCAGCCCGACGGTCGCCATCAGCTTGCGCACCTGCGCGTCGTCGAGCTCTTCCCAACGGCCACGCTTCAAGCCGCGCGGCAGCGGAATCGGGCCGTGACGCGTACGGATCAGCCGGCTCACCATCAGGCCGACCGCCTCGAACATCCGGCGCACTTCGCGATTGCGGCCTTCGGCCAGCGCGACGTGATACCAATGATTCGTGCCTTCGCCGCCGCCATCGCGGATACGCAGGAAATTCGCCGGACCGTCGTCGAGCTCGACGCCGTGCAGCAACTTCTGCCGCATGCCTTCGGACAGCTCGCCGACGACGCGCACCGCGTACTCGCGCTCGACGCTGTAACGCGGATGCATGAAGCGGTTCGCGAGGTCGCCGGAGGTCGTCAGCATCAGCAGACCTTCGGTATTGAAGTCGAGGCGGCCCACCGCAAGCCATTTCGCCGTCTTCATCGGCGGCAGGCGGTCGAACACCGACGGACGGCCTTCCGGATCCGCGTGGCTGACGATTTCGCCGGTCGGCTTGTGATACAGCAGCACGCGCGGCGGCTTGTTCGGCAGCTTGCGCTTGACCGGCTTGCCGTTGATCCGCACCTGGTCGGTCGGCATGATCCGCTGGCCGATGTGCGCGGGCTCGCCGTTCACCGACACGCGGCCGGCGACGATCAGCTCTTCCATTTCGCGGCGCGAACCCATGCCTGCTTCCGCCAGCACCTTGTGGAGCTTCGGCGCGTCGTCGTCCGGCGACAGCACGCGCTTGTTCGCCGGCTGGTTGCGCCCGCGGCGCAGCATCGGCGCACGTACGCCGCTACCGCCCGCGGAGTTGTCCGCATCGAAGGCGGGCGACGTCACGTACGCGAACAGTTCGTCCTGGGACGCATCGCCTTCAACGGGTTTCGCCGAGCCACCTTCTGCCTTCG
Organism: Burkholderia sp. AU18528; assembly: GCF_002223215.2. Taxonomy (NCBI): domain Bacteria; kingdom Pseudomonadati; phylum Pseudomonadota; class Betaproteobacteria; order Burkholderiales; family Burkholderiaceae; genus Burkholderia; species Burkholderia sp. AU18528. The sequence continues at coordinate 1,031,979 of NZ_NKFC02000004.1, read as the reverse complement.
ATGCCCCGCGACGGCCCTGGCCGCCCTTGGCCGCGCCTTCGCGCTTGCCGGCCGGCTTGCGAGTGCCCTTGGCCGCGCCTTCCTTGCGCTGCGCACGCGCCGGCTGCGCATCGGCAGCCTCGGCCGGCTGCGCATCCGCGCCCTCGGCACCCTGCTGCTCGCCTTCGGCGCCCTTCGACTTGGCCGCCGCGCGACGCCGCGCGATCAGGCTGCGCGGACCGCGCCGCAGACCGCGGCGGGGACGCTCGTCGCCACCCGCGGCCGAAGCATCCTGCTCCGGCGCATCGTCGGCACGCGCTGCCTGCACGGCAGGCGCGGACGATTCAATATCGTGGATATCTGTCAAAACAACCTCAAAATGTCAGGTCTCGCGCCCGGCGCGGGCGCGGCAAGAAGTTGGCCGCGATCAGGCGCGACGCTGTTCGGGTTCTGCTTCGTCGTCCGGCAGCGCGTCGGCGCCGATGGGCGCACTGGCGCTTCGTACGGCATCCGCGAGACTGTCGGACGTGTCGTCCAGCGTCTCGTCGTCCGCAGGACGGGAGCGGGGGGCGTCGGCCTGATCGGCCTCGCCGGGCGTGTCGCCGGCCGCTTCCGCTCCGTCTCCGGCAGCCGCTTCGGCGGCCGGCTTGCGATCTTCCTCGCTCGAATCCGCACGCTGCGGCTCGGGCTGCACATCGGTCGACACGGCTTCGGCGCCGACCTGTTCCGTCCGTTCCGCGTGCCCGCGATCAGCATCGAGCGTATCGCGACTCGGGAATTCCTGCGTCGACGCGACGTCGGCCACGGCATCGCCCGGCACCTCGGCCGACTCGCCGGCGGGCATGTCATCCGCCTGCGCCTGCGGCACGTCGGCCGCAGCCTCGTCGGTCACCGGCACGTCGCCGTCGAAATCCATGGCCTGCTGCGCGAGCAGCGCGGCCTCGATGTTCGCGGCCGGCTCTTCGAGCGCCGGCAGGTCGTCGAGCGCCTTCAGGCCGAGATCGTCGAGGAATTGCTTGGTCGTCGCATACAGCGCCGGACGCCCCGGCACGTCGCGATGACCGATCACCTCGATCCAGCCGCGATCCTCGAGTTGCTTGACCACCTGCGTATTGACCGTGACGCCGCGAATCTCTTCGATGTCGCCGCGCGTGACGGGCTGCCGGTACGCGATGATCGCGAGCGTTTCGAGTACCGCGCGCGAATATTTCGGCGGCTTCTCGGGATGCAGGCGATCGAGATAATGACGCATCGCCGGCTTGCTCTGAAAGCGCCACCCGGTCGCCAGCGCCACCAGTTCGACACCGCGACCGGACCAATCCTGTTTCAGATCTTCGAGCAACGTGCGGACCGTGTCAGCCGACACGCCGTCGGCAAAGAGCTTGCGCAAATCGCCGAGCTTCAGCGGCTCCTGCGCACAGATCAAAGCAGTCTCGAGGACGATCTTCGCCTCTTGGGTATTCATGCAGCTAGGCCAGACCCTGTGGTCAAACGAACCGGATCAACAAACAGACGAAAGGAACGGAAGACGCGCTCGCCCGATTCTGATCGGTCATATTGATGGGAGCACGAACCGGGGGCGGCGAACCAACTTCAGGCCAGGCCCAAACCGGACGGAACAGCACGGCTCAACGACGGAACCGCGTGACTGAACGCCATATTACGCAAAATTGCCCGGTGCGTAAAGATGAGCGGAACAGGCCGCCGCCCGGGCCGCATGCCCGCTCCGGCCCCGCTTCAGCGAGCGCCGGCGCCGCGTGCCAGGAACCGGCGCAGCCGCTCCACGCCCGCGTCGAGTCGCGCCGGATCGCACGCATAGCACCAGCGCACGAACCCCTCCCCCTCGGGGCCGAACGCGCGCCCGGGCGCAAGGCCGAGCCCTGCCTCGCGCACCAGCGTCGTGCAGAACGCCAGGCTATCGGCCGCGCCCGGCAGCCGCAGGAACAGGTACATCGCGCCCGGCGGCGGCGGCACCTCGACGCCCGGCAACGTCCGCAGCGCGGCGACCAGATGGTCGCGCGCGTCGCGCAGCGCCGAGACGAACGACCGCACGAACGGCTCGCCGTCGCGCAACGCGACCACGGCCGCGGCCTGCACGAAGCCCGGCGCACACGACGTGTTGTATTCGACGAGCTTCGACAGCTCGCCCATCACCGACGTCGGCGCAACCAGCCATCCGAGCCGCCAGCCCGTCATCGCCCATGCCTTCGAGAAGGAATTCACGACCACGACGCGCTCGTCGCGCGACGCGATATCGAGGAACGACGGCGCACCGCCCTCGCCGAATGCAAGCCGCTCGTACACCTCGTCGGCGACCAGCCAGATGCCGTGACGACGGCAATGGGCGAGCACGGCCTGCTGATCGTCGCGCGACATCGTCCAGCCGGTCGGGTTGTTCGGCGAATTGATCAACAGCATCCGCGTATCGGGCGTCAGCGCCGCGAGCAACCGGCCGACGTCGAGCTGCCAGCCCGCGTCGCCGTAATCGAGCGGCACGCAGTCGACCCGCGCGCCGAGAATCTTCGGAATCTCGACGAGATTCGGCCACAACGGCGTGACCGCGACGACACGCTCGCCCAGCCCGACGAGCATCTGCGCAGCCAGCATCAGCGCATTCACGCCCGAACTCGTCACGGCGACCGTGCCGGCCGCCGTCGCGCCGTGACGCGCGCTGACATAGGCCGCGATCGCGTCGCGCAGCGGCGCCGTGCCGAGATTGTGCGTGTAGAAGGTCGCGCCCTCGCGCAGCGCCGCCGCTGCGGCGTCACGGATGAAATCCGGCGTCACGCGATCGGATTCGCCGAACCAGAACGGCAGCACGTCCGGCACGCCGAAGCCGGCGTTCGCGACTTCGCGGATCAGCGACGGGCGCAGCGCGTGCACCGCGGCGCGCGCCGCAGGCTCATCGTTCACCGGGAAAAAACCTGCGGAATGCGTCATCGAGAACCACCGCCAACGAACACGATCCACGTAGTGTACCGGCCGGCAAGCCGGGCCGGCTCACGCCGATGCACATCAATCGAGGTCCTCGGCCCGCGCCGGCATCTGCCGCACGAGCTCCCAGATCGCCTGCGCGGCGGGCGACAACGACCGGTCGCGGCGGCGCACCAGCTCGACGGTGCGTTCGGTGCGCGGCGTGAGCGGCCGCGCGACGAGCGTCGAGCCGGCGGGCAGCGGCAGCGATAGCCATGGCTGCACGCTCACGCCGACACCGGCCTCGACCAGCCCGAACACGGTCGCCGAATGCCCGAGTTCCTGCATGACCGTCGCGTTGACGCGATGCGTGGCCAGCGCCGCATCGATCAGCGGCCGGCTGCCCGACGCATGGTCGAGCAGCACGAGGCGCTCGCCGTCCAGCGCCGCCCACGGCACCTCGGACCGCGCCGCGAGCGGATGGTCGGCGCGCGCGACAAGGCAGAACGAATCGGTCATCAACGGTTCGCAGACGAGATCGGCGACCGTCAGCGGCCCGATCACGACGCCGAAATCGACTTCGCTCGACTTCACCTTGCGCAACACGTCGCTCTGTACGTCGTCGCGCAGGCCGAGCGTCACGAACGGGAACTGCCGCTCGCACGACGCCACCACGCGCGGCATCAGCCTGCATGCGATCGTCGGGCTTGCCGCGACGATCACGCGCCCGCGGCGCTGCTCGCCGATCTCGCGGATCTCGCGCAGCGTATCGTCGAGATCGTCGAGCAGGCGCGACACGCTCGCGATCAGGTTCGCCCCGACGTCGGTCAGTTGCACGTCCCGCGTCGTGCGGTCGATCAGCTTCAGCCCGAGTTCGGCCTCGAGCTCGCGCACGCAGCGGCTGACCGCGGACTGCGTGAGCCCGATCTCGTCACCCGCCCGGCTGAAGCTCTTGAGCCGCGCGACTTCGATGAACACGCGAAGCTGGCGCAGCGTAACGTTCATCCCCTGACCTCATCAATCGTCGATATCGATGCGCGATTTTAATGCGCGAAACCGGCTTCGGTGACGAATCCGGCGTCCTTCGCCCATGTTTCGCTGCGGTGCAATACGTTCGCAAACGCACGTGACATGGGCGAATTGCACAAGATTGGTGATTGTCCCGATTTGCTCACGGGTTATTTTGGCGTCTTATACGCCCCTAGCTGACTTAGCCGTTAGCTCGCTGCCAAGCGGCTCTCGAGGGATTCACCTCCGACATGGCACGCTTCGTGCATTACCTTGCGCACAGGGTGCAGGTTTCGTCGGACGGAAGAGCAGAAACACCGCTGCCGGCCAACCGGACGCCCCCACCCGGCACTCGACGATCGAGTGCTTGAAGAGTGCGCGGCGCAGGGCAGCGCACCGGAGTTAGCTTCGCTGAGGTGAGGACATGATGCTGTTCGACGATTTGAGAGATAACGAATGGGCGCTGGTCGAGGGTCTGTTTTGCTCGGAACCCGCACGGAGTGAGCGGCGCGGCCGTCCTCGCGTGGAAGCTCGTTCGGTGGTCAACGCCGTGCTGTGGGTGCTGTCGACGGGCGAAGGCTGGTCCAAACTGCCGGGCCGCTATCCGTCCCCGCCGACCTGCCGCCGCCGCTTCGACGAATGGCAGGCGGACGGTACGCTCGCCGAAATCGTGAAGCGACTCGGCACGAGCGGCCGGCAGATTTCGCTGCGTGGACGCATCGGCGCAAGCGCGGCGAAGCCACCCGCGCCGCCGAGCCGCGATCGGTTGCGCGGCGCCTTCTGGACCAATCCGGAATCCTGGCGCGCGCCCGTCAAGATGGCGTAACGAATGCTCGATCGGGCGGCTTCGGCCGCCCGGTTTCTTTCTGCGACGCGATCTTGTTGCGCCGCATGCATTGCAGTCGATTACCGTTGTCGTGCCGCGAAACATCTATTTACCAATATTTACAGCAAGCCTGCACTCCCACGCTTACCTTAGCGACATATCAACAGGCCGCACGGACGGCTTGAAGGGAGCCCCGCCATGAAAACAATGTCACTGCTCGTTGCATGCGGCATTGTCGTTTCCGTGGCGCTCGCAGCTCCGGCCCATGCCGACGATCGCGTGAAGCCGCCCCATCGCCAGCAGGATCACCGCAATACCCTCCGCCAGCCGCCGTCCGCCAACCCGTCCAGCCGGCAAACCGTGCCGCGCGGCGACTTGCGCGGCGACATCGCCAGCAACGCGCGGGCGCGGATCGGCTCTCAGTCGCCCGGCGTGCCACGCCATCCGTAGACGTCCTGCCGATTTCGAGATTTCGCGAAAGAAAATGTCCGCATCCGGGAACTGCGCCGCATGCGGCGGGTCAACATCGTTGCCATGAGCACAGCGTGGCAGCAGCAAAAGTATCCGGTACGCCCGTATCTTCGCGATACGGGCTTTTTTTGCGTCGCGGGCCCGCGTGGCGATGCACGGGGCGGGATGGAATACCGCTACAGACGGCTTTCGAGAATCGCCACGGCGCTCGCTTCGCTCAACGCGTAGTCGTCCATGCGGCGATCCGTCCAGGAAAGTAATTTCTCTTCGCGCTCGAGGCGCGAGAATTCGGCTCGACCGCTGTCGGTCAGTACGGCAATGTCGACCGGTGCATGGAAGCCCGGTGCGGGGGCAACGGTCTTCTGCCGGACCGTGTCCATCAGCCCGAGCGAACGGAGATACTCGAACACGCCCGGGCGGCGTGCCCACGGTACCTGGCGGTACTGCACTCGTCTCAATGCGTCGAGCACCGCTTCGTTGGAATACGTGGCCATCTCGATTCTTTCTTAAAGTGCAGCGACAATGCGAAGCGGCGCGCCGGGCGGGGTCTCCGCCCGCCCCAACCGCCACCGATTCTGGAGGCCGACGTTCTCCGGCGTCGCGTCAGGGCCAGATCGTCAGTCCTCCATAAAAAGACACCATACCCCAATCAAATTGATTCTGTTCGATTCATTTGTACTTCTCTTCATCGGTTTCATGCTCTGCCGCAAGCAGCGTAGAACCATTTCGATCGTCGCCGTCGCGCTGTTCTGGCTGCTGGCGACGGGCTGGCTTGCGGCGCCGCTGATCGCCTGGACCGAGGCCGGCGTCACGCCGGTCGAACATCCCGACATGCACGGGCGAACCACGCTGATCCTGATCGGCGCCGGCACGCGCCGCACCGACACCGGATTGCAGCCGCCGCCCGATGGCGTCGCGCGCATCCGCACGGTTGCGGCGCTCTATCGCACGTGCCGGCAACAGGCCGAACGCTGTACCGTGGTGATGTCGGGCGGCGACCCGCAGCATCACGGCGACACCGAGGCGGCCGTCTACGGGCGCCAGCTCGTCGCGCAAGGCGTGGCGCCGGCCGATCTCGTGCTCGAACCGAACAGCCGCACAACCTACGAAAACGCGAAATTCACTGCATCTATACTACGCCCACAGTGTGACGACGCGCGCATTCTCGTCACGTCGTCGTACCAGATGCGCCGGGCCCTGCTCGACTTCCGCCATTTCGGCATCGATCCACAACCCGTTTATGCGAATCTCCGACGCGCGCAAACGGGCTGGCTGCCGCGCTGGCGCAACGTGGCCAACGCCGAGCAGGCGTTGCACGAACTGGTCGGGATCGCGCAATTCCACGTATATCGTTGGCTCGGCTGGTTTTGACGACATCGTCAAAATCGGCGCGAAAATCGCGGCACCATCCTCGATGGCCGACGCGTGACGAACTACGCGAAGTGTTGCGCGACTTCAACGGGGCCTTGCGTCGTGCGACGATCCGGTGCACATTGATCCGTCACTTTTGTTACACTCGACACGCACTCGATTGCAGTCGCCAGACAAAACGGCAACACTCGGGTTCATCACCACTTAGCGGAGGTAAAGCAATGAAGAAGACGTCCCTGGCTATCCTGGTAGCGATGTCGGCGCTGACTGGCGCAGCGTATGCGCAAGAGAGCACGCAGATCCAGACCATCACCGATCCGGCCAAGATCGCCGAGATCGAGCAGCGCGCCCAAGCGCTGCAACAGCAACAAGCGGCCGAAGCGGCTCAGCCGGCGGCGCAGGAAGAGCATCACCACGGCAAGAAGGCTGCGCATCACAAGGCAGCAGCGAAGAAGGCCGCCAAGAAGGCGAAGGCTGCAGACGCTGCCAGCCAGTAAGTTCGGCGGCACCGCTCCAGCGAAAAGCCGAATCCGGGCAACCGGGTTCGGCTTTTTTGGTTGCGGCGCCCGCGCGCTGTGCTAAAGTCGCGCACCGAAATTTTCCACCCGTGCGCACCCCGGTGCGGAGGACAGCATGAGCAACATTCAACTCGACATCGAGTGGACCGAAGCCGCCACTCGCAAGATCAAGCAACTGATGCCCCGCGGCTCGGACGACGCGTTCCTCGCGCTGCCGCCGATCGAGTGTCTGCCGATGGAGGGCGACGTGCTGTTCCTCGGCCCGCAAGGCAAGCAGCAACCGTTCATCGTTGCCGAGCGCCAGTATCACCACGACGGCGACGCCGACTGGACGATCATCCTGATCCTCGACGTACCCAGCGCGTCACACTGACGCGCCGCCGCGACCGGACACGTCCGGTCGCCCCACTCCGCCGCACTCCGGCTCAGACGAGTTTCGACAGCACGCGGATTTCGGAACGCTCGATCCAGTCCGCGGCCGCTTCGCGATAGGCGAGAATGTGCGCGGAACGCGCATGAGCGGCCAGCGCCTCCTCGCTCTCCCAACGCTCGACGAATACGAATCGCGCGGGCTCCCTCAGATCCCGGTGCAGGTCATACTGCAACGCACCGGCTTCGTTGCGGGTCAGCTCGACGATTCCCTCGAGCACGACGCGCAGTTTTTCCTCGGCGCCCGGCTTCGCCACGATCAGCGCCACGACTGCGATTTCCGCCATTCCCGCCTCCTTCATTCAAAAAGTCCGAGAATACGCGCATCGCGCACCGGCGACGCCGATAAGGCATGACGACGGCACAAAAAAAATAGCCCGCGCTTCAGAGAAGCGCGGGCGAAACCGTCGCCCTACGAGGATAGGCGACGGGGCCATCGAGATCCGCACGCTGGCGCGGATCATCATCTGTCGACCGACGCTCGTCGCGTCGGCATTTGAAAGGCGTCGATACCGTTGTTCAGGCGCTCGCGGCGCATTCCGGACGCTGACGCCATCCTCCCTGCTCTAACGATTCGAACATATAAAGCAGGTTGCGTGCCAAGCATCCAATCCACCTTCACCCCATTGATTCATAAGGATAATTTTTATATCGACGACAATGTGACACGTGTTCTGTCGCCGTAACGCGACGGATGTTACGTAACGTCACGAGGCAGGGCCGAACCACCCGAACGCGCGCCCGCGCCGGCGAGCGGCCATGAAAAAAGCCCGCCGAATGGCGGGCTTTTCAAGGGTGCGGGAAACGCCGGAATCAGCGAAGCTGATTCACGAGCAACCCCATGATCTGGCGAGCCGCCGACGACGTGTCGATCGCCCCCGAATCGTCGACGACCGCGACGCGCGTCTGATCGGCCGTGAGCGCCTTCACGTTGACGCGATACTGCTTCGCCTGCTTCTCCTTCTTGCCGTGGAACAGTTGGCTCCAGAAGCCCTGCTCGGCCGAGCTCAAATCCTTCGGATCGACATAGCGCACGAAATACAGGCCCTTCGAGCGATCGCGATCGTCGACCGTGAAGTTCGCGCGATCGAGCGCGAGACCGACGTGCAGCCACGATCGGTCGTACGGCTCGCCGAGCGTGACTTCGGACGGCACGGCTGCTTCCGCCGCGTCGTTGCCTTGCGCCGACGTGCGCGAGACGTTCTGCGCCGCAATCGCCGCGGCAGCCTTCGACGACGCGTCGGTATCCGCCTTCTTGTCCTTCGGTACCACGTTGTCCTTGATGTTCGCGATCGGAGCCTCGCCGTTCTTCGCGCGCTGCTCGTTCTGCGCGAGCACGGCCATCAACCGCTTCAGGTATTCCGTCTCGAGCGCCGGATCGTTCGGCTTCGGTTCCCATTTGCTCGAATCGTTGTTCGCGCCGGTGATCGCCTCGCGCATGCCCTTCTGGCTGATGAACACATAGGTGCCGCCGTTCGGCGCCGAATCGAGACGCGTGCGGTACTTGTTGCGCTCGGCCGTCACGTACGAATTGCCCATCGCCTTCGAGATCACGCTGCGGATCAGGCCGTCGTTGATCTGCGGATGGGTTTCGTTCCAGTCGGTTTCCATCACGCCCTTGTCGCGCTGGTCGACCACGAGCAGAAAGCCCTGCTCCTGCCAGAAACGGCGAACCTGCGGCCAGATCGCGGCCGGCTGCTTGCCGTCGATCACGAGCCAGCTTTCCGTGCCGTCGCGCTGGATATGCATGCCGGCCACGGCCGGCGCGACGGTGTCCAGCGCAGGCGCGGCCTGCTGGACCTGCTGGAGCGCGGACAGGGAAGTCGCGCCGCCCTGGGGCGGCAGCGAACGCTGATCGGCCGTCTCGTCGAGCATGTTGGGCGGCACTGCGAGCGACGCTTCCTTCGATTTCGAATCGCTCTTGTAGTCCACTTTCGTGGGCGACGACGTACCGCAACCGGCGACGAGCGCGCCGGTGGCGAGCACTGCAGCGAACCGCATGGTAAGACGAAGATCAGTCATGTTCGGGGAATCCTCTTCCGCTAAATCACGGCGCTTTCCGTGGATCAACCTTGCATTTTACCGGGGCCGCGCTGCGATGTGCAAAAAAGCGACGGCCAAGAAAAAACCCGCGTCAGCCTGAGCTGACGCGGGTTCTTGTCTGGTCGGGGCGAGAGGATTTGAACCTCCGACCACCTGCACCCCATGCAGGTACGCTACCAGGCTGCGCTACGCCCCGAAAGAAAAAAATTATAACAGACAGTTTCCCGATTTAGAACGGGTCGCATGCATTTTGTCCGTGTTCTCGTGAAATTTTTTGGCGCGATGGCGTCGACGCGAGCAATCTACGGCGCCGCCCCCGTCGCCGTCACCGCTTGCGCGCGACACAGATGACCGTCAGGCCGGCAACGCGATTGAAGCGGAACATCGGCAACTCGATGCGGCAGAGGGTCTTGAGCAAGCCGTTGACGAACGGATGATGACGACGCAATTGCGACGCGGGCTCGCGCGGATGCGAACGTGCCCGCGCGCCGAGCCGCAATGCGGCCGCGAGCGGAAACGTGAGGCCGAAATAATAGGCGCCGTGCTCGACGTCGAGCCCCGCACGCCGAACCACGTCCTCGAGGCCGCCGAGCGTATACCTGCGCTTGTGCTCGAGGAAATCGTCATGGCCGCTCCACAGGAACTGGAACGCGGGAACCGTGATCAGGAACCGGGTGCCGGCGGGCGCGCCCTTCACGTACTGCGTCAGCAGCCCGACATCGTCGTCAACATGTTCGAGCACGTCCATCAGCAACACGAGATCGGCATCGAATCGATCGACGGCGCGCCGAAAGTGGATCGGCTTGCCGGCCGCCTCGCCATCGCTGTCGTCGGCATAGCTCGTATCGACACACCATGCTTCTATCGCATGCGTGCGTTCGAGCAGATGCTTCGAGAAGAAGCCGGAACCCGCACCGACGTCGAGTATCCGGTTCGCGCCCGATGCGCCCAGAAACCGGCGAATGGCGCTCGCCTTCGACGCGTAGTACCAGTGATCGCCCACCCCCGCACCCAGTACGTCGACTTCCTTCAGGTCCATGGCGCTTCCCCGTGATGGCTGCCGTGTTGTGATGTCGAATCGGCCACTCGTCGGGATCTTACCTCGCCGTCGTGGTCTGTCGTATCCGTCGATGCCCGGACTCCCCGGCAACGCACATTCGCCCCCGATCGAAAAGGACGGTGACCGCCTGACGGCCAATCGCTACGGTGCGCTCATCCCGTCAAAGTCGCGCCGCCCAAGGCCGGCCGCAGGTTTTCGGGGCTCGCCCCGAAAGATGCCGATCCACCGCCGGAACAAACCAAACGAGCGTTTGATTCGGCGCCCCCTCCACGCCGATTCCATTGTCTGACAGTCGCTCGACGCGCCGCGGGCGATCGCCCGTTGTTTGGTGACGCCGCTCTAGCGCGCTATGACACACTGCACGGCATCGACGCTCGCGCCGGGCACTGGCGCGCCGCCGTCGATCAAGACAAGACATGGAGACAGACGATGCGGAATACGGTCCGGCGCGGCCATCGCTCGCCTTTGGCAATTTTCGACTGGTTTTCCGGCCGGCGACGCACGGCCGCCCCGCAGTCGCACACGACATCCCGCCTGTTCGGCTGCGGCGCGCTGGCGCTCGCGCTGCTCTGCGCGGGCTGCGCGGAATCCGCCGCGCAGCGCGACAGCAACACATCCATCGCATCCACGAAGATCGAACGCGCCAAGGCCGAGCGCCTCGCGCGCGAACGGCAGCTCGCGCGCACCGTGCCGTCGCTCGCGTCGATCAGCCTCACGCAGCCGCGCCCGTTCACGCTGCGCGACTCGGGCCAGAACGGCGCGATGACGTTCCTGCGCGACGTCGATTTCCGCGTCGTCAACAATCTCGGCTTCTTCATCCATCAGTTGTCGGCCACGCTCGTGCCGACGCAAGCCGGCGCGCCGATCGTATTCGACGATCCGACCAGCTTCGAGATCGACGTGCACGAAGGCACGGTCACGCTCGACAACGCGAAGCTGACCGCCCTCTTCAACACTTACATCTTCGGCTATCGCAACGCGCCGCTGCGCAAGCTCGCGGTGTCGGCCGGCGACGGCGTGATCCATCTGCAAGGCGAGATGCGGCGCGACGGCTGGGTACCGTTCTCGCTGACCGGCACGCTCGCGGTCCGCGACGGCAGCCAGCTCGTGTTCCACCCGACCGGCGTACGCGTGTCGGGCCTCGACGCGCAGCCGGTGATGCGCGCGGCCAACGTGAAAATGGCCGACCTGTTGAAGGTTCAGACACCGATCGCGCAACTCGCCGGCGACGATCTCGTGATGGCCGTCGACAAGCTGATGCCGCCGCCGCGCCTGAAACTCACGATCACCGCCGTGCGCGTGACGCCGGCCGGCCTCGACCTGAAGCTCGACGACGGCACGCATGCCGGCTTCGCGATGCCCGCGAACGCGCCGCAGCAGGCGATGGTCATCCGCGGCGGCGACGTGAAATTCATGCGCTCGATGCCGATGAACGCGGACATCCTGATCGGGCCGGTCGACCCGTCGAAACGCGACCAGACGTTCGTGTTCGACCTGTATCACTATCGCGACCAGGTATCGGCCGGCTACTTCAACTTCGACGAAAGCGGCGCGATGACGATCCGGATGCCTTCGTATACGGGCCCGGCCAGCGGCGCGGCGCTCGGCAACGCGGCCGCGCGCCTGAACGACAGTTTTCTCGCCGCGCAGCAGAATGCGCTGCGCGACGTGCGGCAGCACTGGGAAGCGTCCGCGCTCGCGGCGGACGCGATGCGGCCCGGCATGCAGAAGGTCGCGATGCGACGCACGTCGACGACGCCGTTCAACGAACGGTACGTATCGAACCGCAACCCGACGATCCATCTGCGCAACGTCGATTTCAACCTGTCCGGTGACATCGGCTTTCATGTCGACGATCTCGACGTGGAACTCGTGTCGAAGCGCCCGGGCGAACCCGTCGATCTCGACGACCCGAACCAGTACGACATCCGCATTCTCGGCGGCACGGTCGTCGAGTCGTGGAAGGCGATGTCGGCGCTGTTCAACGACTACCTGCTCGACTATTCGCCGCGCTCGCTGAACGACCTCCAACTGAGCGCGGACGGCCAGGACCTGCGCGTCCAGGGCGGCATCAAGCTGTGGAATCACGTACCGGGTGTCTGGCTGCCGACCGACATGAAGGGCTCGCTGACGGTGCTCGACGACCGGCATCTCGCCTTCACGCCGTCGCAGGTGTCGGTGCTCGGCATCCCGCAGGCCACGCTGCTGCGCTCGCTCGGCATCGAGCTCGCATCGCTGACGCCGTTGCGGCGACGCGGCGCGGAACTGCGCGGCGACACGCTCGTGCTCGACCAGTACACCGTGTTCCCGCCGCCCGTGCTGAACGGCAAGCTCGCCCAGGCCACCGTCGAGCGCGATGGACTGCGTCTCACGTTCCGGCGCGCGGCGGGCGCGCCCGTGCCGAAGCGGCCGCAGATCGACGCGCCGAGCTACATGTGGATGGAAGGCGGCGACATGAAGATGTTCAACGTCCTCGAACTGAACGTGCGCGCGCTGATCCGGAATTCGGCCGAGGCCGGGCCGATGCGGTTCGACCTGTACGACTATCGCAGCCAGGTCGCGCAGGGCTCGGTGCGGATGCTGCCGGACGGCACGCTGGTCGTCGACATCGGACAGAAGAATCCGCTTGCGTCGCGCTGATCCGCAAGCAAGCACGGCCCGCATGAAAAAAGCCCGGTGGCAGATCGCCAACCGGGCTTTCCAATGCATCCTGCGCGGCGCGCACTCAGTCGTGTTTCAGTCCGTCGATCACGTCGAGCAACGCCTGCCGCAACGCGATGACGTCGACGTTTTCGCCGGGCTTGCCCGCCCCACGCGCATCGTTTGCCTGCGCGTCGGAGTCGACCGGCTCCGCCGCGGCCCGCTCGCTGCCCGGCGAATCGAGCCGGTTGCGCGCGCCGTTGATCGTGAAGCCCTGCTCGTACAGCAACTCGCGAATCCGCCGGATCAGCAGCACCTCGTGATGCTGGTAATACCGCCGGTTGCCGCGCCGCTTCACCGGCCGCAACTGAGTGAATTCCTGTTCCCAGTAACGCAGCACATGTGGCTTGACCCCGCACAGCTCGCTGACTTCGCCGATCGTGAAGTAGCGCTTCGCGGGAATCGGAGGCAAAACGACTTTCTCAACCGTGGTGGTCATCGTCGGTTAACCGTCGGTAAGGGATGCGCGGGGCCGCGCAGGGGCGCCGGCGCGTGTTACTCCGCGCCGTTTTCGACCAGCGCCTTCAGTTTCTGGCTCGCGTGGAAGGTTACCACCCGGCGGGCCGCGATCGGAATCGCCTCGCCCGTCTTCGGATTGCGGCCCGGACGCTGCGGCTTGTCGCGCAACTGGAAATTGCCGAACCCCGACAGCTTGACGCTTTCACCGTTTTCGAGCGCGTCGCGGATCACTTCGAAAAACGCCTCGACCATGTCCTTCGCTTCACGCTTGTTCAGCCCGACGCTGTCGAACAACAGCTCCGCCAGTTCCGCCTTCGTCAGCGTCGGCGTCTCGGTGGACGCCGGCGCCGACGCGTCGCGGTTCATCGCGCTGCGTTGCGCCGTCAGGAGGGCTTCGAATTCACTCGAGGTCATGTCGTTCATATCTGCCATACAGCGCGTTGAATCAAAACTTACGATGGAAAAAAGCCGCCCGTGAAAGGGCGGGCCCTCTCCTTAGCCGCGCAGACGCGCACCGGCATGCGCCATCCGCTCGACCAGCGTCTGGATCGCCTGCTCGACGACCTCGTCCTGCAGCGTGCCAGCCGCGTCCTGCAGCGTCACGCGGAAGGCAAGGCTCTTCTCGTTCGCGGCAAGGCCACCGGAAGTATTTGATTTTGCACGAAATTCGTCGAAGAGTACAACCTTCTGAACGAATCGGCAGGCGTCTTCCGCAAGCGCCTTCTTCATTTCGTCGAAAAGGGCCTGTACCTCGACCGCCTGATCGACGACAACGGCGATATCGCGACGGACCGGCGGGAATTTCGACACGTCGGTCGGCGCGGGCAGCGCACGTGCGATCAGCGCGTCCGCGTCGATCTCGAACATCACCGGCGCGTGCGGCAGCTCGTACTTCTGCATCAGACGCGGATGCAGTTCGCCGATCCAGCCGACCGCGCGGCCGTCGACCTCGATGCGTGCGCTGCGGCCCGGATGAAGGGCCGGATGCTCGGCCTTCACGAAGCGTGCCACCGCCGGCGCGAGCAGCGCTTCGAGATCGCCCTTCACGTCGAAGAAATCGACCGCGCGGGTCGCCACGCCCCACTGCTCGTCGAGTGCCGGACCGTACGCAAGCGCACCGACGCGCTTCGGCTGCGCATGACCCTCGACCGCCAGCTCGCCGGCCTTCACCGACGGATCGGCGACGAACACGCGGCCCGACTCGAACACGCGCACGCGATCGGCGCGCCGGTTCAGGTTGTGGCGCAGCACGGCGATCAGGCTGCCGAACAGCGTCGTGCGCATCACCGAAAGCTGGCTCGCGATCGGATTCAGCAGACGAATCGGGTTGTCGTTGACCGCGAAATCGCGCTCCCACTCCGCATCGACGAAGCTGAAGTTGACGGTTTCCGCGTAGTCGCGCGCGGCCAGCGCGTGACGGATGTCGTGGATCGAACGCCGCGTCTCGTGGGTCGCGCGCATTTCGCTCGTCGCGACCGGCGGCCGCGCGGGGATCTTCTCGAAGCCGTAGATGCGCGCCACTTCCTCGATCAGGTCTTCCTCGATCTCGATGTCGAAGCGGTGCGACGGCGGCGTGACGAGGAACGCGTCGTCTTCACGCTCGAACGGCAGGCCGAGGCGCGTGAAGATGTTCGCGATCTCGTCGGCGCCGATCTTCACGCCGATGATGCGATTCGCGCGCGACACGCGCATCTTCACCGGCGCGCGCTGCGGCAGGTTCACCGCCTGATCGTCGACCGGGCCGGCCTTGCCGCCGCAGATCTCGAGGATCAGTTGCGTGATGCGCTCGACGTGTTCGACGGTCGTCGCGTAATCGACGCCGCGCTCGAAGCGATGGGCCGCATCGGTCGAGAAGTTGTACTTGCGCGCGCGGCCGCGGATGCTGTCCGGCCACCAGAACGCGGCTTCCAGGTAGATGTTGGTCGTATCGAGCGTGACGGCCGTGCTGTCGCCGCCCATGATGCCGGCCAGGCTTTCGACCTGACGGTCGTCCGCAATCACGCCGACCGTTTCGTCGAGTTCGACCGTGTTGCCGTTGAGCAGCTTCAGCGATTCGCCGCGCTTGCCCCAGCGAACCTCGATGCCGCCGTGGATCTTGTCGAGATCGAACACGTGCGACGGGCGGCCGAGCTCGAACATCACGTAGTTCGAAATGTCGACGAGCGCGGACACGCTGCGCTGGCCCGAACGCTCGAGGCGCTCCACCATCCACTGCGGCGTCTTCGCGCGCGCGTTCACGCCGCGGATCACGCGGCCCGAAAAACGGCCGCACAGATCCGGCGCGGCGATGCGCACCGGCAGCGTTTCGTCGAGCTCGACGTTCACCTGGCGGATGTCGACCGGCGTCAGCGGCGCGCCGGTGATCGCGGCCGTCTCGCGCGCGATGCCGAATACCGACAGGCAGTCGGCCTTGTTCGGCGTCAGCTTGATTTCGAAGATCGTGTCGTCGAGATTGAGGGTCTCGCGGATGTCCTGGCCGATCGGCGTGTCTTCCGGCAGGATCAGCAGCCCGCTGTGGTCTTCCGACAGCTTCAGCTCGCGCGCCGAGCACAGCATCCCCTGGCTCTCCACGCCGCGCAGCTTCGACAGCTTGATCGCGAACGGCTTGCCACCCTCTTCCGCCGGCGGCAGTTCCGCGCCCACCAGCGCGACCGGCACCTTGATGCCGGGCGCCACGTTCGGCGCGCCGCAGACGATGTTCAGCGTCGCGCCGGTGCCGGCGTCGACCTGGCAGACATTGAGCTTGTCCGCATCCGGATGCTTGACGACTTCGAGCACGCGGCCGACGACGATCTTCGACGTCGGCGGTGCCGCCTTGCTCAGCGATTCGACTTCGAGCCCCGCCATCGTCAGCGCGTGCGACAGCTCGTCGGTCGTCAGCTGCGGGTCGACAAAGGTTCTCAACCAGGATTCAGGGAATTGCATGGATGTCTACGTTCGAAACAGGTTAGATCGGCGCCCGGGCCCCGTCGGACACATCCGGCGGGGGCATGCACGGGCACATGTCGGCGCGGCGAGCAGCGTTACGCGAACTGGCGCAGGAAACGCAGATCGTTCTCGAAGAACAGCCGCAGATCCTGCACGCCGTAGCGCAGCATCGTCAGGCGCTCGAGGCCGCTGCCGAACGCGAAACCGATGTAGCGCTCGGGGTCGAGGCCCATGTTGCGGATCACGGTCGGATGCACCTGGCCCGAGCCGGAAATTTCGAGCCACTTGCCGGCGTTCTTGCCTTGCTCGAACATCATGTCGATCTCGGCCGACGGTTCCGTGAACGGGAAATACGACGGACGGAAGCGCACGAGGATGTCGTCGCGCTCGAAGAATTTTTTCAGGAAGTCGGTATAAACGCCCTTGAGATCGGCGAAGCTGATGTTTTCGTCGATCCACAGCCCCTCGACCTGATTGAACATCGGCGAGTGGGTCGCATCGCTGTCGACGCGATACGTGCGGCCCGGCGCGATCACCTTGATCGGCGGACGGTTCATGCGCGCATAACGCACCTGCATCGGGCTCGTGTGCGTGCGCAGCAGCAGCTGGCGGCCGTCGGCATCCTTGCCTTCGACGTAGAAGGTGTCCTGCATCGAACGCGCCGGATGGTTCTCCGGGCTGTTCAGCGACGTGAAGTTGTACCAGTCGGTCTCGATTTCGGGGCCGTCGGCCACGTCGAAACCGATCGAGCCGAAAATCCGTTCGACCCGCTCCCACGTGCGCATCACCGGGTGCAGGCTGCCTGTGCCGGCGCCGCGGCCCGGCAGCGTCACGTCGATCGCTTCGGCGGTGAGGCGCTGATTCAGCAGCGCGTCGGCCAGTGCCTGGCGACGGGCGGTGAGCGCGGCTTCAACCTGCTGCTTCGCGACGTTGATGCGTGCGCCTTCGGTCTTGCGTGTTTCGGGATCGAGCTTGCCGAGGCCCTTGAGCAACTCGGTCAGCGCACCCGATTTACCGAGAAATCGAGCTTTCTCGTTTTCGAGCGTGGTGATGTCGGCAGCCTGTTCGAAGGACTGCTGCGCGTCGGCGACAATCTGGTCCAGATCCATAGATCCCATCATTTCCAACGTCATTCGGTCTTGGCGAGAAAATCTACCCACCAAACAAAAAAGGGGCTCGGAAGAGCCCCGTTTTCGCTGCAGCGGCCGAGACTACCGGAACCTCGCTGCAACTAACCACGCAGTGCTAATTTCGCAATTAGGCTGCAACGGCGGCTTTCACCTGCTTGACGATCGCAGCAAAAGCAGCCTTGTCGAACACCGCCATGTCGGCCAGCACCTTACGGTCGAGTTCGATCGACGCCTTCTTCAGGCCGTTGATGAACACGCTGTAGGTCATGTCGTGCTGGCGAACTGCCGCGTTGATACGCGTGATCCACAGTGCGCGGAACACACGCTTCTTGTTGCGGCGATCGCGGTACGCGTACTGACCAGCGCGCATCACCGCCTGCTTGGCGATGCGGTAGACGTTATTGCGACGGCCGCGATAACCCTTGGCCAGGTTGATGATCTTTTTGTGGCGGGCCCGTGCGGTTACCCCACGTTTGACTCGAGGCATGTTTCTCTCCTTGGAGTATCAGTTGAGGGGTTACGCGAACGGGAGCATCGCGCGGACGGAGTTCAGATCGGAATCGTGAACTGCCGTTGCGCCGCGCAGATGGCGCTTGTTCTTCGTGGTTTTCTTGGTCAGGATGTGGCGCTTGAAGGCTTGACCGCGCTTGACGGTACCGCCCGGACGCACCACGAAGCGCTTTGCAGCGCTCTTCTTGGTCTTCATCTTAGGCATGACGAACAACTCCAGTTTATTAGATGGCGATGGGTGTGCGGTTGGCTTGCGCCCTTGACCCGCCCTTCGAAACCCAGTCCACTTGTGTACGGCGAACCGCTTGCGCAGCCGCCGTCGTTGCTGGCGCGCCGCCCTGACCGGGCAACGCGCCGAACCACTGTCGAACCTGCGCGCGATGCGCGCGGGCCCGTTACTTCTTTTTCTTCGGCGAGAGCACCATGATCATCTGGCGCCCTTCCATCTTCGGCATCTGCTCGACCTGGCCGACTTCGTCGAGATCCGTGCGCAGACGCTCGAGCATCCGCATACCGATTTCCTGGTGAGCCATTTCGCGGCCGCGGAAACGCAACGTGATCTTCGTCTTGTCGCCCTCTTCGAGGAAGCGCACGAGATTGCGGAGCTTGACGTTGTAATCCCCGTCATCGGTACCCGGACGGAACTTGACTTCCTTGACCTGGATGACCTTCTGCTTCAGCTTCGCTTCGTGCTGCTTCTTCGATTCCTGGTACTTGAACTTGCCGTAATCCATCAGACGGCAAACCGGCGGCACCGCTTGCGGCGCGATTTCCACCAGGTCAACATCCAGTTCTTCCGATTTACGGAAAGCGTCAGCGAGTTTTACGATACCGAGCGGTTCATTCTCGATCCCGACCAGGCGCACTTCCGGCGCAGTGATTTCACCGTTGATGCGGTGCGACGACTTATCAGTAGCGATGTTACGTTTCCTCTAAAAATTAAAAAAACGAGCCGCGCTGCCAGGGCGGTTACTTGAACGAGCGCAGGTCTTCCTGCAGACGCTCAACGAAGGCTTCGACCGGCATAACGCCAAGGTCGACGCCGCCACGGGCACGCACGGCTACCGTTTGCGCATCACGCTCCTTATCGCCCACGACGAGGAGATAAGGCACCTTTTCCAGCGTGTGCTCGCGTATTTTATAGCTAATCTTCTCGTTGCGCAAATCGGCCGCCACTCTAACCCCTTGTTTTTGCAACGATTGGGCCAGAGACTGCGCATATTCGGCCTGACTTTCGGCGATATTGAGCACAATTGCCTGGTACGGCGCGAGCCAAACCGGCATTGCACCAGCATGGTGCTCGATCAAAATGCCAAGGAAACGCTCCATCGAACCGACGATCGCACGGTGCAGCATCACCGGCCGGCGGCGGCTGTTGTCTTCCGCCACGTACTCGGCGCCCAGGCGCTCCGGCAGCACCATGTCGAGCTGCAGCGTGCCGCACTGCCACGAACGGCCGAGCGCATCCTTGATGTGGTACTCGATCTTCGGGCCGTAGAACGCACCCTCGCCCGGCAACTCTTCCCACGTGAGGCCACAGGCGGTCAGTGCATCGCGCAGACCCTGCTCGGCGCGATCCCACGTCTCGTCCGTACCCGCACGCTGATCGGGGCGCAGCGACAGCTTGATGTCGATGTGATCGAAACCGAAATCCTTGTACACGCTCATGGCCAGCGTGTTGAACGCGATCGATTCCGAGATGAACTGGTCTTCCGTGCAGAAGATGTGCGCATCGTCCTGCACGAAGCCGCGCACGCGCATCAGGCCGTGCAGCGCACCCGACGCCTCGTTGCGGTGGCACGAGCCGAATTCCGCGTAGCGCAGCGGGAGATCGCGGTACGAACGCAGGCCGTGCTTGAACACCTGGACGTGGCCCGGGCAGTTCATCGGCTTGATCGCGTAGTCGCGCTTCTCCGACTCCGTCGTGAACATGTTCTCGCGATAGTTCTGCCAGTGGCCCGACGCTTCCCACAGCGAGCGGTCCATGATCATCGGCGTCTTGATCTCGAGATAGCCGGCTTCGTTGACGCGGCGGCGCATGTACTGCTCGACCTGCTGCCACAGCGCCCAGCCCTTCGGATGCCAGAACACCATGCCCGGCGACTCTTCCTGCATGTGGAACAGGTCGAGCTGCTTGCCCAGCTTGCGGTGGTCGCGCTTTTCCGCTTCCTCGAGCATGTGCAGGTACTGGTCCTGGTCTTCCTTCTTCGTCCAGGCCGTGCCGTAGATCCGCTGCAGCTGCTCGTTCTTCGAATCGCCGCGCCAGTACGCGCCGGCGACCTTCATCAGCTTGAAGACCTTCAGCTTGCCGGTGGACGGCACGTGCGGGCCGCGACACAGATCGGTGAAGCCGCCGTGCGAGTACAGCTTGATTTCGTCGCTTTGCGGAATCGATTCGATGATCTCGGCCTTGTACTTCTCGCCAATGCTGCGGAAGTAACCGGCCGCCTCGTCGCGCGACACGACACGGCGCGTGACCGGCTCGTCCTTCTTCGCGAGTTCCTGCATGCGCTTTTCGATCTTTTCCAGATCTTCCGGCGTAAACGGGCGGTTGTACGAGAAGTCGTAATAGAAACCGTTGTCGATCACCGGGCCGATCGTCACTTGCGCGTCCGGATACAGTTCCTTCACCGCATACGCGAGCAAGTGGGCGGTCGAATGGCGGATGATGTCGAGGCCGTCGGCATCCTTGTCGGTGACGATCGCGAGCGACGCGTCGCGGTCGATCACCGTCGACGTATCCACGAGCTCGCCATCGAGCTTGCCACCAAGCGCAGCCTTCGCAAGACCGGGACCGATCGAGGCCGCAACCTCGGCGACTGTCACCGGATGCTCGTATTGTCGAACTGAGCCGTCAGGCAAGCGTATCGAAACCATAGCACTCTCCGTGATGCCGACAGTGGGCGGCAGACCAGGTACGCGAGATCGAACTCACGCATGAAAATTTCGCGACAAAAAAAATGCGGCCCCGCTTTCGAGGGGCCGCATTCGATACTTCACTCAAACTGAAAGGGCGAAAACGTTCCTCGACTAGCGTCGCTCCGAAGTGGTTTCGGTCAACGTTCGCGGTGTCATAACCGTATTCGCCTTGTTCGCGTTGAGTTGTGTACTGCTTCGAACACCCGGAGGCCGGGCATTCTCAATTCGTTGGTAGGCTCGATTGGACTCGAACCAACGACCCCCACCATGTCAAGGTGGTGCTCTAACCAGCTGAGCTACGAGCCTAGAGAAGCTGAGATTATATGGGGCGGCGGCCGGCTTGGCAAGTGTTTTATGCGGCCGCAGCAAAATGACGCCGTTCCAACCCCATTACGACTTCCGCCCCGCCCGCACGACGCCCTGCACCTCGCCGAGCAGCGTGCACGCGCGCTGCACCTGCGCCGAATTCGATACCTCGACCGTGAACTGCATGAACGCCGCATTGCGGCGGCTCTGGGTCTTCACGCCCACGACGTTGATCTTTTCGCGCGCGAACACTTCGGAGATATCGCGCAGCAACCCTTGCCGGTCGCTCGCCTCGATCATCAGGTCGACCGGATAGACGGACGCGCCGCGCCCGCCCAGCACGTCGGCCGACCACGTCGTCTGCAGCACGCGCTCCGGCGCGCGCTCGACCATCCGGCGAAACGTCGGGCAGTCGCTGCGGTGGATCGACATTCCCTTGCCGCGCGTGACGAAACCGCTGATCGGATCGGGCGGCGCCGGACGGCAGCAGCGCGCCAGTTGCGTCAGCAGCGCGTCGACGCCCACCACCAGCACGCCGGTCGACGCGCCGTGCGCGACGCTCGCACCGCTGCTGCGCTTCTCGAAATCGGCCGGCGCCTCGGGCGCCGGTTCCGGCGGCGGCGCATCGGACAGCGCGTGCTCGACGTTGCGCAGGCTGAACTCTTCCTTGCCGACGACCGAGAACAGTTCCTCGGGCGACTTGAAGCCGAGCTTCGCGGCGAGGTTGTCCAGGTTGACCGACGTCTTGCCCTCGCGCTGCAGCGTCTTTTCGACGAGCGCGCGGCCGTGCGCGACGTTTTCTTCCTGCTCGATCGAGTTGAACCACGCACGCACCTTCTGCCGCGCGCGCGAACTCTTCAGGTAACCGAGCTGCAGGTTCAGCCAGTCGCGCGACGGCCCGCCTTCCTTCACCGCAACGATCTCGACCGTCTGGCCGTTGGCGAGCGGCGTGTTCAGCGGCACCATCGCCCCGTCGACGCGCGCGCCACGGCAGCGATGGCCGAGCTCGCTGTGCAGGTGGTACGCGAAATCGACCGGCGTCGCGCCCTGCGGCAGCGCGATCACGCGCGCCTGCGGCGTCAGCACGTAGATGTGGTCGTCGTCGAGCGACGTCTCGCGCAATTGCGCCCACGCCTGGTCGCCCGACACTTCGGCGCCGTCCTCGACGTCGTCCTTCCATGCGAGCAACTGGCGCAGCCACGCGATCTTCTCGTCGTACTTGTCGCTCGCCGAGAACTGGCCGCCATAGCCGCGCGCGCCGGCCTCCTTGTAGCGCCAGTGCGCGGCGACGCCGTACTCCGCGAAACGATGCATCTCCTGCGTGCGGATCTGCACTTCGAACGCGCGGCCGTCGTCGCCGATCACGACCGTATGCAGCGACTTGTAGCCGTTCGGCTTCGGCCGCGAGATGTAGTCGTCGAACTCCTTCGGCACCGGCTGCCACAGGTGATGCACGATGCCGAGCACCGCGTAGCAATCCTTGATGTCGGGCACGATCACGCGAAACGCGCGCACGTCGTACAGCTCGGAGAAATCGAGCTCCTTGCCGCGCATCTTGCGCCAGATGCTGTAGATATGCTTCGGCCGGCCGCTCACGTCGGCCTGGATGTGCGCCTGCGCGAGCTCGTGCTGCAGCCGCGCGATCGCCTGCGTGACGTACGCCTCGCGCTCGATGCGCTTTTCGTCGAGCAGCTTCGCGATCCGCTTGTAGGTGACGGGATCCTCGAAGCGGAACGCGAGATCCTCGAGTTCCCACTTCAGTTGCCAGATACCGAGACGGTTCGCGAGCGGCGCATAGATCTCGAGCGTCTCGCGCGCGACGTCGGGCGGCGGATCGAGCTTCGCGGCCGCGTAGTAGCGCAGCGACTGCAACCGCGACGCGAGCCGGATCAGCACCACGCGGATGTCCTGCGCGAAGGCGAGCAGCATCTTGCGCAGCGCCTCGATCTGCGTGCGCCGCTCCTCCGCCGCGTCGCGCCCGGCGTCGGGCTTCGCGTTCTGCGCGGCGCGCAGGCTGACGGTACCGAGCCGCAACAGCTTGCGCACGTCGGCCACGAGCCGCGCGACCTCGTCGCCGAAACGCTCGGTCAGCTCGCGCTCGGGGTCGCTCAGGTGCGGCGTCAGCACGAACAGCGCGGCGGCCTGCATCGCGTGCGGATCGACGTTCAGCGTGCGCATGATCGCCGCCGTGCCCGCCGAGTGATCGGCGAGCAGCTCGCCCGACGACAGGCGCGCGTCGCCGGCCCGCTCGCGCACGAACGCGAGCACGTCGTCGAACGACGGCGCCGCGACGGGAGAAGCGGAAACGGATTCGGTCATGGCACGGCCTGCCGGAATACGGTCATCGTCGGATAACGCTCAGCTCCGCTGCGCGGCGACGACCACGATCTCGACGAGCAGCGCCGGATCGGCGAGCTTCGCCTCGACGGTCGCGCGCGGCGGCGTGTTGCCCGGTGCGACCCATGCGTCCCACTCCGCATTCATGCCTTCGAAGTTCGCGAGATCCGAGATGTAGATCTGCACCGACAGCAGATGCGCCTTGTCGCTGTTCGCTTCGGCGAGCAGGCGATCGATGTGGCCGAGCACTTCGCGCGTCTGGCCGCGGATGTCCTGCGTGGTGTCTTCGGCGATCTGGCCGGCCAGATACACGGTACCGTTGTGGATCGCGGTTTCGGAGAGACGGGCCCCGACGTGGTGACGAATGACTGCCATGAAATGTTCCGGTCGTGATGGGTAAGGAATCGGGCGGCGGCACGGCCCACGTGCCGCCGAACCGCATATTATGACGCGTTTATGCGTCGCCTTCGACGAAAAACCGCCGCGCGAGCGCAATCTGGTCGGCGCTGACGAACGCCGGCGCGTGGCCCGCGCCCGGAATCTCGACCTGCGTCACATGCCGGCCGCGACGCACCATTTCATCCGCCGTCTCGCGCGACAGCAGGTCGGACGTCTCGCCGCGCACGACGAGCAGCGTCGCGTCCGTCGTCTCGATCGCGCGCCACAGCGCGGCCTCGCCGAGCGCGGCCAGCTCGGGCGTCGTCGCCTTGAACGGCTCGGCGATGCGCGGGTCGTAGCGCATCGTCCAGCCGCCTTCGGGCAATTCGTGCAGCAGCGGCCCGTTGATCTCGCGCCACTCGTCGGCGCTCAGCGCACCGAACGGCAGCGACAGCGACGTCAGATAGTCGATTCCCTCCTGCTCGGTCGCAAAGCGCGGCTGCACGCCGAGGTACTCGCCGATGCGCGTCAGCGAATCGGGCTCGATGCGCGGGCCGACGTCGTTGACGATCATCCGGCGCAGCGGCGAACCCGGCAGCCCGGCGAGCGCCATGCCGATCAGCCCGCCCATCGACGTGCCGAACCAGTCGACCGATTCGACGTCGAGCCGTGCAATCAGCGTAACCATGTCGGCCACGTACTGCGGAATCGCATAGAGCCGCGGATCGGCCAGCCGATCGGACCGGCCACGCCCGACGACATCGGGGCAGACGACGCGATACGTATCCGACAGCGCAGCGGCAAGCCGGTCGAAATCGCGCCCGGAGCGCGTCAGGCCGTGCACGCAGACGAGCACGCGCGGATTCGCGGGATCGCCCCACTCGGTATAGGCGACATGGTGAAGGCCGGCCGCGCTTGCACACTGCACGCGCCGCTGGCGGGGAACCGCGGGATTCGCTGGGGTCGTTGGCATCGTTGGCATCCTGTCGAACGGGGGCGACGCGCAGGGCAACGCTTGCGGCGCCCGATGCAAACGATTGTAAACCGCTTCGGAATCACGAGGCGCCACGCGCCCGGCGCACCGCCCGGGACGGGTTCAAGCGTCGCGGCGCCACGCGTGACGCAACTGCTCGCGCAGGAAATCGACGAACGTCCGCACGCGCAACGGCACATGGCGGCCGCCGGGATAGACGGCATGCAGCGGCGCCGCGGGCGCCTCGAAGGCCGGCAGCACGCGCACGAGCCGACCGGCATCGAGATCGGCGCCGACGTCCCAGATCGACTTCAATGCAATGCCCGCGCCTTCGAGCGCCAGCGTGCGCGCCGCGCCGCCGTCGTTCGTCAGCAGCGCGGCCGTGACCTCGACCGCCACGTCGCCTTGCGCGCCGTCGAACCGCCATTCGGCACGCGGCTGGTCGCCCATCACGATGCATCGGTGCGCGCGGAGCTCGGCCGGATGAGCCGGCCGCCCGTGCGCCGCGAGATAGCCCGGTGACGCGCACAGCACGCGATGATTCGGCGCCAGCTCGCGCGCGATCATCGTCGAATCGGCAAGATTGCCGATTCGCACGGCGACGTCGATGTCGGCTGCGAGCAGATCGACGACCGCATCGGTCAGCACCAGCTGCACGGTCAATTGCGGATGTCGCTGCTGAAAGGCCGCCACGAGCGGCGCGATGCGCAGGCGGCCGAGCTCGCCGGGCGCCGTCACGCGCAGCACGCCGCTGACCGTGCCGCGACGATCGCGCATCAGCGTTTCGGCATGCTCGACCTCGGCCAGGATGCGCAGCACCTGCGCGTGAAACTGCGCGCCGTCGTCGGTGAGCGTTTGCTGCCGCGTCGTCCGGTGCAGCAGGCGCACGCCGAGCCGCGACTCGAGATGCGCGAGCCGCTTGCTGACGACGGACAACGACAGGTCGAGCTCGCGCGCCGCCGCCGACAGGCTGCCGGCCGACACGATCCGCGCGAAGGTATCGAGCGCCGGAAAATCGTCGATGAGCGTCATGGTGCCAGCCTCGCTTCAATCTTTCCTTTTTTCGAAGAATCCATTCGCCTTTTGCCCGTATTTGCATGTAGAACGGAAACCTACCATACCTGTTCCGCGTCGTCGCATGACGCTCTTCACAGGACCCTCGAAATCATGTCGATCCGCCTTCGTTCGGCCGCCCGCCCCGTCGCGCACGCATTCGCGGCAGCCGCTTGCGTCGTGGCACTCTGGCCCGCCGCGTCCCAGGCCGCCGATCTCGTCTCGCCGCACAGCCTGACCGTCGCGGCAGGCTTGCCGGCCGCGCAGGCTCGCGCGCAAATCCTGGCCGCGCGCCGCTACGGCAGCTTCTGGAACACCGGCGACCCCGCCCTCGCCCGCGCGGCGCTCGCAGACGACTTCACCGACCAAACCCTGCCGCCCGGCCGCGAACAAGGCATCGCGGGGCCGATCGCGGCCTCCGGCACGATGCGCGGCGCGATCCCGGACCTGCGCTGCGACATCGAACAGATGATCGTGGCAGGCGACCGGGTCGTCGTGCACCTGCATTTCCGCGGGCATTTCACCGGCGCATTCAACGGAACGGCCGGGCGCGGACAGGCAATCGACTTCATCGCGACCGATATCTACCGGATCGATCACGGCCGGATCGCGGAAAACTGGCACATCGAGGACAACCTGACGCTGATGCGTCAGCTCGGGCTCGTCGGCTGACGGAGGGGACGATGACTCACGATAACGACACGCCCGCGACACCCCTGCCGCGCCGCACGTTCCTGGCCCAGGCCGGCGCCGGGCTCGCTGCCGGCGTCGCGCTGGCCGCAGGCACGCCCCTGCCTGCCACCGCCGCGCCGACGCCGGCGCCCGCGGCGCCGGGCGCCGCGCCGTTCTGGCCGGACGGCGCGCGGCTCGTGATCTCGATCTCGATGCAGTTCGAGGCGGGCGGACAACCTCCGACCGGCGCGGACAGCCCGTTTCCGGCCGTCGCGTTTCCGCCGTCGGTGCCGATCGATCTCGCGTCGGCCACCTGGTTCGCGTATGGGTACCGGGAAGGCATTCCGCGCCTGCTCGATCTGTGGGATCGACACGGCGTGAAAGTGACGTCGCACATGATCGGGGAAGCCGCGCGCCGGCACCCCGAACTGGCGCGCGAGATCGTGTCGCGCGGCCACGAAGCCGCCGCGCACGGCCCGACGTGGCGCGCGCAATTCGCGATGAGCCGCGACGACGAGCGCCGCTTCCTGACCGAAGCGCGCGACATGGTCGAAGCGGTGACCGGCCAGCGCCCGACCGGCTACAACTGCAACTGGCTGCGGCGCGGGCCGCATACGTTGTCGCTGCTGCACGAACTCGGCTACGTGTATCACATCGACGACGTCAGTCGCGACGAACCGTTCATCGAGACCGTCGATGGTCGCGATTTCGCGGTGGTTCCGTACACGCTGCGCAACAACGACATCCTGCTGATCGAAGGCCGCAACTACTCGCCGACGATGTTCGTCGAGCAGATCAAGCTCGATTTCGACCAGTTGTACGCGGAAGCCGGCCACAGGCGGCGGCTGATGTCGATCAGTGCGCACGACCGGATCAGCGGCACGCCGCAGATGGTCCGTGCGTGGGACGATTTCCTGCACTACGCGCGATCACACCCGGGTGTCGCTTTCATGCGCAAGGACGACATTGCGCGCTTCGCGCTGCATAGCCCGTCGACGCTGCGCGAAACCGAAACGATCTGACCGGATGCCGTTCAACTCATCACCCAGGAAAGACCTTCATGAATGATCCGCTCCACGGAAAGAAAGTACTCGTCGTCGGAGGAAGCTCCGGCATCGGCGCCGCCACCGCGACGGCATTCGCGCAACGCGGCGCGCGCGTGACGATCGCGTCGCGCGATCCGGGCAGGTTCGCTATCGACGCCATACCGGGCGAGCACGTGCGAACCGAAACGCTCGACATCATCGATACGGCGAACGTCGACGCATTCTGCGCCCGCGCCGGCCAGTTCGATCACGTCGTGATTTCTGCCGCGAAGACGGCCACAGGCCCGGTCCGCGCGCTGCCGCTTGACGACGCGCAGGCGGCGATGGACAGCAAGTTCTGGGGCGCCTACCGCATCGCCCGCGCGATCGATATCGCGCCCGGCGGTTCGCTGACGTTCGTGTCGGGCTACCTCAGCGTGCGGCCGAGCGCGTCGTCGGTCCTGCAAGGCGCGATCAACGCGGCGCTCGAGGCGCTCGCCCGCGGGCTGGCGCTGGAGCTCGCGCCGGTGCGTGTGAATACCGTGTCGCCGGGCCTGATCGCGACGCCGCTGTGGGACAAGCTCGCTCCCGACGCACGCGACGCGATGTATGCGGGCGCCGCGCAGCGGCTGCCGGCACGCAGGGTCGGTCGGCCGGAGGATGTCGCGAATGCGATCGTGTACCTAGCGGCAACGCCTTATGCGACTGGCTCGACGGTGCTGATCGACGGCGGCGGCGCGATTGCGTGATACATACGGTCATGACAAAACGCCCCGCGTTCCGTCGGGAACGCGGGGCGTCGAGGATGACGCAACGAGGTAATGTCAGGCCACGGCACTGACGTCGAGCGGTGCGCCCGTCTTCGCCTGGATCTCGTCGACGCTCACGCCGTCGGCGAGCTCGAGCACCTTCAGCCCGGCCGGCGTCACCTCGATCACGCCGAGATCGGTGATGATCAGGTCGACCACGCCGACGCCCGTGAGCGGCAGGTTGCATTCGTCGAGGATCTTGTGCTGATCGCCCTTCGCGACATGCTCCATCAGCACGACGACGCGCTTCACGCCCGCGACGAGGTCCATCGCGCCGCCCATCCCCTTGATCATCTTGCCCGGGATCATCCAGTTCGCGAGGTCGCCCTGCTTGCTGACCTGCATCGCGCCGAGGATCGCGAGGTTGATGTGACCGCCGCGGATCATCGCGAACGAATCGGCCGACGAGAAGATCGACGAACCCGGCAGCGTCGTGACGGTCTGCTTGCCGGCGTTGATGAGATCGGCGTCGACTTCGTCCTCGGTCGGCGACGGGCCGATGCCGAGCAGGCCATTCTCCGACTGCAGCCACACCTCGACGCCTTCCGGCACGTGGTTCGCGACGAGCGTCGGCAGGCCGATGCCGAGGTTCACGTAGAAGCCGTCCTGCAGTTCCTTCGCCGCGCGCGCGGCCATCTGGTCACGATTCCAGGCCATGTCAGTCTCCTTTCGCGCGTACGACGCGTTGTTCGATGCGTTTCTCAGGCGTCGCGTTCAGCACGATACGCTGCACGAAGATGCCAGGCGTATGGATGTGGTCCGGATCGAGCGCGCCGTTCTCGACGATCTCCTCGACCTCGGCCACGGTGATCTTGCCGGCCATCGCGCACATCGGGTTGAAGTTGCGCGCGGTGCGGCGGTAGATCAGGTTGCCGGACTTGTCGGCCTTCCACGCCTTGACGAGCGCGACGTCGGCCGTCAGCGACGGCTCGAGCACGTAGTGGCGATCGCCGAACTGGCGCGTTTCCTTGCCTTCCGCGATCACGGTGCCGTAGCCGGTATTCGTGAAGAACGCGGGAATGCCCGCGCCACCCGCGCGCAGCTTTTCGGCGAGCGTGCCCTGCGGCGTGAATTCGAGCTCGAGCTCGCCGGCCAGATACTGGCGCTCGAACTCCTTGTTCTCGCCGACGTACGACGAGATCATCTTCTTGATCTGGCGCGTTTCCAGCAGCAGGCCAAGGCCGAAACCGTCGACGCCCGCGTTGTTGCTGATGCAGGTGATGCCCTTGACGGCCGAATCGCGCAACGCCGCGATCAGCGCCTCGGGAATGCCGCACAGGCCGAAGCCGCCCACCGCGAAGGTCTGTCCGTCGCGGACGATCCCCTCCAGCGCGGCAGCCGCGCTTGGATAGACTTTGTTCATCTGTTGTCCCTTCCTCTATGGAAACCAGCAAAACCGGTTCACGCGCCACGTGGCGCAAGCCCGCCGCACCATTCTATGCATGCGCGGCGATGCCTGCGTCGAAGCGCGCTGTTTTTATGTCGCGACACACCGCCGCGAGATGCCTGAAAGGGTACGATGTGACGCCGATGCGGCACAATACGCAAAAATACATAAGCATTTGCCTCCGCTTGCCTGCGCCATGCCCGAGCTCGATTACCAGACCGCCTTCCACCTCGCGCCGCTCGGCCTCGTGCTGTCGCGCGACCGGGTGATCGAGGATTGCAACGACGCGCTCGCGTCGATCTTCCGCTGCGCACGGGCCGACCTGATCGGGAAATCGTACGCGGTGCTCTACCCGTCGACGGACGAATTCCAGCGCATCGGCGAGCGCATCGCCCGCGTGATGGTCGCGAACGGCGTCTACTCGGATGACAGAATCATGAAACGCGCGGACGGCGAGCTGTTCTGGTGCCACGTGACGGGCCGCGCGCTCGACCGCACCGCGCCACTCTCGGCGGGCGTCTGGACCTTCGAGGATTTGAGCGCGACGCGCCGCGTCGCGGTGGAGCTGACCCCGCGCGAGCGCGAGATCGCCGCCCAGCTCGCGACCGGCAAGACCAGCAAGCAGATCGGGCGCGTGCTCGACATCAGCTCACGCACGGTCGACATCTATCGCGCGCGGCTGATGCGCAAATACGGGACGAACAACACGCCGGAACTGCTGCAGCGCCTGCTCGGGCAGTAAACGCGCATTGCATAGCATCGCGACGCGCGAATGACGATCGGCCGCGCGCGGCGGCCGATCCGGGGAAACATCGGGCACGGCGCGCCACCGGCGGCCTTGCGCAGGCCTGCCGGTATCCGCGCTCAGCCGACTTTCGTCGCGAGCGCGCGCTCGATCGTGTCGCGCAGCAGTGGCGGCAGCGGCACCGACTTGCCGAGCGCGTAGTCGACCCACACGCAGCGCGCGTTGCCGCGTGCATAGACATGCTGCGGATCGTCCGCGCGCGTGAGCTCGAAGCCGGTGTCGAAACTGCTTCGGCCGGGCTTTGCAGCCGACATCTTCGCGATCACGTCACCCGGATAGTGCAGTTGCTTCAGGAACTCCATCGACGCGGTGACGATGACGGGCCCCTGCCCCTCGCCGTTGCCGCCCGCAATGCCGAGCTGCTCGAACCACGAGATCCGCGCCTGCTCCATGTAGCGGAAATAGACCGTGTTGTTCACATGGCCGAACGCGTCCATGTCGCCCCAGCGGATCGGCATCGACATCTCAAAAACGGGAGAGTAATCGCTTGTTGCGCTCATTGCAGTCTTCTTTGTTGCGAAATGTCATCCGCTCACGCGAGGCCGAAGCCGTCGTCCGCGGAGATGATCGAGCCATTGATGAACTGCGACTCGTCGGCCGCGAGCAGCAACAACAGCCCGTCGAGATCCTGCGGCTTGCCGACGCGCCGGCGCGGCAGCATCGACTGCAGCTTCTGGCCCTGCTCGGTTTCCCACAGGTAATGATTGATTTCGGTATCGATATAGCCGGGACAGATCGCGTTCACGTTGATGCCGTGGCGGCCCCACTCCAGCGCCATCGCGCGCGTCATCTGCACGACCGCCGCCTTGCTCATCGCGTACAGCCCGATCTGCGGAAACACGCGCAGCCCGGCCACCGACGCGATGTTGATGATCCGGCACGGCGGCTTGCCGTTGCCGCCGCCGTTCGCGCGCATGATCATCCGCTTCGCGACTTCCTGCGCGACGAAAAACGCGCCGCGCGTGTTCGTATCGAACACGAATTCGAAATCCGCCGGGGTGACGTCGACGAGCTTCTGCATCGTCGACACACCCGAATTGTTCACGAGGATGTCGATCGTGCCGGCTTCCGTCTCCGCATGCGCGACGGCCGCCTTGATGCTCTGGACGTCGGTCACGTCGAGCGACACGACGTGCGCGGCACCGCCCGCCGCCTCGATCTCCGCACGCAGCTCCTTCAGGCGCTCGACGCGGCGGCTCGCGAGCACGACCTTCGCGCCGGCCTGCGACAGCACCTGCGCAAAACGCTGCCCGAGGCCGCTCGACGCGCCCGTGACCAGCGCAACCTTGCCTTCCAGATTGATCGATCGACCCATTTGCACATCCCCTTTCGATGTCGTTGCGCCAGCCCGGGCTGGCACAGCCCGAGCGGCATTACCCTAGCACAAAAAATAGAACGATCGTGCTAATCTACCTGCATGTTGTTGCGGCAAGCGTTTCGTTTCGCAGACAATACGCTCCCGAATAAAAGCATTCTAACGGTTAGAGGAACGCCAATGACCCCCGCAAGCCTCATCGAGCAATACGGCCCGCGCGAATCGATGGAATACGACGTCGTGATCGTCGGCGGCGGCCCCGCCGGGCTGTCGGCGGCGATCCGGCTCAAGCAGCTGGCCGCCGAGAAAGGCGCCGAGATCGGCGTGTGCGTGCTCGAGAAAGGTTCCGAGATCGGCGCGCACATCCTGTCGGGCGCGGTGATGGACCCGCGGGCGATCACCGAGCTGTTTCCCGACTGGAAAGAACGCGGCGCGCCGCTCGACGTCGAGGTGACGGAAGACCGCTTCCTGTTCCTGTCCGAGAAGAGCGCGGTCACGACGCCGAACTGGGCGCTGCCCGACAACTTCAAGAATCACGGCAACTACGTGATCTCGCTGGGCAACGTCACGCGCTGGCTCGGCCAGCAGGCCGAGGCGCTGGGCGTGGAAATCTTCCCGGGCTTCCCCGCCGCGGAGATCCTCTACAACGACGACGGTTCGGTCAAAGGCGTCGCCACCGGCAACATGGGCGTGGGCAAGGACGGCGAGCCGACCGAGAACTTCCAGCTCGGCATGGAGCTGCACGCGAAGTACACGCTGTTCGCCGAAGGCTGCCGCGGCCACCTCGGCCGCCAGTTGATCGCGAAGTTCAAGCTCGACGCGAATGCGGATCCGCAGGCGTACGGGATCGGCATCAAGGAACTGTGGGAAATCGATCCGGCCAAGCACAAGCCGGGCCTCGTGATCCACACGGCCGGCTGGCCGCTGAAGTCCGATACGTACGGCGGCTCGTTCCTGTATCACATGGACAACAATCAGGTGGTGGTCGGCTTCGTCGTGGGCCTCGGCTACACGAACCCGTACCTGTCGCCGTTCGAGGAATTCCAGCGCTACAAGACGCATCCGTCGATCCGCGCATTCCTCGAAGGCGGCAAGCGCGTGTCGTACGGCGCGCGCGCGATCACGGCCGGCGGCCTGCTGTCGCTGCCGAAGACGGTGTTCCCGGGCGGCGCGCTGATCGGCGACGACGCGGGCTTTTTGAACGCATCGCGGATCAAGGGCAGCCATGCGGCGATCAAGACCGGGATGCTGGCGGCCGATGCGGCATTCGACGCGGTGCAGGCCGGGCGTCAGTCGGACGAGCTGAACGCGTACCCGGACGCGTTCAAGCAATCGTGGCTGTACACGGAGCTGTACCGCGCGCGCAACTTCAAGCAGTGGATGGCCAAGGGCCTGTATCTGGGCACGCTGATGGTCGGGCTCGAGCAGAAGGTGATGGGCGGCAACGTGCCGTGGACGCTGCATCACCAGCACGCGGACCACGAGATGCTGAAGCCGGCGTCGCAATGCGAGCCGATCGACTATCCGAAGCCGGACGGCAAGCTGACGTTCGATCGCCTCTCGTCGGTGTTCATCTCGAACACGAACCACGAGGAAAACCAGCCGGCGCACCTGACGCTGAAGGACGCGAGCGTGCCGGTGAACGTGAACCTGCGTACGTACGCGGGGCCGGAGGCGCGTTTCTGCCCGGCGGCGGTGTACGAGTTCGTGAAGAACGACGACGGCGGCGATCGGCTCGTGATCAACGCGCAGAACTGCGTGCACTGCAAGACCTGCGACATCAAGGACCCGACGCAGAACATCGTGTGGGTCACGCCCGAAGGCGGCGGCGGGCCGAATTACCCGAACATGTAACGACCGGAACGCGCCGCCACGAGCGGCGCGTTTTGCGTGGGTCACGGCATACCGCCGCAAACGAAACGGGGCGCTGCATCACGCAGCGCCCCGCTTGCATTCATCGTTTGCCGGACGAGGCGACACGCGCCGCGCCCCCACCTGCTTTGTATCAGGTCGCGCTGCCGGCGATCTTCGGCGTCGACGTCTCGACGTCGCCGCACTGCGCACGATGGCGCAGCGCATGGTCGATCAGCACCAGTGCGAGCATCGATTCGGCGATCGGCGTCGCACGAATGCCGACGCACGGATCGTGGCGGCCAAAGGTTTCGACCGTCGCCTCTTCGCCGGACTTCGTGATCGAGCGGCGCGGCGTGCGGATGCTCGACGTCGGCTTGATCGCGATCGACACGGTGATGTCCTGGCCCGTCGAAATCCCGCCGAGCACGCCGCCCGCGTGGTTGCCGACGAAGCCGGCCGGCGTCAGTTCGTCGCCGTGCACCGAGCCGCGCTGCGCGACGCTGTCGAAGCCCGCGCCGATCTCGACGCCCTTCACCGCGTTGATGCTCATCATCGCCTTCGCGATATCGGCATCGAGCCGGTCGAACACCGGTTCGCCCCAGCCGACCGGCACGCCCGACGCGACGACGTCGATGCGCGCGCCGATCGAATCGCCGTCCTTGCGCAGCGCGTCCATGTAGGCTTCGAGCTCCGGCACGACCGCCGCGTTCGGCGAGAAGAACGGGTTCTCGTGCACGTGCGACCAGTCGACGAACGGCACGTCGATCTCGCCGAGGGCGCTCATGTAGCCGCGCACCTCGACTCCGAAGCGCTCGCGCAGCCACTTCTTCGCGACCGCGCCGGCGCCGACGATCGGCGCCGTCAGGCGCGCGGACGAGCGGCCACCGCCGCGGTAGTCGCGGATGCCGTATTTCTGCCAGTAGGTGTAGTCGGCGTGGCCGGGACGGAACGTCTCGACGATGTTGCCGTAATCCTTGCTGCGCTGGTCGGTATTGCGGATCAGCAGCGCGATCGGCGTGCCGGTCGTCACGCCTTCGAACACGCCCGACAGGATCTCGACCTCGTCGGCCTCCTGCCGTTGCGTCACGTGCCGCGACGTGCCCGGCTTGCGGCGATCGAGTTCGACCTGGATGTCGGCTTCGGTCAACCCCATCCCCGGCGGGCAGCCGTCGATCACGCATCCGATCGCGGGACCGTGCGATTCGCCGAAGGTCGTGACAGTGAAAAGCGTGCCGAGGGTATTGCCGGACATGATGGAACCGCCCAAAGAGAAATGGGCAAACCGATGCGCTGCCGGGGCCGCGGGCAGGTCGATCGTTTGCCGGTCGAAAAAGAGGTAAACCGCTATTATGCCAGCCGTCCCGGGCCCGCGGGCTGTGTGAACCGTTCAGATCACCCGGGCAGGCCGTGGCCGCGGCGTGGCCTGCGGTCGCTCGGCCGCACCAGGGCCGGGCGGGCCGTGCGGCTCGCCGCGCTCGTCGCCGCGCGGCAACCGGTTACCGGCAACCCGCACCCGGCCGCCCCGCCTACTTCCGCGCGCCGCGCAGCTCGGTCACTGCCGCCTGCAGCGCTTCGGGCGTCGCGATCGACGCCGGGATCGGCTCGCCGACCGCCAGCGTCAGCCGGCTCATCACGCCGCGCTTGATCGGCCGCGGCATCCGCGCATCGGCATGCCGCGAAAAATAGCTGCCCCACAGCCCGCGCAGCGCCATCGGGATCACCGGCGCCGGCGTGCGGCTCAGGATCTCGGTGATGCCGTGGTGAAACGTATTGATGTCGCCCGTCTTCGTCAGCTTGCCCTCGGGGAAGATGCACACGAGTTCGCCGTCCTTCAGTGCTGCCTCGCACAGGTCGTACGCACGCGCGAGCATCGCGGGATCCTCGTGGCGCGGCGCGATCGGGATCGCCTTCGCGTGCCGGAATACCCAGCTCGCGAAACGCGTCTTGAAGATCCGGTGATCCATCACGAAACGAATCGGCCGGGGGCTCGCGGCGGCCAGCACGAGCGCATCGACGTAGCTGACGTGATTGCACACGAGCACCGCCGCCCCTTCCGCCGGAATCCGCTCCGCGTGCACGAGGCGAATCCGGTAGAAGGTGTGCACGAGCACCCACGCGACGAAGCGCAGCAGGAACTCGGGCACGAGCAGGTAGATATACGTCGCGACGACCACGTTCAGCAGCGCGGTGACGAGGAACAGCCCCGGGATGTCGACGCCTGCCTTGGTCAACCCCATCGCCATCACGGCCGACAGGATCATGAACAGCGCGTTGAGGATGTTGTTCGCGGCGATGATCCGCGCGCGGTGGGTCGGCGCGCTGCGGCTCTGGATCAGCGCGTACAGCGGCACGCTGTAGAAGCCGCCGAACATCGCGAGCAGGAACAGGTCGGCGAGAATCCGCCAGTGGCGCGCACCGGCCAGGAATTCGCCGACCGACAGCAGATGGCCGGGCGACGGCAGCGCGTGGCTCGCGAAATACAGCTCGATGGCGAACACGCTGATGCCGATCGAGCCGAGCGGCACGAGGCCGATCTCGACGCGCCGCTGCGACAGCCGCTCGCACAGCAGCGAGCCGAGGCCGATGCCGACGGAGAAGGTCGCGAGCAGGATCGTGACGACGTCGGGGCTGGCGGACAGCACGTCCTTCGCGAAATTGAAGAACGACGTGAGGAACGTCGCGCCGACGAACCACAGCCACGAGATGCCGAGCAGGCTCAGGAACACCGTGCGGTTCTGGCGCGCGAGCTTCAGGTTGCGCCAGGTCTCGCTGACCGGGTTCCAGTTGATCACGAGGTCGGGCTGCGGCGCGGGCGTGGGCGGCACGCGCTGCGCGACGAGCCGCCCCGCCAGCGCGAT
Source organism: Burkholderia sp. AU18528 (assembly GCF_002223215.2). Taxonomy (NCBI): domain Bacteria; kingdom Pseudomonadati; phylum Pseudomonadota; class Betaproteobacteria; order Burkholderiales; family Burkholderiaceae; genus Burkholderia; species Burkholderia sp. AU18528. The sequence continues at coordinate 994,943 of NZ_NKFC02000004.1, read as the reverse complement.
GACGACGACGCTCACCGCGAGCACGCGTTCGCCGCTGCCTTCGATGCCGGCCGCCGCGCCGCCGATGATCGTGCCGATCAGGATCGCGATGAACGTGCCCATCTCGACGAGCCCGTTGCCGCCGACCAGCTCATGTTCGCCGAGATGCTGCGGCAGGTACGAATACTTGACGGGCCCGAACAGCGTCGAGTGCATGCCCATCATGAACGTGCACAGATACAGCAGCGTCGCGCTGTGCGTGACGAAGCCGGCCGCGCCGACCAGCATCAGCACGATCTCGAACGATTTCACGAAACGCGTGAGAGTCGCCTTGTCGTATTTGTCGGCGATCTGGCCGGAGGTGGCCGAGAACAGCACGAACGGCAGAATGAAGATCGCGGAAATCAGGAACGCGGCCGTCTTCGCATCGACGCCGGAAAACCGTGCGGTGTGATACGTGACGAGCGACGTGAAGCCGATCTTGAAGACGTTGTCGTTCAGCGCGCCGAGGAACTGGGTCGTGAAGAACGGCGCGAAGCGGCGCTCGCGCAGCAGGTCGAACTGCGATGCGTGGGCGCGCCGTTCGTCGCGCCGCCCCGAAGTGGCTTGCGTGTGATCGCTCATGCGGAATACGCGCGCATCGTCTGGGCGAAGCTGCGCGGGCCTCGTGTCGTTGTTGAAAAAAAAACGGCGCAGGCCATGCCTGCGCCGCCGCGTGCCGGATGGCGGCGCCCATGCATCGACGTGCCGGGCGCGGCGTGATTCACGGCTTGTGCGCTTCGGCTTCCGATTCCGGCCAGTCGCGGATGTATGCCTTCAGCATCCGGTTCTCGAAGCTCTGCGCCTCGACAACCGTCTTCGCGACGTCGTAGAACGAAATGACGCCCATCAGCACCTTCTTGTCGAGCACCGGCATGTAGCGTGCGTGACGCTCGAGCATCATCCGGCGCACTTCGTTGACGTCCGTTTCCGGCGTGCACGTGAGCGGCTCGTCCATCACCTTGCGCACCTGCACGTCGCCGATCGCGCCGCCATTTTCGCGCAGGCGCAGGATGATCTCGCGGAACGTCAGCATCCCGACGAGATCGCCGTACTCCATCACGACGAGCGAACCGATGTCGTGTTCGGCCATCGTATCGACCGCTTCGCGCAGCGGCTTATCGGGCGTCACGGTAAACAGCGTGTTGCCCTTCACTTTCAGAATATCGCTGACGCGCATCGTAGTCCCCTCATGCTTGAATGCAAAATCTCTTTCGATCCTATCGGAAAGCATGTCAAAAGGAAAGCACGGGCCCGCGCGGCGGCCCGCCGCCGCTTGCGGACGCCGGCCGCCCGCCGCACAATGGCCTTGTGAACGGCGGCCCGAGGAGACGGCCATGGCGCATACGCATACGGAGCAATTCGCCAGCTTCGCTGACTTCTACCCGTATTACCTGAACGAGCACCGGAACCTGACGTCGCGGCGGCTGCACTTCATCGGCTCGCTCGGCGTGATCGGCTGCGTCGCGATGGCGGTCGCGACCGGCCACTGGCCGTGGCTGCCGGCCGCGGTCGTGTGCGGCTACGGGTTCGCGTGGGTCGGGCACTTCTTCTTCGAGAAGAACCGCCCGGCCACGTTCCGGCACCCGATCTACAGCCTGATGGGCGACTGGGTGATGTTCAGGGACATCTGCACCGGCAAGATCCCGCTGTAGCCGCCCGCCCCGCCTTCACGCAGGCCGCGGCGGCCGCGCGTGCGGATCCTCCACGCGCGGCGCCGGGCCGGCGCTCCCGGCCGGCTGCCCGCCCGCGAGCCGGTGCGCGGCGATCAGCGATGCGAGCGTCACGTCGAACCGGTCGCTCGACAGCACCGCGAGCAGCGCCGCGCCTTCGACGTGGCTGCGGCGCCGCTCCAGTTGGTAGGTCAACTCCGCGCGGTCGATCACCAGCACGTCGAACAGTTGCGCGAGCGTCAGTTGCTCCGGGTTCGCGAGCAGGATGTAGCGCGGCGTGGCCTCGTCGCCGCCCTCGAGCCGCGCGACCCATTCCCGCTCCTCCATCGTCGTCAGCAAGCGCTGCGCGGTTTCCATGTCGCAGCGCAGCATCGTCGCGAGCCGCATCGCCGTGTAGCCGCGCTTGCCGGCCGCGCGCGCTTCGGCGAGCCGCGCGAGCAGTTCGAGCGCGTCGAGCAGGTCGCTCCCCGGATAATGGATGCGGTGGAACTGGCCCACCCGAATCGCCGGCAGCGCCGACGCGACCATCGCGCCGAGCAGCGCGATGAACCAGCTCAAATACACCCACAGCAGGAACACCGGCAGCGCCGCGAACGCGCCGTAGACAGCCGTATATGTCGGAATGCGCCGGACGTAGTAGCCGAAGCCGCGCTTCGCGAGCTCGAACGCGATGGCCGCGAACAGCCCGCCGATCACCGCATCGCGCCATGCGACCGCGCAGTTCGGCAGGTACACGTACAGCAGCGTGAACGCGAGCACCGTCAACGGCAACGACGCGAGCGCGAGCAGCCACTCGACGATCGACGTGGACGGCCCCGCGCCGGTGAACGCGAGCGATTGCGTGAACAGGTACGACGAGATCGACAGGCTCACGCCGAACAGCAACGGCCCGAGCGTGATCAGCGCCCAGTACGCGAGCACGCGCTGCGCGAACGGCCGCGGCTTGCGCACGCGCCAGATCAGGTTGAACGCCGATTCGATCGTCATCATCGTCATCACCGACGTGACGACGAGCACGATCAGGCCGGCCGTCGTCAGCCCCTTGGCCTTCGATGCGAACTGGTTCAGGTACTTGAAGATCTGGATGTTGAACTGCGCGGGCATCAGGTGATCGGCGAGGAACCCCTGCAGCGAGATCTGGAACGACGCGAACATCGGGAACGCGGTGAACAACGCGAACGCGACCGTCAGCAGCGGCACAAGCGCCAGCAGCGTCGTGAAGGTCAGGCTGCCCGCCACCTGCGGGATGCGATCCTCGGCGCTACGCCGGGCCGCGAACTGCGCGAGGCGCTTGATGGTATCGAGATCAACGCTCAACTTCGGCAAACGGCTTCTCCTTCTTGATGCCGCGCGCGTCACGGCGCGCCGCCGCCGCGCTGCGCGACGGCTTCAGCCCCTATAATAGCCGCTCGATTCCAGCAGGGGCCGACTGCACCGGGCATGCGCGCGGCCGCACGCGGCTCCGTCGCCCATGAAAGACATTCTCGTCCTCTATTACAGCCGCCACGGCGCCACGCGCGATCTCGCGCTCGCGATCGCGAACGGCATCGACAGCGTGCCGGGCATGCAGGCGCGCGTCCGCACCGTGCCGCCCGTGTCAGCCGTCTGCGAAGCCACCGCCCCCGACATCCCGGCCGACGGCCCGCCCTACGCGGAACTGCGCGACCTCGAGGAATGCGCGGGCCTCGCGCTCGGCTCGCCGACCCGCTTCGGCAACATGGCCGCGCCGCTCAAGTATTTCCTCGACGGCACGACGCCGCAATGGCTGTCGGGCGCGCTGACCGGCAAGCCCGCGAGCGTGTTCACGTCGACGGGCAGCCTGCACGGCGGCCAGGAATCGACGCTGCTGTCGATGATGCTGCCGCTGCTGCATCACGGGATGATGATCGTCGGGATCCCGTACACCGAATCCGCCCTCAGCACGACACGTACCGGCGGCACACCGTACGGCGCGTCGCACGTCGCGCAGCACGATCGGTCGTCACCCGGCGGACTGTCCGCGGACGAGAAGGCGCTCGCGGCCGCGCTCGGCGTACGGCTCGCGCGCGCCGCCGCGGCCCTTTCCAGCGCCCAGGCCGCCGAGGCGGCATGAACGCCCCCGCCCGCTCCGCCGTCGCGGCCCGGCCGCACTACGCGCTGGCCGCCGCCGCGTGTCTCGTCGCGCTGATCGCGCTGTCGCTCGCCTGGGAGCTGTGGCTCGCGCCGCTGCGCCCCGGCGGCTCCGCGCTGATGCTCAAGGCCGTGCCGCTCGCGCTCGCGCTGCCCGGCGTCTGGCGGCGTAACATCTATACGATGCAGTGGGCGAGCATGCTGATCCTCGTCTATCTTGCCGAAGGCATCGTGCGCGGCATGTCCGATCGCGGGCTGTCCGCGACGCTGGGCTGGTGCGAGACCGCGCTTGCCGTCGGCTTCTTCGTCGCGGCGCTGGCTTACGTCGCGCCGTTCAAGCGCGCGGCGAAAAAGCCGCGCGCCACGTCCTGACCCTTACGCGACAAGGTGATGATGTCCTCCGAAGCTTTCGTTTCCGCGTGCCGCGACGCGATCGGCGCCGACCACGTGCTGACCGATCCGCACGATACCGAACCGTTCCTCACCGACTGGCGCCGCCGCTACAAGGGCGCGGCGTGCGCGGTGCTGAAGCCCGCGAACACGGCCGAAGTCGCCGCACTCGTGAAGCTGGCCAACACGCACGGCATCGCGCTCGTGCCGCAGGGCGGCAACACGGGGCTCGCGGGCGGCGCGACGCCCGATGCGAGCGGCAGCCAGGCCGTGCTGAGCGTCGCGCGCCTGAACCGCGTGCGCGCGCTCGATCCGCACAACAACACGATCACCGTCGAAGCCGGCGTGATCCTCGCCGACGCGCAGGCGCGCGCCCGCGAGGGCGGCCGGCTGTTCGCGCTGAGCCTCGCGGCGGAAGGCAGTTGCACGATCGGCGGCAACCTGTCGACCAATGCGGGCGGCACCGCGGTGCTGCGCTACGGCAACGCGCGCGAGCTGTGCCTCGGGCTCGAGGTCGTGACGCCGCAAGGCGAGATCTGGGACGGGCTGCGCGGGTTGCGCAAGGACAACACGGGCTACGACCTGCGCGACCTGTTCATCGGCGCCGAAGGCACGCTCGGGATTATCACGGCGGCCGTGATGAAGCTGCATCCGCTGCCGGCCGCGCAGGTCACGGCACTGGCCGCGCTCGAATCGCCGCACGCGGCGCTCGATTTCCTCGCGCTCGCGCTGCGCGCGGCCGGACCGCTGCTGACCGGCTTCGAGCTCATGTCGGATTTCTGCATGCAGCTGGTCGGCAAGCACTATCCGCAACTGCGCTACCCGTTCGCGCAAACGCATGCGCAGACGGTACTGCTGGAGCTGTCCGACAACGAAAGCGAAGCACATGCGCGCGCGCTGTTCGAGAAGCTGATGGAAGAAGCGTTCGAGGCCGGGCTCGTGGTCGACGCGGTGGTCGCGGAGAACCTCGCGCAATCGCGTGCGTTCTGGGACCTGCGCGAGCACATCCCGCTCGCGCAGGCCGACGAAGGGCTCAACATCAAGCACGACATCGCGGTGCCGATCTCGTCGATCGCGCGCTTCATCGACGAGACCGACGCGGCGATCCAGCAGGCCGCGCCGGGCGCGCGGATGGTCACGTTCGGCCACCTCGGCGACGGCAACCTGCACTACAACGTGCAGATGCCCGAAGGCGGCGATGCGAAGGCGTTCCTCGCCGCGTTCCAGGCGTCGATCAACCGGATCGTCTACGACAACGTGCACCGCCACCACGGCACGATCAGCGCGGAGCACGGCATCGGCCAGTTGAAGATCGACGACGCGCAACGCTACAAGTCGCCGGTCGAAACGGCGCTGATGCGCACGCTGAAGACCGCGCTCGACCCGCGCGGCCTGATGAATCCCGGCAAGGTCCTGCGCTGAAGCCGCCTACTCCGGAGCCAATCCCGTGAAAGTCCGCGTCCTGTCCGACCTGCATCTCGAAAGCAACCTGCCCGACGCGATCGCGCATGCCGACGCGGATCTCGTCGTGCTGGCCGGCGACATCCACAATCACGCGGAAGGCCTGCGCTGGGCCGCCGAGACGTTCGACCCCGCGGTGCCGGTGATCTACGTGCCCGGCAATCACGAGTACTACGACGGGGAATTCGGCGCGCTGGAAACGGCGATGCGCGACGCGGCGCGTGCGCTCGACAACGTGCACTACTTGAACAACGGCGTCTACGTCGATCCCGCGCAACGCTTTCGCGTGCTGGGCACGACGCTCTGGGCCGATTTCTCGCTGTTCGGCCGAGACGAAGCCAGCGTCGCGCGCGCGATCGATGCCGCGCTGCGCGTGATGCTCGATTTCAAGGGATTGATCCAGGTAACCTGGCCGCACGACGCGGCGTTGCATGCGGCAGCGAGTGCGCCGGACGCACCGGACCGGGATTTCTCGCCGGCCGACGCGATCGCGCTGCACCGGCAAGGGCGCGCATGGCTGGAAGCGCAGCTGGCGGCGCCGTTCGCGGGCAAGACGATCGTCGTCACCCATCATGCGCCGCACCGGCGCTCGCTGGCGCAACGCTATGCGGACGATCTTGCTTCGGCGGGGTTCGTGACGGACATGGCGGACCTGGTGCGACCGCCGGTGGATCTGTGGCTGCACGGCCACACGCATACGTCATTCGATTACGTGACGGACAGCGGCACGCGCGTGGTATGCAATCCGCGCGGCTACTTTCACCGGCGCACCGGCGAATGGGAAAACCCCGCGTTCGCGTGGGACAAGGTCGTCGAGCTCGGCTGAGCGCCGAGCCCGGCCCGCCGCGTGGCGCGGCCTTCCCGACCAGAAGCGTGACGGCGGGATCAGCGGCCGGGGCGGCGCGGCTCGCGCACACGGACCGGCACGGGCTTCATTTGCGCCTTCGCCTTCATCGCACGCAGCAGGTCGCGGCTCGCCGCCGCGGCGGCAACCGCGCCCAGCAGGACGCCAAGGCCGATCATCAGGTGCGTATCCATCGCTACTCCGGTGTGATGTATCTCGTTAATTCCAACAGTATCAAACTGTCCGACACGCGTTCGTAAAAAAATGTTGCGTGAAGGACAAATCTCGTCAGATTGCGGCCCACCGCGCTGTCATGTCGCATGCGTGTACTGTTCGAGCGCCGCTTCGTCCGCTTCGAGCGTGACCGGCAGCTCGTCGCGCAGGAAATCGACCCAGGTCCGGATTTTCGCGTCGAGGTACTGCCGCGACGGATACAGCGCGTAGATGTTCATCACGTGCGACCGGTACTCGGGCATCACGCGCACGATGTGCCCGCTGCGCAGCCAGCCGATCGCCGAATAGAGCGGCAGCCCGCCAACGCCCATCCCTTCCCGCACGGCCACCGCGAGCGCCTCGGCGACGTTCACGCGAAACGGCGGCGCCTTGATCGGCACGACTTCGTCGCCGTTCGGCCCCGCCAGCGCCCATTCGTCGAAGTGAAAGCCCGGCGCAACCATCCCGAGACACACGTGCTGCGCGAGGTCGGCCGGCCGCTGCGGCACGCCGTGCGACTCGATGTAGCCGGGCGATGCGCAGACGACGCTGTAGCTTTCGCCGAGCCGCTGCGACACGAGCCCCGAATCGGGCAGATCGCGGCCGACGACGATCGCGACGTCGTACCCCTCGTCCAGCAGGTCAGGCATGCGCTGCGCGAGCGTGAGCTCGACGTGCACGTCCGGATAGCGCGTGCGGTAGCGCGAGATGGCCGGCACCAGGTAGTGCTGGCCGAGGCTCGTGAAGCAATGGACCTTCAGCTTGCCGGACGGGCGCGCATGCGCGTCGCCGGCCTCGGCTTCGGCCTGGTCGACGTAAGCGAGGATCTGTTCGCAGCGCTGCAGATAGCGCTCGCCGGCCTCGGTCAGCGCGATCCGGCGCGTCGTGCGGTTCAGGAGACGCGTGCGCAGGTGGGCCTCGAGATCCGAGACCGCGCGCGACGCGTAGGCGGTGGTCGAATTCATCTGCTGGGCGGCCGCGGTAAAGCTGCCCGCGTCGACCACGCGGACGAATACCCGCATGTTTTGTAACGTATCCATCCCACTACCCGTTTGAATGCGGAGGGATTGTTGCACATCCGCTAGCCAATATTATCCCAGGATTCGTAAAAATGAGTTTCGCCGTTGCCGGTTTATTCAGGAATCGCTGAAAAATATAATCCCCCCCGACCCATCTATGTCCGAAAGGGAGAAAATCGTGCAGTCTCGGGGAAAAACAGGGACGCTCGCACTGGCGGTTCTTGCAATCTCATTAATAATGGCCGGCTGTGCGAGCATGGGCGACAACCGGACCCAGTCCACGCGCATCGAAGCGAACGCGCTCGACGCCGGCGCGGCCATCCGCGCGGCGGACCGCGACGCGGGCTGGCCCGCCGCCGACTGGTGGCGCGCGTACCGCGATCCGCAGCTCGATGCATGGATCGCCGCCGCGCAGGCCGGCAACCCCACCCTGGCGGCGGCGAGAGCGCGCGTGCGCGAAGCACAGGCCATGGCGCGCGTCGCCCGTTCGGCCGAACTGCCGCAGATCAACGGCAATCTGTCGCTGATGCGCGAGCACTGGCCGGACAACGTGTACTACGGCCCGGGCCCGCTCGCGAACGCCGACACCTGGAACAATACCGGCACGCTCGGCCTGTCGTACCACCTCGACCTGTGGGGCAAGGACAAGAACACAACCGAACGCGCGCTCGACACCGCGCACGCGACCGCCGCCGACGCACGGGCGGCGAAGCTCGAACTTGAAGTGAACGTGGTGCGCGCGTATGTCGGCATGTCGATGAACTACGCGCTGCTGGATCTCGCGCATGAAACGTTCGAACGCCAGCGCTCGCTCGCCGATCTCGCGCGCAAGCGGCTGCAGGCCGGCATCGGCACGCAACTCGACGTGAGCCAGGCGGAATCGACGCTGCCCGACTACGAGCGCCAGATCGACACCTATGAAGAAGCGATCCAGCTCGCGCGCCACCAGCTCGCCGCGCTGGCCGGCAAGGGCCCGGGCGCCGGCGACGCGATCAAGCGGCCGCAGCTCGCGCTCGACGCGCCGGCCGGCCTGCCGTCGGCGCTGCCGGCCGACCTGCTCGGCCGCCGCCCCGACGTCGTCGCGGCGCGCTGGACGGTCGACGCGCAGGCGCGCGGCATCGACGTCGCGAAGGCGTCGTTCTACCCGAACATCGACCTGCTCGCGACGGTCGGCGGCTTCGGCGTGACCGCGCCGTTCACCGACTTCCTGCGCGCGATGAACGGCGGCTGGACGGCCGGCCCCGCGCTGTCGCTGCCGATCTTCGAAGGCGGCCGGCTGCGTGCGCAGCTCGGCGCCGCGAATGCCGGCTACGACCAGGCGGTCGAGCGCTACAACCAGACGATCGTCGGCGCGCTCAAGGACATCGCCGACCAGGTCGTGCGGATCCGCTCGCTCGATACGCAGAAGAAGGACGCCGCGCGCTCGGTGGCGGCCAACAATCGCAGCTATCAGTTGTCGCGCGAAGGCTTCCGCCGCGGGCTGACCGATTACGTGAACGTGCTGGTCGCGCAACAGCAACTGCTGCGCGCGCAGGAGACGGCCGCCCGCATCGACGCGGAACGCCTCGCCGCGCACGCGCAGCTGATGGCCGCGCTCGGCGGCGGGGTCGAACCGGGCACGGACGGCCGGGGCGACCCACCGCCGAAGGACGAAGCCGCCGTCGGCGCCGCCGCGCCAGCCGCCGCATCGGGCACGAAGCCCGCGGCCGCCGTCGGCCGGCCCGCGCAGGTCGCAACCGCCGACGCGTCCGCCGCGCCGGACGCACGGTAACGCGGAGCGCCGCCATGTCAGCCTCCTCCCCCGCTTCCACGCCCGCCGGCGGCCCGTTCGCGGCCTGGTACGCCGCGTTCGGCGACTGGGCCCGCACCGACGGCGCCGCGTGGCTCTACCTGTTCAAGGCGCTGCTCGCCGCGTTCATCGCGACCGGCGTGTCGATGCGGCTCGACCTGCCCGCGCCGAAAACGGCGATGACGACCGTCTTCATCGTGATGCAGCCGCAAAGCGGCGCGGTGCTCGCGAAGAGCTTCTACCGGGTCGCCGGCACGATCTTCGGGCTGATCGCGACGCTCACCTTCGTCGGGCTGTTCCCGCAGCAGCCGCAACTGTTCCTGCTGGCGATCGCGCTGTGGATCGCCCTGTGCACGGCGGGCGCCGCGCGCAACCGCAACTTCCGCAGCTACGGCTTCCTGCTGGCCGGCTACACGACCGCGCTGATCGGCCTGCCCGCGTCGCAGCACCCGGACGGCGCGTTCATGAGCGCGCTGACGCGCGTGGCCGAAATCATGGTCGGGATCGTGTCGGCCGGCGTCGTCAGCGCACTCGTGTTCCCGCAGTACACGGGCGAGCAGATGCGCACGACGGTACGCAAGCGCTTCGGCACCTTCGTCGATTACGTCGCGTCGACGCTTTCGGGCCAGCTCGACCGTGCGCATATCGAAACCATCCATACGCGCTTCGTCGCCGACGTGGTCGGGTTCGAGGCCGCGCGCAGCATGGCCGTGTTCGAGAATCCGGACACGCGGATGCGCAGCGGGCGCCTCGCGCGGCTGAACAGCGAGTTCATGAGCGCGTCGAGCCGTTTCCATGCGCTGCACCAGTTGATGAACCGGCTGCATGCGGCCGGCGCGCAGGCCGCGATCGACGCGATCGAGCCGTACTTCCGCGAGATCGCGCCGCTGCTGCTGACGCCGGCCGGCGAACCGGTGCGCACGTCGGCCGACGCCGGCCATGCGGCCGCGCAACTGCTCGCGTGGCGCGACGCGCTGCCGCGCCGCATCCGCGCGACGCGCGCGACGCTCGAAACGCAACCGGCGTTTCCGCTGCTCGACTTCGATACGGCCGCCGAGCTGCTGTACCGCTTCATCACCGACCTGCGCGAGTACGCGGCGACCTACGCGTCGCTGTCGAGCGCGACGCACGAGCGCGAACGCTGGATCGAACGCTACGAGCCGCGCACCAACGCGACGGCGACGGCGATCGCGGCGATTCGCACCGCGATCGTGATCCTCGTGCTCGGCTGGTTCTGGATCGAGACCGCCTGGCCAAGCGGCGTGACGATGACGCTGACGGCGGCGTCGGCCTGCGCGCTCGCGTCGTCGGCGCCGCGCCCGACCGCGATGGCCGCGCAGATGGGCATGGGCACGGCACTCGCCGTCTGCACGGGTTTCCTGCTGATGTTCGGCATCTACCCGCACATCGACGGCTTCCCGCTGCTGTGCGTCGCGCTCGCGCCGCTGCTCGCCATCGGCATCTACATGTCGTTGAAGCCGAAGCTCGCGGGCTACGGGATGGGCTACCTGATCTTCTTCTGTTTCCTCGCCGGCCCGGACAACGTCACGCACTACGACCCGACGAGCTTCATGAACGATGCGCTCGCACTGGTGCTGTCGATGCTGGTGTCGGCGATCGCGTTCGCGGTACTGTTCCCGCCGACCGCGCCGTGGCTCAAGAAACGGCTGTTCGCCGATCTGCGCCATCAGGTCGTCGCGGCAGGCCACGCAAGGCTCGCGGGCCTGCGCACGCGCTTCGAAAGCGGCGCGCGCGACCTGATGTACCAGGCGCATACGCTGTCGGCCGACCAGCCCGACGTGCAGCGCGACGCACTGCGCTGGATGTTCGCGGTGCTCGAAGCCGGCAACGCGACGATCGACCTGCGTCACGAGCTTGCGGCGCTGCCGCCCGACCCGCGCTATGCGAGCACGATGCCGTGGCGTCGCGCGATCGAGACGATGCGCACGGCGCTGTCGGCGCTGTTCTCGAAGCCGAGCGCCGCGCGCTTCGACGCGACGCTCGCCGCGACCAATGCGGCGATCGACGCGACCCGGCAAACGCTCGACGCGGTCGAGCCGTCGCGTGAAGAGCGCCACCGGCTGCAGCGCATCCTGAGCCATCTGCATTTCGTGCGGACCGCGCTGCTCGACCCGGAATCGCCGCTCGAGCCGCTCAACCGCAACCGCCCCGTGCGTCCCCAACCAGGAGCCTCGTCATGATGCCGCGTGAAATCGCCATTCTCGATGCCTACATGCCCACGGTGGTGCTGATGTTCGTCCTCGGCGCGATCGCGACCTGGGCCGTCGACCGCCTGCTCGCCTACACGGGCCTCTACCGTCTCGTCTGGCACCCGTCGCTGTTCAGGGCCTGCCTTCTCGTCTGCATTTGCGGCGGACTGAGTCTTGCCGTTTACCGTTGATTCCGAACCATCATGATGCTCAGAAAACTCTTCGGCTTCGTCGCGACCGCCGTCATCCTTCTCGTCGCGATCCTGATCGGGCGCTCGCTGTGGGTGCACTACATGGACGATCCGTGGACGCGCGACGGGCGCGTGCGCGCGGAGATCGTCAACGTCGCGCCGGACGTGTCGGGCGCGATCGTCGAGCTGCCCGTGCATGACAACCAGCTCGTGAAGAAAGGCGACCTGATCATGCAGATCGATCCGTCGCACTACCAGATCGCGGTCGAGCAGGCGCAGGCGGCGGTGGCCGCCCGCCGCGCGGAACTGCAGATGCGCCGCGACGATGCGGCCCGCCGCGCGGACCTCGATGCGCTCGTGGTATCGAAGGAAAACCGCGAGAACGCGGCGCACAGCGCATCGAGCGCCGAAGCACAGTACCAGCAGGCGCTCGCCGCGCTCGACGCCGCGAAGCTCAACCTCGAACGCACGCGCGTCGTCTCGCCGGTCGACGGCTACATCACGAACCTGCAGACCTTCAAGGGCAACTACGCGGTGGCCGGCCAGGCGAAGCTCGCGATCGTCGACAGCCACTCGTTCTGGGTCTACGGCTACTTCGAGGAAACCAAGCTGCCGCGCGTGAAGATCGGCGCGCCGGCCGAAATGCGGCTGATGAGCGGCGGCGTGATGAAGGGCCACGTCGAGAGCATCTCGCGCGGCATCTACGATCGCGACAACCCGCAAAGCCGCGACCTCGTCGCGGACGTGAACCCGACCTTCAACTGGGTGCGTCTCGCGCAGCGCGTGCCGGTGCGCATCAAGATCGACGAAGTGCCGGCCGACGTGGTGCTGTCGGCGGGCACGACCTGCACGGTCATCATCGATCCGGACAAGCAGAAGAAGCGGTAATCGGCGGGGCGCGCCGCACGGTCAGTGTGCGATGCGGAAGCGCCCGACCAGCGCCTTCAAGGCCTGCGCTTGCTCGTCGAGCGCGTTCGCGGCCGCGGCCGCCTGTTCGACGAGCGCCGCGTTCTGCTGGGTGCCGGCGTCCATCTGCGTGACCGCGCGGCCGATCTCGTCGATCCCCGCGCTCTGCTCGTCCGACGCCGCCGAAATCTCGCCGATGATGTCGGTCACGCGCTTGACCGCACGCACCACGTCGTCCATCGTGCGGCCGGCGTCGTGCGCGAGCGCCGCACCGTTCGCCACGCGCTCGACCGACGCGCCGATCAGTTCCCGGATCTCCTTGGCCGCGGTCGCCGAGCGCTGAGCGAGCAGCCGCACCTCTCCGGCGACCACCGAGAAACCGCGCCCCTGCTCGCCGGCGCGCGCGGCCTCGACCGCCGCGTTCAACGCGAGAATGTTGGTCTGGAACGCGATCCCCTCGATCGTGCCGATGATGTCGCGGATGTTCTTCGCGCTGTCGTCGATCTCGCTCATCGTCGCGACCACGCGCCCGACGACTTCCCCGCCCGTCTCCGCCACCGCCGACGCATTGGCCGCGAGCGTGCTCGCCTGCCGCGCGTTCTCGGCGTTCTGCCGCACGGTCGACGTGAGCTGCTCCATGCTGGCCGCGGTGCGCTCGAGCGCGACGGCCTGCTGCTCGGTGCGCCGCGACAGGTCGAGATTGCCGGTCGAGATCTCGCCGGACGCGGCCGCGATGGCTTCGGCGCTCACCGCGATCTCGCCCACGGTTGCCGCGAGCCCCGTCTGCATCTCGGCCAGCGCGCGCACCATGCTGTCGCGATCGTGCCGGCCGAGCGTGATCGGCCGCGTCAGGTCGCCGCGCGCGATGTCCGCGGCAATTTCCTTCGCGAGCGCGGGCTCGCCGCCGAGCTGCGACGCGAGGCGTCGTACGACGCGTTCGGCGATCGCGACGGCCAGCACGATCAGCGCGGCCGTCATTGCCGCGATCATCGCGAACGACGACGAAAAAATGGTCGCGGACGCATCGAGCGTCGCCTTCGACTTTTCGCCGCGCGTCTTCACGAGTTCGGCGACGAGTTTTTCGAGCTTGCTGGTTTCGACCAGCAGCGACACGTCCTGCGTGCCGACCTGCCAGTTCATCTGCGACAGGTCGAGCGGCTGCGCGCGCACCAGCGCGACGAAATCGCGCAGATGCGCGCTCCACGTGCCGACCGCCGTCGAGAACGCGCGCAGCCGCGCCGAATCGCCGGCGTCGGCCGGATCCGCATAGCGCTGCAGCGTGCCGAGCGCCTGGCCGATCGACGCGAGCCCCGCGCTCACTTCGGCGCCGAGTTCGTCACGCTCCTTCGCGGTGGTCGCGGTCAGCAGCATCTTCTGCGCGCGGCTCGCGCGCAGCACCTCGGCCCGCACCTCCGCCGCCGCCCGGCTCGCGACGTGGCCCTGCTCGTAGACCGACGCGATCGACGCGTTCAGCCGGCTGATCTGCCACAGCGAGAACACGCCGATCGCGAGCGTACCGGCCAGCAGGATCGCGAATGCGGCGCGCAACGTCGCCTTGACGGTCCACGGCCGGCGCTCTCGGCGCGCCGCTCGCGCGCGTCGCGTGACGCGACCGGCGGCGACGTCGGATGCGGCGGCTGCCGCACCGGGCTGTGGATGCAAAGATGCTGCTTTCATCGAACTATCCCCGTATGGATCACGCTGCCGGAAAGGTCGGTCCGGCTGTCCCGCGATGGCAGGCCATGCCGCGCGTCCTGCGCCCGCCCGGCGGGTAGCCGGCGCCAGGCGCGGCGCGCGTGTCGTCATTGGGTCGTTCTACGGCCGCCACCGCCGTTTCTTGAGTCCGGAAAAACACGCACCGGGCCCCGGCGCGGCCCCGCCGAAGGGCGGACGCGCCGCCAGCGTTATACCCGTCCAAAAAAGCACGCAGCAGCCGATCCGTCCGACGAATGTCCGATTCGCGATAAAACTTGGCCTGACATTCTTGATACGCCACATTACACTTCATTGACGCATCAACGAATCAACCCACGCGCCGATCCCCAACAGAGCGCGCCTGCCACCTCAACTCGTTCAGCTCACATGGAAACCAGCCTCGACTCCCGGGCCGGCGCAGCCGCCGCCCAGCCGTCCGCACCACCCGTTGCCCGCACCGTCTACCCGGTGCTCGGCGCGATCAGCTTCTCGCACATGCTCAACGACATGATCCAGTCGTTGATCCTCGCGATCTACCCGATGCTCAAGAGCCAGTTCGCGCTGTCGTTCGCGCAGATCGGCCTGATCACGCTCACTTACCAGATCACCGCGTCCTTGCTGCAACCGCTCGTCGGCCTCTATACCGACAAGCGGCCGAAGCCGTATTCGCTGCCGGTCGGCATGGGCTTCACGCTCGCGGGGCTGCTGCTGATGTCGGCGGCGTCGAATTTCCCGATGCTGCTCGTGGCCGCCGCGCTCGTCGGCTGCGGCTCGTCGGTGTTCCATCCCGAATCGTCGCGGGTCGCGCGGATGGCGTCGGGCGGCCGGCACGGGCTCGCGCAGTCGGTGTTCCAGGTGGGCGGCAATGCAGGCTCCGCGCTCGGGCCGCTGCTCGCCGCGCTCGTGATCATTCCGCACGGCCAGCACAGCATCGCGTGGTTCTCGGCGGCCGCGCTCGTCGCGATGATCGTGCTCACGCAGATCGGCCACTGGTACAAGAAGCATCCGTCGATGAAGAAGAAGACCGCGTCGGCCGGCCACCCGACGCTGTCGCGCGGCCGCGTGATGGGGGCGATCGGCGTGCTGGTGTTGCTCGTGTTCTCGAAGTACTTCTACCTCGCGAGCATCAACAGCTATTTCACGTTCTACCTGATCGACAAGTTCCATCTGTCGGTGCAGGCCGCGCAGATCCACCTGTTCGTGTTCCTCGCGGCGGTGGCGGCCGGCACGCTGATCGGCGGCCCGGTCGGCGACCGGATCGGCCGCAAGTACGTGATCTGGGTGTCGATCCTCGGCGTCGCGCCGTTCACGATGCTGCTGCCGTACGCGAACCTGTTCTGGACGAGCGTGCTGACCGTGATCATCGGCGTCGTGCTGGCGTCGGCGTTCGCCGCGATCCTCGTCTATGCGACGGAACTGATGCCCGGCAAGGTCGGGATGGTCGCGGGCCTGTTCTTCGGCTTCGCGTTCGGCCTGGGCGGCGTGGGTGCCGCCGTGCTCGGCCAGCTCGCGGACGCGACGAGCATCCCGTTCGTCTACAAGGTGTGCTCGTTCCTGCCGCTGATCGGCGTGCTGACGGTATTTCTGCCGAACCTCGAAGGCAGCCGACGCAAGCAGGCATGACAACCGGCCGGCCGCGGCACGCGCGCTGCGGCTGGCCGATTCGAATGGAGAAGGGTTCGACGGCGGCTTCAGGCCGCCGTCGTCGCATGCAGCGTCAGGAAACGCTTGAGGATGCCGGACGAGTAGCTGCCCGCGATCGCCGACAGGAAGTGCGAGAACGATTGCGTCGCGTGGTCGTCGGCCGTATCGGAGATCGTGCGCACGAGCGCGAACGGCACGTCGTGTTCGGCGCACACCTGCGCGATCGCCGCGCCTTCCATTTCGACCGCGAGCGCGTCCGGCAGCGCGTCGCGCAGCGCGAGCACTTCCCGCTCGCTCGACACGAAGCGGTCGCCGCTGATGACGAGCCCCGCGTGCAGCGCCGCGCCGGCGAGCCCGAAGCGCTCGGCGAACCGCGCGCCCTCTTCGTCGACGAACAGCGCGCACGCGGCCCGCAAGCGGGCCGTCAGCGCCGCGTCGGTCGCGAAACGCGTGATGCCGAGCAGCGGCACCTCGTAGCGCGGAAAGAGCGGCGATGCATCGAGATCGTGCTGCAGCAGCGTATCGGCCACGACGACGTCGCCGACGCGCACCGCGCGCGACACGCCGCCCGCGACGCCGGTAAACACCACGCCCGACACGCCGAACACGTGGATCAGCGCGCTGACCGTCGCGGCGGCCGCGACCTTGCCGACCCGCGCGAGCGTGACGACGCAGGCCGCGCCGTGCACGGTGCCGACGTGATAATCGCGGCGGCCGAGCGTGACCGTCTTCATCGCGCCGTCGGCGCGCATCGCGGCGATCAGGTCGCCGAGTTCCTCCGGCAGCGCGGCCAGAATGCCGAGCGGACGCGCGGCAGGCGCAACACCCAGGTCGACGTCCATCATTCCACCGCCTGCAGTTTCGCGACCGCGAGCGCGAGCCACTTCTCGCCGTGGCGCTTGAACTTCACCTGCGCCTTCGCATCGGTGCCGTTGCCTTCGAGCGCGGTGACCGTGCCTTCGCCGAACTTCGTATGGAATACCTGCTGGCCGACCCGGAAGCCGGCGTCGGCCGCGCGCTGCTTGTCCGCGAACGCGGGCAGCGGCGCGGACACGGCCGCGTCGACGATCTGCTCGCGACTGCCGCCGCCGGGGCGCGCGAACCAGTCGCGCCCGTAACCGGCGTTGTCCGAGCGCCCGCCCCAGCGCGAGCCGGCCTCGACCTTCGGCGTGAGCCACTTCAGCACGTGCTCCGGCAGTTCGTCGAAGAAGCGCGAGCGCACGTTGTAGCGGGTCTGGCCGTGCAGCATCCGGCTTTGCGCGAACGACAGGTAGAGGCGCTCCTTCGCGCGCGTGATCGCGACGTACATCAGCCGGCGCTCTTCCTCGAGGCCGTCCGATTCGAGCACGCTGTTCTCGTGCGGGAACAGCCCTTCCTCGAGCCCCGTGATGAACACGGCCGAGAATTCGAGCCCCTTCGCCGCGTGCACGGTCATCAGCTGCACCGCGTCCTGGCCGGCCTGCGCCTGGTTGTCGCCGGCCTCCAGCGACGCGTGCGACAGGAAGCCGGCGAGCGGCGTCATCGTGTCGGGGTTCTGGGCGGGGTCGGCGGGCGACGCCGCATCGAGCACGTCGAGCGCCGGATCGTCGGTCGCCGTGCCCAGCTCGGGCGCCGCGATCGCGCCCGCGCGCAGCGGGATCGAGCGAGCCGGCGTGTCGAGCCCGTAGCCTTCCTCGGCGATGAACGCGGTGGCCGCGTTCACGAGTTCCTGAAGGTTTTCCAGGCGATCCTGGCCTTCGCGCTCGCCCTGGTAGAAATCGGCGAGGCCGCTCGCGCGCACGATGTGCTCGACGGTGTCGGGCAGGTTCATGTGCTGCGTGTCGGCGCGCATCTTCGCGATCAGGTTCGCGAACCCGCCGAGGCTCGTGCCGGCCTTGCCGGTCACGTACGGAATCGCGGCGGCCATCGAGCAGCCGTACAGGCGCGCCGCGTCGGCCAGTTGCTCGACCGAGCGCGCGCCGATTCCGCGGGTCGGGAAGTTCACGACGCGTGCGAATGCGGTGTCGTCGTTCGGGTTGTCGATCAGGCGCAGGTACGCGAGCGCGTGCTTCACTTCCTGCCGCTCGAAAAAGCGCAGGCCGCCGTACACGCGGTACGGAATGCCCGACGACATCAGCGTGTGCTCGATCGAGCGCGACTGCGCGTTGCTGCGGTACAGGACGGCCACTTCACTGCGCGCCATCCCGGTATTGATCAGCGAACGGATTTCCTCGACGATCCAGCCGGCTTCCTGCGAATCGGTGCTGGCTTCGTACACGCGCACGGGCTCGCCGTGGCCGGCGTCGGTGCGCAGGTTCTTGCCGAGGCGGTGCGCGTTGTTCGAGATCAGCTGGTTCGCCGCGTCGAGGATGTTGCCGTGCGAACGGTAGTTCTGCTCGAGCTTGATCAGGTTGCGCACGCGGAATTCGTCTTCGAAGTCGCGCATGTTGCCGACGTTCGCGCCGCGGAACGCGTAGATCGACTGGTCATCGTCGCCGACCGCGAAGATCGCGTTCTCGCCGCCCGCGAGCATCTTGAGCCACGCGTACTGCAGCTTGTTGGTGTCCTGGAATTCGTCGACGAGGATGTGCCGGAAGCGCGCCTGGTAATGCGCGCGCAGCGGCGCGTTGTACGCGAGCAGTTCGTAGCAGCGCAGCAGCAGCTCGGGGAAGTCGACGACGCCTTCGCGCTGGCACTGCTGGTCGTACGCCTGGTACAGCTCGACGAACTTGCGGTTGAAGTTGTCGGTCGCGTCGACCTTGTCCGGGCGCAGCCCCTGCTCCTTCGCGTTGTTGATGAAGTACTGGACGTTCTTCGGCGGGTACTTTTCGTCGTCGACGTTCGCCGCCTTCATCAGCCGCTTGATCGCGGACAACTGATCGGCCGTGTCGAGGATCTGGAAGGTCTGCGGCAGGCCCGCGTCGCGCCAGTGCGTGCGCAGCATCCGGTTGCACAGGCCGTGGAACGTGCCGATCCACATCCCGCGCGTGTCGATCGGCATCATCGCCGACAGGCGCGCCATCATCTCGCGCGCGGCCTTGTTCGTGAAGGTGACGGCGAGCACGGTGGGCGGCGATGCGTAGCCCTGCTGGATCAGCCACGCGATGCGCGTGATCAGCACGCGGGTCTTGCCGCTGCCCGCCCCTGCGAGGATCAGCGCCGGTTCGTTCGGCAACGTGACGGCGGCGAGTTGTTCGGGGTTCAGATTGGCGAGCAGATCGGGCATGGAGCGGCAGCTGACGGGCGAGAAAAATGCGGACCCGACATTATAAGTCCGTCGCGTGCAATGCCGTGGCCGACCGATGTGGCATCGCGTCCCGACGATGCCACTTTCCTGCCGGCGACGGCTTCGGCGCCCGTCACCCGCGTTATTTCCTGGGCCGCCTGGCGGGTTTGTCGCCGATCCAGTCGGGATGTCGGACATACCGGCGAACTTGTTCGTCGAGCTCGGGGCCGTGATACAGGTCCAGGCATTTCAGCAGAGCAAATTCGGCCCCGGCGTAACCTTCCACGGGATTGCCGTAATCGCGGTGCAAATAGTGTTCAGCAAGGCGCTCGACCGCCGGATCGCCCTTCTCGTCATCGTAATAAGTCCATTCCAGGAACGCACTCTTGGTCATTTCGGCATCCTTGCCTGCCGGCGATCCTCGGTAAGCGATCGACAGGCAGGCCGCCAACGCCCTGTCCTTGTAATTCTCCGCATTGGTGCGCCGCACGGCCATGACGGAATCGGCCGCTTCGGCAGACAGTGCCGAACATAGCGCGACGGCGCAGACTGCCCGAAAAACGTTCATTTGAGCGTCCAGAAACAAGCGCGGCTAGTGCGATAGTTCGCCCCCGGCTCGTTGAAATAACAAGCGTCGTAGCGCTGGCGCCCATTGAACAGCGTCGCATGCCCGCTGGCGTCACTCCACCCATGCACCTCGAAAAGGCCCTACTTACATCCACAGCCAGACCCGCAAGTTAGCGCTCGCAACACGCGTCAGCAATTGGACACGTACGAACTGACCGCAGGCCGCGAACGGCTCACTCGACGCCTGGCGATTTATAATGTCGGGTTCAAGTCTCCAACACGCATTTTTCGGCAAATTTCCACCATGAGCGACAACACGCTGGCGAAGAGCTTCGAACCCCACACCATCGAGTCCCAATGGGGGCCCGAGTGGGAAAAACGCGGCTATGCCGCCCCGGCATTCGATCCGGCGCGCCCCGATTTCGCGATCCAGTTGCCGCCGCCGAACGTCACCGGCACGCTGCACATGGGCCACGCGTTCAACCAGACGATCATGGACGGCCTCGCCCGCTACCACCGGATGCTCGGCGAGAACACGCTGTGGGTGCCCGGCACCGACCACGCGGGGATCGCCACCCAGATCGTCGTCGAGCGCCAGCTCGACGCGCAGGGCGTGTCGCGCCACGACCTCGGCCGCGAGAAGTTCGTCGAGCGCGTGTGGGAATGGAAGCAGAAATCCGGCTCGACGATCACCGGCCAGGTGCGCCGCCTCGGCGCGTCGACCGACTGGTCGCGCGAATACTTCACGATGGACGACAAGATGTCGGCCGCCGTGCGCGACGTGTTCGTCACGCTCTATGAACAGGGCCTGATCTATCGCGGCAAGCGCCTCGTCAACTGGGATCCGGTGCTGCTCACCGCCGTGTCGGACCTCGAAGTCGTGAGCGAGGAAGAAAACGGCCACCTGTGGCACATCCGCTACCCGCTCGCCGACGGTTCGGGCTCGCTGACCGTCGCGACCACACGCCCCGAGACGATGCTCGGCGACGTCGCTGTGATGGTCCACCCGGAAGACGAACGCTACGCGCACCTGATCGGCAAGCTCGTCACGCTGCCGCTGACGGGCCGCGAGATCCCGGTGATCGCCGACGACTACGTCGACCGCGAATTCGGCACGGGCGTCGTGAAGGTCACGCCCGCGCACGACTTCAACGACTATCAGGTCGGCCTGCGCCACAACCTCGCGCCGATCGAGATCCTGACGCTGGACGCGAAGATCAACGACAACGGCCCCGAGCAGTATCGCGGCCTCGATCGCTTCGACGCGCGCAAGGCGATCGTCGCCGACCTCGACGCGCAGGGCTTCCTCGACTCGGTGAAGCCGCACAAGCTGATGGTGCCGCGCGGCGACCGCACGGGCGTCGTGATCGAGCCGATGCTGACCGACCAGTGGTTCGTCGCGATGACGAAGCCGGCGCCGGAAGGCACGTTCAATCCGGGCAAGTCGATCACCGAAACGTCGCTCGACGTCGTGCGCAGCGGCCAGATCAAGTTCGTGCCGGAAAACTGGACGACCACCTACTACCAGTGGCTCGAAAACATCCAGGACTGGTGCATCTCGCGCCAGCTGTGGTGGGGTCACCAGATTCCCGCGTGGTACGGCGAGAACGGCGAGGTGTTCGTCGCGCGCGACGAGGAGCAAGCGCGTGCGCAGGCCGCGGCGAAGGGCTATGCGGGCGCGCTCAAGCGCGACGAGGACGTGCTCGACACGTGGTTCTCGTCCGCGCTCGTGCCGTTCTCGTCGCTCGGCTGGCCGAACGAAACGCCCGAACTGCAGCACTTCCTGCCGTCGTCGGTGCTCGTCACCGGCTTCGACATCATCTTCTTCTGGGTCGCCCGGATGGTGATGATGACGACGCACTTCACCGGCAAGGTGCCGTTCCACACCGTGTACGTGCACGGCCTCGTGCGCGACGCGGAAGGCCAGAAGATGTCGAAGAGCAAGGGCAACACGCTCGACCCGATCGACATCGTCGACGGCATCGATCTCGACACGCTGGTCGCGAAACGCACGACGGGCCTGATGAACCCGAAGCAGGCCGCCACGATCGAGAAGAAGACGCGCAAGGAATTCCCGGACGGCATTCCGGCGTTCGGCACCGACGCGCTGCGCTTCACGATGGCGTCGATGGCGACGCTCGGCCGCAACGTGAACTTCGACCTCGCGCGCTGCGAAGGCTATCGCAACTTCTGCAACAAGCTGTGGAACGCGACGCGCTTCGTGCTGATGAACTGCGAAGGCCATGACTGCGGCGCCGACAAGCCCGAAGTGTGCGGCGCGGGCGACTGCGGCCCCGGCGGCTACCTCGATTTCTCCGCGGCGGACCGCTGGATCGTGTCGCTGCTGCAGCGCACCGAAGCCGACATCGCGAAGGGTTTCGCCGATTACCGCTTCGACAACATCGCGAGCAGCATCTACAAGTTCGTGTGGGACGAGTACTGCGACTGGTATCTCGAACTCGCGAAGGTGCAGATCCAGAACGGCACGCCGGAACAGCAGCGCGCGACGCGCCGCACGCTGCTGCGCGTGCTGGAAACGGTGCTGCGCCTCGCGCATCCGGTCATCCCGTTCATCACGGAAGCGCTCTGGCAGAAGGTCGCGCCGCTCGCCGGCCGCTATCCGCAGGGCAAGGCCGACGGCGAGGCGTCGTTGATGACGCAGGCCTACCCCATCGCGAACCTGCAGAAGCTCGACGAGGCGTCCGAGCAGTGGGCGGCCGACCTGAAGGCGATCGTCGACGCGTGCCGCAACCTGCGCGGCGAGATGAACCTGTCGCCGGCCACCAAGGTGCCGCTGCTGGCCGCCGGCGACGCCGAGCGCCTGCGCTCGTTCGCGCCGTACGTCCAGGCGCTCGCGCGCCTGTCGGAAGTGCAGATCCTGGCCGACGAAGCGTCGCTCGACCAGCAGGCGCACGGCGCGCCGATCGCGATCGTCGGCCCGAACAAGCTGGTGCTGAAGGTGGAAATCGACGTCGCGGCCGAACGCGAGCGCCTGGCGAAGGAAATCACGCGCCTGACGGGCGAGATCGCGAAGTGCAACGCGAAGCTCGGCAACGAGGCTTTCGTCGCGAAAGCGCCGCCGGCCGTGGTCGAACAGGAGCAAAAACGCGTCGCGGAATTCCAGAGCACGCTCGAAAAACTGCGTGCTCAGCTCGATCGGTTGCCTGCGTAACAAAGGGTAAGGTCATTTGCGTTCACTATAATGCGGACGTGAACATAGACCGTCTGACAAGTCGATTACAGGAATAAAGGTTCGATCATGTTGAAAGTCACCAAGGCGGTATTCCCCGTGGCCGGTCTCGGCACGCGGTTCCTGCCGGCAACGAAGGCGAGCCCGAAGGAAATGCTGCCGGTCGTCGACAAGCCGCTGATCCAGTACGCGGTCGAGGAAGCGATCGCTGCCGGCATCACCGAGATGATCTTCGTGACCGGGCGCAGCAAGCGCGCAATCGAGGATCACTTCGACAAATCGTACGAAGTCGAGGCCGAACTCGAGGCGCGCGGCAAGGAAAAGCTGCTCGAGCTGGTGCGCAGCATCAAGCCGAGCCATGTCGACTGCTTCTACGTGCGCCAGCCGGAAGCGCTCGGCCTCGGCCATGCGGTGCTGTGCGCGGAAAAGCTGGTCGCCGACAATCCGTTCGCGGTGATCCTCGCGGACGACCTGCTCGACGGCAACCCGCCGGTGATGAAGCAGATGGTCGACGTGTTCGACCACTATCACAGCTCGGTGATCGGCGTCGAAGAGATCCCGCCGTCGGAGACGAAATCGTACGGGATCGTCGACGGCAAGGAATGGGAAGAGTCGATCGTCAAGATGTCGGCGATCGTCGAGAAGCCGGCGCCGGAAGTCGCGCCGTCGAACCTCGGCGTGGTCGGACGCTACATCCTGAAGCCGCGGATCTTCGAGCACCTGCGCGCGCTGAAACCGGGCGCGGGCGGCGAACTGCAACTCACCGACGCGATCCAGGCGCTGCTCGCCGACGAACAGGTGCTGGCCTACAAGTATCAGGGCACGCGCTACGACTGCGGCAGCAAGCTCGGCTACCTGAAGGCGACGGTCGAATTCGCGCTGCGCCACCCGGAAGTCGGCGCGGAGTTCGAAACGTACCTGCGCACCCGCGACGGCGGCCAACCGGCCGTCTGAACGCGGCAAGGGCCTGCCCCGGCGGGCCCGCCCTCACCTTGCGGCCGGCGCCTTCAGCGCGCGTCGGCCGGCTTCACCGAGACGACGCCCGGCATGCCGCCCGCGTCGTCTTTTTTCGTCTTGACCAGCCAGCCGGTGCCGTCGCCGAACGGGACCTTCGCCAGCGCGCTCTTCACGAGCGCCGGCGCGGCCTGCTGCGTGCCCGGATCGCGATCGCGCAGCGACGCCGACACGCGATAGACGTCGGCGCCCGATTTCGCATCGACGAACCGCAGCGTCAGCACGTGGCGGTACACGCGGCCCATGAACGGCAGCGCAAGCGGCGCCGGCCCGTCGACCGTCACGCAGGCGCTGCTTGCCGCGCCGCAGCGCTCGGCGCTTGCCGCGACCGCCGCCGGCTGGGTCGCGTACGCGATCGACAACCGGTAACGCGCGTCCTTGAGCGGCTGCGCATCGAAGCCGCGGCGCGCGAGCTCGTCGCGCACGAGCGTCTCGATCTGCCGGTACTCGGCATCGCCCGCCTGCGCGGCCGTCCGCACGAAATCGTAGCCGTGCGCACCGGAAGCGAACGCATCCGGCTGCCCGACCGCACTCACACCGCTCGTGACGCCGGCGCAACCCGCCAACAGCGACGCCGCCAGCGCGGCCGCCGCCCATTGCTTTCTCATGGCTTTCCCCAAATGCCTGCCGTCGCGCCCGGCCCTGTCAGGCGGACGGCTCGTCGATCGCGGGCAGCGACACCGTCACCGCGGTTCCGACACCCACTTCGCTGTCGACCGACACGCTGCCCCCATGGCGCGTGACGACCGTCTTCACGAACGCCATGCCGAGCCCGGAACCCGAGATTTCGGGCCGCTCGCCGGCATGGAACCGCTTGAAACGCTCGAACAGATGCCGCTGATCTTCCGGCGCGATGCCGTACCCCTGATCGCGAATCGTACAGAACATCCGCTTCGTTGCGTGCTCGACCGTCAGCGTACACGTGATCACCGTGTCGGACGGACTGTATTTGACCGCGTTGTTCAGCAGGTTCACGAACGCGCGCGTGATCAGCGAGCGGTCCGCGCGCACCCAGCACATGTCGGCGCCCACGTCGGTCTCGATGCGGATGTGTTTCGCCTGCGCCTGCGGCCACACCTCGTCGCTCGCATCGATCAGCACGTCGACGAGGCTCGTCACCTCGAGCTGGTACGCCTGCGACTCGGCGCGCGCCAGTTGCACGAACTCGTCGGCGAGCGACAGCGCGCGGTGCGCATAGCGCTCGATCCGTGCAAGCAGCCCGCGCATCGCATCGCTCTCGACGCGGTCGCGCTCGATCTCGACCAGCGCGAGGATCGACGACTGCGGCGAACGCATGTCGTGCGACAGCAGGTGCAGCGCTTCCTCGCGCTGCCGCTCGGCCGCGTGCAGCTCGGTCACGTCGACGAGGCCGGCGATCCAGCCGGTCACGCGACCTTGCGCGTTCGTGCACGCGGCGTAGCGTAGCAGATGGTCGAGCCCGTCCCGGTCGCGCACCTCGATGCCCCGCGCCATCGCGTCGTGCTCGGCCTCGAGCGTCGGGTCGAGCGCGGCCGGCCAGTGCTCGCGGATCGCCGCGTCGTGCTCGGCGTTGCCGTCGACCGTCTTCATGAACGTCAGCTCGCCGAGCGCGATGCGCAGCGGCCGCCCTTCCGGCAGCGGCAGCGCGAGCCGCGACCCGTAGCGTTTGGCCGCATGATTCGCGATCAGCACGGTACCGGCGAGGTCGGTCACGAAGATCGGTTCGGGCATGCTGTCGAGGCTGTCCCACACGAAGCGCTTCATGTCCTGCACGCGCTGCGCGGCCTGCGCCATCAGCGCCATCTGCCGCTCGAGCACGTCGCCGCCGACGTTGCGCGTGCGCGGCGCCTCGGGCAGCAGGTGCGGCTCGTCGGCGAGCTTCTGCAGCTCGCGACGCAGATACGACATCGTCATTTCCAGCCGCCGCCAGTTCCAGATCGGGTAGACGGCGATCAGCCCGAAGATCGCCGGCGCCGGCGTCAGCCAGATGCGCGCCTCGAACAGCAGCGCCACGCTCGCGACCACGGCGAGCGCGGCCAGGCTCAGCGTCAGCAGCAGCGCGCGCCACGGCGACAGCATCAGGAAGCCGCCCAGCAACACGGCGAGCGGCAGCAGCGACGCGATGAACAATCCCGCGCGCGACGCGGGCGAGATCGCGCTGCCGGTCGCCAGCATGTCGAGCACGTTCGCATGGATGTACACGCCGGCGAGCGGACCGAACTCGCCGGACACCGGCGTCGCGAAGCGATCGTACAGCCCGGACGCGGTCACGCCGACGACGACGATCTTGCCGCGCAGGGCGTCGGGCTTCACGCGCCCTTCGAGCACGTCGTCGAACGACAGCGTCGGATACGCGGGCGTGTTGCGGCTGAACGGAATCAGGTAGCGGCCCTCGCCCGCCGCATCGCGCGACAGGTCGTGCGCGTTCGCGCCGGGCACGCCGCCGACCGGGTGCAGCCGGCCGGCCTGGATCGCGCGGTACACGGGCACCATCAGTTGCGGCCAGCGCACGCGGCCGTCGCTTTCGAACAGCGCGACGCTGCGAACGATCCCGTCGCGATCGACTTCGAGATTGATATGGCCGAGCCCCGTCGCACGCGCGGCGAGCGCGGCGACCGGCGGATCGACGGAACGCGCGCCGTCCGCCTGCTCGGGGCTCAGCAGCACCGGCAGAAAGGTCGGCGCGCGGCTCATCGCGTCCGCGAACGCGCGATCCTCGGGCGACGGCTCGGTAAACAGCACGTCGTAGACGACGGCGGCCGGCTGTGCGCGCGCGAGCGTGTCGAGCAGCCGCGCGTGCACGTCGCGCGGCCACGGCCAACGACCGAGCGCGGATACGCTCTGGTTGTCGATGTCGACGACGACCACGTCGGGCGACAGCGGCAGGCTGCGCAGCATCAGCAGCCGGTCGTAGATCAGCCCGTCGACGCTCGACGACAGGCGGCCGAGCGCGCATGCGAGGATCACCGCGATCCCGAGGCAGCCGATCGCGATCCATTCGATCAGGAAGCGGCGGCCGAGGCGCCGCCGCGGAGAAACGGAGTCGTGTCTCATGCGCCGCGGGTCAGCGCGACAACGTGAACGCGCTGACCGGACTGGTCTTCTCGTAGAACTTGCCGCCTTCGAAATCCTCGACGGTCACGGCCCAGAAATAGTCGCCCGGCGGCAGGTGCGCGACGGTGATCTGGCGCGCGTGCAGGCCGACCTGATCGACGACCGGCGCGCTCAGGTCCTTCGAGCGCGACAGCACGAAGCGGTAACGCGCGTTCTTGCCCGAGCCATTCGGCGACCAGCGGAACTCGTAACCGCCCGCGCCCTGCGACGCGCTCGCGTCGAGCCCCATCACGCGGCGTTCGAACGCATAGGTGCGCGGCCGCCCCTCGAGGCCGTTCGCATCGATCGCGGCGATCCGCACGAAGTAATTCCCGTTCGGCACGTCGCGGAACACCGCGCGCGGCGAATCGGTACGCGTTTCGCGGAACAGGTCGAGCAGCCCCGCATCGTGCGCGAGCTGCACGCGATACGCATGCGCCTGCGCGAGCGGCGCGACGTCGAAGGCGACGTCGGGCTCGTCCTGCACCTTGTCGGGATGCGCGAGCGTTGGCGCGCCCAGCAGTTCGACGGGCGCGCCGACCGCGCCGGACGACGTCGCGACGCTGCCGAAATTCGCATGCACGAGGGTCGCGTCGGCCGGCCGCCGGCCGCCCGCGACGCCGACGGTGCCGTCGAGCACTTCGACGCGCGTCGTCGCATTGCCGGCCGCGTCGTAGTTCACGCGAAAGCGCGTGCCGCGCACGCCTGCCACGACCGACGGCGAGCGGATCTGGAAGCGGTCGTCGCGTTTCTTCAGGTGGGTGACTTCGCTGTCGACCGAGCCGCGCGTGAGCTCGAACTCGCGATCGAGCGTGCCGGTCAGCACCGTGCGGCGCAACGACTTCAGGTCGAGCTGGCTGTCGGGCGGCAGGCTCATGTGCGTGCCGTCGCTCAGCTCGATCGTCACGAAGCCGTTCGCGCCCGTGCGCACGCGGTCGCCTTCGGCGAGCGTCGCATCGTTCGCGAGCGGCGCGAAGGCGCCGCCGGACGCGCGCTCGGCCGTGCCCTGCACCGCGACCACGCGTGCGGTGAGCTTTTCCTTGCGCAGCCGCGCGACCGGCAGCTTCAGCGCGATGCCGGGCTGCAGGTGCTTCGGCGCCGGCACGCCGTTGATCTGCTGGAGCAGTTGCCAGTCGTCCGCGCCTTGCAGGTAGCGCGCGGCGACGTCGTACAGCGTGTCGCCCGCCTGCGTGCGATAGACGACCATCTTTCCCGCGGCGGCGGGCGGCTGCGCGACGGCGGGCTGCACGGCGAACGCCAACGCCGCCGCGCAGGCTGCGTGCAGCGCCGCCGTACGCAGGCTCGCCGTGCGCGGCGCGATTCGCGTGATCACTCCGGTTCCCCCTGGCCGACCCGTTCGAGCCGGTAGCCGTACCCGTAGATCGGCGCGAGACGGTAGCCGTTTTCGGGCCGCAGGCCGAGCTTGGTGCGCAGCATCGAAATGTGCGTATCCATCGTGCGCGACGGGATGTCGGTCGCCTGCTTCCACACGAGGTCGAGAATGTGCGCGCGCGACAGGGGCCGGTCGAGATGCTGGAACAGCAGCAGCGCGAGCTCGAATTCCTTTTGCGTGAGGCTCACGGCCTTGTCGCCGACGTACGCCTGCTTCAGGTTCACGTCGAAACGGAACTGGTCGAACTCGCGAACGGTCGCCTCGGCGTTGACCGGATACGCGCGGCGCAGCAGCGAACCGATGCGCGCGCGCAGGATCGGGCCCGACACGGGCTTGACCACGTAATCGTCGGCGCCGGCGTTGAGGATCTGCGTGATACCCGCCTCGTCGTCGCGGCTCGTCATGAAGATGATCGGCAGGCTGTGCTCGGTCTGGTTGGCGCGCACCCACTTGAGCACTTCCTCGCCGGACATGTCGGGCACGTTCCAGTCGAGCACCAGCAGATCGAACGTCTCGCGCTGCAGGCGCTTTTTCAGGGCCTTGCCTTCCTTGAACGCGTAGCACGTGTGGCCGATGGCCGTCAGCGTTTGACTGACGAAATCCGTCTGGGCCGGATCGTCATCCAGTACAGCAATTCTCATAGCACCCCGCAAATCGAAGTCGGTTCGTCCATTCGGCTCCCGCGCCTGCCCCGGCCGCGCAGGATGCGCGCGGCGTTCCGGATACCGGCCGGCGAGCCGTCGTTCGCCGCTCGCGCCTCCTGCGCACCCCGGCGACCCCGGCTAAATATCTCAAAAACGGGGCACGGACGAACCGGCGATTTCATCATAGTAGTATGAAATTCGCCAAGAAATTGCGCGGACTATCGCCCTTTCTTCGAATAATCCCTTCTGTTGCGCAACCGGACGCCTATTCGGCGCCCGCGATGCCGGCCACCGGCTCGGCACAGTCGTCTGTCGGCACGCGCGGCGACGGCGGCTCCGCCAGCGGCCGTTGCGCAAGCATCCGCTGCAGCTGGTCGCGCACACGCTCCCACGCGCCGGCCGCGTAGTCGGGCTGGCCCGCCGCCCATGCCTGCGCCAGATCGAACACGCGCTCGATCGTCGCGCCGCAGTAGGTCGGGCCCGAGCCGTCGTCCCGCGCGGCATCGCGCAGCCGTTCGTCTAGCCACTCGGCCAGCCACGGCATCTCGGCCGCGGCCGAATCCGCATACGCCTCCAGCGCGGCACGCGCGTGGCGGTCCTGTTGCGGATCGAGCTCGATCCGGCTCAATTCCGACGTGCGCACGGGCGCAATGCTTTCCGCTCCGGACGGGCTTCCAAAGGTCCCTGGTCTGAAGGACATGTCCTCTCCCCGTTGTACGACGGTAGCGTCAGGCATGGCCCCCGAGCCCGCCGTGCGACGTACCGTGGCCGGCGCCTCCGCTGGGAGCGGACGACCGGCCGGCTCAGTATACGCAGCCGGTCGCGCGACGAGGTTTAAGAATTGTCAGAAAGGAGCGGCAAGACACGGCCGGCCGGAAGCCTGCCGCGGCGGGATGGGGAATGCGCGCCTTCAGCGGCGGCGCATCAGGAACACGAAGGTCTTGTCCTGCGTCGTCGATTCGACGATCTCGTTGCCCGTCTGCTTCGCGAACGCGGCGAAATCGCGCTGCGAGCCCGGATCGGTCGCGAGCACCTTGAGGATCTGCCCGCTTTCCATATCGGCAAGCGCTTTCTTGGCACGCAGGATCGGCAACGGGCAATTGAGCCCGCGCGCGTCCACTTCCTTGTGAATCTGCATCGGCTGTCGACCTTCGAATGACGCGCCACACCTGGCGCGGGAGGAAGCCGCGATTTTACCGCAGCGCCGCCGCGCCTGCCCGGGCGCCCACGGCCCGGCGCCCGCCGGCATCCGGCTCATGCGCCGGAGAAACCGCCCGCGAGCCGTTCGCGCAGGTGCCGCACGAGCGCGCGCACCGCGCTCGGCACGACGGGGCTGTACGGGCGGATCGCGAAAATATGGTCGCCGAACGCGCCCGACGGCCGCCAGCCGTCGAGCAGCGCGACGAGGCGGCCGGCATCGAGATCGCGCCGCGCGCTGAAATCGGGCAGCAGCGCGATGCCGAGCCCGCCGAGCGCGGCCTCGCGCATCGCCTCGCTGTTGTTCGCCGCGAAACTGCCGCGCACCGGCACGCTCACGCGCTCGCGCCGGCGGCCGTGCGGCTCGAAGCTCCACGCGGCCGGCTCGTTCTCGCGCAGGTAGCACAGGCAGCTGTGATCGACGAGTTCGCCCGGGTGGCGCGGCGCGCCGCGCGCGTCGAGATAGTCGCGGCTCGCGACCAGCAGCGAACGCGTGTCGCACAGCTTCCACGCGACGTGGGTCTGCGGCGCGGTGGTCGTATGGCGGATCGCGAGGTCGAAGCCCTCCTGCGTCAGCGAATGCAGGCGATCCGACAGGTCGAGCTCGATCTGTACGCCCGGGTGCCGGCGCAGGAAATCCGGCAGGTGCGGCACGACCTGCTGGCGCCCGAGCGCGACCGGCACCGTCACGCGCAGCAGCCCGCGCGGCTCGCCGGCGAGATCCTTCACGCGCGCGAAATGCTGGCCGATCGACTCGAACGCGTCGCGCGTGCTGTCGACGAGCGTCTGCCCCGCATCGGTGAGCCGCACGCTGCGCGTGGTGCGGCGCACGAGCGGCACGCCGGCCGCCTTTTCGAGATCGGCGATGCGCTGGCTCATCGCGGCCTTGCTGATGCCGAGCCGCTGCGCGGCAGCCGTGAAACTGCCCGCCGCGGCCAGCACCGTCAGCGAATGGATATGCGGCCAGAGCGCCTGGACATTTTGCTGATTCATCCGCCGATTATTCAGAATTCTGAACAGTGAATCAAGTTTGGCGGCCTTCTCCCGCCCTGCCGGTTTCCCTAGACTGGGCGCTGTTCCCCCTCGTCCCCAGGAGACACGCATGACCACGGTTCCCGCGTATACGTCCGACGCCGACGTCGGCCACTACATCGACGGCGCGCCCGTCGCCGGCCGCAGCGGCCGCTTCCAGGACGTCCTCAATCCGGCGCTCGGTCGCGCGGTGCGTCGCGTGGCGCTGGCCGACGACAGCGAAGTGCGGCAGGCCGTCGCCGCCGCCCACGGCGCGTTCCCGGCCTGGGCCGACACGCCGCCGATCCGCCGCGCACGCGTGCTGCACCGTTTCCTGCAACTGATGAACGAGCACCGCGACACGCTCGCGGCGATCATCACCGCCGAGCACGGCAAGGTGTTCTCGGACGCGCAAGGCGAAGTCGCGCGCGGCATCGACATCGTCGAATTCGCATGCGGCGTGCCGCAACTGCTGAAGGGCGACTTCACCGACCAGGTCAGCACCGGCATCGACAACTGGACGATGCGCCAGCCGCTGGGCGTCGTCGCGGGCATCACGCCGTTCAACTTCCCGTGCATGGTGCCGTGCTGGATGTTCCCGGTCGCGATCGCGACGGGCAACACGTTCGTGCTGAAGCCGAGCGAGCGCGACCCGTCGGCCGCGCTGTTCATCGCCGACCTGCTCACGCAGGCAGGGCTGCCGGCCGGCGTGTTCAACGTCGTGCAGGGCGGCAAGGACGCGGTCGATGCGCTGCTCGACCACCCGGACGTGCAGGCCGTCAGCTTCGTCGGCTCGACGCCGATCGCGGCGTACGTGCAGCAGCGCGCAGTGCAGTCGGGCAAGCGCGTGCAGGCGCTCGGCGGCGCGAAGAACCACCTCGTCGTGATGCCCGATGCGAACATCGAGCAGGCCGTCGACGCGCTGATCGGCGCCGCGTACGGCTCGGCCGGCGAGCGCTGCATGGCGATCAGCATCGCGGTGCTGGTCGGCGACGTGGCCGACAGGATCGTGCCGGCGGTCGCCGAACGCGCACGCAAGCTGGTGATCGGCGACGGGATGTCGCCGGAAGTCGAGATGGGCCCGATCGTCACCGGCGAAGCGCTCAAGCGCATCGAAGGCTATATCGAGCAGGGCGTGAACGAAGGCGCGCAACTGGTGGTGGACGGGCGCGGGCTGCGCGTGCCGGGCCGCGAGGCCGGCTTCTTCACCGGCGGCACGCTGTTCGATCACGTGCGCCCCGACATGCGGATCTACCAGGAAGAGATCTTCGGGCCGGTGCTCGGCTGCGTGCGCGTGAAGGATTTCGGCGAAGCGGTCGACCTGATCAACGCGCACGAGTTCGGCAACGGCGTTTCATGCTTCACGAGCGACGGCGGCATCGCGCGCGAATTCGCGCGGCGCATCCAGGTCGGCATGGTCGGCATCAACGTGCCGATCCCGGTGCCGATGGCGTGGCACGGCTTCGGCGGCTGGAAGAAGAGCCTGTTCGGCGACATGCACGCGTACGGCGAGGAAGGCGTGCGCTTCTACACGCGCCAGAAGTCGGTGATGCAGCGCTGGTCGTCGAGCATCGGCAAGGGCGCCGAATTCGCAATGCCGACCGCGAAGTAAGCCGGCCGGTGCGCAGCCCGTCGAGCCGTTCGGCGGGCGGTGCGCAGCCCGTCGAGATCAACCGGCTTTCGTGCCGTGCGCGCCGTCGGCGGTCGGCATATAGGACAGCTCGAGCCGGTACGCGAGCGCGACGAACAGGCTCTGCGCGAGGCCCATCGTCGCGGTCAGCGCGCGGAACCCGAACGTCGCGCTGTCCTGCACCATCAGCGTCACCTCGGCCTCCCGCGCGAGCGGGCTCATCCGGCTGTCGGTGATCGCGATCAGCCGCGCGCCGCGCTGCGCGGCCTGCTGCGCGACCTGCACGGTCTCGTCCGCGTACGGCATGAACGAGATCGCGATCATCACGTCGCCCTCGCGCACCGACCGGATCTGCCCGAGATGCATGCTGCCGAGCGCGCTGAACAGCCCGATGCGCTTGTCGGTGTGCTGCAGCGCATAGTCCAGATACACGGCGATCGGAAACGCGCGCCGCGACCCGGCGATCCAGATCGCCTGCGTATCGGCGAGCAGGTCGACGGCCCGCGCGAGCGCCTGCGAGTCGAGCGTCTGCCGCAACTGCTGCATCCCGGCGATGCTGCCCTTGATGAATTCGTCGGCGATCTGTTCGGGCTGCAGGCTCGACGAACCGGCTTCGATCACGTCGCGCAGCCGCAGGTTGTATGCGCGCCCCGGCGCGATCTGCTGCGCGAGCCCTTCGCGGAACAGCCGCTGCATCTCGGAGAAGCCGGAGAAGCCGAAGTGCTTCGCGAAGCGCACGACGGCCGACGGCTGGACGCCGCAGGCCTCCGCAAGCGACTGGATGCCTTCCAGCCCAAGCTGGTCCCGATGCGTTTCCACGTGGCGCGCGATCACCTTCAGGCGATTGCTGAGGCTGTCGTACTCCTGCGTCAGGTGCTGCAGGAACGCCTCGACGGTGGCGGGAGGTTTCTCGGATGAACTCATCGGATAGCGCGAAGTTGACGGCCTCGATGCGCGCGCGTGGCTGACGGACGCGGCCCGGGGCTCGACTGGATACATGCATGAAGGGCGAATTTAATCACGTTTGCGGCACGGCCCGTGCCACCTGCTCGCTCCCACGCGCTCGATCATCACCAGGGTCTGTTGACGTACGCTCCACGGCAAGACTGGAACCGATTGTCCAACGCGCGCGCGGCGGCGTAAAGATCGGGGTGTGTACCGAGGCCGGCCGCCGCGGCGAAACGCGGCGCAGCCGGCCTTGCCCGCTTCAACGATAGTCGACCCACACGCCGCCCGCATCGGCCGAACGCACGCAGTTCTCGACCCAGCGCACGCCCTCGACGCCCGCGTGCACGTCCGGAAAGCGGATGGTCTTCAATGCCGTCGCGTCGCCGCGATCGGCCGCGTCCATCGCGAGCGCGAAGCGCGCGTACAGGTTCGACCATGCGTCGAACAGCCCTTCCGGATGCCCGGCACCGATGCGGTCTTCGCGCAATGCGTGCGGATGCAGGTACGGCATCCCGCGATCGAGCACCTGCGCGGGCTGCCCCTGGATTTCGTAGCGCAACTGGTTCGGATGCTCGTCCCACCATTCGACGCTCGCCTTCGAGCCGATCACGCGCACCTTCTGCCCGTGCATCGAGCCGGCGTTCACCGCGCTCGACCACACGTAGCCGATCGCCCCGGTGTCGTATTCCATGATCGTGAACGCGTTGTCCTCGAGCGGCGCGCGGCTCTTCACGAAGCTCTGCCGCGAACACATCAGCCGCCGGATCTTCAGCTCGGGCGCCATCACTTCCGAGATGTACAGCGGGTGCGTGCCGATGTCGCCGAGCACGTAGCTCGGGCCCGCGAATTTCGGATCGACGCGCCAGCGCGCGGCCGCGCTCGCGGCCTCGACGCCCTCGCTGTGGAAGCCGTGCGCGAACTGCATCTGCACAATGCGGATCTCGCCGAGGTCGCCGCGCGCGATCATCTCGCGCGCCTGCTCGATCATCTGGTGTCCGGAATAACCGTACGCGACGCCGACGATCCGGTTCTTCTCGACCGACAGCCGTTGCAGCGCCTCGGCCTCCTCGGTCGTGAAGCACAGCGGCTTCTCGCAGACCACGTGCAGCCCCGCGTTCAGCGCGGCGCGGCAGATCTCGAAGTGCGTGTTGTTCGGCGTCGCGATCGACACCGCGCGGATGCCGTCGGGGCGACGCGCCTCGGCGTCGAACATCGTCGCGTAATCGGGATAGCAGCGCTCGGCCGCGACGCCGAGCTTCACGCCGAACTGGCGGCCGCGTTCGGGATCGATATCGAATGCGCCGGCAACCAGCTGGAAGCTGCCGTCGCGCAGCGCGGCCGACCGGTGGCTGTAGCCGATCTGGCTGCCGAGTCCGCCGCCGACCATGCCCCAGCGAATCGAATGTCCAAGCAGAATCTGTCCGTCAATCATGATGGTGGTGTTCCTGGTGCGTGTTCATGGGTCATGCGAAACCGGCTGACGCGAGAAACGCGCGGCTCGCCGCGACGTCGCGCAGGCTCGTGCCGGCGCTGCGCGGGTCGCGTTCCTGCTCGATCGTGATATAGCCCGCGTAGCCGATGGCGTCGAGCGCCTCGCGGATCGCGCGGTAGTCGAGCACGCCGGCGCCGATCGGGCACATCACGCCGCGCGCGCAGGCGGCGAAAAACGCGATGTGCTCGCCCATCACCGCGTCGTATACGGCTGCGTCGATGTCTTTGAAATGCACGTAGTCGAGACGCGCCGCATGGCGGCGCAACCACGCTTCCGGCTCCATGCCCGAGTAATACAGGTGGCCGGTATCGAGACAGAGGCCCGCCGTCTCGGCCGGAATGTCGGCAACGATCCGGTCGATCTCGTCCGCGAATTCGATGTAGCCGCCCGCATGCGGATGAATCACCGCGCGCACGCCGAACTCGTCGCGCGCGATCGTCGCGATCTGCCGGATATGGTCGACCATCCGCGCCCAGCGCGTGTCGGACAGCCGCGGCGCGCGATCGCCGTGGCCGGCCGCGTAGTTGCGCTCCTCGTGGCCCCAGTCCATCACGACCAGGTACGGCGCCGCGTAGCGCTGGCCGTCCTGCGTCGGCAGCTTCGGCAACTGCGTGATCAGCGCGCAGATGTCGCGCGTCTGGCGCAGCAGGTTCGGCAGGTTCTCCGGCGACACGAGATCGTCGAAAATCGTGCCGGCCGTAATGCTCAGGCGCTGGCGTTCGAGTTCGGCGCTCACCACGTCGAGGTCGAGCGGGATGTAGCCATAGGGCCCGAGCTCGATGCCCGAGTAGCCGGCCTGCGCGGCCTCGGCGAGCACGTGCCGCCACGGCGGCAGGTGCGGGTTGTTCACGTCGTCGACGCCCCAGCAGCAGGGGGCGCAACCTATCTTCATCGTCATGTCGGTCGGTCCGGTACGTCAGCGGCGGGCGGTCGCTGGTCAGCCGCGATAGAACGCGGGACGCTCGGCCATCGCGATCGGCTCGACCGCGCCGGTTTTCTGCGCCCGCACGCACGCGTCGGCCGCGACCGCCGCCGCGTAGCCGTCCCACGCGGACGGCCCGGTCAGCACGCCCTGCCGCACGCCGTCGATGAACGCCTGCAGCTCGACGTCGTACGACGCGATGAAGCGCTCCTTCCAGTCGGTCATGATCTCGACCAACTGCCGCGCCGCATGCTTGAGCCCGACGGCCGGCGGATCGGGCAGCTTCGCGATGCCCTGCTCGCCGACCACCTCGCACTGGATGTCGTAGCCGTACTGGCAGTTCACGAAGATCTCGACGTCGATGCGCACGCCGCTCGCGGTTTCGAGCAGCACGATCTGCGGATCGGCGAGATGCGCGGATGCATGGCGCGTCTTCTTCGGATAGACGACCTGCGCGCTCGTGTAATCCTCGCCGAGCAGCCAGCGCAGCACGTCGAGTTCGTGGATCAGCGTGTCGGTGATCGCCATGTCGGTCGTGTAGCGCTCGCCGACCGACTGGTTGCGGTGCGCGCAATGCAGCATCAGCGGCGCGCCGATTTCGCCGCTGTCGATCACGCGCTTCAACGCGCGATAGCCTTCGTCGTACGGCCGCATGAAGCCGACCTGCACGAGCCGCTTGCCGTGCGCGAGCTCGGCTTCGACGATCCGCATGCAGCCGTCGGCCGTGACCGCGAGCGGCTTCTCGCAGAACACCGGCTTGCCGTGCGCGATCGCGTCGAGCACGAACGCTTCGTGCGTCGGCCCCCACGACGTGACGAGCACGGCCTGCACGTCGGCGGCCGCGACCACTTCGTGGCCGTCGCCGTAGATCTCGGCGTCGAGCCCGTATTTCGTCACCGCATCGCGCGCCTGCCGCGGATCGATGTCGTTGACGGCCACGACGCGCGCGCCGGACAGCGTGCGGGTCAGTCTGCGAATATGGTCCTGGCCGATCGCGCCGCAGCCGATCACGCCGATTTGCAAGGTCATGCAGTTGTCTCCGGTGGTTCGTTCATCAGCGGCGCGGCCCATGCCGCGCCGGTCGGTAATCGGTCATCCGTCGGTCAGCGCGCGGTGCGGTCGAAATGGCGATCGACGTAGCGCTGGATCGTGTCGCGCATGTAGCGCGACGAGGCTTCCGCGCGGTCCTCCCACGCGAACACGCAGGACGACATCACGCCGTCGAAGCCGGCGGCCCCGAGCGCGCGGAAGAATACGTCCCAGTCGATCTCGCCCTGCCCGATGTCGAGATGCTGGTGCACGCGGATCTGGTTCGAGCCGGGCGGGTTCACGATGTAGCGCAGCTGGCTGCTCTTGCGGTGGTCGAACGTGTCGGCCACGCGCACGTGCGCGAGGATCGGCGCGGCGGCCGCGATCATCGCGGCCATGTCGTCGCCGTAGTAGAACGTGTGCGGCGCGATATACGACAGCTTCAGCGACGGCGAGCCGATGTTCGTGACGATGTCGATCGCCGGCTGCAACTGCTCGATCCAGTCCTCCGGATGCGGCTCGACCGACAGCACGATGCGCTCGCGCTCGAGGATCGGCAGCAGCTCGTCCATCGACCGGAACCACGCGGCCTCGCACAGCGGCTGAGGGTTCGCGCCCGGCCGCTCGCCGACCGAGCGCTCGGGCGACGCGCCGCGCCCGAACTCCGACACCATCAGCGGGCACTCCATCTCGACCGCCACCTCGATCGCCTTCTTCCAGCAGCGCACGGCCCACTGCCGCTCGTCGTCGAACGGGCTCGCCCAGCGGTACATCGGCTGCAGCGACGCGAGGCCGACGCCGCTCGCGCGCATCGCCTGGCGGAATGCGGCCATGCGTTCGCGCGTCGCGCGCGGCATCACCCACCAGTCGAGAAAGTCGCTGCGCGGCGA
Organism: Burkholderia sp. AU18528; assembly: GCF_002223215.2. Taxonomy (NCBI): domain Bacteria; kingdom Pseudomonadati; phylum Pseudomonadota; class Betaproteobacteria; order Burkholderiales; family Burkholderiaceae; genus Burkholderia; species Burkholderia sp. AU18528. The sequence goes on along the minus strand of NZ_NKFC02000004.1, from coordinate 956,577 downwards.
CAGCTCGATCTGGTCGTAGCCGAGCTCGGCCACCGCGTGCGGCAGCCGGTCGAGCGGCAGATGGCGAATCATGTAGGGATCCAGCGCGATCTTCATCTTCTTCCCGGACAGTTTCGTGGTTTCGGTAGTTTCGGAATCGCTCAGCGGCGCGACTTCTTGTTGCGATACTGGTCGGCGATCACGGCCGCGACGATGATCGCGCCCTTCACCATCTCCTGGTAATACGCGTCGATGCGGATGAACGTGAAGCCCGACGTCATCACGCCGAGGATCAGCACGCCGATCACGGTGCCCGTCACGCGGCCGAGGCCGCCCGACAGCGACGTGCCGCCGATCACGACGGCCGCGATCGCATCGAGCTCGTACATCACGCCCATGCCCGACTGGCCGGAGATCGCGCGCGCGGCCGTCACGGTGCCCGCGATGCCGCTCAGGAGGCCCGCGATCGCATAGACGAAGATCAGGTGACGCGTGACGTTGATGCCCGACACGACGGCCGCGTGGCGGTTCGCGCCGATCGCATAGGTGTACTTGCCGAAGCGCGTATAGCGCAGCACGACGTGGAAGATCGCGGCGATCACGACGAAGATGATCACCGGATTGGCGCCCGCACCGATCGCCGCGAACGGGTCGGTCAGCATCGACACCGGCATCCCGTTGGTGAACCACTTCGCGAAGCCGCGCGCGGCGACCATCGTGCCGAGCGTCGCGATGAACGGCGGGATGCCCGTCATCGCGATCAGCGTGCCGTTCAGCAGGCCGACCAGCAGCCCGACGCACACGCCGGCCAGCACCGGCCAGATGACCGGCAGGTCGGTGAGGTGCGGAAACACCGCGCGCGGGAAGTCGGACACCTGCGCGAGGCTCGCCGACACGACGGCGGCGGCCGCGACGACCGACCCCGACGACAGGTCGATCCCGCTGGTGATGATCACGAGGTTCACGCCGACCGCGATGATGCCGATCACGGCCATCTGCAGCACGATGATCTCGAGCCGCTCGGCATTGAACAAGAAGCTCTGGCCGACGACGACCCAGCCGACGATCTCGAAGAACAGGCTGATGCCGACCAGCACGAGGAAGATGCTCAGTTCGGGCGGCCACTTCGCATGCCGCGACTTGAGTGTCATGGTCTGCGCATCCGCGACCGGGTTCAGGTTGCCCATTTCAGTTGTCTCCAATCTTGTTTCGGCTCAGCGCGACGCGAGATCCATGATGCGGACCTGGTCGGCGTCCTTGCGATCGACGATGCCGGTCATGCGCCCTTCGTGCATCACCATCACGCGATCGCTCATGCCCAGCACTTCCGGCATCTCCGACGAGATCATCAGCACCGCGACGCCCTTGCCGGCGAGCGCGCTGACGAGCCGGTGGATCTCGGCCTTCGCGCCGACGTCGATGCCGCGGGTCGGTTCGTCGAGGATCAGGATGCGCGGCTGCGTGAGCAGCCACCGGCCGATCAGCACCTTCTGCTGGTTGCCTCCCGACAGGTTCTGGATGGTCTCGTGCAGCCCGGGCGACTTCACGCGCAGCATCCGGCTCATTTCCTCGCAGTCGCGCTTCAACTGCGCGTGCTGCACGAAGTTGAACTTCACGTAGCGACGGCTGAGCACCGCCGCTTCCATGTTCGCGAGCAGGTCGAGATTCAGGAAGCAGCCGGAGTCCTTGCGGTCCTCGGTGAGGAACGCCATTCCGTGCCGCATCGCCTGCGCGGGCGTCGAAATGCGCACCGGCTTGCCGTCGATGCGGATCTCGCCCGACGTGGCCGGCACGACGCCGAACAGCGCCTCCGCGACGTTCGAGCGCCCGGAGCCGACGAGGCCCGCGACACCGAGAATCTCGCCCGCGCGCAGCTCGAAGCTCACGTCGCGGAACACGCCGTCGACGCAGAGATCCTTCACCGACAGCACGACGTCGCCGATCGGCACGTCTTCCTTCGGGAACATCTGCGTGATCTCGCGCCCGACCATCATGCGGATGATGTCGTCGCGCGTGACGTCGCTCGATGCGTGCGTGCCGATGTACTTGCCGTCGCGGAACACCGAGAATTCGTCGGCGATCTCGAACAGCTCGTTCATCTTGTGCGTGATGTAGACGATGCCCTTGCCCTGCTCGCGCAGCTGGCGAATGATCCGGAACAGGTGCGTGACTTCCCTGTCGGTCAGTGCGGAGGTCGGCTCGTCCATGATCAGCACGTCCGAGTCGAACGACACGGCCTTCGCGATCTCGACCATCTGGCGGCTCGCGACCGTCAGCGTGCGCACGTCGGTTTCCGGATCGATGTCGATCGACAGCCGCTCGAACAGCTCGGCCGTGCGGCGGCGCAGCTCGGCGTGATCGATCAGGCCGAAGCGGTTCTTCGGTTCCCGGCGGATCCAGATGTTCTCCGCGACCGTCATGTAAGGCATCAGGTTGAGCTCCTGATGGATCATCGCGATCCCGCGATCGAGCGCGTCGAGCGGCCCGTTCAGCACGACGGGCTCGCCGTTGATCAGGATTTCGCCCTGGTCGGGCGTGTAGACGCCCGCGATGATCTTCATCAGCGTGGACTTGCCGGCGCCGTTCTCGCCCATCAGCGCATGAACGGTGCCGCGGCGCACGCGGAACTGCACGCCATCGAGCGCGACGACGCCGGGAAAGGACTTGCCGACGCCGCGCACCTCGAGCACGCAGTCGGCCATGGCCGCGCCGGGCGCGGCGGACGAAGCGGCCGGCGCGCTTTCGCTGGCCATCGAGCGCGCGATCCTGGCTGTAAACATGGACGTTCCTCGAAAGTCGCGCGCGAACCCGGCCGCGCCGGGCCCGCGCAGTTCAGCGGGAAAACCGGTCAGTGCTTCGCGTACTGGTTCATGTTCTCCGGCGTGACGAGCTCGAACGGCACGTTCACGTAGCGATCGACCGGCTGCTTCTTCGCGAGCTTGAGCGCCGCGGCCACCGCTTGCGCGCCCTGCCCGGTCGCGTTCTGGTAGACCGACACCTTCAGCTCGCCGGCCTTCATCGCCGCGAGCCCGTCCGGCGTCGCGTCGATACCGGCGACGACCGTCTTCGGCGTCAGCTTGCGCGCGGCCTTCAGCGCGTTGATCGCGCCGATCGCCATTTCGTCGTTGTTCGACACGATCGCGTCGAACTTCGTCCCGGAGCTCAGCCAGTTCATCGTGATGTCCTGGCCCTGCGTGCGGCTCCACTTGCCTTCGCGCTTGTCGACGATCTTCATGCCCGCGCAATCCTTCGTCGCGATCACGTCCTCGATGTCCTTGGTGCGGGCGCGCGCCGACTCGTTGGACAGCTCGCCCATCAGCACGAGAATGTCGCCCTTGCCGCCGAGCAGCTTGCACACCTGGCGCGCCTGCAGCGTGCCCGACTGCTTCTCGTCGGAGGCGACGACCGCGACGCCGGCCGGCAGCTTGTCGAAATCGACCGGCTTGCGGTTCACGTAGACGAGCGGGATCTTCGCGGCGGTCACCATCTTCGTGATCTTCGGCGTCGCGTCGGTATCGACCGCGTTCACGATGATCGCGTCGACCTTCTGCGCGATCATGTTCTGGACCTGGCTCAACTGCTTGCCGACGTCATTGCCGCCGTCCTCGATCTGCACGGTCACGCCGTCCTTCTTCGCCGAATCGGCAATGCTGTTGCGCAGGATGGTCAGGAACGTGTCGTCGAACGATGCCATCGTCACGCCGATCTTCTCGGCATGCGCGAGCGGCGCGGCCAGGATCGCGGCGGCCGCGACGGCCATCAGCTTGGTCTTCATGATCAATCTGTCTCCTCATCTCCGGGGGCGGAAGACGGCGCGTTGCGCGCCGCCGGGCCGAGTCCGATCTGGTCCGATCGGGACTGAAGCATCCGGATGAAACTGTAGATCACTTCCTCGAAAATTTGGAAATTTATTTCTACGTGATTTCACCTAGGGAACTGTATTTCCAAAAAGTCTAGACTCCGTTCCGTAGCCCGATTCCCGGCGGCAGGCAGCCTCGCGTCGTGCGGCACGTGCCGCGGACAGCTGCCGCTGGATCGGTCCCTAATCTGCCGGCAGCGCCGAACGCCGGCCGCGAGCGTGACACGTGATATGAGCCTGAACTTTCCGAGTGACCGCCCCATCGATCTCGCCTGCCTCGGCCGCGTGGCCGTGGATCTCTATGCCCAGCAGTACGGCAGCCGCCTCGAGGATGCGCGCAGCTTCCAGATGTATCTCGGCGGTTCGTCGGGCAACGTCGCGTTCGGCGTCGCGCGGCTGGGCCTGAAGACCGCGATGATTTCGCGCGTCGGCGACGAGCAGATGGGCCGCTTCCTGCGCGAGACGCTCGAGCGCGAAGGCTGCGACACGAGCCAGTTGCAGACCGACCGCGAGCGCCTGACCGCGCTGGTGCTGCTCGGGCTGAAGGATCGCGACACGTTCCCGCTGCTGTTCGTGCGAGAGAACTGCGCGGACATGGCCGTGCGCGCCGACGAGATCAGCGAGGACTTCATCGCCGGCTGCCGCGCGCTGGCGATCACCGGCACGCATCTGTCGACGCCGGGCACGCGCGAGGCGTCGCTGACCGCGTTGACGTATGCGCGCCGCCACGGCGCCGTGCGCATCCTCGATATCGACTACCGGCCGGTGCTGTGGGGGCTGACCGCGCGCGGCGCCGGCGAAAACCGCTATGTGCCGGACGCGCAGGTGACGCGGCAGTTGCAGCAGGTGCTCGGCGAATTCGACCTGCTGGTCGGCACCGAGGAGGAATTCCTGATCGCGGGCGGCGTGCCGCACGACCTGATCGCGTCGTTGCAGGCGGTGCGCGCGATCACGAACGCGACGCTGGTGGTCAAGCGCGGCGCGCTCGGCTGCTGCGTGATCGAAGGCGACGTTCCCGCGCGCATCGACGATGCGCCGACCTTTCTCGGCGAGCGGGTCGAGGTGCTCAACGTGCTCGGCGCGGGCGACGCGTTCCTGTCGGGCCTGCTGTCGGGGCTGCTGCGCGGGCGCGACTGGGCCGAATCGACGCGCATCGCGAACGCGTGCGGCGCGATCGTCGTGTCGCGCCACGCATGCTCGGCCGCGATGCCGACGCCGGCCGAACTCGCGCACTGGTTCGACGGCGGCCGCAACCCGGCGGTCGATGCCGATCGCACGCTCGCGCACCTGCATCGCGTGACGGTGCCGCGTCGCGACTGGGACGACCTGTGCGTGATGGCGTTCGACCATCGCAGCCAGTTCTACGAGCTGGCAGTGCAGGCCGGCGCGGACGAAGCACGGATCAAGACGTTGAAGCGCCTGCTCGTGCGCGCGGTCGAACAGGTCGAGCGCGATCGCGGGATCGCCGGCCACGTCGGCGTGCTGATCGACGGCGGCGCATACGGCAGCGACGCGCTCGCGTCGGCCACGGGGCGCGGCTGGTGGGTCGGCCGCCCGGTCGAGCTGCCCGGCTCGCGGCCGCTGCGTTTCGACGACACGCGCTCGGTCGGCTCGTCGCTCACGCACTGGCCGACCGAACAGGTCGTGAAGTGCCTCGTTCACTATCACCCCGACGACCCCGTCGACCTGCGCGTCGAGCAGGAGCAGCGCGTGCTGGAACTGTGGGAAGCCACGCGCGCGAGCGGCAACGAGCTGCTGCTGGAAATGATTCCGCCGCGCGCGGTCACGCCGGCCGGCACCGAGGACGACGCGGTGCTGCGCACGGTCGCGCGCTTCTACAACCTCGGCGTGAAGCCCGAATGGTGGAAGCTCACGCCGCTCACCGCCGACGGCTGGGCGCGGCTCGCCGCGCTGATCGCCGAGCGCGACCCGTACTGCCGCGGCGCGGTGATCCTCGGCCTGAACCAGCCGCTGCAATACCTGGTCGACAGCTTCCGCTCGGCGACCAACCCGATCGTCAAGGGCTTCATGGTCGGGCGCACGCTGTGGGCCGATGCGTCGCTGAACTGGTTCGCGGGCCGGATCGACGATCAGGCGCTGATCGACGAAGTGGCCGGCAACTTCGCGCGACTGGTCGACGCGTGGCTCGGCCGCCGGGCCACCGCGCGGGCCGCCGCGGCCTGATGCCCCGTGTTCGTGACGACCACCCGACTCCTCTCTATCGATCGACGATGACCACCACCGTAAGACTGACCGTCAGCCAGGCACTCGTGCGCTACCTGGCCGCCCTGCGCGCCGAAGTCGTCCAGCCCGACGGGCGCACCGAGATCCTGCCGTATTGCGGCGGCGTGTTCGCGATCTTCGGCCACGGCAACGTGGCCGGTCTCGGCGAAGCGCTGCATGCGGAGAAGGACCGGCTGCCGACGTTTCGCGCGCACAACGAGCAAGGGATGGCCAACGCGGCCGTCGCGTTCGCGAAGGCGCATTTCCGCCAGCGAATGATGGCCGCGACGTCGAGCATCGGCCCCGGCGCGACCAACATGCTGACCTCCGCCGCGCTCGCGCACGTCGGCCGCTTGCCGCTGCTGTTGCTGCCCGGCGACGTGTTCGTGTCGCGGCTGCCCGACCCGGTGCTGCAGCAGGTCGAGGATTTCGAACAGGGCGACGTCAGCGCGAACGACTGCTTCCGGCCCGTCACGCGCTACTTCGATCGCATCACGTCGCCCGAGCAACTGCTCGTCGCGCTGCCGCGCGCGATCCAGGTGATGACCGATCCCGCGCAGTGCGGGCCCGTGTGTCTCGCGCTGCCGCAGGACGTGCAGACCTTCGCGTACGACTGGCCCGAGGATTTCTTCGCGCCGCCGGTGATCCGGATGCGCCGGCCGCCGGCCGACGCGCTCGAACTCGCCGACGCGCTCGACGTGCTGAAAGCCGCGAAGAAGCCGCTGATCGTCGCCGGCGGCGGCGTGCTGTACAGCCAGGCGTGGGACGCGCTGCGCGCGTTCGCCGACACGCACGGCGTGCCCGTCGCCGAATCGCAGGCCGGCAAGGGCAGCCTCGCGTGGGATCATCCGCTGAACCTCGGCTCGATCGGCGTGACGGGCTCGCCCGCCGCGAACCGCGCGGCCGCGCAGGCCGATGTCGTGTTCGCGGTCGGCACGCGGCTGCAGGATTTCACGACCGGCTCGCACGCGCTCTACGGCGACGCGACGCTGCTGAGCCTGAACGTGCAGCCGTTCGACGCGGGCAAGAAGCGCGGCCGGCAACTCGTGGCCGATGCGCGCACGGGCCTTGGGCAGCTATCGGCCGCGCTGGCCGGCTGGCGCGCCGATGCGGCGTGGACCGCCGCGAACCGCGACCAGGCCGCCGCATGGAACGCGCGCGTGACCGAGCTGACCACGCGGATTCCGAAGGACACGCTGCCGTACGACGCGGAAGTGATCGGCGCGGTGCGCGACTCCGCGGCCGACGCGGGGCGCGACAGCGCGCGCGACGATCTCGTCGTCTGCGCGGCCGGCACGCTGCCGGCCGAACTGCACAAACTGTGGCGCAGCGGCGTGCCGGGCAACTACCACATGGACTATGCGTATTCGTGCATGGGCTACGAAGTCGCGGGCGGCCTCGGCGCGAAGCTCGCGCGCCCCGAGCGCGAAGTGATCGTGATCGTCGGCGACGGCTCGTACATGATGCTCAACGCGGAACTCGCGACGTCGGTGATGCTCGGCCGCAAGCTGATCGTCGTGATCCTCGACAACCGCGGCTACGGCTGCATCGAGCGGCTGCAACGCCATTGCGGCGGCGCGAGCTTCAACAACATGCTCGACGACTGCGTGCCCGAAGGCGGCGAACGCTCGACGATCGACTTCGCGATGCATGCGCGCGCGATGGGCGCCGAAGCCGTGCACGTGCGCGACGTCGGCGAATTGCGCGATGAAATGAAGCGCGCGCGTGCGGCGACGAAGAGCCAGGTGCTCGTGATCGACACCACGCACCATCGCACGACCGACGACGGCGGCGCGTGGTGGGAGGTCGCGGTGCCGCAGGTATCCGGACGCGCCGGCGTCGAAGCGGCGCACCGCGCGTATCTCGACGCGAAGACGCGCCAGCGACGTTGAGCGCGCCTGCCCCGCGCCTCTGCCGCACCGGTAAAACAACATTCGAACCAAGGAAGCACGTCATGAGCTGGAACGTCCGCATCGGTATCAATCCCCTGTCGTGGATGAACGACGACCTGCCGTCGCTCGGCGGCGAGACGCCGCTCGAAACGGCGCTGAAGGAAGGCGCCGAGATCGGCTACGCGGGCTTCGAGCTCGGCAACAAGTTTCCGAAGACGGGCCCCGAACTGAAGGCGAAGCTCGCCGAATTCGGGCTCGTGTGCGTGTCGGGCTGGTATTCGGGCTTCCTCGCGGAAGTCGCGCCGGGCATGACGGACGCCGATGCGGTGGCGGCGGAGATCGAGCGCTGCCGCGCGCACATGACGAAGCTGCAATTCAACGACGTGAAGGTCGTCGTGTACGGCGAATGCGCGGGCACGATCCAGGGCAGCATCGACACGCCGGTGGCGAAGCGACCGCGTTTCGTCGACGACGAAGCGTGGCGGCGCTATGCGGCGCGCCTCGACGCGTTCGGCGCGCACCTGCTCGACACGTACGGCATCAAGCTCGCCTACCATCACCACATGGGCGCGTACGTCGAATCGCCGGCCGACGTCGACCGGCTGATGGCGCTGACCGATCCGGCGAAGGTGTTCCTGCTGTTCGACACCGGCCATGCGTATTTCGGCGGCGCGGCCGACCCGGTGGCGCTGCTGAAGAAGCACGTATCGCGCGTGGCGCACGTGCATTGCAAGGACGTGCGGCCGCAAGTCGTGAACCAGGCGCGCAACGACGGCTGGAGCTTCCTGAACGGCGTGATCAACGGCACCTTCACGGTGCCGGGCGACGGCGCGCTCGACTACGACGCGACGCTGCGCACGCTGAAGGACGCCGGCTACGAAGGCTGGCTCGTCGTCGAGGCCGAGCAGGATCCGGCCGTCGCGCCGAGCTATGCGTATGCGAAGAAGGGCTACGACTCGCTGCGCGCGATCGTCGACCGGTTGAGCGCTTGAGCACGCGCGCAAGCGCCTGGGCGGTCGCGCCCCACCCTATTGCGGAGACCCATCTCATGACGATTTCTCCCCTGCTGGTCAAGGCATCCGCCGACCGCGAAATCTGCAACGTCACGCCCGAATCGGCCGGCTGGAAACACGTCGGCTTTCGCGCGCTGCGCCTGAAGGCCGGCGACACCGAGACGCTCGACACCGGCACGCGCGAACTGTGCGTCGTCGTGCTGACGGGCACGGTGCGCGCCGAAGTCGACGGCGAAACCCACGACGCGCTCGGCAGGCGCGACAGCGTGTTCGAGGACGTGTCGCCGGACGCGCTGTACGTGCCGGGCGGCAAGACGGTGACGCTGGTCGCGACGCGCGATGCGGAAGTCGCGCTGTGCACCGCGCCCTACGCGAGCGGCGACAAGCGCGTGCTGCGCCTCGACGGCGAGCGGATGCGCCGCTCGGTGCGCGGGCAAGGCACCAACACGCGCTACGTATGCGACATCCTGATGGGCGACAACCCGGCCGCCGACCGGCTGCTCGTCGTCGAAGTCGTCACGCCGGCCAGCCATTCGAGCAGCTATCCGCCGCACAAGCACGACCGCGACGCCGCGCCCGACGAAACCTCGCTCGAGGAAACCTACTATCACCGGATCGATCCGCCGCAGGGTTTCGCGTTCCAGCGCGTGTACACGGACGACCGCAGCCTCGACGAAGCCTGCGCGGTCGAGAACCACGACGTCGTGATGGTGCCGCGCGGCTATCACCCGGTGGTGGCGCCTCACGGCTACAACCTGTACTACCTGAACGTGATGGCGGGCCCAAGCCGTGCGTGGGCGTTCAAGAACGATCCCGCGCATGAGTGGATGCTGGACGCGGCGCCCCATCGTTGAAGCACTGAAACGCCGAAGCACCGAACGGAAGACGGGCCCGCGCGCGGCCCGTGACGATGCAACGCCCGGCACGCGCGTGCAGCGCCGGCAATGCGACGGAGCCGCCATGGTGACGCCCCCCTTTCGCCTCGAACCCCACGCCTTCGACGACGATGCGTCGAACCCGGCGCTGCCGCACTTCAATGCAGCCGTCGCGCGCCGCATCGGAGAAATCGCGGTCAACCTCGCGACGCGACGCGGACTGCCGATTGCGGTCGGCATCGTCGGCGGGCACGCGCCGCTGTTCTATTGCGCGCTCGACGGCAGCGACGCGCGCGACGGCGATGCGATCCGCCGCCGGCAGAACACGGTGCTGCGTTTCGGCCAGAGTTCGCTCGCGGTCGGCGCGTGCTTTCGGCGTGCCGGCTGGTCGCTGCGCTCGCAAGGCCTGTCCGACGACGATTACGCGCTCGACGGCGGCGGCGTGCCGTTGCGGCTCGCCGGCGCCGGCATCGTCGGCGCGATGACGATCGCGGGGCTCGGCTCCGAAGACAATCACGCGCTCGTCGTCGAATGCTTGCGGTGGCACGTCGGCGCGACCGCGCTGGCGATGAGCGCATAGCGGCCGTCGCACCAGCGCACGCGGGCCGTCACGAACGGCGCGTCGGCAGCGCGTCGAGCGTGCCGGCCGGCCCGTTCGCCACGGCCGAGTCAGCTTGCTCGTCCGGGATATCGTCGAGCGACCGGTTGTTGGTGCGCGGCCCGAACGCGCCGATCGACAGCATCACGATCAGCATGCTGCCGCCGATCAGCGCGAACACCGCGGACACCCCCGCGCGCTCGAGCAGCAACGCGACGATGAAACTGCTGGCCGCGCCGGTCAGGCGGCCGATCGAATGCACGAAGCCGAGCGCGCGCCCGCGGATCGCGGTCGGAAACAGTTCCGACTGGTACGCAGTGCCGTTGCTTGCGAGCACCGTGCTCGACAGCGTGACGAGCAGGCCGAACGCGATCACGAACGGCGCCTGCGCCGACGTCGCGAACGCACTGCCGAACAGCGCGACGCCGAACGCCGACGCGACGATCAACCACTTGCGCTCGATCCGGTCGGCGAGCAGGCCTGCGACCAGCGGCGACACCGGATACGCGAACGCGATCACGAACGCATAGCCGAGGCTTTTCGCGACGGTCGCGCCCTGCGCGGCGAGCAGCGTCGGCAGCCATTGGCTGAAGCCGAAGAAGCCGATGCTCAGGAAGCCGTTGAACGCGATCAGCATCGCGGTGCGGCCGCGGTGCCGCGCATCCCACATCGACGGCGCGCGTGGCGCCGGCTGCACGTCGGCGGCCGGCGGCCGGACCGCCGGCAGCGGCCGCCCCGATTCGCGCGCGACGATCCGTTCGAGTCGCGCCACGATGCGTTCGGCCTCGGCTTCCCGGCCCACGCCGACGAGCCAGCGCGGCGACTCCGGCAGGCGCGCCTGCAGCCACCAGACGACCACCGCGCCACTTCCGCCGAGCAGCACGACCCAGCGCCATCCCGACCAGCCGAGCGGATCGCGCGGGACCCAGAGCCACGATACGAACGCGAGCACCGGCATGGCCAGATACCCGACGGCGAAGCAGACGGCAAATGCACGGCCACGCACCGCCTTCGGCACCAGCTCGGTCAGGAACGCGCCGATCGTGATCAGCTCCGCGCCGACGCCGCAGCCCGCGACGAAGCGGCACGCGAGCACGCCGATCGCGCTCCACTGCACGCACATCGCCAGGCTCGCGACGGTATAGAGCAGCAGCGCGCCGGTAAACAGCGCGCGACGCCCGTAGCGGTCCGCCAGGCGCGACACGAACATCTCGCCGACGAACAGCCCGATGAACGTCGCCGCGCCGAGCGCGCCCTGGTCGGACATGCCGAGCACGCCGCGTGCGCCGGTGTGAAAGATGCCGTCGCGAATCAGCCCGGGCGGCAGATAGGTCATCTGGAACAGGTCGTAGACCTCGAAGAAGCCGCCCACGCTCAGGAACAGCACGAGCTTCCAGATGCTCGCCGTCGCGGGCAGGCGGTCGATGCGCGCGGCGAGCGATGCCGCAACAGAGTCAGACATGGCGTGTCCTCGGTAGTCCGCCCGCGCGCCGCGCGGGACGTCGATCAACGCGCGGCGCGGGCCGCGCGGCAGGCAATCACACGGTGGCGACCGGATTGACCGGCGAGCCGACGAGCCCGCGCAGATGCAGCGGCGGCGCGGTCAGCAGGAAGCGGTTGCGACGGTGTTCGTGCAGCCAGTCCGCCAGCGGCGTCAGGTGCCACAGCTCGCCGAGATGGATGCCGAGCTTGAACAGGCACAGCTCGTGCAGCGGCATCAGCGCGCCGGGCCGCGCGCGCGGCGGCGCGTCGCGCGGGCGCTCCTCGACCGCGTGGTTGTCGGCCGCGAGCGCGGCGAGCCCCGACGCGTCGATCCAGTTCAGCAGACGTTCGTCGGCGCCGTCCAGCACGCAGCATGCTGGCGGCGCACCGGTCTCGCCGCGCGCGTCGGCGGCGAGCAGAAGGTCCGCGAAACCCGTGTGCACGCAGACGATATCGCCGCGCTCGACGCTCACGTCGTCCGCGCGCAGCACCGCCATCCAGTCGTCGAAACCGATCTTGCGCCGCGCGTCGCCGAAGTGGCGGCGCAGGTCGACCATCACGCCGCGCCCCTGCACGCCGGTGCGCGCCATCACCTCGATGCCGAGCGCGTGCGCGCCGCCTTGCGCGGCGCCCGCTTCCGGCACGCGGATATGCTCGTCCATCCGGTAGCCGTTGTAGAACACGCGGGTCTTTTCGCCGTCGCCGGCCGGATCGAACAGCGAGCCGACGTGCGACAGCGCATCCCATTGCGTCGAGAACTGCGAATGCAGGCAGAACGCGTCGTCGCAGACGACATCCGTTGCGTTCGCAACCTGTTCGTCGGCGCGGTAGCCGAAGTACGGCTTGTCGCCCAGCAGCGCCGGCATGATCGCCGGCGGGCGCCGTCTCGCGTTCAGTCCGCCGCCGCGCGGCACGTCGAGCGGCAGGCTCAGCGAGAACACGCGGCCTTCGCGCACTTCCGCGACGCCGCGCAGCACGGCGTCCGGCGTCAGCCAGTTCAGGCGCCCCTTCTGGTCGTCCGGGCCGAAATCGCCCCAGTTCGAACCGGGCGGTCGGTGGGTCCAACGCGGATTCATGGTGCCTCCTCCACTATGCGGTGCATCCGGTCTCTGCCGGTGCGCGGCCCGCTTACTGCGAGCGGATCACGCCCAGCGCGGCGAGCCGTGCGTATTCGTGCTCGCCGAGCAGCGGCTGCAGGATTTCGCGGTTGTGTTCGCCGAGCGCGGGCGCGGGCCGGCGGAAGGCGCCGGGCGTACCCGACAGGCGCGGCGTGACGTTGTGCATCGGCAGGCTGCCGACGTCGTCGTCGGGCAGCTCGACCAGCGCCTCGCGCTCGATCACGTAGCGATCGGCGACGATCTGCGCGATGTCCTGGATCGGCCCGACCGTCACGCCCGCCTCCTCGAAGAACGCGAGATTGGCGTCGAGATCGCGCGCGGCGATGAATTCGCCGACGATCGCATCGAGCGCTTGCGCGTGCCGCACGCGCAGTACGTTGGTCGCATAGCGCGGATCGTCGATCAGATCGGCGCGCCCGATCGCGCGGAACAGCCGCTCGGCCATCGCCTGCGTCGAACTCGACAGGCACAGCCACTTGCCGTCGCGCGTGCGATACGCGTTGCGCGGCGCGGTGTTCGTCGAGCGGCTGCCGGTGCGCGGCTTGATCTCGCCGGTCATCACGTAGTTCGCCGCGGCCGGCCCGAGGATCGACAGCAGCGGCTCGAACAGCGACACGTCGATCACCTGCCCGGCCGCCCGCTGCGCGCCGCGCGCATGCAGCGCGACCAGCACGGCGAGCGCGCCGGACATCCCGGCCGTCATGTCGGCGAGAAACATCGGCGGCAGCACCGGCTCGCGATCGGCGAACCCGTTGATCGCCGCGAAACCCGCATAGCCTTCGGCGAGCGTGCCGAAGCCCGGCTTGTGGCGATACGGCCCGGTCTGTCCCCAGCCGGAGATCCGCGCGATCACGAGTTCCGGGCGGATCGCGAGCAGGTCGTCGGGGCCGAGCCCCATCCGCTCTGCGACGCCCGGCTTGAAGCTTTCGACGAACACGTCCGCGTCGCGCACCAGCCGGCGCACGATGTCGACGCCCTCCGGCGTGCGCAGATCGACGCACACGCTGCGCTTGTTGCGCCCGTACACCTTCCAGTTCGTGCTGATGCCGCCGGCGCCGACCGCGCGCAACGTATCGCCGCGCTCGCTTTCGACCTTCACGACGTCCGCGCCGAAGTCGGCCAACTGCACGCTCAGCATGTTGCCGGCCATCAGGCGCGACAGATCGACCACGCGCACGCCGGACAGCGGCCCGGTGGCGTTGGCATCGAACGATTTCGGATGGATCGGGCCGGTGGACGCGCGACGATGCGCGCCGGCCGCGCGAGCGGCCTGCGGGTCGGGTACGGACATGATGTCTCCTGGTAGTTGTCGGTCAGTCAGGCATGCGCGCGTCGCGCGCCGGCGCTACTCGAGCAATGCGCCGAGCCGGTCGGTCGCGGGAAACGCCGCACCCGTCGCGGGCAGATCGCCGCCGAGCGCACGCGTCAATTCCGCGGCGGCGGCCTGCACATGCGGCAGGTAATCGGCCAGCACTTTCTTGTTGAAGCGATAGCGCGGCACGCCGAGCGAAATCGCGCCGCTCAGCACGCGGCCGACACCGAATGCCGGGCACGCGATCGCCGCGCTCTCCGGATCGCGCTCGGCGATCGACACCGCATAGCCCTGCTCGGCCGTCTTCTCGTACTCGCCGCCGCGCGTGCCGGAAAACGCGAGCAGCACGCGCCCCGCCGCGCCGACGTCGAGCGCGAAGCGGTCGCCTTCGCGCAGATGCGTGCTCACCGCGCGCTGCGCCTGGATGCGGAACAGGCAGACACGCTGGTCGCCTTCGCGCACGTAGAACGCGGCGGTCTCGCCGGTCTGCGCCGACAGCGTCGACAGGATCGGCATCACGTATTCGCGCAACTGGAACGACTCGCGATACATCACGCCGAGCTGGAACACGGCCGGCCCCAACACGTAGCGCCCGTCGGGCAGGCGCTTGATGAAGCGGAATTGTTCGAGGGACTCGAACATCCGCAGCAGCGTGCTCATGTTGAGCCCCGTCGCGTCGCTGACCTGCGCGAGCATCAGCCCGCCGGGCGCGCCGGAGAAGGCCAGCAGCGCGGTCAACGCACGATTGACCGCGGCCACGCCGCCTTCCGCCTGATTAGTCGTCTCCACCTTGCTCATGTCCGCCTCGCGCTGTGCCGGGCGGCGCGAACGGCGCGCCCGGGCTCACAAAAATTGAAAGTCACTTTCATTATACGCAGGATGGCCGTGACATCAACATGAATCCGCAGCGCTTCCTTCGTTCAACTTCTTTCAACTCCTCATAAATATAGGCGTTAACGATAATCTTGACGAATGGCCCCATCGATCACAAAAATAAAAGTGACTTTCATTTTTAGAGAACAACGATGAATCCCACCTCCCAACCGGTCTGGCGCTCGCTGCTCTACGTGCCTGCCCACGTCCCCCGTTTCGTCGAGAAGGCCGCGACCAGCGCGGCCGATGCGCTGATCCTCGACCTGGAAGACAGCGTCCCGTTCGCGTGCAAGCGCGACGCACGAGACGGCCTCGCCGACGCCGTGCCGAGGTTGCGGGCCGCCGGCCACGACGTGCTGGTCCGCGCCAACGGCCCGCTCGACCTGCTGGTGCCCGACCTGCGTGCGGCCGTGCAGGCGGGCGTGCACGGCGTCGTGCTGCCGAAGGTTCGCGGCGGCTCGCACGTCGAGGCGATCGACGAACTGCTGGCCACGCTCGAGGATGAAGCCGGCGCCGCGCCCGGCGGCACGCGCGTCGTCGCGATCATCGAGACGCCGCGTGCGTTCCAGGCGATGGAGCGGATCGCGCGTGCGTCGCCGCGCGTCGTCGCGATGATGCTCGGCGGCGCCGACTTCGCGCTGAACTGCGAAAGCGGCACCGGCGCCGACGTGCTGCGCGTGCCGAAGCAGTTGCTGATCATCGCCGCGCGCGCGGCCGGCGTTTTGCCGCTCGGCCTGCTCGACGGCCTCGACGAACTGCGCGACCTCGATGCGTTCGAGCGCATCGCGCGCGCGTCCGCGGCATTCGGCTATGCGGGCGCGACCTGCATTCATCCGCTGCAGGTCGATGCG
Source organism: Burkholderia sp. AU18528 (assembly GCF_002223215.2). NCBI lineage: Bacteria > Pseudomonadati > Pseudomonadota > Betaproteobacteria > Burkholderiales > Burkholderiaceae > Burkholderia > Burkholderia sp. AU18528. The sequence goes on along the minus strand of NZ_NKFC02000004.1, from coordinate 940,502 downwards.
CTGAACCGCGCGTTCCGGCCGGACGACGACGCGGTGCGCGACGCGCGCGCCGTGCTCGCCGCGTACGACGACGCGCGCGCCAACGGCCGCGGCGCGCTGCGCATCGACGGCCGGATGGTCGACGCGGCGGGCGTCGCACAGGCCACGCGCGTACTCGCGCGCGACGCGGCCGTGCGGGCCCGCGCACGCTGACCGACGATGCGCACGCCCGACCGCGTGACCCAGCCGCCAGGCGTCGCCCGCGTGCGCCGCGCAACGCACGCGAGCGGCCCGGCACGGCACGCGCCGTTCGCCTTCCGCCCCGGATAGCGACGCCGCGCCGCGCGAGCCGACCCGCGCGGCGCCCATGACGAACAACAACCCCAAAACAAGGAGACAGCCCCATGGGCAAGCGAATGTCCGCATTGTGCGGACTGGGCCTCGTATCGGCCGGCGCCTGCGCGCAGACCAGCCTCACGCTGTACGGCGTCGCCGACGTCTACACCGAATTTCTCACCAACCAGGCCGGGCCCGACGGCAAGTCGTCCGCGTCGCTCGCGCGGATGGCGTCGGGCGGCAAGAGCGGATCGCGCTGGGGCCTGAAGGGCGTCGAGGATCTCGGCGGCGGCTGGCAGGCGGCGTTTCGCGTCGAAAGCAGCATCAACCTCGCCAACGGCGCCGGCGCCGGCGGCTTCGACCGCTCCGCGTGGGTCGCGTTGCAACACGAGCGCTGGGGCGCGCTGCGGCTCGGCCGTCAGTACACGACGCTGTTCGACATCATGGAGCGCTATTCGCCGACGGGCGCCTATTCGACGCTGTACGAGCCGGACGGCGCGATCGTCGGCATCAATTATCGCGAGAACAACGTCGTCAAGTATCTGGCGAAGCTCGGCGCGCTGACGCTCGAAACCCACTACGCGTTCGGCGGCACGGCGGGCGCGTTCCAGTCGAACGCCGCGTACGGCGCGGGCTTCGACTACGCGGGCAGCGCGTCCTCGTTCGCCGCGGCGTTCGACGACGTCCACACGCCGCGGCCCGGCGGCTTCGCGCACTTCCGCCGCTACGCCGCTTCCGCGCTCGTGCCGCTCGGGCGCGCGCAACTGCTGGCCGGCGTCGAGCACGCGCACAGCGACATCGCCGCGCCGTCGGTCGTGACGAACTTCACGTTCTGGTGGGCCGGCGTCCGCTATGGCATCACCGATTTTCTGCAAGCGATCGGCGCCGTCTATTACGAACACATCCGCGCGCGGAATCCGGCGAATGCGCAAACGCCGGCATCGCAGCCCGTCAGTCCGCAGCAGGTCACGCTGCAGTTGAACTACTTCGTGTCGAAGACGGTGACGCTGTACCTGGCGGCCGGCTACGCGCACCGTGCCGCGCTCGATTTCGACAACGACAACTACAACTTTCTGCACTACTCGCTCGCGGCCGGCCGCTCCGGCAGCGCGGGCGTCGCGCTCGGCCTGCGCAAGGCGTTCTGACAGCGTCGCCCCTTCCCGCCCCTTAAACATTCGGAGACCGAACCATGAATCGCCGCCACTTTCTTTCCGCGCTGACCGGCGCCGCCGTCGCGCTGCCGTTCGCTCGCGCCCGCGCCGCCGCGACCGCCGACAGGCAGAACGCCGGCCAGCCGGAACTCGCCCGGCAACTCGCCGACTACGCAGCCGGGCTGCAGTATCGCGACCTCGACGAGGCGACCGTCGAAACGATCAAGGCGCATCTGATCGACGCGCTGGGCTGCGCGATCGCCGCGCACGATGAGGCGCCGGTACGGATCGCGCGCGACGCGGCGCTCGCGTCGCCCGGCGGCGTCTCGACCGTGATCGGCACGAACCGCCGCACGCGCGCCGATCTCGCCGCGTTCGCGACCGGCACGGCGCTACGCTACTTCGATTTCAACGATGCGTATGCCGGCAAGGAAACCGGCCATCCGAGCGACAACGTCGCCGCGTGTCTCGCGGTCGCCGAGGCGCGGCACGCGAGCGGCCGCGACCTGATCCTGTCGATCGCGATCGCGTACGAGATCGCGTGCCGGCTGATGGACGCCGCCGCGGTCAGCCCGCGCGGCTGGGATCACACCTGCTACAGCCTGCCGGCCGTCGCGCTCGCGGCGGGCAAGCTGATGGGCCTGCCCGCGCCGCAACTCGTGCAGGCGGTCAACCTGTCGATCAACAGCCATCTCGCGCTGAACCAGACGCGGGTGCAGCAGTTGTCCAACTGGAAGGCGCTCGCCGACGCCGACGCGGCGCGCAACGCGGTGTTTTCGACCGAACTCGCCGGCGCCGGCCTCACCGGCCCCGCGCCGATATTCGAGGGAGCGGCCGGGTTTTTCGCGCAGGTGTCCGGGCCGTTCGCGCTCGACACCGCCACGTTCGGCGGGCGCGACGGCGCGTTCCGGGTCGGCCGGTGCTTCGTGAAGTTCTATCCGGCGCAAGGGCTCACGCAAACGGCGATTCCGGCCGCGCTCGCGGTCGCCGCGCAGGTCGGCGACCTGCGGCGCATTCGGCGCATCGAGGTCCGCACGACCGAAGTCGGCTACGTGACGGCCGGCCGCGATCCGGAGAAATGGGCCCCGTCGACCCACGAGACCGCCGACCACAGCCTGCCCTACATCGTCGCGCGGGCGATGCTCGACGGCGACATCACAACCCGCAGCTATACGGGCCCGGCGTTGCGCGACCCGGCCTTGCACGCGCTGATCGGCAAAATCACGGTCGACGCGGACCCGGCGCTGACGGCCCGCTATCCCGCGCATGCGCCGAATCGCGTGACGGCCGTGTGCGACGACGGCGCGACCTATACGAAGCAGGTGGACGATCTGCCGGGCTCACCGACGCAACCGATGCAGCGCGCCGACTACGAAGCGAAGTTCACGAAGAATTGCCAGCGGCACGGAAGCGCGGCGCGAATGCGGGCCGCACTCGATTATCTGTGGCGACTCGACGAGCAGCCCGACGTCGCGACGCTGCCGCCGCTGCTCGTCGTCGGCTGACCGCGAGCGGCCCGCGGCGCACGACATCGCGCTCAGCCCACGCTGCACGCGTCCACCGTGACGTCGTCCACGACGGATTCCGCGGCCGCGAGGATCGCGCGGCGCATCCAGCCGTGCGCGTTGCTGCCGTCGTACCGGCGATGCCAGTACAGCGACCACGTGACGGGTTCCATCGCGAGCGGCAGTTCGCGGATCACGAGACGCGGATCGCCGAGGCTCAGCGCGTGCCGCTCCGACATGATCACGGCGTACGGCAGCGCATCGAGCATGTTCGGCACGACGAGCCAGTGCGGCACGTTGAGCACGATGCGGCGCGTACAGCCCATGTTCGCGAGCAGGTTGTCGATCAGGCTGTGGTCGACCGGGTTGATCGACACGTTGAGGAAGTCGAGCGCGAGGAACCGTTCGAGCGTCAGCGGCTTGTCCGCATCGGGATGGTTGCGGCTCAGCACGCACACCATCCGGTCGTGAAACACGGTTTCCGACGACAGCGAGCCGGAATGCTCGAGGCCCGCGCTGATCGCCATGTCGAGCCGCCCGGCTTCGAGCGCTTCGGCCGTCTTCGCCGCGCTCGGGTGCACGACATCGAGGCTGATATTCGGCGCCGTCGTGCGCATGCGCCGCAGCAAGGCGGGCAGCAAAAGCAGTTCGGTGAGATCCGACATCCGGATCGTAAAATGACGCTCCGACGTAAAAGGGTTGAATTGATAATCCGATTCAAATAATTCTTCGATTTGTTGCATGATTTGCCGCACCGGCGCGATCAACGCCTGCGCGCGCGGCGTCAATTCCATCCCGATCGTGCTGCGCGCCAGGATCTCGTCCTTGAACAGATACCGCAGGCGCGACAGCGCATTGCTGACGGCCGGTTGGGTCAGACCGACCTTCAGCCCGGCCCGCGTCACCTGTTTCTCCGTCAGCAGCGCATCCAGTATGACCAGCAGGTTCAAGTCGATCGAACGTAGATTCATGATTGTGACCATCCACTAAACGGGTTAATCGCCATCCCCGGTTCGCGATTATCGCAATGGGGAAATCCCCTGATATTTAGTGCAATAAATGAGAATAGTCCAATCTTGACGTTTCAATATTTTTTATATACCCCGCGCCATTGATTCTATTTTTCGATCTGAACGACCCGATTTTCAGTCATTTTTTCGATAATCGGCTCAATCGACGATCCCGGATCGACGCATGGAAACGGTTCCCGCTGGCCGGGCGCGCGCCGGCGCCCGCGGCCTGCGCGTCAAACGGTCGCGACCGGGTTCACCGGCGCACCGACCAGCCCCCGGATATGCAACGGCGGCGCGGTCAGCAGGAACCGGTTTCGCCGATGCGCGCGCAGCCAGTTCGCGAGCGGCGTCAGGTGCCACAGCTCGCCGAGGTGGATGCCGAGCTTGAACAGGCACAGCTCGTGCAGCGGCATCAGCGCCCCCGGCCGCGCGAGCGGCTGCGCATGCCGCGGCCGCTCCTCGATCGCGTGGTTGTCGGCCACGAGCGCCGCGAGCCGCGACTCGTCGATCCACTGCAGCAGCCGGGCGTCGCTGCTGTCCAGCACGCAGGCGCTCGCGACGGTCGCGGGCGAACCGTGCTCGTCGTTCAGCAGCAGATCGGCGAAACCGGTGTGAATGCAGACGATGTCGCCCTGCTCGACGTGCACGTCGTCCGCTTCCATCACGCGCATCAGTTGCGCGTAGCCCACTTTCGTGCGGGCGTCGCCGAAGTGATGCCGCAGGTCGATCAGCACGCCACGCCCCTGCACGCCGGTGCGCGCCATCACCTCGATGCCGAGCGCGAGCGCGCCGCCGGTGGCGTCGCCCTCCTGCGGCACCCGCAGATGCTCGCCCATCCGGAAGCCGTTGTAGAACACGATTTCGGGCACGCCGTCGTCGTCCGCGTCGAATACGCCGCCGACGTGCGCGAGACCGTCCCATTGCGTCGAGAACTGCGAATGCATGCAGAACGAATCGTCGCAGACGACGTCCGTGGCGTTCGCCACCTGTTCGTCGGCGCGATAACCGAAGTACGGCTTGCCGCCGAGCAGCGCCGGCAAGATCGCGGGCGGCCGACGGCGCGCGTTCAGCCCGCCGCCGCGCGGCACGTCGAGCGGCAGGCTCAGCGAGAACGACAGGCCTTCGCGCACCTCGGCGACGCCCTGCCGCACCTTGTCCGGCGTCAGCCAGTTCAACCGTCCCTGCTGATCGTCCGGGCCGAAATCGCCCCAGTTCGAGCCCGGCGGCCGCTTCTTCCAGCGTGGTGCGTTCAAGATGGCTCTCCTCCTTTCCGGTTCGGATGCACGTCGGACGTCAACGCCGCCAGCGCATCCAGCGGCGTGTCGTCGACGAGCGCCTGCACCGCGTCGCGCAGCTCGAGCGCACGCGGCGTGCCGATCGTCGAACTCGCGGCGAGCACGAACTTCGCGACGAGTTCCTGTTCGGTCAGCGGCCGCGAACGGGTGCCCTTGCTCGACTCGACGCGCGCCTCGCGCGTCTGCCCGTCGCGCAGCGTCACGCGCAGCACGGCAGGCAGGCTGTGCGGGAACCGCGCGTCGCACCACGGATCGGCGACGCAGCGCACCTTCGCGGCCAGCGCGCGGCGCGCGGGGTCCCGCACGAGCGCATCGTCGAAATCGTCGAACCAGACGCCGAGCCCGCCCCCGCCGAGCAGCGCGGCCGCGATCGTGTACGGCCCCGAGAACGCGGCCGCGTAACCGTTCGGCGGGCTGGCCTTCAATTCGGCAGGCTCGCCGATCGTGCGCAGCGTCGACGTCGCGACCCGCAGTTCGGCCGACACCACGTCGTCGGCCGTCACGCCCTGCGCCTTCAGTTGCAGCGCCGCGTCGATGCCCGGATGCGTGAAGTGGTTGCACGGATACGGCTTGAAGATGATCCGGCTCGTCTCCCAGTCGTCACCGAGGCCGCGCAGCACCGCGTCGACGTCGGCCAGCTCGCCGCACCATGCGTGAAAGAAGCCGAAGCGGCCTTCGAGCGCGGTCGGCGGCGCGGTCACGCCCGCATCCGCCAGTTCCGCCGCGCTCACGCCCGCATGCGCGGCCCAGCCGCAGTGAATCCGCTTCACGGAGCCGCCGGTGCGGTTCGCCTCGAGCAGGCCCGCGCCCATGCTCGCGGCAATCCCGAGCGCCGCGGCGATCCGCGCGGCGTCGAGCCCGAGCAGCATCGCCGCGGCCGCGGCCGCGCCCACTGTCCCGCAGATCGACGTCGCGTGCTGGCCGCGCTCGAAGAACACCGAATTGCCGAGCCGCTCGTTGTAGGCCGCCACGCCGAGCCGGATGCAGATCTCGGTGCCGACCGTGATCGCATCGAGCAGCGCTGCGCCCGATGCACCGCTCGCCTGCGCGGCGGCGAGCGCGGCCGGAATCACCGACGCGCTCGGATGCAGCACCGACAGCATGTGCGAGTCGTCGAAATCCATCGCATGCGCGAGCGTGCCGTTGACGAGCGCGGCGCTCGCGGCCGGCAGCCGGTCGGCCGCGCCGATCACGCTCGCGCGGCCGTGCCCGCCCCAGCGCCGCGCGACCTGCAGCACGGACTGCGCGACGGGTTCGTCGTGCGCGATCAGGCTGTTGCCGACGAGGTCGAGCACGCGGGCGGCGGCCTCCACGCGCAGCGTGCGATCGAGCCCGTCGACGCGCACCGCCGACGCGAAGCGGCCGAGCACGCCGACGATGCCGTCCGGATTCGTGGGCCTGGCGGCGACGGCCGGTGCGGAAAGCGTATCGGGCGCGCTCATGCCGCGACTCCATCGCGCCGCAGGTGGGTCGCCAGCGCCAGCGTCACGCGCGCGTTCGCGATCAGCGGCGGCGCCACCACGCGGCCATCGGGCAGCACGAACACCGACGATTGATCGTCCGCCGCATCGACCGCCTCCAGCACGCGCTCGGCCGCGCGGATTTCCTCGTCCGACGGCGTGAACACCGCGTTGATGACCGGCAGTTGCGACGGATGAATCGCGAAACGGCCGACGAATCCCATCGATTTCGCGCGCAACGTCGATTCCTTCAGGCCGTCGAGATCGCCGAGCGTGTGATAGACCGTCTGGATCGGCCCGTTCAGCCCCGCCGCGCGCGACGCCACCACGCAGCGCGCGCGGCACACTTCGAGCGTGAAGTTGTCGACGCCGATCCGCAGGTCGGCGCGCAGGTCGCTTTCGCCGAGCCCGATCCGTTCGAGCCGCGGCGACGCGGTCGCGAGCTGATAAGCGGTTTCCACCCCATAGGCGGATTCGATCAGGATCTGGATCCCGGCGTCGCTGCCGAGCGCGTCGAGCCAGCCCGCGACTTCCTGGATATGCGCGGGGAAATCGCATTTCGGCAAACGCAGCGCCTGCAATGCGGGCAACGCGATCGCCTCGACGTCGTCGCGGCACCACGGCGTCCCGATCGGGTTCACGCGTACGTAGGTCGGCTTCGGCGGGCCGCCCGCCAGGATGTCGGCGGCGGCCTTGCGGGCGTCGACCTTGTGGCTCGCCGGCACGGCGTCCTCGAGATCCAGCACGATCGCGTCGGCCTCGCTCGCGTAGGCCTTCTCGACCACCTGCGTCTTGTGCGCGGGCACGTACAGGTAACTGCGGCAGGTTGCACTCGGTTTCAAATCACACCTCGTTCGGTCAGGTCGGCGAGGTCCCGCGATTCCAGGCCCAATGCGCCGAATACTTCATCGTTGTGCGCGCCGCGCGACGGCCCGCCCCAGCGGATCGCGCCGGGGGTGTCGGACAGCCGGAACGGCACGTTGTGCGTGCGGAATGCGCCCAGTTCGGCGTCGGGCACCGATACGATCGAGCCGAGCGCCGCGTACTGCGGATCGCGCAGCACGTCGGCGACGTCGTAGATCGGCGCGACGGCCGCCTCCGCGCGCTCGAACGCGTCGATCACCTCGTCGCGCGTGCGCTGCCCGATCCAGCCGCCGACCGCCGCGTCGAGCTCGTCCGCATGCTTCGCGCGCTCGACGCCGCTCGCGAACCACGGCTGGTCGATCAGGTCCGCGCGGCCGACGAGCCGCATCACGCGCTCGGCGATGCTGTGCGCCGACGTCGACAGCGCGACCCACTTGCCGTCCGACGTGCGATACACGCCGCGCGGCGCGTTGTTCGGCGAGCGGTTGCCGGCGCGCTCGGGCACGCGCCCCGTCTGGTCGTAGCTCGCGACCTGCGCGCCCATCGCCGCGAGCATCGTCTCGATGATCGCGAGATCGACCACCTGTCCGCGTCCGGTGCGTTCGCGCGCCTTCAGCGCCGTCATGATCGCGAACGCGGCGGTGAGCCCCGCCACCGTGTCCGCGAGCGGAAACGACGGCAGCAGCGGCGGCCCGTCCGCCTCGCCGGTGGCGGCCGCCAGCCCGCTCATCGCCTCCGCGAGCGTGCCGAAACCGGGGCGGCGCGCATACGGGCCGAACTGGCCGAACCCCGTCACCCGCACCAGCACGAGCCGCGGATTGATCGCGGACAACACGTCGTAGCCGAGCCCCCAGCGCTCCAGCGTGCCGGGCCGGAAATTCTCGACCACCACGTCGGCCTGCGCGGCCAGCTCGCGAAAGATCCGCTGGCCGTCGGCCGTGCCGAGATTCAGCGTGACCGCCCGCTTGTTGCGCGCGACCACCTTCCACCACAACGGCACGTCGTCGCGACGCGCGCCGTACTTGCGCGCCGGATCGCCCGTCGGGTGTTCCACCTTGATCACGTCGGCGCCGTAGTCGGCGAGCATCGTCGCCGCGAGCGGGCCGGCAAACAGCGTCGCGGCGTCGATCACGCGAATGCCGCCGAGCGGCCCGCGGCTGGAGGTGTCCGACGCCGTGCCGGCATCGACCTCCCCGGTTTCCACAGAAGCCATGGCGCTCTCCTGCCAGATAGGTTGCACGGCGCGCCATGCACCGCCATCGTTTGCATGACTAATCATCATGCAACGATGCAGGCATGACGCGCGACCGGCGGCTCAGACCGCGTTGATCCGATAGATCGGGAAATACGTCTCGATCTTTCCGTTCAGGTAATCGGACGCAAGCTTCGGCACGTCGTCGAAATCGAAGATTTCGGTCGGTTCCTGGCCGATCCAGCCGGTCGACTCCTGGAAGTCGCGGATCGTGATGCTGTCGTCGTAGCGCCACGCGTGCGTGTGGATGTGCAGGCGGCGGTTGATGCACTCCGTCGCGCGCAGGTTCCACAGGCGCATCCCGGTTTTCCAGCCGACCGTCGCGACGATGCCGGTGCGGCCCGTCACGCGCATCGTCGCGCGATACAGCGCGCCGCCGAGATTGTCGAGGAAGATCGCGACGCCGCGGCCGCCGCTCAGCTCGGCGATCGTCTCGGCGAAGACGCGCTCCGACTCGCGGTAGCGTGCCTGGTAGTCCGGATCGGCCCGGTAGCGCGCCTCGTCGTACGCGAGATCCGGAAACTTGCGCCGGTCGACCGGCGTGATGCCGAGCTTCGCGAGATCCTCGAGGCGACGGTCGTTGCTCGCCGTCATCGCGACGCGAAAGCCTTCGCGCTTCGCGAGCTGCAGCTCCGCCAGCGTCGTGCCGCCGCCCCAGCCGAACACAAGATAGTCGGCCGGATCGACGTCCGGCAGTTGCGAGCGCCAGCACGTCGACGCGACCTTCCAGTTGTCCCACGCGGTGAAGTAGCGGCCGTAGGTCGCCCATTGCAGCAGCGAGTGACGGCTGTCGGTCGGCACCGGCACCAGGTTGTCGGCGCGCATCTTGGTGCGTTGCGCCATCACGCCGATCGTGCCGGGCGCGTCGTACGCGTAGACGAGCTCGGCGAATCCGTATTCGTCGCGCTTGCCAAACGGCATCACCATGCAGATCTCGCCGTCCTTCAGCGCGTGGACCGCGCGTCCGCGCTCCACGACGCGCACCAGCGCGCCGTTGCCCAGCACGATCTTGTCCTCGCGGCGCTGGCGGCAGATGTCGACCGGATTGCGCGACAGCGCATGGTCGAGGTTCGCTTCCCACGATCCGTACAGCGGCTCGACGAGCACCTCGTCGGCTTCGAGCGGGGAAAATTCGAAGGTTTCGCGGCGCAGCTCGCCCGCGACGGGCGGCTGCTGGCGGGTCGGTTCCGGGCCCGCGTAGAGAACCCATGCATCGGTCTTGATCATCGTCATTCCTCGGTAAACGACTGGTATGTGAAAAAGCGCGCCGAACGAATCGCCGGCTTCAGCGCGACTGCGCCTGCTCGAGTGCCGCCTCCACGTCCGCCGCCGCGGCGACCTGCCCGAGCTTCGGGAAGATCTGGGTCAGCGCGAACGTCTGCGCATCGGCCGACGACGTGCTGACCGCATCGCTCACGATCACGACGTTGTAGTTGTTTTCGTATGCCTGGCGCGCGGTCGATTCCACGCCGATGTTGGTCGCGATGCCGGTCAGCACGACGTCGGTGATGCCGCGGCGACGCAGCTGCACGTCCAGGTCGGTGCCGGTGAACGCGCCCCACTGATGCTTCGTCACGACGATGTCGGACGGCGACACGCCGAGCGCCGGCGCGAACGCGCTCCATTCGGGATCGAGATTCGGCGGCTGCGACGGCGCATCCGTCTTCACCTTCAGCGCCACGCCGCCGTCCGGCAGGTAGCTCGTGTGCACGTAGATGACGGGCAGCCCCCGCGCGCGGAAAGCCGCCGCCAGCCCGACCGTCTTCGCGACGACCTGCGCGCCGGTATAAGGCGTGACCGGCAGCGCGACGATGCCGTTCTGCAGATCGATGGCGACGAGCGCGGCGGTGCGATTGAGCGTCGGAATGGACATGTATCACCCTCACTTTTGTTGTGGAACGGAAGAAACGGCGGCGTCGAGGTGCCGGCTCGATACGGCATTGAGCAACAGCAGCACGCTGATCACCGCCAGGACGACGGCAAGCGCGCGCAGGCCGCGGTCGCTCGCCGGATGGCCGAGCGCGAGACCGACGAGCGCGAACGACAGGCTGCCGCCGACGTACTGCGCGGTGCGGTACAGGCCGGACGCCGTACCGATCCGGCCGTGCGGCGTGCTCTGGTAGAGCGTGGCCTGATTGCCGAGATTGTTGAAACCATTAGGAATACCGAACACAACCGACAGCACAACGATCGCCGCGATCGGCAGGCTGCTCGTCAGCTGGCTCATCACGACGCTGCCGATGCAGAGCAGCGCGGAACCGATGACGAGCACGGGGCGCGCGCCGTGGCGGTGCACGATGCGGGTGGCGAGCATCGTCGTGACCGTGCCGATGCCGGCGACCGGCAGCATCACGAGGCCGGCGTCGGCGGCCGACAGTCCCCTCGCCTCCTGCAGCCACATCGGCAGCGCATAGAAGATCGCGTAGAACACCGCATAGGTGCCGACGCAGCGCAGATACGTGCCGAGCAGCGGACGGTTGTCGGCCAGCATCCGGATGTCGATCAGCGGCGCCGCGGCCCGGCGTTCGCGGCCGATCAACAGCGGCGCCAGCACGAGCGTCGCGGCCAGCAGCAGCCAATCGGGTTCGCGCGACACCGATTGCAGGAACAGCAGCAGGCTCGCGAGCGTCAGCACGAACAACGCCACGCCCGGCAGATCCAGTTCCGTCAGCGTGGCGCGCAGCGTGGTGCGCGCCTGTGCGTCGCGATAGGCCGGGTCGGCCGGGATCCACAGCCAGGCGAACACGAAGGCGGCCAGCACGATCGGCACGTTGATCCAGAAGATCGCGCGCCAGCCGGCGAACTGCACCAGCGCACCGCCGAGCGGCGGGCCGAACGCGACGGCCACCTGCGCCGCGATCGAGATCGCGCCGAGCCCGCCCGTCGGCGTCGCGCCGTTCGCATGCCGCTGCGACCACGCGCGGATCATCGCCATGCCGGCCGGATACGCGGCCGACGTGCCGATGCCGAGCGCGACGCGCGAGGCGACCAGCCAGCCGAGCGTCGGCGCGAACGGCGCGAGCGACGACGCGAACAGCACGATCGCAAGGCCGATGCAGAAGATCCGCTTCGCGCCGAAGCGATCGGCGAGGCGCCCCATCGTCGGCTGGCCGGCGGCCGTCGCCAGATACAGCCCCGACACGAGCCACAGCGTATCGATGCGCGCGTGCGCGGCGTCGGCCGGCGCGAACGCCTGCTGGATGCTCACGAGCGCGACCGCGATCATCGACGAATTCAGCGCGTTGAGCAGCGTGCCGAGCACGATCGGGCCCACCAGCTTCGCCGGCAGGCGCAGGCCTGCGTCGCGTCGGTCGCCGCCGCCTTCGGGCGCGCGGCCGGCGGTCGCACGTGGCGCGCGGCCGGATCGATCGTGAGTCGTTTTCATGGCGTCTTCGCGTGATGAATGGGCATCGGTCGGTGAATATCGAACGTGCGTTCACCATACCGCTCCAATCGCCGCGAATGAAATGGATTGTTGCGATGCAAACATTCGCAACTTGAATGGGGAATGTGCGCGGCACGCATGCGAACGGCATACGACGAGCCGACCGCGCACGGCGGGATGCGCCCGTCAGCCTTGCGTGACAGGCGTATGCGCAGCATTCGGGAGGATGGTTTCGGTCGGCGCGGCGCGCGGCGCGCAGCGTCACCGCGCGCGCGGCATGACGGTTTTATGCCGCGCCGCGACACGGGATCAGAGGGGGGACTCTACCGGGATCGCAGACGTGCCGTTCATGCAGCGAATGCGAAGGCTGCGTGGCAATGGACGACACGCCGCGCGATCTGCCGAAGCAGATTCGACGCAGCGTGCGGGGATTTCGCTACCGCCGCGGTCCGGGCGGCGGCACGGTCCGGTCAGCGCAGCCCGCCGCTCGCGACGAGGCGCTCGCCGGTCAGCCAGCGTGCATCGTCCGACGCGAGGAACACGGCGACCGACGCGATGTCGTTCGGCTCGCCGAGGCGGCCGAGCGGCGTCTGGCCGAGCACTTGCGTTTCAAGCTCGGAGCCGATGATGCCCGCGCTGTGCGTGCCCTCGGTCACGACCATCCCCGGGTTGATCGCGTTCACGCGGATCTTGCGCGGCGCGAGCTCGAGCGCAAGCACGCCGGTGATCGCGTCGACCGCGCCCTTCGTGCCGCTGTATACGGCGCTGGCCGGCGGCGTGATGCTGGTCACGACCGAGCTGATGTTGATGATGCTCGCGCCTTCGCCGAGATGCTTGGCGGCCGCCTGCGTCGTCAGCAGTACGCCGAACACGTTCGTGTCGAACTGCCGGCGATAGTGTTCTTCGGTGATCGCTTCGATCGGCGCGAATTCGTACACGCCGGAGTTGTTGACGACCACGTCGAGACGGCCATACGTGTCGATCGCGGTATCGACGATGCGTTGCACGTCGGCTGCCTTCGACACGTCGCCGCCGACCGCGACCGCGCGGCCGCCCGCTTCGGTGATCGCGCTCACGACCGCATCCGCGCCCGCCTTGCTGCTCGCGTAGTTGACGACGACCGCCGCGCCTGCATCGGCCAGTGCCTTCGCGATGGCCGCGCCGATGCCCTTCGATGCGCCCGTGACGATCGCGACCTTGCCTGCCAGCTTGCTCATGATTTCATTCCTCAGTCAGAAGACCTTCGATGGATGGCGCCGGTCGCCGCGACGATGCGTCGATGCATCGCTGCGTTGCGATGGCGACCGGCCTGACTGGCAATTTACGTTGCCGCACCGCAGCGATAAAGCGGCTCGACGCGAATTGACTGGCGGAGTTTGCCGAACAATCGACCGGGCGCCGTCAGCCCGCGCTCAGCCATGCGTGCATGACCTCGTCGTCCAGCCCGTCGAGCGCGCCGTCGTAGACGATCCGTCCCCGCCCCATCACCGCGACGCGCCGCGCGAGCCGCGGTGCGAGCTGCAGCCGCTGCTCGATCAGCACGATCGCGACGCCGTCGGCCTGCAGCGCGGCGAGGCACGCGCCGACCTCGTCGACCGCGAGCGGTGCGAGCCCTTCGGCCGGTTCGTCGACGATCAGCACGCGCGGGCGGCCGGCAAGCGCGCGCACCAGCGCGAGCACCTGCTGCTCGCCGCCCGACAGCCGCCCGGCTTTCACCTCCGCGCGCGCGGCCAGCAGCGGAAAACGCTCGAACAGGCGGTCGAGCGCCGTGCGTTCGGCTGCGCCGCTCGCGCCGCGCAAACCGAGCCGCAGGTTGTCGCGCACGCTCAGCAATGGAAACACGTCGCGGCTTTCGGCAACGTAAGCCACGCCGCGCCGCGCGATCTCGAAGGTGCGCGCCCCCACGCATTCGGCACCGGCGACGCGCACCGAGCCGGCCGTGCGCACGAGCCCCATCACGGCCTTCGCGAGCGTCGAGCGACCCGAGCCGTTGCGGCCGAGCAGCGCGAGCGTCTCGCCCGGCGCCAGCGCGAGATCGACGCCGTCGAGCACGGGCTGCATCCCGTACCACGCGCGCAGCCCGCGAATGTCGAGCACGGCGCTCATGTCGCGCCCTCGCCCAGGTACGCGGCACGCACGCGCGCATCGGCGCGGATCGCATCGGGCGCGCCGGTCGCGACGACCGCGCCGCGCACGAGCACCGTGATGCGCTCGGCGAAACCGAACACCGCGTCCATGTCGTGCTCGATCATCAGCACCGTGCGGCCCTGCGTCGTCGCACGGATCAGCGCGATCATCCGCGCCGCCTGCGCGCGGCTCATGCCGGCCGTCGGCTCGTCGAGCAGCAGCGTCCGCGCGCCGCTCGCGAGCGCGATTCCGAGATCGAGCGCGCGCTGCTCCGCATAGCTCAGTTCGCCGGCCGGCGTGTCGCGCCGCGCGTCGAGGCCGATGTCGTTCAGCACGCGCGCGGCCGCGAGATCGACCGACGCCGATTCGCGCAGCCGGTTCCACCAGCGCCGCCGCTCGGCCGGCGCATGCCGCGCCGCGCAGCGCAGGTTGTCGAATACGCTCAGGCGCGCGAATACGCTCGTCTGCTGGAAACTGCGGCCGATGCCGAGGCGGCTCGCGACGACCGGCCCGCGCCCGCGCAGTTCGACACCGTGCAGCACGACGCGCCCGCGCGTCGGCCGCGTCGCGCCGGCGATCACGCCGAACAGCGTCGACTTGCCCGCGCCGTTCGGCCCGATCAGCGCGTGGCGCTCGCCGGCCGCGATGCTCAGGTCGACACCGTCGAGCACGGTCTGCGCGCCGAAGCGCTGCACGACGCCGTGAAGCGCGATCGCGTTGCCGTTCATCGCGCGTTCTCCCGCGTGGCGACCGCCGCGCCGTGCACGAGCCGCGCGCGCCAGCTCCACAGCAGCGTGCCGATGCCGGCAGCCGAAACCGCGACGGCCCAGCCGATCGGCGTATCGGCGTCGATGCCCCATGCGCCGAACGCGAGGCGCGCGCCGTCGTCCTGCGCGAAGCGCCATGCATAACCGAGCTCGGCCGCGCAGACGATCGCAACGCCCCAGAACGCGCACGCGGCGACGCCGCACAGCGCGCGCCACCGCTCGACCGCCGGCGCGCCGCGCCGCAGCACCCGCGCGAGCGCCTGTGCCACACCCGCGATCCCGCCCGGCGCGGCCACGACGATCGCGACGAACAGCACGCCGAGATACAGCGCCCACGCGCGCGACACGGCCGCGACGCCGATACTCAGCGCGGTCAGCACGGCCGCGCCGGCCGCCGGCCCGAAGAATGCGCCGGTGCCGCCGATCACCGCGGCGATCAGCACGGTCGCCGAGCGCGCCATCGACACGCTGTCGGGCGTCGCGATCTCGACGTCGATCAGCGTCAGCGTGCCGGCGATACCCGCGAAGAACGATGCGCAGACAACCATCGCGAGCCGCACGCGACGCGGATCGGTGCCGAGCGCCGCGACGCGCGCCGGGTTGTCGCGCACCGCGTTCGCGAGCCGTGCGAGCGGCGTGCGCGTGAGCGCATGCATCGCCCACGCCGACACGATGCACCACGCGGCGATCACCGCATACGCGTGCGCCGGCGCGCCGAAATACCCGTTGCCCCACGGCGCGCCGCCCGCACGGTCGATCGGCACGCCGCCGATCCCGCCGAACCACGCGGGCACGCTCCATGCGGCCGCCGCGACGCATTCGCCGAGCCCGAGCGTGATCATCGCGAACGCGGTGCCGGAACGGCGCGTCGCCAGCAGCCCGGCGACGCACCCAAAGCCCGCGCCGGCCGCGCCGCCGACGAGCGGCAACAGCGGCAGCGGGCCGCCGACGCGATTGAACCAGTGCGCGGCCGCGAACGCGCCGAGGCCCGCGAACGCCGCATGCCCGAACGACAGCAGCCCGGTCGTGCCGAGCTGCAGGTTGTACGACAGCGCGAGCACGACGAGCGCGGCCGTCTGCGCGAGATAGCCGAGCACCGCGCCGTGCGGCCACAGCCACGCGGGCAGCGCGAAGCAGGCGGCGAACAGCGCCCAGCGCGCGCATCTGGCCACTGCGCGGCTACGCATCGGCACGCTCGCCGAACAACCCGCGCGGCCGCGCGACCAGTACCGCGACGAGCAGCAGGTACGGCACGAGCGGCGCCAGTTGCGCGATCGACACGGCGGCCACGCTGTCGGGCAACGCGAGGCCCGTCCATTGCGCGAGGTCGCGCAGCGACGTGTCGCTCGCGGCCGCGAAGGTCTGCGCGAAGCCGACCGCGAGCGACGCGACGAACGCGCCGCCGAGCGAGCCGAGCCCGCCGATCACGACGATCGCGAACACGACCGACCCGACGGTCTCGGCCAGCGCCGGTTCGATCACCGCGAGCGGCGCGCCGATCACGCCGGCCAGCGCCGCGAGCGCTGTGCCCGCGCCGAACAGCGCCGTCATCACGCGCGGCACGTCGTAGCCGAGCGCCTCGACCGCGGCGCGATGCGTGAGCGCCGCGCGCACGACGAGCCCGAGGCGCGACGCGCGCAGCAACACGCCGAGCGCGATCAGCATCGTCGCGGACATCGCCATCATGAACAGCCGGTAACGCGGCAGCGCGAGACCGAACACGTTCGCCGGCGCGCCGTCGAACAGCGGCGGCACGGGCGCCGGCAGCGGCGCGAGGCCCCACGCGAGTTTCGCGCCCTCGCCGATCAGGTACGCGAGCCCGAAGGTCAGCAGCAGTTCGCTCGTATGGCCGCGCGCCTGCACGCGGCGCAGCAGCACGCGCTCGCAGCCGGCGCCGAGCAGCCCGACCGCCAGCGGCGCGAGCACGAGCGCGGGCCAGAAGCCCGCATGGGCCGCGATGCCGTAGCCGACGTACGCACCGAGCATGTAGAAGCTCGCATGCGCGAAGTTGAGTACGCCCTGCACGCTGAAGATCAACGTGAGGCCGGCCGACAGCATGAACAGCAGCAAGCCGTAGCTGAGGCCGTTGAAGGCCTGGAGCGCGAACGCGTGCACCGCGCGTCGTCAGGCGGCGAGCGGTTCGAGCGCGGCGCGCAGCGCGTCGGGCAGCGGCACCGGGCGGCGCGTGCCGCGATCGACGTACACGTGCACGAAATGCCCCTGCGCGGCGGGCGACGCATCGCCTTGCGCGAACAGCCCGACTTCGTAGCGCACGCTCGACGTGCCGAGCTTCACGACGCGCAGGCCCGCATCGACCGATTGCGGGAACACGAGCGGCGCGAAATAGTTGCACTGCGTCTCGACGACCAGCCCGATCGTCTGCCCGTGCTCGACGTCGAGTACGCCCGCGCGGATCAGGTACTCGTTCACGACGGTGTCGAAGTAGCTGTAATAGACGACGTTGTTCACGTGCCCGTAGACGTCGTTGTCCATCCAGCGGGTCGTGATCGGCAGGAAGTGGCGATAGGCGTCGCGCGGACGGGGCTGCGGCTTGTCGGACATGGCGATGGCGCTCAGGACGATGGAAGCGAAGGGAACGATGCGGACGATGGGGACGACTGGAACGACACGCGGCGGCCGAAGCACGCGGCGCGCCGGCCAGCAACGCAGCGCCGCGTCGCGATCGCACGCGGCACGGCGAACGGCGCGCTGCGGGCAGGCCGGCCCGTCACTGCCCCGGCCGGTCGACGAATTCGAAATCGAGGCCGCGCGCGCGCATCCAGTCGGCGAGCGCGACGCCCGTGCCGGCGCGCCACGGGCGCAGCAGCGGCGGATCGACGAGCTTGTATTCGAGCAGTTCAGGCGACAGCGATACCGTGCCCGACGCCCGCACGTGGTACGCGATGATCAGCTCGTTCTTGCGGATGAATTCGTACACGCCGACGAGCGATACCTGCTCGGCCTTCAGCGCGGTTTCCTCGAACACCTCGCGCGCGATGCCGTCCTCGGGCGTCTCGCCGTTTTCGAGGAAGCCGGTGATCAGCGCGAACATCCCCTCGGGCCACGCCGCGTTGCGCGCGAGCAGGATCTTGCCGTCGAGTTCGACGATCGCGGCGACGACCGGCAGCGGGTTGTTCCAGTGCACGTAGCCGCAGGTATCGTCGGGGCAGGCTTGGCGAATGCGGCCGCCTTCGTGGTCGGGATCGGCCCGCTCGGTCAGCGGGCTCGCGCAGCGCGGGCAAAAACGGTAGTCGGCGGTGGTCATCGATGGGGCATGGCGAGCGCCGGACGGTAGCCTGCAGGCCGCGTCGGGCACCCGCTCGGCGCGGGAAAGGCTTCATTCTAGCGAGTTTGCCCGCGCCGGATACGATCCGGCCCCGCTGGCGTCAGGATGACCGGCGCCCACGTGCGGCGGTCGCCGCGAAACCGGCCGCACCCGCCAGCAGCGCGGCCGCCGCGACCCACAGCGCGGGCGTAAATGACCCGAAGCGCGCGGCCAGCGGCGCCGCGACGAGCGGCCCGAGGATCTGCCCGACGCCATACGACGCGGTCGCGTAGCCCATCAGTCCGGCCGCGCGCTCGCCGTGCAGGCGCCGCGCCTCGCGCATCGCGAACAGCGTGATCGCGGTGAACGGCAGGCCGAGCAGCGCGCTGCCGATCGAGAAACCGGCCGCGTTCGGCCACACGATCCCGGCCGCGATGCCAAGCGCCTGCGTCGCGCAGCCGGCCGCCAGCAGCAGCCGGTTGTCCCAGTGCCCGGGCAGCCGCGCGGCGGTGATCGCGCCGACGATCAGCGCCGCGCCGAACATCGGCCAGAACAGGTCGGGCCACGGCGAGCCGACCGGCAGCGCGGCGCGCGCGATCACCGGCAGGAACGTCGCGGTGATGATGTAGCCGAAGCCCGGCGCGCCGTACAGCATGACGAGCCACGCGGCGTCCGCGCGACGGCTTCGCGTGCCGGCCCGCGCCGCCGGGGCGGCGGGTGCGCCAAGCGCCGCATGTGACGCCGCGGCCGGCGGCATGGCCTGCGCGCGCGGGGCCGCGGTCGAAGCCGGCGCCGCACCGAACGTGCGCCAGATCGCGACCGACAGCACGGCCGACAACGCCGCGAAGCCCAGCCAGCCCACCGCCGCGCGCTGGCCGGCCAGCGCGCTGCCGATCAGCCCGGTCGCCACGATGCCGACGCCCGGCCCCGCGTAGATCACCCCACTCCATTCCGGCGCATGCAGCTCGGCCAGGCGCCGCAGCCCCCATTGCGACATGAACACGAACGTCCACGCGCTGACGACGCCCGCGACGAAACGCACGACGAGCCACGCCGGCAACCCGTGGCCGACGCCCATCGCCGCGGTCAGCAGCACGGTCGCCGCGAGCCCGAAGCGCACCATCCGCGCGGGCGCGACGCGCAGCGCCGCGCAACTGACCGCGCCGGCGAAGTAGCCCGCGTAGTTCGCCGATGCGAGCCAGCTGCCAGCCTTCAGCCCGATCGAGCCGTCCGCGAGCATCAGCGGCAACAGCGGCGTGAACGCGAAACGGCCGACACCGAGCACGACGGCCAGGCCGACCATGCAGGCGAGCGCGGCCGCGCGGGCGCGGCGGTCGGCCTCGTCGGACGAAAACGCGCGGGCGGCGGCGGTCGAAGCATCGAAGCGGGACATGGCGGCATGGGCCGGCACGTCGCGCGCCGGCCGATCGGAAATCGGAATGGATCCATCCTAGCTTGACCAAACGTTCTCGAAAAATGAATAATTGAGAATCGACTCATCCTCTGGAGAGAATCATGGACCTGTCGGCGCTGGCGATCTTCCGGGCGGTCGTGCGCGAGAACGGCGTGACGCGCGCGGCGGCCAAGCTCAATCGCGTGCAGTCGAACGTCACGACGCGCATCAAGCAGCTGGAGGAGGAACTCGGCGCGGCGCTGTTCGTGCGCGACGGCCGCCGGCTCGTGCTGACGCCGGCCGGGCATACGCTGCTGCCGTATGCGGAGCGCCTGCTCGCGCTCGCCGACGAGGCGCGCGACGCGGTGCGCGAGGACACGCCGCGCGGGCGGCTGCGGCTCGGCACGATGGAAAGCACGGCCGCGAGCCGGCTGCCGACCATCCTCGCGCGCTACCACCACGCATGGCCCGACGTGTCGCTCGAACTGGTGACGGGCACGACGGGGTGCCTGATCGACCGCGTGCGCGACTTCGAGATCGACGCCGCGCTGTTCGCGCGCCCGCCCGAGCCGGACACGCTGCCCGACACGTTCGAGACGGCGCCGATCTTCCGTGAGGATCTCGTGCTGCTCACGCCGCGCGGCCATCCGCAGGTGCGTACGCCGCGCGACGTGATCCTGCCGACGCTGATCGCGTTCGAGCGCGGCTGCGCGTATCGCAAGTACGTCGAGCAGTGGTATGCGGCGCACGGCGTGAAGCCGGCGCGCGTGCTCGAGCTCGGCTCGTATCACGCGATCGTCGCGTGCGTCGCGGCCGGCGCGGGCATCGCGGTCGCGCCGCGTTCGGTGCTCGATCTGCAACCCGAGACAGGCAACGTCGCCGCGCACACGATTCCCGAACTCGAAGGCATCGACACGCTGCTCGGGTGGCGGCGCGGTCATGCGTCGGCGGCGCTCGCCGCGCTGCGCGATGCGCTCACCGACGCCGCGCGGCAGTCCGGCAACGTGGCGCAGCCGAGCCCGACCGTGCCGGCGTGACCCGTGCGCACGCGCGCCGCCTCGAGCGACGCGCATGGGCCGCACAAACAAAACGACCCGACCGGCATCCGCCGATCGGGTCGTTTTTCGATTCACGCGATGTCGTCATTGCGACCGCATCGCGTCGGTCGTGCAACGATCAGAGCCGTTCCTCGATCCAGCCCTTCACGCCGGCCAGCGCGCCCGGCAGGTTCGCCGGCTCGGTGCCGCCCGCCTGCGCCATGTCCGGACGGCCGCCGCCCTTGCCGCCCACTTGCTGCGCGACGAAGTTCACGAGCTCGCCGGCCTTGACCTTCTTGCTCGCGTCCGGCGTGACGCCCGCGATCAGGCTGACCTTGCCGCCTTCGACGGCCGCCAGCACGATCGCCGCGCTCTTCAGCTTGTCCTTGAGCTTGTCGACCGTTTCGCGCAGCGTCTTCGCATCGGCGCCGTCGAGCGTCGCGGCCAGCACGTACACGCCGCCGATTTCGACGGCCTGCTGCGCGAGCTCGTCGCCCTGGCTCGATGCGAGCTTCGACTTCAGCGCGCCCAGCTCCTTCTCGAGCGACTTCACCTGCTCCTGCACCTGAGCGATGCGCTGCGTGAGTTCCGACGGCTGCGCCTTCAGCGCCGCTGCCGCTTCGTTCACGCGCGCGTCGAGCTCCTGCACGTAGCGCACCGCGTTGTCGCCGGTGATCGCCTCGACGCGGCGGATGCCGGCCGCGACGCCGCCTTCCATCACGATCTTGAACAGGCCGATGTCGCCGGTGCGGTGCACGTGCGTGCCGCCGCACAGTTCGCGCGAGAAGCCGAGATCGAGCACGCGCACTTCATCGCCGTACTTCTCGCCGAACAGCGCCATCGCGCCGCCCTTCACCGCTTCGTCGTACGGCATCACGCGCACGATGCCCGGCGCGTTGGCCAGGATCTCGTCGTTGACGATCTGCTCGACGCGACGGATTTCGTCGTCGGTCATCGGTGCGTTGTGCGCGAAGTCGAAACGGGTCTTTTCCGCGTCGACGAGCGAACCCTTCTGCTGCACGTGCGCGCCGAGCACTTCGCGCAGCGCCTTGTGCATCAGGTGGGTGGCCGAGTGGTTGCGCTGCGTGCGCGCGCGGCGATGCGCGTCGATTTCCGCGCGCAGCACGTCGCCGACCTTGAGCGTGCCCTGCTCCAGCGTGCCATGATGGCCGATCACGTCGGCCTGCACCTTCAGCGTGTCGGCCACCGAGAAACGCGTCGCGGCATTCGCCAGCACGCCCTGGTCGCCGACCTGGCCGCCCGATTCCGCGTAGAACGGCGTGTGGTCGAGCACGACGACCGCATCCTGGCCGGCCTTCACTTCGTTGACGGCCGAACCGTCGACGTACAGCGCGACGACCTTCGCGTCGTCGAACGCGATTTCCTCGTAACCGTGGAAGGTGGTCTTCGCGCCCGAGTATTCGAGGCCCTGCGTGGCCTTGAACTTGCCGGCCGCGCGCGCCTGCTCGCGCTGGCGCGCCATCGCGTCGTCGAATGCCGGCTCGTCCACCGTCATCCCGCGCTCGCGGCACACGTCGGCCGTCAGGTCCAGCGGGAAGCCGTACGTGTCGTGCAGCTTGAATGCGAGCTCGCCGTCGAGCACCTTGCCGCCCTTCGCGTCGACGTCGGCAAGCGCGGCCTCGAGGATCGACATGCCGTGCTCGATCGTCTCGAAGAAGCGCTCTTCTTCCTGACGCAGCACGTCGGTCACGCGCTGTTCGGCTTCCTTCAGCTCCGGATAGGCGGTGCCCATCTCGGCGACGAGGTCGGCCACCAGCTTGTGGAAGAACGCGCCCTTGCGGCCGAGCTTGTAGCCGTGGCGGATCGCGCGGCGTACGATCCGGCGCAGCACGTAGCCGCGGCCTTCGTTGCCGGGAATCACGCCGTCGACGATCAGGAACGAGCACGCGCGGATGTGATCGGCGATCACCTTCAGCGAGTTGTTCGTGAGGTCGTTGATCTCGGTCACGCGCGCGGCGGCCTTGATCAGGTTCTGGAACAGGTCGATCTCGTAGTTGCTGTGCACGTGCTGCAGCACCGCGGCGAGACGCTCGAGGCCCATGCCGGTGTCGACCGACTGCTTCGGCAGGCGCGTCATGTTGCCCTGCGCGTCGCGGTTGAACTGCATGAACACGAGGTTCCAGATCTCGATGTAGCGGTCGCCGTCTTCTTCGGGCGACCCCGGCGGGCCGCCCCACACGTCCGGGCCGTGGTCGTAGAAGATTTCCGTGCACGGGCCGCACGGGCCGGTGTCGCCCATCGTCCAGAAGTTGTCCGACGCGTAGCGCGCGCCCTTGTTGTCGCCGATCCGGATGATCCGCTCGGTCGGCACGCCGACTTCCTTCGCCCAGATGTCGTAGGCTTCGTCGTCTTCCTGGTAGACGGTCACCCACAGCTTGTCCTTCGGCAACTGGTAGACCGTGGTCAGCAGCTCCCACGCGAACTTGATCGCGTCCTGCTTGAAGTAGTCGCCGAACGAGAAGTTGCCGAGCATCTCGAAGAACGTGTGGTGGCGCGCCGTGTAGCCGACGTTCTCGAGGTCGTTGTGCTTGCCGCCCGCGCGCACGCTGCGCTGTGCCGTCGTGGCGCGCGAGTACGGGCGCGGGTCCGTGCCGAGGAAGACGTCCTTGAACTGGACCATGCCCGAGTTCGTGAACATCAGCGTGGGGTCGTTACCGGGCACGAGGCTCGACGAGCGGACGATCGTGTGGCCCTTCGATTCGAAGAATTTGAGGAATTTCTCGCGGATTTCGGCAGCTTTCATGGCGTGCGGGGACAGTCTGGCAAAGACGGCTTCAAACGCCGGCGCTCCAGGCGGGGCGCGCGGCGGCATGGATTCGGAAACGATCGATTATACGGGATCGGGGCCGGCTTCCGGGCAAAGCGCCGGCGAGGCGGCTCGGCCATCCGGACGACTGGTCGGAGCCTGTTCCCGCTGATAACAGGCTCCAGGCCACCCGCGCGGCCGATTCGCCTTAAGATGCTCGGCATGCCAATCGGCCTTGCCCGACAACGCAGGCCCGCCATGAAAGGAGACGATTCGACGATGGGTGCCCTGAGCCATATCCGCGTGCTGGACCTGACCCGCGTGCTCGCGGGCCCGTGGTGCGCGCAGACCCTTGCCGATTTCGGCGCGGACGTGATCAAGGTCGAGCGCCCGGGCGCCGGCGACGACACGCGCCACTGGGGGCCGCCGTACCTGAAGGACGCGGACGGCGCGGATACCGCCGAGGCCGCGTACTACCTCGCGGCGAACCGCAACAAGCGCTCGGTGACGGTCGACATCGCGACGCCCGAGGGCCAGCAGATCGTGCGCGAGCTTGCCGCGCAGAGCGACGTCGTGCTCGAGAACTACAAGGTCGGCCAGTTGAAGAAATACGGGCTCGACTATGAATCCCTTCGCGCGGTGAAGCCCGATCTCGTCTACTGCTCGGTCACGGGCTTCGGTCAGACCGGCCCGTACGCGCATCGCGCCGGCTACGACTTCATCGTGCAGGGGATCAGCGGCTTCATGAGCATCACCGGCGAGCGCGACGGCGAGCCGGGCGGCGGCCCGCAGAAGGCCGGCGTCGCGATCGCCGATCTCGCGACCGGCCTCTATTCGACGATCGCGGTGCTCGCCGCCCTCGCGCACCGCGACCGCACGGGTGAAGGCCAGTACATCGACATGGCGCTGCTCGACGTGCAGGTCGCGCTGCTCGCGAACATGAACACCAACTTCCTCGCGAGCGGCAAGCCGCCGGTGCGCTGGGGCAACGCGCATCCGAACATCGTGCCGTACCAGACGTTCCAGACGAGCGACGGCTGGATCATCGTCGCGGTCGGCAACGACGGGCAGTTCCGCAAGTTCGTCGAGGCCGGCGGCCGGCCCGAGCTGGCCGACGACGAACGGTTCGCGACCAATCCGTCGCGCGTGCGCAATCGCGACACGCTGGTGCCGATCCTCGCGGAGATGGTGAAGGCGCGCGGCAAGGCCGACTGGATTGGCGCGCTCGAAGCGGCCGGCGTGCCGTGCGGGCCGATCAACGATCTCGGCGAGGTGTTCGACAACGAGCAGGTGGTCGCGCGCGGGATGCAGGTGTCGCTACCGCATCCGTGCGGCGCGGACGTGAAGCTCGTGCGCAACCCGATCCGGATGAGCGCGACGCCGCCCGACGCGCGCACGGCCCCGCCGCTGCTCGGCGCGCAGACGGAAGACGTGCTGCGCGACATGCTCGGCT
Source organism: Burkholderia sp. AU18528 (assembly GCF_002223215.2). Lineage (NCBI taxonomy): Bacteria > Pseudomonadati > Pseudomonadota > Betaproteobacteria > Burkholderiales > Burkholderiaceae > Burkholderia > Burkholderia sp. AU18528. The sequence continues at coordinate 915,453 of NZ_NKFC02000004.1, read as the reverse complement.
ACGACGACGAGCGGATCGCCGCGTTGAAGGCGAAGCAGGCGATTTGAGCGGCGCGGCGGCGGGCCGGAACGGGAGCGCCCGCCGTCCGGTCAGCGCCGGGCCAGCGTATCGCAGCCGCCGGCCAGCGCCGCAAGCGCCGCGCGCGATGGCGAACGCACAACTGCCGCGTAGCCACCGTGCCCGGCCCACAGACCGTCGACGGCGACGGCGACCGCGTCCGAATCCGCCGCGCCCAGGAAGACGACCGGCGGCGGCTCGGACGCGATGCGACCACGGATATCCAGCCGCCCGATCTGCCGTGGAAATTCGCGCGCGACGTCGGCCAGATCGACCTGTCGTTGCGCGACGATCGTCGAAAGGGACTCCAGATGCGCGGCCAGATCCGGCGACGCCACGCATTGCCGGGGGGCACGGCCGTCCGCATAAGTCACCTGCACGGCGAACCGCGCCGCGCGCTGTGAGCGCTGCGCGGTCAGCGTCAGCGCGGCGGTCGTAAAGGTCAGTGACATCACCTCGTCGGGCAGCACGCTCAGCAAGTCGGTGCCGGGATCGATCCGTATGGGGCTGTCGGTCCAGTCGGCGACGCTGCGCCAGCCGAAACCGGCGAGCAGACCGACCAGCATCGCCAGACACGGGATCACGAATCGCGTTGCCGATGCGATCTTCATAATACCTGCACCACGGTTCCCCTCGGAGCCCAGTCGAACAGTTGCTTCGCATCGGCCTCGGCCAGGCGCACGCAGCCGTGCGATCCGAACCAGTCGCTGACGGTATTGCGCGCCATTCTCACGAGCGACAGCGGCATCGGCCCGTGGTACTGGTGAAGCGCTTTGCCGTCTTCCGTGAAGAACATCGCGTAATCCATTTGCACGTTATAGGCACGACTGCGATAGGACGGGTATTTCTCCCTGATGCGGAACGCCCCACGATCGGTCGGATGCTCGCTGTCTCCCGTCACACAATCGAAGCGGAACACCCTCGCTGCCCCCTCAAACGCCTCCACGCGCTGACTCGAGAGGTCGACGACGATTCGTTTCGCCGCCGACGATTTTTTCCACCGACCTGCTGATTCCGCCTTGCGCCGCTCGACATGGCCCCTCCTTCCAATCGAATTGAACAGGCCGTCACTTTATCGGCCCGGCCGATCAGAAAGTCATGGGGTTGGTCACAACACGCAGTCGGTTGCGCGTCGCGCCCAAGACAATCGGACGCGCAGCAAGGCGCACGTCGCGCCGCGACGCATCGCATGAAATTCGCGCTTGGTTAAAAAATGTGTCCGATTCGGTGAACCACGACCGGCAGTCGGCCCGTCGTCCCCAGCGCCTCGAGCCAGCCGCGCGCTTCCGGCCATTCCCCGAGCCCGCTGTCCGCGTTGATGTGGCCGCGCGGGCCGAGGTCGTGAAAGGCGCTGCCCCACGCGTACGCGCAGCCGCGTGCGAACGCGAGCGAACCGTACGGATCGTCGCTGCTCGCGACGACGCAGGTCGGAAACGGCACTCGCTCGTGCGGCACCGGGCCGAAGCCGTGCGCGTCGGCCGGAAACGCCGGCCCGGCAGGATCGGGCAGCGCGACCAGCAATGCGCCGCGCACTTTCGCGAGCGCGGCCGGCCGCGCGTAGCGGGTCGCCCACCATGCGGTGGTCAGGGTGCCGAGACTATGGGCGGCGATGAGCACGGGCCCGCGCGCGGCTTCGACCGCACGACACCAGCCATTGCGGAACGCGTGGTTCCAGTCCGGCATCGCAATCCGCACGAAACGCGGATCGGCGCGCTCCCAACGGCTTTGCCAGTGAAGCGAGCCCGAATTGGCGTAACCCGGCAAGACGAAAACGACGGAGTCGGTCATGGAAGGATTCGTCGACGAATGGAGTCATGTAGTAGCGTCGACGAAGTGTCGCACACCCGCCTCTCCCTGATGGTGCCTGTCAAAATCCGGGGGATGTGCTTGAACTTCGAGCGGGTCGTGACGCGTTCAGGCAGGCGCACGACCGCGGCCGGCGGTCAGGGCGCCCGCATCGCGGGCGCCTGCCGGCGTGGATCAGCGTACGCCGGCCCCGACCAGGCCGCCTGCCGCCGCGCCGGCCACCGTGCCGACCGGGCCGCCCGTGATCAGGTAGCCGAGCGCGCCGCCCGCGGCCGCGCCGATCCCGGCATTGCGCTGCGTATGCGTCATCGCGCATGCGCCGAGTTGCGACAGGGCCGCGACGATCACCGCGGTACGAACGAGAAAAGTGGTCTTCTTCATCATGGTTGTTGGCTTCCTTCCACCGCGCAAAATTGCGACCGGCGGCGTTGAATCGGTAAAGCCATCATAGGAAAAGCCGAACGGCGCGGGCAATCCGATTTACGTCGTGTTACAGCCGACACACACTCGATATATTGCGACACGCATCGCGAACGGACCGCGGCCGACCGGCAGGCCGCGCGGGACGGACCCCGGTCAGGTAGAATTACAGGATTAAACCGGCGCGACGCGCCGACACAACCCTGACGCCAACCGCATGAGCACCGAACGCAACGACGCCCCCGCGGCTTCCAATTTCATCCGCAACATCATCGACGACGACAACCGCACCGGCAAATGGGGCGGCCGCGTCGAGACGCGCTTCCCGCCCGAGCCGAACGGCTATCTGCATATCGGTCACGCGAAGAGCATCTGCCTGAACTTCAGCGTCGCGCGCGACTACGGCGGCGTGTGCCACCTGCGCTTCGACGACACGAACCCGGAAAAGGAAAGCGTCGAATACGTCGACTCGATCGTCGACGCGGTGCGCTGGCTCGGCTTCGACTGGCGCAAGGACGCGGTCGATCACCAGTATTTCGCGAGCGACTACTACGACAAGCTGTACGAGTTCGCCGAGCTGCTGATCAAGCGTGGCAAGGCGTACGTCGACAGCCAGAGCGCCGACGAGATGCGCGCGAACCGCGGCTCGCTGACCGAAGGCGGCAAGCCGTCGCCGTTCCGCGAGCGCACGCCGGAGGAAAACCTCGACCTGTTCCGCCGGATGAAGGCCGGCGAGTTCAAGGAAGGCGAGCACGTGCTGCGCGCGAAGATCGACATGGCTTCGCCGAACATGAACATGCGCGACCCGGTGATCTACCGGATCCGCTACGCGCACCACTACCGCACCGGCGACGCATGGTGCGTGTATCCGATGTACGACTACACGCACTGCATCTCGGATGCGCTCGAAGGCATCACGCATTCGCTGTGCACGCTCGAATTCGAGGATCACCGCCCGCTGTACGACTGGGTGCTGAACGAACTCGCGGAAGCCGGCGTGTTCACGCGCCCGCTGCCGCAGCAGATCGAGTTCTCGCGGCTGAACCTCACGTACGCGATCACCAGCAAGCGCAAGCTGCTGCAGCTCGTCACCGAAGGCCACGTCGACGGCTGGGACGACCCGCGCATGCCGACGATCGTCGGCGTGCGCCGCCGCGGCTTCACGCCCGAGAGCATTCACCTGTTCTGCGAGCGGATTGGCGTGACGAAGATCGATTCGTGGATCGACATGAGCGTCTTCGAAGGCGCGCTGCGCGACGACCTCGACGACAAGGCCGCGCGCACGGTCGCGGTGCTCGATCCGCTGAAGCTCGTGATCGACAACTATCCGGAAGACCTCGAGGAAGCCTGCACGGCGCCCGTGCATCCGCATCATCCGGACCGCGGCGTGCGCACGTTCCCGATCTCGCGCGAACTGTGGATCGAGCGCGAGGATTTCGTCGAGAACCCGCCGAAGGGCTATTTCCGCCTGTTCCCGGGCAACAAGGTACGCCTGCGCTACGGCTACGTGATCGAATGCACGGGCTTCGACAAGGACGCCGACGGCAACGTGACGGCCGTGCACTGCAACTACTTCCCGGACAGCAAGTCGGGCACGGAAGGCGCGAACAACTACAAGGTCAAGGGCAACATCCACTGGGTCAGCGCGAAGCACGCGCAGCCGGCCGAAGTGCGGATCTACGACCGCCTGTTCAAGGAGCCGCATCCGGACGCGGGCGGCGCGAACTTCCTCGACGCGCTGAACCCCGATTCGAAGAAGATCGTGCAGGCGTACGTCGAGCCGGGCAACGGCGACATCGCGCCGGAAACGCGCGTGCAGTTCGAGCGCCACGGCTACTTCGTTGCGGATCGTGTCGATTCGAAGCCGGGCAAGCCGGTGTTCAACCGGATCGTCGGGTTGCGCGACAGCTGGGGCAAGCCGGCTTGACGGCCTGTTCCGCGCGGCGGCATGCGGATTCGCAAACCGCCGTTGCCTGATCATGAAAAAACCGGCTCCAGGGCCGGTTTTTTCATGTGAGTCGAAGCGAAACGCGGCAGCGTCCGTTCACGCACCCGACAACCGCCGATGCAGCTCCACCAGCGACAGCTTCGTGCGAAACAGCCGCGCGAGACTGCGGCTCGCATACGCATCGATGTCGCCCGGCACGGTCCAGCGATACGCATCCATCTCCGGAATCATCGAGCCGTCGCGGCGGCTCGGAAACAGCGACGTACACGTGCAGTGCGCGGGGTCGATCTCGCCTTCGGCCGCCAGCACCGCGAACAGGTGCAGGTCCTTGTCGTGCCGGTACGCGAAGCGGCCGAGATCGAGCAGCCGCGCGGCGTCCAGCTCGATGCCGGTTTCCTCCAGCAGTTCGCGCAGCGCGGCGTCGGCCGGCGTCTCGCCCGGCTCGCCCTGCCCCTTCGGGATGTCCCAGTGCGTGGTGTCGGTCGCGTGCGCGAGGAACACGCGGCCGGCCGCATCGAGGATCACGACGCCGCATGACACCGTGCGCGGCGCGCCGCCCCGCTTCGTCACGCGCGTGCTCAGCGCTTCTGCAACTGCCACTTGCCCGCGGCCGTCTTGCAGTAGACGGGCTTGAGCGTCATCGTCTGGCCCTTCGCCGTGATTTCGGTCGCGATTTCGCGGCAGGTCTTGCCGTCCGCCTCGGTCGTGCTCGGCGTGAGCTTCGCGTCGATCTGCGTGCCGCGGCCGCTGCTCTGCCACGTCGTGGTTTCGCCGTCCTTGCCTTCGTCGCGCGCCTGCACGACCGCCTTCGAGAGCGACGCGCGGTCGGCCTTGCTGAAATAGCTGATCGGCGTGTCGTTCAGGAAGTTCAGGTTGTTCTGCGCATGGGCGGGCAGCATCGCGGCTGCGCACGCGGCGCCGGCCAGCACGCGCGTGACGACGGAAAGGGATGCACGCATCGACATGTTTTTCTCCTTGGATGTTCGATCGAACGGCGCGGTGCATGCCGGCGAACCGGCGGCCGGCCTTCCGGCGGCCGGCGCTCCGGCACGCGCCACGCCCGTCAGCGAGCGAGCATAGCATGCGTGCTGCGATGAATGCCTTCTAGGGTCTGTTTACATACGGAACGCACATGCGAATGCGCGAAATCGCTCGCAGGGCAAGGAGGAAGGAGCGCCGTTTGGCCGAGCCAAACAAGTGACGCGCGACGCCGCCATGCGGGCGATTTCGGGCATTCCCCTGGAATGATTTTGTAATTTGGGGTTGCCACGAGAACGGCCGCTCGCCGCGTTGTGCTCCTTGCGAATACGTCCAGTATTCGCGGCGTCGCACGCCTCGCGAGCGGCCGTTCTCGTGGCAACGCACGTGCGTTCCGTATGTAAACAGACCCTAGGGCTTCGCCGGTGCGCCCGTTTGCTGATATCCGTCAGTCAGCGTGCCGAGGAACGCGATCACGTCCTTGATCTCGGCCGCATTCAGCGCCGGCTGGTCGCCGCGCTTGCGGTCGAACGGCGGCTCGCGGTTGATGTTCGTCCAGTAGCGCTTCGGCAAATCGTCGTAGATCCGCACCTTGCCGTGCACGACCGGATAGAACTTCTCCGGATGGATGTCGCGTTCGACGTAGAAGCGCATCACGTCCTCGAGCGAGTGATACACGCCGTTGTGGAAGAACGTCTTGCGCAGCGCGACGTTGCGCAGCGACGGCGTGCGGAACAGCCCGCAGAATTCGTCACGCCCTTTCAGGTCGGTGCGCTCAGGCCCGCACGCGCCGAGATCGTAAAAGCGCGGGTCGCGATTGACGGGCAACGCGCGGTTGCGCGGCACCGCGATCGCGATCAGCCCGAAATCGCTGAACTGCGGCGGGCCGCCTTCGAGCGTGCGCTGGCTGATGTGGCAACTCGCGCAGTTGCCCTTCTTCTCGTCGTTGAACAGCTGCAACCCGTGCAACTCCGCGGGCGTGAGCCGCGCGTGGCCGGCCAGATACGCGTCGTATTTGCTCGTGTACGGATCGAACAGCGCCGGCTGCTGCTGGAATGCGTCGAGCGCGCGCAGCACCGCATCGAACGTCGCGCGATCGTCGCCGAGCACCTGATCGCCGAACGCCTTGCGGAATGCGTCGGCATACGGCGCGGCGCGCACCGCCTTCGCCACGCGCGCGGGCGAGCTGCTCATTTCGAACGGCGACGTGAGCGGAATGCGCGCCTGCGCATCGCGCGTATCGACGCGGCCATCCCAGGTCAGCCCGCCGGTCGGACCCGCGTCGACGCTTTCGTCGCCTTCGTCCGGCGAATCGTGGAAGTGCTCGCTGAACGGCGGGATGCCGCGCAGGTACTTCAGCGACGGCACCGCGCGAAAGCCGGTGCGGTGCATGTCGTCGCCGCCGAGCTGCACCGACAGCGCATTCGGCGGCCCGAACGCATGCTCGGCGCTGTGGCAGGACGCGCAGGCCAGCTTGCCGGACCCGGACAGCGACGGATCGAAGAACAACTGCTTGCCGAGCGCCGTCATCTGCTTCACGCCCTCGAACACCTGCGCGCGCGTCTGCGGCTGGGTGGCCGGCGCGACCGCCGGGGCGGCCGGGGCCGCCTGAGCCGCCGGTACGACGGACGCGGCCGATGCGGTCGTGCCGGGCCGCGCGTCGCAACCGGCGAACGCCGCGAGCGCGCCGACCACCGCGAGCGTAGCCGCGGCCGAGATCAGCGATCGCGCGGACGCGCAGGATTTCAGAAGGGTGTGCATCGTCGTTGTTCTGGTAGCGGTGGGCAACCGGCCGGAGCTTATGTCAGTTCCGTGACCGTTCAATGACGTTCCACCGACAGTCAATTGAAAGCGCCCCTACACCCTGCTGTCAAATCGGTTCCAGATAATGCGCGCAGCCGGGCGATACCGCGAGGTTCGCGCGCCGGCCCTCCCGCCCCCGGTTCCCACACGCGACCAACGACGAATGAGAGAGAACATCGCATGAAGAAGCACGCCTGGATTCGCTACACGCCGATCGCCCTCGCGGCCGCGCTCGGCCTGACCGCCTGCGGCGGCGACGACGTCACGCAGCAGGGTCTGTCGGCCGTCAAGAACGTCGTCGTGATTTACGCGGAAAACCGCAGCTTCGACAACCTGTACGGCAACTTCCCGGGCGCGAACGGCCTGCAGAACGCGACGGCCGCGAACTCGGTGCAGAAGGATCGCGACGGCTCGACGATGGCGACGCTGCCGAAGATCTGGGGCGGCCTGACCGCGACCGGCATCACGCCGGCGGTGACCGAGGCGATGACGGCGAACCTGCCGAACGCGCCGTTCGCGATCGACGACCCGAAAGGCTTCAACCAGTCGATGAGCATCGCGACGCGCGACATCGTGCACCGCTTCTACCAGGACCAGATGCAGATCAACGGCGGCAAGAACGACATGTACGCCGCATGGACCGACGCGGGCGGCCTGACGATGGGCCACTACACGGCCGATCCGTCGAAGCTGCCGCTGTGGAAGATCGCGCAGCAGTACGTGCTGGCCGACAACTTCTTCATGGGCGCGTTCGGCGGCTCGTTCCTGAACCACCAGTACCTGATCTGCGCGTGCGCACCGTACTACCCGAACGCCGACAAGAGCCCGGCGGCCGGCAAGATCGCCGTGCTCAATGCCGACGGCAAATCGCTGAAGGTGGCGACGAACTCGCCGGCCTCCGCGCTGAGCGGCCCGCCGAAGTTCGTCAACGACGGCGCGCTCACGCCCGACTTCTACGGCATCAACACGATGCAGCCGGCGTATCAGCCGAGCGGCAACAAGGCGGCCGCGGGCGGCGACCCGCTGCTCGCCGACCCGGCCAATCCGTCGACGATGCCGCCGCAGACGGCGACGAACATCGGCGACCTGATGACCAACGCGGGCGTGTCGTGGGCGTGGTATGCGGGCGCATGGGGCCAGGCGCTGCAGGCGAGCCAGAACGGCACGTCGAACGTGATCTACGGCGCCGACCTGTCGACGCCGAACTTCCAGCCGCACCACCAGCCGTTCAACTACTTCGCGAACCAGGCGCCGGGCACCGCGAGCCGCGCGCAGCACCTGCTCGACGGCGGTGCGAACGGCGCCGAGTTCATCAAGGCGATCGATGCGGGCACGCTGCCGCAGGTCACGTTCTACAAGCCGCAAGGCAACCTGAACGAACACCCGGGCTACACGGACGTCACGTCCGGCGACCAGCACATCGCCGACGTGATCGCGCACCTGCAGGCCAGCCCGCAATGGAAGAACATGGTCGTGATCGTCACGTACGACGAAAACGGCGGCTTCTGGGATCATGCGACGCCGCCGAACGCCGACCGCTGGGGCCCGGGCACGCGCATTCCGGCGCTGATCGTGTCGCCGTTCGCGAAGAAGGGCTTCGTCGATCATACGCAGTACGACACGGGCTCGATCCTGCGCTTCATCACGCGCCGCTTCTCGCTGCCGCGCCTCGCGGGCCTGCAGCAACGCGACGACGCGCTGAAGGCGAACGGCGCGCAGCCGATGGGCGACCTGACGAACGCGCTCGCGCTGTCGCCGAACCTGTAATCGCATCGCGTCCACCGCGAACGGGGCCGGTCGCACGGCCGGCCCGGACCCCGGACGAACGAAGGGCAGCCCCGCGGGGCTGCCCTTTTTCATGCCGCGTGCGGGTTGCCGCGCGCCGCCGTCACCACCCGTACTTCAGCTCGACACCGACGTAATCCGCGTTGAGCCCGCCCGCCTGCCGGATCGCGTCGCCGACCTGGAAGTGCACGGCCTCGACCGCACCGATCAGGTTCGCGGCGATCGTCCAGTCCGCGCGCAACTGCACGTACATGCCCGTCCACAGGCCGCCCTTGCCTGCCGTGCCCGGCACGGGGATGTTCGGCTGCTGATAGACGGCGTCGCCGGTCGTCTCGCGCCACTGGAAGCCCAGCGCGCCGAGCAGCGACAGGTTCGCCGCCGGTTTCAGCGTCACGGACGGCTTCACGTGGATCAGGTTCGCGTAACTTGTATAGCCGGCCAGCGTGAAGTAATAGCCGTTCGGAAACAGCGGATTGAACGTGCCGACGCGGCCGTCGCGCGGATGCCGGTCGCCCGATGCCGCATCGACCTGCAGCGCGATGCGCGGCGACCACGGCGCGTCGAGCCTGTAGCCGGCGATCGATCCGACGGCCCACGCGCCGATCGTGGCATTGCCGACCGTGCCGGTCTGCAGCATCGTTTCGAGATCCCAATCGAAGCGGCCGCGCGTGCCCGCGTAGCGAACGTCCCACACGTCGCGATGCTCGGGGCCGCTCGCATCGAGGAACCGCGCATTGCGGCGGTTGTAGCGCGACCAGTAGCCGGACAGGTCGCCCGGCCCGACCGATTGCCGCTCGAAGCGCACGCCGCTGAACGTGAGATCGCGATTCGACACGTCGTCGAAATCGGACGCGTTGCGGTTCTGCACCGGCTGCGTTGCATAGCCGATGAAGCGCCACTTCCCGTATTCGTAGTCGGCCCACACCGCATCGAACGCGAGCCGCACGTTCGGGCCGTCGCGCGCGGCGATGAAGCGCTGCAGATCGAACGCCATCTCCTGCCGGCCGACGCGAAACTTGACCGTGCCGCCGCCGAGCGCGCCCGTGTAGGTCGCGAATGCCTGTTCGAGATCGAGCGGATTCCTGTCGACGGGCGACGCCGTGTTCTTGCCGAACGCGCGCGCGTCCTGCAATTGCACGAAGAACTGCCAGTGCGGGCCGAGATGCGCATCGGCATGCACTTCGACGCGCTGGATCACGTACGTATCCGATTGCGCGGAGCCGATGCCGAACAGCGGCGCGTCGTTGGTCTCGAGCCGCTCGCGCAGGTTCACGCCGAGCGACAGATAGGACTGCGGATCGTTGCCGAGCGGGAGGTACTTCAACCCGTCGAGCGGCTTGCGCGGCACGCACGGATTCGCGAGCACCGACCAGTCTTCCTGCCAGCGGTTGAACAGGACGGTCGGGCGTTTGACGGTGCACGTCGATGCAGGCGTCGACGCCGACGACGTAGTCGAGGTCGACGCGGCTGCCGTTTCCGCAACCGCATCGGCGCCCGCGAACAGCAGCCCGGCGACGATCGACAACCGCGCGGCCCGCTCGACGCGTCGGCTGCAGGACCGCGTTCGCCTCCGCTCGATCATGCGCGCTCCGGGGTGGTCGTACCGGCCGCCTGCGACGCACACAGCGCAAGCACGGCCAGCGCACCCACGGGCGCGAGCAACGCCAGAAACCCGACGTAGCGGAACCCGAGCGCACCGCCCGCCGCACCCAGCGCGAACGCGACGATCGCCGGCAGCATCTTCGCGAAGCGCGCGCGCGCCGTTGCCCGCGCACCGTCGGCCGTGCGGGCGGACAGCATGTCGACGACGTCGAGGATCGCCTGGGTGACGTTGCCGGTCATCACCGTGTTCGGCACGCCGCCCGCGCGCGCGATCACGCGCGGATGCGCGTTCTGCACGCCCATCGCGAACGTGCCGACGATGCCGGCCACGAGCGCCGGCAGGCTGTCGGGCTGCGTGACGGGCGTCGCCCACACGCCGGCCGCGCAGAAGCCGAGCAGCAGCACGGCCTGCACCGTGTGCAGCACGCGCATGCCGTGCCACGCGGGCCGCGCGGCCATCGACCGCGCGATCAGGCTCGCCGCGATCACGCCGCACACGAACGCCGGAAACACGCTGAGCTTCAGCACGACGCCCTGGCCGAAGCCCGCGATGCCCGCGCCGATCAGCACGAAGTTGCCGGTCACGTGCGCGGTGAACAGCCCGAACAGCGCGACGAAGCTCAGCGTGTCGACGAAGCCGGCCACCGCGGCAAGGATCGTGTCCTCGTGCTTCATCGCGCCGCGCTCGCGTGAATCTCGGCGACGTAGCCGCCCGGGAACTGCACGAGCGCCGCGTCGCGCCCGTCCGACTTGAACGGCGGCACGAGCACCGTCACGCCCGCGGCTTCGGCCTGCTTCAGCGTCGCGGCGAGATCGGGCACTTCGTAGCCGGTCATCTCGCGCCCGAACGGGTACGGCAGGTGGCCGTCCGTCACCAGCACGGTCATCTTGCCGAAGCCCGACTCGATGCGAATGCGGCGGTACGTATCGTCCGGCCGGCCGATTTCGATGCCCGGCGCCTTCGGGTCGTCGGACACCACCTTGCCTTTCGAGAACTTGACGAAATCGTGCACGAACTTGCGCACGCTTTGCGGCGACACGTACACGCGATTCTCGGGAATGGTCTGCAATGCATCGTAGTGCGGCGCCTGCGTGTGCCAGTACAACTGCATGTTCACGCCGCCCGCCCACGTGATGATCGCGTCGCGGCCGATCGGGTCGGGGAACGTGTCGACGATCACGTCGGCGCCGTGCTCGCGCGCCGACTTCACCGCGACGTCCATGTCGGTGACGAGATAGCCGGTGCGCTCCTCGCAGAACGGATACGGGATCGGCGTCTTGAAACCGAACACCGAGATCGTGCCGACCGGCGTCAGCACGAGCTGCGACATCGTCTGGCTCGGCGTCGGCGTGACCTGGAACACGCCCTCCTTCGACTTCTTGCCGCCGAACGTCGCGACGAAACTGTCGGTGAAGCGGTCGAAGTCTTCGGGGGCGACGCACACGTGCGTCGTGTCGTACTGCGGACCGACGGCCACCGTGGGTGTGACTGCCGGCGGCACCGGCGGTTTCGCGAACGCCGTCGGCGCGCCGGCAAGACCGCCCGCGAACATCGCGGCGAGCAGCAGGGAACGAATGGATTTCATCAAAGGATTTCCTGATTGTTGCATCGTCATCGAATGGAACGGCCATCATCGGCCGATTGCCGCGCATCGTCGAGCACCGTCGCGAGCACGAGTGCCGCGATCAGCCCGAGATGCTCGAAAAAGCTGTTGAGCGCCATGAAACGCTCGGCGCCCGTCCGGTTCCAGAAATCGTTCGCCACGAACATCGCGACGAGCGTCAGCATACCGAGGCTGCCGGCGCCGAGCCACGTGAAACGGCGAAATACCACGCACAGCGAGCCGGCGATCTCGACCGCGATCGCGAGCGCCGCCCACAGCGCGGCCGGCCGCAGGCCGAAATGCGCCTGCTCCGCAACCGCGCCGTGAAAGTCGAGCGCCTTCGCTGCGCCGCCGAGCAGGTAAGCGGACACCAGTGCGAGCCGCACGAGCGGCGGCACCCACGGCTGCGCGAGCAGCGCGCGGACCCATGCCGGGTTGCCGGCGCCGCCGCGATGGATCGGGGCCGCCATATCAGACCGCCCAGCACGAACAGCCGAACGCGCCCCAGAAACCCTTCGCGTCCGACGTCGGCAACGCGTTCGCCCATGCGCTCGCGTGCGCATGCTGGTGAACGTTGCATTCGTTCGCGCAGCCGCACATCGCGGCGGCCGCCGCGCGCTGCAACGGCGCGCCGGCGCGCTGCGTCGCGCCCCAGCCGCCATAGCCGCCGAACTCGCGCACCGGCGACCAGTCCGGCATCGCCGGCGGGATCGGCGCGTCGTGCGACGCGAACGGCCCCGCGCCCCACACGATCTTCCCGTCGACCACCGTCAGCAACGCGGTCGTGCCGGCGATATCGTCTTCCGCGCACGCGAAGAAATCGCGATCGGGGACCATCAGGTCGGCAAGCTGTCCCACCGCGATGCGCCCTTTCTTGCCTTCCTCGTTCGAGAACCACGTCACGTACTCGGTCCACATCCGCAGCGCGGTTTCGCGATCGAGCAGGTTGCGCTGCGGATACAGGCGCATGCCGCCGACCGTCTTGCCCGTCACGAGCCATGCAAGCGATACCCACGGGTTGTACGATGCGACGCGCGTCGCGTCGGTGCCGGCCGACACCTTGAGCCCCTTGCCGAGCATCTTCGCGACAGGCGGCGTCGCCTCGGCGGCCTGCGCGCCGTAGCGCTCCACGAAGTATTCGCCCTGGTACGCCATCCGGTGCTGCACCGCGATGCCGCCGCCGAGCGCGGCGATCCGGTCCATCGATTTCTCGGAGATGGTTTCCGCATGATCGAAGAACCAGTTCAGCCCGTCGAGCGGGATGTCTTCGTTGACCTTCTCGAACACGTCCAGCGCGCGGCTGATCGTTTCGTCATAGGTCGCGTGCATGCGCCACGGCCAGCGGTTTTCCGCGAGCACGCGCACGACGCCTTCGAGATCGTCCTCCATCTGCGCGGGCAAATCCGGCCGCGCGACGCGGAAATCCTCGAAGTCGGCCGCGGAAAACGCCAGCATCTCGCCGGCGCCGTTATTGCGGAAGTAGTCGGTGCCGTCGTGGTACTTGACGCTCTTCGTCCAGTTCACGAAGTCTTCCTTCTCCGCGTTCGGCTTCTGCGTGAACAGGTTGTACGCGATCCGGATCGTCATCTCGCCCGCGTCGTGCAGCTTGCGGATCACTTCGTAATCGTCGGGATAATTCTGCGAGCCGCCGCCCGCGTCGATCACGCCCGTCACGCCGAGCCGGTTCAACTCGCGCATGAAATGGCGCGTCGAGTTGTACTGATACTCGAACGGCAGCTTCGGCCCCTTCGCGAGCGTCGCGTAGAGGATCGTCGCGTTCGGGTTCGCGAGCAGCAGGCCGCTCGGATTGCCCGCGGCATCGCGCAGGATCGTGCCGCCCGGCGGCTCCGGCGTGTCCTTCGTATAGCCGACCACGCGCAGCGCGGCCGCATTCAGCAACGCGCGGTCGTACAGGTGCAGGATGAACACGGGCGTGTCCGGTGCAACGGCGTTGAGCTCATCGATCGTCGGCAGCCGTTTCTCGACGAACTGATGTTCGGTGAAGCCGCCGACGACGCGCACCCATTGCGGCGCGGGCGTCACGGCGACCTGGCGCTTGAGCATCTCCATCGCGACCGCGAGCGACGGCACGCCGTCCCAGCGCAGCTCCATGTTGTAGTTCAGGCCGCCACGAATCACGTGGCAGTGGTTGTCGATCAGGCCCGGCAGCACGCCGCGGCCGCCGAGATCGACGACCTTCGTCGCGCGGCCCGCGAGCGGCATGACGTCCGCGTCGCTGCCGACGGCGACGAAGCGGCCGGCGGCAATCGCGACGGCCGTCGCGACGGGGTTCGCGCGGTCGAGCGTCGTGATGCGCCCGTTGTGCAGGATGAGATCGGGTTGAGTATCGGTTGCGCTCATGATTTTGTCCTCGATGCGGTCAGAAGCCGAGCCAGTGACGAACCGGCGCGATGGCCTGCGCGCCGACCAGCATGCCGGCGAGGCCCACCAGCGCGATCAGCGGCGGTGCCGGCGAGCGCACCCTGATCACGCTGTACACGACGCCGATCAGCACGCCGGCGCTCAGTGAAAGTAGATAAGATTCCATAACGATTTTTCTCCCGGCCGGATTAGAATGACCCGCATCGCATCGGCCGCATGCTTCGCCGCCCTCGCATCCCCTTCGCTTTCCCGTCATCCCGTCCGACCATGCAACACCTTCCTGATCTCGAAGCCTGGGCCATCTTCGCGCGCGTCGCGGAGACCGGTTCGTTCGCAAAAGCCGCGGAAACGCTCGGCGTATCGCAACCCACCGTATCGAAAGCGATCGCACGCCTCGAAAAGCGCCTCGGCGCGATGCTGCTGTACCGCACGTCGCGCAGGCTGTCGCTCACGCCGACCGGCGAACTGCTGCGCGACCGCGCGATCCGGCTGCTCGCCGATGCGGAACTGATCGAAAACGAAGCATCCGCGCAGGCGCTCGAGCCGCATGGCCTCGTGCGCGTGAATGCGCCGATGTCGTTCGGGCTGCGCCACCTGTCGCCGGTGCTGCCCGCGTTTCTCGAGCGCTATCCGCGCGTCGACATCGATCTCGTGCTGACCGACCACATCGTCGACATCGTGTCCGGCGGCTTCGACGTCGCGATCCGCATCGCCGAGCTCAGCGATTCGACGCTGCGCTCGCGCCGCCTCTGCGCGGTGCGCCGGCCGCTCGTCGCGTCGCCCGCGTATCTCGACCGGCGCGGCCGTCCCACGCATCCGCGCGACATCGAACAGCACGTATGCCTGACGTACACGAACCTGCCGACGCCCGAGCACTGGCGCTTCCGTCATCCGGCATCGGGCGAGGATTTCGGTGTGAACGTGCACGGCCGCATTCGCACGAACAACGCGGACGTGATCCTCCCCGCGCTCGTCGGCGGTCATGGTCTCGCGCTGCAGCCCGAGTTCCTGGTATGGGACGAATTGCAGCGCGGCGAGCTCGAGGAAGTGATGAGCGACTGGAAGATCGCGGACATCAACGTGAACCTCGTCACGCCGCCCGGCATGCTGCGCGCCGCACGCGTGACGGTACTGCTCGATTTCCTCGCCGACCATTTCTCGCACGCGCCGTGGGCGCTGCCCGCCGCCTGAACGCGCGACGGCCGACGGCCGGCAATCGCCGCATCCCGTGCGGCGATCGCGGCCGGCGGCCCGTTACTTCGCCGGCACCGGCGGAATCGACTCGTGCGGCGTCGCGGTGCGCTGCGGCGCCTTGTGGAGCATCGTGTACGCGTAGTCCACGCCCATCCCGTATGCGCCAGAATGCTCCTTCGCGATCGCCATCACCGCGTCGTAGCTGTCGCGGCGCGCCCAGTCGCGCTGCCATTCGAGCAGCACCTGCTGCCACGTGACCGGCACCACGCCGGCCTGCACCATGCGCTGCATCGCGATATCGTGCGCGGCCTGCGACGTGCCGCCCGATGCATCGGCGACCATATAGATCTCGTAGTCGCCTTCGAGCATCGCGCACAGCGCGAACGTCGTATTGCAGACTTCGGTCCACAGCCCCGACACGACCACCTTCTTGCGGCCGTTCGCGGCCAGCGCGTCGCGCACCTTCTGGTCGTCCCACGAGTTCATCGACGTGCGTTCGAGCGTCTTCTGGTTCGGGAACACGTCGAGCAGCTCGGGATAGGTGTGGCCCGAGAAGCTCTCGCTTTCGACCGTCGTGATCGTGGTCGGGATGTTGAAGACCTTCGCGGCCTTCGCGAGCCCGACGACGTTGTTCTTCAGCGTCTGCCGATCGATCGACTGCACGCCGAAGGCCATCTGCGGCTGCTGGTCGATGAAGATCAGCTGGCTGTTCTGCGGCGTCAGTACTTCAAGCTTCGGGTTGCTCATGGCGGATGGGTCCTGTGAACGGAAAAAGGGGGGCCTGCCTCGACCGTGACAACGGGAGGAGCCCGGAATGCATCGGCGCCGGATCGTCGTCATCCGGACCCGAACATTTAAGCCGCAAACGCGCGGCACGAACACCCAAGGAATGGAATCGATCCGATTCCCGAATGGATGGCCGTTCCGGGCCGCCCGCCCTTTTTTTCTTCACGCAAACCCGATACGCTCTCAAGACTTTGACGGCGCCGCTCCGGCGCCGCTCGGCCCTCACGAGGCGCACCCCATGAAACCGTATGTCCTCTCGCTGCTCGCCGGCATCCTCGCCGGCGTCATCTACGGCGCGATCGGCGTGAATTCGCCCGCGCCGCCGATCATCGCGCTTCTCGGCCTGCTCGGCATGCTGGCCGGCGAACAGATCCTGCCCGTCGCGCGCCGGATGCTGTCCGGCCATCGGCTGAACACCGCATGGCGCGACGCGCAGTGCAGCCAGCACATGTTCGGCGCGCTGCCGGGCGGCGCCGCGAACGACCGCAAGCCTTCTTGATCCACCCCATCGCCGCCGGCCGCGCATGACCAACGTCGAGCTGTTCCATTACCTGTTGCTGTTGATCTGCGGCGCGGGCGCGCTCACGTGGCTCGCCGAACGCGTGTCGATTCCGCCGGCCGTCGTGCTGCTGCTCGGCGGCTGCGCGGTCGCCGTCGCCGGCAAGCGCGTGCCCGACATGGACCCGGCGCTGCTGCTCGCGGCCGTGCTGCCGCCGCTCCTGATGTCGAGCGGGTTCTACACCGCCTGGAAGGAATTCCGGCAGGAGCTCGCATCGATCGCGTCGCTCGCGCTCGGGGCCGTGGCCTTCACGACCGTCGCGGTCGCGCTCGCCGTGCATGCGGCGAATCCCGCACTGCCGTGGGCCGCGTGCTTCACGCTCGGCGCGATCGTGTCGCCGCCCGACGCGGTCGCCGCGAAGGCGATCCTGCAGCGCCACCCGCTGCCCGCGCGGCTCGTCGCGGTGCTCGAAGGCGAAAGCCTCGTCAACGACGCGTCGGGCCTGCTGCTGTACCAGATGGCCGTATCGGCCGCGCTCGCCGTGTCGATCACGGCGGCGAGCGCCACCGGCCTGTTCTTCTCGCTCACGCTGATCGGCATCGCGGTCGGCCTCGCGTGCGGCCACGCGATGTGCTGGGTGCTGCCGCGCCTGCGCGACCCGATGCTCGGCATCGTCGTGACCTTCGCGATGGCATGGGGCAGCTACGGAATCGCGGAAGCGGTCGCCGGCTCGGGCGTGCTGTCGGTCGTCACCTGCGGCCTCGTGCTCGGCGTGCGCCAGCATCGCGTGTTCGACGCCGACATGCGGATCAAGGCGAAGGCGACGTGGGAAGCGATCGTGTTCGTGCTCGACGCGCTCGTGTTCATCCTGATCGGCCTCGCGCTGCACGCGATCCTCGCGGGCGTGAACCACGAAGGCGCTGTGCTGATGGCCGGCCTGCGGGTCGCGCTGCCGGCGACGGCCGCC
Source organism: Burkholderia sp. AU18528 (assembly GCF_002223215.2). Classification (NCBI taxonomy): domain Bacteria; kingdom Pseudomonadati; phylum Pseudomonadota; class Betaproteobacteria; order Burkholderiales; family Burkholderiaceae; genus Burkholderia; species Burkholderia sp. AU18528. The sequence goes on along the minus strand of NZ_NKFC02000004.1, from coordinate 897,622 downwards.
GCGATCGGCGCGCGCATGATGTGGGTGTTCGTCGCGATGTGGCTGCCGGGCCGCCTGCGCGCGCGGCGCGCGGGCCACGCGGCGTGGTCGTGGCGCGAAGCGGTCGTGCTCGGCTGGTCGGGCATGCGCGGCGTCGTGAGCCTCGCGGCCGCGATCGCGCTGCCGGCCAATTTCCCCGGCCGCGACCTGATCCTGTTCAGCACGTTCCTGCTGATCATCGCGACGCTCGTCGTGCAGGGCGGCACGCTCGCGCCGCTGATCCGCGTGCTGAAGCTGCGCCCGGCCGCGCGCCGCACGATGTCCGAGCACGCGGTGCGCGCGCACACGTTCGGCGCGGCGCTCGCCGAACTCGATGCGCGCGAGCAGCGCGGCGCCGGCCTCGAACGTGCATCGCTGGACCGGCTGCTGACCGAATACCGCAACCGCGTCGCGTTCAACGAACGCGCACACCGCGACGGCGCGGCGCCCGCCGACGTGCGCGCGCGGATGCTGCGCGTCGAGCTGGAGCTGGTCGGCGTGTCGCGCGACGCGCTGCTCGACCTGCATCGCGACGGCCGGGTCGACGACGCGGTGCTGCACCGCATAGAATCGGAGCTGGATTTCGAGGAGCTGCGGCTGCAGCGCCTGCTCGAACCGTAACGTCCGGCCCGCGGCATGCCCGGCCGGCCCGGCCCCTTTCCCCACCTGGAATTGCAATGAGCGAACTCACCGTCGAAGCGAGCATCGGCCCGGTCGATTACCTCGTCCACTTCACCGACGGCGTCCACCAGTGGCGCGCCGACGAACCCGCGTCGCTCGGCGGCGGCGATACGGCGCCGACGCCCGTCGCGCTGCTGCTGTCGAGCCTTGGCGCGTGCACCGCGATCACGCTGAAGATGTATGCGCAACGAAAAGGCTGGCCGCTCGACGAAGTGCACGTGAAGCTCGCGCACGAATCGGGCAGCGCGGGCAGCACGATCGTGCGCCGCATCACGCTCGACGGCGAGCTGACCGACGAACAGCGCGAACGCCTGCTGCAGATCGCGAATGCATGCCCGGTGCACAAGATCCTCACGCACCCGATCGCGATCGACACGGCGATCGCTTGAGTATTCCCGCCCCCGTCACGAGATTCCCGTCATGTCCGCCTCGATCAAGACCCTGCTCACGCCGCGCGAAAGCGACATCGGCAACCTCGTCGTGCGCCGCGTGCTGCCCGCGCGCGCCGCGCGCCTCGTCGGCCCGTTCATCTTCTTCGACGAGATGGGCCCGGCCGTGCTGCCGGCCGGCCACGGCATCGACGTGCTCCCGCATCCGCACATCGGGCTCGCGACCGTCACCTACCTGTTCGACGGCTCGCTGATGCATCACGACAGCCTTGGCTTCCGGCAGAAGATCGTGCCGGGCGACGTGAACTGGATGACCGCCGGCCGCGGCATCGTGCATTCGGAACGCTCGCCCGACGAGGATCGGCCGCGCGAGCAGCCGGTGCACGGAATCCAGACCTGGGTCGCGCTGCCGGTCGAGCATGAAGACACCGCGCCCGCGTTCGTTCACCATGCGGCCGACACGCTGCCGTCGTTCACGCGCGACGGCGTGACCGTGCGCGTGATCGCGGGCACCGCGTTCGGGCTCGTGTCGCCGGTCGCCGTATTCTCGCCGACGCTCTATGCGGTTGCGGAGTTCGCGTCAGGCGGCACGCTCGCGCTCGACGCCGAACATGAGGAACGCGGCGTGTATCTGGTCGACGGCGACCTGTCGATCGACGGCACGCCGCTCAACGCCGCGACGATGGCCGTGCTCGAACCGGGCGCGACCGTGGCGCTCGCGAGCGCGCACGGCGCACGCGTGATGTTGCTCGGCGGTGCGCACCTGCCGGGCGAGCGATTCATCGAATGGAATTTCGTGTCGAGCGAACGCGCGAAGATCGACGCGGCGCGGGCCGCGTGGGCCGATCAGACCTTCGGCAAGGTGCCGGGCGAAGAAAACGAATGGACGCGGCAGCCGGAACGCAAAGCGCAGTAGGCAGCCTGCCCCGACAAGGCGACGACGGCCGGCCATCATGCCGGCCGTCGCGCGTTTACCGCTTCAGCCCCATCAGCTTCGCGAGCACCGGCCAGCGATCGAGTGACGCGTCGAACGCGCGGCGCGCCTGCTCGTCGACGTAGCGCTCGGGATCGAGCGCGGGCAGATGCCGCGCGAGACCGATCACGTCGTTCGGTTGCGACAGGCGATCGTCGTCGCCTTCGCCGGTAATCGTCACTGTTCGTCGATCCATACGCCATCCGGAGTTTTCACCGCGTAACCCGCGGCCGTCTGCATCGTCACCGTGCCCTCGTTCTCGCCGATCATCCGCGTGCGCGGCAAATCGGCCGCGTATTGCGCAAGCGTCGCGCCCGGCTTGAACGGGCTGTTCGACACGAGGTTCGACAGCAACTGCGCGAGCGCGAGGAAGCTGGTCGGCTGCTCGATCACGGTCGTCGCGCCGTGGTTGCCGGCGAAGCCGACGAGCCGCACACCGACCGGCCCGTGCACGATGCGCGGCGTCGGAATCTCGCGCAGCCCCGCGATCTGGTTCTTGTCGCCGCGCAACGCGGCGCCGTGCTCGGGCACGAACACGATCACCGCGCGGCGGCCCGATTGCGCGATCAGGTCGGCGAGACGGTCGAAGTCGGTCATCAGTTTCGTCGCGCGCTGCGGATACGAGTCGATGCTCGTCAGCGCGCTGCCGACGACGCGGTTGCCGTCGTGCAGGCTGATCGTGTTGTAGTACAGCGCGACCGGCCCCGGCACCGACGCGCGCTGCGCGTACCAGTTCGCGAGCGTCGCATAGTCGTCCTTGATCCCCGAGCCGTCGAACGCGTGCATCGCGACGGGCGCGGCCGCGTTCGAGATCATCGGCGCATCGGCCACGCCGATGTTGTCGTGGATCACCTGCAGGAAGTTGTCGAAATGGCCGTCGTGGTTCAGCAGCGACTGCACCGTGTAGCCGGCGCCCGCCAGTTGCGAGAACAGGTGGCACTGCTGCGGCGCGGGTTTGTACAGGTCCGCATGCGCCTCCTGCCCGCAGCTCGCGCGCAGCACGCGGATCGCCGCCGGGCCGCTGTAGCTCGCGGCCGTGCTGAAGTTCGTGAACAGGTAGTCGAAGTGGCTCAGCATCGGATGGTTGCGCACCTTCGCCGCATCGAGGTCGTCCCACGACAGCGAGCAGACGTGCAGCACGATCACGTCGAACTGCGCGGCCGGGTCGCTGCCGAGATGACCGAACGCGACCTGGCGCTGCGATTCCTGCGCGCGGAACGTCGCGAGCGCCGCGTTGTGATCCTCGGGCGCGTCGACGCGCGTGGCGCCCGCCGCGTTCGCCTGCGGCTGGGCCGGCGCGACGACGCGCGCCATCAGCCCGCTGCCGGCCTGCCACAACGGCATGACAACGAGCACGGCCACCACGAACGTCGCGACGCGCAGCCAGCGATTGACGATGAAATAGACGATCAGCACGCCGACGATCGTCAGCGCGAGCACGGGCGGCAACAGGCGCGGCAGCAGCTCCATCCAGTAGTCGAGCCGGAACGTGCTGACTTCGCGCGCGGCCTCCGCGAGACGGGCGAGCGGCGGCGCATGCAGCTCGCGCGCGAGCAGCGGCACCGCGATCGCGATCGCCACGACCTGCCGGACGATGCGCCATGCGCGCGACCGGATCGGCGCGCTCGCCACCAGCGCCACCGCGAACGCGAGGTTCGCGAGCCAGAACGGCTGCAGGCGCCCGGTCGCGAACAGCGCGAACTTCAGGATGAAATACAGATTCCAGAACGTCATCTAACCCACTCCATGATGCGCGCCGCGTCAGTCGCGCGCGCGATCGAGTTTCGGCGCGAGCATGGCCTGCACGCCGCGCGCCGCACCCTTCCACATTCGTACGTAACCGTCCAACCCGATCCGCAGCACTTCCTTGAGCCCGCCGAGCGGCGTGTCGGGCCGCGCGCCTTCGTGCCAGTCGAGCCACGCATCCGCGCGGCCGAACGTGCATTGCACGAGCTGACGCTCCTGTTCGAGCGTCAGCGCCTCGAAGCTCACGCCGACGTGGGTCGGCGTCACACGGGTCACGCGCACCGGGAACGGGAACGCGCGGTCGCCGCGCGTCACGCACACCGTCAGCGTGTCGCCGACCGCGAGCGGCAGCCCCGGCACGGCTTCAAGACCGAGGCCGCCGGTCGAGTAGTCGCTCGTGAAGCACGCGGCGGTCGAGCCGTCGGCGAGCAGCAGCATCGCGGGCACGCGCATCGCGATCCGGTGCGTGACGCGCACCTGCTTCGTCTCGCGCGCGACGGCCAGCGCCGCGCCGAGCATCGCGAGGTTGTACACGGTCCAGCCGAGCGTGATCAGGATCGTCGACGCCTCGTCGCCCTGGTCGGCCACGAGCCGCCACAGGCCGGCGACGATCGCGAGCACGTTCAGCGCGAACAGCACGAGATACGGCTTCGACGTCGACCAGTCGACGTAGCCTTCGTCGATCTTGCCGCCCTTGTCGGTCACGTTGAACTTGCCGTGCTTCGGGCTGAAGAACGCGACGGTGGTCGGCAGCGCGATGTACCACGCGAGCACCGATTCGTAGACCTCGGCCCAGAACGAATGCCGGTAGCGCCCCTGCATCCGCGAGTTCGCGATGTTCGCGAGCACGAGGTACGGGATCACGTAGCTCGCGAGCGCGAGCGACGACGCGTTGATGAAGTACAGGTGGAAGAACAGGTACGCGAGCGGGATCGTCAGGAATACCAGGCGCGGAATCCCGTAGAAGAAGTGCAGCATCGCGTTGCCGTAGCAGATCCGCTGGATGAAGCCGAGCCCGCGCCCGAGGAACGGGTTGTCGATGCGGAAGATCTGCGCCATCCCGCGCGCCCAGCGCGTGCGCTGCTTCACGTGGCCGGCGAGGCTTTCGGTCGCGAGGCCGGCCGCCTGCACGGTCGGCAGGTACGCCGACGTATAGCCGCGCCGATGCAGCTTGAGCGCCGTGTGCGCATCCTCGGTCACGGTTTCGACCGCGACGCCGCCGACCTCCTCCAGCGCGCTGCGCTTGAGCACCGCGCACGATCCGCAGAAGAACGTCGCGTTCCACAGGTCGTTGCCCGACTGCACGAGGCCGTAGAACAGGTTGCCCTCGTTCGGCACCTCGCGGAACGTGCCGAGGTTGCGCTCGAACGGATCGGGCGAGAAGAAATGGTGCGGCGTCTGCACGAGCGCGCACTTCGGGTCGCGCAGGAACACGCCCATCGTCGTCTGCAGGAACGAGCGCGTCGGCACGTGATCGCAGTCGAAGATCGCGATGTACTCGCCGTGCGTCTTCGGCAACGCGCGGTTGATGTTGCCGGCCTTCGCGTGGAGATTGTCGTCGCGCGTCAGGTAGTCGATGCCGGCCTCGGCCGCGAATGCCGCGAATTCCGGGCGCCGGCCGTCGTCGAGCAGGTACACGCGCAGCTTCGCGGCGGGCCAGTCGATGCTCTGCGCGGCGAACACGGTCGGCTTCACGACCGACAGCGGTTCGTTGTAGGTCGGGATATAGACGTCGACGCTCGGCCAGGTGTCCGGATCGTCGGGCAGCGGCACGATCGGCCGGTCGAGCGGCCATGCGGTCTGCACGAAGCCGAGCAGCAGGATCATCCACGTATAGGCTTCGGCGCCATACAGCAGGTAGCCGGCGACGGCCTCGATCGGGCTGCGGAAATCGAGCGTCTGCGTCGTGCGCCACCATACGTAGCGCACGGCCGCGAGCAGCGCGAGCGACGCGAGCGCGAGGGTCGGCAGATGGCCCGGCAGGCGGCGCAGCGCGAGCGCGAGCACCGCGACGATCGCGAAGAACGCGAACTGCGCGCAGGGCATCAGCGGCGACATCCCGGCCGCGGCCCACAGCACCGCGCCGGCCACGAGCAGCAGCGGCGCGAGCCAGCGGCGCCGGCCGACGCCGTTCGCGCGCGCATCGAGCCAGCCGCCCCAGCGCGCCCACGGCAGACGTTCGAGCATCGCGTTGATGCGCCGGCCGACCGCGCGCCCGGCCACGTAGACGGGCACCACGAACCTGTCGAACCACGCGAGCGGATCGCGCGCGGGCCGGCCGTCGGCCGCGCGCGGCGCGCGCACGACCGCGCGCCACAGCCATTCGCGCACGCTGAGCGGCTGCAGCACGCCCCAGTCGTGCGCGAGCTGCAGGAACGCGACGCGCACCCAGCGGCGCACATGATCGGGCCGCCCGGCCGGCGGCGCGTGGAAGAACAGCCGCACGAACCAGTCCAGCCGCGTGCGTTGCGCCGGCAGCCCGATGCCGCGCGCGCACCAGTCGGCCGCTCGACGGCCGAGCGCGCGCAGTCGCGACGCGAACGCGGCCTTCATCGCATGGCTCCCGCGCGGCCGGCGACGACCGCCTTCAGCCACGTATCGACCCAGTTCGCGACGCCGTTCAGGTCGTGCGACGCCTGCGAATACGGCGCGTCGTCGAAGATCCAGCTGCCGCGCGCGAGCGCTTCGGGCACGGCCGCGTCGACGTGAATGCGCTGCTCGAGCATCGACGCCGGCCCCGCGACCGCGCGCAGCATCGCCAGCGCGTCGCGCTGCATGTCGCGCGCCGGGTTCAGCCGGTTCACGACGATCCGCAGGTCGCCGCCGCCGGCCCGCAGCGCGCCGAGCCGCGCGGCCGTCGTCGCGCAGGCGACCGGCTCCGGCGGCACGACGACGAGCGTCAGGTCCGCGCACCGGATCGCCTGCTCGGCCTGCGGCGACGGATAGCGGGCGGTGTCGATCAGCACGACGCCGTCGGCCGGCAGCGCGATCTCGTGGAGCGCGCGCGCGAGCCACGCCGGATCGGCCACGAGCCGCGCATCGCACGCGGCCGCGCCGGCCGCGTCGACCTGCCCGTACGGCACGAACAGCACGCCGTCGGCGTTGCCCCACGTATGCGTGTGCCACGGTTCGGCGCCGCCCAGCAGGCCGTGCGCGAGACCGTGTTCGGCCAGCGTATCGAGGCCGAGCGTCGCGCCCATCAGGTTCTGTGCATCGAATTCGACGGCGACGACCGGCCGGCCGCGGCGTGCGAGCAGCACCGCGAGCGCGGCGGCGAGCGTCGTGCGGCCCGCGCCGCCCGTCGTCGACGTGAGGGCGATCGTCTTCATCGTGCCGCCTTGCTGTCGCGCGTGCCGCACTGGTCGCCTTCATCGCCTTCGTCGCCGCCCGCGCCCGGCAGCAGGCGGCCGCGCAGCGCGACGGGCACGAGTTCGCACGGCACCGCGTCGCGCCGGTCGATGCCGCGCGGTGCATGAAAGCCGCGGCCGATGCCGAGGTGCTGCGCGACGATCCACACCGGCACCGCGATCACGATACCGACGATGAAGCCGATGACGAGTTCGGCGATCATGCGTCCTCCTGCTTGCGCAGCGGCATCGCGCTGCGAATGGCGCCGCGCGCACGCACGACGGGAATGACGGGGTCCGGCGCCGCGGCGTCGGCGGCAGCGGGCGCGGACGCCTGCGGCACGCCGATCGCGTCGAGCGCGACGACGGTATCGATCGCATCGATCGCGTCGCTCACCTCGCTCGCGTCGGGCAATGCCGCGCCGGGCGCGACGGGCGTGGCCGCTGCGCGCGCGGCGCCCGGCGGCCGCGCCGCCGCGAACAGGTCGCTGTAATCGGCGATCGGCGCGCGCCGGTTCTCGGCCTTCAGCGCGTCGAGCTCGGTGTCGATGCTGCCCTGCCCGAGGCACACGACGCGGTCGGACAGCGTATCGACCGGCACGTCGAAGATCCGCGCGAGCGCGTCTTCGGCATCAACCGGCTCGCACGCGAACAGGAACACGAACAGGTGCCCGGCATCGGCCGTCACGACGTCGCCCGCGCGACGCGGCCGGCAATGCCGCAACGCGTCGACGTGCGACACGCCCGGCAGCAGCGTGAGCTTCGCGAGCGTATGCGGCAGCGCGAGCACCGCGCCGCGATCGAGCACCGCGCGAATCCGCTGGCAGAACGCGCCGACCGGCAGGTAGCCGAGCACCGAATCGCCGAGCGCGGCCGCGAGCGCCGCGCGATAGTCGGCCGCGACGGGACGCGCGTAGAGCTGGCCGTGCAGCGCGTGCACGGCGGCCTGCATCCGCGACACGGGCAGGTCGCGCGCGACGACGCGGTTCGCGCCGACGCTCAGCACGAGCATCTCGAACTGCTGGCGCAGCACCTCGCCGCGCTCGACGACCGCGATCTTCAGCGCGCCGCCGCACTGCCGGCGCAACGTATGCACGTCCGCGCACAGCGCTTCGAGCTGCGCATGCGAGCGGAACACCAGCACCGCGGTCGCGGCCTGTGCGTTCGCGCACGCGGCGACGACGGCCGCGTTGTCGTCGACGATCTCCCAGCCGTCCGGCACGCGGCTCGCGCCGTCGAGCACCGCGCGGCTGACCACCACGCGATCCTCGTCGCTCGCGAGCTTCATCCGGTGCGCCGGTTCGGTCGCGCCGCCATCGACGCTGGCGGTCAACCGGCCGCCGGGCGCGAAACGCAGCGGCCGCACCTCGCCGGCCGCGAGCGTGTCGCCCGCGCGCCAGAAATCGACGACCCACAGCAATTCGCCGTGCGTGCGCTGCAACTGCGCGACACCCGAGCAGATTCCGTGGAAGGCGCTGCGCGGCGCGCGCTGCGCATCGCGCACGAGCGGCGCATCGTCGGCACGCGTGTCGCCGCCTGCCCGGGCCGCTTCCGGGTCGAGCAGCAGCACGAGCGCGATCCGGCGGGTGCGGCACCAGCCGGCCAGCGCGTGCGCTTCCTCCGCGAGCGCGACCGGATCGTCCCAGCTGAACCAGCGCTGCGCGCCTTCGACGAAATACAGCGACCGGGCATGCAGCCCGTAGCGCTTCATCGCGCGCAAGCCGCCCGTCAGCCGCGCGAACGGGCCGGGCGCCGCGCGGCCCGACGCGCTGCCGGCCACGCCGGCATCGGCGCCGGCGCCGGCGTCGGCCGACTCGGCCGCCGGCGGCATCGCCAGCACGTTCAGGTTGCGCGGCCAGCCGGCCGGCTGCGCGCCGCCCGCGAAGCCGAGCGATGCCATCTGCGCGGCGACGCTCGACGGATCGCGCGCCAGCACGATCGTGACGTCGCGTGTGCGCGCCTGCCGCGCGCTTTCCCACACGAGCGCGTCGCACCCCGGCGTGCCGCCGGCCGCGTAGATCGCGTAAAGGCCGCCGGCGTCCAGTTGCGTCCAGGCGTCGGGCAGGCCGTCGATCGCGAGCCGGCTCGATGCGCCGGCACGGCCGCCCGCCGGCCCCATGCGCAACAGCGCGCGCACGCGATCGACCAGGCCGGTGGCGCCGGGCGCGAGGCGGGTAGCATCGAATTCCGTAGTCACGCGTTCCCCTAGTAATCCGAATAAAGCCGCACGGGCGTGGGTGTCACGAGCCAGCTGCGCGGCGCGCGCGCATCGAACGCATAGCGCAGGTAGACGAGCGCCGAGCTCGGCGCATAGTCGTGCGACCGGTCGATGTGCAACTGCGCGCCGACGCTCAGGTGCGGGTTCACGCGATACTCGACGATGCCGTTCACGCCGTACGAGAACGACACGCCGCGCGTCGAACTGCCCGCGTACACGAACCCGGCCGCCACCTGCGCGGCCCGCTGTCCGGAGAGCGTCGGGTAATACAGCGAATCCTTCTCGTAGCTGTTCGAGATCCCGCCCGTGACGGTCAGGTCCCACGACAGCGCATCGTGCCGCCCCGCCCATTCGATCGGCACGCCGAGCGACAGGTAGCGCTGCGGGCTGTAGTAACCGCCCTGCCCGTACGTGTAGTAACGCAGGTTCTGCGCGTAGTGCCACGCATTGCCGACGAGCCCGGTGCTGACCTTCATCGTCGCGCGCTCGTACACGGGCACCGTGAAGCCGGTGCGCAGCGTGACTTCCGCATTGCGTTCGACGTTGCGGCCGGACAGCACGCCCGCGCCGAGTTCCGCGAACAGGTTCGTGCGGCCGACGTCGACCGACGCGCGCAGGTTCACGCCGTCGCGGCGCACGCCGCCCCACACCGCGCCCGTCCACGGGTCGCGCATCCCCGCGTACGACAGCACGCTGCTCGTTTCCGGCCGGCGCGACGCATTCACGGAGAAGCTCGCGGGGCCTGCGTCGAAGCGATAACGCACGCCGCCGACGAGGTAGTGCACGGGGAAGCCGAGCGGCGACGTGCCGAGATCGAAGCGCCATGCATCGGACAGGTAACCGGCACCGAGCGCGACGCCCGTCACCGACTGGTGCAGCGAACCCGACGGATTCGCGAGCAGCGCGGCAGCCTGCGGATTCGGCTGGAACGGCGGCGGCAGCCCGTTCGGCGCCCTGAGCCCCGCGTACGTGCCGAACGTCTTCAGCGAATACGCGTTCGGGTCGCTCGTATCGAGCGTGCCCGGGTCGAGATGCACGGTGTCGATCTGCGCGAATACGTGCCCGTCGTAGCGGACCGGCATCTGCATGTAGATCGGCACCTGCTGCGCGCGATACGACGAGATGCCTTCGTCGCCCGATTTGTACGCGGGTATCCAGCCGGTCTCGATCTCGGGATTGCGCCGCTGCGCCAGCTCCGCGAACGCGGCCTGCGCGGGTGTCAGCCCGTCGCGGCCCGGGCCTACCCCCGTCGCGCGCTCCTGCGACTGCGACAGCCGGTACAGCGACGCCGCGTCGTCGTAGCGGCCCTGCGCCTCGGCCACGCGGCCGGCCGCGACCGTCACGTCGGCGCGCGCCGGATATGCGGCCTGCAGCCGCCCGGTCACCTGCGCGGCTTCGTCCGGCCGGCGCAGCGCGTTCAGGCGCCGCACGGCCGACAACTGCGTGTCGACGTCGTCGTCCGGCGTGCGCGCCAGCACCGCCTGCACGCGCTCGCGGGCGGCCGCACGGTTGCCGCTGTCCTCGTCGATCCGGGCGAGCGCGAGCTGCGTATCGGCATCGTCGGGCGTGCGCGCCACGACCGGCGCGAGCGCCTCGCGCGCCGCATCGTAATGCCCCTGCGCGCGTTCGAGATCGGCGAGTTCGAGCGCATGGCGCTTGTCCGCGCGGCCGGCCGGGCTCGCGCGATCGAGCAGCGTGCGCGCCTGCGCATAGTCCTGTCGCGCGATCGCGTCGTCGGTCTGCCGCAGCACGAGCCGCAGCGACTGGTCCTCCAGTCGCGCCGTCTGCGCGGGCGTCAGCGCCGGGTCGCGGCGCAGCGTGTCGAGCCACGCGGCGAGCGCGTCGTCGCGCCCCGCGCGGCCGAGCAGGTCGCCGTAGCGCAGGCGCACGTCCGCATCGGCTTCGCGCGGATGCGCGGCGATCCAGTCGTGGAGCGGCGCGAGGCCGCGCTCGGGTTCGCCCGCGTCGATCCACTGCGCGCCGATCGCGGCGAGCATGTCGGGATCGTCCGGCGCGCTCGCCTGCGCGTGCGCGAGCGTGGCGGCGAATGCCGCGCGGTCGCCGCGTGCATGCGCGCCGCGCGCGTCGGCGAGCGCATTTTCGGCATCGAGCTTGCGCGCGAGCGCACGCATCCCGTCCGAACGGTGCGCATCGTCGACCGGCGCCAGTGCGGCCTGCGCGCCCGCGACATCGTCGAGCGAGTTGCGATACAGCGCGTTCGCGTAGCGCATCTCGGGCGTATCGCTCAGCGCGAGCCCGTCGTCCATCACCGTGCGGCCGAGCTGCGGCAGCCCCATGTCGCGATAAAGGCGCGCGAGCGCGAAGCGCGTCCACGGCGCGTCGGGCGTCGCGCGCACGGCCGCCTCGTAGCGTTGCGCGGCCGGCCCGCGTGCCCCCTTGTCGGCCAGCGCGCGCGCTTCCTTCGCGAGCAGGTCGCCGCGCAGGCCGTCGAGCGCGCGCCGATCGTCGGCGCCCGTCACACGCCCTTGCAGCGCGTCGAGCAACGGGCCGATCCGGTCCGCGCGGCCGGTGTTTTCATACAGCGTGGCCGTGTCGCGCACGGCGGACACGCTCGGCGAGCGCGCGGCGAGCAAACCGCGCAGCAATGGCTCCGCCTGCGCCCAGTCGCGCTGCGCGAGCAGCGCATCGGCAAGCTGAAGCTTCGCGTCCGGGTTGTCCGGCTGCATCGCGAGCGCCGCGCGCGCGGCGCGCTCGGCATCGCGCGGGCGGCCCGCACTGGCCGCCTCGCGGCCCTGGGCGAGCAGCCCCCAGAACTGCGCGGTACGCGCGAGGCCTTGCCATTTGCCGCGCTGGTCGGTCGCACGCGTCGCGGCCCGTGCGAACAGCGCGCGCGCTTCGTCATGCCGCCCTTCGCGCAGGCGCAGCAGGCCGAGCCCGCCCAGCGCATCGGCGTCGTCCGCCCGCGCCCGCGCGGCGCGCGCGAGCAGCGGGTCGGCGGCGGCCAGGTCGCCGCGCGCCAGCGCCTGCAGCCCGCGCTGCTGCGCGATGTAGTCGGGATCGCGCTCGAGCCGGCGCTGCGCATCGCGCTGCCGATCGAGGCCGGCCGCGCGATCGCGGAATTCGGTATCGTCCGGCGCGAGCGCGAGATACGCGTGCAGCGCATCGAGATACGCGGGATCGCTGCCGGCCGACTGCAGCACGCGCCGCCACAGCGCCATCGCTTCCGTATGGTCCGCGTCGGCGCGCGTCGCGAGCGACGACGCGATCCGGTTCGCTTCCGCGCGCGTGTCGTCGCGCTGGTTCAACAGCCGCGCGAGCGCGATCGACGCGCTCGTGTCGCGCGGATCGGCGGCGATCGCGCGGCGCAGCGCGGCGATCGCCGGCTCGCGCCCGCCCGGCGCATTCGACACGATCTGGTAATACTCGGCGCCGAGCGCACCCGACGGCGCGCCGTTCGGAAACAGCGCGACGATCCGCCGGGCCGCCTCGTCGGCGCGGCCGCTGCGCGCGAGCAGCCGGATCTGCGCCATCTCGCCGCGCGCGCTCGTCGCGACGCGGTATTCGTCGGCCACCCGCCGCGTGGCCGGCGCATTCGGCGACTGCGCCTGCAGCCGCGCCAGCGACGCCTGCGCGCCTTTCGCGTCGCCGAGCCGCAGCAGCACGCGCACCTGTTCGGCCAGCAGCTCGGTGTCTCCCGGCGCGATCAGCAGGCCCTTGCGCAGCGCATCGCGCGCGAGATCGTCGCGATGCTTGATGCCCCACATCCGCGCGGTGTCGAGCTCGCGCCGCGCATCGCCGGCAGCCGCGGTCGCCGGTGCCGCGGGGGTCGCCGCCGCGGCGCCCGGCGCCGCCGCGCACACCGACGACGCGAGCCACGCGAATCCCGCGACGTGCGGCGCGGCGCGCTTCAACGGGCGGCGCACGAACGGCCTCCCCAACGGGTGTCGAGCGTGCCGTCCGCTTCGAACCGGTAGCGGCCGTCGCGCCAGCCGAGCCCGAACAGCGTCAGCACGCTGGAGTAATAGCCGGGCGCCGACTGGCGCGCGAGCGTCTCGACGCGCGCCGCCTGCGCATCCGCGAGCGCGTGCTGGCCGCGCGCGTCGAGGAACGGCACGGCCGCCGCGGAGAAGCCGCCGTTGCCGTCGTTCGGGCCCGCGACGCCCGTCGTCGTATCGACCTTCTCCGGCGGCGCGCCATGCGCGGCGATATGGTCGGCAAACGGCGCGAACTTCGCGAGCAGCGGCGCGGCGAGCGGATCGGCGCGGTCGAGCATGCCGGCCCACAGGTACACGCGGATCGCGTTGTACGCGCTCTCCGCGTGCGTGTCCGGATCGGGCCCGAACCCCTTGCCCGCGCGATACAGCGCCCAGTCGGGCGAGAAGCCCTTCGGCGCGGTGTCGAGCAGCACGCGAGCGGTGCTGGATGCGAGCGCGGCCCAGCGACGGTCGTCGGGCAGCCGCGCGCCGAGCGCGCGAATCACCTGCGGCGGCGAATAGCTCGGATTCACGCGCCATTGGCCGTTGGCCAGCTTGAACCCGGTCGGCCCCGGCAGCAGCGTGAGGCCGAGGCCCGGCACGGTCGCCGTCTCGTCGTCGAGCACGCGCTTCGCGAGCAGCGCGCCGCGCGCCGTATAGCTGCGCTCGCGCCACAGCCGCCCGGCCTCGACGAGCGCATAGGCGATCCACAGGTCGGCGTCCGACGCCGCGTTCGCGTCCAGCACGCGCCATGCGCCGTCGGGCGCGCGGCCCCACAGCCACGCCGGCAAGCGGGCGCTCAGGTCGCCCTGCGCGAGATTGTTCTCGGTCCACGCGAGGATCGTGTCGAACATGCGCCGGTCGTTCGCGACCAGCGCGAAGAACAGCCCATACGCCTGCCCCTCCGATACCGTGCGCGAATCGGCCGAGCCGACGTCGATCACGCGGCCGTCGGCCGAGATGAAATCGCGCTTGAACGCGTCCCAGCGCGGCCACGCGGCGCTGCATCCCGCGGCGGCGGCATCGGCTGCACTGGCCGGCGCGGCCCGCGCGTGCATGGCCATGCCGGCCGCCGCGCACGTCACCGCCACCGCCAGCGCGAGCGTCGCGCCGACACGCCGCGCCGGCTGCGTCGCCCGTCGCTTCGTCATTGCCCGCGCCATCCGTTACATCCCCCGTCGACGCGCGGCGATTCGCTGCAGCACGCTGAACACGCCGAGCGCGAGCAGCAGCCCCGCGACGACGCCCACCGCGCCGAGCACGACCGGATGCCGCGCCGCCTCCGTCCACACGCGCGCATACCACGGCACGAAGCCGACCACGTAAGGCTCGCCGACCCGCAGGCTGTCGACCTGCCCCGGCCGCACCAGCGCGAGGTCGCCCTGCAGTTGCGCCACGAGCCCCGCGTTCTCGAACACGTCGAGCAGATCGCCGAGGCGCGGCTGGTCGGTCGCCGTCAGCGCGACGACGCTGCGGCCGCGGCTGCCCGGCAGCTCGAAACCGGCGAGCGCGGCGAGCGGGCCCGTCTGTTCGATGTGCGCGCCGCCGTCGGCGACGCCCACGCCGTTGCGCCAGCGCTCCTTCACCGTGAACGCGACGCGCGTCGCGCCGCCGCCGCCCGCGCCGCCCGGCTCGCCGATCGCGAGCGGCAGCGACGCACGCCAGTTCGCGAGCAGCGGCGACGCCGGGGAGCCATCGATCACGAGCACATCCTTGTGCCCCGACAGCGCGGCGACGTCGCCGGGCCGCGCGACCTGCACGCGCAGCGCCGGGAAGCCGGTCCATTCGCCCATGTGGCCGAGCATCGTCAGGTACGCCTCGAGCTCCTGCGGCGAGGGCCGCTCGGGCAGCACGACGGCCGTCTGCGACAGGTCCGCGAAGCGCGTGAACGGAAAGCCGCTGTTCGCGAAGAACGCAAGGTTCGGCAATTGCGCGTAATGGACGAAATGCGAGAAGTCGATCGTCGAATCCGGATCGATCGCCGCGCGCTGAGGCTCGGTGGCCGTGCTCGAGCACAGGCCCGTCTTCTGCGAATCGAGCGTGAAGCGGAATTGCAGCTGGTTGCCGCTGCCGACGCGAAACGCGGGAATGTCGACGTCGCTCGTCACGCGCCCTTCCGGCACCGACAGCAGCGGCAACTGCATGCGCCCGTGCGCGTCCTCCGCGTGGGCCGGCCCGAGCCGGTACGACTTCACGAGCTGGTCGTTGATCTCGACCGCGAGCGTCGAATTGTCCTGCACGGTCGGCGCCGTGTAGCGGTAGCGCAGCGTGATCGGCACGCCCGCGCCGTTCCACGAATGCAGATCGGCCGGCACACGCAGGTTCAGCCGGATCGCGTCGGGCGTCGTGCCGCGCACTTCGAGCTGGCGCGGGTCGTTCACGAGCTCGCGGAACGCGATCGGCCGGTTCACCGGCAGCCAGCGCGGCGCGTCGTACGGCTTGCGCGGCGCGCCGAGATCGACGTGCGCGACCGTCGCGGCCGGCCCGGACAGCGCCGCGCGGCCGAGCACGAGCGTCGCGACCGCGTCGTCGACCTCGGCCGCCGTGCGGCCCGTGACGATCAGCAGCTTGCGCCCCGGCGCGGCCGGATTGTCGGCGACCGCGAGCAGCGGACCGTTGATGGGCGGCAGCGCGAGACCGGCCGGCAGCGTCGCGGCCGTGCCGACCACGACGGCCTGGTCGTCGGCCGGCAGCGCGGCCGATACCGGGAAGCGCGCATGCCGGTAGTCGGCCAGCGCGCCGAACCACGACGCGAGCACGCCCGCGCTGCGCAGCGTCGCCGAATCGGGCGTGGCCGGCAGCACGAACGGCAGCCGCAGGCGGCCGTTGTCGCGCCGGTCGAAGAACGGCGCGGGCAGCAGCGCGAGATCGTTCGGCAGGCGCACCGGCGATTCGTCGAGGATCAGCTCGCTCGTCGGGCTCACGTCGGCCCACAGCGCCGAGTTCGCCGGATCCTCGCAATGGTCGAGCGTGTAGTGCGCGATCAGGCGCAGGCCGATCTGGTTGAAATCGGAAAAGTAGCGCGGATCGATCGGGATCTCCTGCGTGACCGTACGCCCGGCGCGTGCCGCATCGAACGGAACGGTCGCGATCACCTCGCCGTTCACCGACACCTTCAGGTGCGACAGCGGAAAGACCAGCGACGGCGAATACGCGTAGGTCAGGCGCAGCCGCGCGCCCGTGATCACGCGGTCGAGCCGCACGCCGGCGTTGATCGTGCGCGCGTCGTCGGCGCCGCGCAGGCGCAGCGGATCGAACGCGCCGAGCGATGCGAACGGCATGCGCACGGTCGTCGCCGGCAGGCCGGCGGCCGGCGCGCTGGCCGCCGTCGGCGCGGCCGCGGGCGCCGCGGTAGCGGGGGCCGCCGCGCGATCGGCAGCGGACGTCGAAGCGGCGGCCGGCACCGCCGGCATCGGCGCGGCCGACAGCGCGGCCGCGTGGAAAGCGCCGGTCATCGCGGCCGCGAGGACGAACAGCGACACGGCCGGCCTCATGCGCCGCTCTCCATCGTCACGATCGTCCGGTCCATCCGCGCGTCGCAACGGACGCGCGCAAAGCAGCTATGCCCGTGAGTGCACATCCCCTCTGCTTCCTCTCATCTATATGACCTGATTGCATTTGTCGGTACGACGCGGCGAATGCTTCAGCGGCCGGTTCGTCGCGTTGCGGCGCGCCTGGCACCGGCGCCCGCTCATTCGTCACACTATCTCAAAAATAGAACAAAACTTACCGTGATTCGCGACTGTGAAGCGAAAAAACCTCAATTCGGTCGGAAATGCCGCGCGGGAAGAGGGAATGGCAAGAATTGCGCCGTTGCCAGCGGGACGGCTGGAACGGCATACTGCCGGCGCGATACGGCTGGCCGGGAGCCGGGCCCCGGCCGCGGTCCGTGGCGGACCGCCCTCGCCACGCGCGCTGCCGCAGGCGGCGCGTATGCTACCGCAAGTACGTGTCGCGCGACGTACTTTCTTCATGGAAAACTGACTTGAATCAAACCGCCGACTCCGCCACCCCGTCCGCCGACACGTTGCTGCGCATCATCGCGGCACAAGCCGAAATCGCGAAACTCGGCATGGACCTCGGCAGCGTGATCGCGTACGTGGCCGAACAGATGCCGAAGCTCACCGGCGCGAGCGCCGCCGCGGTCGAATTCGCCGAAGGCGACGACATGGTGTACCGCGCCGCGTCGGGCACGGCGGCCGGCATGCTCGGCCTGCGGTTGCGGCGCTCGGGCAGCCTGTCGGGGCTGTGCGTGCAGCAAGGCGAGTTGCTGCACTGCATCGATTCCGAAACCGACCCGCGCGTCGATCGCGATGCGTGCCGCCGGGTCGGCCTGCGCTCGATGCTCGTGATGCCGCTAGCGCATGCCGACACGACGGTCGGCGTGCTGAAGGTGATGTCGCCGGACGTCGACGGCTTCTCGCCGGCCGACTCGGCCACCCTGCGGCTGATGGCCGACCTGATCGCCGCCGCGATGTTCCACGCGGCGCGCAACGAAGCGAACGAGCTCTACCTGCGCGCGACCCACGACGCGCTCACGGGCTTGCCGAACCGCGCGCTGTTCTACGACCGCCTGCGCCAGTCGATGCATTCGGCGCTGCGCGCAAGCGGCCGGCTCGGCATTCTCAACATCGACATGGACGGGCTGAAGCCGATCAACGACGGGTTCGGCCACCGCGCGGGCGACGCCGCGCTGCGCGAGGTCGCCACGCGGATGCAGGCCGCGGTGCGGCGCTCGGATACGGTCGCGCGCATCGGCGGCGACGAATTCGCGGTGATCCTGCCGAATATCGGCACCCGCGACGATGCCCATGCGCAAAGCACGCGGCTCGCGCGGCGGGTGGGCGAGCCGTTCGAATTCGACGGGCATGCGCTGCAGCTCGGCGTCAGCGTCGGCATCGCGGTGCTGCCGGACGACGGCACCGACATGAATGCGCTGATCGAGCACGCGGACCACGCGATGTACGAGGCCAAGCGCACGCGATCGCGGCGCTCCGCGCAAGCATGACGCGTCGCATGCGCCGGACGGGCCGTTCCCGCCGATAGCGCGCTTGCGCTGGCCCTAACCGATCGGCGACACCGCGATCGCGAGCCCGACGACGAGCCACTGCGCGATCGCCACGAGCACCGCAGCCCGGCACAGCCCGACCGCGCCGCGCACGCGTGCGTCGAGCGTGCGTCCGGCCTTCGCCGCGTCGATCCAGCCCAGATCGGCGAGCGCACGGTCGAGCGCCGCGAGCCCGTCGTCGACCGCCCCGTCGCCTTGCGCCGCCCGCGCCAGCGCGGCAAACAGCCGCCGATCGATCTCGATGCGCACCGCGTACCACAGCGCCGCGATCCCCGATCCCGTGCTGACGAGAGCCAGCAGTACCCGGGCGAGCGTCGCGGGCGCCCAGCCCGCCGCGATCCACCCGCCCGCGCCGGCCGCGGCCAGCGCGGCCGCGAGCGCCCATGCACCCGCATCGAGCGCGCCGCGTGCGGCGGCGATCCTGAACGGCGCGGACGGATCGCGCATCACACGCGCCCCGCGTCGCGCCGGCGATCGATCCACTGCTGCAGCACGGCCACGCCGTCATCCGACCAAACCGCGCGCGGCCGCACGGCGCGCACTGCGGCCAGCGCGTCGCGCGCATCGGTGAACCCGCGCCGCGCGGCGAGCCACGCCGCCGCGCACAGCACGCTGCGCCCGTAGCCGAGCGCACAGCAGACCAGCACGTCGCGCCCTTCGCCGTGCAGGCGCTCGAGCGCCGCGACGGCCTGCGCGAGCTGCGCCGCCGTCGGCGCGACGAGGTCGAGCTGCGGCACGCACGCATACGCGAGCGATGCGTCGGCCACCGCCCAGCGCGGCATCTCGGCAGTCAGGTCGACCAGCGCGGAGAAGCCGTGGCGCCGGATGTCGCGCGTCGTCGGCGTCCGGCCGATCGACACGCGTTCGTCGATCCGCACCGGCGCCGGCTGGCGGAACGTCCACAGCCGCGAATTGACGAACGCGCCGGCGATCGTCGGCGTGAGCAGCGCGCCGATGAAGACCGGAAACCGCCCGTGCGCGTCCTTCTGGAACGCGCCGGGCGCGCCGCGCCGGTAAGCCCACGCAACGCAGGCGAGCGCCAGCGCGCCCCACCCCGCCGCCAGCGCCCCGCCCGGCGCACGCGGCACCCAGGCCAGCGCCGCGCATGCGACCAGCGCGGCGCCGAACGCATAGCGGCGCGCAAGCGCGCGGCCGGCCTGGCTCGGCGATGCATCGGCGCCCGGCAACCGGCCCGCGGCATCGCGCAGCGGAAACAGGAACAGCGCGAGACAGCCGACGGCCGCCCCGGTCGGCACGTCGATCGCGTGATGCTGATAGGTCGTCAGCACCGACACGCCGATCGCCGCGAACCATAGATGCAGCACACCGCGCGCGAACGTGCCGCGCAGGTGCTTCGCATAGGCGGCCCACAGCACGACGAGCAACCCGATATGCAGCGACGGCGCCTGGTTGAACGGCTTGTCGAAGCCCATCAGCAGCGTGAACAGCGCGCCGGCCACGCCGCCCGCGTCGGGCCGCTCGAAGCCGAAGCGCAGCGGCCACGCGATGAAGCATGCGACCGACACCAGTTGCACGGTCAGCAGCCGTTTCACGTGATCGAGCAGATCGTCGCGGCGCGTCCAGAAGAAGAACGACAGCGCATACAGCAGGTCGATCGACCAGTACGGCACGATCGTCCACGGCACGAACGGGATCGCATGCTCCCAGCCGAACGCGAACGTCGGCACCGCGGCGCGGCGCGCAGCGAGCCAGTTCGCGAAGCCGTACGTCGAGAAGAACACGGCGCCCATCGCCGCGAGCCAGCCGAAACGCAGCGCGAACGACGCGCCGCGCGCGCCGGCCGCCGGCTCGGCCAGCCCGCCGCCCGCGCCAGCACCCGCGCCGCCGCCGAGCGCGCTCATGACGCGTCGACCCGCTGCGCGAGACTGACCGTGAAGATGCCCATCTCGTCGATCCGCTGGTCGAGCTTGCGGAAGCCGGCCCGCGCGACGAGCTCGTCCATTTCGGCCTGCGAACGGCGGCGCATCACCCACGTCGACTCGCCGCGGTGATTGTTCAGCGCGCGCGCGATGAATTCGAGCTGCGGATGCCACGGCTGCCCCGTGTAGACGAGATAGCCGCCCGGCGGCACGGCCTGCGCGAGCCCGCGCAGCGAGCGCTCGATCAGCGCGTTCTCGCCGAACAGCTCGTACAGGCCCGACACGATCGCGAGCGTCGGCCGCGGCTCCAGCGTTGCGAGCGACGCCTCGTCGAACGCGTCGCCGCGCTCGAAGCGCGCGATCGGCTCGAGGCCGCGCTGCGCGATCAGCACGCGCCCGGCCTCGACGTTCGGCGGGCTGTAGTCGCGCAGCGTGATGTCGTCGGGCGCCGCGCCGTCGCGCTCGGCGGCCATCGCGATCGCGTCGAGCACGTAGCGCCCGTGACCGGCCGCGATGTCGACGATCCGCACCGGCGTGCCGTGCGCGCGCAGCCGGCCGATCGCCGCGCCGATCAGCTCCTGCAGATGCACCTTGCGCTGGCGGATGCCGACCCAGCCCGGCGAATCGAGATACGTGCGGTCGATCAGCGCGCCGATGCCGAACCGCCCCTGCGCGCGGTTGCGGTACACGTAGTCGAGCGTCGAGCCCGAATCGAAGCCGAGTCGCAAGCCGAGCGCGATGCCGTCCGACAGCGCGCCGCCGGCTTTCAGCCCGGCGCGCGTGAGCGCCCAGTACGCCCGGGCGAACACGTTGGCCGGCGGCCGGCCGAGCGCCGCGTATTCGTCGTGGAACGCGCCGCGCCGGTCGGCATCGGCGAGCGACACGCGCGGGCTCGGCGCATCGAACTCGCGCAGCACGAACGCGCGCAGCGGCGCGAGCGCCTGGGCCCGATCGCGCTCGCCGAGCGTGTCGTGGTAGAAGCCCGGCAGCACGATGCGCTCCTTGCGCGCCGAGCCGAGCCGTTCGAAGAAGCGGTCCTGCGGGCCGCGATGCACGACCCAGTCGGCGCCCGAGATCAGCAACTGCGTCGGTACGGTGATCGCGGCCGCGTCGGCGACGATCCGCCGCGCGGTATCGTGCAGGTCGAGCAGCATGTTGACCGCGATCGGCCGCGTGATCAGCGGATCGGACGCGTAGCTCGCGATCCGTTCGGGATCGTGCGTGAGGAATTTCGGCTTCACGTAGCTGTTCACGTAGAACAGCCCGCGCAGCTTGTGCATCAGCCGCAGCCCCGGCCGCGCGAACGGCACGTAGAGCTTGATGTGGAATGCCGGCGACGCGACGACGAGCGCGCGGATCGGCGGCGCGTAGTCGTGCACCCAGGTCGCCGCGAGCACCGCGCCGACGCTCTGGCCGACGACCGCCATCTCCTCGATCGCGATGCCGTGCGTGTCGCGGATATGCTCGACGAAGGTCTGCAGGTCGCGCACCGACGCGGCCGCGCTCGGGCTGTAGCCGCGCGCGCCCGGCGAGCGGCCGTGGCCGCGTGCGTCCCACGCAAAAAAGGCGAAATCCGGCAGGTCGAGCTCGTCGACGAGGTGCGCGACGCGCGCCGAATGTTCGTGCCCGCGATGCAGCAGCACGATCGCGCCGCGGCAGCGTGCGCCCGTCGCGGGCCAGTGGCGGTAGAACAGCGTTGCGCCGTCGTGCGTGATGAAGTCGGCCTCGCGGGCCGTGCGTGCGTTCATGCGATCTCTCTCGTTTCGTTATTCGAATCATGCGGCGCCGCCCTCCGGCGCCGGTCCCGCCCCGCGTCGACGGCCGATCAGCCGCCCGCTTCGGCGATCCCGGCCTGCACGCGCCGCACGGCCGTCACGATCGACAGCACGATCAGCAGCCGCCACAACCACGCGGCGGCGCCGCCGACCGGCAAGCCGAGGCCGATCCACAGCGCGAACGCGCCGAGGGCCAGCGCCCGGTCGCTCTTGCCGAACGGGCCGTCGTAGCGGCGCGTCGCGCCGACGAGCGGGCCGATCAGCCCCGCGCATTCGACGATCACCGCCGTCAGCGCGAACAGCCAGACGTCCGCCGGCGCGAACGCGGGAATGGCGAGGAACGGCAGCACGAGCGCGACGTCGGACACGATGTCGCCCAGCTCGTTCAGGTATGCGCCGAGCGTGCTCTTCTGCCCGTGCTCGCGCGCGAGCATCCCGTCGATCGCGTTGAGCGCCATCCGCGCGAACAGCCACAGCGGGATCAGCAGGAACAGCGCGCGGGCGAACACGCCGAGCCCGGCAAGCGCGCCGACGACGATCGAGCCGCCGGCCGCGAACAGCGTGACCTGGTTGGCCGTGACGCCGCGTTCGGCGAGCGAATTCGCGAACGGGCGCAGACGGTTCTGAAATTTGGGTTTGAGTGCGTAGAGGCTCATCGTTTCGTATTCGTATTATTCGCGCGGCACGGTCGGATAGTTTCCCGCCGCCATGCCCCGGGCGGCGAAACGGCCTTCGTCGGCCTGGATTGAACGGCCCTCATCGTCGCCGAGCGGCCTCCATGCGTCAAGCATGGCGGCGCGAACCGCCCGCGCGGCGGCAATCTGGCGTTTTTCGGCGAAACTCGCGATAATCCGCTGGCCCGATCGCGGCGAGATCCATTCGAGCGGCAGCGGGCACTCGTGCAACAGCCGATTATCACGCCGCCGACCGGCGCATTCGCCGCGACGCAGCAGCGTGCGACGGCGAATCGTCCGATTATCGCGGACCTGCGACAGGCAGCCACGAACTTTGAAAAAATTTAAACAAGAGCCGTCCGGCGCGCATCCTGCCGCGCCGGCATTCCGGGGTTCCGCCCACCGCGCGTGCGCGGCGGGCCGGGCATGCACGCAGGAGGCCGCGCGCCGATGAACATCCTCAACGTCTGGCAGCGCGATTTCCTGCTGTCCATCGTGCGGCTCGTCGCCGGCGCGTATCCGGTCTGGCATCAGGCGCCGCCGTCCCCGACGCAGAAGATCTATTTCTCGAACCATACGAGCCATATCGACACGCTCGCGATCCTCGCCGCGCTGCCGCGCGACGTGCGCGCGGTCGTGCGGCCGGTCGCCGCGCGCGACTACTGGGACAGCAGCGACCTGAAGCGTCACATCGCGCAGAAGCTGCTGAACGTCGTGCTGATCGACCGTCATCGCGAATCGGGCGGCGACCCGCTGGAGCCGGTACGCGACGCGCTGCGGCAGGGCCACTCGATCATCATCTTCCCGGAAGGCACGCGCGGCGCCGACGTACTGCCGCAGCCGTTCAAGAGCGGGCTGTTCCATCTCGCGACCGAATTCCCCGACGTCGCGCTCGCGCCCGTCTACCTCGAGAACCTGCAGCGCATCATGCCGAAGGGCGCGATCTGGCCCGTGCCGCTGATCTGCAAGGTACATTTCGGCGCGAACGAAGCGCTCGGCGCGCAGGAAGACAAGCCGACGTTCCTCGCCCGCATGCGCGACGCGGTCGTCGCGCTCGCGCCGCCGCAGCGGCCGGCCGGCTGAGCGCGCCTCCTTCTCCCTTTTCCGGATACCAACCATGCGAACCCTCTTCTGGGAACTGGTCGCGGGCGTCACGGGCGTGCTCGTCGTCGCGACCGTGATCGGCGCGATCCTCGGCGCGCGCAGCGGCGGCGCGAGCCCGACCATCGTCAACCTGAACCAGCGCATCCGCGCATGGTGGGCGATGATCGCGATCATGGCCGTCGCGATCGGCCTCGGCAACAACGTCACGTACCTGGTGTTCGCGCTGCTGTCGTACCTGACGCTGCGCGAGTTCATCACGCTCACGCCGACCACCGCGAGCGACCATACGACGCTCTTCATCGCGTTCTTCATCGCGATTCCCGTGCAGTACCTGCTGCTCGGCATCAACTGGTACGGGATGTACTCGATCTTCGTGCCCGTGCACCTGTTCTTCGCGATGTCGCTCGTGTCGGCGCTCACGCAGGACACGCGCGACTTCCTGAGCCGCAACGCGAAGATCAACTGGGCGCTGATGGTGTGCGTGTACGGACTGAGCCACGCGCCGGCCGTGCTGATCCTCGACATTCCGCGCTACGCGGGGCAGAACGCGCTGCTGCTGTTCTTCTTCCTGTTCGTCGTGCAGATCAGCGACGTGCTGCAATACGTCGTCGGCAAACTGTTCGGACGCCGCAAGATCGCGCCGCAGTTGTCGCCGTCGAAGACGGTCGAGGGCTTCATCGGCGGCGGGCTGCTCGCCACGCTGTGCGGCGCGTCGCTGTATCGCGTGACGCCGTTCGGCTTCGGCGCGGCGTTCGGGATCTCGCTCGCGATCGTGATCGCGGGCTTCGTCGGCGGGCTCGTGCTGTCGGCCGTCAAGCGCTCGCTCGGCACGAAGGACTGGGGCTCGATGATCGCCGGCCACGGCGGCATGCTCGATCGCGTCGATTCGATCTGCTTCGCCGCGCCGGTGTTCTTCCACCTGGTGCGCTACCTGTACGTGTGAATGCGCGGGCGGTGCAACGCCGCCCGTTCCCGCGCGGAGGATCAGTACCCGTCGCGCAACGCCTTGGGCACGACGTAGCGGCCGCGCGCGGCGTCGAACTTCACCGTGTAGCGTGCATGGATGGCCTTGTCGCCGCGCGTGCCCGTTTCGGTGACCGTCAACGGATAGACGTCGCCCGTGCCGGCCGTGTCCGGCGCGATCTCGAAGCGGCGTTCCTCGCAGCGCGCGCGGGCGTTCGCGCATTCCGTCGACTCCGCGTTGTCGAGCGCCTCGTCGATGCGTGCCGCCGCATGCACCAGCGCATTGCCGACCGGTAGCCAGATCGAGCGGAAGCGTTGCGTATAGCCTTGCCGCGTATCGCTTTCGCCGATGACGAACCCGAACAGGTGCGGCCCGAGCCGCTCGATGCGCACCGTGCCCGGTTCGCCGCGCCCGCCCGATGCGATCTCCGTTTTCTTCGCGACCGGCTCGAGCGTCCTGCCGTCCGGCGAAGGCTTCAGCACGTACAGGTCGATCGCGCCCGGCGTCGCGTCCGAATCCATGCCCGGCATCCCGTTCTGCACCGCCGCCTCGGTCTCGCCGCACATCGCGAGCAGCGTGCGCGGGCCGTCCGCGGTCGCCACGCGCAGCACGCCGCACGGCGAATGGATGAAATCGTCGCCGTCCGACTGCCAGCCCTTGCGGCTCGCGCGCCAGTTGCCGTACGTGTCGCGGATGAAGGTTTTCAGTTGACGGTCGGGCTGGGCCGGCTCGGCGGCATGAACGGGCGACGGTGCGGCGAGCGCCGTGAGTCCCGCGAGGGCACCAAGGGCGGCAAGCGAAGCCAAGAGCGGCTTGAGACGTATGGTCGGGTTCTGGGCAGTCATGACGAGATCAGGTCGGATGGGTGTGCGGCGGATTGTTGCAGAATCGGCGGGTCCCCGTCGATCCTTCACACGTCGTCCGGGGCGGAAAAGAATGGCAACCGCTCGTTGCCGACGACGACGCGCCCTGCATCGTTGCCCATCACGTCATCGCCTCGTGCCTGCGCACATCGCCGGCGCGCGCATCGAGCACGCGCACGAGCGTCGCGAACTGCCGATTCCGTGCGCGCCCGGCCGCGTCCCGACCGCGACGCCCGCCGTCACGCCGGATCCGGCACCTCGATCGCCAGCAGCGCCGAACTGACCGACTTGCCGTGCGCATCGAGCGCGAGCGAGCGCGTCACGCCACCGCCGAGCGCATCGCTCAGCACGAAGTTGAACGCACCGAGCGCCGGCAATTCGTAGCGCACGACGTCGCCGTGCACGATGCCCGCGAGCCATGCCTTCACCGCCTGCGCATCGAGGTGGGTGCGCAGATGATCGTAATGACGCGGATCGCGGCAGATGACCGACACGTTCAGCGTATTGCCCTTGTCGCCGGTGCGCGCATGCGCGAGTTCACGCAGTTGCATCAGGCCTCCACGAATGAAAACGACGGCGTCACGGCCGAGCGCGGCAGCAGCACCGACTGCACGGCGATCACCTCGCGCGTCGACTTGAACGCGCCGCCGCCGCCGGCCGGCCCGTTCGTATAGAGCGTCTCGACTTCGTTGCCGATTCGCGCGGCCTCGGCGGCGTTCGCCGCGCGGCCGGCCACCCGCACGCGCACCTCGGCCGGCTCGCCACGCACGGCCGGCGTCGCGTCGCCGTACAGCGCATCGACGCCGATCAGGTCGAAGCGCAACTCGGTCGCCGCGACGCCGGTCAGCGCGAGCCGCTCGCGAACGATGTCGAGCGCAAGACGCGCCCGCGCGAGCGCACCCGGCCCGCCGTACGAGATCTGCCCTTCGCCGATCCAGCCGTCGACATACGCGACCGACACCTTCAGCGTGTCGGGCCGCGCGGCGCCGCGCCCGCCGGTCACACGCACGCGATCGGTCGCCTCCTCCGCGACCGCCACGCGCGTGAAATCGGCCACGACGTCGGGCTGCAGATACCGCGCCGGGTCGTGAATCTCGTAGAGCAGTTGTTCCTTGCAGGTCGCCGCGCTCACGCGGCCGCCCGCGTGCGGCACCTTCGTGATCACGACCGAGCCGTCGGCCGTGACCTCGCCGATCGGGAAGCCGAGCCGCGCCAGATTCGGCACGTCCTTGTAGCCGGGATCGGCGAAATAGCCGCCCGTCACCTGCCCCGCGCATTCGAGCAGATGGCCGACGACGGTCGCCTGTCCGAGCGCGTCCCAGTCGTCCATCCGCCAGCCGAATGCGTGGATCAGCGGCGCGGCGAACAGCGACGGATCGGCGACGCGCCCGGTCAGCACGACGTCCGCGCCGGCCGCAAGCGCGTCGACGATCGGCGCGGCGCCGAGATACGCGTTCGCGGATACGATGCGGTCGCGATACGCGGCGACCTCGTCGCCCGATTCCTCGAAACGGAACGCGCCGCGCAGCACGACGTCGAGCACGTCGTCGCCTTCGACCGCCGCGACCTTCAGCCCCGCGATGCCGAGCGACTGCGCGATCCGCGCGGTACGCCGTGCGGCCGCGCGCGGATTCGCCGCACCCATGTTCGACACGATGCGCACGCGCTTGACCGCCGCGACCGGCAGCACCGCCTGCATGCGCGCGTCGAGCAGCGGATCGTAGCCGAGCGCCGGATCGTTGCGCCGCGCCTGCTGCGCGATCGCGATCGTGCGCTCGGCCAGGCATTCGAAGACCAGGTAGTCGAGTTGCCCGTGTTCAGCCAGTTCGACCGCGGGCTCGATTCGGTCGCCCGAATAGCCGGCGCCCGCGCCGATGCGCACGCGCCGTTCATGTGAAGGCTTTGCTGTCATGTCCGTACCGTCGTCCGGCGGAGCACGCCGCCGGCAAAATCAAAAGACGCCGAGCACGACGCAGGCGATCGTCATCACGATCGACGCGCCGAACAACAGCGGAAACGTGAATTTCTGGTGCTCGGCGAGCTCGATCCCGCACAGGCCGACGACGAGGAACGTCGCCGGCGTGAGCGGGCTGACCGGGAACCCCGTCGTCATCTGGCCGAGCAGCGCGGCCTGCCCGACCTGCACGGCCGGCACGCCGAGCTGCCCGGCCACTTCCGCGATCACGGGCAGCACGCCGAAGTAGAACGAATCGGGATCGAACAGCATGCTGAGCGGCATCGACGCGAGGCCGAGCGCGACCGGGATGTGGCCGGCCATCGACGGCGGCACGAAGCCGACCGCCGCCTGCGCCATCGCCTTCAGCATCCCGCTGCCCTGCATGATCCCGGTGAACACGCCGGCCGCGAGCAGGATGCCGGCCATCATCAGCGCGGCCCGCGCATGCGCGTCGATGCGCTTCCGCTGCATGTCGACGTCGGGGTAATTCACCATCAGCGCGATGCACAGCCCGACCATGAACATGATCGCGGGCGGAATCTTCTCGCCCATCACGACCATCGTGCCGAGCACGACGAGCGTCAGCACGAGGTTGAACCAGAACAGATGCGGCCGACGCAGCGCCTGCTCGTCGGCCGTCAATTCGCGCCTGGGCAGCGGGATCGACGCATCGTCGCGCGACAGGCCGAGCCGCTTCTCCTCGCGCCGCCCGAGCCAGTACGCGACGCCGAACACGAACACGAGCCCGATCGCCTGCACCGGAATCAGCGGATTGAACAGCGCCGACACCGGCAGGTGCAGCGACGCGGACGCGCGAATCATCGGCCCCGTCCACGGCAGGAAGTTGATGCCCGCGGCCATCGACACGGCGGCGGCCAGCACGCGCCGGTCCATCTTCAGCCGGTCGTACAGCGGCAGCACGGCCGGAATCGTCACGAGAAAGCAGACGGCGCCCGAGCCGTCGAGGTGGATCAGCAGCGCGAGCAGCGTCGTGCCCATCACGATGCGCGTCGGCCGCGTGCCGACCGCGCGCAGGATCCGGTCGATGATCGGGTCGAGCGTGCCGGCATCGGTGATCGTCCCGAAATAGAGGATCGCGAACACGAACATCCCGACCACGGGCGCGAGGCCCTTCAGCCCGTCGATGACGAACTTGCTGGTGTGCAGCCCGAAGCCGCCGATCAGCGACGCGGCGATCGGCACGATGATCAGCGCGACGAGCGGCGACATCCGCTTCGACAGAATCGAGGCCAGCAGCACGACGATCGTGCCAAGCCCGAGTAACGGCAGCATCCGTGTCTCCTACCTTGTCTTTTGTTGGAGACGAGCGTAAGGTCGGCGCAGCGATAGCACAATTGAAATGATTTGATCGTAGCAATCACGAATCGTTATGGATCTGAATCTTCGGGACATTCGCGCGTTCGTCACCGTCGCGCACGCCGGCAACTTCACGCGCGCGGCCGCGCGGCTGCACCTGTCGCAGCCGGCGCTGACCGTGCAGATCCGCCGGCTCGAGGAAATCGTCGGCGCGCGCCTGTTCGACCGCAACAGCCGCAGCGTCGCGCTCACGCAGACCGGGCGCGAGTTGCTGCCGCTGTTGCAACGCTCGCTCGACGACATGGAGCGCGTGCTGCGCGATGCGCGCGCGCTCGGCGAAGGCGCGAGCGGCACGGTGCGGCTCGCGTGCCTGCCGACCTTCGCGTCGAGCATGCTGCCGGAGCTGATCCAGTCGTTCCGGCGCGACGTGCCGCGCGCGGGCTTCGAGATCCGCGACGGCGTCGCGAGCCTCGTCACCGCGCTCGTGCGCAACGAGGATGCCGATCTCGGGCTGACCGGCGGCGACACGTTCGATGCGTCGCTCGAGGTGCTGTATGTGGGCGCCGACCGGCTCGTCGCCGTGTGCCCGCAGGATCATCCGCTCGCGCGCAAGCGTCGCGTCGGCACCGCCGACGTCGCCGGCGTGCCGCTCGTGCTCACCGCGCAGGGCACGAGCGTGCGCAGCGTCGTCGATGCCGCGCTGGAAGCGGCCGGCTGCACGGCCGACATCGCGTGCGAGCCGACCTACATGATGACGGCCGTCGCGATGGTGCGCGGCGGCCTCGGCGTGACGATCCTGCCCGCGACCGCCCGCGAGGTGCGCGCCGAGCCCGATCTGGTCGCGAAGCCGATCGACGATCCCGCGTTCGTGCGGCCGATCGCGCTCGTCGTCAAGCGCGGGCGCACGCTGCCGCGCGTCGCGCAGGCGTTCGCCGACCTCATGCTGGCGGAATTGAAAAAGCGCGCGTGACGCGCGGTTCCCACATCGGGACGGTTTGCCCGGCGCTTACTTACTGCGCCGCCGGGTCGACGTGCAGCGATTCGCCAATCGCATAGAAATTGCCGCCCGCGATGTAGTGCAGGCTGCGCAGCGCGGGATCGGCCGATTCGAAATACCAGTGGCCGTCGCGGAACACGCGCGTGTCGGACCACGCGGCGACCACCTCGCCGATGAACAGGTCGTAGGTCTGCTGGTTGTGCGGCTCCGGAATCAGCCTGCACGCGAGCCAGCCCGAGCAGCCGGCGACGAACGGCAGGCCGTGACCGTCGACGTCGAACAGCGTGACGCCCGCGTCGCGCAGCTTGTCGGGCCGCTCGGCCAGACTGTGGCTGCCGACCGCATGCGTGAGCCGCAGTTGCGCGGCCGTCGGCACCTGGATCACGAACGTGCCGCTGCGCTCGACGAGCTCGCGCGTCTTCGCGGATTTGTCGAGCACGACCGTCAGCTTCGGCGGCAGGAAGTCCAGCGCGCACGCCCACGCGGCGGCCATCACGTTGTCGACGCCGTCGTGGCGGGCCGACACGAGCACGGTCGGGCCGTGATTGAGGAGACGGTAGGCTTTGTTCAGCGCCACCGGCGCGATGTGACTGTTCATACGAGCTCCGTGGAGAACGGCGCGCACGGACGGATGCCCTGCGGCGCGGCGCCGGCCGTCGCACCTGCGCGCGGCCGGATCCGAGGCCGCATTCTCGCACCCGATTTCGATCGGCGCAGGCGCCGCGGCAGGTCACTTCGCGAACAGTTGGCCGATGTCGCGAAACGCCTTGAATTCGAGCGCATTGCCGCACGGATCGAACAGGAACATCGTCGCCTGTTCGCCGACCTGCCCCTGGAACCGCACGTACGGCTCGATCACGAACGTCACGCCGAACGAACGCAGCCGCTCGGCCAGCGCCTCCCAGCTTGCCCAGTCGAGCACGATCCCGAAATGCGGCACCGGCACGTCGTGGCCGTCGACCGCATTCGTATGCGCGCTTTCCTGCGCCGCGGTTTTCGGATGCTCATGGATCACGAGCTGATGGCCGTAGAAGTTGAAGTCGACCCACTGCGCGCTCGAGCGCCCCTCTTCCAGCCCGAACACGCGGCCGTAGAAATCGCGCGCGGCCGGCAGGTCGTGGACGGGAATCGCCAGGTGAAACGGGGAAAGACTCATGATGGCCTCGTGAAGGAACGCTCGCGGGGCGCGAGGACGGCACCATGGTAGACAAGCCCGGACAAAAATTAAATCAATATAAAATTGGCTGATTCACAAACGGAATTGATGAATGATCCGCGAACTGAAAACCCTCGTCGCCGTCGCCCGGGAAGGCACCTTTGCCGCCGCCGGCAACCGTATCGGGCTCACGCAGGCGGCCGTGAGCGCGCAGATGCAGCGCCTCGAAGCCGAACTCGGCTTCGAGCTGTTCGACCGGCAAGGGCGATCGGCGCGGCTCAACGAAATGGGTCATCACGTGCTGGACCAGGCGCAGACGCTGATCGGCCTGTACGAGAACCTGAGTTCGACCGCGCCCGGCTCGCCGGCCGCCGTGCGCGTGACGATCGGCGCGATCGCATCGGTGCAGAGCGCGCTGCTGCCGGCCGCGCTGGCCGATTTCCATCGCCGGCACCCCGCATGCCGCACGCGCGTGATACCGGGGCTGTCGATCGAGCTGGTCAACCGGGTCGACGCGGGCGAGATCGACATGGCCGCGATCATCCGGCCGCCGTTTGCGCTGCAGAGCGACCTGCACTGGACGACGCTCGCACAGGAACCGTTCCGGCTGATCGTGCCGCGCGGCGTGAAGGGCAAGGACTGGGCCGCCCTGCTCGCGAGCGAGCCGTTCGTGCGCTACGATCGCGCGTCGTTCGGCGGCCGCCAGGTCGACCGCTTTCTGCGCAAGATGCACATCGCGGTGCGCGACACCTGCGAACTCGACGAGCTCGACGCGATCGTCAAGCTGGTCGAGAACGGCGTCGGCGTCGCGATCGTGCCGCAGACCGCCGTGTATCGCCGCTGGCCGGCCGGCGTGCGCGCGATCGACCTCGGGCATCACACGTTCCATCGCGACATCGGCCTCGTGCATCGCGCGCGGCGCACGATGTCGGAACCCGCGCAAACGCTGGCGCAACTGATCGAGGCGGCGTCGCGGCGACGCTCGCCGCCGCAAGCCGCGTGATCGACACGTGGCGGCTCGGCGCCGAATGGCAAGCAGCGATGCCGTCCACCCGACGCGAATCGCACGCCTTTATCACACTCATTCCGACTGAGCCAATTCAATCCATTAAATAACGATTTGACGAAACGTTAACAATGTTGGGAATGAGGCAATTCGCCCGAAAACTACCTCGAATTATCACTCGACACGCAAAACTCAACGACACCCCACCCAAACTCGGCCCCCTATTGATACGCAACGATCAATAATCCAAATCCCTCAATGATGAATTTCATAAAACAGGCCTGTCTGCACCAGGCCACAATGGAGAATTTCATTTTTGCGGTTTTATCGCGGCTCTGTAGTCTCCTGCCATTCCGGATCACGAACCCACACCAATGCGCAAGGAGATGACATGAAACGCACGACCCTCTCGCTGATTTCGCTCGCGTCGTTCGCGGCGATGCCCGTCGCGCATGCGCAGTCGAGCGTCACGCTGTACGGCGTGATCGACACGTCGATCACCTATGTGAACCATGCACAAGGCAAGGACAACGCGTGGATGCTCGGCAACAGCAGCGCGGGCAACCTCGCCGGCAGCCGCTGGGGCGTGAAAGGCACCGAGGATCTCGGCGGCGGGCTGAAGGCGCTGTTCCAGCTCGAGAACGGCTTCGACCCGAGCAACGGCCGGCTGGGCCAGGGCAACCGCCTGTTCGGCCGGCAGGCCTTCGTCGGGCTGGCGAGCGACCGCTACGGCACGCTCACGTTCGGCCGCCAGTACGACCCGCTCATCGATCTCGTGCAGGGCATCACCGCCGACAACTATCTGGGCAGCGCGTTCGCGACGCCGGGCGACGTCGACAACTACGACAACAGCTTCCGCGTCGACAACGCGGTGAAGTACACGTCGGCCGTCTATTCGGGCCTGCAGTTCGCGGCGATGTATTCGTTCGGCGGCATCGCCGGCAGCACCGGCGCCGCGCAGTCGTACTCGGCCGCCGTGTCGTACAACAACGGGCCGTTCAGCGTCGCGGGCGGCTACTTCCACGCGACCAACAGCCCCGCGTCGAGCGGTGTGCGCAACGGCTGGACGAGCTCGTCGGACGGCACGTTCGACGGCCCGATCAATAACGGCTACGCGAGCGCCCATTCGATCGGCATCGCGCGCATCGCGGGCCAGTACGTCGCCGGCCCGTTCACGTTCGGCCTCGGCTACAGCAACGCGCAGTACCGCCGCGACGCCAGCTCGGTGTTCGGCTCGAACGAGCACTACAACACGGGGCAAGGCTTCGTGAACTATCAGGCGACGAATGCGCTGCTCGTCGGCGTCGGCTACAGCTACACGCGCTCGGGCGGCGACACGTCGGCGACCTATCACCAGGTATCGGCCGGAGCCGACTACAACCTGTCGAAGCGCACCGACGTCTACCTGACCGCCGCGTACCAGCACGCGAGCGGCCAGACCGGCGACGGCAAGGGCGGCTCGATGGCCGCGCAGGCATCGATCGGCTCGTACGGTTATGCGGGCACGAGCTCGCAGACGATGGTCAACCTCGGCCTGCGTCACCGTTTCTGATCGCGATACGGCAGGACGGCCGGCCGCGCGCGGCGCGACCGGCCGAATCCGCATTGCGCAAACGGCGGCTTCGGCCGCCGATTTTTTATCGCTTTCTATCGCCCCCGCCAACGGCCGCCGGGCGATTTTCCCTGTCGCGCCGCTTATCGCCGGCTTTACCGCGTGGCTGACGCAGCACGTCAGGTTTCCATCGCCGCCGTTGCATTCGCATGCGCATAATTTCCGGCCATTTTTACCGATCAGGCATCGGCTCGGTCCCTGATCCGGCGCGATAAAAATGCCCGGCGAACGCGCGGGCAAATGCAAAGGAAAGTTTGACGCGAACCATTTGCCCGCCTGCTATGGCACACTTCGCGTCTGCGTAATTTCCTTGCACCGGGCGGCCGGATTCCGCCCCATCCTGCCATGCCGCGTCATACTTCTCGCCCGCTCGGTCGCGCCACACCGACCATTGCCTCGACGATCGCGCTCTCCTGCGCGCTCTGCGGCGTCGCGCGGGCCGACTGCCTGGACGACGCGGCCGCATTCCAGCACGTGAGCGTCAGCCTGATGCGCGGCATCGCGCAGGTCGAATCGGGAATGAATCCGAACGCGATCAACACCAATACCAACGGCACGGTCGACATCGGGCTGATGCAGATCAACAGCACGTGGCTGCCGACGCTCGCGCGCGAAGGCATCACGCGGGAAAGCCTGTTCGATGCGTGCACGAACGCGTATGTCGGCGCGTGGATCCTGTCGCAGAACATCCGCCAGCTCGGCCCCAACTGGAACGCGATCGGCGCGTACAACTCCGCGTCGCCCGACAAGCGCCTCGCGTATGCGCGCAAGGTCTATGATGCAATCCGGACCATGCCGGATTCGCCGGATACTCCCATGCCCATCCTTCCACCGTCCTTCACGCCGCCGCAACAGGCGCAGACGTACAACCCGTTCGCGAGCCTGAGCGTGTCGGCGCCGCCCGTCACGCGCGCACGCACGATATCGCCGGCCTCGCCGCCTCCGCCGCCGCAGGGTGGCCCCGCCGGCCCGGCTGGTACGTACAACTTCGGATGGACGGTCACCGGCGCCGACCAGGCCAAGCCGACCCAGGTGTTCGACGACGGTGCGCGGGTCTACGTGCAGTTCAGCGACATGAAGCACGTGCCGGCGATCTTCACCGAAACGTCGGCCGGGCGCGTGCTGATGTCGTGGGAGCTGCAGTTTCCGTATGCCGTCGTGACGCGTCCCGCGCAAACGTTGATCTTCCAGCTCGGGCCGTTCGAAGCGCGCGCGCAGCGGGGGGCGGCGGCCGCCGGCATGACCGCGCAGGCCGGGACGGCGGGCACGGCAACGGCCGGGGCATCGAAGAAATCGGCCAGTGCGGCCGCGAACGCGGCGACGAACGCGGCGCCCAATACGGCAGCGAAACGCACGGCCTCGGCCGATGCGCTGTGGTACGTGAATACGCCATCGACGTCGGGCACGGCGGCGGCCTCGCCTTCGACCGCGAATATTCCCGCCACGCTGCCGACGGCCATCACGTCGAACACGCCGCCGCCCGCGCCGGCTCAGGCACCGGCCGCTCAGCCGTCGCGCGCCAGCGCGGACGCGCTGTGGTACATCTCGAAGTGACGCGCGTCCGACCGCACGCGCATCGCGGCGATCATGGGCCCGCGGTCGGCCGCGGTTCGGGCGCGTTCATGTCGTCCACCCGTTGCAGCTCGGCCGTGCCGTTCTGCCTGAAATACACGCGCAGATAACGTGACGTCGACGATTCCGGCTGCGGAATCGTCACACGCCCTCACCCGCGCCGCACCCAGATCACCTTGCCGTCGCGAATGCCGAGATTGCGGCGCTCCTCGCGATAATCCATCGTGCCCGGCAACGACTTGCCGTCGCGCTCGAGCACGCGCCACAGGCAACCGTCGAGCAGCGCGGCCGCATCGGTTTCGGTCTTGCCGACCAGCGCGTCGTCCGGCGTGGCGTCCGCCTTGCACGCCGGCGCGGCGCCCGGCTGCGCGGGAATCGTCGCCGCGCCGCCGGCGGTGGCGTTGCGGTGCTGCGTGTTCATGTCTGCACATCCTGCAAAAGTTGCGCTCGCAACGAGTGCGACGAGCATCGCGATCGTGTTCTTCATCGGTTTCTCCCTGTCTCGGCCCGGTGGTCCATGTGCGGCATTCGTGCACGACCGGGCATCGCATGCGTGATCGGTTCCGCACGCTGCCGGCCGTTTCCTGACGGAGCCGGCCCGCGAACGGCGGCCGTTTTCGACCTGGCCGAGCCGTCTCGGCGCACCTGCGTCGCGGGCCGGCCTGACGCCGGACCCGAGCGCATGTTACCGCACGCGGTTCGCGGCGACCGCGCGACGCCGACGCAACGCATGCGCCCGGCACACGCCGGCCCGCGTCGGCATCCGTTCAGAACTTGTAGGTGACGCCCGCGATGCCGTAGTAGTTGCTGCGCGA
The DNA here is from genome assembly GCF_002223215.2 of Burkholderia sp. AU18528. Taxonomy (NCBI): domain Bacteria; kingdom Pseudomonadati; phylum Pseudomonadota; class Betaproteobacteria; order Burkholderiales; family Burkholderiaceae; genus Burkholderia; species Burkholderia sp. AU18528. The sequence continues at coordinate 861,555 of NZ_NKFC02000004.1, read as the reverse complement.
CTGCACGATCGGGCTGTCGCCCGCGCGGCCGAGCAGCCGCGTCACGCCGCCGGTCGCGAGCACCGACCAGTGCCGCGACAGCGTCCAGTTCCATGCCACCGCCATCGACGCGCTGTCGATCCCGCCGCTCGCCGAATACGGCCGGAAGCGGCTCGTCAGCGACTGTGCATCGGTCACGCCGTAGAAGGTCTGCATGTAGCGTCCCGTGCCCGCGTGCACGGTGCCCGTCACGATGATCTCGTGCCGCGACGTCTTGAGCACCGGCACCGCGAGATCCACGTGCCCCGACACGCCGCGCGACGTGTGCGTCACCGGCGTATCGATCGTGACGCTCAGTTCCGCCGCATCGAAGAACGTCACGCCGGCGCGCACGCCGACGAGCACCGAGCCCGGAATCCGCCCCATTCCCTTCAGGTAGTCGGAGCCCGGCAGATCGAAGCGGTTCTCGTCCGCGCGGCCCGCGTCATAGCCCACCGCCGCCGACACGAACGCACCGTGCGGCAGGTTCAGCCGGTAGCCGGCGCCCTGCGTGCTGTCGATGAAGAAGCCGTTGCCGAACGTGGCGGAAAACGACGGCGCGACGACGCCGCGATACTGGTTGCTGCCCGCGTAGCGCGGTGCGAACCCGCCGCCGAGCGACAACGCATACTGGTTTTCCGCGTGGGCGGCGGCGGCGAGGGTCAGGCCGGCGAGCGGCATGCAATAGCGGTAGCGGCGAAGTAATGGGCGCACAATATTGAGATAAGAGTGACGAAGCCCGCAGTCTAGGTGCCGCCCTGCGCCGAGACTGTCCCGAATGTGCGGCGAATCTGTGCGCAATTGTGTTCGATTGTTCGAGATTGTCTCCCCGCTGCCCCGCCGGTCGATCCGCCGGATAGAATTCGCGTGCCGCGTCGCGCACCAGCCTGCCGGGTGCGAAATGGCGCGTGCGCCCTGAGGAGACCATGAACGAAGTTCCGCTCAAATACCGTGTGCTGCTGATCGAGGACGACGATCGCCTCGCGCAGCTCGTCCGCGAATATCTCGACGGCTACGAATTCGCGGTGACGGTCGTGCGGCGCGGCGACCTCGCTGTCGCGGGCGTCCGCGAGCACCAGCCGGCCCTCGTGATACTCGACCTGATGCTGCCGAATCTCGACGGCATGGAAGTCTGCCGGCGCATCCGCGCATTCACCAACGTCCCGGTGCTGATCCTGACCGCGCGCGCGGACGTGTACGACCAGGTCGCCGGGCTCGAGACCGGCGCCGACGACTACGTGACGAAGCCGATCGAGCCGCGCGTGCTCGTCGCACGCGCCCGCGCGCTGTTGCGCCGCGCGCAGCCGGCCGCGGTGGAAGCGCCGGCCGTCGCGCCCGACGCGCTCGTATTCGGCGAACTCACGATCTCGCCGCCGAACCGCACCGTCACGTGGCGCGGCGAGCCGGTCGAGCTGAAGACCGCCGAATTCAATCTGCTGCTGATCCTCGCGCGCGCGGCCGGCACCGTGCTGAGCCGCGACGACATCCTGAAGCAGTTGCGCGGGATCGAATTCGACGGGCTCGACCGCTCGGTCGATTCCGGCATCTCGAAGCTGCGCCGCCGCTTCGAGGACGCTTCGTCGGAGCCGCACAAGATCAAGACGATCTGGGGCCGCGGCTACCTGTTCAGCCCTTCCGCATGGGACGAGTGAATGCTGCGCCCGCTACTCCGGTTGTATCTCGTCGTGATCCTGTTCGTCGGCGCGTCGATCATCTTCATCCAGCTGTCGTTCGACCGGATCTTCTACGAGCGCGGCGCGCAGGCTCAGCGCGACTCGCTGACGACCTACTCGTTCGTGCTGAACGACTATCTCGAACGCCATCCCGGCGCGCAGCGCGAGCTTGCGTTGCGCGAACTCGCGCTGCACGGCCGCGAAGGGTTCGGCTTCATGTCGATGGCCGACGCGCGTGCGCAATTGAGCGGCGCGCCGCTGCGCGATCTCGATGCCGGCCGGATCGCGATCAGCTACAACGGCAAGGATTACTACATGCCGCTCGCGGACGGCTCGGTGCTGCATGCGCGCCCGATCGAGGCGCCGGACCTCGACATCCGCATCTATGCGTACATGCTGCTCGCGCTCGCGACGCTGCTCGCGGTGGTGCTGTGGATTCACTATCACTGGCGCGACATTCGCCGGCTGCAGGATGCCGCGCGCGCGTTCGGCGCCGGGATGCTGTCGACGCGCGTGAAGCTGTCGGGCAAGTCGAACATCTACGAGCTGTCGCAGCAGTTCAACGACATGGCCGCGCGCATCGAGGCGTCGATCAAGCAGCAGCGCGAAATGATGCACGGCATCTCGCATGAACTGAAAACGCCGCTCGCCCGACTCGAATTCGGGCTCGCGCTGCTCGCCGACGCCGACGAAACGGGCCGGATGCGCGAGCGCCGCGACGCGCTGCGGCGCGACGTGCGCGAACTCGACGAGCTCGTCACCGAGCTGCTGACGATCGGCCGGCTCGAACAGGGCGCGAGCGAACTCGCGCCGATGGAAGTCGACGTCGACGCGCTGATCGACAGCGTCGCCGGCAACGTCGCGGACGACATCGCCGATCGCGGCATCGCGCTCGACGTGTCAACGCTCGATGCGCCCGCGACCCATGTCTGCGATCCGAAGCTCGTCGCCCGCGCGCTGCTGAACCTGATCCGCAACGGCGCGCGCTATGCGTCGCGCAAGGTCGTGCTGGCCGCCACGCGAGACCGGTCCGGCGCGCTCGTGCTGAGCGTCGACGACGACGGCCCCGGCATTCCGGCCGCCGAACGTGCCCGCGTGTTCGAGCCGTTCCAGCGGCTGGACTCGAGCCGCGACCGGCAGACCGGCGGCTTCGGGCTCGGGCTCGCGATCGTGCGGCGCGTCGCGCAGGTGCACGGCGGCGACGTGCGGCTCGAGGATTCGCCGCTCGGCGGCGCGCGCTTCGTGATCACGCTGCCCGTGCGCGCGCTGCCGGACACGCTCTTCGACGTCGCGCAGGACGCGGCGAGCACGCATGCCGACGCGCGGCGCCGCAGCGGCGCGGGTGCGGTCATCCCGCTTCGATAAAACACGCGGCGTGCGTCGGCCTGCCCCGCCCGACCGCGCCGCCGCTCACCGCCGACGCAGCAGCGCGACGAAGAACAGGCTGCCGAACAGCGCGGTCACGATGCCGATCGGCAGATCCTCCGGCGCCGCGAGCGTGCGCGCGGCGACATCGGCCCATACGAGCAGGATCGCGCCCGCGAGCGCGGCGACCGGCAGCAGCCGGCCGTGCTCGGCGCCGACGACGCGACGGCACAGATGCGGCGTCACGAGCCCGACGAAGCCGATCGCGCCGCTCACCGCGACCATCGCGCCCGTCGCGAACGACGCGACGACGAACACCTCGCGCCGCATCCGTGCGCTCGGCACGCCGAGCGACGCGGCGGCGACGTCGCCCGACATCAGCGCATTCAGTTCGCGCCGGCGCGCATGGAGCGCGCCGACGGCGAGCACCGCGCACACGGCCGGCACCGGCAGCAGGTCCCAGCGCGCGAGCCCGACGCCGCCGAGCATCCAGAACAGCACCGACGATGCGGCGCGCTGGTCGCCGAGATACAGCAGCAGGTTGCCGAACGCGGCCATCATGAACGACACCGACACGCCCGCGAGCAGCAGCCGGTCCGATTCGAGCCGGCCGCTCCGGTAAGCGAGCGCGACCACGCACGCGGTGGCCGCGAGCGCCCCCGCAAAGGCGGCGGCCGACAGCGTGAACGGGCCGAACGCCGCGCCGGCCACCACCGTGACCGCGACCGCGCCGAGCATCGCGCCCGCGCTCACGCCGAGCAGGTGCGGATCGGCCAGGCGGTTCGCGGTCGCCGCCTGCAACGCGACGCCGACCGTCGCCAGCGTCGCGCCGACGATCGCGGCCAGCAGCGCACGCGGCATCCGGATCAGCCACACGATGCTGTCGTCGCCCGCTGCCGCGGCGAACGCGTCGGCGCCGCCGAACGCCGACGCGACGTGCGCGGCGACGATCCGCACCGCGGCCGGCATCGCGATCGGCGCCGGGCCGAACGCGGCCGACACGACGATCGACGCGATCAGCAGCACGGCCAGCGCCGGCAGCACCACGCGCATGCGGGGCCGCGCCGCCTGCCCGCGCACGCTCATCGCGCCGCTCCGGCAAATGCGGCCGGATACAGCGTGCGTGCGAGCGTCTCGACGGCCGCGACGTTCTCGGGGCCCGGCGTCGCGGCATCGTACGGAATCACGACGAAGCGCCGGTCGCGGATCGCGGCCACGCGCGCGAGCGCCGGCTGGCTCGACAGGAACTGCTGCTTCTGCGCGGCCGTGACCGCCGAATAGTCGACGATCACGATCACCTGCGGATCGCGCGCGACCACGCTTTCCCAGCTCACCTGCGTCCAGCTGCGCGGCAGGTCGTCCATCACGTTGCGTGCGCCCGCCGCCGCGAGCAGCGCGGTCGGCATCGCGAGCCCGCCCGCCGTCATCGGCTTGTCGGTGCCGCTGTCGTACACGAACACGCGCACTGGCGCCGGGCGCCCGATCGCACGCGACACCGCCGCGAGCCGCGCGCGCATCGCGGCGACGACCTGCGCGGCGCGCGCATCGACGCCGAAGATCCGGCCGAGATTGGTCAGGTCGCGGAACACGTCGTCGAACGATGCGGCCGACTGCTTCATCACGTGCGAACACGATTCGGTCAGTTCGTACGTGCGGATGCCGAACGGCGCGAGCGTCGCCGGCGTCACCGGCCCGCCGACATGCATCCCGTAGTTCCAGCCGGCGAGATAGAAGTCTGCGCGCGCGGCGGCCAGCACTTCCAGCGACGGATACTGGCTCGCCAGTTCGGGCACGCCGCGCAATGCGTCGCGCACGCGCGCGGTGCCCGTCTTCCAGCCGCCGATGCCCGTATAGCCGACGAGCCGGTCCTTCAGGCCAAGCACGAGCATCATCTCGGTGAGGTTCACGTCGTTGCTCACCGCACGCCGTGGCGCATGCTCGAACGTCACGTCGCGGTCGCAACTGCGCACGGTGACCGGATAGGCGAGCGCGTGAACGGCCGCGCAGCCGAGCACGGCGGCGGCAAGCAGCCGGCGGGACACGAAGGACAAGAGAGTAAACGGCATGGCGGTCATTCCGGATGAAGCGGCGTGATGCGCGGGCGGCCCGTGACGGGATGGCGATCGACGAGCGCGGCGACGCCGAACACGTCGCGCAGCAGCGCTTCGGTCAGCACGTCGTCCGGCGCGCCGGACGCGACGACGCGGCCGTGCGCGAGCACATGGAGCCGGTCGCAATACGCGGCCGCGAGATTGAGGTCATGAATCGTCGCGAGCGTCGCGATGCCGAGGCGGCGCACGCGCGCGAGCAGTTCGAGCTGGTGACGCAGGTCGAGATGGTTGGTCGGTTCGTCGAGCAACAGCAGTTCGGGCTGCTGCGCGAGCGCGCGAGCCAGCAGCGCGCGCTGCTTCTCGCCGCCCGACAGCGACGCGAAACGCTGGGCGCGGCGCTCGACGAGGCCGACGTCGTGCAGCGCGGAATCGACGATCCGGCGATCGTCGGCCGATTCCCCGTCGAACGCCCGTTTGTGCGGCGTGCGGCCCATGCCGACCAGTTCGTCGACCGTCAGCCCGAAATCGTCCGGCGTTTCCTGCTGCAGCACCGCGATGCGCCGCGCGACCGCGCGCGGCCGCATGCGCCACACGTCCTCGGCGTCGAGCGCGACGCGGCCCGCGTCGGGGCGCGCGTAGCGGAACACGCAGCGCAGCAGGCTCGTCTTGCCGCTGCCGTTCGGGCCGACCAGCCCGACGAATTCGCCTTCGGCCACCGTCAGCGTCACCGAATCGAGCACGTCGGCCGCGCCGCCGGGAGACCAGCGCACGCGTTCGATGTCGAGCATGTGGGTGACGGCACGCATGTCGTGCCGGCCTAGAAGCGCATCGTCGCGACGAGCTCCGCCGAGCGCGACGGGCCGAGCAGCCATTGCTCGCCGCCGTTCGACGTCGTCGCCGCGTACGTGCGGTTCGCGAGATTGCGCAGCGTCAGCGCGAGCTCGGTGCGCGACGTCGGCTGCCAGCGCAGCGACGCATCGAACACCGTATACGACGGCACCTGTATGCGATTGGCGTCGTCGCCGTAGGTCGGCCCGACGTAGCGCACGCCCGCATTCGCCTGCCAGCGCTCGGCGAACGCCCAGCCGAGCCACAGGTTCGCGGTCCGCTGCGGCACGCCGGACGGCACGTTGCCGGCCCGCGACACCGTCGCGCCGCCGGCCGTCTGGTTGAATGTGTCGTAGCGCGCACGCAGCAGCGCGACGTTCGCATCGACCGTCCAGCCGTGCGGCAGCCGCGCGCCGCCCGTCAGCTCGACGCCGCGCGACGACTGCCGGCCAACCTGCTGGCGCAGCGCCGGATTGAACGGATCGGTGCTGAGCAGGTTGCGCTTCGTGATGTCGTACACGGCGAACGTCCAGTACGCGCGACCGTCGAGCAGCGTCTGCTTGAGGCCGGCTTCCCACTGCTCGCCGGTCGCGAGCCGGTAGCCCGCCTGCGACGCCGACAGCGTCAACAGCGAGCCGACGCCCTCCGCGCCCGTCGTGTACTGCGCATACGCGCTGAACGTCGGTGCGATGTCGAACACGAAACCGGTGCGCCAGCCGACGTTCGCGAATCGCTTGTCGAAGCGCGCGCCGGTCGCCGCCTGCTCGCGGCTGAACGCGATGTGGTCGTAGCGCAGGCCGCTCACCCACGCGAGCCGCGGCAGCACCTCGAGCCGGTTCTCGGCGAATACCGCCGCCTGCCGCGCGCGCGTGCTGAACTGCGGCACGGTCGGGTTCGGGCTCGTGAATACGCCGGGATCGAAGCCGTGCGCCGGTACCGTCGTTTCGCCGCCGTACGGCGAATTGTTGATGCCGTTGAACGTGGTCTGGCTGAATTCCGTGCCGACGACGAAACGGTTCGCGCGACCGAACAGCATGCCGTCGAAGCGCGCGCTCAGCCGGTCGCCGATCTGTCGCTGATGGTGGCCGATGTCGAGATAGTCGCCGCGCGTGACACGTCCCGTCGCGCGGTCAAGCACATACGATTCCGCGTTGCGCCAGTGGCGGTTCGAGGTCAGGTAGTAGAGCTGGTTGTCGATCGTCACGCCGGCCGCGGGCCGGTAGCTGGCCGACAGGCGCGTCCACTGGTCGTAGTACGAAATCGTCGCGTCACCGACCGTGTAGTTCAGCTTGCGCAGCGACGGATCGAGCACGCCGTTCGGCGCGGGCACGCCATAGTACGTCGCGGGCATCTGGCGCCCGTAGTCGTAGTCGAGCGTCAGCGTGAGCCGGGGGCTCACGTCGACTGTCAGCGCGCCGCCGATGGCCGTCGTATGCGTATCGGCCCGCTCGGCGAGACCGTTCGCGCGCGCATCGCTCGCGTAGAAGCGGTACGACAGCCGCGGGCCGAGCGCGCCCGTCGTATCGAACGCGAAGCGCTTCGCGCCGTCGGGGCCGATGCCGGCCTGCAGCGTCGTCTCGCGCGCGCGCCGGGGCCGCTTCGGCACCACGTTCACGACCCCGCCGATCGCCCCTTCGCCGTACAGCACCGATGCCGGCCCGCGCAGCACCTCGATGCGCGCGACCGACCACGTGTCGAACGGAAACGTGATCGTGCCGGCCGCCGGCATCAGCCGCACGCCGTCGAGCAGCATCATCACCGATTCCTGCCCGCTGAAGCCGCGCACGCTCGATGCGGTGCCACCCGTGCCTGGTGCGATCGCGCTCGCAAAGCCGGCCGTGCGCGTGACCGCGTCGAGCACGGTGCGATCGCCGCGTGCTTCGATCGTATCGGCCGTGACGGTTTCGACGCTCGCAGGCGTGTCGAGGCTCGCGAGCCCGAGCCGCGAGCCCGTTTCGAGCGGTTGCGTCAGCGGGTCGGCCGGTGCGGACGAAGCCGTGACGCTGATCGCCGGCAGCGCGTGCCGGTCGTCCGCCGCCGATGCGGCGGCTTCGGCGGCCAGCGCGCCGGTGGTCGCGATCGCGCAGCCGACCAAGGTCGTGCAACCGCGTGCCGCGCGCGTGCGCCAGGCGCTCGCGTTCCGGCGCGGCGCGGCATGGCGCCGCGCCCCGCGCGCCGGGGTGTGTCCGATTCTCGTCACGTCGTATCGATCTTCGCAGGATGTCGTCGCACACGAGCGGCCCGGGCAGCCCGCCCGGCCGGCGACGAAAACCTCGGATGATACAATATATCAACTTGATTCGTCAGGATTTTGACAGCTTGGGATGCCGCTCCGCGCGTCTGCGGCGGGAAACCGAACTGCATCCGCGGCTTGTCGGCCTGCGGCCGATTGCGTGCCGTGAACGCGTGCACCCGCACACGTACGCGCTTGCCGTGCGCGTCGTCGACGCTGCGCCCGACCTCGCGCGGGGCCGGCAACGCGGCCGCAAGCCGGTTGCACGCTAGCGCGTGTTCCCGCTCACCCGCCGGTCTTGAACGCCGGCAACTGCTGCCCGAGCCGTGCGCCCATTTCCGCGCCGAGCGCCTGCAGCGCATTGAACGGCCGGATCATTACCTCGAATTCGACGATCCGCCCGTCGTCGTCGAAGCGGATCATGTCGATCCCCTTCAGCGCCTTGTCGCCGACGGTCGCGTCAAACTCGAGCACGACGCTCTTGCCGTCGTCGGTCGCGAACTGGCGGTGATACGTGAAATTCTCGAGGATCGTGATCACCGTGCGCAGCGCCATCAGCAGCGCGGGCGCCGGCCCGTACGGCTTGAACGCCATCGGCGAACGGAACACGGCGTCCGGATGGACGATCGATTCCAGCGCGCCGAAATCCTTGCGCTCGACCATCGCGTGCCACGCGTCGAGCGATTTCGCGACGGCGGGATGAACATTCAGCAGTGAGTGCGTCATCGCGGTCTCCAGTAACGTTGTTGGATCGAATGGAAACGAGTCGGTATCAAAGCGGCGCGGCCAGCGTCGTGCCCTGGTGAATCGCGCGCTTCGCATCGAGTTCGGCGGCCTCGTATGCGCCGCCGATCAGATGCACGCGGCATCCGGCGGCTTGCAGTTGCTCCGCCAGCTCGCGCGACGGCTCCTGCCCCGCGCAGATCACGACGTTGTCCACCGGCAGCGTCTGCTCGACGCCGTCGATCGTCACGTGGAAACCGTCGTCGTCGATGCGGCGGTACGTGACCGCCGACGACATCCCGACGCCGCGCGCCTTCAGCGCCGCGCGGTGAATCCATCCGGTGGTCTTGCCGAGCCCGTCGCCGACTTTCGACGCCTTGCGCTGCAGCAGATGCACGTGCCGCGCCGCCGGCTCGGGCCGCGCGGCGCCGAGCCCGCCCGCGGTCGCATACGTGCTGTCGACCCCCCATTCGCTGAAGAAACGGTCGGCATCGACGCGCTCGCCGCCGTCGCGATGAACGAGATATTCGGCGACGTCGAAGCCGATGCCGCCCGCGCCGACGATCGCGACGCTGCGGCCGACGGCCATGCCGTCGCGCAGCACGTCGAGATAGCCGAGCGCCTTCGGATGGTCGATGCCTTCGATCGGCGGTGTACGCGGCACGATGCCCGTCGCGATCACCACTTCGTCGAATTCGCGTTGCAACAGCATCTCGGCGCTCGCACGCGTATTGACGTGCAGCGTGATGCCGCGCAGCTCGATCTGCCGGCGGAAGTAGCGCAGCGTCTCGTTGAACTCTTCCTTGCCGGGCACTTTCTTCGCGAGATTGAACTGGCCGCCGATCTCGGCGCCGGCCTCGTACAGCGTGACCGCGTGACCGCGTTCGGCCGCCGTGACCGCGAAGCCGAGGCCCGCCGGCCCCGCGCCGACCACCGCGATCCGCTTGCGCCGCGGCGCGGGACGAATCACGAGCTCGGTTTCATGGCACGCACGCGGGTTCACGAGGCACGACGTGATCCTGCCGCTGAACGTATGGTCGAGACACGCCTGGTTGCAGCCGATGCACGTGTTGATTTCGTCCGCGCGCCCTTCCCGCGCCTTGCGGACGAATTCGGCATCGGCGAGGAACGGCCGCGCCATCGACACCATGTCGCAATAGCCGTCGGCGAGCAGTTGCTCGGCGACTTCTGGCGTGTTGATCCGGTTGGTCGCGACGAGCGGAATGCCGACCTTGCCCATCAGTTGCCGCGTCACCCACGCATACGCGGCGCGCGGCACCTTGGTCGCGATGGTCGGAATGCGCGCCTCGTGCCAGCCGATACCGGTGTTGAGGATCGTCGCGCCGGCCGCCTCGATCGCCCGCGCGAGCCGGATCACCTCGTCGAGCGTCGAGCCGCCTTCGACGAGATCGAGCATCGACAGCCGGTAGATGACGATGAAGTTCGCGCCGACGCGTTCGCGCACGCGCCGCACGATCTCGACCGCGAAGCGGATACGGTTGTCGTACGCACCGCCCCACGCATCGTCGCGATGGTTCGTGCGCGCGGCGATGAATTCGTTGATCAGGTAGCCCTCGGAGCCCATGATCTCGACGCCGTCGTAGCCCGCATGCTGCGCGAGCGCCGCGCATCGCACGAAATCGGCGATCGTCTCGTCGACCTCGTCGCTCGTCAACGCATGCGGCGTGAACCGGTTGATCGGCGCCTTCAGCGCGCTGGGCGCCGCGAGCGCGGGGTGATACGCATAGCGCCCGAAATGCAGGATCTGCAACGCGATCCTGCCGCCTTCCGCGTGCACCGCGCGCGTCACGACACGATGGCGTTCGGCTTCCGCTTCGGTCGTCAGCATCGCGCCGCCGGGCGCCGGGCGGCCACGCTCGTTCGGCGCGAAGCCGCCCGTGACGATCAGCCCGGCCTCGCCCCGTGCGCGCTCCGCATAGAACGCCGCCATCCGCTCGAAGCCGTTCGGCGCCTCCTCGAGGCCGACGTGCATCGACCCCATCAGCACGCGGTTCCGGAGCGACGTGAAGCCGAGTTCGAGCGGGGTCGTCAAATGCGGATAACGGGAGGTCATCGGGAGCGTCTCCAATTTTTATGCAACAAGTTGCACGAATGGTAGCTCGCCGCCCTCGTTTATGCAACATGTTGCATAAACAGAGTCCCGTCGTTTGTGCCGTGGCCCCGATATGGCAAGATGCAGGCCATTGCGCAGCCTCCTTCGATCCGACATGTCCCTGCCTCACGCGCTTCTCACCGCCCTCGCCGAACGTCCCGGTTCGGGGTCCGAGCTCGCCGATCGTTTCGATCGCTCGATCGGCTACTTCTGGCAGGCGACGCATCAGCAGATCTATCGCGAACTCGGGCGTCTCGAGGAAGCGGGCTGGATCGAATCGCTGCCGGCCGAATCCGGTCGCGGCCGCAAGCGCGCGTACCGGATCCTGCCGGCCGGCAAGAAGGAATTGCGGCGCTGGATCGCCGAACCGGAAGATCCGACGCCGTTGCGCGAAGCATTGATGGTGCGCCTGCGCGCGGAGGCCGTGCTCGGGCCGGCAGGCCTCGAGGACGAGATCCGGCGGCGCATCGCGCTGCATCAGGAAAAGCTCGACCTGTATCTGCAAATCGAGGCGCGTGATTTTTTGGCGGCCGGCGATCCGGCGGCCGGCGATCCGGCGGCCGGCGACCCGGCGGCCGGCGAGTCACGCACGAAGCGCCTGCAGCATCTGGTGCTGCAGGCCGGCATCGCGAACGAGCGGTTCTGGGTCGAGTTTTCGCAGCACGCGCTCGATACGCTGCGTCTGCCGAAGGATTGACGCCGCGGCGCGGCGGTTCGCTTCACCGCCGCTCGACATCGTGCGTCTGACTACAGGATGACGGCTTGACAACCGCTCGCCCCGCGCCCGTCGTCATGAAGAACCCGCCGCGCGGCCCGCGTTGAATCGCCGCGCGGCGAAACCGGATCACGCGTCCGGGAAAATCACCACCTTGCCCTTCACCTGCCGGTTCGCCATCCGCGCGATCGCGTCGGCCGCACCGTCCAGCGACACGCGCTCGGTGATCGCGGGCCGCACCTTGCCGGCCGCGAACCATTCGGCGAGCAGCCGCATGTTCGCGGCATGCTGCGCCGGATCGCGCCGCACCGCATCGCCCCAGAACACGCCGAGAATGTCGCGCTCCTTCAGCAGCGCGAGGTTCAGCGCGATCTTCGGAATCTCGCCGGCCGCGAAGCCAACCACGAGAAACCGGCCGCGCCACGCGGTCGCACGCAGCGCCGCTTCGCTGCATGCGCCGCCCACCGGATCGTAGACGACGTCGGCCCCGCGCCCGCCGGTCAGTTCGTCCACGCGGCGGCGCAGATCCTCGGTCGCATAGTCGATCGTCTCGTCGGCGCCCGCTTCGCGGCACAGCGCGAGCTTGTCCGCGCTCGACGCCGCCGCGATCACGCGCGCACCGAGCGCTTTCGCGATCTCGATCGCGGCGAGCCCGACGCCGCCGGCCGCACCCAGCACGAGCAGCGTCTCGCCCGGCTGCAACCGCGCACGCTGCTGCAACGCGTGCAGCGACGTGCCGTACGCGAGCACGAGCGCCGCGCCCTGCTCGAACGTCATGCCCGGCGGCAGCGCGGCGAGCTGGTGCGCATCGGCCACGCACTGCTGCGCGAACCCGCCGTGCCCGGTAAACGCCATCACGGAATCGCCGGGCCGCCATGCGGTGACGCCGTCGCCGACCGCATCGATCACGCCGGCAAACTCGGCGCCCGGCGAAAACGGCAGCGCCGGTTTCACCTGATAGAGCCCCTGGACGATCAGCGCGTCGGGAAAATTGAGCGACGCCGCCTTCACCTGGATCCGGACCTGCCCGGCAGCCGGTTCGGGAATCGCGACGTCCTCGATGCGCAAGCGGTCGATCGGGCCGAATGCGGTACACAACAGGGCTTTCATGCGCTTCTCTCTCCTTGCGCGGCGTGGCCGGGCATCGGTATGGTTCGCGGGATCCGCCCGCTCGGCCGGTTCGCGACGCACGCACGATGGCCTTCGGCATCGGCACGATCGTCAGCATCCCGGCCGGCAGAAATTTAGCACGGTCGTTCGCAACCGACAACGACGCACACGCGAGTCCGCGCACCGGGAGGCGGGCCGGGCCGCGCGATGCGGCCCGGCGCCGCCGCCACGAACGGCCGTTGCGTCAACCCGCCCGCGGTTTCGCGAGCTGATCGGCCACCGGCAGGCTGCGGATGCGCGTGCCGGTCGCCGCGAAGATCGCGTTGGTCAGCGCCGGCGCGACGGGCGGCAGGCCCGGTTCGCCGACGCCGCCGAGCGGCGTCGAGTAGTCGTCCGGCGCGACGAGATGCACGCGGATCTCGCGCGGCGCCTCGTTCATCCTCAGCACCTGGAAGCCGTTGAAGTTGCTCTGCTCCGGGTGGCCGTCCTTGAACGTGATCTCCCCGTGCAGCGCGATGCCGAGCCCCATCACCACCGCGCCCTCGAGCTGCGAGCGCACGCGCTCCGGATTGACCTGCGGCCCGCAGTCGATCGCGATGTCGACGCGCGGCACCGAGATCCCGCCGTCCGCGCCGACCTGAACCTCGCACACGGCGGCCGTGTACGACACGAAGCTGCGATGCGCGGCGATCCCGAGCCCGTGCCCCTTCGGCAGCTTGCGCCCCCAGCCGGCTTCGCGCGCGACCGTCTCGACCACGCGCCGCAGCCGCCCCGTATCGACCGGATACAGCGCGGGATCCTCGCCGTAGTTCACGTTCCTCACCGTGATGTGCGGTTCGAAACGCCGCGCGGGCCCGATCAGTTCGAGCAGGAAATCCTTCGGATCGCGGCCGGCCGCATGCGCGAGCTCCGACACGAAACTCTGGATCCCGAACGCATGCGGGATGTTGTACACCGAACGGAACCAGCCGATCCGCGTGTGCGCTTCGGCGGCCGGATTCTCGATCCGCACGTTCGGAATCGCGAACGGCAGATCCGCGATGCCCTGCGCGAGCTCGCCCGGCTGCTCGTGCACGACGCCGGCCCGGAACGTCGACTGGATCGACGGCGCGACCGTGCGATGCTGCCACGCGACGACCTTCCCCGACGCATCGATCCCGCCGTCGAACGCCTCGAGCGACACCGCGTGGAAGTAGTCGTGCGCGATGTCGTCCTCGCGCGTGAAGGTCAGCTTCACGGGCGCGCCGACCGCCTTCGACAGCAGCGCGGCTTCCACCACGTAATCGGGCTTCGACTTGCGCCCGAAGCCGCCGCCGAGCAGCGTCACGTTGACCGTCACGCGCTCGGTCGGCAAGCCGAGCGCCTTCGCGATCTCGTCGCGCGTGGTCTGCGGCGCCTGCGTGCAGGTCCACACTTCGCAACGGCCGTCGGCCACGCGCGCGACGGCCGCGGGCGGCTCCATCGTCGCGTGCGCGAGATGCGGGACGTAGTACGTCGCACGCACGCGTTTCGCGGCGCCGGCGAGCGCGGCCGCCGCGTCGCCGTCGTTGCGGATCACGTCGCCCGGCTGCGCGGCGGCCGCTTCGAGCGTCTTGCGATAGGCGGCCGAGTCGTAGCCCGCATGCGGCCCGCGCTTCCAGTCGATCTTCAACTGCGCGCGTGCCTGGATGGCCGTCCACGTATCGCGCGCGACGACGGCCACGCCGCCGAGCGGCTGGAAGCCGGACGGCAGCGGCGTCGACGCCAGTTGCACGACCTTGACGACGCCCGGCAGCTTCTCGGCGGCCGACGCATCGAACGACGCGACCGTGTCGCCGTACGCCGGCGGTCGCGCGACGACCGCATACAGCATGCCGTCGAGCCGCGTATCGATCCCGTACCACGCGCGGCCGCCGACGATGTCGCGTCCGTCGATCAGCGCCGTCCTGCCCTTGCCGATATAGCGGAATTCGGCCGGCGCCTTCAACGCGAGCGTCGTCGTATCCGGCACCGGCAGCGCGGCCGCTTTCGCCGCCAACTCGCCGAAGCCGAGCGTGCGTCCGGTCTTCGGGTCGACGACCTCGTGCACCGTCACCTTGACCTGGCGCACGTCGACGCCCCACTCCGCAGCGGCCGCCTGCGCGAGCATCGTGCGCGCGGCCGCGCCCGCGCGGCGCAGCGCGGCGAAGCTCTGGCGCAAGCTGCGCGACCCATCGGTGTTCTGGTTGCCGTAACGCGCCTCGTCGCCGACCGCTTGCGCGACCTTCACGCGCGCCCAGTCCGCGCCCAGCTCGTCGGCCACCACGAGCGCGACGCTCGTGCGCACGCCCTGCCCCATCTCGGAGCGGATGCAGGTCACCGTGACGGTGCCGTCCATTGCGATCGCAACGAACAGGTTCGGATCGTCGCGCAAGCCGTGCGGCATGCCCGCGCCGCCGTACCGCGGATTCGCGCTGACGGGCGGCTGCACCGGCGCGGCCGTCTGCGCGAGCGACGGCACGCCGAACGCGAGCAGCAGCCCGCCTGACGCGAACCCGAGCAGCAGCGCGCGGCGGCTTTCGTTGTGGACGGAGAGTTCGGATGCGCTCATGCAGCACCTCCGCGGCGCACGGCCAGCCGGATCGCCGCGCGAATGCGCGTATAGGTGCCGCAGCGGCAGATGTTGCCGGACATCGCATCGTCGATGTCGGCGTCGCTCGGATGCGGGTTCGTCTTCAGCAGCGACGCGGCCTGCATGATCTGCCCGGACTGGCAGTAGCCGCACTGCGCGACGTTCAATTCCTGCCATGCCTGCTGCAGCGGGTGGGTGAGGTCCGTCGACAGCCCCTCGATCGTCGTCACGCGCTTGCCGGAAGCCGCCGCGACCGGCGTGATGCAAGACCGGATCGCCACGCCGTCGAGATGGACGGTGCACGCACCGCACAGCGCCATGCCGCAGCCGAACTTGGTGCCGGTGTGGCCGAGGACATCGCGCAGATACCAGAGCAACGGCATGTCGGGATTGCCGTCGAAGTGCTGCTCGCTACCGTTGACGGTCAGCGTGATCATCGTTCACCTCCTGGTTGCGATGCCCGCCGGGCAGGCATCGGGTGGGGATTCGAACGGCGCGGCGCACATTCCGAACGATCAGGCAGGCGTGGCGCCGTTTCGTCGGCCGTGTCCCGTGCAGGCACGGCCGGGCGGATGCCGCGAACGATGCTGTCGGCCGTTGCCCGTGCAACCTTTCAACCGAACGCCGGCCGGCCGCTCGTCCGCATGGATCGCCGTCGGCATTATCGAACCATTTCGGATTTGACGTCGGATTGGGGCGATTCGGAGTTTTAGGCAAGCGGGAAGAAAACACGGCCGGGAACGGGGCGTGGCGGCGGCATGGCTGGCGAATGCAACGGCGCGATTCGTGTGGGGGCGCACACGTGCAAACATCCGGCCGACCTCGCGGCCGGACCGGATGCTCGATGGATGCGCGCGAACGCGTCGAAACGCGTTACCGCATGGTCTTCCTCACGGCGAGCGCAACGCCTGCAACCCGAGCGCGAGCGCGTTGAACGGCATTTCGGCGGC
The DNA here is from genome assembly GCF_002223215.2 of Burkholderia sp. AU18528. Classification (NCBI taxonomy): domain Bacteria; kingdom Pseudomonadati; phylum Pseudomonadota; class Betaproteobacteria; order Burkholderiales; family Burkholderiaceae; genus Burkholderia; species Burkholderia sp. AU18528. Next base: position 845,186 of record NZ_NKFC02000004.1, on the reverse strand, counting down.
ACCCATCGCGAAACTCGTCGTCTTCGTGGGCACGCCGGGCGTTCGCATCAACGCGTGCACGATCCGCTCGCTCGCATGGCCGTCGCCATACGGATTGCTCGCGCGGGACATTTCCTCGTAAGCGCTCTCGCTGTCGAACAGCCGCGACGCCTCCCACACGATCCTGTCCTGGTCGGTCCCGACGAGCCGCGCGGTGCCGGCCTGAATCGCCTCGGGCCGTTCGGTCGTCTCGCGCGTGACGAGCACCGGCTTGCCGAGCGCCGGCCCTTCTTCCTGAATGCCGCCCGAATCCGTGATGATGAAATACGCGCGCGACATCAGGAATACGAACGAAAGATATTCCTGCGGCTCGATCAGGTAGATGTTGGGCACGCCGCCGAGCCGCGCGCGCGCCGGCTCCCTCACGTTTGGATTCAGGTGCAGCGGATAGACGAACTGCGCATCCGGATAGCGTTTCGCCAGCGTGCAGAGCGCGTCGCAGAAATTCCGGAACGGTTCGCCGAAACTTTCGCGGCGATGGCCGGTGATCAGCACGACGCGCCGCGACGGTTCGAGAAACGGGAAGTACGCGGCGATCCGGTCCGTTAGCGCGGCGGTGCGATCGAGCATGCGCTTGACCTCGTGCAACGCGTCGATCACGGTATTGCCGGTCAGCGAGACCGCCCCGCCCGGCACGCCCTCGCTCAGCAGATTGTCGCGTGCCTGCCCGGTCGGCGCGAAATGCCATGACGACACCGCATCGGTCACGCGGCGATTCAGTTCCTCCGGCCACGGCGACCAGATGTCGCCGCTGCGCAGCCCGGCCTCCACGTGCCCGACCGGCAGATAGCGATAGAACGCCGCGAGGCTCACCGCGAGCGTGGTCGTCGTATCGCCGTGCACCAGCACGACGTCCGGACGCAATTCGTCGAAGACCATGCCGATCGCCTGAAGAATGCCGGTCGTCACGTCGGTCAGCGTCTGGCCCTGCCGCATCAGGTTGAGATCGTAGTCGGGCTTGATGTCGAACAGCGTCAGCACCTGGTCGAGCATTTGCCGATGCTGCGCGGTCACGCATACCCGGGCGTCGACACCCGCCTGCGCCTTCAGCGCGCGCACCAGCGGCGCCATCTTGATGGCCTCCGGCCGAGTCCCGAACACAAGCAAGATCTTCTTCATCGTTGTCCTCGTTTAGCCGCTTCGCGCGTGGCGATCCTGCACGTGGCGCGAAGCATGTATTCGGGCGGCGCACCCCGTACTCGCGCGCGATCGACATGCCGTGGTGCTGCGGGGCGAGCGGGCCACCTCGTCCGCGCGGTCCGGGCCGCGCGAATCGTCGTACTACCGGCCGGTTGCGGTGGATCCATCACGTCATGAGCAGCTCCTCGCCGTGTCGAGTGTCAGGTCCTCCTGCTACAGCAATATTCAAACCAGCCGGCCCGCATCCCGGCCCGCTTCGTTTCACGGCGATCGTGTGCACGCGGCGCGTTGCGGAATGTTTCACAACTGCTACGGGCGCCCGCATCGCCGGCCCCCGCGACAACGACAAACAGCGGGACGCACGCGCGATCCGTCACACGACGTCGTCCGACGAATCGCGCATGCCTGTCGTCACGCGTGACGCATCGAAGCGCGCGCATCTTTCGACGCGCGTTGCGTCGCCGCGATTCGCCCCTTTCGTCGGTGCAGCGCGTGGCGCGCGCGCGGCCGTCGGCCGCCGTCGCGCGTACGGAATTTCTCCGGCCCGAGACGGCGCTTGCGTCACACGAATCGGTGCGCGGGAAATGTTGCGAATGTGTAACGCGGCACCGAATCCGGCAAATACATCGGAGTGCGTTCCATTTTCCTCATGCGAAACCGGCGCGCGTTGCGACCGCCATACCGCCGCCTGCGCCCCAATGGACGGGACGAACCGGCCGCCACGCGAAATGCGCAACGCTTGCCGCCGGCGCCGCGCGGGCTGAATGCGATCCGTGCACGCTGATTCGTCAGTGAATCAAAACGCGCCGCCCACGCGCGTCCCGGATCCGCTTCCCGGGTACGGCGCCTTGCCGCACGGGGCATCCGGGCAGATGGCTCACGCCTTGCTTGATGTCGGACAGGTGTCCCGAAGCACTCGCACGGCAGCAGACGGACGGGGACGCCAAGGCAACGAAGCCGGGAGGCGACGCAACGCGTCCGTCCGGGGCACCCGACCACGGCCCCTGCGCGACGGACGCGCCGCCGCTTTCCATTGACATCCGCGCGATCCACGCAGCGCTTCGGCGCTCACCGGTCGTCGTTGCGGGACCGGGGACCAGACATGAAGAAAACGCGCACGGCGTCACTCTGCGAGCAAGTCATCCTGCTGCTGATCGCGCTTGCCTGCTCGCTGATCGTGCGCGATACCGACACCGCCTCGCAGGCAATTGCCGAACCCGCCCGGTTCGGCGCGCCCGCTGTCAACGCCGCGAACGCCGCACACATCGCGATCGCGGTGGAGCGAGCCGCGCTCGACAGCGTGACGCTGTCCGTCTCCGCGCAGGCGTCGCCCGATCCGGATGCGTCGCTCGCGCCGCCGCCCGCCACCCCGCCGGACCTCACGTTCGATCCCAAGTTGCTGCTGATGCCGTGCGTTGCCTACCTGTGGCTGTTCACGCTGCTGACGTGCGCGTATGCCGCACGGCACTACGTATTCAGCATCGACCGCCTGTTCAAGCCGCAGCATGCGCCCTACCGGACGATGACCCACGGCGACTGGCCGCGGCTCACGGTCTTCGTCGCCGCCCACAACGAGGAAACCGTCATCGTCGATTGCCTGATGGCGCTGCTGGCCACGACCTACCCGCGCGACCGGCTGACGATCATTCCGGTCAACGACCGCTCGACCGACAACACGCGCGCGCTGATCGAGGAAGTCCGGGCGCTCGCGCCCGAGCTGATCCAGCCGTTTCACCGCGAGACCGGCAAGCCGGGCAAGGCGGCCGCGCTGAAGGATGCGCTGCGCTTCATCCGCGGCGACATCATGGTGGTATTCGATGCCGACTACCTGCCGCGCCCCGGGCTGCTGAAGGAACTCGTCGCGCCGTTCTTCGACCCGGAAGTCGGCGCGGTGATGGGCCGCGTCGTGCCGCAGAACGCCGACAGCAACCTGCTCGCGCGGCTGCTCGATCTCGAGCGCGCGGGCGGCTACCAGGTCAACCAGCAAGCCCGCAACAATCTCGATCTGGTGCCGCAATATGGCGGCACGGTCGGCGGCATCCGCAAGAGCGCGCTCGACGCCGTGGGCGGCTGGTGCGACGACACGCTCGCCGAAGACACCGACATGACCTACCGCCTGCTGCTCAGCGACTGGCGCACGGTCTATCTGAACCACGCCGAATGTTACGAGGAAGTGCCGGAGCGCTGGGCCGTCCGCGCCCGGCAACTGACGCGCTGGGCGAAGGGCCACAACCAGACGATGCTGCGCTATCTGCTGCCGGTGCTGCGCAATCCGCTGATTTCGCGGCGCTGCCGGCTCGACGGCGCGCTGCTGCTCGGCGTATTCGCGATGCCCGCGCTGCTCGCGATCGCCTGGAGCGCCGCGCTCGCGCTCTACCTGTTCAACGGCGTCAACTCGACCGCGCTCGGTTTGCTGCTGTCGCTGTTCGCGCTGTTCTCGTTCAGTACCTTCGGCAACTTCGGCGTGTTCTTCGAGATCGTCGTCGCCGCGCGGCTCGACGGCCGCGCGACGCGCCTGCGGCTCGTGCCGGTCAACGTCGTCGGCTTTTGCGTGACGATCGCGGCGGTCGTCTCCGCGCTCTGGGGGCTCCTGCTCGACGCCGCGTTGCGCCGCGAACTGAAATGGGACAAGACCGAGCGTTTTCGCCGGCAACTGAAACCGGAGCGATGAGCGATGACGACCTTCAACGTGATGGTGCCGGTGGCCGGCGTGCTCACCCTGCCGTTCCTGCCGCTGCTGCATGAACTGATCCGGCGCAGCGACGTCGCGGCGCTGCCGATCGGCGACGGGCCGTTCGTCGATCAGGCGCTGCTCGCCGCGCGCTGGCACGACGCGCTGCGCGCGCACGCGGCCGGCGCGCCGCCGGCGGATGCGTCCTTCGCCCCACCGTGGCAAGCGCTCGGGCTGGCCGTGCAGCATGCGGAAGCGATTCACGTCGCACGCGACGCGCATCGCGACGACGTGCTCCACGCCGATCGCACGATCACGCTCGACGACGGCGCGCGGGCCGCGTACGCATTCGCCGACGAGCGCATCGACATCCACGCCGGCGCGACGATCGGCACGCTCGCGCATGCGCCGCTGGTGGACGTCGACGGCGCGGTGCTGCGCGGCGTCGTGGTCGGCGGCACGGTGCGCCTGCGCGGCGCCGGCGGCTTCGCGTGCCTGTACGGCGAGCCGATCGTCTTCGGCGCGGCGCCGGACGCGCGGCCCGCGGACACGGCGGCCGCTCCGCGCCGCGCGATCTCGCTCACCCGCCACTTCGCGTCGCTGCCGCATCGCTTCCTGCACGGTCGTTACCTGCTGCCGTGCGACGTTCGTCTGCCCGCGCATACGGTCGTGCAAGGCAACCTGATCGTCGACGGGACGCTCGTCCTCGGCGAAGGCTGCGTGCTGCGCGGCAGCGTCAAGGCGCATCGCGTCGAGCTCGAACGTCACGCGTTGCTGCACGGCGCGGTGTTCGCGCGCGACGACGTGTTGCTCGCCAGCGCGAGCTGCATCGACGGCGTCGTGTCGGCCGGCGGCCTGCTGCGGCTCACGGGTGCGCGCATCGGTGTCGCCGGTCATCCGGTCAGCGCGTGCGCGCGCGACGTGTCGATCGTCAATCATGCCTGCGTGCATGGTGACCTCGTCGCGTGGCGCAGCGGCTGGTTCCATACATCCCGTCAAGGAGCGCCTCATGTCTGATCGCCCCAGCCATCGCGGCCCGCGCGCGCCGGTTGCCACCCTCGCGATGCTGTGCGGCGTCGCCTTCGGCACGCCCGCGGCGCTGGCGGAGCAGCCGGAAGATGCCACCGCCGTGCCCGCCGTGCAGCCTCCGGCCCCCGCGACCGTCATCACCCCACGCATGCGCGACGAGTCGATGTTCGTGCGCGTGGACGCGGAAGGCCTACCGGACGGCGTGCCGCTCGCCGAGTTCACGCCCGAGGATACGACCCGGCCGCCGCTGCCCGATGCCGTCGTCGCCCATGTGCAGGCGCCGCGGGAAACGCATACCGAACTGACGCTCGGCTATTCGAGCGCGCACCTGACGCACGGCTACGGCGACTGGTACGGCGTCCACCTGCGCGGCGTCTATCAGGATGGCGGCCGCACCATCCTCGGCGAACTGGCGCAACTGCACCGCTTCGGCGAGAACACGCAGCTCGGCGCGCTCACCTACGTGCAGGATCTCGGGCCGGACTGGTTCGGCGGGATCGGCTTTTCGGGCACCACGTCGGGCACGATCCTGCCGAGTGCGCGCATCGACGCGTCGATCAACCGCAAGCTGTTGCCCGATCGTTCGCTGGTCGTATCGCTCGGCGCAGGCTACGCATGGAACCGCAGCGGACACCGCGATCAGCTCTATCACGCCGGCGTGATCTGGTACGCATTGCCGAAGTGGATTTTCGAGGCGGGCGCGAACTATACGGTCGATTCGCCCGGATCGGTGAAGGCGCCCGGCTACTACGGCGCCGTCACCTACGGCGAAGCCGGCAAGAGCGTGATCGTGCTGCGCGGCGGGGTCGGCCGCGAGGCGTATCAGGTCACCGGCTCAGGCACGCAGATCGCGGATTTCCGCAGCCACGAGATCACCGCGAAATGGCGCTACTGGTTCACGCGCAAGTGGGGAACGCAGCTCGAATTCGCCTACTACCACAACCCGTACTACTCGCGGATCGGCGGCGAGCTCAGCGTGTTCTATCGCTGGTAGGCGGGCGGACGCCGTGCACACGCATCCCGTCCGTCCTCCCGTCGATCGTTCGCTGCGCATCCACGCGCATCCGCAGCGCTGGCTGTGGTCGATCGCGCTGCTGACGCCCGCGCTGTACGCGTCGCTGTGGTTCGGATTGCCGCTGGCGTGGCGCTACTGGCGCGCGGTCATGGCGTGGGGCGCGCGCGAGATCGATCCGGCGCTTCACGTGATCGTGATCGGTTATCCGCCCGACGCGCCCCGCGTGCCGCTGCTGTCGATCGACGTGGCGGCCCGCTTGCCGGGCGGCATGCTGCTGGCCGCCACCGCCGCGCTCTGTGCGATCGGTTTCGCCGCATCGTTCATCCGGCGCGCGAACTGGCTGCCTGTTGCATATCTGTTACGTATCGCGAGCTTCACCCAGTTGCTGATTTGCGCGTACTTCTGGCTCGCGCCGGGCACGTTCCCGTATGTCCCGCAACTGCATCTGCGCGACATGTTCGTGCTGCACGGCGCGGCGATCGCGCTGATCCCGCTGGTGATGGCCGCGCTGTACTACCCGCTCGATTTCTCGCTGCTGCAAAAGGCCGCCGCATCGCTGCTGGTGCTCGGCTACTTCGTGGTCGCGCTGCCGTTCGTGATGCTGCTGCATGCGACGATCATCCATCACGGCTCGCTGCTGTTTCTGCCGTTCTGCTATTTCCTGCTCGGCGGGCCGCTGCTGATCGGGCTGCTCGTCACGCTCTATACCTACTGCGCGAGCTGGCCCGGCGCACTGACGCGCGATCGCGATTCCGTCTGCTGATAGCGCCGTCAAACGCGCCGTATCAGCGATGAAACGAATCCGCCGCGTTTGCGACCGCGCCGTGCGACGTGCATCGCAGGAAGCCAGCAGGACCGGGCCTCCTGCGCCAATGGCACGTTGTTCGCTTCTTTCAATGCGTCGCATCGAGTCCTCTCGTCGGCGAAGGCAGCGCCGCGCACCGACGCATGTGCGCAACCGGCTGCCGTCGACACGCACCGCTCGATACCCGACGAACCGGACAGCCGCACACACCTACGGGGCTGGATTGGTCGACCTGGCGGCACGCGGATCACGCTGCCGCACGCCCCCATTCCTTGAGCGAGGAGCACACCATGTTGGCAAAGTCAGGCAAGTTCTTGCGGATCCTGTTCGCGCTGTTCGCGCTCGCGTTCGCATTCAGTCCGGGCGGCGCTCAGGCGGCCACCAACCAGCTTCTGCTGTTGGTGCCCGACACGCTGACGCTGCCCGATCCGCGCGTATCCGCATGGCTCGACAGTGCGCAGGAGGAAGGGCTGCAGATCAAGGTGATGACCGACAGCCAGTTCATGGCGGCCGGCGCGTCGCTGTCGCAGTATCCGGGCCTGATCCTGCCCGATCAGGTACATACGACCGCGGCCGACACGCTGGTAACGGCGATCCAGAACTATGCGCTGAACGGCGGCAAGGTGATGCTCGTCTACGATTTCGGCGTGCTGAATTCGGCCGGCTTCTACGTCAGCCCGAAATCGCGCTTCAGCAGCATGGTGGGCGTGGACTACGTGCTGTATGACCAATACGGCGGCAACATGATCGGCCTCGGCAACGTGACCGGCATGAGCAGCTGGCTGCGCACGCTTCAGGTGCCCCCCGGCAAGTCGATGGCGTGGACCACGGCTTCGTCGAGCACCACGACCGCGAGTGCGCTCGCATCGACGAGCACGTCGGGTACGTCGGGTACGTCGACGAATTCGACGTCGGGCACCGCACAGTTTCTGGCCGCCAGCCCGTCGAACCCGGGCGGCCTCGCCAACTACAACCACGGCGCATGGTTCCAGTACGCGACGCCATCCACGGGCAGCGGCGTGCTGAACCAGACGGCTCCGAAGCTGACCGGCACGGTGACCGGCAAGCTGAAGAAGACCACGACGTACACCGCCAATTCGCTGCTGAGCACGTCGACCGGCAAGACGGCCAACACGCTCGCGTCGACGCTGGCCACCACCACCGACACGCTCGAAGGCATCTCCGGCTACGTGTACGGCTTCCTCACCTATCCGAGCTTCGTCACGCAGGGCACGTACACCGGCACGACGATCCTGACCTCGCCGACCTTCGGGCTGGTGTCCGGCTACAACACGTACGGCAACGGCGGCGTGCTGTTCGTCAACCTGCCGCTCGCCTACCTCGACGGCCAGACCGACGGCATGCTGATCCACGGCTACCTGCATTATTTCGGCACGCAGATGCTGAACCTGCCGTCGCTGTCGCCGCTGCCGAAGGCGATGGCCGGCCTCGTATTCAACTGGCACTTCTGCGCGGGCGACCAGCTCCAGCCGGCGCTCTACCTGAAGAGCCTCGGCGTGTGGAACAACGGGCCGTTCTCGCTCGTGGTCACGGCCGGCCCCGATGAAGCGGCGTTCGGCGACGGTGGCGGCCTCAATCTCGCCAACAACCCGCCCGCGCAGAATCTCCTCAAGTATTTCGTGAGCAAGGGCCATCGCGTCGGCAGCCACGGCGGCTGGATTCACGACTACTGGGGCGCGAATGCGAGCGAAACGAACGCGAGCACGTTCACGCAGTACCTGGTGATGAATCACCAGGCCGTTCAGGCCGTGACGGCCGTGCCGGATGTCGAGTACGCGGCGCCGGAAGGCAACACGCCGACCTGGTCGGTCAACTGGCTCGAAAGCAACGGCTTCAACGGCTACTACTTCACGGGGCACACCGGCTCGGCGCCGACCCGCGCATACCGCAACGGCGCGCTGCTGAACCCGGGCCTGTGGGCTTACCCGGTGATGCCGTTCGGCAAGTACGCGACGTTCGAGGAGTTCCAGCAGTACGCGGTGCCGACGGCCGACGTGAACAACTGGTATGCATCGCTGATGAACTTCGTCGTCGCGAACCGCACGAGCCGGCTGATCTATGCGCACCCGCTCGGCGCGTCGTCCTATACGTCGACGCTGTCCGCGATCTTCTCGCAAGCCAATACGCTGAAACTGACGGGTCAGTTCAAGTGGTACACGATGAGCGACATCACGACCTTCGATCGTGCACGCCTGAACGTCACGTGGTCGGCCACCGACACCGGCAGCGGCTGGGCGTTCGCCGCCAGCCACCCGACGAGCCTCGCGAACATGACGTGGCTGCTGCCGAAGAAGGGCTTCGCACTGCCGGTCATCACGCAAGGCTTCGGCAGCGTCGTCATCACCGACTCGACGTACTGGCTCGTGACCGCGAACAGCGGCACCAGTCTCAAGTTCACCAGCGCCAAGGTGCACTGAGCCGCGACATCGACATACCCGCCGGCGCGCGACGCGGCCAACGCCGCGCCCGGCGGGATTTGCGCAGGACCACCGCGCAGGAGCCCCCCATCATGAACCGGCCCGCGCTGTTCCCGGCCGCACGCGCACGCGTGACGGCCATCGCCCGGCTATGCCGCCTGTGGTGCGTCGCGTGCTGTGTCGCCGCGTGCGGCGTCGCGCTGCACGCGAGCGCCGCCGAACTCCAGCTCAACGGACTCTACCAACGCCCGGACGGCGCGATCACCGTGCGCCTGAACGGCGCCGGCATCGATCCTTACTTCGCGTCGAAGGCGCTGCTCGCCGCCGCCGACGCCGGGCTCGACGCCCATCAGGCCGCGCTCGCGTGGATCGCGTGGCTGTTGCCGCGCCAGCGTCCGGACGGCGGCTTCGATCGCTACTGCATGAAAAGCGGCCAGTACAGCGCATGCGCCGAAGCCGATGCCGACGACGCGATGATGGCGACCTGGATCGAACTGCTCGCCCGCTTCGCGCCGCCCGACGGCCTGCCCGCCGCATGGGAGCTCAGCCTGAATCGCGCCAGTGCGCACCTGGACACGCTGCTCGCCAAGCCCACGGGCGTCTATCAGATCTCGTCGACGCTGCGCGTCGCGCTGCTGATGGACAACGTCGAGGTACACAGCGCGTTCCAGGCGCTCGCGGCGTACTACGTCCGGCATGCCGACTCCACGCACGCCGGCCCGTGGAGCCAGCGCGCCGACCGGCTCGCGGCCGCGATCCTGAAGGTGTTCTGGCGCGGCACGCAGTCCGGCTTTCGCGCGAGCACGCAGCGCATCAGCGACACGACGTTCTACCCCGCGAAAGTCGCGCAGATCTTTCCGCTGCTGTCCGGCATTCAGGTACCCGAACAGTCGAACGACACGATCTACGCGCAGTGGATGCAGAAGTACGGCAAGACCTGGCTGCAACTCGCCGGCTCCGATTATCCATGGGGCTTGATCGCACTGGTCGCACTCAAGATGAACGACAGGAACACGGTCGCGTGCTGGCATGCACGATCGGGCCCGTACCGGCACGGCGCACACTGGAACGTACTGGAGGAAGCACTTTACCTGGCATTCGAAAGCCGGATGGCCGACCCGGTCGCGCCCGCTCAATGCGGCTTCACGACGGCGGCGACAACGGAGACCGCGTCACGCTGATCGACGCGTGCGCACGGTCCGGGGGAATCTACAGGGAAGGAGACGTGTCATGTGTGGCATCGTCGGCGCGGTCGCGCAACGGGACATCGTCCCGATTCTGATCGAAGGTTTGCGCCGCCTTGAATATCGCGGCTACGATTCATGCGGGGTGGCGACCGTCGTCAACGGCCAGGCACGCCGCGAGCGCAGCGTGTCGCGCGTCGCCGACCTCGACGCCCACGTGCGCAGCGCCGGCCTGGCCGGCAGCACCGGCATCGCGCACACGCGCTGGGCGACGCACGGCGCGCCGGCCACCTGCAACGCGCATCCGATCTTCTCGCGCGACGAGATCGCGCTGGTACACAACGGCATCATCGAGAACCACGAAACGTTGCGCAGGCAACTGGCCGACGAACACTACGAGTTCGACGGACAGACCGACACCGAGGTGGTCGCGCACCTGATCCACAGCAAGTATCGCGGCGACCTGCTCGCCGCCGTGCGCGACGCGACCTCGCAACTGCACGGCGCTTATGCGATCGCGGTGTTCAGCAAGCACGAGCCGCAACGGCTGATCGGCGCGCGGGCCGGCTCGCCGCTCGTCGTCGGCGTGAAGGACGGCGAATGCTTTCTCGCGTCCGACGCGCTCGCGCTCGCCGGCATCACCGACCGCTTCATCTTCCTCGAGGAAGGCGACATCGTCGAGCTGACGCCCGGCGGCGTACGGGTGCTCGATCGCAACGGCGCGCCGATCGAACGCGCGATCCAGACCGTTTCGTCCACGCAGGGCGTGGTCGAGCTCGGGCCGTACCGGCACTTCATGCAGAAGGAAATCTTCGAGCAGCCGCAGGCCGTGGCCGCGACCATTCCCGATGCCGGGCTGTTCGACCCCGCCGTATTCGGCCCGGACGCCGCGCGCGCGTTCGAACAGATCGACAACGTGCTGATTCTCGCGTGCGGCACGAGCCACTACTCGGGCCTGACCGCACGCCGCTGGCTCGAGACGATCGCGCGCCTCCCCGCGCAGGTCGAGATCGCGAGCGAATACCGCTACAGCGACGCGCTCGCGACGCCGAACACGCTGGTGGTCAGCGTGTCGCAATCCGGCGAGACCGCCGACACGCTCGCCGCGCTGAAGTACGCGCAGGCGCTCGGCCACATCGACACGCTGGCGATCTGCAACGTGCCGACCAGCGCGATGATGCGCCAGACCAGCCTGCGCTTCCTGACACGAGCGGGCCCGGAGATCGGCGTCGCGTCGACCAAGGCGTTCACGACGCAGCTCGTCGCGCTGTTCATCCTCGCCGTGACGCTCGGGCGGCTGCGCGGCTACGTAGACGACGCGCAGCTCGCGCGCTATGCGCTGCAGTTGCGGCGCCTGCCCGGCGCACTCGAGGACGTGCTCGGGCTGGAGCCGCAGATCGCGCGCTGGGCAGCGGAATTCTCGCAGCATGAAAACGCGCTGTTTCTCGGGCGCGGGCTGCACTACCCGATCGCGCTCGAGGGCGCGTTGAAGCTGAAGGAGATCTCGTATATCCACGCGGAAGCGTATCCGGCCGGCGAGCTGAAACACGGGCCGCTCGCGCTCGTCACGCATACGATGCCCGTTGCCACGATCGCGCCAAACGATGCGCTGCTCGAAAAGCTCAAGTCGAACATGCAGGAAGTGCGCGCGCGCGGCGGGCAGCTCTACGTATTCGCGGATGCCGATACGCGGATCGACAACGGCGAAGGCGTGTCGGTGCTTCGGATGCCGGATTACTACGGGCTGTTGTCGCCGATTCTGCACGTCGTGCCGTTGCAGTTGCTCGCGTATCACGCGGCGTGCTTGCGGGGCGCGGATATCGACAAGCCGAGGAATCTGGCGAAATCGGTGACGGTGGAGTGACGGGCGGTTGCTCGACGCGCGCGGGCCGGTGAAGATCGCCAACCGATCGAGCCGGCCCGCCCTGCACGATTCGCCGTCGATTCGTGCCTTGTCGAATCCCGAATACTTCGTACAATACTTAAACCCTATGCCGGCCAGTCCACCGTGGAAAGGCTGGCCGGGACCGCCTTCGCCCCGAATCGGGTAACCCCCGTTCGGCGAACGACAACGGAAACCTACCGCGCAACGCAGGCCGAATCTCTCCGGGGGCCGCAACGTGTCGACGCATGCCAGGAAGCCGCTGATATCGCTCGTCGTGCCTTTTCATGACGAAGAAGAAACGATCGACGCATTCTTTGCCGAAACGCTGCCCGTTCTGGAGTCGGTCGGCTCGGTGCGCTTCGAGATCGTCTGCATCAACGACGGCAGCCGCGACGGCACGCTGGACCGGCTGCTCTCGGTCGCCGCCGGCGACGGGCGCGTGCACGTCGTGGATCTCACCCGCCGCTTCGGCAAGGAGGCGGCGCTCACCGCCGGCATCGACGAAGCAGCCGGCGCGGCCGTGATCCTGATCGACGCCGATCTGCAAGATCCACCGGCCCTGATTCCCGCGATGCTCGAACGCTGGCACGCGGGCGCCGAGGTCGTCGCCGCGAAGCGCACCGACCGGATGTGCGATCCGCTGATGCAACGCGTGGCGGCCTCGCTCTACTACCGCGTGCACAACCGGCTCTCCGAAGTCGAGATGCCCGAAAACGTCGGCGATTTCCGGCTGATGGACCGCGAAGTCGTCGACGCGCTGCGCGCGCTGCCCGAGCGGCGGCGCTTCATGAAGGGGCTCTTCGCGTGGGTCGGCTTTCGCACCGAAATCGTCGAATACGCGCGTGCGCCGCGCAGCGGCGGCCGCTCGAAGTTCTCCGGCTGGCGGCGCTGGAATTTCGCGCTCGAGGGCATCACGAGCTTCAGCACGGTGCCGCTGCGCGTGTGGACCTACGTCGGCCTCGCGTTCGCCGCGCTGTCGTTCGTCTACGGAGCGTACATCGTGATGCGCACGCTGCTGTACGGCAACCCGGTGCACGGCTATCCGTCGCTGATTTCCGTCGTGCTGTTCGTCGGCGGCATCCAGCTGATCGGTATCGGCGTGATCGGCGAATATCTCGGCCGCATCTATCACGAATCGAAGCAGCGCCCCGTCTATCTCGTGCGGCGGCGCTACCGCGCCGAGCGCGATGCGGCCGCGCGACCGGCATCGAAGCTGCTGCAGTTCCCGCTCAAGCGCACGCACCCGGCACGCCGCCGGGCCGCGACGCCGGCGGCCGCGGGCATCGCCGCGCGCAAGGCGTCGTTCAAGTAAGCCCGGGCCACGTCAATTGGATATCCTCCGGCAATCGACGCGGCCGACGGCGCGGCCCGTCGCCGCGTGGCTGACGTCGCGACGCGTCGTCCTGTACAGCGCGCTGATGCTGGTGTCGTACGCGCTGTTCATGTCGATCTGGATCGCGGTCGTTCGTCACGCGTCCGGCAGCGGCGGCGTCATACCCCGCCCGGGGGCGGACTTCTCGGTGTTCTGGTCCGCGTCGTACGTGATGCTGCACGGCACGCCGTCGCACGCATACGATTTTTCCGCATTCTCGCGGCTGACGACCGGGCTGTTTCCGACCCTTCCCCGCGACGTCTTCGCACCGTGGCTGTACCCGCCCACCTATCTGCTGCTCGTGACGCCGCTGGCGCTGCTGCCGTTCGCGCTTGCTTATCCGCTGTTCGTCGCGTTCGGCGTGCTCATGCTCGGCCTCGCCGCGTGGTGCGTATCCGGCCTCCGCGCGATGCCCGGCGCATCGCACGCCGGCGCATTCGCGCTGGTTGCCGCGCCATGCGTGTTCGTCACCGCGACGCTCGGGCAGAACACGTTCCTGACCGCCTCGTGCGCGGCGCTGGCCGTTTACTGGGCCGATCGGCGGCCGATATATGCCGGCCTGTGCATCGCGCTGCTGTCGGTCAAGCCGCAACTGGCGCTGATGTTCCCGTTCGTGCTGGTCGCCGCGCGCGCATGGCGCACGATCATGTGGGCCGCGCTCGCGACCGGCGCGTTCGCCGCGTCGAGCGTGCTCGTCTGCGGCGTCGAGTCGCCGCGCCTGTTCGTCGCCAGCGCCGGCATCGCCCGCTCGATCGTCCTCGAGCATGGCGTCGGGTTCTGGCTCGCGTCGCCCACGCCGTTCGCGGCGTTTCGTCTCGCGGACGTGCCGCTCGGCGCCGCGTATGCCGCGCATGCGTGCATCGCCGCGATCGCGATCTCCGCCGCTTGCATCGTATGGATGCAGTCGCGCGACACCCGCGTGCGTGCGGCCGTACTGGCGGTCGCGACGCTCGTGGCGAACCCGTACGTGTGGCACTACGAACTCGCATGGCTCGCCATCGCGATCGCGTGCATGCTGTCGATCGGCTGGCGCGACGGCTGGCTGCGCGGCGAACAGGCCGCGATCGCGCTGATGTGGGCGCTGCCGATCGTCGAATACCTGAACCCGTGGCTGCAACTGCCGCAGATCGGCCCGGCCGTGACGCTCTTCGCGCTGCTGGTGCTGCTGCGCCGCGCCCGCCACGATGCTCGCAATAGTCACAACGCAAGCCGCGGCGGCACGTACACGCCGTAGTACGGCCCGACGCCCGTCGCGACGCCGGTCATCTTCACCCCGGCGACGAAGTGCCCCTGGATGTACTTGTATGCGCCGCCGAGCGACACGTCGATGTGGAACGCGGCAAATGCGACGATCGGCACGTAGGTGCTGCTCGACGTCTGCGTGACGACCGGCAGCACGACCGTCGCGCCGACCGGCACCGACGTGTAGAGCGTCGCCTTCACGCCGGTCGCGAGATAGATGCTGTCGCCGATATTGAGCGTCGTCGGGTTGCCGGTCACCATCAGGCCGCCCATCGTCGTCGTGTCGGTCGCGGTCGACTGGAACGACGTCCACTGACCGCCCATGCACAGCGCGCCATACGTCTGGCCGTTCGTGATCGAAAACTGGTACGGCAGACCCGTGAGCGGATTGATCAGCGGCTGGTTGGTCTGTGCGTTCCAGTACTGGTTGTACACGCACTGGTCGATCGCGATCGGAAACAGCCCGCCCGCCGCGACGCCGCCCGGCGCGGCGAGCACCGCGATCGCGGTCGCGCCGCCGGATGCGCCGGCGATGCCGAGCAACCCGCCGAGCAGCAGCGGAATCGAGCCGCCGTTGATGCCCGGCGCGCGCGACACGGTCACCTGCACCGCCGGCACGTCGTACGGGCCGGGCGTGATCGTGGTCGGCTGCATCGATGCGGGCGTGCGCGTCACGTTCCAGTAGCCGGTCGTCACGGTGCCGCTCGCGAGCCGCGCACCCGCCGCCGAATTCAGCGCGATCACGCCGTTCGCCGCCGGCGCGGCCTGCGACCAGTTCAGCGGCCCGCCCGTCGGCGACATCATCGCGTCGGCCGCGGCGAGCGCGGCCGCGTCCGCCGCATTCTGCAACTGGTTGCGCACCGTGGCGATCCACGCGATGTCGATCGCCAGCGCGCCGAACGACAGCAGCGGGATCAGGAACATCAGGAAGAACAGCGCGACGGAACCGCGTTCGCGCGCGGCGCCGATGCATCGCGTGCCGGCCGCGTCATTCATAGAGCATCACCGAGGTAGCCGAGATCGTCACGGGGCCGGTCAGCGCGCTGAACGCCGAACCGAGCACCAGCCCCGCATACGTGTAGGTCACCGTGACCGTCAGCGCGGTGCCCGCCGTCGTGCCGTTCGCCTGCGTCACGGTCACTGTCGGCGTCGTCGGCGTGCCGCCGGTGATCAGGCTGTTCTGCGTATAGCTCAGCGCGACGTTGGCGATCTGCGTCGGGGTCAGCATCGGCACGCGCAGCACGACGCCGGCCCGCGCGGCTTCGCGGCTCGCGTTCGTGATCACGGCCTTGTCGCATAGCAGCAGGCTCGTGTCGATGATGCCGATCAGCACCATCAGCAGGAACGGCAGCATCAATACGAATTCGAGGGATACGACGCCGCGCGCGTGGCGGGCGCCCGTCGCCCCGCGTGTCATTTTACGGCCCCCGCGGCGGGCGGCACGGCGCGCGGCTCGAGCGCGGCGCCCTTCGACGGCCGCGACGCATCGCCGACTGGACGCGCCGCGAGCTGCGTACGCACCGCCTGGTACACGCGCAGATTGTCGGCCACCGCCGACGCGGGCAGGTCCGCGGACAGCAGCTTCTTCGCCGAATCGGTGTTGCCGAGCACGCCGTACGCGAACGCGAGGTTCTGGCGCGCCTGCCACGGCGCATCGGGCAGCCCGGCCACGTCGAGCAGCACGTTCACGCCTTCGCGCGGACGATTGCTCAGCACGAGCGACAGCCCGAGGTCGACCCGCAGCCCCTGCGCGTCCGGATGCGCGCTCAGCGCGTCCCGGTACACGGTCTGAGCGTCCTCGTGGCGGCCCTGAAGATCGAGCACCGTGCCGAGCCCCTGCGCCGCGAGCGGCAGGTTTGGCTGCGCGGCAAGCAAGTCGCGATAGCGGCGCGCGGCCTCGTCGAGTCGCCGCTGTCGCAACGCGACGCGCGCGAGCCCGACCTGCGGGCCCAGTTCGGCCGGCGCAAGCTGCCGCGCCTGCTCGTACAGAATACGCGCGCGCTCCAGATCGCCGGCGCGATAGTTCACGTCGGCAAGCCCCAGTTGCGCGGCGAGCGAATCGGGATGCCGCGCCAGCACCTTCGCGTACAGCGTCGACGCGAGATCGACGTTGCCGCCGGCCAGCGCGCTGTCGGCGATGCGCAATTCGGCCTGCGGGTCGTCGCTCTTGTGCGACAGCGCCGGCCGCGTCTGGATACCCGGCGCGCAGCCGCCGGCGAGCAGCGGCAGCACGGCCGCGAAGGCGAACGCACGGAGCGCGGGGCCTGTCATTTGAACACCTCGAGCAAACGGATGGCCGCCGGGCCCGCCGCGATCAGGCCGACCGTCGGCAGGATGAACAGCATCATCGGCAGCGTGATCTTCGGCGCGAGCTTCGCGGCCTGCTCCTCGAGCGCGACGATCTGCTCGGTGCGCTCGCTGCGCGACAGCGTTCGCAGCGCCTGCGTGATCGGCGTGCCGAACCGCTGCGATTGCGTGAGCGTCGTGGCGAGCGACCGCGCCGACGCGAAGTCGACGCGGATCGCGAAATGCGTGAGCGCTTCGGACACGTTGCCGCTCAGCGTCAGCTCGTCCGCGCACACCGTCAGCTCGTCGGCGAGCGGCGGGCAGATACGCTTGAGTTCGCGCGCGACGCGCCGCACGCCCGACACGAGGCTGTTGCCGGCCATCGTGCAGATCACGAGCAGGTCGAGCGCATCCGGAAAGCATGCGGCGATGATCCGCCGGCGCCGCCGGATCATCGCGCCGAGCACGTATTCCGGCACGATCACGCCGACCACGAACGCGGCGACCATCGCCACCGCCCGGATCACGAAGTATTCGCCGAAGCGCGGAATATACGGGCTGAACACCATCGCGACGCCGGCGAACAGCACGCCGCAACTGAGCTTGATGCCGATCATCGACGACACCGCGCGCCGTTCGCGAAAGCCCGCGCGCGCCAGTTGCAGCGCGAGCTTCGCGCGCTGCATCGGATCGAGCACGGGCAGCCGCTCGCCGAGCTGCGCGAGCCGCCGCGTCAGGTCACGACGCACGTCGCCCGGCTGCAGGCGCCCCGTTCCCAGCGCGGGCGACCGCTGTCCGGCGGCCTGCTGCACGCGCATGGCGATGCGCCGGCGCGTGCCGCCGCCCGGCGTCGCGAGCGCCGCCGCGACGCACGCGAGCAGCAGCAACAGTTCGAGGCCGCGGGCGGCCAGCATCGACATCGTCATCGTGCAGTATCCAGTTTCGAGATCTTGCGAATCGTCACCAGTCCGATCGTCAGCAGCGTCGCGGCGATCGTCAGCATCACGCGTCCGGCATGCGTATCGAACAGCAGCATCACGTATGCGCGGTTCACGAGGAACAGCGCGCCGATCATCACGAACGGCACCGCCGAGATGATCTTCGTCGTGATCCGCCCCTCGGCGGTCAGCGCGCGCGTCTTCAGGCGGATGTCGCGGCGCGTGCGGATGATGCTCGACAACTCGTCGAGCGTCTCGCCGAGGCTGCCACCGGTCTCGCGCTGCAGCAGCAGATAGACGGTGAAGAACGAGAAATCCGCGATCATCAGCCGGTCCGCCGCGTGCGTCAGCACGTCCTTCAGATCCGCGCCGACGCGCAGGCTGTCGCCCATCGTGCGGAAGGTCGAGCGCACCGGCTCGGCGGCGCTATCGCCGACCGTGCTGATCGCCTGCGTGACCGGAATGCCCGCGCGCACCGCCCGCACGATCAGGTCGATCGCGTCGGGGAACCCCTCCAGAAAGCGCAGCCGGAAGCGCTCGACCAGCGCGCGATAGCTCGCGCGCATCGCGATCAGCGGCAGTCCGACATAAATCGCCGGATGCACCACGCGCGGCAGCGCCACGAGCTTCACCACGACGATCCCCGCGACCGCGCCGGCGATCGTGCTCGCGATGACGATCCGCAGCCCGCGCTCGCCGCCGACCGCGCGCACGCGCGTCACGTAGCGCTGCACCCATGCCCGCACGCGGGTCTGCCGGCGCGGCAGGTTGAACAGCGCGACACCGGCCCCGGCTGCCGCACCGGCGGCCCGGCCCGTCAGCGATGGCGCAATGCGCTGCATCCGCGCGCGAATGCGCTGCTCCGGCGTCTGGCGCGCACGGTCCAGCAACGCCGACAGGCCGAGCCCCACCGCGAGGATCACGACGAAGGCGCCGAGCGCGAACAGGTCCGCCGTCCTCATTGCCGGAACGCCTCGGTAAGCGCGTCCTCGACGCCGTAGTACGCAGCGCGCGGCGCGAAGGCGGGCCGCAGCGACGACGCCTCGAACACGCCCTTCACCGCGTCGCGCGTCGTGTCGCCTTCCTGGCGGAACGCGAACAGGTCCTGCGTGATCACGACTTCGCCTTCCATCCCGACGATCTCGGTGATCCGCGTCACGCGGCGCACGCCGTCGCGCATCCGCTCGACCTGCACGAACAGATGCACGGCGCTCGCGATCTGGCGCCGGATCGACAGCAGCTGCAGGTTCGCGTTCGCCATCATGACCATGCTTTCGAGCCGGCTGATCGCGTCGCGCGGCGAGTTCGCATGGATCGTCGTCATCGAGCCGTCGTGGCCCGTGTTCATCGCCTGCAGCACGTCGAATGCCTCCGCGCCGCGGATTTCGCCGAGGATGATGCGGTCGGGCCGCATCCGCAGCGCGTTGCGCACGAGATCGCGCTGCGAGATGCCGCCGAGCCCTTCCGTGTTCTCCGGCCGCGTCTCGAGGCTCACCACGTGCGGCTGCAGCAGTTGCAGCTCGGCGGCGTCCTCGATCGTCACGATCCGCTCGTGCTCCTCGATGTGCTGCGACAGCGCGTTGAGCAGGGTCGTCTTGCCCGACCCGGTGCCGCCCGAGATCACGATGTTCAGCCGGCACGCGCATGCGATCTTCAGGACCTGCAGCATCCCGTGCGAGATGTTGCCCTGATGCGCCATCCGCGCGAGCGTGATGTCGCGCTTCGCGAACTTGCGGATCGAGATCGACGCGCCGCGCATCGCGATCGGCGGCAGCACCACGTTCACGCGGCTGCCGTCGGCAAGACGCGCATCGACCATCGGGCTGCTCTCGTCGACGCGGCGCCCGACCGCCGCCGCGATCCGCTGCGCGACGCTCGTCACGTGCGCGTTGTCGCGAAACTTCAGCGGCGTGAGCTCGAGCCGCCCCGCGCGTTCGACGTACACCTGGTCGGGGCCGTTCACGAGGATGTCGGACACGGTGTCGTCGGCAAGCAGCGGCTCGATCGGCCCGACGCCGAACATGTCGTTCAGGATCGCGTCGACGATCAGCACCTGCTCGCCCGTGGTGATCTTCAGGCGCTCGCGCTCGACCGTGTGCGCGGCCACCTGTTCGATGCCGGCCCGCACTTCGTCGCGCGTCTTCATCAGCGCGGCCGACATGTTCATCGACGCGAACACCGCCGAGCGGATCGCGTCGAACTTGCCGGAGCGGATGAGCGCCTCCTGGGTATCGGCCGTCGCGGCCGCACGCGCCGACGTGGACATGGACGCCGGCACCGGGCTTACGGCCGGCGCGGGCGCAGTGTCGTGCGGCGCGGGGCGAGAACCCGCCGGCGCAGAGTCCGGTGTCGGCTGCTTGCGGGTACCGAACGTCACGATCCCTTCCTCCATTTGATGAAGCGCGCATACCACGGCTCGGCGACGGCCATCGATTCGCCGGTGATGCCGTTCGCGAGCAGCCGGATCTCGTCCAGGAAGCCGCGGCGTTTCGAGCGTTCGATCGGCTCGCCCAGGTTCTCGGCGATCGCGAGCGACTGTGCCTCGTGCGGCAGCTCGCGCAGTTGCACACCGCCGAACGCATCCTCGAAATCCGACTGCGCGACGCGCCCCTTGACCGGCTCGAGCGGATTGTTCAGCACCATCGACAGCAGCCGCTCGCCCGGCATTTCCTTCACGAAGCGCGCAAGCCGTGCGGCCTCGTACGCGGCGTGCACCGACCGGTCGGCGACGATATAGACGAGATCGGACGCCGTCAGCGCATCCTCGAACAGCTTGCCGGCGCGGTAGCCGACGTCGAACAGCACGTAATGGAAGCGGTCCTTCAGCATGTCGACGAGCTGCGCGATCGCATCGTCGCGCAGCAGCGCGTCTTCGCCGTATGCGAGTTCGGCCGACAGCACGTGCAGGCGGTCGCCCTTCGTGACGAACATGCGGTCGAACAACGCGTCGTCGGGGCGCCGTTCCATGTTCAGCAATTCGATCAGCCCGTTGTTGCTCGACAGCCCGAGCATCGAGTTCGCGGCGCCGCCATGCAGGTTCAGATCGACGTACGCGACGCGCCGCCGCTTCTCCCCCGCCAGGCAGCGCGCGAGGCTGACCGCGATCGTCGTCGCGCCGACGCCGCCGCGCGCGCCGACGAAGCTCACGATCTTGCCGGTACGCACCTGCACGACCGACTCCGTCGTGGTCAGCGCGCGCCGCATCAGCTCGACGGTCAGCGGCTTGACGATGTAGTCCTGCACGCCGATGCCGAGCAGGTTGCGGAACAGCCCGACGTCGTTCTGCGTGCCGATCGCGACGACCCGCACCGACGGATCGCACACGTCCGCGAGCCGCATCAGGTCCGACACCGGCAGCACCGAATCCGACACGTCGACGATCAACTGGCGCGGCGAACGCTCTTGCTGCTGCAGCAACCGGATCGCGTCGTCGCAGTCGCCCGGGTGCACGTGGGCGCGCGCGATCGACAGATCCTGCGCGACGCGGCGGATCACGTCCTCGCTGCCGGCATCGGACACGACCGCGAGGAGATCCGCCGCTCCGGCGGAGGCGGCGCGCTTGGCGTTCTGGCGGTCGAGGACGTTCATGGGCGGCATCGCGATCGCATCGTCAGTGGGTCAATGACCGGACGAGCCGGTCGTCGTCAGCGTCTTGCCCGGCGCGGGCTGCTTCACGCGGTCCTCGACGTAGCGGCGCACCGCGTCGGCCGCCACTTGCGCATCGGCGCCGCCGTACGGCACGGGCGCGACGAGGTCTTCCGGCCGCGCGAGCATCGTCGCGAGATTCGTGTAGGTCGCGCAGCCGAACGGCACGCCGGGCCGCCCGAACCCTGCATCGACGAGATGCGACGGCTGCATCAGCTTCGCGCAGTCGGGCGGCACCGCGCGCACGCCGTCGAAGCCGATCGCGCGCGCATCGGGCAGGTTGATCGGCGGCGGCGCCGACAGGCAGGCCGCGAGCGCCAGCGGCAACGGTGCGGTGAACAGGGTTCGAACTCGCATGCGCGCTCCTTGGCTCAGTACACGAAGCCCGCGGCGCCGACGAGACGCGGCGTGTCGCCCGACAACAGGTCCAGCCCGAGATTGCGCTGGATCGCGAACTCGAGGTCGCTGCTCGGCCGCGCGACGGTGTCGAGCGCCTGCTCGAGCTGGCCCGGCCCGGTCGGCTGCACGATGTACGGCGTCACGATCACGACGACCTCGGTCTTGTGGTCCTGGAAGTTCTTCGATGAAAACAGCCGGCCGATGATCGGCAGCCGGCCGAGCCCCGGGACCTGCGACACGGTATCCGCGGTCTGGCTCTGCAGCAGGCCGCCGATCGCGAAGCTCTGCCCGCTCGACAGCTCGACCGTCGTCTCCACGCGCCGCACGGAGAGCCCCGGCACCGTGATGCTGCCAGTCGTCACGCTGTTGCTCGTATCGACCTCGCTCACTTCCGGGCGCACCTTCAGGCTGATCCGGTTGTCGGCGAGCACGGTCGGCGTGAAGTCGAGCGACACGCCGAACGGCTTGTACTCGACCGTGATCGCGCCGGTCGTGTTGCCGGCCTGCGCGACCGGAATCGGAATCTCGCCGCCCGCGAGGAAGCTCGCGGTCTGCCCGGACATCGCGGTAAGGTTCGGCTCCGCGAGCATCGTGATCAGCCCTTCCTGGTCGAGCGCATCGAGCACGACGTCGATCGACCAGCGCCCCGTATGGAAGCCGCCGAGCACCGAATACGCGCCGCTCGGCGACAGGTTGAACAGCTTGTTCGTCGGATCGAACAGCGTGCGTCCGTTGAACAGCCCGCCGACGAAGTTGCCTGCCGCGCCGAGCGAACTCCAGTTGATGCCGAGCTGCTGCGTGATGTTGCGGCTCACTTCCGTCACGCGCACGCGCAGGTTCACCTGGATCGGGCGCGACAGCGTGAGCCGGTTGACGATCTTTTCCTTGTCGCTCACATAAGGCGCGAGCGACTGCATCACGGCGTCCGCGTCGGCCGCGCTCGGCACCTTGCCCGACACCATCAGCGAGCCGGGCGCGCCGGACACCGACAGCTTCAATTGCGGGAAGCGGCTGTCGAGCACCGTCTGCAGCGATGCGGTATCGACCTGCACGATCACGGTCCGGCGCAGGATCGGCCGATGATTCGCGCCGAGCGCGATCAGCGAGGTCGTGCCGGCCTTCTTGCCGAACACGAACACGGTGCGCGGCGACGGCACCTGGATGTCCGCGATGCTGGGGTCCGCGACGAACATCGCGGTCGCCGGTTCCGGCAACGACAGCATCTCGCCCTTGCCGGTCGCGATCGACAGCGCCGCGACGGCGTCCGCCGCCTGCGCGCGCTGCGCGAGCGCGGCGCCCGGCGCGACGACGCAGGCCACGCACCAGAAAGCGATCCAACGAACCGTGCGCACCATTCGTGTTCCCGTCAAATGCCGGCCGCCGGGCGGCCGGTTCCGAATCGACACCTCGTCATCGCGTCACTGCGCGACCGCCGCCCGCGGCACCTGCGCCGTCGCGTCGGCGGCGGCAGTGCCCGCTGCGGGCGCAGCCGGCGCAACCGGCGTGCCCGGCCAGCCGGATGGCAACGGCGGAAGGCCCGGCGTACCGACACCACCGCCGCCGCCACGCGAGCCGTCATCCACCGATGAACCGCGATAGATCACCACCGTATTGCCCTGCGGTGCCGGCCGCGCGCCCGTGTCGGCTTTCGCGGACGGCGAGCGCGCCGCGTCGCGGAACGCGCGCGATACGTCGCCGGCCCACACCGGCGGCGTATCGGGCTCCTGTTCGGCGCCGCCCGCCGCATCGCGGCGGTCGCTCGTCGCGAAGCTGCGCAGCGCGAGCGACAGCGAACCGAGGCGCGTCGCGACCAGCACGACCTGCGCCGTGCGCGGCGCGACCTCGAGCGTGACCGTGCGCGCGCGCACCGGTGCATCGGGCGCGCTCGCGGGCGCCTTCGCGCGCTGGAATTCCGAGCCGACGGCGAGCACGCGAGCACGGCGCACGACCGTCTCCGCTTCGAACGTGCCGGGTGTCGTCGCGGACCCCCCGATCTGCTGCGTGAGCACGACGTCGACGAAGTCGCCCGGCTGGATCAGCCCTGCGTTGCCCGACACGTCGTCGACCGGCACCGAGATCGCGCGCATGCCCGGTTGCAGCGCGGCCGCGAGAAAGTCCGGCGCGCCAGCCGGAATCACGTTGTCCGCGCGGATCGGCGTACCGGCGTCGACGCGGTTGCGCAGCAGCGCACCCTTGAGCTCCGCGCCCGGCTGGGACTCGACGAATGCACCGGCCGGCACCTGCGCGCTCGGGATGCGCTTCCACGCGAGATCGTTGTCGCGCAGCAGCAGCCCTTCGGGCAGGTCGGCCGCCGCGACGCGCACGTTGACGTCGCTCGCCGCGCCGGGCGCCGCCGGCGTCGACGCGGCGACATAGAGCTGGCGCAGGACGAACGCACCGACGGCGGCAGCGATGATCAGCACGGCCATTCTCAGAGGTTTGGGCATGGCGGCGTGCGTCCCCGCTAGGTGAGCGAAACCGCGTGTGGAAACGGCGCCCAGACGGCCAGTGCGCCGCCGAGCGAAAGCGCGACGCCGTACGGCACGCCGCGCGTGTCGATCGTGCGCGCCGGTGCGATGCGCCAGCGCTGCCATGCGACGGCCGCGAGCACGGCGAGACCGCACGCCGCGCCGCTCGCGCCGACGATCGTCAGCACCGGCAGCGCGAGGCCCGGCCCGGCCCACAGGAAGACGGCCGCCGCCAGCTTCACGTCGCCGCCGCCGATCCAGCCGGCGTGACGCAGTCCGGCGAACAGCAGCAGCATCGCCGCCGCGGTCCCCACGTGAGCGGCGAGCTGCGCGAGCCCGTCGCGCGCGAGCGCGGCCGCGACGAAATACAGCATCGCGAACGTGAGCACCGTGCGGTTCGACAAGCGCCGCGTGCGCACGTCCTGCAGCACGAGCGACACCAGCACGAGCGTCGCCGCCGACTGTACGAGATGGAGCATCGGAGAGCCGTCCGTCGGCGCGCCCCGGCTGGATACGGTACCGCTGCGGATCCGTGTATTCGTCGGCGGCGCGCGGGTTCAGGGAGGTCAGATCAGCGCGGTGACCTTGTTCATCAGCGACGTGAACACGGCCGGCAGGCCACCGGTGTTGCTGCTCAGGATCACCCCGACCGCCGCCAGCGCGACGACCACGATGCCGGCGAGTACCGCGTATTCGAGCGAGCTGACGCCGCGTTCATCACGCAGCAGGGATTTGACGTAGTGCAGCATGCCAACCTCCGTGTGACGGGGTCGTTGATCGACCGTTGAATGTAAAGACGCGGTGTTGCTTCGGTGGCGCACTGCGTTCGCCCATTCATGACTCATGCGACAGCCTGGCAACGGGCCGTTCGCATCCCCCGGAATCCATTCGATCGCTGCAACGCGCGGACGTCGGCAACGGCCATTGCCAGCGCCCGCTTGTTGCGTGCCCGCATCGGCATGATGCGGATCAGCCTGATTCGTCTAGGGTATAGACAATTTTTTCGGCGTTTTCAAATAATTTAGCGTCGAAATGTATTTATGAAAATGCCCGTGCACAAGTGAATCCGGAACTCGACGCGCGGGGTAATTACTGCGCCCTCCATGATGTCATCGTGAGCCCGATTAAGAATCCTTACTGCTTCGGATGGGCGATTTCCGGAACCGGGAACAATTTACGCATTTGTTCAATTTTTGACCGCCGCGCAATCCTCCTTATTACCTGGGTATCGATCCTTGGCGATCGATCCGGGCACCACGTGCTGCTCGATCGGCGTCGCACGGCGTGATCCACGATTGCACTTTCCAGGTCCATTCACGTGCCGTCACGACTGCGGACAATAACGCGCGGCGGCGCCTTCCGGTCAAGGGCGATTGCGCGGTTCCGCCACGTCGAGAGACCGCGGCGGAGACCGGCGAATGCCGAGACGCGCCACCCCGAGATCCCCGCCGCTCAGCGACGTGTGCTCGAACCGCTGGAACGACTCGGCAATGTGCTTGCGCAGCAGCGCGACGTCCCATGGCTTGATCAGCAGCTTCTGAACGGACCCGTTGCCGGACGCGTCGGCGATCGACGCGCCGTCGCCGTAGCTGGACAGCAGGATGCGCACGATGTCCGGGTACAGCGCCTTGACCCGCTGCAGCAGGTCGAGCCCGGACACGCTCGACATCCGGAAGTCCGACACGATCACGCCGACGCGATGCTGGGCCAGCAGGTCGAGCGCTTCGTCGGGATCGGTGGTGTCGAGAATCTCGTAGCCGTCGCGGCCGAGCGCCTGCCGGAGCATCTGCAGCACCGCGCGGTCGTCGTCCACCAGCAGCAGCGTGCGGTGCAGCAGTTCGCGCTGCCGGCAGTGCTCGGGCAGCTCCGAGCCGGCGGACAGCATGTCGGCGATCTCGTCGCCGGTGACCGGATGGCTGAAGTAGTAGCCCTGCATCGCATGGCAGCGATGCCGGTTCAGGAACGACAGCTGGGCTTCCGTCTCCACGCCCTCGGCCACCGTCTCCATGTGCAGCGACTCGGCCATCGCGATGATCGAGCGCGTCAACGACGCGCCTTCCGCGCTGGTGGTGACGTCGCTGAGGAACGAACGATCGATCTTGACGACGTCGATCGGCAATTCCTTCAGGTAGGACAGGCTCGAATAGCCGGTGCCGAAATCGTCCAGCGACAGCACGACGCCGAGCGCCTTCAGTTCGCGCAGCGTATGGGCGATCGCATTGGAGTCCTCCATCAACACGCTTTCGGTCAGTTCCAGTTCGAGCGAGTCCGGCTCGAGACCGGTTTCCGCGAGCGCGGTGCGCACCAGGTGGGCCACGTCCTGCTGCCGGAACTGGCGCGCGGACAGGTTGACGGCAATCCGGATCGGCGGATGCCCTTCCCGGCGCCACGCGACGGCCTGGGCGCACGCGGTGCGCAACACCCATTCTCCGATCGGCAGAATCAGCCCGGTTTCTTCGGCGATCGGGATGAAGCGGTCGGGCGGAATCACGCCGATTCCCGGACGTCGCCAGCGAATCAGCGCTTCGACGCCGCTGATCTGGCCGGTCTTGAGATCGACCTTCGGCTGATAGTACAGCTCGAGTTCGCCATTCGACACGGCCTGGTGCAGCGCGTTTTCGAGGATGGCGTGCTCCTCGACGCGCGCGCCCAGTTCGCGCGTATAGAAGCTGTAGCAGTTGCGTCCGTGTTCCTTCGCGCAATACAGCGCGGCATCGGCCGTCTTCAGCAGCGTCTCCGCGTCGGTGCCGTCGGTCGGGTAAAGGCTGACGCCGACGCTCGTCGTCACGTGCAGGTCGTGGCCGTCGAGCACGAACGGCGCGAAGAAGGTGTCCAGGATCTTGCGGGCGATCGCGTCCGCGTCCGACGCCGTCGACAGGTTGACCAGCATCACGACGAACTCGTCGCCGCCAAGCCGCGCGACCGTGTCGCCGTCGCGCACCGAACTCTTGAGCCGCGCGGCGACGACCCGCAGCAGCCCGTCGCCCGCCGAGTGGCCGAAGCTGTCGTTGATGTGCTTGAAGCGGTCCAGGTCGAGCACCATCACCGCGATCAGTTGCCCGGTGCGCCGCGCCTGCGACATCGCCTGCTCCATCCGGTCGCCGAGCAGGTTGCGGTTCGGCAGGCCGGTCAGCGCGTCGTGATTGGCGAGGTATTCGATGCGGCCCTGCTGCATCTTGCGCTCGGTGATGTCCTGGACGATGCCGCGCAGGATGATCGCGTGATTCGGATCGCGGCCGGACTCCGCCTGATGCAGCACGTAGCGCTCGGTGCCGTCCGCATGGATCAGCCGATGCTCGATCGAGAACGCGACGCCTTCGGTGCGCAGGCTCGCGTAGGACTGCACGAGGAGCGGCTGCTCGTCGGGCGGAACGGCCTGCACGAGGCGTTCGAACGTCGGCGGCGTGTGGGCGGCGTCGAGCCCGAGAATCCGGTACAGCTCCGGCGACCAGTAGCCGTCGGTCCGCCCCGCCTGGTATTCCCAGTTGCCGAGGTGCGCGAGCGCCTGCGCATGCGTGAGGCTGACTTCGGTCGTCGCCAGCTTTTCGACCGCCGCGGCCGCGCGCAACAGATAACGGACCCGATAGCCGAGCAGTTTCCACCGCATCGGCTTGGACACGAAGTCGGTCGCGCCGGCGTCGAACGCGCTGGCGATCGACGCGTCGTCGTCGTTGCCCGTGAGCATGACGATCGGCACGCGGCGGCCCTCGGGCAACGCGCGCAGCGCCCGGCAACAGTCGAATCCGTCGCCGCCGGGCATTTCGACGTCGAGCAGCACGACGACCGGACGATGACGCAGGAACGCATCGATGCCCGCCTGCGGACCCGTCGCTTCCTCGACGCGAAAGCCTTCCTGTTCGAGCGTTTCCACGACCAGCAGGCGCGTCATTGCATCGTCGTCGATGATCAGAATCGTCGGTACATCGGCATGCTCGTCGTTCACGACCGTCCTCCTGTTGTACTGCCGCGCGATCGTCATGGCGATCGGCCGGCGTCCCTTCAACCGTCCACGCGCTCCGCGATCAACGCCGCATGCGCGTGCCCGAACTCCGCTTCCGTGCCGGCGACCAGTTCCACCGCCGCGTCCACGTCGGCGGCGCGCGCGAGCCGCTCGATCTCGCGGCAACGCGCCGACAGCAAGTGCGCGCCGACGTTCGCGCTGCTCGATTTCAGCGTATGGGCGGCCAGCTTCAGCGCATCGGCGTCGCCCGCTTCGACCGCCGCATGCATGTCGCGGATCAGCCGTGGCGCATCCGCCGTGAATTGATCGATGATCCGCGTCAGGACATCGGGGCGGCCCGGCCGCTGCAGCGCGCGCAACGCATCGAGCGCCTTATGGTCGATCACGCTTGCTTCGTCATCCGGATCGATGGCGGCGCCCCCCGTCGCTTCCGGCTTCGCTTCGACGCCGCCGCCCGTCGTTGCCGCATCGGTTCCGGTAGCCGGCGCGCACGCCGCGCCGCCGACATGGCGCGCGAGCATCTGCAGCAACGCATCGCGGCGAAACGGCTTGCCGAGATAGTCGTCCATGCCGGCGGCCAGACAGCGCTCGCGGTCGCCGCTGAGCGCATTGGCCGTCAACGCGATGACCGGCATGCGCGGCGCGCCGGCTTCGGCTTCGCGACGGCGCAACTGCCGCGTCGCCTCGAAGCCGTCGAGCCGCGGCATCTGGCAGTCCATCAGCACGACGTCGAATACGTCGTCGGCCAGCCGATTCAGCGCCTGCTCGCCGTCGTCGGCCACCGCCACCTGATAGGCGGTGTCCTCCAGCATCGCGAGCGCGATCTGCTGATTCACGACGTTGTCCTCCACCAGCAGCACGCGCGCCGAAATCGCATCGAGCGGCCGGCCCGGGCCGGCGCCGGCGTCGTCGGATAGCGGTTCCGGCGAAGTCAGCCGCGGCGGCATCACGTGCATCGCCGACGCGATGGCCGTATGGAGATCGGCGCCACGAAGCGGCTTCGTCAGCCGGGCGGCGATGTCGAGTTCGTGCGCGACCAGGACGCTGTCCATCATCTCGAACGCGGTCAGCGTGATGATCCTGAGCGCACGCAACGATGGATCGCGGCGGATGTGCTGCACGAGCGAGATGCCATCCATGCCCGGCATCCGCACGTCGACGATCGCCAGATCGAACGGCGCGCCGTCGGCGACCGCCGCGCGCAACTGCGACAGTGCGTCGTCGCCGCCGATCGCCGTTGCGACGCACAGCTGCCATTCGATCGCGTGTTCGAGCAGCACGCTGCGATCGGTCTCGCTGTCGTCCACGATCAGCACCTTCAAGCCCGCGAGCGACGGTCGCGCATCGGCTGCCACGCCGACCTCGCCGGATGCCGGCTCGAACCGGGTCGTCACGGTAAACACCGAACCCTTGCCGGGCGTCGATTCGAGCGTGAGCTCGCCGCCCATCATCTCGGCCAGCTGGCGGGAAATCACCAGACCGAGCCCGGTTCCGCCGTATTTGCGCGCGATCGAGTTGTCGGCCTGCTGGAACGGCCGGAACAACTGCGCGGCCACCTCGGGCGCGATGCCGATGCCGCTGTCGGCGATCGTGAACACGATGCGGCCGTCGTCCGAATACGATGCGCCGAGCGCGACGTGCCCGTGCTCGGTGAACTTGATCGCGTTGCCCAGCAGGTTCGTGAGCACCTGGCGCAACCGCACCGGGTCGCCGCGCATCCACTCCGGAACGGTGTCGCCGCGCCGGAACTCGAGCGCAAGCGCCTTGCGTTGCGCGTTGGGCTCCAGCAGCGCGACGACATCGTCGAGCAATTGATGCAGATTGAAATCGATGCGCTCCAGCGTCAGCTTGCCCGCCTCGATCTTCGAGAAATCCAGAATGTCGTCGATGAGGACGAGCAGCGTCTGGCCCGATCGATACACGGTGTCGACGAACTTGCGCTGCTTCGACGTCAGCCGCGTGCGCTGCAGCAGTTCGGTCATGCCGAGCACGCCGTTCATCGGCGTGCGGATCTCGTGACTCATCCGCGCGAGAAACTCCGATTTCGCCGAATTCGCGGCTTCGGCCGTGGCGATCGCCGCCTGCAAGGCGACGTCGCGGCGCTCGATTTCGTCGAGCATCATGTTGAAGCCGGCAATCAGCACGGCGACTTCGTCGCTGCCTTTGTGCGTCATGCGCAACGACAGGTCGCTGCCGCTGCGAATGCGGGCCATCGTGCGCGTCAGGTTCGACAGCGGCCGCGAGATCGACGTGCCGAGCCGATGGCTGATCACCAGCCCGCCGATCGCGAGCAGGAACGATACGCCCACGATCATCAGGATCGCGGTCGCCACGGCCCGGTAGACGTCCGATACGATGCCGCGCTGCTGAAGATCGACGCGCACGGCTTCCTGCTCCGTGTAGGCCGCGAGGCGATTGGCCGTCGTGTCGACGTCCGCGACGATGCGCTGCATGGCCACGTCGTTGGACAGCATGTCGGACTTCACGGCGAGGATGCGGCGCGCGGATCCACCGAGCGCCGTGGTCAGCCCGACGACATCCTGCGCGCGCTTCGCGTTGCCCGGTCCGTCCGCGGCGAGCGCCTCGCGCAGCGCGCCGGCGGATGCGGTCAGCGCGCCGATACTCTTGCGCAGTTCGTCATCGGCGGGCTTCAGACGGTCGGCGCTGTCGCTTTGCGCGATCATGCGCAGGTCGAACGCCAATGCGTTGATGCCGCCGCTCACGACCGCCGACAGCGATGCAACCCGCGCGGCTCGCCGCCGGAATTCGATCGCGTCGTCGAGGCGCCGTCGCGCCTTGACGATCTGCAACGCGAACGGGTCCGCGATCTCCGCGAGCTTCGCGTCCAGCGCATCGAGCGACCGCAGCACCCTGTCCTCCTTCGCGCGGTAGCGGGGCGCGACGGAGGATTCGGCGAACAGGGCGCCGCGCAGCGCGACGAGGCCGTCCTGACCGTCGAGGATGTCGGCCGCCACGCGCCCCAGCGCGCTCGTCACCCCCTGTGCGGTGGCGGCATCGAGGTTCGGCGCCGCGATCGCGAGCGCATTGCGTGCGCCGTCGAGCGACGCCTGCATGCGCTCGCGCAGCGGCGCGAGCCGGTACCGGTTCGGCGCGACGTCGACGCGGCCGGCGATCGTCATGATGTCCTTGACGTTCGTGCGAACCTGATCGAGTGCATGAATCGTCCGGTTGTAGGCGGTGTTGGCCGCGAGCGCGCCGCTCACCGCCGCATCGGCATCGTCGTCCAGCCGCTCGATTTCCTTGCCGATCTCGGTCAGCAGCGTGGCGCCCCGTGCCTGCAGGCGTTCGATCAGCCGGCGCTCGGCGACGAGCTGCGCATCGCCGCGCAGGCGCTTGTCGATCCCTTCGTTCATCGAACGGAACATCGTCCGCAGGTCGGTGGACGGTTCGGCGATGCCGTGCCCGTCGATCGCGCGCACGGCGGCCGTGATGCCGGCAATCCGCTGCAATTGCGTTTCGATCTCCGACGACGACTGCTGTCGCTCCGACGCATCCTGCGCGTGCTGGAGCCGGCCGAACTCCACCGCAAGTTCCGCATAGGCGCGCTGGAGTTCGTTGCTGCGCATCTGCAGCGGCAGCGATTCCGTCGTCAGCGTGCGCACGCCGGACGCGATGCCGTGCACCGCGATCAGGCTGGTCACCGAAATCGCCACCGCCCCCAGCAGCATCAGGCTGGTGCTGGTGACGAGTTTCGCCTTGATGTCCATGCAGCCCTCCAGGATCGGGATGGCTCGGCGGCCATCCGTCCGCTCATTGCGACGGCACGACGAGCGGCGTGACGCGGCCGTGCGCGATTTCGGTGAGGAACACGTCGTTCAGCGCCTGGTGATCGTCGGTGCTCAGATTGGCCACCAGACCGCCGAGATCGAGATGCCGGATCGACTCGAGCGCCTGCTTCAGCGTCGCCCGGGTGGGTGCCGGCCCCGCGCGTTCCAGCCCGATCAGCGCGACCTTCGCGTCGAGACAACCCTCGATGTGCACCACGCCGATGTGCTCGTCCGGAAAGCGCCGCGCGATCAGCCGTGCACAGTCCCGGATCACGGGGCGCTCGCTCTGCGGCAGCGGCACGACCTGCGAAATCACCGTGCCGTTCGCTTCGTCGCCGATCAGGCGCAACAGGTCGTCGGTACCGACGAACGACACCGCCGCGAGACGGGCCGCGAAGCCTTCGCGGTGCGCCGCGCGAATGAATGCGGCGACCGGCGTATACGGGCCGACCATGACGACGACGTCGGGCCGCGCGTCGAGTACGGCAGCGAGCCCCGTGTCGACCGCCGTCGTGCCGCGGCGAAACGTGCCGGTGGCGACGACGTCGAGGCCATGGCGGCGCAGTGCGAGTTGCGTGCCGGCCAGCACCGCGAGCCCGAAGCCGTCGTCCTGGTAGAACACCGCGAAACGCTTTGCGCGGTCGTGCGCGATCAAATGATCGACCAGCGCGCGCGTTTCGTCGTCATAGCTCGCCCGGATGTTGAAGACCTCCGGAATCACCGGCCTGCGCAGCGCCATCGCGCCGCTGAATGTACCGACGAGCGGGATGCCGGCGTCCCGGATCATCGGCAGCACCGCGGTGGTTGTCGGCGTGCCGACGTAGCCGAACAGCGCGAGGACGTTGCCCCGCTCGATCATTTCCAGCGTGTTGTCCACCGTCCGGTCGGGTTCGTAGCGGTCGTCGGCGACGACGAGATCGATTTTCCGCCCGTGCACGCCGCCGTGAGCGTTCGCGTCGTCGAATACGGCTTGCGCACCGATCAACAGCCCGCGCCCGAGGCCGGCGGAATTGCCCGACTGCGCGTTGACCATGCCCAGGCGGATCGTGTCGTCGGTCACGCCGGGTTCCGATGCAAAGCCCGCGCCCTGGCCGCTCAGTGCGGTGCAGCACGCGAACAGCACCAGCACGCGCCGGCCGCCGGGACACGCGAGCGCGTGCAGTACGTTCGAGAACCAGATGCCGGAACACATCCGTGTGACTGACACACCCTCGTCCATGTTGGGCTCCCGTTCGGCACCGGTTGTTCTGATTCGATGGTGCGCCCCGCCGCATGCCGCACCGCTGCCGTGGTACGAGTCAATTAGTCATATATATAGGTGGCATCCCTTGCGACTGCAAGCCAGAGGAGCGGATCGACGCCGTTTGTCGAATCGTTTCGCTGGGGCGACGGAATGCAGGTGGACGCGATCGGGCGGGATCGCCTTCCGGCATTTCGATACAGTCGTCAGTGCGGTGATTTGTTGCGGAAATCGATGCGTCAGGGCACGGCGCGGCGATCATCTCGCGCGTTGCGAGCATCGTGAACGTCGTGGCCTTGTCGTGTCCGGACCGCCCGAGCGGCAAGCGGATTTCGGGGGCGCGCACTTCGATGTCGATGTCCTCGACAACTAGTGCGCTGTGCCGTGTCCGTGACGATGGATGAATACGCGCCAGCGTTTCGGGTTGACTGCCGCGATTCGGTCCAGTTGGAATAAGCAAAGGAATGCAAAACAAATGGACGAGGCTGATGCGGTTCGTCCGTGCGGTGTCTATCGACCGATGGGATGATTTCCGGCACGACGGTAGCAATGGAGTTCATCTACCTTGGATATGACATCGGTTTCCGATGCAATCTCCCGCTCTCAAGCCGTGATCCTTCAACTCGTGCGTCAAGTTTCAGAGGCCGCGCGCTCCGCTTAATACTGATCATCGGCTTCCCCCGCACTCCGTCAGCCTACTCCTGGGATACAGACTCCTGGCCGTCATTCGCGCCCATCGGAATGGGCGCGAGCCGATCACACCAAGTCAGGCCTGCTTGATGTAGAAAGTGACCGTCGCATTGTCTCCTGAGCCTCCGTCGTAACCGACTTTGTAACCGGCAGCGCTCACGGTTATCGAGTATCCGTTTCCGCCGTAATACGGGTTGTCCCAGTAGATCCGCAAGTTTTCGATACCGCCACCGTCGGCAAATTGATATTGAAGCTTCCCCTCGGTTCCGGTCATGAAGCCGTCGGAATCGCTCTCCCATTCCCCCGTTTGTCCATTCGGGATCTTCTCCGGCGGGTACGTGACCCATTCGCCATGCAGCAGATTGATCGATGCCGAGTCCAGAAACAACGTGCTGCCCGAGTTGTTTTGCAGCTTCACAACAGTGCTTCGTGCGGACATTTCGTTCTCCACAATAAAGTGTGATTACGCATCGCAGCCGTTTTTGAATGCATACCCCGCAATGCATTTCAAACATAGAACGCGAACATCAGCACCGAAAGCTGATACTTATGACAGCCGAATTTTATGGAATAGTTTAAGAAATTATTCAAACAATTGTGACATCAAAAATCACAACGTAAAAACCACAAAAATAGAATCGAGCAGCATTTGATTCGCAAAATTAACCGCATTGCTTCCTTAAAAATCGCACGAAACACCACGGTTTCATGACAACGACACCGCGCCGCGTTGAGAGCATGTGGCTGGCCCAGCTCCACTTTCGTGACAATCCCGCCCTGTGGATACGAAATCTGCGGCCCTGTCTTGGTGGTGTCGTGCGACCGGCTCGACATTGCGGCGTACGGCGCCATCAAAATAAGCATTTTTCAGTGAAAACTTCCCGGTCTCACATGGATTTGTTGTGTTCCGGACTGACTGCAAACATCTACACGCTGCCTACAAGAGCATACCGACAGACGACGATGGGAAATTTGAAAGCCATCAGCCAACGCGCTGATTTCATTGGCCCGCCCTACACGATTCGAACGTGTGACCTACGGCTTAGAAGGCCGTTGCTCTATCCAACTGAGCTAAGGGCGGTCGGGGAGAAAAGACACGGCCGGACACGGACCGGCATTCGGCATCGGGCTCTGAGTAACGAAGCAGCAGCAACACCGCCCACTGCCCCACGACAACTCAAATCCCGAAACCAAAACGGGCCCGGCACGAAGCCGAGCCCGAAATTATACCCGATCATCGCGCCGGATCACGCGATACCGGCGCCCGCCGCATCAAACCGGCTGCGGATGCAGCATGAACCAGCCGAGGCAGACCGCCCCGGCGATCACGCAATACACGCCGAACGACGCGAGCCGGCCGCGCCCTTCGAAATAGCGCATCAGGAACCGCACGCTGAGGTACGCGGCGATCGCCGTCAGCACCCCGCCGAGCAGCGCATCGGCGAGCTGGTCGCGCGCATGGAACAGCTTCGGCAGTTCGAGCACGCCCGCGGCAAAGATGATCGGCGTGCCGAGCAGGAACGAGAATTCCGCCGCCTTCTCCGCCGTCAGCCCGGCCGCGTTGCCGGCGATCATCGTCAGCCCGCTGCGCGAGAAGCCCGGAATCAGCGCGCCGATCTGCGCGAGCCCGACGAAGAACGCCTGCTTGAACGTCATCTTCTCGGGCGGCTGGTGCGCGCGGCTACGCTGGATGCGATCGCCGAGCCACAGCAACACGCCGTTGACGATCAGCGCGATCGCAACGATCCGCAGGTCGTGAAACACGCGTTCGATGCGCTTCTCGAGCAGCAGCCCGACGATACCGGTCGGGATCGTGCCGATGATCAGCGCCCACATCAGGTGCCCGTCGTCGTTCTTGCGACCGCCGAGCTGCGCGAAGAAACCGCCGATCAGCGCGATCCACCGCGCGCGGAAGTACCACAGCAACGCCAACGCGGTACCGAGGTGGAGCGCGACGAGGAATGGCAACAGCTGCGGCGCATGCTTGTCGATGTGCATGCCGAACAGCGCCGGCACGAGCAGCGTATGGCCGAGGCTGCTGACGGGGAAGAGTTCGGTGACGCCCTGCAGGACGCTCAGGAATACCAGAAACCAGAGGCTCACGCGTCGGTCCTTTCAGTGAAGATTAAGCGGGAAGGAAGGCGGACGACGCGATGCGCGTCCTGAAAAACGCGCCCCGATTATGCCGAGCCAGGATTACCGCGCCAAGGCATTTGGCAGGATATTGCGGCAATGCACACAAACGCTTGCAATTTGTAAGCACTCAGAAAGCAAAAAGCCCGCCATTTGCATGGCGGGCCTGTCGGTTTCGGCAGAAATTGCCGTCAGCGGCCGAGCTGATAGAAAAATAATACGGTGCTGCCGGTAAACATGCCGAACAGTGCGATTCCCATTGCCATTGCCAGATCCATGGCCCCCTCCACGAAGTGTCATGACCCGGCAACATCACCGGTTTAGAGGCATTATCCCGACGGTTGACAGCGTTAAAAACTCGCAATTTCCCGAGAAGGGTTTTCCCGGACCGCCCGCGGCCCGATAATGGAATGCACGTTGCTCCCCTCACCCGCCCAACCCGATTCGCCATGCCGATCTTCCAGCAACACGACATTCACGAACTTCATGCCGGCCCGTCGCTCGTCCGGGTCGCCCCACAATTCGGCGGCCGCCTGCTGTCCTGGCACGTCGATGGCGAACCGGTGATCTTCTGGCCGGAAACCGCCGACTGGAGCAACCTCGCCCGCGTGCGCGGCGGCAATCCGCTGCTGTTCCCGTTCCTCGGCCGCCACCGCGTCGACGGTGAAATCGGCCGCTGGCGCGATGCCGCCGGCGTGGTCCGCGACCTGCCGATGCACGGTTTCGCCCGCGATCTGCCGTTCGATGCACACCCGTCGGCCGACGGCGCCGCGCTGTCGATGACGCTCGACGCGAACGACGCGCTGCGCGCGAGCTACCCGTTCGATTTCCGGTTCGAAACGACCTACCGGCTGGCCGACGCGCATACGCTCGACGTCGCGCTGACGACGACCAATCGCGGCGACACGCCGCTGCCTTACTACGCCGGCCACCATTTCTACTTTGCGCTGCCGCACGGCGAGCGGGCCGAGACCCTCCTCGAATTGCCGCCCACCCACCGTTGCCACCAGCGTGCCGACGGCTCGATCAGCCCGCTCGAACCGGGCGAGGCCCGTTACCGTCTCGACGATGCGGACATCCTCGACCGCTTCCACTGCCTCGACGGCGAACCGTCCACGCCGGTGCGCATCGTGATGCCGGGCCGCCGCCGCACGATCGAGATCGCGCTGGACCTGCCGGGCTCGATCCCGTGGTACGCGGTCACGACGTGGACCGAAAAACCGGATTCCGACTTCTATTGCGTCGAGCCGTGGCTCGGTCTGCCCGATGCGATCCACAACGGCCGCGGGCTGCGCATGCTCGCGCCGGGCGCGACGGAAACGGCGACGCTGCGGATCCGCGTGATCCCGTTCGCCGGCTGATTCGACACGCATCGGACCGGGGCCGCTACGGCCGCGCCCGCAGCCGAAACTGCGGCGTGCGGGTCGAACCCGTTAAAATCGGACGTTTTGTGTTGCCTGCCGCGTCACGCGCGGCAGGGTTTTGCGAGGTTCAATGTTCGGAACAACAACGAAGCGACTCTTCGCAGCCGCCTGCGCCGCCCTGCTCGTCGCGTGCGGCTCCGCACCCGTCGGCCCCGGGTTCTATCGCGTCGAGCGTGGCGACACGCTGTACAAGATCGCGCGCGCGAACCGCACGTCGGTCCAGAACATCGTGCGCTGGAACCAGATGACGAACCCCGATGCGATCGAAGTCGGGCAGGTGCTGCGCGTCGCGCCGCCGCCCGGCTCGGCCACCGCATCGACGCCGTCGACCACCGGCACGGGCAGCGCGGGTCGCGCGCGGCCGGCTCCGTCCGCGCCGGTCGAATCGGCGGTGAAGCCGGCCACGAGCATTGCGCTGATCTGGCCGGCGGCCGGCAACGTGGTGCGCACGTTCGATGGCTCGAAATCGAAGGGCATCGACATCGCGAACTCGCCGGGCACGCCGGTGGTGGCGGCCGCGCCGGGCGTCGTGGTCTACGCCGGTAACGGGCTGCGCGGCTACGGCAACCTGATCATCCTGAAGCACAACGCCGATTACCTGACGGCCTACGCGCACAACCGCGCGCTGCTGGTGAAGGAAGGCCAGTCGGTCACGCAAGGGCAATCGATCGCGGAGATGGGCAACAGCGACAGCGATCGCGTCGCGCTGCATTTCGAACTGCGCTATGGCGGCCGCTCGATCGATCCGTCACGCTACCTGCCGGCGCGTTGAGCGCACGACAGACGACACACGATACCGGTGCGCATCGCGTGTCGTCACGGCGAAAACGGAAAAAATCGAGTCAGCGCTTGCGCAGACGTCCGGTGAAACGGCCGGACAACGGATCGACGTGGCGGGCAAACGCCACCAGCCCGCCGATTCCAATCAGGCTGAACCCCGCAGCTATCAGAAGCAAATCCATGATCACACCACTGTTTTGTCTTGATCTTATGCGTCATTGTGGAATCGTGCACTGAGCCCCGCCTATTGGACGAGTCCGAACATTCCCTATCAGCAAACACCATTGTGGATGCGTCCGAGTGAAATCCTGATGTAAGCCGTTCACCCAGCGCCACGTTCGACACCCAGGAGACCATGCGATGCTGCCCGCCGCCGACCGCTACGACCTGCTCCTCTCCCGCTTCCGGTGGGACATTCCGGCGCGCTACAACATCGGCGTGGACGTGTGCGACAAATGGGCCGACGGCAGCGGACGCATGGCGCTGATCCACGAAACGGCGCAAGGCGACGTTTCCCGCCTCACGTTCGACGAACTGAAGCATGCTTCTAATCGGCTCGCGAACAGCTTTGCGCGCGCGGGCCTGCGGCGCGGCGACCGGATCGGCATCTTCCTCGCGCAAGGCCCTGAAACGGCCGTCGCCCATCTCGCCGCGTACAAGTTCGGCGCGATCGCGGTACCGCTCTTCACGCTGTTCGGCGTCGACGCACTGGAGTACCGGCTCGCGAACAGCGAGGCGGCCGCGCTCGTCACCGACGCGGCCGGCTACGCGAAGATCGCGCCGCTGCGCGCGCAGCTGCCGGCGCTGCATACCGTCTACTGCATCGGCGACGACGCGCCCGACACGCCCGGCGTGCTCCGCTACGACGCGGCGCTCGCCGCCGAAGCGCCGGATTTCGTGCCGGCGGATACGGCCGCCGACGATCCGGCCGTGATCATCTACACGTCCGGCACGACGGGCAAACCGAAAGGCGCGCTGCACGCGCATCGCGTGCTGCTCGGCCACTTGCCGGGCGTCGAGATGTCGCAGCAGTGCTTCCCGCGCGACGCACGCCTGTTCTGGACGCCCGCCGACTGGGCATGGATCGGCGGGCTGCTCGACGTGCTGCTGCCGTCATGGCATCACGGCGTGCCGGTGCTCGCACGTCGCTTCGAGAAATTCGACGGCGAAGCCGCGTTCGCGCTGATGGCGCGGCACGGTGTCACCCATGCGTTCCTGCCGCCCACCGCGCTGAAGCTGATGCGTGCCGTCGCGGCGCCGCGCGAACGCTACGCGCTGTCGCTGAAATCGGTCGCAAGCGGCGGCGAATCGCTCGGCACCGAACTGACGGCGTGGGGCCGCGACGCGCTCGGCGTGACGATCAACGAGTTCTACGGGCAAACCGAGTGCAACATGGTGCTGTCGTCGTGCGCGGCGCTGTTCGATGCGCAGCCCGGCGCGATCGGCAAGGCGGTGCCCGGTCACACGGTCGCGATCGTCGATGCGGACGGCACGCCGCTGCCGCCGGGCGTCGAGGGCCGCATCGCGGTGCGCCGCCCCGACCCTGTGATGTTTCTCGAATACTGGCGCAACCCCGCCGCGACGCGCGACAAGTTCGCGGGCGACTACCTGCTCACCGGCGATACGGGCACCATCGACGCCGACGGCTTCGTGCGCTTCGTCGGCCGCGACGACGACGTGATCACGAGCGCCGGTTACCGGATCGGCCCGGGGCCGATCGAGGACTGCCTGCTCACGCATCCGGCGGTGCGGATGGCGGCCGTCGTCGGCGTGCCCGACGCCACGCGTACCGAGATCGTCAAGGCGTTCGTCGTGCTGAACCCCGGCCACGTCGGCGACGACGCTCTCGTGAGCGCGCTGCAGGCACATGTGCGCACGCGGCTCGCCGCGCACGAGTATCCGCGCGCGATCGCGTTCGTCGACAGCCTGCCGATGACCGCGACCGGCAAGATCGTGCGCCGCGCGCTGCGCGACGCATGAGCCGCCCGCCCGCGCTCGGCCCTCCCGACCGGATGGTTTATAGTGGCGCCACGCAGTCTTTCCAAGAAACCGATGTCCTCTGATCAACACCCCGTCGCGGGCGCGTCACACAGCCCGCTCTACGCCAAACTCCTCGGCGAAACCGCCAAGATCGACTGGTGCGATCTCGAACGCTTCTTCGCGCAGGGCAAGCTGCTGTCGATCGCGCGCGACCTCGATCTCGTGAGCGTCGCCGAAGCAGTCGCCAACGACGATGCCGAACAGGTCACGCGCTGGCTGTCGTCCGGCCTCGTCGCGCGCATGCCGGCCGAAACGGCTGCCGACTACGCCGCGCGCAATCCGGAGCTGTGGGCGGTCGTCGTCTCGCCGTGGGTGTGCGTGCAGGAACGCGCCTGACGCGTCCGCCATGTCCGGATCCGCGGTACCGCACGGGGCCGGCAGCGCGTCGGCCGCCGTCACGCATCGGCGCGTCCTCGCGCTCGCGTTCCCGATCGTCGTCGCGAACCTGACCCAGCCGATCCTCGGCGCCGTCGACACGGCCGTCGCCGGCCACCTCGACGGCGCGCAGTATCTCGGCGGCGTCGCGCTCGGCGGGCTCTTCTTCAATTTCGTGTTCTGGGGCTTCGGCTTCCTGCGGATGGGGACGACCGGGCTCGTCGCGCAGGCGCATGGCGCCGGCGACGCCGCCGGGATCCGCCTGAACCTGCTGCGCGCGCTGATCGTCGCGTTCGCGCTCGGCGCCGCGGTGCTTGCGCTGCAGGTGCCGCTGCTGTCGTTCGCGCTGTCCGCGTTCGGCGGCAGCGATGCCGTCCGCGCGACAGCGCTCGCGTACAGCCACGCGCGGATCTGGAGCGCGCCGTTCGCGCTCGCGAACTACGTGGTGCTCGGCTACCTGCTCGGCGTGCAGCGCGTGCGGCTCGCGCTCGTCGCGCAGGTGTTCATCAACGCGGTGAACATCGGCGCCGTGCTGCTCTACGTGTACGGCTTCGGCTGGGGTATCGCCGGCATCGGCGCCGCGACCGCCACCGCGGACGCATGCGGCTTCGCGCTCGGCGCGTGGATGCTGTGGCGGCTGCGGCCGAGCGGCCTTGCGCCGCTCGCGATGCGCGCGCTTGCCGACCGCGTCGCGCTCAAGCGGCTGATCGCGCTCAACCGCGACATCTTCCTGCGCACGCTGTGCCTGCTCGGCGCCTTCGGGTGGTTCGCGCATCTCGGCGCAAAACAGGGCGACGCGACGCTCGCCGCGAACGCGTTGCTGCTGAATTTCCAGACGTTCATGGCGTATGGCCTCGACGGCTTCGCGCATGCGGCCGAGGCGCTCGTCGGCGCGGCGGCCGGCGCGCGCGACCGCCGCGCATTTCGGCAAGCCGTACGCGTCACACTGTTCTGGTCGGCACTCGGCGCGCTGCTGTTCGCGCTCGTTTACTGGGCGGCGGGCGGCTGGATCGTCGCGCGCCTGACCGATCAGACCGAGATCCGCGCCGTCGCGCTGCGCTACCTGCCGTGGGCCGCGATCTCGCCGATCGTGTCGGTCTGGGGCTTCCTGCTCGATGGCGTGTTCATCGGCGCCACGCAGACGCAATCGCTGATGCGCGCGATGGTCGTGTCCTTGTCGATCTTCATCGTGGCCACGCTCGCCGCCGTCGGACCGTTCGGCAATCACGGCCTGTGGTTCGCGCTACTGTTGTTCATGGCGGCGCGCGGTGCGACGCTCGCGCGCCACCTGCCGGCGCTGGTGCGGCGCATTGGCGCCGACCCGGCGGTCGCTTCCGCGGCCCGTGCGTGACGGCGGGCCCGCCGGCCGTTACTGCACCGGCTTCGGCGGCGGCGCGTCGAGCATCGACGGCGGCGTCATGTCGGTCGGCACGCCGTGATAGTCGGCCGGGTCTTCCGGCGGGTGGCCGCGGCGCGCCTGGCGAGGATCGCTGCTGCAGGCGGCAAGGAGGGATGCGGCCAGCACGGCCAGCAGGAAACGGGTCATCAGGGAGGGCTCCGGAAAACGGCGCGCCCATCGCGCGCCGGAACCGCGCCGAGTCTAGCGGAAATCCGGTTTCGGGGTTGCGCCGCGCATGTCCTACTATGTACGCATGGCGCTGTGCCGTCGAAAGGAGGCTGCCATGTCGTCTGAGGAAATTGCGGGCCTGATCGGCCTGATCATCGGTCTGATGGTGCTGGTCGCCCTGTCGTACTTCGAATCGCGCGAATACAAGCGCAGCCACGGAGGCGAAGGGATGATCCACCACTGGATGACGGAACACCACCTGCTCGACTGGCGGCGCAAGCACTGAGCGCGCCGCTGCCGGCCGGTCCCGCCTCGGGTCGTCGCGAACGTGCCGCTCTGCGGCACGGTGATCGCTGCGTGCCGCCGAAATTATCGGGGCCGGACATGCATGCATGGACCGGACACACGAACGCCGTCGCGCGGCTAACGTGCGACGGCGTTCGCTTGCGTGCGCCGCACCTGACCGGCGCGACGCGATTCGGACCGTTCAGCCCAGGAAGTGGCGGGCGTAGCGCGCGTTGATGTCCGACAGACGGAACAGCGTCAGGAAATCCGCGCAGTTGAAGTCGGGATCCCAGGCCGGGGCGCCGCAGATCTTCGCGCCGAGACGCAGATAACCCTTGATCAGCGGCGGCGGCGCGACGACGGTGCCCGTCTGCAGTTCGTCGACCGGCAACGCCGTGTGCGGGAACGCGCGATACTCGGGTGCCGTCAGCGCGCCTGCCGACAGCGACTG
Source organism: Burkholderia sp. AU18528 (assembly GCF_002223215.2). Classification (NCBI taxonomy): domain Bacteria; kingdom Pseudomonadati; phylum Pseudomonadota; class Betaproteobacteria; order Burkholderiales; family Burkholderiaceae; genus Burkholderia; species Burkholderia sp. AU18528. Next base: position 801,896 of record NZ_NKFC02000004.1, on the reverse strand, counting down.
GTACAGGTTCGCCGCATAGTGGCCGCCATCGGCCATCGACACGCTCGCGCAGCCGAGCATCGTTTCGTAGCCGTTCTGCATCATGTATGCGCCCAGGCCGCCCCACAGCGCCATGATGACGGCGCCGCTCCGGTAGTCGGTGTGCACGCACGAGCGGCCGACCTCGACCATCTTGCCGCGCAGATGCGTAAGGCGTGACAGGTCGAATTCGCCTTCCGCGTACAGGCGGCCGACACGCGCCGCCTGGTGCGGCGGCAGCACGCGGTACGTGCCGACGACTTTCAGCGTGTCGAGATCGCGGACCAGCAGATGATCGCAATACGCGTCGAACGGATCGACGTCGAGACCGGACGGACCGCTGACCTGCGCACCCATCTCTTCAGCGAACACGCTGTAGCGAAGGCGCTGGGCTTCGCGCAATTCGTCTTCCGTACGCGCCCATGCGGCGCGCAGGCGATACTCCGATGTGACGGTTTCACTGGCGCGCGGCAGATGGCGCCGCGACGTGTCGAGGGGCAGCGAGGCAAAAGGGAGCGTAGGCGTCGGCAGTTCTCGCATTAGGCTTTCCTGATCGTAAGGAATAGGACGACATGCCCGCCAATGTAGTAACCGGCCGTGACCGTTATGTGGCACGACCGTGTCCTTTCAATGACGTGTCGCCGAATTGACTTTAGCAGAAAGCTTGCAAAACCGTATGACCAATCCCTTCAAACCTGCTCAGTCGGGCTTTACACCAGTTCGGGCGTCAGTACCGCCCGCAGCACGGCCTGCGGGCTGCCGTCGCGCGTGCGGCTCGCCAGCCACACGATTCCGCCCTTCCTGACGCTCCAGCCGTCGTCGCCGCCGGCGACGAGCTGCGCGGCGACGCTGCCGAGCGTCGGCTGGTGGCCGACGATCACGACCGTCGGCGCGATGCCTTCCGGCCAGCCGGCCGCCGTGAGCACGTCGTCGACGCTGCCGCCCGGCGCGAGCGCGTCGACGGTCCGGTACTGGTCGGTCAGCGCCTCGACGGTCTGCACGGTGCGCGCCGCCGGGCTCGCGAGAATCACGGTATTCGTCTCGAGGCGGCCGCGCAGCCATTTGGCCATCGCCTGCGCGTCCTTGCGGCCGCGCACGGTCAACTGGCGCGCGAGATCGCTCGTCGCGTAGTCTTCGGCTTCGGCGTGGCGCCACAGGATCAGGTTCATCATGATGTTCTCCTTGCGTCGGCAGGCGGCCGCACGCGAATGCCTGCGGGGCGGCCGATCATCAAGGGAATTGTCGCAAATCGTGGCAGATTCGCCGCCGCGGCATTTACCCGCATATCGTGATTGACCGAATCAGTCGTTCAACGTTATTATCTCTGGCTCGTCGGAGCGTAGCGCAGCCTGGTAGCGCATCTGATTTGGGATCAGAGGGTCGAAGGTTCGAATCCTTTCGCTCCGACCAAGGGAATCAAGGGGTTAGCGTAAGCTAACCCCTTTTTCTTTACTCGGTCCACGCTAGGTAACCCGATCCAGCCTAGGTCAATCTACATTGATCCATTTCGGCCCGGCCAATTTCCTCCCTGCTCTCCTCCTCTCGGAACGATCCAGCCAAGTTTTCGATGTGATTCCAGCGTTTATGGGGCCGGAAACTCCGATTGCCACCAGAGTGCAGTCCGGGGGCTGCGACGCCAAAGATACTGACCGCAGATCATGCCGATGTGCCGCCACACGCATGGCCCGAGCGCCCCTTCGCCATCCTCGTCTTGACACGCCTCCGGATACGACGGCTCGCCGACGTATTTGGCTGGGATTAAACAACGGCCCCCGGCTCGCCACGCTGGAGCGAATAGCCGCGACTTCCCCACGTTGTCGTCCCGCACGTTCATCACGGTGCGCATGACGCCTGGCGTCTTGCCGGCCGCCCTGGCCGCTTCAATCCGCTCCCTCTGGATCGCGCGCGGCAGGAAGCCGAAGTTGGCGATCAGCGGCTTGAACTGGTCGTCTACGTAGCCGACGATCGGCACGTCGTAGTCCTGACGGATCTGCGGCTTCCACGGCGTGCAGTGGTACGGCCCCCGAAAACTGTCGATCTTGATCGCTCTGGCCCGGATCCTCGCCCGGCGCTACCTAGTTCGCGCACATCCCGGAGATACCTCCAATGATCCGTGCCTTGTTCAGTAGCGGTCATACGAGACTCGATATCAGATGGCAGCCACACGTGGCGCGATGGCCGTGACGCGCGATTGGAAGGCCGTCATCCATCATCGATCCGCCACCCTCTTCGATGACGTTGGGTGATACGTCAGGATGCCGAGGGCACGACACATAGTCGCCTTTTCGCGCGACGTAACGGCCGTCAAAAGACATTGTCGAAGAGGCTGTAATGACCTTGCCTTCGTGATCAGTGTCATCGTGAAGGCGGATTAAATTTATCATGATATTTCGTCGTGACGAAGAAATGACTCTAATTTTCTGTTTTGCAAGAGGAGAATGAATTTGGGATGGCGACTATCTTAATATTGTCGTCGACAATGAATTTCCGCTGCCGGCACTCGGCAGGCTTTCCGTTTGATGCGTCGATATAGTATTTTGCGACAAGCATCTTGCTCTCTGCCTTGCTTAGCAATTCGGTGATATATGATCTGCCATCCTGGGTTTTGTTAGGCGCTTTGCCGTTTGACGAAAACATATCCAGGGAGTTTAAATCCCTTCCCGTCGAAATGTCTGATAAAGTGTAGTAACGACACTCCATGCCGCAACTATGGACCCCGATGTGATATTTTCCCGCGAAATTTATTACAGGAGGCCCCACTAGCTTGCCATCATCATCCCGCCAGCCGGAATCGGTTTTTTTGTAATACTTCGGTATATGGAGGGCACCTCGATAAAGAGTGGAAGGATGATTTGCGAAATCGACATCCTGCCCCCAGCACAAGGCATGGCTCATTGCTGCAACTACAATGGCAAATTTCAGTAAAATATCGCTCTTCATTGTTCGTTTTTTATTTAATCAAATCATCAAGACCACCAACAGGAACTGCCAGATCACTATTTCCCGCTAGCTCGTCCGTCACATATTTTTCAAAATGCTCCCTCACTGATTTCATGTTGACGCCGCCTTGACCATACTGATCGCCTGGCAGGCTGGCCCACTCGTTATTAGCATGATGCGTGAAGATTGCTCGCTCCAAATCAGCATTTTTCACGTCATCAAGACAATTTCTTTTGTATTTCATGATCGCAACAATATATCTATCTTGAGAAATTGGAGAGAAATCTTTAACCTTTGCCAATCTTCTGGTAAGCGCGTCACCAGCACCGTCGTGACGGAGTTATCGATTACCCCATCGATTGGTCGCGAGTCGCATCAACGCGGCGTTGGCAGCACGCAAATCGAATAGCTCCGGGTCGAATCCTGGGCCGACCCATTGACGATAGTTATCCGCTTCTTCGCTGTCAGGACTGTCGCGCAACGTGGTCAGGAACGTTTCATACCCTGGCGCACCGCCGACGTCTTCCGGTGGGCAAGCGCGAGCACCATCGATCACCCTGGACTCGCCCCACGACTCGTCTGCAATCGTCTCAACGCTTTCGACCACGATCTCGTGATCCCAGCCGTCTCCGAAGTCATAGCGGTAGAGAATGCGCGAGTCAGGTCGCAGGACTTTGTTCAGTTTGGTTTTCCGGTCGTCGAATGTCTTCGATCGATCCATGAACTCTAGTGCCGCATCGACATCGAACATGGCGTAGGTTTTGCCGTCGATCAGGAAGTCGTGCATGTGTGTGCTTTCCCATCCGAAGGCTGCTTGCAGAATGTGGTGTAACTTGCGCAGCGAGTCGGGTCCTTCGACTGTGATCCGGCGCCAGATAGGCGGTTGGATATACAGTAATTGCACGTGCAAGGTATAGCGCTGGAACGACTTGGCCATCTGATCTCCGAGGTCTGGGCATCAGTGGCATTATCCCTTCACGGCGTGGGAGGGGTCACCGTCCAGGGCAGCAGTTCGTCGATTCGGTTGATCGGGTGAGCGGCGATGCGCGCCAGGACATGACGCAGGTACGCCTCGGGATCGATACCATTGAGCTTGGCCGTGCCGATCAGGCTGTAAATCGCGGCCGCACGTTCGCCGCCGGAATCCGCGCCGGCGAACAGGTAGTTTCGTCGGCCCAGGGCAACGCCGCGCAGTGCCCGTTCGACCGGCAGATTGTCGATTTCCAATTGTCCGTCGTCACAGTAGCGAGTCAATGCTTCCCACCGGTTCAGGACATAGAGGATGGCCTGACTCGTGTCCGATTTGCGCGAGAGTGTTGCCAGCGCGGGGTTTAGCCACACATGGAACTGTTCGAGTAATGGTTTGGCGTTCGTCTGCCGGTGCGCTTGCCGCTCGTCTGGCGGTTTCCCCCGGATCGCTTCTTCGACCTCGTAGAGCGCGCCGATGCGTTCCAGCGCTTCCTTGTTCAGCGCGTTGGGCCGCGCCGCGTACAGATCATAGAACTTGCGCCGGGCATGCGCCCAGCAAGCCGCCTCAAGTACCTTGCCGGTCTCGTAGATCTTCTGATAGCCGCCATAGGCATCGGCCTGCAGCGTCCCCTTGAACTTGGCCAGATGCTGTTGCGGATGCTCGCCTTTGCGATCAGGGGTGTAGGCGAACCAGACTGCCGGTGGCGCCTTGTCGCCCGAGTATCGGTCATCGCGCACATAGACCCACAGCCGCCCGGTTTTCGTCTTGCCATTGCCCGGCGCGAGCACCGGAACTGGCGTATCGTCGGCGTGCAGCTTCGTGGCTGCCATTACATGCAGGCGCAGCGCATCGACCAGCGGTTGCAGTAGCTTGGCACTGTGCCCCACCCATTTCGCCAGCAACGAGCGATCCAGTTCCACGCCTTCTCGGACCAGATTCGCATTCAGGCCGTGCTCCATTGCCAGGCGCGCGACCGACACGCCGGGCTCGCATGCCAGCCTGGCCATCTCGCGCCGGAATTCGAGCGGGTGATTCGGGATGCCTTTGCGGCCAATCCTCTTTGGTGCTTCTGTTGTCAAAGTAGTCCCCGCTACTTGAAGTGGTGGGGACTACTTTGGCAATTTCTGGTCAGGCCGTCGAGACGGTGCTGGAGACTCGCTTACTGCAGACCGGACGCCACACCGGATCGGGCTCGCACGCCTGCTCACGGTCCACAATCCGGCATGTAAATCCGAGCTAAGTCGATCACCGAGGTGACACTAGTCTCCGACCTGCGTAGCGGTGCTGCCAATCAACATGCAACCGCATTCGGTGTGGTGGCCATGTAGCGCCACACGCTCGCCGCCAATTGTCAATGTTGGATGTGCTTCAATGATCTTGTTAATGCCGTGCGATTTGCCATCGGGATATTTCTCTGGGCAGTCAACGAGATCGTGCAGACGAGCAATCGCCTTACCTCCAATCGTATGGATATCCGAGCCGCTGATCACGCGCCCCCCATGCGATGTCATATCTCCGACCACGATGATAGCTAGTGCCATTTTGCACCTCAACAAAGTTGAGAACGAGTTTCTGCGTGTTGTCTGGACAGAGGTGCGCGTGCATCAATCACCTTCTTGATTGGATTCCTCGTCGGGATAAGACGGGTAGGCGTTTGCTATCCTACCTTTGATGTAGGCTATGCGGCCGTTATATGCTTTCATCAAACAAGCGTTATCACTACAGGAATTCCGTACTGTCCTGATCCAGTTGATTTGATTCAGTCTCACTGGATCTTGGTATGAAATTTCTTTCGAATTGGTCAGCATCATCGCAACGTAGCCACGATTGACGGTCGCATCGAGTTTAATCAGATCTGGATTCTTGCATATAAGGTGTTCGACATTCGTTGCGGCTTTACTGCAGTCGAAACTTTGCTCCGCATTTGCTGGCGCATGGGTCTGACGCGCGAAGGCGTACGCCCAAGAACCGTCGAGCAACACCATCTCGTCCTGCGATCGATAGATCATCGCGGATCGGAGGCCCGAGCAGAGCGGTGCGTCGACATCACCCAGAATATAGGTATCAGTCAGCGCCGCGCCTTTCGCATGGAACTTCGCGCTCAGAAAGGCATTGAATTTGTCTCTGGAACCGAACGAGTGAGAGATGACCGGGTCGACATAGAAGTTCATTTTCTTGTCGATCTTTACGTTGCAACTGTGCCCGGTGTAATGAAGTGCAAACGCACTGTCATCGAAAGTGAGAAAAGCTGCGGTCTGGGGATTGACCGGAAAGGGCAACTGGTGTGTGTCATGTCCTTGTTCGAACTGCGCTGCACCTATCATTCGATATATTTCCTCGGCCGATGCATGCGCCGGCCCAAAGACCACCGACATCAGGAGGATTAAGCTCAGTGTGATTTTCTTCATAAAAAAAGACATCGTTCGTTTAATGGTTTGAATTGTAAGTGCCAAGGCAAAACATGTCGTGCTCTCGTTCGCGGCGCGTCTTGTTTTCGATATCCAGGAATTCGACAGGTGCTCCAGTGTAGTCACCGTTGTTCAGTTTACGACACAGACTTGGCGCTTTGCTCAGACTGCCCATGTTAAAGGCGAGCGAGACCAGTGCATCGTACTCGTGCTGGTAGAGGGGTACACTGATCGCATTCTTGACACGACCTTCGATCACCGCGACATCGTTGTCAAAAAGTGTCTGAGCCTCAGCAACGGTTATCTTGCTCGACATTGCAATGTACCCGTTCGCCGCACAACTGCTTTCGGCAATCAGGTGACCCCAGCCAACCGTGCAGTAGCCCTTACTGTCGTTGTAATAGTAAGTATTTGCCTTCGCAGTGTCATAGTGCACACCCTCCCACCCCTTGATAAATGCCTTGCCTTGATCCGAAATTTTCAATTGCGCTATCGGGATCCGTTGACCAGTAGGCTTGAGCGGAGGGGCATCGAGAAATGTCGCCTTGTAGCCCTCCTGCAGAATCGCAAGCGAATCGATCAAGTCGCTGCGACGCTGGAACGGAGCGGCCAACGATGATCCGTTCAGTTTCGAGTGGGGATCGAATCCGAGAGCGCCCGAATACGTCTCGAAATGGAGCATCGACACATTTTCGCTTCCGACGACATGCAGCGGGGTACCGTTGCCCTTCAACAGCACTCCGCTGTTAGCAAGAACTTGCCCCTGGCTTACTGTGTCTCCGATTTTCACCTTTGTGGACGATGGATCGACTTCGCCGTACAAAGCGATAAACTCTCGGCCATCAGAGGTCTTGTGATGAATACTGATTTGCCAAGTTTGGCAATAGAAAAATTCGCATTTGATAACAACACCCGGTGCAATCGCTACGATCGGAGTGTGTGCCTGCACGTAAAGGTCGCGGGCCGCATGCTTCCGACCGCCAGCGCGATTCGCACCAAATCTTGCTTGATCATGACCACCGCCATGTAAAGGTTTGGTCCATGTATAGTCCGACGACGTCGTTCCGTATACGCCACCCTCGTCATTTAGCGGGCGGGTTTGTATCGGAAAAATTATAGGTGCAGCGCCCTGACGAGGTACCGAAGTCGGCGCTCCGCTATCGTTGTTCGGATGATCGTTCTGCGGTGGGCTACCCGGTGGATTTGGTTTCTTTGGCGTCGGCTCATCCGATTTCCGAGTCTCGGCCGGGGGGACCTTCAATTTTTGGCCTACGACGATGAGGTCTGATTTCAGTCCGTTCACCCGCTTGAGCAAATCAACGCTCGTATGATATTTCTTCGCGATTGTCGTCAGATTGTCGTGCGACTTGACAACGTAAGTGCCGCGCCAGTAATTGCCTTTCGCCGTATCGTCGACTTTGGTCGGCAACTCATGCTTGGTCTTCGGACTGGTCAGATTGAAGTAGGCCTGGGACAGAGACGCGTTCAAACGCGCGACTTCCTTCATCGTATCGCTAGTCCAACGCTTCACATGCACAGATAGCGCAGTGCCCATTTGAACCGAGAACCGGATGGCACCCTCCGCATTTGTCGATGCGGCGTGATAGACCTGATTCGCGCGGTCTTCCATACCCTTGATCTCGATTTTCAAATCCTGGATCGGTCGGCCAAAGTGATCCTTGAAATAGACCGTTACGGCGGACAGAGGATCAGTGTTGGTATTCGGGGCGGTCATGATTTTTCCGGATTGGCTCGAATGGCGTTCAGGCGCTGTGATTGACGTAATGGTCCGGATCGTCTGGAGTAGCTTCGCCGGAATCGCTGGACGATGGGGCTACCGATTCGACTAGCCAGGACCCTTGAGTGCCGACGAGTACCTGGAGGGTCTCGGGTTGGTCGGTCGTCAAGCGTGGCGTGCGACCATGCTCATCGAGAGTACCCTGAGCGACCACCTCACCATTCTCCCGTCGCGCCGTATATTCGACCTCGCCGAATTCTCTCTGCCAGTAGATATCATAGACATCGAGTCGGTTGCTGAATGCTTTGGGCATGTCAAAACCGGGTACGACGACAGGTAGCGACTTCGGGCCCGGCAGCGCATGGTTGCCTGCATAGGCGGTCCATTGCGCGGGCGTACCATGCTCGATTCCTGCACCGCTGATTCGGATATAGCTACCGCGCGCGTTGAGCAGGATTTCCTCGGCGGCGGTGATCTCGATCCGACGCTTTGCGCTGATCAGTTTCAGAACCTGATCGGCGATTATTTCGACATTATCCGACTGCGCCTGGATTTCTACCTTACCCTTTGCTGCGAATAGCTTCATCCCCGCATTCTTAACGAATAGGCTGACTTTTTCGGCCACGCTTGCGATCAATGATTTCCCTGCAGCCAGATGCGTGCTTTCACCGCTGACGATATTTACATGCTGGTCAGCCGTGATCTGCGTCGACTGCTGCGTTGATGTCGCGATACCGGCCGGGCTCGCGAACAACATGATCGGGGCCTTGAAACCGTTCGCACTGCCGGTACCGCCACCGGCGGTGCGACCTCCGGTAGAAGTACCGGCAACACTTGCCTGCGTCGCGTCGGTAAATGCACGCAACGCATCATAGCCTGCGCTGAGACTCTCAGCGCGATGCCCTGCACTTGCATCAGAAAGCGACTGGACAACGCTTTCCGCATTGACGAGCTGGCTGGTCGCGTGACGCGCATCCATGGGCTGTTTGACCGATGCGTCGTAGCTTGAGACGAAAAGCCCCTGCGCCGCACGAATTGCGCCGTGAGCGTCCGATTTCAAATCGAAACCGCTGCCGAGATAGGGGCCGCGGGTGTTACCATCCTGATCGATGAGATAGCCGAGGTGGAGAAGCGTGTTCGAACTGCTACTGAACAGCCGAACACGATTCTGCGCAGTAGCGTCGTCCAAGACCATCTCGTTGTAGCCAGCACCTGCATACTCTTTCGATCGGTAGCCCGACAGGATGCCATTGCTGTGCCATTGCGGCTGAACGCTCCCGTTGTAAACGCGATGCAGCACGATGGGCCTGTCACAGTCACCCCCGACATAGCCAACCAGCACTTCCTCTCCGACTCTCGGAACGTGTACGCTCCCGTAACCACCGCCCGTATCCGATTGTGCGACTCTCACCCAGCACGAGGCATTCGCGCCCCCCGAACTTTGGCGGTCCCACACGAACATGACTTTGACGCGGTTCAATGCGTCCGTATACACCTCTTCGCCCTGCGGCCCGACGACGATTGCCGTCTCCAACTCCATCGTCGGCTTCTTGTGTTCGAAGGGACTCCGATACGGAACTGTGACACGCTGCGCCTCGACTTCGACCAGATAAAAACCGGCCGAGCCATCTTCATGAGTGACGATCTCACCCGATTGCTCAAACTTTGCCTGTGCTAGTTCGCTCTGCAAGCTATATGGAAAGCTCGCTTCGTGATTCGATAGCGGCAGATTGTTTTCGACGTACCGACGCACTTTGATCGATGCGAATTCTCGGTGCCCGGCTTGATCACGATCGTGCTCAGGATGGCCAGTCAGTACGAAACGGCGGCCGGCATCAATGGCCCGAACGCCCCCCATACCAAGAAATCTCTTCGCTCTCGATTCCCATTCCTCTAGATGAATCTTCGAGAGATGTTCACCGCGATCCCGGTTCAGATACGTGTAGGCGCCGGTATATTCGTAGACTTCCGTCTGTTCCGGCAAATTTCCCTGACCGGCCATCGTCGGCAGCATCGTACCTTTCGGGTTGGCAATAGACGATGGTGCCTTGTAGTCAAACGTACGCGTCGTATGTACGGTACTCTGCAACGTCCGCGAGCCTGCCCATCGCGTAAAAGCATCCGTTTCGCCAGTCGCGCCCGATTTGGAGAACTCGACTGGATTGGGAGATACCTCATCAAGCGAGTAAATGTCATCGGTTACGATGAGCCTGTGTGACTTCCCCTCGTTGTCCTGGCGCCAAAAACCGAACAAGCCTTCTTCTTCCATCAATCGATGGACAAAATTCCAATCGGTTTCACTCTGACGGCAGTACGAGCGCGAGGGTAACGTCTTCAGCAAGGCGAATTCGAATTGTCCCCGCGCTTGTGGATGCGCATTGAATACATCGGTGAGGATGGCGTCAACGCTCTGGTCCTGCCAGTACCGCATATCGCTGCGGAACTTTAGGAAATGCATCCATGAAGCGAAGGCCAACTGATAGCTTGAAAGGCTTCCGTCAGTACCGAGTCTGCGAGCTGTATGAATGTATCCGTTGATCGGTAAATAAGACTTGTTCGCTTGCTGCAACCAAAGGGTCATCGGCTGAGCAATCAGCGTTTTGAGCTCAATATCACCTGCTGTGGATACCATGTCGAGCGTGACACCGAAGTCACGGCCAAGCTCGGAGTAAGTCACCGCCCGACGCGGGACAAGCGCATTCTCCGGCAGCGATGGGATGCTCGTCTTGAGCAGGCGATCTTGCTGGATCAGGCCGCCACGAATTGCCTGAGCCACTTCGGTCATGTTCATGCGTTATCCATCTTGTTGTTTTTTGCAAGCCCCAATGGCCTGCGCTCTCACAGGAACGGCTTCCCGTTATGTCGCCGCAATTTTAGCGATACCGACAGGCCTTGAGAATGTATCTTGACCGTGAAAACAACAATATGATCTGACAAAAATTCATACACTCGTCTGCGAGAGGCCGGGCTTAATGCGCGTAGCGCCGCCATTTATTACTCATTCAACACAATTTCCTTTCATATACATTTCCAAATCGCGATGTAGTCGAGTGTCCGTGCAATCATGATTCCGGCGGCCGCACCGGACAGATGCTCGAGATGCGGGGGCTCGCGTTTAGACGCAATCGGCGACAGTAAATCGTTAGTGAGAAATTCTCTGAGTCGCGCTTGAGCATCAGCAATAACGTAGGGCGGGGAATTCAGTAATTGCTCATCGCGGAATATGCCAATCGTATCCGTCGCGGCACGCCACGCCCTGTACGCGAAGGCGCGAATATGGGCGCGTCCGATTATCTTGGGACACGCGCACCGGACACCGATCGATGCCGTGGCGCTTGACCCGCAATGCGACTCGGTCGCCGCTCGCCGCTACCGATAAACGGCCCGTGGCTGCACTGGCGGGGCGACAACTAGCGTCCTTGCCCGCCCGCTGCTTTTTCTCGCTATCGCTCATCGTTCGACTCGGAATCAGAGAGCCACAGGTTCGAACCCTTTCGCTCCGACCAAGGAATCAAGGGGTTCCGGCTGTAGCCCCATTTACGTTGACGGGGCGCTTTTTTGCCGGCCCTCGAATCGCACACCCGTTTTCCGTGTCCGCAGCAGTAGGGCCCGGCACGGACCACCCGCCGCATCGACGCGCCCGCGCCTCCCGACCCAAGCCCGCGCACGGAACTTGCTGGAACACGCGATAATACGTGTGAACAACCCGCAACCGCGCATGAAAAACAACATTCTCGAAACCGCCCTGTGTGCGTCGCTGCTCGTGCTTGCGACCACCGCCGGCACTGCGTCGGCGAAAGCGCTCGACGACGCGCTCGACTGCCATTCGACCGGGCACAAGTTCGTCGCGCCGCTGCTCGCCGCCGGCGACATCCAGTCGGAGCCGATGCACGTGGAGTCGAATTCGGTCAATGCTTTCCGCACGAAGCACCCGCTGACGGCGTACGGCTTCGGCGTCTATGTCGTGCTCGGCTACCAGGCGAACGACCCGATCTTCCGTCCGGGCGACGGCACGCCGATCGGCGACTGGGCCTACGGCGTCGTCGTACGCGGCACGAAGGGTTCGGTGGAGGAAGCCGTACGCAAGGCCGGCAGCGACGCAACCGTCAAGCAGGCGTTCCCGTTCCTGACCGCGATCGTCTGCTCGTCGGATTGAGCAAATCGGCAGCACGACCCCGCCCGCCCGCCCGACGAGCGCCGCCGCGGATCACCCACGACCACCGGGCCTCGAGCGCCTTCCGAGGCCCGCTATCGCCCCCTCACGCGCCGGTATACACGACCCGATACGGAATACCGACCTTCTCCCACTCCGCCGCCTCCTGGCTGAGGCTATAGTCGGTCAACGGGTTCTGCTCGACCCATGCGTTCGGCAAACGCACCTCGTACCCGCCCTTCTTCATCTGCGAAACCGAGATGTCGGGCAGCCCCGCATCGGTCCGGCGCCGACACAGCAGCGCCGCGAGCCGCAGACAGAACAGCAGCGGCCACTCGACCTCGCGTGCCTGCGACAGCTTGCCGAGCTTGCCCGCATGGCCGAGCACGAGCGCCGCGAGCCGCGCCTGGTCGGTACGCGAAAAACCCGGCATGTCCGCATTGCTCGCGATATACGCCGAATGCTTGTGATACGCGCTGTGCGAGATCGACAGGCCGATTTCGTGCAACGCGGCCGCCCAGCCGAGGAACATCCGCCCTTCCTCGCGCGCTTCCTCGTCACCTTCCTCGAGCTCGTCGTAGAAACGCACGGCGAGCGCACCGATCCGCTCGGCCTGCGCGCGATCGACGCCGTAGCGGCGCGTGAAACCCTCGACGGTCACCGCCCGCATGTCCTCGTGCTGCGTCCGGCCCAGCAGGTCGTACAGCACGCCGAGGCGCAACGCGCCGTCGGTCGTATCGACGTAGTCGACACCCAGCTCCTCGAACACCGCCAGCATGATCGCGAGGCCGCCCGCGAGCACCGGCACGCGGTCGGGCTTCAGCGCGATCAGCTTCAGCCGGTTGACGTTCTCCGCCTTGATCAGCGCACGCTTGAGCCGCTCGAGGCCGCCGCGCGAAATGCCGTGCGTGATGCCCGGATCGTTGAAGCCGTTCGCCTCGACGAGCTCCGCGAGCGCCCGCGCGGTGCCGGACGAGCCGATCGCCTGGTCCCAGCCGGCCTTCTTGTACTCGCTCGAAATGATCTGGATCTCGCGCTTGGCCGCGAGTTCGGCCTGCCGCATCGTGTATTCGTCGACGTTGCCGGCCGGGAAGAACGTGCGGCTATGGCTCACGCAGCCGATATAGAGGCTTTCCATCACGATCGGCGTGTAGTGCGAGCCGATGATGAATTCGGTCGAGCCGCCGCCGATATCGACGACGAGCCGCTTGCCGGCGCTCGCCGGCACCGAGTGCGCGGCGCCCGCATAGATGAGGCGCGCTTCTTCGCGGCCCGCGATCACTTCGATCGGGAAACCGAGCGCCGCCTCGGCCTCGCCGAGAAATTCGGCGGCGTTCTTCGCGACGCGCAGCGTGTTGGTCGCCACCGCGCGCACATGGTCGGGATGGAAATCGCGCAGGCGCTCGCCGAACCGCTTGAGCGCCTCCCAGCCCCGCTCCTGCGACGCGCGGTCGAGCATCTTGTCGCTCGACAGCCCCGCGGCCAGCCGAACCGGCTCGCGCAGCGCATCGACGGGGTAGATCTGGCTGCCGGCCGGCGTTTCCTCGACGCGCCCGACGATCAGCCGGAAGCTGTTCGAGCCGAGATCCACGGCAGCCAGCAAGTGGGGAGTTGTAACCATCAGAAGGGGCTCCGTGCGCGTTCTTCCGCGGCAGCCGTTCCGGCAACCGAGGGCGATCAATCAAAGGCGACATTTTAAGCGTGGAACGCTTGCCGTTGCCACGCTTGACGGGCATGCACGCCGCTCGATTCCATATAGCCGAAACATTTATGCGACGAAAGGGTTACGGCGTAGAATTTCCGGATATAAAGGCATTATTGTCATCAGCACGTCATCGTACCGTGAGAGTTTCCGAGCGTCTGTTCGAATCATCGCCTGAATTACCCTCTACCCTGCCGATGTCCGTCCGTTACCCGCTTCTCAATCGTGAACTCGGCATCCTCGGTTTCAACGAGCGCGTGCTGGCCCAGGCGGCCGACCCGCATGTCCCGTTGCTCGAGCGCCTGCGTTTCATCTGCATCACCAGCAGCAATCTCGACGAATTCTTCGAAGTCCGGATGGCCGGCCTGCAGGAGCAGATTCGCGACAACCCCGGCGCGCTGACGCCCGACGGCATGTCGTTGCAGCACGCTTACGATCTCGTCGTCGAGCGCGCCCAGCGGCTCGTCCATCGACAGTACACGATGCTGCACGAAACCGTGCTGCCGGCGCTCGAACAGGAAGGCATCTACTTCCACGCGAGCGACACGTGGAACGACGAGCAGCTCGAATGGGCGCGGCGCTACTTCCTCGACGAACTGCTGCCCGTGCTGACGCCGATCGGCCTCGATCCGGCCCACCCGTTCCCGCGCGTGCTGAACAAGAGCCTGAACTTCGTCGTCGAGCTCGAAGGCCGCGACGCGTTCGGCCGCCAGGCCGTGATGGGCATCGTCCAGGCGCCGCGCGCGCTGCCGCGCGTCGTGCGCATGCCGCATGCGCTGTCGGGTTTCGAGCACGGCTTCGTGCTGCTGAGCTCGTTCATGCAGCGCTTCGTCGGCGAACTCTTCCCGCAACTCGTCGTGAAGAGCTGCAATCAGTTCCGCATCACGCGCAACAGCGAGCTGTTCGTCGACGAAGACGAAATCACGAACCTGCGTGTCGCGTTGCAGGGCGAATTGCCCGCACGCCACCTCGGCAATGCGGTGCGCCTCGAAGTGTCGGCCGACACGCCGGCGCACATCGTGCGGCGCCTGCTCGACGAAAGCGAGCTCGGCGACAAGGACTGCTATCGCGTGGCGGGATCCGTGAATCTCGTGCGCCTGATGCAGATTCCCGACCTCGTCGATCGTCCCGACCTGAAGTTCACGCCGTTCACCGCGTCGACCCCCGCGGCAATCGCGAACGCGCCGACGATGTTCGACGCGATCGACGCCGGCGACATCCTGCTGCACCACCCGTACGAGAGCTTCCAGCCCGTGCTCGAACTGCTGCAGCAGGCCGCGAGAGACCCGAGCGTCGTCGCGATCAAGCAGACGATCTACCGCACCGGTACCGACTCGCCGCTGATGGACGCGCTGATGGAAGCCGCGCGCAACGGCAAGGAAGTGACCGTCGTCGTCGAGCTGCTCGCGCGCTTCGACGAGGAAACCAACATCAACTGGGCATCGCAGCTCGAAGCGGTCGGCGCGCACGTCGTATACGGCGTGGTCGGTCACAAGTGCCATGCGAAGATGATGCTGATCGTGCGGCGCGTCGTCGAGGGCGGAAAGGCATCGCTGCGCCGCTACGTGCACCTCGGCACCGGCAACTACCATCCGCGCACCGCACGCGTGTACACCGACTTCGGGCTGATGACGGCCGACCAGAAGATCTGCGAGGACGTTCATCACGTATTCCAGCAACTGACCGGGATCGGCGGCGAACTGACGCTGCACGAACTGTGGCAGTCGCCGTTTACGCTGCATCCGCGCATCATCGATTCGATCCGCGCGGAGATCGACAATGCGCAGGCCGGCAAGCGCGCGCGGATCGTCGCGAAAATGAACGCGCTGCTGGAGCCGTCGGTGATCGCCGCGCTGTACGAAGCGTCGCAGGCCGGCGTCAAGGTCGACCTGATCGTGCGCGGCGTCTGCGCGCTGAAGCCCGGTGTGCCGGGGCTGTCGGAAAACATCACGGTGCGCTCGATCGTCGGCCGCTTCCTCGAGCACCACCGCATCTACTACTTCCACGCGGGCGGCGCCGAGGACGTCTATCTGTCGAGCGCCGACTGGATGGACCGCAACCTGTTCCGCCGCGTCGAAGTCGCGTTCCCGATCCGTGATCGCAGGCTGAAGCGTCGCGTGATCGCCGAAGGGCTGTCGGTATGCCTCGGCGACAACCAGTCGGCCTGGCAGATGCACAGCGACGGTCACTATCGCCGCCGCCGCACCGGCAAGACGATCCGCAACGCGCAGCTCGGATTGCTCGCGAAGTTCTGTTCGTGAGCCGCCGGCGCGATGCGGGTCGCGCGTCGCGTCGGAATGAAAAAAGCAGCCCGCGGGCTGCTTTTTTCAACGCCGGGCCGCTACGCGATCATGCTTCGTAAGCGGCCGGCCGTATCGCGATGACGCGCGAGCCCGGGAACCGCGCGGTGAACGTACTGCCGCGCCCTTCCTCGCTCTGCACGTACAGATGCGCGTCGTGCCGCTGCAGCACGTGCTTGACGATCGCGAGCCCGAGGCCCGTGCCGCCCGTGTCGCGCGAACGGCTGCGATCGACCCGGTAGAAGCGCTCGGTGAGCCGCGGCAGATCGGCGGCCGGAATCCCGAAGCCGCTGTCCGTGACGGAAAACACGCCCTGCGCGCCGTCGCGCCGCCACGACACGGCGATCTTGCCGCCGTCCGGCGTATAGCGGATCGCGTTCGTGACGAGATTCGCGAACGCGCTGAACAGCTCCGTCTGCGCACCGGTGACCCCGAGCGTCTCGTCGATCGAGAACGTGATGTCGTGATGCCCGTTCGACAGCGTCCGCGCGTCTTCCTTCAGATGGTCGAACACCGCACGCATGTCGATCGCGCGATCGACCGGCGGCTTGCTCTCGCCTTCCAGCTTCGCGAGCACCAGCAGGTCGGTCACGATGTGCCGCATCCGCGACGCCTGCTGCTCCATCATGTCGAGATAGCGCGCGCGATCCTCCTCGTTCAGCGGCAGCTCGCGCATCGTCTCCAGAAAGCCCGACAGCACGGTAAGCGGCGTCTTCAGCTCGTGCGACACGTTCGCGACGAAGTCGCGCCGCATCGCGTCGGTGCGCTCGAGCTCGGTGATGTCCTGCGTGAGCAGCAGCTTGCGGTTCTCGCCGTACGGGAACACCTGCACGGCCAGCACGTTCTGCCGCGAGTCGCCCATGCCGCGCATCAGTAGCGTGTCCTCGTAGTGCTGCGCATTCAGGTAGCGGACGAAATCGGGATGACGCACGAGGTTCGTGATGTGCTGGCGCAGGTCGCGCTTCGCATCGAGGCCGAAATGGACTTCGGCGATCGCGTTGCACCACTCGATCTGGTCGTGGTCGTCGAGCATCGCGACGCCGTTCGGCGACGCCTGGATCGCCTGGATGAAGCGCGAGT
Source organism: Burkholderia sp. AU18528 (assembly GCF_002223215.2). Taxonomy (NCBI): domain Bacteria; kingdom Pseudomonadati; phylum Pseudomonadota; class Betaproteobacteria; order Burkholderiales; family Burkholderiaceae; genus Burkholderia; species Burkholderia sp. AU18528. Next base: position 784,587 of record NZ_NKFC02000004.1, on the reverse strand, counting down.
GCTGCTGTTCGACCTGCCGAACCTGCGCATGCCATTGCTTCGCGAGCTTGTGCAGCCGGTAGTAGATCTCGCCCCAGATGCCCGGCGCGCTCGGCACTTCGCCGTAGACCGGCGCATCGAGCAGCCGCCACAGACGCTGCGTATGGAAGGTGCTGAAAAAGCCCTGCGCGACCAGCATCACGACCACGAACACGAGGCCCGCGGTCGGGCCGGCGAACACGCCGACCAATACGCCGATCAGCACGAGCAGCACGAGCGACACCAGAAAGCGCGCCCAGATGATGTTCATGATTCAGCGTCCGAAAGAATGAACGGCATGCCGCGGCACACGGCACGCCCGAGTACGTTACGCGTGCTTGGCGAGGCGGTAGCCGCTGCCGCGCACGGTTTCGATCATCGCATCGCAGCCGGCCGGTTTCAAGGCCGCGCGCAATCGCTTGATGTGGACGTCGACGGTGCGCTCCTCGACGAACACGTGGTCGCCCCACACCTGATCGAGCAATTGCGTGCGGCTGTGCACGCGCTCCGGATGCGTCATGAAGAAATGCAGCAGGCGGAACTCGGTCGGGCCGAGATCGAGCTTGATCTCGCTGCCGTCCCCGTGCGCGGCGACGCGATGCGTGGCCGGATCGAGCCGCAGCCCGTTGATCGACACGACGTCCTCGGTCAGCTGCGGCGCGCGGCGGCGCAGCACGGCCTTGATGCGCGCCATCAGCTCCTTCGGCGAGAACGGCTTCGTCACGTAGTCGTCCGCGCCGATTTCGAGGCCGAGCACCTTGTCCTGCTCGTCGCCGCGGGCGGTGAGCATGATGATCGGGATGTGCTTGGTCCGTTCGTTGTTGCGCAGGTCGCGCGCGAACGCGATACCGGACTTGCCCGGCAGCATCCAGTCGAGCAGCACGAGATCGGGCAGCACGTCGCTGATCAGGTTCTGCGCCTGTTCGGCGTTGTACGCGCGGATCGGGCAGTGACCGGCGTGCTGGAGATTCACCGAGATCAGTTCGGAAATCGCGGGCTCATCTTCAACGACGAGAATGTTGCTGGGCATCGGCACCTCTGTTCTTCCTGTACGGAGTCGATTAACTGTTGGCTTCGCGATCGAGCGTGTCGCGCGGCTGGTGCCGCACGTCGGTGCCCTTCACGATGTAGATGATGAATTCGGCGATGTTCTTCGCGTGGTCGCCGATCCGTTCGATCGCCTTCGCGATGAACAGGTATTCGAGGCCGACCGAGATCGTGCGCGGATCTTCCTGCATGTACGACACGAGCTTGCGCACGAATGCACGGAATTCCTGATCGATCTCCTTGTCGTCCTTGACGATCTGCGCGGCGGCCACCGTATCGAGGCGCGCGAACGCGTCGAGCGCGCGGCGCAGGATCGTCACGGCCATCTCGCCCGACACCTTGATCTCGGCGATGTTGACCGTGCGCGCGGCCGGCTCGTCGATCAGGCGGCGCACGCGTTTCGCGATCTTCTCCGCTTCGTCGCCGGCGCGCTCGAGGTTCGTAATCGTTTTCGAAATCGACATCAAAAGACGCAGGTCACGCGCGGCAGGCTGTCTCCGCGCGATGATGTTGCCGCATTCCTGGTCGATCTCCACTTCCATCGCGTTCAGCGTTTCCTCGGCCGCGATCACCTTCTCGGCCCGCTCGCGATCGAATTCGTTCAGCGCGTGCATCGCGCCGACGATCTGCGACTCCACGAGTCCGCCCATTTCCAGCACTTTCGACGACACGGCATTCAGGTCCGCGTCGAACTGGCTCGACAGATGTTTATCCGACATGACTGTTGTTCTCCGTCATCAGCCGAAGCGGCCGGTGATGTAGTCTTCCGTTTCCTTGCGCACCGGCTTGATGAAGATCTTTTCGGTTTCGCCGAACTCGATCAGCTCGCCCAGGTACATGTAGGCCGTGAAATCCGAGCAGCGCGCGGCCTGCTGCATGTTGTGCGTGACGATCACGACCGTGTAGTCGCTCTTCAGCTCCGCGATCAGCTCCTCGATGCGGCCCGTCGAGATCGGGTCGAGCGCCGAGCACGGTTCGTCGAGCAGCAGCACTTCCGGCCGGATCGCGATGCCGCGCGCGATGCACAAGCGCTGCTGCTGGCCGCCCGACAGCCCGTAGCCGCTCTGGCCGAGCTTGTCCTTCACTTCGTTCCACAGCGCGGCCTTCGTGAGCGCCCACTCGACGCGGTCGTCCATTTCCGAACGCGTGAGCTTTTCGAACATCTTCACGCCGAACGCGATGTTGTCGTAGATCGACATCGGGAACGGCGTCGGCTTCTGGAACACCATGCCGATCCGCGCGCGCAGCAGCGAGATGTCGCGCTTCGTCGTCAGCAGGTTCTCGCCGTCCATCAGGATTTCGCCTTCGGCGCGCTGCTCCGGATAGAGCGCGAACATCTTGTTGAACGTGCGCAGGAGCGTCGACTTGCCGCAGCCCGACGGGCCGATGAACGCCGTCACCTTCCCTTCGGGAATGCGCAGGTTGATGTTCTTCAGCGCGTGGAACTTGCTGTAGAAGAAGTTGAGGTTGTTGACCTCGATCTTCGCGTTCAGCGGCGCGAGCGGACGGCCGTGCGCCGCGTCTTGCGTGCCGGCGGGCGCAGCGGTGCGCTCGACGGGATTCAGGTGGCTTTCTGCCATATTCATCGGATTGCTCCGCCGTTACTTTTTCGAGAAGATCGAGCGCGCCAGGACGTTCAGTCCGAGCACCCCGAGCGTAATCAAGAACACGCCCGCCCACGCGAGCGACTGCCACTCCGCGAACGGGCTCATCGCGAACTTGTAGATCGTGACGGGCAGGTTCGCCATCGGCTGGCTCATGTCGACCGAGAAGAACTGGTTCGACAGCGCGGTGAACAGCAGCGGCGCCGTTTCGCCGGCAATCCGCGCGACCGCGAGCAGCACGCCCGTCACGATCCCGCCGACCGACGCGCGCAGCGTGATCTTCAGCACCATGCGCCACTTCGGCGTGCCGAGCGCGACGGCCGCTTCGCGCAGCGCGTTCGGCACCAGCTTCAGCATGTTCTCGGTCGTGCGGATCACGATCGGAATCTGCAGCAGCGCGAGCGCGATCACGCCGGCCCAGCCCGAGAAGCGCCCCGACTTCGCGACGACGATCGCGTACACGAACAGGCCGATGACGATCGACGGCGCCGACAGCAGGATGTCGTTGATGAAGCGGATCGTGCTCGCCAGCAGGTTCTTCTGCCCGTATTCGGCGAGATAGACGCCCGCGAGGATGCCGATCGGCGTGCCGACCAGCGTGCCGAAGCCGCACAGCAGCAGGCTGCCGACGATCGCGTTCGCGAGACCGCCGCCTTCCGTGTTCGGCGCCGGCGTCGATTCGGTGAACAGTTGCAGCGACAGGCCGCCGACGCCGAGGTGCACCGTGGTGTAGAGAATCCACACGAGCCACAGCAGGCCGAATGCCATCGCGGCGAGCGATGCGGTGAGCGCGATCGCGTTGATGGCCTTGCGCTTGCGCTGCAGGCGGTTGCGCATCGCGTCGAGCACGGCGCCGTCCGGCCCCGGGAAATTCATGATGGGCTCGCTCATTTCTTGCCCTCTCCCTTCTCGAGACGAAGCAGCAGCAGTTTGGAGATGGATAGCACGATGAACGTGATCACGAACAGGATCAGCCCGAGTTCCATCAGCGCGGACGTATGCAGGCCCGGCTGCGCTTCCGCGAATTCGTTCGCGAGCGCCGACGTGATGCTGTTGCCCGGCGCGAACAGCGACACGCTGTCGAGCAGGTTCGTGTTGCCGATCACGAAGGTCACGGCCATCGTTTCGCCGAGCGCGCGGCCGAGGCCGAGCATCACGCCGCCGATCACGCCGGTCTTCGTATAGGGCAGCACGACCTTCCACATCACTTCCCAGGTCGTGCAGCCGATTCCGTATGCCGATTCCTTCAGCAGCACCGGCGTGACCTCGAACACGTCGCGCATCACCGACGCGATGTACGGGATGATCATGATCGCGAGAATCACGCCGGCCGCGAGGATGCCGATGCCGATCGGCGCGCCGGACGTCAGCGGGCCGAGCACCCACACGTCCTTGAGCAGGCGGCCGATCGGCTTCTGGAAGTATTCGGCGAAGATCGGCGCGAACACGAGCAGGCCCCACATGCCGTACACGATCGACGGGATCGCGGCGAGCAGCTCGATCGCGATGCCGAGCGGACGGCGCAGCCACACGGGCGCCAGCTCGGTGAGGAACAGCGCGATGCCGAAGCTGACGGGCACCGCGATGACGAGTGCGATCAGCGACGTCACGAGCGTGCCGTAGATCGGCACGAGTGCGCCGTAAATGTCCGAGTTGGGATCCCACTCGGATTGCCACAGGAAGCCGAGACCGAACTTCTGGATGGTCGGCATCGACGCAATGATCAGGGAAACGATGATCCCGCCGAGCAGCAGCAGGGTCACGATCGCGGCGAGCCGCGCAAGGCCGCCGAACAGGACATCCCCGAGACGGCTCGGCGCGCGCTGCTGCGCGGTGTCGGGCGATCGTGAGGACGTGTATGAAATATCAGACATGGGTGCCTGCTTTGGATCGCCGGGCGCCGTAACGCCCGGCCTTACCGCACACACTGCCCGACCGGCGCAGCCGGGCAGCGAACCGCTGGATCGCTTACTCGGCGGCGACCGGCTTGCCCGAGGCGTCCGTCACCTTCGTCTTCCATTGCTTGCGGATTTCCGTCTCGACCGTCGCCGGCAGCGAGATGTAGTCGAGGCTGTCGGCAGCCTTCTCGCCGTTCTTGAACGCCCAGCTGAAGAACTTCAGCGTTTCCGCGCCCTGCTCCGGCTTGTCCTGCTTCGCGTGCAGCAGCACGAACGTCGCGCCGACGACCGGCCAGGCTTCCTTGCCCGGCTGGTTCGTCAGGATCTGGTAGAACGACTTCGACCAGTTCGCGCCTGCCGCCGCGGCCTTGAACGTTTCCGTCTTCGGCTCGACCACCGTGCCCGTCGAATTCTTCAGGGCCGTGTAGACCATGTTGTTCTTCTTCGCGTACGCCCATTCGACGTAGCCGATCGCGCCCGGCAGGCGCTGCACGAAGGCCGCGACGCCGTCGTTGCCCTTGCCGCCCGTGCCCGTCGGCCAGTTGACCGTCGTGCCTTCGCCGATCTTCGACTTCCACTCGTCGTTGACCTTCGACAGGTAGTTCGTCCAGATGAAGCTCGTGCCCGAACCGTCGGCGCGGCGGACCACGGCGATGTCCGTATCCGGCAGCTTGACCTTCGGGTTCAGCGCGGCGATCGCCGGGTCGTTCCACTTCTTGATCTTGCCGAGGTAGATGTCGCCGAGCACCGGGCCCGACAGCGTCAGTTCGCCGGCCTTCACGCCCGGCACGTTGACGACCGGCACCACGCCGCCGACCACCGTCGGGAACTGGAACAGGCCTTCCTTCGCGAGTTCTTCATCCTTCAGCGGCGCGTCCGAACCGGCAAAATCGACCGTCTTCGCGACGATCTGCTTCAGGCCGCCCGACGAACCGATGCCCTGGTAGTTGACCTTCGAACCGCCGGACTGCTGGTAGTCGGCAGCCCATTTCGTATAGATCGGCATCGCGAACGTGCTACCTGCGCCCGTGATGTCGGCAGCGTGGGCGGCGACGGCGAAAAGCGCGCCAGCCAGGCCGGCAATCGCGGTTTGCATCAATTTCATGAGACCTCCAGTGTGTGAGCGGATGACTACGGCACCGCGAAGGTTAGGGGCTGCTCATGACGGTAATGTGACAATCGATGAAACTGGCGTGACAGTAACATGACTGGTTGAAAGGGAGTATGGGGTGGCGCGCCGGCGGCGCAGCGGGGGTGATGGCGGCAAGAATTGCCTGCCTCGGCGGGCGGGAGGGACGCTGTTTTCACCGATGTGGGGGACGTCGTGGCGCAGCGTCAGCCGGACAGGAAGCCGGGTGCGGCGGCAGGTCGGCTTCCGGGGTCGGATGCGTGATTTGAGCGGAAGACTGCGTGGGCGGAAGGTCACCTCTATCAGTACGGCAAACCTTTGCGTCCGACAAAATCACGGCGCCCGAAGGCGCCGCATGCAAATTCGTCGGAGCCGGCGCGCGGGCGGTCGAACCGCCGCGCGCCGCTGACATGGATCAGCTCGTCGCCGCCCGCACCGCGTCGGCAATCGCCTCCGCATGGCGCGCCGCATCGGCCGCCTGCTGCGCTTCGACCATCACGCGCAGCACGGGCTCCGTGCCCGATGCGCGGATCAGCACGCGTCCGCTACCGGCAAGCGCGGCTTCGGCGGCATCGATCGCGGCGCGAATCGACGCGCTGCCCTTCCAGTCGGCGCCCGGCTTCATCCGCACGTTGATCAGCTTCTGCGGGAACAGCGTGACGCCGTCGAGCATCTGTGCGAGCGTGCGGCCGCTGCGCTTCAGCGCGGCCAGCACGAGCAGCGCCGACACGATGCCGTCGCCGGTCGAATGCCGGTCGAGCGACAGGATGTGGCCCGACCCTTCCGCGCCGAGCTGCCAGCCGTGCTCGCGCAACTGCTCGAGCACGTAGCGGTCGCCGACCGCCGCGCGGACGAACTTCACGCCCTCGCGCTGCAGCGCGACTTCGACGGCGAGATTCGTCATCAGCGTGCCGACCGCGCCGTCGACCTTGCCGTCGGTCGCGATCCGATCCTTCACGAGCACGTAGAGCAGTTCGTCGCCGTTGTACAGCCGGCCGGTCGCGTCGACCACTTGCAGGCGGTCGGCATCGCCGTCGAGCGCGATGCCGAGATCGGCGTGGTTCGCCCGCACCGCGCGCACCAGCGCGTCCGGCGCGGTCGCGCCGACGCCGTCGTTGATGTTGAAGCCGTTCGGCGCCACGCCGATCGGAATGACGTCCGCGCCGAGTTCGTGGAACACGTGCGGCGCGATCTGGTACGCGGCGCCGTGCGCGCAATCGATCACGAGCTTCAGCCCGCGCAGATCGAACGCGGCCGGGAACGTGCTCTTGCAGAATTCGATGTAGCGGCCGGCCGCGTCGTCGAGGCGGCGCGCCTTGCCGAGACCGTCGGACGCCGCGCATTCGAGCGGCTTGTCGAGCCACGCTTCGATCGCAGCTTCGGTGTCGTCGGGCAGCTTGTTGCCGTCCGCCGAGAAAAACTTGATGCCGTTGTCGTGATACGGGTTGTGCGACGCGCTGATCACGACACCGGCCGACAGGCGCAGCGCGCGTGTCAGGTACGCGACGCCGGGCGTCGGCATCGGGCCGGCCAGCATCACGTCAACGCCGGCCGCCGAGAATCCGGCCTCGAGCGCGGCTTCGAGCATGTAGCCCGACACGCGTGTGTCCTTGCCGATCAGCACCGTCGGACGCGAGCCCGCCGCGACGTCGGCCGAGCCGGCCAGTACCTTGCCGGCCGCATAGCCGAGACGCAATACGAAATCCGGCGTGATGGGCGCTTCGCCCACCGTGCCGCGAATGCCGTCCGTGCCGAAATATCGACGTCCCATGGGGTCCTTCCTCCTTCGTTTTTCTGACTTGCTTATCGTTGCCGCGCGGCTACGCGCACGGCATTCCAGACTTTGAGCGCATCGACCGTCGCCGCGACGTCGTGCACGCGCACGATCGCGGCACCGCGCTCGACCGCGCACAACGCGGCCGCGACGCTCGCCGCGACGCGCTCCACCGGCGGCTTGCCGCCGATCACCGCACCGAGCATCGACTTGCGCGACATGCCCGCGAGAATCGGATAGGCGCGCCCGTCGGGGCGCGCGGGCGCCGTGTCCGGCAACGCGGCCAGCAGCGCATAGTTGTCGTCGACGACCGCCTTGCCGAACCCGAAGCCGGGATCGACGCAAATGCGCTCCGCCGCCACCCCCGCGTCGCGCAGCGCCTGGGCGCGCGCGGCGAGAAAATCGCGCACGTCGGTCACGACGTCGCCGTAGTCAGGTTCGCCGGCCTGCATCGTCTGCGGCTCGCCCAGCATGTGCATCGCGCACAGCCCGCTGTTGCCCTCGCGCACCGCGTCGATCGCGCCCGGCTGGCGGAACCCCCAGATGTCGTTGATCAGGTCCGCGCCGGCGGCCAGCGCCGCACGCATCACGGCCGGCTTGTAGGTATCGATCGACAGCGGCACGTTCAGCGGCCGCAGCGCCTCGACGAGCGGAATCACGCGCGCGAGCTCCTCGTCGAGCGGCACGGGTGGCGCGCCGGGGCGCGTCGATTCGCCGCCGATATCGAGCAGATCCGCGCCGTCGGCAATCATCCGCTCGGCCTGGCGCAGCGCATCGTCGCGCGCGAGGAAGCGGCCGCCGTCGGAAAACGAATCGGGCGTGGCGTTGAGGATGCCCATCACGAGCGGGCGTTCGAACGTCAGTTCGAACCGGCCGCACCGGAGCGGCGCGGGAATGAACGGGGACACAGCGGAATCGGACACGAGCAACGGACGTGAATGAATGCAAAACGGGCCGGTGTGAAGCCACACCAGCCCGTATACGGCGCTAAAGCGGAGATTATGCCGCCGGCGACGCCGGCGCCGGCGCGGTGCCCGGCTTGACCTCGGCGGCGGCGCTGCCGCCGCCCGACGAATCGCCGCCGACAGCCGGCGAGCTCTTCGGCGAGCGCGGCGGACGACCTTCCATGATGTCGTTGATCTGATCGGCGTCGATCGTCTCCCACTCCATCAGTGCGGCCGTCATCGCTTCGACCTTGTCGCGGTTCTCTTCGAGCAGGCGGCGCGCGAGGTTGTACTGTTCGTCGAGCACGCGGCGGATTTCGGAATCGACCTTCTGCTGCGTCGCTTCCGAGATCGTGCGCGTGAAGCCGCGGCCGAACGGCGACGCATCGTTCTCGTCGTCGACGTACACCATCGGCCCGAGCGCGTCGGTCATGCCGAATCGGGCGACCATCGCGCGCGCCGTCTGCGTGGCCTTGTTGAAGTCGTCCGATGCACCGGTGCTGACGAGGTTCATGAACAGCTCTTCGGCCACCCGGCCACCGAACAGGATCGCGAGGCGGTCGAGCAGGTAATCCTTCGAATACGTCTCGTTGTCATGCTCCGGCAACTGCCACGTGACGCCCAGCGCGCGACCGCGCGGGATGATCGTGACCTTGTGCACCGGGTCGGCCTTCGGCAGCAGCTTCGCGATCACCGCGTGGCCCGACTCGTGATACGCGGTGGCGCGCTTCGCTTCCTCGCGGATCACGGCCGACTTGCGCTCCGGACCCATGAAGATCTTGTCCTTCGCGTCCTCGAAGTCCTGCATCTCGACGATGCGCTTGCCGCGACGGGCGGCGAACAGCGCAGCCTCGTTCACGAGGTTCGCGAGATCGGCGCCCGAGAAGCCCGGCGTGCCGCGCGCGATGACCGCCGCGTCGACGTCGTTCGCGATCGGCACCTTGCGCAGGTGCACGCGCATGATCTGCTCGCGGCCGCGAATGTCGGGCAGCCCGACATAGACTTGGCGGTCGAAACGGCCCGGACGCAGCAGCGCCTTGTCGAGCACGTCGGAACGGTTGGTGGCGGCGATCACGATCACGCCCGAGTTCGCCTCGAAGCCGTCCATCTCGACGAGCATCTGGTTCAGCGTCTGTTCGCGCTCGTCGTTGCCGCCGCCCATGCCGGCGCCGCGATGACGGCCGACCGCGTCGATTTCGTCGATGAACACGATGCACGGCGCATGCTTCTTCGCCTGCTCGAACATGTCGCGCACACGAGCCGCGCCGACACCGACGAACATTTCGACGAAGTCCGAACCCGAGATGCTGAAGAACGGCACCTTCGCTTCACCCGCGATCGCGCGGGCGAGCAGCGTCTTGCCGGTACCCGGCGGGCCGACCAGCAGCACGCCGCGCGGAATGCGGCCGCCCAGTTTCTGGAATTTCTGCGGATCGCGCAGGAAGTCGACGAGCTCGGACACTTCTTCCTTCGCTTCGTCGCAGCCCGCGACGTCGGAGAAGTTCACCGCGTTGTTGTTCTCGTCGATCAGCCGCGCACGCGATTTCCCGAACGAGAACGCGCCGCCTTTGCCGCCTCCCTGCATCTGCCTCATCATGTAGAACCAGAACACGATGATCAGGATCGTCGGCCCGAGGTAGTACAGCGCGGACATCAGCGCGTTCGGCTCGTCGTCGGCCTTGCCGCTGACCTGCACGCCGTACTTCATCAGATCGCCGACCATCCAGATGTCGCCGGGCGACACGATCTGGTATTTCTGGCCATCAGCCGGAGTGACGGTGAGGTTGCGCCCCTGAACGATGACGTTCTTGACCTTGCCGTTCTTGGCGTCGTCCATGAACTGCGAATAGGACACGCCTTCCTGGACGCGGGGCTTGTCGAACTGCTTGAACACCGTAAACAGCACCAGTGCGATCACCAGCCACACCGCTGCCTTCGAAAACATATTGTTGTTCAAAGCACCACTCCTTCACTCGTAGACGAGCGCCTACATTTTCCTTGCGGCGCCCCTCGGTCATTCTAATCCAGTCCGACCACCCCTGCCATAAGCATTGACAACCGGCGCGATAGCGCTTCGCTTGTCCGGCAAGGGCCGGAGCCCGTTTGCGGCAGCGCCTGCGCGTCAGCGCGGATGCTTCAGCTGCCGACCCAAAATGAACGTTTCGGACGATTTGTCGCGAGATGCCTTGGGCTTGCGCGGCGCGACAACCTTAAACTGCTGTTTGAACTTCTCGACGATCTGGCTGTAGCCGCTGCCGTGAAAACACTTCACGAGCAGTGCACCGTCCGGCTTCAGATGGTTCTGCGCGAATTCGAGCGCCAGATCGCAGAGATGCTCGATACGCGCCGCGTCCGCCGACGCCACGCCTGAGAGGTTGGGGGCCATGTCGGAAATAACAAGGTCCACCGCGCGGCCTTCGAGCACCTCCTCGAGCCGGTGGAGGACGTCGTCCTCGCGGAAGTCGCCCTGCAGGAAATGGACGTCGGCGATCGGCTCCATCGGCAGGATGTCGAGCGCAACGATCGTGCCGTCGATGCCGCCCTCGCGCTCCGCGTCGCGCTTCTTGCCCTGCGCGAGCTTGTTGCGCGCATACTGGCTCCAGCTGCCCGGCGTCGCGCCGAGGTCGACGATCACCTGGCCCGGACGGATCAGCTTGTCCTGTTCGTCGATTTCCTTCAGCTTGTACGCGGCGCGCGCGCGATAGCCCTCCCGCTGCGCCATTTTGACGTACGGGTCGTTGATGTGGTCGTGCAGCCAGTGCTGGTTGAAGCGGTTTTTTGCCATTCGAGAGAGAGATTGCTGCCCATTGCTTCGTGAAGCCGCGCTTTTAGCGGATAATACGCGTCTTCTTCGCGCGGCTGCGGCCCCTTTTCAGGCCCAAGCCGCGATTTTACGTGGTTTCGGCGCACGGCTGACGCGGTATCGCCCCGCGATCGCTTTTCAGTCGGCGCGCCCTTATTTAGATTTCGACATTTCCATGCCCGCCCTTTCGCTTTCTCCCGCCGAGCGCTCCGCGCTGCGCTCCCAGGCCCATGCGCTCAAGCCCGTCGTGCTGATCGGCGCCGAAGGGCTGACCGACGCCGTGCTGAAGGAAATCAAGGTGCACCTCGACGCGCACCAGTTGATCAAGATCCGCGTGTTCGGCGACGAGCGCGACGAACGCATCGCGATCTACGACGAGATCTGCGACCGTCTGAACGCGGCCCCGATTCAGCATATCGGCAAGCTGCTGGTGATCTGGAGGCCGGAAGCCGCGGCGGCCCCGGCCCGCGGCCGCCGTGCCGGCGCGCTGCCGAGCGCGGCGGAAGCCGCCGACGACAGGAAAGGCCGCGCGCCGCGCACCGTCAAGGTCGTCAAGGTGTCGCCGAACGCGAGCCCCGTGCGCCGCCCGCGGCCGGTGAAGGTCACGGTGCGCGGCAACGAGCGCGTGACGGCGGGCGGCACCGTGAAGCGCGCGAAAAAGCGCCAGGCCAGCACCAAGCGGCCGTTCCAGGACAAGTAAACCGCTTGCGCGGCACGGACGCCCGTGCCGCCCTGCCCCGTCGTTGCGCAACGCGCAACGACGAGCGCTCAGGCGTCGCGCGCCGGCAGGCGCCAGACCAGCATCAGCCCCAGCACGCTCTCGACGAGATAGAACACGCTCGAGACGCCGTGCAGCATCCCGAAGCGGCTCGCATACGGCGAATTCGCGATATCGGTGCCCGCGTCCATCGCCGCCACCCGCAGCGCGTTCATGAACGGCTGCAGCGCAAAATACCCGACCAGCACGCACACGACCATCGCGGCGACGATCCAGCGCACGCGGCGATACTCGTTGCTGCCGCGCCGCACCTGCTGGTTCGACAATGCGAGCAGCAGCACGCCGCACACGACGCCGACGATCGCCTCGATGCGGAACAACTGGGCGGCGACCGAACCGGCCGTCATCCGCTCCAGCGTCTTGAACAGGACGGGCGCGACCGCATACCCGATCGTCAGCAGGCTGCCGACCCATACGGCCGACAGCAGACGGAACACGCGATGCGGCATCACGTCGCCCCGCTTCAGATGTAGCTGACCGAGATGATTTCGTACTCGCGCACGCCGCTTGGCGCCTGCACGGCCGCGACGTCGCCTTCGGACTTGCCGATCAGCGCGCGCGCGATCGGCGAGCTGACCGAGATCAGGCCGTGATCGATATCGGCTTCGTCGTCGCCGACGATCTGGTACTTGACCGTGTCGCCCGACTCGAGATCCTCGAGTTCGACCGTCGCGGCGAACACCACGCGGCCATCGGCGTCGAGCACCGTCGGATCGATGATTTGCGCGGCGGACAGCTTGGATTCGAGTTCCGCGATGCGGCCCTCGATAAAGCCCTGCTTTTCCTTCGCTGCGTCGTATTCGGCGTTTTCGGACAGATCGCCCTGTGCGCGGGCCTCCGCGATCGCGTTGATCACGGCCGGCCGCTCGACGGACTTGAGGCGCTGCAATTCATCGCGCAGTTGCTCTGCGCCACGCTTTGTCAACGGAATGGTGCTCATAAACGGCTCAATCGCTAAAAACGGCTATAAAAAAAATCACCGCGATTAAGCGCGCTTCCGATGCACTGGAAACACCGCCTAATCGCGGCACGTGTTGCTTCGACAGGTAACTGAACGCTTAGTTTAGGCGAGCGTGAAGACCTTGTAAATCATAGACTTCCAGATCCTTCAGGTAGCGCAAGCCCTCGACGGCCGCGCGCGCGCCCGACATCGTCGTGTAGTACGTGACCTTGTGCGCCTGCGCGCTCATGCGGATCGAACGCGAATCGGCGATCGCCTGGCGCGTCTCGTCGACCGTCGTGAACACGAGCGCGATCTCGCCGTTCTTGATCATGTCGACGATGTGCGGACGCCCGTCCTTCACCTTGTTCACGACCTTCACCGGCACGCCGGCCGCTTCGATCGCGGCAGCCGTGCCCTTGGTCGCGACGATCGGGTAGCCGAGGTCGTGCAGCATGCGCGCGACTTCGACGGCCTTCGGTTTATCCGCGTCCATCACGGTCAGCAGCACCGTGCCCGACTCCGGCAGGCGCGAACCGGCCGCGAGCTGCGACTTGAACAGCGCTTCGCCGAACGTGCGGCCGACGCCCATCACTTCGCCGGTCGAACGCATTTCAGGCCCGAGGACCGGGTCGACGGTCGGGAACTTCACGAACGGGAACACCGCTTCCTTCACGCTGAAGTACGGCGGCTCGACTTCCTTCGTCACGCCCTGCTGCGCGAGCTTCTGGCCGACCATCGCGCGCGCCGCGATCTTCGCGAGCGGCAGGCTGGTCGCCTTCGACACGTACGGCACCGTGCGCGACGCGCGCGGGTTCACTTCCAGCACGTAGATGATGTCCTGCTTCGAGCCGTCCGCCTGCGGCACCTGCTGGATCGCGAACTGCACGTTCATCAGGCCGACCACGTTCAGCGCCTTCGCCATCGCGCCCGTCTGCCGCTTCAGCTCGGCCACGGTTTCCTTCGACAGCGAGTACGGCGGCAGCGAGCATGCCGAGTCGCCCGAGTGGACGCCCGCCTGCTCGATGTGCTCCATCACGCCGCCGATGAACACGGCTTCGCCGTCGCAGATGCAGTCGACGTCGCATTCGATCGCGTCGTTCAGGAAGCGATCGAGCAGCACCGGCGAATCGTTCGACACCTTCACGGCCTCGCGCATGTAGCGCTCGAGGTCGCGCGGCTCGTGGACGATTTCCATCGCGCGGCCGCCGAGCACGTACGACGGACGCACGACCAGCGGATAGCCGATTTCGTCGGCCAGCGCGAGCGCTTCGTCCTCGGCGCGCGCGGTGCGGTTCGGCGGCTGGCGCAGGCCGAGGTCCTGCAGCAGCTTCTGGAAGCGTTCGCGGTCTTCGGCCGCGTCGATCATGTCCGGCGACGTGCCGACGATCGGCACGCCGTGCGCCTCGAGGTCGAGCGCGAGCTTCAGCGGCGTCTGGCCGCCGTACTGGACGATCACGCCGACCGGCTTTTCCTTGTCGACGATCTCGAGCACGTCCTCGAGCGTCAGCGGCTCGAAGTACAGGCGGTCGGACGTGTCGTAGTCGGTCGACACCGTTTCCGGGTTGCAGTTGACCATGATCGTTTCATAGCCGTCCTCGCGCATCGCGAGCGCCGCGTGCACGCAGCAGTAGTCGAACTCGATGCCCTGGCCGATCCGGTTCGGGCCGCCGCCCAGCACCATGATCTTCTTGTTGGTGGTCGGCTGCGCCTCGCACTCTTCCTCGTAGGTCGAGTACATGTAGGCCGTTTTCGTCGCGAACTCGGCCGCGCACGTGTCGACGCGCTTGTAGACCGGGCGCACGTTCAGCTCGACGCGGCGGCGGCGGACGTCTTCCGGCGTCGCGCCGAGCAGCTTCGCGAGGCGGCGGTCGGAGAAGCCGCTCTGCTTCAGGTAGCGCAGCTCGTCGAACGTCAGCGACGCGAGCGTGCGGCCCACGAGCGCCTTTTCCTTCAGGATGATCTGCTCGATCTGCTCGAGGAACCACGGGTCGATCGCGGTTTCCGCGAAGATTTCCTCGGCCGTCATGCCGATGCGGAACGCATCGCCGACGTACCAGATGCGGTCCGGGCCCGGCTCGTGGATCTCGATCGCGATCTCGTCGCGGTTGGTCGACTTCTCGTCGAGACCGTCGACGCCGACCTCGAGGCCGCGCAGCGCCTTCTGGAACGATTCCTGGAACGTGCGGCCGATCGCCATCACCTCGCCGACCGACTTCATCTGCGTGGTCAGGCGCGAATCGGCTTCGCGGAACTTCTCGAACGCGAAACGCGGGATCTTCGTGACGACGTAGTCGATCGTCGGCTCGAACGACGCCGGCGTCTGGCCGCCGGTGATTTCGTTCTTCAGCTCGTCGAGCGTGTAGCCGACCGCCAGCTTCGCGGCGACCTTCGCGATCGGGAAGCCGGTGGCCTTCGACGCGAGCGCCGACGAACGCGACACGCGCGGGTTCATTTCGATGACGACCATGCGGCCGTCCTTCGGGTTGATCGAGAACTGCACGTTCGAGCCGCCCGTATCGACGCCGATCTCGCGCAGCACCGCGAGCGATGCGTTACGCAGGATCTGGTATTCCTTGTCGGTGAGCGTTTGCGCGGGAGCCACCGTGATCGAGTCGCCGGTGTGCACGCCCATCGGGTCGAGGTTCTCGATCGAGCAGACGATGATGCAGTTGTCGGCGCGGTCGCGCACGACTTCCATCTCGTATTCCTTCCAGCCGAGCAGCGATTCTTCGATCAGCAGTTCGCGCGTGGGCGACAGGTCGAGACCGCGCTTGCAGATCTCCTCGAACTCTTCGCGGTTGTATGCGATGCCGCCGCCCGAGCCGCCGAGCGTGAACGACGGGCGGATCACGACCGGGTAGCCGCTGCCGCCCGTCTCCGCCATGATCTGCGCGTGCACCTGGATCGCTTCTTCCATCGAATGCGCGATGCCCGACTTCGCGGAGCCGAGACCGATCTTGGTCATCGCCTCCTTGAACTTCTGGCGGTCCTCCGCCTTGTCGATCGCTTCCGGCGACGCGCCGATCAGCTCGACGCCGAACTTCTCGAGCACGCCGTGGTGGTGCAGGTCGAGCGCGCAGTTCAGCGCGGTCTGGCCGCCCATCGTCGGCAGGATCGCGTCCGGGCGCTCCTTCTCGATGATGCGCGCGACGACTTCCCACGTGATCGGCTCGATGTAGGTCACGTCGGCCGTGTTCGGGTCGGTCATGATCGTCGCCGGGTTGCTGTTGACGAGAACGACCTTGTAGCCCTCCTCACGCAACGCCTTGCAAGCCTGCGCGCCCGAATAGTCGAACTCGCACGCCTGGCCGATGATGATCGGGCCGGCGCCGATGATGAGGATGCTCTTGATGTCTGTGCGTTTTGGCATGGCTTGTGAATTCAATAAGTAATCGTTGTCGTGGGTCGGCCGGCGGCGCTCAGCTCATGGTCGCGAGCGCCAGCTTCACCGAGAAACCGATGAACAGGCCGCCCACGCTGCTCGCCGCGCCTGCCGCGAGCTTGCGGCGGCGGCGGAAGTGCTCGGCGAGCCGCGCGCCCGCGAAGATCAGCGTGCTCAGGTACAGGAAGCTCGCGCATTGCGCGATCGCCCCGAGCACGACGAACGACAGCGCGGGATGCGGGAATGCCGGGTCGACGAACTGGATGAAGAACGAGATGAAGAACAGGATCGCCTTCGGATTCAGCAGGCTCACGATCAGCGCTTTCCGGAACGGTTTGTCGAAAGACCGCTCGCCGTCGACGGCCTGCCGGGCCTCGACCGGCGCATCGCCGCGCGCGCGCAGCTTGCTCCACGCGCTGCGCAGCATCCCGGCGCCGATGTACAGCAGGTACGCGGCGCCGCCGTACTTGACGACGGAGAACAGCAGCGGGTTCGCCTTCAGCAGCGACGCGACGCCCGCGGCCGACAACACCATCAGCACGGTATCGCCGACGAACACGCCGCAGGCCGCGCGATAGCCGGCCTTCACGCCGCGCTGCGCGGCGAGCGACAGCACGTACATCGAGTTCGGCCCCGGCAGCAGGATGATGAAGATCACGCCGAACACGTAGGTCCAGATATCCGTGATGCCGAGTGCGTGGCCGAACATGATGTGAATCTCCCGTCCTTCGGTTGCGTCGATGACGTTAAGCGGTGCGCTGCTTCGCCGCGTCCATCAGCGCGGTGAAACGGTCGAACAGGTAGCCGATGTCGTGCGGGCCGGGCGACGCTTCCGGGTGACCCTGGAAGCAGAATGCCGGCTTGTCGGTCAGCTCGAAGCCCTGCAGCGTGCCGTCGAACAGCGACACGTGCGTCACGCGCGCGTTGGCCGGCAGCGAATCGGCGTCGACCGCGAAACCGTGGTTCTGCGACGTGATCACGACGCGGCCGTCGCCGAGATCCTTCACCGGATGGTTCGCGCCGTGGTGGCCCGTCTTCATCTTGAGCGTCTTCGCGCCGACCGCGAGGCCCATGATCTGGTGGCCGAGGCAGATGCCGAAGGTCGGCACGCCGCGCTCGATGAAGGCCTTCGTGGCCGCGATCGCGTAATCGCACGGCTCCGGATCGCCGGGGCCGTTCGACAGGAAGATGCCGTCCGGATTGAGCGCGAGCGCGTCTTCCGCACTGGCCTGGGCCGGCAGCACCGTCACGTGGCAGCCGCGCTCGGCGAGCATGCGCAGGATGTTGTACTTGACGCCGAAGTCGTACGCGACGACGCGGTACTTCGGCGCTTCCTGCATGCCGTAGCCGCCTTCGAGGCGCCATTCCGTCTGCTTCCACTCGAACGGCTTGGTGGTCGACACGACCTTCGCGAGATCCATGCCGGCGAGGCCCGGGAACGAGCGCGCCAGCTCGATCGCCTTCGCTTCGTCGTCGGAACCCGTCAGGATGCAGCCGTTCTGCGCGCCCTTGTCGCGCAGGATGCGGGTCAGCTTGCGGGTGTCGATGCCGGCGATCGCGACGACGCCTTCGTCGCGCAGGTAGTCGCCGAGCGTGCGGTCCATGCGGAAGTTCGATGCGAGCGTCGGCAGATCGCGGATGATCAGGCCGGCGGCATGGACTTTCGTGGCTTCGACGTCTTCGGCGTTGACGCCGACGTTGCCGATATGCGGATACGTGAGCGTGACGATCTGGCGCGAGTAGCTCGGATCAGTCAGGATTTCCTGATAGCCGGTGATCGCGGTATTGAACACGACTTCGCCGATCGTATGGCCTTCGGCCCCGATCGAATAACCACGAAAGACCGTGCCGTCGGCGAGTGCAAGCAAGGCGGGAGAAAAAGACGGCAACACGGGAGGCTCCTTGGGGAACACCCTGCTGCCGACCTGTTTACCCTGCCGCGCGAGCGCCGCGCTGCGTGGGCGCGCGCGGTCGCTTGCTGGACGCGGCCTGCGTTGTCGAGACGCGAACCCGGCGCATGGCGCACGAGGCTTCGCGGCATCGCCCGGCTGGCGGCGTGCGGCGGATGAACGGGATGAATGAGGTAGGCGCTAGGGTGCGAGGTTGATCAGCACAAACTTTCAAATTATAGCCTGAAAATGGGCCTATCTTCAATTGATATGGCCGTCCGATCATGGGCGCGCCGCGCTCGGCGGCGCGGCGCGACGTGCTGCGGCCCCGTTTCCGCGGCCGCCCCACCCGTGAGCGTACCGCCGGATCAGTGCGCTTGGCCAGCGCCGCGCGCGGGCCACACGTACCAGACCGCGCTCGCGAGCTGCAGCGCGAGCAGCACGCCCCACGCGGTGAAGTGCGCGGCGGCCGGATAACGGCCGTCGACCGCCGGCCAGTGCGACAGCACGGCGCCGACGCCGATCTGGAACGCAAAGATCAGCAGGAAGATCACGAGCGTGAGCGTCGTGTTCGCGCGGCCGATCAGGTGAGCGGGAAAGTGGCCGGCCATCACCGCGTAGGTCAGGATGCCCACGCCGCCGAACATCCCGTAGGCGGCCCACAGCACGGCCGGCGGCAACGGCACGCGCGCGACGATCGCGAGCTGCGTCGCGACGAACAGCGCCATGCCGATGCCGCAGGTGGCGTAGACCGACACGCCGCGCCGCTCGAGCACGCGCGCCGCCGCACCGAAGCCGACGCAGCCGGCCATCATCGCGAAGCCGAGCACCGACACGAGGCGCGCGGCATGCGGCGCGTCGAATCCGCCGACGTCGCGCAGATACGGCCCGACCCACAGCGACTGCATCGCGTAGAACACGCCCTGCGTGACGACGGAGAACGACGCAATCTTCCAGAACGCGCCGCTGCCCAGGATATGCCACGTGCCCTTGAACTGGCCGACGAGCCCGCGCTGATGGCGCGCCTGCTGCGCGTCGGGCGCGCCGATGCCGATCGACGCCGCGACGGCCACCGTCAGCACCGCGAGGCCGAAACAGATCGCACGCCAGCTCGCCCAGCCGAGCAGCCAGGTCAGCGGCGAGCCGACCATCACGCCGCCGAGGCCGCCCACGGCCATCACGAGGCCGTTGACGAGCGGCAGCCGGCCGACCGGGAAATGCTGCGCGAGCGCCTTGAACGCCGCGCCGAGACACACCGATACGCCGACGCCGATCAGCAGGCGGCCGACCATCATCGCGCCGATGCCGTGCGCCGTGCCGAACACGGCCGCGCCGGCGGCCGCGAACAGCAGCATGCCGGCCGTGACGCGACGCGGGCCGTAGTGGTCGAGCATCACGCCGGCCGGGATCTGCGCGCCCGCGAAGCCGAGGAAATAGAGACTGGTGAGCAGGCCGAGATCGGCGGCCGACAGGCCGAGCTCGTGCGTGACGAACGGCGCGAAGCCCAGATTGACGCCGCGAAACACATACGACATGAAATACCCGACCGAGAACAGCGCGAGCACCCTCACCTGCACCGACGACATCGCTTCCCCTTGTCATATGAAGACGCGCGACGCAGCGCCGCCGCGCCGCGCACAAACGAAAACGCCGTCACCTCGGTGACGGCGTTTCGTCGAATTCGTCGGATGATAGCGCAATCGTGCGGGCCTCACCGGCCGTTACGTCGCGCGGCAGCCGCGCTCACTTCGCTTACTTCTTCTTGCCCTTGTGCGCGGCGGCCTTGGCCGGCGCGGCTTTCGCGGGCGCGGCCTTCGCCGGCTTCGCCGACGACTTGGCGGCGCCGCCGCGCTTGCCGCCGTGCGACTTGCCGCCCACCGCCAGGCTCGCGCGCTCGATGCGCGCACCGCCCGTCGACGTCGCGATCCGCTCCGGACCGGGTTCCGCCGGCACCGCGCGGCCGACCGGCACGTGCAGCACGAGCGCCTGGCCCGGCATCGCGAGATCGCGGTGCGTACGGTTCCACGCCTTCAACTGGCCGACCGACACGCCGTAGCGGCCGGCGATCGCCGCCATCGACTGCTTGCGGCGCACGCGGATCAGCATCTTGCGCGTGTCGGGGACGTCCGGCTCCATCGCGAGCGCGCCGTTTTCGGCGACGTCGGCGCTGATGTCCTCGTCATCGTCATCGCCGCGCGGCACGACGATGGTCGAACCCGGCTTCAGGCGCATGCCGGCCGGAATCTTGTTGACCGACATCAGCGTATCGGCGTCGACGCCGATCTTCTCGGCGATCGCGGCCGGGCGCGCGCGTTCGCTGACCGTGTAGGTGGTCCACGACGACAACTGGCCGCTGTAGGCTTTCAGGTTCTTCTCGAACGCGGACGCGTTGTCGAACGGCAGCAGGATCTGCGGCTCGGTCGCGCCGAGGATCACCGGCTTCGAGAACGACGGGTTCAGCGAGCGGAACTCGTCGAGCGGCAGGTTCGCGAGCTTCGCGGCCACCGCCACGTCGATGTCGCGCGACGTCGTGACCGTCACGAAATACGGGTGGTTCGGAATATCCGGCAGCGCGAGGCCGTACTGCTGCGGGCTCGCGATGATGTTCTTCACCGCCTGCAGCTTCGGCACGTAGTTGCGCGTCTCGTTGGGCATCCGCAGGTTCTGGTAGTCGGTCGGCAGGCCGGCCGCCTGGTTGCGCGCGATCGCGCGCTGCACGTTGCCTTCGCCCCAGTTGTATGCGGCCAGCGCCAGATACCAGTCGCCGAACATGTCGTGCAGGCGGGACAGGTAGTCGAGCGCGGCGCTCGTCGACGCGAGCACGTCGCGGCGCTCGTCCTGCCACATGTTGCGCTTCAGGTTGTACGTGCGGCCGGTGCCGGGCATGAACTGCCACATGCCGGCCGCCTTCGCGACCGACAGCGCCTGCGGGTTGTACGCGGACTCGATGAACGGCAGCAGCGCGAGCTCGGTCGGCATGTGACGCGCCTCGAGCTCCTCGACGATGTGATACAGGTACTTCTGCGAGCGCTCGGTCATGCGCTGCACGTAATCGGGACGCTGCGTATACCAGGTCGTCTGCATGTCGACGAGATCGCTCTGCAGGTCGGGCATCTGGAAGCCGCGGCGGATGCGCGCCCAGAGATCGGAGTCTGCAGTGGTCAGGTCGCCGACGGATTGCTTGTCGACGTCGACAGTTTCTTTGGCGGTGGCTGATTTACGGAGGTAGTTGGACGTCGCCTGCGAATCGGCGGCGTTGTTGGCGACAGGGGGCTGGCTCGCACACGCGGCGAGTAGCAGTACCACCATCGCACTCAATATAAGTCGCATGAAAATCTCGGCTTCCGACGGCTGGAAATTGCAGGCGATACTACGGAAGTGCGTGCTTCACGTCAATAAAAACACCGAAAACTCAGCGAAATCCTACATTTGGAGCAATTTTTACAGATACCGCTTGAGCTTTGGAGTCCTCCGGAAAACGTCATCGGAACCGGTTTTTCCATTCGCGCATCAGCGTGAATGCCGTCAGACGATCCGTCACCGTTTCGTGCAGCTCGGCCTCGAGCGTCGCGTGGATCGCCGCGCTGTCGGCCCGCATGAACGGGTTGACGGCACGCTCGTGCGCGATCGTGGTCGGCAGCGTCGGCACGCCGCGCGCACGCAGCGCCTGCGCGTCGTCGCGCCACGCGGCCAGTGCCGCATTGCCGGGCTCGCACGCGAGCGCGAAGCGGATGTTCGACAGCGTGTATTCGTGTGCGCAATGCACGCGGGTGTCGCCGGGCAGCGCCGCGAGCGCGTCGAGCGACGCGAGCATCTGCGCGGGCGTGCCTTCGAACAGGCGGCCGCAGCCGCACGAGAACAGCGTGTCGCCGCAGAATACGTGCGGCACCGCGTTGCCCTGCCCGGCCGCGCGTCGACTTGCCGCGCCTTCGCCGGCCGCTTGAAAATACGCGATGTGACCGCGCGTATGGCCCGGCACGTCGAGCACGTCGAACGCGATGGCCGGCGCGTCGAGCGTCACGCGATCGCCGCCTGCAAGGGGCCGCGTGACCACGCCGATCGCTTCGGCCGCGGGGCCGTAAACGGGCAGCGGCGCATCGTCCGGTTGGCTATTGCGCAGCGCC
Organism: Burkholderia sp. AU18528; assembly: GCF_002223215.2. Lineage (NCBI taxonomy): Bacteria > Pseudomonadati > Pseudomonadota > Betaproteobacteria > Burkholderiales > Burkholderiaceae > Burkholderia > Burkholderia sp. AU18528. The sequence goes on along the minus strand of NZ_NKFC02000004.1, from coordinate 762,254 downwards.
TCGACACCGCCGACGTGGTCGGCATGGTGGTGCGTGAGTAAAATAGCGGTCAACCGCCAGCCTCGTTCGGCAAGAACCCGGCGTACGGGGGCGGCTTCACCCGGGTCGACGGCGATCGCATCGCGGCCGTCCGAGACGAGCCAGATATAGTTGTCTTCGAATGCCGGAACCGGCACGTATTCCAGCTCGTTCATGGGCGCGCAATCATCGTTATGTCTGACCGTCAAATTATAGACTGGCCGGCCTGGACCGACTCGCCGCCCGGCCGCTACGTGCTGGGCTGGGAACAGGCGCAGCTCGACCGGATCGTGTCCGACGTATTCGGATTCCACGCGCTGCAGCTCGGCCTGCCGCAGCTCGACGCACTGCGCGAGAACCGCATGCCGTATCGCGGCCTGGTGCTCGACCCGGCGAGCGGCGCAAGCGCGCCGTACCAGTATCCGTGGGCGGGCGAAGCGCACACGGCAGGCCATGCGCCCGCCGATCGCAGCACGACGTGGTGCGATCTGCTCGACCTGCCGTTCGAATCGCAAAGCGTCGACCTGATCGTGATGCCGCACACGCTCGAATTCACGTCCGACCCGCACCGCCTGCTGCGCGAGGCCGAGCGCGTGCTGATGCCGGAAGGCCAGCTCGTGATCACCGGCTTCAATTCGCTCAGCCTGTGGGGCATGCGGCAGACGTTCGGGCGCATGGCGAACCGCCCGTTCGTGCCGGCCACGCGCGACCAGATCGCATTCATCCGGCTGAAGGACTGGATCAAGCTGCTCGGTTTCGACCTCGAACGCGGCCGCTTCGGCTGCTACCGGCCGCCGCTCGCCACCGACCAGTGGCTGGCCCGCTACGGCTTCATGGAGGCCGCCGGCGACCGCTGGTGGCCGATCTTCGGCGCCGTCTACATGGTGACGGCCGTCAAGCGCGTGCGCGGCATGCGCCTCGTCGGCCCGATCAAGATGAAGAAGCCCGTTCTCGCACCGGGCCTGACGCCGGCGGCCTCCCCGACCACTCATCAAGAACGTTCATGACAACCGACACCATCGACATCTATACCGACGGCGCCTGCAAGGGCAACCCCGGCCCCGGCGGCTGGGGCGCGCTGCTGCGCTACGGCGACAAGGAAAAGGAACTGTACGGCGGCGAGCCGAACACGACCAACAACCGCATGGAGCTGATGGGCGTGATCGCCGCGCTCGAAGCGCTGAAGCGGCCCTGCCACGTGATCGTCCATACCGACTCGCAGTACGTGCAGAAAGGCATCAGCGAGTGGATTCACGGGTGGAAGAAAAAAGGCTGGGTCACCGCGGCGAAGACGCCCGTGAAGAATGCCGACCTGTGGAAGCGGCTCGACGCGCTCGTCGCGCAGCACGAAATCGAGTGGCGCTGGGTCAAGGGCCACGCCGGCCATCCCGAAAACGAGCGTGCGGACGCGCTCGCGAACCGCGGCGTCGAATCGCTGGCCGCCTGACGGCCGGCCGCCTTCTCCTGTTTTTGTTGCTTTTCCCGACATGCGCCAGATCATTCTCGATACCGAAACCACCGGCCTGAACGCCCGCACGGGCGACCGCCTCATCGAAATCGGCTGCGTCGAGCTGCTGAACCGGCGGCTCACCGGCAACAACCTGCACTTCTACGTGAATCCCGAGCGCGACAGCGATCCGGGCGCACTGGCGGTGCACGGCCTCACGACCGAATTCCTGAGCGACAAGCCGAAATTCGCGGAAGTCGCCCACCAGATCCTCGACTTCGTGAAGGACGCCGAGCTGATCATCCACAACGCGCCGTTCGACCTCGGCTTTCTCGATGCCGAATTCGCGCGGCTCGGCCTGCCGCCGTTCACCGAGCATTGCGGCGGCGTGATCGACACGCTGGTGCAGGCCAAGCAGATGTTCCCCGGCAAGCGCAACTCGCTCGACGCGCTGTGCGACCGCTTCGGCATCAGCAACGCGCACCGCACGCTGCACGGCGCATTGCTCGACTCGGAGCTGCTCGCCGAGGTATATCTCGCGATGACGCGCGGCCAGGACAGCCTCGTGATCGACATGCTCGACGACGCGGGCGCCGACGGCGGCGCCGCGAACGGCCAGCGCGTCTCGCTCGCCGCGCTCGACCTGGCCGTGGTGGCCGCGAGCGACGACGAGCTTGCCGCGCACCAGGCTCAGCTCGACGAGCTCGACAAGTCGGTCAAGGGCACCTGCGTGTGGCGCCAGTCCGCCGCCGCGGATACCGCCGAAGCGGCCTGACGCACGCGGCCCGCGCCGCGGCCGCGCTCACGCGCGCGGCTGCAGCGCGATGACGGCCATCCCGCCGAGCGCGAGCACCGCGCCGGCCACGTCCCAGCGGGTCAGCGCGACGCCGTCGACCACCCGCAGCCAGATCAGCGCCACCGCGATGTACACGCCGCCGTACGCGGCATAGGTGCGCCCCGCCGCGCTCGGGTGCAGCGTCAGCAGCCACGCGAACAGCGCGAGCGACAGCGCGGCCGGCACCAGCAGCCAGGCCGGGCGGCCGGCCTTCAGCACGAGCCACGGCAGGTAGCAGCCGACGATTTCGGCCAGCGCGGTAGCGGCGAACAGCGCCGCGATCCTCATCAGTTCGGTCATCCGGTTCCTCGCGAATCAGCCCCGTCGCGACGGGCGGCACGGCCGCGCCGCGCGCCGCCGATCATACCCGAGCGGGCCGCGCCGGATGCCCCGCCAGGCGGGCGACCCACGGCAATTTGCACGATCATCCGTCATCGTGCTATCATGTCTCCCGTTTCAACATTCAATCTCTGTCTTTTCGATTTTGAGAGAAGTCCGTCCGCACGACGCGGGCCGGTGCCTCGATCGAAATTGCATCCACAGGAAAGCCCGCCCGACAGGCCCGCTTTTCTCGTTTCGCTGCCCCTCCGGGGCGTTGCCGGAAGCCGGACTCCTCGTCCGCACCGGCATCCGCCGCTTGCATCACGCGGCCCATTCTTCATGAGCGCACTGTCGCGACGGCCCATCGGGCCCGCGTCGAAGCAGCCCCTTGGCCCTTTGCTGCCCGCCGCGCAGCAACTGCTTGATGGTCTGCCCCGACGCGCAGCATGCGACACCGCGCTCGCCGGCAAACCGTGTCGGACGGCCCGCCCGTTCCGGCGCTGTCAAAGGAGTGCATGACCTTGACCGCAACACACGTCAGCCCGACCGCTGTCTCTTCTCCCGCTTCGCCGTCCGGCGACGCCCCGCTCACCGCGGACGACATCACCGTCGTCGACCAGAGCCTGCTCAAGCGCGCCGTCAGCGCGATGGCGATCGGCAATGCGATGGAATGGTTCGACTTCGGCGTCTACAGCTATATCGCCGTCACGCTCGGCAAGGTGTTCTTCCCGTCCAGCAGCCCGTCCGCGCAGTTGCTCGCCACCTTCGGCACGTTCGCCGCCGCGTTCCTCGTGCGCCCGCTCGGCGGCATGGTGTTCGGCCCGCTCGGCGACCGCATCGGCCGCCAGCGCGTGCTCGCCGCCACGATGATCATGATGGCCGTCGGCACCTTCGCGATCGGCCTGATTCCAAGTTACGCGTCGATCGGCATCATGGCCCCGATCCTGCTGCTCGTCGCCCGCCTCGTGCAGGGCTTCTCGACCGGCGGCGAATACGGCGGTGCCGCCACCTTCATCGCCGAGTTCTCGACCGACAGGCGCCGCGGCTTCATGGGCAGCTTCCTCGAGTTCGGCACGCTGATCGGCTATGTGCTGGGCGCGGGCGTCGTCGCGCTGCTCACCGCGTCGCTGTCGCAGGAAGCGCTGCTGTCGTGGGGTTGGCGCGTGCCGTTCCTGATCGCCGGCCCGCTCGGCCTGATCGGTCTCTACATCCGGATGAAGCTGGAGGAAACGCCCGCGTTCAAGCGCCAGGCCGAAGCGCGCGAAGCGCAGGACAAGGCCGTGCCGAAGGCGCGCTTTCGCGAGACGCTGTTCGCCAACTGGCGCGCGCTGCTGCTGTGCGTCGGCCTCGTGCTGATCTTCAACGTGACCGATTACATGGTGCTGTCGTACCTGCCGAGCTTCATGTCGTCGACGCTGCACTTCGACGAATCGCACAGCCTCGTGCTGGTGCTGCTCGTGATGGTGCTGATGATGCCGATGACGCTGTACGCCGGCCGCCTGTCGGACAAGGTCGGCCGCAAGCCGGTGATGCTCGCCGGCTGCGTCGGCCTGCTGGTGCTGTCGATCCCGTCACTGCTGCTGATCCATGCGGGCACCACCGCGTCGGTGTTCGGCGGCCTGCTGATCCTCGGCGTGCTGCTGTCGTGCTTCACCGGCGTGATGCCGTCGGCGCTGCCCGCGCTGTTCCCGACCGAGATCCGCTACGGCGCGCTCGCGATCGGCTTCAACGTGTCGGTGTCGCTGTTCGGCGGCACGACGCCGCTGGTGACCGCGTGGCTCGTCGACGTGACGCACAACCTGATGATGCCGGCGTATTACATGATGGGCGCCGCGTTGATCGGCATCGTGTCGGTCGTCGCGCTCGCCGAATCCGCGCGCCAGCCGCTGAAGGGCTCGCCGCCGGCCGTCGCGACGCGCCGCGAAGCGCATCAGCTCGCTCGCCAGTTGCGCGAGGAGGACGACGAATCGGAGGTCTACGGCGTCGCGACGCCGGCCCGCGCGTAAGCGTCGCTCAATGAAAAAGCCCCGGCCGAAGCCGGGGCCCGATCGAAACCGATCCCGCCCGACCGGCTTGCGCCGGCCGGGCTTTTTTTCATTCGATCGACGCGAACGCGCTCATGCCCGCGCTTCGCAGTCACGGCAGAAAATCAGCGCGCGCGACCGCGACACGGCCGCCTGCGCACCGCGCGCCGCGACGATCAGCCCGACCTGGCCGAGATTGAAATCGCGCTCGACCATCAGTTGCGTCAGCGCGGCAAGCGGCAACACGACGGACGGGTGGTACAGGCTCGATTCGATCAGGGCTTTCATCATCGGCTCCATCTGGCAATGCGTGATTTGATGGAGTGGATTCTAGGGATCGGTCGACGCTGGATAAACAGCGCGAATGCGAAGTCACTTGTCAGCCGTCGAGAACAATCGGCAGCGGCTTGCCGGACAAGGCCGCGCGGCGGCCGACAGCGGTCTGCGAGCGCCCGGCGGGCCGCTTCAAGCCGAGGGCCCGTTCACGCCAATAACGGGCTTGCGCCGGCCCTACGCGAGCGGCGTTTCGACGAAAGCCGGCAGCGCTTCGGCGCGCGCGGAATGCGCGGCGAGCGCCGGATAACGGGCCGGATCGATCCGCGCGAGCACCGGGTAGTCGGCCGCCATGAACTGCGTGAAGCGCCACGCCACCGCGACCGTCACGTCCGACTGCAACGGTCGTGCGCCGCCGAACCAGCCGTCCGTGGCGGCGGCCAGCGGCTCCAGCGCGCCGTACGCGCCTTCGAGCTGGCTCAGCACGCGTTCGATCCATGGCTCATGCTGCCTGTCCGACGGGCGCAGCGCCTGCTCGTAGACGAGCTGCACGGTTTTCTCGGCCGCGGCGAGCGCGAACCCGATCGGCACCAGCGCGCGCAGCCGGGCATCGACGGCGTCGGGCAACAGGCGCCGCTCCGGCGCGGCCAAGTGGTCGAGATAGTCGACGATCAGCGACGAGTCGAGCAGCGTCGCGCCGCCGTCGGTCACGAGCGTCGGCGCCTTGACGGCCGGGTTGAGCGTCCTGAACCGTTCGAGATGACGGAACACCGAGATCGACTCGTGTTCGAACGGCAGGTCGAGCAGCTTCGCCGAAATGGCGACACGGCGCACGAACGGGGAATCCAGCATGCCGATCAGCTTCATCGCAAACGCTCCGTTTCGAGGGAATGGGACCGACGACTGTAGCAGCGTCGCGCGGCGGCGCCTAGCGCGCCCGTCCGCGTGATGCAGATCAGCCGCCCGCACATCCGGCTCCCGCTGCCCGGCCACAGTGACCATAATGCAGGTTCACGCTCCTTCCGCCCCAGGGTCCGCCATGTGGTATGCCGTCGTCGAGCAGCAGCGGGAATGGATGCGCGCATGGCGCGCGGCGACGCGGTACGCGTTCGACGCATGGCCCGCGGCGTCGCTGCCGCATGCCGCTTCGTCGTGCTACGACGACCTGTTCGAGCCGCTGCTCGGCCCGCAGGCCGCGCCACCGGGCTTCGACCTCGCGTGGCCCGCCGTCGGCGAGCAGGTCGTCGCGCACACGCCGTTTTGCGACCTGCGGCGCTTCGCGCACGACGACGCGCGCCGCACGGTGCTGCTGTGCGCGCCGCTCGTCGGGCACGCGGCCGTGATGATGCGGGAAACCGCGGAAACGCTGCTCGCGGACGGCGACGTCTGCGTGACCGACTGGCGCAATGCGCGCGACGTGCCGCTCGCGGCGGGCCGTTTCGGGCTCGACGAGTACGTCGCGATGCTCGACGATTTCGTCGGCATGCTCCAGCGCGACGCCCGGCCGCTGCACGTCGTCGCCGTGTGCCAGGCGACCGTGCCGGCGCTCGGCGCCCTCGCGCTGCGTGCCGCGCGCGGGCTCGCGCCGCCCGCGAGCGTCACGCTGATCGGCGGCCCGATCGATGCGCGCCGGAACCCGAGCGCGCTCGGCGCCGCGGCCGCCGCCCATTCGCTCGACTGGTGCCGGCGCCACCTGATCGACGTCGTGCCGCCCGGCTTCGCCGGGCACGGTCGCCACGTGTTTCCGACCTATCTGCAACAGGGCGAGATCGCGCTGCTGTATCCGCAACGCTTCCTGACACTGATCGAGACCTACGCGCTCGCCGCTTCCCGCTTCGACATGACCGGACTCGCCGACGCACGGCGGGCGCTGCGCGAATACACCGCGCTGCTCGACATGCCGGCCGACTATTTCCTCGACACGGTCGACGTCGTGTTCCAGCGCATGCTGCTCGCGACCGGCGCGTGGCGCGTGCGCGGCCGGCGCGTCGAACCGGCCGCGCTGCGCGACGCCGCGCTGCTGACCGTCGAAGGCGCCTGCGACGCGGTCACGGGCGCCGGCCAGACGCATGCGGCGCTCGACCTGTGCAGCGGCCTCCGCGCCGACGAGCGCCATCGCGTCGACATCGACGATTGCGATCACTACGGGCTGTTTACGGGGCCTCGCTGGCACGGCAACGTCCATCCGGCGCTGCAGCGCGTGTTCGCGCTGGCGGAAGCCCGCCGACCGCGCCAGCGCCCGCGCCGAAGCCGTCGGACATGACCCCGTGTCAGGGGCGCGTCAGGTCGAGCAGCGCGCGCACCTCGTCGTCGCTCGTCTGATCGAAGCGCGCGTAGAACTGGCTGATCCCGAAGAACCGTAGCGGCTGCGACACCGCGACGAACGCGTCGGCCAGACCGTCGAACGCATGCGCGGCCCCCGCCGGCGCCACCGGCACCGCCGCGACGATGCGCGCCGGGTGGCGCTCGCGCAGCGCCTGCAGCGCGACACGCATCGATGCGCCGGTCGCGACACCATCGTCGACGACGATCGCGAGGCGCCCTTCCACCGCCAGCGGCGGCGCGGCGCCACGATACAGCGCTTCGCGGCGATGCAATTCGGCCGTCTCGCGCGCGATCACGTCGGCGAGTTGCGCGTCCGATACGTCCATCGCGCGGATCGTCGAGCGTTGCAGATGTGTCGCGCCGCCCGTCGCGATCGCGCCCATCGCGAGCTCGGGGTCGAACGGCACGCCGAGCTTGCGCACGACCAGCACGTCGAGCGGCGCGCGCAGCGCGCACGCGACCGGATACGCGACGGGCACGCCGCCGCGCGGCAGCGCGAGCACGACGACATCGCCGCGCCCCGCGTATTCGCGCAACGCGTCGGCCAACTGGCGGCCGGCCTCGGCGCGATCGGCAAAACTGGGTTCGGTCACGATCGCCTCCCTGCCGTTGCGCCGGATGCGCGCAACCCGCGCCGGCGCCTGTCAACGAGCATGGTTCATCGGGCGCACCGACGCAAGCCGGGTCAAACCGGCGCGCGACGCGCCGGAGGAAGGTCAGAGGCCGGCGGCCTGCCGGTACAGCCGCCAGAACGACTGCGCGTAGGACTGCGCCAGTTCGGGCGCGCGTCGGAACACGTTCACCGTGTCGGCCCGCTCGGCCGCGCCGTCGGACAGCGTCGTCAGCGCGACGCTGTCGTCGACGATCACGAAGCGCGACGCGGGGCCGCCGTGCCGCGAATCGATCGCGACGTCGATGCCAGCGGATTTCAGATAGCCGGCGCCGCTGGTCTTGCCCGCGCGCGGCGGGCGCACCAGCACGACGCGTACCTCGATCCCGCGCGCGCGGGCCGCGCGCAGCGCGCTCGCGACCGCCGGCGACACCTGCGTGTAGCCGGCCAGCAGCACGCGGCGCTGCGCCTGTTCGATCAGATCGACGGTCGCGTCGACCGCCGCGTTGTCATACGAAAAGTACGTGCCGACCGATGCGGCGTCGGACGGAATCTGGCTGGCGTGGACACTCGTCGCGCAGCAGAACGCGGCGAGCAGGATGGCGGCTGGTCTCATGGCGGGCGCCATTGTAGCGACGCCAATTCGCGTGGCAAGAGGCGGCCGCGACGCTGCTGCGCCGGCGCAACACACCGTGCGAAAGCGGTGCCCGACGGCTGGATTTCAAGCCGGGTTTCGACCGGGTTTCGACCCGTCGGTCAGCCGCCCGCGACGCGCGCGAGCCAGCTCGTCACGCCGTCGACGGAACGGAAATCCGCGAGGCTGCGCGCCGGCAGCGCGGGATATGCGCCGCCGGCCATCTCGGCCAGCGCGCGCCCCGGGCCGAGTTCGAGAAACGCGGTTGCGCCGGCCTCGACGCACGCCGCCAGACAGGCCGCCCACTCGACCGGCTCCGCGATCTGCCGCGCGAGCTTGTCGAGGCCCGTGTCGACGTCGAGCACCGACGCGCCGTCGATCCCCGAGAACAGCCGCGTGCCGGGCAGCGGCCGGCGCACGCGCGTCGCGGCCAGCGTCGCGCGGAATGCCGGCACGGCCGCCGCGAGCCGGCGCGTGTGCGACGCGATCCGCACGCAGACGGGTGCGACGCGCAGCGCACCGGCTCGCAGCGCGGCGTCGGCCACCGCATCGACATCGGCGTGCCGCCCCGCGACCACGAACGCATCGCCGGGGTTCGCGATCGCGATGGCCGCGTCGCGGCCCTCGCACAGCCGCGCCAGCTGTGTGCGCGTCAGGCCGCGCACGAACACCATTCGCTCGTCGCCGCCGCTCGCGGCATCCATCGCGCGTGCACGCGCATCGGCCAGATCGAGCGCGTCGTGCGGGTCGATCATCCCCGCGACACTCCACGAGCCGACCTCGCCGACGCTGTAGCCGGCGACACAGCGCCGGCGCGGCCACACCGCATCGAGCAGTGAAGCCGCCGCGAGCGCGTGGAGCGTGCAGAGAATCTGCGCGGCGCGGTTTTCCGTCAGCGCGTCGGGCCCGGCCTGCCGGACCCACGTGCGCGGATCGTCGCCGAGCAGCCGGCCCGCATGCGCGAACAAAGCGTCGGCCTGCGGCGCCGCCCCGGTCAGGTCGAACATGTCGGCGCGCTGTGCGCCTTGCCCCGAACACAGGATCGCCAGCGTCATCGCACGTGCCCTTCGGCTTCGAGCACATCGACGAACACGCTCATCGCGAGCAGGTCGGCTGCCCCGCCGGGGCTCAGCCGGCGCGCGACGAACGCCCGATGCGCGGCCGCCGCGCGCAGCCGCCAGTCGCGCGCCCGCACGCCGCCACGCGCGACGAACGCACGGGCGGTCGCGCGGGCGAAATCGAGGCCGTCCTGCCCGCCCCGGTGCAGCAGATTCGTGTCGTCGAGCGCGGCGATCAGCGCGAAGCATGCGGCGACCCGCGCGGCTTCCGGATCGTCCGGCAGGTCGCGCCGGGCGCGGCGCAGCGCGGGCAAGCCGACCGCGTACACGGTCGGGAAGCCGTCGGCCGCCTCGCGACGCGCACCGCCGACACCGTAGCGGCGGCTCGCGCGCTCGCCGTGGCTGTCCGGCAGACGCGGGCCGCCAAGGATCTCGGCGCCCCAGCGGCGGGACACGAACGCGCCGAGCGTCGTCCCGTCCGGCGCCGCGCCCGGTATCGTGCGCCGGCCGGCGGCCGCGCACAGCAGCCCGAGCCCGAAGATCGCGCCGCGATGCGTATTGACGCCGCCGGTCGCGGCGAGCATCGCGTGCTCGGCGCGCAGGCCGATCTTGCGCAGCACGGCCATGTCGGCGTCGCGTGCGCCGGCGTCGACGAGTTCCGCGAAGTACGGCCGCAGCACGGCGGCGCTGCGCGCGAACATTGCGGCATCCATGTCCGTATGACTGCCGGTGTCGACGTGACTGACGAGGCCCGGCTTCGGATAGGTATCGATCTCGAGCACGAGGCTGCGCTCGGCCAGCGCGGCGATGCGCTCGGCATCGGACGGCGCGGCGACGCGGCAGGCGGCTCGTGCGTTCACCGCGTGCCTCCGGTGAAGGCGTCGGCGCGCATCAGTTCGACGGCGATCGCCGTCTTCACCGCGACGTCGGGCATCCGCGCGTGCAGTTCGCGCCAATTGACGCCTGCGCCGTCGGCGCGCAGCAGTTCGCCGTCGATGCGCATCGGCGCGCGCGCGTCGATCGCCGCGAGACCGTCGAGCAGCGGCGCGAGCGACGCGGCGTCCGGCAGCGGAAACACGATGTCGAGATCGGACGATGCGCTCAGGTAAGAGTCACCCGTCAGCGCCTGCCATGCAAGGCTGCCGAACACGCGGCCCTGCACGCCGCAGCGCGCGCCGAGCGCATCGAGCTCGCGCAGCGGCGCATGCCAGGCCGCGGGCGCGGCGGCGAGCACGTCGGTCAATGTGGGAAGCGGGCCGACCGTCGCGAGCGCGTCGGCGGTCACGTTCAGCGCGATGCGCCGCTTGCCCGCTGACGGCGGCAGCGGCAGGCCGAGCGGCACGCGGCCGGCGTCGGCTTCATCCGGCGACGCGCGACGCACGATCAGCGGTCGGCCGTGTTCGGCCCAGGCGCGCACGAGCGGATCGCCCGCGAGCGCGGGGTCGCGGGCAAAGGCCGCGCGCCACCCGGCCGCCGTCAGCGTGACGAGCGTGTGGCGGCGCAGCGGCAGCTCAGCGTGCGGCACGCGCGAGTGCCTCGACGCGGGCGGCGACGTCGGTCGCGACCGGCCGGCCGCGCGCCGCGCGCCGATCGACGCGCTCGGCCGGCTTGCCGAGCCATTCGCCGACCTGCGCGTCGAGCGCGCGGGTCGGATCGAGCACGGCGTCGACGGCGCCCATCTTCACGAGGTTGTCGAGCCCCGGCGCGAACACCGGCGTCGAACGCGCCATCTCCTTCAGCACGTCGATCGGCAGCTTGGTCACGCGCGACATCGACGGCAGGTCCATCACCTCCGGCTCGGCGCCCGGCACCGCGAGCAGCGTGCGCGTCGCGAGCGCGGTCGCGATGAATGCGCCAGCCGCCGTGTGGCCGTACAGCACGCCGACCGTCCGGTGTCCGGCGAGATCCGCGTGCATCAGGCACTTCGCGAGATGCGACAGCCCTTCGTTCAGGCCGAGCAGTTCGTCGCGCTTGCTCATCCGCTGGCTGTCGCTGTCGACCAGCACGAGGATCGGCGTGTCGCCGCCGCGCGCGACCGTGTCGAGCACACGCGACGCCAGCGTCAGCGCCTCGTCGATGCCGAACGGCAAGCGATCGGCCACACCGATCACGTCGACGCGCGTACCGGCCAGTTCCGCGTGGCCCGTCAGCAGGCCGCCATGACGCGCAATCGAATGGCCGGCGGGAAACAGCGCGTTCAGTACTTCATCGAGCGTCATGCCGGGCCTCCTGTAACTGGTCGGCGAGCTTCGCGAATTCATCGTCGGGCATGCCGGAGATCGCTTCCGGCTTGTCGGCGCCGAGCGCACGCCACACTTCGAGCGCATCCTCGCAGCCGCCGAACCGTTCGATCCGCGCTTCGAGACGCGCCTGTTCCGCGCGCAGCATCGCCGCATCGAACGCCGGCGCGCGGCCGATCAGATCGAGCGCGGCCGCGCGGAACGCGTCCGGCGTATCGGCCACGTAGCGATCGGCGCCGCCGATCAACCGCCGGTGCTTGCCGCCCATCGTGCGCCAGATCAGCGCGCGATCCTTCGAGTCGAATTCCTCGACGCCGCGGTTGGTCTCGATCACTTCGGGGCCCGACACGCTGATGCGCCCCTGTTCCGACACCGCGAGCGCCGAACAGCACGCGGCGAGCAGCCCGCCGCCGCCGTAGCAGCCCGCGCGCCCGCCGATCAGCCCGATCACCGGCACGCCGGCCGCACGCGCGTCGACGAGCGCGCGCATGATCTCGGCGATCGCGAGCTCGCCCGCGTTCGCTTCCTGCAGCCGCACGCCGCCCGTATCGAACAGGATCAGCACCGGCTTGCCGACGTCGCGTGCGGCGCGCAGCAGCCCGGTGAGCTTCGCGCCGTGCACTTCGCCGAAAGCGCCGCCCATGAAGCGGCCTTCCTGCGCGGCGACGAACACCGGCCGGCCGTCGAGCCGGCCATGGCCGACCACCATCCCGTCGTCGAACTGCCGCGGCAGGTCGAACAGCGGCAGGTGCGGGCTCGTCACGCGCTCGGCCGGCCCGAGGAATTCGCTGAAACTGCCCGCGTCGAGCAGCCCGTCGATGCGCTGTCGCGCCGATGCTTCGTACCAGCTCGCCGCGTTCGGGACGAACGCCGGCGCGTCGTGGATCGCGTCGCTCATCATGCGTCCCCCTCGATCGCGCGCACGGCCTGCGCGAGCCGCAGCGACACCATGTCGGGCCGCGCGCCGCCGTCGTTGATCGACAGCTTCAGGCCGCCCGGCGTGCGCCGTTCGACGAAATCCGACACGACCGCCTGCCACACCGCGCCGAAGCCGACGGCCGCGGTGCGGATGTCGATCTCGCATTCGTTGCCCGGCAGCACGCGCTCGACGAGCACCTCGAGATTGCCGGACGCGACCACGCCGACGAGCGCCGCGGCCTGCTCGCCCTTCGCGCGTTCGCGCGCGGTGAAGCGATAGTTCAACTGTTCCATGCCCTCTTCCTCACCAGTTGCGGAACCGGGCCGGCGGCGCATAGAGCCCGCCCGACCAGTGCACGAGATCCTTGATCGAACGCGCGGCGAGCCAGCGACGGTCGGCGTCGAGCGGATCGATGCCGAGATCCTCCGGGCGGCGGATCACACCGCGTTCACGCAGCCGCTCGACCATCCTCTTGTCGCGGCCACGGCCGACGTCCGTGTAGCCGGCCACGCCGCGAATCGCATGCTCGCGTTCGTCCTTGTCGCGGCACATCAGCAGGTTCGCGATCCCTTCCTCGGTGACGATGTGCGTGACGTCGTCGCCGTAGACCATGATCGGCGCGAGGTCGAGCTGCAGCTTGTCGGCGAGCTTCAGCGCGTCGAGCTTCTCGACGAACATCGGCACGTTCTTGTCGCCGAACGTCTCGCCGATCTGCACGACCAGCTTGCGGCCGCGCCGCAGCGCCGCCGGCGTGTCCGGGTCGGCTTCCGCGCCGGCCTTCAGCCACGGCTCGCTCGGATGGCGCCGGCCGCGCGCGTCGCTGCCCATGTTCGGCGCGCCGCCGAAGCCGGCGATCCGCTCGGCCGTGACCGTCGACGAATGGCCGGACAGGTCGATCTGCAGCGTCGAGCCGATGAACATGTCGCACGCATAGAGGCCGGCCGTCTGGCAGAACGCGCGGTTCGAGCGCAGCGACCCGTCGGGCCCCGTGAACCACACGTCGGAGCGCGCACGGATGTAGTCGTCCATCCCGACTTCCGAGCCGAAGCAGTGGATCTGCTCGACCCAGCCCGATTCGATCGCGGGGATCAGCGTCGGATGCGGATTGAGCGCCCAGTGCGTGCAGACCTTGCCCTTCAGCCCGAGCTTCGCGCCGTAGGTGGGCAGCAGCAGCTCGATCGCGGCCGTGTTGAAGCCGATCCCGTGGTTCAGGCGCTTGATCCCGTACGGCTCGTAGAGGCCCTTGATCGCGAGCATCGCGGTCAGGATCTGCGTCTCGGTGATCGCGGCCGGATCGCGCGTGAACAGCGGCTCGACGTAGAACGGCCGGCCGGCCTCGACGACGAAATGCACGCGGTCGCCCGGGATGTCGACGCGCGGCACCTTGTCGACGATGCGGTCGACCTGGGCGATCACGATGCCGTCCTTGAACGCGGTCGCCTCGACGACGGTCGGCGTGTCCTCGGTGTTCGGGCCCGTGTACAGGTTGCCGTCGGCGTCGGCGCTCACGGCCGCGATCAGCGCGACCTGCGGCGTGAGATCGATGAAGTAGCGGGCGAACAGTTCGAGATAGGTATGCACCGCGCCGAGCGCGATCTTGCCGCCGAACAGCAGCTTCGCGATGCGCTGCGATTGCGGGCCCGAATACGCGAAGTCGAGCCGCTTCGCGATGCCGCGCTCGAACACGTCGAGATGCTCGGGCAGCACGACGCCCGACTGCACCATGTGCAGGTCGTGGATCTTCGCGCTGTCGACGTCGGCGAGCGCGACGGCGAGCAAGTCGGCCTGCTTCTGGTTGTCGCCTTCGAGGCACACGCGATCGCCGGGCCGCAGCACCGCTTCGAGCAACGCGACGGTGTCGCGCGCATCGACCCGCTTGCCCCGCGCGTAAGCCGCGCCGGCCGCGAGCCGGGCATCGCGCGCTTGCCGCGCGTGATTCCATCCGGTCATGAACAGTTCTCCGCTTCGAGGGTTCAGCGGCATTCTAAGCCTGGCGCCGCTGTCGATTGATGATGTTGCCGAATGCGACTCAGAGGACGCCGCGATGGATGCGGCGCGCGCACGGGCCACTCGCATGGCCCCTCGCATGGCCTCACGCGCCGACCAGCGCGCGCGTCGTGAAGAACAGCACCGACGGCCCGAGCAGGCAGCCGACGCCGGTATGGAAGGTCGCGACCAGCGCACCGTACGGCACGAGCCGGCGATCGGTCGCGGCAAGGCCGGCGCTCACGCCGCTGACGGTGCCGGCCAGCCCGCCGAAGATCATCGCGGAGCGCGGCGTCTTCAGCCCCATGAAATTGGCCGCGACCGGCGTGCCGACCATCACGATGATCGCCTTCACGAGCCCCGTCGCGATGCTGAGCGCGATCACGTCGGAGCTCGCGCCGATCGCCGCGCCCGTGACGGGCCCGACGATATAGGTGACGGCGCCCGCGCCGATCGTCGTCATGCTGACCGCATCGGTATAGCCGAACGCACGCGCGACGCATGCGCCGACGATGAACGGCAGCACGGTGCCGAGCAGCAGCGACACGACGCCGACGAGCCCGGCCTTGCGCGCCTCGGTCGGCTGCACTTCGAACGCGGTCGCGACGATCGCGAAATCGCGCAGCATCGCGCCGCCCATCAGGCCGATGCCGGCGAACAGCTTGACGTCGGCCAGCCCCTTCTCGCCTCCGGTGAATGCGCCGCCGACGTAGGCGAGCACGAGACCGATGACGATCGCGATCGCCGAGCCGTGCACGCGGCCGAACGTGAGCTTGCGCGACGCGATCGACGACAGCCACATGATCAGGCCGACCAGCGCGAACGACGCGACGAGCCCGTTGTGGGCGACGGTTTTTTCGAGCATCTGCAGCATGGCGGCCTCCGTTACCGTTCTTCGAATTGCGGCACGCCCGCGAAGGCCGTGTCGTCGCGGCCCGTGCGCGCGAGCACCGCGATGCAGCATGCGCAGATCGCGACCGCGCCGACGGCCGCCAGCAGCGCGACCGGCCCGCCCTTGAGCGCGGCGACGACGTTCTGGTTCGCGGCCATCGCGACGACGACCGGGATGTACATCGCGCCCCAGAAGCCGACGCCCGCCTCGGTCTCCTTCGGCAGCCAGCCGCGCCGGTGGAGCCACAGGCGCAGGCAGATCAGCAGCAGCATCGCGATACCGACGCCGCCGACGTTGGTCTTCACGCCGATCGCGCTGCCGAGCAGGTCGCCGAGGAACAGTCCGGCCAGGTGACAGAACGCCAGCAGCGCGGTTCCATAGATGATCATGAGTCGTCTCCAGTCTCTTCGTGACGGGCGCCTGACGCGTGCGGGAGCCAGGCCCGCACGCCGATCCCGGGCGGACTGTGTGTCTCCTGCGGCGGGGCGCCGCGGCCCGGCGGCTCGTCGTGCGAGCGCGTTCTCGGGGTCGATGGGATGATGCGGTTTCGGGCCGGACGCCGGATGGCTTAGACTGATCGATGCAGCCGGCGGCGCGACACGGGCTACGCGTCCGGTGTCCCCCGTTTCGCGGAGGCCGCACGGGCGCGTGATCCGATACTAGCGCCGCAAAATCCGGCCATTTATGAAGTTGTCGAAACCGATTCAGTGGATTTAGCAATGCGTCCGTTACCGCCCGAATTGCTGCGCAGCTTCGTCGCCGTCGCCCAGTCCGGCAGCTTCACCGCCGCGTCCGAGCGCGTGAACCTGTCGCAATCGACCGTCAGCCAGCATATCCGCCGCCTCGAGGAGCTGCTCGACCGGCCGCTGTTCGAGCGCGACACGCGCAACGTGCACCTGTCGCAGCACGGCGACGCGCTGTTCCGCTACGCGGTGCGGATTCTCGAACTGATGGACGAGGCCGTCACGTCGGTATGCGGGCCGCCGCTGTCGGGCAAGGTGCGGCTCGCGATGTCGGAGGATTTCGCGTCGGCGCACCTGACGGCCGCGCTCGCGAGCTTCGTGCAGCGCAACCCGGACGTCGAGCTCGCGATCTCGACCGGGCTGTCGGGCGACCTGTTCGACGCGCTCGACGAAGGCCGGCACGATCTCGTGTTCGCGAAGCGCATCGCCGGCAGCCGGCGCGGCCGCGTGATCCGCAGCGAACCGCTGTACTGGTGCACCGGCCCCGATTCGCGGATCACCGGCCACGAGGCCGTGCTGCCGCTCGCGATGCATCCGGAGCCGAGCGTGTCGCGCCGCCGCGTGCTCGAATCGCTCGAAGCCGTCGGGCGGCCGTACCGGATCGCCGTCGTGAGCAGCAGCATCGCGGTGTTGCGGGCGGCCGCGAGCGCGGGGCTCGGCGTCAGCGCGTTTGCCGGCTACGTGATCCCGGCCGGGCTCGCGCGGCTCGACGCGGGGCTGCCGGAGCTCGGCGAACTCGAATACGTGATCGACCGCCCGGCGGCCGCGTCGCGCTCGACGCTCGCGCTGGAAGCCACGCTGATCGCGGCGGCGGCCGAGTTGTAACGGCACCGCACGGGCGCGGTCGCGCCCGCACCTGACGGCGTTGCCCGGAACGCGTCATCGTCCGCGCAGCACGCGCTCGCGACAATGGGACCCAACGGAATGCACCGCACATCGCCGCGCGCATCCGCTACCCCGTCCCCTTGATCGGAGCCCGCCATGAACAACGCCCTGCGATTCGCCGTCGCGACCGCCGCAGCCGCCTTGCTGTCCCCCGCCTTTGCCCAGACCGACGCGTCGCCCCCCGCGCAACAGGGCCTGACGCGCGCGGAAGTCATCGAGCAGCTCAAGCAGGCCTATCTCGACGGCGAACTGCCGACCAACGACGGCAACTATCCGCCGAACGCCGCGACGCGCGCACGCAACCGCGAACTCGTGCAGGCCGTGAGCCCCGCGTGGCTGGCCCACGTGCCGCCGGCCAGCCAGACGATGTCGCAGCAATAACCGACGCCGCCGCGCCTGCACGACCGGACCAGGATCAAGGCAGGAAGCTGCGGCGCCGCGCGTCGATCAGCTCGACGAGCAGCCGGTCGCGCTCCGCCGCCAGCGCCTGCATCGAGCGCTCGCCCTGGATCGCGCGCAGTTCGTCGGTCAGCTTGCGATCGACCTCCGGATCGAACGACGGCGTGCCGAGGTCGTCCCACCAGCTCGCGATCGGCCCCGACAGGTGTTCGAGGAAGTGTGCGATCCCGCCCGCGCCGCCGCCGAGGTGATAGGTCAGGCACTGCCCCATCAGCCCCCAGCGCAGGCCGGGGCCCCACGCGACGGCCTTGTCCGCGTCGGCGACGCTCACGACGCCTTCGCCGACGAGGTGATACACCTCGCGGAACAGCGCGGCCGCGAGCCGGTTCGCGACGTGGCCGGTCATCTCCTTGTTCAGCACGATCGTCTGCTTGCCGAGCGCATCGTAGAACTGCTTCACGCGCGCGATCACGTCGGGGTCCGTCGCATCGCCGCCGACCAGCTCGACGAGCGGGATCAGGTGCGGCGGATTGAACGGATGCGCGATCAGGCAGCGCTCCGGATGCTTCGCGCACGCGGTCTGGATCTCGGACATCTTCAGGCCCGACGAACTCGACGCGATCGGCACGTGCGCGGGCAGCACGTCGTCCATCTGGCGATAGAGCGCGCGCTTCAGGTCGAGTCGCTCGGGGCCGTTCTCCTGCACGAAGTCGACGCCGTCGAGCGCACGCACGAGATCGGTGTCGAACGACAGCCGCGCGGCAAGTTCGACGGCCCGCTCGCCGAGGAAGGCGGCGAGCGCGTCGCGCAGCCGCGCGTCGGCCTGCGGCGCCGGGTCGGTCGCGACGACGTCGAAGCCCTGCGTCAGGTAGAAGGCGGCCCAGCTCGCGCCGATCACGCCGGCGCCGACGATCGCGATACGTCGAATGTCCATGGTTGTCCCGTGTGGTTGGTGTGCGGATATGCCGCGGCGATTGTCGCATCGAATCCCGTGCGCATGCGTCGACGCGGGGATTGCCCACGCCCTCTTGAAATGCGCGGCGGCGGCCACTAATTAAGCGTCGTCGGGCAGTGCCGCATCCAACGCACCGCCCCCGTTATCGACCCCGTGGAGCCCCCGTCGCGCCCGCCGCAGGCGTCGCGCGGTCACGTCTCCCGCGTTCCCTGTTCAGGAGGACCAACATGAGCGGTATCCATCACGGCTACGATCTGTTCGACGAATTCGCCCGCGTGCAGCGGCAGATGGCGAGCCTGCTCGGCGAGCGCCCGTCCGGCATCCGTGCGGGGCGCGCCGGCGCGTTTCCCGCACTCAACGTCGGCGCCACCGACGATGCGATCGAGATCGTCGCGTTCGCACCCGGCATGGCCGCGAGCGACTTCGACGTGTCGATCGACAAGGATCTGCTGACGATCAGCGGAGAGCGCAAGCCGGCGCCGCGCGAAGGCGACGACGTGCGCACGTATGCGCAGGAGCGCTTTCACGGCGCGTTCCGCCGCGTGGTCGAATTGCCGCGCGACGCGGACCCCGACCAGGTCAGCGCCCGCTACGAAAACGGCTGCCTGCTGATTCGCGTCGGCCGGCGCGAAGCATCGAAGCCGCGTGCGATCACGATTCAGTAATCTTCAGGATACCGACATGAACACGAACCCGACCCTGGCCGAACGCCACCCGAGCACCGTTCACGCTGCCGCCGCCGAAGCCGCGCGCCGGCCCGCGATCACGCCGTCCGTCGACATCGTCGAGGACGCGCGCGGCGTCACGCTGCGGGCCGACCTGCCCGGCGTGCCGCGCGACAACCTCGACGTGAAGGTGCACGACAATACGCTGACGATCGAAGCCGCGACGCAATTCGACGCGCCGGCCGACCTGCGCATGCGGCACGCGGAAGTACGCGCGACGCGCTATGCACGGTCGTTCGTGCTGAGCGCCGACCTCGACACGTCGCGAATCGACGCGAACCTGCGCGACGGCGTGCTGACGCTGACGATTCCGCGCCGCGAGGAAACGCGTCCGCGTCGCATCGACGTGACGGCCGGCCATGCGTAAGCATCGGCGCGTGTGCTGACGCGACGCGCATGAAAAATCCCCGCCCCGGCGCGATGCCGGGCGGGGATTTTTTACATCGGGCCGCGCGCGTTCGGGCACGCGAACGGCCGCTTCAATCGAAATCGAACAGGTCGAACACCGACTTCTTGCGACGCCGGCCGTCGTGCCGATCACGCTCGTCGTGCGAGCGGCCGTCGCGCCCCCAGCCGTCGTCGCGACCGCGCGGCGCGTGCGCATCGTGTTGCGCCGGCACGGCGTCGCGGCGAACCGGCGCGTCACCGGTTTCACGGGCGATCAGCTTGTCGAGTTCGCCGCGATCGAGCCACACGCCGCGGCAGGTCGGACAGTAGTCGATCTCGATCGACTGGCGCTCGGCCATCAGCAGGTCGGGCGTCTTGCAGACAGGACATTTCATCGCGTTTCTCCTTTCCGTGCGAATTTCATCCGGATTCCGTATGAGGCGCGCGAGCCGGCCGCCGCGGCGGCCGGCATCCCGCGTGCCGCGTCAGTCGCGCGCCGCGTGCGCGGCCCGCTTCGCCTTCGCGCGCCGCGCGAGCATGTTCATGCCCTCGACGAACGCCGAGAAGGCCATCGCCGCATAGATGTAACCCTTCGGCACGTGCGAACCGAACCCTTCGGCGATCAGCGTCATGCCGATCACGACCAGGAACGACAGCGCGAGCATCACGATCGTCGGGTTGCGGTCGATGAAGCGTGCGAGCGGCTGCGCGGCGAACAGCATCACGGTCACCGCGACGATCACGGCGACGAACATGATCGGGACGTGCTCGGTCATGCCGATCGCGGTCACGATGCTGTCGATCGAGAACACGATGTCGAGCATCACGATCTGGCCGATCGCGGCCCACATCGTCAGGCCGGCCGCGCCGGCGGCCCCGCCCGCGCCGTCGCCATCGTGCGACACGTGGTGATGGATCTCGGTGGTCGCCTTCCACACGAGGAACAGGCCGCCCGACAGCAGGATCATGTCGCGCCACGAGAACGCATGGTCGAACAGCGTGAACACGGGTTCGGTCAGGCTCGCGATCCACGCGACGCTGCCGAGCAGCGCGAGGCGCATCACCAGCGCGAGCGCGATGCCGAGGCGCTGCGTGCGTGCGCGCTGCGCTTCGGGCAGCTTGTTGCTGAGGATCGAGATGAAGATCAGGTTGTCGATGCCGAGCACGACTTCCATCACGACGAGCGTCAGGAGCGCGGCCCAGACGGCGGGGTCGGTGGCAAGCGTCAGCAGGTAGTCCATGGGGTGGGCGGATACGAAAGTGGAAAACCCGATGATATGCGGCTCCGTACTTCGGAAAAATCAGAGAGAATCTGACTTCAGGTTCGTTTTTTTCGATATATCGCGCTCCGATGCTGAATTTTCGCCATCTGTACTATTTCTGGGTCGTCGTGAAGGAAGGCGGTTTCGCGCGTGCGGCCGGCCGGCTGGACATGGCCGTGCAGACGATCAGCGCGCAGGTGCGCGAGCTGGAGAAATCGCTCGGGCACCAGTTGCTGCGCCCTGCCGGGCGCGGCGTCGCGATGACCGACGCCGGGCAGGCCGCCTTCGCGCGCGCGGAAGTCATCTTCGAGATGGGCCGGCTGATTCCCGACGACGTGCGCGCGGCGGCCAGCCGGCCGACCGTGCGGCTCGCGGTCGGCCTCGCGGACGGCATCTCCAAGCTCGCCGCGCACGCGATCCTGGCCCCGGTGCTCGACACGCCCACGCTGCGGCTGCTGTGCCACGAAGGCGAGCACGACGCGCTGCTCGCGGAACTCGCGCTGCATCATCTGGATCTCGTGCTGGCGGGCCAGGGCGCGCCGTCGGGGTCGAACCTGCGCGTGACGAGCGAGCCGCTCGTGGCCTCGCCGGTCGACTGGTACGGGCCCGCGGCGCTCGTCACGCCGGCCGCCCGTCAGCGCTTTCCGCAGTGCCTGACCGAGCTGCCCGTGCTGCTGCCGACCGCGCATTCGGCATTGCGCGCCCGCCTCGACCAGTGGCTGGAAAGCGAACGGATCGTGCCGCGCGTGGCCGGGGAGTTCGAGGACAGCGCGCTGATGGCCGTGTTCGCGGCGCGCGGCCTCGGCGTGTTCCCGCTGAGCGAACTCGGCGCGAACGATGCGTCGCTGCTGCGCGGGCTCAGGCGGCTCGGGCGCGCGGGCGACGTGACCGAGGAGATCCACGCGATCCGCTCGCGGCGCGGCGAACATCATCCGCTGACGTCGCGATTGCTGGCCGCGGCGCGCGGCGCGCCGGCCGACTGAAGCGAGCCGCGACATCAAACGAAACTATAATGTCGCCCCGGCCATACGAGATGTGCGCGTGCGCCCATCCGGGCACCGCCCTTGCGCCACCTCTCGCCGAGCCTTCTGAAAGACGCCATGCACAACCGATTTCGCCTGTTTTCCGTTTCGTGCGCGCTCGCGGCCGCGACCGTGCTGGCGGCATGCTCGTCGCCGCCCAAGCCGATCTACCAGCAGGAACAGTTCGACGCGACCACCAGCCCGTATGCGCATACGTTCCACTCGAAATCCGACGCGGCCTGCGAGGCCGCGCGGCGCGCGCTGCTGAGTCAGGGCTACGTGGTGTCGTCGTCGCGCAACGACGCGGTCGACGGCAGCAAGAATTTCCAGCCGAGCAACGACATGCACGTCGTGATCGAGTTTCACGTCGTGTGCGCGGACGCGACCGCGGACGGCTCGTCGAGCATCGCATACGTGAACGCGGTGCAGGACCGCTATACGCTGAAGAAGTCGAATACGTCGGCCAGCGTCGGCTTGAGCGTGTTCGGCTCGCTGTCGCTGCCGATCGGGTCGAGCGACGATGCGCTCGTGAAGACCGCGAGCGAGACGATTCCCGCCGGCGTGTTCTATGAGCGCTTCTTCACGCTCGTCGACCATTTCCTGAAGATCGACCCGGCGCGCCGCGACCGCGCGACCGTGAAGGCCGCCGAGAAGGAGCCCGTCGCGCCGCTGCCCGAGCCCGCGCCGACTCCGCAGGGTGAACCGATGAAGATGACGACGCCGGTCGTGCCGACGCCGCCCGCCGCGCCCGTGCCGCTTTCGGTGCCGGGTGTCGCGCCGGGGTCGGGCGCGAATGCCGTGCCGGCCGCGGCTTCGGCCGTCGCGGCGCCCGCCGCGACGCGCGCTGCCGTGCCGGCGGCGGCGTCCGGGCCGGTGCCGGCTTCGGCTGCCGGCCCGGCGCCTGCATCGGCGCCCGCTCCCGCTTCGGCTGCCGCGCCAGCTTCGGCGCCGAAGCCGGGTTCCGGCCCGGCAACCGCGCCGGCACCTTCGCCGACCTCCGGTTCGACGGCCGCGCCGGTCTCCGCGCCCGCATCTGCCTCGGCTCCGGTGGCAGCGCCGGCCACCGCGACGCCGTCATCGGCCGCGCCCGCGTCTTCATCGGCAGCATCCGCGCCCGCATCGGCATCGGCGCCGTCGAGCGCATCGCCTGCGCCGGCGACCGACAACCCCGTCGCATCGTCCGCGCCGTCCGGCGCGAGCGCCCCCACCGCGAACTGATCGCACTCCCGTATCGTCGCGCCCGGCCGCATGCGGCGCAGCGCGACGGCACGCCCGCCTTCCGCACCGTTCCGGAAGTCGTTTCTGCCTATCCGGCCGTACGCCGGCCGCACTTGGCCGTGCGGGGTTGACGGAAAGGCAACGTCGACGCGTCACGGCGAGCCACGTATGCCCCAGGCTCGCAGTCACCCCGCGAAAATCGCAAACCGATCCGCCGTCCCGCGACTGCGCGGCTCGCCGGCGCCCCACCTACCGCAACGTCGCGCGCAGCGTCTGCAGATCCTGGACGGTTGCGGTCACGCCGCCGCAGACGATCACCGCGATGTCGGACGCCGACGCGAGCACCGGCACCGGCTGCTCGAGCACGGCCAGTGCAGCGCCGCACGCCGGCTCGACGACGATCCTGTGCTCATCGAGAAACCGCAGCGACGCGGCCACCGCGTCGGCATCGGACACGACGACCGGATGGATCGCGTGACGCGTCGCCCATTCGACCGCCGCGTCGCACGGCCGCTTCGCGCCGAGCGTCGTCGCGATGCTCGCGATCGCCGGCAATTCGACCGGGCGCCCGTGCGCGACCGAGCGTGCATAGCAGTCGGCGCCTGCCGTTTCGGCCGCGACGACCGGCACGTCGTGCCAGCCGTTGCGCGCCAGCCCTTCGAGCACGCCGCACAGCAGGCCGCCGCCGCCGACCGCGAGCACGACCGCGTCGGGCTTCGGGCCGACCGCCGCCATCTCGTCGATCATCGTCGCGTGGCCCTGCCACAGCACGGGGTCGTCGAACGGATGCACGAATGCATCGTGCGTGTCGAGCGTCGACTGCGCGAACGCGTTCGCCTCGGCCCAGCTCGCGCCGTGCACGACGAGTTCCGCGCCTTCGACGCGGATCAGTTCGCGCGCCCGGGCCGATGCGCTTTCCGGCACGACGACGCGCACCGGCACGCCGAGTTCGCGGCCGCAATACGCGACAGCGATGCCCGCGTTGCCGCCCGACGACGACACGAACCGCCGCGCCCCGGCCACATGGCGCGCCTCGCACACGGCGCCGATGCCGCGCAGCTTGAACGAGCCCGACGGCTGCAACGCGTCGAGCTTCAGCCGGATGGTCCTGCCGAGCCGGCGGGACGCGATTTGCGAGCGGATGTAAGGCGTCGGGATATGAAGCGGCATGGGACGGAACGCAAGGAGAAACGGAGGAAACTCGCACGACTCGCGAGCCAGGAAGCGGATGCGGCAATGACGGTCATCGTACGGCAGGCGCGCCATGCTTTCCAATACCATCGAATGGCATTTGCTATGCTTACCAGACATATCAACGAACCCGACCGGACACCGCATGCGCCAGATCGAACTGCGTCACCTGCGCTACTTCGTCGCCGTCGCCCAGGCCGGCAGCGTGATGGCCGGCGCCCGCGCGGTGGGCATCGTGCAGCCCGCGCTGTCACGGCAGATCCGCGAGCTCGAAGATGCGATCGGCACGCCGCTGCTGGTCCGTCGCGCGACCGGCGTCACGCTCACGGCGGCCGGCACGAGCTTCCTGCACGATGCGACCGGCCTGCTCGCGATGCTGCAGGACAGCCGCGAGCGCGCGTTGCGCAGCGCGGCCGGCCAGCTCGGCGAACTGCGGCTCGGCGCGCTGCCGAACTGCCTGCCGCTGCCGATCGTCGCGAACGTCCTCAAGGCGTTTCGCGATGCGTGCCCGGATGTGAAACTGTCGATCGCGCCGATGCTGTCGGCCGAACAGGCGAGCGCGCTGACGCGCGGCCAGCTCGACGCGGGGATCATGGCGTGGCGCCGCGAGGAAGCGCCTCACCTGACGGGCGTGCGGCTACTGAGCGACCGCTTCGTGCTCGCGATGCCCGCGCCGCCGGGCGGCCGCTTCGTCGCACCGCGCGCGCTGGCCGACGTCGCGAACGAACCGTTCGTCTGGTTCGATGCGCAGCGTTCCGCCGCGCACCACCGGTTCCTGATGACGCAGTGCCAGCAGGCCGGCTTCACGCCGCGCATCGCGCAGGTCGGCAGCGACATCCCGACGCTGATCGGCCTCGTCGCGGCCGGCATGGGCTGCGCGTTCGTGCCGGAAAGCGCGTCGCCGACCTGCCCGCGCACGGTCCGGCTCGTCGCGCTCGACGAACTCGCGAGCCGCTTCGACATCGAGTTCGTGTTCGACGGCGCGGCGGCGGCCCCGTCGCCCGTCGTCGCGCGGTTTCTCGCGGCGGTCCGCGACGCGGCCGGCGAATCGGGCTGAGCGCATGCCGGATGCATCGGCGCGCGCTCGGGCGACACGACTTGCGGCGCCGGCCGACGGGCCGACGGACGGAATCCGACTTCCGTCATCGCGTCGTTTTTGATGCTGTAGCACGGCGAACGACACAGCCGCATCATCGAAAAATCTTTCAGAACGCCGACGGACGACGCGACGACACCGCAATTCTCAAATTGACACCAAAAACGGTCGTTTAACGCCGATTCGAATCGTCATGGCCCGAAATATACTGCGCGCGCATCCAACCCTCGTGCCAAAGAGAGGATGCGTTTCCGCCCCGGCCATGGACCCCCTGTGGTCGGGGCTTTTTTGCTGCCGACGCTGGCAGTTCGACGCTTTCCAGCCCCTTGTGCGATGCCGGTCCCGTCGAAGCACCATCCGAGGGCCACGGCGCGCACACCTCCCCGCGCCCTGCATTGTTGACATCAAATCAAGATAATTTCGTCCGAATGCGGCTTTTTCCGCAAAAGTAATACAGGCACACTTCGGCTGTCCTCAATGGCTTCGTGCCGTTGTCCCACGATCACAGGAGCCCACCGCGTGAACCCCACGACTTCCTCTCCTTCCCGCGCCGGCGGCGGCGCCGCGCTGCCGCTGCTGGCGCTTGCCGCCGGCGCGTTCGGCATCGGCACGACCGAATTCTCGCCGATGGGCCTGCTGCCCGTGATCGCCGAAGGCGTGCACGTGTCGATTCCGCAAGCCGGCATGCTGATCAGCGCGTATGCGATCGGCGTGATGGTCGGCGCGCCGCTGATGACGCTGCTGCTCGCGCGCTGGTCGCGCCGTTCCGCACTGATCGCGCTGATGTCGATCTTCACGATCGGCAACCTGCTGTCGGCCGTCGCGCCGGACTACACGACGCTGCTGCTCGCACGTCTCGTGACGAGCCTCAACCACGGTGCGTTCTTCGGGCTCGGCTCGGTGGTCGCGGCAAGCCTCGTGCCGCGCGAAAAGCAGGCCAGCGCGGTCGCGACAATGTTCATGGGCCTGACGATCGCGAACGTCGGCGGCGTGCCGGCCGCGACCTGGCTCGGCCAGATCATCGGCTGGCGCATGTCGTTCGCCGCGACCGCGGGCCTCGGCCTGATCGCGATCGCCGGCCTGTTCGCCGCGCTGCCGAAAGGTGAAGCCGGCAAGATGCCCGACCTGCGTGCCGAACTCTCCGTGCTCACGCGCCCGGTCGTGCTCGGCGCGCTCGGGACGACCGTGCTCGGCGCCGGCGCGATGTTCACGCTCTATACGTACGTCGCGCCGACACTCGAACACCTGACGGGCGCGACGCCCGGCTTCGTGACCGCGATGCTCGTGCTGATCGGCGTCGGTTTCTCGATCGGCAACATCGCGGGCGGACGCCTCGCCGACCGCTCGCTCGACGGCACGCTGATCGGCTTCCTGTTCCTGCTGATCGCGACGATGGCCGCGTTCCCGCTGCTTGCGGCCACGCATGCGGGCGCCGCCGTCACGCTGCTGGTCTGGGGGATCGCGACGTTCGCGGTCGTGCCGCCGCTGCAGATGCGCGTGATGCGCGCGGCCCATGAAGCGCCGGGCCTCGCATCGGCGGTGAACATCGGCGCGTTCAATCTCGGCAATGCGCTGGGCGCCGCCGCGGGCGGCGCGGCGATCTCGGCCGGATTCGGCTACGCGGCGGTGCCGCTCGTCGGCGCGCTGATCGCGGCCGCTGGCCTCGTGCTCGTCATGCTGCAGATCACGCAGCGCCGCCGCTCGTCGGCCGCCGCGAATTCGTAAGCGCGGGCACGCCCGGGCCATCTGGAATCTTCCGCATGCATGCTCACGGCCGCGCCATGCGGCCGTTTTCATTTTCGGCGTGCGCTCGGTTCGACGGCCCGGTCAGCGCCGAGCGCCAAACCCGCCGAAAAACGCGCGTGCGTTCGCGTCGAGACTCTCGACGTGATAGCCGCCCTCCTGCACGATCACCGTCGGCAACCCGAGCGCGCCGATCGCGCCGCCGAGCCGCCCGAACCCGTCGGTCGTGACCGCGACCTGCGATTGCGGATCGTCCTTGTAGATGTCGAAGCCGAGCGCGAGCACGAGCGCATCGGGCTGGAACCGCGCGAGCGCGCGCAGCGCGTCGTCGAGCCGCTCGAAGAACGCCGACTCCGGCGCGCCGTGCGGCATCGGCAGGTTGAGGTTGAAGCCGTCGCCGGCCCCCGTTCCCGTCTCGTCCTCGTAACCGGCGACGACCGGGTAGAAGTTGGTCGGGTCGCCGTGGATCGACACGTACAGCACATCGTCGCGGCCGTAGAAGATCTCCTGCACGCCCTGCCCGTGATGCATGTCGGTATCGAGGATCGCGACGCGCCGATGGCGGCCCAGCAGCGCCTGCGCGGCGATCGCCGCATTGTTCAGGTAGCAGAAGCCGCCGGCCGCGTCGCGGCGCGCATGATGGCCGGGCGGCCGGCACAGCGCGTACGCTTCGCGCGCGCCGTCGTTGACGTCGGCCGCGGCCGCCAGTGCGCCCTGCGCGGACCAGTACGCCGCGCGCCATGTGTTCGCGCCCACCGGGCAACTACCGTCGGCCAGATAGCGCGCGGCTTTCGCGAGCACGCCGCGCAATGGATTCGGATCGCGCACGAACACGTTCGACATCACTTCGTCGCCCCAGTCGTCGGGCATCTGCTTCCAGTCGCGGTGCGCGTCCTCGAGAAAGCGCAGGTAGTTCATGTCGTGCACGGCCGCGATCGGTGCGGTGCCGCGGTCGGCCGGCTCGCGCACGTCGAAGTCGAGCGACCGGACGGCCGCGACGAGCCGCGCCGCGCGTTCGGGCACTTCCTGCGGCTCGCGCATCCGGCCGCGCGACAGGTAGCTGCGCGGGTGGTGCAGCAATTGTTCGGGATGGAAATAGGTTTTCATCGGGATCCTCATCGATTTGCCGTTTCAGGCATCGTGCGTGGCCGCCGCCGCGTCGACGCGCGCCGCGATTCCCGCGCGCGCCAGCACCGCATGGAGCAGCACGTTCGTGCCGCGCGTCACGTCGTCGGGCAATGCATCCTCGGCTTCGTTGTGCGACAGCCCGTCGACGCACGGGATGAACACCATCGCGGTCGGGAAGCGGCGCGCGAGCAGGATTGCGTCATGGCCGGCGCCGCTCACGATCCGCTCGTGCGTGTAGCCGAACGCGGCAGCAGCCTGCGCGACCAGCCCGACACACTCGCGGTCGAACGGCGTCGCCGGGCTGCGCCAGCAGGTCTCGACCGACACCTGCACGCCACGCGCGGCGGCCACGCGAGCGCAGGCGTCGCCCAGGTCGCGCTCCATCGCATCGACTTCCGCATCGTCGTGATGACGCAGGTCGACCGTGAACGTCAGGTCGCCGGCAATCGTGTTGCGCGACGCGTGGCGGATGCCGACCTGCCCGATCGTCGCGAGCCCGCGCGGCGCGTAACCGGCGACGATCCGCTCGAGTTCGAGCGCGATTTGCGCGCTCGCGAAATACGCATCCTTGCGATACGGCATCGGCGTCGTGCCCGCGTGCGCGGCCACGCCCGTCACCGTCACGTCGAGCCAGCGGATCGCCTGCCCGCCCGTGACGATGCCGATCGTCGTGCCGTTCGCTTCGAGCACGGGGCCCTGTTCGATGTGCGCCTCGAAATATGCATCGACCGCCCCGCCCGTGGCGCGCGTGCCGCGGTAGCCGCACGCGTCGAGCGCCGCGCCGAGCGTGACGCCGTCGGCGTCCTGCTTCGCGAGCGCATCGTCGAGCGGCAACGCGCCCGTGAACACGGCCGAGCCGAGCATCGCCGGCGCGAAGCGCGCGCCTTCCTCGTTGGTCCAGGACACGATCTCGAGCGGCTTGTCGGTCGCGATGCCCGCGTCGTTCAGCGTGCGCACGAGTTCGAGCGCGGCGAGCACGCCGTACACGCCGTCGAAGCGACCGCCTTCGGGCTGCGTGTCGAGATGGCTGCCGATCAGCACCGGCGCGGCGTGCGCATCGGCGCCGTCGCGCCGCGCGAACAGGTTGCCGACGGCATCAACGCTCACCGTCAGCCCCGCGTCGCGGCACCATTGTGCGAACAGGTCGCGCCCGCGGCGGTCGTCATCGGTGAGCGCGAGGCGCCGTACGCCGCCGCGCGGCGTCGCGCCGACGCGCGCCATGTCGGCAAGGCTCTGCCACAGGCGGGCGCCGTCGATTTCCAGCAGGTCATTCATAAGAATCCCGTATCGATTCGTGCGTTGAGGGTCAATGCGAGCCGAGCGCTTCGGCGGCGGCCGGCTGCGCGGCACGGCGCGCGTCGAGCGCGACGATGCAGAGCAGCGAAACGCCGGCGAGACACGTGTAGAACACCGCGAGCGGCCACCACTGGCCCGTGAAGCGATGCGCGAGCCACGTGCCGACGAGCGGCGTCAGGCCGCCCGCGATCGCGCCGCAAATCTGGTAAGCGAGCGAGATCGCCGAATAGCGCACGTGCGCGGGAAACACGTCGCTGACGAATCCCGCGATCACGGAATAGAACCCGGCCATGCAGACGACGGCCAGTGCGATGCCGGCGATCAGCGACGCGGACGTGCCGCCCTGCACGAGCATGAACATCGGATACGGCGACAGCATCGCGAGCAGCGCCGCGAGCTTCAGGAAGCGCGCGCCGCCGATGCGCTCGGCGATCCACGCGGCGAGCGGCTGCGCGAAGAACTGGATGATCGCGACCGCGAACAGGCTGTCGAGGATCAGCGAGCGCGAGACGCCGACATACTGCGTCGTGTACGCGATCATGAACGTGTTCGTGAAATAGACGCCCGCGATGCCGATCGTGTTCGCGCCGATGCAGAGCAGCACAAGCCCCGACGCGGAGCGGAACACTTCCGCGACCGGCAGCTTCACCGTGCGGTTGGCTTCCTTCACCCGCGCGAATTCCGGCGACTCGTTCACGCCGAGCCGGATCAGGATGCCGACCACGAGCAGCACCGCGCTCGCGAGAAACGGCAGGCGCCAGCCCCACGCGAGGAAGTCGGCCTTGTCCATCGACGTGACCGCGCGGAACGCGACCAGCGACAGGATCAGTCCGGCCGGGCTGCCGAGCTGCGCGAACGACGCGAAAAACGTGCGGCGCCCCTGCGGCGCATGCTCGCCCGCCATCAGCACCGCGCCGCCCCACTCGCCGCCGACCGCGATCCCCTGCACGACGCGCAGCGCGACGAGCAGCACCGGTGCAAGGATGCCGACCTTCGAATAGGCGGGCAGCAGCCCGACGCACACGGTTGCGACGCCCATCATCATCAGCGTCGTCATCAGCGCCTTCTTGCGGCCGATGCGGTCGCCGAGATGGCCGAAGATCACGCCGCCGAGCGGGCGCGCGAAGAAGCCGACCGCGAACGTCGCGAACGATGCCATCGTGCTGACGAACGGGTCGTGCGACGGGAAATAGAGTTCGCCGAACACGAGCGCGGCGGCGGTCGCGTAGATGTAGAAGTCGTACCACTCGATCATCGTGCCGATGAACGCGGCCGTCGCGGCGCGTGCCGGCTGGCGGGCGGAAGGAAGGGACTGGCTCATGCGGGCTCCTGACGCGCGCCGCGGCGGGCGGCACGCAATATCGTGACGACGGCCGTCTGTCGCGGCCTCGCGCCGCACGCTGCGGCGCCCCTCCTTTATCGGTGGCCGCAAATCATTAGTCAAATTTCAAGTTATTATTCGCCGTATAAATTCAACTAATGACTAGCCGCCGCCCTGCCCGGAGACCCGATGCGCCCCGATCTCGCCCCGTTCCTGAACGACCGCCTCGACTGGAACCTGCTGCGCACCTATCTGGTGATCATGCAGGAGCGCAGCGTGAGCCGCGCGGCGGCCCGCCTGCACGTCACGCAGCCGGCCGTGAGCCAGGCGCTGCGGCGGCTCGAGGAGACGCTCGAGCGCCGGCTGATCGAGCGGCGCGGCGCGCACTTCGCGCCGACGCCGGCCGGCGAAGCCGTGTACCGGATCGCGAGCGATATCTACGGCGGCATCTCGCGCCTCGAAACCGAAATCGACGACAGCACGGCCGACCTGACCGGCTCGATCCGGCTGCTAACGGTGAGCCGCATCGAATCGCCCGTCTACGACGAATTCCTCGCGGATTTCCATCGCGCGTATCCGCGTATCGATCTGCAGATCGAAGTAATGCGCTCGTCGGACATCCTGTCGTCGCTGCTGCAGAAAACGGCCACGGCCGGGCTCGGTCTGTGCCGCACGCCGCACGACAAGCTGGAGATGCGCTGCTTCCTGCGCCAGCGCTATGCGATCTACTGCGGCCGCCATCACCGGCTGTTCGGGCAGACGCAATTGCGGATGGACGATCTGCTAGCGGAGAATTTCGTGTCGTTCACGAGCGACCAGATCGGCGACAGCCTGTCGCCGCTCACCGTGTTCCGTGACCAGAAGGGTTTCACGGGGCGTATCGTCGCATCGTCGCCGAGCCTCGACGAAGTGCGTCGGCTGATCTTCGCCGGCTACGGGATCGGCTGCCTGCCCGAGCACATCGTGCGCGACGACATCGCGCAGCAGCGGCTGTGGCGGCTGCCGCCCGACGACGGGCTCGTCGACGTCGACGTGTTCCTGCTATGGCATCGCGACCGCAAGATGAATGCGGCCGAGCACGCGTTTCTCGACGCGATGGAGCGCTGCATGCAGCGCTACTCGCTCGCGGAGCGACTGGGGAAGTGACGGCCCGTGGGCAGCGCCCGGCCCGGCGCTCGAGTCGGCGGCGTGCCCGCCCGATGCGCGAGACGTGTCGTCAGTGGTGAACCTCGCCGCGTTCGAGCGGCAGAATCAGGCGTTCGGGAATGCTGCGTCGCGACGCGCGGGCGCCGACGTAATACAGCACGGCCGGCACGACGAGGCCGAGGATCCACGAGATGTCGGTGCCGCCGAGCGCGTCGACGAGCGGCCCCGTGTAGATGTGCGTCGACATGAACGGCAGTTGCACCAGGATGCCGACCACGTAGATCGCGATCGCCATCCCGTTCCAGCGGCCGTAGCGGCCGTCCGGATCGGACAGCGCCGGCACGTCGTAGCGTGAACGCGTGAAGCAGTAGTAATCGACGAGGTTGATCGCGCTCCACGGCGTGAAGAACGCGAGCAGGAACAGGATGAACGCGGTGAATTCCTTCAGGAACGAATGACGGCCCGCGAGCGCGATCAGCGTCGACACGCAGATCATCCCGAGGATGTACGCGAGGCGGCTCTTCGACGACACCGCGCCCTTGCCGCGAAAGCCGCTGACGATCGTCGCCATCGACATGAAGCTGCCGTACGCGTTGAGCGCCGTCACCGTCACCTTGCCGAACGCGATGCTGAAATACAGCAGCGCGGCCACGGCGCCCGTCGAGCCCAGGCCGACGATATACGACACTTCATGGTGCGCGAACTGGCTGCCGGCGAGCGCGGCCGCGAACACGCCGAACACCATCGCCGCCTGCGCGCCGATCACCGAGCCGAGGCCGACCGCGAGAAACGTCGCGACCGACGACGTCGCGCGCGGCAGGTAGCGCGAATAGTCGGCCACGTACGGGCCGAATGCGATCTGCCACGACGCGGACAGCGACATCGCGAGCAGGAAGCTCGCCAGCGAGAAATGCTTGTTCGCGAGCAGCGCGCCGACGTCGTGGTTCGCGAACAGTTGCACGAACATGTAGATGAACGCGACGATGCCGACCACGCTCGCGATCCGGCCGACGAAGTGGATCGCGCGATAGCCGAACACGGTCAGCACGACGATCACGGCCGCGAACAGCAGGATGCCGGCCGCGTCGTCGACGTGCAGCAGTTGCGCGACGGCCTGCCCGGCCAGCACCGAGCCGCTCGCGGAAAAACCGATGTACATCAGGCACACGAGCACGATCGGAATCATCGCGCCGTACACGCCGAACTGCACGCGGCTCGAGATCATCTGCGGCAGCCCGAGCTGCGGCCCCTGCGCGCCGTGCAGCGCCATCACCGCGCCGCCGACCAGTTGGCCAAGCAGCAGCGCGACCAGCGACCAGAACACGTCGCCGCCGAGCACGACCGCGAGCGCGCCCGTGACGATCGCGGTGATCTGCATGTTCGCCGACAGCCACAGCGTGAACTGGCTCAGCAGGCCGCCGTGGCGCTCGGCATCGGGAATGAAGTCGATCGAGCGTACCTCGATCAGTCCGCCGGCTTTTCCACTGGAATTCGTTGACACGGGTCGATCTCCACAATACTCAGGACCACACATGGTTTGAACGGGACAGGAAGCTGCGCGCCACTCTTTCGGCTCCGCGAATGCGGGCGCCGTGGATCGCCGGCATGCACCACGCGCGCATGGTCCGCACGCTGGCGCGCAAGCGGCACGATGGGTGCCGACATTGCCAGCGGATGATCTTGTATATACAACTTACGAGATATCGGTGATTACCCGGTATCGACGGATTTTCGAAATCGTCCCGGCAATTGCGGCGCGCCCGCGCAGTTTCGGCGCGAGCCGGATGTCGGGAAAATGAAAGTTCGGCTGGCCGGGGGCGGTCGATCGGGCGCAGCCGTCACTGCACCGCAAGCGCGGACGAATGGCCTGCCGAGCGCACCGCCCCCGCCGCGTCAGACGAGCCGGTCGGATGCGACGACCTGCACGCCCGGCCGTGCGTCGATCGCCGCGTCGAGCAAGGCGCGCGCAATCCGCGACGCGGGATTCACGCGCCACTTCACCGGCAGCACCGGTGCGGCGGCGCTCAGCGCGAACACCAGCAGCCGTTCGCCGAATCGAAACTCGTCGCGGCTGCCGCCGATCAGGCCCGGTCGCACGTACGTGAGCGAATCGAACCCGACGCCGGCGAGCGCCTGTTCGACCTCGCCCTTCACGCGGTTGTAGAAGATCCGCGAAGCAGCATCCGCGCCGAGTGCGGAATTCAGCACGTAGGTTGGCGTGCCGTGCCGGTGCGCGAGCCGCGCGACCGCGAGCGGATAGTCGTGATCGACGCGCCGGAAGGCCGCCTGCGAACGGGCCGCCCGCATCGTGGTACCGAGCGTGCAGATCACGGCATCCGCGCGCCACCAGTCGGCCGCGTCGGGCAGATGGTCGAAATCGACTTCCAGCGCGCGCATCTTCGGATGCGGCGACAACGGCCGGCGCGCGAGGACGATCACCTGATCGACTCGCGCATCGGCCAGCGCGGCTTCGAGGACGTGGCGCCCGACGAGTCCGGTCGCACCGACGAGCAGCAGTTTCATGTCCGCTATTCCGTGTGGAGGGAGCCTGCGTTGGCGGACCCAGGCGGCCCGGTTTCCGGCTATCGACATGATCGTCGGCCGACGCGGCGGCGGCAACCCTCCCCTCGTCTCGAAAAATTACGGCGCTGTCGGGTGCGATCGAATGCGGCGCGGCCGGCGCTGCCGTTGCGCGCGTTCCCGACCCGGCGTGCGAGTACGGGCAACCGGATCGGCTTCGGGACCGGCGCGTGCCGATACCGATGAACAACATGAAGTGCATCAGACGCCGCGAGCGCCGCCGATACGTGCGTGACGCACCGGCGGCGCCCCGTCAGGCGATGACGTCAGACATGCAGCGCATGCCCGAGCGCACGCAACGCCGCTTCCTGGAGCGCTTCACCGAGCGTCGGATGCGCGTGGATCGTGCCGCCGATGTCTTCCAGCCGCGCGCCCATCTCCAGCGACTGCGAAAACGCCGCGGCCAGCTCCGATACACCGCGCCCGACCGCCTGCCAGCCGACGATCAGATGATTGTCGCGCCGCGCGACGACGCGCGCGAATCCGTCGGTCGCCTGCAACGTCATCGCGCGCCCGTTCGCGGCGAACGGAAACGACGCGCTCAGACAATCGACGCCGGCCGCGTGCGCGTCGTCCGGCGACCAGCCGGCCGTCACGATCTCGGGATCGGTGAAGCACACGGCTGGAATCGACGCGGGCGTGAACCGGCGGCGCCGGCCGGCGATCAGCTCGGCCACCATCTCGCCTTGCGCCATCGCGCGATGCGCGAGCATTGGCTCGCCCGCGACGTCGCCGATCGCCCACACGTTGCGCATCGAGGTCCGGCATGCGTCGTCGATCCGCAGCGCGCGGCCGTTGCGATCGAGCATCAGCGTCTCGAGCCCGAACCCGTCGACGCGCGGCCGGCGGCCCACGGCAACCAGCACGCGGTCGGCCGGCAACGTCTGCTCGGCGCCATCGGCCGCCTGCACGCGCACCGCGCCGTGCGCGTCGAGCCCGAGCACCTTGTGGCCGAGCCACAGCCGCACGCCGAGCCGCGCGAGCGAATCGGCAACCGGCCGCACGAGTTCGGCGTCGTACGCGGGCAGCACGCGCTCGGCCGCTTCGACGACGCTGACGTCGACGCCGAGCTTGCGATAGACGATCCCGAGTTCGAGCCCGATATAGCCGGCCCCGACGACGACCAGCCGCTTCGGCAGCGTCGCGGGCGACAGCGCTTCGGTGGACGACACGACGTGTCCGCCGAACGGCATCGACGGCAGCTCGACCGGCTCGGACCCGGTCGCGAGCAACAGATGTTCGCAACCGATCCGCACCGTATGGCTGCCGGCGACGACTTCGACGGTCTTGCCGTCGATCACGCGCGCTTCGCCGTGCAGCACGCGCACGCCGTTCTTCTTGAGCAGCGCACCGACGCCGCGCGTCAGCCGCTCGACGATGCCGTCCTTCCAGGCGACGCTTTTCGCGATGTCGATCTCCGGCGTGCGCACACGGATCCCGAGCGCCCCTTCGCCCGCGTGGCCGCACGCCTGTTCGAACGCGTCGGCCACGTGGATCAGCGCCTTCGACGGAATGCAGCCGATGTTCAGGCAGGTGCCGCCGAGCCGGTCGCGTTCGACGAGCACGGTCGGGATGCCGAGCTGGCCGGCGCGGATCGCGGCCACGTAGCCGCCCGGGCCGCCGCCGATGACGAGCAGTGTGGTGTGTTCGTTCTTCATCGGCTCACTCCACGAACAGCAACGCCGGGCGTTCGAGCACGGCGCGCACGGCCTGGATGAATTCGGCCGCATCCGCGCCGTCGACGACGCGATGATCGAACGACGACGACAGGTTCATCATCTTGCGCGCGACGATCGCGCCGTCGCGGATCATCGGCCGCTCGACGATCCGGTTCACGCCGACGATGCCCACTTCCGGATGATTGATCACCGGCGTCGACACGATGCCGCCGAGCGCGCCGAGGCTCGAGATCGTGATCGTCGAGCCGCTCAGTTCGTCGCGCTGCGCACGGTTCGCGCGCACCGCGTCGGCGAGCCGCGCGATTTCCGCCGAGATCGACCACACGTCGCGCGCTTCCGCATGGCGCAGCACGGGCACCGTGAGACCGCCGTCGGTCTGCGTCGCGACGCCCATGTGCACCGCGCCGTAGCGCGTGACGACGCCCGCCTCGTCGTCGAAACGCGCGTTGATCTGCGGAAAATCGCGCAGCGCGATCACGATCGCGCGAATCAGCAGCGGCAGCGGCGTGAGCTTGCCGCGCGTGTCGCCGTGGCGGCGATTCAGTTCCGTGCGCAACGATTCGAGCTCCGTGACGTCGATTTCCTCGACGTAGCTGAAATGCGGAATGCGGCGTTTCGCTTCCTGCATCTTGCGCGCGATCGCGCGCCGCAGGCCGATCAACGGCACGTCGGTTTGGTCATGGCGTTCGTCGTAGCCGCGCGGTTGCGCACCGCCCGCGCCGCCGCCGGTACGCGCATACGCATCGAGATCCGCATGCAGGATCCGCCCGGCTTCGCCGGTGCCGCGCACGTAGCGCAGCTCGATGCCCATGTCCCACGCGCGCTGACGCACGGCCGGCGACGCGAGCGGCCGTTCGCCCGGCGCGAGCGCCGCGCGCGGCTGCGCGGCCGGTTCGTCGCGGCGCGGTTTCGCCGGTGCGCGAGGCGCCGCATGCGCGGGCGGCTCGGGCGGCTCGGACGGTGCGTCGGCCACCGGCTTCGACGTCGCCGACGCGACCGGTGCGGTTTCTACCTTCGTTTCTCGCACCGGTGCCGCCGCCTTCAGGTTGCCGTCGCCTTCGACTTCCAGCCGAATCAGCTCGCTGCCGACCGCCATCATCTCGCCGATCCGGCCGCCCAGCCCGATCACCTTGCCCGCCACCGGCGACGGAATCTCGACCGCCGCCTTGTCGGTCATCACGTCGGCGAGCGGCTGGTCCTCCTTGATCGTCTGCCCGACTTCCACATGCCAGGCCACCAGCTCGACCTCGGCGATCCCTTCGCCGATATCCGGCATCTTGATGACATGAATCCCCATCTCACGCCTCCATCACGCGTCGCAACGCTTCACCGACCCGCGTCGGCCCCGGAAAGTACGCCCATTCCTGCGCATGCGGATACGGCGTGTCCCAGCCCGTCGTGCGCTCGACCGGCGCTTCGAGGTGATAGAAGCAGTGTTCCTGGACCAGCGATACGAGCTCCGCGCCATAGCCGCAGGTGCGCGTCGCCTCGTGCACCACGACGCAGCGCCCGGTCTTGCGCACCGACGCGACGACGGTATCGAGATCGAGCGGCCACAGCGTGCGCAGGTCGATCACTTCCGCGTCGATGCCCGTCTCCTCGGCCGCGGCCAGCGACACGTGCACGGTCGTGCCGTACGTCAGCACCGTCACGTCGTTGCCGGGCCGCACGATGGCGGCCGTATCGAGCGGCACCGTGTAGTAGCCTTCGGGCACCGCGCTCGCCGGATGCTTGAGCCACGACGTGACGGGCCGTTCGTGATGGCCGTCGAACGGGCCGTTGTAGAGCCGTTTCGGTTCGAGGAAGATCACCGGATCGTCGTTCTCGATCGATGCGATCAACAGCCCTTTCGCGTCGTACGGATTCGACGGCATCACCGTGCGCAGCCCGCACACCTGCGTAAACATCGCCTCCGGGCTCTGGCTGTGCGTCTGCCCGCCGTAGATGCCACCGCCGCACGGCATCCGGATCGTCATCGGCGCGGTGAACTGGCCGGCCGAGCGGTAGCGCAGCCGCGCGCCTTCCGACACGATCTGGTCGGAGGCCGGGTAGAAATAGTCGGCGAACTGGATCTCGCAGACGGGCCGCAATCCGTACGCGCCCATCCCGACCGCCGCGCCGACGATCCCGCCTTCCGAGATCGGCGCATCGAACACGCGCGACTTGCCGTATTTGTTCTGTAGTCCTTCGGTACAGCGGAACACGCCGCCGAAATAGCCGACGTCCTGCCCGAACACGACCACATCGCTGTCGCGCCCGAGCATCACGTCCATCGCGGAGCGCAGCGCCTGGATCATCGTCATCGGCTGCGTCGCCGTATCCGTTTCGTGTCGCGCCATGATCACGCTCCCAGTTCCTGGCGCTGACGGCGCAGGTGCGCGGGCAGCTCCTTGTACACGTCGTCGAACATCGAGGCCGGCGACGGAATCCGGTCGTCGGCCAGCGTCCCGTATTTCTCGGCTTCCTTCTGCGCGGCGATCACCTCGGCCTCGAGCTCGGCCGTCAACGCGTCATGCGCGCTGTCCGACCAGATGCCCTTCACGATCAGGTGACGCTTGAAGCGCTCGATCGGATCGCCGAGCGGGAAATGGGACCAGTCGTCGCTCGGCCGGTACTTGGTCGGATCGTCCGACGTCGAATGCGCGCCGGCGCGGTAGGTCACCCACTCGATCAGCGTCGGGCCGAGATTGCGG
This sequence comes from Burkholderia sp. AU18528, assembly GCF_002223215.2. NCBI lineage: Bacteria > Pseudomonadati > Pseudomonadota > Betaproteobacteria > Burkholderiales > Burkholderiaceae > Burkholderia > Burkholderia sp. AU18528. Next base: position 723,203 of record NZ_NKFC02000004.1, on the reverse strand, counting down.
CGCGCGCGCTCGGCCGCCCAGCTGGACGCCGCGTAGATCGCGAGGAAGTCGTTGCCGTCGACGCGCAGCGACGCGATCCCGCAGCCGACGCCGCGCCCGGCGAAGGTCGTGCCCTCGCCGCCCGCGATCGCCTGGAACGTCGAGATCGCCCACTGGTTGTTGACGACGTTCAGCACGACCGGCGCGCGGTACACGTGCGCGAACGTGAGCGCGGTGTGGAAATCGGCTTCGGCCGTCGCGCCGTCGCCGATCCACGCGGACGCGATCTTCGTGTCGCCCTTGATCGCCGACGCCATCGCCCAGCCGACCGCCTGGATGAACTGCGTCGCGAGGTTGCCGGAAATGGAGAAGAAGCCGGCTTCGCGATCCGAGTACATCACCGGAAGCTGGCGGCCCTTCAGCGGATCGCCTTCGTTGGACATCAGCTGGCAGATCATCCGTTCGAGCGGCACGTCGCGCGCGATCAGGATGCTCTGCTGCCGATAGGTCGGAAAGCACATGTCGCCGTCGCGCAGCGCCATCGCGTGCGCGGTGCCGATCGCCTCTTCGCCGAGGCTCAGCATGTAGAAGGAGATTTTCTTCTGGCGCTGCGCGATCATCATGCGCGCGTCGAAAATGCGGGTCTTGAGCATCGCGCGCAACCCGGCGATCAGCCGCGCGTCGTCGAGATCGGGCGCCCACGGGCCGACGGCCTTGCCGCTGTCGTCGAGCACGCGCACGAGGCTGCGGGCGAGATTGGCGGTGTCCGCCGCGGCTACGTCGATCGGCGGGCGGCGAACGGCGCCGGCCGGCGATAGATGCAGATAGGAAAAGTCCGTCTTGCAGCCCGGGCGCCCGGTGGGCTCCGGCACATGCAGACGCAATGGCTCTGACAGGCTCATCGTGTCGTCTCCACGCTCGATTGTGTCTCACGCTGTTTGGGAACGCGCGGGCCGGTTGCCGGCCTGCGCGCGAGCTGACGCGCGGATAAGCGCGTCAACCTTGGAAATTTATGCCTGGCAGCGGCGGGCGTCGATGCCCAAGCCGCTCGTTCGTGGTGAGCAGATTTGCCATGGCGGCGGTCGGCGGCCCGTGAGTGCGGCGGGCGGAGGCGGCGAAGGACGGGTTTGCTGCAGCGCATCGTCGCCGGGGCTGAGACGACGAGCGGGCATCGAGGAACGGACGGATCGGCGCCGTCCCGATCAGGTGAGGGTACGAAGCAAAAGACCCCGGGAGAAATCCTGGGATCTCCGCGGGGTCTTTCGTCTGGTTCGGGCGCTTGTGCGCCCGGTTGCCGGCTTACTGCGGCGCGCGATCGATCACGCGTCGGGACGGAACAGGTCGAAGCGGCTGTCGGGTTTCACGTGCACGTACGCCGACGGACCGCCCGCACGAAGGATGATGCCCGCGCCGAACGTGTCGAAGATGCCGTCCTTCAGCAAGTCGTGGCGGATATGGACCGCGATGACCTCGCCCAGCACCAGCGTGGCTGGCGTCTCGACACCGTGATGATCGCGCAGCCGGATCACGTCGGTCACCTTGCATTCGAAGTTCACACCGCTTTCCGCGACACGCGGCACATTCACGAGACGCGACGGCACCGCGGTCAGGCCGCCGAGTTCGAATTCGTTCACGTCGTACGGCACGGCGGCGCAGGTCTGGTTCATCCGCTCCGCGAGATCGCGCGTCGCGAGATTCCACACGAACTCGCCAGTCTCCTGCACGTTGCGCACGCTGTCCTTCGCGGCGGTGCTCGAAAAGCCGATGATCGGCGGGCGGTAGTTGAACGCGTTGAAGAAGCTGTACGGCGCGAGGTTCAGCGTGCCGTCGCTGCCGCGCGATGAAATCCAGCCGATCGGGCGCGGGCCCACGATCGCGTTCAACGGATCGTGCGGCAGGCCGTGGCCTTGCGACGGTTCGTAATAGTGATGGGTCGAGTCGGTCATGACGGGTGGTCTGGCGAGAGGCAAACGATGGGGAAAAAGCGGTCGGGGGACGCGTTCGCCAGGGTGACGCTGGCGTACGCCGCGACGAGCGTGCCAGTATCACATGGCGCCGTTTTCGGCGCAGCGAAGCTCATCGCGAGCCACGCCGGCGTGCCGCCGCACATGCGTGCGCGCAATAAAAAACCCGCGAGCGCTGATTTCTCGCGGGTTTTTTACACCGTTATCGAATCGCGTCGACGCAATCGATGGTGCCGGGGACCGGACTCGAACCGGCAAGCCAGTTAAGGCGGCGGATTTTCGTCACACTGCTTCTTTCAAAGCCGGCCTCGCGTGCGAGAACCGTTCGTGCGCTGGACTATGCCTTCACCGTCGCGCGCGGGCGTGACCGCTGCCCGTGCGCCTTAGGCGCCCCCCGTCTAGTCTCTACACCTTCCTCGCGGGTGCCGCGAGGCTTGGCTCGGCGTTGCCTCGATGCGCGCATCAGGGGTTTCGCCGAATTTGAAGGGTTCTGCACCGACCGTTTCCGGCCGGGCACTCAATCGTTTAAGTCCGCTATGTTTACCAATTTCATCACCCCGGCAAGAGGGAGGACGCGATTCTACCATTGCTTGGCGCATGCGTTCCCTTATTCCGCCGCGCCGCATCGCCACGCCAGCCATCGTCGCATCGCCTCGGCCCGCGCATTCGACGCCGATACGACTCCGACACCGCACGCCCGACGATTTCATCCCGCGCCGCCGCCTCCGTCGATACAATCGGTCGCGCGTCGTCCGACGCCGTCAACCGTCTGACGTTTGTGTCGTGCCGTTCGCGAAACAAGCGTCGCATGCGTCATCGCGAAGTCACAAACGTTTTCGATAATTCCCCGGCCGAAAACGTTTACATCGCATGACTTCATGACCTCGACCATCAAGGACGTCGCTGCCCTCGCGGGCTTCTCGATCGCCACCGTTTCGCGTGCGATCAACGCGCCGCATACCGTCAGCCCCGCCACGCTGCAGACGATCCGCACCGCCATCGACACGCTGCAGTTCCGCCCGAGTCCGCTCGGCCGGCAACTGCGCGGCGAACGCACGCGGCTCGTCGGCGTCGTCGTGCCGACGCTGTCGAACCCGGTGTTCGCCGACTGCCTGCAAGGCATCGACGCGCTCGCGACCGCGGCCGGTTTCAAGTTGATCCTGATGACCACCGAATACGATGCGGCGCGCGAGCGTCATGCAATCGAGACGCTGCGCGAGCAGCGCGTCGAAGGGCTGATCCTCACCGTCGCCGATGCGGACACGCACCCGCTGCTCGACATGCTCGACCGCGACGGCCCGCACTACGTGCTGATGCACAACGACACGCGGCGCCGTCCGTCGGTGTCGGTCGACAACCGCCGCGCCGCCCATGACGGCGTGCAATTGCTGACCGCGCGCGGCCACCGCCGCGTGCTGATGCTGGCCGGTTCGCTCGCCGCATCGGATCGCGCGCGCCAGCGTCATCTCGGTTATGCGCAGGCGCTCGAGGAAAGCGGCGTGGCCCCGCTGCCGCCCGTCGAGGTCGACTTCAACGCACCCGAACTGCCCGATGCGGTGCTCGCGCATCTCACCGCGCACGCCACGCGCCCGACCGCCCTCTTCTGCAGCAACGACCTGCTCGCGATGGTCGTGATGCGCGGCCTGCGCCGCGCGGGTTTCTCGATTCCCGACGATCTGTCGGTGCTCGGCTTCGACGGCATCGCGATCGGCGAGTTGCTCGCGCCGCCGCTCGCGAGCGTCGCGACGCCGAACCACGACATCGGCTGCCACGCGTGGCAGCGTCTCGTCGAATGCATCGGCGGCGCGGCGATCGACCGCACGTCGACGATCCTGCCGCATGCGGTGCGCGACGGTGCGACGATTGCGCCGCCCGCCACCGACCTGCAACTGCGCAAGGCCTGATCGCAACACGCACGCGCCACGCACACCGATCACCCTCCCACTCGCCCGGAGACCCACCGTGTCCTTTCGCCTGACCTCGCTGCTGCGCGCAATTGCCGCGCCGCTCGCCCTTGCCGCGCTCGTCGCCGGCGCCCCCGCGGCTCATGCCGACGAAACGGCGATCTGCTACAACTGCCCGCCCGAATGGGCGGACTGGGCCGCGCAGATCGCGGCGATCAAGCAGAAAACCGGCATTCGCGTGCCGTTCGACAACAAGAACTCGGGCCAGTCGATCGCGCAATTGATCGCCGAGCAGAAGAGTCCGGTCGCCGACGTCGTCTACCTCGGCGTGTCGTCGGCGTTCCAGGCAAAGGACAAGGGCGTGATCGCACCGTACAAGCCCGCGCACTGGAACGACATTCCCGCGAACCTGAAGGATCCGCAAGGCTACTGGTTCGCGATCCACTCGGGCACGCTCGGCTTCTTCGTGAACAAGGACGCGCTCGACGGCAAGCCGGTGCCGCGCTCGTGGGCCGATCTGCTGAAGCCCGAATACAAGGGCATGGTCGGCTACCTCGATCCGTCGAGCGCGTTCGTCGGCTACGCGGGCGCCGTCGCCGTCAACCAGGCGCTCGGCGGCAGCCTCGACAACTTCAAGCCGGCGCTCGACTGGTTTCGCAAGCTGAAGGCGAATGCGCCGATCGTGCCAAAGCAGACCGCGTATGCGCGCGTGCTGTCCGGCGAGATTCCGATCCTGCTCGACTACGACTTCGACGCCTATCGCGCGAAATACAAGGACAACGCGAACGTCGAGTTCGTGATCCCGAAGGAAGGCACGATCGCGGTGCCGTACGTGATGAGCCTCGTGAAGGGCGCGCCGCACGACGCGAACGGCAGGAAGGTGCTCGATTTCGTGCTGTCGGACGAAGGCCAGAAGCTGTGGGCCAATGCGTACCTGCGCCCGGTGCGCGCGCAGGCGCTCGGCGCCGACGTCGCCGCGAAGTTCCTCCCGGCGAGCGAATACGCGCGCGCCAAGCCGGTCGACTTCGGCAAGATGGCGGCCGGCCAGCAGGCGTTCGGCCAGCAGTACCTGCAAGTGATGCAGTAAGCCGCGGGACGCAACCGATGCTCGACCTCACTTTTCCGCTGCGCTGGCGCGTCGCGCTCGTCGCGCCGGCGCTCGCGGTATTCGCCGCGTTCTGGCTGCTGCCGATGGCGTCGCTCGTGCAGGTGTCCGCCGACGGCGCCTTCTTCTCGCACTACGCGGCGTTGCTCGGCAATGCGCGCTACATGAAGAGCCTCGGCGAGACGGTCGCGCTGTCCGCGGGCGTCACGCTCGCGACGCTCGCGCTGTCGACGATCTCGGGCCTGCTGCTCGCGCGCCGCGAATTCGCCGGCAAGCGCGTGCTGCTCGCGCTGCTCACGTTTCCGCTCGCGTTCCCGGGCGTCGTCGTCGGCTTCATGGTGATCATGCTCGCCGGGCGCCAGGGGCTGATCGGCATGCTGTCGGCGAAGCTCACGAGCGACAAGTGGGTGTTCGCGTACTCGGTTGCCGGCCTGTTCATCGGCTACCTGTATTTCTCGATTCCGCGCGTGATCGTCACCGTGATCGCGGCCGCGTCGAAGCTCGACGCGTCGCTCGAGGAAGCGGCGCGTTCGCTCGGCGCGTCGCCGTGGCGCATCTTCGTCGACATCGTGCTGCCCGCGCTCGCGCCGGGCCTGATCGCGGCCGGCGCGATCTGCTTCGCGACCGCGATGGGCGCGTTCGGCACCGCGTTTACGCTCGCCACCGACCTGAACGTGCTGCCGATGACGATCTACACCGAGTTCACGCTGAACGCGAACATCGCGACGGCGGCCGGCCTGTCGATCGTGCTCGGCATCGTCACCTGGGCCGTGCTCGCGCTCGCGCGCCGCTTCACCGGCCACACCGCCGCCGCCGCGGCCTGAGGATTCCTTCATGCAATCGCTTTCCGGCTCTTCCACGCTGTCGTCGGCGCCCGCTCCGTCGCATGCGAACGGCGTCGCACGACGTGCACCGCGCGTCACGGGCGCGCGCGCGATCGCCGCGCTGCAATGGAGCGTCACGCTGCTGCTGTGCGCGTTCCTGATCGTGCCCGTCGTGATGTCGGTGCTCGCGGGCCTCACCGTCAATTATTTCCGCGGGCTGTCGAGCGGCCTCACGCTGCGCTGGCTCGAACAGGTGTGGCAGCAGTATCACGGCTCGGTCGCGCTGTCGCTCTACGTCGCGTTCGCGACGCTCGCGATCGTGCTCGCGATCGGCGTGCCGGCCGGCTATGCGCTCGCGCGCAGCAAGAGCCGCGTCGCGCGTGCGATCGAGGAAGCGCTCGTGCTGCCGGTCGCGCTGCCGGGCCTGGCCTCGGCGCTCGCGCTGCTGGTCGTGTACGGCGGCTTCACCGCGTTCCGGATGAGCCTGTGGTTCATCGTCGTCGGCCACGTCGTGTTCACGCTGCCGTTCATGGTGCGCGCGGTCGCGGCGGTTGCGGCCGGCGCCGACCTGCGCACGCTCGAGGAAGGCGCGGCGAGCCTCGGCGCGTCGTTCGTCACGCGCTTCGTCACGATCGTGCTGCCGAACCTGCGGCCGGGCATCGTCGCCGGCGCGCTCGCGGTGCTCACGCTGTCGATCGGCGAGTTCAACCTCACGTGGATGCTGCATACGCCCGACACCAAGACGCTGCCGGTCGGGCTCGCCGATACCTATGCGTCGCTGCGGCTCGAAGTCGGCAGCGCGTACACGATCCTGTTCCTGCTGATGACGCTGCCGCTGCTCGTCGCGATGCAGTGGCTCGGCGTCGATCCGTCCGGTACGCGTGCGCTGAAGAAGCGCCCGCGCTGACCCTGTGCTGACTTTACCGATTCCATGAAACTCGATTCCACGCCCATCACCCTGACCGGCTGCGCGAAGACGTTCCGCGGCACACGCGTGCTCGAGCCGCTCGACCTGTCGATCGGCGCCGGGGAAACGCTCGTGCTGCTCGGGCCGTCCGGCTGCGGCAAGACGACCACGCTGCGCCTGATCGCGGGCCTCGACACGCCGGACGCCGGCGGCACGATCGCGTTCGGCGACGACGACGTGACCGCGCTGCCGATCGAGCGCCGGCAGGTCGGCATGGTGTTCCAGAACTACGCGCTGTTTCCGAACCTGACGGTGCGCGGCAACGTCGGCTACGGGCTGAAGATCCGCAAGACCGAGCCGCGCGCGTTGCGCGAACGCGTCGACGAACTGCTCGCGATGATGCGGCTCGACGCGCATGCGGACAAACCGATCGATCAACTGTCGGGCGGCCAGCGTCAGCGCGTCGCGCTGGCGCGTGCGCTCGCGGTGCGGCCGCGCGTGCTGCTGCTCGACGAACCGCTGACCGCGCTCGACGCGAAGCTGCGCGACGTGCTGCGCCGCGACATGAACGCGCTGCTGCGCGCGCTCGGCGTGACGACCGTCTACGTGACGCACGATCAGGCCGAGGCGATGGAGCTCGGCGACCGGATCGTCGTGATGGGCGCGGGCCGCATCGAGCAGATCGGCACGCCGCGCGAGATCTACTACCACCCCGCGAACCGCACGGTCGCGCACTTCATCGGCACGCTGAACCGGCTGGCGGGCCAATGGCGCGACGGGGCGCTCGCAACGACGGGCGGCGCGATCGTCACGCCGCATGCGGCCGACGAATGGTTCTTCCGCCCCGAGGACGCGCAACTCGCCGATCCCGCGCACGCGCCGCTGCGCGGGGCGGTCGGCGCATGCGCGTTCCTCGGCGAGCGCACGCGGCTCACGATCGAGCATGCGGCGCCCGACGCGCTCGTGATCGACGTACCGGGCCGCATCGCGCTCGCGCGCGGCACGGCGGTCGGTCTCACGATCGCGCCGGAAGGCCTGATCGCGCTCGGCGCGTAAGCCGCCGATCGGGCATCATGCATGCAGCCCCCCACGACGGCGCACGCCGCCGCGACAACAACCAGACGATTCCGAGGAACGACGATGCTGCTTGCTCAAATCAGCGATCTCCACATCAAGCGGCCGGGTCAGCTCGCGTACCGGCGCGTCGACACCGCGGCCGCGCTCGCGCGCTGCGTCGCGAAGCTGAACGCACTCGTGCCGCGCCCCGACGCCGTGCTCGTCACCGGCGACCTGACCGACTTCGGCCACGATGAAGAGTACGGCAACCTGCGCGAGCTGCTCGCGGCACTCGAGATGCCGTACTACCTGATGATCGGCAATCACGACGACCGTGCCGGTCTGCGCCGCGCGTTCGCCGATCGCGCCGAGTTGCAGGACGGCGAATTCGTGCAGTACGCGCTCGATGTCGGCGCGGTGCGCGTGCTCGCGCTCGATTCGCAGGTGCCGGGCGCGAGCCACGGCGACCTGTGCGACGCGCGGCTCGCGTGGCTCGCGGCGCAACTCGACGCCGCGCGCGCGCAGCCGGTGATCGTCGCGCTGCATCACCCGCCGTTCGTGTCGGGTATCGGCCACATGGACAAGCTGCGTCTCGCACCCGGCGCCGCGGCGAAACTCGATGCGCTGCTGCGCGCGCATCCGAACGTCGAGCGCGTGCTGTGCGGCCACGTGCACCGCACGATGTTCACGCGCTTCGGCGGCACGCTCGCGTGCGCGGTGCCGTCGCCCGCGCACCAGGTCGCGTTCGACCTGCGGGCCGACGCGCCGTCCGCGTTCCGGCTCGAACCGCCGGCGTTCGCGGTCCACCGCCATGCGCCCGATACGGGGATGACGTCGCATCACGTGTATATCGACGAAGGCGCGGGGCCGTATCCGTTCTACGAGCCGACGGGCGAGCTGGTCGACTGACCGATGTGAAGCGCGAGCGGTGACGGGCGGCGGCCGGCCCGTCGCGCCGGCTTGCCGCCGGCAGGATTCGCGTCGCTCCGGTATGATCGGCAGCCTCGACCGGCGCCCGGCCTGCCGGCGCATCCGACGCGTGCGCCGCCTGCCGCGCCGCCCCACTCCGTTGCCGCCGCCATGTCCACCGCCTCCACCGACCGTCCGACCGACGCCGCCTCGCCCCACTACTCGCGCAGCCTGCTGTTGCTGCTCGCGACGATCGCGGGCGTGTCGGTCGCCAACATCTACTACAACCAGCCGCTGCTCGACAGCTTCCGCGCGACCTTTCCGGACGGCGCGTCATGGATCGGCGCGGTGCCGACCGCGACGCAGCTCGGCTATGCGGCCGGCATGTTCCTGCTCGCGCCGCTCGGCGACCGTTTCGATCGCCGCGGGCTGATCCTGCTGCAGATCGCCGGGCTGTCGATCGCGCTGATCGTGGCGGCCGCCGCGCCGTCGCTGGCCGTGCTCGCGGTCGCGAGCCTCGCGATCGGCATCCTCGCGACCATCGCGCAGCAGGCCGTGCCGTTCGCCGCCGAAATCGCGCCGCCGGCCGAACGCGGCCACGCGGTCGGCACCGTGATGAGCGGCCTGCTGCTCGGCATCCTGCTCGCGCGTACCGCCGCCGGCTTCGTCGCCGAGTATTTCGGCTGGCGTGCGGTGTTCGCCGCCTCGGTCGCGGCGCTCGTCGCGCTCGCCGTCGTGATCGTGCTGCGGCTGCCGCGCAGCTCGCCGACGTCGACGCTGTCGTACGGCAAGCTGCTCGGCTCGATGTGGCATCTGGCCGTCGAATTGCGCGGGCTGCGCGAGGCATCGCTGACGGGCGCCGCGCTGTTCGCGGCGTTCAGCGCATTCTGGCCCGTGCTCACGCTGCTGCTCGCCGGCGCGCCGTTCCATCTCGGCCCGCAGGCAGCGGGCCTGTTCGGAATCGTCGGCGCCGCGGGCGCGCTCGCCGCGCCGTATGCGGGCCGCTTCGCGGACACGCGCGGCCCGCGCGCGATCATCTCGCTCGCGATCGCGCTGCTCGCGCTGTCGTTCGTGATCTTCGCGCTGTCGGGGTCGAGCCTCGTCGGGCTCGTGATCGGCGTGATCGTGCTCGACGTGGGCGTGCAGGCCGCGCAGATCTCGAACCAGTCGCGCATCTATGCGCTGAAGCCCGACGCGCGCAGCCGCGTGAACACGGTGTACATGGTGTGCTACTTCATCGGCGGCGCGCTCGGCTCGTCGGCCGGCGTCGCCGCATGGCGCGCGTTCGGCTGGACCGGCATGTGCGCGGCCGGCCTGCTGTTTGCGGCGCTCGCCGGCTGGTCCCACCACCGCGGCGGCCGGCGCGGCTGAGCGGGATCGGCTGCGGCTGCTGCGGCTACGGCGGCGTCACGCGTCGGTGCGCGCGGCGGCCGGCTCGGCGGCGGCGGGCGGCGGCGCGAACGCCGGGGCCGGGTCGATCACCGCGCCGGGATCCATGACCGCGGCAGGCGTCGGTACCGCCAACGGGACGGCCGAAGGCGCGAGAATCGGCGCCGGATCGGGTGTCGCCATCGGCTCGGACGGCGGCGAAGCATCGCTTGTGAGCGCCTGCTCCACCGCCGCGGCCGGTGCGGCCGGTGCGGCCGGTGAAGTGGCGGCCGAGGCGGTGGCCGTCGCAGCCGCGGGCCGACGCGCCGGATCGAACACGAACGACAATCCGACGCTGCCGAGAATCGCGACGGTCGCGACGACGGTCGCCATCGTCACCGGTTCGCCGAGCAGCAGCGCACCGAGCGCGACCGCGACGATGGGATTCACGTACATGCAGCTGCTCGCGATGATCGGGCTCGTATGGCGGATCAGATAGCCGTACGCGACGTACGCGGCCATCGTGCAGAACACCATCAGGTACACGAACGCGAACACGGGCCCGACGGCCAGTTGTTCGACGCGTTCGCCCAACAGCCACGCGACGATCGTCGACATCAGCCCGCCGAGGCCGATCTGCAGCGACGTCGACAGGAACAGGTCGGTCGGCAGCTTGAGCCGCGTCGCGAGATGCGCGCCGCCCGCCCAGAACAGTGCACCGGCCAGCACGCAGATCGTGCCGAGCGCCGAGTTCGCGGCGGCCGCGCCGCCCGAATTCAGCACGACGATGCCGACCATCCCGAGCGCGACGGCCGCCCATTCGCCCTTCGCCACCGGCCGCCCGGCGACCGCCGCGATCACGGTCGCGAACAGCGGCACCGTGGCCACCATCACCGCGGCCGACCCGCTGCTGACCGTGCGCATGCCGAGCGCGATCGTGCCGGACGACAGCGCGACGAGCATCGTGCCGACGATCGCCGAGTTGCGGATTTCCAGCAGCGTCGGCCATTCGGGCTTGCGCCGCAGCGCGAAGATGAACAGGCCGACCCCACCGAGCAGGTTGCGCAGCCCCGACAGCAGCAGCGGCGGAAACGACTGCAGCGCGAAATGCAGCCCGCTGTAAGTCGAGCCCCAGACGAAATAGATGAAGACGAGCGCCAGCGCCACGCGACCGCCGCGGCTTTGGGGCAGGCGGATCCGGAACGAAAATCGGGCGAGGAAATCGAGAAGGCGGTCGAGCGGCGTCATTGCGCTGCCCGCCCGCACGTCGTGTCGCGTGCTCCGCGGAAAGACGCCGGCAATGCCGGCAAACGGTCCACGCGGAACCGGGAAGGCAGAGCGAACGTGCGGAACGACATGGCAGTGCGAACGGCGACGAAAAAGAACCGGCAAGCGGCGGCAGAGGGACAAAAAAACGCGCGCAACCGTTTTCGGTTGCGCACGCTCGGCATTATGGCATCAAGGATTCGAAAGCATCGTCAGACCTGTCCGAAAGGATCGGGAGTGACGTTTCGGCGCGACACCTGGCGTGCCGCGAGCTCTTCCCGTCTACCGCGCCAGTTCGACCTGCACGACCGCGCCGCTCTCGTCGGCCGACAGCACGGTGATCCGGCGTCCGGACACCGTATCGACGATCGACTTGCCCGGCATCAGCGGCGCGTCCTTCATGCCGTCCGCGCTGCCGGGCGTCGCATCGACGAGGGTGTTCTTGATGCTCACGGTGTTCGGGTGGCGCATGATCCGCACCGTCACGCCGTTGACGAACGGCGACGTGTCCGGCCAGTCCTCGAACGTGCCGCGCTTGCCTGCGTCGAGCTGCGGACGGCGGAATTCGAGCACCAGCGCCGAGCCGTCGCCACGCGGCAGCCGGTAGCCCTGCTTGCCCGGCAGCGTGCTCCACAACGGCGCGAGGCGATACGTGCCGGGCTTGACGATGGCGGGCACGTCCTCCTCGGAAAGCCAGCCGGTAAACAACTGGTAATCGACCGGATACATCCGCCGGCCGCCACCGCCCACGGTATCGGTCGGATCGTCGATGCCGCCCGTCACGCAGCCGTTGCCGATCACGACGGCGCCATCCTTGACCGGGCAGTGTTGCAGCGAATCGGGGTGGTGTACGCCGAGCCCGTGCCCGAACTCGTGCGTCCACATCCAGTACCCATGCCCGGAGCCGTTCGACAGGATCCACGCGCCCGGGCTCCCGGCCAGACCTGAAAATCTGCATTCACGGTTCGACGGGAAATCGACGAACAACAAGTTGAACTTGCCGGCATCGACGCCGCGCGCCTTCGCCGCGGCCTTCGCCTGCGCGCGAATGGCGACCGAATCGCACCCCTTGGGGAAATCGCCGAGATCCACGTCGGTCAGCATCGTGCCTTCGATCCCGAACTTGCCGCGCGATGCCAGCTTGAGGTAGTGCGCGAGCGACGAAAAATCGTCGCCGTCACCGAATACCGCCTTGCGGATCGGCTCGGCGGGATTCGCCGTCTGGCCCGTAAAGCGGCCCGTTATCAGTAACACGCGATCGGTGCCGCCGACCCTGCGCATGAGGGTCGGCACCTCGCCTTCATAGGTCCAGCGCGCGGCGGGCTGGCCGGTTTCGGGCAGCATCGCGGGTGCGCCCTCCGTCGCCTGCAGCGTGTTCGTCGCGGCCCAGTGCTTGTTCAGCATCGTGAACGTGCCGTTCGGATCGAGCATCGCCGCACGCCACAGCCGCGTCGCCGGGTAATCGGCGCCGCCGCACGACGACATGCTCACCGCGCCCGGCGCGGCAGGCGCCGCACGCAGGCAGACGTCGCGGCTCTGCGATGCGGCCAGCACGTTCTTCACCCTGAAGTTCTCGTTGTTGGCCCGCTCCATCCGCCAGCGCTGCGCGTCCGATCCCGAACAGGCCGCGAACCCGACGGACACGCCATCGACAGTCGACATCGTGAGGCAGCGCTCGCCGCCTTGCGCGAGGTTGCGGATGGCGAAGCTCGTGTCGATGGGTGCAGGCGGGGGTTCGACCGGGGGTGGTTCGACCGGGGGCGGCTCGACCGGCGGAGGCTCGACCGGCGGAGGCACGACCGGCGGAGGCTCGACCGGCGGCGGCACAACCGGCGGCGGCACAACCGGTGGAGGCACAACCGGCGGCGGCACGACCGGTGGAGGCACAACCGGCGGCGGCACGACTGCCGGCGGCACAACCGGCGGAGGCTCGCCGGGCACCGCCTCGGGCAGCGTGGGCGGCGGATCGACCACTTCAACATCGCCCGGCTCCGGACGCGGGCTCGCGTCCTCGATCTGCACGACCTCGGACGAATCGTCACCGCCGCAGGCCGACAACGTCAAACCCGCCAGCAGACAAAATGCTCCCAACGGCAAACCACGCCGAAAAAATACACGACCCATGCTAATCGACTCACCGCGAATAGGAAAAAGGAAGGCGCAGCCGCACACGCATCACACCGTGCGCGACCAGCGTTACTCGACCTGTCATTCGCGATTCGAATAGCGAATAGGTTAAATTCCGCTGCTGCCAGATACATCCGTCAATCGGCGCCGATCTCCAGCGAGGAGACCTGGCGCGATGAGAAAATTATAAAATTCGATGTATCTGACAAACAATCGTACAAGTACTAAATTACTAACCTCATTGACGCCATAAAATTCGATCTTTTCCGATCATTTTCGAGATGAGTCGCCGCCCCCTCGCGCGATGCGGCCCACATCACGATCCGCCGAACCAGTTGTAGCCCTGATCGACCCAATAGCCGCCGGGGAACGTGTCCGTCACGAAGATTTCCATGATGTGCTTCGGGTTCTTGTAGCCGAGCTTGGTCGGCATCCGCAGCTTCATCGGGAAGCCGTATTCCGCCGGCAGCCGGCGGCCGTCGTACTCGAACGCGAGCAGCGTCTGCGGATGCAGCGCGGTCGGCATGTCGATGCTTTCGTAGTAGTCGTCCGCGCACTTGAAGCCGACGTATTTCGCCCGCGTGTCGGCGCCCGCGCGCGCGAGAAATGCGCCGAACGGCGTGCCGCCCCAGCGGCCGATCGCGCTCCACCCTTCCACGCAAATATGCCGGGTGATCTGTTCCGCATGCGGCAGTGCGCGAAGCTCGTCGAGCGTCCATACGCGCTTGCCCGTCACGCGGCCCGACAGCACGAGCCGATACGTCGACTCGTCGACGTGCCGCACTTCGTCGATCCCGTAGTACGCGTTGAACGGGAACGGGCGCGTGATGTCGGCCTCGGTGTAGGTCGGCGCGAGCTGGTTCGGGTTGAACAGCCACGCCTGCACGCGATCGTTCATGCGCGACACTTTCTCGAGGAACGTGTTGACCGACGCGTCGTCCTGCAGCGTGCAGCCGGTCAGCATCGCGAGGCCGCCGAGCGTCAGCACGCGCCGGTTGAAGAGCCGTCGCGACGGCATCTCGAGTTCGCGGCGCACGTCGAGCTCGAGCGATTTCCGGTCGAGCGCCCAGCGCGGCTCGCCGCGGTTGTTTTCAGATTCCGACATGATGATTTCCTTCGCCCGCGGTGTACGGGTCAGCGGCCGCGCAGCATCGCGAGCAGCGAGCGCGGCACCAGCAACGCCATCGCGACGTGGACGACCACGAACGCGACCAGCAGCGACATCGCCCAGAAGTGCACGATGCGCGCATTGTCGTAACCGCCGAACAGTTCGCGCAGCAGCGGGAACTGCACCGATTTCCAGATCGCGAGCCCCGACAGCACCAATACGACGAGATCGACGATCGCGGTCAGATACGCGGCACGTTGCACCGCGTTGTAGACGCTCAGGTCGTCGTGCGACAGCCGCCCGCCGAGCGCGGCGCGCACGTCGCGCCACACCGACGCCGGCGTCACGGGCAGCAGCTTGCGTGCGAAGCGTCCCGTTGCGATCGCCATCGCGAGGTAGAACAGTCCGTTGCCGACCAGCAGCCACATCGCCGCGAAATGCCATTGCAGCGCACCGCCGAGCCAGCCGCCGAGCGTGATGCCGTGCGCGAACGTGAACGACGGATAGATCGGCGACGCATCGTAGATGCGCCAGCCGGACAACGCCATCAGGATCGCCGCGAGCGCGTTGAGCCAGTGGCTCGCGCGCACCCACCGCGGATGGATCGTCGGCGCGGGCGGCGGCGCACTCGCGCGATCCGTGACAGGGACCGTTTGCATGATGAATACTCCCGGGATGATGTGGCGGGACGCGACGCGCGCCCGTAACCGGCCGGTCGCGCCCCGCACGCATTCGTTAGTTCGACGGGCTCATGGCGTCCTTCTTCATCGAATCGTGGCCCATCGCGTCCTTCTTCATCGAATCGTGACCCATCGCGTCCTTCTTCATCGCCTGCTTCTTCATGCCGTCCTTCTTCATGCCGTCCTTCTTCATGCCGTCCTTCTTCATGCCGTCCTTCGCCATCGCGTCGTGGCCCATCGCGTCCTTCGACATCGACATGCCGTCCTTCGACATCGCATCGTTTTGCGCGTAGGCCCCCGTTGCGATCGTGGCAAGTGCGGCGATACAGGTGGCGACGAATACTTTTTTCATGACATCTCTCCGATACATGGGTTAAGGAGCCGAATAGACGGAGCACGCGGACGGAAATGACAGCGATGACGAAAATTTTTTGCGCCTGAAAAAAGGGAACGGACTACTGCCCCGCTCGGCCGTTCTGTCCGGCCCTGCATCGCGGTTCGACCGCAGCGCTTGCTGCGGCGCAGCGTGCGCGCACCAGCGGCCGCGATCCGGCCATCGCCCGGCGCCATCCGCGCCGCACCCGGTTGAAACCACCGCCAAGCCGGTGTATCGTGTGCGCTGCTAACGCGGGGGTCCTGCAATGCGTTCGGTCAAGCAACCGGCATTGCGGGTGAGAAATACCCTTTGAACCTGATCTGGATAATGCCAGCGCAGGGAAGCGTACGGATTTCGCCGCCATCCCTCTGACGAAACCCGCCGCCTCACCAAGCCTTGTCTCCTGCTTAGCTCGAGCCCCACATTCGTCAAGGGCTCCGGGCAAGCGCCGAAGCGCCTGTCCGGCGCCCGCACAGGAGATTGCATGAACGCCAATCCGAAGTTTCTGTCTGCCGACGCCCACGTCGACGCCGCCGCCGTCGCCCCGCTGCCCAATTCGCGCAAGGTGTATGTCACCGGCTCGCAACCCGACATCCGCGTGCCGATGCGCGAGATCACGCAGGCCGACACGCCGACCGGCTTCGGCGGCGAGAAAAACCCGCCGATCTACGTGTACGACACGTCGGGCCCGTACACCGATCCGGACGCGAAGATCGATATCCGCGCGGGCCTGCCGGCGCTGCGCCAGCGCTGGATCGAAGCGCGCGGCGACACCGAAGTGCTCCCCGGCCTGTCGAGCCGGTACGGCCTCGAGCGCGCGGCCGACCCGGCCACCGCCGACCTGCGTTTCCCGGGCCTGCACCGCAACCCGCGCCGCGCGCAAGCCGGCAAGAACGTCACGCAGATGCACTACGCGCGTCAGGGCATCATCACGCCGGAAATGGAATACATCGCGATCCGCGAGAACCAGCGCCGCGCCGAATACATCGAAAGCCTGAAGTCGAGCGGCCCGAACGGCGCGAAGCTCGCCGCGATGATGGGCCGCCAGCATCCGGGCCAGGCGTTCGGCGCCGCGGCCTTCGGCGCGAACGCGCTGGCCGAGATCACGCCGGAATTCGTGCGCGACGAAGTCGCGCGCGGCCGCGCGATCATCCCCGCGAACATCAACCACCCGGAATCCGAGCCGATGATCATCGGCCGCAACTTCCTCGTGAAGATCAACGCGAACATCGGCAACTCGGCCGTCACGTCGTCGATCGGCGAGGAAGTCGACAAGATGACGTGGGCGATCCGCTGGGGCGGCGACACGGTGATGGATCTGTCGACCGGCAAGCACATCCATGAAACGCGCGAGTGGATCATCCGCAACAGCCCGGTGCCGATCGGCACGGTGCCGATCTACCAGGCACTCGAAAAGGTCAACGGCAAGGCCGAGGACCTGACCTGGGAAATCTTCCGCGACACGCTGATCGAACAGGCCGAGCAAGGCGTCGACTACTTCACGATCCACGCGGGCGTGCGCCTGCAGTACGTGCCGCTCACCGCGAACCGGATGACGGGCATCGTGTCGCGCGGCGGCTCGATCATGGCGAAGTGGTGCCTCGCGCATCACAAGGAAAGCTTCCTGTACGAACACTTCGAAGAGATCTGCGAGATCATGAAGGCGTACGACGTGAGCTTCTCGCTCGGCGACGGCCTGCGCCCCGGCTCGATCTACGACGCCAACGACGAAGCGCAGCTCGGCGAACTGAAGACGCTCGGCGAGCTCACGCAGATCGCGTGGAAGCACGACGTGCAGGTGATGATCGAAGGCCCCGGCCACGTGCCGATGCAGTTGATCAAGGAGAACATGGATCTCCAGCTCGACTGGTGCAAGGAAGCGCCGTTCTATACGCTCGGGCCGCTGACCACCGACATCGCGCCGGGCTACGACCACATCACGTCGGGCATCGGCGCCGCGATGATCGGCTGGTTCGGCACCGCGATGCTGTGCTACGTGACGCCGAAGGAACACCTCGGCCTGCCGAACAAGGACGACGTGAAGGAAGGCATCATCACGTACAAGCTCGCCGCGCACGCGGCCGACCTCGCCAAGGGTCATCCGGGCGCGCAGGTGCGCGACAACGCGCTGTCGAAGGCCCGCTTCGAATTCCGCTGGGAAGACCAGTTCAACATCGGTCTCGACCCGGACAAGGCGCGCGAATTCCACGACGAGACGCTGCCGAAGGATTCGGCGAAGGTCGCGCACTTCTGCTCGATGTGCGGCCCGCACTTCTGCTCGATGAAGATCACGCAGGACGTGCGCGAGTTCGCGGCGCAGCAGGGCGTGTCGGAAACCGAAGCGCTGAAGAAGGGGATGGAGGTCAAGGCGGTCGAGTTCGTGAAGACCGGCGCCGAGATCTACCACCGCCAGTAAGCACACGCCGCGAGCCGCACCGGCTCGCGGCGCGATGCACGACGCCCGCTTTCGAGCGGGCTTTTTTGCGCATGCCGTGTGCCTGCCGGGCGAAGCGAAACAATTGATTACGAAACCGCGCGAGCCTTAACAAGTCCTTACAGCAGCAGCGCGGGACGGCGCGTAGATTGGGGACATGCACGGTCGCCAGCCGGTCGTGCGCCTTCCGTTCACTACCACAAGGACAACGATAATGAATTCGATTCGGCGTTTTGGGGTATGCGCGCTCCTGGTCGCGACAGTGGCCAGCCTGTCGGCCTGCGATTCGATGTCGCGGCGCCAGCGCGATACGGCAATCGGTGCGGGTGTCGGCGGCGTCGCGGGCGCGGCGATCGGCGGCAACGCGCTGTCGACGCTGGGCGGCGCGGCGGCCGGCGGCATCATCGGTAACCAGATCGGCAAGTAAGCAGCCCGACTCCGGCCGGCCGGGCGTCATCCGGCCAAGGCCAATCGGCTCAACGGCGCTTCCGCACCGCGGACGCGCCGTTTTTGCATGTAGCGCCGCAGGGCGTGGCCGCTGACCGGAAATGATCGGTTACCGTTTCTCATACCGTGTCACCGGTCCTCGGCCTAAGCTTCAGGTATCTGCCGATAGCCGGCTGCGCCGGAGACACATCATGAACAGGACCTTCGTCGCCGCGGCGCTTGCCTGCGCGACGCTTGCCGGCTGCTATTACCCATACGCCTACTATCCCGGAGGCTATTACACGGCGGCGCCGGCGCCGGTACAGCCCGCGCCCGTGTATGTCGATCCGGCCCCCGCCTACTACTTTCCGGCGCCTGCGTATGGGCCGGCGTGGGGCGGCTATTGGGGCCCGGCACTGTCGCTCAATTTCGGCTTCGGCGGACGCGGCGGCTTGCGCCATCGCTGATCGGCCGCGCCGCGCGTGGCCGCCCGCCGCCGGGCACGACCGGCGACGTTCCCGTTTCTTGTCGTTTCATCCGATCGTGAAACGACGGTGTGGTAACGCGGTGTAAGATCCTCGCATCCCGTCCCCGCCCTCCCCGATCGATGTCGCCCAAAAACGCTTTCCTGCTGACCGTGCTCGCCGCCCTGTGGGGCGCATCCTTCCTGTTCATCCGGATCGGCGTGGTCGATTTCGGCGTCGCGCCGCTGATGGCGCTGCGCGTGGGCATCGGCGCGCTGTTTCTCGCGGGCTTCGCGCTGACGCGCTTCAAACCGGCCGATCTCGGCGCCCGGTTGCGCCGTCATGCGTGGCCGCTGTTCGTCGTCGGCGCGCTGAATTCCGGCATCCCGTTCTGCCTGTTCGCGTTCGCCGAATTGACGCTGTCGGCCGGCGTGACGTCGGTGATCAACGCGACGACGCCGCTGTGGGGCGCGCTCGTCGCTTATCTGTGGCTGAAGGACAAGCTGTCGCTGCCGCGCGCGCTCGGCCTCGTCATCGGGTTCGCCGGCGTACTCACGCTCGTGTGGAACCAGATCGCGACCGCGCACGGCGACACGGGCGCCGGCGCGACCGCGCTCGCCGCGGCGGCAGCACTCGGCGCGACGCTGCTGTACGGCATCGCGGCCAACTATACGAAACGCAACCTCGGCGGCGTCGATCCGCTCGTCAACGCAGCGGGCAGCATGATCGGCTCGACCGTGCTGCTGCTGCCTTTCGCGATCGCGACGTGGCCGGCCGCGCCGATCGGCGTGCACGCATGGGGCGCGGTGCTCGCGCTCGGCGTCGCGTGCACGGGCATCGCCTATTTCATCTTCTTCTACCTGATCGCGCACATCGGGCCCGCCCGCGCGATTACCGTGACGTTCGTGATCCCCGTGTTCGGCCTGCTGTGGGGCGCGCTGTTCCTCGGCGAACACGTGTCGGCCGTGATGATCGAAGGCTGCGCGATCGTGCTCGTCGGCACCGCGCTCGCGACCGGCGCGATCAAGCGGATTCCCGGCGTCCGGCCCCGCGGCGGCGAAGCGGCCTGACGATCGGCACGCCGGGCGCGCACGGACCGTCGCCCGCCGCCCGCTGGCCGCAGCCCAGTGGCCGCCGCGCGGCAATGCCGATGACGGCGCGCCGCGGGTTGGCCGACATGCCGCCGATCGCACCGCGGCGCACGGGCATTCGTCTCATTCGTCTGACAGCGGCGGCCGGCCGCCGGGATTTCCGTATCGGGTGGCAACGACGCACGGTCACGCCCTGTCGCGGGATGCTCGCCCGCCGCCGCGGCGCGCTTCGTTTCGCGACGATCATGCACCGTACGCACGCAGGCGGCGCGGGCGGCCGCGCCGCCGCCCGCGTGCCGGAATCGCGGTGTAGCGTTTGCGTCTGGAGTTACCCTGATACGCGCGCCGCGGCAATCCCGTTACACTCGGGACACTTATCCGCAGAAGGCAGTCTCGATGCCCCACGTTCTTTCGCGTCCGCCTGCGCATGCGGCTGCATCGGCGTGGCGGAGTGTCGACGCCCCGCCGCCCCCGCCCGGGCACCGTTGACATGAAGCCCACCCGCGACCTGTCGCTCGACGCCCTGCTCGAACGCCTCACGCCGACACCCCACGGCTGGCTCGCCACCTATCGCACCACGACCTTGCGCAGCGTGTTCCAGCCCGTGCTGTCGATCACGCACAAGCGCGTCGTCGGCTACGAGGCGCTACTGCGCGTCGTCGACGGGAACGGCGCGCTGGCGTCGCCCACCGCCCTGCTCGACAAGACGCGCGGCGACGCCGACGCGCTGCTGCTCGACCGGCTCGCGCGCTGCCTGCACACGGCCAACTTCGTCGCGCAGGGCATCGGCGACGGCTGGCTGTTCCTGAACGTGACGCCGCGCGTACTCGATACGGGCCTCGTGCAGCGCGAGTTCGTCGAGGCGCTCTGCCGGCATTTCGCGCTGCCGCCGAACCGCATCGTGCTGGAAGTGGTCGAGCAGCCGGCGCGCGACGAAGCCGCGCTCGCCCGCACGATCGACATGATCCAGCATCGCGATTTCCTGATCGCGATCGACGATTTCGGCACCGGCTTCTCCAACTTCGACCGCGTGTGGCGGGCGCGACCCGACATCGTGAAGCTCGACCGCTCGCTCGTCGAGCGTTCGACCAGCTCGGCCGAGGATCGCCGCATCATGCATCACCTCGTGTCGATGCTGCACCAGGCCGGCGCGATGGTGCTGGCCGAAGGCGTGGAAAGCGACGACGCGTTGCAGGCGCTGATGGAAGCCGACATCGATTTCGTGCAGGGTTTCCGGTTCGGTCAGCCCGATGCATCGATCGCGCACGCGAGCGCGGCGGCGCCCGCGATGCTCGACGCCGCGTGGCGGCGCTTCATCGCCCGCCGGCACACGCCGGTGGCCGCCGGGCAGCCGGGCTTCGACGCGATCGAACGCCTCGTGCTCGGCGGCGCGGCCGCGTTTTCGGCGAGCGGCAACCTGCAGGACGCCGCGCAACGCGTATTCGCGGTGCCTGCCGCACGTCGCGTGTTCGTCACGGACGAGACGGGCGAACAGTTCCTGCCGTCGATCGGCGCCCCGCTCGACGATAGTCAGGCGAGCGCGACCCGCCTCGCCCCGCTGTTCCCGGAGACCCACAGCAACTGGTCGCGACGCCCGTATTTCCAGCGCGCGATCGCCGCCCCCGGGCGCGTCGCGCTGATGGGCCCGCACTTTTCGCTGACGGAAGGCCGCGACTGCTATACGGCCGCCGTCGCGATCCGCGCGCAAAGCCGGCTCGTCGTGTTCTGCGTCGATTTCGTGCTCGACAGCGCCGGAACCGTGATGCGCTAGCGGGCCGCGCGCGGCGGACCTTCGCCCGCGACGAGCACCGGCCCGTCGTTCGTCAGTCGACCACCTTCCCTCGCCCCGACTTCACCACGCTGCGGCGCGATTTGTGTTCGAGCCGCCGTTCTTTCGACGCACGCGTCGGCCGCGTCGCGACCCGCGCACGCGGCGTGTACGCGACGCTGCCGATCAGCGTATCGAGCCGCGCGAGCGCCGCCTCGCGGTTCTTCTCCTGCGTCCGATATTCCTGCGACTTGATCACGACGATGCCGTCGCGCGTGATGCGCTGGTCGGACAGCGCGAGAAGCCGCTCCTTGAGCACCGGCGGCAGCGACGACGCGCGGATGTCGAAGCGCAGATGAATCGCGCTCGACACCTTGTTCACGTTCTGCCCGCCCGCGCCTTGCGCGCGCACGGCGGTCCATTCGACCTCGGCCGGATCGAGCGTGTAGCGGATCATCATCGCGAAACCTCCATGCGGCGCCGGGCGAGCGCCTCGTCGATGCGGGCGGCGAGCCCCGAATCGCGCTGCGTGCGCGTCGCGACTGCCTGCGCCAGCACGCGCCGCGGCCCGATCACCTGCACGCGCGTGCGGGCACGCGTGACGGCCGTATAAACGAGCTCGCGCGTGAGCACGCGGCCGAACGACGCGAGCAGCACGAGCGCCGCCTCGTCGAATTCCGAGCCCTGCGATTTGTGCACCGTCAGCGCGAACGCCGTTTCGTGCGGCGGCAGCGCGGCCGGCGACACCGCGCGCACGGTGCCGTCCGCGCGCCGGAACCACACGCGCAGCACGCCCTGCGCGTCGGGCAGCGCAATGCCGATGTCGCCGTTGAACAGCCCCAGCGCATAATCGTTGCGCGTGACCATGATCGGCCGCCCGGTGAACCAGTGCGCGCCGACCGCGAGCGGCACGCGCGCCGCGTGCCGTACGTGCGCGGCCACCAGCGCATTGACGTGTTCCGCGCCGCGCGAGCCGCCGCGGGTCGCGCACAGAATCCGGAACCGGTTGAGCGCGTCGAACAGCGGCAGCGGATCGGGCACCGGCGCGGCCAACGCGTCGCGCAATGCGTCGAGATAGGCGCCGAAGCGCCGCGCGAGCCGCTCGACCGTCGACGACGCCAGCGTGTCGCCCGCATCGTCATGAAACGACGCGGCGGCCGAGTCGTCGGCAGGCAGCGCATCGAGCGCCGCCTGCACGTCGCCGCGGCGGATCGCGAGCGACAGCCGCCCGATCGGCGAATCGAGACCGAACCGGTAATTGCGTTCGAGCCACACGACGCAATCCGCGAGCGGTGCCGGAGCGGACGTGCCGGCGGACGCGGCGACGGCTTCGCCGGTCAATGGCGATGCGGCGGCCGTCACCGATGCGAGCACCGCATCGGCTGTATCGAACGGCGGCAGCTCGACAGTGTCGAGCCAGGCGAGTTCGTCGGCCTCGATCCAGGCGGGTGCAGTGCCGCTTGGTGCGCCGGCATCGGCCGGTGCCGACTCCGCGCTCGGTGGCGGCGCGATGCCGGGCGACGACGCTTCGTCATCCTGCGGTTCGTCGTCGAAGAGCGACGTCTGTCGCGCATCGACTTTCGGCCGAGCCGCCGGCTTGCGTGAAACGGGTACGGACGCCGATGGCGACGCCGAAGCCCGTGCGGAAGCGGAAACCGGATGCGCGGCCGGAACCGCGGCCGGCGCGGCTTCGTCCGGCACCGGCAACGCCGCGACGAACGCCGCCTCGTCGATGCCCAGCGCCTGCGCGATGCGCGTGCGCGCCGCGGCCGTGAACGCGGGCCGCGCGCTCAGCTCCGCGAACACGGCGCCGGCCTCGACGGCGGCCAGTTGATCCTTGTCGCCCAGCAACACGAGCCGCGCGCCCGGCGCGAGCGCGTCGAGCAGATGCGCGGCGAGCGCGACGTCGATCATCGACGCCTCGTCGACGACGATCAGATCGTACGGCAACGGATTGTCGCGATGATGCCGGAAACCGCCTGCTCCACCGCCGCCCAGCAGCCGATGCAGTGTGTACGACGTGTCGGGCAGGCGCGCGGCGAGTTCCGGCGGCAGATCGCCGGCGCGCGCGTGCAGCGCCTCCTGCATCCGCTGTGCGGCCTTGCCGGTCGGTGCGGCCAGCGCGATGCGCAGCCCCGGGTGCGCGTCGAGCAGACAGGCGAGCACGCCGACGACGGTCGTCGTCTTGCCCGTGCCCGGCCCGCCGCTGACGATCGTCACGCGGCCCGTCAGCGCGACGATCGCCGCGACGCGCTGCCAGTCGACTTCGCCGGTGGCCGGCCCGAAGTAACGGGCGAGACTGTCGCGCAACCGGTCGGGCGACAGGCGTTCGTCCGGCGCGGCGACGCCGGCCTGCGCGACGAGCGCATCGGCGAGCCGCCGTTCGTAATCGAAATAGCGCGACAGGTACAGGTGATCGAGCCGGTCGACGATCAGCGGCCGCTCGTCGCCGCGCGCGAGCGTGCCGAACGCGACCACGCCGCTTGCGGCCAGCGCCGCACGGACCTCGTCGAGCGGCGCTTCGTAGCGCTGCGCGAGCGCGCCAAGCGCGACGCACACGTGGCCGCCGGCGGTCGCGCGGCTCGTCGCGAACGCGGCGCGCGCCGCCCAGCGTGCCGATGCGGGCGGCGCACCGGCACGCCGCGCGAGGTCGCCGATGCGGCGCGCGAAGCCTTCCGCGAGCGCGATGCCGAAATCGGCCGGCTCGGGCAGCCGCGCGACGAGGCCGCCGGTGAATTCGAGCATGTCGTCGGACGCGGTCATGCGCGGCTCCCTT
This sequence comes from Burkholderia sp. AU18528, assembly GCF_002223215.2. Lineage (NCBI taxonomy): Bacteria > Pseudomonadati > Pseudomonadota > Betaproteobacteria > Burkholderiales > Burkholderiaceae > Burkholderia > Burkholderia sp. AU18528. Next base: position 698,671 of record NZ_NKFC02000004.1, on the reverse strand, counting down.
CCATCATCCGGTCGAGTGCGTCGACGAGCGCGCGCGCGGGCCGCCGCGCATGCACGCCGGCCGGCTCGCCGCCGCTGCGCCAGCCGGGCCGCACGCCGCGCACGAACAGGTACAGGTAACCGGCGATGTGCGTGTCGTAGTCGTAATCGGGCAGGCGGCCACGCAGGTAACGGTGCAGCGCGACCGTATAGAGCAGCGCCTGCAGGTGATACGCGTGATCGGCCATCGCGACGTCGAGCGCGCGCGGGCCGTAGGCATCCGGCGTCGTGCCGAGGTAATTCGACTTCCAGTCGACGATCCAGAAACGGCCGTCGTGTTCGACGATCATGTCGATGAAACCCTTGATGAAACCGGCGAGCGTGCCCGCCTCCAGTGCAACGTCCGGATAGCCGTGCGCGACCAGCAGCCGGCGTAGCGCCGTCAGATCGAGCGACGGCGCCGGAAACAGGAAGCCCATTTCGTCGAGCCGCTTCGCCGGATCGAGATCGGCAAGCCGCATGCCCGGCACGAGCTCGGTGTGCACGACGTCGTCGACGAGCCGCGCCATCATCGCCGGCAGGCGCGCCGCAAGCTCCGGCTCGGCCTCGACCGGCCGGTCGTGCAGCGCGCCGAGCGCGGCGGTGTGCCACGATTCGGGCTCGGTGAACCGGCTGAGCTCGAACAGGCGGTGCAGGCATTCGCCGGCCGCCGCGCCGCGCGGGAACATGAGGATGTCGTCGTCCGGCGGGCCGGCCGCGGCCGTATCGGCCAGTATCGGTTCGCCGTCGGGCGTCACCGCCGCAAGCGCATCGTGATCGGGCCGCAGTTCGTCGTCGGGCACGGCCGCGACGCCCGCCTCCTCCCGCGCCATCGACGCGGTCAGCGAGCTGAAGCTCGCCATCCGCCACGCATCGCGCAGCACGCGTGTCGCATGGCGCGCCGCGAGCGTCTGCGACGCGTCGTGCCCGGCTTCGAGACGCTCGCGGCGCGCAGGCACCGGCAGCGGCGCGACGCTCACGGGGCCGCCCGCGAGCGCGTGCCACGCCGCGTCGAGCGCGGCTTCGTCGGGCGGCTCGTCGAGCCACGCATCGAACGCATGACCGGCCCCCGCGACGAGCCAGTTGAGCACGCTGCGCCGCGCTTCGCGCGTCGAGCGCGACGACAGGTAGGGCCCGGCGACGACATAGCAGCGATAGACCGCGCGCGTGAGCGCCACGTAGACGAGCCGCGCGCGTTCCGCGGCCTGCTCGCGCAGCGCCTGCCGCGCCGCGTGCGCGGCCGCTTCGTCGTCGCATCCGTAATGCAGCACCGCATCGCCGGCCTCGTCGTGATACTCGCGCGCATCGGGCAACGCGGACGACGGCGGCTCGCGCAGCCCGCCGTCGTTCAGGAACGGACAGAACACGATCGCGTATTCGAGCCCCTTCGACTTGTGCACCGTGACGATCTGCACGAGATTGCGATCGGATTCGAGCCGCAGTTGCGCTTCCTCGCCGCCGCCGTCGAGCCGTTGCGCGGCGAGCCAGCGCAGCGTCGGCGCGATGCCCGGCTGCGCGGATGCACGGGCCTGCGTCAACTCGGCCAGATGGTTGATGTCGGTCACGCGGCGCTCGCCGTCCGCACCGGCCATCAGCCGCTCGGCGATCCGCAGCTCGCGCGTGAACGTGCGCCACATCACCGCGAAACCGCGTTCGCGCCACAGCAGCCGATACCGCGAGAAGCGCTCGACCCAGCTCATCGCGTCGGCACCATCGGCCGCCGGCGCGCCGGGTGGCGCTCCGCCGTCGCCCTGCTCCATGCGCCACAGCGCGCCGGCATCGAGCCCGAACCAGTCGGACGCGAGCGCCGCGCGCAGGCGCCGCAGGTCGCCCGGCGCATCGATCGCCGCCAGCACGCGTTCGAGCTGCTCGGCGTCGCCGGTCGAGAACACCGACGCCTGCGCCAGCTCGACGCTGCCGATGCCCCACGTCGCGAGCACGCGCTTCACGAGGCTGCCCTGCCGGTGCGTCTGCACGAGCACCGCGATGTCGCCCGGCGACAACGGCGTGTCTCCCAACCGCACGCGCCCTTCACGCGCGCCGCGCATCAGCCGCGCGATCTCGGCCGCGCACGCCTGGGCGGCCTGCGCCTGCGCATCGCGCTTGAGCAGCGTGCGTTCGCCGCCCGGCAGCGCCCACACCCGGAAATCGCCGGCGGGGCCCGGATCGGTTTCGTCGACGAACGGCGCACGCACGCGCGTGCCGGCGCGCACCGCGTAATAGTCGAGCCCGTCGAGCACGAACGCGCGCGGATTCGACATGAACAAGCGGTTGCACGCGTCGACGATCGCGGGCGTCGAGCGCTGGTTGACCGCGAGCGTGTAGCACGCGCTCGCCCGTGCGCGCGCGGCGAGATAGGTATGCAGATCGGCCGCGCGGAAACTGTAGATCGCCTGCTTCGGATCGCCGACGAGGAACAGCGGGCCGCCCGGCGCGAAGATCCGGTCGAAGATCGCGAACTGCAGCGGATCGGTATCCTGAAACTCGTCGATCAGCGCGGCCGGATAGCGTGCGCGCAGCGCCTCGGCGAGCCACGGGTGCGCGTGCAGCGCGTGATACAGGTTCGCGAGCAGATCGTCGAACGACACGACGCGCCGCGTGCGCTTGCGCTCGGCCAGCTCGCGCGGCGCCATGTCGAGCCATTCGGCGATCAGCGCGAGCCAGCGCGCGCGCTGCGTGGCCTCGGCTGCGGCCACGGCGGCCTCGAGCGCGTCGGCCACGTCGAAGAACGCGTGGGCGGGCGTTGCACCGCCTTTTTTCGTCGCCTTGGTCAGTGCGGTTTGCGTGAGCTTCAGCGCGGCTTTCGGCAGCGCGGCCGTCGCGTCGCCCTGCGCGAAATGCGCCGCCCACGCGGCGAGCGCATCGGCGAGCGCGTCGGGCTTGTGCGAGCGCTGATTGAGCGCGGGCTGCGCGGCGCGCAGCAGCGCATCGATCGCGTCGCGCTCGGCCGCCCACATCCGCGCGGCCTCCGCGAAGCATTCGGCCGCGGCCGCTTCGGCCGATTCGTCCGGCTCGGTCACGCCATCCCAGCGCAGCGCGGCAAGCGGCTTCTTCAGCCGGCGTGCGAGCTGCGCATCGAGCGCGGCCGGGCCGGCGCCCGATTCGACGAGCCACGTCGCGAAGCCCGGCCAGCGCGCGGCCGCCGGTTCGACACGCGTGCGCCAGAAATCCGCCGCGAGTTCGAAGCGCAGCGACGCATCGTCGGCCTCCATGTCGAACGCGAACGGCATCGCCGCCGCGAACGGCGCTTCCTGCAGCGCGCGCTGGCAGAACGCGTGGATCGTATGGATCGCCGCCTGGTCGAACGCGCGCAGCGCACGCCGGATCCGCTTCACGGCCGTCTCGGGATCGAGCGCGCCGTCGTCGCCGAGCGTGGTCTCCAGCAGGCGCGCGATGAACGGATCGCCGCCGTCGTCGCCCGTGTCGAGCGCATGCGCGAGCTGCGCGAGCCGGCCGCGAATCCGCTCGTGCAACTCGGCCGTCGCCGCTTTCGTGAACGTCACGACGAGGATCTCGTCCGCGCCGAGATCCTTTTCGAGCAGCAGGCGCACGTACAACGCGCAGATATTCCAGGTCTTGCCGGTGCCGGCCGACGCCTCGATCTGGTTGACGCCGTCGAGCGGGCACGCGAATACGTCCAGTTCGAGCGCCTGCTGCTGCGCCCCGGCGCTCATGCGACCTCCTTCAGATGCTCGACGAGCGGCTCGAACACGAGCCGCGCGAGCGTGCCGAACGGCTCGTCGAGCGACGGATGCGCGCCGCGCCACGCGATCGCGATGGCCGGATCGTCGGCTTCGCTCACGACCCGCTCGTTGATCCACACGCTCGCGGCCTTGGCCTCGCCGTCGGACACCCGCGCCCATGCACTGCGCGGGAAAAACCGCAGCGGCATGCGCCGCCCCGCGCGGAACAGCGCGGCCAGCGGCGCGAGCCGTTCGAGCGGCGCCGCGACGGGCGTCAGCTCGAACGCGCCGCCGCTGCCGAACCACAGCGTGCGGCACGGGCCGCCCGGCTCGATCGCGCAGTAGACGAGATGCGCGAGCCATGCGGACAGGTAGTCGCGCGCGCTCGGCCGCGCATAGCGGTAGATGACCTGGCCGGCCGGTGTCAACCGGTTCAGCGTGCCGTGCAACTCGAGCGCCGCGCTCACCGCGTCGGCCGCCAGCATCGCGTCGTCGGCGCCGAACAGCGCCTGCTCGGTGTCGGGCCATTTCGGCACGACGGCGAGCGAGAACGGCCGCCGCTCGATGCCGCCGGCCAGCGCACCGCGCACGTTCGACGCAAGCTGCGTCATCGAGCCGAGCGCCTGGTCGCGCCACACCGCGCCCGTCGCGCCGCCGGGCAGTTCGGGGCTCGCGTCCGCGATGCGCAGCGCGTGATCGTGCACGCCGCCCTCGCCCGCTTCGATCAGGAGCGGCAGCACGCGCTCGGCAAGCGCGTCGCTGCCGGCAAAGTCCAGCGCGAACGGCTCGGTATCGAGCAGTTCGGCCTGCGCGTCCGCCAGCACGATGCCGAGCCGGCCGCGCAGCAATGCGCGCGCCGGATGCCGCCAGAAACGTTCGAATTCGCTGAACGCGACGGGCTCGACCGGCTCGGCCGGCAGCGGCTGCGCGAAGAACGGCTGCTCGCGCGGCCCGCCGCGCGACGCTTCGGCGGCCAGCAGCGACGCAAGCGTCGCCCGCTCGGCGTCGTACGAAACGAGTTCGCTGCCGGGCTGGAAATACGCGGCCGCGAACGGCTGCAGCGGATGCTCGACGATGAACGCGCGCCGCGCGGCATCGACCGCATCCGGTGCGGCGCCGGGCCCCGCCGTGACGATCGCCAGATGATCGAGTAACTCGTCGACGAGCGCCGCGGGCGGCAACGGCGCATTGTCGCGGATGCTGCGGCCCGTATAGGCGATCAGCAACCGGTCGCGGGCAGCCAGCAGCAGGTCGAGAAACAGATTGCGCTCGTCGTCGCGGCGCTGCCGGTCGCCCAGCTTCGGCAGCACGGCCATCAGGTCGAACTCGTCCGCGCGCGCGAGGCTCGGCAGCACGCCGTCGTCCATCCCGAGCAGGCAAACGATGCGATACGGCAGCCCGCGCAAGCTCGTGAGCGACGAGAACGTGACGCCGCCCCACGGCACCCCGCCGCGGGCCGGATCGTCGAGCGCCGCGGTGAGCCCCGCGCGGACGACGGCCGCGGGCAGCGCCTCGTCGGGCGCGCCTTCCGTCATCGCGGCCAGCATCGCGTCGAGCGCGTCGCGCACGCCGGCTAGCGCGTCGGCATACGCGGCGCCCGAATCGAAGAAGCGCGCGAGCGTGTCGGCGAACAGCTCGCTCCAGCCGCGCGGCGTGTGCGACTGCGCGAGCCGCCGCGCGAAGCCGTCGAGATCGTCGGTGAAGCGTGCGAGCCGGCCGAGCAGTTCGGCCTCGCTGCCCGTGGCCGCCTCGATCGGCAGCCATGCACCGATCGGCGCCGCGCCTTCGGGCATCGCATAGCCGAGAAAGAGCCGCGCGAGCGCATCGGAGAACGTATGGCGCGGCGCGGGCACGGCCGCGTCGTCGCTCGCGCGCGGCGACAGCCCGCGCCGCGCGCCGGCGGCCGCGAGCCAGGTCTGCACCGTTTCGAGCGCGGCCGCGTCGATGTCGTAGCGCGCGGCCACCGCATCCACGCGCAGCCATTCGACCAGCTCCGGCGCGCCGACCTGCCGCTCGGGCAACGCGAGCCAGTCGAGCAGCACGCGCGCGACCGGGTTCGCCTGCGACGGCGGCAGGCCGGTGATCCGGTACGGCACCCGCGCGCCGCCGGCGCCTGCGGTGCCGAACACCGCGTCGATCAACGGCCCGGCGGCGGCAAGATCGGCCACCGCGACGAGCACGTCGGACGGCTGCAGGCTCGCATCGGCGTCGAACCACGCGAGCAGCCGGTCATGCAGCACCTCGAGCTGGCGCGCGAGGCTGTGGCACACATGCACCTCGATCCCGCGCTCGAGCGGCGTGCCGCCGATGTCGGCCTCCGGCTGCAGTTCGAGGATCGCGTTCTGCACGCGCGCGAGCCACGTCGGTGCGGGATTCTCGACGAAACGCGACGCATCGCCCGACGCCGCGCTTTCAGTCAGCTCGTGCAGCATGTGCAGTTGCGCCTGCGTCTGCCTGCCCCATTCGGCGAGCAGCGGATGGCCGACTTCCTGGTAGTCGCGCCGCCCGGCCGCATCGAGCGCCTCGGCGTGCGCGGCGGTCACGATGTCGAACCAGAATTCGCGGCACGGATTCAGCGCGTAGACGCGCACGTCGATCCAGCGCGACAGTTCGCGCAGCAGCGCGACGTGCAGCGGAGGCATCGTCGGCAGCGCGAACACGCTGACCGATTCGGGCCAGTCGGCGCGCGCGACCGTATCGGCATCGAGATGGCGCGCTTCGACGAGGAAACGGTGCGCCGGCGGCGTGCCGCTGTCGCTCAGCTCGGCGAGCAGCGCGCGCCACAGCGCGGCCTGCCAGCGCTCGTCGTCGCGCGCGGCGTCGCTGATCCCGCGCGGCGCGGCGTCGCCCGCGAGCACCGACTCGCCGGCCTGCCACGCGGCCAGCCATTCGGGGCGGTAGGTCAGGTAGTGATCGAGCACGGCCGCGACGCGATGGGCCAGCTCGTAGCGCATCGCATCGTCGGAGGCCGACAGATACGCGGCCAGCCGCGGCGACGCGAGCCACGGCGCGTCGCCTGCCGCCTGCGCGAACAGCCGGTAGCAGCGCCACACGAGCCGGTCGGGCGCGAACGGCGAACGCGCGGGCACCGCCAGCACGCGGCCGATCTGCGCCCACAGCCACTGCGCGAGATACGTGAACTCGACGTTCGCGCACACGCCGTTGCGCGCGGCGATGTCGAGCTCGAGGCGGCGGCGCAGCGCCGCGCTCGGCACGATGACCTGTTGCGGCGCCCACGGGCCGTTACGGGCCGGGAACGCGGCCAGATCCTCGAGCAGCGCGTCGGCCAGCGTTTCGTGACGGTTCGAATAGAAAAGATGGAGCATGAAGCGGGCGTCGGAACCTCGGACCGGCGGGGCCGGGCGAACAGGATCACCAAGGATAGCAAATGGGCCGCCGCCGCGAACCTCGGCCGGAAAGCCAGCTTTTGCGAACCGCGAAATACGATAGACTCGTCGCCAGTCAATACGCCGCCCCCGGGCGTCTTCGTCTGCCATTCAGCCCATCGATGCGCTATTCGGTCGAAATCAGAAAGTTTTTCTACAGCCAGTACTTTTTCGGCGGCCTGCGCATCGCGGTCGGCGTGTCGCTGCCGGCCGTGTTGTGCCTGATCGTGTTTCACAACCGCGAGCTCGGCTTCACGATCTCGACGGGCGCGCTCGGCGCGTGCGTCGTCGACATGCCGGGCCCGCTCAAGTACAAGCACAACGAAATGCTCGCGTGCAGCGTGATCGGTTTCCTGGCGGCGCTCGCCACCGGCCTCGCGACACCGAACATCTTCGCGCTGTGGCTCACGATCGTGCCGCTCACGTTCGTGCTGTCGCTGATCGTCGTCTACGGCAACCGCTGGCCGCAGATCAGCTTCGCGACGCTGTTCATGATGGTGATGACGCTCGAGGAGAAGTTCACGCCGCTGCAGGCGTTCGTCAACGCCGGCTGGATTCTCGCGGGCGGCCTCTGGTACACGTACTGGGCCACGCTCGTGTCGCAGTGGCAGGCGCGCCGGATCGAGCAGCAGGCGCTGGCCGAAAGCCTGTTCGCCTGCGCCGACTACCTGCTCGCGCGCGCGCAGTTCTACGATCTCGACGCCGATCTCGACGAGTGCTACCGCAATCTCGTCGCCCGGCAGATCACCGCGGTCGAAACGCAGGAAACCGCGCGCGACATCGTGCTGCGCAACCTGCCGAAGCTGCGGCGCGGCAAGCTCGATCCCGGCCGCACGACGATGTACAACCTGTTCATCAACAGCGTCGATCTGCACGAGCTGTTCGTCGGCGCGCACACCGACTACCCGCTCGTGCGCAACACGTTCGGCGGAACGGACCTGATCATCTTCTACCGCGACCTGATCCGCAAGGCCGCGGCCGATCTCGAGGAGGTCGGCCTCGCGGTGCTCGAAAACCGCGCGCCGCATTCGCACATCAGCGTGAAGGCCGAGCTGCGCGCGATCGAGTACGAGATCGAGCTGATGCGCAAGAAGAACTTCGCGGCCACCCACGCGGAAGCCTATGCGGCCGTGGTCGCGACGTTCCGGCGCATCTGGAGCGCGACGCGCCTGATCGACCGGATGCGCCGCAACCTGTCGGGCCGCGCCGATCCGCAGCAAACCGAACTGAAGATCGACAAGGCGCTCACGCGCTTCCTGCAGCGCCGCCGCCTGTCGCCGCTGCTGATCTTCTCGAACCTGAACATGCGTTCGCCGAGCTTTCGCCACGCGCTGCGCGTGACGATCGCCGTCGCGGTCGGCTTCTGGATCGGGCGCCTGCTGCCGCTCACCAATGCATACTGGATCGTGATGACGACCATCATCATCCTGAAGCCCGGCTACTCGCTGACCAAGCAGCGCAACGCGGCGCGTATCGTCGGGACGCTGATCGGCTGCGCGGCGAGCGTCGCGCTGATCTACACGGTGAAGGACACGCACCTGCTGATCGCGATCATGTTCGGGTCGATGGTGATGAGCTACAGCCTGCTGCTGTTCAACTATGCGGCGAGTGTCGTGTTCACGTCGTCGTACGTGCTGCTGATGTTCCACCTGCTCGCGCCGGGCAGCATGCGGATCATCGGCGAGCGCGCGATCGACACGGTGGTGGGCTGCATGATCGCGATCGCCGCGAGCCGGCTGTTCCCGTACTGGGAATACCGGCTGATGGGCAAGCTCGTCACCGACATGCTGAGCTCCACCCGCAAGTATTTCGAGGCCGTGTGGCGCGCCGGGCGCGGCATGTCGCCGCCGACGGTGCCAGCCGCCGACGGTGCCGCCGTCGTCGCGGGCGTCGCCGCGGCGATCGAATCTCCGGCGGCCAGCCTCGACGACGACTACCGCTACCGGCTCGCCCGCAAGGACGTGCACATCGCGTTCGCGAACCTCGGGCAGGCGTTCCAGCGGATGATGATCGAGCCGAAGGCGCACCAGCGCTTCGTGCCCGAACTGAACGACCTGCTCGTGCAGACGCACGTGCTCGGCGCGCAGATCACGGCGGCGGCGCCGCTGATCCGCAGCGCGTGCGCGGCCGACGGCGGGCTCGTCCACGACGACGCGCTGCAGCGCGGCCTGGCCGCCGTGCTCGACAATCTCGAGAAGGCCGAAGCCGGCGAGCCGCCGCCGGCTGACCAGCTCGAAGCATCGAAGCAGATCACGCGCGATCTCGATGCGATGGTCGTGTCCGCGGAAAAATCCGATGCGGTCGGCGCCGAGCTCACGCACGACCTGAAGGTGCTCGCGCACCAGTGCAAGCAGATGCTCGCGTCGTCGCTGCTGATCCGCAAGGACGCGAGCGTGATCCGGCTGCCCGCCTGAGCGCGGATGTCCGTGTTCTACGCGCGGATCCGCCCGAAATTCGCGCCCGCGTCACGTTGACGCACGGCCGACCTGTCGATACGGCGCGCCGGTTTCGGCGCGCCTTCCGCTGACCCGGTTCCGCACGGCGCCCGTCGCACCGGAAGCCGCGAATCGACGCCGTTCGCCTGCCGCGCGCGCGACCCGAGCGGGCCGCGCACCGGCACGTCAGTGCGACGCCGCGCTCGCGGCCTCGGCCGGATGGGCCTCGTCGTACGCGTGCTTCTGCGAAATCGCGTTGTACAGGATCGTCCCGATCACGAGCAGCACGGCCACGACGATCAGGATGCTCACATTGCGGACAGGGTTCTTCTTGCGCTGATCGTTCATGGTCGGTGCTGCTCCGTCAAATTCCTCGAAGCGGGCATTCTACGCGCTTGCGCCCGCGCCGGGCCGCCCCGTTCGCCGGCCTCCGTCCCCGGCTTCTCCCCTGCTTTCCGCAAGCTTTCGTTTGGTAATCATTCCCATTTCGATTTAGAATCCAGAATCTTTCACTTTGTAATGTTCCGGGTCGCTCGGGCGGCAGGCGCGCCCCGGAACGCTCCCTCGTCCACCTGCCCCACCGGAGTCTCCATGTCGAATCCGCGCACCCGCCTGCTGCCGCTCGCCGGCGCCCTCGTCCTGGCCGCGGCCGCCTTCGCGCCGCTTGCCCAGGCAGCCGAGGAAGTGAGCCTGTACACCACCCGCGAGCCGAAGCTGATCCAGCCGCTCATCGACGCGTTCACGAAGCAGAGCGGCGTCAAGGTCAACACGGTGTTCGTGAAGGATGGCCTGCTCGAGCGCGTGAAGGCGGAAGGCGCGCAATCGCCGGCCGACGTGCTGATGACGGTCGACGTCGGCAACCTGCTCGACCTCGTCGACGGCGGCGTCACGCAGCCGGTGCGCTCGAAGGCGCTCGACGATGCGATTCCCGCGAACCTGCGCGGCGCGAACGGCGACTGGTACGCACTGTCGCTGCGCGACCGCGTGCTGTACGTCGAAAAGGACCTGAAGGTCGATGCGTTCCGCTACGAGGAGCTCGCCGATCCGAAATGGAAGGGCAAGGTCTGCATCCGGTCGGGCCAGCATCCTTACAACACGGCGCTCGTCGCGGCGATGATCGCGCATGACGGCGAAGCCGCGACCGAAAAGTGGCTGCGCGGCGTGAAGGCCAACCTCGCGCGCAAGGCGACGGGCGGCGACCGCGACGTCGCACGCGACATCCTCGGCGGCATCTGCGACGTCGGCCTCGCGAACGCCTACTACGTCGGCCACATGAAGAATGCGGAACCCGGCAGCGATGCGCGCAAGTGGGGCGACGCGATCAAGGTCGTGCGTCCGACGTTCGCGAATACGAAGAGCGGCGGCACGCACGTGAACATCAGCGGCGCGACGGTCGCGAAGCACGCGCCGCACAAGGCCAATGCGGTGAAGCTGCTGGAATACCTGGTCTCGCCCGAAGCGCAGGCGCTGTATGCGCAGGCGAACTACGAATACCCGGTGCGCGCGAACGTGAAGCTCGACCCGGTGATCGCGAGCTTCGGCACGCTGAAGGTCGACCCGCTGCCGCTCGCGGATATCGCGAAGCATCGCAAGCAGGCGAGCCAGCTCGTCGACAAGGTCGGCTTTGACAACTGACGCATCGCCTGCCCGCGCGGTGCGCGAGCCGCGCGGTCCGCGTGCGCGCCTGTGGCCGCGCGCGGGCAGCCTGTGGCTGATCGCGGCGCTGGCGATCGCCGCGGCGGTCGCGGCGCCGCTCGCGGTGCTCGTGGCCGCCGCGTTCGACGCCGATCTCGCGCACTGGCGGCATCTCGCCGAATTCGTACTGCCGCAGGCGCTCGTCAACACGCTGCTGCTGCTCGCCGGCGTCGGCACGATCGTGTCGATCGTCGGCACCGGCTGCGCGTGGCTCGTCACCGCGTACGATTTCCCCGGCCGCCGGATCCTGACCTGGGCGCTGCTGCTGCCGCTCGCGGTCCCCACCTACATCGTCGCGTTCGCGTATCTCGACCTGCTGCATCCGATCGGCCCCGTGCAAGGCGCGATCCGCTGGCTGCTCGGCTTCGACAGCCCGCGCCAGTTCCGCCTGCCCGACCTGCGCTCGCTGCCCGGCGCGATCTTCGTGCTCGGCTTCGTGCTGTATCCGTACGTCTATCTGAGCACGCGCGCGATGTTCGTCACGCAGTCCGTGAGCCTGCTCGAAGCCGCGCGCACGCTCGGCGCCGGCCGCGTCGCGACGTTCTGGCGCGTCGTCGTGCCGCTTGCACGGCCGGCGATCGCGGTCGGCGTGAGCCTCGCGCTGCTCGAAACGCTGAACGATATCGGCGCGTCGGAATTTCTCGGCGTGCAGACGCTGACCGTGTCCGTCTATACGACGTGGATCACGCGCTCCGATCTCGCCGGCGCCGCGCAGATCGCGCTGGCGATGCTCGCGATCGTCGTCGGCATGATCGCGCTGGAACGCTACGGACGCCGCCGCCAGCGCTACGCGCACGGCCGGCGCATGCGGCCGATCGCGCCGCGCCGCCTGACCGGCTCGGCCGCGCTCGCCGCCGCGGTGCTCGGCTGGCTGCCGGTCCTGCTCGGCTTCGGCGCGCCGGCCGCGTACCTCGCGGTCGAAACGGCCAAGCGGCTGCACCTCGTCGGCGGCGTATCCGCGCAATTGATGACGGGGCTCGCGAACACGCTGACGATCGCGACCGCCGCCACCGCCGCGACGCTCGCGTGCGGGCTCGTCGTCGCGTGGGCCGCCCGCGCGCAGCGCGACAGCGCCCGGGCAGGCCCTGCCCGCCTGTGCGCGCGGATCGCGAGCCTCGGCTACGCGGTGCCGGGCACCGTGCTCGCGATCGGCCTGCTGATGCCGTTCGCGGCGGCCGACCGCCTGTTCGGCGCGGCGCTCGGCCGCGACGCGCTGCTGCTGATGGGCTCGGCCACCGCGCTCGTGATCGCCTATACCGTGCGTTTCCTCGCGATCCCGGCCGGCGGCATCGAGGCCGGCCTCGCGCGCATTCCGCCGTCGCTCGAACAGGCCGCGCGCTCGCTCGGCGAGACGGCGGGCGGCACGCTGCGCCGCGTCCACCTGCCGCTGCTGCGGCCCGCGCTCACGACGAGCGCGCTGCTGGTGTTCGTCGACGCGATGAAGGAATTGCCGGCCACGCTGCTGCTGCGCCCGCTGAACTTCGACACGCTCGCGACCTGGCTGTATGCGGAAGCCGCGCGCGGCACCTATGAAGAAGGCGCGGTCGCCGCGCTCGCGATCGTGCTGGCCGGGCTCGTGCCCGTGATCCTGCTCGCCCGCACCCGCCACAAGATCGGAGCCTGACACCGTGAACCTGCTCGAACTCGACGACCTCTGCGTCGCCTACGACACGCCGCACGGCCGCCGCACCGTGGTCGACGGCCTGAGCCTCGCGCTGCCGCGCGGCGACATCGGCTGCCTGCTCGGCGCGTCCGGCTGCGGCAAGACCACCGTGCTGCGCGCGATCGCCGGCTTCGAGCCCGTGCGCATGGGACGCATCGTGCTGGACGGCACGCCCGTCGCGGCGCCGTCGCTCGACGTGCCGCCGGAGCGGCGGCGCATCGGCATGATGTTCCAGGATTACGCGCTGTTCCCGCACCTGAGCGCGGCCGACAACGTCGCGTTCGGCCTGCGGCGCATGCCGAAGGCCGAACGGCGCCTGCGCGTCGCGGAGATGCTCGACCTCGTCGGCCTCGCCGATTCCGGCGACGCCTATCCGCACGAACTGTCGGGCGGCCAGCAGCAGCGCGTCGCCCTCGCGCGCGCGCTCGCGCCGTCGCCGGAACTGCTGCTGCTCGACGAGCCGTTCTCGAATCTCGACGTCGATACGCGCGAGCGGCTCGCGTTCGAGCTGCGCGACATCCTGAAGCACACGGGTCATACCGCGATCCTCGTCACGCACAACCAGGCGGAAGCGTTCGCGATCGCCGACCGGATCGGCGTGATGAAGGACGGCCAGCTTGCGCAATGGGATACGCCGTATGCGCTGCACCATCATCCGGCCAGCCCGTTCGTCGCGGATTTCGTGCGCCGCGACGCGCTGGCCGACGAACGCGCACGCGCGCTGGCGCGCGGCCGATGAAGCGGCGCCGCCGGCGCGGCGGCGCGCCCGTCAGGTGGGCTCGGCCAGATCGCGCACGGGTAGCGCGGTCGAATACTTGATCTGCTCCATCGCGAACGACGAACTGACGTCGAACAGCGGCACCGTGCGAATCAGTTGCTTGTAGACGCGGTCGTAGTCGTCGATGCCGGCCACCACGACGCGCAGCAGGTAATCGGTCTCGCCGCTCATCCGGTAGACCTCGACCACTTCCGGCATGTCGCGCACCGCCTGCGTGAAGCGCTGCGCCCATTCCTCGGTGTGCTGGTTCGTGCGGATCGCGACGAACACGGTCGTGCCGACGCCGAGCTTGCGCGCATCGCACAGCGCGACCTGCGCGCGAATCGCGCCGGTTTCCTTCAGCCGCTGCACGCGCTTCCAGCACGGCGTCTGCGACAGGTTCACGCGCTGGGCCAGCTCCGCGATCGGCAGCGTGGCATCCGTCTGCAGCAGCTCCAGCAGCTTGCGATCGATGGCGTCCATTTCTCCATTCCCTCGTCGATAGAAATTTATTCTATTCATCCTGCCCAACGGGGAACAATATGAAAAGTGTCCGCGCGCGTCGACCAGTGTAAATACCGATCGGCCACGCGCTCGCCGCGCCAAACGAAACAGGCGACGCCACCCGCGAAGCGTGGCGTCGCCTGACATCGCCGCGCGTCGCGGCTTGCCTGCCGCGCGCGGGCCGGCGCTCACACGTCGCCGCCGGCCGTCGCGCCGCTCAATACGCGACCGTCGCGATCTCACGCACGAAGCTGTCCTGCTCGAGCGCGTCGACGAACGCGACCGCGTAGTCTTCCGCCGAGATCTTGCTGTTGCCTTGCGCGTCGACGATCAGCTTGCCGACGCCCGTGCGGAACGTGCCCGTGCGCTCGCCCGGCGCGATCAGCGCGGCCGGCGCGAAGAAGGTCCAGTCGAGATCCGCAACCGTCTTCAGGTAGTCGAGCGCGTCGCGATGCGCGAGCGCAACCGCCTTGTACGCTTCGGGGAAACCTTCGGTGTCGACGAGCTGCTTGCCCGGCGCGACTTCGAGCGAACCGGCGCCGCCCACCACGACGAGCCGCTTCAAACCGGCCTGACGCGTGCCGGCGACCAGCGCCTTCGCGACCGCAACGACCTGCGCCGCATCTTCCTGCTTCGGGCCGTACGCGCTTGCGACGACGTCATGCCCCGGCAGCGCGGCCGCGATGCTGGCCGCGTCGAACAGGTCGGCCGCCTTCGCGGTGATGCCGTCGCCGGATGCGCCCGGATGGCGCGACAGCGCGGTGACGCGGTGGCCGCGCCGCACGGCTTCCGCCGCGATGCGCGAGCCGATCATGCCGGTGGCGCCGAACAGCGCGATATTCAACGAACGTTGCGTCATGTCGATTCTCCAGAAAAGAAAATATGTAACATAGTTAATTACATATAAGATCGAAAAAAACGGGGCGAAGCCCCCGTTGCGCCGACCGCCGCGCGTACGCGCCGTCCGGCTTCCTGCCCTGCCTGCCCGCGGTCACCCGCCGGCGTGCGCCGCCCGCTGCGTGCGCTGCTCCCGATCCAGCATGTCGGTCGTCACGTCGACCAGCGTGCGCGTGGCGAGCGACGCTTCCATCGCGCGCTGTGCGTCGCCGATATAGCCGGTCAGCGCGCTCTGGATGTGCCGCCCGACGAGACACGCCGGATTCGGCGCCTCGCGGTGCAGCGCGAACAGTTGCGCATCGTCGACCGCGCGATACACGTCGAGCAGCGTGATCTCGCCGGGCTCGCGCGCCAGCAGCGCGCCGCCGCCCGCGCCGAGCTGCGACGTGGTCAGCCCTGCTGCCGCCAGCATCGACAGCAGCCGGCGAATCAGCGCCGGATTCGTATTCACGCTGCCCGCGATGACGTCGGACGACAACGGCACGCCTTCCTGCATCGACAGCAAGGCAAGCACGTGAACGGCAAACGCGAACCGGCTGCTGGTATTCATTCCTGACTCACTCGGCGACGCCGGCCCGACCCGCAACCGGCGACATGTGTAACCATGATAATTACATTTTGCGGATCGTGCAAGCCCGCGTCATTCGCCGCTCGCGGGTTTCGCCCCGGCGGCGCTCTGCTGGCTCCACTGCTGGAGTTTCTTGCCGGCTTCGGCGATCTTCGCGCCCGCTTCGGAAGCCGCATGCGCGACGACCGCGGACGCCGCCGCGTCGATCTGCGCCTGCGCAGCCGACGCGAGGCCGCTCGCGGACAACGGCGGCACGGCCGACGCCGCGGACGCGATGCCGGCCTTCGCCGCGTTGATCTGTTGATTGACGGTGCTCGCCACCTGGTCGAGCGCCTTGGCCGCGTTGTTGGCGGCATCGGCGGCCGCGCTCGCGGCCGTATCGGGTTGCGCGGTCGACGTACCGGACTTCTCGCAGCCCGCGAGCAACAGCAGCGCACCGGCGGCCACGGCCGCCAGCACGGACCCGGGCACGCGACGCGCCCGCGATGTCTTCATGTTCATCAGCAATCTCCGGCCGCACGTGGCGCGACCTCGTGGTTGGACCGGTGTCGATGATACCGCCTGTGGAACAGGCCCAATGACGACCCGTTGTTAAAAATGCCTTTCAATTTCGGATTCGTCTGATTCAATCGAACGCGCCACGCCTCTAGAGTGGGCACGCCTCAATTCACTTCGTACGTGCCCCCTTTTTCTTCGTCATGGCTTTCCTCATCGATTGGTTCATCGTCCTGGCCGCGCTGCTCGCCGCCACCCTGTTCCTCTGCCTGCGCGCGCCGTCGGCGCGCCGCCTCGCCGAATCGGGGCGCCCGCGCCGCATCGCGTCCGCGCGCCTGCTCGCCCAGGCCGTGATCGGTTTCTGGACGGCCGCGCTGATCGTCGCGCGAGGCATTCTCGGCGCCGATGGCGACGGCCAGTCGCTCGCGGGCTTCGCGGCGCTCGCGGTCGCCGCGATCGGGCTGTCGGCCGTCGCCCTCTACTGGTCGGCGTGCGCGCTGCGGCTGCGCCGGCCGCCCGTGCTGTTCGCGCGCCACTGACGCGCCAGATCGGTGCGTGAGCGGCGCACGCCGCGCACCGCTTCATTCGGCGTACGCACCAACTTCGTCATAATCGCACCACAAACGCGCATCCGGCGAACCGATTGGCGGCCGGCGGCCACGCCCCGATCCCGTGCACGATTCACCGGCATGCCGCATCGCACGGTACCCGGGCACCAATTTCACGCAGTCATTCACCAGCCTGGCTCGATACTTGCATTCCTCGCCCGTTTTTTGCGCAAGGAAGCCACGGCATGGATGGTCTGAAATCCGGCGTCGACACACTGTTCCTGTTGATCGGCGCCGTCATGGTGCTCGCGATGCACGCGGGCTTCGCCTTTCTCGAACTCGGCACGGTCCGCAAGAAGAACCAGGTCAACGCGCTCGTGAAGATCCTGGTCGACTTCTCGGTGTCGACGCTCGCGTATTTCCTCGTCGGCTACACGATCGCGTACGGCGTCGAATTCTTCGACGACATCGGTTCGCTGTCGCAGCACAACGGCTACGCGCTCGTGCGCTTCTTCTTCCTGCTGACGTTCGCCGCGGCGATCCCGGCGATCGTGTCCGGCGGCATCGCGGAGCGCGCGAAGTTCAATCCGCAGCTCGTCGCGACGCTGATCATCGTCGGCTTCATCTATCCGTTCTTCGAAGGGATCGCGTGGAACGAGCGCTTCGGCGTGCAGGCCTGGCTCGCGCACGCGTTCGGTGCGCCGTTCCACGACTTCGCGGGCTCGGTCGTCGTGCATGCGTTCGGCGGCTGGGTCGCGCTGCCGGCCGTGCTGCTGCTCGGCGCGCGCCACGGCCGCTATGCGAAGGACGGGCGGATCGCCGCGCACCCGCCGTCGAACATCCCGTTCCTCGCGCTCGGCGCATGGGTGCTCGCGGTCGGCTGGTTCGGCTTCAACGTGATGAGCGCGCAGACGCTCGACAAGATCAGCGGCCTCGTCGCGGTGAACTCGCTGATGGCGATGGTCGGCGGCACGCTCGCGGCGTGGGTGGCCGGCCGCAACGACCCGGGCTTCACGTACAACGGGCCGCTCGCGGGCCTCGTCGCGGTCTGCGCGGGCTCCGACGTGATGCACCCGATCGGCGCGCTGGTCACGGGCGCCGCGGCCGGTGCGCTGTTCGTCGCGATGTTCACCTGCGTGCAGAACCGCTGGCGCATCGACGACGTGCTCGGCGTCTGGCCGCTGCACGGGATGTGCGGCGCGCTCGGCGGCCTCGCGGCCGGCGTGTTCGGGCTGCCCGCGCTCGGCGGGCTCGGCGGCGTGTCGTTCCTGTCGCAGCTCGTCGGCACGCTCGGCGGCATCGCGATCGCGACCGCGGGCGGCACGCTCGTCTACGGCGCGCTGAAGGCGACCGTCGGCCTGCGTCTCGATCGCGAAGCGGAATTCGACGGCGCCGACCTGTCGATCCACCGCATCTCGGCCACGCCCGAGCGCGACTGAGCGCAAACGCTTGCGACCGGCGTTCGTCCGTTCACCTGACGGACGCCCGACACATCATTACGTTCTCGATTCAAAAAACTTTCATCTAGCGTCCCTACACTTCCGTCCAGTTTTCAATTTGCCTTCGCGTTGCTTGCCGTACGCCTGCATCGCGAAGGCCATGTTTCCAACAACCGAAACTGGACTCCACATGCCCGCGTTGCCCAATGCTTCCCGTCGTCAGGCCCTGAAGATCCTCGCCGGCGCGCCGATGCTTCCCCTTTCCGGCCTCGCGCTGCCGGCCCTGCTGACGGGTTGCGGCGGCGACGACGATCCCGCGTCGACGCCGGTCGCCGCCTATACGTCGGCGGCCTTCTCGGCGATGGCCGCGCCGACGCTCGACAACGCGGCCGCGATGGCGACGACGACGGTCGGCTCGACGCTGTCGGTGTCGTTCTCGGACGGCTCGTCGCGCAACTTCAAGCTCGCGTACAAGCCGTTCTTCGTGACGGGCGACATGGTGCCGGACGGCAAGGGCGGCACGACGCTCGCGGGCGGCTACTACGACATCAACAACCAGCCGATCATCGATCGCTCGGTGGCCGGCAAGGAGCGCCAGTTCTATTCCGACTGCCCGGACGGCAGCTCGCTGCTGACGCTGAAGAACGCGAACGTGCCCGGCGTGAAGGGCAACACGGTGTTCGCGGTCGTGCAGTTCGAATACACGACGCGCGACCAGGCGAGCGCGTCGCAGTACGGCCAGCTGCCGTCGCCGATCGCCGTGCTCACGCTCGACCAGGACCCGGCCACCGGCGCGCTGAAGCTCGTGAAGTATCACAACGTCGACACGTCGAGCGCACACGGCCTGTGGATCACGTGCGGCGCGAGCCTGTCGCCGTGGGGCACGCACCTGTCGAGCGAGGAATACGAGCCGGACGCGACGAAGGCCGCGACCGACGCGCAGTTCAAGGCGTTCAGCAAGAACACGTTCGGCGACGAGACGAAGGCGAACCCCTATCACTACGGTCACCTGCCCGAGATCACCGTGAATCCGGACGGCACGGGCACCGTGAAGAAGCACTACTGCCTCGGCCGCATCTCGCACGAGCTGATCCAGGTAATGCCGGACCAGCGCACCGTGATGATGGGCGACGACGCGACCAACGGCGGCCTGTTCATGTTCGTCGCCGACAAGGCGGCCGACCTGTCGGCCGGCACGCTGTACGTCGCGAAGTGGACGCAGACGTCGTCGGCCGGCGCCGGCACCGCGACGCTCACGTGGATCAGGATCGGCCACGCGACCAGCAGCGAGATCGAAGCGCTCGCGAACACGCTGAAGGCGTCGGACATCATGGACCTGGTGACCGTCGACCCGAACGATGCGAGCTACACGAAGATCCACTTCGGCGGCAAATTCAACTGGATGCGCGTGAAGCCGGGGATGGAAAAGGCGGCCGCGTTCCTCGAGACGCACCGCTACGCGGCGCTGCTCGGCGGCAGCATGGCGTTCACGAAGCTCGAAGGCACGACCGTGAACGCGAAGGACAAGATCGTCTACACGGCGATGTCGCGGATCGAGACGTCGATGGTCAAGGGCAACGCGGTGTCCCGCGACGTCGCGCTCGACAAGAAGATCGCCGCGGGCGCCGTCTACGCGCTGAACCTGAAGGCGGGCCAGCGCGACACGACGGGCGGCGCGATCGACAGCGAATGGGTGCCGGTCGACATGGGCGCGCCGGCCGCGCTCGTCGGCGAGGATCTCGCCGCGGCCGACGCGCTCGGCAACCTCGCGAACCCGGACAAGATCGCGAACCCCGACAACCTGAAGTTCTCGGAGAAACTGCGCACGCTCTTCATCGGCGAAGATTCGGGCATGCACGTGAACAACTTCCTGTGGGCCTACAACGTCGACACGAAGTCGCTGTCACGCGTGCTGTCGTGCCCGGCCGGCGCCGAATCGACGGGCCTGCACGCGGTCGACGAGATCAACGGCTGGACCTACATCATGAGCAATTTCCAGCACGCGGGCGACTGGGAATCGCCGCTGCACGACAAGGTCAAGCCGACGCTCGACCCGCTCGTGCGCGCGAACTACAAGGACCGCTTCGGCGCCAGCGTCGGTTACCTGACGGCCGAGCAGACCAGCATCAAGCTCGCGAAGGGCTGACCGTCGCGCGCGGGGACATTGCGCGTTGCAGGGCGCCCTGACCGGGCGTCCCTGACCGGGCGTCCCTGACCCGGCCTCCCGGACCGGGCGTTCTTTCTTCGATCACCGTTCATTCGTCGGCGCTCCACGCCGTTTCATGCGCGATGCCCACTGCGGGCATCGCGCTTTTTTTTGCGTGAAACGAGCGCGAGCGCGGCGCGCATCGCGCGGGCAGGCGGGCGCGATGCGACCGTGGACAGGCGTTTGCGGCGATCGGAGGATAATACGGGCCTGACGCGTCCGGGCGGACGGTCGGAAAGACAGGCAAAAAAAAGCGCCACGGAGACCGTGGCGCTAAAAAAGTTCTAGCCATTCCGAGGGCCGTGCTAGAACCTGAGAGACTGCGCGAAACATCGTTGCCGGTTAAACTCTTGAAACGATGTTTCGAAAACGTGAGACATTCTTTCCGTTTCCGCCCGACAAGTCAAGCGGTATTTGCACCGGCTCATGCACTTTCCGGCAACGCTCATTTGAGCGTTTTCCTAATAAACCAAGGGTGAACCCGTAAAATCTCATCCAATGACCGGTTCTCCCGCGGAACATGCATCCTTTGACAATAGTCCTACAATACCAACAAAATTGAAATCGAGTTTCGGAATTAGAGAGAATCCCTCGTGTCGACACCTGTAACCTCTCCCGCGTCGCGGGACCGTGAATCGTCGCCCGACGAGATCACCGCCCTCGCCCGCGGCCTCGCCGTGCTGCGCCGCATCGCGGCTGCCGACGCGCCCGTCAGCAACCGCGAGCTGACCGAATTGACCGGCATCCCGAAGCCGACCGTCTCGCGCATCACCGCGACGCTCGTCAGCGCCGGCTTCCTGTTTCAGTTGCCCGACAGCGAGCGCTTCGTGCTCACCGCGTCGGTGCTCGAACTGAGCCACGGCTTCCTGCGCAACTTCGACATCCGCGCGCGTTCGCGGCCGTTCATGATCGAACTGGCCGAACGCACGTCGCTGTCCGTGCACCTCGCGGTGCGCGACCGGCTCGACATGGTCGCGATCGACGTGATCCGCCCGCGCTCGGCCGTGCTCGTCACGCGCCTCGAGATCGGCTCGCGGATGGACATCGCGCGCACGGCCGTGGGCCGCGCGTATCTGGCCGCGCTCGAGGACGACGAGCGCCGCCTGCTGCTCGAGTCGCTGCGCACCACCGCCGGCGACGACTGGCCGCACGTGTCCGCCCGCCTGACGCCCGCGCTCGACGAAGCGATGCGCGACGGCCACGCGATCGCGATCGGCGAATGGCGCGAGGGGCTGAACGCGGTCGCGGCCGGTTTCGTCGGCCCGTCGGGTCAGCGCTATTCGGTGAATTGCGGCGGCGCGTCGCACCAGTGTCCGCCCGAATGGCTGCGGGAACACGTCGTGCCCGCGCTGCAGGAATGCATCGCGAAAATCACGCGCGAGATCGGCGGCGCGCCGGCCCGGCGCGTCGGCGTGTAATCGTTTCGTCATCGCCGTGTCGCGTTCTGTAACGACCGTAACCCGTTGAAAGATAGACCGCTGGACTGTAACGGGGACGGCACGTAGGATCATGCCCATCGTCGCGCCGCACTCGCGGTGCGCACCGCTCTTTCCCGGGCGGATCGGCGGGGCCCCGGACCGAGCCGGGCCGCCCCGTCGCGTCTTCCGCACGCCCACGCGCAGCCGAGCAGTCCGATTTCCGGCCCGCCGCGCCGTCTTCCTGACAGAACACGATGGATAACGAACAAAAGCCCACGCCCCCTTCGAAAGACCCCGCGCCCGCCGCCGCCCGGCGCCCGCGCCGCACGTTGCTGATCGGCACCGTCGCGGCCGTCGTCATCGGCGGCCTGCTGTGGTGGCACCCGTGGAACCGCACGCCGGCGGCAGGCAGCACGGCGAAAGGCATGGGCGCGAGCGCCGCGGGCGGCCATCGCGGCCGCGGCGGCCCCGCCGCGATGGCGAACGTTCCGCAGCCGGTGCAGGTCGCCACCGCGACGCAGGGCGAGATGCCGATCGTGCTGTCCGCGCTCGGCACCGTCACGCCGCTCGCGAACGTGACGGTCAAGACGCAACTGTCGGGCTACCTGCAATCGGTGTCGTTCCAGGAAGGCCAGATCGTCAAGAAAGGCGACGTGCTCGCGCAGATCGACCCGCGCCCGTATCAGGTCGCGCTCGAGAACGCCGAAGGCACGCATGCGCGCGACGCGGCGCTGCTCGCGACGGCCCGCCTCGACCTGAAGCGCTACCAGACGCTGCTGTCGCAGGATTCGATCGCGTCGCAAACCGTCGATACGCAGGCGTCGCTCGTCAAGCAGTACGAAGGCGCGGTGAAGACCGACCAGGCCGCGATCGATTCCGCGAAACTCAACCTGACGTATGCGCGCATCACGGCGCCGGTCTCGGGCCGCGTCGGCCTGCGCCAGGTCGACCCCGGCAACTACGTGACGCCGGGGGACACCAACGGCATCGTCGTGATCACGCAGTTGCAGCCGATGAGCGTGATCTTCACGACGTCGGAAGACAACCTGCCGCAGATCCTCAAGCAGATGAACGCAGGCCGGAAGCTGTCGGTCACCGCCTACAACCGCAACAACACGGTGCCGCTCGAGACGGGCTCGCTCGCGACGCTCGACAACCAGATCGACACGAGCACCGGTACGGTCAAGCTGCGCGCGAATTTCGACAACAAGGAAGGCATGCTGTTCCCGAATCAGTTCGTGAACACGCGGCTGCTCGTCGACGTGCTGCGCAACGCGATCATCGTGCCGACCTCCGCCGTGCTGACGGGCTCGATCGGCCAGTTCGTCTACGTCGTGAAACCCGACAACACGGTGACGGTGCGCAAGGTCACGGTCGGCCCGGTCGACGGCGAACGCACGAGCATCGTCAGCGGCGTGGCGCTCGGCGAGCGCGTGGTGACCGACGGCTCGGACCGCCTGCGCGAAGGCTCGAAGATCTCGATTCCGGCCGACAAGCCGAAAGGCGCGTCGGGCGCGCGCGGCGCCGGCGCGGCGTCGGGCGCATCGGCTGCGTCCGGTGCAGCCGGCCATCGCGGCGGACACAAGCACGGCGCGTCGCAGGCAGCGGCCCCCGCGGCCCAGTAACGCGCGGGCCGCTCAATGAATCCATCCCGCCTCTTCATTCTCCGGCCGGTCGGCACCGCCCTCCTGATGGCGGCGATCATGCTGGCCGGCCTCGTGGCGCTGCGCTTCCTGCCGCTCGCCGCGCTGCCCGAGGTCGACTACCCGACGATCCAGGTCCAGACCTTCTACCCGGGCGCGAGCCCGGAAGTGATGACGTCGTCGGTCACCGCGCCGCTCGAACGCCAGTTCGGGCAGATGCCGTCGCTGAACCAGATGTCGTCGCAAAGCTCGGCCGGCGCGTCGGTGATCACGCTGCAGTTCTCGCTCGACCTGCCGCTCGACATCGCCGAACAGGAAGTGCAGGCCGCGATCAACGCGGCCGGCAATCTGCTGCCGTCCGACCTCCCTGCCCCGCCGATCTACGCGAAGGTGAACCCGGCCGATGCGCCGGTGCTCACGCTCGCCGTCAAGTCGAAGACGCTGCCGCTCACGCAGGTGCAGGACCTCGCCGACACGCGCCTCGCGATGAAGATCTCGCAGATCGCCGGCGTCGGCCTCGTGAGCCTGTCGGGCGGCAACCGGCCGGCCGTGCGGATCCAGGCGAACCCGACCGCGCTCGCGCAGTACGGGATGAACCTCGACGACCTGCGCACGACGATCTCGAACCTGAACGTCAACACGCCGAAGGGCAACTTCGACGGCCCGACGCGCGCATACACGATCAACGCGAACGACCAGCTGACGAGCGCCGACCAGTACAACAGCGCGGTCGTCGCGTACAAGAACGGCCGCCCGGTGATGCTGACCGACGTCGCGACGGTCGTCGCCGGCTCGGAGAACACCAAGCTCGGCGCGTGGGTGAATGCGGACCCGGCGATCATCCTGAACGTGCAGCGCCAGCCGGGCGCGAACGTGATCCAGACGGTCGACGCGATCAAGGCGCAGTTGCCGAAGCTGCAGGAAACGCTGCCGGCCGCGCTCGACGTCGAGATCGTCACCGACCGCACGACGATGATCCGCGCGGCCGTGCGCGACGTGCAGTTCGAGCTGCTGCTCGCGGTCGCGCTCGTCGTGCTGGTGATGTACCTGTTCCTCGCGAACGTCTACGCGACGATCATCCCGAGCCTGTCGGTGCCGCTGTCGCTGATCGGCACGCTCGCGGTGATGTACATGGCCGGCTTCTCGCTGAACAACCTGTCGCTGATGGCGCTCACGATCGCGACCGGCTTCGTCGTCGACGACGCGATCGTGATGATCGAGAACATCGCGCGCTACGTCGAGGAAGGCGAATCGGGGCTCGAGGCCGCGCTGAAGGGCTCGCGGCAGATCGGCTTCACGATCATCTCGCTGACGGTCTCGCTGATCGCGGTGCTGATCCCGCTGCTGTTCATGGGCGACGTGGTCGGGCGCCTCTTCCACGAATTCGCGATCACGCTCGCGGTGACGATCGTGATCTCGGCGATCGTGTCGCTCACGCTCGTGCCGATGATGTGCGCGAAGCTGCTGCGCCATTCGCCGCCGCCCGAGAGCCATCGCTTCGAGGCACGCGTGCACCGCGCGATCGACTGGGTGATCGCGCGCTACGCGGTCGCGCTCGAATGGGTGCTGAACCGCCAGCGCTCGACGCTCGTCGTCGCGCTGCTGACGCTCGGGCTGACCGCGCTGCTCTATGTGTTCGTGCCGAAGGGGTTCTTCCCCGCGCAGGACACCGGCGTGATCCAGGCGATCACGCAGGCGCCGCAGTCGATCTCGTACGGCGCGATGGCCGAACGCCAGCAGGCGCTCGCGGCGGAAATCCTGAAGGATCCGAACGTCGCCAGCCTCACGTCGTTCATCGGCGTCGACGGCAGCAACATCACGCTGAACAGCGGCCGGATGCTGATCAACCTGAAGGCGCGCGACGAACGCGGCGAAACGGCCGCGCAGATCATCCGCGGCCTGCAGCAGCGCGTCGCGAACGTCACCGGCATTTCGCTGTTCATGCAGCCGGTGCAGGACCTGACGATCGACTCGACGGTCAGCCCGACGCAATACCAGTTCATGCTGACGAGCCCGAATTCGGAAGAATTCGCGACCTGGGTGCCGAAACTCGTCGCGCGGCTGCAGCAGGAGCCGTCGCTCGCCGACGTCGCGACCGACCTGCAGAGCAACGGCCAGTCGGTGTACATCGAGATCGACCGCGCGAGCGCCGCGCGCTTCGGCATCACGCCGGCAACCGTCGACAACGCGCTGTACGACGCGTTCGGCCAGCGCATCGTGTCGACGATCTTCACGCAGTCGAACCAGTACCGCGTGATTCTCGAGTCGGAGCCGAAAGAGCAGCACTACGCGCAATCGCTGAACGACATCTACCTGCCGTCGGCCGGCGGCGGCCAGGTGCCGCTGTCGTCGATCGCGTCGTTTCACGAGCGGCCGTCGCCGCTGCTGGTCGCGCACCTGTCGCAGTTCCCGTCGACGACGATCTCGTTCAACCTCGCGCCGGGCGCGTCGCTCGGCGAAGCGGTCAAGGCGATCGAGGCCGCCGAGAAGGACATCGGCCTGCCCGGCTCGTTCCAGACGCGCTTCCAGGGCGCGGCGCTCGCGTTCCAGGCGTCGCTGTCGAACCAGCTGTTCCTGATCCTCGCGGCGGTCGTCACGATGTACATCGTGCTCGGCGTGCTGTACGAGAGCTACATCCACCCGATCACGATCCTGTCGACGCTGCCGTCGGCCGGCGTCGGCGCGCTGCTCGCGCTGATGATTACCGGGCACGACCTCGACATCATCGGGATCATCGGCATCGTGCTGCTGATCGGCATCGTCAAGAAGAACGCGATCATGATGATCGACTTCGCGCTCGAGGCCGAACGCGTCGAAGGCAAGCCGCCGCGCGAGGCGATCTACCAGGCGTGCCTGCTGCGCTTCCGGCCGATCCTGATGACGACGCTCGCCGCGCTGCTCGGCGCGGTGCCGCTGATCGTCGGCTCCGGCGCGGGCTCCGAGCTGCGCCAGCCGCTCGGGATCGCGATCGCCGGCGGCCTGATCGTGTCGCAGGTGCTGACGCTGTTCACGACGCCCGTGATCTACCTCGGCTTCGACTCGCTCGCGCGCCGCATGCGCGGCTGGTTCGAGCGGCACGGCCCCGACGCCGGCACGCGCACGGACGTGTAAGCGATGAACCTGTCGCGTCCCTTCATCACCCGCCCCGTCGCGACGACGCTGCTCGCGCTCGGCGTCGCGCTCGCGGGCCTGTTCGCGTTCATCAAGCTGCCGGTGTCGCCGCTGCCGCAGGTCGACTTCCCGACGATCTCGGTGCAGGCGTCGCTGCCGGGCGCGAGCCCGGAAACGGTCGCTACCAGCGTGACGAGCCCGCTGGAGCGGCACCTCGGCTCGATCGCGGACGTCTCCGAAATGACGTCGACGAGCACGGTCGGCAATGCGCGGATCATCCTGCAGTTCGGCCTGAACCGCGACATCGACGGCGCCGCGCGCGACGTGCAGGCCGCGATCAACGCGGCGCGCGCCGACCTGCCGGCCGCGCTGAAGAGCAATCCGACCTACCGCAAGGTCAACCCGGCCGATTCGCCGATCATGGTCGTGTCGCTGACGTCGGAGACGGCGTCGCCGGCGAAGGTGTACGACGCCGCGTCGACGGTACTGCAGCAGTCGCTGTCGCAGATCGACGGGATCGGCCAGGTCTCCGTGAGCGGCTCCGCGAACCCGGCCGTGCGCGTCGAGCTCGAACCGCAATCGCTGTTCCACTACGGGATCGGCCTCGAGGACGTGCGCGCGGCGCTGGCCTCCGCGAACGCCAACGCGCCGAAGGGCGCGATCGAGTTCGGCCCGCAGCGCTTCCAGCTCTACACGAACGACCAGGCGTCCCAGGCGTCGCAGTATCGCGATCTCGTGGTCGCCTACCGCAACGGCTCGGCCGTGCGGCTGTCCGACCTGTCCGACGTCGTCGATTCGGTCGAGGACCTGCGCAACCTCGGATTGTCGAACGGCAAGCGCGCGGTGCTCGTGATCCTCTACCGCTCGCCCGGCGCGAACATCATCGAGACGATCGACCGCGTGCGCGCGGCGCTGCCGCAGCTCACCGCGTCGCTGCCCGCCGACATCACGGTCACGCCGGTGCTCGACCGCTCGACCACCATCCGCGCGTCGCTGAGGGACACCGAGCACACGCTGCTGATCGCGATCAGCCTCGTCGTGATGGTCGTGTTCCTGTTCCTGCGCAACTGGCGCGCGACGCTGATCCCGAGCGTCGCCGTGCCGATCTCGATCGTCGGCACGTTCGGCGCGATGTACCTGCTCGGCTTCTCGATCGACAACCTGTCGCTGATGGCGCTGATCGTCGCGACCGGCTTCGTCGTCGACGATGCGATCGTCGTGCTCGAGAACATCTCGCGGCACATCGAGAACGGCAAGTCGCGGATGCAGGCCGCGTTCGACGGCGCGCGCGAAGTCGGCTTCACGGTGCTGTCGATGAGCATCTCGCTCGTCGCGGTGTTCCTGCCGATCCTGCTGATGGGCGGGATCGTCGGGCGCCTGTTCCGCGAGTTCGCGCTGACGCTGTCGCTCGCGATCGCCGTGTCGCTCGCGGTGTCGCTCACGCTCACGCCGATGATGTGCGCGCGCCTGCTGCCCGACCGGCACAACCCGCAACGCGAGGGCCGCTTCGGGCGCTTCCTCGAACGCGGTTTCACGCGCATGCAGCGCGGCTACGAGCGCTCGCTGTCGTGGGCGCTGCGCCGGCCGCTGTTGATTCTGCTGACGCTGTTCGCGACGATCGGGCTGAACGTCTACCTGTACGTCGTCGTGCCGAAGGGCTTCTTCCCGCAACAAGACACCGGGCTGATGATCGGCGGCATCCAGGCCGACCAGTCGACGTCGTTCCAGGCGATGAAGCTGAAGTTCTCCGAGATGATGCGGATCGTGCAGGGCAACCCGAACGTGAAGAGCGTCGCGGGCTTCACCGGCGGCACGCAGACCAACTCGGGCTTCATGTTCGTCACGCTCAAGGACCGCACCGAGCGCAAGCTGTCGGCCGACCAGGTGATCCAGCAGTTGCGCCCGCGGCTGGCGGACGTCGCGGGTGCGCGCACGTTCCTGCAGGCGGCGCAGGACATCCGCGTCGGCGGCCGGCAGAGCAACGCGCAGTACCAGTTCACGCTGCTCGGCGATTCGAGCGCCGACCTGTACAAGTGGGGGCCGATCCTGACCGAGGCGCTGCAGAAGCGCCCCGAGCTGACCGACGTGAACTCCGACCAGCAACAAGGCGGCCTCGAGGCGATGGTGACGATCGACCGCGCGACGGCCGCGCGGTTCGGCATCAAGCCCGCGCAGATCGACAACACGCTGTACGACGCGTTCGGCCAGCGGCAGGTCTCGACGATCTACAACCCGCTGAACCAGTACCACGTCGTGATGGAAGTCGCGCCGAAATACTGGCAGAGCCCGGAGATGCTGAACCAGGTGTGGATCAGCACGTCGGGCGGCAGCGCGAACGGCTCGCAGACCACCAACGCGGCCGCGGGCACCTTCGTCGCGACCTCGGCCGGCACGTCGAGCGCCGGCACGGCCGCGCAGAGCGCCGCGGCGATCGCGTCCGACTCCGCGCGCAACCAGGCGCTCAACGCGATCGCGGCGAGCGGCAAATCGAGCGCGTCGTCGGGCGCGTCGGTGTCGACGTCGAAATCGACGATGATCCCGCTGTCGGCGATCGCGACGTTCGGGCCGAGCACGACACCGCTGTCGGTCAACCACCAGGGGCTGTTCGTCGCGACGACGATCTCGTTCAACCTGCCGCCCGGCGTGTCGCTGTCGCAGGCGACGCAGATCATCTATCAGACGATGGCGGAGGTCGGCGTGCCGCCGACGATCGTCGGCAGCTTCCAGGGCACCGCGCAGGCGTTCCAGCAGTCGATGAACGATCAGCCGATCCTGATCCTCGCCGCGCTGCTGGCCGTCTACATCGTGCTCGGGATCCTGTACGAGAGCTACATCCATCCGATCACGATCCTGTCGACGCTGCCGTCGGCCGGCGTCGGCGCGCTGCTCGCGCTGCTGCTGTTCAAGACCGAGTTCAGCATCATCGCGCTGATCGGCGTGATCCTGCTGATCGGCATCGTGAAGAAGAACGCGATCATGATGGTCGACTTCGCGATCGACCAGACGCGCAACAACGGGAAGTCGTCGTTCGACGCGATCCACGAGGCGTGCCTGCTGCGCTTCCGCCCGATCATGATGACGACGATGGCCGCGCTGCTCGGCGCGCTGCCGCTCGCGTTCGGCAGCGGCGACGGCGCCGAATTGCGCGCGCCGCTCGGGATCGCGATCGCCGGCGGCCTGATCATGTCGCAAGTGCTGACGCTCTATACGACGCCGGTCGTGTACCTGTACATGGATCGGCTGCGCGTGTGGGCCGAAAAGCGGCGCAATCGCCGCGGCAACAGCGGCGGGCCGGCCGTCGCCGGCGAGTGACGAAAGCGGCCGCCCTCGGGCGGCCGTCTTTTGCGCTTGATTGCCGGGTTTGATTGCAGGACTTGGTGGCCGGACGTGGTGCCCGGACTTGTTTGCCGGCCGCGATCGGCTATCGTGTATCCATGCCCACCTCGTTCCCGTCCCGGAATCTCGCCATGAACGTCCAGCTCAACCATACGATCGTCTGGTGCCGCGACAAGCATGCGTCGAGCCGCTTCCTCACCGAGTTGCTGGAATTGCCGCCGCCGACGCCGTTCGGCGCGATGCTGGTCGTCGCGCTCGACAACGGCGTGTCGCTCGATTTTTACGAACAGGCGGGGGAGATCCGGTCGCAGCATTACGCGTTCCTGATCGACGAAGCCAGCTTCGATCGCGTGCTCGCGCGCATCCGCGAACGCGGGTTGCCGCACTGGGCCGATCCGGCGAAGCGGCAAGCCGACGACATCTACCGCCACAACGGCGGACGCGGCGTGTACTTCGACGATCCGGACGGCCACTTCCTCGAAGTGATGACGCGACCGTATGCGCTGAACGGTTAGTGGAAGAAGGCCGGCATCGCGCCGGCCACGGGGCGGCGGGCCTCGCAACCGCACTGCTTCATGCGAACGCGCGGCCTGTGCCTGCGCCCCATCCGGCCCGCACTTCGCGGCGGCGCGACGGATGGCGCTTCATCAGGCAGGTCCTTACTCGGCAGCCTCGGCCGTCTTGCGCGGCCGCCGCGCGCGCGGCGCCGCCTTGCGGGCCGGCTTCTTCGGCTTGGCCGGGGCCGGCGCGTCAGCGACCGCTGCGATCGGTTCGGCGTGTACGGGAGCATCGTGCGCGGGCTGCGCGACGGCATCGCCGCCGGTTTCACCGCGTGCCGGCGCCGCGCCGGCGGCTCGCCCGTCGTCATGTTCCGCGTCGCGATGCATCGCTTCGGCATGCTTGCCGCCGCCGTGCTTCGCGTCGCGCTGCGGGGCCTCGCTTTCCTCCACCGCCGCCTGCCGGCCGGCGCTCTTGCCGTCGCCGCCCTTCTTCGTACCGGCCTTCTTCGCGGGGGTCTTGCGAGCACGCTTGCGTGCGGTCTTCGCATCATCGTGCCCGCCCGCCGGTTCGCCGTGCGCGGCCGCGGCTTCGCCGACGGTCACATCGGCTTCGTCCGCGTCGGTGAATTCGACCGCCGTCTCGACCGGCTCGTTCTCCTGCACGAACGGCGTACCGAATGGCTCGCCGAACGGCTCGCCGTGCCGCCCGCGTCCGCGGTGATGGCGCGGCTCGCGCTCGGCCTGCACCGGCTCCGCCGGGCGCCGGCCGTGCTGGGCCGGTGCGTGTTCGGCGGCCACGGCGTGCTCCGCAGCCGACTGGCGGGCCCGCGACACGAACGCGCCCGACTTGTCGTCGCGCCCCACTTCGAGCAGGCCGCGCGCCTGCGCCTCGTCGAGCAGGTTGCCGAACGCACGGAACCCGTAGTACGACTCGTTGAAATCCGGCTTGCGGCGCTTGATCGCGCTCTTGAGCACCGACGCCCAGATCTTGCCGACGTCGTCGCGCTCCGACGCGAGCGCGTCGAACGTCTCGACCGCCAGCGCGATCGCCTCGGCCTTGCGCGCCTCCATGTCGTGCTTGCGCGACGGCTCGTCGGGCCGCTTCGCGCCGCCGTTGCCCGCGCGCTGCTGCTGTTCGCGCTTCGCGAGCGCACGCTGCTGCTCGCGCACCAGATCGTCGTAGAAGATGAATTCGTCGCAGTTCGCGACCAGCAGGTCCGACGTCGATTTCTTCACGCCGACGCCGATCACCTTCTTCGCGTTTTCGCGCAGCTTCGACACGAGCGGGGAAAAATCCGAATCGCCGCTGATGATCACGAACGTATCGACGTGCGACTTCGTGTAGCAGAGGTCGAGCGCGTCCACGACGAGCCGGATGTCGGCCGAATTCTTGCCCGACTGGCGCACGTGCGGAATCTCGATCAGCTCGAAGCTCGCCTCGTGCATCGACGCCTTGAAGCCCTTGTAGCGATCCCAGTCGCAATAGGCCTTCTTCACGACGATGCTGCCTTTCAGCAGCAGGCGCTCCAGCACGGGCTTGATGTCGAATTTCTCGTACTTCGCGTCGCGCACGCCGAGCGCGACGTTCTCGAAGTCGCAGAACACGGCCATGCTGACGTTGTCCAAGGGTAATGCCATGTGTACTCCAACCGGTGGGCCGACGCGTTATTCACGCGTAGCGGCGAAAAATGCATCGCGCACATGATAGCCGGTCGGCGCGTCATTCCCGCATCCGGGCGAATGAATGCACGCCGGCATGCGTCGTGCCGGTACGCCCGCAGCCGGTACGCCCGCAGCCGGTCGCCCACGCCGGTACGCCCGCAGCCAGTACGCCCGCGCCGGTACGCCCCTTATTACGCCCCCACCGCCGGGCCGATTCGACATTACACTTGAGTTATCGGTCGTCCGTCCCTATCTGCACGGATGACGCATCGAGCAAGGAGCGGTTTCATGACGACGAAGGTACTGCTGATTGGCGCGACCGGACGAACGGGCCAGGCCTGCGCGGATCTGCTGCTCAAGCAGCCGGAGTTCGAGGTCACGGCGCTCGTGCGCCGGCACGGCTATGCGCTGGCGGGCGCACGGGTCGTCGAGGCCGATCTGACGAACGATTTCTCGCACGCCTTCCAGGGCATCACGCACGTGATCTACGCGGCCGGCTCCGCCGAATCCGAGGGCGCGGCCGAAGAGGAGCAGATCGACCGCGACGCGGTCGCCCGCGCGGCCGACTACGCGCTCGCGTTCAACGTGCAGAAGCTCGTGGTCGTCAGTTCGTTGTCCGCATACCGGCCGGAGCACGGGCCCGACGCGCTGCGCCACTATTCGCAGATGAAGCGCGAAGGCGACGACCGCGTGATCGCGTCGGGCGTCGATTACGTGATCCTGCGCCCGGGCCCGCTCACGGACGATCCGGGCGTCGGCAAGATCGCGCTGACCGACACGTGGCTCGATCCCGCGCCGCCCGTGTCGCGCCAGGACGTTGCATGGGCCGCGATCGAGGCGATCAAGCTCGGCATCTCGCGCAAGATCGTCGGCTTCGTCGGCGGCGGCGTGCCGATCGAGCAGGCGCTGCGCGCGTAACGGCAACGGGCGGCCACGCACAGGCCGGGCGTTCCCGTGCCCGCGGCCCGCACGACGGGCCGTTTTCACGCGCGCGGGCAGCCGCCTACTGCTTCGGATGCGCGTCGGCCCACGCCTTCACGGCGGCGAGCGTGTTCTCGACGTGCTTGTCGGGCGACAGGCTCGTGTATTCGTAGAGAACCTTCCCTTCCGGCGAAATCACGTAGGACACGCGGTTCGCCCGGTCGAGCGCAGGCAGCTTCGCGTCGTACTCGCGGATGATCTTCGCGTCCGGGTCGGCCGCTACCGGGAACTTGCTGCGGCATTCGCTCACCGAGAACTTCGTCAGCGTGTCGATGTTGTCGGCCGACACGCCGATCACCGTCGCGCCGTAAGCCTTGTAACGGTCGACCGCGTCCGCGAACGCATGCGCCTCGATCGTGCAGCCCTTCGTGAACGCCGCCGGATAGAAATACAGCACGACCGGCCCCTGCTTCAGCGCGTCCGCGAGCGAGTACGTATACGTCTTGCCGCCCAGCGACGCCTGCGTCGTGAAATCGGGCGCCGCCGCGCCCGGCTTCAGTTGCGCCTGCGCCACCAGCGCATGGCCGGCCACCAGCGCCGCCATGGCGCCCAGCAACAGTTTTCTCTTCATCTGCGTCCTCATTTCTTATAAAGTCAGCCTCGATGTAGGCCACGTGGGCGTTCGCCTGCCGAACACCGCATCGATGATCCGGACCCGCGGCTGCGCCGCGCGTGGCCGGCCCGTTAAAGATTTCTGACAGTCTGCCGTTATTCCTTCCGGACAACCGGTTCCAGCCCTTCACGTCAGCGAGAAACATGGAAGCCAACAGGAAACAGACGTCACGCAAGGGCTCCTGGCGCAGCGCCTTGCATACGCTGCGCCGCTTCGCTCGGTCGGGCGGCGCGCTGATGCCCGCGCGCGCCGTGGCGCCGCGCCGCGACGACTCCGTGCGCGACTGGCTGGAACAGACGGTCGGCACGGTGGATTTCCTCGCCCATGTCGACCGCGAGCTGCGCTTTCTGTACGTGTCCGACGCGAGCCTGCGCTTCATCGGCTACCACCGCGACTACCTGCATACGCTGACGCTGCGCGACCTGATCGCCGAACAGGATACCCCGGCGCTCGAAGGCCTGCTCGCCCGCGCCGCACGCTCCGGCCAGGTCGAGAAGGCGACGATGTGCATCGTCAAGTCGCTCACCTACCCGCTGGACGTCGAGGTCCGCGCGTTCAAGAGCCGCCACCACGGCGTCGACGGCTTCGCGATCGCGGCGTTCGACGTGTCGTCGTGGCGCGCGCTCGAGGCACGCCTGACGTACGAAATGCACCATGACCCGATGACGGGGCTCGACAACCTGTCCGCGCTCGTGCCGGCGCTGATGCGCGCGCAGCAGACCGCCGACGAGGACGGCACCTGCGCCGCGCTGCTGCTGCTCGACCTCGACGACTACCAGCGGATCAACCGCGCGCTCGGCTACGACGCGGGCGACACGCTGCTGCGCGAAACCGCGCAGCGGCTGAAGGCGCTCGTCACGCCGAACGAGCAGCTCGCGCGCGTCGCGAGCGACAAGTTCGCGGTCGTGCTGGGCGCACCGGACCGCACGCAGGCGAGCCATGCCGCCGACGCGCTCGCGCGCCGGCTGCAGGCCGCGGTGCGCGAGCCGTACGTATTCCAGGGGCAGACCGTGCACCTGTCCGCGAGCATCGGCATCGCGCTCTACCCCGACGAACGTGCCGCGCCGCATCGGGCGCAGCATCACAGCCCGCTGCTGCGCCGCGCCGACCACGCGCTCGCGCAGGCGAAGGCCTCGGGCGGCAACGCGCTCGCGTTCCACGCGCCCGTCGACGATCCGGCCGACGCCGAACGGCTCAAGCTCGAAGCCGACCTGTACGACGGCGTGCGCAACGGCGAGTTTTCGCTCCATTTCCAGCCGATCACCCACAGCCAGTCGGGCGCGGTGGTCGGCGTCGAGGCGCTGATCCGCTGGCGCCATCCGGTGCACGGCCTCGTGCCGCCGGCCACCTTCATCCCGCTCGCCGAATCGATCGGCCTGATCAACTACCTCGGCAACTGGGTGCTCAAGGCCGCGTGCATGCAGCTCGTCGCCTGGGACGGCCAGGGGCTCGCGCTGCAATACGTGGCGGTCAACGTGTCGCCGCAGCAGTTCCGCGACCCGCGCTTCACGCAGAGCGTGCGCGAGGCGATCGCGCTGACCGGCATCGACCCGCGCCGTATCGTGCTCGAAATCACCGAAAGCCTGCTGATGCACGATCCCGCGCACGCGAAAATGCTGCTCGAGGAGCTGACCGATCTCGGCATCCGCTTCGCGATCGACGATTTCGGCACCGGCTATTCGAGCCTTGCCTATCTGCAGCGCTTCCCGCTCGCGAAGCTGAAGATCGACCGCAGTTTCGTCGAGAACCTGCTGACGTCGCGCAACGACCGCGCGATCGTGTCGGCGGTGGTCGGCCTCGCGCAGACACTCGATCTCGAGCTCGTCGCCGAGGGCGTCGAGACCGAGGCGCAGCGCGAGCTGCTGACGGAGATGGGCTGCAATCACATCCAGGGCTGGCTCGTCTGCCAGGCGCTGCCGTCCGAGGAGCTCGCGCGGCGCTTCGCGGCGCAGCAGCTGCACCTGCACGCCGCCGCCTGACGCGCGCGGCGAACCGGACGGATCCGTATGTCAATCACCGAACACCTGCCCCGCACCGCGCTGCTCGACAAGCTGTGGGCGCGGATGAACGAACGGGGCGATTTCCCGCTGCTGTCGGAATCGCTGCGCGCGACGATGGCCGCGATGAAGAACGACGATCTCGACTTCACCGCGCTCGTGCGCGTCGTGCTGTCGGATTTCGCACTCACGCAGAAAGTGCTGCGGCTCGCGAACTCCGCGATGTACATGGCGTTCGGCGGCAACATCACCACCGTGACCCGCGCGCTGATGGTGCTCGGCATGGATGCCGTCGGCCATCTCGTGGTCGGGCTCAAGCTCGTCGACCATTTCCATCAGAGCACGCCGCGGCGCATCGACGCGAAGCTGGAGCTGAACCGCGCGCTGCTGTCCGGCTGCGTCGCGCGCAAGCTCACCGAGCGCGCCGAACTGCGCGCGGGCGAGGAAGCCGTCGTCTGCACGCTGATGCGCCAGGTCGGCAAGCTGCTGGTGGTCTGCTATCTCGACAGCGAGTGGGACCGCATCCGCCGCCGCGCGGCCGAACTGAACGGCGACGAATCGGCCGCCTGCGCCGACGTGCTCGGCGTCGGCTTCGACGAGATCGGCCTCGAGGCAGCCGCGCGCTGGCGGCTGCCCGACGTGATCCGCGCGGGGATGGCCGACGGCGACCACGCGGCGCACGCCGACGCATTCGACGACGAGGACGGCGACGCCCGCCACGCGGGCCCGGCCGCCGACGACGGCCCGGCAGCGCGCATCCGCTGGCTGCGCGCGGTGAGCCGCTGTTCGACCGACGTCGCCGGCGCGCTCGTCATGCCTGCCAGCGCGCAGCGCGACGCGCGCATCGCGGCGCTCGCGCAGCACTACGGCGCCGAGCTCGACATGGAATCCGAGGCGATCGTCGAGATCGCCGAGCGGCTCGCGCGCGAGGAAGCGAGCGACACGGTGATGCGCGAGATCGTCGAGCTGCGCGCGAACGCCGATGCGATCGCGCGCGCGCAGGCCGAACCCGAGGC
The DNA here is from genome assembly GCF_002223215.2 of Burkholderia sp. AU18528. NCBI lineage: Bacteria > Pseudomonadati > Pseudomonadota > Betaproteobacteria > Burkholderiales > Burkholderiaceae > Burkholderia > Burkholderia sp. AU18528. Next base: position 662,101 of record NZ_NKFC02000004.1, on the reverse strand, counting down.
ATGCCTAGAGGCCGGTCTGGCCGACCTGCGTGCGCTGCCGTCCGAGCACGTGCTGACGCCGGTGCTCGCGCTTGCGTCGGAAAGCCTGCTGGCCGGCCTCGCGTTCACGCGCACCGTGATGTTCGTGCGTCACGACGACGGCACGTTCGCCGCGCGCCTGGGCTTCGGCCCCGGCGTCGATACGGCGCTCGACCGGCTGCGCTTCGACGAGCGCTTCGAGCCGGACGTGTTCCATCTCGCGATCACGAACTCGGTCGGCATCTTCATCGAGCAGGCGCGGGAGCCGAAGATGGTGAAGCGCCTGCCCGCGTGGTATCTCGACGCGTTCGACGACACGCGCGCATTCGTGCTGCTGCCCGTACGCGTCGGCGCGACGAGCGTCGCGCTGCTGTACGGCGACTGGGCCGGCGCGCAGCCCGCGCGCAAGATCTCGCAGCAGGAGATGGCCGTGCTCAACGAGCTCGCACGCGAGCTGGGGCGGTTCTTCGCCGCGCAGCCGGGCTGACGGCCGGCCCGCCGCTGCCGTTTTCGCTGCCGAAAAGCAAACCGGCCGCATCGGCGGCCGGTTTTTTACATCGCGCGCGTACGAAACGCTTACTTGAGCGTGACGGGCACGCTGAAGTACTTCTTCGCAAGGTTGTCGATCGTACCGTCGGCCTTCAGTTCCTTCAGCGCCTGATCGAGCGCGGTCTTCAGCGCCGCGTCGTTCTTGCGCAGGCCGAACCCGACGCCCGAGCCGAGGATCTCGGCGTCGCTGACCGTGCCGCCCGCGAACCCGAAGCCCTGGCCTTGCGGCTTCGTCAGGAAGCCCTTCGAGCCGGCTTCCGAATCCTGGAAGGTCGCGTCGAGACGGCCCGACTTCAGGTCGGCATAGGCCAGATCCTGCGTCTGGTACGGCACGACTTCAACGCCGGCCGGCGCCCACTTCTTCTTCGCGTACGCTTCCTGGATCGTGCCCTGCAGCACGCCGACGCGCTTGCCCTTCAGCGCTTGCGGGGTCGGCAGCAGGCCGCTGCCCTGCTTCGCGATCAGCTGGTTCGGAATCGTGTAGATCGGATCGGTGAACGCGATCGCGTGCTTGCGCTGGTCGGTGATCGTCATGTCCGAGTTGATCGCGTCGAACTTGCGCGCCTGCAGCGCCGGGATCAGGCCGTCGAAGTCGTTCTCGACCCACACGCACTTCGTCTTCAGCTTCGCGCACACCGCGTTGCCGATGTCGATGTCGAAGCCGGTCAGCTTGCCGTCGGGCGTCTTGTATTCGAACGGGGCGTACGAGGCCTCGACGCCGAACCGGATCTCCTTCAGATCCCCGGCAAGCGCGCTGCCTGCCGCCACCGCCGATGCCGCCACCACCGCATGCGCGGCCACTTTACGCCAATCCAACTTCATCAGGTGTTCTCCTCGATACTCGAATGTTCCGAAACGACGGGCGCATCCATCATTGCAGGGTCGGATGACACCGGCAATGCCGACGCCGCGCCGTGATGCGGCGCAACAGCCGCAAGGCCGCGATTGTACCAATCCGCGCGGCCCGGCATGGCGGAGCGGGCGTCGGCGCGCGATGCTGCGCCGCGTGCCCGGCGGCCGCCACGCGACCCGCCGAACTTGCAAGACGGTGTCGCAAACAAGCAAGCGCGACGCACGCGCCGTCTGCGCGGCGGGCGGGCGTCATCGCCAAAATGAAGGAGCCGCGGGACGATGCGCGCCGCGCGTCGCCGCGGCCCGCACGATCGCGCCTCGATCAGACGAGTGCGGCCAGCGTCTCGCGCGTCGTGTCGATCACGAGCAGGCCCGCGCGCAGCCCGGGCTTCACGGTCGGGTTCGGAAACACGATCCGTTCCTCGTCGTGCGTCACCGTGTAGCGGTAGTCGCCGTCCCGTGCGAGCACGGTGCCGCGTGCGAATGCGGTGAAGTTCGCGACGTCGGCTGCGACGAACAGCTCGAGCGCGTCGCTCTGCTTCGTGATCTGGTCGATCACGGTGAACACGCGCGGCAGCGGCGGACGGCCGCCCTCGGCCGCGTCTTCACGCCGCTCGCCCGACACGAGCTTGCGCACCGCACGATCGGCCGGCGCGAAACGCGCGAGGTCGTTCTGGCCGAACGGCCGCACCTTGCCGAGCTCCAGCGTGCACGCGAGCGCACCGCACTGCTCGGCCGTGAAATGCGAATACGTGTTGCCCTTCGCGGTGTGCAGCAGCACGGCCGCGATGCGCGCATCGCCGAGCCATTCGACCATCGCGCGCGTGGGCGGCGTGCCCGTGTGCGGCAGCAGCGCGAACTGCTCGAATACCGACGCACGGATCGCCGTATGCATGTCGATGTGCCAGCGCGCGCTGCCCGCCGGCGCCGCCGCGAAGAAGGCGGATGCCGCCGCTTCGAGCCGCGCGGCGCGCGGCGCTTCGCGGCTCGCGGGCACCTGCGCGTGACGGCCGCCGAACAGGCGGTTCAGGTCGTCGTCGAGATAGCGTTCGCCCGCGCGCATCGCCGGCACGTTGCCGAGCACGACGAGCAGCCGGCACGCGAGCGGCAGCGCGCCCGACGCGAGATCACGCACGAGCATCGACAGCAGTTCGATCGGCGCGGTCTCGTCGCCGTGCACGCCGGCCGACACGAGCACGCTCGCGCGCGCCGCGGCGTCAGCGGCGGCAGGCTCGAACGCGATCAGCCCGTCGCCGAGCCATTGCCAGCGCACCGCGGCGCCCGCGCAGGCGCCGTGCGTTTCAGCCGGCGCACCGCCCGCCAGCGTGAACGCGAGAAAATCGCCGAGCAGCGCGGCGGCCGGCATCCGTGCCTCAGCGCTGGAAGTCATACAGCGAACCGACGCGCAGGATCTGCGTGAGCTCGTCGAGCGCCGTGCGCGATTCGTCGAGCAGCGCCGGATCGGCGAGGTCTTCCGGTGCGAGGCGATCGCGATAGTGCTTGTCGATCCACGCGTCGAGCGACGCAAACAGCGTGTCGTTGATCCACACGTTCGACGTGACGGCCGCGCGCTCCGCTTCGTTCAGCACGACGCGCAGGCGCAGGCAAGCGGGGCCGCCGCCGTTCTTCATGCTTTCGCGCAGGTCGAACACGAGCACGTCGCGGATCGGGCCGTTGCCGGCCGCGAGATGGTCGAGGTAGGCGGCGACCTTCGCGTTCTCACGGCATTCCTGCGGCACGACGAGCACCTGCGAGCCGTCCGCGCGCGACAGCAACTGGCTGTTGAACAGGTAGGACGTGACGGCATCGTTCACGCTCACGGCCGCGTCCGGCACCTCGATCACGTTCAGGCGCGCGCCGCGCGCGTCGAGCGCGGCGGTCAGCGTGTCGTAGATCGCCTGCTTGTTGACGAACGCGCGTTCGTGCGTGAACAGCGTGTCGCGGTTGCCGACCGAGATCACGTCGTTGTGGAACACGCCCGCGTCGATCACGTCCGGATCCTGCTGCGCGTAGACCGTCGCTTCCTCCGCAAGCCCGTGGCGATGCGCGACCGCGCGGCTCGCCTCGAACGTCTGGCGGGCCGGGAAACGCTTCGGCTCCGGCCCGCGACGGTATTCCGCGCGGCCGTACACGAAGAATTCGACGCCCGGCTTGCCGTACTCGGCGCAGAAGCGCGTATGGTTCGCCGCGCCTTCGTCGCCGAGCGCCGGCGTGCCCGTCAGCGCTTCGTGCACCGCGAAGTGCGCGGGGTCGGCGAACAGCGTCGACAGCGTGCGGCGCGTCGCTTCGTGCTCGATCGCGCGATGCAGCTTGCTGCACAGGTTCGCCGGCGTGAAGTGCACGCGGCCGTCGCTCGTGTCGGCCGACGGGCTGACGGTGGCCGCGTTCGCGGTCCACATCGCCGACGCCGAGCTCGCCGCGGCGAGCAGTTCGGGCGCCTGCTTCGCGGCCTTCGCGATCACGTCCGCGTCCTTGCCCGAGAAGCCGAGCTCGCGCAACAGGCGCAGCGACGGCCGCTCCTGCGGCGGCAGCACGCCTTGCGCGAAGCCGAGATCCGCGAGCTGCTTCATCTTGCGCAGCCCCTGCTTCGCGGCCGCCTTCGGGTTCGCGGCCGACTTCTCGTTGTTCAGCGACGCCACGTTGCCGAACGACAGCCCGGCGTAGTTGTGGGTCGGGCCGACGAGTCCGTCGAAATTGGCTTCTTGTGCGTTCATCGTCGCTCCCTCGATCAGAAATGCAGGCCCGGCGACAGGCTCGCGGGCAAGGTCAGTTGCGTGCTTTCCACCGACGCCATCGGGTACGCGCAATAGTCGGCCGCGTAGTACGCGCTCGGGCGATGGTTGCCCGAGCGGCCCGTGCCGCCGAACGGTGCGGCCGACGATGCGCCGTTGGTCGGGCGGTTCCAGTTGACGATGCCGGCGCGGATCGTGCGGCGGAAGTGCTCCCATGCCTTCGCGTCATCGGCGAGCAGCCCGGCGGACAGGCCGAACGCCGTGTCGTTCGCGCGCTCGATCGCTTCGTCGAACGTCGCGTAGCGGACGATCTGCGCGAGTGGGCCGAAGTGCTCTTCGTCGGGCAGGTCCGCGACGCCCGTCACGTCGACGATCGCCGCATTCACGAAGCCGAGGCGCGGATCGCGCTGCGTCATCGCGATGATCGGCTTCGCGCCCCGCTCGACCAGGCGCGCCTGCGCGTCGACCAGCTTCGCGGCCGCGCGTGCCGAGATCACCGCGCCCATGAACGGCTGCGGATCGGCATCGAACACGTCGGCGGTGATCTTCGACGTGACGTCGGCGAAGCGGGCGAGGAAGCGGTCGCCGAACGCGCCCTGCGGCACGAAGATGCGGCGCGCGCACGTGCAGCGCTGGCCGGCCGACAGGAACGCCGACTGGATCGTGTGATGCACGGCCGCGTCGATGTCCTCGACCTCGCCGATCACGAGCGGGTTGTTGCCGCCCATCTCGAGCGCGAGCACGATTTCCGGCCGGCCGCCGAACTGCCTGTGCAGCAGCGTGCCGGTATCCGAGCTACCGGTGAAGAACAGCCCGTCGATCTGCCGATGGTTCGCGAGCGCGATGCCGGTGTCCTTCTCGCCCTGCACGAGGTTCAGCACGCCGGCCGGCAGCCCGGCTTCGTGCCACACCTCGACCGTCGCGCGCGCGACGCCCGGTGCGAGTTCGGACGGCTTGAACACGACCGTGTTGCCGGCGATCAGCGCCGGCACGATATGACCGTTCGGCAAGTGGCCGGGGAAGTTGTACGGGCCGAACACCGCGACGACGCCGTGCGGGCGATGACGCAGCACCGCGACGCCGTCGGCCATGTCCTGGCGCTTCTCGCCCGTGCGTTCCTGGTAGGCCTGGATCGAGATGCCGACCTTCGCGGCCATCGACGCGACTTCGGTGCGCGCTTCCCACAGCGGCTTGCCGGTTTCGCGGCCGATCGCGGTCGCGATCGCGGCCTTGCGTTCGGTCAGCAGCGCCGCAAAGCGCTTGACGATCTCGCAGCGGGCTTCGAAGTCGAGCGCCGACCAGCCGGCGAACGCGCGGCGCGCGCTCGCGACCGCACGGTCGACGTCGGCCGCCGACGCGCTTTCGCCCTGCCATGCGATCGCGTCCGTCCCCGGGTTGCGCGAAGCGAAGACGGGGCCCGAGCCTGCGACCCAGGCGCCGTCGATGAAGAGTTCCGTCATGATTCGTTTATCCCTGTTTGACTTTGAGCGGCAGCACGCGAACCGGATCGCCGGCCTTCACGTCGAGCGCGGCGGCATCGTCGGCCGACAGCACGAACGCGCCGTTCGCGACCACGCCCGGCGCGACGCCGACGCGGAAATCGTCGAGCGACGTGTTCGACACGAGCGACTTCGGTACGTTGTCGGTTGCGTCCGGCACGCCGATCGCGACCGGCACGACGACGCTCTCGCGCACCGTGCGCAGGTCGTTGACGTGGCATTCGAGCACCGGGCCCGCGTCGAAGATGTCGACGTGATTCTGGTAACGCAGCCCTTCGGCCTCGAGCATCTTGCGGGCCGGCAGCGTGTCGCGGTGCGTGAGGCCGACCGCGTCCTGCGCGTCCTGCGGCAGCAGGTCGACGTACACCGGGTAGCGCGGCATCAGTTCCGCGAGGAACGACTTGCGGCCGTGCGAGCTGAGGTAGTCGGCCGCGTTGAAATCGATCTGGTAGAAGTGCGAACCGACCGCGCGCCAGAACGGCGACGTGCCGTCCTCGTCGAAGTGGCCGCGCAGTTCCGCGCAGATGCGCTCCGGAAAGCGGTCGCGGAACTGCGCGATGAACATGAAGCGCGAGCGCGACAGCAGGCCGCCGACGCCGCCCGTGCGATAGCGCGGGCTCAGGAACAGCGAGCACACTTCCGCGTAGCCCGTCAGGTCGTGCGAGATGTTCAGCGCGGACATCCGCGTCCACACGCCGAGTTCCTGGCTCGCGTGCACGACCGTGCTCACGCGGTAGTTGTAGAACGGCTGCTCGAGGCCGACCTGCGTCTCGATCCCGCACACGCCCGCGATGTCGCCCGTCTTCGAATCTTCCATCACGAAGAAGTAGCCGGCTTCGCCCGGCGCCGCCTTGCCCTCCAGCGTGCGGCGCGAGCGTTCGATGCGCGCGGCGAGCGCGTCGCGGTCGGGCTTGAACGTGGTCAGGCCCGGCCCGGTTTCCTGCGCGAGCGACACGAGCGCGTCGACGTCGCCCGTTTGTACGACACGAACGACGATCATGTTGCGTCTCCCTTCGATTCTTCATCGTCGCGGCGATGCAGCGGCACGCAGCGCACGACATCGCCTTCCTTCACGTCGAGCGCCGCGCGCACGTCGCCGGCCAGCGGCGCCTCGGCGCCCCGCGCGTCGGCGGTCTCGCCCGGCAGGTCGGCCAGCACGCAGCGGAACGATTCGCCGCTGCCCGTCGACACCAGGTACGCGACGTCGCCCTGCTGATGCGCGGCCTCGCGCACGACGCGCTCCGCGCCGTGCTTCACGCACGCGGTGCGATCGACCTGCGCGGTCAATACCGGGCCCGCGTCGAAGATGTCGACGAAGCGGTCGGGCTCGAAGCCTTCCTCGAGATGGATGTCGTATGCGAGCAGCGCCGTTTCGTTCGGCTCGCCGAGCACGCGCTGTGCGGCTTCCGGCAGCAGCGGCACGTAGAGCGGATAGGCCGGCATCACTTCGGCGATGAACGTGCGGCTGCGGCCGCCCGATGCGATGTCGACGTCGGTGAAATCGCGGCCGAAGAACTTGCGGCCCACCGCTTCCCAGAACGGCGATGCGCCGTTGCCGTCGCTCACGCCGAGCAGCAGCGTGAATACTTCGGGCGTGAAGCGGCGGCGGTTCGCGGCGATGTACATCATCCGGGCGCGCGAGATCAGGTGCGCGGCCGCGTCGCCGCGCAGCGACGGATCGACGTAGAAGCCCGCGAGCCGGCTCTTGCCGGTCAGCTCGTGCGACATCGTGAGCGCATGGATCTTGCGGTTCACGTGCAGCTCGCGCGACGCGTGGATCAGCGCGTCGTTGCGGAACGCGTAGAACGGTTCCGAGTAGCCGGCCGCGGCCACGATGCTCGCCGTGCCGAGCAGCTTGCCGGTCGACGAATCCTCGAGTACGAAGAGGTAGAACTCCTCGCCGGCGAAGTCGACGTCCGCGCGAAACGAATCTTCCGAGAGCGCCACACGCGCTTCGAGCGCCGCGCGGTCGTGCGGCAGCGAGTGCAGGACCGGCTGCGCGGTGCGCGCCATGTGCGCGAGCGCATCGAGATCCGTGAGTTTGCCGGGGCGAACAAATAGCATCGTCGTTCCTGTCTGCGATGGGGGCGCCGATCAGCGCGCGGTGGCTTCCTGGGCCGCGACCACCTGCTCGACTGCCTTCTCGAAGCGCTTCACGCCTTCGTCGAGCAGGTCGAACGGGATCACGAGCGACGGCACGAAGCGCAGCACGTTCGGGCCGGCGATGAGCATGATCAGGCCTTGCTCGGCGGCGGCGGTGACGAAGTCCTTCGCGCGGCCGTCGAATGCGGCGGTGAGTTCGGCGCCGACCAGGAGGCCCTTGCCGCGGATGTCCTTGAAGATGCCGAAGCGCGCGTTGATGCGTTCGAGCGCGCCCTTCAGGCGCACGCTGCGTTCGCGCACGCCTTCGAGCAGGGCCGGGTCGCCGATCAGTTCGACGACCTTGTCGGCGATCGCCGATGCGAGCGGGTTGCCGCCGTACGTCGTGCCGTGCACGCCGACCTTGAAGTGCGCGGCCAGTTCGTTCGTCGTCAGCATCGCGCCGATCGGGAAGCCGTTGCCGAGCGCTTTCGCGGTCGTCAGGATGTCGGGCGTGACGCCCGTGTCCATGTAGGCGTAGAACTGGCCCGTGCGGCCGACGCCCGTTTGCACTTCGTCGAAGATCAGCAGTGCGTCGTTCGCGTCGCACGCTTCGCGCAGTGCCTTGAGGAACGCCGGATCGGCGGGAATCACGCCGCCTTCGCCCTGCACCGGCTCGACGATCACCGCGCAGGTTTTCGGGCCGATCGCGGCCTTCGCGGCTTCGATGTCGTTGAACGGCAGGTGCCTGATGCCTTCCGGCACGGGGCCGAAGCCTTCCGAGTATTTCGGCTGGCCGCCGACGCTGACGGTGAAGAACGTGCGGCCGTGGAACGACTGCACGAACGACACGATTTCGACCTTGTCGGCGCCGTGGCGGTCGAAGGCGACGCGGCGCGCGAGTTTCAGCGCGGCTTCGTTCGCTTCCGCGCCCGAGTTCGCGAAGAATGCGCGGTCGGCGAAGGTCAGCGATTCGAGGCGCTTCGCGAGGCGCAGGACCGGTTCGTTCGTGTAGCCGTTGCCGATGTGCCAGAGCTTGCGGCCTTGTTCGTCCAGCACCTTCAGCAGTTCCGGGTGGCCGTGGCCGAGTGACGTGACCGCGATGCCGCACGCGAAGTCGATGTATTCACGGCCGGCCGTGTCCCATACGCGCGAGCCCTCTGCACGGTCCGGCACGAACGGCGCGGGAGAGAATACCGGCACCATCACTTCGTCGAATGTCTGGCGGGTCACGGTCGAGGTCGTCATGGTCGTTCCTTTCGGTTTCGTAAGAGGGTTCAACAGGATCAAGTTTAGGTAAGGGCGACGCAAGCGTCTTGCGGAATTGCGACGGGTTCTATCGGAAGGTTTGGGTTTTGCCCTTCCGGGCAGGTCGGTTGGTTGATGTGGGTCGGTATTTTGCGGCTTTTTCTCGCTGTCTCGGGGGCGCTTCCGGGGTCGTGAAATTCCTGTGATCGTGTCGGTCTATTAGCGTCGCCCCTGCGCGGGGCAGCGGTCACTTTTCTTTGTCTTGCCAAAGAAAAGTAACCAAAAGAAAGGCGCTCAGATAACGCATGACTTACCGGTGCCATGGCGCCCCAGAGTGGTCCGCACAAAAGTGTCCGCGCCAGCCACGAACCCGGAGTGGTTCGAGCAATGGTTCTGACACCACTCGCTACCCCACGGAGTGGTATACCGTCCGCTAGCTCCATCCTCGCTGCGCTCGGCTGCAAGGTACTTCAGGGCGGGCGGTTGCGTTCGTGCTTCCTCCATCGGGCGTCGACGGCCAGGCACTTTTTCTGCTCTTCGCATTTGCGTATCCGAATCGTTTGACCATCGGTGTCTTCGCGAGACGATGTATTTGCGCCCCCATTTTTCTCGCGAGCAGAACGGCGAATTCCCGTTTATCGAAAGCACGTTGGGGCGCGTTGTCGGAATTGGTTGGGATGGACCTGTCGGCCGAGCGAAGCGAGGACGGAGCTAGCGGGCGGTATACCGCTCCGTGGGGTAGCCAGTGGTGTCAGAACCATTGCTCGAACCACTCTGGGGTCCTGACTGGCGCGGACACTTTTGTGCGATCCACTCTGGGGCGCCATGGCACCGGTAAGTCATGCGTTATCTGAGCGCCTTTCTTTTGGTTACTTTTCTTTGGCAAGACAAAGAAAAGTGACCGCTGCCCCGCGGAGGGGCGACGCTAATAGACCGACACGATCACAGGTACTTCACGAGAGAGCAAACCGCACCACCGAACACCACCCCGAACATCACCCCCGGCCATCACCCCTTCTCGCGCTCGACGAGCGCCCCTCCACGAGGTTCACTGCCGCCGCCAGTCTGCTTCTCGAGCCACGCTCGCCGATCTTCCCGAGGCGTGACTCCGAACCTTTCGCGGTAAGCGTTAGAGAAGTGCGCGGCAGAAGAGAACCCACAAGCGAGAGAAACCTGAACGACCGACTTGCTGGTCCGCTGCAACTGCGTCCGAGCCTTGAGCAGCCGAAGATTGAGGTAATACTTCGAGGGCATCGCCCCGAGATACTGCCGAAAGAGCCGCTCCAGTTGCCGGCGTGAAACGCCGACGAGCCCGGCGATCTCATCGGTCGTCAACGGATCTTCGATATTGGCTTCCATCAAAAGCAAAGCATCATTCAACCGAGGATGTCGCTCACCGGGCGCGGTAACAAAAGGAATCCGCTGCCGCTCCTCACCGCTGCGCAGCGTGCCGGCCCCAAGCGCATCGGCAATCCGCTCCGCGAGGTCCGCCCCATGTTCGCGGCCAATCATGGCCAGCATGAAATCGACGGTCGCCTGCCCACCGGCACAGGTCGCCCGATCGCGATCGATCTCGAAGATCTGCTGCGTGACGATCGACCGCTCGAACTGCTCGGCGAACTGCTGATACGTCTCCCAGTTCACGCTCACGCGATACCCGGAAAGCTGCCCCGCCATCGCCAGCCACCACACGCCGTGATGAATGCCGGTCACAACGGGGGTGCGCTGCCCAACCCGCGCGAGACTCGCGAGAAACAACCGATAATCGGCAAACTGCTGAAACCGCTCCGACACGACGATCAACCAGTCGCACGCGATCGCATCGTTGAACGCCGCATCGGCATGCCACTGCGCGCCGCCCGCGAGCGGCACCGGCCGCCCATCCCACGAACACACCTGCCAACGGTACAAAAGCCGCCCGTCGATCTCGTTCGCGAGATTCAGCGCATCGACGATCGGCCCCACGCCCGACATCGACACGGGCGGCAATGCAACGATCGCCACCTGCGTCGTGCGGGTGGCGCCTGCGGGACGAGACACCGGTACCACGTTGAAACCCGCCCTGTCGCGTTACTTGAGGCTGCCCGACAGGAACTGCTTGAGCCGCTCGCTCTGCGGACGCACCAGCACCTCCTTCGGATCGCCCTCTTCCTCGGTCCGCCCCTGATGCAGGAACATCACGTGGTTCGACACGTTGCGCGCGAATCCCATCTCGTGCGTGACGACGATCATCGTGCGGCCTTCCTCGGCCAGCTTCTGCATCACCTTCAGCACTTCGCCCACCAGCTCCGGATCGAGCGCGGAAGTCGGCTCGTCGAACAGCATCACGTCAGGATGCATCGCCAGCGCCCGCGCGATCGCCACGCGCTGCTGCTGGCCGCCCGACAAATGCGACGGATACTGCTTCTCGACGCGCGGCGGCAAACCGACCTTCTCCAGATACTCGCGCGCACGCTCCTCGGCTTCCTTCTTCGAAATGCCGAGCACGTGCACGGGCGCCTCCATCACGTTCTCGAGCACGTTCATGTGCGCCCACAGGTTGAAGTGCTGGAACACCATCGCGAGCTTCGTGCGGATGCGCTGCAACTGCTTGTGATCGGCGACTTCGAGCGCGCCGGCGCGGTCGGTCTTCGTGCGCACGGCCTCGCCGTCGACGACGATCTGCCCCGCATTCGGCCGCTCGAGGAAATTGATGCAGCGCAGAAACGTGCTCTTGCCCGACCCGCTCGCGCCGATGATGCTGATAACGTCGCCGGCCTTCGCGTTCAGCGACACGCCCTTGAGCACCTCGTTGTCGCCGTAGCGCTTGTGGATATCGACCGCGGCAAGCTTGACGGAAGCGGACGCGCTCGTTTGAGTGATCTCGGCCAACTGGCTCTCCTCGAAGTAATTCAGTGACGGGCGGCCGCGAGATACGCGAGCCAGTGGCGCTCCGCGCGGCGAAACGCCGCGACGAGTGCGAACGATACCGCAAGATAGATCAGCGCGGCGATCCCGAATGACTGGAACGCCATGTAGGTCGCGGAATTGGCGTCGCGCGCGACCTTCAGGATGTCCGGCACGGTCGCCGTGAACGCGACGGTCGTCGCGTGCAGCATCAGGATCACCTCGTTGCTGTACAGCGGCAGCGCACGGCGCAGCGCCGACGGCAGGATCACGCGGCGGTACATCGTGAACGGCGACATCCCGTACGCGCGCGCCGCCTCGACCTCTCCATGCGGAATCGCACGGATCGCTCCGGCGAAGATCTCGGTGGTGTACGCGCAGGTGTTCAGCGCGAACGCGAGGATCGCGCAGTTGAAACCGCTGCGGAAAAACGCGTCGAGCAGCGAGTGCGAGCGCACGAACTCGAGGCTGTACATGCCCGTGTACATCAGCAGCAACTGCACGTAGAGCGGCGTGCCGCGGAACACGTACGTGTAGAACCGCACGGGCGTCGACACCCACTTGTTCCTCGACACGCGCGCGACCGCGAGCGGCACCGCGCACACGAAGCCGAGCGAAATCGATGCGACGAGCAGCCACAGCGTGACCGCGAGGCCGGACAGGCGCTGGCCGTCCCAGAAAAGGAACGCCTTGCCGAATTCCTGGAGGATCTCGATCATAGTTCTGCGTGCCGCACGCCCATGGAATAACGCTTCTCGAGCTGGATCAGCACGAGGTTGGAAACGGTCGTGATCGCAAGGTAGATCAGCGCCGCGACGAGGATGAAGAAGAACATGTTGAACGTGCTCTTGCCGGCGTCCTGCGCGGCCTTCACGACGTCCGCGAGACCGATGATCGACACCAGCGCGGTCGCCTTCACGAGCACCTGCCAGTTGTTGCCGATGCCCGGCAGCGCAAAGCGCATCATCTGCGGAAACATGATCCGCGCGAACACGCGCGCGCCGCTCATCCCGTAAGCCGCACCGGCTTCGAGCTGGCCGCGCGGCACCGACAGGAACGCGCCGCGAAACGTCTCGGTGAAGTACGCGCCGTAGATGAAGCCGAGCGTCAGCACGCCGGCCACGAACGGATCGATGTCGATCTGGTTCCAGCCGACGAGGTCGGTGAACTGGTTCAGCCAGATCTGGATGCTGTAGAACAGCAGCAGCATCAGCACAAGATCGGGCACCGAGCGGATCAGCGTCGTATAACCGGTCGCGATCGCTCGCAGCACCCGGTTGTGCGACAGCTTCGCCACCGCGCCGATCAGCCCCAGCGCCACCGCGGTGGCGAGCGACAGCACCGACAGCTCGATGGTCTGCACGGTGCCGGCCCAGAGGACGGGACCAAAGCCGTAAAGGAACACGCGCGTCTCCAGAGTTGAATGAATGCCGACGCGCATGCCTGTCCCGCGCCGGAGTGACGCGGATAGTCGCAAGCGAAATTATTTGCCTCAAATCACCATGCGCGCGATTGCTGCGTCGCAACAATTCGTCCCACCATTTCTGCACACGACCTACGCCGCTGTTTCAAAAGGAAAAAAACCGCTCCCTGACAGTCGGATGACATGCCGGGAAGCGGTTTTTTTGCAATTTTCCGGTCGCTTTTTCGATATAGCGCCGGACTGGCCATCGGGCCGAATGGGCAGGTCGGGACGTACACCACACAATCGCTCGCTCATGCCCGCGACGCGCTGCGCGACTGGCTGAAGAAGCGCCGCGCGTGAGCGTCACCGCTCTTTCAGGATGTCGGAGCGCGAAGTCGTGTAGACGAGCCCGTCCGGGCCGAAATGGACGTTGAAGAACGCGTCGGTGTTGACGCCGTCCTCGAGCCAGCGCCAACTCCAGACCGTCTCCGGCTTCAGCGGATACTGCGCGATGTCGCCGGGCTTGCCGAGCAGGCGCCGCACCTCGTCCTCGTCCATCCCCGGGCGCACTTTCGCGAAATTCTCGGCGGTCAGCACCTGCGTCGCGCCCGTGTAGCGCCCGTTCGCATCGAGATCGACGAACCAGGTCTGGTTGCCCATCGGGCCGCGCGGATATTCGAGACGCTTCGAGCCGTCGGTGAACGTGCGCTCGGTCTCGGGCTTGCCCATCGTGCCGCGCACGTCGGCCTCGGTCGATTCGCCGACCTTCAGCCCCTTCAGCAGCAGCGGCGCGGGCTTGATCGCGTTGAAGAAATCCCTGATACGTTGCACGTCGAGATGGCCCTGGTCGTCGCAACCGGTCAGCGCCAGCGCGGCGGCCAGCATCGTCACGGAAAGCAGCCGGAAACGGAAAATCATCGGAAGAATGGCGCGTGGAGAAAACACGCGGCAAGGATACCCGCGCGACGCCAAAAGCGCGAGACGTGCCGCGCGGGGCGTCCGCTGTTCAATGCGTCGTTTCGGTTTCGGTCCGGGTTTCGGGCGCCCGATTCGCCGGGGGCGCCGCGCGCGGCCCGGCCGGCGGTGCGCCAAGGCGGCGGCGCGTGCGCACCAGCTCGGCAAGCTGCCACGAGCCGAGCGCGAGGCAGCCGAACAGCACCTCGCGGCCGCGCTTGACCACCGCGAGCGACAGCGCCGTCTCGCGGTCGACGCCGAACATCTGCGCGAGCAGCACGACGGTCGCCTCCTGCACGCCGAGCCCGCCCGGCACCATGAACGCCGCATGCCGCACGGCCTGCGTCATCGCCTCGATCGCGATCGCGCCGCCGATCGACACCGGGTGGCCGAGCAGCGCGAGCGCCCAGTAGATCTCGAGCGCGCCGAGCACGTAGCCGGCCAGTTGCCAGAAGAACGCGCTGAACAGCAGGCCCGTGCGCGACATCAGCGAATCGATGTCGGCGTCGAGCCGGCGGCCGTCGACGCCCTGCAGCAGCCGGTGCGAATCGCCGAGCAGGCGGCCCGCGAAACGCTCGATCGCATGGAAGATGCCGCCGCGCCGCATCAGCACCACGCCGAGCACCGGCAACGGCAGCGTCAGCAGCAGCGCGAGGCCGATCGTGCCGCCGCCCATGTTGTCGGTCGTCGCGAGCAGCAGCACGAGGCCGAGCGCCGCGAACGCATACTGGACGACGATCGTCACGAGCACTTCGACGATCACCGACGCGGTCACACGGCTCGCGTCGGGCACCTGCCAGCGCGCGAGCCGGATGCCGACGATCTCGCCGCCGATGCCGACCACCGGCAGCAGCCGGTTCACCGCCTCGCGCACGGTCGCGATCCACCACAGGAACGGCAGCGAGCCGCGCCGGTCGAGCAGTTGGTGCCATGCGTACGCATCGAGCAACAGCGGCAGCGCGTGGAACGGCACGAGCCACAGCAGCGCGTAGCCGGCGCGCGCGAGCATCTGCGATACGTCATCGACGCCCTCGTGCAGCCCCAGCGCGAGCAGGATGCCGATGCCGATCGGCCAGCCGAGCCACTTGATCCACTTGCTCATGACGGCTGCGCTCCCGCTGCGCGCGACGCGTGCGCGCCACGTCGTGCCGCAGGCCCGCCGAACACGTCGGCGAAGCCGCCGGTCGCGACGCCCGCCGCCTTCAGCGCGGCCGCGACGCGCGGCGACAGCAGCGCATCGAGTTCGTCGACCGGGCGATAGCCGGCCATCGTCGGCGTGATCGGGCCATCGCCCGCTTCGGCCGGATGGCAGTAGATCTCGCCGACGCCCGGCGGCAGCTTCGCGAGCGCGTCGAGCAGCACGGCCTCGTCCATCGCGCCCGTATGCTCGATGCCGACCACGTAGTCGTTGTGCGCGAGCCCCGCGCGGTCGAGCCGCGCGCGCACGAGCGCGATCCACGGCTTCAGCAGCGCGGGCGCGCTCGTTTCGTACGGCAGCCGCACCGCGCGCAGCCCGTAGTCGCGGCCGATCTCGACGATCATCGACAGCACGGTCGGATGCAGGTGGAAATGCTTGTGCGCGTTCACGTGGTCGAGCGGCAGGCCGCTCGCCGCGAACGCGTCGAACTGCGCACGGATTTCCCGGCGCAGTTGCGCGCGCACGTGCGGCAGAAAGAAGAAGCGACAACCGTCCTTCGCCATCGCGTCGCCGAAGCGCCCGTCGGGCCCGACGAGCGCGGGAATCTCATGCGCGGGCAGCGTGGCCGGGCCGTCCGCGAGCACCAGATGCAGCCCGACCGCGAGCGACGGCAGCCGCCGCGCGCGCTCGATCGCATCCTGCGCGGCGGGTGCGCCCACCATCAGGCTCGCGGCGTTCAGCACGCCGTCGCGGTGCGCGCGCTCGACCGCCGCGTTGACGCGCGGGTGCAGCCCGAAGTCGTCCGCGGTGAAGATCAGCGCCCGCGCCGCCCGCTGCGTCGCCACGGATCAGGCCTCGTGCGCGCGCAGGAAGCGGAAGAACTCGACGCCTTCGCGCAGGCGCCGCTTCATCATGTCCCAGCTCGTCAGCATCTCGCGCACGATTTCCCAGATCTTCGACGGACGGAAGTAGAACTCGCGATAGAACTGTTCGAGGTGGTGATAGATCTCGTCGCGCGACAGGTGCGCATAGCCGATCGCCGCGAGCTGCACGCCCTCCTTGCTGACGAGGTTGATCGTCTTGTTCTCTTCCATCCAGCCGTTTTCGACGGCCTGCTTGTACAGCGTCGTGCCCGGATACGGTGCGGCGAGCGACACCTGGATCGTGTGCGGGTTGATTTCCTTCGCGTACTCGATCGTCTTCTTGATGGTTTCCTTCGTCTCGCCCGGCAGCCCGAGGATGAAGGTGCCGTGGATCTTGATGCCGAGCTTCTTGCAGTCCGCGCTGAAGCGGCGCGCGAAATCGGTGCGCACACCCTTCTTGATGTTCACGAGGATCTGGTCGTCGCCCGATTCGAAGCCGACCAGCAGCAGGCGCAAGCCGTTTTCCTTCATGATCTTCAGCGACTTGTACGGCACGTTGGCCTTCGCGTTGCACGACCAGGTCATGCCGAGCTTGCCCAGGCCGATCGCGATGGCTTCGGCGCGCGGCAGATCGTCGGTGAAGGTGTCGTCATCGAACATCAGCTCCTTCACTTCCGGCATGTTGTCGCGGATCCACTTCGCTTCCGCGAGCACGTTCTCGACCGAGCGCGTGCGGTAGCGATGCCCGCTGACCGTCTGCGGCCACAGGCAGAACGTGCAGCGCGACTTGCAGCCGCGGCCCGTGTAGATCGACACGTACGGATAGTTCAGGTAGCCGATGAAGTAGTTGTCGATCTTCAGGTCGCGCTTGTAAACGGGCGCGACGAACGGCAGTTCGTCCATGTTCTCGAGGATCGGACGCGCTTCGTTGTGCTCGATCGAGCCGTCCTTCGCGCGCCAGCTCAAGCCCTTGATCTCGGCGAACGGCTTGCCTTCGGCGAGCTCCTTGCAGGTGTAGTCGAATTCCTCGCGGCACACGAAGTCGATGGCGTCGCTCGCCGTGAGCGAGTTGTGCGGATCGACCATCACCTTCGCGCCCACCATGCCGACCAGCATCGACGGCTTCATCTTCTTCAGATCCTGCGCGAACATCGCGTCGGTCGGGAACGACGGCGTGCTCGTGTGGATGATCACGAGATCGTAGTCGTTGGCGATCTTCAGCGTTTCCTCGACCGACAGGCCGTCGGCCGGCGCGTCGACGACGCGGCTGCCCGGCACGAGCGCGGCCGGCTGCGCGAGCCAGGTCGGATACCAGAAGGAACGGATTTCGCGCTTCGCCTGATAGCGCGAGCCGGCTCCGCCGTCGAAGCCGTCATACGAAGGGGCCTGCAAGAACAGCGTTTTCATGAATGCTCCGGTAGCCTGCATAGTTCGTTTCGTTACAACGATTCAGTCAAAAAACCGCGGGCCGCCATGCCGGCGCCCGCCTCTTCGTCATGTCGCGCCGCGCGGCTGCGCCGTGCGACGCGTGTCGGCCCGCGGGCCGGGTCCGATCGCCAGCCCTAGCGGCCGTCCACTGCTTCCACGGCCGCCGTCGCGCGTTCGCCGCCGACGACCGTCATCCTCGCGCCGCGCCACACGACATGGGTGCCGAACACGGCCGCCAGCCACTCGAGCGCGAGCAGCGTGTCGCGCACCGCGACGAGCGGCAGGTCGCGCCAGAACGCGCGCCAGCCGTCCTCGCCGCGCGCGTGCAGCACGAGCCGCCCGAATGCGCCGAGCGCGGCCGCCCCGCCCGCCAGCGTGCCGGCGAAGGTGCCGTCGAGGCGCCACGCGAGCGCCGCGCCGATCGCGAGCCACGGCGCGGTAAACGTGATGAACAGGAACGCGAAGCCGGCGGGGTTCAGCGAACGGATCGTACGCAGCCAGCGCGTCTCGCGGCGCCACAGCGGCCCGAACGACGGTTCGATCACGTCGGTCGCGACCTCGACCTCGGACAGCACGGTGCGCCGCCCGAGCCGACGCGGCAGCTCGGCCAGCCAGAAATCGTCCGCCAGTTCGTCCTTCAGTGCGAAGAGGCCGCCGATCCGCTCGAGCGTGTCGCGCGTGAGCGCGAGCGTCGCGCCGAAGCCGAAGCGGCTCGAGCGGCCGAGGTGCGTGATGCGCACCGACGGCGCGAACCAGGCGTCGACGAACTGCGCGCCGATCCGCGTCCAGAAGCCGCCGACGCTGCGCGCATGATACAGGCACGTGACGACCCCGACCGACGCGTCGGCGAGCGGCGCCGTCACGCGCTCCAGATAGTCGGGCTGCACCGCGATGTCGCTGTCCGCGATCACGATGCGCCCGTATTTCGCGCGCTCGGCGAGATTGATCAGGTTGCTGACCTTCAGGTTCTTGCCGTGCACGCGCGCGTCGACCACGAGCGTGATGTCGCACGCCGGATGAGCGGCGCGCAGCCGCTCGACGACGGCGATGGCCGGATCGGCCGGCGATGCGACGCCGAACAGCACCTCGTAGCAAGGGTGGCGCTGCGTGCAGAAGGTCGCGAGGTTGTCGTACAGGTGCGGCTCCGCGCCGCACAACGGCTTCAGCACGCTGACCGGCTCGAAGCCGTCGCGCACCGCCGTGCGCGGCGTGCGCGGCCGCGGCGCGAAGGCCGCGACGAGCGCATAGCCGGCCGCGGCGAGCGTGAACGCGATCAGGAGCCAGTCGAGCAGCGTGACGATCGGCGTCATGCGCGACGCCTCCCGGCGACCTGGGCGCCATGGCAAACGCTCGAGCGTGATTGAACGTGATGCGGTATTCCGACTACGACGAACGCGGGCACGACCCGACTCCTTGTTCCTGCAGCGTCTGTAATGGGGGAGGCACGACCCGTCGTTCGGGTGCGGCCATGCCCGGCTTCGCGTGGCGTATCCCCCGTGCAGCGCCCGGGCGGCATGCGGGAAGACTCGAATGGCTCCATCGGCACAAGATGGGCAGGCGCCGGATTTTAACAGTCCGCGCCCCCCGGTGCTCGGCGTTCCGGGAAACGGACTAGTGCAATTCCAGCAAAGCTGAGCGGTCGACGAGCCCGATCGGCCCGGCCACGTTCACGTTAGCGTAAGTACTTTGCAGGCGTATTGCAGTCTTTAAAATCAGACATTTCGTGCAAATTTGTATGTCGATGCGGTTTCATTTCCAATCGCCGTAAAGTTTGGTCATTAATTGGCGATTGAATTGATTTTTGCAACGATCATCGCAAGGAACCCTGCGCCCCTGTAAGGCGCATGGGTATGCGCGCGCCGCCAGCACGTTCCGGAACCCTTTGGCAAAATCGTTGGCGTTTGTTGCGTCAGCGCATCACCACGCCACCCGTTTCGAAGGTCTTCCGATGACACCGTTTTCCGTACTCGATCTCGCCCCCATCCCGGCCGGCGCCGACGCCTCGCAAGCGTTCCGCAACACCGTCGATCTCGCGCAGCACGCGGAACGCTGGGGCTACCGGCGCTACTGGCTGGCCGAGCATCACAACATGCCGGGCATCGCGAGCGCGGCCACCGCCGTCGTGATCGGCCACGTCGCGGGCGCCACGCGCACGATCCGGGTCGGCTCGGGCGGCATCATGCTGCCGAACCATGCGCCGCTCGTGATCGCCGAACAGTTCGGCACGCTCGCGTCGCTGTATCCGGGGCGCATCGACCTCGGCCTCGGCCGCGCGCCCGGCACCGACCAGACCACGTCGCGCGCGCTGCGCCGCGACCTGATCGGCAGCGCGGATTCGTTTCCGGACGACGTCGCGGAGCTGCAGCGCTACTTCGCGGAGCCGGTGCCCGGCCAGCGCGTGCGGGCGGTGCCCGGCGCAGGGCTCGACGTCCCGGTGTGGCTGCTCGGTTCGAGCCTGTTCAGTGCGCAGCTCGCGGCAATGCTCGGGCTGCCGTTCGCGTTCGCGTCGCACTTCGCGCCGGATTACCTGATGCGCGCGCTCGAGATCTATCGCGCGCAGTACCGGCCGTCGGCCGCGTGGCCGAAGCCGCACGCGATGGTGGGCGTCAACGTGTTCGCGGCCGAGACCGACGACGAGGCACGGCGCCTGTTCACGTCGCTGCAGCAGCAGTTCATCAACCTGCGGCGCGGCACGCCGGGCAAGCTGCCGCCGCCCGTCGACGTGCTCGAGGCGAACGAACTCGAACTCGCGACCGTCGCGCATTCGCTGTCGTTCGCGGCGGTCGGCTCGCGCGACACGGTGCGCGACAAGCTGCGCGAGCGCATCGCGCAGACGGGCGCCGACGAGCTGATCATCACCGCGCAGATCTACGATCACGCCGCGCGGCTGCGCTCGTTCGAACTGGCCGCGCAGATCCGCGACGAGCTCGCGAACGAGGCAGGCTGACCGCCCGACGGCGCGCGGCCGGCGGCCTGCTCCGCGTCACTGCGGGCGCACGGCCTCCAGCCCGTCGAGCAGCGCCTTGTGGAACGCGTCGGGGTCCTGGATCTGCGGCGCGTGCCCGAGCGCCGGGAATTCGACGAGCTGCGCGCCGGGAATCGCGGCCTGCGTGCGCTTCGCGAGCTCCGGATAGCGGCCGAGCTTCGCATGCACGTCGGGCGGCGCGGCGTCCTTGCCGATCGCGGTCGTGTCCTTGTCGCCAATCATCAACAGCGTCGGCACGCGGATCGCGCCGAATTCGTAGACCACCGGCTGCGTGAGGATCATGTCGTAGATCAGCGCGGAGTTCCACGCGACCGCGTCGCGGCCGGCGCCGCGATACATCCCGGCGAGCATCTGCACCCAGCGCTCGTACGACGGCGACCACTTGCCCGCATAGTAGGTCGCCTGCTCGTAGCGGCGGATGCCGTCGGCCGTGGTCTTCTGCTCGCGCGCATACCAGTAGTCGACCGACAGCGGCGGCACGCCGAGCGCCTTCCAGTCCTCGAGGCCGATCGGGTTCACGAGCACGAGCTGGTCGGTCGCCTTCGGATACATCAGCGCGTAGCGGACCGCGAGCATCCCGCCCGTCGAATGGCCGATGATCGTCGCCGACTTCACGCCGACCGATTCGAGCAGCGCGTGCGTGTTGCGCGCGAGTTGCTGGAAGCTGTACTGGTAGCGCTCGGGCTTCGACGACTTGCAGAAACCGATCTGGTCCGGCGCGATCACGCGATAGCCGGCGCGGCTCAGCACGTCGATCGTGTCTTCCCAGGTCGCCGCGCAGAAGTTCTTGCCGTGCAGCAGCACGACGGTGCGGCCGTTCGGGTGCGCGGGCTGCACGTCGAGGTACGCCATCTCGAGGGTTTCCCGCTGCGACACGAACGCGTACACGTGCACGGGCGCCGGATACGCAAACCCTTCCAGCCGCGGGCCGTACGCGGGCCCGTCGTTGGCGGCGGGCGTCGCGGCAACGCCCGCAACGGGCAGCGCGCACGCGGCGGCGGCGCTCGCGCCGAGCACCGCGGCACGCGCGACGGACAACATCTTGCAAATCGAAAGCATGGCGATCACGGTGATGGGGGGACGCGCGCGGGCCGCCGGAGTGCAGCGGGACGGGCTCGCGCCCCGCGATTCTACGCGCTCGCGTGACGACGGCGCGCAACACTCCGGGGCCGCGCGACTTCCGCGCGTATGACGAACTCGGGTATCGTGTGACGTGACCCTGAAACGCGTGCAGGCGAATTCCCATGAAAAACGTCCTCAGCATTCAGTCGCACGTCATCTACGGCCATGCCGGCAACAGTGCGGCCGTGTTCCCGATGCAGCGCCTCGGCGTCAACGTCTGGCCGCTCAACACCGTCCAGTTGTCGAATCACATGCAGTACGGCCACTGGGCCGGCAGCGCGATCGATGCCGCCAAGATGGAACAGCTCGTCGACGGCATCGCCGCCATCGGCGCGCTCAAGCGTTGCGACGCGGTGCTGTCCGGCTTTCTCGGCTCGCCGCCGCAGGCGCGCGCGGCGGTCGAGATCGTGCGCTCGGTGAAGGCGATGAATCCGAACGCGTGGTACTTCTGCGATCCGGCGATGGGCCAGACGGGCGGCATCCGGCCCGAGCCCGGCGTCGAGGAATTCATCGTCCAGGAGGTGCCCGCGCTCGCCGACGGCATGTCGCCGAACCATACCGAACTGCAGAAGCTCGCCGGGCGGCGCATCGAGACCGTCGCCGAAGCCGTCGACGCCTGCCGCGCGCTGATCCGCCGCGGCCCGCAGATCATCCTCGTCAAGCACCTGCACGACCGCAACAGCCCGGCCGACCGTTTCAACATGCTCGCCGTCACCGAAACCGAAGCGTGGATCGGCCAGCGGCCGCTGTATGCGTTTCCGCGCCACCCGGTCGGCGTCGGCGACCTCACCAGTGCGATCTTCGTCGCGTGCCGGCTGCGCGGCGACTCCGTGCGCGCCGCGTTCGAACACACGCTCGCGGCCGTGCATGCGGTCGTGAAGGCCACCTACGACGCACGCCGTTACGAACTCGAACTCGTCGCCGCGCAGGACGAGATCGCCCGCCCGAGCGAATGGTTCGGCGCGTGGGTGACCGACGCCTGACGCGCCGGCACCGCGTTGCGCTGCTCCGCCGCGCTGCTTTCCTGCTTTCCCCGTTACACCACGACCGCCTTCGATGCGCATCCCGATACCGGTTCGCCGTCCATGCAAACGTTTCCGGACTTCACATGAATGACACCGATTCCTCGCTATGCTCGCGGCGGCACGCACCGACGCAGCCGCATCCTGCGATTCGGTGCGCGCCTTTCCCGCAGGTCCCGCCAATCGGCTCCCCCTTTACCGCACGATAACGACCATGACCCGATCGAACCGTCGTGACTTCCTGCGCGTCGCCGCCGGCACTGCCGGCGCCGCCGCGCTGAACCTGTTTCCGCCCGTGATCCGGGATGCGCTCGCGATTCCCGCGAACCGCCGCACCGGCACGATCCGCGACATCGAGCACATCGTGATCCTGATGCAGGAGAACCGCTCGTTCGACCACTACTTCGGCACGATGCGCGGTGTCCGCGGCTTCGGCGACCCGCGCCCGTTGCGCCTCGCGAACGGCAAGTCGGTGTTTCACCAGCCGGTCGGCCCGGCCGAACTGCTGCCGTTCCACCCCGGCGCGGACAAGCTCGGCCTGCAGTTCCTGCAGGACCTGCCGCACGGCTGGCAGGACATGCACGCCGCGTGGAACAAGGGCCGCTACGACCAGTGGGTGCCGAACAAGGGCACCACGACGATGGCGTACCTCAAGCGCGACGACATCCCGTTCCATTACCAGCTCGCCGATGCGTTCACGATCTGCGACGCGTACCACTGCGCGATCCCGAGCTCGACCGACCCGAACCGCTACTACATGTGGACGGGCTACGTCGGCAACGACGGCACGGGCGGCGGCCCGGTGCTCGGCAACGAGGAAAAGGGCTACGGCTGGACGACTTATCCGGAAGTGCTCGAACAGGCCGGCGTGTCGTGGAAGATCTACCAGGACGTCGGCACGGGGCTCGACGCGAACGGCTCGTGGGGCTGGACGCAGAACCCGTACATCGGCAACTACGGCGACAACTCCCTGCTCTACTTCAACCAGTACCGCACCGCGCTGCCCGGCACGCCGCTGTACGACAAGGCGCGCACCGGCACCAACATCAGCGCCGGCGGCACGCTGTTCGACGTGCTCCAACAGGACGTGAAGAACGGCACGCTGCCGCAGGTGTCGTGGATCTGCGCGCCGGAAGCGTATTCCGAGCACCCGAACTGGCCCGCGAACTACGGCGCGTGGTACATCGAGCAGGTGTTGAAGGCGCTCGTGTCGAATCCCGACGTGTGGAGCAAGACCGCCCTCTTCATCACGTACGACGAGAACGACGGCTTCTTCGATCACGTGCCGCCGCCGTTCGCGCCGCAGTCGCGCGAGAACGGGCTGTCGACCGTCGCGACGACCAACGAGGTGTTCGCCGGCGACGCATCGCACATGGCCGGCCCGTACGGGCTCGGGCCGCGCGTGCCGATGCTGGTCGTGTCGCCGTGGACCAAGGGCGGCTGGGTCTGCTCGCAGACCTTCGATCACACGTCGCTGCTGCAATTCATCGAGGCGCGGTTCGGCGCGCAGTATCCGGTCACGGCCGCCAACGTGTCGCCGTGGCGTCGCGCGGTGTGCGGCGACCTGACCGCCGCGTTCGATTTCGCGACGGCCGACGCCGGCTGGCCGACGCTGCCCGATACGAGCGGCTACGCGCCGCCGGATCGCAATCGCCACCCCGATTACATCCCGGTGCCGCCGGTGCTGCAGAAGCTGCCGAAACAGGAAGCCGGGCTGCGCCCGGCGCGCGCGCTGCCGTACGAGCTGTTCGTGCACGGCCGCGTCGAAGCCGCGAACGGCCAGTTCCGGCTGACCTTCGCGAACACGGGCCGCGCGGGCGTCGCGTTCCAGGTCCAGTCGCGCAACCGCGTCGACGGCCCGTGGACGTACACGGTCGAAGCCGGCAAACGCATCGCCGATACGTGGAGCGCGGCCGCGTCGCTCGGCCTGTACGACCTCGACGTGTACGGCCCGAACGGCTTCTACTGCCATTTCCGCGGCCCGTTCGCGACCGGCGTCGGCAGCGCGAACGTGAACCCCGAAGTGATCTACGGCTACGACGTCGCGAACGGCAACATCACGCTGCGCCTGATGAACCGCGGCCACAAGGCCGTGCGGCTCAAGGTCACGAACGCGTACGGCCACGGTCACGCGCGTACGTTCGATCTCGCGCCGGGCGCGCACGTCGACGATTACTGGGACTTGCGCGGCAGCCACGGCTGGTACGACCTGACCGTCAGCGACGGCCGGCAGCTCGGCTTCCTGCGCCGCTTCGCCGGCCACGTCGAAACGGGCCGCCCGAGCACCAGCGACCCGCTGATCCGCACGACCGCGTCGCACGACGACGCCGAGGCCGCATCGGACGCCCTGTCCGACTGACGTCGGCCCACGCGCGGCGCGGCCCCGGCAGGCCGCGCCGCGCCCTTGCCCCGCACCGCTCCCCCCTTCTCCGCACCCGTTCCGTTCGCGACGGGAAACTCCCGATACCGGCCGTGGCCGGTCGCGCGGAAGCTATGCGCAAATCCGCATCGAATGCGCGGCAAATTTCCAAGACCCGCGCATATCGGCGACCTATATATCGAGGCAATCGGGGCTCTTCGCGGAGCCTGCCGGGAGATGTTTCCGAGGATCACGATGCCGACCTCCCCGCCCGATTCCGAGAAGCGGTCGAACCGCCCGCCCGTCGCACGCGCCCGGCCCGTCCTGGTGCGCGCGGTATCCACTCGCCGGTGTCGAACAAGAGGAACAACATGAAATTCCGTCATTCCCTGCTGTCGGTGTCCATCGCATCCGCGCTTGCCCTCCTCTCGCAACAGGCCGCGCAGGCGGCCGACACAACCGACGTGAAGGTCGGCTTCGCCGCGCCGCTCACGGGCGTGAACGCCGGCTACGGCAAGGATCTGCAAAACGGTGTCCAGCTCGCGCTCGACGATGCGGCCGCGCAGAAGGTGCAGATCGCCGGCAAGCCCGCCCGCTTCAATCTCGTCGTGCAGGACGACCAGGCCGACCCGCGCATCGGCGTGCAGGCCGCGCAGGCGCTCGTCGACCAGAACGTGTCGGTCGTGGTCGGTCACTTCAATTCGGGGACGACGATCCCGGCGTCGGTGGTCTACGACAAGGCCGGCATTCCGGTGATCGACCCGGCCGCGACCAACCCGACGCTCACGTCGCGCGGGCTCGCGAACATGTTCATGGTGATCGCGACCGACGGCCAGAATGCGGGCAACGCGGGCAAGTACGCGGTCGAGGTGACGAAGGCGAAGCGCATTGCGATCATCGACGACCGCACCGCGTTCGGCCAGGGCGAGGCCGACGAATTCGAGAAGGCCGTGAAGGCCGCGGGCGGCAACCTCATCGGCCGCGAGTTCACCAACAACCAGGCGGTCGATTTCCGCGCGCAGATCACGAGCCTGAAGGCCAAGAATCCCGACCTGATCTTCTTCGGCGGCCTCGATTCGCTCGCCGCGAACTTCATCAAGCAGATGCGCCAGCTCGGGCTGAATGCGCAGTTCGTCGGCGGCGGCGGCGTGAAGGACAACGAGTTCATCAAGATCGCGGGCCCGGCCGCCGAAGGCGCGATGGCATGGGAATACGGCCGTCCGCTCGACGAGTTGCCGCAGGGCAAGGATTTCGAGGCACGCTTCAAGAAGCGCTTCGGCGTCGACGTGCTGTCGTATGCGCAGTTCGGCTATGACGCGGCGTGGGCGGCGATCAAGGCGATGCAGGCGGCCAACTCGACCGACCCGAAGGCCTATCGCCCGGCGCTCAAGAAAATCGACTTCGAAGGCGTGACCGGCCGCATCTCGTTCGCGAACGACGGCTCGCTGAAGAGCGGGATGTCGACGCTGTATCACGTGAAGAATGGCGCGTGGAAGACGATCGTGACGAAGGGAGGCTGATCGGCGACGGAGGCGGCCGGCGGCGGAAACGCCGCCTCGCCGCTGAGACCGGCGCGGCCCGCACCGATCTCGTATGACGACTGATGTTGAAGCGATTCGAGGCAGGCCCGCCGCCGCGCGGACCCCACGCCCCGGCCAGCGGTCAGCCGGCCTCGGCCTCCGCCGCCTCGTGTGCGCGGCGTAGCCGCTCGCGACTGTTCGTAAGGTGCGTGCGCATCGCGGCGCGGGCCGCTTCCGGGTCGTGGCGCGCGATCGCCTCGTAGATGTCCTCGTGCTCGTGGTTCAGCCGGCCCACGTAACGCTCGAGGTCGTCGCCGGCAAAGCGCGCCGAGTTCACACGCGTGCGCGGGATGATCGACGTGCCGAGCTGCGTCATGATGTCGACGAAATAGCGGTTGCCGGTGGATTGCGCGATCTGCAGGTGGAACTGGAAGTCGAGCTGCGCGGTGTCGCGGCCGCCGCCCGCGCCCGTCGCGATCGCGTCGAGCGCGCGCCGCAGCGCGGCGAGGTCGGCATCGTTCGCGCGCTGCGCGGCCAGGCTCGCGCACTCGCTTTCGAGGCTGATGCGCAGCTCCAGCACCGCGAGCACGTCGCGCAGCGTCGTGATCGTCGCGGGATCGATGCCGAGCGTCTGGCGGCGCGACGGCTCCAGCACGAAGCTGCCGATGCCGTGGCGCGTCTCGACGAGGCCGCTCGCCTGCATCCGCGAGATCGCCTCGCGCACGACCGTGCGGCTCACGCCCTGCGCCGCCATGACTTCGGTTTCGGTCGGCAGCTTGTCGCCGGGACGCAGCGTGCCGTTTTCGATCTGCGCGGTCAGCGCGTCGACGACATCTTGTGCGAGGCTGCGTGCGCGACGGCGCGGCGCTGCGGGAAGCGTAGGCACGGACATGTGGCCGGTTCCTTTTTGAATGATCGTAATGTGAGCCGAGGGTTTACGCGGGGTTTGAGCGAAAGCCGATGATTCATTATACTGCGTCACAAGTCATCCGACGACTGATGATCGGCGCACGGATCTCCTGTCGACTCAGGTCGGCCGTTCAGCACCGTCCCGGTCCCGTGCGTGACAATCGGGCCGCGTTCGCGTTTCGCGCGCCGCCGGCCCGGTTGCCGCTTTCACCCCCGTTTCGGGTTGCGTCGACATGCGGGCCTTGCGCGCCGCGCACGTCGGTTGTCGAATGATCGCACCTCCCGCCGCGCGCGGCAAAGCTTTTGCCGCACGGCATCGCCCACTCTCTCGCCATCGCCGCCCATGAACGCCGTCACTGCCTCGCCCTCCCCCGACACGCCGCGCATCGTCGACCTGCAAGCGATTCCGGTCGCCGGCCACGACAGCATGCTGCTCAACCTGAGCGGCGCGCACGGCCCGTTCTTCACCCGCAACCTCGTGATCCTGAAGGACAGCGCGGGTCGCACGGGCGTCGGCGAAGTGCCGGGCGGCGAAAGCATCCGCCGCACGCTCGACGACGCGCGCGCGCTCGTCGTCGGCCAGCCGGTCGGCAACTATCATGCGGTGCTCAACGACGTGCGGCGCACCTTCGCCGACCGCGACGCGAGCGGCCGCGGGCTGCAGACCTTCGACCTGCGCACGACGATCCACGCGGTCACCGCGCTCGAGGCCGCGCTGCTCGACCTGCTCGGCCAGCATCTCGGCGTGCCGGTCGCCGCGCTGCTCGGCGAAGGCCAGCAGCGCGAGCGTGTCGAGATGCTCGGCTACCTGTTCTACATCGGCGATCGCACGAAGACGGCGCTGCCCTATCGCGACGGCCGCGGCGCGACCGACGACTGGACGCGCGTGCGCGACGAAGCCGCGCTGACGCCCGAAGCCGTCGTGCGGCTCGCCGAAGCCGCGCATGCGCGCTACGGCTTCAACGACTTCAAGCTGAAGGGCGGCGTATTCGAAGGGGCAAGCGAGATCGAGGCCGTGACGGCGCTCGCCGAGCGCTTCCCCGACGCGCGCGTGACGCTCGATCCGAACGGCGCATGGTCGCTCGACGAGGCCGTGCGGCTGTGCCGCGACCAGCATCACGTGCTCGCGTACGCGGAAGATCCCTGCGGCGCGGAGAACGGTTACTCGGGCCGCGAGGTGATGGCCGAATTCCGCCGCGCGACGGGGCTGCCGACGGCGACCAACATGATCGCGACCGACTGGCGGCAGATGGGCCATGCGGTGCAGCTGCACGCCGTCGACATCCCGCTCGCCGATCCGCACTTCTGGACGATGCAGGGCTCGGTGCGGGTCGCGCAGATGTGCCGCGACTGGGGCCTCACGTGGGGTTCGCATTCGAACAACCACTTCGACGTGTCGCTCGCGATGTTCACGCACGTCGCGGCCGCGGCGCCGGGCCAGGTCACCGCGATCGATACGCACTGGATCTGGCAGGACGGCGAACGGCTGACGCGCGAGCCGCTGAAGATCGAGAACGGGCTGGTGGACGTGCCGAAGCGGCCGGGGCTCGGCATCGACATCGACATGGATGCGGTCGCGCTCGCGCACGAGCTGTACAAGCAGCACGGCCTCGGCGCCCGCGACGACGCGGCGGCG
This sequence comes from Burkholderia sp. AU18528, assembly GCF_002223215.2. Classification (NCBI taxonomy): domain Bacteria; kingdom Pseudomonadati; phylum Pseudomonadota; class Betaproteobacteria; order Burkholderiales; family Burkholderiaceae; genus Burkholderia; species Burkholderia sp. AU18528. The sequence goes on along the minus strand of NZ_NKFC02000004.1, from coordinate 632,896 downwards.
ATGCAGTATCTGATTCCGGGCTGGACGTTCAACAACAAGCGCCCGTGCCTCGTGCGCTGAGCACGGACCGACCGGGCGGCAACGTCGCCCGGTCACGCCCGGGCGGCCGCCTCTAGCCGGGGATCACTGACCGGGCGTCCCTGACCGGGCGTCCCTAACCGGGCGTCCCTAGCCAGCCGCACCTAGCCGGCCGCGCCAATCCCCCGCGCCATCCCCGACGCGGCGAACACGATGACGATCACCAGCACCGCCTGCCAGTGGCCGATCCGCACATAGGTGCGCGCACGGCCGATATCGGGCATCTGCTGCCGCCGCGCGGCGACACGCCAGCGGATCAGCCCCAGCATCGGCACGACCTCGAGCAGCAGGATCAGCACGAGCGCGGTCATCTTCAGGTGAAAGAGCGGTTCGTGCAGGTAGTACGCGGTCCCTTTTTCGAAACCGCCGAACGCACGCGCGAGGCCTGTCGCGATCAGGACGAGCGCGGACAGCCCCCAGAGCGCATCCGCCTTGAACACGCCGGGCAAATCGGCCGCCTGCGCCGACGCGACGAGCCGGCGCAACGCGCGGTTACGCGCCGCGATCGCGGCAAACGCGACGCCGAACGCACTCAGGTGGATGGCAGCCAGCAACCAACGGACGATCATCGCGCCTCCTTGTCGCCCGCGTCCGTGCGCGGGCCGTGTCAGACGATTTGCTTGAGCGCCGCGTCGAGCGCGAGCACCGCGACGCGGTCGCCTTCGGTCGCGAGCGGCGTGCGCATCACGATCTGCCGGTTGTGGCCGACAGCCGCCGGCGAATCCCACAGCAGCTCCACCTTCGGTCGATTGAACAGGCTGCCGCGACGCGGCGGCACGACCGCCGGCTGCGCGCCTTGCACGCCCTGTTCGCCCGCGGCGGGCGCCGCGCGGCCGGGCCAGCGCACCGACAGTTCGCGCGCGTCGTACTGGCCGACCTTGCGGCTTTCCATCCAGACGATCGCGGTGCGCGTCAGCATGTCGAGCGAGATCGCATACCGGCCGACCGCGAAGCGGCGCGCGGCCACGTTGGTCCGCCAAAGCGGCCGCGGCCGGCAGATCCACACGATCGCCGCGTACAGCGCCGGCGCGGCGACGAGCCAGCCGTTGGTGGCCGTCACCGCGTGCAGCGCGCGGCGCCAGCCGGCCGCCCACGTGAAGGCGCCGATCGACCACACCGCGAACAGGAAACCGATCAGCGCGAACGCGCGCAGCGCCTGGCGCAGCCACTGCGGCAGCGGATGGAACGGCCGCTCGGCCCGTGCGGCGGCACCCGGCAACGCGAGCAGCAGGAAGATCAGGATGAGGTAGATGAATGCCCACGGCGACGACACCATCGCCGACAGCGACGAGCGATAGCCCATCTGGGACATCGAGAACAGCCAGCGCGCGAGCAGCACGAGACCGATCGCGCGCAACGCGAAGATCACACCGGCGCCGGGGGCCGGCGCTGCGCGCGTGGTTTTCGTTCTCGCCAAGACTGCTCTCCTCTGGATATTCGTACCGGGCCGGATTTCACGGCACGGCCATTATAGGGACATTACCGTCTGGACAGACGGCCGGATGGCGTGCCGGGCCGCTTCGAAGCCGGTTCGCGGCGCCGGGCGCGGCGAGAATACAACACATCCGCGCCGCGGATGTGACAACGCCCCGCCGGAAGACCCGGACGGGGCGTCGTACGGTCGCGCGCCGCCGTGCGGCGGCGGCCCGCAATCAGCTTGCGTTGACTTCGCGGAGCACCGTGCGGCGCTTCTGGCGCAGCAGTTCCTCGTAGCCCTTCACGTAGTTCTGCGCCATCACCTTCGACGAGAAACGGGCTTCGAACGCGGCGCGAACCTTCTCGCGCGGCAGCGTATCGAGGCGCTTGAGCGCGGCGACGGCCGACAGTTCGTCTTCGACGACGAAGCCCGACACGCCGTTGTCGATCACTTCCGGCACCGAGCCGCGCTTGAACGCGATCACCGGCGTGCCGCAGGCCATCGCCTCGATCATCACCAGGCCGAACGGCTCCGGCCAGTCGATCGGGAACAGCAGCGCGTGCGCGTTGCCGAGGAATTCGGTCTTTTCGGCTTCGCTGATTTCACCGATGTACTCGACGTGCGGCAGCGCGAACAGCGGCTTGATCTTCTCTTCGTAGTACGCGCGGTCGGCCTTGTCGAGCTTCGCGGCGATCTTGATCGGCAGGCCGGCCTGCTCGGCGATGCGGATCGCGGTGTCGACGCGCTTTTCCGGCGAGATGCGGCCGAGGAACGCGAGGTAGCTCGGCTTCACGTTCGGGATCGGCGTCAGCAGGTTTTCCGGCAGGCCGTGATACACGGTCGACAGCCAGTTCGCCTGCGGCAGCGGGATGCGCTGGTTGTCGGAGATCGACACGACCGGCACGTCGCTGAATGCGTTGAAGATCGGCTGCAGCTCCGGCAGGTCGAGACGGCCGTGCATCGTCGTCAGATGCGGGACCGGCTGGCGCGAGAACAGCGAGAACGGGTAGTAGTCGATGTGGCAGTGCAGGACATCGAACTCTTCCGCGCGGCGGCGCACCTGCTCGAGGAGCAGCATGTGCGGGGCCATCACGTCGCGGATGGTCGGGTCGAGGCGCAGCGCCTGCGGCCAGCACGCTTCGAGCTTCGCGGAGGTCTGCGAATCGCCGCTCGCGAAGAGCGTGACGTCATGCCCCATCTCGACGAGTGCTTCGGTGAGGTAGGACACCACTCGCTCGGTACCGCCGTACAGTTTCGGGGGCACCGCTTCATGCAACGGAGCGATTTGGGCGATTCGCATGCGTAACTCCTAAAAAATCGGCAAAAAACCAGGTATGGGTCGGCAACCTGCCGGGGGCCGGGATGCATGTCGTCCGAAAGCCGGACGAATCAGCCTGCCGGGGCGTCGAACCCGCGCTGCTCAAGGAGCGTCGTCGACGCGACAGGCATAGAACGTTTGAAACGAAGACCCGTTGACAGGGGTTCGTAAAAAACCTGGAATCGAACCCGGAGCCGATTATCTAGGGTTAATCCCGATACGGCGCACGACATTTCAAACTCTTTACTTTGTTACAAAGGCGCAACACTTTGCAACCCGCGGACTCGGGCGTCCGTTCTAGAGTGGAAGGCCGTTTTGGCGATCCTCGTTAACCCGCAGCTGCCGGCAGCGTGATTCCGGCACACGCGGCAGGACGGGATGCCGGATTTTATCTCAAAATCGAACGCGAGCCCCTGGCCAAGGCAAGATTCGCGCAGCGCGACGCGCGGCCTTGTTTACAATGCCGGATTATTCAGTCCGAGCGCGCCGGCCTGCGATCCAGCCGCCACGCTCAATCACCGAATCACCGCACGCATATTTTGGAATCTCTCACCCCTGCCCAGCGCAACGCCCACAACGCGAAGCTGTCGAGCTACGCGCATCGGCCGATCGCGTTCCTGTTCCGCTACATCCGCCTCCATCCGGTCGCCCACCTGGTGGTGCTCTGCAGCGTGCTGGCCGCCGTCGGCTGCGCGCTCGGCTCCCAATATGCGATCAAGCACCTGATCGACGTGCTGGCGACCGGGCGGCATCATCCCGGCCCGCTGTGGAGCGCGTTCGCGCTGCTCGTCGGCCTGATCGCGGCCGACAACCTGCTGTGGCGCGTCGGCGGCTGGGTCGCCGCGCACACGTTCGTCGCGGTCACCGGCGACCTGCGGCGCGACCTGTTCCAGTACCTGATCGGCCATTCGCCGACGTATTACTCGGAGAAGCAGCCGGGCACGCTCGCCAGCCGCATCACGGCCACGTCGAACGCGGTCTACACGTCGGAGAACACGATGGCGTGGAACGTGCTGCCGCCGTGCATCGCGGTGATGGGCGCGATCCTGATGATCATCGTCGTCAATCCGCTGATGGCGGCCGGCCTGCTCGGCTGTTCGGCCGTGCTGTCCGTCATCCTGTTCAAGCTGGCCGGCCGCGGCTCGGCGCGCCATCACGCGTTCGCGGCGAAGGCCGCGGCGGTCGACGGCGAGCTCGTCGACGTGATCGGCAACATGGGCCTCGTGCGCGCGTTCGGGATGACGCTGCGCGAACAGAAGCGCTTCAGCGCGACGGTCAAGGCGGAGATGGATGCGCGCCAGCAAAGCCTGCTCTATCTCGAAAAGCTGCGCCTGCTGCACGCGGTGATCACCGCGATGCTGTCCGCCGGCCTGCTCGGCTGGGCGCTGTGGCTGTGGGACCAGGGCCGCGCGACGTCGGGCGACATCGTGCTCGTCAGCTCGCTCGGCTTCACGATCCTGCACGGCACGCGCGACCTCGCGGTCGCGCTCGTCGACGTCACGCAGCACGTCGCACGCCTGTCCGAAGCGGTGAAGACGCTGCTCGAACCGCACGGGATGCCGGACCGTTCCGACGCGCAACCGCTGTCGGCCACGGGCGGCCGCGTCGACTTCGAGCGCGTGACGTTCGCGTACCCGCACCGCCGCGCGATCCTCGACCATTTCGACCTCCATATCGAGCCGGGCCAGCGCGTCGGCCTGATCGGCAAGTCGGGCGCCGGCAAGTCGACCGTGCTGGCGCTCCTGCAGCGCTTCTACGACACGCAGGACGGTGTCGTGAAGATCGACGGCCAGGACGTGAAGGGCATCACGCAGGACAGCCTGCGCCATGCGATCGCGCTGGTGCCGCAGGACATCTCGCTGCTGCACCGGACGATCTACGACAACATCGCGTACGGCCGCCCCGACGCGACCCGCGAGGAAGTGCTCGCCGCGGCGCGCGACGCGCGCTGCGCGGAATTCATCGAGGCGATGCCGGAAGGCTATGACACGATCGTCGGCGACCGCGGCGTCAAGCTGTCGGGCGGCCAGCGCCAGCGCATCGCGATCGCGCGCGCGATCCTGAAGGATGCGCCGATCCTGCTGCTCGACGAAGCGACGTCGGCGCTCGACAGCGCGTCCGAGGAAGCGATCCAGAGCGCGCTCGACCGCCTGATGGTCGGCCGCACGGTGATCGCGATCGCGCACCGCCTGTCGACGCTGCGCAACTTCGACCGCATCATCGTGATGAGCAACGGCAAGGTGATCGACGACGGCCCGCCCGACGTGCTGCGCAACCGTCCCGGCCTGTACCGCGACCTGCTCGCGAAGCAGCACGGCCGCCATCACGCGGCGCCCGCCGACGGCAACACGCCCACCGGCGAACGCGTGGCCTGACGCGCCGGCATACCGCCGACGAAAAAGCCGCCTTGCTTGCGCACGGCGGCTTTTTCTATTGCAGCGGGTGCAATCCGGTCAGACCTGCTGCAAATCGCGCAGGAAATTGTCCCGCCACACCGACACGTTGTTCTCGCGAAGCTGCGCGATCATGTCCGCGTAGCGCGCACGCCGCTCGGCGAGCGGCATCGTCAATGCCTGCGACAGCGCATCGGCCATCCCGTCGATATCGATCGGATTGACGATCAGCGCGCCGGTAAGCTCGCGTGCGGCGCCCGCGAAGCGCGACAGCACCAGCACGCCCGGATCGTCCGGATTCTGCGCGGACACGTACTCCTTCGCGACGAGGTTCATCCCGTCGCGCAGCGGCGTCACGAAGCCCACGCGCGCGAGCCGGTACAGCGCGGCCAGCAGCTGGCGGTCGTACTGGCGGTGAATGTAGAGGATCGGCGCCCAGTCGAGTTCCGCGTAGCGCCCGTTGATGCGCCCCGATTCCGCCTCGAGCTGCAGGCGGATGTCCTGGTATGCGCGCAGGTCCGCGCGCGTCGACGGCGCGATCTGCAGGAACGACACGCGGTTGCGAATCGACGCCTGGTGCTCGAGCAGCTTCTCGAAGGCCCGGAAGCGCTCGACGAGCCCCTTCGAATAATCGAGCCGGTCGACGCTCATGATCAGTTGCCGCCCGCGTAGCGACGTCGCGAGCGTACGCACCGCCTTGCCGTTTTCGCCCGCCTGCGCGAGCGACGCGATCTCGTCCGGATACACGCCGATCGGATAGGCGGCCGCGCGCAGCGTCTGGCCGAACGCATGCACGCTTACCGTATTCCCGTCGCGCTCGACGTCGCCGCCCGCCTCGAACTCGACGTAGTCGCAGAACGCGCGCAGGTCGGGCTCGGTCTGGAAGCCGAGCAGATCGAACGCGCACAGCGACTCGACGAGCTCGCGGTGCGGCGGCACGTTGACGAGCACCTGCGCGGCCGGAAACGGGATGTGCAGGAAGAAGCCGATGCGGTTCTTCACGCCGGCGTCGCGCAGCGCGCGCGCGAACGGAATCAGGTGATAGTCGTGCACCCAGATCACGTCGTCGTCCTGCAGCAGCGGCACGAGCTGCTGCGCGAGCCACACGTTGACGCGGCGGTAGCCGTCGAATTCGTGGCGATCGTACTGGATCAGGTCCGCGCGGTAATGGAACGCGGGCCACAGCGTCGCGTTCGAGAAACCGCGGTAATACTGGTCGTAATCGCGGCGCGACAGCCCGACGGTCGCGAACGTCACGGGCCCGCGCTCCTCGATGCGGATCTGCGGCTGCGGCGCGCCGGACGCGACCACGTCGCCGCTCCAGCCGAACCACATGCCGCCGGTTTCCTTCAGCGCGTCGTAGACGCCGATCGCGAGGCCGCCCGCCGCCGGTTCGCCTTCCGAGATCGGCGCGACGCGGTTTGAAACGATGATGAGCCGGCTCATGCGTGCGGCTGCCCCGCGCCGAGCCAGCGTGCGATCTGCTCATGCAGGGCATCGACCGAATCGAGCCGCATGCGCGCGGACGTCTCGCCCGCGCCGACCTTGATCGACAGGCCGCCGCGCGCATTGACCACCGCGAAGCCCTTCTCGTCGGTCAGGTCGTCGCCCGCGAACAGCGGCACGCGGCCCGCAAACGGCGGCTCGTCGAGGAACGCGGCCAGCGCGCGGCCCTTGTCGACGCCCTTCGGCTTGATCTCGAACACCATCTTGCCCGGTTGCAGCACGTACGCATCCGCATAGTCGGCGACGAGGCGCTCGGCCGCCTCGCGCGCCACCGCCTCGCGCTCGGGCGCATTGCGAAAGTGCAGCGCGACAGCCGCGCCCTTGATTTCGAGCAACATGCCCGGATGGCGGTCGACCACGTCGGCAAGCTCGCGCTCGATGCGCAGCAGGCGTTCGTCGTTGAAGCCGATGCGCTGCGTGTCGCCGTTCGCGTCGCGGCGCTCCGCGCCGTGCAGGCCGGCGATCGGCAGGTCGGGCATCTTCAGGAACGTGTCGAGGTTGTCGATGCCGCGCCCGGACACGATCGCGACCGCGCCGTGCGAGCGGCGCGACAATTCGTCGAGCAGCGTCAGCAGCGACGGCGGAACGCGAATGCTGTCGGGCGTCGGCGCCAGCTCGACGAGCGTGCCGTCGAAGTCGAAGAAGAACGCGGTATCGGTCAGGGACAGGGAAGCCGGAACGGATTGCATCGATTCGATAGTCTGAGGGCCGGCCGGCACACGCCGGCCGCCGCTGCGCGAATGGAGTTGTGCGCATCTTACCGCGCCTGCGCCCCCAGATGGGCGAAACCGGGGCAGCGCGAACCTCGCGCCGCCCCACCGCGTCAACTGCGACATATTGCCCCGCTGGCCGGCACCGTACCGGTTTCAAAAGGACGCAGGCGCGCGAATTGCGCTACAGTCGCAACCGCCTGCCGCGCGACGCATGGCATCGCGCCGGCCGGTCACCCATTTCGCCCGATCGAGCCCAGGATGCCGTCTCGCCTCTCCCGCCTCATCCGCAGGTCCGCGGCCCTCGCCGCCGCCGTGGCGCTCGCCGCGTGCACGCGCGACGAGCCGCGCTGGAACCTGACCAACGTCACCGGCCACCTGCCCGACCTGTCGTTCAGGCTGACGGGCGGCGACGGCCGTCCCGTCGACGCCGATGCGTTCCGCGGCCGGGTCGCGCTCGTCTACTTCGGCTACACGCACTGCCCCGATGTCTGCCCCGAAACCTTGGCGCGGCTGATGGACGTGCTCGCGAAGCTCGGCCCCCGGGCGGACAACGTGCGCATCCTGTTCGTATCGGTCGATCCCGCGCGCGATACGCCGCAGGCGATGCAGTCCTATGTCGCCGCGTTCGACCCCGCGCATGCGCGCGGGCTGACCGGCACCGACGGCCAGATCGAGTCGCTCGCCAAGCGCTATCGCGTCGCGTACCAGATAGAAAAACGCGATCCGTCCGGCGGCTACGAAGTCACGCACAGCTCGGCCGTCTACATCTTCGACGCGACCGGCCGCGCACGCCTGCTCGCGACCGATCGCGATTCGCCCGACGCCATCGCCGCCGATGTGCGCCGGATCATCGACACCGCCTCCACGACCTGAACCGCGCCATGAACACGAAAACGACACTCAAGACGCTCGCCCTCCTCGCCGCGCTGTGCGCCGGCGCCCACGCCTATGCCGCCGGCGCGATCAGCGCGCAGAACGCGTGGGTGCGCTGGCTGCCGAACAAGCTGCCCGCCGGCGGCTACGTGACGCTCGTGAACACCGGCGACAAGCCGATCGACCTCGTCGACGTCGACAGCCCCGACTACGGGATGGCGATGCTGCACCAGACGGTATCGAACGGCTCGACGCAGAAGATGGAAATGGTCGACAAGCTGACGATCCCCGCGCGCGGCAAGGTCGACATCGCGCCGGGCGGCTATCACTTCATGCTGGAGGAGCCGAAGCACGCGATCAAGCCGGGCGACACCGTGCACCTGCGCCTGAAATTCTCCGACGGCGAAACGGTCGATGCGCCGTTCGCCGTGAAATCGCCGGCCAAGGCGAAGTGATGCGCGCGCGATGAACCTCCTGTACTGGCTCGATCCGTGGGAACCGTCGCCGACCGTGGTCATCGCGGTGCTGACGGCCGCCGTGCTGTTCGCGCGCGGCGTGAAGAAGGCGAAGGTGTCGCCGCTGCGGCAGTTCTCGTTCTGGTTCGGGCTGACGGCGCTCTACATCGCGCTGCATACGCGGCTCGACTATTTCTTCGAGCACGAATTCTTCCTGCATCGCGCGCAGCACCTCGTGCTGCACCACCTCGGGCCGTTCTTCATCGCGCTGTCCTATCCGGGCGCGGCGATCCGCGCGGGCATTCCGTTCCGCTGGCGGCAGCGCTTCGTGCGCCCCGCGCTCGCGTGGGCGCCGGTGCGCGCGACGCTCGACGTGGTGTTCCATCCGGTCGTCGCGGTCGTGCTGTTCGTCGGGCTGATCTATTTCTGGCTGCTGTCGCCGATCCACTTCATCGCGATGCTCGACTGGCGCCTCTATCGCGTGATGAACTGGAGCATGGTGATCGACGGGCTGCTGTTCTGGTGGCTCGTCGTCGATCCGCGTCCCGCGCCGCCCGCGCGGCTGTCGCCGGGCCGCCGGATCCTGATCGTCGTCGCGGCGATCCCGCCTCAGATCGCGCTCGGCGCGCTGATCTTCTTCACGCCGCACGAGCTGTATCCGATCTACTCGATCTGCGGCCGCGCGTTCACGTGGCTGAGCCCGATGCGCGACCAGCAGATCGGCGGCCTGCTGCTGTGGATTCCCGGCTCGATGATGAGCGTGATCGGCGCGCTGATCGCGCTGCGGCACTGGCTGCGGCTGTCCGCGCGCGGGCGCCTGATCGGCGAACGGGCCGCGCAGCCTGCGGACGAGCCGCCGGTCGCACGCGCCGCGCACTGACCGCCGCGGCGCGCGTCACGCGCGCGCGCGGCTCATCCACACGTGCGGAATGCCGTCCTCGTCGTGCACGTCCGAACTCGGCGTGAAGCCGAATGCCCCGTAGAAACGCTGCAAGTGGGCCTGCGCATGCAGGCTCACCTGCGTTTCCGGCCACTGCGCACGGATATGCTCGAGCGCGCGCGACAGCAGCCCGTTGCCGAGGCCCGCGCCGCGAAACGCGGCGGTCGTCAGCACGCGGCCGATGCGCACGTCGGTATGCTGCGCGTCGGGCAGCAGCACGCGCAGATAACCGGCCAGGCGGCCGGCCGGATCGAAGGCCGCCAGATGCCACGCGGCCTGATCCGCATCGTCGATGTCGCGATACACGCAGTTCTGTTCGACGACGAAGACGGCGCTGCGCGCTTCGAGGATCGAATAGATTTCGCGCGCCGTCAGCGCGTCGAAGGGTTTCCAGCGCCAGTCGAGATCGGCGGTGCTCGGAAGTGCGGCGGGTGCGGATGCGTTCATGTGCGGTCCTGATTCGGGCGCGCCGGCCGGCGCGCGGCAACCGTCGATTATGCCCCGAAGCGCGTATCGCGCGCGACTGCCTGCCCGCACGCGAAAAAAGCCCCGCATCGCGCGGGGCCTGCCCGTCATGCCGTCATGCCGTCATGCCGGCATCCGACCGAAGCGGCCGTTGTTGAAGTCCTCGATCGCGGTGCGAATCTCCGCTTGCGAGTTCATCACGAACGGGCCGTAACCGACGACCGGCTCGTCGATCGGCTCGCCGCTCAGGATCAGCAGCTTCGCGTCGCCGTTCGCCTCGATCTCGACGTCTCGGCCGTCGCGGCCGAGTTGCACGAACTGCGCTTCGCGCGCCACCGTCTCGCCGTTCACCTGCACGGTGCCGCTCAGCACGACTACCGCGAGCGTCCGCCCTTCGGCGATCGGGAACCGCGCGTGGCCACCCGCCACGAGCCGCACGTCCCACACGTCGATCGGCGTGTGCGTGCGGGCCGGGCCGCGCCGCCCGTCGAGTTCGCCGGCGATGATCCGGGCCCGCCCCGCGCCGTCCGGCAGCTCGACCACCGGGATATCGGCGTTCAGCAGCGTCTGGTAGCCCGGCGCGCCCATCTTGTCCGCGGCGGGCAGGTTCACCCACAGCTGCACCATCTCGAGCGGGCCGCCCCGCTTCGTGAACGCCTCCGAGTGGAATTCCTCGTGCAGGATCCCGCTCGCGGCCGTCATCCACTGCACGTCGCCCGGGCCGATCGTGCCGCCCGCGCCGGTCGAGTCGCGGTGCGCGACTTCGCCGTCGTAGACGATCGTCACCGTTTCGAAGCCGCGGTGCGGGTGCTGGCCGACCCCGCGCGGCGCCGAAGCCGGCTCGAAGTTCGCGGGGCCGGCGTAGTCGAGCAGCAGGAACGGGCTCAGATGCGCGCCGTGAGACTGGTAGCTGAACATCGAACGCACCGGGAAACCGTCGCCGACCCAATGGCCGCGCGGCGCACTGTAGACACCCTGGATCTTCTTCATTGCCCTTCTCCATATTGCGGCGAAACCCGTGTTTCGCATCCTTGAATAACAATATAGAGATGGAACGATCCATCCGGTAGACTGCCGAAATCGCACTCAGCGTTCCATTTCATGAACGATAAAGCGCGGGATCTCAACGATCTCTACTACTTCGTGCAGGTCGTCGAACACGGCGGCTTCGCGCCGGCCGGACGCGCGCTGGACATGCCGAAATCGAAGCTGAGCCGCCGCATCGCGCTGCTCGAGGCGCGGCTCGGGATGCGGCTGATCCAGCGTTCGACGCGCCGCTTCACGGTCACCGACGTCGGCCAGACCTATTACGCGCATTGCCGCGCGATGCTCGTCGAGGCCGACGCCGCCGACGAGGCGATCGCGCTGCTGCACGAGGAGCCGCGCGGCATCGTGCGCGTCAGTTGCCCGATCGTGCTGCTTGATTCGCTGGTCGGCACGATGATCGCCGCGTTCATGGCCGCCTGCCCGCGCGTCGAGATCCATCTCGAAGCGACCAACCGGCGCGTCGACGTGGTCGGCGAAGGGATCGACGTCGCGATCCGCGTGCGTCCGCCGCCGCTCGAGGACAGCGATCTCGCGCTGCGCGTGCTCGCCGAGCGCGGCCAGTGTCTCGTCGCGAGCCCCGCGCTGCTGCGCGAGCACGGCGTGCCGGCCGTTCCCGCCGATCTCGCGCGCCTGCCGAGCCTCGATCACGGCGTGCCGCAGTCCACCCACGTGTGGCGGCTGCGCGGACCCGACGGCGCGCAGGCGGAAATCCATCACCAGCCGCGCCTGGTGACGGGCGGCATGCTCGCGCTGCGCGCGGCGGCCGTCGCAGGCGTCGGCATCGTGCAACTGCCGACGATGATGGTGCGCGACGAAGTCGCACGCGGCGAACTGACGACCGTCCTGCCCGACTGGGCGCCGCGTCGCGAGATCGTGCACGCGGTGTTCGCATCGCGTCGCGGGCTGCTGCCCGCGGTCCGGGCGCTGCTCGACTTTCTGGCGGAGCGGTTCGCCGAGCTCGAACCCGACTGAGCGCACCGCGTCCCACCACATCGGGCGCTGCAGACCGCCCGCGCGTGCCGTAGACTGCGGTACGCGCAGTGCGCCGTCAGTGCGCCTTTTGACAACCCCTATCGCTTTCCCGCCATGTTCACGCTGTCCAACGACCCCACCGCCTCCAAGGCCGATCAATACGCGACGCTCGTCGAGCAGGCCCGCGCGCTCGTCGAATCCGAACGCGACCTGACCGCCAATGCGGCGAATTTCTCCGCGCTTGTCTATCACTCGCTCGATCGCCTGAACTGGGCCGGCTTCTACTTCTTCGACGGCACCGAGCTCGTGGTCGGGCCGTTCCAGGGCAAGCCCGCGTGCGTGCGGATCGCCCTCGGCAAGGGCGTGTGCGGCACGGCCGCGCAAACCCGCGAGACGCAGGTCGTGCGCGACGTGCACGACTTCCCCGGCCATATCGCGTGCGATGCTGCGTCGGAATCGGAAATCGTCGTGCCGCTGGTGGCGGGCGACGGCACGCTGATCGGCGTATGGGATGTCGATAGCCCGGTCGCCGCGCGCTTCGACGACGAAGACCGCAAAGGAATGGAAGCGCTGTGCCGCGTGTTCGTCGAACACGCGTGGCGGAAGGCGCGCGGTTGACCGTCGCTGCGCGGCAGCGCCCGCCGCCGCGAACGACACGGGCCCCGCGAAGGGGCCCGTTTCATTGCAACGCCGCGCCGCCGCATGCGGCGCGCTGGCCGCATCAGGCCGCGTCAGGCTGCGTGCGCGCCGGAAGACGCGGCGAACGCCTGCGGCGTCGCATCCTCGGTCAGCACCTCGAAGCCCGTTTCCGTCACCACGACCATGTGCTCCCACTGCGCGGACAGCGAATGGTCCTTCGTGACGACCGTCCAGCCGTCGGCCAGCACGCGCGTATCGCGCTTGCCCGCGTTGAGCATCGGCTCGATCGTGAAGATCATCCCCGGCCGCAGCGGTACGCCGGTGCCCGGGCGGCCGTAGTGCAGCACCTGCGGCTCGTCGTGATAGACGTCGCCGATGCCGTGCCCGCAATACTCGCGCACCACGCTGAACCCTTCGCGATGCGCGACCTGCTGGATCGCGTAGCCGACGTCGCCGAGCGTCGCGCCCGGACGCACCGCGCGAATGCCGGCATGCATCGCCTCGTAGGTCGCCGCGACGAGCCGCCGCGCGAGTTCGTTCGGTTCGCCGACGAAATACATGCGGCTCGTATCGCCGAACCAGCCGTCCTTGATCACCGCGATGTCGAGGTTCACGATGTCGCCGTCGCGCATCGGCCGCGACGTCGGAATGCCATGACAGACCACGTGGTTCACCGACGTGCACAGCGTCTTCGGATAGCCGTGGTAGCCGATGTTCGCGGGAATCGCACCCAGCTCGTCGACGATGTACTCGCGACAGCGCGCGTCCAGCTCGTCGGTGGTGACGCCCGGCTTCACATGCTCGGTGATCATCGTCAGCACCTGCGACGCGAGCTTCGCGGCTTCGCGCGATTTCGCGATTTCCGCGGCGCCGCGGATCGGGATTTCTCGCTTCGCCATTACGCCACCTGCTCGATGTGATGCGCGACCGGTTCCGCCGCCCTCGCGTCGCCGCCCCGCGCCTCGGCTTCGATCAACATCTTGCAGATGTCGCCGTAGGACAGCGCCGGGTTGAGTTCCGCCAGCATCCCGACGCGCAGCCAGTGTTCGGCCTGCGCGTTGATCGACCGGCTCAGCGCCGTGCTCGTCGAGCGCAGCCGTTCATGCATGTGCTCGGAAATCTTGATGATGCCCATATATCCCCAATTAAACGAAACGTAGCTGTTTCGTATATTACGCCGCACGCGACGCCCGGGCAAGCCATTCGATTCCCGCCTCGCTCGACGAGCCGCGGCGAATGCCGTTGACATCGAATTCCAGTTTGCTGGAAAATCAATCCATCATGCAAGAATCTGCGATCACCGCAGCCGACGATACCGGCATCAACGAACGCATTGCCCGGCGCGTGCGCGATCTGCGCACCGTTCGAGGCTACACGCTCGACGCGCTGGCCGCGCGCTCCGGCGTCAGCCGTTCGATGATCTCGCTCATCGAACGCGCATCGGCCAGCCCGACCGCCGTCGTGCTCGACAAGCTCGCGGCCGGCCTCGGCGTATCGCTGGCCGGGCTGTTCGGCGGCGACCGGAACGATGCGCCCGCCCAGCCGCTCGCACGGCGCGCGCAGCAGGTCGAATGGCGCGATCCGGCGTCCGGCTATGTGCGGCGCAACCTGTCGCCGGCCGGCTGGCCGTCGCCGATCCAGCTCGTCGAGGTCGATTTCCCGCCCGGCGCGCGCGTCGCGTACGACAGCGGCGGGCGCGAAAGCGCGCTGCATCAGCAGGTGTGGATCATCAGCGGCCGCGTCGACGTCACGTTCGGCGACACGCTTCACGAACTTCACGAAGGCGACTGTCTGGCCATGCGGCTCGACCAGCCGCTGATCTTCAGCAATCCGTCGTCGCATGCCGCGCGCTATGTCGTCGCGATCTGCGATGCATCCGCCGCCGTGCGGAGCGCATGATGCGTGCATCACGTGCGCAAACGGTTTAAAGCCAACAGGAAGGAACCCGCATGAATTCCCCGACACCGCGCGACGACGTGCGCCTGATCGATTGCAGCGAGGCCGACCACGCGGCGGCCATCCTCGAGATCCTGAACGACGCGATCCTGAACTCGACCGCGCTGTACGACTACCGGCCGCGCCCGCCGGAAGCGATGGTCGCGTGGTTCGCGACGAAGCGCGCGGGCGGCTTTCCGGTCATCGGCGCCGTCGACGCGGCGGGCACGCTGCTCGGCTTCGCGAGCTGGGGCACGTTCCGCGCATTTCCGGCGTTCAAGTACACGGTTGAACACAGCGTCTACGTGCGCCATGACCAGCGCGGTCGCGGGCTCGGCGAACTGCTGCTGCGCGAAGTGGTCCGGCGTGCACGCGAAGCGCAGGTGCACGTGCTGGTGGGCTGCATCGACGCGGCCAATGCCGGCAGCATCGCACTGCATACGAAGCTGGGGTTCGTGCACGCAGGCACGATCGCGGAAGCGGGATTCAAGTTCGGCCGCTGGCTCGATGCGGCGTTCTATCAGTTGAAGCTCGAGACACCGGCACAGCCGGTGGACGGGTGATCTCGCCTCGCGTGGCGGCCGTCGCACCCACCGCGACGCGGCAAAGGAAGTGCCCCGCGGGACTTTTCTCGTCCGTAAATGACAAGTCTTCGCGGAGTCACCGACGGCCCGAAACGAAAATAACTTCGACAATCCTCCGCGGGTGGGCCACCGTCAAACCGACGACTGAAAGCTGGAAACCTTGTTCCGACCGGTTGCCTTCGCGTAATACAACGCCTCGTCGGCCGCCTTGATGATCGCTCCAGGCTCGCCGTCCTGATCCGGCACCCAACTCGCCAACCCGATACTGGCGGTCACGCGCCCGTATTCGCTTCCCGCGTGCTCGAGCGCCAGTTCGTTGATCGCCGCGCGTATTCGTTCAGCAGTCTGGGCTGCCCCCGTCTCTGGTGTGTCAGGCAGCAGCACGACGAATTCCTCTCCGCCGTAGCGAGCCGCTGTATCGATCGGTCGGCGAATGTTGTCGCCGATGCAGCGCGCGACTGCAGCCAGCGCATCGTCGCCCGCCTGGTGACCATAGGTATCGTTGTAGGCCTTGAAACGATCGACATCGACGAACAGCAACGAGAAAACGGAATGGGCTCGCCGCGCACGGCGCCACTCCCGGTCCAGAACCTCGCCAAAGGTGCGGCGATTGTTGAGGCCGGTGAGCCCGTCGGTGCGAGCCAGCAGTTCGAGCTCGGATTCGGCGCGCATCCGACGCCGCAGCTGCGCGCTGAGAAATACGGATAGCGCAATGAAGGCTGCGCCGAATGTCGCGACGAGTAGACCGATCGTCGTGGCGCGGCGGCGCCACGCGGCATAAATGTCCTGCTCCGCCTCTGCGACCATGATGATCAGTGGCAGACTCGGAAAATTCTTGAAGTAGTAGAGACGGCGCACGCCGTCGATCGACGACGTTTCCGAGAACGAGCCATCGGGTGCGCGCCGGAAGCGCTGAAACGTTGCGGCCTTGCCGAGATCGCGGCCGATGGTCCGGACGTCGTACGGCTGCCGCATGATCATGATGCCGTCCTTGCCGATCAGCGATATCGAGCCATGTTGTCCCAATGACAATCCGGCGAACAGCTTGTGGAAATATTCGAGGTTGATCGCGATCAGCGCGATACCGGCAAACGAGCCATCCGGATTCGATATGCGCCGCGACAGCGCAATGCTGAGCATGCCGGCGCGCAAGCGCGACGCGAATGGGTCGCTGACATAGAGCCCCACGTTCGGGTTGTCGCGATGGACGGTGAAGTACTTGCGATCGGCAAAATTGCCCTTGCGCGGCACGTCGTTGGCCGAATCCAGAATGATGTTTCCGTCGGCATCGAGCACCAGTTGGGATCCGATGAATTGCGCCGTCATTGCATGATCGAACAACACGCCCCGCCGCAGCGCGGGCGCCGCTGCCATCACGTCGGGACGTTGCAGACCATGGATCAGCGCCTGCAAGGACAGATCGTAGAGTTCGAAGTTGCGCTCGATGTCGCGCTCGGCCATCAGGCCGAGATTGCGCGAGGTTTCGCTGGCCCGCTCCAGTGCGTCATGGCGGCTTTGGAACAGTTGCAGCACGCACAGGCCCATCAGCGCGCATGCGATCACGACACCGACTGCCACAACGAAATAAGGGGCTGCCGTCCGGGGTTGCATGAATCTCCTCGCTGCTCATTGTGCACGCCCGCACCGGGCGTGAGTGCGCATACAGGATCGGCTCGACGCATTGACGGGTGCAGCGCCAAACTGACCGAAAACCGGAAACGGCTAGAGTCTATCGAACGTGAAGCGCCGACAAAACAGTACCGGTGGCCCGCTCTTCCGAGATTATTAAATAATATGAGGAAACCATGTTCCCGACAGAATATGTGAGGCCCGCCACGGTCAGCCGGCCCGTGCGGCGACACATGCCGATCAGCGCATCATTGCACCACGCTTCCACCCTCGTGCAGTTTCGCTTCGCTGTATTTGCGGTGATCAGTTATGTCGGGACTAGCACCCGCAGGCGGGCGCCCATGCTCGGCGCACAAAAAGAAAAAGCCCTGATTTCTCAGGGCTTTTTCTTTTCTTACTTGGAGGCGCGAGCCGGAGTCGAACCGGCCTAAACGGCTTTGCAGGCCGTGGCGAAACTTGCAAATTCAATGATCTACGTTGATTAGCCACTCAAATTAGCCACTTTGCGAATGATCGGCGCAGCCCCCTAGAATGGGACGTCTACTACCGGCGAGTACTCCAGATCAACCCAATGGACGATTTGGGAAGCGCACACCGCCAACAGATCTGTTTCAGCAAGGCACCCGGCCACCGCCCATCATGCACCATCGCTGCGTCTCCTGTTGCGGAGGCGCATACGGTAGTCCGGTCCTCGGGTCGATGTGGTCATACTGCCCCGTGGGGTGTCGAGCCCTCCACGCGGCTTGATCGGCATACTGTTGCTCGATCGCGGCTTGCTCTCGTGCCAGATCGGCCTTCTGCGCATCGTCGAGTTTCTTCGTCATGGTCACGAGCCGCGCGAACTTTGGATCGCGAACATCCTGCAGGGGCGGTAACGGTGGCGCAGGCGGCATGATGAGCACAGGGCCGGTGTATTTCGGTATCGGCAACTTGGATGGTCGCCCGAACTTTGCCGCCATATTCATCTCCCACAAAGCAGCGTCCATTCCGAGCACATGTTCGTAGTCGCGATTGACAACCGCCAGCGTGACCGGCCCCGACGGCGTCGGCAATGGCTGCAGGGAAGGTGGAAGCGTCTGTCGAGCCTCGGGATAAATGGTGCGGGCATAAGCGATTGCTGCGGCGGAGTACTGCTGCAGCACTGCCTCGTACGCTTCCAGTATCTGCGCTCGACCATAGCCGCCAGGATTCTCAAACATCGGCTTATATGCCAACACTTTCTGGCTATACAACGCATTTGCATTCCGCTGCTCTGCGGCAGATCGTTGTTGAGGATCCATCGGCGCAGACGCCGATAGGGGCGCACACCCTGAAAACACGCTGGCGACAAGCAATATCCCGACTGTCGCGCGCACAAGCAACGAGCGTTGACGCGACATATCCGCGATCATCTGGTTGACCAAGGCGAGCGGCGACGAGAGTCGTGGGTTTGAAGGTGTAATCTTGTGGGCCCCTGCCATGTGCGTCCGTCTTTGTGAGATGTTAGTCCGCAGAGTTTAGCGGAAAGGTTGCTCGTACCGATGTAGGGGAAGTCGCCCACTCGCCCCTGCAGCGGCCACCTACACGTTCAGCACGAATGTCCGCAAACGAAATAGTACGGCTGCTCAAATTCTATCTTTCAATGGCGGTTCTTGGCTGAAATGCGAACTTCGCGAGAGAAGATCTGGGCCGACGCGAGCCGCCAAAGTAACTTTTCGCCTGCACCATGACGATCCTCTCGCCCGATGCGATTGCCTCGCTCCGTCAAGCACTTCGCAGACAGACTGGCTCGCACGCGAGGCCCAAAAATCCACGGCAGGTCAGTGGTGCATGTCCGCCGAGCGCTGCGGCTCATGGAAAAAATGGTCTGCGCGGCCGAGCTGGAGCTGAAGAAGAACGGCTATCCCGATTCGTTCGCGCTTGACCAGCTCCGCCGCATGATCGACGGCGCTCGCTTCGATTGACAATAGTTGACTGAGCGCGAGGTGGCCAACGATCAGACGTTCCCCCGGAAATGGTAAATTCATACGAAAACCAAACCTACGAGAGAACATATGGCCAGAGCCATGATCTGCGTCGGCGATACGACGACGCATGGCGGCCGCGTGCTGGAGGGCAGCGCGACCTCGACCATTGAT
This sequence comes from Burkholderia sp. AU18528, assembly GCF_002223215.2. Lineage (NCBI taxonomy): Bacteria > Pseudomonadati > Pseudomonadota > Betaproteobacteria > Burkholderiales > Burkholderiaceae > Burkholderia > Burkholderia sp. AU18528. The sequence continues at coordinate 613,815 of NZ_NKFC02000004.1, read as the reverse complement.
GGAAAGCCCGTTGCCGGCGTCGGACACAAGGTACTTTGCCCGCAGTGCAAGGGGGTCTTTCCGATCCTGCCGACGGGGCGGCAATACTCGCACACGTTCGACGGACGAGAAACCGCCGTCGAGGGCATGAAAACCGCGTGCGGAGCGACGTTGATCGCCTCGCAGTCGTCCGCGACATTCGACGACGTCGGATCAGGCGAAGCGACGTCGGGCGGCGCAGTCGCAGCTGTCGCAGCCGCGGCTGCAGCGCTTGCCCCCTCGCCGACGCTCTGTCTCGAATGCCTGAAAGCCGCGGCCGAGAATGCCGCGACGATGATCGCGCGCGGATAGCCCATGACCGGAAATTCGATCGAGGCTTACTTCATCAAGCGTCAACAGCAGTTGACCATGCAGGTGCATCTGTACGCCCTTGTCGATGGCCTTCTGTACGCTGATGCGGCCGGCGGTTCATCGCCCCAACGATCGCAGTCGGCCATAGCCGTATTCGACGGCACGCAGGACGCGTCACTCGCAGACGCTGGGCCATGGCTGTTTGCGTACGAGACGGCCGCTGGCAATATTCGGCGAACCCTCTCCACCATGGCCAGCAGCTCCACCGGTGTGTCGTGGCTGATCAGCGCATATCCGATCGAATCACTCGCTGACGAGCTGCGCGGCCGGCTCGACGTACGCTTGCCGGATGGAAGCACTGCCCTGCTCCGCTTCTACGATGCCCGAATCATGGCCGACGTGGCTTCGCTGATGGAATTCACGCAGCGCATGCAGTTCTTCGTGCCGACATTCGACTGGCTTGTCGAAGTAAATGGAATACTCAGGGGAGTACACCCGCATGCTTGAGCTGACCAGCGAACAGGTCGCCGGCCTTGCCGAGATCGATGCACGCGGATACGTCGAGCGCACCCGGCTAGATCTCGTCAAAGCGGACCCGAAGCTGGCCGACGACGAAACTCTGGCGACACGACTCTGGAGCGCATACGTCGCGGCTCGCCAGCTCGGCATCCAGTCCGACGAAAATGTCGCCGCGTTCCTTCGAATCGAGGCATACGCTCCGAAGTTTTACGAAAAGCCGGCCACGCGCGCGTGGCTGACTCGTCCCGGCCGCTCGGCCGACGAACGCTTTCACGATTACCTTCGCGTCATCAAATGGCGCATCGAACATCCGGAATACAACAGGGGATCTCGAAATGGTGGGATTCGTAGTACCGATAGTCGAAGCGGCGGCAGTGGAGCTTGGGCCGCTATTGGCACGCGCTGGCGTCGCATTATTGGGCGGGGCAGCGGTGGCGGGGACGGGCAGCCTGTCGGGTGACACGCCGAAAGACGAAAGCAAGGCGAAGCCGGATGTCCGGGCGATTCCACGTACTGGTGAGAGCTGCAAGAAGTGTCCGCCGGAAGCTGGCGCCGCGATGCGTCGCAATCACGGTGTGAATTGGAACGCCTATCGGTATCAGGCCCGCATCACCGGCTTCCCGTTCGATATTGAAGAGTGCCGCTGGAGCGAAGAATGGGAATGGCTTGGCACGTTCTTCGACGGCTTCCAACCCGGCGCATGTATGCTGCAGGAGGCAAAGGGGAATTACGATCAGTTTCTCGACGGATCGATTCCGAAGGCCGATAAATGGTTCGATGGCTTTCGCACTATGGAAGACCAGATCGTCGACCAAGGGTCGGTCGTACGCGCAAATCCGCCGGCACGCCTGACGTGGTACTTTCAGACTCCGCTCACCCACAGGAAAATGCCCCCCTACTGGCTCGCATGGGTGTGCAATCCGTCTATCAACCGTGACGAATCATGGAAATCAACGCGATGTTTCGGGACGCTTCCCTGTCGTCCCAAGATTTTCGGGAAATGCTGGTTAGAGAATCGCGACTCGTCGCGGCCCTGTCGGCAAAAGAGCCATTGATGGCGCATGCAAACTGGCGACTGACCGGTGATTCGCTGGAAGAGGCGAGCCTCTATCCGGCGTTCGACGAAAGCGAAGCACCGTCGACGGCAGCGCTCGCTGTTTTGACGGAACGCGGAAGTACCAGGAAGCGAGGCGCATCGCACGCCGCAATCTGGAACGTCGCAGCAAGCGACAATGAAGGAGCTGCGATTTCGTGCCACGTATCAGACGCGAAGGTGCTGCCTGATCGGGTCACAATCGACATTGACGCACCGCGCTGCTATCAATCCGTGGATGATCTCGCTGACTCGATTCAGACGATCGTCGCTACCTTCCATCCGTTGGTCGTAGAGGCTTCGCCAAAGGGTTATTTCGAGAAGCAGGTGTTCGATGACAAGCCGGGTGTAGGCGCGATGCTATATCTGCCGAAGGTCATCACACAACAGCAGGTCCCCGAGGCACGCGCCCTGATCCCTGTTCCCGAAGCCGGCAAAAACCAGACCGGTACAATCATCGTCAGCGTGACAGATGCCCCATTCTCGATCGACAACCCCGAGCACATCGAGGTTGCCAATCGCATCGAAATCCGCCTCGTCGATCAGGATCTTCTCCCGACCTACTCGAGTATCTGAGTCAGGTGGGGCAATCGCCCCACCGGCTTCTCTTCCTCTTCAGAACAACCCGACCGGCTGCGCCGCGTCGTCCCAACTGAAAATGATCAATTCGTTTCGCTCGACGCCCCTCCCACCGCCGACCGTGTATTGAATCGGCACGGTCTCGATGTGAAAGCCGTCGAACACGCGCCGAATGTCGGGATGATCATTGAGGCTCACGATCGCGCGCCCCTTGATCGAGCGCAGGCGCTGCGCCATCTTCTCGTACTCGCCGAATGGAAACGCCACGCCGTACCCCTCCGTCTCCTAATACGATGGGTCCAAATAGAAAAGCGTACGCGTCGCCCTCTTCTTCAGATTGAAATGTCAGGGAAAGTGGCTTTGGGAGAAGCTTCGAACGTCGGATGATGTATTCCCACGTTCCAGAGGGTCTAGTCGCTTGGTCGCCATGCGCTGATGCGAACTCGCCTATACGGCCAAAGAGCCGACTTAGGCGTGGTTACGCGTGTTTCTTGAGTGGTTAGAGGCGACTTTGTACCACTCTAGGCAACTTTCTTACAAGAATGAAAGTGGAGCCAGAAAAAGAAAAAGCCCTGATTTCTCAGGGCTTTATCTCGTTCTACTTGGAGGCGCGAGCCGGAGTCGAACCGGCCTAAACGGCTTTGCAGGCCGCTGCATAACCGCTTTGCTATCGCGCCAAAAGCGGACTGTCCGGATGCCGTGAGGCAAGCGACAGATTTTTATTCGAGGACCGGAAGTCCATCAAATAAAAAGGGAAGCGTGGCTTCCCATGACTTGGAGCGGGAGACGAGTCTCGAACTCGCGACCTCAACCTTGGCAAGGTTGCGCTCTACCAACTGAGCTACTCCCGCATTGTCCTGCATCTGCAGCGCTTCGCCGTACCACACGCTGCCGGAAAAATCTGGAGCGGGAGACGAGTCTCGAACTCGCGACCTCAACCTTGGCAAGGTTGCGCTCTACCAACTGAGCTACTCCCGCATGTGTCCTGCATCTGCAGCGCTTCGCCGTACCACGCGCTGCCAGAAAAAATCTGGAGCGGGAGACGAGTCTCGAACTCGCGACCTCAACCTTGGCAAGGTTGCGCTCTACCAACTGAGCTACTCCCGCGTATTGCTGCACTACTGCTTCCCCGTCACACATTCACTTCGTCGTGCAGCGGAGAAGCGAGATTATGTCGAAGGTACATTCGTATGTCAAGGGCTTTTCCAGCCCTTTTTACAAAAACCGCTGCCACCGAGACTGCGCGGAGGCAGACGCGCAGAGGCGACGCGGGTCACGCGCCGCCGCGCTCGCGAATCTGCGGCCATGCGAGCTTCATGTAGTACAGCATCGACCAGATCGTCAGCACCGCCGCGAGATACATCAGCCACTCGCCCCACACGCGCGTATCGATCGTCACGACGCCGAGCGGCAGCGGCCCGTAGAACAGCAGCATCGGAATCGCGACCATCTGGCACGCGGTCTTGAACTTGCCGAGCTGGTTCACCGCGACGCTCTTCGACGCGCCGATCTGCGCCATCCATTCGCGCAGCGCCGAAATCGCGATCTCGCGACCGACGATCACGAGCGCGATCGCCGCGTCGACCCGCGAAATCTGCACGAGGATCAGCAGCGCGGCCGTCACCATCAGCTTGTCCGCCACCGGGTCGAGAAATGCGCCGAACGACGACGTCTGGTTCCACTTGCGGGCGAGGAAGCCGTCGAACCAGTCGGTCAGCGCGGCGAGGATGAAGATCGCCGCCGCCGCGAGATTGCGGTGCGCGCCGCCCATCACCGTGTCCGGCAGATAGAACACGCCGACGACGAGCGGAATCAGCACGATCCGTACCCACGTCAGGAAAATCGGGAAATTGAACGGCATGGCATGCGGGACAGTAAAGGATTCGCAATTGTGCCGTGTCGACCGGCCTGCCACAAGAACGCTGGCAACGCCGCCGGCCGCACGGCCGCGTCAGTGAAGCTGCTTGTAGATCTGCTCGGCGAGCGCGTGCGAAATGCCTTCGACGCTCGCCAGTTCCTCGACACTCGCGGCCACCACGCCGCGCAACCCGCCGAAGCGCGCGAGCAACCGCTGCCGGCGCTTCGCGCCGACGCCCTCGAGCTCCTCCAGCCGCGACGTCTGGCGCGCCTTCGCCCGCTTCGCCCGCATGCCGGTGATCGCGAAGCGGTGCGCCTCGTCGCGGATCTGCGCGACGAGCATCAGCGCGGCGCTCTCCTTGCCGAGCTCGAGCGGCGCGCGGCCGTCCGCGAACACCAGCGTCTCGAGGCCGACCTTGCGCCCCTCGCCTTTCGCGACGCCGACCAGCATCGACGTATCGAGCCCAAGCTCGGTGAACACCTGACGCGCGATCTCGACCTGGCCCTTGCCGCCGTCGATCAGCACGATGTTCGGCAGCAGGCTCGACGCCTCTGCCTGGCGCGTCGACTCGCCGTCGATGCCGGCCGCTTCGTCGGCGGCGGCCGCCTGCGCGGCCTGCTCGACCATCTTCCCGTAGCGGCGCGTGAGCACCTGCCGCATCGCCGCGTAATCGTCGCCCGGCGTGATGCCCGTGATGTTGTAGCGGCGGTACTCGCTCGACTGCATCTTGTGATGGTGATAGACGACGCACGACGCCTGCGTCGCCTCGCCCATCGTGTGGCTGATGTCGAAGCATTCGATCCGCAGCGTCGCAAGATCGTCGCTGTCGTAGCCGAGCGTCTCCGCGAGCGCGCGTGTGCGCGCCTGCTGCGACCCTTGTTCGGACAGCAGCCGCATGAGCGCGATCCGCGCGTTCTGCTCCGCCATCGACAGCCACGCGCGCCGCTGCCCCTGCGGCTGCCGCACCAGCGACACCTTGTGGCCAGCCTGCTCGGACAGCAGCTCGAGCAGGTCGCGGCTCGCGGGCGCATGGCTGACGACGAGCACCGGCGGCACGCGGTTGCCAAGATAGTGCTGCGCGATGAACGCATCGAGCACCTCGGCCTCGACCGAGGCCGCCGCCGTGGCACGCGCGCCGCCGGCCTCTTGCGCGGGCTGGTCGGGCACCGCATCGGCCGGCGCGTCGATCGCCTCCGCCGGCTCGGCCTCTTCACCGAGCCCGCCTTCGGCGAGCGTCAGCGCGCTTTCGACGTGCGTCGGGAAATACGCCTTGTCGCCGAGATGCCGGCCGCCGCGCACCATCGCCAGGTTCACGCACACGCGTCCGCCCTGCGCGACGACCGCCAGGATGTCGACGTCGCTGTCGCTGCCGACCTCGATCGCCTGCTGGTGCAGCACGGTCGCGAGCGAGCTCATCTGGTTGCGCACGGCCGCCGCCTGCTCGAATTTCAGCTCGGCCGCGAACGCGTGCATTTTCTGCTCGAGTTCCTTCATCACTTCGGACTGCCGGCCGAGCAGAAACCGCGCGGCGTTCGACACGTCGACCGCGTAATCCTCGTCGGAGATCGCGCCGACGCACGGCGCCGTGCACCGCCCGATCTGATGCAGCAGGCACGGCCGCGTGCGGTTGTTGAAGACCGAATCCTCGCAGGTGCGCAACTGGAACACGCGCTGCAGGATCTGGATGCTCTCGCGCACGGCCCACGCGCTCGGGAACGGCCCGAAATACTGGTTCTGCTTGTCGACCGAGCCGCGGTAGTAGGCCATCCGCGGAAAGCGGTGCGCGGTGAGCTTCAGGTACGGATACGACTTGTCGTCGCGAAACAGGATGTTGTAACGCGGCGCGAGCGCCTTGATGAGATTGTTCTCGAGCAGCAGCGCCTCGGCTTCCGAGCGCGTGACGGTCGTCTCGATGCGCGCGATGCGCGTGACCATCATCGCGATGCGCGGCGACAGCTGCGTCTTCGTGAAATAACTCGACACGCGCTTTTTCAGGTCGCGCGCCTTGCCGACGTAGAGGACGGCGCCCGCCGTGTCGTAATAGCGATAGACACCCGGCATGTGCGGCAACTGCGCAAGGATCTTCTTCGGTTCGAACGGAGTATCGGAGGCTTCTGGGGATGTCATGCGTGATCCGGGCGCCTTGTAACGCGGAACGGGTCTATTAGAATCGCCAGTTTAGAGCATTCACCGGCCCGCTTCGATGCCACGCCCCACCGCCATCCCCCTCCGCGCCGTCCCGCTCGCGCCGGGCGAACCGATCGCCTGCGACCTCTTCTGCACGGTGATCGACAACTTCGGCGACATCGGCGTGTGCTGGCGCGTCGCGCGCCAGCTCGCGCACGAGCACGGCTGGCAGGTTCGCCTGTTCGTCGACGACCTGCACACGTTCGCGCGCCTGCTGCCGCAGGTCGATCCCGACGCCGCGCGGCAGACGGTCGACGCGATCGTGATCGAGCACTGGCATGCGGACGTCGGCGACGCGCTGGACATCGCCGATGTCGTGATCGAGGCGTTCGCGTGCGAGCTGCCCGCTCCCTATCTCGCGGCGATGGCGCGGCGCGCGCGGCGCCCCGTGTGGATCAACCTCGAATACCTGAGCGCCGAGGACTGGGTCGCCGATTTCCATTTGCGGCCGTCGCCGCATCCGCGCTACCCGCTGCTGAAGACGTTCTTCTTCCCGGGCCTGTCGGCCGGCACCGGCGGGGTGCCGAAGGAGCGCGACCTCGACGCGCGCCGCACGGCCTTCGACGCCGATTTGGCAGCCCGCGCCGCGTGGTGGCGGCGCGCGACCGGCGGCCCGCCGCCGGCGCCCGGCACGACGGTCGTCAGCCTGTTCGCCTACGAGAATCCCGCCGTCGATGCACTGCTCGCGCAGTGGCGCGACGGCCCGTCGCCGGTCGTCGCGCTCGTGCCGGCCGGGCGCCTGTCGCCCGCCGTCGCGCGTTTTTTCGGGGCCGAATCGTTCGGCGCCGGCACGCTCGCACGCAGCGGCAACCTGACCGTCCATGGGCTCGCGTTCGTTCCGCAGGCCGACTACGATCCGCTGCTGTGGGTCGCCGATCTGAATTTCGTGCGCGGCGAGGATTCGTTCGTCCGTGCGCAATGGGCGCGCAAGCCGTTCGTGTGGCACATCTACCCGCAGGCCGACGACGTGCACCTGCCGAAGCTCGATGCCGCGCTCGCGCACCTGTCGGCCGGCCTCGCCGACGCGCCCCGCACGGCGCTCGAGCGGTTCTGGCACGCGTGGAACGGCGCCGGCACGCCGGACTGGGCCGATTTCTGGCAACACCGCGCCGCCCTGGACGCCAATGCGGCCCGCTGGGCCGACGCGCTCGCGGCCGTTGGCGATCTCGCCGGAAAGCTGGCGGAATACGCAAAATCTCAGTTAAAATAAGCGGTTATCCGACGGCTGGCCACGCAAGCGCTCGCGTTTGAGCTTTGGGCGCCCACCGGAACGCATCTGCTTGGCGCCTCACCCGTTGTGCACCGCTCAGGCACTTATTTATTTGATTTGATCAGGACAGTTTTTTTATGAAAACCGCACAGGAACTCCGCGTAGGCAACGTCGTGCAGATCGGCAACGATGCCTGGGTCATCGCAAAGACGGAATACAACAAGTCGGGCCGTAACGCCGCCGTCGTCAAGATGAAGATGAAGAACCTGCTGACGAACGCGGGCCAGGAATCGGTCTACAAGGCCGACGACAAGTTCGACGTCGTCGTGCTCGACCGCAAGGAAGTGACGTACTCGTACTTCGCCGACCCGATGTACGTGTTCATGGACGCCGACTACAACCAGTACGAAGTCGAAGCCGAAATGATGGGCGAAGCGCTGAACTACCTCGAAGACGGCATGGCTTGCGAAGTCGTGTTCTACAACGAGAAGGCGATCTCGGTCGAACTGCCGACGATCCTCGTTCGCGAAATCACCTACACGGAACCGGCCGTCAAGGGCGACACGTCGTCGGGCAAGGTGCTGAAGAACGCGAAGCTCGCGACCGGCTTCGAACTGCAAGTGCCGCTGTTCTGCAACACCGGCGACAAGATCGAAATCGATACGCGCACGAACGAATACCGCAGCCGCGCATAAGCGCCAGCGATATCCGCGTCGAACAAAGCGCCCTTCGGGGCGCTTTTTGTTTGTCTGGCGCCAACAGCTGCCGCAGGCAGCAACCATGCGCAGCACAAAAGCCACCGGTAAAGATATTCAATTTGTATCATCGGTAACTGTTTTATAGCGCCGGAGAAATAATGCGCGTGACGCGTTCGGCGGGGCATAAAATCAATCTTTAATCCGACATGCGGCTGCGGTCCGCTGGCCGACAGCCCGCCTCTCTTGACTCGACTCGCGTCCACCATGCCACACGCCCTGATTGTCGAAGACGATCCCAACAGCCTGTCAGGCCTCACCGCGCTGCTCGCCGCGGACGGCTTCTCGGTCGACACGGCCACGTCGCTCGCCGAAGCGCGCACGGCGCTCGGCCGCTCGATTCCCGACGTCGTGCTCGTCGACCTGAACCTGCCGGACGGCAGCGGGTTCGACCTGCTCCAGCACCTGCCGCAGCAACAGCCGAACGGCTCGCTGCCGGTGATCGTGCTGACGGGCAACGCGACGGTCGAGAGCGCCATCGAGGGCTTGCGCCACGGCATCTGGGACTACCTGCTCAAGCCGATCAACATTCCGCGCCTGCGCAGCCTGCTCGCGCGGATTCCCCGCCCGTACGAGCTGATCGACGAAGTACAGTCGCTGCGTGCGTCGCTGCGCCATCTCGGCCGCTTCGGCGCGCTGGTCGGCCGCAGCGACGCGATGCAGCACGTGTACGACATGATCGAGCACAACGCCCACACCGAAACGGCCGTGCTGTTCTCCGGCGAGGCCGGCACCGGCAAGAAGCTGGCCGCGCGCACGCTGCACGAGCTGAGCCGGCGCCGCAAAGGGCCGTTCGTGTCGTTCGACTGCCGCATGCTCGCACAGGCCGGCCGGCACGGCGCCTCGCTCGACAGCGTGCTGTTCGGCCACGAACGCGGCGCGTTCGACGGCGCCGAGCGCCGCGAATCCGGCCTGTTCGAACAGGCCGGCGGCGGCACGCTGTTCCTCGACGAAATCACCGCACTGCCGCTCGTGCTGCAGGAAGCGCTGCTGCACGCGCTCGATTCGCAGAACTTCATGCGGATCGGCGGCACGAGCTCGATCACCAGCGATTTCCGGCTGATCGCGGCCACGCGCCGCCCGGCGCGCGAAGCGGTGGCGAACGGCACGCTGCGCGAGGATCTGTGGCTGCGCCTCGACGCGGCGTCGATCACGATGCCGCCGCTGCGCGAACGCGACGGCGACGCACTCGCGATCGCGGATGCGCAGATCGACGAACTGAACCGCGAAGCGCGCGCGACCGGCCGCAGCACGACCGACAAGCGCGCGGCGCCGGGCTTCGTGCGCGAATGCCTGTCCTACGAATGGCCGGGCAACGTGCGCGAGTTGCGGGAACGCGTGCGCTTCGCGTACGACGCATCAGGCGACTTCATCGAGACGCTGCGCGCCGGCGAGGCCAGCTTCTCTGCTGGCGCCGCACTGAACGGCAGCAGCGTGCAGATCAAGGTCGGCACGCCGCTGTCCGACGTCGAGGATCTGCTGATCCGGGCAACGCTCGACGCGGTCGGCGGTACGCGCCACCGCGCGGCGACGCTGCTCGGCATCAGCCCGAAGACGCTGTACAACAAGCTGCAACGGATGAAGGTGAACTGAGCGGACGCGCCCCTGCATGCGGGCGCTGGTCGAGTTTTACCGTTAGTTGCATCAAAGCCCGCTCCGGCGACTGCCCGACTCAGGGCTGTCGCAACACGTAAAAAAGCCGCGCGACTGCGCGGCCTTTCGTTCGGGGAGACCGGAACGGCGCGACTCGCGCCATCCCTGCCCGCTTACGCGAGCGCGCTGTTCAACAGCGCCCGCGCCTGCCGATACTCGGGTTGCGCGATCAGCTTGTCCCACTTGAGCGCCTTGCCGCGCGCGCGCATCCGCTTGAGGCGCCGCACCGATTCGGCCGAGGCCCGCGCCTTCAGTCCGTTCAGCACGACCTCGGCCGCGTCCGGCTGGTTGCAGACGAGCACCATGTCGCAACCGGCGGCGAGCGCGGCGTCGGCTGCTTGCGTGAGCGTGCCGCCTTCGCGGGCGGCCTCCATCGACAGGTCGTCGCTGAAGATCGCGCCCGTGAAGCCGAGCCTGCCGCGCAGGATGTCCTGCAGCCACACGCGCGAGAACCCGGCCGGCCGCTTGTCGACCTGCGTGTAGATCACGTGCGCCGGAATCACCGCGGCCAGCGACAGCCCGAGCCAGTCGTACGGCGCGACGTCCTGTTCGAGGATCGCGTCGAGCGTGCGGTCGTCGGTCGGCAGCGCGACGTGCGAATCGGCTTCCGCGAAGCCGTGCCCCGGGAAATGCTTGCCGCAGTTCGCCATGCCCGCGAGCGACAGCCCGTGATTCAGGCTCTTCGCGAGCAGCGTGACGACGCGCGGGTCGCGATGGAACGCCCGATCGCCGATCACCTTCGAGTGCCCGTAGTCGAGGTCGAGCACCGGCGTGAAGCTCATGTCGATCCCGCATGCGCGCAGTTCGGCGGCCAGGATGTAGCCGACGGCAGTCGCGACCTTCGTCGCGAGCAGCACGTCGCGATCCCACAGTTCGCCGAGGCGGCGCATGGCGGGCAGCACGGTAAAGCCGTCGGTACGGAACCGCTGCACGCGCCCGCCTTCGTGATCGACGGCGATCAGGATGTCTTCGCGCACCGCGCGGATCGAGTCGGTCAGCGCGGTCAGCTGCGCACGATTCTGGAAGTGCCGCGCGAACAGGATCACGCCGCCGGTATTCGGATGCGCGAGGCGCCGCGCATCGTCGCGCGACAAGGCCGTGCCGACGACGTCGAGCATGACCGGGCCGGGAGTCGTTTTCATCAGAATTTGCTCCGAGAAACTCCGCCATTGATGGCGGGAAGGAAAGGGGTGCTGTTGACAGGCAGCTTCTTCCACGGGTTAGGATCACCTGCATGATCCTTGTCTACCGCTACCGCGTGAAGTCGCTCAACGGACTGCTACGTTCGAGGAAGTCGACGAAAGCGGTTCGACCCAGTCCTGTTCGGCGTGCGGGTCGCAAGGCAGCACGGCGCGGCCGAAAGGTATCGCGGGACTGAGAATAAGAGAGTGGGCCTGCAGTGGCTGTGGTGTCGTGCATGATCGAGATACCAACGCTGCGCTGAACATTCTCCGATGCGGACATGCATCGCCAGGTGTGGGAATCCACCGCCTTTAGGCGGTGGATGACGTCAACGAATCGGGAATTCCGTCAGGAGGAGGTTCGGGAAACAGGTGCAGGGGCACGCGCGGCGGCCGTTTCAGCGTCCGTCTCGGCGATCACGAACGACACCGCGTAGTCGCGTTCGTCGCTGACCGTCACGCGCGCCGTGATGCCGCGCGCGGCCAGCCAGTCGGCCAGCTCGCCCGATGCGACCACGTACGGCTCGCCGCTCGGATGATTGAGCGTCTGCAGTGCACGCCACGTCATCGGCCAGTGCATGCCGAGCCCGATCGCCTTCGAGAACGCTTCCTTCGCGGAGAAGCGCGTCGCGAGAAACGCGATGCCGCGCGCCTCGGAGCGCGCGCGCCGGGCGTGGAACACGCGTAGCTCGTCGGGGCCGAGCACCTTCTCGGCAAACCGGCCGCCCGTGCGCTCGAGCACGGCCGCGACGCGGCTCACTTGCGCGATGTCGGTACCGATACCGTAGATCGCCATGTCAGTCTCCGCGGGGGTGGCCCGGCGAGGCCGGGTCAAGAGCGTCGCGAACGGCGTGCGGGGCGCGGCAGCCTCGCATCGTCAGCGCGCGCCGCCGTGCAGCGCGGCGACGCGTGCGGCGACCATGATCGCCTTCATCTCGCGCACCGCGTTGTCCCAGCCCGCGAAGATCGCGTGCGCGACGATCGCGTGGCCGATGTTCAGCTCGACGATGCCGTCGATCGCGGCGATCTGCTGCACGTTCGTGTAGTGCAGCCCATGGCCCGCATTGACCTTCAGGCCCAGCTGCGCGCCGGTCTGCACGCCCGCGACGATACGCTCGTATTCGCGCTGCTGCTGCGCTTCGTCGTGCGCTTCGGCGTAGCGGCCCGTATGCAGCTCGATCACCGGCGCACCTGCTTCGTGGGCGGCGCGAATCTGCGTGTCGTCCGGGTCGATGAACAGCGACACGCGCACACCCGCGTCGGCAAGCTGCCTGCACGCCGCCCGCACGGCCTCGAAGTGGCCGGCCACGTCGAGACCGCCTTCGGTCGTCAGTTCCGCGCGCTTCTCCGGCACGAGGCACGCATCGTGCGGACGCACTTCGCAGGCGATGTCGAGCATCTCGGCCGTCACCGCGCATTCGAGGTTCATGCGCGTCTTCAGCAGCGGGCGCAGCTCGCGCACGTCGGCGTCGACGATGTGGCGGCGATCCTCGCGCAAGTGCAGCGTGATCGCGTCCGCGCCCGCCTCTTCGGCGGCAAGCGCCGCGCGGATCGGATCGGGATAGCGCGTGCCGCGTGCATTGCGCAGCGTCGCGACGTGGTCGATGTTCACGCCAAGGTCGATGGCGGTGGGCGTTGTCAGGAAGAAGCTCATAGGTTTTGCAGGTCGATCAGGATCTGACGCGTGGCGAGCGGCGTACCGCCGAGATAGGTGTTCAGCAGGAAGCGCATCAGCGTCTTGCTCTGCGCGACCGTCTGGGCTCGATGGTAATCGTCCTGCTCCATGTCGAGCAACGTCTGCCCGGTGATGACCGGCCAGTGCGACGGCACGTCGTCGTCCGCGTTGCGCACGCCGCGCTCGGGGTCGAACACGTAGCGCCGGTCCGGTTCGACCGCACGGCGGGCGACCGTGCGATTCAGCGCCATCGCATAGCCGGTCTCGCGCAGCAGCACGCGCTCGAACGAGCGCAGCACCTGCACGGCGGGCTCGCCGTGCGCGAGCCGCGTGAGCGTCAGCACGTAATGATTGAACAGCGGCGGCTGGGGATCCTCGCGCGCGCAGAATTTGACGAGCAGCTCGTTCGCGTAGAAACCGCACAACAGCCCGTCGCCGCCGAGCGGCAGCATCCCGCCGACCCATTCGGCGCCCGTCAGCGTGCGTACCTCGGATTTGCCCGACCACGACAGCAGCAGCGGCTGGAAGGTCTGCAATACGCCGCGCAACGCGGAGTGCGGGCGTTTCGCGCCCTTCGCGACGAGCGCGAGCCGGCCGTGATCGCGCGTCAGCACGTCGACGATCAGGCTCGTTTCCCGATACGGATAGCTGTGCAGCACGAACGCCGGCTGCTCGGCGACGCGGAAATCGGACGTGCGAGACGTCGCGCGCCGCGCCTTGCGCGGCGGTTCGGGCGGTGCCGGCAGCGGCGCGTCGTTCGCGCCGGCCGTCACCGCGTCTTCGGTCGACGTCAGCGCGTCATTCGTACCCATAGGCACGCAGCCCCGCCTCGTTGTCGGCCCAGCCGCTCTTCACCTTCACGAAGGTCTCGAGGTACACGGGGCCGTCGAACAGCTTTTCCATGTCCATCCGCGCCTCGGTGCTGATCTGCTTGAGCTTCTCGCCCTTCTTGCCGATCACCATCGCCTTGTGCGAATCTCGCTCGACGAGGATCGTCGCGAAGATGCGCTTCAGGCGGCCCTCCTCCTCGAACTTGTCGATCAACACGGTGCTCGTGTACGGCAGCTCGTCGCCGGTCCAGCGGAACACCTTCTCGCGCAGGATTTCGGCCGCGAGGAAGCGCGAGCTGCGGTCGGTCAGCTCGTCCTCGCCATAGATCGGCTCGCCTTCCGGCAGGTACGGCTTGATCGTGTCCAGCAGGCGCTTGATGTCTTCCGGCTTCTGCGCCGACAGCGGCACGAGCTCGGTGAATTCGCGCAGCTCGCTCACCTTCTGCATGAACGGGAACAGCGTGGCCTTGTCGTTCACGCGGTCGATCTTGTTCGCGATCAGCAGCGTCGGCATGCCGGGCGGGATCAGGTCGAGCACTTTCTGGTCGTCGGGCCCGAAGCGGCCGGCCTCGATCACGAACAGGATCACGTCGACCGACGTCAGCGTCGACGTGACCGCGCGGTTCAGCGAACGGTTCAGCGCGGTGCTGTGACGGGTCTGGAAGCCGGGCGTGTCGACGAACACGAATTGCGCGTCGTCGAACGTGTTGATGCCGGTGATGCGGTGGCGGGTCGTCTGCGCCTTGCGCGACGTAATGCTGATCTTCTGGCCGACGAGTGCGTTCATCAACGTCGACTTGCCGACGTTCGGGCGGCCCACGATCGCGATCATGCCGCAACGGAAACCGGTAGGAGCGGGAGTGTTCATATCGTTTGGGAGACAGGTTCGGAAACGGCCGCGCGGCGCGCGGCACGATCGATGGGCAATTCAGTGGTCGGCATCGGCCACGCGCGCCTGCGCGGCAGCAAGGCTCGCGCCGCCGGGTGGCGTCTCGGCGTCGGGCGCCGCGGCATCGCGTGCGCGCGCCGGCGTGCGCGCGGCGGAGTCGCCTCCCGCAGAAGGCTTGTCGGCCGGCGACGATGCCGGATCGGCTGCGTGGCCGGCCGGCTTGTCGGCTGCGCGAGGCGCGGCCTCGGCGGGCTTTTCCGCGGCCTTGTCGGGCCGCTCGGCCGGTTTGTCGGCAACTTTGTCAGCCGCCGGCTTCACCGCCCGTTCGCCCTTGTCCGCCGCCGGCTCGACATGCGCCGCGCGAATCGCGGCCATCGGCGCGACGGCCGGTTCGGTGCCAGCCGTCGCAGCCGTTACGGCCGGCACCGCGCCGCCCGCCCTCGCCTCGCGCGCCGCCGCACGCTCCTTCCGCTCGGGCGAGCGCAGGTCGAGCGCTTCCTGCACGCCCTTCACGCCCGGCACGATCTCGGGTTCGACATGCTTCGACCCGCGCGCGTTTTTCGAGCGCTTCGGCTTCGCGGCCAGCATCGGCGCGGCCGCCATCACCTCGTCGAGCGCCTTCTTCGCGGCGGCCTGCTCGGCCGCACGCCGGCTCGCGCCGGAGCCCGATACCTTCACGTCCAGCTTCGGCACCGTGCATTCGACCTCGAACTGCTGATTGTGCGCCGCACCATGCGTCGCGACGACCGTATAGGTCGGCAGCGCGATCTTGTGCCCCTGCAGATATTCCTGCAGCAGCGTCTTCGCGTCCTTGCCGAGGGTGCGCGGATCGATGTGGTCGAGAATCGGGATATAGAGGCGCTTGATGACCCCTTGGGCGGCTTCGAAGCCGCCATCGAGGAACACGGCCCCGATGATGGCTTCGAATGCGTCCGCGAGGATCGACGGGCGGCGGAAACCGCCGCTGCGCAGCTCGCCCTCGCCCAGCCGCAGGCCGTCCGAGATATTGAGGGCCTGAGCAATTTCATACAGCGACTGCTGTTTGACGAGGTTGGCGCGTACGCGCGACAGGTCGCCTTCGTCCAGCTTGCCGAAGCGCTGGAACAAAAGGGCGGCCACCGCGCAATTCAGAACGGAATCGCCGAGAAACTCGAGCCGTTCGTTGTGCGTGGCACTGTGACTGCGATGGGTCAAAGCCTGGCGCAACAATTCCGCATTGCGAAATTCGTAGCGCAGCCGGCTTTCCAACTGGGATAGGGGCATGTGCAGGAGTATAACGCGGGCGCCCGGTCGGGCCGAAACGGCACGGCCGGACACGAAAAGGCGTGACGAGGCGGTGTTACCGCCGGTTCTTAAAGTAGTTCGGCAATACGCGACGCGGCCCGTGCGTCGCGTAGTGCGTGTGAATCAATGCATCAGTTGAAGGAACCGATGCGCTTCAGGTCGCTGAAGTTCATCCAGATGAAGAACGCGCGGCCGACGATGTTCCGGTCCGGCACGAAACCCCAGTAGCGGCTGTCCGCGCTGTTGTCGCGGTTGTCGCCCATCATGAAGTAGTGACCGGGCGGCACCTTGCAGATCACGCCGCGGCTGTTGTACGTGCAGTTGTCGCGATACGGATAGTCGTATGCGCCCATCACGAACGGCGGCACGGCCGGGTTGTTGAGGATCGCGTTCTTCTTGTTGCCGATCGTTTCCTCGAACTGCTTCGCGTAATTCTGGCGCTCGTCGTCGAAGTAATCGGGCAGCGGCGCTTCGGGCACCGGCTGGCCGTTGATCGTCAACTGCTTGTCCTGATACGCGACCGTATCGCCCGGCAGGCCGATCACACGCTTGATGTAGTCGACCGATTCGTCCTTCGGATAGCGGAACACGACGACGTCGCCGCGCGACAGCGGGCTGCCCTGCGTGATCTTCGTGTTGGTGACCGGCAGGCGCAGCCCGTACTCGAACTTGTTGACGAGGATGAAGTCGCCGACGAGCAGCGTCGGCACCATCGACCCCGACGGAATCTTGAACGGCTCGACGACGAACGAACGCACGACGAACACGGCCAGGATCACCGGAAAGAAACTCGCCGTGTACTCGAGCCACCACGGCTGACGCAGCTTTTCGTCACGCAGCTTCGAGCGCGTCTGCGCCGCGTTTTCGTCCGCGAAACGCTTGTCGATGCGCGACTGCTGGCGATCGAACTCCTCGATCGCCGAATCGGCCGCCTTGCGACGCCGCGGCAGGAACACCAGTTTGTCCAGCACCCACGCTACGCCCGTCACGACGACGAGCACAAAAAGAATCAGCGCAAAATTCATAAAAGGATCAGTCCTGTTATTTGTCTTCGACGCGCAAGATCGCGAGGAACGCCTCCTGCGGGATCTCGACCGAACCCACCTGCTTCATGCGTTTCTTACCTTCTTTCTGCTTCTCGAGCAGTTTCTTCTTCCGCGTGATGTCGCCGCCGTAGCACTTCGCGAGCACGTTCTTGCGCAGCGCCTTGATGTTCTCGCGCGCGACGATGTGCGCGCCGATCGCGGCCTGGATCGCCACGTCGTACATCTGGCGCGGAATGATCTCGCGCATCTTCGCGGCGACTTCGCGGCCGCGGTATTGCGACTGCGACCGGTGCACGATGATCGACAGCGCATCGACCTTGTCGCCGTTGATCAGCATGTCGACCTTCACGACGTCCGACGAACGGTATTCCTTGAACTCGTAGTCCATCGACGCATAGCCGCGCGACACCGACTTCAGGCGATCGAAGAAGTCGAGCACGATCTCGGCCATCGGGATCTCGTACGTGAGTTGCACCTGGCGGCCGTGATACTGCATGTTGATCTGCGAGCCGCGCTTCTGCTCGCACAGCGTGATCACCGAGCCGACGTAATCCTGCGGCATGTAGAGATTCACGGTGACGATCGGCTCGCGGACTTCGGCGATACGGCCGGGCTCCGGCATCTTCGCCGGATTCTCGACCATGATCGTCGAGCCGTCGCTCTGCACGACCTCGTAGACGACCGTCGGCGCGGTCGTGATGAGATCCATGTCGAATTCGCGCTCGAGCCGCTCCTGCACGATTTCCATGTGCAGCAGCCCGAGGAAGCCGCAGCGGAAACCGAAGCCGAGCGCCTGCGACACTTCCGGCTCGTACTGCAGCGATGCGTCGTTCAGCTTCAGCTTCTCGAGCGATTCGCGCAGCGCATCGTACTGGTTCGCCTCGACCGGATACAGCCCCGCGAACACCTGCGGCTTCACTTCCTTGAAGCCCGGCAGCGGCTCGGCGGCGGCCTTGGACGCGTGCGTGACGGTATCGCCGACCTTCGCGGCCGTCAGTTCCTTGATGCCGGCGATGATGAAGCCCACCTGCCCGGCCGACAGCGATTCGAGATTGCGCGACTTCGGCGTGAAGACGCCGACGTGCTCGACCGGATACTGCGCGCCGGTCGCCATCATCTTGATCTTGTCCTTCGGGCGCAGCGTGCCGTTGACGATGCGCACGAGCATCACGACGCCGACGTAGTTGTCGAACCACGAATCGATGATCAGCGCCTGCAGCGGCGCGGCCGGATCGCCCTTCGGCGGCGGCACCTTCGCGATCAGCGCCTCGAGCACGTCCTCGACACCGAGGCCCGTCTTCGCGCTGCAGCGCGTCGCGTCGGTCGCGTCGATGCCGATCACGTCCTCGATCTCCTCGATCGCGTTCTCGGGGTTCGCGGCCGGCAGGTCGATCTTGTTCAGCACGGGCACGACCTCGACGCCGAGCTCGATCGCCGTGTAGCAGTTCGCGACCGTCTGCGCCTCGACGCCCTGGCTCGCGTCGACCACGAGCAGCGCGCCTTCGCACGCGGACAGCGAACGGCTGACCTCGTACGAGAAGTCGACGTGCCCCGGCGTGTCGATCAGGTTCAGGTTGTAGACCTTGCCGTCGCGGGCGCGATACGACAGTGCAGCCGTCTGCGCCTTGATCGTGATGCCGCGCTCGCGCTCGATGTCCATCGAGTCGAGCACCTGCGCTTCCATTTCACGGTCGGCGAGGCCGCCGCATACCTGGATGATGCGATCCGCGAGCGTCGACTTGCCGTGGTCGATGTGCGCGATGATCGAGAAATTGCGAATATGATCCATTCAGTGCCGATCAAGCGAAAAAGGCGCGCTCGACGACTGCGGAGCACGCCTTGTGTAAGTCGGTGAAAAAACGGCTTATTTTAGCCGAAAAGGCTTACGCCGGGCGGGATTTCGGACGGCCCGCCACGCGGGGCGCCGGCAGGGCCGCCCGCCGGATCAAGCCCCATGCAATGCGGCGCCGGCCGGCGGCGTGCCAGCATCGCGCCGGGCCGCCAGCGCGTCGCGCACCCGCGCGTCGTCGAACCGGTGGCGGCACACTTCCGCGCCGTCCAGCAGCAGCACCGGCACGTCCTCGTCGTAACGCGCGATGAGCGCCGCATCGGTATCGATGTCGACGTAGTCGACCGCGACGCCGAATTCGGCCGCCACCGGCGCCAGTGCGTCGCGCATGTCGTCGCACAGGTGGCACCAGCCGCGGCCGTAGAGCGTGAACATCGGCGCGTTACTTCTGGCGCGGCCGCACGGGCACGAACTGCGTGTTGTCGCCGCGCCGCACGAGCACCGCGACCGCCTTCTGCGGATCGAGCTGCGCGGTCACGTCGGCGAACTGCTTCGCGCTCGTGATGTCGGTGTCGCCGACGCGCAGCACGATGTCGCCGCGCTGCAGGCCCGCCCGGGCGGCCGGGCCGTCCACGCCGTCGATCTGCACACCGTTCTTCAGCTTCAGCGTCTTCATCTGCTCCGCCGTCAGGTCGCTGACCGTCAGGCCGAGCGAATTGCTCTGGCGCGGCTTCTGCGGCGCGTTCTTGCGCTGCTCGGCCTTCGCCGTCGACTCGGCCGGCGTCTCGGCGATCGTGATCGGCAGATCGCGTGCCTGACCCTTGCGCCACACGCTGACCGTCGCCTTCGTGCCAGGCTTCGTGTCGCCGACCATGCGCGGCAGATCGGACGCCGCATCGACCGGACGGCCGTTGAACTTCAGGATGATGTCGCCCGGCTGGATGCCCGCCTTGTCGGCCGGGCCGCCCGGCTCGACGCTGCTGACGAGCGCGCCTTCGGCCTTCGGCAGCCCGATCGAATCGGCCACGTCCTTCGTCACCTCGCCGATCGCCACCGCGATCCGGCCGCGCGTGACCTTGCCCGTCGCCTTCAGCTGGTCGGCCACGCGCATCGCCTCGTCGATCGGAATCGCGAACGAAATGCCCATGAAGCCGCCGGTGCGGCTGTAGATCTGCGAGTTGATGCCGATCACCTCGCCCTGCATGTTGATCAGCGGCCCGCCCGAGTTGCCGGGGTTCACCGCGACGTCGGTCTGGATGAACGGCAGGTAGTCGCCCGTGTTGCGGCTCTTCGAGCTGACGATGCCGGCCGTGACCGTGTTGTCGAGGCCGAACGGCGAACCGATCGCGACGACCCACTCGCCGACGCGCACCTTGTTCGAATCGCCGATCGCGACGACCGGCAGGTTCGACGCCTGGATCTTGACGACCGCGACGTCCGTGCGATCGTCGACGCCGATCAGCTTCGCCTTGAATTCGCGCTTGTCGGTCAGCGTCACGTAGATGGTGTCCGCGTCATCGACGACGTGCGCATTGGTCATCACGTACCCGTCGGCCGACACGATGAAGCCCGAGCCGACGCCGCGGTTCTGCTCGGTGTCGGGCGGATTGTCCGGCGTCGGCGCGTTCTTCGGGTTGCCGCCGTTGCCGGGCGCCTGCGGCAGCGGAATGCCGAAGAAGCGCCGGAAGAATTCCGACATGTCGCCGTTGTCGAAGCCAGGCGGGAGCACGCCGCGCGGGCCGGGTACCGGCACGTTCGCGGTAGTCCGGATGTTCACGACCGCGGGGCCCACCTTTTCGACGAGGTCGGCGAAATCGGGCAGGCTGGCAGCGGGAGGCGTGACAGCGACCGCGGTTTGCGGGACGAGCGGCAGGCAGGCACACAGCGCCGCCGCCGCGAGCACTTTGCGCAGCGTGAGTTTCGTCATGTCGGAAGCCGTAGCGTTACTTGGAAGCCTTGTATTCTATGGCAGACGCGAACTGC
Organism: Burkholderia sp. AU18528; assembly: GCF_002223215.2. Lineage (NCBI taxonomy): Bacteria > Pseudomonadati > Pseudomonadota > Betaproteobacteria > Burkholderiales > Burkholderiaceae > Burkholderia > Burkholderia sp. AU18528. The sequence goes on along the minus strand of NZ_NKFC02000004.1, from coordinate 592,954 downwards.
TGCAACGTTGCCGGCGGCACTTCGCCGAGCACGGTGACCCAGTAGTCGCCGCGACGCTTCACGAGAACGTGCGTCGCACCGGTGCTGCCCGCGCCTTCCTTGCGCGTATTTTTCTCGGCCGGCTCGATGAAGACCGAGACCGTCGCGAGGCCGTCGGTGAAAACGGCCTGATCGACCGGGATCGGCGGATCGCCCGCATCGCGCGCGGCCATCGGCCGGCGCACTTCACGAATCTTCTGGAAGCCGGCCACACTCGGCGCGAGCTGCCAGCCCTGCGCTTCCATGTCGACCGTCGCGACCGGCGGGCGCACGACCGTCCAGCCGTTCAGGTTGCGCATGCCGGCGGCAATCGCGGCCTTGTCGCCGCTTGCGCCGCCCGTCTGCAATTGCGAGAACGCGATCTGCTCGAGCACGTGATCGTTCGCGTCGAGCGTCTGCGAACGCAGCAGCAGCCCGGTGCGGGCGTCGGCCCATAGCTTGTACGTGAAACGGTACGCATCCTTCGGCACGAGCTCGACGACCTGCGCGTCGATCCCGGCCACGCGGTCCTTGCCGAGCGGCTTCGCATCGTAGACGGACATCACGTGCTCGCCGCTCGCGCCGAGCAGCGCCGGAAAGGAATCGCGCGTCTGGCGACGCTCGACCACGCACAGCTTGCGCTCGGGTACGAACGTGACCAGCTCGTCGTTATGCCGCAGCAGCTTGCGCGGCTTGCCGTCGAGCGTCTCGATCCGCTCGAACTCGCCGTCGCGGGACGCGACGTGCGCGATGCGCGACGACTGTACGTACCCGCCGCGCTGGTAGACGAACGTCCCTTCGTAGCTCTGCTGCTGCGCCGCCTGCTGGACGCGGTCGAGCCAGTCCGCGGCGCCCTTGCGGGTGGCGAGGGGATCGTCCGGTTGCTGGGCGCTGGCGGGAAGGGATTGAACGGACAACAGGGCGGCTGCGCAAAGCAGGAGGGCCGGCAGCCGCTTCCATCCGGAGATGGCGTGATTCAACTGCAATGTCCGCATCGGGTTTATTGGCCTGGCGTGGTGGTCACGGCAGCGCGGATCAGCGGCATCGAACCCGTGACGACGGGCTGCTGCGCGAATTGCTGGTGCGCTTCAAGGTATTGGTCGAGGCTGGCGTCGCGAATGATGTTGACGTCCTGCAGGCCCGGCTGAGCCGATGCCTGCGCAACCGTCACGCGCTGCAGGTTGCCGTTTTGCGGCGCGCCTGCCGAGGCGACCTGGACGGCGCCCGGCGCACCGGCCGTCTGCATCTGCGGGACGACGATCCACGTCAGCGTGGCGGCCGCGGCGGCCACCGCGAACGCGGGCACGACACGGCGGCGCAGCGACAGCAGCTTGCGCGCGACCGGCGCGGCCGCCGGCGCCAGCAGGTGCGGCTCGCTCTCGAGCGCGGCCGACATGCGCGCGGTGAACGCGACGCTCAGCGCGGGCGGCAGCGCGAGTTCGTCCGAGCGCAGCGCATCGCCGATCAGGTGGTAATGGGCCCACGCAGCGCGATCCGCGCGGTCGAGCTCAGCCAGAAACTGCCCGTGATCCGGGCCATCGAACATTTCGCCGTCGACCAGCGCGGAAAGGCGCTCGCCGCGCGAGCACGCCTGCGATTGCGTATTGACCGACCCCATGATGCTCCCCATCTTGCACACCCCGTCGTGACTTCACGACTCTATCCGTAACTAGACCCCGACCCGCGTCGCTCCGCCCGTCGCGCTTACCAGCGCTTGCCTTCGGGCGTATCGAGCAGCGGACGCAATTTGGCAGCGATTGCTTCGCGCGCACGGAAGATCCGCGAGCGGACCGTCCCGATCGGACAGCCCATCATTTCCGCGATCTCTTCGTAGCTCAGGCCCTCGATCTCGCGCAGCGTGATTGCCTGACGCAGTTCCTCGGGCAGCAGAGCCATCGCAGCGTTGACCGTCTCGGCAATCTGCTTGCTCATCAACATCGACTCAGGCGTGTTGATATCCCTTAGTTGGTCTGCGTCGGAGAAAGTTTCCGCTTCCTCCGCATCGGCCTCGGTGGAGGTCGGCGCCCGGCGGCCTTGCGTCGCAAGGTAGTTCTTCGCCGTGTTGACGGCAATTCGGTACAACCACGTATAGAACGCCGATTCGCCGCGAAATTGCGGCAGCGCACGATACGCCTTGATGAACGCGTCCTGGGCCACATCCTCGACCTCGGCGGGATCCCGCACGAGGCGCGAGATCAGCCGAATGATCTTGCGGTGGTATTTGGAGACCAGGAGTTCGAACGCCGCCTTGTCGCCCTTCTGTACGCGCTCGACCAGAGCCTGATCGATTTCTTTTTCACTCACCTGACAAATCCGTTAACTAGGGATGCAACGCGGAGCGTTATTGTAGCGTTCCGGCGCCGGCCGCTGGTTACGGTCGGTAACCATGCCGTCGTCATGCACGCCCCGCCGCCCCGGCCGTTCTCGCCAGCACCGACAGCGCGCTGAACGACGCGGCATCGAGCGCGTCGGCCGGAATCAGCAGCGGCCGGGCGCGCCGGGCGCCCTGCCCGACCGACAGCACCAGCAGCAGGCTGCTCCAGTGCGCGTGGCCCGTCACGCGGCCGCGGGCCAGCAAGCGCCCGGTGCGGCCAAACGCCGCGATCTCCCCGAACGCATCGATCCGCAACTCGGCCGGCAGCCGGCGGGCGCAAGCCCGCACCGCGCATACGGCCAGCAGTGCAGCCGTCACGGCCGACACGCCCGCGCCGGCGGCAGCGCCCGCGCGCGGCGCCCAGAACAGGTACGCCGAGGCGGCAGCCGACGCGACGAACGCGGCCAGCACGAAATACGACACGGCCGAGGCCCGCAACGCAAAGCGCTGCGGACGCCCGGCCGGAGCATCGAATGGACTCGTCAAGCGATTCAGCGTCAGACGCGCTTGAACACCAGCGTGCCGTTGGTACCGCCGAAGCCGAAGTTGTTCTTCACGGCCACGTCGATCTTCATGTCACGCGCGGTGTTCGCGCAGTAATCGAGATCGCACTCGGGGTCCTGGTTGAAGATGTTGATGGTCGGCGGCGACACGTTGTTGTGCAGCGCCAGCACCGTGAACACCGATTCGAGGCCGCCCGCGCCACCCAGCAGGTGACCCGTCATCGACTTCGTCGAGTTGACCACCATCTTGTACGCGTGCTCGCCGAAGGCCGCCTTCACCGCGTCCGACTCGTTCTTGTCGCCCAGCGGCGTCGACGTGCCGTGCGCGTTCAGGTACTGAACTTCATCCGGGTTCACGCCGGCGTCGCGCAGCGCCGCGACCATGCAGCGGCGCGGGCCGTCCATGTTCGGCGCGGTCATGTGGTACGCATCGCCCGTCATGCCGAAGCCCGAGACTTCCGCGTAGATCTTCGCGCCGCGCGCCTTCGCCGCCTCGTACTCTTCGAGCACCATCACGCCGGAGCCCTCGCCCAGCACGAAGCCGTCGCGGTCCTTGTCCCACGGACGCGACGCGGTGGCCGGATCGTCGTTGCGGGTCGACAGCGCGCGCGCCGCCGCGAAGCCGCCGATGCCGAGCGGCGACACCGTCGATTCGGCGCCGCCCGCGACCATCACGTCGGCGTCGCCGGCCTGGATCAGGCGCGCGGCGAGGCCGATGCTGTGCAGGCCGGTCGTGCAGGCCGTCACGGCCGCGAGGTTCGGGCCCTTCAGGCCGAACATGATGCTCAGGTGACCCGAGATCATGTTGATGATCGAACCCGGCACGAAGAACGGCGAAATCCGGCGTGCGCCGCGATCGACGTAGGTCTGGTGCGTATCTTCGATCATCGGCAGGCCGCCGATGCCGGAACCCACCAGCACGCCGATGCGTTCCGCGTTGGCTTCGGTCACTTCCAGCCCGCTGTCCCGCATGGCCTGGACGCCGGCGGCGATGCCGTAATGGATGAACGTATCCATGTTCCGGGCTTCCTTCGCCGGGATGTACTCCTCGGCGCTGAAACCCTTCACTTCGCCCGCGAAATGGCAGGCGAGGTTCGACGCATCGAACTTCGTGACGGTGGCGATACCGGACTTGCCGGCGACGAGATTGGCCCAGCCGTCGGCAACATTATTGCCAACAGGCGAAATCAGCCCCAGGCCTGTAACGACAACACGACGGCGGCTCACGGTAACCTCTTTTCCATTATTGGATGACAAAAACAAAAGCCACAGTGGCCACAGGAACCAGCCCTGCGAGCCCTGTGGCTGTTAGTCCGTCCGGCGCGAAGCCGGCAGGATGGCGCGTCAATCGCGAAGATCGCGGCGACGTGGCGGACAAGCGCGAAAGGCGCTTACGCCTTGACGTTTGCGCGAGCGTAGTCGATCGCTTGCTGAACGGTCGTGATCTTCTCTGCTTCTTCGTCCGGGATTTCCATGCCGAACTCGTCTTCGAGCGCCATCACCAGTTCGACCGTGTCGAGCGAGTCCGCGCCCAGGTCGTTCACGAACGAAGCCTCGTTCTTGATCTCGGCTTCCGCGACGCCCAGTTGTTCAGCGACGATCTTCTTGACACGTTGTTCGATGTTGTCCATTACCCCTCCGAGGGAAAGTTCAGATTTACAAGTGCGCGCATTTTATCAGGTTTGCTGACGCCAAAACGCGCGTTGGCTTGATGGTCGATCAAGCGCCGGTCCGCCTGAAAAACGGGATACGGCGCGGATGGTAAACGAAAACCGTTACGACATGTACATGCCGCCATTCACGTGCAGCGTCGTGCCGGTGATGTAACCGGCCTGCGGCGATGCGAGGAACGCGACGGCATGGGCGATGTCCTCCGGGCTGCCGAGTCGGCCGAGCGGAATCTGGGTCTTGAGCGCGGCCTGCTGTTCTTCCGGCAGCGTCTTCGTCATGTCGGTGTCGATGAAGCCCGGCGCCACGCAGTTCACCGTGATGCCGCGGCTGCCGATTTCGCGCGCGAGCGCGCGCGTCATGCCCGCGACGCCGGCCTTCGCGGCCGCGTAGTTGACCTGACCCGGATTGCCGGCCGAGCCGACCACCGACGTGATGTTGATGATACGGCCGCCGCGCGCCTTCATCATCGGGCGCAGCACCGCGCGCGACAGGCGGAACACCGACTTCAGGTTGGTGTCGATCACCGCGTCCCAGTCCTCGTCCTTCATCCGCATCGCGAGTTGGTCCTGCGTGATGCCCGCGTTGTTGACGAGCACGTTCAGCGCGCCGAATTCCTTCACGGTCGCATCGATCAGCGCCTCGGCGGCGGCCGCGTCGTTGACGTTCAGCACCGCGCCGCGGCCCGTGACGCCCGCTTCCGCGAACGCCGCGGTGATCGCGGCGGCGCCCGATTCGCTCGTCGCCGTGCCGATCACCGTCGCGCCCAGGCGCGCGAGTTCGAGTGCAATCGCACGGCCGATGCCGCGCGACGCGCCGGTCACGATCGCAACCTGTTTATCGAGAGTCTTGTCCATGAATCGAATATCCGTTGCTTGGGAAAAGGCGCCGCGTCAGGCGGTCGCGAGCTTGAGCGCTTCGTCGAGCGAAGCCGGATCGAACACCGACGCGCCCGTCAGGTTGCCGTCGATGCGCTTCGTCAGGCCGGCGAGCACCTTGCCCGGACCGCATTCGATCACGTGCGTGACGCCCGTGCCCGCGATGTGACGCACGCACTCGACCCAGCGCACCGGCCCCGCGGCCTGGCGCACCAGCGCATCCTTGATCGCGGCCGGATCGCTGAGCACGGCGACGTCGATGTTGTTGACGACCGGAATCTGCGGCGCCTTCACGTCGACGTTCGCAAGGTAGTCGCGCAGCTGGTCCGACGCCGGCTTGAGCAGCGACGAATGGAACGGCGCCGACACCGGCAGCGGCAGCGCGCGCTTCGCGCCCTTCGCCTTCGCGATCTCGCACGCCTTCTCGACCGCGGCCTTGCTGCCTGCGATCACGACTTGCGCGGGCGCATTGAAGTTCACCGCTTCGACGACGCCCGCTTCCGCGGCCTCGGCGCACACCGCACGCACCGTGTCGTCGTCGAGGCCCAGGATCGCGGCCATGCCGCCCTGGCCGACCGGCACGGCCGTCTGCATCGCCTGCGCACGGAAGCGCACGAGCGGCACCGCGTCCTTGAATGCAATCGCGCCGGCCGCGACGAGCGCCGTGTACTCACCGAGGCTGTGGCCGGCGACGATCGACGGCGCCGGGCCGCCTGCCTGCTGCCACGCGCGATAGCACGCGTACGCGGCGGTCAGCATCACGGGCTGCGTGTTGGTGGTCAGATTCAGCTCTTCGGCCGGACCTTCGGCGATCAGCTTGCCGAGATCCTGGTTGAGCACATCGGACGCTTCCTGGAGCGTCTCGCGCACGACGGCCAGATCGGCGAATGCGTTGAGCATGCCGATCGCCTGCGAGCCCTGCCCCGGAAAAACGAATGCAAATTTCATATCGTCCCCAATTGAATCGATGCGGACGGCGCGCACGCGCGGCGCGCCGACGGGATCCGCGCGCGGCAAATCGCGCGCCGCGGATCAGAAACGGAAGACCGACGCGCCCCAGGTGAAGCCGCCGCCGACGCCTTCGATCAGCACGTGCTGGCCGCGCTGGATGCGGCCGTCGCGCACCGCGGCGTCGAGCGCCAGCGGAATCGACGCGGCCGACGTGTTGCCGTGCTGGTCGACCGTCACGACCATGCGCTCCTGCGGCAGGCCGAGCTTGCGGCAGGTGCTGGTCATGATGCGGATGTTGGCCTGGTGCGGAATCAGCCAGTCGATTTGCTCGGGCGCGAGATTCGCCTTCGCGAGCGCTTCGATCGCGACCTTTTCGAGCACGTTGACCGCGAGCTTGAACACGGCCTGCCCGTCCATGTGCAGGAACGCGCTGCCGTCGATCACGCCGCGATTGACGTTGCCCGGCGTGCACAGGATGTTCGAGTAGCTGCCGTCCGCGTGCAGCGCGCTGCCGAGCACGCCCGGCTCTTCCGATGCGGACAGGATCACCGCGCCCGCGCCGTCGCCGAACAGCACGCAGGTCGTGCGGTCCTTGAAGTCGAGAATGCGCGAGAACGTCTCCGCACCGACGATCAGCGCCGTACGGTGCTGGCCGCTGCGGATGAAGCTGTCGGCCGTCGCCATCGCGTACGCGAAGCCCGAACACACGGCCTGCACGTCGAACGCCGCGCCGCCGTTCTTGATGCCGAGCTTGTTCTGCAGCAGGCACGCTGTGCTCGGGAACACGAAATCGGGGGTCGAAGTCGCGACGATAATCAGGTCGATCGACTGCGGATCGACACCGGCCGCCTCGATCGCACGACGCGACGCCTCGAGCGCGAGATCGCTCGTCGTGACGTCCGGTGCGGCGAAATGGCGCGCATGGATGCCCGTGCGCGCCACGATCCATTCATCGCTGGTCTCGATGCCTTCCTTCGCGAGACGATCGGTCAACTGCTGGTTCGTGACGCGGTCGGGCGGCAGATAGCTGCCCGTGCCGAGCACGCGGGAATAGAGAGTCGATTGGGCCATTTATGCTTTAGAGGATTGCGCAGCGGAAGGTTCGGCGTGATGGCCTGGGGCCGGGCTTGCATGGCCCGAGCCGCCCGCGTTGTGTTCGCCATCGCCGAGCGACACTGAATTATCCGCCATCGCGCGCGCGAGGCGCTCCAGCACCCCGTTTTTGACGGCATCATACCCGCGTTTGATCGCCCACTCAAACGCGTAGGCGTCGGCCGAACCGTGGCTCTTGATCACGAGGCTCTTCAGCCCCAGCAGCGCCGCGCCGTTGTACTGGCGGTGGTCGACGCGCTTCTTGAAACGCATCAGCACGGGCAGCGCGAGCAGCGCCATCAGCTTCGACATCAGCGAACGGCCGAACTCCTCGCGGATGATGTCCGACAGCATCTGCGCGAGCCCTTCGGACGTCTTCAGCGCGACGTTGCCGACGAAGCCGTCGCACACGATCACGTCGACGGTGCCCTTGTAGATGTCGTTGCCTTCCACGTTGCCGCGGAAGTTGAGCGTGCTGGCGCGCAGCAGCTCGCCTGCGCGCTTGATCGTCTCGTTGCCTTTGATGACCTCTTCGCCGATGTTCAAGAGGCCGATCGTCGGGCGCTCCTTGCCTTCGAGCGCGGCCACGAGCGCATGTCCCATCTCCGCGAACTGCAGCAGATGCTGCGGTTCGCAGTCGACGTTCGCGCCGAGGTCCAGCATCATCGTGTAGCCGGTCGGGTTCGGCAGCGCGAACGCGATCGCGGGCCGCTCGATGCCGGGCAGCGTCTTGAGTACGTAACGGGAAACGGCCATCAGCGCGCCGGTATTGCCGGCGGAGATGCAGGCCTGCGCCGCGCCTTCCTTGACCTGGTTGAGCGCGACGCGCATCGAAGAATCCTTCTTCTTGCGCAGCGCCACTTCGACAGGGTCGTCCATCGCCACGACTTCGGTGGCGGGCACGATGGTCAACGCGGGATCGTCGAGGGCTTTCAGCTTCTTGAGCTGAGCGCGAATCGCGCTTTCGATGCCGACGAGCATCAGGTGCGCATCGGGATGCGCGCGGACGAACTTGACTGCCGCGGGAACGGTCACGGACGGGCCGTGGTCGCCTCCCATGCAATCGATTGTGAGCTTTACGGTCATGGAATGCGACGAATTTCAGGCACAAAAAAGCGGCAGTTGAATGCCGCCTTTTCGTTGAGCCAGGAAAGTGTCAAGCGAACCAGTTGTCACGCGAACGGCGAACGTAGCGCGCAACGCGTGACTTGACGCTTAGTCGTTCTTCGTCTTGACGACTTTCTTGCCGCGATAGTAGCCGTTCGGGCTGACGTGGTGACGCAGGTGCACTTCACCCGTGCTCGGCTCGACTGCCAGCGGCGCTGCCGTCAGGAAATCGTGCGAACGATGCATGCCGCGCTTCGACGGCGACTTCTTGTTTTGCTGGACTGCCATGACTAACTCCTAAATAATTTTCCGGATTCTAACACAGCCCGATCCGGCGCTTAACTACCCTGGCCCAAAGCCCTTACGCCTTCCCGCGCCACGACTGCTTAGTGTTTCTTGGTGCCGTCACCGTCCTTCTTCAACGCTTGCAGCGCTGCGAACGGATTCGGCCGTTTGCCTTCGTCCTCGGCTTCGTCGGACGCCTCGTCCGTCTCTTCCGCGGGACCGCTCGCACCCGACACGAGGCTTTCGTGAACTGCCGGGCAAACCTCGTGCTTGGGCACGAGCGGCAACGAAAGCAGCAACTCCTCTTCGATCAAGTCGACGAGATCGAACTGGCGTGAGCCCACGATCACATCGGCTTCATCGTCGTCGAGCGGAAATTCCTCGGCTTCTTCTTCGGTCGCGACGATCCGGTACGTCATGTCGACGTCGAACGTCTGGTCGTACGGCGTCATGCAGCGCTGGCACGTGAGCCACGCATGGCCGTGCACCGCGAGGCGCAGATACGGCTGCTGCCCGTCGGTGCCGTCGTCCTGCAACTCCTTCTGCGTGAACCCTTCCGCCTGCCACGTAAACACCGTGTCGCGATCTGGCGCGTCCGCCGGCACTTCGTTTAACATGCGCGGCAGTTGCGACAGGTGCACCGCGCCAGCCGCCTGCCGCCCGCTGCGGGCGAACTCGAACAGGTCGACCGCCTGCGGGTCGAGCGTCGCCGCAGGTTTGCCAGAAGAAGTGTTCATGCGCGCTCCTGTCTACAGGCTGACTTGCGGGATCCGGCTTGGCGCCGGGCTCATCGAAGGATGACGTACCTTGCTTCCGAAGACCGGCAGGCGCCACCACAGCGAAAGCCTGCCGACGAAAAGCGGGAAAGCATACCTGTTTTACCTTTTGCGGTCAATCACTTAAGCTTGCGTCCGCGCAACGCCGCGCCACACCTGACGACTCACCGATCCAACCGACCATGCCGGATACCGTTTGCCGCCCGCCGCGGCTGATTCTTGCTTCCAGTTCCCGTTACCGCCGCGCGCTCCTCGAGCGCCTCGGCGTGCCGTTCGACGTCGTGTCGCCCGACCTCGACGAAACTCCGCTCGCCGGCGAAACGCCGGCCGCGACCGCGCTGCGCCTCGCCGGCGCGAAGGCACGCGCCGTGGCCGCCACGATCGATGCGCCGGACGGCGTGCTGGTGATCGGGTCGGATCAGGTCGCGACCTTCGACGGGCATCAGATCGGCAAGCCCGGCACGCACGAACGCGCGCTCGCGCAGCTCATGTCGATGCAGGGCCGCGAAGTCGAATTCCACAGCGCGCTCTGCCTGTACGACAGCCGCACCGACGACGCGCAGGTCGAGGACATCGTGACGCACGTGCGCTTCCGTTCGCTGCCCGAGGCCGAACTCGACGCCTACCTGCGCGCGGAAACGCCGTACGACGTGGCCGGCAGCGCGAAGTCCGAAGGGCTCGGCATCGCGCTGCTCGACGCGATCGACTCGGACGATCCGACCGCGCTCGTCGGCCTGCCGCTGATCGCCCTCACGCGGATGCTGCGCGCCGCCGACTACCCGTTGTTCGCTACCACCCGAGGAGACCGCGCATGACCGCCGGCACGCTTTATCTCGTCCCGAACACGCTCGGCGAAGGCGACGAATCGATGCTCGCCGCCGTGCTGCCCGCCGCCGTGCAGGCGCGCGCCGGCACGCTCGGCTATTACATCGGCGAGAACGCGAAAACGACCCGCGCGTTTCTGAAGAAGATCGGTACGACGCGGCCGATCCAGGAAATCGAGATCAGCGAGCTGAACGTCAATACGCCGGCCGGCGCCATCGACCGGCTGCTCGCGCCCGTGCTGGCCGGCGCGGACGCCGGTCTCGTGTCGGAGGCCGGCTGCCCGGCCGTCGCCGACCCCGGCGCACTGCTGGTGCGCCGCGCGCACGAGCGCGGCGTGAAGGTCGTGCCGCTCGTCGGGCCGAGCTCGATCCTGCTGGCGCTGATGGCGTCGGGCCTGAACGGCCAGAGCTTCGCGTTCAACGGCTACCTGCCGGTCGATGCGGCCGCGCGCGCGAAACGCCTGCGCGAACTCGAGCAACTGTCGCGCAAGGCGCGCCAGACGCAGATCTTCATCGAAACGCCGTACCGGAATCACGCGATGCTGGACACGCTGGTTGCGACCTGCGCGCCGTCGACGCAGATCTGCGTCGCGGCCGATCTGACCCTCGCGACCGAGACGATCGCGAGCCGCACCGTCATGGACTGGAAAAAGGCGCCCGCGCCGAATCTGCACAAGCGCCCCGCGATCTTCCTGCTGCTCGCGAACTGATGCCGCGACCGGCGATCGGCTGACTGAATGAAAGGCGGGCCATCGCGGCCCGCCGGGTACCGTCGATCGTCAGCGCAGGCTGACCGCCGCGCCGCCGGCCGTCAGCGCCTTCATCGCGGCGCCCCCGACGGCCGCGCCGAACTTGCGCGCGACCCGATTCGTCAGGCTTTCCTTCACCGTATAGTCGACCAGATCCGGCGCCTTCAGCACGTCGCGCGCGACCGTATCGGTCGTGCCGTAGCCGTCGGCGAGCCCGAGCTCGACGCTCTTCTCGCCGGTCCAGAACAGGCCCGAGAACATGTCGGGCGTCTCGTGCAGGCGCTTGCCGCGGCCATCCTTCACGGCCTTGATGAACTGCGCGTGCACCTGGTCGAGCAGTGCCTGCGCGTGTGCGTCCATCTTCGGCGTTTCCGGCGAGAACGGATCGTAGAAGCCCTTGTTTTCGCCCGACGTATGCAGGCGCCGCTCGACGCCGAGCTTGCCCATCAGCCCGGTGAAGCCGAACCCGTCCATCAGCACGCCGATCGACCCGACGATGCTCGCCTTGTCGACGAAGATCTTGTCGGCCGCGGACGCGATGTAATAACCGCCCGACGCGCACATGTCGGTCACGACGACGTACAGCGGCTTGTCCGGATACTTGCCGCGCAACCGACGGATCTCGTCGTAGACCATGCCCGCCTGCACCGGGCTGCCGCCCGGGCTGTTGATCCGCAGCACGACGCCGACCGTGCCGTCGTCGTCGAACGCGGCGTCGAGCGCCGTGTTGATGTCGTCGGCGTTCGCGTTGACGCCGGCCGCGATCTCGCCGTCGATCGTCACGAGCGCCGTATGCCGCCCGCTCGACGAGAGCTTCGAATCGCCCGAGAAATCGATCAGCGCGAACGCGAACAGCACGAACACGCCGAGAAACGCGAAGCGGAAGAAGATCTTCCAGCGCCGTGCCGCGCGCTGTTCCTTGACGGCCGCGAGCGCGATCCGTTCGAGCGCCGCGCGCTCCCAGCTCGGTTCACGGCTGTCGGGACGGGCGGAGGAATCCGGGGAATTCGGTTGATCGGTCATGCAGTGGTGTCGTCAGTCGGTCGTGGCGGAAGTGGCGGGATGCAGATCGGCATCGGGCACCCAGAATACCGCACGGCCGTCGGGCGTGTCGCGCTCGTCGACCTCGACCGGCCGCAAGCGGCCGCCGCGGCACGGGCCGCCGACGCACTTGCCGGTATCCGGCGCGTAGATCGCACCGTGCGTTGCGCACATCAGATAGAGGCCCGACGACTCGAAGAACTGCCCTTCGGCCCAGTCGAGCTCCATCGGCACGTGCGCGCAGCGGTTCAGGTAGCCGTACGCGCGGCCGTCGTAGCGCACGAAGAACACGACGGCCTGCTCGCCGCGCAGCGTCGCGTCGACGCGCACGCCGGCCCCGCCGTCGGTCAACGCGCTCGATGCGCACACGCGCACGGCGTCCGGCGCCGCGCTCATGCGTGCTCCCGCAGCCATGCGGCCAGCGCGCCGACGTCCGGCGCGACGAAGCGCGGGGTGAGCGCCGCCAGCGCATCGGCCGTATGCGCGCCGTATGCCACGCCGACGCCGGCCGCGCCGGCGCTGGCGGCCATCTGCAGGTCGTGCGTGGTGTCGCCGATCATCACGGTGCGCGACAGGTCCTGCCCCAATTCCCGCGACAACTCGTGCAGCATCGCCGGATGCGGCTTCGAGAACGTCTCGTCCGCGCAGCGCGTCGCGTCGAACCAGCTCGTCAGCTTCGACTGGTCGAGCACGCGGTTCAGCCCGACCCGGCCCTTGCCGGTCGCGACGGCGAGCAGATAACCCATGTCGCGCAGCTCGGCGAGCAGCTCGCGGACGCCGGCGAACAGCTCGATGCGCTGGTCGTCGAGCAGATAGTGATAGCGGTAGCGCTCGGCCAGCCGCGCGTAGTCGGACGGATCGAGGGTCGGCGCGGCGATCTGCAGCGCGTCGCGCAGGCCGAGGCCGATCACGTAGCGGGACGCCTCGTCGGACGGCGCGGGCAAGCCGAGATCGCGGCACGCGGCCTGGATGCTGTGCGCGATGTGCGCGGTCGAATCCATCAGCGTGCCGTCCCAGTCGAAGACGATCAGGTCAAATTGCTGTCGGGCCATGCGGTTCAGGCGGTATCGCGCAATGCGCTGAGTTGATCGAGGAAGCGCCGGCACTCGGCCGGCAGCGGCGCATCGAACTGCAGCGCCTCGCCGGTCAGCGGATGGGCGAGCTTGAGGCGGTGCGCATGCAGGAACATCCGTTTCAGCGACGGCTGCGCGTTCGCGCGCGCCAGCGCCTTGTTCAGCGCGAAATCGCCGTACTTGGCGTCGCCGGCGATCGGCAGGCCGAGATGCGCGAGGTGCACCCGGATCTGATGGGTCCGCCCCGTTTTGAGTTCCGCTTCGACGAGCACATAGTCGGACCAGCGGTCGACGAGGTTGAACACCGTATGCGACGGCAGCCCGTCGTCCTGCACGCGCACGCGGCGCTCCCCTTCCGGGGTCGAATACTTGAACAACGGCGCCTTCACCGCGCGGCGGCGCCCCCAGTCGGGCTGCCATTCGCCGTGCGCGCACGCGAAGTAGCGCTTGTCCATCCGGTTCTCGCGAATCTGCTCGTGCAGCCCGACGAGCGCCGTACGCTTCTTCGCGAGCATCAGGATTCCGGACGTCTCGCGGTCGAGCCGGTGCACGAGTTCGAGGAATTTCGCGCGCGGGCGCGCCTGACGCATCTGCTCGATCACGCCGAACGCGACGCCGCTGCCGCCGTGGACCGCGACGCCGGCCGGCTTGTCGATCACGAGCATCGCGTCGTCCTCGTACAGCACGTCGAAATTCGCGGGCGGCACGACGGGCGTGTCGGCGCGCGCGAGGTCGGCCGCCGCCACGCGCACCGGCGGCACGCGGACGAGGTCGCCCAGCTCGAGACGGTACTGCGCGTCGATCCGGCCCTTGTTGACGCGCACTTCGCCGCTGCGGAGGATCCGGTAAATATGGCTTTTCGGCACGCCTTTACAGACGCGCAACAGGAAGTTGTCGATGCGCTGACCGGCCGAGTTTTCGTCGATCTCGATCATCGATACCTGGCCGCTTGCGACCGAATTCTGGGATATTTTGCCTAACTCATTCATACTGAATATAATTTTGCCCAGCCTGACGTTGTGGGTGGCCTGACCGGCCGGCCCCGGCTGAATCGGGCAAGGCGCAAGCGCAAACTGCTATTTTACTTGCGCCGGGGGTCCGCTGCTCGCCCCTGATCAAAGAGATGCAGCAAGTTGCACGCACGGCGCCGCCCGTCGGCAAGGATCTCGCCCACAGGCGGATTCGGTCGGCAAGGCGCCGCGGTAACGGAAAGTTGGTTGAAAAGAATTCGATCGGCAGCCTGACGGCGCGAAGTGCGTCCGCAGGCTGCCGGTTGCGAAAATTACGGCGTTGCGCCCGATTTGGCCCCGCGAAGCGTGCGGGGCTTGGCGACGTCAAACCAGGGAAGTACACCCCAAGCGGGAAAGTCGGGCTGGATTCGATACTCCCCGCTGCGGCCCAAGCCGCAGCATCTGCCGCCCGTCGGCGCGCGCGACGCATTGCGCGCGCCCGTGGCGATGCCCGGATCAGGCTTAGCGCGCTTTTGCAGCGTGCGGTGTGTGAACGCCGTGCTTTGAAGCCGTATTCGCAGGTGCCCTATGGCCGCCGGCCCCGTCTTTCGGGCCCAAGCGCCTCTTCAGGCAATTCTCCCCGCCAGCATTCCCGCTCCAGCGTGCTCGTGACAACACAACAAGGTGCGGCCTGCCGTCGTTCCCGCCCTCGCGCCTGACAACCGCGAGGCGTCGGCAGCGGAGCCGCCTGGAGCCGTTCATGAAACGCATGCTGTTCAATGCGACGCAGCAGGAGGAGCTGCGCGTCGCCATCGTCGATGGGCAAAAGCTCATCGACATCGACATCGAAACCGCCGGGCGCGAACAGCGCAAAGGCAATATCTACAAAGGGGTCATTACCCGTATCGAGCCGTCGCTCGAAGCGTGCTTCGTCAACTACGGCGAAGACCGTCACGGCTTCCTGCCGTTCAAGGAAGTCGCGCGCCAGTACTTCAAGGACGGCGTCGACATGCGCTCCGCGCGCATTCAGGACGCGCTGCGCGAAGGCCAGGAACTGATCGTCCAGGTCGAGAAGGAAGAGCGTGGCAACAAGGGCGCCGCCCTCACCACCTTCATCTCGCTCGCCGGCCGTTACCTCGTGCTGATGCCGAACAATCCGCGCGGCGGCGGCGTGTCGCGCCGGATCGAAGGCGACGAGCGCCAGGAACTGCGCGAAACGATGGCGCAACTGCAGATTCCGGACGGCATGAGCATGATCGCCCGTACCGCGGGCATCGGCCGCAGCGCCGAGGAACTGCAGTGGGACCTGAACTACCTGCTGCAACTGTGGCGCGCGATCGAGGCTGCCTCGCAAAGCGGCAACGCCGGCCAGCCGATGCTGATCTATCTGGAATCGAGCCTCGTGATCCGCGCGATCCGGGACTATTTCCAGCCCGATATCGGCGAAATCCTGATCGACACGAACGAAATCCACGATCAGGCCCGTGCGTTCATGGACATCGTGATGCCGGACAACGTCGCGAAGGTGAAGCGCTATCACGACGACGTGCCGCTGTTCTCGCGCTTCCAGATCGAGCACCAGATCGAAACCGCGTACTCGCGCACGGTGCCGCTGCCGTCCGGCGGCGCGATCGTGATCGACCACACCGAAGCGCTCGTCGCGATCGACGTGAACTCGGCCCGCGCGACCAAGGGCGCGGACATCGAGGAAACGGCCACCCGCACGAACCTCGAGGCGGCCGACGAAGTCGCCCGCCAGTTGCGCCTGCGCGACCTCGGCGGCCTGATCGTGATCGATTTCATCGACATGGAATCGGCGAAGAGCCAGCGCGAAGTCGAGCAACGCCTGAAGGACGCGCTCAAGCACGACCGTGCGCGCGTGCAGATGGGCAAGATCTCCCGCTTCGGCCTGATGGAGCTGTCGCGCCAGCGCCTGCGTCCGGCGCTGTCGGAAGGCAGCCACGTGACGTGCCCGCGCTGCAACGGCACCGGCCACATCCGCGATACCGAATCGTCCGCGCTGCAAGTCCTGCGGATCATTCAGGAAGAAGCGATGAAGGAAAACACCGCGGCGATCCATTGCCAGGTGCCGGTCGAGGTGACCGCCTTCCTGCTGAACGAAAAGCGTCAGGAAATCAACAAGATCGAGTCGCGCTTCAAGGTCGGCATCGTGCTGATCCCGAACAAGCACCTCGATACGCCGCACTACAAGCTCGAGCGCCTGCGTCACGACGACGCGCGCCTCGACGATCCGCGCGCATCCTGGAAGATGGCCGAGGAAGCGGCGCGCGAGCTCGAGTCGGAAACCGGCTACAGCAAGCGCGCGGCCGAAGTGAAGCCGAAGCAGGAAGCCGCGGTCAAGGGCATCACGCCCGAGCGTCCGGCGCCGAGCCCGGCGCCGCAGCGCCCGGTCGAGCCGGTTCCGGCGCCCGCGCCCGCGCCTGTCGCGGCGACGAGCGGCGGCTTCATCGGCTGGCTGAAGGGCTTGTTCGGCGTGTCGCCGGCACCGGCGCCCGCACCGGTTGCCACGCCGGCACCGGCGAAGGAGCAGGCAGCCCGTCCGGCTCGCGAACGCACCGAAAAGACCGAGCAGCGCGGCGGCGATCGCAATCGCAACCGTCGCGGCGGCGCCCAGCAGGCGCAAGGCGGCCGCGACCAGGCGGCTGCCGGCCGTGGCCAGCCGCAACGCCAGGAGCGCGAAGGCAAGGAAGTGCGCGAACCGCGTGAAGGCCGCGAGCCGCGCGAGGGCCGTGAGCTGCGTGAAGGTCGAGAGGGTCGCGACGGCCGCGAAGGTCGTGAAAACCGCGAAGGTCGCGAGGGCCGTGGCCCGCGCGAAGGCCGCGAGCCGCGTGAAGGCCGTGAGCCGCGCGAGCCGCGTGAGAACCGCGAGCCGCGCGAGCGTGCCGAACAGCCGGAAGGCGTCGAAGCAGGCGGTCGTGGCGAGCGCCAGGAACGCGGCGAGCGTCGCGAGCGCGGCGAACGCCGCAAGCCGACCCAGCATGCGGCCACGCTCGAAACCGTCACCCGTGGCGAAAACCATCCGGAACCGGAAACCGACAAGGCCGCGGCAGAAGCCCTGCCCGGCGCGGACCTGGCAGCCGATGCGGAAGCCGGTGCGCGTGACGGCGAAGAACGCCGCCGTCGCCGTCGCGGCCGCCGCGGCGGTCGTCGCGAGCGCGAGGAAGACGGCGCGGTCGTCGACCAGGCCGAGCAAGGCGCAGATGGCGAAGTCGCAGCGCAAACCGTGACGGCGACCACACCGGTCGCAGCCGAACCGGCCTACACGGCCGCACCGGCAGTCGTCGCGGCCGTGGCCAGCGCGGTCGCCGTCGAAGCCGTCGCCGAGCAGCAGGCCGCACCGGCCGCCGTCGAAGCGCAGCCGGCTCCGGCACACACCGAAGCGGCACCGGCCGCGCCGGTTGAGCCCGTCGTCGCCGTCGAGGCAGCAGAACCGGCACCGGTCGCAGCACCGGTGGCCGCGGAAGCGGGCCCGACGCCGGTCGCGGTGTCGCCGACCGATGCGTTCGAAGTGCCGGCTGCCGCTGCGGCCGCTGTCGAGGCGCCGCAAGCCGCGCCCGTCGAGCCAGCCGCACCGGCCGCCGTGGCGATCGAAGCCGCGCCGGTGGCGGTCGAGGCGCCGGTCGAAACCGCGCCTGCGCCTGCGCCGGCCGAGGCCGTCGCCGCGCCGGCACCGGCACCGGCTCCCGCCCCCGCACAACCGGCAGCCGCGCCCGCGTCGGCAAGCCTGGATGTCGTGCTGGAGCAGGCCGGTCTCGTCTGGGTGAACACGGACGCCGACAAGTTCGCGGCCGCGCAGGAAGCCGCGTCGCGGCTCCCGCGTCCGGCCCGCGTGCCGCGCGAACGCAAGGTGCTGCCGCCGGTCGATACGGCCCCGATGCAGCAGGTCGAAACGACGCACCGTTGAACGGCGCATCGCCCGACCAGGAAAAGCCCGCCTTCCGGCGGGCTTTTTTACGTCCGCGCTGCGGGTTTCCGCTCACCGGCCCCGTCAGCCGGTTGCAGCTAAAATAGCGGTCTGGCTCGTACTTCTTTCAACATGTCCCGACGCATCATTCCTCTCGCCGACGTCAGCGGGATGCCGGACGTCTCCGGCGTCGCGCATGCCCCCGACGGCACGCTGGCCGACACGTTCGCCAGGCCGCTGCGCGATCTGCGCATTTCGGTGACGGACCGTTGCAATTTCCGCTGCGTGTACTGCATGCCGCGCGCGGTCTTCGACAAGGATTACCCGTTCCTGCCGCACAGCGCGCTGCTCACGCACGAGGAAATCGAGCGCGTGGCGCGGCTCTTCGTCGCGCACGGCGTCGAGAAGATTCGCATCACGGGCGGCGAGCCGTTGCTGCGCAAGAACCTCGAATTCCTGATCGAGCGCCTCGCGCGCCTGACGACGCACGCCGGCCGCCCGCTCGACCTGACGCTGACGACCAACGGCTCGCTGCTCGCCCGCAAGGCGCGCTCGCTGAAGGACGCCGGGCTCACGCGCGTCACGGTCAGCCTCGATGCGCTCGACGATACGCTGTTCAAGCGCATGAACGATGCCGAGTTCGCGAGCGCCGACGTGCTCGACGGCATCTTCGCCGCGCAGGCCGCCGGCCTCGCGCCGGTCAAGGTCAACATGGTCGTGAAGCGCGGCACCAACGACAGCGAGATCCTGCCGATGGCCGAGCGTTTCCGCGGCACCGGCGTGATCCTGCGTTTCATCGAATACATGGACGTCGGGACGTCGAACGGCTGGAACATGACCGAGGTGCTGCCGTCGGCGGACGTCGTCGCGCGCATCACCGAACATTTCCCGCTCGTGCCGCTCGAGCCGCACACGGCGGCCGAAACCGCGCAGCGCTGGGGCTATGCGGACGGCCGCGGCGAGATCGGCGTGATCTCGAGCGTCACGCAGGCGTTCTGCGGCGACTGCACGCGCGCGCGGCTGTCGACCGAAGGCAAGCTGTACCTCTGCCTGTTCGCGTCGGCCGGCCACGATCTGCGCGCGCTCGTGCGCGGCGGCGCGAGCGATGCCGAGATCGCGACCGCGATCGCCCGCATCTGGCAGGCGCGCACCGACCGCTATTCGCAACTGCGCGGCAGCGCATCGGCCGCCGCCGCGCCCGACGGCGCGGGCAAGCGCGTCGAAATGTCGTATATCGGCGGCTGACGCACGCCGCCCCTTTCCGCCTTCGCACGATGCCCGCTCCCGCCTCCACGTCGATCGCCGGCCTGCTGCTTGCGGGCGGACGCGCCACGCGCATGGGCGGCGTCGACAAGGGCCTGCAACTGCTCGACGGTACGCCGCTCGCGCTGCACGTGTTGCGCCGGCTGTCGCCGCAGGTCGACGAGACGCTGATCAGCGCGAATCGTCATGCCGATCGCTATGCCGAACTCGGTGCGCCGTTCGACGCGCGCATCGTCGCGGATGAAACTCCCGACTTCCCCGGGCCGCTCGCAGGCCTGCTCGCCGGCATGCGCGCGGCGCGCGCGCCGCTGGTCGCGTGCTCGCCGTGCGACACGCCCTATCTGCCCGCCGACCTCGTCGCACGGCTGCATGCGGCGCTCGACGCGCAGCAGGCCGACATCGCGATGGCGGTCACCGTCGACGCGCAGCGGATGCGCTCGCCGCAGCCAACGTTCGCGCTGCTGCGCACGTCGCTGGCCGACGATCTGGCCACCCGGCTCGCGGCCGGCGACCGCAAGGTGCGTGCGTGGTACGCACGCCACAAGACGGTCGAAGTCGAGTTTCGCGACGAGCGTGCGTTTTACAATGCCAACTCCTGGCAGGAACTCGCCGCGCTGGCCCGCCGCTGACGGCCCCGTGCCGTTCCCGCCCGGCGCCCGCCACACGCGACACCCGCGCCCAGGCACCCTCCTCGCGCCACCGGCCACGAACCCGATACGCCTCGCGGCGCAGTCCGACTGATGATCACGCAATCCTCGCCCGCCTCCCGAACCGCACCCGACCCCGACGCCCCGCTGTCGCTCGCCGACGCGCAGGCGCTCGCGTGCCGCTTCGCGACGCCCGTCGACGCGTGCGACACGGTGGCACTGCGCGATGCGCTCGACCGCGTGCTCGCGGCCGACGTGCGCGCGCCGTTCGACATTCCCGCGTACGACAACTCGGCCATGGACGGCTATGCGTTCGACGGGAGCGCCACGGCGCTCGCCTCGGCGCAGGGCGAGATTGTGATGGCGGTCGCCGGCACCGCGTTCGCCGGCCATCCGTTCGACGGCGCCGTGGCGGCCGGTGCATGCGTGCGCATCATGACGGGCGCGCCGATGCCGGCCGGATGCGACACGGTGATTCCGCAGGAACGCGTGCGCGTCGACGGCGACACGATCCGCTTCGCCACGCACGACGTCACGCGCGGCGCGAACTGCCGCAAAGCCGGCGAGGATCTCGCGCGCGGCGCCTGTGCGCTCGCCGCGGGCCGCATCCTGCGGCCGTCCGATCTCGGCCTGCTCGCGTCGTTCGGCATCGCCGACGTCACGGTGCGCCGGCGCGTGCGCGTCGCCGTGTTCTCGACCGGCGACGAGTTGCGCGAGCCCGGCGAACCACTCGGCCGCGGCGCGCTGTACGACAGCAATCGCGGGATGCTGATCGCGATGCTCGAACGGCTGCACGTGGACGCGATCGACCTCGGGATCGTCCGGGACGACCCGGCCGCGCTTGAAGCCGCGTTGCGCGACGCCGTCGCCGCGCAGGCCGATGCGGTCATCACGTCGGGCGGCGTGTCGGTCGGCGAAGCCGACTTCACGCGCGACGTGATGGCGCGGCTCGGCGACGTGATGTTCGCGAGCCTCGCGCTGCGGCCCGGCCGGCCGCTCGCATGCGGCACGCTCGCACGCGCGGCCGACGGCGCCGGACACGCGCTGTTCTTCGGGTTGCCCGGCAATCCTGTCGCATCCGCCGTGACGTTCCACGCAATCGTGCGCCCCGCGCTGCTGACGCTGGCCGGCGCACGGACGCCACCGCCGGCCATGTACACGGCACGCAGCACGCAGCCGTTGAAGACGCGTCCCGGCCGCACCGAATACCTGCGCGGCATCGCGACGCGCGCCGCCGACGGCCAATGGCACGTCGCACCGGCCGGATCGCAAAGCTCCGCGTCGCTGAGCGGTCTTGCCGCCGCCAACTGTTTCATCGTCCTGGGCCACGATACCGCGGCAGTCGACGCGGGCGCCCCGGTCGACATCCTGCCGCTCGACGGCCTGATCTGAATTCCACTATCGGTATATTTCTACGGGGGCAATTCGCACATGAAGAAACAAATCTCGTCGATCGCCGCGGGGCAGACCGCGAAGGCGCTGATTCTCGTCTACCTGACGTTCAGCGTACCGATCGTGCTGCTCGGCATTCTCGTCGCGTACATCCGCTACGGGATGGTCGAACTGAGCACGATCCTGAGCGCGCTGCTGCTGAACGCGATCCTCGGCTTCGTGCTGCTGTGGATCGCGTGCCACGCGTACAACTGGGTCGCGTCGCGCTTCGGCGGCATCGAGATCGTGCTGTCCGATCCGCCGGAGGAAGCGTGAGCGGCACGCCGCTGATCCGCGCGGCCGACCCGCGCGACGTCGGCGCGATCCTTGCGCTGATGCGCGAGCTGGCCGAGTTCGAGCAGCTCACGGCGCTGTTCGTCGCGACCGAAGCCGATCTGGCCGACGCGCTGTTCGGCGAGCGCCCGGCCGCCGAAGCGCTGGTTGCCGAGCGCGACGGCGCGATCGTCGCGTACGCGCTGTTCTTCCACAACTATTCGACGTTCCTCGGCCGCCGCGGGCTCTATCTCGAGGATCTGTACGTGCAGCCGTCGCAGCGCGGCACGGGCCTGGGCACCGCGATGCTGCGTCATCTCGCGGCGCTCGCCGTCGAGCGCCGCTGCGGGCGCTTCGAATGGTCGGTCCTCGACTGGAACCAGCCGGCGATCGATTTCTACGAGAAGATGGGCGCGACCGTGCTGCCGGAATGGCGCATCGTTCGCGTGACGGGCGACGCGCTCGACACGCTCGCCGCGCATTGAGCGCGCACCGGCCGCGCCGGCGATCGCCGCAAAGGAAAACGGGCGCCGCAGCGCCCGTTTTCTCTATCCGACGGCTATCGACGACGTGCGTCACGCGTCGTCCGCATCCGCGCCGTCAGCCCCTTCCGCGCCGAGCAGCCCGGCCGCCGTCTCTCCCGGCAGCGCCTCGACCTGCTTCAGCTTGCGGCTCATCACGCGCGTGCGCTGCTCGGCGGACTCGATCGAGCGCGTGACCGTTTCGAGCTGCGCCTTCGTGCGCGCGAGCACGTCTCCGAACTTGCCGAACTCGGTCTTGACCGCGCCGAGCACCTGCCATACCTCGCTCGAGCGCTGCTCGATCGCGAGCGTGCGGAACCCCATCTGCAGGCTGTTCAGCAGTGCGGTCAGCGTGGTCGGCCCGGCGACCGTCACGCGATAGTCGCGCTGCAGCAGGTCGGTCAGCCCCGGGCGGCGCAGGATCTCCGCATAGAGCCCCTCGGTCGGCAGGAACAGCAGCGCGAAATCGGTCGTGTGCGGCGGCGCGACATACTTCTCGGCGATCGTGCGCGCCTCCATCCGCACCCGCGCCTCGAGCGCACGCGCCGCTTCCTCGACGGCCACCGCGTCGGCACGCTCCTGCGCGTCGATCAGCCGCTCGTAGTCTTCGCGCGGGAATTTCGCGTCGATCGGCAGCCACACCGGCGGCGCGTCGCGCGTGCCGGCTTCGCGCCCCGGCAGCCGGATCGCGAATTCGACGCGCTCGGTGCTCTTCGGCACCGTCGCGACGTTCTTCGCGTACTGGTCGGGCGTGAGCATCTGTTCGAGCAGCGCCTCGAGCTGCACTTCGCCCCAGGTGCCGCGCGTCTTCACGTTGGTCAGCACCTTTTTCAGGTCGCCGACGCCGGCCGCGAGCGTCTGCATCTCGCCGAGCCCGCGATGGACCTGTTCGAGCCGGTCCGACACGAGCTTGAACGATTCGCCCAGCCGCTGCTCGAGCGTCGCGTGCAGCTTCTCGTCGACGGTGCGGCGCATCTCCTCGAGCTTCGCCGCGTTGTTCGTCTCGATTTCCTTCAGCCGCTGTTCGAGCGTCGCGCGCACCTCGCCGATGCGGCGATCGTTCGCCTCGGTCAGTTGCGTGAGCTGCCGGTGCAGCGTGTCGCCGAACAGCCGCAGCGCGCCCGTCTGTTCCTCGCGCGCCTGCTGCGCCTGCCGCTGCAGGCTCTCGCGCATCGCGTCGAACTGCTGCGCATTGCCGGCGACGAGCTTGCCGAGCTGCTGCGCGAAGCCCTCGATCTGGTTGTTCTGCACGGTCGCCACGCTCGTCAGTTGCGCGGCGAGCGTCTGCTGCAACTGGGCGAAGCTGCCGGCCAGCTCGGTACGCGAGCCGCGCGCGCTTTCGACGATCTCGCCGCGCAATTCGCGTTCGAGCCGCTCGACGGCACGCGCCTGCGCATGCGCGGCATCCTCGATCTGATCGCCGAGCACGGCCGCATCGTCGTGGCGGCCGCCGCGCACGAGCGCGACGATCGCCACCGCGAGCGCGACGGCCAGCACGACGACCGCCGCAAGCAACAACGTCATCGTCATGCGCGCGGCTTCCCGATCACGTCAGGGTTGATCGGATTCGGCGGCTGCCCCGCACGCGGCCCCTCGCCCAGCGCGGCGATCAGGTTGTCGGCGGCGAGATTGGCCATCGCGCGGCGGGTCTTTTCGGTCGCGCTCGCGATATGCGGCGTCAGCACGACGTTCGGCACCTCGAGCAGCGCCGGATGCACGGTCGGCTCGCCTTCGTACACGTCGAGGCCGGCCGCGGCGATCGTCCCGTCGCGCAGCGCGGCGGCCAGCGCCGCATCGTCGACGATCCCGCCGCGTGCGATGTTGGTCAGCGTCGCCGTCGGTTTCATCTTCGCGAGCTCGGCCGCGCCGATCGTGTGATGGTTCTCCTTCGTGTACGGCAGCACGAGCACGACATGGTCGGCGCGCGCGAGCAGCGCCTCCTTCGACACGTATTCGGCATTCAGCTCGGCCTCGATCTCGGGCGCGACCCGCGACCGGTTGTGATAGATCACCTGCATCCCGAAGCCGCGCGCACGGCGCGCGAGCGCCTGGCCGATGCGGCCCATGCCGATGACGCCGAGCGTCGAGCCGTAAATGTCGGCGCCGAGGAAACCGTCGTACGCCCACTTCTGCCAGTGACCGGCGCGCAGCCAGTGCTCGGATTCGGCGATCCGGCGCGCGGCGGCCATCATCAGCGCCCAGCCGAAATCGGCGGTCGACTCGTTCAGCACGTCAGGCGTGTTGGTGCCGAGCACGTTCGCCGCGTTGAACGCGGCCATGTCGAAGTTGTTGTAGCCGACCGCCATGTTCGCCACGACGCGCAGGCGCGGCGCCGCCGCGAGCGTCGCCGCGCCGACCGGGTCGCCGGCCGTCAGCGCGCCGTCCTTGTCGGCCAGGCGCGCGGCGAGCGCGTCGGGCGCGAGCGCGTCGCCATCGTTCCAGTCAACGTCGAAATACTGCTTGAGCCGTTCGATCACGTCCGGAAAGATCGGACGCGCGACCAGGATCTTCTGCATCGCCATCTCCGCATGCCGCGGGCCGATCGCGGCGCGCATCGCGCCGCCGGGACTGCCCGCGCTTGGTTGAAAGTCGTCAGGTTACGCCGGGAAGAAAATCACCGACGTCAGCAGGAACACGGGCACCAGGATAACGAGCGCCCAGCCGAGGTACGCGAAGAAGCTCGGCATCTTCACGCCGCGCGATTCGGCGATCGCCTTCACCATGAAGTTCGGCGCGTTGCCGATGTAACTGTTCGCGCCCATGAACACCGCACCGGCGGAAATCGCGGCGAGCGTCGACGCACCGGCCGTCATCAGCGTCTGCGCGTCGCCGCCCGCGAGGTTGAAGAACACGAGATAGGTCGGCGCGTTGTCGAGGAACGACGACAGGATGCCTGTCGCCCAGAAGTACATCGCGTCGATCGGCTTGCCGTCGGCCCCCGTGACGAGATGGACGATCTGCGCGAACGCGCCGTCCGCGCCCGCGCGCAGGATCACGATCACCGGCGCGATCGTCACGAAGATGCCCGCGAACAGCTTCGCGACCTCCTCGATCGGCGCCCAGTTGAACGCGTTGCCTTCACGTGCGGAACGCGGCGTCAGCGCGAGCGACGCGAGCGTCACCGCCACGAGCGCGACGTCGCGCACGAGATTCTGCAGCGCGACGTGCGTACCCCACACGTCGAACGCGATGCCCGGCTTCCATACGCCGCTCATCAGCACGAGTGCGATCACGGCCGCCAGCAGCACGAAGTTGATCTTGCCGTCGATCGACAGCGCCGCGCCGTCGGGCGTCGGATCGAGCACGGCCGGCCGCTCTTCGCCGCCCTTCCGGTAGAAGTACGTATCGAGCGCGAAGAACAGCGTCAGCAGCACCACGCAGATGAACAGCATCGGCAGCGCGAGATGCGTGGTCGTCCAGAAAAAGCTCACGCCGTTCAGGAAGCCGAGGAACAGCGGCGGATCGCCGAGCGGCGACAGCGAGCCGCCCGCGTTCGCGACGAGGAAGATGAAGAAGATCACCACGTGCACGACGTGCTTGCGGTTGTCGTTGGCGCGCAGCAGCGGCCGGATCAGCAGCATCGCGGCGCCCGTCGTGCCCATCACGCTCGCGAGCAGCGTGCCGAGCGCGAGGATCGCCGTATTCAGCTTCGGCGAGCCATGCAGGTTGCCGTTCACGCAGATGCCGCCCGCGACCGTGTAGAGCGCGGTGAGCAGCACGATGAACGGAATGTATTCCTCGAGCAGCGCATGCACGAGCGTGCCGAACGCGGCGCCGGCGCCGAACGCGACGGCGAACGGCGCGAGGAACACGATCGCCCAGCCGGCTGCGATCTTGCCGAAGTGGTGATGCCAGAACACAGGGGCGACGAGCGGGAACAGCGCGATGGACAGCAGGATCCCGGCGAACGGGATGCCCCAGAGCGCGGACAGCGTGGCTCCGTCGAGCGTGGCGGCCGATGCGAGCGCGGGCGCGGCGCCAAGCGCGATTCCCGACGCCATGCCCGCCCAGGCGGCATGTCGTTTCATGCAGAACTTCCTTGTTCGAGTAGCGATGGATGCGGCGGGTGCGTCATGCGCCCCGTACGACGATCGCGTGCACGCGGTACGGGCCGTGCGCGCCCAGAATGATCGTTTGCTCGATGTCGCCCGTGCGCGACGGGCCCGACACGAAATTGACCGCACGCGGCAGCTCGCCGCGCTCCGCGCGAATCAGCGCGAACGCGTCTTCATGACCGGCGACGATGCGCGACGCCGGCACGATCGCGATGTGGGTTTCCGGTAGCAGGCCGGCCGATGCATAAGTGTCGGGGCCGGACAGCAATACCAGCGACCCCGTTTCGGCGGTCGCGCAAAAGCAGCCTGTCAAGCCGACGAGATCGCCGTCGCGCGGCTTGCGGCACTCGACCGACAGGCCGGCGCCGGCCCAGTCGAAATCGGCCAGCGTGCGCCATGCGACGGCCTGCGTCGGCAGACCATGAGCGGCAAGATAACGGGCGGCGGCGGCAGGCACGTCGGCCAGCGTCGCGACTTCGTCGACCGTGGTCGACAGGCGTGCCGCCTCGTCGACGAAAGCGGCGACGAGATCGGCCGGCGCCGGCGGGCGCGGGCCCTGCGGATGACGGGCGAGATAGTCGGCGACGCCGTCGCGCTCCGCTGCATCGGGTTCGGCCGCGCGCCCCTGCGCCGCGCGAATGCGCGCGAGGATCTGGCGACGGGCAGCGGAAGTGTCCATGAACGGTCCTCGTGACGTTGGCGTGCAATACGTCGGATTATACCGGCCGCCCCTGCCGCGACGCACCTTCGGCCGAACGGCCAAAGCCTACTTCGACGCGTCTTCCTCGACCGGCTGCGCGATGCCGAAGACCTGCCGCAGGTACGCGAGATACGCCTTGTCGTCGCACATGCTCTTGCCAGGCGAATCGGACAGCTTCGCGACCGGCTGGCCGTTGCAGCGGACCATCTTGATGACGATCTGCAGCGGCACGTAGCCGAGATCGTTGGTGAGGTTGGTGCCGACGCCGAACGCGAGCTTGCAGCGGCCGCGGAACCGTTCGTACAGCTGCATGACCTTCGGAATGTCGAGCGCGTCGGAGAACACGAGCACCTTGGTGCGCGGGTCGCATCGGTTCGCCTCGTAATGGCGCAGCATCCGCTCGCCCCAGTCGAACGGATCGCCCGAATCGTGGCGCGCGCCGTCGAACAGCTTGCAGAAGTACATGTCGAAGTCGTTCAGGAACGCGTCCATGCCGTAGACGTCCGACAGCGCGATACCGAGATCGCCGCGATATTCCTTCGCCCACATCTCGAAGCCGTAGATCTGCGAATCGCGCAGCCGCGGGCCCAGCCCCTGGCACGCCTGCAGGTATTCGTGCGCCATCGTGCCGAGCGGCGTGATGTCGTGCTTCATCGCGTACAGCACGTTGCTCGTGCCCGCGAACTGCGGGCCGAGCCCATCGCGCAGCGTGAGCGCGACTTCCTCGTGCCAGACCTTCGAGAAGCGCCGGCGCGTGCCGTAGTCGGCGATCTTGCAGTCGGCGAATTCGGGCTTCGCGCCGAGCAGCTTGATCTTCTCGCGCAGCCGCTCGCGGCCTTCGCGATAGTCGGGCTCGCGCTGCGTGTTGCGGAAATAGACTTCGTTGACGATCGCGAGCACCGGAATCTCGAACAGGATCGTATGCAGCCACGGGCCCTCGATCACGATGTCGATCTCGCCGTTGCCCTTCGGCGACGGCGTGATCGAGATGTACTTCTCGTTCAGGTGGAACAGCGCGAGGAAATCGACGAAGTCGCTCTTGATGAAGCGCATGCGCCGCAGGTAGTCGAGTTCGACGTCGGAAAAGCGCAGCGAGCACAGGCCGCGCACCTCGTCGCGAATCTCGTCGATGTACGGGACGAGATCGACGCCGGGCGTGCGGCACCGGAAACGGTATTCGACGTTTGCGGCGGGGAAGTGATGCAGGACGACCTGCATCATCGTGAACTTGTAGAGATCCGTGTCAAGCAGCGAAGTGATGATCATGATGACGGCAGCGCCAATATCGTGACCGGCCCCGGCGCACCGCGCGCCGCCCGGTCTGTCGGTCATGTTACCCGAATGCGTGCCGGACCATCGCGAAACCGCCCCGCCGGCTCGCGCTTCGCGCCGCCGGTGCGTGTGCGGGTATCCGCGTTGCGCACCCCATAAACTAATCACGAAACGATATAAGCCGGATAGCCGACCACGACATGCGGGTTTTGCGCTTCAGTTACAATGCCGCTTTTGGCGCAAACGCCACCCCATATACCGCCAAGCAGGAGCGTTTTAATGACTCACGTTGTGACCGAAGGCTGCATCAAGTGCAAATACACGGATTGCGTGGATGTGTGCCCGGTGGATTGCTTCCGTGAAGGTCCCAACTTTCTCGCCATCGATCCGGACGAGTGCATCGACTGCGCCGTGTGCGTCGCCGAATGCCCGACCAATGCGATCTATGCCGAAGAAGACGTTCCGGGCGACCAGCAGCAGTTCACCGAGCTGAACGCCGAGCTGGCGAAGAACTGGCCGTCGATCACGAAGACCAAGCCGGCGCCCGCCGACGCGGACGAGTGGAAGGACGTGCAGGACAAGCTGCACCTGCTCGAGCGCTGATCGCGCGGCGGCCGCAAAAAATTTTTATGTGTCGCGGCTCCAAAGTATTGACAGGTTAGCGGACACTCCATACAATCTCGTTTCTCTGCTGTTGTTGTTTGTTCCCCGATAGCTCAGTCGGTAGAGCGCCGGACTGTTAATCCGTAGGTCCCTGGTTCGAGCCCAGGTCGGGGAGCCAAAAACGCAAAGGCCCGTTGAAAGTGGACAGGTTTTTTGTTGGAAAGCACAACACGCAGATGTACCGATTTATTCCCCGATAGCTCAGTCGGTAGAGCGCCGGACTGTTAATCCGTAGGTCCCTGGTTCGAGCCCAGGTCGGGGAGCCAAATAGCGAAAGGCCCGTCATTCGATGGGCCTTTTGTTTATCCGGCCACCGTTCCGTCTTTCTGCTTTTCGTGGCCCGGCCATGCGCATGCTAGAGTCTCTGTCCCGCATTCGCATCCTCCGGTTCCGTCGATGAAGCATCGCCTCCTCCGTTTCGCCCCCGTCGCCCTCCTGCTCTCCGCCTTCGCCGCCGCACCGCTCGCGCACGCGGAGGAAGTCGGCAGCGTCAACACCCATTTCCGCGTCACGGGTTCCGACCGCGTGGTCGTCGAGGCCTATGACGATCCGGTCGTGAACGGCGTGACCTGCTACGTGTCGCGCGCCCGCACCGGCGGCATCAAGGGTACGCTCGGCGTCGCCGAGGATCCGAGCGAAGCGTCGATCGCGTGCCGGCAGGTCGGCCCGATCAGCTTCAAGGAGCCGCTCAAGCAGCAGGCCGACGTGTTCAGCGAACGCATGTCGTTCATCTTCAAGACGCTGCACGTCGTGCGCGTGGTCGACAAGAAACGCAACACGATCGTCTACCTGACCTACAGCGACCGTATCGTCAGCGGCAGCCCGAAGAACGCCGTCACCGCGGTGCCGATGCCGGCCGGCACGACGATTCCGCTCAAGTAAGCCCGCACCCGCCGGGCGCGCGAGCGATACACTGTCGGTTCGACCGCTCCCGCGCCCGATCATGCCCGCCACCCGCCTTCCCGATTCCGCACGCTACTGGCGCACGCCGCTCGTGCCGGACGCGGATCTGCTCACGGCCACCTACCGCGATCACGCGTTCGCGCCCCACTGGCACGACGCGTACACGATCCCGGTGATTCTCGAAGGCGCGGAACGCTTCACCTACCGCGGCACCGGTTATGTCGCCGAGACAGGCACCGTGCCCGTGATCAATCCCGGCGAAGTGCATACGGGCTCGCGTGCCGCCGACGAAGGCTGGTGCTATCGCGTCAGCTACATGCCGGTCGAATTCATCCGCGAACTCGCGAGTGCGATCGCGGGCCGCCCGCACGATGCACCGTGGTTCGCCCCCGGCGTGATTCGCGACGCCGATCTCGCGGCGCGGCTCACGCGGGCGCACCGGATGCTGGAAGCCGGCAGCGAGCGCGCGCTGTCGTCGCATGCGCGTGCGCCCGGGCAGCCGGTAGACGATCCGGCGGCCGGCGTGCCGCGCCCGTACGATCCGCTCGCCGCCGAAACGGCAATGCTCGACGCGCTGTCGACGCTGATCGCGCGCCACGCCGACGCGCGGCCGCGACCGGCGCCGCTCGCGGCCGACGAACCGCGCGTCGACGCGATGCGCGAGCGGCTCGCCGCCGATCTGACGAGCACGGTGACGCTCGACGATGTCGCACAGGCAGCCGGCCTGTCACCGTTTCACGCGGCGCGCCTGTTCACGCGCACGACCGGCATGCCGCCGCATGCGTGGCGCAACCAGTTGCGGCTGCAGCGTGCGCTGGCGCCGCTGCGCGCGGGCGTGCCGGTCGCCGATGTCGCGGCGGCCAGCGGCTTCGTCGACCAGAGCCACTTCACGCGGCATTTCAAACGGATGTTCGGCGTGCCGCCCGGGCGCTGGCAGGCAAGCTGACGCGCGGCTTCCCGCAGCCGGCCACCACGCTGCAACTCGCTCCGGCCCTCACTCGGGCACGGGCCCGCTTCGGCGAGCGCAAGAACATACAAGCCGGCCCGCCAGCGGCCCGCTATCCTCCCGCTCATGGAGGAGCGCTTCTTGAACAACACACCCGCATCGCCCCCGCGCCGCCCGCTCAACGAATGGCTCGACGGCGCGCGCGACACGATTCCGATGATGATCGGCGCCGCCCCGTTCGGCGTGATTTTCGGCACGCTCGTCGGCGGCGGCCCGCTCGCCGCATGGCACGGCGCGCTGATGTCGCTCGCCGTGTTCGCGGGCTCCGCGCAGTTCATCGCACTCGGCCTGATCGCCGGCAGCGCGAGCTTCGTCGTGGTGCTCGCCACGACGCTGATCGTGAACCTGCGCCACCTGCTGTACAGCGCGACGCTCGCGCCCTATGTCGCGCACCTGCCGCTGCGCTGGCGCGCGACGCTCGGCGCGCTGATGACCGACGAAGTGTTCGCGGTCGCCTACGGGCACTACCGGCACCACCCGCCCGGCACGATCGGCCCCCACTACTTCTTCGGCTCCGGGCTCGCGATGTACCTGAACTGGCAGGTCTGGACGCTCGCGGGCATCGGCTTCGGCACGGCGTTCCCGGGCCTGCAGTCGCTCGGCCTCGATTTCGCGATGGCGGCGACGTTCATCGCGATCGTCGTCCCGCAGCTCGGCACGCTGCGCTATTTCGCGGCGGCCGCCACGGCCGGCACGCTCGCGTACTTCTGGCAGAGTTGGCCGTACAAGCTCGGGCTGCTCGGCGCGGTCGCCGCCGGCGTCGCGATCGGCGTCGTGCTCACGCTGCGGCACGATCGCACGCGCGCCCGCTCTCGCCCGGAGGCCGCATCGTGAGCTACGCGCTGTTGATCCTCGGCATGGCCGTCATCACGTACGCGATCCGCTCGACGCTGTTCCTGTTCGGCGAGCGGCTGACGTTCCCGCCGCTCGTGCGCACCGCGCTCGGCTTCGTGCCGGTCACCGTGCTGACCGCGATCATCGTGCCGATGACCGTCTCGCCGCATGGCGGCACGGCCGAACTGACGTGGCGGAATCCGCAGCTCGTCGGCGCGCTCGCGGCCGTACTCGTGTCGGCCGCGACCCGCCGCCCGCTCGTGACGATCGCCGTCGGGCTCGGCGTGTTCTTCCTGTGGCAAGGGGTCGTCCTCCCGCACTGGCCGCCGGCCTGAGCGCACGCTCCACCGCGCGCTCAAGTTTCCGCCCGGCGCGCCGATATAGGAGAGGAAGACCCGCCACCGGCCCCGGCGCGCACCGGTCAGTCGACGCTGCGCCCGCTCCGGTGCGCCGTGCCGGCGCCGGCTTGCGCGGGCCGCCATCGAGACGATTCATGGGCCAGATCACCCTTTCCCTCAAGGACGACACGCTCGAGTCCCTGCGCAAGGACTACGACGCGTTCGTGCGCGTGTCGCTGAAACTCGACCCGCAATTCGCGACGCCGTCGTTCGAGGATTTCCTGCGCGCGAAGCTGCTCGACAACATGGTGCCGCTGACCGAGCACGCCGTGCAGCGAATGCTGCAGGGCGGCCAGTACGCGTGGGCCAAGCGCACGCTCGACAAGGAATTCCCGGACGTCGTCGCGATCCTGATGCGGCAGGCCGGCGAATTCGGCTTCGGCTTCGCGTCGCGCTCCGAATGGACGCCCGACGAACTCGCGAAGGCGTGCCGCGACTGGGCGAAGGCGATCGTCGCCGAAGCGCAGGGCGACGCGTCGCTGATCGACCCGCTCGCGTCGCAGATCAAGGGCGCGGCGCAGGACATCCAGACGCTCGAGGAACTGATGCAGACGCCTGCGTGGCGGCTCGCGGAATCGCTACGGCAGCGGATCTACGAGGCCAAGCTCGCGTGCGAGATGAGCGTCGGCAGCACCGCGCGCGACAAGCTCGGCGAACTGCGCGGGCTGCTGCGGCTCGGGCTCGCGCACGGTTCGTTCCAGAAGCAGGAAGCGCAGCAGATCATGGAATACCTGCGGCTGCTCAAGCCGGAGATCTTCGTCGAGGAACCGTACGACGTCTTCGCGCGGCTCGCCGCGTGGCTACGCAGCGTGTTCACGCCTGCCGCGGTGCGGCCGGCTCAGGGGCAGGGGCAGGGGCAAGGCCAGCGCCGGCCGTAAGCGCGTCCCGCCGACCGTCTTAGTTACCCCACGAAAACGGCCCGGCTCGCGCGAAGCGAACCGGGCCGCCGGACGATCGCCCGTCGCGACGCGCCGTCCGAAGGCGAGCATCGCGACGGCGCCGCGCACCGCTTACTGCGTGGCGCCCTGGGCCGATGCACCGCCCTGCGTGCCGACCGATGCACCGCCCTCGGTCGCGTCGTCGGCCTTCGCCTTCGCCCTGGCCGAACCCGCATGGCTCTTGGCCGACTTCGCCGCATGCTTCGTGTGCTTCTTGGTCGAATGGACCGCCGACGACGTCGTGTCCTTCGCGCCATCGGCTGCCGCGCCGACCGCATCGGTCGCACCGGTCGTCGCATTGCCCGACGCGTTCGCGCCGGCACCACCCTGCATGCCTGCACCGGCACCGGCACCTGCCGCCGGCGTCTGCGCCTGCACGCCGGCACCGGCCGCGCCTTGCGTGGTCCCGCCCGTCTGGGCGAATGCGGCCGAAGTGGCGAACGCCGTCAGCGCGGCACCGATCAGCATCGTACGAATCTTGGACATGGCAATTCTCCTCAAGAAGTTGTGCGCCCGGACCACGGCGATGCGGTCCGTTGCATGCCCCACCGCAACACGCGGCAGGTACGACAGAAGACCGGCGGCCCGCGCGGCCGGTTCGCGAATCTCTCAGACTGTTACCCACCGTTTCATTTGCTGACGAATCGCTCACAGTCCTTTACATCCGCCGGCGACGACCCCGCGCTCGCGTGCCGACGCGCGGTGCCGTATGATGCGGAGCGTTTCCTTCCGCGCGTTGCGCACCTTCCTCGTCATGCCCAATCTGGATTTCACGCTGACCGGCGAATACGTCGAGTTGCACAACCTGCTCAAGATCACCGGCCTCGCGGACAGCGGCGGCACCGCGAAGCTGATCGTCGCGTCCGGCGCCGTGAAGGTCGACGGCGCGGTCGAGCTTCGCAAGACCTGCAAGATCCGCGCGGGCCAGGTCGTGCTGCTCGGCGACACGCGCATCGCGGTACGCGAAGCGTAGCGACCGCGGCGGTTCCCCTGCCCGTGACATGGCCATCGGCGCACGCGTTCGACACGGTACGCATAAAGCCGTAAGCTAGCCGTCTCTCAAAATAAATACACAGAGCGCGGGCCCGCACCCGCGCGAGCGCCCATTCCATGTCGCATTCCGGTCTCACGCGGACGGCCGCCGCGCCGCCGTCCCTGTCCAGTCATGCCGCCGATACCGCGCGCCTCGCCGCGCCGCTCGCGATCGCGCAACTTTCCCAGATGGCGATGAGCGTCACCGACACGGTGCTGCTCGGTTCGCTCGGCCCCGATTCGCTCGCGGCGGGCGGGCTCGGCGCGAATTTCTTCTTCGTGATCGTGACGATCCTGCAAGGCGTGCTGTCGTCGGTCAGCGTGAGCGTCGCGCATGCGCGCGGCGCGCAGGCCGAGGACCGCGTGCCGCACATCTACTGGACCGGCTTCGCGCTGTCCGTGCTGCTCGCGATTCCGGCCATCGTCGCGCTGTCGCTCGCAGAACCGATCCTGCTGATGTTCCACGAGCCGCCGCTGCTCGCGCATCACGTCGGCGAATACACGGGCATCCTGCGCTTCGCTGCGCTCGGCAGCCTGATCGGCGTCGGGCTGATGCGTGCGTTCCTGCCGGCGATCGGCGCCGCGCGGCGGCTGCTGTGGGTGTCGATCGGCGGCGTCGGCGTCAACGGCGTGCTGAACTACGGGCTGATCCACGGCGCATTCGGGCTGCCGCGCCTGGGCTTTCTCGGCTCGGCCGTCGCGACGACGATCACGATCTGGCTCACCGCGCTCGCGCTGATCTGGCTGCTGCACGGCCGGCAGCGCTTTCGCCATTTCGTGACTGCCGCGCGCCCGAAGCTGCCCGTGATGGGCGAGCTGATCGGCATCGGCTGGCCGGTCGCGATCACGTATGGCGTCGAATCGACGCTCTTTCTCGCCACCGGCCTCACGGTCGGCGTGCTGGGCGCGACGTCGCTCGCCGCGCACCAGATCGCGCTGAACGTCGCGTCGGTGTCGTTCATGGTGCCGCTCGCGATCGGCCAGGCGGCGAACGTGCGCGTCGGCTACTGGGTCGGCGCGGGCTCGCCCGTCGCCGCGCGGCACGCGGGCTTCGTCGCGCTCGCGCTCGGCGTCGGCTTCATGTCGCTGTCGGGCCTCGTGATGATCGTCGCGCCGCATACGATCGTCGGCCTGTACCTGCACCTCGACGATCCGGCCAACGCGGCGACGGTATCGCTCGCCGCGTCGCTGCTCGGCATCGCCGCGGTGTTCCAGATCGTCGACGGGATGCAGACCGTCGCGTCGGGTGCGCTGCGCGGCCTGAAGGACACGCGCATCCCGATGCTCGCCGCGACCTTCGGTTACTGGGGCATCGGCTTCCCGACCGGCTACTGGTTCGCGTTCCACGCCGGCCTGGGCGCGCGCGGCCTGTGGTGGGGGCTCGCGGCCGGCCTCGCGAGCGTCGCCGCGCTGATGGCCTGGCGCTTTCACCGCAAGACCACGTCGCTCATCGCGGCGGCGCGCTAGCGCCTGTTTGCGCGCGCAACGCGCCCTGGGCGCGACACGACACGAAATCGCGGCCGGCGCTATCCTTGTCGGCTGAGCACCTCGAGACGCCGCGCAAGCGGCGCGACTGCCTCACGATACGTCTGATTACGTCTGACGCCGCGCGACGACGCGCGGCCTTTCCCCTTTCCAGGAGGAGTGCATCATGAACGAAGCAGTTCGGATGGAACGCGACACGTTCGGCGAGATCGCCGTGCCGGCCGACCGGCTCTGGGGCGCGCAGACC
Organism: Burkholderia sp. AU18528; assembly: GCF_002223215.2. Taxonomy (NCBI): domain Bacteria; kingdom Pseudomonadati; phylum Pseudomonadota; class Betaproteobacteria; order Burkholderiales; family Burkholderiaceae; genus Burkholderia; species Burkholderia sp. AU18528. The sequence continues at coordinate 557,072 of NZ_NKFC02000004.1, read as the reverse complement.
GAGCGCTCGCTGCAGAATTTCCGGATCTCGACGGAGAAGCAGTCGCCCGAGCTGATCCACGCGCTCGCGATCGTCAAGCGCGCCGCGGCGGCCGTCAACCAGTCGCTCGGCGTGCTCGCCGACGACAAGGCACACGCGATCATCGCGGCCGCCGACGAGATCATCGCCGGCAAGCATCCGCGCGAATTCCCGCTCGCGGTGTGGCAGACGGGCTCCGGCACGCAGACCAACATGAACCTCAACGAGGTGATCGCGAACCGCGCGAGCGAGCTGATGGGCGGCGAGCGCGGCGAGGCGCGCAAGGTTCATCCGAACGACGACGTGAACCGCGGCCAGTCGTCGAACGACGTGTTCCCGACCGCGATGCACATCGCGGCCGCGTATGCGATCGTCAACCACCTGCTGCCGGCGCTGCGCACGCTGCGCGCGACGCTCGACGCGAAGTCGAAGGCATTCGCCGACATCGTGAAGATCGGCCGCACGCACCTGCAGGACGCGACGCCGCTCACGCTCGGCCAGGAGTTCTCCGGGTATGTCGCGCAGCTCGACCAGGGCATCCGTCACGTCGAATCGGCGCTGCCGCACCTGTACGAGCTCGCGCTCGGCGGCACTGCGGTCGGCACGGGGCTGAACGCGCATCCGGCGTTCGCGGTGCGCGTGGCCGACGAGATCGGCCGTCTGACGAAGCTGCCGTTCGTGACCGCGCCGAGCAAGTTCGAGGTGATGGCGGCCGCCGACGCGCTGGTGTTCGCGCACGGCGCGCTGAAGACCGTCGCGGCGAGCCTGATGAAGATCGCGAACGACGTGCGCTGGCTCGCGAGCGGCCCGCGCTGCGGGCTGGGCGAGCTGTCGATTCCGGAAAACGAGCCGGGCAGCTCGATCATGCCGGGCAAGGTGAATCCGACGCAGTCGGAAGCCGTGACGATGCTGTGCTGCCAGGTGTTCGGCAACGACGTTGCGGTCAACGTCGGCGGCGCGAGCGGCAATTTCGAGCTGAACGTGTTCCGGCCGATGATCGCGCACAACGTGCTGCAGTCAGTGCGGCTGCTCGCCGACGGCGCGCAGAGCTTCAACGATCACTGCGCGGTCGGCATCGAACCGAACCGTTCGCGGATCGACCTGCTGCTGAACGAATCGCTGATGCTCGTGACGGCGCTCAATCCGCACATCGGCTACGACAAGTCCGCGCAGATCGCGAAGAAGGCGCACAAGGAAGGCACGACGCTGAAGGCGGCCGCGCTCGCGCTCGGCTACCTGACGGAAGCGGAATTCGATGCGTGGGTACGCCCCGAGCAGATGATCGGGACGCGGTAACGGCGGAACGACGGGCGCGGCGCGACGAGCGCGGCGCCCGCGGCACTCAGACGGTGCCCTTCGCGACTTCTTCCGGCTTCATCTCGACGATCTTGTCGAGCGCGGCCCGCACGTCGGCCGCATATTTCGCCAGTACCCGCTGCTCGTCGGTTTCCGGCACGAACGGCGGTACCGGCACCGGGTTGCCGTTCTCGTCGACCGCGACGAACACGACGAGGCAATCGGTCGTCTGACGCAACACGCCGCCCTTCGGATCGCCGGCGTGCACCGACACATGGATGTGCATGCTGGTACGGCCCGTCGCGACGACGCGCGCCTTCAGCTCGACCAGATTGCCGACCAGGATCGGACGCTGGAAGCGGATGTTGCCGACGCTGACCGTCACGCAATAGCGGCTCGACCAGACCGCCGCGCACGCATACGCGACTTCGTCGATCCACTTCATCAGCGCGCCGCCATGCACCTTGCCGCCGAAGTTCACGGACGAAGGCTCGGCAAGGAAGCGGAATACGGTTTCGGTGCGGTCGAGGGCGGCCGGCACGGGGGACGGTTGGGGCATTGTTCTGGCTCCAGGCGGCAGGGGCGCTGTAATCGGGCCATTATACGTTGCACCGCGGCAATGCGTCGCGGCGAGCCCCGTGTGGCGGGGCTGCGGCGGCCATGCCGACGAGAGCTGTTCACGCCAATAACGGGCTTGCGCTGACCCGAGCCGAACGGCACCGGTCACCGGCGCACGGTGATGCCCTGGTCGATCGTCCCGTACATCTCGATACTGCCGCCGCGCGCTCCGGTCGCGCCCGCGCCACCGGGCGCACAGGCCGCGCAGAGGAGCGCGGCCGCCAACACACAGAAAATCGTCTTCATCTTCGCATCGCGTCACATGCGGCGGCCCGCTGCCGCCGCGTCCGGCCATTCTACGCGTGCCCTGCAACCGCCCGCGGCCGGTCCGCGCAGCGGCGCCGCCGCTGCGTTCGACATTTCATCCGAAAGCGAAACATCGAATGCGGGCACCGACTACACTGCCCCTCATCCCGCTCGACGAGACACGACGATGACCGATCAAGACGACCACCATTTTCCGGGCCTGAGCCGCATCGGCGCGCTGCTCGCCGATCCCGGCCGCGCCGCGATGCTGTGGGTGCTGATGGACGGCAGCGCGCGCCCGGCCGGCGAACTGACGATGATCGCGGGGCTGTCGCCGTCCGCGGCCAGCGCGCACCTCGCGCGCCTGACCGAAGGCGGCCTGCTGGCCCTCGACGTGCGCGGCCGGCATCGCTACTACCGCATTGCATCGGCCGACATCGCGGCCTCGCTCGAAGCGATGGCCAACGTCGCCCGCGCGGCCGCGCCGCATCGCCCGGTTCCGCCGCCGTCGCGCGCGGTCCCGGCCGAACTGCGCTATGCACGCACCTGCTACGACCACATGGCCGGCGAGCTCGCGGTGCGCATCTTCGACGGCCTCACCGCGCGCGGCTGGCTGCTCGCAAACGGCGACGCGATCGAGACCACCGAGCTCGGCACGCAGGCGCTCGCGCAATGGGGCATCGACGTCGCGCAGCAGCGCATGCGCCGGCGCCGCTTCGCGTGCGGCTGTCTCGACTGGAGCGAGCGGCGCTCGCACCTCGGCGGCGCACTCGGCGCGGCGCTGCTCGATAGCTTCTGTTCACATGGCTGGATCGAGCGTGCTGCCCGGCCGCGCGTGCTGCGCGTCACGGTGCGCGGGCAGCAGGTTTTCGATGCGTGGCTTACGTCCGCTTGACGCCGGCATTGCAACTGCACGACAACGGCGCGCGATGGAGAGGTTTTGTTACATCGCGTGCCACTCGACTTACAAAACACCGTGCCTTGAAACAGGCCAAGCGGATATTGTGAACTCGACGGCACGAATCGGCGCGCCGCCATCACGACAATGACGCTCACCATGGCCACCCTGTTCACGCTCAAGCGCACCGCCCGCTGCACGCTGCTCGCGTTCGTCGCGCTTGCGGCGCTGCCGCCCGCCTTCGCGCAATCGGTCGACGCGCCGCCGAATATGGCCGCGGCACGGCAACCGGGCGGCGATCCGCCCGGCCGCGTCGCGCGGCTCAATTACCTGTCGGGCGCCGTGACGACCGAACCGGCCGGCACCGATACGTGGTCGTATGCGGCGGTCAACCGGCCGCTGACGACCGGCGACCAACTCTGGAACGATGCCGGCGCGCGCTCGGAACTGCACGTCGGCTCGACCGCGGTGCGGCTCGGCGAATCGACGAGCCTGTCGGTGCTGAACCTCGACGATACGACGACGCAGCTGAAAGTGGGGCTCGGCACCGTGTCGACACACGTGCGCGATCTGCCGGCCGGCGGATCGTACGAAATCGACACGCCGAATCTCGCGCTCGGCATCACGGGCCCGGGCGACTATCGCGTCGATGTCGCGCCGAACGGCGCGAGCACGACGGTGACGGTGCGCAGCGGCAGCGCGACCGTCTACGGCAGCAACGGACAGTATCCGCTGTCGCCCGGCCAGCAGGTCGTGTTCACGGGCACCGACCTGCAGGTCGTGCAGCAATCGGCCGCACCGGCCCCCGACGCGCTCGACCAGTGGGCCGCCAGCCGCGACGCGGCCGAAGCGCGCTCGGTGTCGGCCCGGTACGTGTCCCGCGACATTCCGGGCTACCAGGATCTCGACGCGAACGGCACGTGGCGCGAAACCCCGAATTACGGCGCGGTATGGGTGCCGAACAACACGCCGGCCGACTGGGCGCCGTATCACGACGGTCACTGGATCTGGCAGGCGCCGTGGGGCTGGACCTGGGTCGACGACGCGCCGTGGGGCTTCGCGCCCTATCACTACGGCCGCTGGGCGTACGTCGACGACAGTTGGGCATGGGTGCCCGGCCCGATGGTCGTCAGCCAGCCACCCGTCTACGCGCCGGCGCTCGTCGCGTTCGTGGGCGGCGGTGGCGGCGGCGGTTCCGACTGGAGCGTCGCGCTCACGGTCGGTGGCGTGGCCGCGGCCGGCTGCGCATGGTTCGCGCTCGGCCCGGGCGAGGCGTGGCATCCGGGCTGGGGCGGCTGGAGCCCGCACTACTACGACCGCGTCAACCGCAACATCGTGGTGAACAACGTCAACGTGAACAAGACCGTGAACGTGACGAACATCACCAATATCACCAACATCAACAAGACGTACGTGAACTTGCGCGCGCCGCACGCGATCACGGCCGTGCCGGCCGCCGCGTTCGTGCACGGCCAGCCGGTCGCGCACTTCGCGCAGCCCGTCGATCCGCGGCAATGGCGCAACGCGCACGTGATGCCGGGCACGCCCGGCATCGCGCCGGTGCGCCAGAGTTTCACCGGCGGGCTGCGCAATGCCGGCTACCGCCCGCCGGCGGCGATCGCGCAGCACCCGTTCGTGGCGACGCGCAATCCGGCCGTGCCGGCCGCGTATCGCGACCAGGCCGCCGCCCACCTCGCGCAGCAGGGCGGGCGCGTACCGGGGGCCGGCGCGCCCGTCGTGAAGACGAACGTACCGGCCGACTATACGGCTCGCCCGGTCCGCGTGCCGGGCAAGCCGGGCGGCGGCGCATGGGCGATGCACAACGTGCAGCTCGTGAATCCGCACGGCCCGGTCGTGCAGCCGGCCCGCGCGCCGCGCGAAGGCCAGCCGGCCGACGTGCGGGCTGGACAGCCGGGCGCACCGGCGCCGGGCATGCCGAATGTCGCGCGGCCGGCGAACGGCGAAACGCCCAACGCACCGCGTTTCGCCAACGGCGGCACGCCGCAGGCGCCCGGCAATCCGATGCCGCATCAGGCGTTCGCGCCCGGCAATGGCGTCCCGCATCCGCCGGGCGCGAACGACGTTCCGGCGCGGACGGGCGATGCGCACGTAGCGAACGCGCCGTCGCCCGTGTGGATGCAGCCGCACACGCCGATGGCGCATCAGCGCCCTGCTCCAGCTGCCGCGCTACACGCGGCGGGACAGAACGCGCTGCCGCCCGTGCGCAGCGCGGCAATCCCGCATCCGGACGGCGTGCCGGCTCCGCAGGGTGGGCAATCCGGCGGGCGCAACGAAGCGCCTCGCGCGCTGCCGCAACCGCAGTCCGACCATACCGCGCAGATTCCGCAACCGCATCCGCGCCCCGATTTCCCGACGCCGGCCCGGCATGCGCAGCCGCAACCGGAGCGGGCCGCCCCCGCGCCGCAACCGCGCCCGGACTTCGCCCAACCGGCGCCCCGTCGCGAAGTCGCGCCGCCGCGCGTGAACGAGTACCGTCCGCCGGCGCCCGCGGTGCACGACATGCCGCGTCCGCAGCCGCAGGCGCCGCGCATGGAGCCGCGGCCGCAACCGGCGCCCCGCATGGAACCGCGCCCGTCGATGCCCGCCCCCCGGATGGAACCACGCCCGCAGCCGGCGCCGCACGTCGAGGCGCCGCGCCCGAGCAGCCCGCCGCCGCAGGGCGGCCACGAAGAGCGGCATCGCCAGTAAGTGCCGCGGACATGAAACAAAAGGCTCGACCGGCTGATACCGGTCGAGCCTTTTTGCGGCGTGCGGATCGATGAAACCGCGCGGCCCCGCCGCGCGATCAGACCGCCATCGGCGCGGTCAGCGGCTCATGGTGGCGATAGCCGACGAGCGAGAAATCGGACGGCTCGATCTGCTCCAGCCATTCCGGCGCATAGACGCCCGTCTTCGCGTACTCGGGCACGCGCTCGGCAATCTCGAGCCGCGGGCTTTCGTACGGGTCGCGCGTGAGCTGCCGTTGCAGCATGTCGAGCTGGTTCTCGTAGATGTGGGCGTCGCCGATGAAATACGTGAACCAGCGCGGCGTGTAGCCCGTCAGCCGGCCGACGAGCGACAGCAGCGCGGCGCCTTCGGTCAGGTTGAACGGCGTGCCGAGGCCGACGTCGTTACTGCGGATGTACAGGCACAGCGAGATTTCGCGCTTCGTCGCGTTCGGCAGGAACTGGTACAGCAGATGGCATGCGGGCAGCGCGATCTGGTCGAGCACGGCCGGATTCCACGCGTGAAACAGGATACGGCGATCGGACGGGTTCTCGATGATCGTGTCCAGGCACTGGCGCAACTGGTCGATCGCCTTGTACAGCAGCACCTTCGACGTGCCGTCCTCATCGAAACGCGTGACGATCCGGAAGCCGCGGCGCGTCGCATCGGCGATCTGCGCGTCGGCGCTCGCGTCGAGCACCTTGTAGCCCGGCCACTGGCGCCATTGCACGCCGTAGACGTCGCCGAGATCGTCCACGCCCTGGCGATACGGGTTCGCGAGCCACTGCGCATTCTCGTTCGCGTTCGCATCCCACACCTTGCAGCCGAGCGCGCGGAAATCGGCCGCGCTGCGCGATGCGCGCAGGAAGCCGACCAGTTCGCCGATCGCGGACTTGAACGCGAGCTTCTTGGTCGTCACGGCCGGGAAGCCTTGCTGCAGGTCGAAACGCAGCATCGCGCCCGGCATGCTGATGGTGCGGATTCCCGTGCGGTTCTCCTGCCAGGTGCCGGTATCGAGAATGGTACGAACGAGATCGAGATACTGTTTCATGCGGGTTCCTTCGGCCGCGAGGGGCGGCCGCACCCGCCAATTTTAGCAAGCGTGGCGCGGAAGCTCCGGCAACGGCGCCGAAAACCCTGCCAGCGTGTCGCCGCGCTCGCGCATGCCGTGCGCGCACATCAGCCGGTAGAGCGTGACGCGCGACACGCCGAGCTCCCGCGCGGCATCCGCGAAACGGCCGCGATGGCGCAGCAGCGCCTGCTCGATCGCCTGCCGTTCGGCCGCCTCGCGCGCCTCCAGCAGCGACACCGGCGCGAGCGTCGCATAGTCGCTCAGTTCGAGGTCGGTCGCGGTGATCATCCGGCCTTCCGACATCACGATCGCGCGGCGCACGCGATTGATCAGCTCGCGCACGTTGCCGGGCCACGAATAGCCGTACAGCGACGCGACCGCGTCAGGGGAAAAACCGCGCAGGCGGCGATGCGCATCGCCCTTGAAGCGCTCGAGCATGTGGCGCGCGAGCACCTCGATGTCCTTGCCGCGCGCGCGCAGCGGCGGCTCCTCGATCTTCAGCACGCACAGCCGATGAAACAGGTCCTCGCGAAAGCGCCCTTCGCGCAGCGCCGCTTCCATGTCCACGTGCGTCGCGCAGATCACGCGTACGTCGACCGGCACCGACACGTGCGCGCCGAGCCGCTCGATCTTGCCCTCCTGCAGGAAACGCAACAGGCTCGCCTGGCTTTCGAGCGGCAGATCGCCGATCTCGTCGAGAAACAGCGTGCCGCCGTTGGCCGCCTCGACGCGGCCGATCTTGCGCTGGTTCGCCCCGGTGAATGCGCCGCGCTCATAGCCGAACAGTTCGGCCTGCAGCAGCGTCGACGGTATCGCCCCGCAATTGATCGCGATGAACGGCGCCTGCGCGCGCGACGACCGCTCGTGAATCGCGACCGCCGTCAGCTCCTTGCCCGTGCCCGACTCGCCGGAGATGAACACCGGTGCGTCCGTCGCCGCGACACGGCGGATCGTCCTGAAGAGCCCGAGCATCGCATCGCAGGTGCCGACCATCTCGCCTTCGGTACGCCCGGCGCCGACGGGCGGCGCAACGGCATCGGTCAGTGCGACCATGCCGTGCGCATGGCCGACGGTCTCGACGATGCGCGCCGTTTCGTACGGCATCGTCACGTAGTCGAAGCAATAGTCGCGGATGAGATGGCGCAGCGTCGCGTCCTGCAACTGGCCGCGCCGCGTCGCCGCGATCCAGCCGATGTGCTGGATGCTCAGGCAGGATTCGAGTTCGCGCAGATCCGACGGCTTGAAGCCCGGCGAGAAATCGAGCAGGCCGGCGGTTGCCACGCCCTGCTGCACGACGCGCCGCACGTCGCGCACGGTCTCGGCAAGATCGACGCGCCAGCCGCATTCGTCGAAATGGCCGCGCAACGCATCGTTCGGTTCGCGCGAATAGTAGATCACGTGCCGCTGATCGGCTCCCATATCCTCACCCCGTTCATCAACCGTCTAACGATTGCCGCACACGTCAGGTCGCGTGCAAAAGGATCGAATCGGGTCAGCCCAAGGTGGCTCGATTCGCCATGCCGATGCGCGGCAACGACAATGCCTCGCATGATGGCGCTTATCTTGCGTCCAGTTATTTTGATCAAACAGCTTGTTACAGGCGCAGCATACGACAAGCCCGTTTCAGCGCCGATGGCGATCCGGCCCAATCGCTCAGGAGGTCGATGCAGATCAATCATCTGCACATAGCGCATGCGCAGGAAGGGTTCGTCATCAACACACGCGCCGATTTTCATCCTTGAAGCGGGTTGGTTGAATCAGCAATATTCCCGAGCCCCCTCGTTTCAGGCCTGAAACATTTTCAGGCGTTTTCGGCCACAATTCTCAACGCTCGAGCGCGAATCGCAATGGCGGCAATGGTCCCGGTATCGTGGCATGTATTTCGCTGAATACGGAAACGACCGGAGACAGTCACCATGCGAAAAATCCTTTTACTTTCTTTCGTGCCGACGACGCTCCTGCTTTCGGCCGCCGGCCCGCCTGCCCCCGCACGCGCGGACGAAGGCATGCGGCCGGATCGCGCGATGCTGCTTGTCGAAAATGTGCCGGTCAGGCAGCACGGCAACGGGTTCGGTCTCGTGACCGTGTCGGCGCCGCAACCGCTGCCGGCGCGCCAGGCTTCCGTGACGCTGTGGGACGAGATTCCACCGCCGCCCCAGTTGCCGATGCCGGCACCGCAACCGGGCAACATGCAGCATGCGATGGGAGGCAACGCGCGAAGCAATACGCATCCCTGATCATTTTCCGTGTCGATTCAATCAGGATTGCGTATTGAATCGACGATCCGGTCGGACGGAATGCCATCGACCGGAACCGGTATCGCCGATCTCGCGACGCAAAATGTTTTGGTGCTCCGTCCCCCGGCGGGCACTCTTTTTATTCGGACGGCCGCCGTGATGCGGGCATCCCGCGTCGCGGCGCACCGCGCAACACACGCCGATGCCCACGTGGGCAGGCGGAATCCGGCGCGCGCCGCCGTTCCGGTAAAATCGGCCCATTGCATGTCCCCTCTTCCCCGACCTTCATGACGACGTTGACCTTGATCGTCGCGCGTGCCCGCAACGGCATCATCGGCCGCGACAACCAGTTGCCCTGGAAACTTCCCGAGGATCTCGCGTTCTTCAAGCGCACGACGATGGGCGCGCCGATCGTGATGGGCCGCAAGACCCACGAGTCGATCGGCCGGCCGCTGCCCGGCCGCCGCAACATCGTCGTCACGCGCGACGCCACGCGCCGTTTCGAAGGCTGCGACACGGTCACGTCGCTCGCCGACGCGCTGGCGCTCGCCGCGCGCGACGGGGTGGCCGAGGCATTCCTGATCGGCGGCGCGCAACTCTATGCGGAAGGTCTCGCGCTCGCCGACAAGCTGGTCATCACCGAGATCGATGCCGACTTCGACGGCGACGCGTCGTTCCCGGCGCCCGACGCCGCGCACTGGCAGGAAGTCTCGCGCGACGCGCATCAGGCTGCCGCGCCGAACGCGTTCGGCTATGCGTTCGTCGTCTACACACGCAAGCGCGGCTGACGCCTTCTTCCGCACGATGAAAAAACCCGACCGGCTCACGCCGGTCGGGTTTTTCGTTGACTGTCGGCCTGCGCCGCGTGCGGCTTACTGCCCGGCGATCGTCATCTGCTCGATCAGCACCGAGCCGGTTTCCTTCGTGCCGCGCACGATCGAATCCGCGCCGATCGCGACGATATGGCGGAACATCTCCTGCAGCGTGCTGGCGACGGTGATTTCCTCGACCGGATACTGGATCACGCCGTTCTCCACCCAGAAACCCGCCGCGCCGCGCGAATAGTCGCCGGTCACGTAGTTCACGCCCTGCCCCATCAGCTCGGTCAGCAGCAGGCCCGTACCGAGCTTCTTCAGCATCGCGTCGAAGTCGTCGCCCGCCTGCGTGTTCGAGCTGCGCAGCGCGAGATTGTGCGAGCCGCCCGCGTTGCCGGTCGTTTGCGTGCCGAGCTTGCGCGCCGAATAGGTCGACAGGAAGTAGCCTTCCACGACGCCGTCCTTCACGACGCTGCGCGCACGCGTGCGCACGCCTTCCTCGTCGAATGGCGCGCTGCCCATCGCGCGCGGCACGTGCGGATCCTCGACGACCTGGATATGCGGCGCGAACACCGGCTTGCCGAGGCTGTCGACGAGGAACGACGTCTTGCGGTACAGCGCGCCGCCGCTCACCGCCTGCACGAATGCGCCGAGCAGGCCGGCCGCGAGCGGCGCCTCGAACAGCACCGGCACCTTGCGCGTGTCGAGACGGCGCGCGCCCATCCGCGCGAGCGCGCGTTCGGCCGCGTAGCGGCCCACCGCTTCGGGCGCGGCGAGATCGATCGCGCTGCGCTTCGACGAATACCAGTCGTCGCGCTGCATGTGACGGCCGCTGCCCGCGATCGGTGCGCACGCAATGTAGTGGCGCGAGTACGGGTAGCCGGCGAGGAAGCCGCGCGACGTCGCGAGCACGAACTGCGAGTGCTGCGCCGACACGCTCGCGCCTTCCGAATTGCGAATCTGCGGGCTGACCGCGAACGCGGCGTCTTCCGCTCGGCGCGCGAGCTCGACGGCCTCGTCGGCGCTCAGCGCCCACGGGTGGTACAGATCGAGGTCGCGCGGGTCGGTTTCGAGCAGCTCGGCTTCGGCAAGGCCGGCCGCTTCGTCCTCGGCCGTGAAGCGCGCGATGTTGTAGGCGGCGGCGACGGTATCCTTGATCGCGGCCGGCGAGAAGTCCGACGTGCTCGCGTTGCCGCGCTTCTTGCCGATGAACACGGTGACGCCGACCATCTTGTCGCGGTTGTGCTCGATCGTTTCGACTTCGCCGCGGCGCACCGACACCGACAGGCCGTCGCCCTCGGAGATTTCGGTCGCGGCGTCCGTCGCGCCGAGCGCCTTCGCATGGCGAAGGATGTCCGATGCGATTTCCTTGAGCTGGTCCTGCGTGTGCGGGAAATAGCGCGCTTGTACGTCGAGATTGGCTGCCATCGTCTTGGTATCCGGTGGCGGGCGGGCGCCCGCATGGTCAAAATGTTGCGTATCCCGCGATCATAGCAAGGTCCGGGGCCGCGCACAGACAAGCTTGGGGTATCCGCGCCGCGATACAATGCGGCCCATGACACGCAAAACCCGAATCCAGCCGATCGAACCTGCCGTCGAGGACGACGACCATGGCTACGATCGCCCCAGCAAATCCCAGTTGAAGCGCGAAATGCACGCGCTGCAGGAACTCGGCCAGGCGCTCGTCGACCTGCCGAAGGACGCGCTCAAGCGCATGCCGATGCCCGAAGACCTCGCGGACGCCGTGCGCGAGGCGCGCCGGATCACCGATCACGAAGGCAAGCGCCGCCAGCTCCAGTACGTCGGCCGCATGATGCGCTCGCTGACCGACGACGAAACGGCCGCGCTGCGCACCGCGCTCGACGCGCAACGCGGCGTGAACAAGGCCGCCACCGCCCGCCTGCACTGGATCGAGCGCACGCGCGAGCAACTGCTCGCGAGCGACGACGCGCTGACCGAATTCCTGCGCCAGCACCCCGACGCCGACATCCAGGAAGGCCGCACGCTGATCCGCAACGCGCGCAAGGAAGCGCAGCAAGGCAAGCCGCCGCGCTATTTCCGCGAGCTGTTCCAATGGATCAAGGCCGCGGGCGGCGCATCCGACAGCGACGACGAAGCGGCCGACGACGCCGGAGACGACCATGACGACGAAGCGTAACCATCCGGACGAGCTCGTGGTCGGCCTCGTGTCGATCAGCGACCGCGCGAGCACGGGGGTTTACGAAGACAAGGGCATCCCGGCGCTGCAGGAATGGCTCGCCGGCGCGCTGGTTTCGCCGTGGCGCGCCGAAACGCGCCTGATCCAGGACGACGCGCCGACGATCTCGGCCACGCTCGCCGAACTGGTCGACGTCGCCGGCTGCGACCTCGTGCTGACGACGGGCGGCACGGGCCCCGCGCGCCGCGACGTGACGCCGGAAGCCACGCTGGCCGTGGCGACGAAGGAAATGCCGGGATTCGGCGAACAGATGCGGCAGATCAGCCTGAATTTCGTGCCGACCGCGATCCTGTCGCGGCAGGTCGCCGTGATCCGCGAAACGGCCGACCATGCGGCGCTGATCATCAACCTGCCCGGCCAGCCGAAGTCGATCCGGGAAACGCTGGAAGGGCTGCGCGACGCCGACGGCAAGTCGACCGTGCCCGGCATCTTCGCCGCGGTGCCCTACTGCATCGACCTGATCGGCGGCCCGTATGTCGAGACCGACGCCGCGGTGGTCGCGGCGTTCCGGCCGAAAAGCGCGCGGCGCTGAGCGTTTGCCGCGCGCCGCACGCGTGCCGGCCCGCTCAGGCGGCCGGCACGGAATCGCCTGCCGGCGCCGAGGCGGCCGGAATCAGGAAATGCTCGCGGTAGTACTTCAGTTCGTCGATCGACTCGTGGATATCGGCAAGCGCCGTGTGCATCGCCCGCTTCTGAAAACCCTTGTAGATGGCCGGCTGCCAGCGGCGGCACAGCTCCTTGAGCGTACTGACGTCGAGATTGCGGTAGTGGAAGAACCGCTCGAATTCGGGCATCCAGCGCGCCATGAAGCGGCGGTCCTGGCAAATCGAGTTGCCGCACATCGGCGACTTGCCCGGCGACACGTACTGCGCGAGGAACGCCTGCAGTTGCGCGGCGGCTTCCGCCTCGGTCACGGTCGATGCGCGCACGCGGTCGATCAGCCCCGAACGGCCGTGCGTCGACTTGTTCCAGTCGTCCATCTTCGCGAGCGTCTCGTCGCTCTGGTGGATCGCGAACACCGGGCCCTCGACCGCGACGTCGAGCGTGGAATTGGTCACGACGACCGCGATCTCGATGATGCGGTCGTTATCCGGGTCGAGGCCCGTCATTTCCATGTCGAGCCAGACGAGGTTCAACTCGTTGCGCACGAGCGCGGGCTGGCTGGCGGAAGCGGCGGTATCGGTCATGATTCATCCTGGAAAATGGCGGACCGGGCGCGCCGATGCGGCGCCGCCCGGGCGGCCGGCATCGCGTGAGCGGGGCCGGTCCGCAAGAACATATAATTCTCGCATAGAACCCTTTGGCGCCTTCGATGTCACCCTTTTCGTTCACCCTGCTGTTCGCGATCGCCGTGCTCGCGATGGTCGTCACCAAGCTGTGGCTCGCGTCGCGGCAGATCCGCTTCGTCGCCGCGCACCGCAACGGCGTGCCCGCGCAGTTCAGCGCCACCATCCCGCTGACCGCCCACCAGCGCGCGGCCGACTACACGGTCGAGCGCACCCGGCTGACGATGTTCGAGATCGTCGTCAGCGCGGCCGTGCTGGTCGGCCTCACGCTGCTCGGCGGCGTCGGCGCGCTCGACACGCTGCTGACCGGCTGGCTCGGCCGCGGCTACGGGCAGCAGGTCGCCCTCGTCGCCGCGGTGCTCGTGATCACGGGCGTGATCGACGTCCCGTTCGAGTACTACCGCCAGTTCGGCATCGAGCAGCGTTTCGGCTTCAACCGGATGACGAAGCGGCTGTTCTTCACCGACATGCTGAAAAACACGTTGCTCGGCTCCGTGCTCGGTCTGCCGCTGCTGTTCGTCGTGCTGTGGCTGATGAACCAGGCCGGCCACCTGTGGTGGCTGTGGACCTGGATCGTTTGGGTCGCGTTCCAGATGCTCGTGCTGCTGATCTACCCGACCTTCATCGCGCCGCTCTTCAACAAGTTCGAGCCGCTGAAGGACGATGCGCTGCGCGCGCGCATCGAGTCGCTGATGAAGCGCTGCGGCTTCGCGGCCAAGGGCCTGTTCGTGATGGACGGCAGCCGCCGCTCCGCGCACGGCAACGCGTACTTCACGGGTTTCGGCGCATCGAAGCGGATCGTGTTCTTCGACACGCTGCTCGCGCGCCTGTCCGGCCAGGAGATCGAAGCCGTGCTTGCGCACGAACTCGGCCACTTCAAGCGCCGCCACGTGATGAAGCGGATGCTCGTGTCGTTCGTGCTGAGCCTCGTGCTGCTCGCGCTGCTCGGCTGGCTCGCGCAACGCACGTGGTTCTATACGGGGCTCGGCGTCACGCCGTCGCTCGACACCAGCAACGCGGGCGCCGCGCTCGTCCTGTTCTTCCTCGCGATTCCCGTGTTCCTGTTCTTCGCGACGCCGTTCAGCAGCCTCACGTCGCGCAAGCACGAATTCGAGGCCGACGCGTTCGCGGCCAGCCAGACCGACGCGCAGGATCTCGTCAGCGCGCTCGTGAAACTCTACGAAGACAACGCGTCGACGCTCACGCCCGACCCCGTCTACACGGCTTTCTATTACTCGCATCCGCCCGCGTCGCAGCGGATCGACCGCTTGCTGCAGCACGCATGAGCCGGCCGACCTCCCGCAAGCCGGCCGCGCGCGCGTCGGGCGCGCAACGGGCCGAAGGCCGCGTGATCGCGGCGCACGGCCGCCACTACATCGTCGCCCCCGACGACGGCGGCCCGATGCTGCAATGCTTCCCGCGCGGCAAGAAGAGCGACATCGCGGTCGGCGACCGCGTCGCGTACGAACTCGCGTCGGCCGACCAGGGCGTGATCGTCGAGATCGGCGAACGGCGCAACCTGCTGTACCGCTCCGACCAGTTCAAGTCGAAGCTGTTCGCGGCGAACCTCGACCAGTTGCTGATCGTGCTCGCGACCGAGCCCTATTTCAGCGAGGATCTCCTCGGCCGCGCGCTGATCGCAGCCGAAGCGAACGAGCTGAAGCCGCTCGTCGTGCTGAACAAGATCGACGTCGAGGCCGCGCTGCCGGTCGCGCGCGAGCGCCTCGCGCCGTACCGCGCGCTCGGCTACGACGTGCTCGAGTTGTCGGTGAAGGGCGCGCCGGACGACGCGCGTGCACAGCTGATGCCGCACCTCGCCGGGCATTCGACGATCCTGCTCGGCCAGTCCGGGATGGGCAAGTCGACGCTCGTGAACCTGCTCGTACCCGACGCCGAAGCCGCGACCCGCGAGATTTCGGCCGCGCTCAACAGCGGCCGTCACACGACGACGTTCACGCGCCTGTACCCGCTGGAAGGCGGCGGTGCGCTGATCGATTCGCCGGGCTTCCAGGAATTCGGCCTCTACCACCTGACCGAAGGCCGTCTCGAACGCGCGTTTCCGGAATTCCGGCCGTTGCTCGCGGACTGCCGTTTCTATAATTGTCATCATCTGCACGAGCCCGGCTGCGCGATCCTCGAAGCCGTCGCCGACGGCCGTATCGCGCCGTCGCGGCACGCGCTGTACGCGCAACTCGTGCACGAGGCGAGCCAGATCGTCCGCTGATCGCGCGAGGTGCGCGACGGCCGGCCGGCGCCATGCCGGCCTTCATCGACAGGAGCCACGATGCGTTTCAAGGCACCCGACCTCGCGACCGCGCAGCATTGGGCCAACGTGCTCCAGGTGGCCGGCATCGGTTGCGAGCTGCACAACTGCTACGCGACCGGCGCACTCGGCGGCCTGCCCGCCGATGCGTGCACGCCCGAGCTGTGGCTCGACGACGAACGCGACGATGCACTCGCCCGCCGGCTCCTCGATGCCGCGTCGCACGGCCCGTCGGCCGGCGCGGCACCGTGGCGCTGCCGGCAGTGCGGAGAAGCGCTCGAAGCGCAATTCACCGCGTGCTGGCAATGCGGCGCCGTGCGCGACCCGCTCGACGACTGAACGCACTGCGCCGACCCACAGCGAAAAGGCCGGCATCCAGCCGGCCTTTGTCTTTCATCGGGTACTGCGCTGCGCCGTCACGACACCCAGACGGCGAGCGTGAGCATCAGCAGCAGGATCATCCACAGGATCACCGCGCGCCACACGAGGCCGACTGCCGACTGCAGCGTGCGCGGCGTGCAATCGTCACCAACCGTCAACGGACCGCTGTCGCCGACCGCCAGCGCATCGAGGCTCGACGGTTCCGCGAGCGGCCCGGCGAGACGCGCACCGAGCGCCCCGCTGCCGGCCGCCAGCAGCACGCCGTCGTTCGGGTCGGGCCACTGGCGCGTATGGTTGCGCCATGCATAGATCGCATCCTCGAAATTGCCGACGATCGCGAAGCCAAGCGCCGTCAGTCGGGACGGAATCCAGTCGATCACGAAGAACGCGCGCTGCGCGAACGTCGAGAACGCGGCCGTGCGATCGTCGCCCGGCGTCGACCAGCTGCGCGCGAGGTATTCGGAAATCCGGTACAACACGGCGCCGGCCGGACCGATCGGCAGCACGTACCAGAAGAACACGCCGAAGACGTGCCGATGCGACGCGACGACCGCATGGATCAGCGTATGGCGGACGATTTCGCCGACCGGCATGTCGACCGTGTCGATACCCGTCCACTCATGCAGGATTTCGCGCGCGCGCGGCACGTCGTCGTTGTTGAGCGCGAGATGGATATCGGTGAAGTAGTGGCTGAACTGACGGAAGCCGAGCGTGAAATACACGACGACGACGTTCCATATGAACGCGAGCACGAAGCTCACCTTGTACAACAGGAAATAGACCAGCGCGACGATCAGCACCCACGGCAGCACGACCGCGAGCCATGCGAGGAGCCCGTGCTTCTGCTTGCCGGCGTCGAGGCCATGCGCGACGGTTTCCGCATGAAACTGGAACAGCGCGAACACCGGATTGCTCGGCGACAACGCGCGGACCTGTTCGATGATGAGGGCAAGGAGAACCGAAAAGAAAGTCATGCGTGGCGCCGTCTTCGGAGTTATGTCATTTTTTGCATAACGATAGCACAGCGTCAGCCGCGCATGGCTGCCGGCGCGGTCGCCGGGCAGCCGCTCGCGCGCGCCGGCCGGCGCGCCCGCCTAGCCGGCGGCCAAGAAGCGATACAGATTGCGAAACATGGCGGCAGTTGCGCCCCAGATGAAGTATTGCCCGCCCGCTTCGCCGTTCGGGTAAGGCATGGCAAAAAAACGACGCTCGCCGCCTTCCCACCGAAACACGCGGACCTGATGGTTCGCGGGATTCATCAAGAACGCGAGCGGCACTTCGAAAATCTCGGCGACTTCGAACGTGTCGGCCTGCACGGTGAACGGCGGATGCACGAGGCTGACGACCGGTGTCACGCAGAAGCCCGTGCCGGTCAGGTAGTCGGGCAGCACGCCGAGAATCTCGACGCGTTCGGCGGCCAGCCCGATCTCCTCTTTCGCCTCGCGCAACGCGGTGGCGGTCGCGTCTCGATCGAACGGCTCGCGACGGCCGCCCGGAAAGCTGATCTGTCCGGCATGGTCGTCCAGGTGATCGGCGCGCTGCGTCAGCAGTACGGTGAGGCCCGTCTCGCGTGCGACGAGCGGCATGAGAACGGCCGCGCTGCGCGGATCGACACCTTCCTGCAGCCTCGCCTCGCCGGGCTCGACGCTCCATTCGAGCGTGCGTGAGAAACGTTCGCGCAGGCCGGACGGCGTCATCAGCCGGGAATCGATGACAGGCAGGCCGGCGCCGGTGCCTTCGACCGGCAATACTTCGGGATCGATGATGGGGCGGCGATTCAATGGGGCTCTCGGGTTCGTGTCGTATCGAGCATATTGTCGCGCCAGAATGAAAAAAGCACCCGGTTGGGTGCTTTTTCCTTACAGCTCTTACTCTTGGGAAGCTGCTGCGGCGCGATCCTTCGACACCAGCTTTTCCTTGATACGAGCCGACTTGCCCGAACGCTCGCGCAGGTAGTACAGCTTCGCACGACGCACATCACCGCGACGCTTCACGACGATGCTTGCCAGCAGCGGCGAGTACGTCTGGAACGTACGCTCGACGCCTTCACCCGACGAGATCTTGCGAACGATGAAGTTCGAGTTCAGGCCACGGTTGCGCTTCGCGATGACGACGCCTTCGTAAGCCTGAACGCGCTTGCGGTTACCTTCAACCACGTTCACGTTCACGATCACCGTGTCGCCCGGGGCGAAATCGGGGATCGTCTTGCCGGCGAGCGCGCGCTCGATCTCTTCCTGCTCAAGTTTTGCGATCAGATTCATTACTGACTCCTTATGCCATCGTGTCGGCGTTCGTACCCGCCTGCTTCCAGGCTCGGCCCCGATAGAGGATGGATTCACATCAGGCGCCGCACACGCATGTACGGCACCGCCAATTCCCGCCCGCGCAGCCGCCTCAGGAGGCGTCCTTCGCTTCGCGTGCGAGGTTCGCAAGCCACGCCTCGTCGGCCCGGCTCAACAACTTCTCGCGGCGCGCCCGGGCGATCAGGTCCGGGCGCTTCCGCAACGTATTCCTCAATGCTTCCTGACGCCGCCACTTCTCGATCTCGGCATGATGCCCGCCGAGCAGCACGTCCGGCACGCGCACGCCCTCGTATTCCTCGGGCCGCGTGTAGTGCGGACAATCGAGCAGGCCGTCGGCGAAGCTGTCCTGCACGGCCGACAGCGAATCGTTCAGCACGCCGGGCAGCAGCCGCACGACTGCATCCATCAGCGCCATCGCCGGCAGTTCGCCGCCCGACAGCACGAAATCGCCGAGGCTGATTTCCTCGTCGACGCAACGATCCAGCAAGCGCTGGTCGATCGCTTCGTAGCGGCCGCACAGCACGACGACGCCGGGTTCCTGCGCCATCCGCACCGCACGATCATGCGTGAGCGGCGCGCCTTGCGGCGACATCATCACGACGCGCGTGCTCGCGATGCCCTGCTCCGCCTGCGCCGCTTTCGCGGCGTCGATCGCGGCTTCGAGCGGCCTGGCCAGCATCACCATGCCCGGACCGCCGCCGTACGGACGATCGTCGACCGTGCGGTAGTTGTCCGTCGTGAAATCACGCGGGTTCCAGGTGCGCAACCCGAAGCGCCCCTGCTTCACGGCCCGGCTGGTGATTCCCCAGTCGGTCAGCGCGCGGAACATCTCGGGAAAGAGCGTGACGACGTCGAACTGCACCGCGCGCTCGGTAACCTGGTTCATTTCAGTAATCGGCTTCCCAGTCGACGACGATGCGACGCGCCGCCTGATCCACCGTTTTGACGTAGACGCCGACGAACGGAATCAACCGCTCGTCGGTGGTCGGCTGACCGTCTTTGCCGGTCGCCGGATACTCGACACGCATGATCGAATGCACGCCGTTGTCGATCATCCCGCTCACCTTCCCGAGCGCCACCGATTGCTCGTTGACGACGTCGAGACCGATCAGGTCGACCCAATAGAATTCGTCCGCGGCCAGTGCCGGGAAATCTTCCCGGCGCACGAACACGCGAAAGCCGCGCATGGACAGCGCGGCATCGCGGTCGCTGACGCCCGCGGGTTGCGCAACGACAGTGTCGCTGTGCGTCTTCGACTGCATGATGCGGGCGGAAAGCCGCTCCGCACCGCGTTCCAGCCACCAGCGACGCGCGTTGAGCAGCGCGTCGCCACCGCGACCG
The DNA here is from genome assembly GCF_002223215.2 of Burkholderia sp. AU18528. Taxonomy (NCBI): domain Bacteria; kingdom Pseudomonadati; phylum Pseudomonadota; class Betaproteobacteria; order Burkholderiales; family Burkholderiaceae; genus Burkholderia; species Burkholderia sp. AU18528. The sequence continues at coordinate 537,353 of NZ_NKFC02000004.1, read as the reverse complement.
GCATCGGCATGCGTCGCCACCTTGATCCAGCCTTTCAGGCCGTAGGCGTCGACCACCGCCCCGACCTCGACGGCATCGTCAGGCCAGGCTTGCGTCGCTTCGGGACTGCCTTGTTCGGCAGCCTGACCGGCGTTCGCGACCGTGTCGCGCTCGACCGGCTTGCGGACGAATGCGCCAAATGACGCACGCCCGCGCCTTGCATTACCGGAATCGTGACCCGCCATCAATGCACCTCACAGCCGGCACGACCGGCACACCGTGCCATGTCAGGCAGCCGGTTGCGCCTTTTGCGCTTCCTTCACGAGACGCTGGACGGTCGGCGACAGTTGCGCGCCAACGCCTTGCCAGTACGTCAGGCGATCCTGAGCGATACGCAGCGATTCGCCCTTCGTGGCGACCGGGTTGTAGAAGCCGACGCGCTCGATGAAGCGGCCGTCACGACGGTTGCGCGAATCGGTAGCAACGATGTTGTAGAACGGGCGCTTCTTCGAGCCGCCACGAGCCAGACGGATGATAACCATATGATGTCCTTCGGGAAAACCGGGTTCGAAACTACTGAAACACGCGATTATAGCCGGAAAGCAGAGGTACAACAAACACTTACGCGTAAAAATCCGCGGACGGCCCGTCCAGCAGGCATACAATCGGCGTGTCCACGACGCTCCCGACCGTCATGCCGCCCTTTCGCGCCGCCCTCGCGCGCCGCGCGCAGCACCGATTCGCGGCGCTGCTTGCCGGCCTTGCCTGCCTCGTCTCCCTGCCGGCGTTTGCCGCGCCGTTGCCGGTGAACGAACTCGTCGTGCCGCCCGGCTTCCACGTGGAAGTGCTGACGGACACGGTGCCGGCCGCGCGCGAAATGGCGTGGTCGCCACGCGGCATTCTGTATGTCGGCACGCGGGAAGGCCGAGTCCATGCATTCGTGATGCGCGAGGGTCGGATCACCGCGCGCTACGTGATCGCGTCCGGACTCGATATGCCAGTCGGCGTCGCCTATCGCGATGGCGCTCTCTATATATCCGCCGTGTCGCGTATCCTGCGCGTCGACCGTATCGACGACCGGCTCGCCAGACCGCCCGCCCCCGTCGTCGTGACCGACGCGCTGCCGACCGACCACCATCACGGCTGGAAATTCATCGCGTTCGGCCCCGATGGCAAGCTCTACGTACCGACCGGCGCGCCGTGCAATGCCTGCCTCGCCGATCGCAGCCGCTACGCGATCATTGCGCGCATGAACGCCGACGGCAGTGGGCGCGAAGTGTTCGCCCGCGGCATACGCAATACGGTCGGCTTTGCATGGCACCCCGATTCGGGGGAGCTGTGGTTCACCGACAACGGGCGCGACATGATGGGCGACGACGTACCCGACGACGAGCTGAACCGTGCGCCGCGCGCCGGCCTCGACTTCGGCTTTCCATACTGCCACGGCGGCGATACGCCCGACCCCGAATTCGGCAGCGCCGACGTCTGCCGCCGTTATGTACCACCCGTCCTGAAACTCGGCGCACACGTGGCGGCGCTCGGCATGCGTTTCTACACCGGATCGATGTTTCCGGCGTCGTATCGAAATAATGTCTTCATCGCCGAACACGGCTCGTGGAACCGCAGCACGAAGGTCGGCTACCGCGTGATGCGCGTGGTCGCCCCCGTGGACGGCAGCCACGCACGTCAGACGCCGTTCATCGCCGGCTGGCTGCGGCCCGACGGCACGGTATGGGGACGCCCGGCCGACGTACTGCCGCTGCCGGACGGTTCGTTGCTCGTCAGCGACGATTACGCGGGCGCGATCTATCGCGTGACTTATGCGGCACCTTGACGCAGCCGAGGGGTGACCGGGCCCGACCGGGCATCGTAGAATGCGTGCCGGGCCGTGCGCCCGCGCCGGCTTGCCGGCCGCCCAAGCCAACGACAATACGCCGCCATCCATGTCCAGCAGCACCGCATCACCCCGCCGCTTCCGCTCCAAGACGCTCACCGCCGCCCTCGCGTTCCTGCTCGGATCGCTCGGTGCGCACCGCTTCTATCTGTACGGCTTTCGCGACGTGTACGGCTGGGCCCACCTGCTCGCGACGATCGTCGGCATCCCGGGCTTCCTGCTGCTCGCGGCAACCCAGCGCAGCGCCGGCCTCGGCTGGTGGCTCGCGGTGCCCGGCGCAATCTCGCTGCTGGCGGCGTTCCTCGCCGCCCTCGTCTACGGGCTGCGCCCCGACGAAAAATGGGATGCGCAATTCAATGCGGACACCGGCAAGCACAGCCAGTCGGGCTGGACCGTGATCTTCGTCGTGATTTTCTCGCTGCTGATCGGCGCGTTCCTGCTGATGACCGCACTCGCGCTGTCGTTCCAGACGTACTTCGAATCGCAGGTCCAAGCGGCCAAGCAGATTTCGCAGTAAGCCCGGCCAGCACGATCGATACGGGACACCGGCGACTACGTTGCTCGTCGGTCAGAACAGGCTCAACTGGATGTCGTCGCGCGACTTCGCGCCGGCTGCTCGAACCGCGACAGGCGGCGCCGACACCCCAGCGACCGGCGCGCCGCGGAATCGCGACAGATCCAGAATGCCGTTCGTGCGCTCGTTCAGCCCGAGCCGCTTGACGGCCTGACGGAAGCGTTGCCGCAACAGGTCGGCCCAGATCCCCTCGCCCTTCATCCGTTTCGAGAAGTCCGAATCGTAATCCTTGCCGCCGCGCATGTCGCGCACGCGGTTCATCACGCGCTCCGCACGATCGGGAAAATGCGCGGCAAGCCACTGCTTGAACAGCGGCGCGACCTCCCACGGCAATCTCAGGATGATGTAGCTCGCATGCGTCGCACCGGCTTCCGCGCAGGCTTCGAGCACGCGCTCCATGTCTGGCTCGGTGACGAACGGAATCACCGGTGCAATGCTCACGCCGACCGGCACACCCGCATCGCGTAGCGCCCGGATCGTGCGCAACCGCCGCGCCGGGGTGGCCGCGCGCGGCTCGAGCGTGCGCGCGAGCTCGGCATCGAGCGTCGTGATCGTGACCGCCGCCATCACCTGCCCGCGTTCGGCCATCGGCGCGAGCAGGTCGAGATCGCGCTCGATCAGCGACGATTTCGTGATCGCCGCGAACGGCAGCCCGCGATCGTGCATCACCTGGATCACGCTGCGCGTGATGCGCAGGTCGCGTTCGACCGGCTGGTACGCATCGGTGTTGACGCCGAGCGCGATCGGCTCGGGCACGTAGCGCTTGCGCGAAATCTCGCGCTCGAGCAGTTCGGCCGCGTTCACCTTCGCGTAGATGCGGCTTTCGAAATCGAGCCCCGGCGACAGCCCGAGATAGCTGTGCGTCGGCCGCGCGAAGCAGTAGATGCAACCGTGCTCGCAGCCGCGATACGGATTGAGCGACACGCTGAACGGAATGTCGGGCGACTGGTTGTGCGTGAGGATGCTCTTCGCCCGCTCCTCGAAGACCTGCGTGCGCAGCGGCGCGGGGAAGTCGGCATCGTCGGACTCGTGCGTCCAGCCGTCGTCGACCGCTTCGCGCTGCGCGATTTCATACCGCCCCTGCAGGTTGTCGACCGCACCGCGCCCCTTGCGGGGCACGGGCGGCGCTACCGGAAATTCGTTGTCGGACCGATCGTCCATGTGCCCACCCATTCGCCTGCGCCCAATACTGTACATTTATACAGTATTGGGCGCAGCATGCCAAGAGCGGGATAAAGGGCCCGACGGCCGGCCGCCGGTGCGTCACTCGCCGACGGCGATCGTCAGCGTTTCCTTGATTTCCTCCATTACGACATAGCTCTTCGACTGCACGGCGCCCGGCAACTGCAGCAGGATGTCGCCGAGCAGCTTGCGGTAGTCGGCCATCTCGCCGATTCGCGCCTTGATCAGGTAGTCGAAATCGCCGGAGACGAGATGACATTCGAGCACCTCGTCGATCTTCATCACTTCCCGGCGGAATTGCTCGAACATGTTGCCGCCCTTGTGGCCGAGCGTGATCTCGACGAACACCAGCAGCGCGGCGCCCAATTGCCCCGGGTCGACCCGCGCGTGATAGCCGGTGATCACGCCGTCGCGCTCCATGCGCCGCACGCGCTCGATGCACGGCGTGACGGTCAGTCCGACCTGTTCCGCGAGGTCTTTCATCGCCATCCGGCCGTCGTCCTGGAGCAGTTTCAGGATGCGCCGGTCGAGCTTGTCGAGCGAGCGTACGGGCTGACGTTGCGTTCTCATTTGTTTATGCTGAAAACCAGAAAAATACAATAACAAAAACTGCACATTCGACAATACCATAGCGCAAAAAACTAGATCAGCTAGAGGTAACACGGAGCTGCGGGTGCGCCCGGCCTCGACCTGATTCCTTCCATCTGGAGCAGCTATGCGAGTCGTCATTCTGGGCAGCGGTGTGGTGGGCGTGGCAAGCGCGTATTACCTCGCGCGCGCCGGCCACGAAGTCACGGTGATCGACCGGGAAGCCGGCCCGGCGCTGGAGACGAGCTTCGCGAATGCAGGCCAGATCTCGCCCGGCTATGCGGCGCCGTGGGCCGCGCCCGGCGTGCCGCTGAAGGCCGTCAAGTGGATGTTCGAAAAGCACGCGCCGCTCGCGATCCGCCTCGACGGCACGCGCTTCCAGCTCCAGTGGATGGTCCAGATGCTGCGCAACTGCACGGCCGAGCGCTATGCGGTGAACAAGAGCCGCATGGTCCGTCTCGCCGAATACAGCCGCGATTGCCTGCAGGCGCTGCGCGCCGATACCGGCATCCAGTACGAAGGCCGCACGGGCGGCACGCTGCAACTGTTCCGCACGCAGCAGCAGCTCGACGGCGCGGCGAAGGACATCGCCGTGCTGCAGGAAGCGAACGTGCCGTTCGAACTGCTGTCGCCGGCCGAGCTGAAAAAAGCCGAGCCGGCGCTCGCCGCCGTCTCGCACAAGCTGACGGGCGGCCTGCGCCTGCCGGGCGACGAAACCGGCGATTGCCAGTTGTTCACGACGCGCCTCGCCGCGCTCGCCGAATCGCTCGGCGTGAAGTTCCGCTACAACACGCCGATCGATGCGCTCGCGATCGCGGGCGGCAAGATCGCCGGCGTGCAATGCGGCAGCGAGACGGTGCGTGCCGACGCGTACGTCGTCGCGCTGGGCTCGTACTCGACGCGCTTCATCTCGAACCTGATGAAGATTCCCGTCTATCCGCTCAAGGGCTATTCGATCACCGCGCCGATCGTCGACGAAGCCGCCGCGCCGGTGTCGACCGTGCTCGACGAAACCTACAAGATCGCGATCACGCGCTTCGACCAGCGCATCCGCGTCGGCGGGATGGCGGAAATCGTGGGCTTCGACAAGACGCTGCGCGCCGCACGCCGCGAAACGCTCGAGATGTGCGTGAACGACCTGTTCCCGGGCGGCGGCGACACGTCGAAGGCCACGTTCTGGACGGGTCTGCGCCCGATGACGCCGGACGGCACGCCGATCGTCGGCCGCACGCCGGTGTCGAACCTGTTCCTGAACACCGGCCATGGCACGCTCGGCTGGACGATGTCGTGCGGCTCTGGCCAACTGCTCGCGGACCTGATCTCGGGCAAGATGCCGGCGATCCAGGCCGACGACCTGTCGGTGCATCGTTACCTGAAGGACGCGCCCGGCCAAGCGCGCCCGGCCTACGCGTAAATCGGAACGGCCCGCGGCGAGGCGGGCCCGTTGCATCGACGAGAAAGGCGCCCTTGGGCGCCTTTCTCGTTTCCGTGACTGCGAGTGCGAGTGCCGACTCGGCGCGACGCTTCAGTCAACGTGCGCATGCTCCCGTCGCACGGCGAGCGAACCGACGCTGCCCGTCGGGTGTACGCGACGATATGTTCGGCACGGCACAGTACGATCGCGGATCTTCCAGGCGAACGACGCTCGCGCCGCTTCAGCCGACGACACAGCGAAAAAGGGGCGCTCATCGCGCCCCTCTTCGTGTGTGCTTACCGCTGAAGCGTCACGCCGCGTCAGCCGAGCTCGTTCACGAGCTCCGGCACGAGCGAGAACAGATCGCCGACGAGGCCGTAATCGGCCACGCTGAAGATCGGTGCTTCGGGATCCTTGTTGATCGCGACGATCACCTTCGAATCCTTCATGCCGGCCAGATGCTGGATCGCACCCGAGATGCCGACCGCGATGTACAACTGCGGCGCGACGATCTTGCCCGTCTGGCCGACCTGGTAGTCGTTCGGCACGTAGCCGGCGTCGACTGCCGCGCGCGACGCGCCGAGCGCTGCCGACAGCTTGTCCGCCAGCGGCTCCAGCACCTTCGTGTAGTTCTCGCCGCTGCCCAGACCGCGGCCGCCCGACACGATGATGCTCGCCGACGTCAGCTCCGGACGGTCCAGCTTCGTCACTTCACGGCTCACGAACTGCGACTTGCCGGCGTCGGCCGCCGCTTCGATCTTCTCGACCGCTGCGCTGCCGCCCTCCGCCGCCACCGGATCGAAACCCGTCGCACGCACCGTGATGACCTTGATCGGATCGCTCGACTGCACGGTCGCGATCGCATTGCCCGCGTAGATCGGACGCTCGAACGTATCGGCCGAATCGACTGCCGTGATGTCCGAGATCTGCGCGACGTCCAGCTTCGCGGCGATGCGCGGCGCGACGTTCTTGCCGTAGGCCGTCGCCGGCGCGAGGATGTGCGAGTAGTCCTTCGCGATGTTCAGCGCGGTCGCCTCGACGTTTTCCGCCAGGCCTTCGGCCAGTTGCGGCGCGTCGGCCAGCAGCACCTTCGACACGCCCGCGATCTTCGCTGCCGCGTCGGCCGCCGCTTGCGCGTTGTGGCCCGCGACCAGCACGTGGATATCGCCGCCGATCTTCGCTGCCGCCGCCACCGTGTTCAACGTCGCGGCCTTGATCGACGCGTTGTCGTGTTCTGCAATCACCAGAATCGTCATTTCCTTGCGCTCCCTCTTACAGCACCTTGGCTTCGGTCTTCAGCTTCTCGACCAGCGTCTTCACGTCCGGCACCTTCACGCCGGCCGCGCGCTTCGGCGGCTCGGCCACCTTCAGCGTCTTCAGCCGCGGCGCGACGTCCACGCCCAGGTCTTCCGGCTTCACGGTTTCCAGCGGCTTCTTCTTCGCCTTCATGATGTTCGGCAGCGTCACGTAGCGCGGCTCGTTCAGGCGCAGGTCGGTCGTCACGACCGCCGGCAGCGTCAGCGACAGCGTTTCTGCGCCGCCGTCGACTTCGCGCGCAACGATTGCCTTGCCGTCGGCGATCGTCACCTTCGACGCGAACGTCGCCTGCGGCAGACCTGCGAGCGCGGCCAGCATCTGGCCCGTCTGGTTCGAATCGTCGTCGATCGCCTGCTTGCCGAGGATCACCAGTTGCGGCTGTTCCTTGTCGACCAGTGCCTTCAGGATCTTCGCGACGGCCAGCGGCTCGACGCTGTCGTTCGACTCGACGAGGATCGCGCGATCCGCGCCGATCGCCAGCGCCGTGCGCAGCGTTTCCTGCGCTTGAGTCACACCCACCGACACCGCGATCACTTCGGTCGCCACGCCCGCTTCCTTCAGGCGCACGGCTTCTTCCACGGCGATCTCGTCGAACGGGTTCATCGACATCTTCACGTTCGCGATGTCGACACCCGTGTTGTCCGACTTCACGCGGACCTTCACGTTGTAATCGACCACTCTTTTCACTGGCACCAGGATTTTCATGCACACGCTCCAAAGTTACGAATACGACCAGAGGCCATTTTAAGCGAGGCCTCATGACTGCGCGGCCAGGCGGACCCAACCATGATGGTTGTCGAGGATACCGCTTCTTGGCGACGCGCCAATGATAGCGAACGGTCGTTCTATTTTAAAAGAGAAAAAACCCGGACGCAAAGCCCGGGTTTTCGATCATCGACTCTAATCGCGCCGGGCGTCCCGTGCTGCGGCCGTTACCAGGCGGCAATGACCGCGCCGCCGAACTTGCCTTCGATGAACTGTTTCACGTCGGCCGAGTGATAGGCCGCAATCAGCCTGGCGACCCACGGCTTGTTCCGGTCCGCGTCGCGAATCGCGAGGATGTTCGCGTACGGGCCGCTCGGGCCCTCGATCGCGATCGCGTCCTGCTTCGGTTTCAACCCCGCTTCCATCGCGTAGTTGGTATTGATCGCGGCCGCGTCGACGTCGCCGAGCGAGCGCGGAATCTGCGCCGCATCGAGCTCGACGATCTTCAGCTTGCGCGGATTGTCGACGATATCGAGCGGCGTCGCCTTCAACCCCGCATCCGCGCGCAGCTTCAGCAGCCCCTGCTTCTGCAGCAACAGCAGCGCGCGGCCGCCGTTGGTCGGATCGTTCGGCACCGCGACGCGCGCGCCCGGCTTCAGCTCGGCCAGCGACTTCACGCGCTTCGAGTAGATGCCCATCGGAAACGTGACGGTATCCGCGACCTTGATCAGCTTGTAGCCGCGATCCTTCACCTGCGCCTGCAGATACGGATCGTGCTGGTAGCTGTTCGCGTCGAGGTCGCCCGACGCGAGCGCGGCGTTCGGCTGCACGTAGTCGGAAAACTCGACGATGCGGATCTCGAGCCCCTCCTTCGCCGCGACCTTCTTCACCACTTCCATGATCTGCGCGTGCGGACCGCCCGTCACGCCGACCTTGATGGTTTCGGCCCGGGCTTGCGCGCCCGCGAACAGTGCGGCCGCGCCCAGCGCCGCCGCGAATTTCAGCATGAAGCGTCGTTGCATCGTCTCTCCCCTATCGAATCGGTCTGATCTTATTTGTGGCTCAGCCGGCGCACCAGCCAGTCGCCGAGCGATTGCACGATCTGCACGAACACGATCAGGATCGCGACGACCGTCCACATCACTTCCGGCAGATAGCGCTGGTAACCGTAACGGATCCCGAGATCGCCGAGCCCGCCGCCGCCGATCGCGCCCGCCATCGCCGAATAGCCGACCAGCGACACGAACGTGATCGTCAGGCCCGCGACGACGCCCGGCAGCGATTCGGGCAACAGCACCTTGAAGACGATCTGCGACGTGGTCGCGCCCATCGATTGCGCGGCCTCGATCAGCCCGCGATCGACTTCACGCAGCGCGGTTTCGACGAGACGCGCGATGAACGGCGCGGCCGCGAGCGTCAGCGGCACGACCGCCGCAGCCGTGCCGATCGATGAACCGGTAACGAGCCGCGTGAACGGAATCACCGCGACCAGCAGGATGATGAACGGCGTCGAGCGGACCGCGTTCACGATGCCGCCGAGCACGCGATTGACCGCGAGATTCTGCAGCACGCCCTGGCGATCGGTCAGGTAGAGCAGCACGCCGAGCGGCAGGCCGACGAGCGCGCCGACCGCCCCGGAGATGCCGACCATGATCAGCGTCTCCCAGAACGACTGCACGAACATATCGAACATCTCACTCAACATACGAAAGCTCCTCTACCACCACACCTTGCTCGCGCAGGAACGCGAGCGCCTGCCCGACCTTGCCCGGCTCGCCGCCCGCGAGCACCGCGAGCGAACCGAATGCCTGCCCCTGGATCTCGTCGATCTGGCCATGCAGGATGTTGAAATCGAGTTCGTACCGGCGGATCGTCTCCGACAGGATCGGCTGGTCGACCCCCGAGCCCGTGAACGCGAGCCGCAGCAGATGCCCGCTGCCCGTCTTCAGCCGCTCGGCCACGCGCGCCTTCAGCGCGGGCGGCAACTCCTGCGCGATCACGTCGCCGATCAGCGCGCGCGTCACTTCGTGATGCGGCTGCAGGAACACGTCGATCACGCGGCCTTCCTCGACCACGCGCCCCGCATCGAGCACCGCCACGCGATCGCAGACCTGCTTGATCACTTCCATCTGGTGCGTGATCAGCACGATCGTCAGGCCGAGCTCGCGGTTGATGCGCTTCAGCAGGTCGAGGATCGAACGCGTGGTTTCGGGGTCGAGCGCCGACGTCGCCTCGTCCGACAGCAGCACCTTCGGCTGGCTCGCCAGCGCGCGGGCGATGCCGACGCGCTGCTTCTGCCCGCCGCTGATCTGCGCCGGATAGCGATCCTTCTGCGCGGACAGCCCGACCAGGTCGAGCAGCGGCAGCACCGCGGCTTCGATGTCGGCACGGCTCGCGCCGGCCAGCTCGAGCGGTAGCGCGACGTTGTCGAACACCGTGCGCGACGACAGCAGGTTGAAGTGCTGGAAGATCATGCCGATTTCGCGGCGCGCTTCGCGCAGCGCGCCGGCCGACAGCAGCGTGAGATCGCGCCCGCCGACGACGACATTGCCTTCGGTCGGCCGCGTGAGCAGGTTGATGGTGCGCACGAGCGTGCTCTTGCCGGCGCCGCTTCGGCCGATGATGCCGAACACCTCGCCCTGCGGGATCGTCAGATTGACGTTGTGCAACGCTTCGACCCAGCCGCCCGGGCCGGGGAAACGCTGCGAAAGATTGCGCAATTCGATCATGTAAACAAAACGGCGGCCGGCCGGCGAGTTGGCCCGCCAGTCGGCCGCCGATGCATCTGGAATAACCCGCGATTTTACCGCAAACCCCTCATTCCCCTTAATAATCGATTTCGATCTTTTCATAACCAAATGAAATTAGAGGGGCGCCGCTGGGGGCTCGCGAGAATCCCGCGACTATGATCCGGAACACCGACCAACGAACAGGGAACACGCCCGATGAGCACGACCACCACGCCGGCCGCCGCACCCGCCACCGCCGGATCGGCGCCCGCGCCGCGGATGGGCCGGCTGCGTACCGCCGACGGGCTCGAACTGGCGTCGTACCGCTGGCCGGCCGGCGACGGCGCCGCGCCGCCGCGCGCGACGATCGCGCTGGTGCACGGTCTCGCCGAACACGCGGGCCGCCATGCCGCGCTCGCCGGCCGGCTGAACGCGGCCGGCATCGACGTGCTGGCGATCGATCTGCGCGGGCATGGCCACTCGCCCGGCAAGCGAGCCTGGGTCGAACGTTTCGACGACTACCTGAACGATGCGGACGCGCTGGTCGCCGAAGCCGCGCGCGGCGACGCGCCGCTGTTCCTGATGGGACACAGCATGGGCGGCGCGATCGCGGCGCTCTACGCGATCGAACGTGCACCGGTACGCGGCCACGCGCTGACGGGCCTCGTGCTGTCGAGTCCGGCGCTTGCGCCCGGGCGCGACGTGCCGCGCTGGATGCTCGCGGTCAGCCGCGTCATCAGCCGCGTGTGGCCCACTTTCCCCGCGATCAGGATCGATGCGGCGCTGCTGTCGCGCGATCCGGCCATCGTCGCGGCCAATCGCGCCGACCCGCTCGTGCATCACGGCGCCGTGCCCGCACGCACTGGTGCGGAGATTCTCGACGCGATGGCGCGCATCGAAAACGGCCGCGACACGCTGCGCGTGCCGGTGCTCGTCTATCACGGCACCGAGGACAAGCTGACCGAACCCGACGGCAGCCGCGCGTTCGGCGCACGCGTCGGCTCACCCGACCGTACGCTGACGCTGTACGAAGGCGGCTTCCACGAAACGATGAACGATCTCGAACGCGATCGCGTGATCGACGCGTTGGTCGCGTGGATTCACGCGCGCGTGCCGGCACGCTGAGCGCGGCCGGCCGGTTGGCCGGTCGGCCGGGATTCAGATCCCGGCCAGCACGCGCAGGTGCGCGACGACGCTGCGCCCGAGCGCGGACAGGTTGTAGCCGCCTTCGAGGCAGCTGACGATGCGGCCCTGCGCATGCCGGCGCGCCACCTCGACGATCTGCGCGGTCAGCCATTCGAAGTCGGCCTCGACGAGACCGAGATTGCCGATGTCGTCCTCGCGATGCGCGTCGAAGCCGGCCGACACGAACAGCATTTGCGGCTTGAACGCGTCGAGGCGCGGCAGCCAGAACATGTCGACGGCTTCGCGGATCGCCATCCCGTTGCTGCGCGCGGGCATCGGCAGGTTGACCATGTTCGGCGCCTGATGATCGACGCCCGAGAACGGATACAGCGGATGCTGGAAGAAGCTGCACATCAGCACGCGCTCGTCGTTCGCGAACGCCGCCTCGGTGCCGTTGCCGTGGTGCACGTCGAAATCGATGATCGCGACCCGTTCGATGCCGTGTACGTCCAGTGCATGCCGCGCGGCGATCGCGACGTTGTTGAAGAAGCAGAAGCCCATCGCTCGGGCAGGCTCCGCATGATGGCCGGGCGGGCGGACGCCGCAGAACGCATTCGCATAGCGGCCTTCGATCACCGCGTCGGTCGCCGCGATCGCGGCGCCGGCCGCGCGCAGCGCCGCGCGCCATGTGTCGGGATTCATCAGCGTATCGGGATCGATCTCGACGTAACCGTCGACCGGCGTCATGCTGCGGATGTAGTCGATGTGCGCCTGCGTATGCACGCGGCCCAGCGCGACCTCGCTCGCGAACGGCGCGGTTTCGTGCACGATCAGGTCGTCGATGCGGCTCGCAATCAGTTGATCCTGGATCGCCGACAGGCGGGCCGGGCATTCCGGATGCCACTCCCCCATCTCGTGCAGCATGCAGTCGGGGTGCGTATAGAAAGCGGTTGCCATAAGCTGTCATCCGTGGCGCAGGGTGCGCCGCAGGTCTCCCTCAATGATGTCCATCGTCTGCCGCGAATTCGCCGCTAACTTACCACAACGGGGGTCCGCTTCGGCCCGGCGCGCCGGATGCGTCGGGTATACTGCGCCGAACACCATCGCCCTGTCCGCCCGCTTCGACATGAATTCCAGCAAGCCTGCCGCCCTTCTCCCCGCGCTGTTCCGCGTTCGCGCTCCGCTCGTCGCCGCTGCCATCGCCACGGCCCTCGGCACCGCGCCTGCCGTCGCGCAGACGCAGCCGGCGAAGCCCGCCGGCACGCTCGTCGCCCAGGCCCAGCCGCAGCAGCCGACGCCGCAAGGCCAGACTTTCGAAGAGGAAATCGTTCCGCAGCGGTACGCGAACAACGCGAAGGTCGACGCGTTCATCGACGAGATGGTGAGCCGCAACGGCTTCGATTCGGCGAGCCTGCATGCGCTGTTCTCGCGCATCAGCTACTCGGCGACGGCCGTCAAGCTCGTGCGGCCCGCGCCCACGCCTTCGGTCAAGAACTGGCGCGTCTATCGCTCGCGCTTCATCGAACCGATCCGCATCAACGCCGGCGTGAAGTTCTGGAAGGCGAACCAGGCGACGCTGCAGCGCGCGTCCGAGCAGTTCGGCGTGCCGCCCGAGGTGATCGTCGGCATCATCGGCGTCGAGACCATCTATGGCCGCTACATGGGCAATTTCCGCGTGCTCGACGCGCTGACCACACTGACGTTCGACTACCCGGACACGCCGAATCGCGACAGCCGCCAGGCCACGTTCCGCAAGAACCTCGAAGACTTCCTGGTCTGGACCCGCGACAACCAGCTCGACCCGACCACCGTGCTCGGCTCGTACACCGGCGCGATCGGGATTCCTCAGTTCCTGCCGAGCAGCATCCGCGAATACGCGGTCGACTTCGACGGTACGGGCCACGTCGATCTGCGCAGCAGTCCTGTCGATGCGATCGGCAGCGTCGCGAACTACCTGAAGCAGCACGGCTGGGAAACCGACCGCCCGGTGGTCTGGCAGATCACGCCCGACACGGGCAGCCTGGGCATCGCGCAGGCCGCCGCGGACGGCCAGCCCGAACCGCACTGGGCACTGTCGCAACTGCTGCGCGCGGGCATGACGCTGAACGAGCCGACGGTCAACATCACGGCCGAAGCCGGCACGCCGGTGACCGTGGTCGACCTGCCGACGCCGGGGCGCGCGACCGAATACATGCTCGGCCTGAAGAACTTCTACGTGCTGACGCGCTACAACCGCAGCTTCTTCTACGCGCTCGCCGTGTACCAGCTCGGCGAGGCCGTGAAGGCGCAGATGGAAGCCAATGGCGCGCTGCAACCGGCCGCCGACGACGCGCAGCCGCAGTAAGCGCTGGTCGCCCAAAGAAAAAGCGCCGCGGTTCACGGAACGCGGCGCTTTTTTTATCGACGCGCGAATCGCGCCCCGCTCTCGCTCAGGCGGGAAACACGCCCGTGGACAGGTAGCGGTCGCCGCGATCGCAGACGATGAACACGATCGTCGCGTTCTCGACCTGCCGTGCGATGCGCATCGCGACTTCGCATGCGCCGCCCGACGAAATGCCCGCGAAGATGCCTTCGACCGCCGCAAGGCGGCGCGTCATCGTTTCCGACGCCGCCTGGCTCACGCTTTCGACGCGATCGACACGGCTGCGATCGAAGATGGTCGGCATGTACGCTTCCGGCCACTTGCGGATGCCGGGAATACGCGAGCCGTCTTCCGGCTGCGCGCCGATAATTTCGATCGCCGGATTCTGTTCCTTCAGGTAGCGCGACGTGCCCATGATCGTGCCCGTCGTGCCCATCGCGGACACGAAGTGCGTGATGCGCCCTTCGGTATCGCGCCAGATCTCCGGCCCCGTTCCTTCGTAGTGCGCGACGGGATTGTCGGGATTGCCGAACTGGTCGAGGATCACGCCCTTGCCTTCGCGCTGCATCTGCTCCGCGAGATCGCGCGCCAGCTCCATCCCGCCCTTCACCGGCGTCAGGATGATTTCGGCGCCATAAGCGGCCATGCTCTGGCGGCGCTCGACCGACAGATCCTCCGGCATGATCAGCACCATCTTGTAGCCGCGGATCGCCGCGGCCATCGCGAGCGCGATGCCCGTGTTGCCGCTCGTCGCCTCGATCAGCGTATCGCCCGGCTTGATGCGCCCGCGCGCCTCGGCCTTGCTGATCATCGACAGCGCCGGGCGATCCTTCACGGAACCGGCCGGATTGTTGCCCTCGAGCTTCGCGAGCAGCACGTTGTTGCGCGCGCGAATCTCGTCGTCCGGCAGGCGGACCAGTTGCACGAGCGGCGTATTGCCGATCGTGTCTTCGATAGTTTTGTAAGCCATGGATATACCGTGAGTGCGAGGCCGATCAATCGATCGATTGTAAACCAGCACCGGCACGCGCGCCGGCAACCCCATTACGACGATGGAATACGCGCGCCGCGCGGTTCGCGATCGTCGCGCAGCCCGCCGCACGCAAAAAACCCGCGGCATGCCGCGGGAAGCCGTCGCAACGACGGCGGCTGAAGGAGCCCTGTGTCGGGTATGTGCGACCCGTTATTTCTGCGCCGTGCGGGCCGGTGCGGCGGCGGGCTTTGCCGCCGCCGGCTTGCCCGCGGCCGGCGGCGTCGTACCCGTACCGGCCGCCGCACCGATCGTCAGCCCTTCCTGCTGAAGCCGCTCGACGGTATGCCCGCCCATGCCCTTCACGCGCGTGGCGAGATCGTCCGCATTCCTGAACGGACCGTGTGCGCCGCGCTCGTCGAGAATCGCCTTCGCCCGCGCCGGGCCAATGCCCTTGATGCCGACGAGCGCATCCTCGTTCGCGGTGTTGACGTCGACGGCCGCCCAGGCCGACGCCACCGCGCCGAGCATGACCGCCGCGGCAAACCATTTCCTGATCATGTGCTGGATCTCCGAAGAAAAACGGCCGGCGGCTGCCGACCGTGAGACCCAGTCTATCGATGTGACGCGCCGGTTTAAACCTGGCCGGATAGCCAACGGACGTAGCGATCGACGCCTTCCTGCACGGTCAGGAACGGTGCGTCGTAGCCGGCCGCGCGCAGTTTCGTCTGGTCGGCCTGCGTGAAGCACTGATACTTGCCGCGCAGCGCATCGGGGAACGGCACGTATTCGATCAAGCCCTGCTCGACCTGCTGCGCGAGCGTCAGCGGCGGCTGGTTGTCGAGCGCGCGCAGCGTGTTCACGACCGTCGATGCGATATCGTTGAACGGCTGCGCGCGGCCCGTGCCGAGATTGAAGATGCCCGACTTCTCCGGATGATCGAAGAAGAACAGGTTCACCTTGGTCACGTCCTCGACCGACACGAAATCGCGCGTCTGCTCGCCCGGCGCATAACCGTTGTACTCGCCGAACAGCTTCACCTTGCCTTCCGCGCGGAACTGGTTGAAGTTGTGGAACGCGACCGACGCCATGCGGCCCTTGTGGGTCTCGCGCGGGCCGTACACGTTGAAATAGCGGAAGCCCGCGATCTGGCTCTTCGCGCTCGGCAGCACGCGACGGATCACCTGATCGAACAGGAACTTCGAATAGCCGTACACGTTCAGCGGCGCCTCGACGTCGCGCTCCTCGACGAAACGCGTCGAGCCGCCGTAGATCGCGGCCGACGATGCATACAGGAACTGCGTGCCCTGCGCGAGGCAGGTATCGAGCACCGCACGGCTGTAGCGGAAGTTGTTGTCCATCATGTAGCGGCCGTCGGTTTCCATCGTGTCCGAACAGGCGCCTTCGTGAAATACCGCGCGTACCTTGCCGAAATCGCCGCGCGCGAAGCGTTCGACGAATTCGGTCTTGTCGAGATAGTCGTCGATCTCGCAGTCGACGAGATTGCGGAACTTGTCCGCGCGCGTCAGGTTGTCGACCGCGATGATGCGCGTCTCGCCGCGCTCGTTGAGCGCCTTGACGATGTTCGCGCCGATAAAACCGGCTGCGCCGGTGACGATGAGGGTCATGATCGTCCTGCCTGAAAAGTGCGAGCCATGCGTGCGGCGCGCTCGTCGCGCCGCCGAATGCGCTCAGTGAAACAGTTCGTCGTAATCCACGGTGGCCGTGCCGAGCTTGCCGACCACGATGCCCGCCGCGCGATTCGCGAGCACCACGGCGTCGACGAGCGGCACACCGGCGCCGAGCATCGTCGCGACCGTCGCGATCACGGTGTCGCCCGCGCCCGACACGTCGAACACCTCGCGCGCGAGCGCCGGCGCATGCAGTTCGCCGCCCGCGGAAAAGAGCGTCATGCCCTCCTCCGAACGCGTGAGCAGCAGCGCGTCGATGCCGAGCTCCGCGCGCAGATTCGCGACGCGCGCGCGCAGGTCGTCTTCCGATTTCCACTGCCCGACCACCTCGCGCAGTTCCGCGCGATTCGGCGTGATCAGCGATGCGCCGCGATAGCGCGCCCAGTCGTCGCCCTTCGGGTCGACCAGGACCGCCTTGCCGGCCGCACGCGCCTTCTCGATCATCGTCGTCACGTGCGTGAGGCCGCCTTTGGCGTAATCCGACATCAGCACGACGTCGTGCTGCGGCAGCAGCACGTCGAAGCGTGCGAGCCCCGCGAGCAGCACCTCGTGCGTCGGCATCGCCTCGAAATCGACGCGCAGCAGTTGCTGCTGGCGCGCGAGCACGCGCAGCTTGATCGTGGTCGGGAGTGCGGGATCGCGCTCGAGATGCGGCGTCACGCCGCTGCTGCCGAGCAGCTCGACGATCCGCTCGCCGGGTTCGTCGCAACCGACGACGCACAGCAGGCCGGCCTGCCCGCCGAGCGTCACGGCATTGCGTGCAACGTTGGCCGCGCCGCCGAGCCGCTCCTCCTGGCGCTGCACGTGCACGACCGGCACCGGCGCTTCAGGTGAAATGCGATCGACGTTGCCGAACCAGTAACGGTCGAGCATCACGTCGCCGACGACGAGCACACGCGAGCGCGCGAGTTGCTCGCGCGGCACCGGAACGATTTCGCGAAGAGTATTCATCGTACGTTCAGCCACGGGAGGACGACTGGGGATCGACGTACGGCCGGCCGATCGCGTAATAGTCGATGCCCAGCTCGGCCATCGCGTCCGGCTCGTACAGGTTGCGCCCGTCGAAGATCACCGGCGCCTTCAGTTCGGCCTTCAGGCGCGTGAAATCGGGGCTGCGGAATTCCTTCCACTCGGTCACGATCACGAGCGCATCCGCGCCGGTGACGGCGAGATCCTGCGTGTCGACGAGATGCAGCCGCGCCAGTGCGCGCGCATCGTCGCCGAAATCCAGCGCGAACACGCGCCGCGCTTCGTCGACCGCGACCGGATCGTACGCGCGCACGGTTGCTCCGCGTTCGAGCAGCGCCGCGATCAGGCGACGGCTCGGCGCCTCGCGCATGTCGTCGGTGTTCGGCTTGAACGCCAGGCCCCAGACCGCGAACTCGCGGCCCGTCAGGTCGGCGCCGAAGCGCTGCTCGATCTTGCCGATCAGCACGTCCTTCTGCGCATGGTTGGCGGCCTCGACGGCCTCCAGGATGCGCAGCGGCTGGCCGTTCTCGCCCGCGGTGCGGATCAGTGCCTGCACGTCCTTCGGGAAGCACGAGCCGCCGTAGCCGACGCCCGCGTACAGGAAGTGATAGCCGATGCGCGGATCGGAGCCGATCCCGCGTCGCACGGCCTCGATGTCCGCGCCGACCTTGTCGGCGAGATTCGACATCTCGTTCATGAACGAGATGCGCGTCGCGAGCATCGCGTTCGCCGCATACTTCGCGAACTCGGCCGAACGCACGTCCATGTAGATCGTGCGCTCGTGATTGCGGTTGAACGGCGCGTAGAGCTTCTTCATCTTCTCGCGCGCGGTCGTGCCGGTTTCGTCGTCGTCGACGCCGATGATGATCCGGTCCGGACGCATGAAGTCCTCGACCGCGGCGCCTTCCTTCAGGAATTCCGGGTTCGATACGACCGAGAAGCGATGCGCGACGCTGCCCGCGAGCCCGCGTGCGGCAAGCGCCTCGTCGACCACGCCGCGCACGCGCTGCGCGGTGCCGACCGGCACCGTCGACTTGTCGACGATCACCTTGAAGCCCGTCATGTGGCGGCCGATGTTGCGCGCGGCCTCGAGCACGTATTGCAGGTCGGCCGAGCCGTCCTCGTCGGGCGGCGTGCCGACCGCGATGAACTGGATCTCGCCATGCGCGACGCTCGCCTCGATGTCGGTCGAAAAGCGCAGGCGCCCCGCCGTGCGGTTGCGCGCGATGATGTCCAGCAGCCCCGGTTCGTGAATCGGCATCCCGCCGTTGTTCAGGATGTCGATCTTGCGCGGATCGACGTCGAGACAGAAGACGTCGTGACCGATCTCCGCGAGGCAGGCGCCCGTGACGAGACCGACATAGCCGGTGCCGATGATGGTGATTTTCATAGATGTTCCGGTACTTCCCGGTAATTGACTAACTTGGCCGCCGGGACGAGCCCGGCGGCAACCGCTGCGCGTTGGCTCCGCGCGCCGGAATCAGCCCGGCATCGCAGGTTCGACGCGGCGCGGCGCATAGGTTTCCCAGCCGCTGCAGCCGGGGCACTGCCAGTAGAAGAGCCGTGCCCGGAAACCGCAATTCTGGCACGTATACCGTGGCAGATTTTTCGTGCGCTGCTTGATCAGCGCACGCATCATTTCAAGTTCCTTACGACGCGGTTCGTCGGCCGCCGCGATCTGCGCATCGAGCAGGTGCAGCATCCCCGACAGGTTCGGCGACTTTTCCATCTGCGTGCGCGCGAGCGTGTGCGCGGCATCCTGGCCGCGCAACCCGGCGATATGCTGATAGGCGATGTCGAGCAGGTCGTTCGACGGATAACGATCGACGTACCCCATCAGCAGCTCCGCGCCTTCGACGTTCTTGCCGAGTGCGACGTACGCCTTCATCAGTTTGTCGGCGACGAGCGGCAGATACGCCGAATTCTGCGCTTCGACGCGCTTCCAGTACTCGATCGCGGCCGCGTGGTCGCCTGCCGCTTCCGCCGCATCGCCGGACAGAACCGTCGCACGGACGTTCTGCGGATTCACGGTCAGCGCAAGGCGCAGTTGCTCGGCCGCCGCTGCGGCATTCTTGCGCTGCAGCGCGTCCTGCGCGAGTTCGCAGTGAAACTGCGCAATTTCGATGCCGAGCGGCTTGTCGCTCATCGATTCGATGCGTTTGGCCGTGTCGATCGACTTGTTCCAGTCCTTCTCGATCTCGTAGATCGTCAGCAACGCCCGCTGTGCGCCGAGCGCGTAGTCGCCGTCCGCGAGCTTGTGGAACGCCTCTTCGGCGCGATCCAGCAGGCCGGCCTTCAGGAAGTCCTGGCCCAGTTCGTACAGCGCGTGGTCGCGCTCGTTGACCGGCAGATCGGTGCGGCTCAGCAGGTTCTGGTGCACGCGGATCGCGCGGTCGGTCTCGCCGCGACGGCGAAACAGGTTGCCGAGCGCGAAGTGCAGCTCGACCGTCTCGGGATCGAGCTTGGCCACCTCGATGAACGCATCGATCGCCTTGTCCGGTTGTTCGTTCAACAGAAAATTCAGGCCGCGAAAATACGAGCGCGGCAGGTTGGCACTCTCCGACAGGAGATTCTTCAGGTCATAGCGTGACGCCGCCCAACCGAGCGCGAATGCGACCGGAATCGCGAGCAACCACCAGAAATCCAGATCCATGCGAAATATCGAAGCAGAGACGAAAACCGCGCGAGGAATCGCGCGGCGTCCGTGTTAAATGACAGGCGGCATCGGCGGCTGGTCGATGACGGCGGGCGTTTCGCGCGCCGCACGCAGATCGCGCTTCAAACGCCCGTTCTCGAGACGCAGGCGGAAGATCGAAGGCAGCGCGGACAGCAGGCCGGCCAGCAGCCCCACGACGAAGAATGCCAGGCCGATCAGGATCAGCGGCGCTTGCCATGCGTAGCCGGCAACGAAATTCAGCGTCGCGGTTTGTGTATTGGCCAGCGCGAGCACCAGCAGCAGGACGAACACCAATACCCGGATCAGCCAGACGATAAACTTCATGAAGCCCTCTCTTTGTTGAGGTTTGCCGCGGCGCGCGACTCCCCTTCGTCGCACCGAATCGACCCGTATTGTAAAGGAAGCGTTTCCGCGGCTGCGCACATCCTGTGCGCCCGCGTTGCACACCCGTGGCCCGAAATGAAAAAAGCGCCCGCAAGGGGCGCTTTTCTTTTCAGCCTTCGCCGGACAGGTTCCGGGCACACCGAACGACGCTCAACGCTCGTCGTCCGGATCGTCAGCCTTCAGCGGTTCACCGGCGCGGCCGTCGACGCGTTCACGCAACTCCTTGCCAGGTTTGAAGTGCGGCACGAACTTCTCGGGCACCTGCACTTTCTCCCCCGACTTCGGGTTGCGTCCGACGCGCGCCGGGCGACGGTTGAGGCCGAAACTGCCGAAACCCCGAATTTCAATGCGATGCCCTTTCGCCAGGGCGTCGGACATCGCATCGAGCATCGTTTTCACCGCGAAATCCGCATCCTTGAGGACAAGTTGCGGAAATCGCGATGCCAGCTGCGCGACCAACTCGGATTTGGTCATACTTCAGCAGACCTCGTAAGGCTTACTGGTTCTGGCCGTCGAGCTTCGCCTTCAGCAGCGCGCCGAGGTTGGTCGTACCGGTCGCGGCAGCGCTCGTGTCCGACTGCAGGCCGCGGATCGCTTCCTGTTGCTCGGCCGAATCCTTCGCCTTGATCGACAGGTTGATGCCGCGCGACTTGCGATCGATGTTGATCACCATCGCGTTGACCTTGTCGCCTTCCTTCAGCACGTTGCGTGCGTCTTCGACGCGATCCTGCGAGATTTCCGACGCACGCAGGTAGCCTTCGACGTCGCCCGTCAGCGTGACGACCGCACCCTTCGCATCGACCGTCTTCACGACGCCGTCGACGATCGAGCCCTTGTCGTTCATGGCAACGTAGTTGCTGAACGGGTCGCCTTCGAGCTGCTTGATGCCGAGCGAAATGCGCTCCTTCTCGACGTCGATACCGAGCACGATTGCTTCGACTTCGTCGCCCTTCTTGTACTTGCGAACGGCTTCTTCGCCGGCTTCGCTCCACGACAGGTCCGACAGGTGGACCAGGCCGTCGATGCCGCCCGGCAGACCGATGAACACGCCGAAGTCGGTGATCGACTTGATCGCGCCCGTGATCTTGTCGCCCTTCTTGAAGTTGCGGCTGAAGTCATCCCACGGATTCGGCTTGCACTGCTTCATGCCGAGGCTGATACGACGGCGGTCTTCGTCGATCTCGAGGACCATGACTTCGACTTCGTCGCCCAGCTGGACAACCTTCGACGGCGCAACGTTCTTGTTGGTCCAGTCCATTTCCGACACGTGGACGAGGCCTTCGATGCCCGATTCCACTTCGACGAATGCGCCGTAGTCGGTGATGTTCGTGACCTTGCCGAACAGGCGCGTGCCCGACGGGTAGCGGCGCGAGATGCCTTCCCACGGATCGTCGCCCAGTTGCTTGATGCCCAGCGAGACGCGGTTCTTCTCCTGGTCGAACTTGAGGATCTTCGCGGTGACTTCCTGGCCAACCGACAGGACTTCGCTCGGGTGACGCACACGACGCCATGCGATGTCGGTGATGTGCAGCAGGCCGTCGATGCCGCCGAGGTCGACGAACGCGCCGTAGTCGGTGATGTTCTTGACCACGCCGTTGACGATCGCGCCTTCCTTCAGCGTCTCGAGCAGCTTCGCGCGCTCTTCGCCTTGCGTGGCTTCGATCACTGCACGACGCGACAGCACGACGTTGTTACGCTTGCGATCGAGCTTGATCACGCGGAACTCGAGCGTCTTGCCTTCGTACGGGGTCGTGTCCTTGACCGGACGCGTGTCGACCAGCGAACCCGGCAGGAACGCGCGGATGCCGTTGACCATCACGGTCATGCCGCCCTTCACCTTGCCGGTGATGGTGCCGGTGACGAGCTCGTTGTTGTCGAGCGCCTTTTCCAGCGACAGCCACGATGCAAGGCGCTTCGCCTTGTCGCGCGACAGGATCGTGTCGCCGTAGCCGTTTTCGAGTGCGTCGATCGCGACGGACACGAAATCGCCCGACTGCACCTCAACCTCGCCCTGATCGTTCAGGAATTCCTCGATCGGAATGTAAGCCTCGGACTTCAGGCCTGCATTGACGACCACGAAGTTGTGGTCGACGCGCACGACTTCGGCGGAGATCACTTCGCCGGCGCGCATGTCTTGGCGGGTCAGCGACTCTTCGAACAGAGCCGCAAAGGATTCGGTATTCGGGTTGGAGGTTTGCAGGTCGGACATAAAAATCTGATTGTGCATGGCTCGCTGTGCCACGCCGGCCGGAATGGCAGGCTGAAAGGGCCAGATCGAGGACCACACGGGGTTAAGGGTTCGAAACACGCTCCGCGCTTGCGACGCGAAGCACCTACCGCTGCCTGCCTTCTCAGGCCGGCTGGCCGAGTGCCCGGTACCACTGCAGCACCTGGTCGACGGCTTCATCGACCGAAAGTGCCGACGTATCGAGCAGCTTGGCATCTGCCGCAGGCTTCAGCGGCGCGGCCGCGCGATTGCTGTCGCGCGCGTCACGTTCACGAAGATCCCGGAGCAAGTCATCTATACTAGCAGAAAAACCTTTTTGCATCAATTGCTTATGCCGCCTGGTCGCGCGTGCCTCGGCGCTGGCCGTCAGGAACACCTTCAGCACGGCGTCCGGGAAGATCACGGTGCCCATGTCGCGCCCGTCCGCCACGAGGCCAGGCGTCTTGCGGAACGCGCGCTGGCGCGCGACGAGCGCGGTGCGCACGGGCCCGTGCACGGCGATGGCCGACGCGCGGTTGCCGACCGCTTCGGCGCGGATGTCGTTCGACACGTCGACGCCGTCGAGCTGCGCGCAACCTTCACGGAACGTGATGTGCAGGTCGTCGATCAGCTTCACCAGCGCGTCGACGTCTTCCGCGGCGATGCCGTAGCGCACGCTCGCGAGCGCCGCGAGCCGGTACAGCGCGCCGCTGTCGAGCAGGTGAAAACCCAGGTGCGCGGCGACGAGCGCCGCGACGGTGCCCTTGCCGGAAGCGGTCGGGCCGTCGATCGTGATGACGGGAGTCGGGTGAAAGGGTCGGGTGGATTTCATCGGAACAGTCGGGTCAGGCCTTGGCGAGCGCGGCGAAGCGGTCGAAATAGTCGGGGAACGTCTTGCCGACGCACTTCGGATCGTTGATCCGCACGGGCACGCCGCCCAGGCTGACGAGCGAGAAGCACATCGCCATCCGGTGATCGTCGTACGTATCGATCGCCGCATTCGGCGTGAGCTTTTCCGGCGGCGTGACGACGAGGTAGTCGGGGCCTTCCTCGACGATCGCGCCGACCTTGCGGAGCTCGGTCGCCATCGCGGCGATGCGGTCCGTCTCCTTCACGCGCCAGCTCGCGATGTTGCGCAGCGTGCTCGTGCCGTTCGCGAACAACGCCGCGACCGCGATGGTCATCGCCGCGTCGGGAATCAGGTTGAAGTCCATGTCGATCGGCTCGAGCTTGCCGTGATCGTGGCCGATGCCGCGCACGTCGATCCAGTCGTCGCCCATCGTCACGTTCGCGCCCATCTGCATCAGCGCGTTCGCGAAACCGACGTCGCCCTGGATGCTCGCGCGCCCCACGCCCTCGACCCGCAACGGGCCGCCGCCCAACGCGCCGGCCGCGAGAAAGTACGACGCGGACGACGCGTCGCCCTCGACCATGATCCGCCCCGGCGAGCGGTAGCGGACGCCGGCCGGCACGACGAAGCGCTGCCAGCCGTCGCGCTCGACGGTCACGCCGAAACGCGCCATGAGCCGGATCGTGATGTCGATGTACGGCTTCGAGATCAGCTCGCCGTCGACTTCGACGACGGTCCTGCCCTCCTTCGCCTTCACGAGCGGCAGCGTCATCAGCAGCGCGGTGAGGAACTGGCTCGACACGTCGCCGCGCACGCGGATCGGCGCGTCGACCGAGATCGTCGCCGGCTTGATCCGCAGCGGCGGGTAGCCGTCGTTGAGCTCGTAGTCGATCTGCGCGCCGATCTGGCGCAAACCGTCGACGAGATCGCCGATCGGCCGCTCGTGCATGCGCGGCACGCCGTGCACGCGATAGTCGCCGCCGTTCACCGCGAGCGCGGCGGTCAGCGGCCGCACCGCCGTGCCCGCGTTGCCGAGGAACAGGTCGGCCGTCTTCGCGGTGAACGCGCCGCGCGTGCCGGTGACGACACAGGTGTCGCCGTCGCGCGCGACCTTCACGCCGAGCTTGCCGAGCGCGTCGAGCATCACGCGCGTGTCGTCGGAGTCGAGCAGGTTGGTGATCGTCGTTTCGCCTTCGGCGAGCGCCGCGAGCAGCAGCACGCGGTTCGAAATGCTCTTCGAGCCGGGCAGGCGCACGGTGCCCGATGCGCTGGAGTATGGGCCGAGATCGAGATAGTCCATGGGAATCGTCCTGTTATTTCTTGACCGGTTCGGCAGCCGGCGTGCCGCCGCGTTCCTGCCATGCCTTGCGTGCGGCGCGCGAGCGCGTGAATACGGCTTCGAGCGCCGCGCCGTCGCCGGCGTCGATCGCCGCGCGCAACCGCGTGAGCACGCGCGTATAGCCGTCGAGCTCGTCGAGCAGCGCCGCGCGATTCGCGACGCACACGTCGCGCCACATTTCCGGGTTCGACGCCGCGATGCGTGTGAAATCGCGGAAACCGCCGGCCGCGTACGAGAATTTCAGTTCCGCGTCGGCTTCGCCGAGAATCTGCTCGACGAGCGCGAACGACAGCACGTGCGGCAGATGGCTGATCGACGCAAATACGCGATCGTGCTGCTCGGTGCTCATCGTGCGCACGTCGGCGCCGGTCGCGCGCCACATCGCGTCGATCCGCGCCACGGCTTCGGGCGCGTTCTCCGGCAACGGGCAGAGCACGACGTTGCGGCCGACGTAGAGATCCGGCAACGCGGCCTCGACACCGCTCGATTCGCGCCCCGCGATCGGATGACCCGGCACGAACTGCGCGATGCGCGCGCCGAGCGCTTCGCGCGCCGCCGCGACGACATCGGACTTGGTGCTGCCCGCATCGGTGACGATCGTCGCGCGGTCGAGCCACGGCGCGACGCGCGCGAGCAACGGGCCCGTCTGCGCGACGGGCGCGGCCAGCAGGACGAGATCGGCGCCGGCCAGCGCGTCGCGCAATTGCG
Organism: Burkholderia sp. AU18528; assembly: GCF_002223215.2. NCBI lineage: Bacteria > Pseudomonadati > Pseudomonadota > Betaproteobacteria > Burkholderiales > Burkholderiaceae > Burkholderia > Burkholderia sp. AU18528. The sequence goes on along the minus strand of NZ_NKFC02000004.1, from coordinate 511,690 downwards.
CGTCGTCGTCGAGCGCCGCCGCACGGTCGATCACGCCGAGCGACAGCGCGCGCTCGACCGACGCCTGCGAACGGCCCACGCCGACGATCTCGCCCGCGCTGCCCGGCGCGCGCTCGCGCAACGCGCGCGCGAGCGACCCGCCGATCAGGCCGACGCCGAAGATGACCAGTTTGTTGAATGCAAAGCCTGACACGACAAGAGCCAAGTTACGCGCGCGAAACGACGCCCCGCACGCGGAATTCCAGATTCCGGGCAGCGGGCCCGCATCCGGCGCAACCTGCACCGGATACCGCCCGAGCCCGCCTTCGGCAGCGCCGACCGGCCTGCCCTGCCCGCCCGGCCACCACGCCTGCACAAGCGGGCGCCGGGCCGCAGCGCGTCACCGTGCGCGCGGATACGAGCCGAGTATCTTCAGGAACGCGGCCTTCTGACCGAGTTCCGCGAGCGCGGCCGCCACCGCCGCATCGTCGCGGTGCCCTTCGATGTCGATGTAGAAGTAGTACTCCCACGTGCCAACGCGGGCCGGACGCGATTCGAAGCGCGTCATCGACACGCCGTGCCGCGCGAGCGGCTCGAGCAGCTTGAACACGGCGCCCGGCTCGTTCTTCACCGACACGATCAGCGACGTCTGGTCGTGACCGCTTTGGCCGGCCGGCTGCTTGCCGACGATCACGAAGCGCGTGCGGTTGTGTGGGTCGTCCTGGATCAGCGAGAACGCGATCTGCAAACCGTAGTGCGCGGCCGCGCGGTCGCCCGCGATCGCGGCGACGGTCGGATCGGCCGCCGCGAGGCGCGCGGCCTCCGCGTTGCTCGCCACGGCTTGCCGCTCGAGCTGCGGCGCATTCGCCGCGAGCCACTGCTGGCATTGCGCGAGCGCCTGCGCATGTGCGCAGACACGTTTCACGCCGTCGAGCGTGCCGCTCTGCGTGAGCAGGTTGTGATGGATAGGCAGCGCGAGCTCGCCGCTGATCACCAGTTGGGTCTGCAGCAGCAGGTCGAGCGTGCGCGAGACGGCGCCTTCGGTCGAATTCTCGACCGGCGCGATGCCGAACGCGGACGCACCGGCCTCGACCGAGCGGAACACCTCGTCGATCGACGGGCACGGCAGCCCTTCGATCGACTGGCCGAAATACTCGAGCATCGCCTGCTCGCTATACGTGCCGACCGGCCCGAGGAACGCGACGTGGATCGTCTGCTCGAGCGCGCGGCTCGCCGCCATGATCTCGCGCCAGATGGCGCTGATGTGCTCGCTCGCGAGCGGCCCGGCGCTCATGTCCTGCAGCCGCGCGATCACCTGCAGCTCACGCTCCGGCCGGAACACCGGCGCGTTGAAATGCTTCTTGACCTCGCCCACCTCCAGCGCCACCGCGGCGCGCTGGTTCAGGAGCGCGATCAGCTGCGCGTCGATCGCGTCGATGCGGTCGCGCAGCGGTTTCAGGCGGGAATTCAGTTCGTCGTCCATGCGTTTTGCCGTGCTGTTTGAACAGCGCCGCCGTCAGGCGCCGCGCCGCTCGAAGTCCTTCATGTACTCGACGAGCGCCTTCACGCCCTCGAGCGGCACCGCGTTGTAGATCGACGCCCGCATGCCGCCGACGGACTTGTGGCCCTTCAGCTGCAGCAGCCCGCGCGCCTTTGCGCCGGCAAGGAAGTCTTCGTTGCGCGATTCGTCGGCCAGGAAAAACGGCACGTTCATGCGCGAACGTGCTGCCGGCTCGACCTTGTTCAGATAGAAACTGCTCGCGTCGATCGTGTCGTAGAGCAGCTTCGCCTTTTCGGTGTTGCGGGCCTCGATCGCTTCGAGGCCGCCCTGCCGCTTCAGCCACTGGAACACGAGGCCCGCGATGTAGATCGCGTAGGTGGGCGGCGTGTTGTACAGCGAGTTGTTCGCGGCGATGGTCTTCCATTCGAACGCGGACGGACAGATCGACAGCGCGCGATCGAGCAGATCCTCGCGCACGATCACGACCGTCACGCCGGCCATCCCGATGTTCTTCTGCGCGCCGCCGAACAGCACGCCGTATTTCGCGACGTCCATCGGGCGCGACAGGATGTGCGACGAGACATCCGCGACCAGCGGCACGTCGCCGAGATCGGGGATCTCGAACGTCTCGACGCCGTCGATCGTCTCGTTGGTGCACAGATGCACGTAGGCCGGATCGTCCGACAACTGCCATTCGGCGCGCGCGGGCGCACGCGTGAAGCCGTCCTCCGTCTTGCCGGTCGCGGCCAGATGCGGCGTGCAGAACTTCTTCGCCTCGCCGAACGATTTCTGCGACCACGAACCCGTCACGACGAAGTCGGCCGTCTTGCGCGAGCCGAGCAGGTTCATCGGCACGATCGCGTTTTCCGCGATGCCGCCGCCCTGCAGGAACAGGATCCGGTGGCTCGCCGGCACGCCGAGCAGGTCGCGCAGGTCGGTCAGCGCGGCCTCGTGGATCGACATGAATTCCTTGCCGCGATGGCTCATCTCCATCACGCTCATGCCGCTGCCGTGCCAGTCGAGCATTTCGTCGGCGGCTTGCCGCAGCACTTCCTCGGGCATCGCCGCCGGGCCGGCGGAGAAATTAAAGACGCGCATCGTGAAAACCTCGGGAAGGACGCGACCGGCTTGCCGCCGGCAAAACGCGCCAGAAAAGAAATGGCCGCTTGCGCTCGCGCGCAAACGGCCATTATCGCACTGTCGTCAGGCTCCCGCCAAACCCGGCCGAACGGCCGGGGGCGCGCCCGGACGGCTTACTTGCCCGGCTTGACTGCTGCGACTTCCTTGTCAGCCTGCGTACGCGTTGCCTGGATCGCTTGCGGCATGTACTTCTGCATCAGGCCGTTGACCACGTCGCGACCGACCTGATCCTGAACCTGGATGAACTTGCGGCCCGTCGGGCTCTTGTAGAACGTCGTCAGATCCTTGATCTCCGACGTGCTGTAGTACTTCGCGTACGCGTCGTACTGCGCCGACATCGCATCGCTCTGGAACTGCTGCGTGCCGAACACCTTGCCTGCGCCGTCGACCAGCTTCGGCACCGCGTTCTTCTGCAGCGTCGGAACGGCAGCCTGCTTCTGCTTGTCGTTCAGCGTCTTGTTTTCCGACAGCGCGTCCGACAGGATGGCCGGTACGAGCTGCTTCGCCTGCATTTCGGCGCTGTTGCCGATTGCCGACACGAGCTTCGGCGCGTCGATCGCGTCGAGCAGATCCTTGATCGCGGCCTTCTTGTCGGCGTCGATCGGCGCAGCTGCCGCCGGAGCAGCCGGTGCGGAATTCGACAGCGCCTGCGCCATCGCGAACGTCGGCACCAGTGCAGCCAGCAGAACCAGTTGCTTGAATTGCTTTTGCATCATCACTCCCTTTTGGAAATATGAATGGTTGCTCGCCGGCCGCGGCGCTTTTCGCCCGCGGCGGCCAGAGTCTCATCCGTTCTTCAGGCTTCGCCGTCCGACGCCTCGTCGGCTTCGCCCTCTCCCTCTTCGGCCTCCGCGATCTGCTGCAGGCCAGAGAGCTTGGTACCCTCATCGAGACTGATGAGTGTAACACCTTGCGTGGCGCGCCCCATCTCGCGTATCTCGGAAACACGGGTGCGAATCAACACGCCGGCCGTCGTGATCAGCATGATCTGATCCTCGGCGTCGACGAGCGTCGCAGCCACGACCTTGCCGTTGCGCTCGGACGTCTGGATCGCGATCATACCCTTCGTGCCGCGGCCATGGCGCGTGTACTCGGTGATCGGCGTGCGCTTGCCGTAGCCGTTTTCGGTCGCGGTGAGCACGGTCTGCTCCTCGCTGCCGGCAACCAGCATCGCGATGACCTGCTGCCCGTCCTCGAGCTGCATGCCGCGCACGCCGCGCGCCTCGCGCCCCATCGGACGCACGTCGTTCTCGTCGAAACGCACGGCCTTGCCGGCGTCGGAGAACAGCATCACGTCGTGCGCGCCGTCGGTGATCGACGCACCGATCAGGTAGTCGCCGTCGTCGAGGCCGACCGCGATGATGCCCTTCTTCATCGGGCGGCTGAATGCCTCGAGCGGCGTCTTCTTCACGGTGCCGAGCGACGTCGCCATGAAGATGAACTTGTCGGCCGAGAATTCCTTGACCGGCAGCACGACGTTGATCTTCTCGCCTTCCTGCAGCGGGAACATGTTGACGATCGGACGGCCGCGCGAGTTGCGCGAGCCCTGCGGCACTTCATAGACCTTGACCCAGTACACGCGGCCGCGGTTCGAGAAGCACAGGATGTAATCGTGCGTGTTCGCGATGAACAGCGTCTCGATCCAGTCGTCTTCCTTCATCTGCGTCGCCTGCTTGCCGCGACCGCCGCGCTTCTGCGCGCGGTACTCGGACAGCGGCTGCGACTTCACGTAGCCCGCGTGCGACATCGTGACGACCATGTCCTGCGGCGTAATCAGATCCTCGGTGTTCAGCTCGGTCGCGTTCAGCTCGATCCTCGAGCGGCGCGCGTCGCCGAATTCGGCCTTCACCGAGGTCAGCTCGTCGCCGATCATCGTCGTGATCCGCTCGGGGCGCGCGAGGATGTCCAGCAGGTCGGCGATCTGCGCCATCACGTCGCGGTACTCGCCGATGATCTTGTCCTGCTCGAGGCCGGTCAGGCGCTGCAGACGCATCTGCAGGATTTCCTGCGCCTGCGTGTCGGACAGGCGGTACAGCCCGTCGCCCTGCATCCCGAACGCCGGGTTCAGGCCTTCCGGACGGTACGCGGAACGGCCGCCGGCCGCCGCGTTCTCGCTCTCGGCGCGCGTCAGCATCTCGCGCACGAGCGACGAATCCCACGGCTTCGCCATCAGCTCCTGCTTCGCGATCGGCGGCGTCGGTGCGGCCTTGATGATCGCGATGAATTCGTCGATGTTCGCGAGCGCGACCGCGAGACCTTCGAGCACGTGGCCGCGTTCGCGGGCCTTGCGCAGTTCGTAGATCGTGCGGCGCGTCAGCACTTCGCGTCGGTGCGACAGGAAGCACTGCAGGATTTCCTTCAGGTTCAGCAGCTTCGGCTGGCCGTCGACGAGCGCGACCATGTTCATGCCGAACGTGTCCTGCAGCTGCGTCGCCTTGTACAGGTTGTTCAGCACCACTTCGGGCACTTCGCCGCGCTTGAGCTCGATCACGACGCGCATGCCGCTCTTGTCGGACTCGTCGCGGATGTCGGAGATGCCCTCGAGCTTCTTCTCGTTGACGAGCTCGGCGATCCGCTCGAGCAGCGAGCGCTTGTTCACCTGGTACGGCAGCTCGTCGACGATGATCGCCATCCGCTGGCCGCGGTCGATCTCCTCGAAGTGCGTGGCCGCGCGCATCACGACGCGGCCGCGCCCGGTGCGGTAGCCGTCGCGCACGCCGGCGACGCCGTAGATGATGCCGGCCGTCGGGAAGTCCGGCGCCGGGATGATCTCGATCAGCTCGTCGATCGTCGCGTCCGGGTTGCCGAGCAGGTGCTGGCACGCGTCGACGACTTCGTTCAGGTTGTGCGGCGGGATGTTGGTCGCCATGCCGACCGCGATGCCCGACGAGCCGTTGATCAGCAGGTTCGGGATGCGCGACGGCAGGACCGACGGCTGCATTTCGTTGCCGTCGTAGTTCGGCTCGAAATCGACCGTTTCCTTGTCGATGTCGGCGAGCAGCTCGTGACCGATCTTCGCCATGCGAATTTCGGTGTAGCGCATCGCCGCGGCATTGTCGCCGTCGATCGAGCCGAAGTTGCCCTGCCCGTCGATCAGCATGTAGCGCAGCGAGAAATCCTGCGCCATCCGCACGATCGTGTCGTAGACCGCGGTATCGCCGTGAGGGTGGTATTTACCGATCACGTCACCGACGATACGCGCCGACTTCTTGTACGCGCGGTTCCAGTCGTTGTTCAGTTCGTGCATCGCGAACAGCACGCGCCGATGCACGGGCTTCAGGCCATCGCGGACATCCGGGAGGGCACGTCCGACGATCACGCTCATCGCGTAATCGAGATACGAACGGCGCATTTCCTCCTCTAGGGAGGTGGGCAGGGTCTCTTTGGCGAATTGATCCATGTATCCGTATCGTTTCGGAGCGAAGACGGCGAACGCCTTTCGCGTGGGCGCTGCATGCGCAACGCAACGCGAGATTCTAACATGCGCCCATCAGCCGCCAATTCGCCTCCCCCTCTATATATAGATAGCGAAAATCGCGGCGGCGGCAAGCCGGGCGCGACTGCGCGCCCGGCTCGGACCCGACGTCGCGGACGACTGCGCGGCGCGCGTTTCATGCGCACGCGTAAACAACCGCACGCCGGCGCACAACCTCACGCGCGCTCTTGACAATTTCTAAAAGTTGCGGCAGGCCGGTGTTGCGCATGCACCACAAAGTTGAAGCGATCTTGGGGTGGGGAGGATTTTTTTTCGTAGGAAGGGAACGATATGGCAAAATGCCAACGCACTGAAAGTTAGACGCTGCTCGAAGTCTACCTACAAGGAGCGGCGCCGCATTTTTGTGCCGCACCAATGTTATACTTCGAGCAATGTATGACTTGTCACCGTCAACAGGCTCGCAGTAAACCTGCGGTAATCTCAATTTCGAGAGGAGAAATATGAATAAACTTTCAAAGCTCGCGTTCATTGCAGCTACCGCAGTTATGGCTGCATCCGCTTCGGCACAATCGGTGCCGGCGTCGCGTCAGGCCGTCAATGACAACTGGGTGAACGGCACGGGCGAATGGGTGTGGATGAACGGCACGAACGAGCTCTGCTGGCGCGATGCGTTCTGGACGCCGGCCACCGCCAACGCCAAGTGCGATGGCGCACTGGTCGCCCAGGCACCGCAGCCGCCGGTCGCTCCGGTCGCTCCGGTCATCTCGAGCCAGAAGATCACGTATCAAGCCGACGCACTGTTCGACTTCGACAAGGCAACGCTGAAGCCGCTGGGCAAGCAGAAGCTGGACGAACTGGCTTCGAAGATCCAAGGCATGAACACGGAAGTGGTCGTTGCAACGGGCTACACGGACCGCATCGGTTCGGACAAGTACAACGACCGCCTGTCGCTGCGCCGTGCTCAAGCCGTGAAGTCGTACCTGGTCAGCAAGGGTGTGCCGGCCAACAAGATCTACACGGAAGGCAAGGGCAAGCGCAACCCGGTTACGACTGGCTGCAACCAGAAGAACCGCAAGCAACTCATCGCCTGCCTCGCACCGGACCGCCGCGTGGAAGTCGAAGTGGTTGGTACGCAGCAAGTGGAAAAGACGACCGTTCCGGCAAACTAAGCCGCGGCTCTCGACTGCTTCAAAGCCCCGCTCCGGCGGGGCTTTTTCATTGACGCCCGTCCAGGCGCTCGCTGGCCTCGTCGTTCGCCCGCTTATATACTCGGGGCTGACGCACCGAAGCACCGCCCTCCTCTCGTAGCCCGTTTGCCGACATGACCAACGCCGATCCGCACGAACTCCAGAAATTCAGCGACCTCGCCCATCGGTGGTGGGATCCGAATGCCGAATTCAAACCGCTGCACGACCTGAACCCGGTCCGGCTCGGCTGGATCGATGCCCATGCGCATCTGGCCGGCAAGCGCGCGCTCGACATCGGCTGCGGCGGCGGCATCCTGTCCGAATCGATGGCCGGGCTCGGCGCCCAGGTGAAAGGCATCGATCTGTCGACCGAAGCGCTGGGCGTGGCCGACCTGCACAGCCTCGAAAGCGGCATTTCGGTCGAATACGAGGCGATCGCCGCCGAAGCGATCGCCGCGCGCGAACCCGGCACCTACGACGTCGTCACGTGCATGGAGATGCTCGAGCACGTGCCGTCGCCCGGCGACATCGTGGCCGCGTGCGCGACGCTCGTGAAGCCGGGCGGCTGGGTGTTCTTCTCGACGCTCAACCGCAACCTGAAGTCCTACCTGTTCGCCGTGATCGGCGCGGAGTACATCGCGCAAATGCTGCCGAAGGGCACGCACGACTATGCGCGCTTCATCCGCCCGTCGGAACTGGCCGGCTTCGTGCGCGCGACGGGTCTGCACATCGTCGAGATCAAGGGCATCACCTATCACCCGATCGGCAAGCGCTTCGCGCTGTCGAACGACACCGACATCAACTACCTCGTCGCGTGCCGCCGCGGCGCGTGACCCTCCGAACGGCATGACGACTCCCTTTTCGACCGCGCGGATCGCAGACGAACCGCGCCTGCTGCACTGCGATGCGGTCCTGTTCGACCTGGACGGCACGCTCGCCGACACAGCGCCCGATCTCGCGGCAGCCGTCAACAAGATGCAGCGCGCGCGCGGCCTGCCCGAAACGCCGCTCGACGTGTTGCGGCCGCTGGCGTCCGCCGGCGCGCGGGGCCTGTTGGGCGGCGCGTTCGGCATCGATCCGCACACGCCCGGCTACGAAGCGATGCGCGACGAGTTCCTGATCAATTACGCAACGGATATCTGCGTACATACCACGCTGTTTCCCGGCATCGGCGACGTGCTCGACGAACTCGATGCGCGCGGCGTGCGCTGGGGCATCGTCACGAACAAGGCGATGCGCCTCACGGCGCCGCTCGCCGACCTGCTCGGCCTGTCGTCGCGCGCGGCCTGCATCGTCGGGGGCGACACAACGCCGCACTCGAAGCCGCACCCGGCTCCGCTGCTGCATGCGGCAGCGCAGATGGCGCTCGCGCCCGAGCGCATCGTCTATGTCGGCGACGATCTTCGCGACATTCAGGCCGGAAGCGCCGCCGGCATGGCGACGGTCGCCGCCGCGTACGGCTACTGCGGCGACGGCGCGGCGCCGGCTGACTGGCAAGCGCAGCATCTCGTCGGTTCGACGCAGGAACTGCGGCACCTGCTGCGCGATGTTGGGCTATAATGGTCGATCTTATCCGCGGGGGCGACCTGGTTTCGACAGGGGTTGTGAAGCGGCTAGGGCATGTCGAGGACCCGTCACCTCGTTAATCAATGGGAAAATCGTAACTGCAAACGACGATACGTTCGCACTGGCAGCCTAAGGGCCGCCGTCCTCTGCCTAGTTCACTGACGGGCTAGTGTCGCAAGACCGGTAGCAATACCGCCAGAGGTCATTTACGTCAGTTAAGCCCTGTCGGCGTCGCGACGCCAGGGTCGAAAACCTAGCGAATCGCCGTAGTGCAGCGTGTTCGTCCGCGTCGCTGCGGTTAAATCAAAAGACCGAACTAAACATGTAGAACTAGTCGTGGAGCGCTTCTGGACGCGGGTTCGATTCCCGCCGCCTCCACCAAATTCCGCGCTCGTCGCACGAACCCCGCATGACGCCAGTCTGCGGGGTTTTTTGTTGCCGGCGACACGCACGCCGACTCCTTCCGAAAAAGCACCCAGCCCCGGACGGGCCGGGCGGAATGCCACCGGTGCTCCGGCGGCAGGAGGTGACGGATGTTCTGGCGCGGTCGCCCCATCAGCGATTGCGCCGCGCAGCGGCCGGCCCGCTGGTCAGGGTTTGGGCACGACTTGGGCCCCGACCGTGACCGGCGACGCGGGGCTCAACTGCCGCGATACAGCGACTTCATTTCGTCCGCGCTGGCCGGGCGCACGCCCATTGCGCGCGAACCCGACGCCGATGCGCCCTGTGCCTGCGCACCGTAGCCGCTGGCGTCGGCGCCTTGAGCTTGAGCCAGTGCGCTGCGCTGCTGCTCCGCGACACGCGCGGTTGCGGCCTGGATCGCTTCCGGATAATGCGGATCTTCGCCGCGAGCGGAGTTGTAACCGGCCTGCTGCAGTTGAACCAGTTCGGCACGGACCTGCGCACGGGTGATCGTCGAGCCCGACTGGGCGAACGACGCAACCGGGGCAACGAGAGCGGCAGCAACGACAACGGCTTGAACGAGCGACTTCATGATGACCTACCTCCAGATTTGTCTGATTCGGCGGTGAACACCCTTGATCAGCGCCGACAAACCGAAGTTTATGTAGGTGGATGCTTAAGAATAAGGCAGGTTTCAGGAAGACATCCTTCCTGATTTACGGGTTAACCCTAGGCTCCTGTCCGAAAGGTGATGCGGGCAAATCGCCGTTTCGTCTCCCGCGTTGCATGAAGGGCCGCGGAAAAGCACGAGCCCCGAAAAGCGCAGGCTTTGCGGGGCTCGAACAAAGCAAGATTGGGTGGAGCGCGGGTAGCAGGTCTGTCGGTTGATCGATCCGTGACGCAGAAGACAGCACCCCACTTGGGCACAGGCCAACTGCCTCCGCGCTACCGGGCATCCATCGGGCACTTCAGGTTGCAGCCGTTCGGGTCGCCCAGGTCGCCCTTGCGGCGCAACGCCGACTTCTTGCCGGTCTGGTATTTGTCCGACGGCGCCGATGCCGCGAACGGCATCTGCGGATGTTCGTTCAGTCGGAACTGTTCGCTCAGGATGCCGCCGGGCACGCCCGGGGAATTCTGCGCGAACGCAAACGGCGAAGCGACGACCAGCAACCCCGCGGTCAACGCTGCCGCGGCAAGGGGAACGGGAAATTTCATGGCGGGATGACGCCTGAACGGCGTGCTTGTTGGAACGTTGATCAAGCGGCAAGCGTAGCGCAAATCCCCCGCTGCTGCAGCGCGGTTCGATCGCGTCCTCGTTACCGGGAATTGCCGTCCGGCACGCTCGTGCCGTCGCCGCCGGCCAGCCCGGTCGCGATGCGCTCCAGCGCGCCGCACGCAGCCGGATCGTAGCCGTCGAGATGCGCGACGCGTTCGACGAAGCGTGCGTCGCGCAGCAGCGCCAGCACATCGGCGAGCGGCCGCACATCGAGCCGCGCGCGTTCGCATGCGAAGTAATAGTCTTCGTCGACGATCGGGATGAAGTCGAGCCCGAAGTGACGGGCGGCCGGCTCGACGCCGAAGCCGAGATCGGCCATGCCGCTCGCGACGAACGCCGCGATCGCCGAATGCGTGAGTTCGGCCGACGCATAGCCGTCGATGCGCTCCGGATCGATGCCGATCGCGCGCAGCGCGAGATCCAGCAGCATGCGCGTGCCCGACCCCGGCTGGCGGTTGACGAAGCGGATGTCGTCACGCGCGAGATCCGCCAGCCCGCGCACCTGCTTCGGGTTGCCGCGCGGCACGAACAGCCCCTGCTGGCGGCGTGTGAGATGGATCAGCACGTGGCGCGCGTCGTCGAGCCACGGCCGGTAGATCTGCGCGCACTGCGCGCGAAACGCGCCGCGCGGCAAATGGAAACCGGCGAGGTCGCATTCGCCGCGGGCGAGCGCCTGCACGGCCTCGACGCTCTCGCGATACTTGATGTCGACGGCCGCCTGCGCATCGACGAGCGCGGAAACGAGCGTCGCGACCGCATAACCGTGCGACGCATGGATGCGCACGGCGCCGTCGCGCTGCGCGAGCCGCCGGTTCAGGTCGCTGGCCACCTCGGCCGCCAGCGTGCGCAGGTTCCCGTCGAGGCGACTATGCGCCAGACGCTGCGCATCGACGACCGCCCGGCCGAGCGCCGACAACGTCGAACCCTTGCCGCGCGCGGTTTCGATCAATTCCCCGCCGATGCACGATTCCAGCGCGCGCAGCATGCCCCACGCGTGCCGGTACGACAGTCCCTTGGCTTGCGCGGCCTGCGCGATGCTGCCCGTATCGGCCACGAGTTCCAGCAGCGGAGCGACGTCCGACAGACTGGCCGACCGGCCTTCCGTGTCGCGTACGGTCAGATACGCGTCGCATTCGATCCGAATCAATTATGCACTCCGATTTCCTATTGCGACCGCGAAATCTTCCGCTTATCGTGGGTGAAAATCAATCAGAACGAAGTCGCGATGCGCACTATATGAATTTCGAGCGCATATGAGGCTTTGGAGGAGCAAAACCGATGTCCCCGAATTCCCCTGCGCCCGACGTGCTCGTCGAGCGCCATGCGCGCGCCGGCCGCTCGCTCGTCGCGATCCTGCATGCGATCCAGGACGACGCGGGCTACGTGCCGGCGGGCTGCGTCGCGCCGCTGGCCAAGGTGCTGAACCTGTCGCGCGCGGAAGTGCATGGCGTCCTGACCTACTACCACCATTTCCGCACCGCGCCGCCCGCCCGCGTGACGATCCAGATGTGCCGCGCCGAAGCGTGCCGCAGCATGGGCTGCGAGGCGCTCGCCGCCCACGCGCAAGCCCGCACGGGCTGCCGGTTCGACGCCAAGCACGGCGATGCCGCCGCGGCCCGTACGCCGGACGACGTCGCGCTCGAGTCGGTCTACTGCCTCGGACTGTGCGCGCAATCGCCGTCGATGACGGTCAACGGGGTGCTCCACGCCAAGGTCACGCCGGAGAAGTTCGACGCGCTGCTGGCCGACGCGGTGGCCCACGCGCAGGAGGCGGCATGACGACCCGCATCTACGTTCCGCGCGATTCGTCCGCGCTGGCGCTCGGCGCCGACGCGCTCGCCGCCGCGATCTCGGCCGAGGCCGAACGGCGCGGGGTCGCCATCGAGGTGGTCCGCAACGGGTCACGCGGGCTGCTGTGGCTCGAACCGCTCGTCGAGGTCGGGACGGCCGCAGGTCGCGTCGGCTATGCCAACCTGTCGGCCGCCGACGTGCCCGCCCTGTTCGACGCCGGCTGGCTCGACGGCGGCGCGCACCCGAGCGGCGTCGGCCTCGTCGACGCGCTGCCCTACCTCGCCCGCCAGCAGCGGCTCACGTTCGCACGGATCGGCCTGACCGATCCGCTGTCGATCGACGACTATCTGCAACACGAGGGGCTTGCCGGCCTGAAGAACGCGCTGGCGCTCGACGGCGACACCGCATGCGAAACGCTGATCGAGTCGGGGCTGCGCGGCCGCGGCGGCGCGGCGTTCCCGGCCGGCATCAAGTGGCGTACCGTGCGGCAGGCGCGCGCCGCGCAGAAATACATCGTCTGCAACGCGGACGAAGGCGATTCGGGCACGTTCTCCGACCGCCTGCTGATGGAATGCGACCCGTACTGCCTGATCGAAGGGATGATCATCGCGGGCGTCGCCACCGGCGCGACGGTCGGCTACATCTACGTGCGCAGCGAATACCCGCACGCGATCGCCACGCTCGAAGCGGCAATCGTCCGCGCGCGTGAAGCCGGCTGGCTCGGCGAGCACGTGCTCGGCTCCGCGCACGCGTTCGAGCTGCACGTCGCGAAAGGCGCGGGCTCGTACGTATGCGGCGAGGAAACGGCGCTGCTCGAATCGCTCGAGGGCAAGCGCGGCGTCGTGCGCGCGAAGCCGCCGCTGCCCGCGCTCGCCGGCCTGTTCGGCCAGCCGACGGTCATCAACAACGTGATCACGCTCGCGACGGCGCCCGTGATTTTCGCGCGCGGCGCCGCGTTCTATCGCGACTACGGGATGGGCCGCTCGCGCGGCACGCTGCCGTTCCAGCTCGCAGGCAACATCCGTCACGGCGGTCTCGTCGAGCTCGCGTTCGGCGTCACGCTGCGCGAACTGCTGTTCGACTTCGGCGGCGGCACGGCCAGCGGCCGGCCGGCACGCGCCGCGCAGGTCGGCGGCCCGCTCGGCACCTACCTGCCCGACCACCAGTGGGACGTGCCGCTCGACTACGAGGCGTACGCGGCGATTGGCGCGGTCGTCGGCCACGGCGGCATCGTGCTGCACGACGACACGTCGAATCTCGCCGAGCTGGCCGAGTATGCGATGAAGTTCTGCGCGATCGAATCGTGCGGCAAGTGCACGCCGTGCCGGATCGGCTCGACGCGCGGTGTCGAGACGATCGCGCGGATCCGCCACGGCGATACGTCGGAGCGGCAGGTCACGCTGTTGCGCGACCTGTGCGACACGATGCTGGCCGGTTCGCTATGCGCGATGGGCGGCATGACGCCGTACCCGGTGCTGTCCGCACTCGACCATTTCCCCGAAGATTTCGGGCTCGCTGCCGGCAAGGATGCCGCGTCGGGCCCGGTCAAGGCCGCGGCCTGACCCAGAAGGAGCCCTGCATGTCACTCGACACGAACAACGTCCGCCAAGGCGGCTGCGGCTCGGGCCAATGCGCGTGCAAGAGCGCGGCACAGGCGCGCGCCCGCGACCCGTTCGACGATACCGATTACGGCACGCCGCAACGGCATGCCGATACCGACGTCACGCTCGAAATCGACGGCCAGCCGGTCACGGTGCCGGCCGGCACGTCGGTGATGCGCGCGGCGATCGAAGCCGGCGTCAACGTCCCGAAGCTCTGCGCGACCGATTCGCTCGAACCGTTCGGCTCGTGCCGGCTGTGCCTCGTCGAGATCGAGGGCCGGCGCGGCTATCCGGCGTCGTGCACGACACCCGCCGAAGCCGGCATGAAGGTGCGCACGCAGTCGGACCGGCTGCAGTCGCTACGCCGCAACGTGATGGAGCTGTACATCTCCGACCACCCGCTCGACTGCCTCACCTGCCCGGCCAACGGCGACTGCGAGCTGCAGGACATGGCGGGCGTGGTCGGGCTGCGCGAGGTGCGTTACGGTTTCGACGGCGCGAATCACCTGAAGGACACGAAGGACGAGTCGAATCCGTACTTCACGTACGACCCGTCGAAGTGCATCGTCTGCAACCGCTGCGTGCGCGCGTGCGAGGAAACGCAGGGCACGTTCGCACTGACGATCGCCGCGCGCGGCTTCGAATCGCGCGTCGCCGCGGGCGAAAGCGAATCGTTCATGGCGTCGGAATGCGTGTCGTGCGGCGCGTGCGTCGCCGCCTGCCCGACGGCCACGCTGCAGGAAAAATCCGTCGTGCAACTGGGGCAGGCCGAACACTCGGTCGTCACGACCTGCGCGTATTGCGGCGTCGGCTGCTCGTTCAAGGCCGAGATGAAGGGCACGCAAGTCGTGCGCATGACGCCGCACAAGAACGGTCTCGCGAACGAAGGCCACGCGTGCGTGAAGGGACGCTTCGCGTGGGGCTATGCGACGCACAAGGACCGCATCACGAAGCCGATGATCCGCGAGAAGATCACCGACCCGTGGCGCGAAGTGAGTTGGGAAGAGGCGCTCACGTACGCGGCGACGCAATTCCGCAAGCTGCAGCAGAAGTACGGCCGCGATTCGATCGGCGGTATCACGTCGTCGCGCTGCACGAACGAGGAAACCTATCTCGTGCAGAAGCTCGTGCGCGCCGCGTTCGGCAACAACAACGTCGATACCTGCGCACGCGTGTGCCACTCGCCGACCGGCTATGGCCTCAAGACGACGCTCGGCGAATCGGCCGGCACGCAGACGTTCGCCTCGGTCGGCCAGGCCGACGTGATCGTCGTGATGGGCGCGAACCCGACCGACGGCCATCCGGTGTTCGGCTCGCGGCTGAAGCGGCGCGTGCGCGAAGGCGCGAAGCTGATCGTGATCGATCCGCGCCGCATCGACGTCGTCGACGGCCCGCACGTGAAGGCCACGCACCACCTGCAGTTGCGCCCCGGCACCAACGTCGCGATCGTCAATGCGCTGGCGCACGTGATCGTCACCGAAGGGCTGGTGGCCGAGGCCTTCGTCGCCGAGCGCTGCGACACGCGCGCGTTCGAGCAATGGCGCGACTTCGTCGCGCAGCCCGACAATTCGCCCGAGGCGACCGCCGACGTGACGGGCGTGCCGGCCGAGCGGGTGCGCGAGGCCGCACGCCTCTACGCGACGGGCGGCAACGCCGCGATCTATTACGGCCTGGGCGTGACCGAACACGCGCAGGGCTCGACGACGGTGATGGGCATCGCGAACCTCGCGATGGCGACCGGCAACGTCGGCCGCGAAGGCGTCGGCGTCAATCCGCTGCGCGGCCAGAACAACGTGCAGGGTTCATGCGACATGGGCTCGTTCCCGCACGAGCTGCCCGGCTACCGGCACATCGGCGACGCGGTCGTGCGCACGCAGTTCGAACAGGCGTGGTCGGCCACGCTGCAGCCGGAGCCGGGGCTGCGCATCCCGAACATGTTCGACGCGGCGCTCGACGGCAGCTTCAAGGGGCTCTACTGCCAGGGCGAGGACATCGTCCAGTCGGATCCGAACACGCAGCACGTGGCGGCCGCGCTGTCGGCGATGGAATGCATCGTCGTGCAGGACATCTTCCTGAACGAAACCGCGAAATACGCGCACGTGCTGCTGCCGGGCTCGACATTCCTCGAGAAGGACGGCACGTTCACGAACGCGGAGCGCCGGATCTCGCGCGTGCGCAAGGTGATGCCGCCGCTCGCGGGCTATGCGGACTGGGAAGTCACGCTGCTGCTGTCGCAGGCGCTCGGCTACGACATGCACTACGCGCATCCGTCGGAAATCATGGACGAGATCGCGCGGCTCACGCCGACTTTCTCGGGGGTATCGTACGAGAAGCTCGACGCACTCGGCAGCATCCAGTGGCCGTGCAACGAACACGCGCCGGAAGGCACGCCGACGATGCACATCGACACGTTCGTGCGCGGCAAGGGCCGGTTCGTGATCACCAAGTTCATTCCGACGCCGGAGAAGGTCACGCAGCGCTATCCGCTGATCCTGACGACGGGCCGCATCCTGTCGCAATACAACGTGGGCGCGCAGACGCGCCGTACCGAAAACGTCCGGTGGCATGAAGAGGATCGCCTCGAGATCCATCCGCACGATGCGCAGGATCGCGGGATCCGCACCGGCGACTGGGTCGGCATCGAGTCGCGCGCGGGGCAGACGGTGCTGCGCGCGCTCGTGACGGAGCGCATGCAGCCGGGCGTCGTGTACACCACGTTCCACTTCCCCGAATCGGGCGCGAACGTGATCACGACGGACAGCTCCGACTGGGCGACGAACTGCCCCGAATACAAGGTGACGGCCGTGCAGGTGTTGCCGGTTGCGCAACCGTCCGACTGGCAGCGTGCCTATGCGCGCTTCAACTCGGAGCAGCTCGACCTGCTCGAGCGCCGCGCGGCCGCGCCGGCCGCCGTGACGACAGGCAAGTGAGGCAGCAATGGACAACGACCACCTGATCGACATGGCCAACCAGATCGGCGCATTCTTCGAATCGATGCCCGATCGCGACGAAGCGCTGGCCGGCATCGCCGAGCATATCCGGCGCTTCTGGGAGCCGCGCATGCGCCGAGCGCTGCTCGCCGCGCTCGACGATCCGTCGAACGCGGCCGGGCAACGCGCGACGCCGATCGTGCGCGACGCGATCGCCGCGCACCGCGCGTCGCTCGTCCCGGCCGCGGCGCCCGCCTGACCGCGCGGCTACGCGGACACCGACATGCCCGCGAACCAGTTTTCGCAATGGCGCAGCAGCGCATTGGCGTCGGTCGCCGTGCGCCCGCGCGCGGCAACATAGCCGTCCGGCCGCAGCAGATAGAACGACGGCCGCGAGCGGCCGTATTCCTGCGCGAGCCCCGCCGCCCCGTCGCCTTCGGCATCGGCGACACGCCACACGCGCACCGCTTCCGGCATGATGCGCTCGAGCCCCTGCACGAGCCCCCGCGCATCGGCCGGGATCGGCGGCACCTCGCCGGCGTCGGTGTCCACCGGCTCCTCCAGCAGCAACAGCGTGAAGCTCGCCGGATCGTGAAGATCGTATAGCCGCGCCGTGCCGGGCGCACGACCGAGCGGCCCGTCGAGCACGTGCACGAGCGCATCGGGCGCGCGCTCGCCCGCGCGCGGGCCGCCGTCGAGCACGCGCTCGAGCGTGAGGGGACTCTTCCGGTACTGCACGCCGAGCTCGCTCACCGTGCGCCGCAGCGCGTCGCGCATCGGCCCGAACGACGCCAGCAGCGGCACGACGTGATCGCGCAGCAGCTTCATCGCGCCGCGCTCGGCTTCGACGACCTGCGTGACGAAACCGGTCTGCCGCAGCACGTCGCGCTCGATCGGATAGCGCTCCGCGTGATACGTGTCGAGCAACCGCTCGGGTGCGCCTGCGCCAAGGACGCGCGCGAGCTTCCAGCCCAGGTTGAACGCCTCCTGGATGCCGGTGTTCATGCCCTGCGCGCCGGCCGGGCTGTGGACGTGCGCGGCGTCGCCCGCGAAGAACACGCGGCCATGACGCAGCCGGTCGACCATCCGGCTGTGCAGGTGGAAATAGGACGACCACGCGAGATCGCTCGGCGAGATCGAGGCGCCGACGCGCGCGCGGATGATCGCGTCGCATTCCTCGAGCGACGGCGCCGGCGCGCCGGGCGACGCGTCGCTGCCGGGCGGCCGGTCCGCGACGAGCCGGTAACGGCCGCTCCCCATCGGAAACAGGCCCGCGATACCTTCGGGCGTCGTGAACAGGCGGATCTCTTCGTCCGGCCACTCGGGTATCGCCGCGAAATCGGCCAGCAGGAAAGTCTGTTCGAATGCATGCCCGGCGAAGCCCAGGCCGAGCAGATGCCTGACCGTGCTGTGCGCGCCGTCGGCCGCGATCAGGTACGACGGCGCGAACGACTCGTCGCGACCATCTGCGCGGCGCAGCGTCACGTCGAGCGACGTGCCGCCCGCGTCGCACGCGGTCAGCGCGGTACCGCGCTCGACGGTCACGCCCATCCCGGCCAGATGCTCGGCGAGCAGCCGCTCGGTGATGCTCTGGTCGAGAAACATCAGATACGGATAGCGCGTTTGCAGCGGATCGAAATCGAGCCGCGCGATCAAGCGGCCGTCGGCATGCAGCTCGGCCGCATGCGCGCGATGGCCGAGCGCGAGAAACGGCTCGACCGCGCGATGCTGCTCCAGCAGCTCGAGCGTGCGCGCCTGGATGCCGATCGCGCGCGAAAACGGCGCGGGCGCGGCCAGGCGATCGATGATGCGCACCGGCACGCGGGCCCGCGCCAGGCTCATCGCCGCGGCAAGGCCGGTCGGCCCCGCGCCGACGATCAGCACGGGTGGGATATCGGACAGTGTGTCAGCCATGGAAACCTCGATGACACGCGACTCTGCAAGTCTACGCCGCTCCGCGTGACGGGGCCATATGCCGACCGGCCGATACGCGGCCCTACCCCGCGGTGTGGGAAAATACGCGCTTTCCGCCAGTTTTCGCGTCATGGATTCCGCATTCGACCGGGCGTACGCCGCACACCGCGCGGGCCGCCTCGCCGAGGCCGAGCACGGCTATCGCCACGCGCTCGCCTCCAACCCCGCCGACGCCGACGCGCTGCACCTGTTCGGCGTGCTGCGGCACCAGCAGGGCCAGCACGCCGAGGCCGCCGATCTCGTCGGCCGGGCCGTCGCGCTGCGCCCCAACGATGCCGCACTGCAGCTCAATCTCGGCAACGCGCTGAAAGCGCTCGGCCGGCTCGACGAAGCGATCGACCGCTTTCGCAATGCGCTGACGCTCGCGCCCGAATTTCCGCTCGCACACTACAACCTCGGCAACGCGTATGCGGCGCTGCAGCGTCACGACGATGCGATCGACGCCTTCGGCCGCGCGCTGCGGCTCACGCCGGACGACGCGTCGATCCACAACAATCTCGGCAACGCGCTGAACGCGCTCGGCCGCCACGACGACGCGCTCGCCGCGTTCGGTCGTGCGCTCGAGCTCCGGCCCGGGCATGCGGGCGCGCACAACAATCTCGGGATGGCGCTGAACGCGATGGGGCGCGCCGACGATGCGATCGCGCACTTCCAGGCCGCGATCGCCGTGCAGCCGCGTTTCGTCGCCGCGCATTTCAATCTCGGCAACACGTTCGATGCACTCGGCCGGCATGCCGAGGCGGCGGCCGCGTTCGAAGCCGCGCTCGCACTGCACCCGCCGTTTCCGCTCGCGCTGTTCGGGCTCGCAAACGCGCTCTGCGCGCAGGCGCGCCACCGCGACGCACTGCCCTACTACGAGCGCGCCGTCGGGCTCGATCCGTCGTTCGGGCTCGCGTGGCTGAATCTCGGCAACGCGCATCACGCGCTCGGCGCGCACGAGATGGCGCTGCGCGCATTCGACCAGGCGCTGCGTGTCGCGCCCGATCTCACGCTCGCGCGGCTGCATCGCGCGGTCACGCTGCTGACGCTGCGCGACTTCACGCGCGGCCTGCCCGCCTACGAAGCGCGCCACGAGACGCCCGGCGCGACGCCGCTCGGCGCGCTGCCGCGCTGGCAGGGCGAGCCGATTGCGTCGCGCACGCTGCTGATCCGCGCGGAACAGGGGTTCGGCGACACGCTGCAGTTCGTCCGCTTCGTGCCGCTCGCCCGCGCACGCTGCGCGCGCGTCGTACTCGAAGTCCAGCCGGAACTCGTCGCGCTGCTGACACCGGCCGCGTCGCGCTGGCGCGTGACGCTCGTCGCCCAGGGCGCCGCGAAGCCGCCTGCCGCGGATGTCGCGTGCACGCTGATGAGCCTGCCGTTCGTGCTCGGGCTTCAGCCCGAGGACATCGTCGGCTCGCGCTATCTGCACGCGCCCGACGGCGCCCGCCGGCGCTTTCGCGGCTCGCTCGGCGGGCAGTCGAAGCGCAAGTTCGGGCTGGCATGGTCGGGGCGCCGACAGGCACAGGAAAACCGCTCGATGCCGTTCGACGCGCTCGCGCCGCTGCTCGCACTGCCGGACATCGACTGGATCGTGCTGCAGCCCGCGCTCGACGACGACGAGCGGGCGCGCATCGACGCGCATCCGCGCATGCATCGTCTCGACGGCCGGCTGAACGACTTCGGCGATACGGCCGCGCTGATCGAACGCCTCGACGGCGTCGTCACGATCGACACGGCGGTCGCGCACCTCGCGGGCGCGCTTGGCAAGCCGCTCTGGGTCATGCTGCCGTTCGCGGCCGACTGGCGCTGGTTCACCGGCGACGATTGCCCGTGGTATCCGCAGGCCAGGATCGCCCGCCAGCCTGCGCCGGGCGCATGGCTCGACGTGGCGGCCACGGTGGCCGACATGCTGCGCGAGGCATGATCGCAAACGAAACAGGGAGCGCATCGCGCTCCCTGTTTCGATGAGATGCGCGGCCCGACGCCGCGCGACATGCGGGTGGCCGTCAGGCCGACTTGTACTGATCGCGCGCGTCGGGTGTGCGGTACAGCACGAGCGTCGCGATCAAGCCGCAGATCGCGGCCACGCTCAACCACAGCCCCGGCGCCGCCTTGTTGCCCGTCTCGTGGATCAGCAGCGTCGAGATCGCCGGCGTGAAGCCGCCGATCGTCGTGGCCAGGCTGTACGCGAGCGAGAAGCCGGCCGTGCGCACGTCGGCCGGCATCACTTCGGTCAGCGCGACGACCATCGCCCCGTTGTACGACGCATACAGGAACGACAGCCACAGCTCGACCGCGAGCAGCCGCAGGAACGACGGATCGCCGACGAGCCACAGCACCGCCGGATAAGCCGTCAGCAGCGTCAGCACGGTGAACGCGATCAATACCGGACGGCGGCCGACGCGGTCGGACAGCGCGCCGGACAATGGCAGCCACACGAGGTTCGAGATACCGATGCAGACTGTCACGACGAGCGCATCGAGCGACGACAGGTGCAGCACTTCCTTGCCGAAGGTCGGCGTGTAGGCGGTGATCATGTAGAACGACACCGTCGTCATGATCACCATCCCCATGCCGGCCACCACGATACCCCAGTTGTCGAGCATCGAGCGCATGATCTCGCCCATCGTCGGGCGGTGACGCTTCGCCAGGAATTCGTCGGTTTCCTTCAGCGAGCGGCGGATCAGGAACAGGAACGGCACGATCAGGCAGCCGATCAGGAACGGAATGCGCCAGCCCCACGCGGTCATTTCCTCGACCGGCAGCGCGCGGTTCAGCACGACGCCGACGAACGCGGCGAACACGACGGCCACCTGCTGGCTACCCGACTGCCACGACGTATAGAACCCCTTGTGGCCCTTCGTCGCGATCTCCGACAGGTACACCGACACGCCGCCCAGCTCGACGCCCGCCGAGAAGCCCTGCAACAGCCGGCCGAGCAGCACGAGCACCGGCGCGAGCACGCCGATCGTCGCATAGCCGGGTATCGCGGCCACCGTGAGCGTGCCGATCGCCATCAGCCCGAGCGTCAGGATCAACCCCTTGCGGCGGCCGTGATGGTCGATGTATGCGCCGAGCACGATCGCGCCGACCGGCCGCATCAGGAAGCCCGCGCCGAATACCGACAGCGACAGCATCAGCGACGCGAACGCGTTGCCGCTCGGAAAGTACGTTTTCGCGATGGCCGACGCGTAATACCCGTAGACCATGAAGTCGTACATTTCGAGGAAGTTGCCGCTGACGACGCGGAAGACGGTGCGGACTTTCGATTCCTGCGCGATGGCAGGCGATGCTGTGGACATGTTTTCTCGCTAAGCTCGGATGGCGCGAATTCCGCGCCGCATGAAACCGACGATGCGCGGCGCGCAGCGTTGGCACGCGCACACGGGCATCGCTGCCCGCCGGCGGCGCGTAACGGCGCGCCGCCAGCAAGATTCGCGCATCATGCCACGTCAAGCCGACATTTGCCTTGTGGTGCCCCATCACGGCCGTCACGGCGTCCGCCTCGTACAAGTCGCCCCGAAACGGGCACAAGAATCAGATCGATCTGATCGACCGACCCGCGCCGGCTGACCACAATGGCAAGATTTGCGACGACGTTTCCGCGCCGCGTCGGCACGGGCCTGTGTCGCACGGCGTACCGCTCTCATGACCCCATCGCCCCTCGTCCCGGTCGAAGGCGCGCTCGCCCGCCCTCGCGCCACTCCGCTCGATCACGTCCCGCCGTTCGGCCGCGAATGGCGGTTCCTCGGTGCGTCCGGCGCACGGCCCGGCAGCCACTGCCTCGCGACACTGACGACATCCTGCATCGATATCGACCGGCCGCACAGCGCGTGCCGATGGCAGCCGCTGCCGGTGGCGGCGGCACTGCCCGCTTCGGCCGGATTGCCCGTCACGCCGGCGGCTGGCGCCGGTCGGTACTTGCGCCGTTCCGTGCGCCCGCCTCGCGATCGGCGCGCGCGATACGCCGTCTGCTGGAGCATCGGCGCGCTCGGCATCATCGCCTGGCTGATCGGCGCGCACGAGCCGCCTGCGGATTCCGTTCCCGCATACGCGATTCAAGCCGCCGGCGGCGCACCCGCTCACATCGCGACATCGACCGACACCACACATGTCGCCGCGGCTGCACCGGTCACGTCGACGAACGCCATGCCGCAACCCAAGGTAGCGACGGCTGGCGCGCATACGATGGTCTCGCCGCCAGCCACGCACCGCGTCGCGCGCGGCCCCGCATCGCTTCACCCGCAAGCAACGCCCGACGTGCGGCATGCCGCTCCTGCCTCGCCACGTCCGGCAGCCGGCCAGCGCACGACGGAAGCGCCGCCCCGCACACCGGCCGTGCCACGGCTGGCTGCGCATCCGCCGATTCAGCACGACGCCACCAACACCGGCACGCGCGTTCGGCGCGCCCCACCGCCGCACGAGGCAGACACGCGTGTCACGCGCGACGCGCTCGACGATCCTGCCAC
Organism: Burkholderia sp. AU18528; assembly: GCF_002223215.2. Taxonomy (NCBI): domain Bacteria; kingdom Pseudomonadati; phylum Pseudomonadota; class Betaproteobacteria; order Burkholderiales; family Burkholderiaceae; genus Burkholderia; species Burkholderia sp. AU18528. The sequence continues at coordinate 488,456 of NZ_NKFC02000004.1, read as the reverse complement.
GTTGATCGCCATGGCGAACGCGCTGCGCGCCACGCAGCCGGCCGGCCCCACGCACCCGCGCGCGGCCGGTTTCGACTGGACGTCGCAACTGTCGCACCGCCGCGTGACCGACGTGCCGGACGCGTTCGCGCATTGATGCCCGCGCAATAAAAAACCCGGCGAAGATCGCTTCGCCGGGTTTTCGCTCGTCTCGCTCCGTCCGCTCGACGGATCGTTATTTGTGCACGGGCAACCCCATCTCGGTCTGCTTCTCGAGTTGCCGCACCTGCTCCTGCAGATCGCGCAACTGCAACTGCGCCGCCCGCTTCTCGACCTGCAGCGCCTGCGCCTGCTCCTGCGCCGACTTCTGCCGTTGCGCGACTTCGGCCTGCTGGCTGCGCGCGACGCTCAGGTCGGCCTGCAGTTGCTGCGCACGATTCGCCTGCAGCGCGATCACGCGTTCGAGAAATGCCTTCTGCGCCTGCAGCTCGGTCCGGCGGATCTCGATATCGGCGAGTTGCGCCGTTTGCTGGACGAAGTTCGCATACACCATCTCCGCGCGATTCTTGTCCTGCGAACGGATCACGCGCCACAGATTCTTGTCCTGGAACAGCGCGACGTAATACGTCATCTCGCGCGGATCGAACATCAGGCTCGCGCCGTAGCTGCCGTTGTACGTCGTACGCATCTCGACGATCCGGCCGTCGTGCAGCATCTGCGTCAGCTCGGCAACGTTGCCTTGCGCGGCGACGTCCGTCGCGGCCGCGGCCGATGCCGCAGGCGACGCGCCGCCGCTCAGGCTCGTGACCGCCGGACGCGTACCGGCAGCGGGGGCGGTCGCGTCGGCGGACCAGGCCGCGCCCGCTTGCGCGCAGGCAGCCAGTGCAACGATCCACGTTGCGCATCGTGCAGGGGAAAAGTTTCGGAAAGCCAACGTCAGACTCCGGCGAACGAATCGGAACTCGCGATTATCGTTCAAAACGAAACGGCCGCATCTCGAATTTATCGGGATGCGGCCGGCCTGAGTTCAACACGAAAAATACGGCGGGCTACAGGCGCGTTTCGCGCGCCGCGCGCAGAAATGCATCGAGCAGCGGCGTGCAGTCGAGCAGCTCCGAGCCGCCCGCGCGATGGAACTCCGGATGCCACTGCACGCCGACGACGAACGGCGAACGCCGATGGCGAATGCCTTCGATGATCCCGTCGCCGGCCGACACGGCTTCGATGTTCAGATCGCGGCCGAGATCGCGGATCGCCTGATGGTGAATCGAGTTGACGATCGCTTCGCTGCGCCCCGGGAACATGCTCGCGAGCGTCGACGTGTCGGGAAAACGGATCGCGTGACGGTGCTGGTCGTAATGCTCGCTCACGTGCGCATGGGCGGTCGGCACGTCGGTGGCGATGTCCTGGTACAGCGAACCGCCGAACGCGACGTTGATCAACTGGCAGCCGCGACACACGCCGAGCACGGGTTTGCCGGACTCGACGAATTCGTGCAGCAGCTCGAGCTCGTACATGTCGCGCACGCGATCGCCCGGCCATTCGGGTCGCGCATCCGACGCCGCGTAGGTCTGCGGCGACACGTCGGCGCCGCCTTGCAGCAGCAGGCCGTCGAGATGCTTCGCGTAGTCACGCAGGCGGATGTTGCTCGGATGGATCATGCCTTGATGGCCGACGGTCGGAATCATGAACACGAGCACGTCGCGCGACATCACCCAGTGGGCGATCGATTCCTCGAGATACTGCAGCGTCTTGCCGCGCAGCCCCTTCGCGCCCGGCTCCGGATGGAAGATCCGCGCCGACACGCCGATGCGCAGCGTGCGCTGCGTGATGCGCTGGCCGGCGCGGTCGAACAGCCGCCGCGCGCGCGCCGCGACGATCCGGCCGAATACCGACCACGGCGTGTCGCTCTGCTTCAGGTAGGCGGGCGGCGCATTCTGCGCGTTCGCGGGCGGCGGCCGCGGCGTGTCGAAATCGGGCTGCGCGCCGAATCCGGGCGGCGGCGCACCCGGCTTCGGCGGCGCGGCCGTGGCGGCGCCGTCCCCAATCGCGCCCGCGGCACCGGGTGCACCGGGCTCGGATGCGGCCGTCACGGGCGACGCGCCGTCGTCGGCGGCGTTCTGCACGGCGGCCTGCGCATCGTGCGTTTTCGCCGGATCGGGACGCGGGGAATCGGAAGAAGCGGAAAAGGTGCCGGGCAGACCGGCCGGGGAAGGCGTGTTTTCGCTCATGACGATGGTCTGGTACGTCGCTCACGCGTATGAATAGACGAGGATTCATTATGCTTCAGTGCACGATCACGCGGCAAACCTGCAACATCCTGTCGATATTGTTGCAAGTCGGTGGCAGGGCCGCCGCGGCGGCATGCGGCCCCGTTCGCGCACCCGGCCCCCGCTGCCCGTGCCGCTCCTGGGCTGGACACCTGTGATATATCACAATAATATCCAGAGATCGCCCACGCTTCCCGAGCCCGCCGCGTCATGATCGCGCGCCTTCCGGCCCCGGTGCCGAACCCCATATGAGCACCCTGACCGACGTCACCCGCGACCGCCCCGCCGCGTCCCCGGCGAGTCTCGCCGACCGCGCGTACGCGCTGATCCAGCGCGACATCGTCACGATGCGCCTGAAACCCGGCGCCGCGCTCAACGAAGCCGAGCTCGTCGCGCGGACGGGAATCGGCCGCACACCGGTGCACCAGGCCGTGCATCGGCTCGTGCTCGAGGGGCTGCTGTCGGTGATGCCGCGCAAGGGCCTGATGGTGCAGCCGCTGTCGCTCGACGACATCGTCGCGGTGATCGACGTGCGGCGCATCAACGAAGCGCACTGCGTCGAACTCGCCGCGCGCCATGCGACGCCCGACGATCTCGCCCGCCTGGCCGCGCTGCTCGACGACGGGCAGGCCTGCGTCGACGCACACGACGTCGAGGGCATGATGGAGCTCGACCGCGCGTTTCATCAGACGATCGCCGCGGCCGCGCGCAACGCGGTGCTGGCCGACATCCTGCGCGCGCTGCATGAGCGCTCGCTGCGCTTCTGGTTCGTCACGCTGTCCGAACCGCACCATCTCGCCGACGTCCAGCACGAGCACCGCGCGCTGTTCGACCGGCTGTCCGCACGCGACGCCGCCGGCGCGCGCGCAGCCGTCGAAAGCCATATCGATTCGTTCCGCTCCACGCTTGTTCAACATCTTCGCCCCTGAGCCGCCATGACCACTTTCACGCCGTTCCCCCCGCTCGCCCAGCTCGCCGCCGACCTCGCCGCCGGCCGGACCACGAGCCGCGCGCTCGTCGACACCGCGCTCGACCGGATCGCCGATCCGTCGGGCCAGGGCGCCGTCGTCTTCACCGAAGTCGATGCCGACGACGCACGCGCGGCCGCCGACGCGCACGACCGGCTGCGCGCCGCGGGCACCGTGCTGTCGCCGCTCGCGGGCATCCCCGTGTCGGTCAAGGACCTGTTCGACGTCGCGGGCCAGGTCACGCGCGCGGGGTCCCGCGTGCTCGACGGCGCGCCGGCCGCGCGCACCGATGCGGTCGCCGTCGCGCGGCTCAGGCGCGCGGGCGCGGTGCTGGTCGGCCGCACCAACATGAGCGAGTTCGCGTTCTCCGGGCTCGGGCTGAATCCGCACTTCGGCAACCCGCGCTCGCCGTACCGCCGCGACGTGCCGGGCGATGCGCGGATTTCGGGCGGCTCGTCGTCGGGCGCGGCCGCGTCGGTCGCCGACGGGATGGCGGCCGTCGCGCTCGGCACCGACACCGGCGGCTCGATCCGCATTCCGGCCGCGCTGTGCGGGCTGACGGGCTTCAAGCCGACCGCGAGCCGGATCCCGACGCAAGGCGGCGTGCCGCTGTCGACGACGCTCGACTCGTTCGGCCCGATCGGGCTGACGGTCGCGTGCTGCGCGCTCGTCGACCGGATGCTCGCGGGGCTCGAGCCGCACGTGCCGGCCGCCCGGCCCCTCGAAGGCGTACGGCTCGGCGTGCTGACGAACTACGTGACGGACGGCGTCGATGCCGACGTCGCGGCCGCGCTCGACACCGCGCTCAAGCATCTCGAAGCGGCCGGCGCGATCGTCACCGAAGTGCGCTTCCCCGCGCTCGACCGGTTGCCGGAGATCAACCGTTTCGGCTTCTCGCCGATCGAGGCGTACGCATGGCATCGTCCGCTGCTCGCCAAGCATCGCGACCAGTACGACCCGCGCGTGCTGACGCGGATCCTGAAGGGCGAGCCCGCGAGCGCGGCCGACTATCTCGACCTGCTCGCCGCGCGCGCCGCGATGCTCGACGAAGCCGCGCACACGGTCTGGGCGCGCTTCGATGCGCTCGTCGCGCCGACGGTGCCCGTCGTGCCACCGCGCATCGCCGACCTCGAAACGGACGACGACGCGTTCACGCGCACCAACGCGCTGATCCTGCGCAACCCGAGCGCGTTCAACTTCCTCGATGCGTGCGGGCTGTCGCTGCCGTGCCACGCGCGCGACGCGGCGCCGGTCGGCCTGATGCTCGCGGCGGCGCCGCATCGCGACGACGCGCTGCTGGCGATCGGCCAATCGGTCGAGGCCGTGCTGAACACGATCCGCTGACCGCCAGTCAGCCGCCGGCGGGCAACGCGCGCGGTGCGGCAGGTTGCCGCACGCGCGCTGTCAGTTTCGTGCCAGACCGTTCGCGCTAAAATCGCGCGATTGTTTTCCGGACCGACCGACGAGGAACCCCGCCGACATGAACGACTACACGCTTGCACTCCGCCGCGAACGCCATCTGCTGATGCTGCTCGGATGGGTGTGCATCGCCCTGCTGGCCGGCGCGCTGTACCTGCAGTACGTGAAGAACGAAGACCCGTGCCCGCTGTGCATCATCCAGCGCTACTTCTTCTGTGCGATCGGGATCTTCGCGTTCCTGGCCGCCGGGATCCGCAACTGGCGCGGTGTCTGGGTGCTCGAGCTGCTGATCGCGATCGCCGCGGCCGGCGGTGTCGGCACGGCCGCGCGGCACCTGTCGATTCAGATGAATCCGGGCTTCAGTTGCGGCTTCGACACGCTGCAGCCGATCGTCGACAGCCTGCCGCCCGCGCAGTGGTTCCCCGGCATGTTCAAGGTCGCCGGGCTGTGCGAGACCGTCTACCCGCCGATCCTCGGCATCCTGCTGCCCGGCTGGGCGCTGATCGGCTTCGCCTTGATCCTGGTCGCGGTCGTCGCGAGCCTCTGGCGCCATCGCCGCAAGCTCGCGGGCTGACCGAGCCCGCGTTGCCTGCCGACAGCATGCGCGGCCCGACCGAATGGGCCGCGCGCCGCCTGCGAGTCGCCACCGGGCGCCGGCCGATGCGTGCGCCGGCCCCGCCCCGTCGTCGCGCGTAAACACCTACCCCGCCGCCGCCCGGATGTCCGGGCCGACGGCGCGGCGCGCGATCGCCGCACCTCGCCCCGTCACACGTGCGTTTCGGCCCGATGCGCCTGCATCGGCCCCCCGATCCGGCGCGGCGGGCCTATGATCGACATGATCGCCGCCTGATACCCCGGATCACCGCCCGGCCATGTTCCCGCCGCGTGGCGATGCTATCTTCGGGACTGGATGGCGATCTACGTGCGCGAGGCCAGGCGGTCTCACCGCTGCCTGCGTAACGCGCGCCCGATCCGCAATGTCGACTGGATTCATCATGACAACGCAAACCATCCGCATCCATCACCCTCATGGCGTCCGCGCGTCCGGCGGCGCCGTTCGCGCACGCCGCCGGTCCGCGGTCGTCGCACGGCATGAGCCGTGCCGCCGGCCTGCCCCGCTCCCGTCCGTCCTCGCCACCACGCCCGCCAGCCCGCGCAGCGCGTCGTGCCGCGTCGTCCCGAACGGAGCGTGCTGATGGAAGCCTGGCTCGGCGATCTGCAGCAACTGCTCGCGCACGGCGAAGCGGCCGTGCTCGTGACGGTCGCGCACACCGACGGCTCCGCGCCGCGCGAAGCCGGCACCAAGATGCTCGTCACGCGCGACACGGCCCGCCATACGATCGGCGGCGGTCATCTGGAATGGAAGGCGATCGAGATCGCGCGGCACCTGCTGAAGGACGGCGCGCACGTGCCGCACGCACGCCGGCTCGAGCGGCTCGCGCTCGGCCCGAGCCTCGGCCAGTGCTGCGGCGGCGCCGTGGTGCTCGCGTTCGAACGGCTCGACGTCGGCGACCTCGGCTGGATCATGTCGCTCGCCAAGCGCGTCGCGGCCGGCGCCGCGACCGTGCGTAGCGTATCATTCGGCCCCTCGCCGGGCGCGCCGCTGCTGAGCGAGCCCGAATCGGAAGCCGCGCGGGCCGACTGCCTGCTGTGGGAAACCGGCGGCGTGTCGCTGATGACCGAAACGATCGCGCCGTATGCGTTCCCCGTCGTGCTGTTCGGCGCGGGGCACATCGGCACCGCGCTCGTGAAGGTGCTGGCGACGCTGCCGTGCCACGTACGCTGGATCGACGGGGCCGACGCCGCGTTCCCGCCGGCTGACGCGCTCGCCGGCATCGGCAACGTCACGATCGACGCGCCCGCTTCCCCGGCGGACGCGGTCGACGCGGCGCCGCCGCGGTCCTACTTCGTCGTGATGACGCACGACCACGCACTCGATTTCGTGCTGGCCGAGCGCATCCTGCGACGCGGCGACTATGCGTACTTCGGGATGACCGGCTCGCGCACGAAACGCATGCAGTTCGATCACCGGCTCGCGGCGATCGGCATCGACCCGGCCCAGGTCGCGCGGATGCGCTGCCCGATCGGTGTCGAAGGCATCGTCGACAAGGCGCCCGAAGTGATCGCGATCTCGGTGGCCGCGCAGTTGCTGCAGGCCGTCGAGGCGAATGCGGCCGCGCAAGCTTCCCCTACCTACTGACCGACCAAGAACGACGCCATGACCCCGACATTCAAGGACAAGATTGCCCGCGCGCCGAAAGCGGAGCTGCACATCCATATCGAAGGCTCGCTCGAGCCCGAACTGATCTTCGCGCTCGCGCAGCGCAACGGCGTGAAGCTCGCGTACGATTCGATCGATGCGCTGCGCGCCGCGTACGCGTTCACCGACCTGCAGTCGTTCCTCGACATCTACTACGCCGGCGCGAGCGTGCTGCTCACCGAGCAGGATTTCTACGACATGACGGCCGCGTACTGCGAGCGCGCGCTCGCCGACAACGTCGTCCATACCGAGCTGTTCTTCGACCCGCAGACACACACCGAGCGCGGCGTGCCGATCGAGACGGTCGTCGCGGGCATCGAGCGCGCACTCGCCGATGCCGAGCGACGCGGGCTGTCGAGCAAGCTGATCCTGTGCTTCCTGCGCCACCTGTCCGAAGCGGACGCGCTCGCGACGTTCGAATCCGCGCTGCCGCTGTTCGAGCGCTATCGCCATCGGCTGATCGGCGTCGGCCTCGATTCGTCCGAGCTCGGCCATCCGCCGGCAAAGTTCGCTCGCGTGTTCGACAAGGCGCGCGCGCTTGGGCTGAAGCTCGTCGCGCATGCGGGCGAGGAAGGTCCGCCCGCGTACATCTACGAAGCGCTCGACGTGCTGAAGGTCGACCGGATCGACCACGGCGTGCGCAGCATCGAGGACGCAGCACTCGTCGAGCGTCTCGCGAAAACGCGCACGGCACTCACCGTCTGCCCGCTGTCGAACCTGAAGCTGTGCGTGTTCGACGACATGACGAAGCACACGCTGAAGGCACTGCTCGACCGCGGCGTGGCGGTGACGATCAACTCCGACGATCCGGCCTATTTCGGCGGCTACGTCAACGAAAACTACTTCGCGACGGCCGAAGGGCTGCAACTGACGGATGCCGAAGTCCATGCGGTGATCCGCAACGGCTTCGAGGCGTCGTTCATCGAACCGGCGCAGCGCGACGCACTGTACGCGCGCCTCGACGCGTACTGGCAGGCCGCGTGACGGCCCGCATCGAGGCCCGCTAGACAGATGAAACACGGCAACGGCATCCGCTTCGCGTTTCCCCGTTCGGCCTCGCGCCGGGCCGGCCGCCCGCGTGCTCGCGGAGCGACGGCGCGGCGCGTCGTCGCCCGCATGCGCGCTCCGTCGTGGCTTGCCGTACCGTTCGCCGCCGCACCGGTTGCGCGCGCAACGGCCGCGAGGTGTGCGGGCAACCACGCGCTGGCGGCTTCGGCCGCCACGTTCGCCCGCGCCATCGCCGCCGGTCGTGGCGCACGCAGCATGCCGCCGCTCGCGCAGCACCGCGCCGCCCCCGTGCGGCGTCGACCGTTTTCTTCTGTTCGCCTTACCTTGATGCAGGACCCTTCGTCATGACGCAAACCGCTTTCCGTTCCCAACTGCTGACCTTCAACGGCGACCCGGCGCAATCGAGCCAGGCCGCGAACTACGAGACCGACGGGCTCCTGATCGTCGACGACGGCAAGGTCGTCGCGGCCGGCCCGTATGCGCCGCTCGCGGCGACGCTCGCGCGCGATGCGGCGGTCCACGACCTGCGCGACAAGCTGATCGTGCCCGGCTTCATCGACACGCACATCCACTATCCGCAGACGGACATGATCGCGTCGCCGGCGCCGGGCCTGTTGCCGTGGCTCGACAAGTACACGTTCCCGACCGAGCGCCGGTTCGGCGACCCCGAGCATGCGCGCGAAGTCGCCGACTTCTTCGTCGACGAACTGCTCGCGTGCGGCACCACGAGCGCGCTCGTCTACTGCACGGTGCACAAGCAGTCGGCCGACGCACTGTTCGCGGCGAGCGACGCGCGCGACCTGCGGATGATCGCGGGGAAGGTGCTGATGGATCGCAACTGCCCCGAATTCCTGCGCGACACCGCGCAGTCGAGCTACGACGACAGCGCCGAGCTGATCGGCCGCTGGCACGGCAAGGGCCGCCAGATGTACGCGCTCACGCCGCGCTTCGCGCCGACGTCGACCGAGGCGCAGCTCGAGGCGTGCGGCGAACTCGCGCGCCGCCATCCGGACGTGTTCGTGCAAAGCCACGTCGCGGAGAACGTCGACGAGGTGAAGTGGGCGGCCGAGCTGTTCCCCGGCCACCGCAGCTATCTCGACATCTACGACCGCTACGGGCTGCTGCGTCCGCGCGCGGTGTACGGCCATTGCATCCACCTCGACGACGAGGATCGCCGCCGGATGGCCGAGACGCGCACCGTCGTCGCGCACTGCCCGACGTCGAACTTCTTCCTCGGCAGCGGCCTGTTCGATTTCGACAAGGCCGGCAAATACGACGTGCCCGTCACGCTCGCGACCGACGTCGGCGGCGGTACGTCGTTCTCGATGCTGCAGACGATGAACGAGGCGCACAAGGTCGCGCGGCTGTCGGGCCACCACCTGAGCGCCACGCGGATGTTCTGGCTCGCGACGGCCGGCGCCGCGCAGGCGCTCGACCTGGCCGACACGGTCGGCACGCTCGCGCCGCGCACCGAGGCAGACTTCGTCGTGCTCGATCCGCAGGCGACGCCGCTGCTCGCGCGCCGCACGAAGCGCGCGGATTCGCTCGAGGAACTGCTGTTCGCGTTCGCGCTGCTCGGCGACGACCGCGCGGTGTACCGTACCTATGCGGCCGGCAAACTCGTGCACGAGCGCGGCGCCGCGCGCGGCCCGGCCGCCGCGTAGCGACCCGCGCCGCGCTCCGGCATGCGCGGCCGCTTCGCCGTCGTCATGCCGGCAGTCGAATGCGGTGCGGTGCGGCGCGCCGCACCGCGGCCCGGCCGCTTTCCGGCGCGCGATGCGCCGTGCTAGAATTCGCCGCTCATTGGGGAGTAGCCGCTCCGCTCGATGTCCCGCGCCCCCGGCGCGCATCGTGACGGAGGCGTCCGTCAACAGACTTGGCCGTTCGGCCATGGCGGGCGCAGCCACGTTGGCCTGGCGAGACCGATGGTTCACTGCGCGCCGCATCAGGGCCCGGCGCGCGGTGGATCGTCGCTCGCATGCACAACATCGGCCCGTGGAACCCCATACGTGTCTCAAGCCTTCCTGATCTCCACCGGCGCCGTCGCCCTCGCTGAAATCGGCGACAAGACCCAACTGCTTTCCCTCGTTCTGGCCGCGCGCTATCGCAAGCCGGTGCCGATCATTCTCGGCGTACTCGTCGCGACGCTCGTCAACCACGGTTTCGCCGGTGCGTTCGGCGAATGGCTGGGCGTGCTCGTCACGCCGTCGATCATGCGCTGGGCGCTCGCGTTCTCGTTCATCGCGATGGGCTTATGGATCCTGGTGCCGGACAAGCTCGACGAGGACGAAGCCCATGCGACCCGCTCGCGGCTCGGCGTGTTCGGCGCGACGCTGGTGGCGTTCTTCCTCGCGGAAATGGGCGACAAGACGCAGATCGCGACCGTCGCGCTGGCCGCGCGCTTCCAGGATTACATCGGCGTCGTGGCCGGCACGACGTTCGGGATGATGCTCGCCAATGTGCCGGCGATCCTGCTCGGCGACCGCTTCGCGCACAGCCTGCCGACGAAGCTCGTGCACGGGATCGCGGCCGTGCTGTTCGTCGTGCTCGGCGCGCTGGCGCTGTTCGGCATCGGAATCTGAAAGGAATCGGCCGGCGCGGCCGGGCGGCCGCGCCGACGCGGATACCGCGCTACTTTGCGACAGCCGCGCCCGAGGCCGGCGCCGCCGGCACCGCGCGCTCGTTGGCGGCCGGCGCCGCCGGCCCGCCCCGCTTGTCGACCGGCAGCCGGACCGTGCGGACCGCACCGTTCGACAACGGAAAATCGGCGAGCGCGCTGCGCGCGAGGAACGGCATCGCGTACAGCAGCGTGCCGTTGTCGCCGGTCGTGCGCGCGGTCACGTTGTAGACCTCCTTGCCCGTCGCGCGCTCGGTGATACGGATGCCGAGCACATAGTCGAAGACCTGGTACGTCTGCGCGACGTAGCCGGCCGGCATCGGCCCCCAGGGCCCCCACGGGCCCCAGGGGCTCCACGGCCCGCCTCGCCAGTACGGCCCCGGCCCCATGAACCACGGGTCATAGTAGACCGGCTGCGGCACCGTCACGAGATCGCTGCCGACCGAATAGGTCAGCCCGACCAGATAGCGTGCCTGCGACTGCGGCACCTGCCGGAACGCATACGCGGACAGCTCGTTCGCGACGATCGGCTCGTAGGTCGACTGCTCGATGCTGTTCTTCTGCGCGTCCGTACGCGTGAACGCATAGGTGCGGGTCGCGTCGCTGCCGCTCCAGTCGGAGAAGGCCGTGACCCGGGTGGTCACGTAGCTGGTGCAGCCGGTCAGCAGCGCGACGCACAGCACCGCCGCCCAGCCCGCACCGCGAAAAATCCATTCGCGTTTCATGTTGATCCTCGTCGATCCGTCACCCGTTCGTCGCACCGCGCGAACGACAACGGGATGTCGATAATACGCGGACTGCCGGAAGCGGTAAAAAGTTCGCCCGACACGCCGCCGCAAGCCTTTGTACAATGACCCGGTTCGCCTGGCCCGCGCGACGGGCCCGTCCCCCACTCCACCGATCTCGACGACCATGTCCGACAACGCCTCCTCCACCGTGATCCGCCGCGCCGACTACACGCCGCCGGCCTTCCTCATCGATTCCGTCGCACTCGAATTCGATCTCGCGCCGGCCCGCACGATCGTCAGGAATACGATGCGCGTGCGCCGCAATCCGGATGCCGCGCCCGCGCCGCACCTGGAGCTGATGGGCGAGGCGCTCGAATTCCTCGGCGCGCGGCTGGATGGCGCGCCGCACGGCGCGGTGCGCGCGCACGAACACGGGCTGACGGTCGAGAACGTGCCCGACGCCTTCGAGCTGACGCTCGAAAGCGCGTGCGCGCCCGACCAGAATACGACGCTGTCCGGCCTCTACGTATCGAGCGGCAACTTCTTCACGCAGTGCGAAGCCGAGGGCTTTCGCCGCATCACCTACTTCCTCGACCGCCCCGACGTGATGGCGTCGTACACCGTCACGCTGCGCGCCGACAAGGCCGCATACCCGGTGCTGCTGTCGAACGGCAACCTCGTCGATTCGGGAGACCTGCCCGACGGCCGCCACTTCGCGAAGTGGGAAGACCCGTTCCGCAAGCCGAGCTACCTGTTCGCGCTCGTCGCCGGCAAGCTCGTCGCGATCGAGGAGAAGATCACGACCGGCTCCGGCAAGGACAAGCTGCTGCAGGTGTGGGTCGAGCCGGCCGACCTCGACAAGACGCGTCACGCGATGGATTCGCTGATCCACTCGATCCGCTGGGACGAGAAGCGCTTCGGCCTCGAGCTCGATCTCGACCGCTTCATGATCGTCGCGGTCGGCGACTTCAACATGGGCGCGATGGAGAACAAGGGGCTCAACATCTTCAACACGAAGTACGTGCTCGCGAACCCCGAGACCGCCACCGACACCGATTTCGCGAACATCGAGTCGGTGGTCGGCCACGAGTACTTTCACAACTGGACCGGCAACCGCGTGACCTGCCGCGACTGGTTCCAGTTGAGCCTGAAGGAAGGGCTGACGGTGTTCCGCGACCAGGAATTCTCGGCCGACATGGCCGCGGGCGACGACGTCGAATCGGCGGCTCGCGCGGTCAAGCGCATCGAGGACGTGCGCGTGCTGCGCCAGTTGCAGTTTGCCGAGGACGCGGGCCCGATGGCGCACCCGGTACGCCCGGAGAGCTACGTCGAGATCAACAACTTCTACACGATGACGGTCTACGAGAAGGGCTCGGAAGTCGTGCGGATGTACCAGACGCTGTTCGGCCGCGACGGCTTCCGCAAGGGGATGGATCTCTACTTCAAGCGCCACGACGGCCACGCGGTGACCTGCGACGACTTCCGCCACGCAATGGCCGACGCGAACGGGCGCGACCTCGCGCAGTTCGAGCGCTGGTACAGCCAGGCCGGCACGCCGCGCGTGTCGGTGCGCACCGCGTACGACGCGGCCGCGCGCCGCTATACGGTCACCCTCGCGCAAGGCTACGGCGACGCGTCGCCGGCCGCGCGCGAAACGCAGCAGGGGCCGCTGCTGATCCCGTTCGCGATCGGCCTGATCGGCCGCGACGGCCGCGACCTGCCGCTGCGTCTGGACGGCGAGGCCGCCGCATCGGGCACGACGCGCGTGCTCGAGTTCACCGACACCGAGCAGACCTTCACGTTCGTCGACGTGCCGGAAGCGCCGCTGCCGTCGCTGCTGCGCAACTTCTCCGCGCCGGTGATCGTCGAGTACGACTACAGCGACGACGATCTCGCGTTCCTGCTCGCGCACGACAGCGATCCGTTCAACCGCTGGGAAGCCGGCCAGCGCCTCGCGACGCGCGCGCTGCTCACGCTCGCCGCGCGTGCCGCGGCCGACGCGCCGCTCGCGCTCGGCGAGAACTTCGTCGCCGCGTTCCGCCGCGTGCTGACCGACGAAAGCCTGTCGCCGGCGTTCCGCGAACTCGCGCTCACGCTGCCGTCGGAAACCTACCTCGCCGACCAGATGGCCGAGGCCGACCCGGCCGCCGTGCATCGCGCGCGCCAGTTCGTGCGCCGCCAGCTCGCAACCGCGCTGCGCGCCGACTGGCTCGCCGCATACGAGCAGCACCAGACGCCGGGCGCCTATGAGCCGACGCCGGAAGCGTCGGGCCGCCGCGCGCTGAAGAACCTCGCGCTCGCGTATCTCGCCGAGCTCGACGATCCGGCCGATGCCGTACGCCTCGCCACGGCCCAGTACGACGCGGCGAACAACATGACCGATCGCGCGGCCGCGCTCGGCGCGCTGCTGTCGGCGTCCGCCGCGGGGGCGACCGGGCCGGCCGAGCATGCGCTCGACGACTTCTACCGTCGCTTCGAAAAGGAAGCGCTCGTGATCGACAAGTGGTTCGCGATGCAGGCGGCCCAACGCGGTACGCCCGCGCAGCCGACGCTCGCGAAGGTGCGCAAGCTGCTCGCGCACCCCGCGTTCAACCTGAAGAACCCGAACCGCGCGCGCTCGCTGATCTTCAGCTTCTGCGCGGCGAACCCCGCGCAATTCCACGCGGCCGACGGGTCGGGCTACGCGTTCTGGGCGGAACAGGTGCTCGCGCTCGACGCGATCAACCCGCAGGTCGCGGCGCGCCTCGCGCGCTCGCTCGAACTGTGGCGCCGCTTCACGCCGGCGCTGCGCGACCGGATGCGCGAAGCGCTCGAGCAGGTCGCCGCCGGCGCGAAATCGCGCGACGTGCGCGAGATCGTCGAGAAGGCGCTCGCGTAAGTCACGCGATCGCCCACTGTCGCGTCCGCGCGATCGGGCCGGTGCCGCCTCACGCGGCACCGGCTTTTTCATTGCGCGGGCGCGGCTGAAACCGCTCGCGATCGCGGGGTCGGACCGCCCGACCGGCCGCGGCTGCGATGAACGCCCCGCCCGCCGGCGTCGCCCGATACCGGGCCGATTCGGCGGCCCGCCCATGTAACCGGACGAAAAAAGCCGGCGGCACCGCAGGCGCGACGGGTAAAATTGCGGCCATTCAAGGATTCTTTCGCCTTTCGGAGTCTGTCATGTCCATTGCCCGCCGCACCACGCTGTCGAAGTTCCTGATCGAACAGCAACGTGAGACCAACAACCTCCCCGCCGACCTGCGCCTGTTGATCGAAGTCGTCGCCCGCGCGTGCAAGGCGATCAGCTACAACGTGTCGAAGGGCGCGCTCGGCGAAGCACTCGGCACCGCCGGCAGCGAGAACGTCCAGGGTGAGGTGCAGAAAAAGCTCGACATCCTGTCGAACGAAATCCTGCTCGACGCGAACGAATGGGGCGGCAACCTCGCCGCGATGGCGTCGGAGGAAATGGAAACGTTCTTCCCGATCCCGGCGAACTACCCGCGCGGCGAATACCTGCTCGTGTTCGACCCGCTCGACGGTTCGTCGAACATCGACGTGAACGTGTCGATCGGCACGATCTTCTCGGTGCTGCGCTGCCCGGACGGCAAGCAGGCGACCGAGGAATCGTTCCTGCAGCCCGGCACGCAGCAGGTCGCGGCCGGCTATGCCGTGTACGGCCCGCAGACGGTGTTCGTGCTGACGACCGGCAACGGCGTGAACTGCTTCACGCTCGACCGCGAAGTCGGCTCGTGGGTGCTCACGCAGAGCAACATGCAGATCCCGGCCGACACGCGCGAATACGCGATCAACGCATCGAACGCCCGCCACTGGTACGACCCGGTCAAGCGTTACGTCGACGAGCTGAACGCCGGCAAGGACGGCCCGCGCGGCGACAACTTCAACATGCGCTGGATCGCGTCGATGGTCGCGGACGTGCACCGGATCCTGAACCGCGGCGGCATCTTCATGTACCCGGCCGACAAGCGCACGCCCGATCGTCCGGGCAAGCTGCGCCTGATGTACGAAGCGAACCCGATGGCGTTCATCGTCGAACAGGCGGGCGGCGCCGCGACGACCGGCACGCAGCGCATCATGGAAGTGCAGCCGACCGGCCTGCACCAGCGCGTGCCCGTATTCCTCGGCTCGAAGAACGAAGTCGAGCGCGTGACCGGCTATCACGACGAAGCAAAATAATTGCACTGCAGCACTGGACGGAGGCGCGAGACATCAGTACAATCGCGCCTTCGCGATGTGGCCCTAACGGGTCGCATCGCGGTGAAGTGGAAGCGGAAAGTCCGCCGGATCGAGGGTTTCGCGAAGCAGTAGCAGCAAGCTGAAAAAATTTCGCAAAACCTATTGCCAAGATCGCGGATTTGACCATATAATTTCATTTCTCTGCTGCCGGTGTAGCTCAGTTGGTAGAGCAGCGCATTCGTAATGCGAAGGTCGTAGGTTCGACTCCTATCTCCGGCACCAAGACATAAAGGTCTGACAAGCATCGCTTGTCAGACCTTTTCTCTTTTCCGGCGCCGAAATCGTGAGGCCGGTCGACGACGCCCTGCCGATCGCGCAGCGCGCGATCCTCGCGGCGGCCGTTATCTGCGCCACCTCGCCCACACCTCCCGCACGACTTCTCCCCACTCGGCGGCGGCCAGCCAATCGTATCGATCACCCATCGCGGTGCGCAGCGGCTCGGCCCGCGGCGGCCATGGCCCCGACGGCCGGCTGTCCGACCTGTACGGCGCAAGCAACAGCATCGTCCATCACGTGCCCGGCCGCCGGGCACGCCTCGCACATTGACGCCATGGCCGCCGCGCTCGATCGCGCTCCATCCACCTACTTCGACCAATGCCAGTCAGTCAGGATACCGAATGATGACGGACGCCGAATGCGACGCCCTCTACGCCGCCGCGCGGGCCACACGATGCCCCGGATCGGTGAAGCCGATACGTCGCTCTTGCTCGCCCTTGCCTGCCCGTTTCGCACTGCTGGCGATCGGCGATGCCGTGACCGTTGCGCGGCTGACAGCCGACGCTGCCGACGGACGGCCCGAGGTGCCCATGCACGCCACGATGCGCCCGATCGACGAATTTTCGGCCGCGCCTCATTCCTGCAGACCGGCTTGGCCGCGCGCCATGCGCGGTGCGCGCACGAATCGAGCCGTACGCAGACAAATCTCCCTGGAAAATCTCCTTAAGGGTGCATAACATTACTTAACGATTCCGACCCGCCTATCGCGTTACATTGCGTGGGCGGTGCGGCGGCCGCAGCCGCTTTCAACCAGCTTGCGGCGCGCGACCGCCCGTGCCCGGTCATTTCGACTCAACCCAAGGAGAGCACCACCATGACTCATGGCTTGATTATGTGGCTCATCATCGGCGCGATCGCCGGCTGGCTGGCCGGCTTGCTCGTGAAGGGCGGCGGCTTCGGGCTGATCGTCGACATCATCGTCGGGATCGTCGGCGCGGTGATTGGCGGCTGGCTTGCCGGACTGCTCGGCATCAGCATCGGCAGCGGCTTCATCGGCTCGGTGATCGTCGCGGTCATCGGCGCGGTGATCCTGCTGTTCGTGATCCGCCTATTCAGGCGAGCGGCCTGACGTTTTCTCTCCACGCGCCTTCGGGCGCGTTTTCGCATCGGGCCGGCGCGCGGCGCGTTCGCCGCGCGCCACCGGCTCCGTCAACGCTTCGCGTGCCGCAAGCCGCCGTCGAGCACGTCGGCCGTCCGCAATCCGCTGGAAGCTTCACGCACACCATCTCGCCCGATCCACAGGGTGCGCGGCATCTCCCCTCTCCATTGCGCATCGAGCGCCACCCGCAGCCACTGGGGTATCGGCTCCGCGTTCGCATACTGCACGCCCTGCGAATCGGCGGCTTTCGGTCCTCCGGACGCCTCGTGCGCGCCGGCGGACGACGGCGTCGCGAGCCGCGGCGCGCAGCCTGCCGCGAACGGTTTCACAGCGACCACTTCAGTTCTCCATAGAACGTGCGGCCCGGATACGGGTGGAACACGTAGTAGCGGCGGCCCGTCAGGTTGTCGATGCCCGCCGACGCGCTCCAGTGACGGTCGAAGCGGTAGCGCGCCTTCAGATCGACGACCGTAAACGAGCTCGTGCCGCCGTAGACGTCCGGATTCACGTCGCTGTTGTCGAGCGTGTTGAACTGACGGCCCGAGTAGCGCACGCCGACGCTCGCCAGCCAGTGCTCGTCGAAGCGATACGACGCGAGCAGGTTCGCGCGCATGCGCGGAATCCGCGGAAAGCGCGAACCGACGTAGGCCGGGTTCGCGGCATCGGCGAGAATCTGCGCGTTGCTCGCCGATACGTTCGCGTCGATGTTCAGCCCGCGCAGCCCGACGTTCTCGCCGCTGAACGCGAGTTCGACGCCGCGTACGCGCACGCGGTCGACGTTCGACACGTTGGTGACGGTGGTCGCACCCGCCACCGTCGTCTGGCTGTAGATCGAATCGCGCAGGTCGCTCTGGAACACGCTGGCGCGCACGACGCCGACACCCACGTCGCGTTCGGCCGTGAAATCCCAGTCGATCGCCTTTTCCGGCCGCAGGTTCGGGTTGTTGTTGACGATCGCGTTATTCGAAATCGTGCCCTGGAACAGCTCGCCGACCGTCGGAAACCGCGTGCCGGTCGCGAACGACAGCCGGAAGCGCCAGACATCCGTCGCGTCCCATTGCAGCGCGACTTTCGGCGACAGCGCGTTCGCGCTCCGGTCCGCATAGCCGAGCGTGCCGTTCGCATTGCCGAGCGCGCCGCCATACGCGTCCCAGCGCTCGTAGCGCAGCCCGAGCGTCGCGAGCCAGCCCGGCGCGAAGCGCCACGCGTCCTGCCCGAACAGCGCCTGCGTGCGCGTATCGCCGCGATAGACGCTCGCGAGCGACGTGGTCGGCCCGGCCAGCCAGTCGGCCGTGTTGTACGTGGCGTTGCGCAGGAAGTAGTTGTCGTAGTGATAGCCGAACGTGAACGTATGGCCTTTCACTTCCGGCGCCTCGGCCTTCAGGTCGAGCGTGCGCCAGCCGGTGCCGTCGCCCTCGAACAGCGTACCCGCCCCGCCCTGCACGGTCGAGGCCGCGCGCAGCACGTCGCGCGAGACGTCGTACGCGGACACGACGCCCGACAGCCGCCAGCCGGAATCGAGCCGGCCGTTCAACCCGAGCGCGTACAGCCAGTTCTCCTGGTCGCCGCGCTGCGGCGCGAACGCGTTCGGCGCGACAGTCATGTTCTGGCCGCCGATCGACACGTTGCCGCCGTAGACCGGCTTGCCCGTCGCGTCGCGCAGGAAGGTCTCGCCGTGCTGCCGGTAATGGTTCTCCCAATGCCCGAGCGTCAACGTCGCATCGACGTGATCGGAAAACGCATAGCCCATCCGCACCGTCTCGTTGAGCTGCTCGGTCCGCTCGATCGTCTGCGCGCCGACGATGGTCCGCCGCTTGCCGTTGGGTCCGATGTCGGTCGCCGCGCCCGCCACCGGGACGGCGGCGCCCAGCTTCGGGTTGTAGGCGGAATTGGGGCTCGCATACTGCATCGGCTGGCCGTCGTTTTCCAGCCGGTCGAGCGACAGCGCGAACCAGAACCGGCCGACGCGGTTCGCGATCCGCGCGGTCTGGTGATTGCCGCCGAAGCTGTCCGCGAATCCGTAGCCGTCGTGGTAACGCTGCGTGAAGAACTGCGTCGACAGCGACGCCTCGAGCTGTTCCGGGCGGCGCGTGGTGAGCAGCACGGTCGAGCCGATCGAGTTGCCCGGATACAGCGCGGAAAACGGGCCATAGAGCACGTCGACGCGCGCGATGTCGTCGGGCGGAATCAGCGACCAGCGCGGCGGGTACGCATAGCTCGAACCGAGCAGGTTCGACAGCAGCACGCCGTCGGCATAGACGAGCCCGCGCGCGCTCTGCAGTTCATTGAAGTCGCGGCCCGCGAATACGCTATTGCGGTCGCCGATGTAGCGCTTGCGAACCATCAGGTTCGGCGCGTACTTCAGCGCGTCCTCGGTGGTGACGTTGGTGTACGCATCGATCTGCTCGCGGGTGATCGACGTGACGACGGCCGGCGTATCCGGATCGACGGGTTGCCGCTGCGCGGTCACGCTGACGGCGGACAGCGTCTCGCCGGCCGGCGCGGCCGATGCGGCGACACCGGCGGAGGCCGGCGCGGTGGCGGCAGGACGATCGGCGTGACCGCCGCGGGCGGCCTCGGCACGGACATCGTCGGCTGAAGCCGCGTAAGCGGCCGGCCATGCGAAAGCGGCCGCGCATGCGAGCGCGAGCTGGCCGCGCGACGGCCGCGCGGCAAGGGGAGACGACATGAGTGAGTTCCTGAAAACGTGATCGGACGCCGCCGGACACCGGGGCGCGAATCGCGCACGAACGACGCGACGCGCGGGCCGGGGCCGCGGGCGGCTCGCACGCCACCAGGGCGCGCGGACGACATCAATCAGACCGGAACGTTTTCAGGCGGGGCGCGCGGCTGCGCGAGACGGATGCCCTTGCAGCGCACGTCGGGAACGAGCGGCGCAGCCACCCGATACGCGAACGTGCGCACGAAACCCGGCATCGCGGGCAGGCTCGCGCCCAGCGCGACGTTCGCCGCGAAGCCGGGGCAGTACACGCAATGCGGGACGCCGGCGTGGTCGAACGACGACGTGTCGCGGTCGTCGCCCGCTTGCGCGAGCACGACCTGACGGGCGCCCGCTGCACTGCACAACTCGAGCGTGAGCGTGCCGGAGCCGTTCGACGCAAGACGCGCGTAGCCGACGACGGGCGACAGTACGTTCAGTACCAGCGCCAGCCATACGAGGCCGATCCATCGCGTCGTTCGTCTCATCGCGGTCCAGGAAAAAGTGCGCGCAAGTATAGCAAGCGGCCCGATCGTTGCCGATCGCGCGGTTGCCATACCGGGCATCGCACCGCGCGTCGGAGCGCATGTGCCGTTAATACAACAGAGACAAAATCTAACGATTCGACGCTGGCATAAATCCGAGCGCGAGGTTGATAATCATTGAACCTGCTGGAGAAACGATCATGGACGAAAGACCAACTCGCATGCCACCACCCGAGCAAGTGATGAGCCCGGATCCGGAACCCGTCGGCGTGGAATTCCTCGCCGAGTTGCCCGAGCACGTTCGGGCATTCTTCGACGAGCAGCACAAGCTGTACTCGCCGAAGTGAACGTCAGTTCGGTTCTGTAACCGCCACGTGTCGATCATCGCTATCGTGCGGTTCATCCGTGCGCCTCGCGCGCCATTCGCCTCGCACCCGGGCCGCAACAGCCTGACGGTGCCGGATCGGCTCGCCTGCTGATTCTGCTGTCGCGACGCTACGCCGCGCGACTGTCTTCGTCTATCCTTCTGGTTTTCCACGTCCGGCCCGCCCGGCTCTCCCGATCGTTCCGATGAAGCAAGCCATTCGTGCCAGCCTCGCTGTCGCCGCGCTCGGCGTCGCCCTCTTCTCCCCGCATACCGCCCGTGCAGACGGCGACGACACCGCCCTCACCAACATCGTCGCGCTCGCGTCGCAGCGGCTCGCGCTCGCCGAACCGGTCGCGCGATGGAAATGGGCGAATCACAAGGCCATCGAGGACCAGCCGCGCGAAGCGGCGCTGCTCACCGCGGTCGAAAAACGCGCCGTCCAGGCCGGCGTCGATCCCGCGTTTGCCCGAACCTTCTTCGAGGATCAGATCACGGCGAGCAAGGACGTGCAGAACGCACTGTTCGCGACCTGGCGCACGACGCGGCCGCCGGAAGGCACGCCGCCCGACCTCGCGACCAGCACGCGGCCGGCACTCGACCGGCTGACGCAGAAAATGCTCGCCGGTCTCGCGCAGGTCGCCCCGCTGCGCGAGGCGCCCGATTGCCAGGCGCGGCTCGCGCGCAGCATCGCGAACTGGAAGACGCTCACGCGTTACGATTCGAGGCAGACGCAGGCCCTCGATACCGCGCTGTCACACGTGTGCGCCGCCGGCGGGGCCAGCGCGATCGGCTGACGCAGGCGAGGCGACGGACCCGGGCCGCCGCGCTCAATCGGCCGGCGTGAGCGCCGCGAGCGGAATCATCTGCAAGCCGCGCGCGAGATGCGTCTGCAGCAGGCGATGGGTGAAGGGTTCGAACGCCCCGCCCGCCGTGTCGGCCACGAGCCGCGCGGCCGCATCGAGCGATTCCGCCGAACCGAGATAGCACCAGCCGTCGATCACGTGAAACAGGCGGCGCTCGCCGTTCGCCTCGAACGCGACGGCGCCGTCGAACGGCCAGGGCGCACCGCCCGCGCGAGCGGCGTCGGCTGCGGGGCGCCGGTTGTACGACGGACGCAACCGCGCGATCCATTGCGCTTCGGCAAGCATCGCCCCGAGCTCGTTGCCGGTCTCGCGCCACTCGACGCGCCGCACCTGCTGCGCCAGCCGCATTTCCTTCGACGACCGGCGCTCGCCGGTCAGCAGCGCGCGCAGCCGCTGCCGCACGCGCACGCTGCGGCCGACATACAGCGCTTCGTCGCGCTCGCCGAACAGCGCATACGCGCCGCACCCTGCCGGCGCGGTATCCAGCCACGCCTCGGTCAGGTCGCCGCCCAGACGGAAGTGGCGCGTCGTCCGCGCGATCTGGTCGCGCAGCCGCTCGAGCGGCACGATGTCGTGCAGTTGGCGCCAGAACTGCCAGAGGAGGTCGGCATCGGCCAGCGCCCTGTGGCGCGCGGCCGGCACGAGCCCATGCCGCTCGATCAACGCATCGAGCCCGTGCCGCGATTCGCGCGGAAACAGCGCGCGCGACAGCCTTACAGTACAGAGCACATCGGGATTGAAGGCAAGCCCGGCTCGCTCGAATTCGGCGCGCAGGAAGCCGCGATCGAAGCTCGCGTTGTGCGCGACGAACAGCTTGCCGTCGAGCCGCTCGAACAGCGCCGGCGCGAGCGACGCGAACGTCGGCGCATCGCGCACCATCGCGTCCGAGATGCCCGTCAGTTGCTGGATGAACGGCGGAATCGCCTGCCCCGGATTGACGAGGCTCGTCCACGTCGACACGCCGAGCGGCCCGATTTCGACCACGCCGATTTCGGTGATGCGATGGTCGGCGGACGAGCCGCCGGTGGTTTCAAGGTCGACGAAGACTAGCGGCTGTTCGCTGGCGGGATCGGGCGGACGGGAATCGGACATGAAAAGACTGGGAAACGGTGCTTTCGTGAGTATGCACCGGCATGCGTACTCGCGGCCAGCCCGAGCCGGCATGCTCCGTCCCCGGAAAACAAAAAGCCCCCGCGATGCGGGGGCCGGACGTGATCGGCAATGCGAGGCGCGTCAGACCGCCTGGATATTCGCTGCCTGCTTGCCTTTCGGCCCGACTTTGACGTCGAACGAAACACGCTGGTTTTCCTTCAGCGTCTTGAAGCCGTCCATCCGGATTTCGGAAAAGTGCGCAAACAAATCTTCACCGCCATTGTCCGACGTAATAAACCCAAAACCTTTAGCATCGTTAAACCATTTCACGATACCGGTATCCATGTCTGCGTTCCCCACTCGATAAGATCAAAAAAGCTATTTTTATAGCCGTTACCCGAAATCCCGAAACATTGCGCCGGCATCCGCACCGGCGCGCCGCCCGAGGACGGAGTGCTGACTTTATAAATTGGACAATCCGGGTGCGTCAAGAAAATTTTTGACGTGTGCTTTATCGAAAAGATGCTAATACCGCTGGAATCGGTACACCATCATCCTTGATTAATTGATTCGCATCAAAAACCTGTCAACATTACCGGGATCGGATCCTCGATAATCATCGGGAGCGAAATTTCTACCGGGGACAAATCGACCCGGTAAAATCCTCGGGTTTTTTCCGGGTTGCGGAAATGCGGAGACATTGCGATCCTGAAGCAACGCCGAAAGGAAGGAGAGGGTCATGTGGCTGGACGGAATCAAGCGCTTCGCGAGCCGGCTCGGGCGCGTACGTCGCAAGTCCCGCGCCCTGGCCGAGTCCGCGCGCGAAGCGCCGTGCGACGCCGAATTCGATATGACGTGGCACGGCGATCACTGGCAGAACCTGCTCGCATCGCCTCTGGATGCCCGTCACTACGTGATGGAAGACTGGACCTACACGCCGCCGCCGATCGAAGCAGAAGAAGCCGCGCCTGCAGGCAAGCGCAAGCGCCGCTCGTACACGCGGTAGCGCACCGCGCAGCGGGGCAAAAAAAAGCGCGACTGGGAAGTCGCGCCGACAAAGGTTTGGAGATCTTTTCCGTCAACGAAAAAGTCTGCTTCGGAAAGCAGAGATCGCAGTATAGCGAGAGAACTACCTTTCATTATCCATGCTCCGCACAAACCTCTATTGCCGATGTGTCAATAATCGCGCTATAGAAGCCCCCGCTCGCTGCTGACTGTCTGTCGCGGCCGCGCAACGCCCGTTACGTCGTTCCCATTGCTGCTTCCTTTCGCTGCACCGCCGCAGATCCTTGCGGGACAAGCGTTCGCGCGCACCCGTCGATTTTTGCGGATTCCAAAATACATTATTTCTTAAAGCGCCAGCCGCCCTCGCTCGACGCCCTTCATACACTGAAGGTGGCTTTCTGACGATCGCACGGCCGCGCCGCCGGAGCGACTACGGCGTCAGGCGAACACGGCCAGTCCGCCGCAGGTTCGATCGACATCCTGTTTGGAGACAGATCCATGAAAAAGACCTTGATCGTCGCCGCGTTGTCGGGTGTATTCGTCACCGCAGCCCATGCGCAAAGCAGCGTGACGCTGTACGGCCTGATCGACGCAGGCATCACCTACACGAACAATCAGCATGGCCACAGCGCCTGGCAGGAAACGAGCGGTTCGATCAACGGCAGCCGATGGGGCTTGCGCGGCACCGAGGATCTCGGCGGCGGCCTGAGAGCTATCTTCACGCTGGAAAACGGTTTCGGCATCAACAACGGCACGCTCAAGCAGAACGGCCGCGAATTCGGCCGGCAGGCGTTCGTGGGCCTCGCGCACACCACCTACGGCTCGCTGACGCTGGGCCGTCAATACGACAGCGTGGTCGACTATCTCGGGCCGCTGTCGCTGACCGGTACCCAGTATGGCGGCACCCAGTTCGCCCACCCGTTCGACAACGACAACCTGAACAACTCGTTCCGGATCAACAACTCGGTCAAGTACCAGAGCGCCAACTACGGCGGCCTCAAGTTCGGTGCGTTGTACGGGTTCTCGAATTCGTCGGCGTTCGCGAACAACCGCGCGTATAGCGGCGGCGTGTCGTACAGCTACCTCGGCTTCAATTTCGCCGCGGCCTACCTGCAGTTGAACAGCGACGTCAACGCGCTCGCGCAGGCCGCCTCCGATCCGGGTGCGGTCACCGGCGACTGGACCTTCGCGTCGCGCGTGCAGCGTACCTGGGGCGCCGGCCTGAATTACGGGTTCGGCCCCGCGACGGTCGGCTTCGTGTTCACGCAGACGCGCCTTAGCGGCCTGCGCGCGATCAGCGCCGGCCAATCGGGCGTGACGGGCGGCATCACGGGCCTTGGCGACAGCGGCCGCTTCAGCAACTACGAAGTCAACGGCCGCTACGCGCTGACGCCGGCCCTGTCGCTCGCCGGCTCCTACACGTATACGCAGGGCCGCCTGTCCGGCGACAAGCCGACCTGGCACCAGTTCAACCTGCAAGCCGACTACGCGCTGTCGAAGCGCACCGACGTGTACCTGCAGGGCGAGTTCCAGAAGGTCAACAGCGACGGGCTCGACCTCGGCGCCAACATCAACGGGCTGGGCGCCGCATCGTCGACCAACAAGCAGATCGCGGTCACGGCCGGCTTGCGCCATCGCTTCTGAGCGACCGGCACATCGCCGTACGCGGAAAGACGAAGCGCCCCGACGGGGCGCTTTTGCTTTGCCGCGTCGCGCCGGCCGACGCTCAGGCGTCGCCGCGCGCCGGATACCGGACGTCGAGTATGTCGATCGGCTGAGGGCCGGCCGGCGTCATCAGCGTGACGGTATCGCCGATCTTCGCCTTGATCAGCGCACGCGCGACCGGCGAAATCCAGCTGACGCAGCCGCGGTCGAGATCGACCTCGTCGATGCCGACGATCGTCACCGTGTGGTCCTCGCCGTCCGGCGTCTCGTAATCGACCGTCGCGCCGAAGAATACCTGGTCGACGTTCTCCTGCCGGCTCGCGTCGACGACCTCGGCGAGGTCGAGCCGCTTCGTCAGGAAGCGGATGCGGCGATCGATCTCGCGAAGCCGCCGCTTGCCGTAGATGTAATCGCCGTTCTCCGACCGGTCGCCGTTCGAGGCCGCCCACGACACGAGCCGCACGACCTCGGGACGTTCGACGTCGATCAGGTTCAGCAGCTCGTCCCTCAGCCGCTTGTGGCCGGCCGGCGTGATGTAGTTCTTCGCGCCCGCCGGAATCGCGGGTTGAGCCGGGTCGAGATCGTCGTCGTCACCGTCCGACTCTTTGACAAACGCCTTGTTCATGATGCGGATTCAACGTGAATGACTGATGCTCCAAGGGTACACGAAGGGCGCCCGGCCAAGGCCATCGCACCAAATTCGCGAATAAGGCTTCCCTTTTTATACGACTCTGCTATACTTCCGCTTCTGCGTGCGGCTGTAGCTCAGTTGGATAGAGTACTTGGCTACGAACCAAGGGGTCGTGGGTTCGAATCCTGCCAGCCGCGCCACCTTTTCGAGGGCCTTCCGAACCGAAGGCCCTTTCAGTTCGAAGCAGTAGAAGTGTGTTGTTGCGTGCGGCTGTAGCTCAGTTGGATAGAGTACTTGGCTACGAACCAAGGGGTCGTGGGTTCGAATCCTGCCAGCCGCGCCACTTATTTGGGGGCCTTCCCATCGCAGAAGGTTCCGACAGTTGAAGCAGTACCGTTTTGCGTGCGGCTGTAGCTCAGTTGGATAGAGTACTTGGCTACGAACCAAGGGGTCGTGGGTTCGAATCCTGCCAGCCGCGCCACCTTAAAAGGGCTTTCCTCCGGGAAAGCCCTTTTTCTTTTTGCGCCCGCCTCCCCTCGTCCGCACCATCGCCTCGCACGCCTTCGGCAAACGTCGCGTGCAGTTTCGCCCGCCTCAACGAAAACGGCGGCCATTGGCCGCCGTCCGTGGATCACCGCACTCCCCCCGCGAAGGGGCGCGTGAATGTCAGTAATCCTGCCGCTCGCGCTCGATGCGCATGCCACCGTCGTGGCGCGCATGCGCCCCGTCGTCGGTCGAGCGCTCTCGCATGATCCGCATCACGTCCGGATTGGTTCTCACGCGCCGCATCACGTTCGCGAGATGCACGCGGTCGCTGACCTGGATCACGAAGCGCAGCACCGTCGATTCGTGGGTCAGATCCTCGTCCATCGCGATATGGACGATGTTCGCGTCGGCCGACGTGATGTCCGCCGCGACGCGCGCGAAGATGCCCTTCGTGTTCTTCACGAGCGCCTTCACCGCGACATCGAACAGGCGGCCCGGCTGCGGCGCCCATTCGACGTCGATCCAGCGGCCCGGATCGCGGCGATGGATGCGCTGCGCGACACGGCAATCCGTCGTATGAATCGCCATGCCCAGACCGATGCCGATGTAACCCATGATCGCGTCGCCCGGGATCGGTCGGCAGCATGCGGACAACTGCACGGACATCCCCTCGGTGCCGGTAATCACGACCGGCGGCGCATGATGCGCGGGATGCCGCTCGGACTTCGGCAGATCGTCGTCCGCGTCGCGGCCGCTCATCAGCACCTCGATGCGCTTGGCCATCACCGCGGCGACGCGGCGGCCGAGGCCGATGTCCGCGAAGATTTCCTGCCGGCTCTTGTTGCCCGTCCACTGCACGAGCTTCTCCCACACTTCCGGCTCGACATCGGCCAGCGCGAGGCCATAGCCCTTCAGGCTCTGGTCGACGAGCCGCTCGCCCAGCTGCACGGACTCGTTCAGGCGCATCGTCTTCAGGTAGTGGCGGATCGCCGAGCGCGCCTTGCCGGTACGCACGAAGCCGAGCCACGCGGGATTCGGCTTCGAATACGGCGCGGTGATCACTTCGACGATGTCGCCGCTCTTCAGCTCGGTGCGCAGCGGCAGCAGCTCGTTGTTGATCTTCACGGCCACGCACTGGTTGCCGAGATCGCTGTGGATCGAATACGCGAAATCGAGCGCCGTCGCACCGCGCGGCAGCGCCATGATCTTCGACTTCGGCGTGAACACGTAGACCGCGTCGGGGAACAGGTCGATCTTCACGTGCTCGAGGAATTCGCTCGAATCGCCCGCTTCGCTCTGGATGTCGAGCAGCGACTTCAGCCACTGGTGCGCGCGCTTCTGCACGTCGCTGAGATCGGCGCTGCCGTTCTTGTACAGCCAGTGCGCGGCGACGCCCGCCTCGGCGATCTCGTGCATCTTGCGCGTGCGCACCTGGAACTCGATCGGCGCGCCGAACGGGCCGACGAGCGTCGTGTGCAGCGACTGATAGCCGTTGATCTTCGGGATCGCGATGTAATCCTTGAACTTGCCGGGCACGGGCTTGTACAGCGCGTGCAGCGCGCCGATGCACGTGTAGCAGTCGAGCGGGCTGTCGACGACGACGCGAAAGCCGTACACGTCGAGCACCTGCGAGAACGACAACTGCTTGTCGCGCATCTTGCGATAGACGCTGTAGATGGTCTTCTCGCGGCCGGTGATCTCGGCGTCGATCTTCGCGTCGGCCATCGCACGCTGCGCGGCCTCGAGGATCTTGCTGATCACTTCGCGGCGATTGCCGCGCGCGGCCTTCACGGCCTTCTCGAGCGTCGCGTAGCGATGCGGGTTGAAGTTCGCGAAGCTCATGTCCTGCAGCTCGCGATACGTGTTGTTCAACCCGAGCCGGTGTGCGATCGGCGCGTAGATGTCGAGCGTTTCGCGCGCGACGCGGCGGCGCTTTTCCATCGGTACCGCGCCGAGCGTGCGCATGTTGTGCAGGCGATCGGCGAGCTTCACGAGAATGACGCGCACGTCGCGCGCCATCGCGAGCAGCATCTTGCGGAAGTTTTCCGCCTGCGCTTCCTCGCGGCTGCGGAATTCCATCTTGTCGAGCTTCGACAGGCCGTCGACCAGTTCGGCGACCTTCGGGCCGAACCGCTCGGCCAGCTCGTTCTTGGTCACGCCCTGGTCTTCCATCACGTCGTGCAGCAACGCGGCCATCACGGCCTGCGCGTCGAGCTTCCAGCCGGCGCAGATTTCCGCGACGGCGACGGGATGGGTGATGTAGGGTTCGCCGCTCTGGCGATATTGACCGAGGTGGGCTTCGTCGCTGAAGTGGAAC
This sequence comes from Burkholderia sp. AU18528, assembly GCF_002223215.2. NCBI lineage: Bacteria > Pseudomonadati > Pseudomonadota > Betaproteobacteria > Burkholderiales > Burkholderiaceae > Burkholderia > Burkholderia sp. AU18528. The sequence goes on along the minus strand of NZ_NKFC02000004.1, from coordinate 459,966 downwards.
GCCGCCTTGACCTCTTTGATTTCGTCCGGAGCGAGATACTCGGCAAGCGCGGCCGTCAGTTTCGCGATCGAAACGACGCCGTGCTTGCGCGGCTGCTCCGGGGTGGCGGTCGGCCCGAACAGATGCCGGAAGGATTGTTCGAGGACCGCGTCGATGTACTGGCGCGCAGGCGACTGAGCCGTGGCTTCGGTGGTCGGATCCGCGGAGGCGGACGATGGGGTGGTGCTCATATTCGCCTCCAGGTCGAGTCGTTGCGCGCGTGGACTACATGGCTGGAACGGGCCGGATGCGCGTTACACCGGCACCTTCTTCAGCATCTCGACGCCGACCTGGCCGGCAGCGATTTCGCGCAGCGCGACGACGGTCGGCTTGTCGCGGCTTTCGATTTTCGGCGTATGGCCTTGCGCGAGCTGCCGCGCGCGATAGGTGGCGGCGAGCGCCAGTTCGAAGCGATTCGGGATTTGCTTCAGGCAGTCTTCGACGGTAATGCGAGCCATGTTGGTGATTCCTTCTGAATATAGTCCTTATTCTACCTTATGTCCCTCGTGCCCCGCGTCATTCCGCGTGGGGCAGATGGATGCCGAGCTCGATGAACAGCTCCGTGTGTCGCGCGTACTGCGAAGCAAAACGCAGGCGCGTCGCCGCGACGATGCATTCGAGTTCCGCGAGCGCACGCTCGAAATTCTCGTTGATCACCACGTATTCCGCTTCCGACGCGTGCGCGATCTCGCTGCCGGCCGCCAGCAGGCGTCGCGTGATCACGTTCGGCTCGTCCTGGCCGCGCTTCTTCAGGCGCTCCTCGAGCGCGTCGAGCGACGGCGGCAGGATGAAGATGCCGACCGCGTTGCGGAACTGCTTCTTCACCTGCAACGCGCCTTGCCAGTCGATTTCGAGCAGCACGTCGTGGCCGTTCTGCATCTGCTCCTCGATCCAGACGCGCGACGTGCCGTAGTAGTTGCCGTGCACTTCCGCGCTCTCGAGGAATTCGTGCGCCGCGTGACGCGCGCGGAAATCCTCGACGGTCGTGAAGTGGTAGTGCTGGCCGTCCTGCTCGCCGGGGCGCGGCTTGCGCGTCGTGTACGAGATCGACAGGCAGATGTCGCTGTCCTTCGACAGCAGCGCATTCACGAGCGTCGACTTGCCGGCGCCCGACGGCGCGACGACCATGAACAGGTTACCGGGATAGACGCCGCCGTGCAGCGAATGCGACGCGTGGCCGTCGCGATGGGAATCGGTCATGACAGCCTCCGCCGGGCCGCCCCCTCGGAGGGCAGCAAACATAGTGAGCGTGGGGGTCGTTTCATCTCTTTTACTCCAGGTTTTGCACTTGCTCGCGCATCTGCTCGATCAGCAGCTTCAGCGCCATCGACGCGTCGGCGAGTTCCTTCGCCGCCGCCTTCGAGCCGAGCGTGTTCGCTTCGCGATTCAGTTCCTGCATCATGAAGTCGAGACGCTTGCCGACGCGGCCGCCCTTCTCGATCACGTGACGCGTTTCGTTCAGGTGCGCGGTGAGCCGCGACAGCTCTTCCGCGATGTCGATCCGGATCCCGTACATCGTCACTTCCTGACGGATGCGCTCCGCGGCTTCCTCGCGCGTGACGACCGTCGAGCCGCCTTCGGGCGCCGCGATGCCGAGCGCTTCCTGCAGCCGCTCGACGATCTTCTGCTGATGCTTCGCGATCAGCTCCGGCACGAGCGGCGTGATGCGCGCGACGATCGCCTCCATCTCGGTGACGTTCGACAGCAGCATTGCCGCCAGTTGCGCGCCTTCGCGCGAACGCACGACGACGAGCTCGCCGATCGCTTCCTTCCCGCAGGCGAGCACCGCATCGCGGATCGCCTCGGCCGACACGCCGCTCTCGGCGAGCACGCCGGGCCAGCGCAGGATCTCGCCCGCGCGCAGGCGGCCGACGCCCGGGAACGAATCGAGCACCGCGCGTTCGAGTTCGGCAAGCTGGCCGAGCGCCGACTGGTTCAGCGCGCCCGCGCCGATGCTCTGCTCGCCGCGCTGCAGGTTGATACGCACGTCGACCTTGCCGCGCGACAGCTTGTTCATCAGCATTTCGCGCAGCGCGGATTCGCACGCGCGCACGTCGTCCGGCATCCGGAAATTGAGATCGAGGAAGCGCGAGTTCACGGTGCGCAGTTCGACCGACACGCTGGTGCCGCCGTTGCCGGTGGCCGTCGCGAGTTCGCGCGTCGCGCTCGCGTAGCCCGTCATGCTGTAGATCATGGTTCGTCTCGCCGTCTGGCGCCCTCGCGGGCGGGGGATATGTCGAGGCGCCCGGCGCATCGGAAAGCGCGGGGCGGCAAGCGCGCATTATCCCATTTTTGCGGGACACCCCGCCGGGCGCGCGCGGCGTTCGGCGCTAAAATCGGGGTTTCCTCTCCTTCCGCGATTTCCCCATGACGTCTTCCGTTTCCCGCCCGAGCGGCCGCCGCGCCGACGAACTGCGCAAGGTCGCCCTCACGCGCCACTACACGAAACACGCCGAAGGCTCCGTGCTGGTCGAATTCGGCGACACCAAGGTGCTGTGCACCGCAAGCGTCGCCGAGCGCGTGCCCGAATTCCTGCGCGAGCGCGGGCAAGGCTGGCTGACCGCCGAATACGGGATGCTGCCGCGCGCGACGCACACGCGCAGCGACCGTGAAGCCGCGCGCGGCAAGCAGACGGGCCGCACGCAGGAAATTCAGCGCCTGATCGGCCGCGCGCTGCGCGCGGTGTTCGATCTCGAGGCGCTCGGCCCGCGCACGATCCACATCGACTGCGACGTGATCCAGGCCGACGGCGGTACGCGCACGGCCAGCATCACCGGCGCGTTCGTCGCCGCGCACGACGCCGTGTCGACGCTGATCGCGGCCGGCAAGCTCGCGCGCTCGCCGATCACCGACCACGTCGCCGCGATCTCGGTCGGCGTGTACGAAGGCACGCCGGTGCTCGACCTCGACTACGCGGAAGATTCGCGCTGCGACACCGACATGAACGTCGTGATGACGGGCGCGGGCGGCTTCGTCGAAGTCCAGGGCACGGCCGAAGGCGTGCCGTTCTCGCGCGCCGAGATGAATGCGCTGCTCGACCTCGCGCAAGGCGGGATCGCCGAGCTCGTGCAGTTGCAGAAAGCTGTCCTGGGCACGAACCATGCGTGACGACCGCACCCTCGCGCCGCTGTCGCGCATCGTGCTCGCGTCGAACAACGCCGGCAAGCTGCGCGAATTCACCGCGCTGTTTTCCACGGTCGGCATCGAGATCATGCCGCAGGGCGACCTGGCCGTGCCCGAGGCGGAAGAGCCGTTCGGCACGTTCATCGAGAATGCGCTGACGAAGGCGCGCCACGCGTCGCGGCTCACCGGGCTGCCGGCGATCGCCGACGATTCCGGCCTGTGCGTGCGCGCGCTGCGCGGCGCACCAGGCGTCTATTCGGCGCGCTACGCGCAGCGCGCGGGCCGCGACAAGGGCGATGCGGCGAACAATGCGTACCTGGTCGAGCAACTGCGCGGCGTCGACGACCGGCGCGCATACTATTGCTGTGTGCTCGCGCTCGTGCGTCACGCGGACGATCCCGAGCCGCTGTTCGCCGAAGGCCGCTGGGCCGGCGAGATCGTCGATACGCCGCGCGGCGGGCATGGATTCGGCTACGACCCGTATTTCTACCTGCCGTCGCTCGGCGCGACGGCAGCCGAACTCGAGCCGGCCGTCAAGAACACGCACAGCCATCGCGCGCTCGCGCTGAAGGCGCTGCTCGCGCGGCTCGCAGAGGAACCCGCATGATCGTCTTCATCACGCATCCGCAGCGGGAGGCCGCATGAGCCAGGCCGCGGAAACCGGCGCACGCGTCGTCGCGACCTTCACGTCGCCCGGCCAGGTGCGCCTCACGTCGCTGCCGCCGCTCGCGCTGTACGTGCATTTCCCGTGGTGCGTGCGCAAGTGCCCGTACTGCGACTTCAACTCGCACGAATGGAAAGGCGAACGGTTTCCGGAAGCCGAGTATCTCGACGCGTTGCGCGCCGACCTCGAGCAGGCGCTGCCGCTCGTGTGGGGCCGGCAGGTGCATACCGTGTTCATCGGCGGCGGCACGCCGAGCCTGCTGTCGGCGGCCGGCCTCGACCGGATGCTGTCCGACGTGCGCGCGCTGCTGCCGCTCGACGCCGATGCCGAGATCACGCTGGAAGCGAATCCGGGCACGTTCGAAGCCGCGAAGTTCGCGCAGTTCCGCGCAAGCGGCGTGAACCGCCTGTCGGTCGGCATCCAGAGCTTCAACGAGGCGCACCTGAAGGCGCTCGGCCGGATTCACGACACCGCGCAGGCACGCGCGGCCGTCGAGATCGCCGCGAAGAACTTCGACAACTTCAACCTCGACCTGATGTTCGCGCTGCCGAACCAGACGCTCGACGAATGCCGCGCTGACATCGAGACGGCGCTGTCGTTCGCGCCGCCGCACCTGTCGCTGTATCACCTGACGCTCGAGCCGAATACGCTGTTCGCGAAATTCCCACCCGTCGTGCCCGACGACGACGCGTCGGCCGACATGCAGGAATGGATCCATGCGCGCACGGCCGAAGCCGGCTACGGGCGCTACGAAGTATCCGCGTACGCGAAGCCGAATCATCAGTGCAAGCACAACCTGAACTACTGGCGCTTCGGCGACTATCTCGGGATCGGCGCGGGTGCCCACACGAAACTGTCGTTCCCGAACCGGATCCTGCGGCAGGCGCGCTACAAGCATCCGGCGACCTTCATCGAACAGGCGAAGGCCGGCACGGCCGTGCAGGAAGAGCGTGAGGTCGGCGCGCGCGACCTGCCGTTCGAGTTCATGCTGAACACGCTGCGGCTCGTCGAGGGTTTCCCCGTGCACAGCTTCGCGGAACGCACGGGCCTGCCGATGAGCACGATCGAGCCGGCATTGAAGGAAGCGGAACGGCGCGGACTGATCACGCGCGATTTCACGCAAATCGCGCCCACGCCGCTCGGCCAGCGTTTCCTCAACGACCTGCAGGAATTGTTCCTGCGCGACGACTGAACGAATGAACGGGGCGGCATTTCGGTTACAATGCCGCCTCGTGTGGAAGCGTGGCCGAGCGGTTTAAGGCACTGGTCTTGAAAACCAGCGACGGGAAACTGTCCGTGAGTTCGAATCTCACCGCTTCCGCCAGGAAATTCGCCGAACCCCGTCCATTCGCAGAATGACGGGGTTTTTTGTTTGTCCGCCCGCGTGCGCCCCGCACGAGCCGACACGTCGCGCCGGATGCCGTTACAATCCCGCGCTCCGATTCGCGAAACGGGAACTCCACGTCATGAAGCCCTTCCTCGTCTCGTCGCTCGCCGCGCTGCTGGTTGCCGTCAGCACGCATGCGGCGGCCGACACCGCCTCCGGCGACGCGCAAGCATCGTGTGCGATCGCGTACGTGACCGGCGTCGGCGGTTCGCCGCGCGGCCTGAGCGAATACCTCGCGAGCCCGTCGCCATACAACTACCTGAAGGACAACGAGCTTCAATGCAAGGTGGGTGACGACGGACGCACGTCGAACTGCACCGGCGTGACCTATCTGCGCAACGAACAGGTCAGCGTATACGACGATTCCGATCCGGCGACGCTGACCGTCGTCGCGCGCGTGGAACTCGATCACGGCCAGAAGTATCCGGTGATCGTCGTCGTGCAGCGCAAGGACGCGCGCTGCAAGTAATGAAGTCGCGACGCGACACGTTCATCAGTCGAGACGGATGCGCATGCGCGCCGGACAGCGGCAGGCGGAGCAGCAGGACGACCGACACCACGGCGCCCAACGCAAACGCAATCGCGCTCAGGAATCGGCACCCGATCGGCATGGTACGCGCGCCCGGGCGCATGCCGCCGCGCATCGCCGCACGCTTCCCCACCCCGCTCGCCATCACCTAGAATTCGTTCAACACGGCGACAACCGCCGCCGCGTATTCGATGCCGCACGCGCCACCCGTGCGCGCGGCACACGGAGATCGCCATGACCGACCTGTCGAGCGCGACGGACCACGTCGATTACGAAGGCTTCGAGATCCATGTCGTGCCGGCCGCGATGCCCGGCAGCGACACGCGCTATACCTACACCGGCTACGTGTGCCATCCGGGCGTGAATCCCGCGTTGCCCGGCCATGCGGTGCCGTTCCACGCGGACGGGGAGGAGAGCTTCGCGAGCATCGACGAGGCGACCCGCGAAGGCGTGCACGTCGGCAAGAGCATCATCGACGGCACGCACCCCGACCTGTCGGTACTGTCGCTCGTGACGCACGGCTTCTGACGCGGCCGCAAAGCATCGCCGGCGATGGCGCGGAAGGCCGGTCGAGGTCGCCGCATCGGCTGGCCGCGCGGCCGGATGATCGCAGCGTGCCGCGGCTTTCAACCTTGCAACATGCGCGTCCATCGCTGACGCTGTCACATGTCGCGTCACCTCGCGACGCACCGCGCGCGATGCACATCGCTCGACGCAGCGCCCGGCCGTCATCATCAGCGATCGCAGCAACCGATCCCGCGCGCTATGCGTTTCCCCCCATATCGTCTCGCGTCGGTACGCCTATCATTTTTCTATCGTCCCTCCCGGCCATCCCGTCATGCGCCCCCTTCTCCGTCCGCGCGTCGTCCGGCTGCGTGTCGCTGCGCTAGCCGTCGTCGCCCTGCTCGCCGCGTGCACGATCACGCCGCCTTCGTCGCTACGCTCGGTCCTGACGATTCCGTCGGTCATACGCAGCGGCACGCTCGACCAGTATCGCGTCGAGGTCGCGCATCGCGTCGCCGAGCGCAATCCGTCCGGCATGCTGCACGGCACGCCGCAGGCCATGCTGCGCTCGCTCGTCGTCGTGGCCTTCACCGTCGATGGCAGCGGCCGCGTGATCAACGCGTCCGTCTATCGCAGCAACGGCGACAGCGAGGCGGAAGCGCTCGCGCTCGCGTCGCTGCGCCGCTCGGCGCCGCTGCCGGCGCCGCCGTCACGGCTGCTCGACGGCAACGGCCGGCTCGAACTGATGGAAGGCTGGCTCTTCAACGACGACGGCCACTTCCAGTTGCAAAGCACCGCGTCCGCGCAGGCGCAGTCGATCGACTGACGCGCCGCCGCGGCCCGATTGCCGGTGCACGGCGCTGCTGGCTATAATTTTCCGCACTCGCGCGGCCATCACGCCGCGCGTGCGTTCGCGCGCCGCACCCGGCAAGCGAGCCGACCACGCCGGCACCGGGCGGCGGCGACGTACCCGTCTCCATCGTCGACCGGCGGGTGACGTCCGCGCCACGGCGCGCGTCCACGCCGCCATCGCGTCATCCGCATCGATCATTTGCCCGGCAGCGCCCGGCAGGCCGTCGCCCGCCGAACGCACGCTCAGCCGGCTGCCCCAACGACAAAACGGAGACATCCATGTCCGCATCCCCCCCGGCCGTTGCACGCGCAACCGGTTCGGCCGGCGCCGTCAGCCACCGGCGCATCGTGTTCGCGAGCTTCATCGGCACCGCGATCGAGTTCTACGATTTCTACGTGTACGCAACGGCCGCCGCGCTCGTCATCGGCCCCGTGTTCTTTCCGCACGGCTCCGCAACGGCGCAGGCACTGTCCGCATTCGTCACGTTCGGCATCGCGTTCATCGCGCGCCCGATCGGCTCGTTCCTGTTCGGACACTTCGGCGACCGTATCGGCCGCAAGTCGACGCTCGTCGCCTCGCTGCTCGTGATGGGCGTGTCCACCACCGCAATCGGCTTCGTGCCCGGCTACGACGCGATCGGCACGCTCGCGCCGGTGCTGCTGTGCGTGCTGCGTTTCGGCCAGGGGATCGGTCTCGGCGGCGAATGGGGCGGCGCGGCGCTGCTCGCGACCGAGCATGCGCCGCAGGGCAAGCGCGGCTGGTTCGGGATGTTCCCGCAACTGGGGCCGTCGGTCGGGTTCCTGATGTCGAACGGGCTGTTCTTCGCGCTCGCGCTGTCGCTGTCCGACGAGCAGTTCCGCAGTTGGGGCTGGCGCATCCCGTTCCTCGTCAGCGCGGTGCTCGTCGCGCTCGGCCTGTACGTGCGGCTCAAGATCACCGAAACGCCCGCGTTCCAGGCGGCGCTCGACCGCAACGAGCGCGTGCGCGTGCCGGTCGCGACGCTCGTCACGCAGCACTGGCAGCCGACGCTGCTCGGCGCGCTCGCGATGGTCGTCTGCTACACGCTGTTCTATATCTCGACGGTGTTCTCGCTGTCGTACGGCGTGTCGGCGCTGCATATTCCGCGCCAGAGCTTCCTCGGCCTGCTGTGTTTCGCGGTCGTCTTCATGGGGCTCGCGACGCCGCTGTCCGCATGGGCGTCGGACCGCTTCGGCCGCAAGCCGGTGCTGGTCGCCGGCGCGCTCGCCGCGCTGCTGTCGGGGTTCGCGATGGCGCCGCTGCTCGGCAGCGGCTCGATGCCGCTCGTCGCGCTGTTCCTGACGATCGAACTGTTCCTGATGGGCGTGACCTTCGCGCCGATGGGCGCGCTGCTGCCGGAGTTGTTCCCGACCAACGTCCGCTATACGGGCGCGGGCGTCGCGTACAACCTCGGCGGGATCCTCGGCGCGTCGATCGCACCGTATATCGCGCAACTGCTGGCTGCGCGCGGCGGGCTGTCGTGGGTCGGCGGCTACGTGTCGGTCGCGGCGGCGATCAGCCTGATCGGCGTATTGCTGATGCGCGAAACGCGCGACGCATCGCTCGTCTGACCCTCCGGGGCGACCCGGGTTGTACGGCGGCAGGCGCGCTCTATACTCGATCCTGGGCGCGTCGTCGCGCGCCCGGATATCCCGCCCCGACAGGAGCCGCCGCCATGAATATCCGCCTCGCCAATGCCGATCTCGTCGTGATCCTCGCGCTCGCGCTGGGTGGCGCGCTGCTGCTCGCGCTACGGTTCCGGCCGAAGACCTGGCGCGGCCTCGTGTTCGAGGCGCTGCTGGCGAATCTGGCGGCCATCGCCGCCGTCGTCACGGTCGAGATGTTGCTGGCCTGACCACGGCCGCCGCGCCGCGTCAGGCGGACAGCCGCGCGCGCAACGCGCCGTAGGCCGGGCAGACCGTATCGATCGCGTCCAGCGCCTCGTCGACGGTCGGCATCGCGCCCGGCTCGCCGATCGACAGCGCATGCGGCGCGCCGCCGATCCCGCAATGGTGGCGCGACGTCGCGACGAAAATCATCACGGTCGGCCGCTGCAACGCGTGCGCCATGTGCACGAACCCCGTATCGACCCCCACCACGAGCGCGGCCCGGCCCAGCGCCGCGCCCAGTTCACGCACCGTCATCGCCGGCAACACGATCGCGCCCGGCGCACGAGCGGCGATATCCCGCGCATCGTCGTGCTCGGCCGCCGATCCCCACGGCAGCAGGACGCGCACGCCGCGCGCCATCATCTCCGTGGCAAGGGCGGCCCAGTGTTCGGCCGGCCACTTCTTGTCGGGGTTGGACGTCGCATGGAACAGCAGCATGAACGGCCCGCCGTCGGTCACGGCCGCGGGCAGGCTCGCGTCCTGCGGCGCGACGATGCCGTACGCGGCAGCCCCTTCGGGCACGTAGCCGAGCGCTTCGCCGGCACTCACGCGCATCCCGTGCCATGCGTCGCAGTCCGGCCGCGGGCCGAAACGGTGCGAATACGCGAAGCGCGCGCCCGTTTCGCCAAGATCCTGCGTCTGGTAGCCGACACGGCGCGCGGCACGCGCCAGCGACGAAATGATCGCGCTCTTGTAGACGCCGTGCAGATCGATGACCGCATCGTAGCGGTGCGCACGCAACGCACCGATCGATGCCGAGATCGCCTTCAGGTCGCCGACATTGCGCATTTTCTTGAAGCGGCGCAGCGGCGCGCACAGGACGGCGCTCACGCCCGGATGCCAGCGTACGACCTCCGCGCACGATTCGTCGACGGCCCAGTCGACCGTCACGCCGGGGAAGGCGCGATGCAGGTCGGCGACGACAGGCAGCGTCTGGACGACGTCGCCGAGCGACGTCACTTTCACGATGAGGATGCGTTTCACGATTGGCGGGGTTCTCGACGGGTTATCTCGGCATGCTAACGACGGTTGCTATGTACAGACATTACGCGAGCATTACATTTGCAACAAATTGCATCTCTTTTGTGGATTTTTGTCATTCCCTACCGGCTTCCGAGGTCCCGCTGGCATCCGGTTCTTTTTATAATTCCCTCTTTGCCCTCCGGCCCGAGCCAATGCCGCGCCCCGCCCTTCCCGCGCTGTTTCCCGCCCTCACCCGCCGCTCGCTGCGAATCTGGCGCCAATATGGTGTCTTCTGGCTCGGGGCGATCGTCGTCGGGCTCGCGGCCGTCCTGTACGCCCGGTTGATCGACTGGGGCTACGAGACTTTCCGCGCGATGCGCGATCACGCCGTGTGGCTGCCGCTGCTGCTGACGCCGGCGATCGCCGCGCTGTCGGCATGGATCACGCGCCGCTTCTTCCGCGGCGCCGAGGGCAGCGGCATCCCGCAGGTGATCGCGACACTGCATGCGCGGCCGAGCGCGTTCGGCGCCCGCTTGCTGACGCTGCGCATCCTGTTCGGCAAGGTACTGATCTCGTTCCTCGGCATCCTCGGCGGCTTCACGATCGGCCGCGAAGGGCCGACCGTGCAGGTCGGCGCGGCGCTGATGTTCAACCTGCGGCGCTTCTACCCGCGCTCGAACGCGCAGATCGAACGCCAGCTCGTATTGGCCGGCGCGGCGGCCGGGCTGTCGGCCGCGTTCAATACGCCGCTCGCCGGCATCGTGTTCGCGATCGAGGAACTGACCCGCAGCTTCTCCGCGCGCGCCAGCGGCGTACTGATCACCGCGATCATCCTCGCCGGCGTCGTGGCGCTCGGGCTGAACGGCAACTACACGTATTTCGGCACGATCAACGCCGGCCTCCATTTCCCGAAACTGCTGGCGGTGGCGGTGCTGGTCACCGCGATCGTGACGGGCATCGCGGGCGGCCTGTTCTGCTGGCTGCTGCTCAACACGGGGCGCTGGCTGCCCGCGCAACTGCTGGGCCTGTATCGCGAGCGGCCGATCAGGTTCGCCGCGCTGTGCGGCTTCGTGATCGCCGTCGTGGGGCTCGTATCCGGCGGCACGACGTTCGGTAGCGGCTATGCCGAGGCGCGCGGCCTGCTCGACGGCAGTCAGCAACTGTCGGTGTTCTATCCGTTCCTGAAGATGGTGTCGATGGTCGCGTCGTACCTGCCGGGCATCCCGGGCGGGATCTTCGCGCCGTCGCTGTCGATCGGTGCCGGCTTCGGCAACCTGCTGCACGCCGTGTTCAGCAACATGAGCCTGCCGATGCTGATCGCACTCGCGATGGTCGGCTATCTGGCGGCCGTCACGCAGTCGCCGATCACGTCGTTCGTGATCGTGATGGAAATGATCAACGGGCATGCGCTCGTGATTTCGCTGATGGCGACCGCGCTGGTATCGAGCCGGGTCTCGCGCTTTTTCGCGCCGCCGCTCTACGAAACGCTTGCGCAGCGCTATCTCGCGCCCCCCGTCGCGGCCGCTGCGGCGACGGCAGCCACCGCGAGCAACGTTGCCGAACCCCAGGATGAAAACGCGGCCCCCGCCGACCCGCTCGATACGCTGCGCGACGAAGGCGGCGACGAGCCGGCCGCCGCGGCGGCGGCCGACCGCGCCGCGCCGACACCGGCGTCGGACGATACCGGGCCGCCGGCTGCGACCGGCGCACACGGCCCGGCCCAGCCCGGCCCGCGCGACACTCAATAGATCACGACGGGCGCCGGCCGGTAGTAGACCGGCCGCGCCGGCACGACGATGCACCCGGCCAGCGTGATCGCGACGAGCGCGATGGCGATTGCGGTTCTTTTCATCGCACGCCTGCCTCAAGCCCAGTGGCCACGCGTCCAGAACCAGTTCGGGCCGCGCTGATCCCAGTGGCCCGGCACCCAGTGCATGCCGACGCGTTCGGTTTCCCAGTGACCGCCGATCCACACGTAGCGGCCATGATCCCAGCGCCAGTGCCCGCGCTCCCACACGTAGCCCACGCGCGTGGCCGGCACGACCTCGTAGCGCACGGGCGGCGGCGCATTCGGCGCGACGACGACGACTTCCTCGGTACGCACGGCGACCGGCTCGGCGATGACCATGCGCCCCTGCGGCGCGATCACGGGCGTGCCGACGAGAATTTCGTCCGCATGCGCGGCAAACGGCGCGACGACGGCTGACAGGCCCGCGGCGAACAGCGCGAGCGAAACGAGACGACGTGAAACGGTAGAGACAGCCATCACAACCTCCTGGTTGAACAAGTTACGCGAGCGTATTCGTTCAATGCGCGACGGGGGATGACGGCCGACAGGCGCCGTGTTACGGCGTGCCCGAAAGTGCAACAGGGCGTAAGACGCGCACGGCGGCGGGCGCCGCCGTGCGGAGGGACACGCGCAAGCGTCAGGCTTGCGGAATCTCGATCTTCACTTCGAGGACTTCGAGATCGTCCTGGCGCTCGAGGCTCACGCGGATGTCATCGTCCGAAATATGGACGTACTTCGAGATGACCGCGACGAGTTCCTTCTGCAGCGCCGGCAGGTAATCGGCCGGCGGCCGGCCGCCGACCCGCTCGTGCGCGATGATGAGCTGCAGGCGCTCCTTCGCGACCGATGCGGACTTCTTCTTCTCGCCGAGGAGAAACGAAAGGATGGACATGGGCGGCCTCCGTTACTTGCTGCCGAAGAGGCGCTGCAGCAGGCCCGGCTTCTGGTAATCGGTGAAGCGCAGCGGCTTGTCCTCGCCGAGAAAGCGGGCGACGACGTCCTTGTACGCTTCGGCGACGTCGGTACCGTCGATATGCACGGCCGGCAGACCCTGGTTCGATGCGTGCAGCACGGCTTCCGACTCGGGCACCACGCCGATCAGCTTGATGCGCAGGATCTCGCTGATGTCCTCGAGCGACAGCATCTCGCCTTCGCTCACGCGCTTCGGGCTGTAACGCGTGATCAGCAGGTGTTCCTTGATCGGCTCCTTGCCTTCCGTCGCGCGCTTCGTCTTCGACGACAGGATGCCGAGAATGCGATCCGAATCGCGCACCGACGACACTTCCGGGTTCGTGACGATCAGCGCTTCGTCCGCGAAGTACATCGCGTGCAGCGCGCCGGCTTCGATACCGGCCGGCGAATCGCAGACGATGTATTCGAAGTCCATCGCGACGAGGTCGTTCAGCACCTTCTCGACGCCGTCGCGCGTCAGCGCATCCTTGTCGCGCGTCTGCGACGCCGGCAGGATGAACAGGTTCTCGCACTTCTTGTCCTTGATCAGCGCCTGGTTCAGGTTCGCTTCGCCCTGGATCACGTTCACGAGGTCATACACGACGCGACGCTCGCAGCCCATGATGAGATCGAGGTTGCGCAGGCCGACGTCGAAGTCGATCACGGCCGTCTTGTGGCCGCGCAGCGCGAGACCCGACGCGAAGCTCGCGCTCGTCGTCGTCTTGCCCACGCCGCCCTTGCCCGAGGTCACCACGATGATTTTTGCCATTTACCCAATACCCTGTGTTCGTCAATGAGAGCCGATCGACCCGGAGCGCACCGCGTGAATTACGTCAGGCGCAGCGGTTCGATCATCAGTTTTTCCTCTTCGAGCCGGATCTGCACCGATTTGCCCAGTACGTCGGCGGGCAGCGGGTTCTCGGTGGTTCGATAGATACCCGCGATCGAAATCAGTTCCGGTTCGAGACACGTGCAGAAAATGCGCGCGTCGTGATTGCCGTGCACGCCGGCGAGTGCACGGCCGCGCAACGGCGCGTAGATATGAATATTGCCTTCCGCGATGATCTCCGCGCCGTGACTGACCGGCGCGAGCACCACGAGGTCCCCTTTCGCGTAAATCTGCTGCCCCGAACGCAACGGCCGGTCGATCACCAGCGTCTGCGCACCGGCTTGCCCGAGCGCCGGCGCGGGTTCCGGCGACTGTTCGGGCGCCGCTTCGGCTTCCCCGGCGGCGGCGGTGTCGACGGCTGGCACGGCCGCCGGTTCCGCTTCGTCGGCAGGTTTCGCGGCCGGCGCGCGGCGATCGCGCGCCTCCAGCAACGGCAGGCCGGCTTCCCCCGCCCAGCCCTGCGTGGCCAGCGCGACGACGCCCACCGGACGCATCCGCACGTCGTTCAGCATCTGGCGGATGTCCGCGAGCGCGACGCGTTCGCCGTCAGCCAGGCGGCGGACGTCGATCGCGACGACATCGTCGGCAAAAAACTCGGGAGTCGCTTCGAAGCGCTTGACCAGTTCGGCACGCAACGCATCGAGATCGGTCGTCTTCACGGTGAACAGCAACGTATCGACCGATCCGCTGCGCAGCTCGAAGAATGGCGATTTTTTAAGCGACATGGACACTCTGCAAAAATTTTTTGCGTATTTTACAGGCGTCCACGCGTGCGGCCATTATTTTTGGGACTCGGGGTTGCGGCGGCCCGGGCGGACGCGCAACCGGCAGGCGGGCAGGCCAGCGGCCGATCGCGCTGTCATCGCGCCGCCCGGCTGGCGTGTCGGGACAGCGTCAGTGCTTTACCTGCGACACGAACAGCGATTTCATCGCGCCGGGCATCCGCGCGATCGGCGCATGTTCGCCGGTGTTGCCGAAACCCGCACGCTCGTAGAAACGGATCGCGTTGCGGTTCGCATCGGCGATCCACGCGTAGACGTCGGTGGCGCCGCGCTCGGCGAGCCATGCAGTGGCCGTCTCCAGCAGCAGCACGCCACCGCGCAGGTGACGCACCGCATGCGCGACCCACAGTTCGCTGACGAACGCGCGCCGATCGGGCGTGTTGTCGAAATACGCGCCGATCATGCCGGCCGGATGGCCTTCGGTGTACAGCAGGAAAGTCGTCGACTCGTCGGACACGGCGCGCTGCGCGGCGATCGCCGACGCTGCGTCCGTTTCGACGGTCAGCAATTCGGCCTCCGGCGCTTCGCCGGGCGCGTAGGGCTCACGCAGCGATGCAGCGCGGAGTTCGCGATACACGCCGCCCTGATCGGCAGCGATACGACGAACGGTCAAGGTCGAACTCATGCAGGCACAGCCCCCTTCGGACAGCAAGCTAGTAGCTTCAACCGAAAGCGGGGCATGAGTCAAATCGTAATTTTCAAACGGCGGCGCGGATCGAAAGGCGGCGGAGGTCATCGGCGACGACCCGCACCGATCGGTGTGCACGTGCAGCATCGGCGCATCGGCGCAGATTGTTGGACGGTAAATGTGCTGTCGTGATCCAGCGCTTCGCCTCGTTCTCCTTGCGATGCGCGGCCCCCCGGTTTCGAGCCGCGTTGCATTGCCTTGCCGCGGCCGTAATGCGACGTAATACAAGCAAACGAAACACGCGCTGCAGCAATACTTCGCTGGCCTTTTTATTGCGATGCAACATTTGTTGCCGCCGCATCACATCGGCATGCGCGCATCACGCGCCGGGCCATTCATCTGACGAACGCGCCAACCCACGGACAGATTCGCCCCTACCTGCATGTTTCAATCGGCGCGCCTGGGCGCTTCGATACGCGCGTGGTGCATGCTCCGGCGTTTGGAGCGTCACGCCTAGCGCGGGGGTTTGGCAAGCGCGCACGCCGGTCGTATAACAGGCAGATCCGGGCGACGATCCGGGGGCCGCCGCGCGCGTCGCGGACCACGAGGATTCGAAGATCTTGCATGCGGCCGCCTGCGGGCCGGCCGGCTGGAGGGAGACAATGGCAACGACCGACGGATCGGCTTCGGGCTGGTCGGATGGCAAGCGTTACCTGTGGCTGCTCGGCGCGCTGACGATCACGCTGCCGATCCTCGCCGCGCAGCTCGCGCTGTCGACGGGCTTCCATGTGTTCTGGTGGTTCGGTCCGCTGTTCGCGTTCGGCGTGATCCCGATTCTCGACACGCTCATCGGCGACGATCGCGACAATCCACCCGAAGCCGTCGTGCCGCATCTCGAACGCGAGCGCTATTACCGGTACATCGTCTATCTCGCGACTTTCGTCGAATACGTCGCGTTCTTCATGTGCGTGTGGATCGTCGGCACGCACGCGCTCGCTTGGTACGACTATGTCGGCTTCGCGCTGTCGCTCGGCGCCGCGACGGGCATCTCGATCAATACCGCGCACGAGCTCGGGCACAAGACCGACCGCTTCGAACGCTGGCTCGCGAAGATCACGCTCGCACCGGTCGCGTACGGCCACTTCTACGTCGAGCACAACCGCGGCCATCACGTGCGCGTCGCGACCGCCGAGGACCCGGCGAGCGCGCGCTATGGCGAATCGTTCTGGGCGTTCCTGCCGCGCACGGTGACGGGCAGCATCCGCTCGGCATGGCGACTCGAAAAAACCCGCCTCGAGCGCCTCGGGCGTTCGCCTTGGACGTGGCGCAACGAAGTGCTGCACGCGTGGGCGATGACCGCGATCGTATGGGGCATCGCGATCGCGATGGCCGGCAAGATCGTGATCCCGTTCCTCGTGATCCAGGCCGTCTACGGCGCTTCGCTGCTCGAAGTGGTGAACTACGTCGAGCACTACGGGCTCGGCCGCCGCAAGCTGCCGAGCGGCCGCTACGAACGCTGCACGCCGCAGCATTCGTGGAACAGCAATCACGTCGTCACGAACCTGTTCCTGTACCAGTTGCAGCGACACGCCGACCATCACGCGAATCCGACGCGCTCGTACCAGGCGCTGCGCCACTTCGACGATGCGCCGCAATTGCCGGCCGGCTACGCGACGATGATCCTGCTCGCGTACGTGCCGCCGCTCTGGTATCGCGTGATGAACCCGCGTGTCGTCGCGCACTATCGCGGCGACATGGCGCAATCGAACATCAAGCCGTCGATCCGCGACAAGGTGCTGGCGCAGTATCCGGCTGCGGCGTGAGGGTTCGGTGGGGACGGTGTAGAAACCGGCGGGCACTGCTTGAAACGGTCGATGCGCCGGTAGCCGGCCCGCTGTCACTGCATCGGCAATCGGCACATTGCACCGGCGATCTAAAACGAAAAACCCCTTGATCCTTCCGGATCAAGGGGCTTCGTATTTTGGCGGAGAGGGTGGGATTCGAACCCACGGTACGGGGAAACCGTACGCCTGATTTCGAGTCAGGTACATTCGACCACTCTGCCACCTCTCCTTCCTTACTGCATTTCGCGGCTGGTCGTTTCCGCGAGAAAAAGATTATAAGACGATCTCTTCGTGGCCGACAAGCCCTTTTTGCAAATTTTTTGCGAAGGCGCCGAACGGCCGCGTTACGACGCCTGCGCCGGCGCGTCGATACGCTCCATGCCGCCCATGTACGGACGCAGCACTTCCGGCACCGTGACCGAGCCGTCCGCGTTCTGGTAGTTCTCCAGCACCGCGACGAGCGTCCGGCCGACCGCCAGACCCGAACCGTTCAGCGTGTGCACGAGTTCGGGCTTGCCCTGTGCGTTGCGGAACCGCGCCTGCATCCGGCGCGCCTGGAACGCCTCGGTGTTCGAGCAGCTCGAGATTTCGCGATAGGTGTTCTGCGCGGGCAGCCACACCTCGAGGTCGAACGTCTTCGCGGCCGAGAAGCCCATGTCGCCCGTGCACAGCGTGATCACGCGGTACGGCAGGCCGAGCTTCTGCAGGATCGCTTCCGCGTGGCCGACCATCTCGTCGAGCGCCGCATACGACGTTTCGGGCGCGACGACCTGCACCATCTCGACCTTGTCGAACTGGTGCTGACGGATCATCCCGCGCGTGTCGCGGCCGTACGACCCGGCTTCCGAGCGGAAGCACGGGGAATGCGCGGTGAGCTTGATCGGCAGCGCGGATGCGTCGACGATCGATTCGCGCACGGTGTTCGTCAGCGAAATCTCGGACGTGGAGATCAGGTATTGCGTGACCTTGTTCTCCTCGCCGCCCTTCTCGACGCGGAACATGTCGTCCGCGAACTTCGGCAGTTGGCCCGTGCCGTACAGGATCTCCGGGTTCACGATGTACGGCGTGTACGTTTCGGTATAGCCGTGCTGCTGCGTGTGCGTGTCGATCATGAACTGCGCGAGTGCGCGATGCAGGCGCGCGATCGGGCCGCGCAGCATCGTGAAGCGCGCGCCGGCGAGCTTCGCGCCCGTCTCGAAATCGAGGCCGAGCGGCGTGCCGACGTCGACGTGATCCTTCACCGCGAAGTCGAACTGGCGCGGCGTGCCCCAGCGGCGCACCTCGACGTTGTCGGCTTCGTCCTTGCCGACCGGCACGCTTTCGTGCGCGACGTTCGGCATGCCCAGCATCAGCTCGGACAGGCGCGCCTGGATGTCGCCGAGCCTGGCTTCCGACGCCTTCATTTCGTCGCCGATCCCGCCGACCTCGGCCATCACGGCCGACGTGTCCTCGCCCTTCCCCTTCATCGCGCCGATCTGCTTCGACAAGCTGTTGCGGCGCGCCTGGAGCTCTTCGGTGTGGGTCTGGATCGCACGGCGTTCCGCTTCGAGTGCGGAGAACGCGGCGACGTCGAGGGTGTAGCCGCGATCGGCGAGGCGCTTGGCGACGCCGTCGAGGTCTTTGCGCAGCAACTGGATGTCGAGCATGGGAGGACTTGGAAAATCGTTGTGTAAGACGGGAATTCTAACGCACCCCGCGGCCGCCACGGCGTTGGCCGGACGGACAATGCCGCAAACGGCCGGCCATGGCAGTATCGCATTGCCGGGCCGCCGCATCGGCGGACGGCGAATTGCCGCGCGCGTCGTCATGACGGATCGCAACATGTCCGCCCCGGCGGGCGGCAACCGTATCAGGCGGAGCGCCGGCTCCGCGTCACAGCACGCGAAGGAATCCGATGACCATCGAACTCGACAAGGACGTGCGCGACCGCGCGATCACGTCGCTGCAACGTTATTTCACGGAAAACATGGACGAGCCGATCGGCAACATCCAGGCCGGCGCGCTGCTCCATTTCTTCATTCAGGAGATCGCACCGGCGATCTACAACCTCGCGATCGCCGACGCGCAGGAACGCCTGCATGCGCGGGTCGCCGAACTCGATATCGAATGCCACGAAGAGCCGTTCGAATACTGGAAGAAACAGCAGCCGGGCCGCAAGCGCTGATGCGTCCCCGGCTGCGCGGATCGAACCGGCCCGCGCGGCGCCATCAGTCCGATCAGTCCTTCTTGCCCGCCTCGCGATCGAGCTCGCGCAGCCACGCGAGCTTCTCGGCGATCTTCGATTCGAGCCCGCGCGGCACCGGCTGGTACCAGCGCGGCTCGCGCATTCCGTCCGGCAGATACGTCTCGCCGGCCGCGTACGCGTTCGGCTCGTCGTGCGCGTAACGATAGGCGTGGCCGTAGCCGAGTTCCTTCATCAGCTTGGTCGGCGCGTTGCGCAGATGCACGGGCACCTCGCGCGACTTGTCCTGCTTCACGAACGCCATCGCCTGGTTGAACGCGTTGTACCCGGCGTTGCTCTTCGCCGCGCACGCGAGATAGATGACGGCCTGCCCGAGCGCGAGTTCACCTTCCGGCGAGCCGAGCCGCTCGTAGGTTTCGGCCGCGTCGTTCGCCACCTGCAACGCGCGCGGATCGGCCAGACCGATGTCTTCCCACGCCATCCGGACGATGCGCCGCGCGAGATACTTCGGATCCGCGCCGCCGTCGATCATCCGGCAGAACCAATACAGCGCGCCGTCCGGGCTCGAGCCGCGCACCGACTTGTGCAGCGCCGAAATCTGGTCGTAGAAGTTGTCGCCGCCCTTGTCGAAGCGGCGCGCATTCAGCGTCATCGCGCTGCCGACGAAATCGGCATCGATCGTCGCGACGCCGGCCGACGTCGCCGCCGTCTGCGCCTGTTCGAGCAGGTTCAGGAAGCGGCGCGCGTCGCCGTCCGCATAGCCGATCAGCGTATCGACCGCCTTGTCGTCGAACGCGAGGCCGTCGAGCGCGATTTCCTGCGCACGCTTGAGCAACTGGCGCATCTCGTCGTCGTTCAGCGACTTCAGCACGTACACCTGCGCCCGCGACAGCAACGCCGAATTGACCTCGAAACTCGGGTTTTCGGTCGTCGCGCCGATGAAGGTCACGAGGCCCGATTCGACGAACGGCAGCAGCGCATCCTGCTGCCCCTTGTTGAAACGGTGGATCTCGTCGACGAACAGGATCGTGTGGCGGCCGGTGCGGTTCAGCGTGTCCTTCGCCTGCTCCATCGACTCGCGGATGTCCTTCACGCCGCCGAGCACCGCGGACAGCGCGATGAATTCGCAGTCGAACGCGAGCGCGGTGAGCCGCGCGAGCGTCGTCTTGCCGACGCCGGGCGGCCCCCACAGGATCATCGAATGCGGCTTGCCGGATTCGAACGCGAGCCGCAGCGGCTTGCCTTCGCCCAGCAAATGCGTCTGGCCGATCACCTCGGCGAGCGTTTTCGGCCGCAGCGCCTCGGCGAGCGGGCGGCGCGGCTCGACTTGAAACAGGTCGGACATGAACCCTCGCTCCACATCAAACGGTAGCGGCCGAACCGGCCGCCGGACCCGACATTATGACAGCCGCGCGAGCGCGCCGCCGGGGCTGGTACACGCGTCTGGTGCCCGCGCCGGTACTCGCGTCTGTAGCACGCGCCCGTTGCACGCGTCCGTTACACGCGTCTGTTGCACGCGCCCGTTACACGCGTCTGTTGCACGCGCCCGTTACACGCGTCTGTTGCACGCGCCCGTTACACGCGTCTGTTGCACGCGCCCCCAAACAACACGGGCCTGCCGTTGACGGCAGGCCCGTGTCGGGAAAACGGCGCAACGAAGGTCAGCCGTTGATCACGTCCGCACCCTTCGGCACCACGAACTTGAACGTATCGCCCTTCAGCGACGGGTTCGTCTGGATGTTCGTGAAGGTCAAGAGCGTGACGTTGCCGAACACGTCGTGCAACTCCATCGCGGCGAGCGTGCCGTTGCGAAAGCCGATGCCGATCCGCTGGAACTGCGTGTCCTGCGCCTTCGGCAGCATCTCGAGCCACTCGATGCCGCCCTTCTCGCCCGCATCGCGCAGCGTGTAGCTCTTGTCGAGATCGTTGCTGCCGAACAGGATCGCGGCCGGGCTCGCGCCCAGCGCGCCGTTCAGCTTGCGCTCGGTGACCTGGTTCAGGTCGCGGTCGTACACGTAAAGCTTGTCGCCGTCGGCCTGCAGCACCTGCTGGTACGGCTTCTGATACGTCCAGATGAACTTGCCCGGCCGGGCGAACACGAACGTGCCGCTCGAATTGTCGGTGGGCTTCGGCGCGGCCTGCGCGGCGCTCGCGCCCTTGGCGGGCGCCTTGACGATCTGCTGCGTGAAATCGCCCTTCGCCGAACGCACCTGCGACACGAAGGCCTTCAGTTGCTCGGTGCCGCCCGCGAACGCGTGCGTCGCCGCGAGCATCAGCGATGCGCCGGCGAGCGCCGCGCCGAGCCAGCGCCGCGTCGAACGAAGGGAAGGGACGAACGAAAGTTGCTGCATATTGCGGTTTTCTCCCTGGGTGGCCGGCGCTGCGGGCGCCGCGGACTCATTCCGCGTCGCGCGCCGGCACAAGAATTTCGCGGTTGCCGCTCGACGACATCGCCGACACGAGCCCCGATTGCTCCATCTGCTCGAGCAGCCGCGCCGCGCGGTTGTAGCCGATCCGCAGATGACGCTGCACGAGCGAGATCGACGCGCGGCGGTTCTTGATGACGATCTCGACCGCCTGGTCGTACAGCGGATCAGACTCGCCGCCGCCTTCGCCGGTTCCCGCACCGGCCGAGCCCTCGTCGCCGTCGGCGGTGCCGCCCTCGAGCAGGCCCTCGACGTAATTCGGCTCGCCCTGCTCCTTGAGCTTCTCGACGACGCGATGCACTTCGTCGTCGGCGACGAACGCGCCGTGCACGCGCACCGGCAACCCGCTACCCGGCGGCAGATAGAGCATGTCGCCCATGCCGAGCAGCGATTCGGCGCCCATCTGGTCGAGGATCGTGCGCGAGTCGATCTTCGACGACACCTGGAACGCGATCCGCGTCGGCACGTTCGCCTTGATCAGGCCCGTGATCACGTCGACCGACGGGCGCTGCGTCGCGAGGATCAGGTGGATGCCGGCCGCACGCGCCTTCTGCGCGATCCGCGCGATCAGTTCCTCGACCTTCTTGCCGACGACCATCATCAGGTCGGCCAGCTCGTCGATCACGACGACGATGTTCGGCAGGCGGCCGAGCGGCTCGGGATCGTCCGGCGTCAGGCTGAACGGGTTCGGAATCTTCTCCTCGCGCTTGGCCGCGTCGTCGATCTTGTTGTTGTAGCCAGCGAGGTTGCGCACGCCGAGCTTGCTCATCAGCTTGTAGCGGCGCTCCATCTCCGCGACCGTCCAGTTCAGCGCATGGCCGGCCTGGCGCATGTCGGTGACGACCGGGCACAGCAGGTGCGGAATGCCTTCGTAGACGCTCATTTCGAGCATCTTCGGATCGATCAGGATCAGGCGCACCTGCTCGGCGGTGGCCTTGTACAACAGCGACAGGATCATCGCGTTGATCCCGACCGACTTGCCCGAGCCGGTCGTGCCGGCCACGAGCAAGTGCGGCATCTTCGCGAGATCCGCGCACACCGGCTTGCCGCCGATGTCCTTGCCGAGGCTCAGCGTCAGCGCCGACGGCGCGGCCGCATACACCTCGGAGCCGATGATCTCGGACAGATGCACCGTCTGGCGGCGCTGGTTCGGCAGCTCGAGCGCCATGTAGTTCTTGCCGGGAATCGTCTCGACCACGCGGATCGACACGAGCGACAGCGAACGCGCGAGATCCTTCGCGAGGTTGACGATCTGGCTGCCCTTCACGCCGGTGGCCGGCTCGATTTCGTAGCGCGTGACGACCGGGCCCGGATACGCGGCGACGACGCTCGCCTCGACGCCGAAGTCCTTCAGCTTCTTCTCGATCAGGCGCGACGTGAATTCGAGCGTATCGGCGGAAATCGCTTCCTGCGTCTTCGGCGCCGGGTCGAGCAGCGACACCGGCGGCAGCGTCGAATCGCCGGGCAGGTCGGTAAAGAGCGGCACCTGGCGCTCGCGCTCGACGCGCTCGGACTTCGCCGGCGTGACGACCGGCGGCACGATCGTCACCGGCTCGTGATCCTCGATGCGCACGCGCTCCTCTTCGACCTTGCCTTCGCGGCGCACCGCCGCGGCCTCGCCGAGCTTGCGGTCGCGCTCGGCCTCGCGGCGCAGCTTCGCGACGTTGACGGCGGACAGGATCGCGCCGCCGACGCGCTCGGCGACCGACAGCCATGAGAAGCGGAAATACAGCGACAGGCCGATCGCGAGCGCGATCAGCAGCAGCAGCGTGCCGCCCGTGAAGCCGAACGCATGCGACATCGCGCCCGCGACGGCCTCGCCGACGACGCCGCCCGGCGCGCGCGGCAACTGCACCTTCAGCGACCACATGCGCAACGCCTCGATGCCGTCGCAGGCGAGCACGACCAGCACGAACGCAAAGATTTCGGTGAGCCAGCCGATCGGCCGCTCCGGTTCGTCGGGAATCGCCTCGTGACGCGTGATGCGGCGGTAGTTGACGGCGATGCGCCGCCCGAGCGGCACGATCAGCCAGTAGGCCGACAGGCCGAACAGCAGCAGGATGATGTCGGCCGTCCACGCGCCGACGCGGCCGGCCCAGTTCGAGATGTGATCGACCTGGGCGGCATGCGTCCAGCTCGGATCGCGCCGGCTGTAGCTCAGCAGGGCCATCACCAGAAAGGCGCAGAGCGCGACCTGGAGAATCCAGCGGATCTCCGTGAGGAGCTTCGACATCCGGTGCGGCAACGCCTGTGCCTGGGCGGAATAAGGAGCTTTTGCCATGAATCCGTATAAAGAGGACGGGCCGTGCGCCCGCCTGTCGTTCGATCGCGCTTATTGTAAACGCTGCATCGCGCCGCCAAGTGTAAATGACGGTTACATGACGGAAACGGGGCGCCCAACCGGCGCCGCCGGCGGCTGCCAGCCGGCCGGATGCCCGCCCCTGCGACAACGCGCCGCCACATGGCAAACCGCCGCCCGCCCCGCCGCCCCGGTACGGACGACAGGCCGCCGAACGCTATCGCCACGATTGAAACTCTCGTTCGGCAGCGCAGCAACGGGGCCTTTATAATGCGCGTCTGATACCCATCTATGACGGCATCCCGGTCAACCCGGATCGTACGGCGAGCCCTACCCCGCCCGCCGCGGCCGCCTTTTACGGATTCGCATATGTCCACGCCCAAACACGCCAAAGTCCTGATTCTCGGTTCCGGCCCCGCCGGCTACACGGCCGCCGTCTACGCGGCACGCGCCAATCTGTCCCCGGTGCTGATCACCGGCATCGCGCAGGGCGGCCAGCTGATGACCACGACCGATGTCGAAAACTGGCCGGCGGACGCGAAGGGCGTGCAAGGCCCGGAACTGATGGCGCGCTTCCAGGAGCACGCGGAGCGCTTCAACACCGAAATCGTCTTCGACCACATCCACACCGCGAAGCTGCACGAAAAGCCGATCCGCCTGATCGGCGACTCGGGCGAATACACGTGCGACTCGCTGATCATCGCGACCGGCGCATCCGCGCAGTATCTCGGCCTGCCGTCCGAGGAAGCGTTCATGGGCAAGGGCGTGTCCGCCTGCGCGACCTGCGACGGCTTCTTCTACCGCAACCAGGAAGTCGCGGTGATCGGCGGCGGCAATACGGCCGTCGAGGAAGCGCTGTACCTGACCGGCATCGCGAAGAAGGTCACCGTGATCCACCGCCGCGACAAGTTCCGCGCGGAGCCGATCCTGATCGACCGCCTGCTGGAGAAGCAGAAGGAAGGCGTCGTCGACATCAAGTGGGATCACGTGCTCGACGAAGTGACCGGCGAGGAGTCGGGCGTCACGGGCCTGCGCATCAAGAACGTGAAGACCGGCGCGACGGAAGACCTGCACGTGCAGGGCGTGTTCGTCGCGATCGGCCACAAGCCGAACACCGACCTGTTCCAGGGCCAGCTCGAAATGAAGGACGGCTACATCCTGACGAAGAGCGGCCTGCAAGGCAACGCGACGTCGACGAGCGTGCCGGGCGTGTTCGCGGCAGGCGACGTGCAGGACAACGTGTATCGCCAGGCGATCACCAGCGCGGGCACGGGCTGCATGGCCGCGCTCGACGCGCAGCGCTACCTCGAGAGCCTGCACGACAAGAAGTGAGCCGGGAGCCTCGCCGCGGCGGGCGCTACAATGGCGTCCGCTGCCGCGAAGCGGGCTCGACCGGAAAGCCGCTGCCGCCGCGCAGCGGCTTTTTTTCTGCCCGCGCGCCCGAACGCGCCTGCCCCGTTACCGAATCATGGCGAAGAACCAGCCCCACCCGAGCGATCCCGCGAAGCGGAAGATCGCTGCCCGCCCCGTGACCCCGGCGCCCGAGGCGCCGCCGCCCGCCCTCGACGCGGCCGCGTTGCGCGGCCAGGGCCTCGCGGGCCTCGGCGCGCTGCGCAAGTCGCTGCAAGGCGAAGCCGATCGTCGCGAACGCGCGCGCATCGAAACCGAGAAGGCCGAGCGCAAGGCGGAAGCCGACGCGAATCTGTTCCGCAACGAGATCGGCGCGATCCGGCCGCTGAACGCGCCGCCGCGCGCGTCGTCGGGCCGCACGCCGCCCGACCCGGTGCCGAAGCAGACGCAGCGCGACGAGCAAGCCGTGCTGAACGCGACGCTGTCCGACGAGTTCGATCCCGAGACGCTGCTCGACAGCGACGACTCGCTGTATTACCACCGCCCCGGCATCAGCCGCGACGTCGTGCGCAGGCTGAGGAGCGGTGCGTGGATCGTGCAGGCGCAGATCGATCTGCACGGCATGCGGCGCGACGAAGCGCGCGACGCGCTCGCCGAATTCATCCGCGAAGCCGGCAAGAAAGGGCTGCGCTGCCTGCGCGTGATCCACGGCAAGGGGCTCGGCTCGATCGGCAAGGAACCCGTGCTGAAGGGCAAGGTGCGCGCCTGGCTCGTGCAGAAGGAGGAAGTGATCGCATTCTGCGAGGCGCGCGGCCACGACGGCGGCGCGGGCGCGGTGCTCGTGCTGCTGCAGCCGCATGCGACGCCGGCCGACCGGGGGCCGCGTGCCGCATCCTAGGCTGACGCTCGCGATCGCGGTACTGGAGGCGATCGCCACGCTCGCATTCGCGATTTCGGGGTTCATCGAGGCACGCAAGAACCGCCTCGACTCGGTCGGCACGTTCGTCGTCGCGCTCGCGACCGCCTTCGGCGGCGGCACGCTGCGCGACATCCTGCTCGAGCGCCGGCCGTTCTACTGGGTCGTGCACGACGACTACGTGATCGCGATCTTCGTGCTCGCGCTGTTCGCGCCGTTCGTGCTGCGGATGCTGTCGCGGCTGTCGGCCGAACGGCTGCTGCTGATCGCCGACGCGATCGGGCTCGGCATCTTCAGCATCTCGGGCACGTCGATCGCGCTCGACGCCGAGATGCCGCGCTTCATCGCGGTGATGATGGGCGTGATTACCGGCGTGGTCGGCGGGATCGTCCGCGACGTGCTGTGCAACGACATCCCGCTGATCCTGCGCGATTCGCGGCCGTACGCGACCTGCGCGTTCGTCGGCTGCTGGTTCTACCTGCTGCTCGTGTGGCTGCAATTCGACTCGGTGTACAGCGTGCTGCTCGCGACCGGCTTCATCCTCGCCGCGCGGCTCGCGACGTTCAAGTTCGACGTGCGGTTGCCGCATTGAATCCGGGCATCGTTTGAGTCATGAGGGGCCGTCGAAACGGGCTCTCGTCGCCGCACGCCGGTGATCCGAAAACGCCCGATCGATCGGACACAGTTTTTTACAATTCCCTTTCGCAATCGACAACCCCGTGCTACGTTTCGCCCGACAAACGCGAACGGGTGCGGCATGACTATTTTTTACGCGGTCGTTGAAGGCGATCCGCTGGATAGCGGCGGCTACGTACTCGATGGCGGTAAGTGCGGAACGATCGTGGGTGACGACGGCAAACGCCGGAAGATCACGTTCGTCGGACAACGCGCGTGGTGCAGCACATGCGAGAGCGTCGGGACAATCGAAGCGGCCCCCGGCGCGCCGAGCAAAAAGCGACTGCGCGACTTCACTTCCGCGCGGTCACAAACACCTCGCCATCGTCCGTTTCGATCATGCAGGGCAATTCGAGCGGTGTGATCGTCCGTCCATTCACGACGATCATGAGGATATTCGGCCACAATCGTGCAGATCCGCAAAGCGCCAGTTATGCAGGTATGAGCGTCGAAAACGGGTACTACACCCCCGGCGAGGAAGGGTGGGACTACAGAAACGAGACCACAGGCGCCGAAGTGAAGGACTTTCTAAAGCAATTCCAGCTGTATCGCTGGAATTTCGCTGCATTCAATCAGTAATGCCGAGGCAAGGATGCGTGCGTTCTTTTCGGTAATCGCAGATAGCGACCTGTTCGGTACACTCGCGACCGTTTGTCTGGTCGTCGCCGTGGCCGGCCTGTTCTCCACCGTCCGCCGCTCGAGATTTTATTTTCCGGCCGTCTTCGCGTGCCTTCTGTTCATGCCGCTCATGCATGCGATCGGTTCGTACTTCTTGTCATTGCCGAGCCCGTGATTGCCTCCATACAGCGTGCTGCTCGCGACCGGCTTCATCCTCGCCGCGCCGCTCGCGACGTTCAAGTTCGACGTGCGGTTGCCGCATTGACGCGGCACCGGCATGCACAGACGAAAGGGGCCGTTTCGAAACGGCCCCTTCTTCATTCAGCTCATCCAGTGCCTCACGCGATCCGTTCTTCCGACGCCGGATCGAACAGCACGGCCTTCGACACGTCGAACAGCAGCGACTGCGTCTGCCCCGGCTGCGGGTTCGCGGCCGGATGCACGCGGCTCACGATCCGCTTGCCGTTCACCTGCGCGAACACGTGCGTGTCCGGCCCGGTCGGCTCGGTCACGTCGACGCGCACGTCGATCGGCTGCAGCTTCGACGCCTCGCCGTGATGTGCGTTGCGCGCGTCGGTGATGCGCTCCGGGCGCAACCCGAGAATCACCTCGCGGCCCACGTGCGACTTCAGCTTCGCCGCGTCGAACGGCAGGTTCAGCGCGCTGCGCGCGAGGCCCGTGTCGATCTCGAGCGCGATGCCGCTGCCCTGCTCGACCAGGCGGCCGTTGATGAAGTTCATCGGCGGCGCGCCGATGAAGCCCGCGACGAACAGGTTCGACGGCGAATCGTAGATCTCCTGCGGCGCGCCGAACTGCTGGACCACGCCGTCCTTCATCACCGCGATCCGGTCGCCGAGCGTCATCGCCTCGATCTGGTCGTGCGTCACGTAGACGATCGTCGTGCCGAGACGCTGGTGCAGCAGCTTGATTTCCGCGCGCATCTCGATGCGCAGCTTCGCGTCGAGGTTCGACAGCGGTTCGTCGAACAGGAACAGCGACGGATCGCGTGCAAGCGCGCGGCCCATCGCGACGCGCTGGCGCTGGCCGCCCGACAGCTGGCCCGGCTTGCGGTCGAGCAAATGCTGGATCTGCAGCATCGCCGACACGCGATCGACGATCTGCTGCTGCTCGCTCTTCGGCACCTTGCGGATGTTCAGCCCGAACGAGATGTTCTCGCGCACCGTCATCGACGGATACAGCGCGTACGACTGGAACACCATCGCGATGTCGCGATCCTTCGGCGACAGGTCGTTGACGACCTTGCCGTCGATGCAGATCTCGCCGCTCGTGACCGTCTCGAGCCCGGCGATCATGTTGAGCAGCGTCGATTTCCCGCAGCCCGAGCCGCCGACCAGGATCAGGAACTGTCCGTCCTCGATCTCGATGTCGACACCCTTCAGGACCGGCACCCCGTTCGGGTAGGTCTTGTACACGTCACGGATGGAAAGGCTTGCCATGCTGTGAATCCTCTGTCTCGTCTCGCGCGGCGCACGCCGGCGCCGCGTCGGGTTCGTTTCGATGCGCCGCGCGGGGTGCGCGGCCGGTTCGTCGTATCGGAAAAGCCGCGCTTACCCCTTCACCGCGCCTGCCGTCAGCCCGCGCACGAAGTAGCGGCCGGCGACGATGTAGACGAGCAGCGTCGGCAGCGCGGCGATGATCGCGCCGGCCATGTCGACGTTGTATTCCTTCACGCCCGTCGACGTGTTGACGAGGTTGTTCAGCGCGACCGTGATCGGCATCGAATCGACGCCGGAGAACACGATCCCGAACAGGAAGTCGTTCCAGATCTGCGTGAACTGCCAGATCAGGCACACCATGAAGATCGGCAGCGACACCGGCAGCAGGATCTTCGTGAAGATCGTGAAGAAGCCCGCGCCGTCGATGCGCGCGGCCTTCACGAGTTCGGCCGGCACGCTCACGTAGAAGTTGCGGAAGAACATCGTCGTGAACGCGATCCCGTACACCACGTGCACAAACACGAGGCCCGGAATCGTGTTCGCGAGGCCGAGCATCCCCTGCAGGCGCGCCATCGGCAGCAGGATCACCTGGAACGGAATGAAGCAGCCGACCAGCATCATCGTGAACAGCGCATCCGCACCGCGAAAGCGCCAGTGGGTGAGCACGTAGCCGTTGAACGCGCCGATCAGCGACGAGATCAGCACGGCCGGGATCACCATCTGCAGCGAGTTCAGGAAGAACGGCTTCATCCCGTCGCAGCGCACGCCGGTGCAGGCGCCGCTCCATGCCTTGACCCACGGGTCGACGGTCCACGTGGTGGGCGGCGTCAGCAGGTTGCCGGTACGAAGCTGGTCGAGGTCCTTGAACGACGTCGACAGCATCACGTAGATCGGAAACAGGAAATACAGCGCGAACAGGATCAGTGCCGCATAGATCACTGCCCGGCTGATCGTCATCTTAGGCTGCATTGCGGGTGCTCCTCGATTCCATATACATCAGCGGCACCAGCACCGCGACCACGGTCGCGAGCATCATCACCGAGGACGCCGCGCCGAGCCCGAGCTGGCCGCGGTTGAACGAAAACGTGTACATGAACATGGCCGGCAGCGACGACGACGTGCCCGGGCCGCCCGCCGTCAGCGCGACGACGAGGTCGAAGGTCTTGATCGTGATGTGGCAGAGGATCAGCAGCACCGAGAAGAACACCGGGCGCATGCTCGGGATCACGATCTTGCGGTAGATGGTCGGCAGCGTCGCGCCGTCGACCTGCGCGGCCTTGAAGATCTCGCCGTCGACGCCGCGCAGCCCCGCGAGGAACAGCGCCATCACGAAGCCGGTCGACTGCCACACGGCCGCGATCACCACGCAGAAGATCGCCTTGTCCGGATCGTCGAGCCAGCCGAACGAGAAGCTCGTCCAGCCCCAGTCGTGCATCACCTTCTCGAGGCCGAGGCCGGGGTTCAGGATCCAC
The DNA here is from genome assembly GCF_002223215.2 of Burkholderia sp. AU18528. Taxonomy (NCBI): domain Bacteria; kingdom Pseudomonadati; phylum Pseudomonadota; class Betaproteobacteria; order Burkholderiales; family Burkholderiaceae; genus Burkholderia; species Burkholderia sp. AU18528. The sequence goes on along the minus strand of NZ_NKFC02000004.1, from coordinate 429,719 downwards.
TGCCACGCGGTGCCCGTGACGATGAACGACAGCGCCATCGGGTACAGGAAGATCGCGCGCAGCGCGCCTTCGTTGCGGATCCGCTGGTCGAGCAGGATCGCGAGGAACAGCCCGAGCGCGACGCAGATCGCGATGAACGGGATCCCGAACCAGCCGAGGTTCGCGGCGGAGGTCCACCACACGTCGTTCTGGAACAGGTCCGTGTAACGGCCGAAGCCGTCGAATTCGTAGTTGGGCAACAGCCGCGAGTTGGTCAGCGACAGATAGCCGGTAATCAGGATGAAGCCGTAGATGAACACGACGGCGATCGCGACGCTCGGCGCGAGCACGAGCTTCGGGATCCAGCGATCGGCGAAGGCCGACATCGGCGACGTACGCCGTGCGGCGGCAGCGCCGGATCCGTTTCCGCTAAGAGGGGCAGCCACTTGATTCGACTCCTGGAACGAGGGCGACGCAGGCCTGGCCGGCGCCGGGTACGGCACGGGCTCGCGGGCGAGCCCGTTTGCTGCACATGCAAAAACGCCCGGCCGATGAAGCGTGTCCGGCCGGGCGCCTGGCGCGCGTTACTTGACCTTCGCGGCCTTCGCGAGCGCGGCGACCGCGCTCTTCGAATCCTGCTGCGAGTTCATGAACTTCGTCACGACGTCCGTGATCGCGCCGGCGGTCGCGTCGCCTTGCGCCATGCCGTGCGCGAGCGACGGCACGAAACCGCCCGACTTGATCGCGGTCTGCTCGTCGGCATACGACTTCTTCGCGCAGTCGTCGAACTTGTCCATCTTCACGCCGAGACGCACCGGCACCGAGCCCTTCAGCAGGCTGAACTGCTCCTGGAAGTCCGGCGTCATGATCGTCTTCGCGAGCGCGAGCTGGCCCGGCGTCGCGTTCTTCTCGCCCTTCTGCTGGAAGAACACGAACGAATCGACGTTGAACGTGTACGCGTTCGCCGTGCCCGGCACCGGTGCGCAGATGTAGTCCTTGCCCGACTTCTTGCCCGCGTTCTCGAACTCGCCCTTCGCCCAGTCGCCCATGAACTGCATGCCGGCCTTGCCGTTGATGACCATCGCGGTCGCGAGGTTCCAGTCGCGGCCGTTACGGCCGGTATCGAAGTAGCCCTGGATCTTGCGCACCGTGTCGAATACCGACACCATCTGCGGCGACGTCAGCGTCGCCTGGTCGAGGTCGACCAGCGCCTTCTTGTAGAACGCCGGGCCCTGCGACAGCACGACGTCCTCCCACAGCGTCAGGTCCTGCCACGGCTGGCCGCCCATCGCGATCGGCTGGATGCCCGCGGCCTTCAGCTTGTCGGCCACCGCGAAGAATTCAGGCCAGGTGGTCGGCACCTTCGCGCCGACCTTGTCGAGCGCGGCCTTGTTGATGTACAGCCAGTTGACGCGGTGCACCGAGAACGGCGCGGCGACGGTATGGCCCTTGTACTTGATGATCTTGTCGATTTCCGGCGGCAGGTTCTGCTTCCAGTCGCCGGCAGCCGAATCGATGTTGACGAGCACGCCCTGGTCGGCCCAGTCCTGGATCAGCGGGCCCTTGATCTGCGCGGCCGACGGAGAATCGCCGCTGATCACCTTGGTCTTCAGCGCGGTCATCGCCGCGGCGCCAGCGCCGCCCGCGACCGCGAAGTCCTTCCACACGTAGCCCTGCTTCTGCAGGTCGTCCTTCAGCACGCCGACGGCCTTCGACTCGCCGCCCGAGGTCCACCAGTGCAGCACGGTTACGTTCTCGGCTGCCTGCGCCGCCACGGCGCCAGCCATCAGGCCTGCGGCGCAGAGCGCGCCCATGATCGAGCGAACTTTCATTACTTATCTCCTCCAGACTGAATCAACTCGTGAGGTTCCCTGACCAGGAACCGGCTTCTTGATAACGACGGGGAAATCGAGCCGCGGGACGCATGCAGCGTACGGGGCCGATGACCGGCCGGGCTCTTACAGAAAGCGTGAATCGAGATTCAACGGCGTGTCTCCTCTTTGTGTTTCTGGCCCGCCGCGATGATGCGACGCGAGCCCGGGGCCGACGGCGCGCCGACGATGCGCACCGCCAATGTCCGATAACATTCGGCACAAGGCGCTCCCGAAGGCGAAGCTCGCGCAGTTCATCGACCGCACTTCTTTTTTTCTTCGCCCAGGTGCTACCCCTTGCGGCGGATTGTAGTTAAACTACAATTCAGTGTCAAAAATATTTTTATCGCACTACGGATCGCTTCCGGGCACCCCAACACGGCGGAGACACATGCATACCGATTCCAGCTTTACCTTCGTACTTTTCGGCGGCACCGGCGATTTGTCGATGCGCAAGATCCTGCCCGCGCTGTTCGAAGCGCACCGCGCGAACATGCTGGCGGCGAGCGGCCGGATCGTCGCCGTGGCGCGACACGAATCGGATCGGGCAGCCTATCTCGAATGGGTCGACACACACGTGAAGCCGCATGCGGCGAAGGCGGCCGGCAACGCGTTCGACGACGCCGCGTGGAAGTCCTTCCTCGATCGCATCGACTACGTGCACCTCGATCTCGGCCGCGCGGAAGACTACGGCGTGCTGCGCGACGCGGTGGCGTCGCTGCCCGGCATCCGCGTGTTCTATCTCGCGACGGGCCCGTCGCTGTTCGTGCCGATCTGCAAGGCGCTCGCGTCGGTCGGCCTGAACGAAGACTCGCGCATCGTGCTCGAGAAGCCGCTCGGCTACGACCTGAAATCGTCGAACGCGATCAACGACGCGGTCGGCGAGATCTTCGCGGAAGGCCAGATCTACCGGATCGACCACTACCTCGGCAAGGAGCCGGTACAGAACCTGCTCGCGCTGCGCTTCGGCAATGCGCTGTTCGAGCCGCTGTGGCGCCGCGAATGGGTCGAGAGCATCCAGATCACGATCGCGGAGGAACTCGGCGTCGAGGCGCGCGGCGACTTCTACGACAATACGGGCGCCCTGCGCGACATGGTGCAGAACCACTTGCTGCAGTTGCTGTCGATCGTCGCGATGGAGCCGCCGCACTCGATGGATTCCGACTCGGTGCGCGACGAGAAGCTGCGCGTGCTGCGCGCGCTGAAGCCGATCGATCCGCGCGACATCGGCAAGGTTGCCGTGCGCGGCCAGTATCATGCGGGCGTGATCAAGGGCGCGCAGGTGCCGGCCTACGCGACCGAGCCGGGCGTGAAGCCCGACAGCCAGACCGAGACCTTCGTCGCGCTGAAGGTCGAGATCGAGAACTGGCGCTGGGCCGGCGTGCCGTTCTTCCTGCGCACCGGCAAGCGGCTGGCCGACCGCGTCGCGGAGATCGTCGTCAACTTCCGCCCGGTGCCGCATTCGGCGCTCGGGCCGACCGCGCTGCGCCCCGGTTCGAACCGCCTCGTGATCCGGCTGCAGCCGAACGAGACGATCCGCCTGTACTGCCTCGCGAAGCAGCCGGGCGAAGGGATGAACCTCGCGAGCGTGCACCTCGACCTCGCGTTCGACCAGTTCTTCAAGGAAGGGCAGATGGAGGCGTACCAGCGCCTGCTGCTCGACGTGATCAACGGCCGGCTCGCGCTGTTCGTGCGTCGCGACGAACAGGAAGCGGCATGGCAATGGGTCGAGCCGATCCTGAACGAATGGGCGCGCACGCTGAAGCCGCCGAAGCCGTACGCGGCGGGCACGTGGGGGCCGGCCGCGTCGAGCGCGATGCTCGCGCAGCACGACACCTGCTGGCTCGAAGAAGAAAACTGATGCAAACCGTTGCCGCGTACGCCACCGTACGCGGCAACGTGCCCCACGATTCGTACGATTTGAACAGACAAAGCAGTCCGGAGGAGATGTGATCGAGATCCACGCTTTCGACACCCAGGAAGCGCAAAGCGAAGCGCTCGCGCGCGCCGTCGGCGATGCGCTGCGCGCGGCGCTCGCCGACCCCGCGCGCCCGTTGCTCGCGGTGTCCGGCGGCACCAGCCCGCGCCCGTTCCTGCACACCCTGTCGCACGCGGCGCTCGACTGGGCCGGCGTCGACGTCACGCTGGTCGACGACCGCTGGGTGCCGGACGACGACGCGGCCAGCAACGCGCAACTCGTGCGCGACACGCTGCTGCAGCACGCGGCGGCCCCTGCCCGCTTCCTGCCGCTCGTCGACACGCGCAGCACGCTCGACGCGCACGTCGCCGCGCTGAACGCAAACGCCGACTACCGCGTGCCGAGCGTCGCGGTGCTCGGCATGGGCGAGGACGGCCACACCGCGTCGATCTTCGCCGACGCACCCGAATGGGACCACGCGATCACGACGCCGGAACGCTTCGTCGCCGTGCATCCGGGCGCGGCGCCGCATGCACGCGTGAGCTATTCGCTCGATGCGCTCAAGCGCGTCGACCGGCTGTTCCTGCTGATCGCGGGCGAGCGCAAACGCGACGTGCTCGACGCCGCGGCCGCGTCGCTGCAGAAGAACGCGATTTCCCAACTGGCCAACGACAAGGGGACCCAGCTCGATGTCTACTGGTGTGCAAAGTAAGGCGGTCGTCGCGGGTCAGCATGCCGACGGCCCGCGCCTGCTCGCGGACGTCGGCGGCACCAACGCGCGCTTCGCGCTGGAAACCGGCCCCGGCGAGATCACGCAGATCCGCGTGTATCCCGGCGCCGACTATCCGACGATCACCGATGCGATCCGCAAATACCTGAAGGACGTGAAGATCAGCCGCGTGAACCACGCGGCGATCGCGATCGCGAACCCGGTCGACGGCGACCAGGTCACGATGACGAACCACGACTGGAGCTTCTCGATCGAGGCGACGCGCCGCGCGCTCGGCTTCGACACGCTGCTGGTCGTCAACGATTTCACCGCGCTCGCGATGGCGCTGCCGGGCCTGACCGATGCGCAACGCGTGCAGGTGGGCGGCGGCGCGCGGCGCCAGAACAGCGTGATCGGCCTGCTCGGGCCCGGCACCGGGCTCGGCGTGTCGGGGCTGATCCCCGCGGACGACCGCTGGATCGCGCTCGGCAGCGAGGGCGGCCACGCGTCGTTCGCGCCGCAGGACGAGCGCGAGGATCTGGTGCTGCAGTACGCGCGCAAGAAGTTTCCGCACGTGTCGTTCGAGCGCGTGTGCGCGGGCCCCGGCATGGAGATCATCTATCGCGCGCTCGCCGCGCGCGACAAGAAGCGCGTCGCGGCATCCGTCGACACGGTCGAGATCGTCGAGCGCGCGCATGCGGGCGATGCGCTCGCGCTCGAGACGGTCGAATGCTTCTGCGGGATTCTCGGCGCGTTCGCGGGCAGCGTCGCGCTCACGCTCGGCGCGCTCGGCGGCGTGTACATCGGCGGCGGCGTCGCGCTGAAGCTGGGCGAACTGTTCACGCGCTCGTCGTTCCGCGCGCGCTTCGAGGCGAAGGGCCGCTTCACGCACTACCTCGAGAACATCCCGACGTACCTGATCACCGCCGAATATCCGGCGTTCCTCGGTGTGTCAGCGATTCTCGCGGAGCAGTTGTCGAACCGTTCCGGCGGCGCGTCGTCGGCGGTGTTCGAGCGGATCCGCCAGATGCGCGACGCGCTGACGCCGGCCGAGCGCCGCGTGGCCGATCTCGCGCTGAACCATCCGCGCTCGATCATCAACGATCCGATCGTCGACATCGCGCGCAAGGCCGACGTGAGCCAGCCGACCGTGATCCGCTTCTGCCGCTCGCTCGGCTGCCAGGGGCTGTCGGATTTCAAGCTGAAGCTCGCGACCGGCCTCACCGGCACGATCCCGATGAGCCACAGCCAGGTGCACCTCGGCGATACGGCCACCGACTTCGGCGCGAAGGTGCTCGACAACACGGTGTCCGCGATCCTGCAACTGCGCGAGCACCTGAATTTCGAGCACGTCGAGAACGCGATCGAGATCCTGAACGGCGCGCGGCGCATCGAGTTCTACGGGCTCGGCAACTCGAACATCGTCGCGCAGGACGCGCACTACAAGTTCTTCCGCTTCGGGATTCCGACGATCGCGTACGGCGACCTGTACATGCAGGCCGCATCGGCCGCGCTGCTCGGCAAGGGCGACGTGATCGTCGCGGTGTCGAAGTCGGGACGCGCACCCGAGCTGCTGCGCGTGCTCGACGTCGCGATGCAGGCCGGCGCGAAGGTGATCGCGATCACGTCGAGCAACACGCCGCTCGCGAAGCGCGCGACCGTCGCGCTCGAGACCGACCACATCGAGATGCGCGAGTCGCAGTTGTCGATGATCTCGCGGATCCTGCATCTGCTGATGATCGACATCCTCGCGGTGGGCGTCGCGATCCGTCGCGCATCGACCAACGGCGAGCTGCCGGAGGCCGTCGCGCAGGCACGGGCACGCGCCACCGACGACGAAACGGCCGACGTGCTCGACTGGTTGAGTCATGGGGCTTCGCCGGCGGCGAAGGACGTCGCGCGGGATTGATGCAGCGGTAAAAAAGACGTCACGGGTGAACGACACCCCGAACGCTGGACGGCTGGTCCGGCGTTCGGGGTGTTTTGCATTGGGGAGCCGCTTGGCGTTGGTGTGCCGCAGTGGGCGAATCGACGAATTAACACTGTGCAACAAGGCCACGTCTTTGCAATTCGAGCTGCATCGCCAATGGTGACAAGGCTGCCGTGCCCGTAACGTCGGTACGCGAATTACTGAAGGAGAGCGCTTTGATCGAAAATCGAGGTATGGTCGGAAGCATCTTTTGCACCGTGCACGATTCTCAACGCAAGTCATGGGTCCGAACGTATCTCGATTAACCATCAACACCGCGATGTCCGACCCCAACGCCCCCGCATCCGGCAGCATCCCTTATTCGATAGGCATGGCGAGCGCCATCCGCATCCCAATACCCGGCACGCAAGGCCTGTGCATAGAATTGCGGCCGCGAGGCGCCATGCCCAAGCGAGGCTCGACCTCCACGCTTTTTTTCCAGGACGTATCGGGGTGCAAGCATCTCCGTCTGGATTACGGATACAACGTCCAGACGAAGACGGTCGATTATCATTGGAATCAACGAGGCACGTACGAAACGTTCGGTATCAGCGACCATACGCCAATCAAGCAATTAGGAGCGGTCGCGTATCGTTCGGCCAAATATTTTCGCCATGCTGGACGTGTGCTTGCGATTTTCGGCGTTGCGCTTGACATCGCATCCGTTGTCGTAGCCAGTCGACCCATTCGTCGTACATCCGAGGTCACTGCTGGATGGGCGCTCGCGTGGATCGGCTGCAAGACTGTAGGACCTGTGGGCGCGTCGATCGGCTCCCTGGGAACACCGCTTGGCACGGCAATCGGCGGTTTGGCTGGCTGCGTGATTGGCGGATACGCCGGATATCAGGCGGGCGCCACACTAGGCGGCACCATTTATGACTGAGGTGATGCTGTCTTCACGCCATTACCTCACGCAAAAACGCAATGAGCGCCCCCACGATTCTCGTCTGCGAGACGCCAACCCTTTCGCAGTGGCAACTCGGCCCATTGCCGCCGCCAGCCGCCGACGTCATCCTGATTGGCTGGCACGTCGAACCGCGCGCCGTCGACGCCGGTGTACCGCCCGGCGTCGCTGACGTACTCGCCCGCGCACTCACCTCCGTCGCGACCCTGACCTTTCCTGTCGTACCGCCCGCTAAACAAGCGATCGCACTGTCATCGAGCGACGATACGTCGCAGCCGTTGCATATTGCCGGCCTCGCGGCCCATGCACGCGCCGCGGTACATCGCGGGACTGCACGCACCGTGCTCGTTTCGACACATGCCGTCGACACAGCGAAGCTCCTGTTCGACGCACCCGGCTATGCGTGGGACAGTCAGGCACAAGTCGTGCTGATCTCGGAGCATCACGCGCCCGCCCCGATCGTTTCACGAGACACCCTGCAGGCGCTTGCCGGCGACAACTGGATACGGCACGCAGCAACCGAACAAAAAGCACCGCGCGCGCATCACCTGGTCGGTGTCATGCGCCCCGGGGTCGATGGTGACATCGCCGGTATTCTGTCGCTCACTCCCGCGTTCACGCGCTCGCTGACCCGCGCTTTGCAAACCACCGCGCATCGCGCGGGCTTCGCATGGCAATCGCTATCTGAACAAGCATTCACGAATGCGCTGTAGTCGCTCTTCGCTGCTCTCTCGCATTCGGACCAGGACATCGCAAGAATCGCGTTCGCGCGCGACCGTCACGCTCGAAACCGATCACATCGGGATGCGCGAGTCGCAGTTGTCGATGATCTCGCGGGTCCTGCATCTGCTGATGATCGACATCCTCGCGGTCGGCGCCGCGATCCGTCGCGCGTCGACCAACGGCGAGTTGCCGGAGGCCGTCGCGCAGGCGCGGGCACGCGCCACCGACGACGAAACGGCCGACGTGCTCGACTGGTTGAGTCATGGGGCTTCGCCGGCGGCGAAGGACGTCGCGCGGGATTGATGCAGCGGTAAAAAAACGCCTCGGTGAACGACACCCCGAACGCTGGATTCAGGCCCGGCGTTCGGGGTGTTTTGCATTGGGGAGCCGCTTGGCGTTGGTGTGCCGCTGTGGGCGAATCGACGAATTAACACTGTGCAACAAGGCCACGTCTTTGCAATTCGAGCTGCATCGCCAATGGTGACAAGGGATACAGCGCCATGGCGATATTCCGCCAATTGGCCAGGGAGACTGAAGGGCTCGAAATTCGGATATCCTCGAAGCCACATGGAATGATTCCTTTACCGCAACTGGCTCAAACACGACAATCTCCAAACAAAAAATATGTCACTTAATTTTGAAATAATTTCTGCAACAAAAGAAATAAATCGATCAACCAACAGCAATTTCACACCCAATACATCGCAACTGTCACTCGAACTCAACAGATTCCCCACCAACACGAGCGGGATTATTGCAGTCCCTTCCAAAAACAAGCTCGGCTATGAATTACTATATTCCTCAACATCCCTCGACCCGGGAAAGTCAACTGAATCCGTCGGAGCAGATCTATGGAAATGCGCGAAAGAGTATTACGGTCTAACCGGAACAACGCTGCTAGTCGCAGCGGGAGGAATCCCAATCAAAAAATCAATACTTGGACACCCAGTAATAGGAAATTCAAGTAAGTACACGAATATCGTCAGCGACATTGGAGTTAGATTTTTCCCGAGGTTATTATTGCCGCACGGCCCGATTGCAAATTTCGCCAAGAAAGCGTTCGGCACGGTTCGTGTATTTGGAGTACTTGGACGAGCCTCCGGAGCGGGTGCCATTGCCATGGCTGTGATTGATGCAGCCCTCATAGGAAAGTGCGCGTATGATGCAAGACATGGAAACCAAATCTCAAACACGCCCCTCGAAACAAGAAATAATTGAAACGGTGATTGAAATTTTCGTCAGGGAAGTTGCATTCATTGACCGAAGCGAAGTGTCAAAAAACACGAACGTCCTTGACGATTTTAAGATATATCACGACGACATCTCCTTATTCTTGTTAGCAGTGTTTCGACACTTCAACATGCCAACAATAAACAACCCAGACTGCCCACCTACAATAGAAGGAATTTCGAATTTTATATTCGACTACCTTTCTTCCGATAAAAATCGCGAAGAGCCGCCCGGCCAAAAGGGAATCTGGCGGAGACTTTTGAGTTGGATGCAAGCACATTAAGGAACCTGCTCTGGAAAGTTGCCTATCGGCACATCGAACGTCATCTGGAAACCCCGGTTCAATCCCGCGGGAAGGAAACATGTCGACCGGGAATAAATGCGGTATTTGGGTTACCGGTCATGGATCTCTCGTCAACAAGCTACCGTACTCGATGTTTGCGCGCTCATGCTATTGGCAAACCCGAGTCGTGCAGACAAGGGCCCGTCTTCACCGCAAACACTCGGCCGCACCTACGCGCAGACATTGGGGGTTTTCGTTGGGCGCGCAGTTCCTGTCGTTGGGTGGGTCATTGCTGCCAAGGATGTCATGATGATCAGCATTCGTTCCGTGTCGCGCTATAACGCGCTTGTTAAGCCTGAGGACAAGGTGTTCTGATGAGCCAGTTTACGTGGAACGAGTTTGAGGATTTTGTGAGAAGGGAGACCGGTGTTAGTCCCCAAAAAATTCTCACAAAAGATCATGCCGTCGAGGGCGATTTGGATATCACTGGCGACGATGCGGTCGAGTTTATGGAGCGCTTCTTCGATAAATTTCCAGTGCAAGTTGGAGATTTTGAGTTCAATCGCTACTTCTCAGGAGAGGGCTTTAGCCTGATTGAAGTGGCGCGGATGGCTTTCTCCAGAAAACGCCGAGAAAAATATGACAAAGTACCACTGACTCTAGGCATGCTCTATCAGGCTATTTTGGATGGAGAGTGGAGCAATCAGCGCTTGGAAAGCCTACCGCGCTGATTGCTCCTAGCCACATAGCCGGTTCATCTTTTAGGCGATGCGTTGGATCTGTGCATACCTCTGGAGTCTGCCATCAGACAAAATCCACTGCTCCGGTGTGTGATGTTCTGGGCCCTGATGTTCGCGGCACAACCCAGCCACGCCATGGATACGTCGTCGCCACAAGCCGGCGCCCGAACCTACGCCCGGAACTACAAGGACATGGTGCTCGCCGAATGCGTCGCGACCGCTTATCGGAATGAGCCGTCCGCTGCGATGGACGCGGGAAGCAGCGCCAGTGCACTAATGGATTGGACCGACTTCGATCTGGAACGGAACCCCGACGCGGGCAAATCGCTGGTCAATCGTTTTCTTGCACGCGACTATCGCAATCCGGTCGTCGAGTCCGAAATCAAGGGCGTGAGGTTTGATTTTTTGAAATGCCTGGATCTGTATCACAGCCAGGAACTCGAGACCGAAGTCAGGCGATTCGTGATCAACCCGAAGCGCAGCTATCGACTCGACAATCGCTCGTCAGACCGGTCCAAGTGATGCGGACACGGAAATAACCCAATGCTTGCCCCGCATCGCTGGCCGGGTTACATCGGCATGGTGTTCGCTCAGGTTGTCGCTTGGGCGAACATCATCGACATACTCGCGCCCTCCGTCAGTTCCGTCACGCCGCTCAGGCACCCGCCTTCACCGGCCGTCCGTGCCAGCGCAGCACCAGATAACGCCCGACGAAACACAACACGCCGGTAACGCCGATCGTCACGCCCATCGCGAACGGCGTGCCGTCCGCGAGCGCGCCGATCGCGACGCTCGCGAGCGCACCGAGCGCCAGCTGCATCGCGCCGAACACTGCCGCCGACGCGCCCGCGTTGTGCGGATAGCGGTGCATCAGGTCGGTCGTGCAGTTCGCGGACAGGATCCCGACCACGCCGACGACGAAGAACAGGCACACGACGATCGACCACAGCCCCCCCAACCCCGTCAGCGCGACGAACGCGACCGCGAGCGACGCGATGCAGCTCACGAGCGACGCGGCCGAGATGATGCGCAGCGAGCCGATGCGGCCGACGAGCCGCGTGTTCGCGAAGTTGCCGATCATGATCCCGACGACGTTCAGGCCGAACAGTAGCCCGTAGTGCTGCGGCGACACGTGGAAATACTCGATGTACACGAACGGCGTCGCGGTGATGTACGAGAACATCGACGCGAACGCCATCCCGCCGCACAGCATGTGCCCCCATGCGACAGGGTCGGACAGGATGCGCCCGTACGACGCGAACGACGCGAGCACGGCCGCGCTCTTGCGCCGCTCCTTCGGCCAGGTTTCGGGCACGCGCAGGTACGCGGTCGTCGCACAGATCGCGCCGAACACGGCCAGCACGACGAACACGCCGCGCCACCCGGAGAAACGCAGGATCTGGCCGCCGATCAGCGGCGCGAGCAGCGGCCCGACCGCGGTGACGATCGCGACCATCGACAGCACCTTCGCCGCATCGCTCGGCTCGTGCGCGTCGCGCGCGATCGCACGCGCGAGCACCGACGCGGCGCCGGCGCCGAGCGCCTGCAGGAAACGCACGACGATCAGCATGTCGATCGAACCCGACACGAAGCAGCCGATGCTCGCGAGCGTGAACAGCGCAATGCCGCCGAGCAACACGGGGCGGCGGCCCCACGTATCGGACAGCGGGCCGTACAGCAGCATGCCGATCGAGAAGCCGGCCATGAAGCTCGTCAGCGTGCGCTGCGCGGCGCCGGCGCTGACGGAGAAGCTGTCGGCGATCGACGGCAGGCTCGGCAGGTACATGTCGGTGGCGATCGGCCCGCAGGCCGCGAGCGCGCCGAGCAACAGGATCAGCCGGGCATCGGGCCGGCGCCGGACGACGTGAGACATGGGTATCCGGAATGGGAGCCCGCGCGCATCGGGGCGCGCGTGGCGGTGAAGACGGGAAACCGCGCCGCAAGCGACGCGTTCAGGCTCATGATTGTACGCGCAACTTTTTTGCGTGCCTTGGGCCGCGTGCGGCGGCACGCCGCGAAACACCCATGCTCGTCATGCGCGGAACAAACGCGCGGGCCGATTCGATTAAGCTTGCTGCTGCTTGCCACTCTCGTCTGACCATTCGACGTACGACCCACCCGATGACCGCTTTCCTGCTGATCTGGAGCCCCAAGAAATGGCCGTGGCCCGAGCTGCCCGACGTCGCCGCGCGCGTGAAGGCCGGCGAGGCCGTGCATGACGTGTGGGGCTGCGGCTTCGCGCGCGGCATCCTGCCGGGCGACCGCGTGTTCCTGCACCGCGTCGCGAAGGAACCGAAGGGCGTGTTCGGCTCCGGCTACGTGACGCGCGCGCCGTACGAGGTGCCCGATCCGTCGACGAAGCGCGGCTACCGGCTGTGCATCGACTTCGTGTACGACTGGCTGGTCGATGCGCATCAGGACGTCGTGATCGCGCGCGACGCGCTGCGCGTCCATCCGTATTCGGTCCAGACCTGGGATGCGCAGAGCTCCGGCACGTCGATCAAGCCGATGGTCGAAGGCCCGCTCGAAAAGCGCTGGGCCGAACTGACCGGCAAGCGCAAGCCGCCGCGATAAGCGGAAACCGGGTCGCATCACGCGCGCCTTTCCGGCCGGCCGATGCCGCGCGCCGAAAGGCCGCAGACCGGCCGGCGGGCTTGCCGCGCGCGTCTCCGGTACAATCGGACGATCGTTCCGCCCAGGCGCCGCGGCCCGTGCACCGGCCCCCGCGCCCTTCTCTCGCAGGTTTCGCTCATGTCCAACAATCAGCTTCTCTTCGAACGCGCCCAGAAGACCATTCCGGGCGGCGTCAACTCGCCGGTGCGCGCGTTCCGGTCGGTCGGCGGCACGCCGCGCTTCGTCGCGCGCGCGCAAGGCCCGTATTTCTGGGATGCCGACGGCAAGCAGTACATCGACTACATCGGCTCGTGGGGCCCGATGATCGTCGGCCACGTCCATCCGGAAGTGCTGTCGGCCGTGCAGAACGTGCTCGCCGACGGCTTCTCGTTCGGCGCGCCGACCGAAGCGGAAATCGAGATCGCCGAGGAAATCTGCAAGCTCGTGCCGTCGATCGAGCAGGTGCGGATGGTGTCGAGCGGCACCGAGGCCACGATGAGCGCGCTGCGTCTCGCGCGCGGCTTCACGGGCCGCAGCCGCATCGTCAAGTTCGAGGGCTGCTACCACGGCCACGCGGACAGCCTGCTCGTCAAGGCCGGCTCGGGCCTGCTGACGTTCGGCAACCCGACCTCGGCCGGCGTGCCCGCCGACATCGCGAAGCACACGACCGTCCTCGCATACAACAACGTCGCCGCGCTCGAGGAAGCGTTCGGCGCATTCGGCGACGAGATCGCCGCGGTGATCGTCGAGCCGGTCGCCGGCAACATGAATCTCGTACGCGGCACGCCCGAATTCCTGGGCGCGCTGCGCGCGCTGTGCACGAAGCACGGCGCCGTGCTGATCTTCGACGAGGTGATGTGCGGGTTCCGCGTCGCGCTCGGCGGCGCGCAGGCGTACTACGGCATCGCGGCCGACCTCACCTGCCTCGGCAAGGTGATCGGCGGCGGGATGCCGGCCGCCGCGTTCGGCGGCCGCCGCGACATCATGGCCCACCTCGCGCCGCTCGGCGGCGTGTACCAGGCCGGCACGCTGTCGGGCAACCCGATCGCGGTCGCCGCGGGCCTGAAGACGCTGCAACTGATCCAGGCGCCGGGTTTCTACGACGCGCTCACCGCGCAGACGAAGCGGCTCGCCGACGGCCTCGCGGCGCAAGCGCGCGCGGCCGGCGTACCGTTCGCGGCCGATTCGATCGGCGCGATGTTCGGCCTGTACTTCGCCGAGCGCGTGCCGGGCAGCTTCGCGGAAGTCACGAAGAGCGACATCGCGCGCTTCAACCGCTTCTTCCACCTGATGCTCGACGAGGGCGTGTACTTCGCGCCGTCCGCATACGAAGCCGGCTTCGTGTCGAGCACACACGACGATGCGGTGATCGACGCGACGCTCGCGGCCGCGCGCCGCGCGTTCGCGGCACTCGCCGCCTGACCCGGGGCCGCGCGCATGTTCTCGGATACCGATTTCGCCCACATGCAGCGCGCGCTCGCGCTCGCCGCGCACGGCATGTACACGACCGCGCCGAATCCGCGCGTCGGCTGCGTGATCGTCAAGGACGGCGACGTGATCGGCGAAGGCTTCACGCAGCCGGCCGGCCAGGATCACGCGGAAGTGCAGGCGCTGAAGGACGCGCGCTCACGCGGCTACGACGTCGCGGGCTCGACCGTCTACGTGACGCTCGAACCGTGCAGCCATTTCGGCCGCACGCCGCCGTGCGCGAACGCGCTGATCGACGCGCGCGTCGCGAAAGTCGTCGCCGCGATGGAAGACCCGAACCCGCAGGTGTCGGGGCGCGGCCTCGGGATGCTGCGCGACGCGGGTATCGACGTGCGCTGCGGGCTGCTCGCGCACGAGGCCGGCGAGCTGAACATCGGCTTCGTGTCGCGGATGACGCGCGGCCGCCCGTGGGTGCGGATGAAGACCGCCGCGTCGCTCGACGGCCGCACCGCGCTGCCGTCCGGCGAAAGCCAGTGGATCACCGGCGAGGCCGCGCGCCTCGACGGGCACGCGTGGCGCGCACGCGCGTGCGCGATCCTCACCGGCATCGGCACGGTGCGCGAGGACAATCCGTTGCTGACCGTGCGCGGCATCGACACGCCGCGTCAGCCGCAACGCATCCTGGTGGACAGCCGCCTCGACCTGCCGCTCGACGCGCGGCTGCTCGAAGGCGCGCCGCTGCTGATTTTCTGCGGCCGGCTCGACGCCGCCGGCGAAGTCCGCGCGAACGTGCTGAGGTCGCGCGGCGCGGAAATCGTGCCGCTCGCGAATGCGCACGGCAAGGTCGACCTGCCCGCGATGCTGGCCGCGCTCGGCGCGCGCGGCGCGAACGAACTGCACGTGGAGGCCGGCCACAAGCTGAACGGTTCGCTGCTGCGCGAGCGGTGCGTCGACGAATTGCTGGTCTATCTGGCGCCGAGCCTGCTGGGCGCCGACGCGGCCGGCATGTTCGATCTCGCCGCGCCGGCCAGCCTCGATGCGCGCACCCGGCTGTCGTTCCACGGGTTCGAGCGGATCGGCGACGACTTGCGGATCCTCGCGCGGCTCACGCCGCCCGACGCCTCTCACTGAACGGGATCGTCACGATGTTTACCGGAATTGTCGCGGCCGTCGGCCGCATCGAATCGATCGCCGCGCTCGGCACGTCGGCCGAAGCCGGCGTGCGCCTGACCGTGCAGGCCGGCGGGCTCGACCTGGCGGATGTCGCGCTCGGCGACAGCATCGCGATCCAGGGTGCGTGCATGACGGTGATCGAGAAGACCGACACCACGTTCGACGTCGACGTGTCGCGCGAAAGCCTGAACCGGACGGTCGGTCTCGCGCAGCCCGGCGAAGTGAACCTGGAGAAGGCGCTGCGCGCGCACGACCGCCTCGGCGGGCATATCGTGTCGGGCCATGTGGACGGCCTCGGCGCCGTCACGCGCTTCGCGCCGGTCGGCGAGTCGCACGAACTGCGAATCGTCGCGCCGCGCGAGCTCGGCCGCTATCTCGCGTACAAGGGCTCGATCACGGTGAACGGCGTGAGCCTGACCGTCAATGCGGTCGACGATCGCGCGGACGGCTGCGAATTCTCGATCAACCTGATTCCGCATACGGTCGAAGTCACGACGCTGCGTCACGTGAAGACCGGCGACAAGGTCAACCTCGAAGTCGACATGATCGCGCGGTACGTGGAGCGGATGCTGTCGGCGGCGCAGGGCGTCCAGCAGGACTGATCGGGCAGTTCGGTCCCATATATGTAACGACGGCTGACGGTTCGGCCCGGCATTGTCCGGGCGTCGCCGCAGCCCCATCGCTCCGCCGAGCGTTGCTCCCGCCCTACTTCGTGCTGGGCCGCCCCGTCGGCCATCCCAAGCGACAGCGTCGCGATCGCGTTCGCTCGTTGGCCGTCCAGCAAGCCGACACCTGGCCGAACGGCCAACGACGCGCACGGGTCATGCCGCCGCGCTAAGATGCGTCGACAGCGGTTCCCATGCCGCCACGTACGACGCGCCGCGTAGCGGCCGCCATTCTTCCCATTGGAGTCGTCCCCATGTCCATCTCGATGTACCAGGCTTCGCTGCCCGTCCTGATCCGCGGTCTCACCAACCTGCAGCACATCCTCGGCAAGGCGCAGGCGCATGCGGCCGAGAAGCAGATCGATCCGTCGGTGTTCATCGGCGCACGCCTTTATCCGGACATGCTGCCGCTCGTCCGCCAGGTCTACATCGCGACCGACACGGCCAAGGGCTGCGCCGCGCGGCTCGCCGGCGCCGAGATCCCGAGCTACCCGGATGTCGAGCAAACCTTCGACGAACTGTATGCGCGCATCCAGAAGACGATCGACTATCTGAAAAGCTTCGATGCCGCGCAGATCGACGGCAGCGAGGCGCGCCAGATCGTGCTGAAGATGCGCGTCGGCCCGATCGAGTTCACCGGCCAGTCGTACCTGCTGAACTTCGTGCTGCCCAATTTCTTCTTCCACGTGACGACCGCGTACGACATCCTGCGCCACAGCGGCGTCGAACTCGGCAAGCTGGACTACCTCGGCGGCCGCAACGACCACGCGTGACGCGCGGCCGGGCCCGGAGCGCCCCATGGCCGCCCGCCAGCGCGGCAGGGGCAGTCCGGGCAGGCCTGCTTCACGGGCCGGCCGCACCGCTTTCCGGCAGGCTCGCCGGCCCCGCGCGGCCCGCGCCAGCCGAAACGCCGTCCGGCTGGCGTAAAATACGCACTTTCCTCTTTCTCGCCCCCTTATGACGCTCGCCTCCACGCTCGACATCATCGCCGAGCTGAAAGCCGGCCGGATGGTGATCCTGGTCGACGAAGAAGACCGCGAAAACGAGGGCGACCTCGTGATCGCCGCCGAATTCGTCACGCCGGAAGCGATCAACTTCATGGCCAAGTACGGCCGCGGCCTGATTTGTCTGACGTTGACGCAGGAACGCTGCAAGCAGTTGCACCTGCCGCTGATGACCTACCGCAACGGCACGCAGTACGGCACCGCGTTCACGGTCAGCATCGAAGCGGCCGAAGGCGTGACGACCGGCATCTCGGCCGCCGACCGCGCGCACACGATCGCCACGGCGGTCGCGCACGACGTGCGCCCCGAGCACATCGTGCAGCCGGGCCACGTGTTCCCGATCATGGCGCAACCGGGCGGCGTGCTCGTGCGCGCGGGCCACACCGAAGCCGGCTGCGACTTCACGGCGCTCGCGGGCCTCACGCCGGCTGCGGTGATCTGCGAGGTGATCAAGGACGACGGCACGATGGCGCGCCTGCCCGACCTGATCGAATTCGCGAAGGAACACAACCTGAAGATCGGCACGATCGCCGATCTGATCCAGTACCGCAGCCGCACCGAGTCGATCATCGAGCGGATCGCCGAGCGCACGATGCAGACCGCGCACGGCACGTTCCGCGCGGTGCTGTACCGCGACCAGCCGAGCGGCTCGCCGCACATCGCGCTGGTGCGCGGCACGCCGTCGCCCGACGTCGACACGCCGGCGCGCGTGCACGAGCCGCTGTCGGTGCTCGATCTGCTCGAGACGGGCGTGTCGACCCACTCGTGGACGCTCGACGCGGCGATGCGCGAGATCGCCGCACGCGACCTCGGCGTGATCGTGCTGCTCAACTGCGGCGACACGAAGGAACACCTGATCGACGTCTTCAAGGCGTTCGACGAGGAAGAAAAGGCCGCTGCGCTCAAGCGCCGGCCGGTCGATTTCAAGACGTTCGGCATCGGCGCGCAGATCCTGCGCGATGTCGGCGTCGGCAAGATGCAGGTGCTGTCGAATCCGCGCAAGCTGGGCAGCATGTCCGGCTACGGCCTCGAAGTCACGGGCTTCATCCCGATGCCCGGCGGCGAAGCCACGTCCTGCCCGGCGTCCCACGCGTAACCCGCCACGGCGCTTTCGCCCTACAACCGTTCATCCACACCACGGACCAGATCATGGAAATCGGACAATACCAACCGAATCTCGAAGGCGACGGCCTGCGTATCGGCATCGTGCAATCGCGCTTCAACGAACCCGTGTGCAACGGCCTCGCCGACGCGTGCGTCGAAGAACTGGAGCGCCTCGGCGTCACCGGTGAAGACGTGCTGCTCGTGTCGGTGCCCGGCGCGCTGGAAATCCCGCTCGCGCTGCAGAAGCTCGCCGAAAGTGGCCAGTTCGACGCGCTGATCGCGCTCGGCGCGGTGATCCGCGGCGAGACCTACCACTTCGAACTCGTGTCGAACGAGAGCGGCGCGGGCATCACCCGCATCGGTCTCGATTTCAACCTGCCGATCGCGAACGCGGTCCTGACGACCGAAACCGACGAGCAGGCCGTCGCGCGCATGACCGAAAAGGGTCGTGACGCCGCACGCGTCGCCGTCGAGATGGCCAACCTGACGATGGCCCTCGACCAGCTCGGCGACGACGAGGACGAAGAGGAAGACGAAGACGACGAAGAGGAGCGCGCATGAAGAAGAGCGCCCGCCGACAATCGCGCGAGCTGGCGACGCAGGGGCTGTACCAGTGGCTGCTGTCGAACGCGCCCTCCGGCGAGATCGACGCGCAACTGCGCGGCGCGCTCGGTTACGACAAGGCTGACAAGGAACTGCTGGAAGCGATCCTGCACGGCGTGATCCGCGAGCATGCGACGCTCGTCGACGCGCTGGCGCCGTCGCTGGACCGTCCGATCGATCAGCTGTCGCCGGTCGAACGCGCGGTGCTGCTGATCGCGACGTTCGAGCTCACGCACCACGTCGAAACGCCGTACCGCGTGATCATCAACGAAGCCGTCGAACTCGCGAAGACGTTCGGCGGCTCCGACGGCTACAAGTACGTGAACGGCGTGCTCGACAAGCTGGCCGCGAAGCTGCGCCCCGCCGAAACGCAGGCGCGTCGCAACGGCTGATACCGTTGGTTGGTCCACGGGCGCGCAAGCGCCCGTTTTTCATTCTTTTCTCCCCGCCCTGCCCGCCGATGAATACCACCGCCGATTCGCTCGTCACGCTCGCCGCACGCGTCGACGCGATCCAGCCCTTCTACGTGATGGAACTGATGAAGGAGGCACAGCGGCTCGAGTCCTTGGGGCGCGATGTTATCCACATGGGCATCGGCGAACCGGATTTCACCGCGCCGGAGCCGGTTGTCGAGGCCGCCACGGCTGCGCTGCGCCGTGGCGTCACGCAGTACACGAGCGCGCTCGGCATTACGCCGCTGCGCGAGGCGATCGCCGCGCACTATGCACGTGCATACGGCCTCACGATCGGCCCGGAGCGGATCGTCGTGACGGCCGGCGCATCGGCCGCGCTGCTGCTCGCGTGCCTCGCGCTGGTCGGTCGCGACGACGAAGTGCTGATGCCCGACCCGTCATACCCGTGCAACCGGCACTTCGTCGCGGCGGCCGAAGGTCGCCCGGTGCTCGTGCCGAGCGGCCCGGACGCGCGCTTCCAGCTCACCGAAAACGACGTCCGCACGCACTGGAACGCGCGCACGCGCGGCGTGCTGCTCGCGTCGCCGTCGAACCCGACCGGCACGTCGCTCGAACCGGACGAACTCAAGCGAATCGTCGAAGCGGTACGCGCACGCGGCGGCTTCACGATCGTCGACGAGATCTACCAGGGGCTCAGCTACGACGCCGCGCCCGTGTCGGCGCTGTCGTTCGGCGACGACGTGATCACCGTGAACAGCTTCTCGAAGTATTTCAGCATGACGGGCTGGCGGCTCGGCTGGCTCGTCGTGCCGCCCGCGCTCGTCGGCACGTTCGAGAAGCTGTCGCAGAACCTGTTCATCTGCCCGTCCGCACTCGCGCAGCATGCGGCGCTCGCCTGCTTCGAACCCGCGACGCTCGACATCTACGAAACACGCCGGCTCGAATTCAAGCGCCGCCGCGATTTCATCGCACCGGCGCTCGAGCGGCTCGGCTTCACGGTGCCGGTGATGCCGGACGGCGCGTTCTACGTGTATGCGCATTGCGGCGGCGTCGCGCACCCGGCGGCCGGCGACAGCGCCGCGCTCACGCAGGCGATGCTGCACGATGCGGGCGTGGTGCTGGTGCCGGGCATGGACTTCGGTGTCCATGCGCCGCGCGACTATATCCGCCTCTCCTATGCGACGGCCTACTCGCGGCTCGAAGAGGCCGTCGACCGGCTCGCGACGCTGTTCGGTCGACACTGACGCCGCGGCCGGCGCAGCGGCCGCTTCGCTACCGCAAAACGAAAAGGCACCCGAATGAACTGACCCCGCAAAGTTGGACAGTTAAAGGCTAGGCGCCCAAGGGCTGAGTCCTGTATTGCACGGGACTCAGCCCTTTCAACTTGAGCTTGATGCGTTCGTGGTTGTAGTAGTGGATGTAGCGCTCGAGCGTGTCGCGCAAATGCTCCACGCAAGTGAAGCGATGTCCCTTGTAGCACTCGGACTTGAGCGTGCCGAAGAAGCTTTCCATCGCAGCATTGTCGAGGCAGTTCCCCTTGCGCGACATGCTTTGAGTCAGCTTGCGTCGCTTCAATTGCCGACGAAACGCCGGCATTCGGTATTGCCAGCCTTGGTCCGAATGCAATAACGGTCTGTCCGTGCGTTTGAGTTTGGCCAATGCCTTCTTCAGCATGCTGCTGACCAGCTCGAAGCTTGGGCGTCGGTCCATCTGGTAGGCCACGATCTCGCCGTTGTACAGATCCATTACCGGCGACAGATACAGCTTCTGCCCGCCGACGTTGAATTCCGTCACATCCGTTACCCACTTCTGGTTGGCCTGCGTGGCGCTGAACTGACGTTGCAACAGGTTGGGCGCGACTTTGCCGACCTCACCTCGCCACGAACGATATTTCTTCGGGCGCAGCAGGGACTTCAGCTGCAATTGCTGCATCAGCCGCTGCACAGCCTTGTGGTTGACGAGATGCCCGGTTTGCCGAATCGCAGCCGTGACGCGTCGATAGCCGTAGCGGCCCTTGTGATGGTCGAACACCGCCCGGATCCTCGCCTTGAGATCGGCATGGCGATCGCCAACGTTCAGCGTCCCGAGTTGGTAATAGAACGTGCTGCGCGCCAGACCGGCCGCCTTCAGAAGTGCCGCTACCGGATGGTGTTGCCTAAGCTCGCGCACTATTTGCGCTTTTTCTTTTGCGCTGCCTGCTTCTTCGCCAGCAGCGCATCGAGCTTTTTTAGGTAGGCCACCTCCGCACGCAGATACTCGTTTTCCTTGAGCAATTCCTCGCGTGTGCGTTCATCCGGTGAGCCGGTTTCAGTGGGTTTGGGCGGAAGTGAAGTGGCCATCTTTCGGGGGCGCCCTCGTCGGCGAGGGGACAGTGCATCGATACCGCCCTCATGATACAGGCGCTCCCAGCCGGCGACGCAGCCCGCGCCACGAATGTCGAACAAGGCCGACACCTGGCCGTATGACAACTCGTCTCGCCACATGCGCTGCAGTACCGATAGCTTGAACTCAGCATCGTAGCAAACGTGTTTCTTGCGCAACCCCGCGTTGCCATGCTCCCTGTAACTTGCCACCCAGCGCCGGATCACCGTACGCCCCACGCCGTGCCGGGCAGCCAGGGACTGGATGCCAATTCCACCGGAAAAATACTCGTCAACGATGCGTTGCTTGAACTGCTCGTTGTACTTCGTCATGAAAAACACCCCAAAGGTTGGACGGGTGTCCAACTTTTGGGGTGCAGTTCAGAATCGGGTGCCTTTTTCATGTCCTGCCGGCCGCAGCCGCACAGCGGGCGTGACGCGTTACGCGCCGAGCTCCGAATGATCGCCGCGCGACTGCTTCGCGGTATCGACGCTCGCGTCGTCCTGCGAAGCCGCTTCCTTCGGCGCCGCCTTGACCGACGTCGTGCCGTCGAGCGTCGCATGTACGCGCTTCGCGCCGCCTGCCGCGGCCGTCACGGCAGCGGCGGTGACGATCGGCTTCGCGGGCTGCGCAGGCGCCTGCGGTGCATTGATCGGCACGTTGCGGCCACGCGCGACGTCGCGCAGCCGGGCGCGCTCGGCCATCACCTTCGAGCCGTAGCCATTGTCGTCGGGGTTCGTCGAGCCGTTGTACAGACGCAGGCCGTTCGCGAGCGAGCCGCCGCGCGCGATGCAGTCCTTCAGCACCAGCGCGCCGACCTGCAGGTTCGCGAGCGGCTGCAGCGCGGTGTCGGTACCGCCGAAGTACTCGAATTTGTCGGAGTGGACCTTCGACATGACCTGCATCAGACCCTTCGCGCCGACGCCGCTTTCGGCGTACGGGTTGAAGCCCGATTCGATCGCCATCACGGACAGCAGCAGCAGCGGATCGAGGCCAACGTCGCGGCCGGTCTGGAACGCTGCCTTGACGAGCTGACCGAGCGGCTCCTGCGCGACGCGGTAACGGCGCGACAGGTAGGTGGCGACGAGCGCCTGTTCGCGGTTCGACGCGAGCGCGCGATCGTCGCGCGCATCGGCCGCCACCCGCTGAATCGGAATCAGCTTGGCCAGCGCGACCGGCGACGGGCCGGTGCGGGCCGGATCGGACGCATCGCCCTGGGCGCCCTGCGCGGCAGCTTCCGGTGCGACATCGAGGCCGACCGCAAGCGTATCCGTTTCGGGATTGTCTTCCTGCTGCGGCTGCACACCGGCTGGCGCGAAGTTCGGCAGCGGATGGCCGGACAGCAGACGGGCCGGGCCGGCCTGCACGGCCGCGGATACGACCGGCATCAGCTTCGCGGCGAGCGTGCCGCGGACGGTTGGCAGCAGCCACAGTGCAAGCGCAACCGCGACGGCGAAACAGCCGACAACGCTGAATAGATGGTGACTGACACGCGTCCCGCGACGCAGCAAGTTGCGCACGATTTGCGCATGCTGCTCAGTGGGACGCCACGATAACCAAGCGTTCATTCAGATCATCTCCCATGAACATGACTCGTGCGGCTCGCTCAGCTCGAAGGCGAGACAGAAAACGCGCCGCGGAATCACGACGCCGCACGCCTTGGTTGGGACGCGCAAGCATCGGGGAAACGGTATAAGTACCGTTCGAGGCCACGGTGTAAGAAGGCCGGCGCCTTCGCACACACTGGGCGAGACGGGCATACGCGGTGGCACCCACGCAAAAAACCAGCGTCTGGTGGCGCTGGCTGGGACTACGACAAAGGCCGTCGAAGACGCCGTGCAGGATTCGGCGGACGGTGACGCGCTGCGTCAAAGATCGGTGATTGGCGGCTCGAAGCCTTTTACCCTGCAACCAATGTGAGCGGATTCTAGCAGGGTTTTATAGATCGTCAACACTATAAAAACTCAAATCTATAACAAAAAGTAATTTAAAACCCCTCTTCAGAACGCAAGCCCCGTGCCGTAGGGGGTTTGCGCGCGGTCGACTTTTTCTCCGCCGGGGCGGCCGCACGGCTGCACGGGGTAAAATCGTCGGTCAATTCGGGGTCGCAGCCGGCCGCTGCCCCGCCCATCGCTGCCCACTCATGCGGGTGGCCCGGACCTTCTTCATGAAATACAAAGACTTACGCGATTTCATTCAGCGCCTCGAGGCGCTCGGCGAACTGCGGCGCGTCACGCAGCCCGTGTCGCCCGTGCTCGAAATGACCGAGCTGTGCGACCGCGTGCTGCGCGCCGGCGGCCCGGCGCTGCTGTTCAACGCGCCGCCCGGCAATGCATTCCCGGTGCTCGGCAACCTGTTCGGCACGCCGCGCCGCGTCGCGCTCGGGATGGGCGTCGATGCGGGCGACGATGCCGCGCTCGGTTCGTTGCGCGATCTCGGGCGCCTGCTGTCCGCGCTGAAGGAACCCGATCCGCCGAAGAGCCTGAAGGACGCCGGCAAGCTGCTGTCGCTCGCGAAGGCGGTGTGGGACATGGCGCCGAAGTCGGTGTCGTCGCCGCCGTGCCAGGAGATCGTCTGGGAAGGCGCCGACGTCGACCTGAACAAGCTGCCGATCCAGACCTGCTGGCCCGGCGATGCGGGGCCGCTCGTCACGTGGGGCCTGACGGTGACGCGCGGGCCGAACAAGGCGCGCCAGAACCTCGGCATCTACCGGCAGCAGCTGATCGGCCGCAACAAGCTGATCATGCGCTGGCTCGCGCATCGCGGCGGCGCGCTCGACTTCCGCGAGTTCGCGCTGCGCAATCCCGGCAAGCCGTATCCGGTCGCGGTCGTGCTCGGCGCCGATCCGGCCACGACGCTCGGCGCGGTGACGCCCGTGCCCGATTCGCTGTCCGAGTATCAGTTCGCCGGCCTGCTGCGCGGCAGCCGCACGGAGCTCGCGAAGTGCCTGACGCCGGGCGTCGACACGCTGCAGGTGCCGGCGCGCGCGGAGATCGTGCTCGAAGGCTTCATTCATCCGCAGGAAGGCGCCCCTGCCCCCGCTCCGGCCGGCGCACCGCCGCGGCCGGCCGGCAATGCGGCGACCGCGTACGAGCACGCGCTCGAAGGGCCGTACGGCGACCACACCGGCTATTACAACGAGCAGGAGTGGTTTCCGGTGTTCACCGTCGAGCGCATCACGATGCGTCGCGACGCGATCTACCACTCGACCTACACGGGCAAGCCGCCCGACGAGCCCGCGGTGCTCGGCGTCGCGCTCAACGAGGTGTTCGTGCCGCTGCTGCAGAAGCAGTTCACGGAAATCACCGACTTCTACCTGCCCCCCGAAGGCTGCAGCTACCGGATGGCCATCGTCCAGATGAAGAAGAGCTACGCGGGCCACGCGAAACGCGTGATGTTCGGCGTGTGGAGCTTCCTGCGGCAGTTCATGTATACGAAGTTCATCGTGGTCGTCGACGAGGACGTGAACATCCGCGACTGGAAGGAAGTGATCTGGGCGATCACGACGCGCGTCGACCCCGTACGCGACACGGTGATGGTGGACAGCACGCCGATCGACTATCTGGACTTCGCGTCGCCGGTGGCCGGACTCGGCTCGAAGATGGGGCTCGACGCGACCAACAAGTGGCCGGGCGAAACCAGCCGCGAATGGGGCCGCCCGATCGAGATGGATGCGGCCGTGAAGGCCCGCGTCGACCGGCTGTGGCAGGAGATCGGCCTCTGACGCCACGCGGCCGGCGCCCGCCGGCCCGCGCATCGCAATCGTCGCACGCACCCAGAAGATGAGCTTTCCACCCGCCTCCATGCTGTCCGACGGATTCTTTCTGTCGCTGTCGCTGTGTCTCGACATCGGCCTCGTCAATGTCGCGATGCTGTCGCTGACGCTGTCGCACGGCTTCCGGCCGGGCTTCTGGCTCGGCGTCGGATCGTGCGTCGGCGATCTCGTGTACGCGGCGCTCGCGCTCGCGGGAATGGCCGTGCTGCTGCAGTTCGAACCCGTGCGCTGGATCGTATGGATCGGCGGCGGCGCGGTGCTGCTGTTCCTCACGTGGAAGATGGCGCGCGAAGCGCTCGCGCCCGCCAAAGCGGCCGACGACGATGCGGACGCCCCGCTTCCGCCGCGGGCAAGCGCGCGGCGCAGTTTCATGCGCGGGATGCTGCTCGCGATGTCGTCGCCGAGCGCGATCCTGTGGTTCGCGGCGGTCGGCGGCGCGCTGATCGCGAAAGCCGGTGCGACCACTCCCGCCACCGCGTCGGTGTTCCTGACGGGCTTTTTCCTCGGCGGCCTCGCGTGGACGCTCTTCATGTGCACGCTCGCGAGCCAGGGCCGCAAGCGCGCGGGCGCCGGGCTGATGCGCGCTTGCCATGTCGCGTCGGCGCTGCTGTTCGCGTACTTTTCGTACAGCGTGATCGTCGGCGGCTACCGCGACCTGATCGTGCACGCGGCGTAATCGCGGCGGCGCCGCGCGCAGCCACGCACGTAACGGCGGCCCCAATGAAAAACGGCGCAGCGCCCCTCGCGGGACGTTGCGCCGTTTCGCCATGCGCGGTCAGGCCGCGCGGGGCGAATCAGCGACGCCAGTAGCCGTGATGGCCCCAGCCGCCATAACCGTGGCGCCAGTACGGGCGACCGTAGTAGCCGCCGACGACCACGGCGGGCGGCGGCGCATAGTAGGCCGGCGCCGGCGCGTAGTAGACGGGCGGAGGCGGCGGCGCGTAATACACGGGCGGCGGCGGTGCATAGACGGGATAAGCGGGCGCGACCGGGACACCGATGCCGACCCCGATCGACACGTGAGCCTGCGCGGCGCTTGCGGCACCCAGGCCCAGCGCGGCGGCGGCGATGAACGGAATGAGCTTTTTCACTTCGATTCTCCTGCTGGAGCGGTATTTTAGGCGCTCCCTGTCGGCAACGGCGGGCATGCACGTCGCATGGAAGCAATGTAGCGAAAACCCGCCCCGCGCGTATCGGGCATTTGTTGCAAATTGCAATCGCACGCGGCCGGAGCCGCCGTGTGGCGCGACACCCGGTGCGGGCGGCGCCCCTTGCGGGTCGCGCGATTCCGTCCGAGGAGACGGGCCGCCACACAACGACCGGTCAGTCTTACCGGATCCGTCGCGGGCACGGGGCGCGCGTACGTAATGAACGATTACAAATTAAAGACGAGATGCCGACATTTCAAGCGGGATACGGGCACGCGGTGTTTCGGGGTCGGATTCCTCGATCCTGATGCGGTCGTCATGCCGAGCGTCGGCCGGCCCGAATCGCGCCGCCTGTCGGTCATTCATACGTGCGGCGGCTCCGCAACCGACCTTCCACGGCACCGGCATCATTCCTGCGATACTGGCGGCTGCCTCGTTTTTGCTTACCGCCGCTGCCATGCCGCTTCCCGACACACCCCGCCTCGGCTTCATCGGCGCCGGCCGCCTCGCGCGCTGTATCGCGCAGCGCTTCGCGCAGGCCGGCTTCCCGGTCGTCGCGATCGCGAGCCGCACGCCTGCGTCGGCCGCCGGCCTCGCCGCACGCATCGACGGCTGCCGCGCGGTCGACACGCCGCAGCAGGTGGCCGACGCCGCCGACCTGATCTTCGTGACGACACCCGACGATCATCTCGCGTCGAGCGCCGCGGCGCTGCGCTTCGACCCATCGCGCGCCGCCGGCCAGGCGGTCGTCCATTGCAGCGGCGCGTCGGCGGTCACGCTGCTCGATCCGGCGAAGCAGCAAGGCGCGGCCACAGGCGGCTTCCATCCGCTCTATCTGTTCGGCGGCACCGACGCCGACCTCGCGCGCATCGACGGCTGCTCGGTCACGATCGAAGCGGAAGGTGCGCTGCACGCGACGCTGCTGCGACTTGCCGCCGCACTCGGCTGCCATCCGCTGTCGATTCCGGCCGGCGGCCGGATGCTGTATCACGCGGCCGCCCACTACGCGGCGAGCTTCGCGCTGTGCGGGCTGTCGGAAGCGGTCGAGCTGTGGCGCGGCCTCGGTTTCGACGAGGACGCCGCGCTGCGCGCGCTGTTGCCGATGCTCGCCGGCACGATCGAGACCGCGCGCGACAAGGGGCTCGCGAATGCGCTGGCCGGCCCGGTATCGCGCGGCGACACGGGCATCGTCGAGCGCCAGCTCGCGCTGCTCGAGGCGCGCGGCGGCGATCACGCGGCGCTGTATGCGCTGCTCACGCGCCGCGCGATCGCACTCGCGGCGAAGCGCGCGGCGCCGCCGGCATCGCTGCCGGCGCTGGCCGAAGCCGTCGAAACGTCGCTCGCGCGCGTGGCCGCGCACCCCTCCCCGCCGCGAGACGAGGCGTGATAAGGTGTCGGCCGATGCGCCGCCAACCGGCGTTGGCGGCCGCACGCTACTGACTGTAATAAAAAGGATGCCAACGATGTTCGGCGAGATCGCCCGTTTTCTGCTCAATACCGTCTTCACGCTATTCGGCGCCGCGCTGATTCTGCGCGTCTGGATGCAGGCCGTCCGCGTGCCGCCGTACAACCCCGTCACGCAAGCCGTGCTGCAGGCGACCAACTGGCTCGTGCTGCCGCTGCGCCGCGTGATCGCGGGCGTACGCGGCATCGACTGGGCCAGCGTCGTCGCCGCGCTGCTCACCGCGCTCGTCTACGTCGTGTTGATGGTCGTCATGGCCGGCTTCGATCCGGCCGCCGTGATCGCGACGCTCGTCGTGGTCGCGCTGCTCACCGTCGTGAAGTGGGCGCTCAACCTCGTGATCTGGATGACGATCCTGATGGCGCTGCTGTCGTGGCTCAACCCGCGCTCGCCGGCGATGCCGATCCTCTACCAGCTCACGGCGCCGTTCCTGAACCCGCTGCGCCGTGTGATCCCGAACCTCGGCGGCATCGACCTGTCGCCGATCCTGCTGTTCGTGATCGTGCAGGTGCTGCTGATGATCGTCACGCGCGCCGCCGTGTCGCTGACGATGTTCGGCATCTGATCCGGCGCGATGGGCCTACGCCGCCGGCCCCTGCGCCGGCGGTGCGCCGAGCGTGTCGATCACGCCGAACCGCGCGGGCATCATCGCGTAGCACGCGCGCACTTTCTCGCGCGACAGCCGCTCGAGCAGCCGCTGCGCCTCGTCCTCGGTGACGACGAATTCGACCTCGATCGCAAGCGAACCCTGCAGTTCGAAGAAGCGATCCTCGTGCAGCACGCGATGCTGGCCGAAACCGGCCATCGCGCGAAACGCGGACCCGCCCGCGACACCCATCCGGTTCGCCTCTTCCAATAGCCACTCCCACAGCGGCTTCCAGTGCAGCCGATGCTGCTCGTGCACGTAGAAGCGCAACAAGACTCTGTCCATCGCTCCCTCCGATGGCGGCCCGCTCAGGCCGCCGCGAGCCACGCGCGCGCGGTCCACATGCCGAGCGCCGTCAGCGCGAACGATCCAGTCAAGTGTAGGGCAGCCACCGCCAATGCCCATCCGAATTCGCCCTCGAGCGCGTGCGTCATCACTTCGACCGAATAGGTCGAGAACGTCGTGAGGCCGCCGAGAAAACCGGTGATCACGAACAGCCGCCACTCGGGCGGCAACCCGACGCGGACCGTGAACACGACGGCGGCCACGCCGATCACGTAGCCGCCGATCAGGTTCGACGCGAGCGTGCCGAGCGGCACCGCGGGAAAACAGGCGTTGAGCGCGAGGCTCAGGAACCAGCGCAGCAACGCGCCGAGGCCGGCGCCGACGAAGATCGCGACGATCGAATAGAACAAGGGCACCCCTCAGTGACGGCGCCGCGCGGCGCACGCGGCCTACGCTGAACTGTATGCGTAATCGCGCCACACCGGCAATGCCGACGAACCGGGCCGGCAGGCATCGGATCGCGTCGCGAGCGCATGATGCCTTTCACGATTTCCACCCGCGCGCCGCGGCGAACATTTACCAGGCAATTTCATCCGACATGACAAATCGATTCTGAATCGGCCAATTATTTATCAGCTTTTTAAAAACCGATAAAACCGTTCGATCCCGCTCGGACCAACCCTGTGAAATGCCCGTCCTACGTGGGCTCCACGTACTTTCCCTTATCAGACATTCCCGTATCCGGCCGATATTCGATGCAATTACCGCCGTCGATTTCGTAAAATCGTTTCGCCACCCCACTCCATCGACATGGAGACTCGAAAAATGAACGATATCCGCCTGTCGTCCATGTTGATTCCGGCGCTGTGCGCGTCGCTGCTCGCGTCCGGCGGTGCGCTCGCCGACGGCAACGGGCCGCCATCCTACGTCGAAGGCCACCGCGCACCGAACGGATTTGCCCGCCCGCCGTTCCACACGAAGTCGCGCGCGAGCACGGCCGCGATCGCCGGCCTCACGCCGGCACTCACGCGGCATGCATACGGATTCGACACGATCGCGAACCACGGCGACGGGATGGTCGTCGCGATCGTCGACGCGTACGACCACCCGAAGATCGAATCCGATCTCGGCGTGTTCAGCAATGCGTTCTCGCTGCCGGCCTGCACGTCGTCGAACGGCTGTTTCACCAAGGTGTACGCACGCGGTGGGCGGCCCAGGACCGATTCAGGCTGGGCGCTCGAGATCTCGCTCGACGTCGAATGGGTCCACGCGATCGCGCCGAAGGCGAAGATCCTGCTCGTCGAAGCCGCGTCGGCCAGCTTCAACGACCTGCTGGCCGCGGTCGACGTCGCGGTCAAGCGCGGCGCGTCGGTCGTGTCGATGAGTTTCGGCGGCAACGAATTCAGCGGCGAGACCGGCTTCGACAGCCATTTCAACGCACCCGGCGTCACGTTCGTCGCGTCGTCCGGCGACAGCGGCACCGGCACCGAATACCCGGCCGCGTCGCCTTATGTGGTGTCCGTCGGCGGCACGACGCTGTCGTCCGATACGGCCGGCAACTACATCGGCGAGGCGGCATGGAGCGGCAGCGGCGGCGGCGTGAGCGGCATCGAAGCCGAGCCGGCCGGCCAGACCGCATGGCCGGTTCCGGTGGCCGGCAAGCGCGGCGTGCCCGACGTCAGCTACGACGCGAATCCGTCCAGCGGTTTCGCGGTGTACGACTCGGTCGCCTATCAGGGGCAGGCCGGCTGGTTCCAGGTCGGCGGCACGAGCGCCGGTGCGCCGCAATGGGCGGCGCTCGTCGCGATCGCGAATTCGCTGCGCGCGGCGGCCGGCAAGAAAGCGTTGAGCGGCACCTACGACACGCTCTATACCGTCGGCAAAACCGCGTACGGCAGCGACTTTCACGACGTGACGACCGGGTCCAACGGTAATTGCGGCAGCATCTGCAACGCGGCGGGCGGCTACGACTACGTGACGGGCCTCGGTTCACCGATCGCGCCGGCGCTCGTGCAGGCGCTCGTCGCGCGGCCGTAGTCGCGCGGCCGCCATCACGCGGCTTCGGCGCAGGTCGGCGCGAAGCGCGGGGCTCAGCCGCCGCGCCATGCGCGGTCGAGCACGTTCAGCGTCGCCAGCGCACCGCCCTTCAGCCCGATCACGTCCGCCCGGCGCGCATGCGCCTCGCGCGCGTTGATGCGGATCACGTCGGCGCCGAGCCGTTCGCTCAGCAGACGCACGGTCGGAATCGCGGTGCCCGCGCCGATCTCGACTACCACCACGCGCCCGGCCTGCGCGATCCAGTCTTCCAGCGCACGCTCCTGCGCGTCGTAGCGCGCGCCGAGCCAGCCGGTGTCGCCGAACATCAGGATGTTCGGCCGCGCGAGACCGCCGCAGTGCGGGCAGCGCGGCATGTCGCCAACCAGGCGGCACGTCGCTTCGTCGACTTCCGGCACGAACGGGGCCGCGTCCCACGTCGCGTCCGTGCACGGGCGCAGGCATTGCATCGCATGAATCGAGCCGTGGATCTCGACGATGCGTGCCGGCTCGAAGCCGGCTTTCTGGAACTGGCCGTCGACGTTGCTCGTCAGCACGAAGCCGCCGTTCGGCATCGCGTCGATCCAGCGGCGCAGGATCGCGAAGCCCGCGTGCGGCGTCGTCGCGCGATAGAGCGCGAGACGATGCCCGTAGAATCCCCATGCGAGCGGCGCACGCGCACGAAATGCGTGCGGCGACGCGATCTCATGGAATTCGAAACGCTCGTGGCGCAGCGCCGGATACGCGCGCCAGAAGCCGTCCGTGCCGCGAAAATCGGGCAGCCCGGAATCGACGCCGATGCCGGCGCCGGCCGTGACGAGCAAGGCGTCGGCACGCGCGAGCGCGTCGACGGCGGACGCGACGAGATCGGCGGGAAGCGGCGCGATGGAATCGGCGGGATCAGCGGGATCGGAAGGCGGCATGATGGAGAAGCGGTGGCGTCGAACGTTGCGCGAGTGGCGTCGCGATCATACGCCGGTTCGGGCGTCGCGCCGCATCGGCAACGCAACTGCGTGGCGCGGCGCGCGTGCGGCTTCCGACAGTGCGAATACCGACCGTCCGCACCGCCGATACCGCGACGCGGCGCCCATGCTTGCTTAGTGACCCGAATCGTCCTGCCCAGCCGGAATCTCGTCGACCGCGAAATAGACCGGCTTGCCGAGTTGCCGCGCAAGCGCGACGTCCGCATCCGCCCCGCGCGACGCACCGTCGATGCGCAGCACCGCATCGCAGCGTCGCAGCAGCCGGTGCGCGGCCGGATACAGGAAGGTTTCGCCGATCGCGTCGCCCAGTTGCGTCGACCCGGCCGCGGCGGCGAGCGGGAGCGACACCCATTCGCCGATCATCGGCACGTGCCCGCGGCGATACACGGCGAGCGCCGCCGCTTCCAGCCGGTGCAGGTTCGCGGCGATGCGCGCCGGGTCGCCGTCCGTGCCGCTGCGATAGGGGCCGGCGACCAGCACGAGCCGCGGCGTCATGCGGCGCACGCGCCCGCGGTTTCCCGCAGCGCGACGTACTGCAGCAGCATGATCGTCTTCGCGTCGACGATCTCGCCGCGCTCGATCGCGTCCAGCGCAGCCTGCAGCGGCATCTCGACGACCTCCAGATCCTCGCCCTCTTCCGCGACGCCGCCGCCCGCGCCCGTGCGCAGCGACGCATCGTATTCGCCGACGAAGAAATGCAGCTTCTCCGTCACGGAGCCCGGGCTCATGAACGCCTCGAACACCTTGCGCACGCCGCGCACGCGATAGCCGGTCTCCTCCTCGGCCTCCGCGCGGATGCGCGCTTCGGGCGTTTCGTCGTCGAGCAGCCCGGCGGCCGCTTCGAGCAGCATGCCATCGTGCCCGCTCACGAACGCCGGCATCCGGAACTGCCGCGTCAGCAGCACGTCGCCCGTCTCGGCATGACGCAGCAGGATCGTCGCGCCGTTGCCGCGATCGTAGGTCTCGCGGCTCAGGCGCTGCCACGTCCCGTCGCGGCGCAGGAAATCGAACGTCACCTTCCTCAGCACATACCAGTCATCGGACAGCACCGTCGTATCGACGATGCGGACCCGCTCCCGCGTTGCAGCCATCGCAGCCTCCGGTTCGACAAAGGACGGCGCCCATGGTAACGTGCATATTCGTGCAATTTCAAGAATTTTCGTGCAAACACGATGCTGACGACGCAACGCAAGAAGGCGATCCTCGACGCGCTCGCGCGCGACGGCCAGGTGCTGGCCGCCGAGCTGAGCGTGCAATTCGGCGTGTCCGAAGACACGGTGCGCCGCGACCTGCGCGAACTCGCGGCCGAAGGGCGGTTGCAGCGCGTGCATGGCGGCGCGCTGCCGGCGTCGCCGGCCGTCGCGCCGTTCGCGCAGCGCGAAGCGCTCGAAACCACGGAGAAGCGGCGCATCGCACGGCGAGCCGCGCAGATGATCGCGCCCGGGCAGGTGGCGATCGTCGACGGCGGCACGACCTCCGCGCTGCTCGTCAGCCAGTTGCCGGCCGACCTGCGCGCGACGATCGTCACGCACAGCCCGAGCGTCGCGGTGGCGCTGGCCGCGCATTCGTCGATCGACGTGATCCTGATCGGCGGGCGACTCTACAAGCACTCGATCGTCGCGGTCGGCGCGGCGGCGATGGAAGGCATCGCGCGCATTCACGCGGACCTGTACTTCATGGGCGTCACGGGCATCCATCCGGCCGCGGGCCTGAGCACCGGTGATTTCGAGGAGGCGGCGATCAAGCGCGCGCTGTCCGAACGCGCGGCCGAGACGGTCGTGCTCGCGTCGCAGTCGAAACTGCGCGCGGCGTCGCAGTTCGTGATCGGCGAGCTCACGCTGGCGCAGACCATCGTCGTCGAAAAGGAAACCGACGCCGCGCTGACGAAGCCGATCGAGGCCGCGGGCGTGACCGTGGTGCGCGCGTAGCGCGCGTCGGGCCGGTCGCGTCGAATCGGTGCGGAGAGGGGGATGGTGCAGGCTTCGCGCCAATGTCAGCGTGCTGACAGGCACCGCTTGCTAACATGGGCGATCGCTCGATCGCCACGTGCCACCCGCCCGATGCCCTCGCCCTCCGCCATGACTCCCACTGCACCGCCCGCGGGCGACGCGCCGCCACCGGGCGTCCTCGCGCTGTTCATCGCATTCGCGCAGATCGGCCTGACCAGCTTCGGCGGCGGGCTCAGCGGGCGGATGATGCGCGATTTCGTGCACGAGCGGCGCTGGCTCGACGAAGAGGCGTTCCTCAATGGTCTCGCGCTGTCGCAAGCGTTGCCGGGCGTCAACGTGAAGAACCTCGCGATCTGGATCGGCTACCGGCTCGCCGGATGGCGCGGCGCGGTGGCCGGCTTCACCGGCATCATCGCGCCGCCGGCCGTGCTGATCGTGCTGTTCGGCGTCGCGTTCTCGACCCTCACGCGCTTCCCGCTCACGCATGTCGCGCTCGCCGGCGCGGCGGCCGCGGCGATCGGGCTGTCGATCTCGATGGCGATCACCGCCGTGCGCCGACTGCCGCGCCGCGTGCTGCCGTTCGCGGTGACGACGCTCACGTTCGTGTCGGTCGCGGTGCTGCACTGGCCGCTCGTGTGGACCGTGCTGATCGGCGGCACGCTGAGCGTCGCGCTCGAATACCGTCGCGCGGCCGCTGCGCCGGTCGGAAGTGACGCACGATGAACGCGTCCGCACGTTACGCAGCACTGTTCGGCGTGTTCGCGCCGCTGTCGATCGCGACGATCGGCGGTGGGCAGGCGGTCATCGCCGATATCCAGCGGCAAGTCGTCGATGTGCATCACTGGATGAGCGCCGCGCAATTCGTGAACGACTTCGCGATCGCACGGATGGCGCCGGGCCCCGGCTCGCTGCTGGCGACGCTGATCGGCTGGCAGGTGGCCGGCTTCTGGGGCGCGGTGATCGCGACGCTCGCGCTGTTCGGCCCGACCGCATTCCTGATCTACGGCGTCGCGCATCTATGGCGGCGACACCGGGGTGCGCGCTGGCAAATCGCGCTCGAAACCGGCCTGCGCCCGGTCGCGGCCGGCATGATCGTCGCGTCGGCGTGGGTGCTGGTGCAGGCGCTCGACGGCGGCTGGGCCGCCCGCGCGATCGCGGTGGCGTCGACGCTGTGCGTGATCTACACGCGTGTTCATGCGCTGCTGCTGATCGCGATCGGCGCGCTGCTGCTCGTCGGCGTGCATGCGCTCGGGGGCGTGTAGCGCGGCGGCGCGGCCGACGACCGCTTCGCTCCGCCGATTCGCAATGCTTGCCTATGGAGCGTGGGCGTGCGGTGCGTGGTTCGCTCGTCCGATCACGTGTCCGCTCCGCGATCGTTTGGCGATGCAGATTATGTGCGGCTTCTCGATGCGTGTCGCGATCGATGCGCTTGAGCGGTCAGCGGCGCGCTACAGGTTCGGATTCCGATACCGCGCGGAATACCTCGCGTGCATTGGCATGCAGTTCGAAACCGATACCCGGCGCCTGCGGCACGCGGGCGTATCCCGCATCGACGATTTCGCCATCGGCGAGCCCGCTGAACGGATGGAATGCGAACGGGCTGACTTCCGCGCCACCGAGCCCGAGCGCCGCGACGACGTGCAGCGAGAACAGATGGCCGCCGTGCGGCCAGAACGCATCGCGCCGCCAGCCGCGCGACACGAAGTGGTCGACGATCTGCAGATAGCCCGGCAACCCGTACGCATGCACTGGATCGAACACCAGCACGTCGCGGTCGGGACGCAGGCCGCCGTACCGGTCGAGTAGCTTCGCTTCCGCAAGCGAGAACAGCGCTTCGCCTGCTGCGATCGGCGATGCGTAGCGCTTGGCGACGTCTGCCTGGAGCGGCAGATCAAGCGGATCGCAGAGGTCCTCGAACCACCAGAGGTCGAACGGCGCGAGCATGTCGGCCGCCTCGTACACGGTCGTCGCGTCGTACGTGTTCATCGCATCGACCGCGAGATGCGAGGTGCCGGCTAGCTGCGCGGCAGCGGCTTCGATACGGCGCCGGTCGAGATCGAAATCCGCGCCGCCGATCTTGATCTTCGCGTGCGTGTAGCCGAGATCGACGATCCGGCGTATCTCATCCGACAAGCGCGCGAGATCGTCGTGCGGATAGCGGTAGCCTCCGCCCGCGTACACGCGCACGCGCGGCGCCGCCGTGCGTCCGAGACGATCGGCGAGAAAGCGATCGAGCGGCAGGTCGGCGATCTTCGCAGCGGCGTCCCAGATCGCCATGTCCAGCGTGCCGACCGCGACGCAGCGTTCGCCGTGCCCGCCCGGCTTCTCGCCGGCCATCATCGCGCGCCATGCGCGAAACGGGTCGAGGTTCGTGCCGCCTTCGTCGGCGAGTGCGTCGGCGGCGACCAGCAGGCGCGGCGCGAACCGTTCGCGGATCAGGCCGCCCTGCGCGAAGCGGCCGATCGACGCGTAGCCGTAGCCCGTCACCGGGCGGCCGTCGCGCACGACGTCAGTGACGACCGCGACGATGCTCGTCGTCAGGCCGCCGGACGGAATCGCCGGATCGGCATAGCGGGAAACGGGAATCGCGCGTTCGTGGATCGCGGTGATGCGCATGGTCGGGGCTCCGGAGAGGCGTCCGGCGCAGGCGCAAGCTTCACGCGCAGCAGCGGAAACGGTGGGCGGATCGCTGCATCTTAGGGGTTTGCGTGTTTGCGTGCAGGACCCGCGGCATCGTCATCGCGTCGTCATCGACAACCGCGCGCCGCCTTCATCACGTGTTGCAGCCGGAAAGCAGAACGCCGAGCGTATAACCACGCTCGGCGCACTGTTTCCGAACCTGGGCGACGTTGATCGAGGCGGAATTCCCGTTCGCCACTCCTGCCTTCGTGCACCGGGACAAGATAAGGCGACGAGAATAGCCCGCGCCGGGAGAATCGGCGGGCCCGCTCAGACAAACTCAGGCGAATACGAAGTACTTGCGCACCGTCTCGACCACTTCCCACGTCCCCTTCATGCCGGGTTCGATCACGAACACGTCGCCGGCTTTCAGGTGCACCGGCTCCTCGCCTTCCGGCGTGATGATGCAGTAGCCATCGAGGAAGTGGCAGTACTCCCATTTTTCGTAATTCACCTCGAACTTGCCCGGCGTGCAGATCCAGGTACCCATGATCTTGCTGCCGTCCTTCGAGACGTACGCGTTGAGGTTCACGGTGTGCGGATCGCCGCCGATGCGCTTCCACTTGGTCGCGTCAACGACAGGCGTCGGGCAGGTTTTGCGCAGAACGGTGATGAAATCGGACATGTCGGCTCCAGACTGACGATCGTATGAAAGACCTGTCACGTTAGTTCGAAAGCTTTACCCGGGCTTGTATGCTTCCGACGCCGACTCGTCTATTTTCGACATTGGCTGGCGGGCCGCCTCACGTTGCAGTCGACGTGCTCGCATAGCGCCATTCGTTCACTGTCGAGATGCTGGGCTCGTACCCTCTACGCGTATGAACAGAAGCACGGCACATCGAAAACCACACAAACCATCTGCCCTGCTACGTGGCTTGACGCCCGAGTTAGAGTTGCTGCGGCCAACGACGCAACACCCCTTCGTCGGGGCCGATCGACGTGCTCTTGTTCCAATCGCGATTCAATTGTTCGGCTGAGGGTCCGAGTAATGCCAAATGACCATTCCCCATGCCGTGCGTTGAGGTCCTGGCATAGGCGTTCCGGCCTCGACATAAACCGAATCTTTCACGGCAGGACTTTGCCAATAGCCGGCGCGCGGACAAGGCTCCCCGGGCAGGGCACGTAGCCTTGGTTGCGCAGCAGGCTTGGGGAGGTAGGTCTCCTCCTCTGCCGGGATGCTGCCGTCCCGATAACGCTTGTCTTCCCACAATAGCCGCCAGCGCACCACATGTTCGTCGTTGGTACCTTCCAACAGGTACTTGTGGGCGATACTGCCCTTGAGGAAGTAACTCGGACATCCAACCTTGCCAGCCGGAAACCATGGTTCCCAGATACCCTCGACAGGAATCTCCTGATCGCTGCAAACCTCGCCGCTTGCGGATTCGTTCTTGGGCGGACAGGGAGGAAGCGATGCGGGATAGGTACGACCGGGTGGCCAATATCGCCAAGCAGGAAATAACGGATCCTGGAACAACGATTCATACGTCCAATGCTTGAACACACGAGTACCGCCGTCGGCACGCTTGCCATAGGTAAGGTATTCGGAAAAATCGAGCCCGACAGTACACTTGAGCGCCTGACAGCTCAACTCTTCAATCCACGCCCCTTCCGCATACCCCGTTGCATATTCGAAATCCGAAAACCTCGTATCCCTCACGCCAAGCGCGTGGAAAAACGGATCATATGTTCGACCGACCTCGTGCGCACTCCGCCCGAACAAAAGGTCCCCGCCCTTCTCGCTACCCGTTATGAGCGCATCGTAAGCCGAGCGCTTGTCGGCACCTTGCCGCAATGTCTCAATGCCTTGATCCATCCTCACCAACGCATTCAGGAAATCGCTGACATACGCTGCCTCCGATTCCTCCTGATTTGGGCTCGGCGTGTCCAATTGCTTGGCATACGCGTGAAGAAAGTCCCTGTACAGACTAACTGCATGGTCCAGGAACGTAACGCTTGTCCATTTCTTGAGCAGGTAAAATGCTTTGGCACGCGCATCCAGCTCCTGCTCAGGCGTCATGGTCAAAGTATTCAGCATCATTGGTTCTGTTCTTCCGTCGATTGTTTTCCGCCATTGGCGATGGCTCGCCGCGCATAGCCTTCCTGTCTGATCTTGTCCGATCGCTCACGCTCGGCCAGCATGAGCGCTCGCGCGGTTGCTTGATCGGGTAGCTTAACGTCGATCCAATGCGTCCGAAGTGCCTTGAGCTGCCCGTTCGCGAGCTACGCTTCTATCCATTTTTTCACGGGCGCATTAAACGAGTGCTCAAAGTCCACGAAGAATTGAAGATCGCCTCCGACCAGCAAACGCATGGTGGCAACTTCTTTTTCGTTGTCCCATTGCTCGGCAATCCGCCCCTTCCACCCGACACTGCCAGCGACGCCACCGCTCCAGCGTCGAGTGATGCCAGCCGC
The DNA here is from genome assembly GCF_002223215.2 of Burkholderia sp. AU18528. Lineage (NCBI taxonomy): Bacteria > Pseudomonadati > Pseudomonadota > Betaproteobacteria > Burkholderiales > Burkholderiaceae > Burkholderia > Burkholderia sp. AU18528. The sequence continues at coordinate 390,656 of NZ_NKFC02000004.1, read as the reverse complement.
CAAATCCTTCCGCTTGCCATCCGCCAGCAAACCCCTGTAGAACTATCCGTTCTGCGGGCGTCGTATAATGGCCAACACCTCAGCTTCCCAAGCCCCGGCGCGTTAATCAGAGTCACTGTCTACGCGCATTCTCACGTCATAATTTCTCCCAGCTCCACGAAGAACCACTGTTCATGCGCGCTTCGCTGCGATGCCAGTTTTCACCCGGCGCCAACTGCAAGAAGCTGACGATATAGCCGCCGCTCCCTGATGACACTCCTCAGTTGAAGCATCGACAAAACTCGCATCGGTGGAGTCTGCGCACGCAAGGAATGCGGTACAGTTAGGTTCCAATCAGGGACCGAGCGATGAGAGAGATTCAGGCGAAAACGCGCAGCGTGCGCGAACTGCTGAGCGATACCAAATACGGCATCGACTATTACCAGCGTGAGTACAAGTGGCAGCCCAAGCAGATCGTCGAACTGGTCTCCGACCTCACCTCAGCATTCCTCGAAGAGTACCAACCACAGCACGAGCGCAAGGACGTAGCCTCTTACGGCCACTACTTCCTGGGCTCCATCGTCATCAGCCAGCCGGACGATAAAAAGCAGATCGTCGATGGTCAGCAGCGGCTGACCAGCCTCACGCTGCTGCTGATCTACCTACACAGCATCCAGAAAGACCGGACGGATGCAGTTTCGGTCGAGAAGATGATCTTCTCCGACGAGTACGGCGAGAAGTCTTTCAATCTCGATATTCCCGAACGCAACGAGTGCATGAACGCGCTGTTCGACGGCGAGCCATATGATTCCATCGATCAGGTCGAATCGATACGGAACCTGATCGGACGCTACAACGACATCGTTGACGCATTTCCCGACGAGATTGCTACCGGTAAGGCACTACCTTACTTCGTCGATTGGCTCCGTAACAAAACGCAATTGGTCGAGATCACGGCATACGCCGATGCTGACGCCTACACGATCTTCGAGACCATGAATGACCGAGGGCTGTCGCTATCGAATACGGACATGCTCAAGGGCTACCTGCTCGCAAGCATCACCGACACAGCAAAGCGCGCTGAGGCCAATAAGGAAATTAAGAACTGGTTGCTCGCCTTTGCCAAGCATGACAGCGACGGGGAAACTAAAGAAAGCGAAGCAGACTTCTTCAAGGCCTGGCTGCGAGCGAAGTATGCGCAGGGCATCCGTGAACGAAAGAAAGGCGCAAAACCGGAAGACTTCGACCTGATCGGCACGGAATATCATCGCTGGGTTCGCGACCGGGACGATCTAATCGGCCTCAATACCAGTGACGATTTCAGCCGCTGGGTGCGTCAGGACCTCCGATTCTTCGCTCGCATCTACCTGAATGTGTTGGAAGCATCCACGACTTTGACGCCGGGACTGGAATCCATCCGTTTCAACGCTGACCACGGCTTTACTCAGCAATTTCAAGTCCTGCTTGCCCCACTGCTACCGACCGATGACGAAGTCACGGTGAAGGCAAAGCTCAAACTGACGGCAGACTACCTTGATTGCTGGCTCAATCGCCGGCTTTGGAATTTTAAATCGATTGACTACTCGACCCTGCAATACGCCACCTTCTTGCTGACCAAGGATCTGCGCAATTTGCCGTTAGACGTGCTGCGCGACAAATTGATCACGAGATTGACCTTGGAAGAACTCGAACTGCCATTGGACGATCAACCTTACCTCAACAATTGGAATGCCAAGAGTCTGCATCGCCAGTTGGCTCGATTCACGCACTGGATAGAAGAGCAAAGCGGGCAGCCGGGGAGATACCATGAATACATCGTTCGCTCGGGCAAGAATGCCCACGAGATCGAACACCTGTGGGCCAACCATTTCGAGCGTCACACCGATGAATTCACTCATGCCCAAGACTTTTCCGCACATCGCAACAAGGTCGGAGGACTCGTGCTGCTGCCGAAGAAGATCAACGCGAGCCTGAACGACAAGCCGTATAGCGACAAGCTAGAGCATTACCGGAGCGAGAACCTACTCGCCAGATCGCTACACCCCTTGTGCTACGTTCACAACCCAGGATTCGTAAGGCTGAAGGCGGAGACCGGTTTGCCGTTCAATCCGTTCAACGAATTCAAGAAGGCAGACTTCGACAAGCGCTTCAGCCTCTACAAGGGGATTGCAGAACGGCTGTGGTCAACCAACCGATTGAAGGAGGGAGCCTGATAACGATCGAGACACCGCTCGATCATCAAGCCATGCCAGTTTCGATGCCAGCGGCCAAAACGCCCCGCTTGCCATCCCCACCCAACTCCCTGTAGAATTACGCGTTCTGCGGGCGTCGTATAATGGCCATTACCTCAGCTTCCCAAGCTGATGACGTGGGTTCGATTCCCATCGCCCGCTCCACTTTCCGGCTGCCCTGCAGCCTGCGCATGAGCCGCCTCTTCCCTCGTCGAAGGCGGCTTTTTTGTACCATGCGCTGAATCGCCCGGCAGCACTGCTGCGCAACGGGCTCTCGCCCGAACCGAGCCTTTCTCTGTACCGATGATGCACAACGATCCGAACGAAGCCGGCCTGCCGCCGCACGACGACGCCATTCCCGACGAGGCCGACCAAGCCGCCGAAGGCGCCGACGAAGCCAACCCGCTGCATCGCCGCCGCATCCGCAGCTTCGTGACGCGCGCCGGCCGCGTATCGACCGGCCAGCGCCGCGCGATCGACGAGTTCGGCCCGCGCTTCGTCGTCCCGTATGCGCCGGCGCTGCCCGACTGGAACGCGATCTTCGGCCGCACTGCACCGCGCATCCTCGAGATCGGTTTCGGGATGGGCGCGTCGACCGCGGAAATCGCCGCGCACCGCCCGGGCGACGATTTCCTCGGCGTCGAGGTGCACGAGCCGGGCGTCGGTGCGCTGCTGAAGCTGATCGGCGAGCAGGATCTGACGAACATCCGCATCATCCAGCACGACGCGGTCGAGGTGCTCGAGCACATGATCGCGCCGGAAAGCCTCGACGGCGTGCACATCTTCTTCCCCGATCCGTGGCACAAGGCGCGTCACCACAAGCGCCGGCTGATCCAGCCGCCGCTCGTCGCGCATCTCGCGTCGCGACTGAAGCCCGGCGCGTACCTGCACTGCGCGACCGACTGGCAGAACTACGCGGAGCAGATGCTGGAAGTGCTCGGCGCGGAACCGACGCTCGAGAACACGGCCGCCGACTACGCGCCGCGCCCTGACTACCGCCCGGTGACGAAGTTCGAACGGCGCGGGCTGCGGCTCGGCCACGGCGTGTGGGACCTGGTGTTCCGCAAGCGCGCAGGCTGAACGCCCCGCCCCGCGCAAAATAAAAAAGCCCGACCGGCATCTCGCGCCGGTCGGGCTTTTTTATCGAAGGCGCACCGGCCTTCGCATTCGCCTCACGACCAGTTCAGCCACCCGCTGTAACCGACCAGCAGCACGAACAGCCCGAACGCGATCCGGTACCACGCGAACACCGTGAAATCGTGCGTCGCGACGTAGCGCAGCAGCCAGCGCACGCACACGAACGCGCTGACGAACGCCGACACGAGCCCGAGCGCGAACAGCCCGAGCGAGTCGACGGTGAACGCCTGCCAGTCCTTCACGGTTTCATAGAGCGTCGCGCCGAAGATGATCGGAATCGCGAGAAAGAACGAGAATTCGGTGGCCACGCGGCGGTCGAGGCCGAACAGCATCCCGCCGATGATCGTCGAGCCCGAGCGCGACATGCCGGGCACCAGCGCGAAGCACTGCGCGAGTCCGACCTTGAATGCGTCGAGCGGCGTCAGCGCATCGACCGACATCACGCGCGGCGGCTGGCCGCGTTCGCGCTGCCGCGCCTCGGCCCACAGGATGATCGCGCCGCCGACGACGAGCGCGAACGCGACGGGCACCGGCGAGAACAGCACGGCCTTGATCTTCTTCTCGAGCAGGAGGCCGAGCGCGATCGCGGGAATCGTCGCGATCACGACGTTCAGCGTGAAGCGCCGCGCGTCGGGCCGGCTCGGCAGCCCGGACACGACGGACGCGATCCGCTGCCGGTATTCCCAGCAGACCGCGAGGATCGCGCCGAACTGGATCACGACGTCGAATGTCTTCGCGTGCGAATCGTTGAAATTCAGGAAGCTGCCCGCGACGATCAGGTGACCGGTGCTCGACACCGGCAGGAATTCCGTCAGCCCCTCGACGACGCCGAGGATCAATGCCTTGCAGATCAGGATCCAGTCCATCCGTGGCCCAACTCCGAAATGGTCGAAAGAAAAGGCCACTCTTGCGCGCGCGGCCCGCCCGGCCGTGCGCGCCCCGTCGTCACTTTTCGACGATCGCCACGCGTATGCCGTTTGTAAGGATCGTAATTGTACCGGGTTCGTAGTTCACCCCGGCAAATTGCAGTTGTTCCGGCTTGAACGTGTAGATCGGGTAGTTGGTCAGCAACTGCGTCGCGAGCAGCCCGGCGGCCGCGCCCACCTGCTGCGCGTACATCTGCGCGTCGCCGTCGAGCACGAGGCTGTCGACGGCCGGCGCCCTCAGCACCACCGAGCGGCTCGGCGCGTCGTACGCGAGCTGGCCCGACACGGTGAACTTGCCGCTGACGGGCGCGCGCAGGAACGGGCTCGCGAAATTCGCGTCGAGCTGCACGGCGACGCGGTTCTGGTCGGGCAGCAGGTTGACGGCCGGGTTCGCGAGCGACACGTCGACGACCTGCGCGACCGTCTTCTGGTAAGGAAACTTGCGCGCGACGGCCTTCTGCACGTCGCCGCGCGAGAACGTGTAGTGATCGGGGATGAACGGGAACGTCGACGCGCACGCGGCAAGCGATACGCACACGCCGGCGGCGCCGATGGCGGCAGCGAGAAAACGGCGCCGGCCGGGCGCGCGAGGGACGGTCATGCTGAACTCTCTCCTGGATGCGCCGGCCGCGTCGCGGCCTCGAGGCGCGTGAGCCACGCGAGCGCGTCGTCGCGCGACGCGCCGCACATGTCGGCGGACGGCTGCAGCCCGGAGCAGCACGCGGGGCGCTCGGGCCGGCCGAAGATCATGCAGCGCAGGTCGTCGCCGAGCTGCACGCAGCGCACGCCGGCCGGCTTGCCGTCGGGCATGCCCGGAATCGGGCTGGAAATCGACGGCGCGATGCAGCACGCGCCGCAGCCCTCGCGGCACGCGTGCGGCGGCGGGACTTCGGCGGGCGCCGGGCGGACAGGCATTTCGACGGACACTCGGCTCTCTCGACGAACAACGAAAAACGGTGCGGCAACCGGACGCGGTATCCGGCAGCCCTACCCCGCATTGTGCCATCGCCGGCTGCGACGTTATTACACAATGCAGGCCGACCGCGCGTTCATATACTCGAAAGCATCTAAAAAGCGCGAGACCGTCATGCATTCTGGTTCTGCCGACACGATGTTCCGTCCCGATTTGCTCACGAAATACGGCGCGAACGGGCCGCGCTATACGTCGTACCCCACCGCGCTGCAATTCCGCGACGACTTCGATCCGGCCGGCTACGTGCGCGCGGCCGGCGACCCCGGCGCGTCGTCGAGCGACCTGTCGCTGTACTTCCACATCCCGTTCTGCAACACCGCGTGCTTCTACTGCGGCTGCAACAAGATCGCGACCAACAACCGCCGCCGCGCGCGCCCGTATCTCGACCAACTCAAGCGCGAAATGGCGTTGCAGGCCGCGCTGTTCGATCCGTCCCGCCCCGTCACGCAGCTGCATTGGGGCGGCGGTACGCCGACCTTCCTGTCCGACGACGAAACGGCCGAGCTGATGGCCGCCACGCGCGAGCATTTCGCGCTCGCGGCGGACGCCGACGCCGAGTTCTCGATCGAGATCGATCCGCGCACGGTCACGCCGGCCACGCTCGTCCACCTGCGCACGATCGGCTTCAACCGGCTGAGCCTCGGCGTGCAGGATTTCGACCCGGCCGTGCAGCAGGCGATCAACCGCGTCCAGCCGCGCGCGATGACGGCCGACCTGCTCGCCGCCGCGCGGGCGACGGGCTTCCATTCGGTGAGCGTGGACCTGATCTACGGGCTGCCGCACCAGACGGTCGCGGTGTTCGCACGCACGCTGGAGACGATCATCGAGCTCGCGCCCGATCGCCTGTCGGTGTTCGGCTACGCGCACATGCCGCACCTGTTCAAGATGCAGCGGCAGATCGACGATGCGACGCTGCCGCCGCCGGAGACGCGCATCGCGCTGCTCGGCCTCGCGATCGACATGCTGACGTCGGCCGGCTACGTGTACATCGGGATGGACCACTTCGCGCGGCCGTCCGACGAACTGGTGCGCGCGCAGCGCAACGGCACGCTGCAGCGCAATTTCCAGGGCTACAGCACGCGCGCGGATACCGACCTGATCGGCTTCGGCGTGTCGTCGATCGGCAAGGTCGGCGACGTCTACGCGCAGAACGCGAAGGACTTGCCCGCGTACGGCGCCGCGCTCGACGCGGGCCGGCTGCCGATCGCGCGCGGCGTACGGCTCACGCCCGACGACCGGCTGCGCCGGGACGTGATCACGCAGCTGATGTGCAATCTCGAACTGCCGTTCTCGCATGTCGAGGCCGCGCACGGCATCCGCTTCGCCGATCATTTCGCGCGCGAGCTCGACGCGCTGCGCCCGTTCGAGCGCGACGGGCTGCTGACGATCGCGCGCGACCGGCTGACGATCCATCCGGCCGGCCGGATGGTCGTGCGCAACATCGCGATGGCGTTCGACGCGTATCTCGGCCAGACGCCGCGGCAGCGCTACTCGCGCACGGTTTAGGGCCGTTCGCGCGGGCCATGGGGCGGGCGCCGGCCGCACGCGGGCGGCCGGTTTGATAGAGTGTGAGGCTTACACCCGCTTCGCCAGCCCCCAAGATGCGCACGACCAAAGCGACCCACGCGGTCGAACGCCTGAAGACCCGCTCCGGCAACCCGCAATTCGCGGCCGTCGCGATGGCGGGCGGCCTGTTCTATCTCGTCGACCGCTCGGGCGGCACCGCCGAAAAGCGCTGCGAGCCGCTGCCGCTCGACGAATTCGTCAAGTTCGTCGACGCATTTGGCCCCCAAAAGCCGCGCAAGGCGAGCAAGCTCGACCTCGCATTCGAGGCGCAGATCAAGAAGAGCAAGGGGTAAAGGTCTGTTGCAGGCCGCCTGAAGGCTTCGCGGCCGCGCCGTTTGGTACAATCACGAAGTTTCTCTATCCCCGCTGATGGCCGACCAGGCTGCGTGACCACACCATGAATATCGAAAACGCGCGTTTCAACATGATCGAACAGCAGATCCGTCCGTGGGACGTGCTGGATCTGGATGTCCTGGGCCTGCTGTCGATCGTCAAGCGTGAGAACTACGTTCCTGCCCAATTCCGCGATCTCGCGTTCGCCGATCTCGAACTGCCGCTGCCGGGCGGCACCAGCAAGATGCTGTTCCCGCGCGTCGAAGCACGCGTGCTGCAGGAGCTGGCGGTCAAGAAGCACGAGAACGTGCTCGTGATCGGCGCGGGCTCGGGTTACCTGGCCGCGCTGTTCGCGCATCGCGCGCAGCACGTGACGGCCGTCGAGATCGATCCGGCGATCGCGAAGTTCGCGGCGGACAACCTGCGCAACGACGGCGTGACCAACGCCGAAGTCGTGCTCGGCGACGGTTCGCGCGGCTGGGCCGCGAAGGCGCCGTACGACGTGATCTGCGTCGCGGGCGGCCTGCCGGTCGTGCCGCAGGACATGCTCGAACAGCTGAAGATCGGCGGCCGCCTGTCGGCGTTCGTCGGCGGCCGTCCGGTGATGAAGGCGCAGATCATCACGCGCATCGACGACAAGCAGTACCGCGTCGCCGACGTGTTCGAAACCTACATCGACCACCTCGTCAACGCGATCGAGCCGTCGCGCTTCAAGTTCTGAGCGGCGGAGCCTCCATGCAGATCCTGACGCCCGCGATGCTCGCGGAATGGCTCGGCGACACAGCGCGCCCCGCGCCGGTCGTGCTCGACGTGCGCGAGCCGTGGGAAATCGCGACCGCGCAGATCGCCGGCAGCGTGTCGATTCCGATGCAGCAGATTCCCGCGCGCAGCGAGGAGCTCGACGACGAAGCGGAAATCGTCTGCGTGTGCCATCACGGGATGCGCAGCGCGCAGGTCGCGATGTTCCTCGAATCGCGCGGCTTCACGAAGCTGTACAACCTGCAAGGCGGAATCGACGCGTGGTCGCGCGACGTCGACCCGTCCGTGCCGCGCTACTGACCGATCCTTCCGGCCGCGCATCGCGCGCCGCCGCGCCGCCCGGCACCCTGCCGCCGGCCGCACCGATCCGCCGAACGGGCGCGCACCGCGCGCCCGTTTCTCATTCCCCTTCCGTTCCGACATTTCCCCGCGCCGCGACGCCGCGACACCTTCGTGCACCATTTGCGCCCGCGCGCCTGCACCGCAACGGACCGCGCATGCTGCACGACGCGTCATCCGCACCGCGTCGATGCCCGCCGATGGCCCGCACAGGCACGCCGGGCGTGCATCGGCGCGACTGGCACATGCCTTGCGTTACACGATGGCCGGCGCCGCCACGGCGCACGCGCATCCAACACGACAAAGGGGATCTCGATGAAACGTCGCAGTCTGTTGAAGTTCGGTTCGATGGCCGGCGCGCTCGCGCTGGCGGGCAAGAGCCCGTTCGCGCACGCAGCCGACGCGGGCACCGGCCCGATCAAGGTCGGCATCCTGCATTCGCTGTCGGGCACGATGGCGATCTCGGAGACGTCGCTGAAGGACACCGCACTGATGACGATCGCCGACATCAACAAGAGCGGCGGCGTGCTGGGCCGCAAGCTCGAACCGGTGGTGGTCGATCCTGCGTCGAACTGGCCGCTGTTCGCCGAGAAGGCGCGCCAGCTGCTGACGCAGGACAAGGTCGCGTGCGTGTTCGGCTGCTGGACGTCGGTGTCCCGCAAATCCGTGCTGCCGGTATTCGAAGAGCTGAACGGGCTGCTCTACTACCCGGTGCAGTATGAAGGCGAGGAAATGTCGCGCAACGTGTTCTACACGGGCGCCGCGCCGAACCAGCAGGCCATTCCGGCCGTCGAGTACCTGATGAGCGCGGAAGGCGGCGGCGCGAAGCGCTTCTTCCTGCTCGGCACCGACTACGTGTATCCGCGCACGACCAACAAGATCCTGCGCGCGTTCCTGAAATCGAAAGGCGTGAAGGACGCCGACATTCAGGAGGTCTACACGCCGTTCGGCCACAGCGATTATCAGACCATCGTCGCGAACATCAAGACCTTCTCGCAAGGCGGCAAGACGACCGTGGTCTCGACGATCAACGGCGATTCCAACGTGCCGTTCTACAAGGAACTGGGCAATCAGGGGATCAAGGCGACCGACGTGCCGGTCGTCGCATTCTCGGTCGGCGAGGAGGAGCTGCGCGGGATCGACACGAAGCCGCTCGTCGGCCACCTCGCCGCGTGGAACTACTTCATGTCGGTGAAGAACCCGACCAACACCAAGTTCAAGGACCAGTTCGCCGCGTGGGTGAAGGCGAACAACCTGCCGGGCGGCGCGAAGCGCGTGACCAACGATCCGATGGAAGCGACCTACGTCGGCATCCACATGTGGAAGCAGGCCGTCGAGAAGGCGAAGAGCACCGACGTCGACAAGGTGCGCGTCGCGATGATCGGCCAGACGGTCGCCGCGCCGTCGGGCTTCACGCTCGCGATGGACGGCAACCACCACCTGCACAAGCCGGTGATGATCGGCGAGATCCGCGGCGACGGGCAGTTCAACGTCGTGTGGAAGACGAAGACGGCCGTGCGCGCGCAGCCGTGGAGCCCGTTCATCGCGGGTAACCAGAACAAGCCGGACGTCGTCAGCTCGATTCCGGCGTTCCTGCGCCGGCAGCGCGCGGCGCTGGCGTGACGCCGGGCGGCGCGTCGGGCCTTGCGCGCGACGTGCCGCTCGCCCGCCCGCCGTCGATGCGCCGGCCGCGCTTGCCGTGACGAACCGCGCGCGCCGGCGCAGCGCCGCTCCGATTCCCCTCGCCCGACAGGACTTCCCGATGCCTACACGCTTTCGCCGAGCCGCCCGCGCGATCGCGGCATGCGCCGCCCTCGCGGGCCTGCTGCCGCACGCCTCGTTCGCGCTGACGGCGGCCGACACCGCCGCGCTCGCCGGCGACGACTTCGACGCGAAGACGGCCGCGATCGAGCGGCTCGCCACCGATACCGATCCGCGCGCGGTGACAATCCTCAACGCGCTGTCGAGCGGCGATGCGCTCGCGACCGGCGACGGCCGGCTGCTGATCCAGTCCGGCGACACCGCGCACGACGCGCTCACGCAGGCCGCGACGCCGGCGGGCGACGCGCAGCCGGTGATGCTGAACAACCTGCTGCGCACGAAGATCGCCGGCGCGCTGTCGGGCCTCGCGCTCGCGTCGCCCGACGTCGCCGCGCGGCGTGATGCGATCGACGCGCTGCTGAAGTCGCCCGACCCGGCGCTCAAGCCGATGATCGACCGCGCCCGCGCGAAGGAAACCGATCCGGCATTGAAACGTCGCCTCGACGCATTGTGGGCGATCGCCGCGCTGCACGATGCCGATCCGGCGAAGCGCCTCGAAGCCGTGCAGGTGGTGGCCGCGCGCCAGGATCTCGACATGATCGAACAACTGCGCCCGCTCGTCGCGAAGAACGCGGACGGCAGCTACGCGGAACCCGACGCGCGCGTGCGCGAGGCCGCGCAGCAAGGGCTCGATACGTTGCACGCGCTGCAGCGCCGCGGCGAAATTGTCGGCACGCTGTTCGCCGGCCTGTCGCTCGGCAGCGTGCTGCTGCTCGCCGCGCTCGGCCTCGCGATCACGTACGGGCTGATCGGCGTGATCAACATGGCGCACGGCGAATTCCTGATGATCGGTGCGTATGCAACCTATGTCGTGCAGACGCTGATCCAGCGCTACGCGCCCGGCGCATTCGACTGGTATCCGCTCGTCGCGGTGCCGGTGTCGTTCGCGGCGGCCGCGCTCGTCGGCATCGTGCTCGAACGGCTGGTGCTGCGGCATCTGTACGGCCGCCCGCTCGAGACGCTGCTCGCGACGTTCGGCGTGAGCCTGATCCTGATCCAGGCGACGCGCATGCTGTTCGGCGCGCAGAACGTCCAGGTCGTGAACCCGTCGTGGATGAGCGGCGGCGTGACCGTGATGCAGAACCTGATCCTGCCGTTCAACCGGCTCGCCATCCTCGCGTTCGCGCTCGCGGTGGTGTTCGTCGCGTGGGCCGTGCTGACGAAGACGCGGCTCGGCCTGTTCGTGCGCGCGGTCACGCAGAACCGTCGGATGGCCGCCTGCGTCGGCGTGAAGACCGCGCGTGTCGACGCGTATGCGTTCGCGTTCGGCGCGGGCATCGCGGGCCTCGGCGGCTGCGCGCTGTCGCAGATCGGCAACGTGGGCCCCGATCTCGGCCAGAACTACATCATCGATTCGTTCATGGCGGTCGTGCTCGGCGGCGTCGGCCAGATCGCCGGCACCGTGCTCGGCGGCTTCGGGCTCGGCCTCGTCAGCAAGGCCATCGAGCCGTTCTGGGGCGCCGTGCTCGCGAAGATCGCGGTGCTCGTGATGATCGTGCTGTTCATCCAGAAACGCCCGCAGGGCATGTTCGCCCCGAAGGGCCGCAGCGCGGAGGCTTGACGTGACTTCATTCACCGATTCGATATCGAACCCGGTCGCCGATACGCCGAAGCCCGCCGCCGGCACGCGCGCGGACGGCTTCGCGCTCGGCCTGCCGCCCCGCCCCGCGCTGCTGTCGCGCCGCGCATGGCTCGCGCTCGTCGCGCTGTGCGTGGCGATCGGCATCGGCGTGCCGCTCGCCGCGCTCGTCGCGCCGGAAGCCAGCGCGTTCCATCTGTCCGCGTACGCGATGACGCTCGCCGGCAAGCTGATGTGCTACGCGATCGCCGCGCTCGCGCTCGATCTCGTATGGGGCTACTGCGGGATCCTGAGCCTCGGCCATGGATTGTTCTTCGCGCTGGGCGGCTATGCGATCGGCATGTACCTGATGCGCGAGATCGGCCGCGACGGCAAGTACGGCAGCGACCTGCCCGACTTCATGGTGTTTCTCGACTGGCATCAGTTGCCGTGGTACTGGAGCGGCACGCAGCATCTGGCGTGGGCGCTCGCGCTGGTCGTGCTCGTGCCGGCCGTGCTCGCATGGGTGTTCGGCTTCTTCACGTTCCGCTCGCGCGTGAAAGGCGTGTACCTGTCGATCATCACGCAGGCGCTGACGTTCGCCGCGATGCTGCTGTTCTTTCGCAACGAGACGGGCTTCGGCGGCAACAACGGCTTCACCGACTTCAAGCGCATCGCCGGCTTCGCGATCACGTCGCCGGGCACGCGCACCGTGCTGTTGCTGCTGACCTTCGCGACGCTCGTGCTCGCGTTCATCGTCGCGCGCGCGGTCGTCACGAGCAAGCTCGGGCGCGTGGTGACCGCGGTGCGCGACGGCGAGACGCGGCTGATGTTCCTCGGCTACAGCCCGCTCGCGTACAAGCTGTTCGTGTGGACGCTGTCGGCCGTGCTGTGCGGCATCGCAGGCGCCTTGTACGTGCCGCAGGTCGGCATCATCAATCCCGGCGAGATGTCGCCCGGCAACTCGATCGAAATGGCGATCTGGGTCGCGGTGGGCGGGCGCGGCACGCTGATCGGGCCGATCGTCGGCGCGTTCGCGGTGAACGGCGCGAAGAGTTTCTTCACCGCGTACTTCGCCGAATACTGGCTGTTCTTTCTCGGCCTGATCTTCGTGCTCGTGCCGCTCTTGCTGCCGCGCGGGATCATGGGCCTCGTCGACACGCTGCTCGCGAAGGGGAAACGCGCATGAACGGCACGGCTCTCTATCAGTTCACGCCGCCGCCCGAGGACGAGCTGCTCGCCGTCAGCGGCAGCGCGTCGATGGGGCGCGTCGTGCCGCCCGGCATCGACACGTCGCACGGCACGATCCTCTATCTCGAGGATATCGAGGTGAGCTTCGACGGTTTTCGCGCGCTGAAGAAGCTGTCGCTCGCGATCGACGCGGGCGAGCTGCGCTGCGTGATCGGCCCGAACGGCGCGGGCAAGACGACGATGATGGACGTGATCACCGGCAAGACGCGGCCCGACGCAGGCAAGGTGTTTCTCGGCCAGACGATCGACCTCGCGCGGATGAACGAACCCGAGATCGCGCGCGCGGGGATCGGCCGCAAGTTCCAGAAGCCGACCGTGTTCGAACAGCACCCGGTGTGGGAAAACCTCGAACTGGCGATGCAGACCGACAAGGGCTGGCTCGCGTCGCTGCGCGCGCGGCTCGACCGCACCGCGCAGGCGAAGATCGAGGAGACGCTCGCGCTGATCGGCCTCGAAAGCGATGCGTATCGCGCGGCCGGCGAACTGTCGCACGGGCAGAAGCAGCGGCTCGAAATCGGCATGCTGCTGATGCAGCGTCCCGCGCTGCTGCTGCTCGACGAGCCGGCGGCCGGGATGACCGACCACGAGACGATGGAGCTCGCCGAGCTGCTGAACACGCTGCGCGGCACCTGCTCGATGATGGTCGTCGAGCACGACATGGAATTCGTCGCGGCGCTCGCGGGCGACACGGGGCGCGTGACGGTGATGGCCGAAGGCGCGGTGCTCGCGCACGGCACGCTCGACCAGGTCAAGCGCGACGAAGCGGTGATCGAGTCTTACCTCGGACGATGATGCGATGCTGAAAATCGAAGCGCTGAACCAGTACTACGGCGGCAGCCATATCCTGCGCAACGTGAACCTCGTCGCCGACGACGGCAAGCTCACCGTGCTGCTTGGCCGCAACGGCGTCGGCAAGAGCACGCTGCTGCGCTGCCTGATGGGCGTCGTCGCCGCGAAAAGCGGCAGCGTGTCGTGGCGCGGCGCCGCGCTCGGCGCGTTGCCGCCGTATGCGCGTGTGGCGGCCGGGCTCGCTTACGTGCCGCAGGGCCGCGACATCTTTCCGCGGCTCACCGTCGAGGAAAACCTGCTCGTCGGCGCGGCGAGCCGCAAGGCGCCGTCGAAAGTGCCCGATCGTATCTACGAGCTGTTTCCGGTGCTGAAGGACATGCGCGCACGGCGCGGCGGCGACCTGTCGGGCGGCCAGCAGCAGCAGCTCGCGATCGGCCGCGCGCTGATGAGCGATCCGCAGTTGCTGATCCTCGACGAGCCGACCGAAGGCATCCAGCCGTCGATCATCCAGGACATCGGGCGCACGCTGCGCCAGCTCGTCGACGAATCGAGGATGACCGTGCTGCTCGTCGAACAGTATTACGATTTCGCGCGCTCGATCGCGGACCATTACTGGGTAATGAGCCGCGGCGAGGTCGTCGCGGGCGGTGACGCGCGGGATATGGAGACGAATGGGGTGCGCGAACTGATCGCGGTGTAGTGACGGCTTGGACGAATGCCGAGAGGCGACAAGAATTTCATTAAAATGGTCTTCTTCAACGCTCGCTGAAACCGAGCATTTCAGTGAAAGTCTTAGCCTCTCCACGTCCAATAGATGTCCGCCCCCGACTCCCACGCCCCGCTGTCCCGCCCCGCCGTCGCCAAGTCGTGGCGCGGCCGTCTCGAACTCGGCTTCGAGCGGCACGGTGCGCGCACGACGCTCGCGCACCGGCTGCACGACGGCCCGCTGCGCGTGCAGCGGCCGCTGTACCCGGAAGGCGACGCGATCTGCCATGCGGTGATCGTGCACCCACCAGGCGGCGTCGCGGGCGGCGACCGGCTCGACATCGACATCGCGCTCGGCGACGGCACGCACGCGGTGCTGACGACGCCCGGCGCGACCAAGTGGTACAAGTCCAACGGCCTCGATGCGACGCAGCGCATCGGCATCGCGGTCGGCGCGCACGCGAAGCTCGACTGGCTGCCGCAGAACAACCTGTTCTTTGACGCGGCGCACGCCGCGCTCGACTTCACGGTGACGCTCGGCGCAGGCGCGAGCGCGATCGGCTGGGACGCGACGCAGCTCGGCCGGCAGGCGGCCGGCGAAACCTGGTCGGCAGGACGCATCGCGTCGACGTCGGCGCTCGTCGATGCCGACGGCCGGCCGCTGTGGACCGAGCGCGCGCTGCTCGATGCACGCGACCCGCTGCGCGGCGCGCCGCAGGGCCTCGCCGGCTTTCCCGCCTACGGCACGCTGTGGGCGGCCGGCGCCGCGTGCGACGCCGCGCTCGCCGAAACGCTCGCCGCCGGGATGCCGTTCGACGATACGCTGCGCGCGGGCGCCACTTGCGTAACGCCCGGCGTCGTGCTGGTGCGCGCGCTGGCGACGTCGATGGAAGCGCTGCAGCGCCACTTCACCGACTGCTGGCTGCAGTTGCGGCCGATCGTGCACGGCATCGACGCGCGGCCGCTGCGTCTCTGGCAAACCTGAACGCGCGCGCATCGCGCACCGTTTCGGCGCAATGCCGCGACACACGGCGCACACTCTTCACGCATCGCGCACCACGAAAGAGCATGACGGCGCGCCGGATGCACATGGCACGCCCCTTGCTGCTTACATAAGTGATACACGACGCACGCCAAACAGCGCGGTGCTACGATGATCCGCTCGCCTGCCCGATCGCGTGCGCACCGATAAAAATTACGTTTTCCTGAACGCCTGCCTTCATGAAACTGACTCCCCGCGAAAAGGACAAGCTGCTGATCTTCACGGCGGCGCTGCTCGCCGAACGCCGCCGTGCGCGCGGCCTGAAGCTCAACTATCCGGAGGCGGTGGCCTTCATCACCGCGGCGTTGATGGAAGCCGCACGCGACGGCAAGACGGTCGCCGAAGTCATGCACTACGGCACGACGCTGCTCACGCGCGACGACGTGATGGACGGCGTGCCGGAAATGATTCCAGACATCCAGGTCGAAGCGACCTTCCCCGACGGCACGAAGCTGGTGACCGTCCATCATCCGATTCCGTGACCAAGGTGGTACCGCGCATGATCCCCGGCGAAATCCTCACCGACGACGGCGAACACGAACTGAACGCGGGCCGTGCGACGCTGACGCTCGCTGTCGCGAACACCGGCGACCGCCCGGTGCAGGTCGGCTCGCACTACCACTTCTTCGAAGTCAACGATGCACTGTCGTTCGACCGCACGGCCGCGCGCGGCTTCCGGCTCAACATCGCGGCCGGCACGGCCGTGCGCTTCGAGCCGGGCCAGACGCGCACCGTCGAGCTCGTCGCCCTCGCGGGCGAGCGCGCCGTCTACGGTTTTCAGGGCAAGGTGATGGGGCCGCTGTAAGCCGCGCCCCGCTCTTCAGGAACAGCAACATGACACTACGCTTGAGCCGCCGCGCGTACGCGGAAATGTTCGGGCCGACGACGGGCGACCGCGTCCGGCTCGCCGATACCGAACTGCTGATCGAGATCGAACGCGACTTCACGACCTACGGCGAGGAAGTGAAATTCGGCGGCGGGAAAGTGATCCGCGACGGGATGGGCCAGTCGCAGCGCGTGGCCGCCGACGTGCCCGATACCGTCATCACGAACGCGGTGATCCTCGATCACTGGGGCATCGTGAAGGCCGACATCGCGATCAAGCACGGCCGCATCGCCGCGATCGGCAAGGCCGGCAACCCCGACATCCAGCCGGGCGTGACGATCGCGATCGGCGCGGCCACCGAAGTGATCGCCGGCGAAGGGCTGATCGTGACGGCGGGCGGCATCGACACGCACATCCACTTCATCAGCCCGCAGCAGATCGACGAAGCGCTCGCGTCGGGCGTCACGACGATGCTCGGCGGCGGCACGGGGCCGGCCACCGGCACCAACGCGACGACCTGCACGCCGGGCCCGTGGCACATGGAGCGGATGCTGCAGGCGGCCGACGGCTGGCCGATCAACCTCGGCTTTCTCGGCAAGGGCAATGCGAGCCTGCCGCAGCCGCTCGTCGAGCAGATCGCGGCCGGCGCGATCGGCCTGAAGCTGCACGAGGACTGGGGCACGACGCCCGCCGCGATCGACAACTGCCTGTCGGTGGCCGACGACACCGACACACAGGTCGCGATCCACACCGACACGCTGAACGAAGCCGGCTTCGTCGAATCGACGGTCGCCGCGTTCAAGGGCCGCACGATCCACACGTACCACACCGAAGGCGCGGGCGGCGGCCATGCGCCCGACATCCTGAAGGTGTGCGGCGAGATGAACGTGCTGCCATCGTCGACCAATCCGACGCGCCCGTACACGATCAACACGCTCGACGAGCATCTCGACATGCTGATGGTGTGCCATCACCTCGATCCGTCGATCGCCGAGGATCTCGCGTTCGCCGAATCGCGCATTCGCCGCGAGACGATCGCGGCCGAGGACATCCTGCACGATCTCGGCGCGCTGTCGATGCTGTCGTCCGATTCGCAGGCGATGGGCCGCGTCGGCGAAGTGATCATCCGCACGTGGCAGACCGCGCACAAGATGAAGGTGCAGCGCGGCGCGCTGCCGGAGGACACCGCGCGCAACGACAACTTCCGCGCGAAGCGCTACGTCGCGAAGTACACGATCAACCCGGCGCTCACGCACGGGATCGCGCACGAAGTCGGCTCGATCGAGCCCGGCAAGTGGGCCGACCTCGTGCTGTGGGAACCGGCGTTCTTCGGGATCAAGCCTTCGATGATCCTGAAGGGCGGGATGATCGCGCTCGCGCAGATGGGCGACCCGAACGCGTCGATCCCGACGCCGCAGCCGGTTCATTATCGCGAGATGTTCGCGACGCGCGGCGGCGCGCTCGCGCGCACGTCGCTGACCTTCGTGTCGCAGATGGCGGCCGACGCGGGCATCGCGGAGCGCTACGGCCTCGCGAAGCGGATCGTGCCGGTGCACAACTGCCGCAACGTGACGAAAGCCGACATGATCCACAACGCATGGCGCCCGTCGATCAGCGTCGATCCGGAAACCTACGACGTGATCGCCGACGGCCAGTTGCTCACCTGCGAACCGGCGACGGTGCTGCCGATGGCGCAGCGCTATTTCCTGTTCTGATTCGGAATCCCCAGTTTCATGCGCACCCTCGACAAACGCATTGCCCCGAACGTGAAACTCGCCGCGTCGCTCGTCGCGCGCGCGCCGACGCTCACGCTCGCCTATGACGCCCGCTGCAAGAGCCGCCTCGCGGCGACGCTCGACACCGGCGAGGACGTCGCGGTCCTGCTGCCGCGCGGCACCGTGCTGCGCGACGGCGACGTGCTCGTCGCCGACGACGGCGCGCTCGTTCGCATCGCCGCTGCCGCCGAAACCGTGCTGCTCGTACGCGCGGCCGACCCGCTCACGCTGATGCGCGCCGCCTACCATCTCGGCAACCGTCACACGCCGGTCGAGATCGGCGACGGCTACCTGAAGCTCGAGGCCGATCCCGTGCTCGCGGACATGCTGCGCCGGCTCGGCACGCAGGTCGAGGAAACGCACGCACCGTTCCAGCCGGAAGCCGGCGCGTACGGCGGCGGCCACAAGCACGGACACGACGCGACGTTCGCCGAGGATTACGCGCTCGCGCAGCAGGTGTTCGGCGAACACCACGGGCATTCGCATTCGCACGATCACGATCACGATCACGATCACGATCACGGCCATCAGCATGGCCCCGGCTGCACGCACGGCCACCACGGTCATGACCACCACTGAACTCGTCGCGCTGCTGCACCTCGCGTCGCCCGCACTACCAATCGGCGCGTACAGCTATTCGCAGGGCCTCGAAGCCGCGCTCGACGCGAACCTGATCCGCGACGCCGATTCCGCGCGCGACTGGATCGCGAGCGGCCTGACCGACGTGCTCGCGCACGGCGAATTGCCGTTCCTCGCCCACCAGCTCGCCCGCTGGCAGGCGCACGACACGCACGCGCTCGCCGCCGAAAACGCGTGGTTCGTCGCGAGCCGGGAATCGGCCGAACTGCGCCGCGAAACCGAACAGATGGGCTGGTCGCTCGCGCAGCTGTGCGCGTCGCTCGAATGGGGCGACGCCGCACGCCGCGCGACGCTCGCGTCGATCGCGCCGATCGCGCTGCCGACCGCGTTCGCGTACGCGGCCGCCGCACACGACGCGAGCGCCGACGCGACGCTCGCCGCGTATGCATTCGGCTGGGTCGAGAACCAGACGTCCGCCGCGCTGAAGGCCGTGCCGCTCGGCCAGCTCGCCGGGCAACGCATCATCGTCGCGCTGCGCGGCGCGATCGACGCCGCCGTGCGCCGCGCGCTCGCGACGCCGCCCGACGCCGTCAACACGTTCGCGCCGCAGCTCGGCATCCTGTCCGCGCGGCACGAAACCCAGTACTCGCGGTTGTTCCGCTCCTGAACCTCTTCGCCCGACCATGAACGCACCTGCTCCCTCCTCCGCCCGCCGCACGAAGAAACTGCCGCCGCTGCGCGTCGGCATAGGCGGCCCCGTCGGCTCCGGCAAGACCACGCTGCTCGAAATGCTGTGCAAGGCGATGCGCGACAAGTACGACCTCGTCGCGATCACGAACGACATCTATACGAAGGAAGACCAGCGGCTGCTGACGGTCGCCGGCGCGCTGCCCGAGGAACGCATCATGGGTGTCGAGACGGGCGGCTGCCCGCACACGGCGATCCGCGAGGATGCGTCGATCAACCTCGAAGCGGTCGACCGGATGCTCGCGCGCTTTCCCGATGCCGACATCGTGTTCATCGAGTCCGGCGGCGACAATCTCGCGGCGACCTTCAGCCCCGAGCTGTCGGACCTGACGATCTACGTGATCGACGTGGCCGGCGGCGAGAAGATTCCGCGCAAGGGCGGCCCCGGCATCACGAAGTCCGACCTGCTCGTGATCAACAAGACCGACCTCGCGCCGCTGGTCGGCGCGAACCTCGATGTGATGGCGTCCGACACGAAGAAAATGCGCGGCGAGCGGCCTTACGTGATGACGAACCTGAAGGCGCTCGATGGCGTCGCGGACGTGATCGCGTTCATCGAGAAGAAGGGCTTGCTGACGGTGTGAGCGGCATGGCGGCGGCTCGCGTCGCCGCCATGCGTGCGCGGGCGGCCTTGCGCCGCCCTTCGTCTATTCGTCTTCGGAAGCGGCGCCCGGCAGCGCACGCGTCTCGGCTTCGACAGCCGGCAGCAGCGCGGCGAGCACGTCGACCGTGCGCGCGGTCGCACCGCGGTGACGCGCCGCGAACGCCGCGCCGGCCGCGCCCATCGCGATGCGCCGCGCCTTGTCGGCGAACAGCGCGTCGAGCACGTGCGCGAGGTCGAGCGGATCCGCGACCTGCATCGCCGCACCGGCCGCGACCGCATCGGCGGTCGCCTGCGTGAAGTTGAACACGTGCGGCCCGATCAGCACCGGCACGCCGACCGCGCACGCCTCGATCAGGTTCTGCCCGCCGAGCGGCAGCAAGCTGCCGCCGATGAACGCGATGTCGGCCGCCGCGTAGTACGCGCCGAGCTCGCCCATCGAATCGCCAAGCAGCACCGTCACATCGTCCGGCAGCGGTTCGGCGGCCGGCCGGCCGGCCGCGAGCGCGGCCGCATCGGCCGCCCAGACGGAGCGCCGCACGCACTTGAGCCCGCTGCGCACGACGAGCGCCTCGACTTCGGCGAAGCGCTGCGGATGACGCGGCACGAGCACCAGCAACGCGCCGGGCGTGCGCATTTCCGCGAACGCCTGCAGCACCAGCGCTTCCTCGTTCTCGCGCGTGCTGGCCGCGACCCACACCGGCCGCGCGCCGATCGCGTCGCGCCACGCATGGCCGCGTGCCGCGAGCTCCGGCGGCGTCGTCATGTCGAACTTCAGGTTGCCGAGCACGGTCACGTTGCGGGCGCCGAGCGACGTCAGCCGCTCCGCATCGGCCGGGCTCTGCGCGAGCACGCGCGAGAAGCCGCCGAACACGTCGCGCGTGGCCGCGCCGAACTTCGCCGCGCGCCGGAACGAACGCGCGGACATCCGCGCATTGGTCAGCACGAGCGGCACGTCCGCGCGGCGGCACTCGTCGATCAGCGTCGGCCACACCTCGGTCTCCATCACGAGGCCGAGCGTCGGCCGCCAAGCGCGCAGGAAGCGCCGCACCGCGCCCGGCATGTCGTACGGCAGGTAGCAGCGCAGCACGCGATCGCCGAAGATCTGTTCGCCCGTCGCGCGGCCGCTCGGCGTCATGTGCGTGAGCAGGATGCGCGCATCGGGGCGCGCGCGCATCAGCGCATCGATCAGCGGCTGCGCGGCGCGCGTCTCGCCGACCGACACCGCATGCACCCAGATCAGCGGCGCGCGGTCGTCCGGCGAGCGGCCCGCGACCTGGCCGAAGCGCTCGCCGATATGCTCGCGATAACCGCGCTCCTTGCGCGAACGCACATAGAGCCGGATGACCGCGGCCGGCGCGACGAGCCACCACAGCGCACGATAGATCGCCCTCAGCATGCGGCCGCCCGGGCGTTACGTCGAAACAGGGGCGCGCTCAAACCAGCGCCCTGCCCGTCAGGCGTTCGAGAATGCCGAGCGGCGCGCACTCGCGGCGCACCATCGCATCGACCGGCAGGAAGAAGGTCTGCTCGAGCATGAACTGGCCGGACATCACAGCGTGCGAAGTCTGATCGGAGAAACATATCCACACGCTGCCCGGCGGAAACGGCATCGTCTGCTGTGGACAAGTCTTCTGGTAGTCGAGATCGGCCTTCATCCCGTCGTGCAGATTCAGCATCAGGTGGTCGTATGCGCTGCGCGGCGATTTCGTCACGTGCAGCAGGTTGAGCAGCCACGCCGAGCCCGGCAACTGCGGCCGGATCTTCGGCAGGAAACGCTTCGCGACGTCCTCGAACGGCTCGCCGACGCGCCACACGCGCGGCGCGCCGGCCGGGTTCACGTTCGTGAACACGCGCAGGATGCGCTCGCCGTAGTTCGGCCGCGACGGAAACGCGTCGACGTGCAGCCGGCTGTCGTCCTTGCGCCACGACGTCTGGCGCGTTTCGACCTGCATCAGCCGCAGGCTCGTCGGCGCGACGCGCAGCTTGCCGCGATATTCGGGGAAAAGGCCGTCGACGAGCGTGCCGGCCTGCTGCTGGAAGCGCGCGACGAGCGCGCGCACGGCCGACTGCGTGACGCTGTCGCCCAGCACGCCGGCAAGCGCGCCGCCGTTCGGCGCGAGGCTGATGTTCTTGCGTTTCGGATCGGCGAGCGCCGGATCGAGCAACGCTTCCTCGCCGCCTTCGATCGCGAAGCGCAGGTGCGGGAAATACAGCACCTTGCCTTCCTCGACCGCCGCCAGCAACTGCTCGCGCGGCGTCGACAGGTTGTGTCCGCTCCAGTCGGCGGACGGGACTTCGATGATCTGGGATTCGCTCATGATCGGTTCGCATGTGGACAGCATTACAGGAGACCGAAGCCCGCGAGCGCCGACTTCACCTGCGCGATCGACGGGGGCTGCCCCGCCGTGCCGAGATTGACGACGTTCGGCGACCAGTAGCCGCCGGTCCGCCAGGCCGTCGCGAAATTGTACAGTTCGACCGTCGGACGCTTCAGCGCGGCCGCGATGTGAACCAGACCTGTATCAACCCCGACCGTCGCGGCCGCGCCGTCGATCAGCCCGACCACGGCCGGCAGCGACAGCTTCGGCGGCACGATCGCCGCCGCGCCGAATTCCTTCGCGAGCCGCTCGCTGGTCGCGCGTTCCGCGTCGTTGCCCCACGGCAGCACGAGCGACGCGCCGCGCCGCACGAGCGCCTGGCCGAGCTCGATCCACGCGGCGTCCGGCCACTGCTTGTCGGCGCGCGACGTCGCGTGAACGAACACGACGTACGGCACCGGCAGGTTCAGGCCGAGCGCGGCCACCGCGAGCGCCGCCGCGCGCGTGTCGAGGCCGAATTCGACCGGATCGGCCGGCGTCGGCGCCGGGTCGTCCAGCGCGGCCGCGACGAGCTGCCGCGAGCGCTCGACCACGTGCGTGCGCGGCGCGATCGGCACGCGCTTGCGGTAGAAAAAGCGCACCGGCCATTCGTAGCCGGCGCCGTCGGTGCGGTTGCCGAGCCCGACGAGCGGGCCGCGCGCCCAGCTCGCGACCCATGCCGTCTTGATGAGGCCCTGGCAGTCGATCACGAGGTCGTACTGCTCGGCCGCGAGGCGCCGGCGGAACGCACGGATCTCGCGCCACGTCGCGCCCGAGAACGGCCTCTTGCGCCAGCGGCGCAGCGAGAACGGCAGCACGTTGCGCACGCCGTCGACGAGCCGCACGAGGTCGACGAAGCTTTCCTCGACGAGCCAGTCGATCTGCGCATCGGGGTGGCGGCGCCGGATATCGGCGATCACCGGCATGTTGTGCACGACGTCGCCCAGCGACGACACGCGCACGATCAGGATCTTTTGCACGCTGAAAAAACGCCGGCTGGCAGCCGGCGACGGACATAAAGGGGGGATTTTATCGCGGCCGGACGACCGGACAGACAAAAAGCGGCCGCGCGCCCGGGGCGCGCGCCGCTTTTCGGGATGAACACGGCCGATGAACGGCCGTCGTACGGGCGGCCCGCCGGCCGCCGGCGCTCAGAACGGCAGCTTGACGTCCGGCTTCGCGGCCGTCAGCACGCGGCGGAAGTCTTCCTGGATACGCTTGAGCCCTTCCTGCGTCTCGGCTTCGAAACGCATCACGACGACCGGCGTCGTATTCGACGAACGCGCGAGGCCGAAGCCGTCCGGGTATTCGACACGCAGGCCGTCGATCGTCACGACTTCCTCGGCGCCCTCGAACTTCGCCTCTTTCTGCAGCTTGTCGATCAGGCGGAAATTCTCGCCTTCGTCGAGCCAGAGCTGCAGTTCGGGCGTGCTCATCGCGTCCGGCAGGCTGTTGAGCAGCGCGCTCGGATCGGCCGTCTTCGCGAGGATCTCGAGCAGGCGCGCGCCGGTGTACAGGCCGTCGTCGAAGCCGTACCAGCGATCCTTGAAGAACACGTGGCCGCTCATTTCGCCGGCGAGCGGCGCGCCCGTCTCGCGCAGCTTCGCCTTGACCAGCGAATGGCCCGTCTTCCACATCAGCGGCTCGCCGCCCTTCGACTTCACCCACTGCGCGAGATGGCGCGTGCACTTCACGTCGTAGATGATCTGGGCGCCCGGGTTGCGCGACAGCACTTCTTCCGCGAACAGCATCAACTGGCGGTCCGGATAGATGATCTGGCCGTCCTTCGTGACGACGCCCAGGCGGTCGCCGTCGCCGTCGAACGCGAAGCCGAGCTCGGCGTCGGTGTCCTTCAGCGCCTGGATCACGTCCTGCAGGTTTTCCGGATGGGCGGGATCGGGATGGTGGTTCGGGAACGTGCCGTCGATGTCGGTGAAGCGCTCGACGAGTTCGCAGCCGAGCGCCTTGAACAGGCGCGTCGCGAGCGGGCCCGCGACGCCGTTGCCGGCGTCGACGACCAGCTTCAGCGGCCGCGCGAGCTTCACGTCGCCGACGATACGCGCGATGTATTGATCGGCGACGTCGATTTCCTCATACGTGCCGCTGCCCGTCTCGAACCGCTCGTCGACGATGCGGCGGTACAGCGCCTGGATCTGCTCGCCGTAGATCGCGGCGCCGCGCAGCACCATCTTGAAACCGTTGTAGTCGGGCGGGTTGTGGCTGCCCGTGACGACGATGCACGAATCGACGCGGCGCTCGCCGCCCTTCAGCGCGAGCGGCACGTTCGCCGCGAAATAGCCGACCGGCGTCGGCACCATGCCGACGTCGACGACGTCGACACCCGCAGCACGCAGGCCGTCGGCCAGCGCGCCGACGAGTTCCGGCCCGGACAGGCGGCCGTCGCGCGCGACGACGACCGCATCGCCGCCCTGCGCACGCACTTCGCTGCCGAATGCGCGGCCGATCCCGCGCGCCGTGTCGACGTCGAGCGTCTTGCCGACCACGCCACGGATGTCATATGCCTTGAAGATGGATTGGGAGATCATCGATTCTCTTCTCTCTCAGTTGCGTGCATGGAAAATTGTCTGGCTTGGCTGGCCGCCTCTCGCCGGTGCCGCGCATGATACATGCGGCCCCGCAAAACAAGGAATGGAACGGCTGGCGCGGTCGCGATCCCACTTATAATCGCGGGTTTCGATGACGCGCATATCGCCCATTTTAATGCCTGGCCGTCCCGCCGCCGCCCACCCGCCGCTTCCGGCCGCCCTGCCCGCGCGCCGCCGCTGCCGCGCATGCTGAAGCGCTTCGGCAACCCGGACGTCGCGAAAGCCGTCGCGAACCTCGTCTGGCTGGGGCTCGAACGGCTTACACAGATCGGCGTCGCGATCGCGATCAGCGGCCTGCTGGCCCGTTATTTCGGGCCAGATGTGTTCGGCAAATGGCAGTATGCGAATACGCTGCTCCTGGTACTGGCGCCGCTCACCTGGGTGTGCGGCGCGGAAATCCTCGTCCCGACCATCGTCCAGCGCCCGCCGGCCCAGCTCGGCGCGGTGCTCGGCAGCGCGTTCGTGCTGCGCATCGCCGTGTCGGTCGCCGCGCTCGCCGCGACCTGGATCGCGATCGCCGCGGGCGCCTTCGACCCGCTGGTCGGCGCGATGCTCGCGGGCCTCGCGGTCACGATGGTGTTCCGCGAGCCGTTCGTCGGCGTGATCAACGCGTGGCTGCAGAGCATGACCTACAGCAAGCCGCAGCTCGTCGCCAGCATGGTCACCGCGCTCGCCAAGGCGCTGCTCGTGTGGCTGCTGGTGCGCGCGGCCGCCGGCCCTGCCCGCTTCGCGTGGCTGTGGGCGCTGGAAGCCGCCGCGATCGGCTTCGCGCTGCTGCTGTACTACCGGCATCGTAACGGCGGCGCGCTCGGCTGGACGTTCGACAGGCCGCTGTTCCGGCACTTTGCGACGGCCGGCACCGTGTTCTGGCTCGGCCTCATCTGCATGTATCTGTTCCTGAAGCTCGACCGCCTGATGCTCGAGCGCCATGTGTCGTTCGCCGATCTCGGCCGCTACTCGGCCGCGCAGCAGCTCAACGAGAACTGGATCACGCTCGCGCTGATGCTCGCGCAGACCATCGCGCCCGCCTTCGTCTACCGCGTGCAGGACGTCGCGCGGCTGCGCCGCAACATCGTCCGGCTGATCGCGATGACGGCCGGCCTGATGACGGCCGGCGCGCTCGTGCTCGACGCCGCCGCCCCGCTGATCGTCGGCAAGGTGTTCGGCCGCGGCTACGAGGCGTCGGTCGACATCTTCCGCTGGGCCGTGTGGCTGTCCGTGCCGGCCGGCATCGAGGCGATAGGCAATCTTATCGTTCTCAAATATCAAGCAAAATTCGTGTTGCTCACGAAATGGCTGCTCGCGCTGGCGATCGCCGCGCTCGTGAACCTGTTCGCGATCCCGCGGCTCGGCCTGTACGGCGCGCTCGTCGGGCTGGCGGCCGGCTACCTGGCTGCTGCCGCCGTCAACTTTTATTACATCCGTTTCAAGCTGCGAACATGACGCCCTCCGATAGCCCGCCCCCGCTCGACGACGTGGCCGTGCTGATGCCGGCCTACAACGGGCACGACGACGTCGTCCGGACCCTCGCGTCGTTTCGCGAGGATGCGCGCGTGCACGTGCTGATCGTCGACGACGGCAGCACGCCGCCGATCGTCGCGCCCGACCTGCCGGGCCTCGCGATCGACGTGCTGCGCATGCCGCAAAACGGCGGCATCGAACGCGCGCTGGCGGCCGGCATCGACGCGCTCGCCGCGCGCGGCTTCCGCTACGCGGCCCGCATCGACGCGGGCGATCTCGCCGCGCCGCGGCGCCTCGCGAAAGAGCGCGCGTATCTCGGCGCCCACCCGCGCGTCGCCTGCGTCGGCATGTGGACGCAGGTCGTGTCGCGCGCCGGCGAGCCGCGCTTCATGCTCACGCCGCCCACCGATCCGCGCACGCTGCGCCGCACGCGCTTCCTGCGCTCCCCGCTCGTGCATCCGTCGGTCATGTTGCGCATCGACGCCGTGCGCGAAGTGGGCAACTATCGGGCCAAGTACCGCGCGGCCGAGGATCTCGATCTTTTTTTACGGTTAATGCAACGCTACGATTGCGCGAACCTGCCGGAACTCGGCCTGTACTACGAGCTTAACGAGGGCGGGATCAGCGCGACCAAGCGCCGGCGCCAACTGGTGTCGACGCTCACGCTGCTGCTGCGCCACTTCAACGCGCTGAACCCGTACGACTGGGCCGGCCTCGCCAAGAACCTGCTGCACTTCGTGACGCCGTACCGTACGCTGCAGCGCATCAAGCAGACGCTGTTCGCCGCGCGGCCGTCCGCCTGACGCGCATCCGGCCCGTTCGGCAATTTCGACGCTTTATTTTTTCTTTTTTTCATGTCCGCCACCTCTCCGCTGCGCATCGCGCTCGTCTGCAACACGGCCTGGGCGATCCATACGTATCGCCACGGGCTGATCCGTGCGCTCGTCGCGCGCGGCGCCGAGGTCATCGTGATCGCGCCGCACGACCGCACGGTGCCGTTGCTCGAACAGATGGGCTGCCGCTACGTCGCGCTCGCGGTCGCGTCGAAAGGCACGAGCCCGCGCGAGGATCTCGGCACGCTCGCCGCGCTCGCGCGCCACTACCGCGCGCTGCGGCCCGACCTCGTGTTCCATTACACGATCAAGCCGAACATCTACGGCTCGGTGGCCGCTTGGCTCGCACGCGTGCCGTCGATCGCGGTGACGACGGGCCTCGGCTACGTGTTCATCCAGAAGAGCCGCGCGGCGAGCATCGCGAAGCGCCTGTACCGGTTCGCGTTCCGCTTTCCGCGCGAGGTGTGGTTCCTGAACCGCGACGATCTCGCGACTTTCACCGACGAGCGCTTGCTCGCGCATCCCGAGCGCGCGCGGCTGCTGCACGGCGAAGGCGTCGATCTCGACCAGTTCTCGCCCGTGCCGCTGCCGGGCGGCGACGCGCCCGTCTTCATCCTGATCGGCCGGCTGCTGTGGGACAAGGGCGTGCGTGAATACGTGGAAGCCGCGCGTGTCGTGCGCGAGCGCTTTCCGAACGCGCGCTTCCAGTTGCTCGGGCCGCTCGGCGTCGACAATCCAAGCGCGATCGGTCGCGCGGACGTCGACGCGTGGGTCGGCGAAGGCATCGTCGAGTATCTCGGCGAAGCGCACGACGTGCGCCCGCACATCGCGGCGGCCGACTGTGTCGTGCTGCCGTCGTACCGCGAAGGCGTGCCGCGCACCTTGATGGAAGCATCGGCGATGGGCCGGCCGATCGTCGCGACCGACGTGCCGGGCTGCCGCGACGTCGTCGCCGACGGCGAAACGGGGTTCCTGTGCCGCGTGCG
This sequence comes from Burkholderia sp. AU18528, assembly GCF_002223215.2. Lineage (NCBI taxonomy): Bacteria > Pseudomonadati > Pseudomonadota > Betaproteobacteria > Burkholderiales > Burkholderiaceae > Burkholderia > Burkholderia sp. AU18528. Next base: position 362,473 of record NZ_NKFC02000004.1, on the reverse strand, counting down.
CGACAGCGGAAGCCTCGCGGAACAATTGATTCGCATGATCGCGCTCGGGCCGCAAGGCCGCGCGGCGATGGGCGCACGCGGCCGACACAAGGTCGCGGCGGAATTCGACGAACAACAGGTCGTCGAACGCTACAGGGAGACCATCCATTCGTTGACCGGATTCACCCTCTGAAGGAGCGCATCAGCAATGACCGCTAAAGGCACCATCCTCGTTACCGGCGGCGCGGGCTATATCGGCTCGCATACGGCCGTCGAGCTGCTCGACAACGGCTACGACGTCGTGATCGTCGACAACCTCGTGAACAGCAAGGCTGAATCGGTGCGGCGCATCGAGCGGATCACGGGCAAGACGCCCGCGTTCCACCAGGTCGACGTGTGCGACGAAGCCGCGCTCGCGAAGGTATTTGACGCGCACCCGATCACCGGCACGATTCACTTCGCGGCGCTCAAGGCCGTCGGCGAATCGGTCGCGAAGCCGCTCGAGTACTACCAGAACAACATCGGCGGCCTGCTCGCCGTGCTCAAGGTCATGCGCGAGCGCAACGTCCGGCAGTTCGTGTTCAGCTCGTCGGCGACCGTGTACGGCGTGCCCGAGCGCTCGCCGATCGACGAATCGTTCCCGCTGTCCGCGACGAACCCGTACGGCCAGTCGAAGCTGATCGCCGAGCAGATCCTGCGTGATCTCGAGGTGTCCGATCCGTCGTGGCGCATCGCGACGCTGCGCTACTTCAACCCGGTCGGCGCGCACGCGAGCGGGCTGATCGGCGAGGATCCGGCCGGCATCCCGAACAACCTGATGCCGTACGTCGCGCAGGTCGCGGTCGGCAAGCTGGAAAAGCTGCGCGTGTTCGGCTCCGACTACCCGACGCCGGACGGCACCGGTGTGCGCGACTACATCCACGTCGTCGATCTCGCGAAGGGGCACATCGCCGCGCTCGATGCGCTGGCCACGCGCGACGCGAGCTTCGTCGTGAACCTCGGCACCGGCCAGGGCTACAGCGTGCTGGAAGTCGTACGCGCGTTCGAGAAGGCGTCGGGCCGCCCGGTGCCGTACGAACTCGTCGCGCGCCGCCCGGGCGACATCGCCGAGTGCTATGCGAACCCGCAGGCCGCGGCCGACATCATCGGCTGGCGTGCGACGCTCGGCATCGAAGAAATGTGTGCCGACCACTGGCGATGGCAGGAGGGGAACCCGCGCGGTTTTGTATAATCCGCTGTCCATTTTTCGAGCGATCCCATGCTCAGCTTCGCGTCCGGCTTCATCGTCTCCTTGCTCGTCACGCTGTTCATCGTGCGCTACGCGCACCTTCACGAGAAATTCTCGATCGACAGCGACCTGGCCGGCGTGCAGAAATTCCACGTGCGGCCCGTGCCGCGAGTGGGAGGCATCGGGATCCTCGCCGGGGTCGTGATTGCCGCGCTTGTCGTGTCGCGACGCTACCCGACGATCGCCGGCAGCATTCTCGGGATCGTCGCCTGCGGGCTGCCGGCGTTCCTGTCCGGCCTCGTCGAGGACCTGACCAAGCGCGTGTCGCCCCGCGCGCGGCTGCTGTGCACGATGGGCGCGGCCGCGCTGGCGTTCTGGCTGCTCGGTATCGCGGTCAAGCGCATCAGCGTGCCGCCGCTCGATTTCCTGCTCGGCTACGTGGCCATCTCGGCGTTCATCACCGTGCTCGCGGTCGCGGCGCTCGCGAACGCGATCAACATCATCGACGGCTTCAACGGGCTCGCGTCGATGGTCAGCTTCATGATGTTCGCGTCGCTCGCGTATGTCGCGTTCCACGTCAACGACCCGGTCGTGATGTCCGCGTCGATCATCATGATGGGCGCCGTGCTCGGCTTCTTCCTGTGGAATTTCCCGGCCGGGCTGATCTTTCTCGGCGACGGCGGCGCGTATTTCATCGGCTTCATGCTCGCGGAGCTCGCGATCATGCTCGTGATGCGCAACCGCGAGGTGTCCGCGTGGTATCCGGTGCTGCTGTTCATGTATCCGATCTTCGAGACCTGCTTCTCGATCTACCGGAAGAAGTTCATCCGCGGGATGTCGCCGGGGATTCCGGACGGCGTGCATCTGCATATGCTCGTGTACAAGCGGCTGATGCGGTGGGCCGTGGGGACGAAGCATGCGCACGATCTGACGCGGCGGAATTCGCTTACGTCACCTTATCTGTGGCTGCTGTGCCTCGTCGCGGTGATTCCGGCGACGCTGTTCTGGCGGCATACCGTGCATCTTTTCGTTTTTGTTGTGGTGTTCGCGCTGACTTATGTGTGGCTTTATCTCAGTATCGTCAGGTTCAGGGCGCCGCGGTGGATGGTGGTGAGGAAGGCAAGGCGGGGCATTGAGGGGCGTCGGTAGCCGGCTCGCACGGCCCGTTGATGCCGACGGACCATCACTACGCAACCGCGAAAACTAGGCGCCCGCAGTGTTCGTGCTCCAGTTCGGCCGTCGCGTATAGATCACGACGTTGCCGTCGTCTTGAACGTAAGTGACCGCGCCTGGATTGCCGCCGGTGCGGGAATTCCAGAGCGGCGCACCCGCCGCACTGTAGACGACCAGGTTGCCATCCCCCTGCATCACCGCAAAGGCGCCCGAATAACCGAATGTACCCGAATTCCATACCGGCGCGCCGTGGCGGAGCAGCACCAGATTCCCGTCTCCTTGCATCACGAGTACGTTCGCCCCGTTGCCGGACGTAAGACTCTGGCCGCTACTGAGGACGACACCGCCATTCCAGACAGCGGGGCCGGCCGACGAGACCACATAACTCGGCGTATCGGTCGCGGTAGCAAATACCGGCACGAACAACCGGTAGATCACCATGTTGCCGTCATCCTGTACGGCAAGATATTGCTCGCCGGACTGGCCGTAGGTCGCCGAATACCATAGCGGCGTGCCATTCGCACTGTAGACCACGAAGTTGCCATCGGTCTGGAAGACAGCATACGCCCCGGGGTTTCCATACGTCCGGGTGTTCCATACCGCAGCACCATTCGTCGTGTTGTAAAGCACAAGGTTCCCGTCATCCTGCATCAGGAGCTCATGGTTCCCGGACGCGGAATACACGGCCTGCCGTGGCTTCAGCATCGTCCCTTCGTTGATTCCGCCGCTGTAGACGGCGGGTGCCGTATTGCATACCGACGAATACAGCATGCTGACGTTCGGCGTGCCCCAGCCGGTCACGAAGTCCCATCCCGCACCTGCACTGTATGCACCGTTCGACCCGTAGGTGATATCGCGAAATGCCGATGGCATCGTGACCGGAGCGTTGTACAGCGCGGGTGCAGCAAAACCGAGATTCGTCGCGCAGGCACCCGACAGCATGCGCGCCCAGGTCGCAGCAAACAGCGGCGCGGACAGGCTCGTCCCGCCCACTATCTCGAGTTGCCCGCCCACGACGACTGCTTCGCCGCTGTTCGGATCGGCGTCGAACGCGATGTCCGGCATGCCCCGAAAAGCGCGCCCCTTGAGCGCCGGAACATTCGACTGCCACGACGGGATCGGCTCGATGCCACTGATGCCGCCCCCACTGGAATCCCAGGCCGTCTCGCCTGCGTAGCTGCCGTTCCCGTTCGTATAGAGCGTCGTGCCGCCGACAGCCACCACGTACGGTGACGTCGCGGGGTATTGCACCGATGTGCCAGAGCAGCCGTACGCCACGCTTCCTGAATCGCCGGAACTGACCGAAAAAGTCTGCCCCTGCGCGACGGCGAGCTGGAACAGCGTGTCGATGACCGCCGTCGGCGCCCAGTTCTCGCAACCGCCGATCGACATGTTGATGACCCGGGCGGTGTTGTCGGTCACGGCGCGATTGATTGCAAGCGCCATATCGCTCCACGCAAACGACCGCGCAACGTAGAAATTGAGTTGCTTGAGGCCGCCGGACATCCCGACGATGGTCTGGCTATCGAGCGACCATTCCATGGTTGCGCTCGTGTCCCCGCTCGACAGTCCGGCATGAATCACGGAAACGGGTACGGCGGGCAGATGGTTATTGCTTTCGAACGTCGCCAGGTCGATGACAGACTGCGTCACGTCTCCTTCGGCGATGATGCCGACCGTGATGTTTGCCGCCGTCGGAGCGCTGCCAGCGGAATAGATGCGGGGAAAATCCGTCGGATTGTGACCCACCGTGACCGCGGAGGTCGTCGGCGATGCGTTGGAAGTCAGCGCAGCGGCGGTATTGGAAGCCCGTACGAAATTCGGGCGCAGGCGAGTCGCGGTATCGAGCCCGAGAACCCCGCGAACGACCCCGCCGATCGCGGCGGGCACGGTCTCCGGGGCCGTGTTGATATGCGTCGTGGTGCCGTCAGCCATCGCGACGGGGACAAGCGTCGTCTGGAACACATTGGATATCACGCCGGCCGGGGCATCGGCTTCGACGATCATGTTGTTGCCGGCGACCTTGATGTTCGCGAAGCCCTTACTTGCCAAGTAAGTCTTCACGGTGGCAACCTGGTCCGCAGTAGGGGCGTATTGTGCAGCAATCTGCGCAGAAGTCAGTACGGCCGCGAAACTCGCGCTTCCGGGGAGGCGCGCTTGCTGCAGAAAGCGGTTCAACCCGGCTTCGTCATTCAGCTTGAGCACCAGCACAACATGAACGGGCGCCGCCACGCTCATCGGCGTCGCGCTCACCACGTTGCCCGCGGCTCGCAGCGCCGATAGTTTGCCGGTCTGCGCCGTAGCCACGGCGGAACCCGCGTCGTCGCCGCCGCAGCCTGCAAGCGCGAGCGCCATGAGCGCCGCGCCTATTCCCCTGACAAATTGAGCCGTTTTCATCGGATTGGTATGGACCGTAGGCCTCGTATTTGGCTTTTCGCCTTTTTTCTTTACGGCAATCGCACGGGTACCTTGAGGAAAACATAGGAACGAATCGGTTGGTAGTCAAACGAATACCGCCGCGGGCCGCCCGTGGCTCACCCAAACTGCGGTATTGCCGGTCGTCGTATGGTTTCGCTCAAGGGCGCAGCGAGCGGGAATTCGCTCTCGATCCCGCTCTCAAGAGAACGGGAAGACGAATCTGGTCGCATGCGAGATCGACGATCTCGACCGCCTCACCCATGTCGAGAATGGGATCGGGCCGCTGTGGCAGCCTTCGACGCCGGTGTTGTGGCAGCCACCTCCTTTTGCCGATAAACTGGCACCCCGACATAGCCGTCCGTATGGATCGATAGCACCCGCCGGCCTTCTACTTGTCGCAAGTCATCGTGAAGAAATCGTCTGCCCAAGGCGATTATTGATAGATCATCTCCAATTAGATCGTGTTCGACTATTTCATTACTCCCAGATTTAAAAACGAACCGCGTAACCACGAAAAGCCGCTTGCGATCATGCACGTCCCGAAAACGGCGGGCACATCAGTCATCACCGGCATATCGCAATCCTTGAAAATCAACGACGAAGTTCGAGGAATCGATCGACTACTGCTCGGCACATTTGATCGACTCTCGGAGTTCGATGATGAGGTTGCGCAGACAATCCATCTTGATGAAAGCAAGATGCCCGAATCGAAGCTGATCATGGGTCATTTCTCTTACAGCACTTTGACGAATCGATACCCGCGCGCCCAACTACTGACTTTCCTTCGCGAGCCGTTATCCCGCCTCTTGTCTCATTGGGTGTACTGGCGATGTATGTCGGACGAATATCTTGTGCGTTGGGGAAGTTGGCAAGATTGCATCAAACTCTCGCGCGGCACCCTGAAAGAATTCCTGACGGATCCACGCATTGCGTGTCAAACGGATAATCTGGCCACTCGCATGCTATTGTGGCCGGACGAACGTATCGGGAATGATTCGTTCATCTCCCCGGATCAGGACTCCAGATTACTGAGAAACGCACTGAGTCGACTCGACTCAATTGCTTACAGCGATATTATCGAGAACCCATATTTTCATCAAAATTTGAGTCATTGGTTCAAGACCGAGCTGCCAATGATGCATCTTAATTCGACTGCACGTGTGCCGGAAAATCTGCGCATCCGGCTCGACAAGGAACTCGATAAGGAGACGTTGTCATTGCTGGATGACCGATGCAGGCTCGATGTGAAGCTCTGGTCCCTGCTGGCGATACGGCGATTTCCCAAGGGCGCGAAGATACCGTCGCTCCAGCGACAAATCACCATGAGGGCAATTGCCCGTTACGGGGCACTACTCGCACCGTAACGGCGGATTGCATCGCGTGCTCGATGCATTGCGCCCTTTTATCCAAGAATGGTTTCAAAAATGGCTACGGTCGGCGGGCACGCTTGGTAGTACCCGCGTCCGCTACCCTCGCGCCGCGGACTTCGGCGGGAACAACGCCGATACGGCTTGAAGGGCAGGACTTGCGGCGGTCTGATATTCCGGCACCCAGCGCCGCAGATCGCGCCGCACCTCGTCGTCGCTCAGCACGCGGTTCTGCATCAGCCACGGCAGCAATTCATCGAGCAGATGATCCGGCACTTCCCGTGCGCGCGCTATCCGCAGCTTCGGATGCGGCGTGCGCGTCGTCGTTTCGTCATCCGCGAGCAGCTCCTCGTAAAGCTTCTCGCCCGGCCGCAGACCCGTGAATTCGATCCGGATCTGGCCTTCCGAAAACCCGTACAGGCGGATCAGATCACGTGCGAGATCGACGATCTTGACCGGCTCGCCCATGTCGAGAATGAAGATTTCGCCGCCGTGTCCCATACTCGATGCCTGCAGCACGAGTTGCGATGCTTCCGGGATCGTCATGAAAAATCGCGTGATCTCGGGATGCGTGACCGTCACCGGCCCCCCCTTCGCGATCTGTTGCTGGAACTTCGGAATCACGCTGCCTGCGCTGCCGAGCACGTTGCCGAAGCGCACGGTCTCGAACTGCGTGCCGCCGCTCGTTTGCTGCAGCGCTTGACAGGCCATCTCGGCAAGACGTTTGCTCGCGCCCATCACATTGGTCGGATTGACTGCCTTGTCGGTCGAGATCAGCACGAAATGACGCACCCCGTGACGAATCGCCGCGCGCCCGACGCGATACGTACCGAGCACGTTATTGCGCAGCGCCTGCCACGCGTTGTGCTCCTCCATCAGCGGCACATGCTTGTACGCTGCCGCATGGAACACGATGTGCGGAGCATGGCGCGACATCACTTGGTCGAGCAACAGCGAATCCTTCGCGTCGCCGATGATCGGCACCACCGGCTGGTCGGGGAAACGCTCGCGCAACTCTTCAGCAAGCCTGTACATCGCGTATTCGGACAGGTCGAACGCGACGAGTTGCGCCGGCGCAAAACGAAGAATCTGCCGGCATAGTTCCGATCCGATCGAGCCGCCCGCGCCCGTCACCATCACGACGCGACCGCGCAGCAGCGCCTCGACGTGCGGCGTATCGATTGTCACCGCGTCACGACCGAGCAGATCCTCGAGGTCGATATTGCGGACCTGCGACAGGAACCCCTGCCCCGGCATCAATGCGGTCAGCGACGGCAGCACCATCGCTTTCACACCGGCGCGCACGCACAGCGTCGCCACCCTGCGCTGCGTTTCGACCGATGCCGACGGAATCGCGATGATCGCGTATTCGACCTTCAGCGCGTCTGTCCAGTGCTTCAGGTCGTTGAACGAGCCGAGCACCTTGTAGCCGTAGATCTCGCGCCCCTGCTTGGTGACGTCGTCGTCGAGCAAGCCGACCAGACGCCATTCGCCCGAACGCGACAGCTCGCGCGCGAGGCTCGCGCCGGCCGTGCCGGCGCCGAGCACCAACACGGGCTTGCCCTGCCCGACCAGCCCGCCGTACAGGTAGAACTCCTTCGTCGCGCGATACAGCGCGCGCGCCCCGCCCATCGCAAGAAACAGCATCAGCGGCGACACGAGCAGCACCGAGCGCGGGATGATCGGCGATGGCTGGAACATCACGGCGCCGATCATCACGATCACGCCACCGCCGACGACTGCCTTCGAAATGCGCATCAGGTCGGGCAGGCTCGCAAATACCCACAGCCCGCGGTACAGGCCGAACAGGTGGAACATCAGCGCGTAGACCGGCAGCACCCAGACGAGGGCCATCAGCGCGCCGCTCAGGAAATCAGACGGAACGCTGCCGTTGAAACGGATGAGATAAGCGAACAACCACGACGCGACAACGGCCGTCAGGTCGAACAGGAAAGCACTCAGTGACAGCCACGATGCTTTGGATCGCAACATCGGCGGGAAACCTCACGAATTGTTTTCGGCGGCCGCCTGAAACCGGCGCCAGCGCATGTCGATCGACCATCCCATGCATGCCAGGATGGCGTACCACGCGAAGAATGACAGCCATTGCTGCCATTCCGGGCGGCCCTTTGCCCACACGGCGACGATTATGCCTGCGAGCATGATGAGGTACCAATAAAGAGCGGTCCGTCCGTGACCTACGCCCGATCGGACCATCCTTTGATAATAGTGCTCCCGGTGCGCTTGCCAGAACTTTTCGCCGCGTAACAGACGTCTCAAAAGTGTTACAGACGCGTCCGCAATAAAGGGCGCGAACACCAGGGCCGGAAACCAGATCGGCCAGACGTCCGTACGCCAGCCCCAATAGCCGAGCGCCCCGGCCAGGAAACCGAGCGGAATTGAACCTGCATCGCCGAGAAACAGCCTGGCCGGATGGAAGTTGAGTAGCAGGAAGCCGAACGCCGCGCCGGCCACCGCCGCCCCGGTCAAGGCGAGATCGGGGGACGGATGCGCGCCCGTCAACGCCGCGACCGCGTACGCGCCAAAGCCGAACAGCGCCATACCTCCCGCGAGGCCATCTGCGCCGTCCATGAAGTTGTACAGGTTCGTGAGCCAAACCATCACGAAGCCGACGCCGACGAGCAGCCACCACGGCGCATCGGCCGGGTAGACAGCGATCAGCGCGACGACGGACGCCAGGTGCACCGAGAACCGCACGCGGGCCGGTAGCCCGCGCCGATCGTCGATCTGCGACATCGCGGCAAGCGCGGCGGCGGCGACCGCGATCAGCCACAGGTGCGGCGCCAGCGCCAGCAGCGCGACGATGCAAACCGGCACGATGCCCCACCCGCCGACACGCGGAGTCGGCAGCGTATGGAGTGAACGATCGTTCGGGATGTCGGTGGCAAGACGCCACGCGAGGCCGGTCGCGAGCAGCACGCGCAAGATGGCCGTCGATGCGATGGCGGCGGCCAGCGCCACCGCAACGGGCCACGTGAATATCGGGAAAGGCATGTCGACTATCGTTGTGTATCGCGCGAACGATACCATGCGGCGGTCGCTTCGAGGCCCTGCCGGGTCGTGTAAGGCGGTTGCCAACCGAGCACGCGCTTGATCCGGCCCGTATCGAGTTGCAGGCTGCCGGTCAAGCGGTCGATCGCCGCGCTACGGCCGGTCACCTTGCCGAGCGCACGGAGCAACGCGGCCGGAACCGGCAGAAGCCGCGCCGGCTTGCCAAGGGCGTCGCCGACCAGACGCAGCAGGCCCGTGACGGACGGTGCGTCGTCATCGGCAACGTGGAAGCATTCACCGGCCGCGTGCGGGTTCGTCGCGCATTGCAGCATTGCATCGGCGAGATTGTCGACGTAGACGATGCTGCGGCGCGAGGAGACGGAACCGAGCGGCAGCGGCATCCCGCGCGCCACCGCATCCATCATTCGCAGAAAATTGGCACGGACGGACGGGCCGTAGACGAGCGGCGGCCGCACGACGACGACATCGAGCCCGGCCGATGCGCCGAACCGCGCGAGTTGCTGTTCCGCACGCAGCTTCGAGCGGCCGTATGCGTCCTGTGGGTTGGGGCGCACGCTTTCAGACAGCGGTGCGCCGCCGTCGCTTTCGCCCACCGCCTTGATGCTGCTCGCGTACACGATCCGACGCACGCCATGCTTGCGCGCGGCCTCGGCGAGACGCAGCGTGCCCGTGACGTTGGTCGCGTCGAATGCGGCGTCGGGATCGGGCGACTCGTCGCGCATGACGTGGACACGTGCGGCGAGGTGGATCACGCAATCGGCGGTCAGGTCGGCCGGCCATTCTTCGGCGAGGCCATCGAAATCGGCGCCGCCATGCACCCACTCGCGTACGCCGTCGACGCATCCGCCCGGCCGCCGCACGAGTGCCGTGACAGCGTGCCCGGCGTCCAGCGCGAGACGGCAAACTGCGCGGCCCACGAAGCCGTTCGCGCCGGTGACAACGAGATGCGTCATGATCGCCTCCGACTCAGCCGGCGGACATCGCTACATAACCGCCTGATGCCACTGCCGATGACCACGCACGAAATCGGAGCGTCAAGCGCGCGCGTCACGACGCCACGCGCTACATCGCAGGTGGGACCGCTTGTGCCCAGCGGGCGCACGCATACGGGAAGGGGGCCAACGAAGAACACGGATGGCTCTCGAAAACGAGGAGGATATCGATCGTGGACACCGTCATCGATTCGCACCACCGCGCACCCGCCCGCGGCAGGGCCGATACGAATCGATGCGCGGCCTCTGAATCGGACATAAATGCTGCACCGCTGATGTGACCGGGGTCGCCCCGCCCCGGACACGGCCTCATGAAAGAAGACCGCCGTCGCCGGCATCGGGGGTTCAATCGGACGCGTGCCAAATTGTAACCGTGCCGGCTCGCGGCCTCCAAGCCGGGCGCCTCGAATAGCCGGGCCGACGGCGCTCGAACCGCTACTTGCAACCGAGCCGTACGCGTATGGGCCGCGACGGGCACGACAGCGATCAAGCCAGCAACGCATTCACCTTTTCGACGAGCGGCGCAATCATTCGCTCCCACCCATGCTCACGTTCGACGAAGGTGCGCGCTCGCGCCGCCATCTCTACCGACGCGGCCTCGTCGGCGACGAGTTGTTCGATGCAATCGACAAATTCCTCCGGCGTATCGGCGATCAACAGTTCCCGCCCCCCTTCAGCACCCAAGCCCTCATGGCCCAGCGACGTGGTAACGACGGGTAGCCCGAGCGCCATGTACTCGAGAATCTTGTTCTGCACTCCCGCGCCGATGCGCATCGGACATACGCCGATTGCGCCGTCTGACGCAGCTTGCGCAACCGACTCGACCCGGCCGGTCACTTCGACGCCGTCGTACGCGCGAAATCGTTCGGCGAGTGCAGGTACGATCGACCCCACGATCCGAAAACGATAGTCGGCACGCTGGCGCAGCAACGGCAACACGGCCCCGGCGAAAAAGTGACACATATCCTGGTTCTGGACCGTGCGCATGTCGCCGATGAAAATCACGACGCGGCTCGCCATGCTGCGCGGCGTGTACGGCAGGCCCGACAGGTCAACACCGTTCGAGCACACCATCACGTTCTTGCCCGACGCGCCGGGAAACAGGTAGTCGCGATCGGTTCTGGAAACCAGCACCGAGAGATCGAAGTCGTCGACGATCGTTCGCTCGTAGTCGAGCAGGCGCTTTGCCTCGATACCGAACACGCGCGACTTCAGCCCTCGTGCGTTCTTCAACTGCTTCACACGACTGTAGTTGAGCGAGATCGCGTCGGTCATTTCGAGGATGCGCGGCTTGTCCGACTTGCGTACATATTCGGCACAGCGCACGAGATGCACGAATACGCCATCATGCGACGGCAGCAATCTCGCCACCGCCGCCGCAAATGCACGGCTGCGGTAGTACGCGACCTGCAACGGCGTGCGGGTCGGCAACGCGAGCAGCGTATTGAGGTACGACAGCCGGCGAGGCAGGAAGACCCGTTCGACGCGGTCGAACACGCCGTCGTCCGGCAACACGGCATGCATTTCTTCGTCGGTCTCGCACATGCTCAGCAGCGTCAGCGAGTAATGGCGGGACAGCACGCGACAGAGATGGTAGATCCGCAGCTTGTCGCCGCCGATCACCGGATACGGAAACCGCGGCGTCAGCACCAGCAGTTTCTTCTTGTTCTGACTCATGACAGGCGGGCCCAGAAATCCTGAATCGATGGACGAACGGCAGACGCCGAATAGGTGCGCGCGCGGTCCATGCCGGCACCGACCGCCACGTCGAATCGCGTACTGTCGCCCCATACGTGGCGGATCTGTTCGGCCATGTCCTCGACCGAATAAGGATCGAACTGCAGGCCGCACTCGCCGACGATCTCGGGCATCGACGTCGTGTTGCTGCATGCGACCGGTGTACCGGACGCCATCGCTTCCAGCAATGGAATCCCGAACCCTTCGAACAACGACGCAAAGACGAACGCGCGGGCGTGGCGGTACTGCTGCCGCAGATCCTCTCGCGACACGTAGCCCAGCAGTTCGACGACGCCCCCCAGCCCAAGCGCATTCGCTCGCCCGAGAAAGTGCGCGTGATGGTCGGATTTGATCCCCGCGATCCTGAGCCGTGCGTCATCGCCCAGTGCGGGCCTCGCCATCGCGAAAGCCTGCAGCAAACGGTCAACGTTCTTGCTGGGCACTTCTCCCGCTACCGTGAACAGATACGGCTGGCGGGCAGGCCGACTGACCGGCGGCGCGAACCAGTCGTCCGAAATCGTGCACGGAATGACAGGGACGTCCGCCTCGCGCAACCCGAACCGCTCCATCAACTCTCGCTGTGTGAAGCGTGAGATGGTGAGCACGGCGTCGGCCCGGCGAACGAGCCGAGGCACCACTTGACGACGGTAAACCCGCCCAACGGTCTGATACAACGATCGCGCCGGCGGCAGCACATGCCACGGCTTCATGTAGATCAGGTCATGGACGACCGCGATCACCCGCGTGCTGCCCGTGGACCGCAGCGGCCCCGTGTTATACGGGCATAGCAGATAGTCGAGCTTCTGCTCACGGCACAAGCGCGGCAACTCGACCTGCTCCCACCACGGGAAGAAACCGTGACCGTCACTGACGAACGGCCACTCGTCGGCACTCACGCCGCTCGGCGCCAGACCCAGCACCGACGCGCTGACCGGTTCCACCAGTTGCCGGGCGAATCGCCCCATGCCGCGGTAGTTGCCTACCATCCAGGTGATATCCACCCCCAACTTCACGTGCTGCTCCTCATCCGGGCCGACTCGCAAGCGACGCGAACGCGGCCACCGAACGCGGGGAATCGTACAATCCGGCCGACCGACATCGATACCTCGTTGCACCCCGCCCGTTCGACAAACTGCCGACGTGCACCTGCCGAGACGGCGTACGCACCACGCGAAACCGACGCGACCATACCGAAACCGACGCTCACCCACGCCCCGCTTCGAACATCCAGCGCAACGTACTCTCCAGCGGAATGTCGTCGAGCTGCCCGATAGCGGCCTGCAACCGCGCACCGTTGCCCTGCAATCGGCGCACTTCGTTCGCACGTACGAACGCGGGGTTGACCTGGACGTCGATCGTGTAGCCGGCGATCTGCTCCATCATCGCGATCACCGCCTTCAGCGACACCGCCCGGCCCGAACAAACGTTGAACACGCCGCCAGCCGGCGCTTGTTCCAGAAGACGCCGATAGGCATCCACCACGCGCCGCACGTCGGAAAAATCTCGCTCGACATCGATATTGCCGAGTTCGATCACACGCTCGCCGCGCTGGAAATGGCCGACTATCTTCGGCAGCAGAAACTGCGGCGACTGCCCGACGCCCGTGTAGTTGAACGGACGCGCAACGACGATCGGCAGCTTGTCCTGCCACAGGCGCGCCAGGTATTCCATCGCCAGTTTGCTGACCGCGTAATCGTTCGCGGGATTCGGCTCGACGGATTCGTCAATGACCTCGACCGCCGCGTTGCCATAGATATTGGCGCTGCTCGCCAGCAGAATTGCTCGCGGACGATTTGCCAGACTCGCGAGCGCCTCCAGCAAATTCCGCGAGCCGACCACATTGGTGCGATAGATCGCGTCCGCATCACCGTGCGCGACGAATGACACCGCAGCGAGATGCGCGACCACGTCCGGCTGCACGTCCGCGACGACCTTTGCCAGCGCCGCCCGGTCGCACAGATCGACCCGGTACATGCCGGCTCCGGTCACCTCGGAGCCGTGCGTCGTGCCGAACACGCGATAGCCGGCCGCCTGCAACGACTTCGCGAGATAGTCGCCGGTGAAGCCGCCGAGCCCCGTCACCAGGGCGCGCGGCGTATCAGAACGAGAAGCCGCGTTCATTTCGGCGCAAATCTGCTTGAACCATCATCGCACACAGCTCCTCGAGCGTCGTCTTCGGCTCCCAGCCCAAGTTCTGCTTCGCCTTCTCGGGATTCCCGATCAACAGATCGACTTCGGCCGGCCGATGGAACTTCGGATTCACGCGAACCAGCGTCTTGCCGGTGGCGACATCAATACCGACTTCCTGATCGTCACTGCCCTTGAATTCGAGGTCGACACCCGTCGCCTTGAACGCCATGCTCACGAAATCGCGCACGGTCTCGGTACGGTTCGTGGCCAGCACGTACGTGTCCGGTTCGTCGGCCTGCAGCATGCGCCACATACCCTCGACATACTCCTTCGCGAAGCCCCAGTCGCGCTTCGCATCCATGTTGCCCAGTTCGAGTACGTCGAGCTGGCCGAGCTTGATCTTCGCGACGGAGTCGGTGATCTTGCGCGTGACGAATTCGCGGCCGCGCAGCGGCGATTCGTGGTTGAACAGGATCCCGCTGCAACCGAAGATGTCGTAGCTCTCGCGATAGTTCACCGTGATCCAGTGCGCGTACAGCTTCGCCACGCCATACGGGCTGCGCGGATAGAACGGCGTCGATTCGATCTGCGGAATCGCCTGCACCTTGCCGAACATCTCGGACGTGCTCGCTTGGTAGAAGCGGATCTTCGGATTGACGATGCGAATCGCCTCGAGCAGGTTCAGCGGCCCGATGCCGGTAATCTCGGCAGTCGTGACCGGCTGGTCGAAGGACACGCCGACGAAGCTCTGCGCGGCGAGGTTGTACACCTCCGTTGCCCCGGTCGTCTGAAGCAGGCGAATGCTCGCCGACAGATCGGTCAGGTCGTATTCGACCAGATGCAGGTTCGGATGCTTGGCAATGCCGAGCTCCTCGATGCGCCAGAAGTTCACCGAGCTGGTGCGGCGGTAGGTGCCGTAGACCGTGTAGCCCTTATCAAGCAGCAACTCGGCCAGATAAGCACCGTCTTGTCCCGTGATGCCAGTGATGATGGAAGTTTTCTTAGACATAATGATCCTACTTTAAGAATACGCTTCATCGCGCATGAGAATTTTTGCCAATTGGCGAGCACTCTGCGCCCAGGTCAGGAACGGCATACCGCGAGATGAAGGCTCCTGCTGCTGCGCTCGGAGCACCAGCCATGCCTCGATCTCGGTCGCCAGCTCACGCCCGTCTTGCGCGGAAAAATAGAATGCATGCTCGCCAGCCACTTCGCGAAACACCGGCAGATCGCGCGCGATGATCGCCAATCCATGTTGCGCGGCTTCGATCAGCGGCAAACCAAAGCCTTCACCATAGGACGCCGCAATCAGACACGAACTTGCCCCATAGATTTTCTCCAAATAGACGTCCGAGGCATTTTCCAGCCAGAACAAGTGGCGCCCCTGCTCCGTGTGCGCCCGCAGGCGGGCGACCAGGTCCTCCACCATCCAGCCCTGTCGCCCCACGACGACCAGATTGACGTTCTGATTGTCGCGCCACAGCTGCTCGAACGCATCAAGTACCTGAGCATGCCCCTTGCGGGGTTCCAGCGTCCCCACCATCAGGAACGTCGGGGCATTACGCAGGTGTTGAAGCATCTTGCTTCCGTCCCGCGGGATTTCCGAAGACGTCGCGAAATTTTCGATATCCGCCCCGAGATGGAACCAGTCGATCTCGAACGAGCGTGCGCGGTCCGGAGCGTGCGTTGCGAGCCATGACGACAAATCCGCCGCCACAGCCTGCGAAATGCACAACGCGCCATCGTTCTCCGCCACGACATCGAGCCATCCCGTAAACCCATCGGCCGCGCCAGGAACGAAGTACTGAGGGAGCAGCACGCAGAGCAGATCGTAGACGACAAACTTGACCTGCACACCCTGCAATCGCATGGTTTGATAAAACGCCCGCTGCGCTGGCACGACCCGCGGTTGCAGATCCAGACCGACGAATACGTCTCCTGCCGCATAGTCGATCGGCTCGTCCTGCAGCCAGCCGTCGTCGAACCCCATCAACCTCATCGTGAACTCACGCGCATAGCGATAGGAGTCCTTGGTCGTGGCGTACACCGGTTCCACCCGGAAGCCGTCGGGCGGAGAATCCAGCCATTCCTTCAGCAGATTGCGCACCACACGCTGGATCCCGCTTCTGGCGTCCACCTGCACGAGCTCGGAGATGTCGACCAACAATTGCCGCTTGTTGTTGCGCGGAACAAAGCTCCTCGCCGCGCTCAGCGCCCACGTGCGCAACTGGTCATCGCTGGCTTGACCGGCGCGAAGCGCGATTGCGCGAGACAATACGACCGGATTCGCATTCGCTTGGAGATAGAACCGCTCGACAGCGTCGCGATACTGTTGTGCACAAACGTCGGGCGCATGGGCGTTGACGATGATGTCCCGCGCGCGCGCGCCTATCCGTTGCCGGCGTGCCGGATCCGAGCGCAGCGTTTCCAGCGCCTCGACCAGTTGCTCGTCGGAAAACTCGTCGGGCAACATCCATACCGCCTCGCGATCCAGGTCTGCCATGCTTCCGTTGGCATTGACGATCGTCGCCTTGCCGTAATTCATGCAGTCCAGCACCGTCCCGGACGTCTCGCCGCGAGACAGCGTACGCAACTGCACGCCGACATCGACTGCCGCCAGATACCGCCGGAACATCTGCGCATCGGCCCAACCGGTGACGCGGACCCGATCTCCCATTTGCCGAATGGTGCGCGCGAGTTTCTCGCCATACTCGGTCGGCTGATTTTCCCCGACGAATATCAGATGACAGGCCCTATCGCGCGCGAGGGTCGATCGGCCCCACGCATCAAGCAGCCGGTGATTCAACTTGGACGGCCCGAGGCCGCCGAACGCGCACACCACGAAATCGTCCTTGCCGATCCCCAGCGCGTCGCGGGCATCCTCGCCATGCGACGCGATACGCGCATCGCGCATGTGAGGAATGACGGTCCAGTCTGCCACGTCCCCGCCGTACCAGCGACGGGCGAGCCGCAGTGAATTGGGAGAATGGACGATCACGCCGAGGCTCTTCTGGACCACGCCCAAGCTGCACGGGTACTCCCAGACAGCGTCCGCAATATCCGCGCTCAGATGTCGTGCCCGCAGGCCGACGTACCCGTGCGCGTCATACAGTGCCTTGGACCAAGCGTCGGAACGGTTCCCGTGAATGGCCATGTGCGCAAGCACGCCCGAGAGAAAGAAATCGTGCAGAACAACGACTCCCGGCACGGCTTCCAGCAGCGAAAACATGTACTCGTGGAATGACGAGTTGCCGAAATGATAGAGCACCCGATCGTACGAAGCCGCATGTTTGCGCAGCCACGCCGGCGTTTTGACCGAGACGGGCGCGAACTGGTCGAGCCGTATTTCCCGCGCTGCCTGCGCATCGACGATGACGTCGATATCGTAAAAGCGCGCCAGTTCCGGCAGCAATTCGGCGCTGTAGTCGGCGATCCCGGTGCGGGCCGGCGGCATCGGCGACACGTAGGCCAGTTTGGGCCGTTTCGACTGGACTTCCGGCTCGCGCGTTTCGGCGAGCCAAGCCCGACGCCGCCGCTCGATTGCATCGAGCGCACACCGCCCGCTGCGATCCCACGAGAACTTGCCCGCCTGACGCATCCCGTGTTCGATCAGTGCCTGACGATAACCCTCGTCCGTCAGGCCACGCTGCATGTGCTGCGCAATCGCGTCGTCGGATTTGGGATCGAACAGCGCCTCCTCCCAGCCAATCACCTCGGGAACGCTCGACGTATTCGCGCCGATGACGGGCGCGCCGCAACGCATCGCCTCCAGCACCGGCAAACCGAAACCTTCATGCCACGAAGGAAAGACGAACAAGCGGCACAGATTGTAGAGCGACAGCAAATCCTCGTCCGGCACAAAGCCCGTGCATACGACATCAGCCGCGTCCAGGCCGACTTGCCGGGCCAGGCGCGTCAATGCATCACGGCTAGCCGGTTGAATCGAACAAACGATCGCCAACTGGTGCGACTTCCTCAACTCGGACGGCAGCAATGCGAACGCGCGGATCATGCCTTCGACGTTCTTGCGGTGATCGATACCCCCCGTATAGAGCACGAACGGTTTCGTCAGCCCGTATTTGCTTCGCAACGCAGTTTCGCGCTCGGCAGAAATCTGCTCGGGACGGAACCATGCGTCGACATCGGCGGACATGTTGACCGACCACTCGGGCGAGAAATTCAGATGTTCGATCCCTTCCGAGCGAGACGATTCGGAAATGGCCAACCACAAATCCGCGCGTCGAAGATGTTCGATTTTCTCGAGGTACCAATCCTTGAAAAGAGGATTCTCCAGATAAGGCTTGGCATAGAGGTATGGAATCAGGTCGTACAGCGTGACGGCGACCGGGACGTTGGTCTGAAGCGCGTGAATGCTGGTGATCGAATCATCGCCGAAGCCTTCGAAAAAGCTGGCGATATAAATGAAGTCAGGCTTCAGGCTCGTCAGAAAGGCTTCATAGGTCAATTCGCTGGCGTGGCGACGCCAGCCATTGGCTTTATCCGCATGCGCGACGGGCGCTGCTGCATACCAGACGTGAATGTTCTCCGCCGGGAGCAATGCCTCGAACTGCTCGCGCAGGACCCGCGCGGACTCCTCGAACGCGCCATTCAGTGCAAGTACGATTTCGTGGTCGCCGCGATTCCGGATCATCGCCTTGACGATGGACTCGGTGTAACGACCCACGCCGCGATTGCGCGAATTGAGGCTTTGCGCCCCTTGCATGTCAACAACGATACGCATTATTCAGTATCCCCATGGTCCGGCGCGAACGCTGACTTGAGCGCCATGTACGCTTCGCGCGCGCGGGGTGTCAAACCGTCATCATCGATCGGCTTTCTCTGCATCGATTGCGCAGGCGCCCCCACGATGATCCGAACGAGCCTCTGCTTCACACCAGGCATCGCGCCCAGCGCTCGCACCGCCAATCGTCGCAGACGAGGGTTGCGATTGACGTACGCGACGCTTCGGAACAGCACACGCCTCACGCCGGATTTGCACGTCGCTTTCGCTCCGCGAGCGAACGTGACGGCGCTTCGCATGGGCGCTGTGACACGCCAAGACGTGCTGCCATAGACCGCCTGCAATCGCTCCGCGGCGTGCTGCGCGTCGTCCTGGACCCGCCTCAGTTCGCCGGTCACTTGCGCCAGATCGCCCCGGACACGGCCCAGGTCGCTGCGGATCTGCGCAAGCTCATCAACGGCCCGCATCAGTTCACGGCGGGTGCCGTCCACTTCTTCGCGAGTCAAGCCAAGTTCGCCATGAAGGCGTTCGATTTCGCTCTGGGTCTGTTGATGAAGGCGCCCGATTTCGCTCTGGGTCTGTTGATGAAGGCGCCCGATTTCGCTCTGGGTCTGTTGATGAAGGCGCCCGATTTCGCTCCGCGTCTGCTCGATCTGTTCAGCGGCATGCTCGTGCGCCCGGGCGGCCCCTGCCTCGAAACGCGCAGCAAGCTCGGCCAGCGACAGCCCGTAATCGGCATCGAATGCTGCGTCGAAAAATGCCGCGTCGGCTTCACCGCAGGATTTCTGGGCAACAATGGCGTAATCCGGACTGACACCGCCGAGCACATCCATAAGATGGGCCCGCGCCCCCTCTTCCTGCAACGCAGGGGACTCCTGCAGTCGAATTCGCTTGACCCTGGCAAATCCGGCATACTCGCCCACGAAACTCAGGAGTTCCGAAGGAATCGGACGAACGTGACTCGGATCCAGATAGAAATTGCAGCCCGCGACGACGATATTTTCGGGGTTCGGCGTCTCGAGGATCAAGAGACCGCCCGGCTTCAGTACGCGCAACGCTTCGCTGACGATTCGTCGAACTTGCTCAAACGACACATGCTCGACAACGTGAAACGCTGAAACGAGCGCGTGACTATTGGCGTCGAGCGCAGCAAGATACTCGATGGCATCGCCCTGAAATACCGACAGACCGCGCTCCCGACATGCTTCCAGCATGTCGCCATCGAGGTCCACGCCGATCGCGGCGAACCCCGACTCGCCCATCAACTCCAGCCATTCACCGCGACCGCAACCCAGATCGAACGCTTTTCCGCCCGGATAGAGCGTCGCAAGGGGTGCAATAAACGGCCGGTATTTCGCCAGCCGACTTTTGATCAGTTCCCTTGAGCCTCGATGCTGATCTTCAAACGCGCGATAAAAGCTATCCACTAAGACAAACTCCTCACCATCGTCCAGCAGCCAGGCCACATCGACGAAATTATCCACCACCGGCAAGTAGCACCGCGAGAAGCGCGGCTCCTGGATCAGGTTGACGTCACGGGTGAACGCGTTCCGGGCGCAGCCCAGCGCTTTCACGCATGTGCTCCACGGCAACTTGCCCGCACAACAGTGCGGCGATATGTCGACATCAGACCCGCGGCACGCCTGCGCCGCGAGCAGGCCATCGCTGGTCAAGAACGGCACAGCCGCGCCAAGCCGGAATTCCGAACCTGGACTGGAATTCCCGCTTGGCGCTTCACGCCATGAGCCCCGCTAGATCCGAAGGACTGGCGTCATTCCCGGCATCAAGCCCGGCCGTATACGTCTTCGAAGCGAACGATGTCGTCTTCGCCGAGATACTCGCCGCTCTGCACTTCGATCATCACGAGGTCCAGCACACCGGGATTCTCGAGGCGGTGCTTGTGACCGGCGGGAATGTAGGTGGATTCGTTGGTCCGAACGAAAATTTCCTGATCGCCGTTGACGACCTTGGCCATCCCGCACACGACGATCCAGTGCTCGCTGCGATGATGATGCATCTGCAAACTGAGGCTCGCGCCCGGCTTGACTTCAATGCGCTTGATCTTGAAGCGCGGGCCTTCCTCCAGCACCGTGTACGTGCCCCACGGGCGACTCACCGTGCGATGCAGTTTGTAGGCATCGTGATTCTGCTTCTTCAGGCGGGCTACCACCTGCTTCACGTCCTGCGCGCGATCCGGACTCGCGACCAGCAATGCGTCCGGCGTATCGATGATCATCAGATCGGTGACGCCAACCGCCGCGACGACACGATCCTGGCTCTGCACATAGGTGTTCCGGCTATCGACGAAGATCGCTTCGCCGACGGCCCGGTTGCTGTCCTGGTCCGGCACGGTCAGGTCGCGCACAGCGCCCCACGAGCCGATATCGCTCCAGCCGAAACTGGACGGCACGACCACAACCTTCGACGAACGCTCCATCACCGCATAATCGATCGAGATGTCGGGCATTTTCTGGAACGATTCGGCGGGAATCTCGAGCATCTGCGCCGAACCCTTGTCCGACTGCAGCGACGCCCAACATTCATCGGCGGCCGTCGCGACGTCCGGGGCATGACGAGCCATCTCGTCGAGAATCACACCGGCCTTGAAACAGAACATGCCCGAGTTCCACAGGTAGTTGCCGGCTGCGACATATTCGGCAGCCTTCACTGCGTCGGGTTTCTCGACGAAGCGCAGCGCCACGCGGCCGTCCCCGACGCGATCCCCCGCCTCGATGTAGCCAAAGCCCGTGTCCGGCCCCGTCGGCACGATGCCGAACGTGACCAGTTTGTCCTGCTTCGCAAGTTCGATCGCGCTCGCGACCGCAGCCGAGAAACCCTGCTGATCCTGCACCAGATGATCGGCTGCGAGCACCAACATCAGCGCGTCGCGCCCGTACTTGTCCGCAACGTGATGCGCCGCCATCGCCACCGCAGGCGCAGTGTTGCGACCGGTCGGCTCGAGCATGAATACACCGGACTGCTGATTGCCGAGCGCGGCATAGCCGAACTCGTCCTTGCTCATGAAGTAGTAGTCGCGGTTCGTGACCGTCAACAGTTCTCCACGCTCGGATTCCCCATCATTGCCGATCGCCGCTGCCGCCCGACGGTAGGTTTTCAGGAGCAAGCTTTCACCATCCGCAAGCTTCATGAACGGTTTGGGATGCCCTTCGCGGGAAACTGGCCACAGTCGGGTGCCAGCACCACCGGACAGGATGACGGGGATTAACATCGCATTCACTCCAGAAATTTAGTATCCGTTGGCAAGGTCGAGGCCTTCGCCATTTGCATCAGTACACCGCCGGCATCGGTGTCAGCCGGGTCGCATCGGACCGGGCCGAAAGGAGAATTATAGCCGGCGAACCACCTTCCCCGGAAACGGCCGGGGGCGCCCCGAACAACCACCGGGGAGGGCCGGGGCATTCCCGGGCGCCCGCAACCCGTCTCGCCCGGCGCGTCATTCGCTCAAGCACAGTTGCAATGCATCGCGCCAATCCGGCATCTGCAAGCCGAATGCCGCCGTCAGCTTCCCCAGTGCCATTCGCGAATTGGCCGGCCGCGTTGCGGCCGTCGGATAGTCATCCGAGGAAATCGGCACCACCCTCGGCGCGCGCGAAGCCATCACGATAGCGAATATCGCTTCGGCAAAGCCGCACCAGGAGGTCGCGCCGGCAGACGTAAAGTGGTAGATACCCGACTGGCGCGCCCACCAGTCGGCGTCAACCGATGCAACGCCCTGGGCGACGATGTGCGACGTCGCGGCAGCGATTGTCCTGGCCCAGGTCGGCGCGCCGACCTGATCCGCAACGACCCGCAACTCGGAGCGCTCGGCGCCCAGCCTCAGCATCGTCAGCAGGAAGTTGCTGCCACGCCGGCCATATACCCAGCTCGTGCGCAAGATCAAATGCGCACATCCGGTCGCCGCGATCGCGTGTTCGCCCTCGAGCTTCGTCGCTCCGTATGCATTCAGGGGATTCGTCGCGTCGGTTTCTACATACGCGCCCGCTTTCGCACCGTCGAACACATAATCGGTCGAGTAGTGAATCAGCGCGCCGCCGCTACGCGCCGCCTCCTCGGCAAATACGCGCGGCACGTCGACATTCAGGCGTCGCGCAAGCTCGATGTCGTTCTCTGCCTTGTCCACCGCCGTATAAGCGGCCGGATTCACGATCAGGGACGGCTTCAGATCCCTGACGAAAGCGCGCACACGATCGAGATCGGAAAGATCGAGCGTCGACCGGTCACACGGCACCACTCGGCCGAGCCCCTGGAGCGATCGCAACAATTCGAAACCAACCTGGCCGTTTACCCCGGTCACGAGAATCGTCGACTGCTGCCTCATATCCGGCCTCAAACGTACACCTCGGCTTCGCTGAGTCGTGCGCCCGCGGCATCCTTGGGCGCCAGCAATGGCGCCACATCGAGTGGCCATTCGATCCCGATCTCAGGATCGTTCCACACGATACAGCGCTCGTGCTCCGGGTACCAGTAATCGGTCGTCTTGTACAGGAACTGCGCAGTGTCGGACAGCACGACGAAGCCGTGCGCAAAACCGGGCGGAATCCATACCTGCCGATGGTTCTCGGCCGACAGCACGACGCCGACCCACTTGCCGAAATTCGGCGAGTGCTTGCGGATATCGACCGCGACGTCGAATACCTCGCCTTCCACGACGCGCACAAGTTTTCCCTGCGCGTGCCGAATCTGGTAGTGAAGGCCGCGCAGCACCCCCTTTGTCGAGCGCGAATGATTGTCCTGAAGGAATTCGACGCCCGCCGCCACGTGTTCCGCGAAGTCGCGCGCGTTGAAGCTCTCATAGAAATGGCCACGCGCATCGCCGAACACCTTCGGTTCGATGATCTTGACTTCCGGCAGCGCCGTTGCCGTTACTTGAATTGCCATGCGACCTGATCCAAAAGAACGTGTTCGAGATAGCGCCCGTAGCCGTTCTTCGCCAGCGGCACGGCAAGCTTGCGCAACTGATCCGCGTCGATCCACTGTCTGCGATAGGCGATCTCTTCGGGACAGGCAACAACGAGCCCCTGACGCTTCTGCAACGTCGCGATGAACGTTGCCGCATCGATCAACGAATCGTGCGTGCCGGTATCGAGCCAGGCATAGCCGCGCCCCATGATCTCGACGTCGAGCTTGCCATCGGCGAGATAGCGTGAATTCACGTCAGTGATCTCGAGTTCGCCACGCGCGGATGGCTTGATATCGGCGGCGATGTCGCACACCTGATTGTCGTAGAAGTACAAGCCTGTCACCGCATAATTCGAGCGCGGCACGGCTGGCTTTTCCTCGATGGACAGCGCGCGAAATTGCGTGTCGAATTCGACGACGCCGTAACGCTCGGGATCCTGCACGTGATATGCGAACACAGTCGCGCCCGACTCCTTCGCGTCCGCCCGCTCCAGTTTTTTCGCCAGATCGTGCCCGTAGAAAATGTTGTCACCGAGAATCAGCGCCGACGGATCGTTGCCGATGAATTCCCTGCCAATGATGAATGCCTGCGCGAGCCCGTCCGGTGACGGCTGCACCGCGTAGCGGATATTCATCCCCCATTGACTGCCATCGCCAAGCATCGCCTCGAAGCGCGGCGTATCCTGCGGCGTCGAAATGATGAGTACGTCGCGGATCCCGGCCACCATCAGCGTGGACAGCGGATAGTAGATCATCGGTTTGTCGTAGACCGGCAGGAGCTGCTTCGATACGACATGCGTGATCGGATACAGTCGCGTGCCGGAACCGCCCGCGAGAATGATGCCTTTACGTGCCATCGGCCATGCCCTCAAGTGCGTTGCGCGTAATTCGTCTCGACCCACTTGCGATATTCGCCCGATACGACATCGTCAACCCAAGCCTGATTGTCGAGATACCAGCGTACCGTCTTCGCCAGCCCCGTCTCGAACGTCTCCACCGGCTTCCACCCCAGTTCGCGTTCGAGCTTGTGCGCGTCGATCGCATAGCGGCGATCGTGGCCTGGACGATCCGTCACGTAGGTGATCTGGTCACGATAGGAACCCGTCGCCTTCGGACGCGCGCTGTCGAGCAGGTCGCACAGCGTATGCACGACGTCGAGATTCTTCTTCTCGTTCCAGCCACCGACGTTGTACGTCTCGCCCGGGACGCCACGCGCAAGTATCTCGCGGATGGCACTGCAATGATCGCCGACGTACAGCCAGTCGCGCACGTTCTGGCCGTCGCCGTAGATCGGCAGCGCCTTGCCCGCAAGCGCGTTCGCAATCATCAGCGGAATCAGCTTCTCGGGAAACTGATATGGGCCATAGTTGTTCGAGCAGTTCGTCGTCAGCGTCGGGAGGCCGTACGTATGGTGATAGGCACGCACCAGATGATCGGAGCCGGCCTTTGTCGCCGAGTACGGGCTGTTCGGCGCGTATGGTGTCGTTTCGGAGAATTGCGGATCGGTCGGGGATAGCGAGCCGAATACCTCGTCGGTCGACACGTGCAGGAAGCGAAATCCGGCCTTGTCGGCATCACTCAGCCCGCTCCAGTGCGCGCGCGCCGCGTCGAGCAGCGTAAACGTGCCGACCACATTGGTCTGCACGAAATCGGCAGGGCCATGGATCGAACGATCGACGTGGCTTTCGGCGGCGAAGTGCACGACCGCACGCGGCTTGTGTTCGGCAAACAGTGCGTCGAGCGCGGCGCGATCGCAAATATCGACACGCGCAAATACGTGCTTCGGATTATCGATCAGCGACTGCAGCGTGCGCAGATTGCCCGCATAGGTCAGCTTGTCGACATTGAGCACGGGTTCGTCGTGGTGGTGTAGCCAGTCGAGAACGAAGTTGGCACCGATAAAACCCGCACCGCCCGTCACCAGAATCATGGGACTCCCTCTAGAAATGTGCGGCACGCCCGGTCGGGGCGCTCGTCGCATGACATATCACGGGTGGCAACGCCCGAGCCTCGTCAGGCCCGGATTTTAACCGGTCACCGTAGGTATCAAAGTCAAGAAATGCGAATTTTGCGACGGACCGGCGATTATAAGAAGTACCCCGGCGCAAGGGCCATGCCATTAACAACTCGAAACAACGCTCCGGCCCCACCGCAACGCCCAAAAAATCCTGCATAATCATGCAGTTAAGGCGAATATATCGTGCTCCAACGGGGTCGATCCAGCCGGACGCACAATCACGAAATGATACGTGCCATGCCTTCGGAGTCGTACTGCCGCAGGCCCCACGCGACCCCGTGCGCACTCCGACGCGTCCCAATGTTCTCGTGTTTTTTCGGGGAAGCGGATCCCTACTGCCGCGCACTATCGAGACAAGCACGGCGATGTGAACCGGCGATGACGCGTGCATGCAGCCGAGCACGTTTGGAGTTCCCCGGAACATAATGAGATAATTATCGTTTCAAGGATGGCCTGCAACGCATCATGCGGATCAGACATCCTCGTCGCATTTCTGACGCAGGCATGCCACCGAACTGGTCGTCGGACACGCCAACCCGGAACATCGGATGCATTCCCGCACGACTCACTTTGAAGTTTGAAGTTCCAGACACGCCGGATCGGGATTCCCCAATGAAAAAAAATCTGAGGCTTGGCGCTGATGTCGGCGTTGCCTTTGCATCGACAACGAAACGAGACGCGCGCGCCCATCAGCACGAGGCGACGGCGACAGGAAACGCGCCCCCGGCCTCCGCTCATCCGGGCGAAAGCGACGCCATCGCGTCGACGCATCCAACGCATACCAGCATCCGGCAACAGGTGAAGAAACTGCTGCGCCCGCTGGCGCAAATCACGTACAGGCTTCTCAAACCCGCTATCCGCCCCATCGCGCTCAGGGCGCGCCGGTATCTGATGGCTGAATTGCAGCAGGACTTCCGCCAGGAAATTCAGAACTCCCTGTCGGCAAACCTGACCAAGCTGCAGGAGATTCGCCACCAGCTCTTGCAGGATGCATTCGCCTCCCAGTCGGCGATCCATCACGCTCAATCTGCAATTCATCAGGAATTGCAGAAAGCGACCGCTCATATGGTGCAGGAGCTTCAGAAGGCGCAAGCGTCGATTCAAGGGGATGTACTGACGACCCGGCAGGCGCTCACCCACGAAATTCGACAGGCAACGTCGACGACCGCACAGGAATTCCGGGACACGCAGGTCCCCCTTCGCCAGGAAATCGTTGCTGCGCATCAGAAGGCGCTCGAGTCCCATAGTCTGACCCATCTCGAAACCCAACAAGCGGTGTCCGAAACGACGCAACGGCTTGACGAGTGGTTTGCCAACATCAATCCCAAGCTGGACCGTATCGAGATTTACAGCCACGCAACGGCTCGCCGAGTCGCCGTCAACTGCGGCAATGGTGCCGTGCTTGTCAGAACCGAAGCCGGCTTCGCGCTTTGCGCCGAGAACGATCACGCGCTTCTTGCCTCCCTGCTCGAGACCGGCGAATTGGAACGCGGTACACGACTGCTCATCGAAAAGCTTGTCGAGCCAGGAAACTGTTTCATCGACGTGGGCGCAAATATCGGACTCCATACGCTTGCCGCAGCGCGATCGATGCAAGGTCAAGGAAAGATTATTGCATTCGAGCCGTTCGGGCCGACCAAAGCACTGCTCGAACGGTCCGTGTGGATGAACGGGTTTGCGTCGCTGGTGGAGATTCATCAAGCCGCCGTCTCAAACGAAACCGGACATCACAAACTGTTTCTCGGTGCGACGAGCGGCCACCACTCCCTTTTCCCGCTTGACGAACGCACGAGCACGGATACCGAGCCGGTCGAAGTCTCCGTGGTCAAGATAGACGACATCGTTCCGGCCACACAAAAGGTCGATCTTCTGAAAATCGACGCGGAAGGCGCCGAACTCCAAGTCATCGAATCCGCAGCCGGACTCATCGAGCGCAATACGGAACTCGCGATCATCGTCGAATTCGGCCCGGCGCACCTCAAGCGAACAGGCATCGCGCCCGGCGACTGGTTGAATGCCTTTGCGGCGCACGGCTTGCAATATCGAGCAATCAATAGTGTTTCCGGCGTGCTGGAGCACTGGACCATCGAAAATCTGCTTGCCTGTGATTCGATCAATTTGCTTTTCAGCCGAAAGAATTCGGGCGTTTGGGAAAGGTTGGACGCATGACGCAGGAAATTGTTGTCGTTGGGGCCGGAGGGCATGCGAAAGTCTGCATCGAACTGCTGCAGGCGGCTGGCGAACGCGTGGCTTACTGCATTGGTGGAGCCGACAGTCCGGAACAATGCGTCGGTGTTCCTGTGCTGAAGGGCGACGAGAATCTAGAGACGCTGAGGCACGAAGGTTACGCGCGCGTATTCATCGCCATTGGCGCCAACAGGCTCCGAGACCGCCTGGCGACACTGGCGCTGCGCCACGGTTACACGCTCGTCAATGCGATCAGCCCGTCGGCGACGATTTCGCCGAGCGCGACGATCGGTTCGGGTATAGCAATCATGGCCGGCGCCGTGATCAACGCAGAGGCAAGCATCGGTGACCTGTCGATCGTGAATACGGGTGCCACGATCGATCACGATTGCCGGATCGGACGCGCGGTGCATGTCGCGCCTCAAAGCGCGCTGGCCGGCAACGTCGTAGTCGGCGATTACACATT
Source organism: Burkholderia sp. AU18528 (assembly GCF_002223215.2). Taxonomy (NCBI): domain Bacteria; kingdom Pseudomonadati; phylum Pseudomonadota; class Betaproteobacteria; order Burkholderiales; family Burkholderiaceae; genus Burkholderia; species Burkholderia sp. AU18528. Next base: position 334,085 of record NZ_NKFC02000004.1, on the reverse strand, counting down.
TCTCGGCATCGGTACCAAGGTCATTCCGGAAATCGTCATTGGCGAGCGAGCTGTCATCGGCGCTGGCGGCGTTGTGGTTAGCAATATTTCCGAGGGTTGCACGGCCGTTGGCGTGCCCGCCAAACAAATAAAGTAACAGGAATATTCATATGCAGCGAATCATGGTAGCTCAGCCGAAGATGGCCGGAAACGAGCGCAAGTACGTTCTCGATTGCCTCGATACGAACTGGATTTCCTCGAACGGAAAATACATTCCGGCGTTCGAAGAGGCATTTGCGAAATTTTGCGGCGTCAAGCACGCGATTGCGGCAAACAACGGTACGACTGCCCTTCACCTCGCGCTGGTCGCTCTCGGCCTGCAGCCCGGTGACGAAGTGATCATCCCGACGGTCACTTATATCGCCACTGCCAACGCCGTTCGCTATTGCGGCGCGACCCCGGTGCTCGTCGACGTTAGCGCCGACACGATGAATATCGATCCAAACGACATCGAACGCAAAATCACCGCTCGGACCAAGGGCATCATTCCCGTCCATTTGTACGGTCACCCGGCCGAAATGGATGCCGTCAACGAGATCGCGAAAAAACATGGCTTGTGGGTCGTCGAGGATGCCGCCGAAGCCCATGGCGCGGAAGTGCGCGGCAAGCGTGTCGGTAGCCTCGGAACCTGCGCGACCTTCAGCTTCTTCGGCAACAAGATCATTACGACCGGCGAAGGCGGCATGGTCACCACCGACGACGACGAGCTTGCAGCGAAATTGCGCCTGTATCGCGGCCAAGGAATGGACCCCACGCGCCGCTACTGGTTCCCCGTCGTGGGCTACAACTATCGGATGACCAACATCCAGGCAGCAATCGGGCTGGCGCAGATGGAAGGCATCGACAATGCGCTCGCCGAGCGCGAACGCCTGGCAGGCTGGTACAACGAAGCCCTGAATGAACTGCGCGACAAGCTCGTCCTGCCGTCCGAAGCTTCTTGGGCCAAGCAGGTGTTCTGGATGTACAACGTGTTCTTGCGCGAAGGCGACGAGCACAAGCGGGATTACGTGATGCGATGCCTCGACGAAATGGCCATCGAAACGCGCCCGGTGTTTTACCCGATGCATGTGCTGCCGCCTTACATGGAGGAGTCGACCTATCCGATCGCTGATCTATGGTCGCAGCGCGGCATCAATCTGCCGACGCATCAGGATTTAACGCGGGCCGACGTGCAACGCATTGCCGACAGCCTGCAGCAGGTTCTTGCCGACTGATGAAGATTGCGCTTGTTTCGTCTTTCGTGCCATTCGTCAATGGCGGCTACAGAAACATCGTCGAGTGGCTTCAGATCATGCTCGAAAGGCAAGGACATCGCGTCGAGCGCGTCTATCTGCCGGAGACAGATGCTCCAGATCTGCTGTTCAAACAGATGATGGCCTATCGGTGGATCGACTTGGACGCAGCTGACCGGATCATCTGTTTCCGGCCGCAAGCGCATCTGATTCCCCATCGGCACAAGATCGTATGGTTTATCCATCACCTGCGCGCATTCTATGATCTGTGGGATTCGCCGTACCGGGGCTTCCCGGATGATCAAAAGCATCTGGGCATGCGCGACGCGCTACGACAGGTCGACGACGCGGGTCTGAGAGAAGCCAAGGCGGTCTTCACGAACAGTCGCGTCGTATCCGAACGCCTGGACAAGTACAACAACGTCCCGAGCGAAATCCTGTACCCGCCGGTATTCGAGCCGGAACGGTTCCACTGCGCGGATTATTCGAACGATATCGTGTGTATCTGCCGAATCGAACATCACAAGCGGCAGCACCTGCTGATCGAAGCGATGCAATACGTCACCACGCCCGTCCGGCTGCGCCTTTATGGCAAAAGTGGATCGCAAGGCTACGCAGACGACCTCCGGCGAACCATTTCCGCTCTGGCTCTTGACGAAAAGGTACTGCTGGAAGATCGCTGGATTTCCGAGGAGGAAAAGATCGAGCAACTGGCCCATTGTCTCGCTGCAGCCTATATCCCGGTTGATGAGGATTCGTACGGCTATCCGAGCGTCGAGGCCAGTCACGCCGAGAAGCCTGTCTTGACGGTGTCCGATTCCGGCGGCGTGCTGGAGTTGGTACAAGACAACATCAATGGTTATGTGGCAGATCCCGATCCCAAAGCACTCGCGGAAGCGATGGATCGGCTTTATCTCGATCGAAACAAAACGATTCAAATGGGGAAAGCGGCACCCAAACGCCTGAAGGCGCTCAACATTTCGTGGGAACACGTGCTCCAAAGGTTGCTCGCATGAAGGTGCTCGTCGTCAACAATATGGCCCCGTTCGTCTGGGGTGGTGCGGAAGAGTTGGCTGCGCATCTGCAGCGAAACCTGGTGATTGCCGGCCACGAAGCCGAAGTGCTCCGCATCCCGTTCCGATGGGAACCTGCAACGCGTATTCCGTCGCAGATGCTGATGGTGCGGGCGTTCGAATTGTCGAATGCGGACCACGTCATCGCACTCAAATTTCCGGCGTACCTGATTCGCCACCACCGGAAGTCGCTTTGGCTGCTGCATCAATACCGGCAGGCGTATGACCTGTTCGATGCAGGCCAGACCAATCTCCCGCCCGGCCCGGAAGGTGACGCATTGCGCGAAATGATCCGCAATGCCGATAACGAAAGCTTTGCGGAAAGCCGCCACATCTTCACGAACTCTGCGGTGACTCAACGTCGGCTCAAGCAGTACAACGGCTTCGACGCTGAAGTCCTGCTTCCACCCGTCAATGATCCTGAGATGTTTCCCGGAGGCGAGCCCGGTGGCTACGTATTCGCAGGTGGCCGCGTAAACGACATGAAGCGTCAGTATCTCCTCCTCGAAGCGCTCGCGAAAACCGACCGTGGAGTACGGCTGATCATCGCCGGTCCGCCGGACGCGCCGGCCGACGGCACGCGCCTGCATCAACTCGTCGAGCGGCTTGGCCTGTCGGATCGCGTCAAGCTCGACTTGCGTTTCCTGCCGCGCGACGTGTATGCCACTTACATCAACGAGGCCTCGGCCGTGGCCTATCTGCCATTCGACGAAGATTCGCTGGGTTACGTTGCCATGGAAGCCGCGACGGCCGGCAAGGCGCTGATCACGACCGACGATAGCGGCGGTATTCTAGGGCTCGTCAAGCACAACGAGACGGGGTGGGTTGCGCAACCCGAGGCCGCCTCGCTCGCAAGCGTCATGCACGCTGTCGTTCAGAACGCCGCACGAGCACACACTTATGGACAGGCAGCCAAGGCGTTGTGGGAAAGCATGGGCGTGAATTGGCCGCAAACCGTGGAGGCGCTCCTGCAATGAAGCTATTGATCTTCACGCCGACGATCAAACGCTCGGCAATTGGTCGCATGGCGTCGTTGGTTGTTCGTCAGCTCGTTGCGCAAGGTCACGAAGTCAGCGTTGTGCAAACGGAATCGGTCCGGTTTCTGGATCTTCCGACGCACGAATTCAACGCGCCACTTATTGCGTGGAACGAATTCACGAGCGTACAGCAGGCCACTGCGTCGGCGGATATGTGCGTCTACCAGATCGGCAACAGCTACGATTTTCATGAGGGTTGCCTACACTGGATATCGAAGGCGCCGGGTATCGTATGCCTTCACGATTTTTACCTCGGACATCTGTTTTACGGCTGGGCGCAGTCACACCTACCAGAGGCCAATGCCGTCCTGAAGAACTGGTACGGTGAAGCGATTGCCGCGCGCTTCTTCGCCTACACCAACGGCGACGCGTTCATCGACGCCACGTGCGAAGACTCGCCGATGACCGAATGGATCTGCTCGATGGCGCTCGGCGTCGTCACTCACAGTTCGTGGGGATGCGATCGCGTGCTGAAAGCGTGCTCGGGGCCTGTCAGCGTGTCAGCACTCCCTTATGATGCGCCGGCTGCTCAGACCGAACGGCACCCGCATCACAAGGACTGTGGGCGCGTGCAAGTCCTGACCATCGGGCACGTCAATTCGAACAAGCGTGTCGAAAGCGTTATCACGGCGATTGGCGCGAGTGCAACGCTCCGAAACAACATCACTTACAAGCTCGTGGGCCATGTTCAGCCAGAGATAGTGCTGTCGCTGTCTCGTATGGCCAGAAGCCACGGTGTGAATCTGGTGATCGTCGGAGAAGTCGATGATGCTGTGCTCGCGCAAACGATCGCCGAGAGCGACGTCGTCAGTTGCTTGCGCTGGCCGACGCTCGAAGCAGCATCTGCGTCCGCGATCGAGGCAATGCTCTATGGAAAAGCCGTCATCTGTACCGATGCCGGCTTCTATTCTGAGATTCCCGACGAGTACGTGCTGAAGGTATCGGTCAAGAATGAAATTAACGACATTTCGTCCAGCTTGACCGCCTTGATCCGCGATCGGGAAAAAATCAGGACAATTGGCAAAAAAGCGCAGCTTTGGGCCACCGATACCTTCTCGGCAGCCGCCTACGCGCGGTCGCTAGCGGACATGACGCGGCGCGCGCTCGCCGCGAAACCGGTCATCGACGCATGCCATTCGATCTCGGAAATTGCGGGGCGCTGGTCAGCGACGATTGCGAATCCGCTACGCGAAGAAGATCTGGCGACACTGGAGATTTTCAGCGGACGCAGATCGGCGGAGGTCGCACCTGCATGGAGCGTGCCGCAAGCCAACGGTTTGCAACTCACCTGAACTGTCGTTGCGGGTTCGCGCCCGCAACGAACGATACATCCCGGTTTATCCGCCCAGCGGTTGATTTATGCATCCTGGCTCGCCATTAAAGCATGCGAGCCTGCATGGACATCCTGCCCGCGCGCAGGATGGCCCATGACCCGGCATGCGCTAAGTCACGCCGTCGTCGCCTCATACTCCGACACGACTTCTTCCGTCGGCCCGAAAGCGCGTACACGACCACGCTCCATCCAAAGCACCTTGTTGCATACCTTGCGGATTTCGGAGTTCGAGTGCATCGCCAGCACGACGATTTCGGCCCGGCTATGAAGATCGGCCAATCGCGCTTCCGCCTTGTGCATGAACGACGCATCACCGACGCCCATCACTTCGTCGAGCAACAGGATTTCGGCATCGACTGCAGTGGACACTGCAAACGCGAGCCGCACCTTCATCCCGCTGGAATACGTACGAATCGGCAGGTCCAGATAATCGCCGAGTTCACAGAACTCAGCGATTTCGCGCTGCTTCTCCCGAATCTCCGCATCTGACATGCCGAGCAACAGCCCTCTGAGCCGAATGTTCTGCATGCCGGTCGAGTTCTCGTCCATGCCGAGGCCGATATCGAGGAGCGGCACCACGCTTCCTTCACGCAACAACTGGCCAGACGATGGCGGATAGATGCCCGCCATCGCGCGAAGCAATGTCGATTTCCCCGCCCCGTTGTGTCCGATCAGCCCAACGCGGTCGCCACGCTCAAAACGGAAACTCACTTCGTCCAGCGCACGCACGACGATCACACCGTCGTTGCCCTCGGCGATCCTGTTGCGGCGCCCCATGTTGAGCACCTGCTTCTTGAGCGAACGCCCTTGCACGTCGAAGATCGGCAAATCGAGCGTTACGCTCTGTAATTCGATAAACGCCATATCGTTTCTCTCAGACCCAGTACGGAATACGCTTCAGATAACGTCCGGTCATCAACAGGGCGACAGGCCATCCAATCGCTGCCATTCCGACCGTGATCGCCCAGGTCAATTCACTGGGCATCTGTCCGATAAGCGGGCCACGCACGAGGTCGATCAGATACGCGAGCGGATTCCACTCGACAATGAAAGAGAAGCGATTAAGCGCATCGGGGCGGAAAATGATCGGCGTCACATAGAACGCGACCTGAAGCAATGCGCTCACGATCTGCGGCAGATCGCGAAAGCGCGCCGACAGCAGCCCCACCACCATCGCGATCCATGTGGCGTTCAGCACGTACACCAGCAACGCCGGAATGAATACTGGCAACGTCTCCCAACTTTTCACGCCGTAGATCGCCAGCAGCGCGATGACGATCACGAAGTTGTGGGTAAGGACGATCAAGTTTCGCCACACGACCTGCAGGATATAGATCAGTTTCGGCGTGGCCATTTGCCGGATATAGGGCGCGCTGTTGATGTACGCGACGCTGCCTTCCACGATCGTCGTCGAGAATAAACCCCACAGCACGATGCTGGCAGCAAGAAACGGCAGGTATTCGTTGATTTTCTGGCCGAACAACGTGCCGTAAACGACACCTAACGACGAAATCATCACACCCATACTGATCGTGAGCCAGAACGGCCCCAGGCGCGAACGCGCATAGCGTTGCCGAATTTCGAGCCAGCCGAGCAAGGTCCACAACCGCCACGCCGTGATGCTTTTCTTTAGGTCCGCAAGTGAAAGGGTCAGCATGCAAGCTTTCAAAAATGAAGGAATAGGGGCGTCAGACAGAATTGTCGACTATGTCAGCGCGCCCTGGCACGTTATCGAGTCGATGCCTGGCCCACTACGACAGCAGTCAAATGGGGCAGGCATGACCACGAATCGGATCATTTGGCGTCCCTGCGAGTACAAAACAAGCACGCCGCGAACGTTGCCATGCCGCAGATCGCAAGGGGGAACAACCATCCGAGCCGCCTCAGGCCCGGCATTTTACCCGGTCGCCATGCCCGCCAGAGTCATCTGATGGTAATTTTCGCGCGGGAACGGCAAATTATATGAAGCCGCCGGATGCAAAAGCCACGTTGCTAACAACTTGAAACAGCGACGCCGACCCGTGCTTGGTGGCCAAAGCGCGGGCATGGTGAAGTTATTAGTGTCGGATGAAATTTTTCGCGTAGCCTCCGGGAACGAACTTTTGCTACCGTATGCTCGACTCCCGAACACCCACGAACCCATGCCCCATCCCCCCATCGCCATCGGCGACATCCAAGGCTGCCATTCCGCTTTCCAGTCGCTGCTCGCCAAGCTCTCAGCCCCCGCCGACATCCCGCTCTGGATCGCCGGCGACGTCGTCAACCGCGGCCCGGGCTCCCTCGCCGCGCTGCGCGCGGTCGTCGATCTCGGCCCGCGCGCGACCGTGGTACTCGGCAACCACGACCTCCACCTGCTCGCAGTCTCCGCCGGCCTGCGCACCGAACGCCCCGGCGACACGATCGGCGAGATCCTCGACGCGCCCGACGCCGAAGCCCTGCTCGACTGGGTCCGCCACCGCCCGTTCGTGCATGTCGAAGACGGAAAGCTGCTCGTCCACGCCGGCGTGCTGCCGCAATGGGACGCCACGCTCGCACTCGAACTCGCCGACGAGCTCCAGCGCGCACTCCGCGCCCCCGACTGGCGCGACACGCTGCAAGGCCTGTACGGCAACGAACCCAACCAATGGAACCCGAACCTGAAAAAGCGCGACCGCATGCGCGTCGCATTCAACGCGTTCACGCGCCTGCGCTTCTGCACGCCCGACGGCGCGATGGAATTCAAGGCGAACGGCGGCCCCGACAGCGCGCCGCCCGGCTACCTGCCGTGGTTCGACGTGTCGGGGCGCCGCACCGCGGACGTGACGGTCGTATTCGGGCACTGGGCCGCGCTCGGCCTGATGCTGCGCGACAACGTCGTCGCGCTCGATTCGGGCTGCGTATGGGGAAACCAGTTGTCGGCCGTACGGCTGACGGCCGATCCGGCGCAGCGCACGGTCACGCAGGTGCAGTGCGAAGCGTGCCGCTCGCCGGGCGGCGACTAACCGCACGCTGATTCGCCCGACCCGGCCGGGCCGGGCAGCGCGTCAGCCCTCGCGCCCCGGCACGGGCGCGTCCGCTGCCGCCTCGCCCGCCGCACCGGCGCCGAGCTCGGTCGCCGGATACGCATGCTTCTGCAACTCGGCGAGCGACTCGGCCGTCGGCTTGCCGACCTTCTCCTGCATCGCCGCCAGCGCGGCCGCGATCGCATCGCGCGCCGCCGCGGACGTCGCGCGGCGATCGCCGCCCGGCGCGATCGGTTCGCACACGTACAAATGCGCGACGAGCGGGCCGCCGCGCAGCACCATGTCGAGCGACTTGCCGAGCGACAAATCGCCCGTGTAGGCCGGCGCGACCGACTGCCGCCCGTGCGCATCCTCGTACATCAGGCAGATCGGCTGCACCGCGCAGCCGGCCGATACCGCGGCCTGGAACAGGTTCGCATGGAACGGCAGCAGATCCTGGCCGTCGGACGTCGTCCCCTCCGGAAACACGCACATCACGCCGCCGTTGCGCAGGCGTTCGGCCATCTCGTGCATGATCCGCATCGCCTCGGTGCGCTTCTCGCGCTGCAGGAACACGGTGTCGAGCTTCTCGGCGAGCCAGCCGACGACCGGCCACTGCCGCACCTCGGCCTTCGACACGAACGGCGTCGGCCGCCACGCGTTGACCGCGTAGATGTCGAGCCACGACACGTGGTTGCCCACGACGAGCGCGCTCGCGTCGAGCCGCGCGTCGTCGTTGTGGACGACGAGGCGCATCCCGCAGATGCGCAGCATCTTGAGCGACCAGCGGCGCGTCAACTCGGCGCGGCGCGCGGGCGTGACGTGCGAAAAACGCAGCGCGACGATCACCATGCCGCGCAACAGGTGAAAGACGAGACGCAGCTTGCGAAAGGCGATCATGGCGAAGGTCCGGCGTGGTTCAGTGGCGCTCGAACGCGACCTGCCCGCCCACGAGCGTCGCGCGCACGGTGGCCGGCAGTTCGTAGCCGAGGAACGGCGAGTTGTGGCCCTGGCTCTTCAGCGCACGCGGCTCGACGCGCCAGTGCGCGCGCGGGTCGAACACGCACAGGTCCGCCGCGCCGCCTTCGGCGAGGCGCCCCGCCGGCAGTTGCAGCACGTCGGCCGGCGCGGCCGTGATGCGGCGCAGCGCCTGCGCGAGCGGCGTGCGCGTCTCGTCCGCCCACTTCAGCGTGAGCGACAGCAGCAGCTCGAGCCCCGTCGCGCCCGGCGTCGCTTCGGCAAACGGCAGCAGCTTCTCGTCGTCGTCGACCGGCGTGTGATCGGAGCAGATCGCGTCGATCGTGCCGTCGGCGAGCGCCGCGCGGATCGCTTCGCGGTCGCGCTCGCCGCGCAGCGGCGGATCGAGCCGGAACTGCGAATCGAAGTAGCCGATGTCGACGTCGATCAGGTGGACGTGGTTCACGCCGACGTCGCAGGTCACGGGCAACCCTTCGGCCTTCGCCGCGCGCACGAGCGCGAGGCCGGCCGCCGACGACAGCCGCGCGAGGTGCACGCGCGCGCCCGTCACGCGCATCAGCTCGAAAATGGTGTGCAGCGCGATCGTCTCGGCCGCGACCGGCACGCCGGACAGCCCGAGCCGCGACGCGAGCGCGCCGCTCGCGGCCACGCCGCCGCGGCCGATGAACGCGTCGAGCGGACGCAGCCACGTCGTGTAGCCATAGGTGCTCGCGTATTGCAGCGCGCGCAGCAGCACCTGCGTGTCGCGCACCGGCACGTTCGCATGCGTGAAGCCGACGCAGCCGGATTCGGTCAGCGCGACCATCTCGGTGATCACTTCACCCTTGAGGCCGACGGTCAGCGCGCCGAGCGGATGCACGTTCGCCTGCCGCAGGTTGCGCGCGCGGAACTTGAGCATCTCGACGAGGCCCGGCTCGTCGAGCACCGGGTCGGTGTCCGGCGGGCACACGAGCGTCGTGACGCCGCCCGCGACGGCCGCGGCCATCTCGGACGCGAGCGTCGCCTTGTGTTCGTAGCCGGGCTCGCGCAGTCGCGCGCACAGGTCGACGAGGCCGGGCGCGACGATCAGGCCCGATGCGTCGATCGTCTTGTCCGCGTTGAAACCGGCCGGCGCGCCGCCAAGCGCGGCGATCTTGCCCTCCGCGACGAATACGTCGGCCTGCCGTTCGGTGCCGGCGACCGGGTCGATCAGCGTGCCGCCTTTGATATGAATCTTCATGCGCTGTCTGTGAATGCGTTGATTGCGTTGAATGCCTGAATGAGGACGCGCGAAAGCGGGCTCAGTCGCTGTTGCCGGCGACGATGCCCATCACCGCCATCCGCACGGCGATGCCGAACGTGACCTGGTTGAGGATCACCGACTGCCGGCCGTCGGCGACCTGCGAATCGATCTCGACGCCGCGGTTCATCGGCCCCGGGTGCATCACGATCGCGTCGGGCGCGGCGAGCGCGAGGCGCTCGGGCGTCAGGCCCCACGTCTTGAAGTACTCCTGCGCGGACGGCAGCAGCGCGCCGCTCATCCGTTCGTTCTGCAGGCGCAGCATGATGATCACGTCGACGCCCTTCAGCCCTTCGTCGAGGTTGTGGAACACCTTCACGCCCATCTGTTCGAGGCCGCCCGGCAGCAGCGTGCGCGGGCCGATCGCGCGCACTTCGGGCACGCCGAGCGTGGTGAGTGCGTGGATGTCGGAGCGCGCGACGCGCGAATGCAGGATGTCGCCGACGATCGCCACGCGCAGCTTCGTGAAGTCGCGCTTGTAGTGGCGGATCGTGTACATGTCGAGCAGGCCTTGCGTCGGGTGCGCGTGGCGGCCGTCGCCGGCGTTGATCACGTGCACGTGCGGCGCGCAGTGCTCGGCGATCAGGTACGGCGCGCCGCTCGACGCGTGGCGTACGACGAACAGGTCGGCATGCATCGCCGACAGGTTGTTGATCGTGTCGAGCAGCGATTCGCCCTTGCTCGTGGACGACGCGTTGATGTTCAGGTTCAGCACGTCGGCCGACAGGCGCGTCGCGGCGATCTCGAAGGTCGTGCGGGTGCGCGTCGAGTTCTCGAAGAACAGGTTGAACACGGACTTGCCGCGCAAGAGCGGCACCTTCTTCACTTCACGATCCGTCACGCTGACGAACTGCTCGGCCGTATCGAGGATGTGATTGACGATCGAGCGCGGCAGGCCCTCGATCGACAGCAGATGCTTCAGCTCGCCGTTTTTCGTGAGCTGCGGGTTGCCCTTCAGGAAACCGTAGCGAAACCGGTCGGGGCTCGCGGCCGCCGCGGGATTGCCGGTGCGGCCAGTGGTGTCGGTGGTCATGGTGTGCGTGATTCCAACTATGCAAACGGGCCGCGGTGCAAACCAGCGGCCCGGGATACGGTTCGCGTGTAGTTCAGGCGCCGTGCGACTCGACGCGCAGCGTGAACCGCGCGTCGTCGCGCGCGAGCACAAGCGTCGCGCCGGCCGGCACGTCGAGCGTGCCGCCCGCGAAGCGTGCGGCGACCGGCAGCTCGCGGCCGCCGCGATCGGCGAGCACCGCGAGCTCGACCGCGGCCGGACGGCCGTAGTCGAACAGCTCGTTGAGCGCCGCGCGCACGGTGCGCCCGGTGTACAGCACGTCGTCGACGAGCACGATGCGCGCGCCGTCGATGTCGAACGGCAGCGACGTCGGGCTGGCCTGGCTGTGCAGCCCCTTCTTCGCGTAGTCGTCGCGGTGCAGCGCGACGTTGACGACGCCGAACGCCGGTGCGCCGAGATCGCGCGCGAGGCGCTCGGCGAGCCACGCGCCGCCGCTGTGAATGCCGGCGAGCCGCGGGCCGCCCGGTTCGGCGAACGCCGTGCCGTACGCGGCGCGGATCTGGTCGAGCAGGACGCGGTAAAGCGCCTCGGCGTCAATGATGCTCATGGTCGGACAATTGATCGAGATACTGTTGAAGAATGACGCGCGCGGCCTCGGCATCGAGCATGTCGGTGCGGGCGCGGCCGCGCACGTTGCGCTCGCGCAGCCCGGCCTCGGCCTCGACCGACGAATAGCGCTCGTCGACCCACGTGACGGGCAGCCCGAAGCGGCCGTTCAACTGGTTGCCGAAGCGCTTCGCCTGCTGCGTCATGTCGTGCGGCGTGCCGTCCGGATGCATCGGCAGGCCCACGACGAGCGCGTCCGGCCGCCATTCGGCCAGCAGGTCGCCGACCGCCTTGAAGCGGTGTTCGCGGTTCAGGTTCTGGATCACGACGAGCGCACGCGCCGAGCGCGTCAGCGCGTTGCCGATCGCGACGCCGATCCGTTTTTCGCCGTAGTCGAACGCCAGGAGCGTCGCATCGCGCGCGCTCGCGCCACTCATGCGTGCCCTGCTTCGCCGGACAGCATCGACGAACTCACGCCGAGCAGGCCGAGCGCGGCTTCGAAGCGCTCCTCGGCCGGCGTGTCGAACACGATGCGCGGATCGGCGGCGACGGTCAGCCAGCCGTTGCGGGAAATTTCTTCCTCGAGCTGGCCGGCGCCCCAGCCCGCATGGCCGAGCGTCAGCAGGAAGCGTTTCGGGCCGGTGCCCGTCGCGACCGCCTCGAGCACGTCCTTCGACGTCGTCATCTCGAGCCCGCCGTCGACGGACATCGACGAGTTGTAGCTCGCGCCCTCGACCGGCTCGTGCAGCACGAAGCCGCGCTCGGTCTGGACCGGGCCGCCGAAGTACACGGGAATGTGCAGCAACGGCTCGATGTCGAGCTTCAGGTCGATGCGGTTGAACAGCGACTCGAGGTCGATGTCGGTGGGACGATTGATGACGAGGCCGAGCGCACCGCGCTCGCTGTGATCGCAAAGATAGACCACCGTCCCCGAGAACGTCGGATCGGCCATGTTCGGCATGGCGATCAGGAACTGGTTGGTGAGATTGATGCGATCGGAAGGCTTTGACATGGTTTGAATTTTAGCAAAGACGCCGCGACCTGACCGGGCCGCGATCAACAAGCAACGCCGCGCCGCGCTGGCAACGGCGCGCGCGGATCACACGGCACTCTAACACGCGCGCGGGCGCTGTCGGCAGCGTGTTGCAGGCCCGCCCGGCGAGGCCCGCCGTCGCGTGTCCGTCCCCTTGTTCGTCAGCTCCGGCCGAGCGCCGCGCCAAGCGCTTCGGACGCCGCCGTGAGATCCGGCGGCGCGACGCCGGCCGCGATCTTCAGGAGCGCCGCGCGCAGCATGTCGGACGCATGGCGGTGCGCATCGAGGCCGCCGTCGGCGAGCGGCACGCCGTGCGCCGCACGGCGCCACGCCAGGCCGAGCGTATCGGCCAGCAGCGCCGCGTGGCCGAGCCCGAGCGCGCACGCGGCCGTGCCGACCCGATAGGCGGCGCCGGACGCGTGCCATGCGGCGCCGGCGTCGGCCGTGGCCGGATTGGCCGCCAGATCGGCCATCGACGCATCGGCGGTCTGCAGGAAATCCTCGTAGGCATGCGCGTTGACGGTCACGACGCCGAGCGCACGAGTGGGGGCGGCGGCGACCGCATCGTGCTCGGCCCGCGCGGCATCGGCCTCCCACAGCGCCTCCGATGCGGGCGTGCCGGCGACGTGCCAGTCGACCGTCAACCCGTAGTCGTGCAGCACGTCGACGAACGCGACATCCTCGGCCGCGGCGCCGAACAGCGCGAAATCGCGCCACAGCAGCGCCACCGTCTCGCGCACCAGGTCGGGCGGCGCGCTGCGCCGGCCCTGCGCGTGTTCGCCGAGCAGCAGGTTGGTCCGCGCGAGAAAGCGCTTGAGCTCGGGCGCGCCGCTTGCCCGCAGCGCACGCATGCACGCGGCCGCGAGCCGCCAGAAATCGTACGGTGCGTCGTCGGTGAGCGCGGCGAGCAGCGCGTCGAGTTCATCGAGCGCCGCGCCCGGCGCGCCGTGTTCGGCACGCAGCACGCCGAGCAGCGCCTGCTCGTAGCGGGCGCGAATCCGGGGTGCGACGGTATCGGGCAGCGCGCGCAGCGTGGCGGGCGGCACCGCGCGGCCGACCAGCGCCAGCGCATCGAGCGGCACGCTCGCGCGCAGGTCGGCAGCACTTTGCGCGCGCATCGCACGGAAATGCTCGAAGAGAACGGGCGAGCACGCAAGCTCGCGCAGATTGTGGCGCCCGACCGCCGCACGAAAATCGCGCAGCGCCGCACGCCAGCCGGCCGACGTCGGCTCGGTGGCAACGAGCGGCACCGCGGCCGACAGTTGCCCGGCGAAGCGCGCGGCCGGCAGCCAGCCGGCTTCCGCCAGCACGGCCGCGGCAGCGGCAAGCGGCGCCGCGGCGTCGTCGCGCCGCTCGAACGCGTCGGCGGCCGCCGCCAGCCACGCGTCGGCCGCGCGCACGGCGCCGCCGCGCGGGTTGGGCAATGCGTCAGGGTGGGGAACGTTCGCCGGATCGGACGTCATGGGCACGCGCGCCTGTCATCGTCAAGTCGCTCGCGCGTGCCGCGGCGCGAGCGCCGGGCCGGTGCGAGGCCTGAGCGGAGTGCTCGTGGGCCAGCGGTCCGGTCAGATCTGGACCATCTCGAAGTCTTCCTTGCGGGCGCCGCATTCAGGGCACGTCCAGTTGATCGGGACGTCTTCCCAGCGCGTGCCCGGGGCAATGCCCTCTTCCGGCAGCCCGGCTTCTTCGTCGTAAATCCAGCCACAAATCAGGCACATCCAGCTCTTGTATTCCATCTTAAGCCGCGTCGGGGAAAAGTCGGTAAATTCGGGAGCCATGATGGTACCGTGTCGGGGCCGGACTGCCTAGCAATCGCGCTGGAGGACGGCAACTACGTTGCGCCGCGCTAAAAAATCCGTCGTCCCGGCCGGATTCCACCGCATAATGGTTGAAAAGTGCGGCCTGCCGGGCAACACGGGGCCGAACAAAGCCCATTCGCCTCGCCGTCCGCACGTCCGTCGCTTGTCCGTTTTTCTCTTGCCCCATTTTTACATGTCCAGCAACGCCCCTCCGATCGTCCTCACCTTCGGCCTGTCCGATCCCACCGGCGGCTCCGGCCTCCAAGCCGATCTGATGACCCTGGCGAGCATGGGCTGTCACGGCGTGTCCGTCCTGACCGGCTATACCGTGCGCGACTCGGCCGCCTGCGACGAGGTGACCGGCCTCGACCCCGACGTCGTCGCGGCGCAGGCGCGCATGCTGCTCGAAGACATGCCGGTCGCCGCGTTCAAGATCGGCGCGGCCACGCGCGCGGAAGTCGTCAGCGCGATCGCCGAAGTCGTTGCCGACTACGACGGCGTGCCGCTCGTGCTCGCGCCCGATTTCACGCTCGACGACGAACACGTGCTCGCGGCCGACGACCTGCGCGAATCGATCGCCGACCTGCTGGCGCCGCAAACCACGCTGCTGGTCGCCGACCACGCGACGCTGATCGCGCTCGCGCAGCCGGACGGCGATGCCGAGGCGCCGAATCTCGACGCGGCCGTGTCGCACCTGCTGTCGCAGGGCTGCGAATACATCCTGTCGTCGGAAACGGGTTCGCACCGGCTCGTCAACACGCTGTACGGCGAGGAAGGCCAGCTTCGCGAAGACATGTGGGATCGCTCGCCGCACCGGCTGATGGGCATCACCGATACGCTGGGCGCGGCCATCGCGGCGTTGCTCGCGAACGGCCAGGAGCCGCCGGAAGCGGTGCGCGAGGCGCAGGAATATTTGTACCAGGCCGTGCGCGACGCGTTCCGGCCCGGCATGGGCGCGTACCTGCCCGACCGGTTCTTCTGGGCGCGCAGCAACGACGAGTCGGACACGCCGCCGGCCGTGAAGGCCGATTCGGCGCCGAGGACGTCGCATCGGCATTGAGATCACCCGCGCAGCGCACGGCGCCGTGTTTCCGCACGGAACATCGCGATAGTCCGTGATCGATTGGCCCTGGGGATGGGCTGTCGTCGGCCATGGGCCGCTCGGACACGGACCGACTCGACACCGTATAAGCGGATCACGTTTACCGGAACTACGGCCAGGTTTTTCAGCCTAGCCGCGCTGTCGATGTATTCGCGATACCAGGATGCGATTGGATCGTACCTACAGGCCGACTCCGGGGCGTCGAAATCCACGCGAGTGGTATATTCGCGCTTTAAAGCACCACGACCATAACAACATGACACTAATAAAGAAAAGCGAAAAAATCGTATTTGCGAACCAGCTACGGGGCTTGGCTGTGCTGTCAGTCATCGTCGCTCATTATCTCGGCGTTTACTGGTTCGCTCGTGACGTTGTCGCTCACACGATCGGTGCACCGGTCGTGGAAGGAGGTGCGCCGCGTATCTTCCCATATGTTTTCTTCGCACCTACGTTCAACTACGGTCCGTTCGGCGTCGCGGTCTTTTTCCTGATCAGCGGCTTCGTCATCCCGTTCTCGCTAGAGAAGCTGGGACGCTTGAAATTCCTCGTAGCTCGACTATGCAGAATTTTTCCAACGTACTGGACGGCCACGTTGCTCACATTGGCCGCCATCCATCTCTCCACGGGACACTGGGGAAGCAAGTTCTACATCACTTCGGACCAGATAACGTGGAATCTGCTGCTGCTCCATGAGCTGATGAACGTCCCTAGCATCGATATGGTGAATTGGACACTGTGCATCGAGGTGCTGTTCTACGTCGCGGCCTTGTTGATGTGGCCATTCATCCAGCGCGCATCAGCCCTTGCACTAGTGAACTTCTCGCTTGCCGTTATGGCTCTCGTCACCTGGTGGCCCGAGTCGTGGGACTCAGTCCATGTGGGCGCTACTCCAGTAAGGTTGGTCTTTTTCAAGTACCAGCTCATGATGGTCAGCTTCTTGTTCATCGGAACCTTGTTCAATTTCCGATTGAAGCAGCGTATCTCGACCACGACCTTATCCGGCTCCGCTGCTGCGATCTTCATCGCGTTTCTTGCGTCGTGGCCGCATACGTCCTTGGCCGGGCAGTTTTTGGCGACACCGCTCAACTACTTCTATGCCCTGGTGGTTTTCTCGTTCTGCTTCCTGCTGCGAGACCGCTTTAGGCCACTGAAGATTGTCGATTTTTTCGCCGACATCAGCTATCCGCTCTATCTCGTGCATGCGGTGACTGGCTACGCAATCATCCGCATTTTGATGGCGCACAATTTCAGGTACTACCAGGCCGCTGCGATCGCCTTCACGTTTGCTGTTGGTGTTGCCTATGTCCTGCACCGAATCGTGGAAATGCCCACTGCAAATATTTGGAAGCTACGGAAGCGCGTACCCGATCAAGAAACGCCTGCACGAGCAGCGTAAAGAAGACAATGGCCCCGCAATCATAAGCTCTGCCACTGAATGATGCCGCTGCGTTGGGCAGAGCAAGTCCGTTAGAGCCGCGGTACCGCTCACAACAGCCGCCTCTGAACTACATCCCGGCATCTGACTCTTCGATCCATCCACTGCCATTTCTTCAATCGGCCCGCTGACTGAACCGGGATGCCGATTCTTGCCCTTAGACGTCAGCGCGCGAAGCAATGTCTGGCCTGCGTCGAAATCGAGCATCGGTTACCCGCTAATCGGCCGGTCTGCCCCACTTCGCACGATCGGGATAGGGGCGTCAGGTATAGCCCGCGCGCCCTGCTTGGCAGCGCCTTCTATGCAGTTCTTGTCCGTCGGCTCGCGATTTACGGCCCACGCTTCCTCCCCACACTCGGTCGCCCTCATGCAGTTGCGCTTTACTTCACTCGCTGTGACCAGCTCATGGCGGGACTCGCACCCGCAGGAATGCGCCCATGCCGGGCGCACCATAAAAAAAGACCCGCATCGCTGCGGGTCTTTTCTTTTGGCTGGAACGCGCATCGCTGCGCGCTCCGGACACCGTCGACCGAAGTCGATTACATGTCCATGCCCATGCCGCCCATACCGCCCGGCATGCCGCCCGGCATCGGTGCGTCTTCCTTCGGCAGTTCCGCGACAGCAGCGTCCGTCGTCAGCAGCAGGCCTGCGACCGAAGCTGCGTTCTGCAGTGCGGTGCGCGTGACCTTGGTCGGGTCGACGACGCCGGCTTCAACCATGTCGACGTACTCGCCCGTTGCTGCGTTGTAGCCGTAGTTGCCCTTGCCTGCAGCAACTGCCGCCACCACGACGCTGGCTTCTTCGCCACCGTTCGTGACGATCTGGCGCAGCGGCTCTTCCATCGCGCGCAGCACGATCTTGATGCCGGCGTTCTGGTCGGCGTTCGCGCCGGTCAGGCCTGCGATCGCGGTGCGTGCGCGGATCAGCGCAACGCCGCCGCCTGCCACGATGCCTTCTTCCACAGCTGCGCGGGTAGCGTGCAGTGCGTCTTCGACACGTGCCTTCTTTTCCTTCATTTCGACTTCGGTCGCAGCACCGACCTTGATCACTGCCACGCCGCCTGCCAGCTTGGCCACGCGCTCTTGCAGCTTTTCACGGTCGTAGTCCGACGTCGCTTCTTCGATCTGCGCGCGCACTTGCTTCACGCGTGCTTCGATGCTTGCAGCTTCGCCTGCGCCGTCGATGATCGTCGTGTTTTCCTTGCCCACTTCGATGCGCTTCGCCTGGCCCAGTTCTGCCAGCGTTGCCTTCTCGAGCGTCAGGCCGGTTTCTTCCGCGATGACTTGACCGCCGGTCAGGATCGCGATGTCTTCCAGCATCGCCTTGCGACGATCGCCGAAGCCCGGCGCCTTGACCGCAACGGTCTTCAGGATGCCGCGGATGTTGTTGACGACCAGCGTGGCCAGTGCCTCGCCTTCGACGTCTTCTGCGATGATCAGCAGCGGACGGCCAGCCTTCGCGACTTGCTCGAGCACCGGCAGCAGATCGCGGATGTTCGACACCTTCTTGTCGTGCAGCAGCACGAACGGGTTGTCGAGGACGGCGACTTGCTTGTCCGGGTTGTTGATGAAGTACGGCGACAGGTAGCCGCGGTCGAATTGCATGCCTTCGACGACGTCGAGCTCGTCGGCGAGCGACTTGCCGTCTTCGACGGTGATGACGCCTTCCTTGCCGACCTTGTCCATCGCTTCAGCGATGCGATCGCCGATCGACGAATCGCTGTTCGCCGAGATCGAGCCGACCTGGGCGATTTCCTTGTTGGTCGTGCACGGCTTGCTGATCTTCTTCAGCTCTTCGACAGCCGCTGCGACTGCCTTGTCGATGCCGCGCTTCAGGTCCATCGGGTTCATGCCCGATGCGACGTACTTCATGCCTTCGCGGACGATCGATTGCGCGAGGACGGTTGCCGTCGTCGTGCCGTCGCCTGCGTTGTCGCTGGTCTTGGAAGCGACTTCCTTGACCATCTGCGCGCCCATGTTCTGGAGCTTGTCCTTCAGCTCGATTTCCTTCGCGACCGACACACCGTCCTTGGTGACCGTCGGGCCGCCGAAGCTGCGCTCGAGCACGACGTTGCGGCCCTTCGGACCCAGCGTGACCTTGACTGCGTTGGCGAGAATGTTCACGCCTTCGACCATCTTCGAACGGGCGGAATCGCCGAATACGACGTCTTTAGCTGCCATCTTCTAACTCCTTGAATTCTTGGGAATATGTACCGTCGGAGGACGCTTACTTGGCGTTGACCACGGCCATGATGTCTTCTTCGCGCATGACCAGCAGTTCGTTGCCGTCGACCTTCACGGTCTGGCCTGCGTACTTGCCGAACAGAACACGATCGCCGACCTTCACGTCGAGCGCGATCGGGGCGCCCTTGTCGTCGCGCTTGCCCGGGCCGACGGCCAGGACTTCGCCCTGATCCGGCTTTTCAGCAGCGGCGTCGGGGATCACGATGCCCGAGGCGGTCTTGGTTTCCTGATCCAGGCGCTTGACGATCACGCGATCGTGCAAAGGACGAAGGTTCATATTCACTCCTCTCTTGACTGAGATTGAAGAACGCTTAGGGAACTGCCCGGCTCATCGCCCGGCAGAGAATTGTTAGCACTCTCGTGCAGCGAGTGCTAATTATATGGACGGGTTTTGACAAATTCAAGAAGGGAAACCGGAGGAATTTTCGAGGCGGCGACGCGGCGGGAAAACGGCTGAAAACAACGAAAAACCCTTTCAAAACAAAGCCATGAAGATCGAAGCCGACCCGACCGGTGGGCTCGCGAGGCCCGCGAATCCCATCCAGCCCCGTTTGGACACCGGGTAAGCCCGGAGTTCCCGAGGCCGCCGACATCGCATCAAAAAAAACGTGCGGGCGCCAATTTCATCCGCCGCGGCACGTTCGTTCGCCGGCGTCGCCGGACCGATCCTCACGCGTCGGCGCAATCCGCGCCCGACAGCGGCCGGAAGGTCCGGCCGTCCGTCTCGACGGTCGCGCCCAGCCGCCGCGCGAGCCCCTTCGCGCCTTCGCGCATCACGACGTCGTGATTCCATCGGAACAGCGGCCGCGCGAGCGGCTCGAGCCAGTTCATCCAGCGCAGGTGCGTACGAATGTGCCAGTCGTAGCGCACGACGGTGCGCGCGCCGTCGGCGGCGAACGACCAGCGGCCGTCGCCCTCGATCGCGCCGCTCGCATGGCCTTCCAGTGCATGCGGCCGCTCGACGCGACGCACCCGCATGTCGAAGGTCAACCGGTACGGCAGCGCGCCCTTCCACGTATACCGGTGCAGCGCGCCGACGCCGCGCGCGTCGCCCGGTTCGAGCTCGACCGTGCGCACGGCACCCTTCCACCAGTCGGGCCAGCGGTCGACCTGGTAGATCGCGTCCCAGACCGCCGCGAGCGGCGCGTCTACCCGCCAGGTCGTCGAGAACCGGTACTCCGCCATGCAGCCTCCGGCATTGCGCGTCAGGAACGCGGATCGGCGCGCCGTCAGGGCGCGAAAAAACGCTCGGGAAACGCGACGTCGATCTCCACATCGTCGAGCGTCACGGTTTCGAGCGGCACATCGTCGTCGCCGGCGTAGCTGACTACCTTCAGCGGAAAACCGTCGTCGGTGTCGAGCCATAACCGGTAGCGATGCACGCCGTCGATCGCATGCGCGGGCGCGCCCGTGACCAGCACGCGCAGCGCGCGCCGGCCGCCGGTGGTTTCCTCGCCTTCGGTCACCGTCGCGCCGCCCTGCTGCAGCGCATGCACGTTGCGCAGCAGTTCGCCGACGTCCGAACGGTCGACCCGGTGGCCGCTGCGGTCGCGCACGAGCGGATTGGACGGCGACAGCGTCAGCGCGGGCGGCGCATGCGTGCCGAACGGGCGCAGCCGCACCTTGCCGTCGCCGGGATCGTACGCAAGCACCGCGCCGCGATGCGGCGACACGAAATCCATCCGGACGAAGCCCGGTTTCAGGTACGCGTAACGGATTTCGGTGTGCTCGCCGTCGCGCGCCGACGAGCGGATCGTCGCGCGGTACGAACGGACGTGGTCGAAATGCGCCTGCGCGACGGTCACGGGATCGGCGGTCATGCTCGCTCCTATCAGGCTCGCGGCCAGCAACGCGGCGATCACGGCGCCGCCTCGACGTCGAGCACGCCTTCCATCCCGCGCTCGCGATGGCTGCTGAAAAACAGCAGCCGGTGCGTGCAATAGTAGGCGAATCGACCCGGCTGCTGCGGCGTGAAACGGAACGTCCTCGGCGTCGTGCCGAGTTCGGTATGCACTGCGATGCCCGCCTGCGGCGGCGCGTCGATCTCAAAGCTGTGCGGTACCACGCCGGGCTCGGCCGACACGGTCAGCTCCACCGGCAGGTTCGCGCGGACGATCACGTGATTCGGCCGGAAAAAATAGCTGCCGCCGACGATCGTCACACGCTGTACGCCGTCGGCATCGACCGGCACGCGCACGGGCGCATTTCCCTGCGCTCGCGCAAGCATCGTGCCCGCGAGGCACGCCGCCAGCACGAGTCCCTTCATCATCGCCGTCTTCATCGCCTGCTCCCCGCGGGCGCCGCGCGTCATCCCTTCCACGCATCGGCCGGCCCGCCCAGCGCTGCGCATGCGTCGATCGCCAGCTTGCGCAGACGCCGTTCGTCGCCACGGCCGGACAGCGCATAACCCATGCCACGATCCGACCAGAAATACGTGTAGCGGCCGTCCGCCGACAGCGCCTGCGGCGCGAGGCGCCGCGCATCGTAGGCGGTCATGTACAGCGTCACGCGCGCGCCGTCCGCGCGCTGGTACATCAGCTGTGCGGCCGGCCCCGCGTCGCCGGGCAGCAACCGGCCGCCCAGCAGCGCGTAACCATATTCGTCGAGCGACGGTGCGCGCACCGGCCGGCCGACGCGCGCCGACAGCCATGCGGCGAGACGCGCGGGATCGGCCGCACCGACTTCCACCGGATGCTCGCGGTCGGCCGCGTACACCGCGTACGCGGCATCGGCGCGCGTGGCAAACGCCGGTTCGCGGCCGAATGCCGCCCAGCCCGCATGCAGCGCGACACCGATCAGCAGCCCGGCCGCCAGCCCCGCGCACGCGTGCACGGCGGCGCGCCAGCGCGACGCGCGGCGCTGCACGAACAATGCGGGCGCGGCGCCCGGCAACGGAAACAACGCCTTCAGCGCATCGCGCTGGGCACGGTAATGCGCGAATCGTTCGGCTTCCTGCGGATCGGACTGCAGGCGCTCGAGCATCTCGCGCCGCTCGTGCCCGGACAGTTCGCCATCCAGCAACGCGGACAGCAGTTGCGCCGACGCGTCGTCGTCCTGCCGGTTCGAAGGCTTGCGCGGATCGTCCATCATGGCTTCCCGATCACCCGTAACGTGGCCGTGCCGTGCGCCGCCGGCGCGTCGGTCAGCAACGCGCGCATCTGCGCGCGCGCCCGCGCGAGCCGCGACATCACCGTACCCACCGGCACGCCGAGCACCTGCGCGGCATCGCGATAGCTCAGTTCCTCGAGCGCGACCAGCAGCAGCACCTCGCGCTGCTCGACCGGCAGCCGATACAGCGCGCGCTGCACGTCGCGCAGCTCCAGCCCGCCGACTTCGCCAGCGGGCGCCGCCATCGTCTGCCACGGCGCCGTCGCGTCGTCCACGGCGATCTCGTGCCGCGCGCGCAACTGGTCGATGAAGCGGTGCCGCAGCAGCGTCAGCAGCCACGCGCGCAGGTTGCCGCCGTCGCGCGGCGGCCGGTTCAGCGCACGCTCGAGCGTGTCCTGCACGAGATCGTCGGCCCACGCGCGCTCGCCCGTCAGCGCACGCGCATAGCGCGTGAGATGCGGCAACCACACCAGCAGGTCCGATTCATAGCTCATCGGGGCGCCTCGCGCGTCGCCGCGCGGTCACGGCCGCGCGACGTGCCACATGCCGCCGATCCCGTCGCCGCCGGCGTCGCCAGCCTTGCGGTCCATCTTCCAGCGATACAGCGGACGGCCGCGGTACGCCCATTGCTTAGTGCCGTCGTCGCGGGCGACGACGCTCAGCGCACCCGACGGCTTGTCGTATGCGTCGGCGAGCGCGGGCGGCCAGTTGGCCGCGCACGCGCCGTCGCACATGCTCTTGCCCGGCGCATCGCGGTCGAACACGTACAGCGTCATGTGGGCTTCGTCGACGAGTTTCCCGTCGCCGGCCTGGGGCGGTTCCGCGGCCGCCGGCCGCACGATCGCCGCCGTCAGCGCGGCAGCGAAGAGCATCCGTTTCATTCCCGTTCTCCTTGGCGTCGTGTCGCGACACGATGCGGCCAGACGAGACGATCGGCTTCGTCGCGATCATTATCCCGCCGGCCGGCGGTGCCGGAACTCGGTATGTAAACGGACGGCGACGGCCTGTTATTCCATGCGGCGCCGCGACCGGCAGCCGCGATCGTTCATGTGACGAAAGAGCGCGGGAAGCCCGAAATGACAACGCGGCATGACATCGCTGTCATGCCGCGTTGGGCGGCCGGTACTGCATCGCCGGTATTGCACGGCCCGTATTGCGCGACCGTCTCGCCCGACGGCCGATGCGGCGCCGTCGGGCGGTTTCGGCCGGTTACCTCGGCAATGCGCCGGTCAGCGACTGGAGCAGCGTCGTCACCGGTGCGAGCGGGTTGTTCGGCGAGCTGTTGCCCGAATGCGGCGTCACCGACAGACTCGGCGCGGAACCGAGCGCCGTACCCACCGACGTGCCGACCGCATTGACGACCGTCGCGGTCGAATTGGCCCCCACCGTCAGCAGCGAACCGACCGCGCCGGCCGTGCCGCCGGCCGCGTTCGCGCCCGAGCCGAGCAGGCTGCCGCCTGCCGCTGCCGTCGAACCGGCCGCGCCCGACAGCGCGCCGGCCGCCTGGCCGAGCGCCGCCGGACCGGACGCGAGTGCGCCCGTCACCGAACCGAGCGCACCGGTCAGGGCGCCCGCCGGGTTGCCGCCGCCCGTCAGGCCGCTCACGAGGCTCGTGATCGGCGCGATCGGGTTGTTGCCGGCAGCGCCGGACAGTGTGCCGACCACCTGGTTCACGACGCCTTGCACCGGCGCGAGCGGGTTGGAGCCGCCGAGGTTGCCGAGGGCGCCCGTCACCGAGTTCAGCGCGCCCGTCAGTGCGCCGGCCGGATTGCCGCTGCCGAGCGCGCCCACGACCTGGTTCACGACACCTTGCACCGGCGCCAGCGGGTTCGTGCCGCCCAGCGCGCCGAGCGCGCCCGCTGCCGAGCCGACCGCGTTGCCGAGTGCGCCGGTGGCCGTCCCGACCGCGTTGCTCAGCGTGCCGGCCGGATTGCTGCCGCCGAGTGTGCCGACGACCTGGTTCACGACGCCTTGCACCGGCGCCAGCGGGTTCGCGCCGCCGAGGCTGCCGAGCGCGCCCGTCACCGAGCCGAGGGCGCCGGTCAGCGCGCCGGCCGGGTTGCCGCCCGGCAATGCGTTCTGCAGACCGTTGACGAGGTTCGTGATCGGCGTGATCGGGCTGCCGCCGCCTGCACCCGACAGCGTGCCGACGACCTGGTTCACGACGCCCTGCACCGGCGCCAGCGGGTTCGCACCGCTGAGCGCGCCCGTCACGGAGTTCAGCGCGTTCGTCAGCGCACCGGCAGGATCGCCGCTGCCGAGCGTGCCGGCGAGTTGCGTGACGGCGCCTTGCACCGGCGCGAGCGGGCTCCCTGCGCCGCCGACGTTGCCGAGCGTGCCGGTGATCGTGTTGACCGCGTTGCTCAATGCGCCGGCCGGGTTGCCGCTGCCTAGCGTGCCGGTGACCTGGTTCACGACGTTCTGGATCGGGGTGATCGGGTTCGCGCCGCCGCCGAGGTTGCCCAGTGTGCCGGTTACGGTGCCGAGGGCGCCGGTCAGCGCGCCGGCGGGATTGCCGCCGCCGATGCCGCCCAGTGCACCGGTTACCGTACCCAGGGCGCCGGTCAACGCGCCTGCAGGATTGCCGCCGCCAACGCCGCCCAGTGCACCGGTTACCGTGCCCAGGGCGCCCGTCAATGCGCTGGCCGGATTGCCGCCACCAACGCCGCCCAGTGCGCCCGTCACCGTGCCCAGGGCACCGGTCAACGCGCCGGCCGGGTTGCCGCCGCCAGCGCCGCCCAGTGCGCCCGTCACCGTGTCCAGGGCGCCGGTCAATGCGCCGGCCGGGTTGCCGCCGCCGATGCCGCCGAGTGCGCCCGTCACCGTACCCACGGCACCGCTGAGCGCGCCTGTCGGGTTACCGCCACCGAGCGCGCCCGTTACCTGATTCACCACGCCCTGCACCGGCGCCAGCGGATTCGCGCCACCGCCGACACCGCCCAGCGCACCCGTTGCCGTGCCGAGCGCGTTGCTCAGCGTGCCGGTTGCCGTGTTCAGCGCGCCGGTCAGTGCGCCGGCCGGGTTGCCGCCACCGATGCCGCCGAGTGCGCCCGTCACCGTACCCACGGCACCGCTCAGCGCACCTGCCGGGTTACCGCCACCGAGCGCGCCCGTCACCTGATTCACCACGCCCTGCACCGGCGCCAGCGGATTCGTGCCGCCGCCGACATTACCCAGTGCCCCCGTCACCGCCCCCACGGCGCCCGACAGCACTTGTCCCGGCTCGCCGAGCGACGTCTGGATCGTGCCCGACCCACCCGCCGTCACGGTGACCGAACCCAGCGGCGACGTCCCCGTCGCGCCCAACCCGACCGACACGCTGTTCGTCGGCGGATTGACGATCACTTGCGGGATCGGCAGCGAATCGAGCGCCGCGGCCATCGCGGACCCCGAAGCCAGCACCCCGAACACCGTCGCGACCGACAGCGCCACACCCGTCAATTTAAAATTCTGTCCCATCGTTATTTTCCCCATCTCGGTTGGCACTACGTTGACAAAGCATGGGGACGGATTGCACGAAGCGTGCCAATACAAAAACCGGATGGATTTGTCTGCTTATTTGTCGGCAATAACGCTTTTTTAATTGATTTCCGACGAATTCACGCGTCGCGACGCCACAATAGTCTGACGAAAAGCGCCATCGGAGCGAGGATGTAACGTAACGTTTGCGAGCCTCGTGGTGACGTGTTCCGGTACATTCCGCCAATGCCGGAACACGCGCCGGCAATGCAGCCCAATACCGTTACGACGGGCCGACCATTACGCATTTCGGCAATATGAAAATGCATTGATCAATCGCGAATTTGCTGATTTTCTTTTGTCGCGAAATTTTCTTTCTTGTCGATTACGCAGATCATTTCCAATTGTGCGGATTTCGACGAACCGGACAGCAGAATGAAAAACTGTGAAGCAAGCGCATGGCCGCCGGCGCGTGCCGGCGACCGAAACCGCATCCGCGCGCCGCAGGTTCAGCCGAAGCGGGCGGGCCGATACGGATGAGGATCGATATAGGTCGGCGCGCCCGTCATCATCTCGGCGAGCAGGCGGCCGGTCGCGGGCCCGAGCGTGAGCCCGTGATGGCAATGGCCGAACGCGAACCACAAATGACGGTGGCGCGGCGCCGGCCCGATCACCGGACGCATGTCGGGCGTGCATGGCCGCATCCCGAGCCACGGTTGCGGATCGAGCCGCTCGCCGATGCCGAACGCGTCGCGCGCCAGCGGTTCGGCGCGCGCGAGTTGCACGCCGGTCGGCGGCGCATCGCGCGGCGCGATCTCGACGCCTGTGGTGAGCCGCAGGCGGCCACCCTCCATCGGCGCGACGACGAAACCGGCCTCGGTATCGCACACGGGCACGTTCAGCGGCGTGCGCGTCGGCCGGTAATGCATGTGATAGCCGCGCTTCGCGCGCAGCGGAATCCGGTAGCCGAGCGGCGCGAACACATGATCGGACCACGGCCCGAGCGCGACCACGGCCGAGCGTGCCGAGATCGGCCCGTGTTCGGACCGGACCTGCCAGCCGCCATCCATCTGCACGAGCGTCGTCGCGTCGCCGCGCACGAACGTGCCGCCGTCGCGCTCGAACAGCCGCGCATACGCCTTGGTCAGCCCGCCCGGGCTCGATACGGTCTTCGGGTCCTGCCAGTGGAACGCGCCGCAGAATGCATCGCCGATGCCGGGCTCGCGCGCCCGCAGCGCATGCGCATCGAGCACGGTCATCCGCAGCCCGTGCTCGGCCGCCACGCGCTGCTGCGCGCGCGCTTGCTCGTCGAACAGCGCGGGCGAACGGAACGCCTCGATCCACCCGCCGTCGTGCACGAGCGGCTGCGCGTCGGTGCGCGCGAGGAGCGCCTCGTGCTCGACGACGCTCGCCGCGACAAGCGGCAGCAGGTCGCGCGCGGCGGCCGCGAGCCGCCGCGGCGACGATTCGCGCCAGAAGCGGGCGAGCCAGCCCGCGTACGCCGGCAGTGCGCGGTAGTCCCAATAGAGATCGACCGAGCGGTTGCGCGCATAGCGCAGCAGCGTGCCGAGCTGGCGCGGAAATGCATACGGCACGACCGACGAGCGCTCGATCAGCCCCGCATTGCCGTGGCTGGTTTCCTCGCCGGGCGCGCGCCGGTCGACGAGCGCGACGCGCAGCCCGCGATCCTGCAGATGCAGCGCCGACGACACGCCGACGATGCCGGCCCCCAGAACGATGACGTCGAAATCCATGGTTCCCCACACTGCGTCGAGATGGGATGCGCGGTGCGCCGGCCCCGCGGCCGGCGCGCGGCGGCGCTTACTTCGCGATGATGTCGCGCTTGAAGTACTTCTGCGACAGCGCGCTCAGCGTGCCGTCCTTCTTCAGCGCATCGAGCGCGCCGACGATCTTCGCCTGCAGCGCCTTGTCGTTCTTGCGCATCCCGAAGCCCGTGCCTTCGCCGAGCGTCGCCGGATCCTTCAGCGGCTCGCCGACGATCTGGTAGTCGCGGCCGGCCGGCTTGTCGAGGAACCCGTCCTGCGCGGTCTGCGCTTCCTGCACGGCCGCGTCGAGACGCCCCGCGACGAGATCGGCGTAGATCTGGTCCTGCTCCTGGTAGGACACGACGGCCACGCCCGCATTGGCCCAGTGCGCCTTCAGAAAATCCTCCTGCGACGAGCCCTGCAGCACGCCGACGTGCTTGCCGCGCAGGCTCGCGACGTCGGGCTTCAGCGGCGCACCGCGCTTCGCGACCATCACGATCGGCACCACGTAGATCGCCGGCGTGAAGTCGATGCTTTGCTTGCGCTTCGCGGTGATGTTCATCGCCGAGTTGATCGCGTCGAACTTGCGCGCCTGCAGCGCCGGGATCAGCCCGTCGAACGCATTCTCGACCCATACACACTTCATGTTCAGCTTCGCGCACACCGCGTTGCCGACGTCGACGTCGAACCCCTGCAACTGACCGGCCGGCGTCTTGCTCTCGAACGGCGGATAGGCGGCTTCGATCCCGAAGCGCAACGTGGTTTGTTCCGCATGGGCCGTGACGGCCGCGCACGCGAGCGCCGCAGCGGCGCAGAGGGAAAGCTTCCAGTTCATGACGGTCTTCCGTTCCGGATTGAGGCGATGAAGATCGGTCGCCCGACGCCCTCGGTGGGCGGCGGGTCGGCATTCGAGTGCAGGCCGCCGCCGCATGGCGACGTGGCGGGTCCTGCATGCGAAATATAGACTCAAAGTCTACTATAGACTATAGGGGATACGAGGATGCAGCCTCGGTGCTCCATATCGAAATTTCTTTCGGCCGCCATAAACACCTTTGATTTCATGGCATTTTTCGTGACCCCGACTCCGAAACAGCATCTCGAAAATAAAAACTCTCACGACTTTGTTTGTCTATACTAGACTTTTCGTCCATCACAAATCCCGCAGAACACCGTCTTTCGAGACTTTCTGTCCAGCCCGAACCGGAGATGCCCCATGACGCAAACCGTCCCCACCCTGCCGCTGACCGTCGACGAAGCCGCGGTGCGCGCGGCGCTGCCGTCGCTCGACGTGCTCGGCACGCTGCGCCGGATGTTCGCGTCGCTGGCCGCGGCGCGCGCGGTGCAGCCGCCGCAGACGCTCACGCTGTTTCCCGACCGGGCTGGCGACTTCATCACGTATCTCGGCGCGCTCGCCGACGAGCAGGTGTTCGGCGCGAAGCTGTCGCCGTATGTCGTGACAGGCGGCAAACCTGTCGTCACCGCATGGACCGCGCTGATGTCGATGCAGACCGGCCAGCCGCTGATGTGGTGCGACGCGGGGCTGCTGACCGTCGAACGCACGGCCGGCACGACGGCGCTTGCGGTCGACTGTCTCGCGCCGCGCGACGCGCGCCATCTGGCGATCGTCGGCGCGGGCGCGGTCGGCCTCGCGCACCTGCGGCACACGGCGGCGCTGCGCGACTGGGACACGATCCGCGTGTACTCGCCCGCGCTGGCCGGCGACGCGGCGCTGCAGGCGAGCCTGACCGCGCTCGACGCACGCGCACGCGCGGCGGCGAGCGTCGAGGCCTGCGTGCGCGACGCGGACGTGGTGATGCTGTGCACGTCGTCGGGCACGCCCGTGCTCGGCGACGGCATGCTCACGCGTCCCGCGCTCGTCACGTCGATCAGCACGAACGTCGCGCACGCGCACGAAATCCCGCCCGCGTGGCTGCCTGACATGGACGTCTACTGCGACTACCGGCACACGACGCCCGCGAGCGCGGGCGAGATGCAGATCGCCGCGGCCGAGCACGGCTGGGATGCCGGCCGGATCGTCGGCGACCTGCCCGCGCTCGTCGCCGGCACCTGCGCGGCGCCGTCGCGCACGCGTCACGCGCTGTTCCGCTCGATCGGCCTGGGCCTCGAGGACATCGCGATCGCGCACGCGCTGTACACGCATCTGACGCACGCATGAGCGGCACGCGCACACGGGGCCGATACAATGGCGCAACCGCCGCGGCGGCCGCGCGCGGGCGCACGGGCATGCCGGCCGGCGGTGGCCCGGCCCGCCGGCCCGACACGCTGCCCCGCTCCCGCCCACCCGAGATCGCGACACCGATGCGCAAGAAGAAATCTCCCGTCAAAGACCTGCTGCTCACCCGCTATGCGCCGATCGCCGACGGTATCGCCGCGCTGTTCTTCCCGTACGCGGAAGTCGTGATCCACGACCTGCACGACCAGACCGTGCTGTATCTCGCGAACAACCTGTCGAAGCGCGAGGTCGGCGACGATTCCGCGCTCGAGGAAATCGATCATTCGGCGCGCGAACGCGTGATCGGCCCGTACGAGAAGCTGAACTGGGACGGCCGGCGGATGCGCTGCGTGAGCAACGTGCTGTTCGACGACGAAGGCCGGCCGGCCGGGGTGATGTGCATCAACTTCAACATCGCGGTGTTCGACGAGGTGCGCGCGACGCTCGACCTGTTCATCAAGGGCGCGGGCGTCGTCGCGCAGCCCGACGAACTGTTCCGCGACGACTGGCAGGAGCGCATCAACACGTTCCTGCACGGATGGCTGCGCGAGCGGCAGGTCGGGCTGAACGGGCTCACGCGCGAGCACCGGCGCGAGCTCGTCGAGGCGCTGTACGCGGAAGGCGCGTTCCGCGGCAAGAGCGCGGCGAACTACGTCGCGAACGTGCTCGGGATGGGGCGCGCGACGGTCTACAAGCATCTGAAGCACCTGAAGGAAACGCAGGGCGACGCCTGAGCGGGATGCGGCGGGCGCGATGACGCGCAGGCTTCGCGCCATCGGCACCGGCCTTCCGGTTCCGCGTCCAAGCCTCGCGATGCGCGGGTGCAGCCCGGGTTCCGCGCGGGCCCGCCGCCGAAGCGCCGAAGCGCGGCAGCATAAAATGATATAGTCGCAGTTACATTTTTTTTTGCCGCCCCGAACCGCCCATGACGACCGCTCCCGCTCCGACTGCCCGCCCGACCCTGACCGTCGAAATCTGGTCCGATCTGATCTGCCCGTGGTGCTGGATCGGCAAGCGCCGCTTCGACGAGGCGCTGGCCGCGTTCGCGCACGCCGACCGCGTCGACGTCGTGCCGCGCGCGTACCGGCTGATGCCCGGCCAGCCCGTCGAGCCGGTCGAGGCGATGCTGGCAGGCAAATACCGGATGGCGCCGGCGCAGGTCGACCAGATGCTGCGCCAGGTGACCGATGCGGCCGCGAGCGTCGGGCTGCGCTACGACCTGCCCGGCACGCTGGTCGGCGACACGCTCGACGGCCACCGGCTCGTGAAGCTCGCGCAAGCGTCGGGCCGCGCGCACGCGCTGACCGAGCGGCTCTATCGCGCGTATTTCTGCGAGCACGGCTCGCTGTTCGATCATGCCGCGCTGACCGAATTCGCGGTCGAAGCCGGGCTCGAGCGCCCGGCCGTCGAAGCGGTGCTGCGCAGCGACGCCTACCGCGACGAAGTCGAAGCCGACATCGCGCGCGCCGAACAGATCGGCGGGCGCGGCGTGCCGCTGTTCGTGTTCGGCGGCCGCTACGCGGTGTCCGGCGCGCAGCCGGCCGACGCGTTCGCGCAGGCGCTCGACCAGGCATGGCGCGACGGCGTCGTCGAACTCGGCGGCAGCGACGCGGCCGCCTGCGGCCCCGACGGCTGCGAACTGCCGGCCCGGTCGTAACGTGCCTCGAATACCGCGTGCGCGTCCCGCCGGACGCGCCGCCACGACTACGCTTCGCTGCTGCCACAAACCGGCAGGAAGCCCGCGCCGATGACGTCTACAATGCCTCCTTTCAAATAACTATCAGAGAGAAGGCTGAGCGCCCATGACCCACGGTATCCACGGCGAGAAGCGCTGGTATGCGCTGATCGTGCTCTGCCTCGGCGTGCTGATGATCGTGCTCGACAGCACGATCGTGAACGTTGCGCTGCCGTCGATCAGCACCGACCTCCACTTCACCGAAACGGCCCTCGTGTGGGTCGTCAACGCGTACCTGCTGACGTTCGGCGGCTGCCTGCTGCTCGGCGGCCGGCTCGGCGACCTGTACGGCCAGCGGCGCATGTTCCTCGCGGGCCTCGTCGTGTTCACGCTCGCGTCGCTCGCCTGCGGCCTCGCGCAATCGCAGGCGATGCTGATCGCCGCGCGCGCGGTGCAGGGGCTCGGCGGCGCGGTCGTGTCGGCCGTCTCGCTGTCGCTGATCATGAATCTCTTCACCGAGCCCGGCGAGCGCGCACGTGCGATGGGCGTCTACGGCTTCGTGTGCGCGGGCGGCGGCAGCATCGGCGTGCTGCTCGGCGGGCTGCTGACGAGCTCGCTGTCGTGGCACTGGATCTTCCTCGTCAACCTGCCGATCGGCGTCGCGGTCTATGCGATGTGCGTCGCGCTGCTGCCGCGCACGCGTGCGCCGGCCGGCACGGCCCGGCTCGACGTCGCCGGCGCGATCACGGTAACCGCGTCGCTGATGCTGGCCGTCTACGGGATCGTCGGCGGCAACGAGGCCGGCTGGCTGTCGACGCAGACCGTCGCGCTGATCGGCGCGGCCGTCGTGCTGCTCGCGCTGTTCATCGCGATCGAGTCGCGCGCCGCGCATCCGCTGATGCCGCTCACGCTGTTCGCCGCGCGCAACGTCGCGCTCGCGAACGCGATCGCCGTGCTGTGGGCGGCCGCGATGTTCGCGTGGTTCTTCCTGTCCGCGCTGTACATGCAGCGCGTGCTCGGCTACGGGCCGCTGCAGGTCGGCCTCGCGTTCCTGCCGGCGAACCTGATCATGGCCGCGTTCTCGCTCGGGCTGTCGGCGCGCATCGTGATGCGCTTCGGGATCCGCGGCCCGATCGCCGCCGGCCTGCTGATCGCGGCATGCGGCCTCACGCTGTTCTCGCGCGCGCCGGTCGACGGCGGTTTCGTGTGGCACGTGCTGCCCGGGATGGCGCTGCTCGGCATCGGCGCGGGCGTCGCGTTCAATCCGGTGCTGCTCGCCGCGATGAACGACGTCGATCCGGCCGATTCCGGGCTCGCGTCGGGCATCGTCAACACCGCGTTCATGATGGGCGGCGCGCTCGGGCTCGCGGTCCTCGCGAGTCTCGCGGAGGCCCGCAGCGACGCACTGGCGGCGGCGCAAGCGGCGCCGCTCGACGCGCTGAACGGCGGCTACCATGCGGCCTTCGCGTTCGGCGCGGCGTTTGCGGCCGTGGCCGCGCTGACCGGCTTCGCGCTGCGCATCCGGCCGCCGCGCGCGGTCGAAGGCGCCGGGCCCGCGATGCACTGACCGTCGACGGACGGGCCGGGAACCGGCATCGGATCGGGGCGCGCATCGTCGCGCCGTTTTTGTGCGCGCGGGCCACGCGGCGTACGCGCCCGGTTCGCCGCCGCTTTCGGGCCAGATCATCGTCGTCGGGCGCGCCCGCCCGAACGCGCGTTTCACGTCCCGCCGGCCGCCTGCCGGGCGGGCCTTCGCGGCCGATTTTTAACGCAGTCGTCCATTGACGCGTCACTTTTGCGACAATGGCGGACTTTGACGCGCACGCCACGGGCCGCGCGCCGCCGCCGAACGCCGCATAACCGCCTGCTTCCGATGTCGCTTCCCCATATCGATCTGCTGTACTCGCTGTCCGGCCTGTTCGTCGGCATTCTCGTCGGCCTGACGGGCGTCGGCGGCGGTTCGTTGATGACGCCGATTCTCGTGCTGCTGTTCGGCGTCCACCCTGCGACGGCGGTCGGCACCGACCTGCTGTACGCGGCCGCGACCAAGGCCACCGGCACGCTCGTCCACGGCCTGAAAGGCTCGGTCGACTGGCGCATCACGGGCCGGCTCGCGGCGGGCAGCGTGCCGGCCGCGGCGCTCACGCTGTGGTGGCTGCACACGCACGGGATGAACACGCCGGGTACCGCGCGGATGATCCAGCTCGTGCTCGGCGTGGCGCTGCTGCTGACGTCGCTCGCGCTGATCTTCCGCCCTCAGCTCACCGCATTCGCCGCGCGCAACCCGCTCGCGCCGAGCCCCGCGCGCACGCTGTGGTCGACCGTGCTGACGGGCGCCGTGCTCGGCGTGCTCGTGTCGATGACGTCGGTCGGCGCCGGCGCGATCGGCGTGACCGTGCTCCTGCTGCTGTATCCGCTGCTCGCGACGACCCGCATCGTCGGTTCCGACATCGCGCACGCGGTGCCGCTCACGCTGGTCGCGGGGATGGGCCACTGGCTGCTCGGCTCGGTCGACTGGTCGATGCTGCTGTCGCTGCTGCTCGGTTCGCTGCCCGGCATCGTGATCGGCAGCCTGCTGTCGGCACGCGCGCCCGAGCGGCTGCTGCGCAACCTGCTCGCGTCGACCCTGGTCGCGGTCGGCGTGCGGCTCGTGCTGGCGTAAGCGGGCACCGCTCCTGACGAACAACGCCGTCCCGGTGCTGCGTGCGCGCCCGCAGCTTCAGCACGCGTTGCAGCGCAGTACGGTTCGCGAGGATGCCGTCGTAGAAGTTGGCGAGATCGCCCTTCAGCGCGGTCCGCGACGCGTCGTTCAGGCAGATCATGTGGCCCGACGGGTCGTTCTTGATCGTCAGGTTCTGCGCGTTGAACGCGGTGCGACCGATTCCAGACGACGCGCAGAAAAAAGCCGGACGGCTGTCCGGCTTGCACGAGGCGGCGCGACGGCCGCCGTCAGAGCGGCACGTCGATCGTGCCCACGCCGGTCGTGATCGCGTTCGCGCCCGGCGCGGTCGAGATCGGCGGCAGGTTCGCGCTCGACAGCGCGGGCGCGGCGCCCGGCGTGCCGCCGCGCGGTACCGTGCGCACCACCTGCGACGGCGGCAGCGGCGCGCCGCTCTTCAGATGCTTCCACATCAGGTTCAGCGCCTGCACGTTGTAGTAGTGAACCGGCACGAAACGCGTATCGAAGCCCGGAACCGACAGGAATGCGTCGAAGTGCTGGCCGTTCGTCACTTCGTAGAACACCAGCCGGCTGCGCCCGGCTTCGCTGATCCCGTTCTGCGCGACGTACGCGCGCGACGCGTGGTTCACCGGCACGAGCGCGTCACCGCGGCCCTGCACGATGATCGCCGGCTTGCCGTGCAGGTTCGCGTTCACGCGCACCGCGTCGACGTTCGCGGGCATCCCGAGCATTCCGTTCGTCCATAGCTGGCGCAGGCACAGCGCGCCCGCGAAGCTCGCATCGGGCGTCGCGAGCCGGTGGTCGACGCCCGCGCCGTCGTTGAACACGAGATTGATGCCGGCCGTCGGCGGCACGCCGTTGCCGGCGCCGAATACGGCCGGCATCGGCGATGCGGCGGGCGCCGCGACCGCGCCCGTCGCGTTCGTCGTCGCGAAGCTGAAGTTGCACAGGTTGTCGGTGACGCGCGAGCGCGTGTATGCGTTCGCATAGGTGACCGCGATCGCGGGAATCGCCTGCGAATCCCACATCGACGCCTGCAGCAGGTCGGAATCGTCCAGATAGCCGGCCGCGTGGAGCTGCGCGAGCGCGTCGGCCGCCTGGCTCTGCGTGTCGGCGCCCGACACGAGCCCGGCCGCGGCGAGCGTCGCGCAGCGCTGCGTGCGGATCGACTGCGTGGTCGCGGCCGGCAGCGCGCTCAGGTACGGCGCGCCGGCGAGCGACGCCGATGCGGCCGCGCACGGCTCCAGCAGGTTCGCGAGCGTCGCGTAATCGGCCAGCGGCCGGCCGAACGACGGCACCGGCTGGCCGCCCGCGCGGACCACCGCGTTCGGCGCCATCCGCACGTTGATCTGCGGCTCGCCGACCACGACCGCGGTGATCCAGCCGCGGTTGTCCTGCTCGGCTGCCGCGAGCGACGCGCCGCCGCCGTTGCTGACCGACGCGGCGATCGTCGTGATGTCGCCCGCGCGATAGCGCACGCCGCGACGCGAGCCGTCGATCAGCGGCCCGAACTGCTCGTTGAGCGCCCAGTACGCGAATTCGACCGACTGCAGCGTCACGCGCCCCCAGTCCTGCTCGGGATTCTGTTGCGAATGCGCGTGCTTGAACGCATAGCGGTTCGGGAAGCGGTTGTTGAACGCGGCGAGATCGCCGCTCGTCACGTTCGCGGTGAACAGGCTCGCGGTGCCGGCCAGCACCGCGTTGGCGAGCGTGCCGTCGATCAGCGTGACGGTGTCGGAGCCGAGCTCGTGCGCACCGTTGCCGCCGCCCTTGTCGTTGTAGGCCACCGCGCAGCCGCGCTTGAGCGCCCACTCGCCGGCCGCGGAAATCGCGCCGTACACGCCGCGCGAGCCGGATGACGTCGCGGTGACGATGCACGGCTGCGCGGGATCGAAGCGGGCGGGCACCTGCACGAGCAGCGTGACGTTTTTGGTGCCGCTGCCGTCGTCGGCATACGCAAGGTATTCGGTGCCGGGAATCTTGCCTTCGCCGAGCGTATCGTTGCCGTCGAGGTCGACGTTCGGCCCCCAGAAGCGGCCGTAGCCGCCGTTCGCGCTCATGTCGACGAGCGCGCGGTAGTTCGACCAGATGGCGAGGCGCCGCAATTCGGCGCTCGTCGGCCGCGCCGGATTCGCGAAGCCGGGCGCGCTCGTCGCGGCGAGCCCCGTCTTGCCGAGGCCGGCCGTCAGCAGGTCGTCGCTCGCGCCGTCGTAGGCCGTCGTGCGCACGCTGCCGGACACGAAGCCGGGCAACCGGTTGCGCTCGGCCGACTCGTCGCCGTTGCAGGCGCCGAGCATCGCGACCGCGGCCAGCGCCGCTCCCCACACCACCCGCCTGCCCCACCCGAGCTTCGTCATCGCCGCCCCCTCGATATCGTTATCGGTCCGCCGCCGCGCCGCGCGCGGCTTTCGGCCTCTGAAGCGCAAACGGGCCCCGGCATGCCGGGGCCCGCTGGAAACGGGCGCACGCGGCGCTCGCGCGCCGCCGCCCGGCGTTACTGCTGCTGAACCGTCAGCTTGTTCGAGACCGACGTCACACCCTTCACGCTCTTGGCTGCCTCTTCCGCCTTGTCGATCTGTGCCTGGTCGGGCACCGTGCCCTCCAGCGAGATCGCGCCGCCCTTCGAACGCACGACGATGTTCGCCACGTCGATGCCGCCCGCCTTCGTAATGGCCTTGCGCACCGCGTAGCCGAGCTTGCGGTTCGCCTTCTTCGCGGTTTTCGCGGCGGCCTTCGGCGCGCTCGCTGCGGCCGCCGGCGCTTCCGTCGCCGCTGCGTCGCTCGACTGCGCATACACGCTGCCCGACAGACAGGCCGCCACGGCGGCGACACCCAACGCTCTCAACACGATCGACTTCATGCTATCTCCTTATCACTTCGGAACGGCCGTGCACAGTACGGCCGGATACCCCCAAAAACAGCCGGCCCGCGCGCGAACGGGCGGGACAGCCGGTGTTTTCCACGGCGATACGAGAGAGGCGGCACGGGCCGGCGGCCGGCGCACGCGAGAAGCGGGCCAGCCGGGCCGGACAGCCGCCGGCCGGACGCGCCCGGTCTCATGACGTGCCGGGTCGCGCGCGATTCGGGCGCGGCTGCGTCGCACAATGTAATCCAGCGCCCGCCGAAGCGCAAAGCTTTTGACGCGACGGCCGCCGCCGCTGTCGCCGGACAGCCGCGCGAGCCCACCCGACTCGCGCATGCGCGGCGAAACCGGGTACCATCGCCGCGAGCATCCGTGTCGTCCGGTGACGACCGTCACCGATGCGTCACGCCAGCGTCATCCACCCACCCCATGAAGCCTGCCAGCCCTCGCCCGCCGCGCCGCATCCTCGCCCGCTTCGTCGCCGTCTCGTGGCGCGACCTCGCGCTGTCGATCGGCCCGACCGTGCTGCTCGCCGGCGCGGCCGTCTGGCTCGCGGTCAAGCTGATCCAGCCGGCGCCGCCGTCCACGCTCGTGATCTCGGCCGGGCCGCCCGGCAGCACGTACTGGAACGCCGCGCAGAAATACAAGACGATCCTCGCGAAAAACGGCGTCACGCTCGACGTCCAATCGTCCGAAGGTTCCGCGCAGAACCTCGCGCGGCTGTCGAACCCGAACGCGCCGGTCGACGTCGGTTTCGTGCAGAGCGGCATCGGCCCGAAGGAGCGCGACGAGCATCTCGTGTCGCTCGGCAGCATCGGCTACGTGCCGCTCGCGATCATGTACCGCGGCCCGGTCGTCGCGCGGCTATCCGACTTCAAGGGCAAGCGGCTCGCGCTCGGCGCGGAAGGCAGCGGCGCGCGCGAGTTGAGCCTCGCGCTGCTGAAGATGAACGGCATCGTGCCGGGCGGCTCGACCGAGCTGCTGCCGACCGCCGGCGAGGACGCCGCGACCGCGCTGCTCGACGGCAAGATCGACGCGGCCTTCCTGTCGGGCGACTCGACGCAGATCCCGGTGATGGCGAAGCTGTTCCGCGCGGCGGGCGTGCACGTGTATTCGTTCACGCAGGCCGAGGCGTATGCGCGGCGGTTTCCGTACCTGACCGCGATCACGCTGCCGATGGGCGTCTACGATCTCGGTCGCAACCTGCCGCCCGCCGACATCCACACCGTCGCGCCGACGATCGAACTCGTCGCGCGCGACTCGCTGCACCCCGCGCTGTCCGACCTGCTGATCGAGGCCGCGCGCGAAGTGCACGGGCACGCGACGATCCTGCAGCACGCAGGCGAATTCCCGTCGTCCGTCACGCGCGGCTTCCCGCTGTCCGACGACGCCGCCCGCTACTACAAGTCGGGCAAGAGCTTCCTGTACCGGCGGCTGCCGTTCTGGGTCGCGAGCCTCGTCGACCGGCTGCTGGTGGTGGTCGTGCCGCTGATCGTCGTGCTGATTCCCGGGCTGCGGCTCGTACCGTCGCTGTACGGCTGGCGCGTGCGCTCGCGCATCTACCGCTGGTACGGCGCGCTGATCGCGCTCGAGCGCCGCGCGCTCGGCGAACACACGGCCGAGGAGCGCGTCCAGCTGCTCGACGAGCTCGACGACATCGAGGAAGCCGTGAACCGGATGAAGATGCCGCTCGCGTACGCCGGGCAGTTCTACGTGCTGCGCGAGCACATCGGCTTCGTGCGCGAACGGCTCACCGCGCAGGAGCCGGACACGCCGGCGGGCCCGCCCGCCGCCGGCAGCCCGCCGGCACGCACGACAAGCGCGCCGCAGCCGGCGGGCGACGCCCCCCGGGCGACTCCCGGTTCCGCATGAGCGGACGATCCGCGATCATTGCTGCATGCGCGCGCCGCCGCGTAACATGGAGGCCGCCGTCAGGCGCCGCACGCCCCACCTTCTGGAGAACGACATGACAACCGGCCTCGATACCGCCCAACCCGCCTGGTTCTTCGACTTCGTGTCGCCGTTCTCGTATCTGCTGCTCGAGCAGCACGACAAATGGCCGGACGTGCCGTTCGATCCCGTGGCCGTGTCGCTCGCCGACCTGCAGCGCCACTGGGGCCAGCGTCCGAGCGCCGACGTGCCGGCCAAGCGCGTGTTCACGTACCGTCACGCGCTGTTTCGCGCGGAACAGCTCGGCATCCGCTTCAAGATGCCGCCCGCGCACCCGTTCGATTCGGACAAGGTGCTGCGCCTCGCGATCGCGCTGCGCGCCGATATCGCGACGGTGCTGGAAATGTTCCGCTTCATCTG
The DNA here is from genome assembly GCF_002223215.2 of Burkholderia sp. AU18528. Taxonomy (NCBI): domain Bacteria; kingdom Pseudomonadati; phylum Pseudomonadota; class Betaproteobacteria; order Burkholderiales; family Burkholderiaceae; genus Burkholderia; species Burkholderia sp. AU18528. The sequence goes on along the minus strand of NZ_NKFC02000004.1, from coordinate 294,809 downwards.
GCGCGAAGGCAACGATCCGTCGACGCCGGAAGGCTTCGCGGCGCTGTGCGAACGCGTCGGCGTCGGCCACGGCGACGAGCTGATCGAATTCGAGGAAACCGCCGCGCAACTGACCCGCAACACGGCCGACGCGATCGCGCTCGGCGTGTTCGGCGTGCCGACCTTCTGGATGAACCAGCAACTGTTCTGGGGCGAGGACGCGCTGCCGATGGTGCTGTACTGCGCGCGCACGCCGAACTGGCTCGAATCGGGCGAGGTCAAGCGGATCAGCACGCTGCCGAAGGGCCGCGCGTGATGGCGTGCGTGATGGCCGGTATCACGCACGGCAACGCACGGCTGCGGTAAGGTAACGGGCTGTTTTCATATGAAAACGGCCCCTTGGCGTCCCCCGCATCCCCCACCAATGGAAGACGACGACCGTACCGCCTCGCTCGACATCTGGCTCGTGCGCGTGTTGCGCACGCTGCTGCTCGAGCGCAGCGTCACGCAGGCCGCGCTGCGGCTGAACCAGACCCAGCCCGCGATCAGCACCGCGCTGCGCAAGCTGCGCGAGACGCTCAACGATCCGATCCTCGTGCGCGGCAAATCCGGCATGGTGCCGACCGAATACGGCGCGTCGCTGCTTGAAGCCGCGTCGCGCGCGCTGCGCGAGGTCGATTTCATCGCGACGCCGCACGGCGAGTTCGATCCGTCGTCCGCGCGGCGCACGTTCCGCGTCGCCGCGCCCGACTACCTGAATGATTTCTTCATGCCGACGCTGATCGAGCGCTTTCGCGACGCGGCGCCGCATGCCCGTCTGGAAATCGATTCGCTGAACCCCGCGCTCGACCACGCGGCCGCGCTCGAGTCGGGCGCGCTCGATCTCGTGATCGGCAACTGGCCGAAGCCCGACCCGCAGTTCGCGCGCCAGGACCTGTTCTCCGACACGATCGTGTGCCTGATGCGCGACGCGCATCCGCTCGCCCGCGAGCCGCTCACGCGCGAAGCGTATGCGTCGGCCGCGCACGTCGCGCCCACCCCGTACACCGGCGACAAGCGCAATGCGATCGAGATCGGCCTGGCACGCGCGCGCCTCGCGCGGCGCGTCGTGACGACGCTGCCGTACTTCGGGATCGTGCCGCAGGTGCTGCTGCAGTCGGACCTGATCTTCACGACGACGCGCCGCTTCGCGACGCACTATGCGCAACTGCTGCCGCTCGTCGTCGTCGCGCCGCCCGTGCCGTTCCCGCGCATCAAGAGCTACCTGCTCACGCACCCGCAGCCCGACCGGCCGACCGACATCGCGTGGCTGTGCGCGCTGATGCAGAGCGTGTCCGACGAGCTGACGGTCGCCCGCACGCGCAAGCGCTGACGCGCGGCCGAAGCGCAGCGCGACGGGTCAGGCAGCGCGGCCGCTCAAACGGTGCAGAAGGTTTCCTGCAGATGGGTCCAGCGTACGACGCCCGCCGCGTCGCGCGCGAACACGGCGGTCGCGCGGCGCGCGGGCAACTCGCCCGCCGCCGCGTGCTGCGCTTCGCGATAGGTGAGCACCGCGTGCGACGCGTCCGCCGCGAGCACGCGGATCTCCGACAGCGCGATGCGCAGCCCCGGCTTCGCGCCGGCCAGCTTCGCGAACAGCGCGCGCATGCCGTCGTGGTCGACCATGCGGCCGTCGGTCAGGATCATCGTGAAGTCGGCGGAAAACGCGGCGAGCAGCGCATCGAGCGCCGCCGGCGCGGTATCGACGCCGGACAGCCAGCGCTCGATGGCGACGAGGCTCGCATCGAGCGCGTCGAGATAGACGGAATGATCGGACATGGGCGCGTGCACGGTAAAGTGAGCGCGGCCCGCTGCCGCGCGTTGCCGTGCAGTGTAGGCAAAAACGCGCGGCCGTGCGCCGACCGCGCGGCATGACCGTTTTACCGCTGTTTTACCGCTGTCTTACCGCGCGCAGGACACCTCGCCGCGTGCGCGCCCGGCCGCGGCTGCCTTCGCATCGGCCACCGGCATCCCCGAACGCACCTGCAGCAACTCCGCGCAGACGGCCACCGCGATCGCGCCCGGCGCCTTGTCGACGATGCCGGCGACGCCGATCGGGCACACCATCTCGACGAGCCGCGCCGGATCGACGCCGCGCGCGGCGAGCCGGCGCTCGAACCTCACGCGCTTGGTGCGCGAGCCGATCATCCCGAAGTATGCGTAGTCGCGCCGCCGCATGATCCGCGCGGCGAGCGAGAAGTCGAGCGCGTGGTTGTGCGTCATCACGAGGAAATACGCGCCGGGCGGCGCCGCGTCGACGACGGCCTCCGGCGTGTCGGTCGGCTCCGGCTGCACGTTGGGCGGACATTCGTCCGGGAACAGCTCGTCGCGCGTGTCGACCCACTGCACGACGCACGGCAATGCGCCGAGCAGCGTGACGAGCGCATGGCCGACGTGGCCCGCGCCGAACAGCACGACGTGCATCGGCGGCGGCGCACCGGTCGCGCGGTTGCGCTGGCCGGTGCCCGGCGCGAACGGCTGCAACGGCGAAGGCGCGCTGCCGCACGCGCCTTCGCACCCCGCGTCGGACGCGGCACGCGGCGAACGAGCGGGGCCGTTCACGCCGGCCTCCGACGGGTCGCCCCAACGAGGCCGATCGCCCCGTCGGAGCCGACGCACGAAGCGAGCGGGCAGAGGCCGTTCACGTCAGCCTGCCCGCGCGGCGTTCGCCGCCCGCACCGCCTGCACCGCGCGCAGGATCGACTCGCCGGTGGCCGGCGCGTCGAGCGGCGGGTTCACGCGATAGTCGCCGACCGCGGCAATCGCATCGCGCACCGCGAAGAACACCGAGAACGGCAGCAGCAGCGGCGGCTCGCCGACGGCCTTCGAGCGGTGGATGCTGTCCTCGACGTTGCGGTTCTGGAACAGCCGCACGTTGAACTCGGGCGGCGTGTCGTTCACGGTCGGGATCTTGTAGGTGGACGGCGCGTGCGTCATCAGCTTGCCGCCCTTGTTCCACCACAGCTCCTCGGTCGTCAGCCAGCCCATCCCCTGGATGAACGCGCCTTCGACCTGGCCGATGTCGAGCGCCGGGTTCAGCGACGCGCCCACGTCGTGCAGCGCATCGACGCGCAGCGTGCGCATCTCGCCCGTCAGCGTGTCGATCACGACTTCCGACACCGCCGCGCCGTACGAGTAGTAGTAGAACGGCCGGCCCTGCAGCTTCGATTGATCCCAGTGCAGCTTCGGCGTCGCGTAGAAGCCGTCGGACCACAGCTGCACGCGCGCGAGGTATGCCTTCGCGACCACTTCGCCGAACGGCACGCCATGGCCGCCGACCCACACGACGTCGTTGCCGAACGTCACGTCGGCCGCCTCGACCTTGCCGTCGCCGAACTGCTTCGCCGCGAATGCCGCGAGCCGCTCGCGCAACTGGCGCGCCGCGTCCTGCGCGGCCTTGCCGTTCAGGTCCGAGCCCGTCGACGCGGCCGTCGCGGACGTGTTCGCGACCTTGCTCGTGTCGGTCGCCGTCACGCGGACCCGGCCGAAGCGGATGCCGAGCTCGTGCGCGACCACCTGCGCGACCTTCGTGTTGAGCCCCTGCCCCATCTCCGTGCCGCCGTGGTTCACGAGCACCGAGCCGTCGGTGTAGATGTGCACGAGCGCGCCGGCCTGGTTGAAGTGCGTGACGTTGAACGCGATGCCGAACTTCACCGGCGTGAGCGCGATGCCTTTCTTCAGCACCGTGTTGCGTGCGTTGAATGCACGCACGCCCGCGCGCCGCGCGCGGTAGTCGCTCGTCGCCTCGAGTTCGCCGAGCAGCTCCTGCAGCACGTTGTCCTCGATCGTCTGCCCGTACGGCGTCACGTTGCGTTCGGTCTTGCCGTACAGGTTCGCGTAGCGCACGTCGAGCGGATCGCGGCCCAGCGAACGCGCGATGTCGTCGAGGATGTATTCGATCGCGAACGCGCCCTGCGGGCCGCCGAAGCCGCGGAACGCGGTGTTCGACTGCGTGTTGGTCCTGCCGCAGTAGCCGGCGATGTCGACGTCGCCGAGCCAGTACGCGTTGTCGAAATGGCACACGGCGCGCGTCATCACCGGGCCGGACAGGTCGGCCGAGAAGCCGCAGCGCGACGTCATGTCGAGCGCGACGCCGTCGATGCGGCCGGCGTCGTCGTAGCCGACGTCGAAGCGGTAATGGAAGTCGTGCCGCTTGCCGGTGATCATCATGTCGTCGTCGCGGTCCGGACGCAGCTTCACCGGGCACAGCAGCTTCCATGCGGCGAGCGCCGCGCAGCATGCGAACAGGCCCGACTGCGATTCCTTGCCGCCGAACCCGCCGCCCATCCGGCGGCATTCGACCAGCACGTTGTGCGACGCGACGCCGAGCACGTGCGCGACGAGGTGCTGCATCTCGCTCGGGTGCTGCGTCGAGCAGTACACGTGCATGCCGTCGTCGTCCTTCGGCACCGCGTATGCGATCTGTCCTTCGAGGTAGAACTGCTCCTGCCCGCCGAGCAGCATCTCGCCCGACTCGCGGTGCGGCGCGGCGGCGAGCCGCGCGGCCGCGTCGCCGCGCGCGAGCTTCAGCGGCGGGATCACGTAGGATTCGGCCGCGCGCGCTTCCTGCGCGGTCAGGATCGCGGGCAGCTCCTCGTACTCGACCTGCGCGCGGCGCGCGGCAAGCCGCGCGGTTTCATGCGACGTCGCGACGACGATGAACATCGGCTGGCCGACGAACTGCACGACGCCCTTCGCGAGCACCGGATCGTCGTGGATGATCGGGCCGCAATCGTTGACGCCCGGGATGTCGTCGGCCGTGAATACCGCGACCACGCCCGGCGTCGCACGCACCGCGTCGAAGTTCATCGACACGATCTTCGCGTGCGGCTTCGCCGACAACCCGAGCGCCGCGTGCAGCGTGCCCGCGACGACCGGAATGTCGTCGGTGTAGGTGGCGCGCCCGCTCACGTGCAGGTGGGCCGATTCGTGGGCGCGCGAGACGTGCACCTGCGCGGCGTCGGCCTGCGGGTCGAGGGTGCTCAGGAACGGTTCTGCTTGCTGGTTCATGTTCGGTGTTCTCCGTCGTCAGACGCGCGCCGCGTCGTCGGCCACTTCGGCGCCTGCTTCGGCGGCCACTTCGCGCACGTTCAGCGCCTGCGGCGGCAGCGGGTCGTGCGCACGCGTCTCCAGCCAGAAGCGATAGATCAGGTTCTTCGCGGTATCGAGGCGATACGCGCTCGTCGCGCGCATGTCGGACAGCGGCTGGTAGTCGCGCTCGAGCGCCTGCATCGCCGCCTGCGCGGTGGCTTCGTGCCACTGCGCGCCGTCGAGCACGGCTTCCGTGTGGGTCGCGCGCTTCGGCGTCGCGGCCATCCCGCCGAACGCGATGCGCGGCTCGCGGATCGTGTCGCCGTCCGCGATGAACGCGAACGCCGCGCACACGGCCGAGATGTCCGAGTCGAAGCGCTTCGACAGCTTGTACGTGCGGAACCGCAGCTTGTCGCGCGCGCCGGTGCGGGTCGGCACTTTCAGGCCGACGACGAATTCGTGCGGCGCCATGTCCTTTTGCTGGTAGCCCGTGTAGAGCGCCTCGAGCGGCAGCTCTCGCACCGTGTCGCCGCCACGCAGCACGACGCGCGCGCCGAGCGCGATCAGGCCCGGCATCGAATCGCCGATCGGCGAGCCGTTCGCGACGTTGCCGCCCATCGTGCCCGCGTTGCGGATCGGCAGCGACGCGAAGCGCTTCCACATCTCGGTCAGCTCCGGATACGTGCCGGCCAGCGCCGCATAGGCCTTCTCGACCGTCACGCCCGCGCCGATCCCGATCCAGTCGTCGCCGTGAACGATCTGCTGCAGCTCGGCGATCTGGCCGACGTAGATCAGGTCGTCGAGGCGGCGCATCTGCTTGGTCACCCACAGGCCGATGTCGGTGCTGCCGGCGAGAATGCGCGCATCGGGACGCTCGGCCTTCAGCGCGGCCAGCGCGTCGAGCGTGCGCGGCGCCGCGAAGCGCGCGCCGTCGATCGTCGTGTAGTCGAACGTGTCGTCGCGCCTGAGCGACGCGAGCGTGCGGGCCAGCGCGGCCGTGTCGACGGGCGCGGCGGGCGCCGGTGCGCCTTCGCCGGTCGCACCTTCGCCGGCCGCGTCGAACATCCGCACCGCCGCATCGACGATCGGGCGATACCCGGTACAGCGGCACAGGTTGCCGGTCAGCGCATCGGCGATCTCGGTGCGCGTCGGCACGTCCTTCGCCTTCGCGCATGCACTGCCGCAGCCTTCGTGGCCATGCTTCTCGTACAGCGCCCACATCGACATCACGAAGCCGGGCGTGCAGAACCCGCATTGCGAACCGTGGCAATCGACCATCGCCTGCTGCACCGGATGCAGCGTGCCGTCCGGCCGGCGCAGGTCCTCGACCGTGAGCAGCGCCTTGCCGTCGAGCGTCGGCAGGAACTGGATGCATGCGTTGACGGCCTTGAACTCGACCGCGCCGGCGTCGGTCAGCTCGCCGACGACGACCGTGCACGCGCCGCAGTCGCCTTCCGCGCAGCCTTCCTTGGTGCCGGTGCAATGCGCATCCTCGCGCAGATATTGCAGCACGGTGCGGGTCACGTCCGCGCCGCTGACTTCGCGGATCGCGTGACGATGGTAGAAGCGAATCGGCTCACTCATGTCTCGGTGTTTCTTCAAATTGGGGGCAAGGCGGCCTGCGCGGAGCGCTCGACCGACGTTTTTCCGACAGTTTGCACGCTATCACCGTCAAATTCCGCAACCCATAGCCCATCACGCATGCGGCTCATATAACTGCCGCGATATGCGCGCACGGCGGGCCCGGGCCCTTGCCGCGCGGGGCGCTTCGCCCGCTCCCGGCCGCCGACCATCGCCCTCTTCCTGAATAGGGGCGCAGTTAACTAAACGGTACCTGCGGGAAAACCGGTTCCATGGGAAAATCCCGATTCCCTTTCCCGCCGTTTTCCGTTCGTTTCGCCATTCGTTCCGACCCCATGCCATCCGATTCCGCCACACCGCCGCGCAGCGGGTTCGCGCTCACGCTGCAAATCGTGTCCGTCGTCTGCTTCACGTTCATCTGCTATCTGACCATCGGCCTGCCGCTCGCGGTGCTGCCGGGCTTCGTCCACGACGAGCTGGGCTTTTCCGCGATCGTCGCGGGCGGCGCGATCAGCGTCCAGTACTTCGCGACGCTCGCGTCGCGGCCGCTCGCCGGGCGCCTCGCCGATACGCTCGGGCCGAAGCAGACGGTGCTGCGCGGGCTGGTCGGCTGCGGTGTGTCGGGCGTGCTGCTGCTCGTCGCGCTGCTGCTCGCGCACTGGCCGGTCGCGAGCCTGGTGCTGCTGGTCGCGAGCCGGCTCGTGCTCGGCGTCGGCGAAAGCCTGTGCGGCACCGGCGCGATCCTGTGGGGCATCGGGCGGGTCGGCGTCGCGCACAACGCGAAGGTGATCTCGTGGAACGGCATCGCGACCTACGGCGCGCTCGCGCTCGGCGCGCCGGTGGGCGTCGCGATCGCGCATACGCTGAATCCGGCGCTGATCGGCGTGATCGTGATCGCGCTCGCCGCGCTCGGCTTCTACCTCGCCCGCCTGATCGCGCCGGTGCCGCTCGTGCACGGCGAACGGATGTCGTATGCGAGCGTGTTCACGCGCGTGCTGCCGCACGGCCTCGGCCTCGCGCTCGGCTCGGCCGGCTTCGGCTCGATCGCGACCTTCGTCACGCTGTACTACGCGGCGCGCCACTGGCCGAACGCCGCACTGTCGCTGACCGTATTCGGCACGCTGTTCATCGGCGCGCGCCTGCTGTTCGCGAACACGATCAAGACGTACGGCGGCTTCCGCGTCGCGATCGTGTCGTTTGCGTTTGAATGCGCGGGCCTCGTGCTGCTGTGGCTCGCGCCGGTGCCGCACGTCGCGCTGGTCGGCGCGGCGCTGACGGGCTTCGGCTTCGCGCTGATCTTCCCGGCGCTCGGCGTCGAGGCCGTCGCGCTCGTGCCGGCCGCGAGCCGCGGCGCGGCGCTGTCCGCGTATTCGGTGTTCCTCGACCTGTCGCTCGGCATCACCGGCCCGCTCGCCGGCTATGTCGCGGGCGCGTTCGGCTATCCGCAGGTGTTCCTGTTCGCGGCGGTGGCCGCCGCGGCAGGCGTCGCGCTGTCGATGATGCTGTACCAGCGGCAGGCGCGGGTGGCGGGGAGCGGTGCGGCGGCGTGAGCGTGTCGTGCGCGATGCGGTTCAACGCGGCTCAACGCAGCAACACGTTGAAGTCCCGCAATACGTGAACCGCGTGGGGATGGCGCCGAAACGGAACGGCGTTCTTGAGCGAGAGTTTGGGTCCGGCACGATCGAAGAGCACGAGTGCCTCCGACGTATTGAGATGCCGGGACATGTATAGAAAGCCGTCGACCCGGCGGTGATGTCGGTGGACGGCAAGCGACCATTGCTGCGGAATGTCGTACGGCGCGATGGTCGACAACGCACCATCGCCGCCCAGGTTTTTTGACGGCAACCCATGCAGGACGGCCACGGTCAGCGGCGCGCCATCGAACGACAGGTTCCCCCGGCGCCGTCAGCAAACGGGCCGCCTAGCGCTCGGCGAACGCCGTGGCGGCGCGCTCGACTTCGTCCACCTTCCCGCGCGACAGCGCGACGAGCGGCGTAACGTTGCCCAGCGACGCCTTCGGCGTCGTGAAGAACTGCCATTTGCTCCATCCCGGCAAATCGCCCAGACATTGCGTCACCCTGCCCAACGTCTTCCGATCGATATCTCCCGTCAGGTAGAAGGCCGGATAGTACTGTGCGGCGCCGACATCGACCGTGAAGATCCGGCCGGACGCCACGGCCTTGCTGAGCGCCTGCCGCGTCATGCCGAGGCCGGCCCATGTCTGCGCGGCGGGCAGCAGCTTGCCGTCGGCGACCAGCATGCGCCGTTCCGCCTGCACCTGCCGCTCCAGATCGGCGGCGACGCCCGCCGCCCGCTTCTTCCCGCCGGTCGGCTTCCTGTCGCGCGTCGCGGCAGCGGCGATGCCGAACGTGATCGTGCCGGCCAGATCGATGACCTGCGCGATGCCGGCCTTGAACAGATGCCCCAATTGCTCGTCGGACAGGCTGAGCAGCGCCCGCGCGCGATCGGGGCCGAGCATGGTCGCGGCGCCGACAGCGCTGCGCAGCGCTTCCTCCGCCTCGACATCAAGAACGACGGCCGTCCCTTCCAGCGTATGCGCTCGCGCAATCATCATCACCTCCCGTCACGTCCGGAATGATCGAGCGTAGCCCTGAATCGAAACCAAGTCAACCGTGTCAACCAAATGGGCCGTTCGCCGGTTGCGTCGATCATGTGTTCGCGCAACCGCGAACTTCTCATGCCGTCCGCAGAAACAACCTCCGCGCGAGGTCGAATGCGACGAGATTGCCGGCCACCACGAGCAGCAGCCCGACCACCGCCAGCGGCGACCACTGGTAACCCTCGAACACCGTCGACACGGCCAGCGCGACGATCGGGAACAGCACCGTGCAGTACGCGGCGCGCTCCGGCCCGATCCGGCCGACGAGCGTGAGGTATGCGGTGAAGCCGATCACCGAGCCCGGCACGGCCAGGTACACGAGCGCGCCGAGATAGCGCGGGCTCATGTCGAGCGTGAACGGCATTCCGGCCGCGGCGCTGCCGACGGTCAGGATCGCCGCGCCGATCAGCATCGCCCAGCCGTTGGTCGCGAGCGGGTGCAGCCCCATCGACTGCATCCGGCTCGACAGCAGGTTGCCCGCCGAGAAGCACATCGTGCCGGCGAACGCGATCGCGAGCCCCGCCCAGGTCGCGTGGTCGTCGAGATGGCCGGCCATCTGCTGCCAGAACAGGCACGCGATGCCGGTCAGCCCGAGCAGCGCGCCGGCGATCGCCGACGGCCGCAGCGGGCGGCCCATGAACAGCCGGCCGTTGATCGAGTTCAGCAGCGGCGCGGTCGAGAAGATCACCGCGACGAGTCCGCTCGGCACGACCTGCTCCGCGTAGTAGAAGCACAGGAAATTCAGGCAGAACAGCGCGAAGCCCTGCGCGACGAGAAAGCGCCACGCTTCGCGCGGCGGCCGCACCGGGCGGCGCATCACGCGCAGCAGCGCGAACAGCACGGCGGCCGCGAGCCAGAAGCGCCACGCAATAGACACGGGCGGCGGCACCGAGCCGAGCTGCCATTTGATCGCGATCCAGGTGGTACCCCAGATCAGCACGGTGACGAAATAAAGCGACAGGTTCATGGCGGCAATCCGGACAATCGGGTGAATCGGGATCCCGACTATGCCGCCGCACGACGCGTGCCGATTGTCCGGAATTGCGGTCTTTTTCGGCGCGCCGCACGCGGCGCCGCGCGCCCGCTTATACTCGGCGCATCATGAGTCTCTCCCTCTGCGCCCCGCCCATCGACCGCGCCGCCGCCCTGGCCGGCGGCGATCTGCCGTTCGGCCTGCAGTCGGTGTGCCGCACGCTCGCCGACGCGAACGCGACGCTCGAGCGCTTCGCGTGGCTCGGCGACCATCTCGCGATCGCCGAATGGACGCGAATCACCGACGAAAGCGAGACGGTCTACGAGCAGCCCGGCCACCACACGCTGTCGTGCTACCTCGACGGCGGCTACCGGACCGAGCGCCAGCGCGTGCCGCGCTACGGCGCGCCGAGCCTGCTGTGTGCGTTGCCGGGCGATCACGAATCACGCTGGTGGGTGCGCGGCGAAATGCATTTCGTCCACTTGTATTTCCTGCCCGAGCACTTCACGCAGCGCGCGATCCGCGAGCTCGATCGCGAGCCACGCGAGCTGAAGCTCGCCGATCGCACCTATTTCGAGGATGCGCGCGTCGCCGCGCTGCTGCGCTCGCTCGCGCTGGACGGCTGGGACGATGCCGACGAGCGGCTGCGCGTGAACGAGACCGCGCACGAAGTACTGAGCCTGCTGCTGCGCGGGCAGAGCACGATGCGCACCGACACGTCGTTCCGCGGCGGGCTCGCGCCGGCCGTGCGCCGCCGCGTGCGCGACTACATCGACACGTACCTGACGCAGCCGCTGACGCTCGGCGAACTCGCGGAGGTCGCCGCGCTGTCCGAATATCACTTCTCGCGGATGTTCCGGCTGTCGTTCGGCCGCGCGCCGCACGCGTGGGTGGCCGAGCAACGGCTCGCCCGGGCCCGCGAGCTGCTGCGCACGACCGCGCTGCCGCTCGCGCAGATCGCGGCCGACTGCGGCTACGCGAACGCCGGCCACTTCAGCCATCGCTTTCGCGACGCGCACGGCACGACGCCGAATACGTACCGGCGCGCGATGCAGCGCCGCTGAGCGCGGCCCCGTGCCGCGCCTCCCGGCTTACGCGCCGCGCCGCGACAGTTCCTGTTCGAGCGCCGCGACGCCGGCCGGCAGGTCGACCGGCACCTTCAGGTCGACCATCGTGCGGCCGAACGCATGCAGCGTGCGGAACAGGTTGTGTTCGCGGCACTGCTCGCCCATCTGGCCGATCCGCACGATCGGCAACCCGAACGAACCGGAGATCTCGACCTGGTACTGCTTCGAGATATGGCCGCACACCATCCCGGGCGTGAGCCCTTCCGGCGTCTCGATCCCGACCACCGAATTGAGCCGGCAGTCCTTCGGCGCATACAGCTTGAGCCCCATCGATTCGACGCCCGCCTGCAGCGCCAGCGAGCAGCGCAGGTGGCGCGCGAAGCGGCTCTCGAGCGTCTCCGCGCACACGAGCCGTAGTGCCTCGTGCAGCGCGAGCACGCCCGACACGGGCGCCGTGTAGTGATAGCCGGCGTTGTGCCAGAAGTTCTCCGCGAGCGCCATGTCGAGGCACCAGTGCGCATTCGGCTCGGGACGGTGCTTCATGCGTTCCCACGCGGCATCGGAGAACGCGATCAGCGACACGCCCGGGATCGACGACAGCCCCTTCTGGCCGCCGGTGATCACCGCGTCGATGCCCCACGCGTCCATCTCGAGCGGCATCGTCGACAGCGTGCATACCGCATCGACGACGACCAGCGCGCCGGCCGCCTTCGCGAGCGCGGCGATGTCGCGCAGGTCGCGATTCCACACGGTGTTCGACGTCTCGCCCTGCACGATCGTGACGATCTCGGGCCGCTCGCGCGCGATCGCGTCGGCGATCTCGTCGAGGCTCGCGACCGCGCGGTCGGCCACTTCGAGCGTCGCGACGTCGGCGCCGACCCGCGTGGCCATCTCGGCCATCCGCGCGCTGAAGAACCCGTTGCGGATCGACAGCACGCGCGTGCCGCGCCACGCGAGGTTCGAGATCGCCATTTCCATCGCGGCCGAGCCGGGGCCCGCGACGCCGAGCACCCATTTCGTGCGGGTCTGGAACACGTAGCGCGCCATCTCCTTCACCTGCTCGATGATCTTCGCCATCGTCGCGCCGAGGTGATTGATCACGATCGTGTTCGCCTTGGCGACGGCGGCCGGGATCGGGACCGGGCCGGCCCCCATCATCAGCAGCGGTTCTTCGGGCAGGATCGCGTCGAGCGGCACGACGACGGGACAGGGAATCGGCGAATGATCGATGGACATGGCTGGAAAAAGTGAGGAAAGGAAGTGCACGAACGCCCGCGGGACGGCGCCCGTATGCACGGCGCCCGTAAGCACGGCGCCCGCACGCGCCCGTTGCACGCGCCCGTTGCACGCGCAGCGAACTGAACGATCATTCCGTGTTCCGCCGCCTTGCGCAAGAGGCACCCCCGTTCGGACAGCACGACGGTGGCCCGGTCGCCGGACCGGGCCAGCCGGCCGCGCACCGCTCGCGCGACGGCCGTCCGGATTGAAAAGGGGCGTGCGAGCCGGTCGAGAAACGGTTCCATTCGCGTTCCGCGGGCGCGATTTTCTCCGCCAATATCGAGACTATTCGTCGAAACTGACAGTTCAGCCCCCCATTGGCGGACCGTACGAATACACCGGTTACCTGATACAAATCGCGGAGCGAATTCGATACACAAAATCCGAACGTGGAAAAAACATCCATTACGGTTGCATGTATTGGGGAACGACTCCGAAAGGCGCTGCCACGGCGTGCTCACATTTCACACAACCCGTTGATTGAATGGGAAATATTCTCCAAACCGACGAATCCACCAATACCGCACTGGTTTTACCCCGTACGCTCTTGCTGCACCGCAGCATTAAACCATTACTCGCGATTTCGATTTTACGCAACCCGCCCGTTTTCGCAGGTTGACGGATATCGGTTCTTTATTGAACAATCGTCTGCGGAATCGAAATTCCATTTTCGATACGAGGGAGCGCTAGGGGCCGCGCGATGCGCTTTCGGCGTTGCGCGGCGATAAATCACAACCAAAATCAATCAACCGGGCCAGAAATACGCAAGCCATGAACCAGATTCAGACCATGCGTGTATTCGTCTGCGTCGCCGAGCAGCAAAGCTTCCGGCGCGCGGCGCACCATCTCGGCGTGTCCAATGCGCTCGTCACGCGTTCCATCGCGATGCTCGAGGGCCATCTGAACACCCGGCTGATCCATCGCACCACGCGCAACCTGTCGCTCACCGAGGCCGGCGTGCGCTACCTCGACGGTTGCCGCGCGCTGCTCGAGGAATTCGACCACCTCGAATCGTCCGTCGCGCATGCCGTGCGCGAACCGGCCGGCACGCTGCGCGTCGTCGCGTCGGGGCTGCTGTCGCCGCTCGCGCTGACGCCGCTCGTCAGCAGCTTCCGGCACCGCTATCCCGAGCTGCGGGTGCAGCTGACCGTCGCCGAAGGGCCGCTCGACGTGCTCGATTCAGGCTATGACGTCGGCATCGTCACGGGCACCCGGCTCGACGGCAACCCGTCGCTGATCGGCCACACCCTTGCGCCGAACCCGTTCGTCGCGTGCGCGGCGCCCGCCTATCTCGACCGCCGCGGCGAGCCGCGCGTGCCCGACGACCTGCCGGGCCACGACTGGGTCACGCTCGCGCCGCACCAGCACGCGCCGACGTGGCAACTGGTCGGCCACGACGGCGTCGTCCATTCGGTCACGGTACGCCCGGCCTGCACGGTCAACCAGCTCGCGCTCGTCCAGGCGGCGGCGGTGGCCGGCGCCGGCATCGCGGTGCTGCCCGAGCCGTGCGTCGCCGACGCGCTCAACCACGGCACGCTCGTGCGGCTGATGGCCGGCTACCGGATCGACGATCCCGACGCGCAATTGTCGCTCGTCTATCCGAACCGCCAGTACGTGCCGGCCCGCACGCGCAGCTTCGTCGAGCACGCGCTCGAGCACTTCGGCGCGCCGTCCGGCCGCGAGCGGACCGACTACGGCTTCCTGCGGCCGGTGCGCGGCCCCGACCGCTCCGACATCGTCACGGGCCTGCAGTAAACTGCGCGCGTCAGCCCTCGGAGGTGCAGCGTGCGCGTGATCCTGTTCAGCAGCCGGCAGTACGACGACGATTCGTTTACCGCCGCCAACCGGCAGTTCGGCTATCGGCTGCACTTCCAGCCGTCGCACCTCGACGCGGAAACCGCGATCCTCGCGCACGGCTATGACGTCGTCTGCCCGTTCGTCAACGACACCGTCGACGCGGCCGTGCTCGAACGGCTCGCCGACGGCGGCACGCGGCTGATCGCGCTGCGCTCGGCGGGCTTCAACCATGTCGACCTGGCCGCCGCCGAACGGCTCGGCGTCACGGTCGTGCGCGTGCCCGCGTATTCGCCGCACGCGGTCGCCGAGCATGCGGTCGCGCTGATCCTCGCGCTCAACCGCCGCCTGCCGCGCGCCGTCGCCCGCACCCGCGAAGGCGACTTCTCGCTGAACGGCCTGCTCGGCTTCGACCTGCACGGCAAGACCGTCGGCGTGATCGGCACCGGCATCATCGGCAGCGTGTTCGCGAAGATCATGATGGGCTTCGGGATGCACGTGCTCGCGCACTCGGTGCCGCCGTACAACGACGAACTGATCGCGTTCGGCGCGCGCTACGTCGAGCTCGACGAGCTGCTGCATCGCGCCGACGTCGTCAGCCTGCATTGCCCGCTGCTGCCGTCGACCCACCACCTGATCAACGAACGGACGCTCGCGCGGATGAAGCATGGCGCGATGCTGATCAACACCGGGCGCGGCGGGCTCGTCGACGCGCAGGCGCTGGTCGACGCGCTCAAGAGCGGCCAGCTCGGTCATCTCGGGCTCGACGTGTACGAGGAGGAAAGCGGGCTCTTCTTCGAGGATCACTCCGACCTGCCGCTGCAGGACGACGTGCTCGCGCGCCTGCTGACGTTCCCGAACGTGATCGTCACGTCGCACCAGGCGTTCTTCACGCGCGAGGCGCTGGCCGAGATCGCGCACACGACGCTGCTGAACATCGAGGCGTGGCATGCGGGCGCGCCGCGGAACGTCGTGACGGCAAACCGCTGAGAAACCACGAAAAACGGCCCGTTTGACGGCCGGCAGCGCATTCGCAATCGTTTGCTTGTGCCGGTTGCCGCACACTGCACTCGCCATCATCCACAATTACGCGCATTGTTTCAGGTGACGTAACGATTCCCGCGCGCGCCGTCTGCTATCGTTGCGTCGACGTCATCCCTGCCTTTGCCGCTCATGCGTTTCGACGATTCCGACATCGCCGCCGTCTACCGTGCCATCTTCGAACGGCGCGACATGCGCCATTTCACGCCGGCGCCCGTCGATCCGGCCGTGCTCGCGCGCCTGCTGCGCGCGGCGCACCACGCACCGAGCGTCGGCTTCATGCAGCCGTGGCGCTTCATCCGCATCACCGATCCCGCATTGCGCACGTCGGTCCACGCACTGGTCGAGGCCGAGCGCCGCGCGACCGCCGACGCGCTCGGCGAACGCCAGGACGAATTCATGCGGCTGAAGGTCGAAGGCGTGCGCGAATGCGGCGAGTTGCTGATCGTCGCGCTCGCCGACGGCCGCGAGCGCCACGTGTTCGGCCGCCGCACGCTGCCGGAGATGGACCTGGCGTCCGCCGCGTGCGCGATCCAGAACATGTGGCTCGCGGCGCGCGCGGAAGGGCTCGGGATGGGCTGGGTGTCGTTGTTCGACGTCGATGCGCTGCGCACGCTGCTGCGGATGCCCGACGGCGCGAAGCCGATCGCCGTGTTGTGCGTCGGGCACGTCGATGCGTTCTATGCGAAGCCGATGCTGGAACAAGAACGCTGGGCCGCGCGGATGCCGATCGAAGCCTGCCTGTTCGAGAACGGCTGGGACGATCCGGCGGCGACCGACGGGGCCGGATCGGCTGCGTCGTCAATAGAGACTGAAATGAAAGAAACGTCGGACACGATGCCCGGTGGATTGTCCGAACCCATCGCCTGATCCACGGTCGGGCAACCGCCGTCGCTCGCGACCGAATCGCCGAAAATCCCACAATATGAACTTCCCGCTTGCCGCCCCGTCGCACGCCGGCAACATCCATTTTGACCCCAAACATAAGGGTTTTCACTGAAGTAGAATCGCGGCTGACGTTCGCCTCACCGACCGCCCGCCCCGCGTCTCCCGCGCTTGGGCTCGAGCGGCCTCTTTCCCGAGCCTACCGCGATGCCCCTGCCTCTTTTCGCCCTTGCCGTCGCCGCATTTGGAATCGGTACCACCGAATTCGTGATCATGGGGCTGCTGCCCAATGTCGCGCGCGATCTCGGCGTGTCGATCCCGGCCGCCGGGATGCTCGTGTCCGGCTACGCGTTCGGCGTGACGATCGGCGCGCCGATCCTCGCGATCGTCACCGCGAAGATGCCGCGCAAGCGCGCGCTGATGGGCCTGATCGGCCTGTTCATCGCCGGCAACCTGTTTTGCGCGATCGCGCCCGGCTATGCGGTGCTGATGGCCGCGCGCGTCGTCACCGCGTTCTGCCACGGTGCATTCTTCGGCATCGGCTCGGTGGTCGCGAGCAACCTCGTCGCGCCGAACCGCCGCGCGCAGGCGATCGCGCTGATGTTCACCGGCCTCACGCTCGCGAACGTGCTCGGCGTGCCGCTCGGCACCGCGCTCGGCCAGGCGTTCGGTTGGCGCGCGACGTTCTGGGCCGTCACCGGCATCGGCATCGCCGCGGCCGCCGCGCTCGCGGTGTGCCTGCCGAAAAACCTCGCGATGCCCGACACCAGCATCACGCGCGAATTCAGCGTGCTGAAGCACCCGCAGGTGCTGATGGTGCTCGGCATCAGCGTGCTCGCGTCCGCGAGCCTGTTCAGCGTGTTCACGTACATCACGCCGATCCTCGAGGACGTGACGGGCTTCTCGCCGCGTCAGGTCACCTACGTGCTGTTGCTGTTCGGCCTCGGCCTGACGGTCGGCGGCACGCTCGGCGGCAAGCTCGCCGACTGGCGCCGGATGCCGTCGCTGATCGCGACGCTCGCGCTGATCGGCATCGTCCTCGCGCTGTTCGCGGGCACGATGCATCTGCCGTTCGCCGCGCTCGCGACGATTTTCGTGTGGGGCATCCTCGCGTTCGCGATCGTGCCGCCGCTGCAGATCATGATCGTCGATCGCGCGAGCGACGCGCCGAACCTCGCGTCGACGCTGAACCAGGGCGCGTTCAACCTCGGCAACGCGACCGGCGCGTGGCTCGGCGGGATGGCGATCGGCTCGGGCGTATCGCTCGTGAACCTGCCGTGGGTCGGCGTCGCGATGGCCGTCGCGGCGCTCGCGCTCACGCTGTGGTCGGCGTCGCTCGAACGCCGGCCCGTAGTCGTGCCGACCGAGTACGTATGACGCAACCCTGCGGTAATCGTTGCGTGCGCAACGCCATTCAAACGTGACGGCCTTCATGGACCTTTGAAGGGCCGCGGTGTAGCATCCCGGCCGATGAAAGCCATTCTCAATCGCGATTTCCTCGCGCTGATCCTGAGCGTCGCGGTCGTCGGCCTCGGCACCGGCGCCACGCTTCCCCTCACCGCGCTCGCGCTGACCGAAGCCGGACACGGCACCAACGTCGTCGGCATGCTGACGGCCGCGCAGGCCCTCGGCGGCCTCGCGATCGTGCCGTTCGTCACCGCGCTCGCGCGGCACATCGGTGCGCGCCGCGCGATCGTCGTGTCGGTCGTGCTGCTCGCGGCCGCCACCGCGCTGATGCAGTTCACGTCGAACCTGATCCTGTGGGGCGTGCTGCGCGTGCTGTGCGGCGCCGCGCTGATGCTGCTGTTCACGATCGGCGAAGCATGGGTCAACCAGCTCGCCGACGATTCGACACGCGGCCGCGTGGTCGCGATCTATGCGACCAATTTCACGCTGTTCCAGATGGCCGGCCCCGTGCTGGTCAGCCAGATCGCCGGCGCGACGCGCATTCGCTTCGCGCTGTGCGGCGCGCTGTTCCTGCTCGCGCTGCCGACGCTCGCGACGATCCGCCGCGCGCCGCTCGCCGGCGACGACGCGCATCACGAAGCGCACGGCCGCTGGCTCGACGTGCTGCCGCGCATGCCCGCGCTGATCATCGGCACCGGCTTCTTCGCGCTGTTCGACACGCTCGCGTTGTCGCTGCTGCCGCTCTACGCGATGGATCACGGCGTCGCGAGCGCGACCGCCGTGCTGCTCGCGTCGATCATGCTGTTCGGCGATACCGCGATGCAGTTCCCGATCGGCTGGCTCGCGGACAAGCTCGGCCGCGAACGCGTACACCTCGGCGCGGGCTGGATCGTGCTGGGCGGCCTGCCGCTGCTGCCGTTCGTCATCGCCAATCCGTGGCTGTGCTGGCCGCTGCTGTTCGTGCTCGGCGCGGCGGCCGGCAGCATCTATACGCTGTCGCTCGTCGCGTGCGGCGAACGTTTCCGCGGCGCCGCGCTCGTCACCGCGAGCTCGCTCGTGTCGGCGTCGTGGAGCGCCGCGAGCTTTGGCGGGCCGCTGGTTGCCGGCGCGTTGATGGAGCAGTTGGGCAGCCATGCGCTGGTCGGCGTGCTGGTCGCCTGTGTCGCCGCGTTCGTCGCGGCCGCGTTGTGGGAACGACGCGCCGCGGTGCAACGCGCGATCTGATGCAGATTGGCGTTGGCGTTGGCGTTGGCGTTGGCGTTGGCGTTGGCGTTGGCGTTGGCGTTGGCGCGCAGCATCATGCACCGGTACGCATCGGCCCGCTCGCGCCCACTCTCCGGTAAACGGAAACGGCCCGCGCAATGCGGGCCGCCCTGTCCTTCCAGACTACGCGTGATCTACACGTGACCTGCGCGTGACGTTCCGTCGCCGCGATCCGTCACGCGCTCCGCGCCGGCAAGATCTTGCCCGCACACGTGCCGAAGCCGACGCGATAGCCGTCGCCCTGGCACCAGCCGGCGAGCGTCAGCTCGTCGCCGTCCTCGATGAACGTACGGCTGCCGCCGCCGTTCAGCGCGAGCGGCTCCTTGCCGTTCCACGTCAGTTCGAGCAGGCTGCCGAACGAGTCCTTCGTCGGTCCGCTGATCGTGCCCGAACCCATCAGGTCGCCCACGCGCGTGTTGCAGCCCGCGACCGTGTGATGCGCGAGCTGCTGCGCCATCGTCCAGTACATGTGCTTGAAGTTCGTGCGGCAGATCGACGTGGCCTCGGCCGCACCTTCGGCGCGCAGCGTCACTTCCAGCGCGATGTCGAACGCATGCTTGCCCGCATGCCGCAGATACGCGAGCGGCGGCGGCGACTGCTCGGGCTGCGCGACGCGAAACGGTTCGAGCGCGTCGAGCGTGACGATCCACGGCGAGATCGTCGTCGCGAAGCCCTTCGAATTGAATGGCCCCAGCGGCACGTACTCCCACTGCTGGATATCGCGTGCGCTCCAGTCGTTCAGCAGCACCATCCCGAAGATATGCGCTTCCGCGTCCTCGCATGCGATCGGCTCGCCGAGCGCGTTGCCGCGGCCGACGATGAAGCCCGTTTCCAGTTCGATATCGAGCTTGCGGCACGCGCCGAACACCGGACGCTCCTGGTCGGGCAGCTTCAGCTGCCCGTTCGGGCGCCGCACCGGCGTGCCGCTCACGACCACCGACGACGCGCGGCCGTTGTAGCCGATCGGCATCTCCGACCAGTTCGGCAGCAGCGCATTCTTCGGATCGCGAAACATCGAGCCGACGTTGGTCGCGTGCTCCTTCGACGAATAGAAATCGGTGTAGCCGGGAATCTCGACCGGCAGATGCAGCGTCGCGTCGCGCTGCGGCACCAGCACCTTCGCGCGCAGCGCCGCGTCGTCGCGCAGCCGTGCGTTGTCGCGCGAGAACAGGTCGGACAGTTGCACGCGCACGCTGCGCCATGCATCGCGGCCAAGCGCGATGAAATCATTCAGCGTCGGCTGCTCGAACGCGCGATCGCGCATCTCGACAAAATCCTCGGGGCTCGACAGCGGCAACGTCAGCAGCCCGGCTCGCTTCAGTTCGGCCAGGTCGACGATCTGGTCGCCAAGCGCGACGCCCGCGCGGCGCGCCGTCTGCTTCGCATCGCTGAAGATTCCGAACGGCAGGTTCTGGATCGGGAAATCGCAGGCGGGATCGTTCGCGGTATCGACCCAGCTCCTGCGAGCCGGGTCGAGCGTCGCGCGCCAGTCTTGGGTATCGCTCACTTTTGCTCCGGATTGAAGTGTTTCTTGATGCCTTGCCAGCATTCGAAGTAATCGGCCTGCAGCTGTGCGGTATCGAGCGCGTAGCGCGTCGGCCGGATCAGCGTGCGGGTTTCGAACATGAACGCCATCGTCGCGTCGACCTTGTGCGGCTTCGTCGTGTCGCTCGCGGACGCCTTCTCGAACGTGTCCGCGTCGGGCCCGTGGCCCGACATGCAGTTGTGCAGGCTCGCGCCGCCCGGCACGAAGCCTTCGGCCTTCGCGTCGTACGCGCCGTGCACGAGCCCCATGAACTCGCTCGCGACGTTGCGGTGGAACCACGGCGGGCGGAACGTATCCTCGGCCGCGAGCCAGCGCGGCGGGAAGATCACGAAGTCGATCGTATCGACGCCCGGCGTGTCGCTCTGCGCCTGCAGCACGAGGAAGATCGACGGATCGGGATGGTCGAAGCTGATCGAGCCGATCGTGTTGAACAGGCGCAGATCGTATTTGTACGGCGCGTAGTTGCCGTGCCACGCGACGACGTCGAGCGGCGAATGGCCGATGTCCGCGCGCCACAGGCGCCCGTTCAGTTTCGCGATCAGCTCGAACGCGCCTTCGCGGTCTTCGTACGCGGCCTGCGGCGTCAGGAAGTCGCGCGGGTTCGCGAGCCCGTTCGAGCCGATCGGGCCGAGATCCGGCAGGCGCAGCAGCGCGCCGAAGTTTTCGCAGATGTAGCCGCGCGCGTCGCCGTCCGGCAGCGCGACCGAAAAACGCACGCCGCGCGGGATCACCGCGATCTCGAACGGCTCGACGTCGAGCCGGCCCAATTCCGTCGCGATGAACAGGCGCCCCTGCTGCGGCACGATCAGCAGTTCACCGTCCGCGCTGTAGAAGAAGCGGTCCTGCATCGACCGGTTCGCCGCATACAGATGGATCGCGCAGCCGTTCATCGCGGCGGCCGAACCGTTGCCGGCCATCGTCACGAGGCCGTCGACGAAATCGGTCGGCTCGACCGGCATCGGCAGCGGATCCCAGCGCAACTGGTTCGGCGGCGTCGGCGGCACGTCGGCCGAATCGCCGAACTCCGACACGAGCCGCTGCGCGCCCGCATACGGCTCGAACGGCCGGTGCACGGCGGCGGGGCGAATCCGGTACAGCCACGAGCGGCGGTTGTGGCCGCGCGGTGCGGTAAACGCGGTGCCCGACAACTGCTCCGCGTACAGCCCGTACGGCGCGCGCTGCGGCGAGTTGCGGCCGTGCGGCAGCGCGCCGGGCAGCGCCTCGGTCGCGAACTCGTTCGCGAAACCGCTGAGGTAGCCGGCGGTCGCCGGTGTCGACAGGTCAAGCGTCATCGTTTCCTTTCTCCATCAATTCAGGGCGGCGTTCGGCGCCTGCGCGCCGTTGCGCCGCGACACACCGGCCAGCCCGAGGACGAATAGCGCCGAGCACAGCACGGGCACCGCGGCCGCGTGGAACAGCGCGCCGTTCGACCAGTTGAGCGCAATCAGTTGCCCGCCGACGAGCGGCCCGAGCACCGAGCCGATCCGGCCGATGCCGAGGCTCCAGCCGATGCCCGTCGAGCGCAGCGACGTCGGGTAATACTGGCCCGCGAGCGCGTTCACGGCCGGCTGTCCGCCGACCACGCAGAACCCGCCCGCGAACACGACGACCAGCAGCCACGGCAGCGCATGCGCGACCGAGCCGATCAGTCCCACCGACACGGCCGCGCACGCGAAGCACGCGAACAGCACGCGCACGAAGCCGTAACGTTCGATGAACCAGCCGAGCGACAGCGTGCCGATCACGCCGCCCGTCTGCAGCACCGTGCCGACGATCACCGCCGTGCCCGGCGAATAACCGGCATCGCGCATCACGGTCGGCAGCCAGTTCGACAGGAAGTACAGGTCGATCAGGTTCATGAAGCTGATCGACCACAGCAGCAGCGTGACCGGCAGGCGGCCATGGCGGAACAGCTCGGCGACCGGCGCGCCGCTCGCCGCGCGTTCGCGCACGACGAGCCGCGTGTTCGCATCGATGCCGGCGGCCGGCGCGAAGCGCGCGAGCCAGTCGCGCGCCTGCGCGACACGCCCTTTCAGCACCAGGAACTGCAGCGACTCCGGCAGCCGCGCGACCATCGCGATCGTCAGCACGAGCGGCACCGCGCCGCCGACGAAGAACACCGAGCGCCAGCCGAGCGCCGGAATCAGCGCCGCGCTGATGAAGCCGCCGAGCGCCGCGCCGAGCGTGAAGCCGCACGACACGATCATCATCCGCTTCACGCGATGCGCGGCCGGGCTGAATTCGCCGACCAGCGCCATCGCGTTCGGCATGATGCAGCCGAGGCCGAGGCCCGTGACGAAGCGCAGCGCCATCAGCACGGGGATCGAGCTCGCGAACGGCGTCGCGAGCATCGTCACCGAGAAGAACAGCGTCGAGCCGATCAGCACCGGACGCCGGCCGATCCGGTCGGCCAGCACCGACAGCCCGAGCGCGCCGAGCAGCATCCCGAACAGGCTCGCGCTGAACACCGGCCCGAGCGCCTGCTTCGGCACGCCCCATTCGGCGATCACGCTCGGCGCGACGTAGCCCATCGCCTGCGCATCGAAACCGTCGATCACGAGGCACAGCCCGCACAGCGCGAGCAGCATCCAGTGAAAACCCGGGCGATGGGTCTCGTCGATCACGCGCTCGACTTCGAGCACGCGCGTATCGGCCGGCGCCCCGCTCATCGCGGCACCTCGGCGGACGGATGCACGGGCGGCGTCACGCCCTGGCGCGCGAGCGCCATCGCTTCGCGCAGTACGTCGGCGTCGCCGACCTGGTTCGCGAGCAGCAGGATCAGCTTCGCGTTGACGAGCTGGCTGTCGGCGTCCGACAGGTCGCGATGCATGTCGATCAGCGCTTCGTAGAACGCGTCCGGATCGGCCAGGCGCGGGCGGGTATCGAGTGAGGGCATGACGGTGTCTCCGGTGTCTTTATCGTAGTCAGCGTGCGCAGGTCGCGCGCGCCAGTGCGTCGGCGATCGCCTGACGGTCGAGCGTGCGCGTGCGTGCGCACACGTGCTGGTCGGGACGCAGCAGGTAGAACGTGCCGGGCTGCGCGTCGTAGCGCTGCGCCGCGAGGCCGTCGACGTCCTCCACGACGTCGACGCCGGCTGCCGGCCGCGCGTGCCCGGCCGGCACGACGAGCACCGGCCGCACCGTCGGCGCGAGACCACTGACGGCCTGCGCGAGCGCTGCCGCGTCGCCCGGCAATCCGAACAGCACGCCGGTGAAGCCGCCACGCAGATGCTGCAGCAGCCAGCCCGACGCACCATGCGCACGTACCGGCGCATCGGCCGCCGCCGCGCCTGGGCGCATCGCGCATGCGAATGCGTCGCCGCCGCGGTCCGGCGTGTTCAGCGGCGAATCGGCCAGCACGGCCGGTACCGACAGGCGCCCGCTGTTCACCAGCCTGCGCGCGAATTCGCAGTCGCGCGCGAGCTTCAGCGTCGCATCGCGGAACACGCGCGACACCGCGCTCTTCGGCGTGATGAAATCGGTCGAGCGCGTCGAGTGGCGGATGTTCTCGTCCGCCGCGAACTCGCGCTCGCTCGCGTAGGTGTCGAGCAGGCGGTCGTGCGCGTGGCCGTCGAGCACCAGCTTCAGCTTCCACGCGAGATTGTCCGCGTCCTGCACGCCGCTGTTCGCGCCGCGCGCGCCGAACGGCGACACGCCGTGCGCGGAATCGCCGGCGAACAGCACGCGGCCGTGCCGGAACGTGTCCATCCGCTGGCAGCGGAACGTATAGACGCTCACCCACTCGAGCTCGAACTCGACGTCCGGCCCGAGCAGTGCGCGCACGCGCGGGATCACGCGCTCCGGCTGCTTCTCGGCGACGGGATCGGCATCCCAGCCGAGCTGGAAGTCGATGCGCCACACGTTGTCGGGCTGGCGGTGCAGCAGCACCGACTGGTTGCGATGAAACGGCGGATCGAACCAGAACCAGCGCTCGGTCGGAAACTCCGCCTTCATCTTCACGTCGGCGATCAGGAAGCGATCCTTGAACGTACGGCCGCGGCTCTCCAGGCCCATCATCGTGCGCATCGAGCTGCGCGAGCCGTCGGCCGCGATCACGTACTGCGCGTGCAGCGTCGCGACGCCGTCCGGCGTCTCGACCGTCAGCACCGCGTGTTCGGCCGACTGCGCGACGCCCGTCACCTTGTGCTTCCAGCGGATGTCGATGTTCGGCAGCTCGAACGCGCGATCGGCCAGATAGCCTTCGACGTAGTACTGCTGCAGGTTGATGAACGCGGGGCGCGCATGCCCTTCCTCGGGCAGCAGGTCGAACGCGTACAGTTGCTCGTCCTGCAGGAACACCTTGCCGACGTGCCAACTCACGCCCTTGTCGACGAAGCGCTCGCCGCAGCCGAGCCGGTCGAAGATCTCGAGCGTGCGCTTCGCGAAGCAGATCGCGCGCGAGCCCGTCGACAGCGTGTCGTCGTCGTCGAGCAGCACGATCGGCACGCCCTGCTGCGCGAGGTCGATCGCGGCCGCGAGGCCCACGGGCCCCGCGCCGACGACGATCACCGGGTGGACGGCCGCGTCGTGCGCGCGGGCGCGGTACTCGAACTTCAGCGTCTGGTAATCGATGCTCATGGTCGCCATCCGCTCCTCAATCCCGCCGCGCGCGCACCGCCGCGCCCGTCGTCGCGTCCGTCTCCTGCCGGCGCGTGTGCCCGCCTGTCCTGTCAACCGCCACGTCTCGCTCCTTGCTTCCTGTTGATTCGTGAACGGCGCCGTTTCGCGGCGCCTGCCTGCCGCATTTCTTGATCGGCGACAAATCTTTGGATTTACGAATAGTAAAACCAATTACGAATAGTGAAAACAACGTAAACCCTAATCGTTCGCTCGGAGACGGGATAACCATATGAGCGAAACGCCGAGCCGAGCGCGGCGCGCGCTGCTAATATCAAGACAACGAGGCGGCCCTATCGGCCGCCATTTTTCCTTTTCACGCCGATGATTCCGCCTACCATCCCCGAGCTGGTCGCCCGTGCCGGGCAACTGCCGTATCTGCGGGAACACCTCGCGCTTGCCGAAGGCGGCACCGCGTGCGCGAATCTGCCCGAGCGCACGCTCGCCAGTGCGTACGAGCCGATCTACGACGTGACGATGCCCGGCGCGCCGCAATCGACGTCGTTCGCCGACGCGATCGAGCGCTACGGCGACGAGCTCGGCTTCCAGGCCGTCACGCTGGTCACGGGCGCGCAGCACGATCCGGTCGACGCGGCCGTCGACGACCAGACGCTCGTCGCGATCGACCGCCTGTCGCGCGCGCTGCACGCGATCAATTTCTTCGGTGCGCAGCGTCACGGTCTGCTGTTCCTGCGCGTGCACGAGCGGCTGCTCAAGAGCGTGAAATACGACCACGGCAAGCATTTCTCGTCGGTGCTGCAGCGCTTCGGGCTGCCGCCCGAGCGGATCGTGATCGAGCTGCCGGCGGTCGCGGTCGCCCACAAGACGTTCCTCGGCTACCTGACGCGCAGCTACCAGCATCACGGCTTCAAGGTCGCGGACAAGCTGCCCGACCCGGGCCGCATCCTCGCGGTCGAATCGGACATGGCGCGCCCCGACTACATCAAGATGGATGCGGGCATCGCGCTGCGCGACGGGATGGTCAAGGCGCTCGTCGCCTATGCGCAGCGCGTGCGGATTCCGCTGATCTTCGACGGTGTGGTCGACGAGACGCAGTGCGAGCTGCTGCGCCAGCACGACGTGCGGTTCATGCAGGGGCCGGTGTTCGCGAAAGTCGTGACGGCCTGAGCGGCGCGGCGGAAGGTGCGCGCCGCGCGCGGGACGTGGCACGCTGGATGACGGCGTGTCGTGCCGCTTCGGGAGTCGGGTTGCAGGTTTCAGGTTTCAGGTTTCCGCACCCGGCGTCGCTCGACGCCGGCCGGTTTCTTGTTCTTTACGCGGAAAGGTCGGACCTGCTTGCGCGCGAGATCCACACCGGCGCGTCGGCGTGAACCAGCCGCCTATTCTTATTCTCTTCCACCGTCGTCGTACTTCGGCAGATCGTCGTCGATCTCGATGCCCGGGAAACGATCTCCGTACCAGACATGCCACGCCGGACGCAGCCGCGACGGCTCGTCGAGCGTCGCGTAATTGATCTCGACCGTCCGCGGCGCCACGGAGCGCCGGTATTCGAGCTGCGCGCCGCAGCGGCCGCAGAAACGCCGCTCGCCCCACGCGCTCGACGCATAGACGGTCGGTTCGCCCTGCAGGTATTCGAATGCGTCGATCGGCACCGATGCCGATGCGACGACCGCCGCGCCCGTCGTACGCTGGCAGAGCCGGCAGTGGCAGAAGCCGGCATCGGCCGGCAGGCCGGCGATCCGGTAGCGAATCGCGCCGCATGCGCATCCGCCTTCCATCGTTTCGGGGTGCGGCATCGCGAACCTCGTGATCGTCAGGACACAGGCGAACGATGATGAGCGCGGTTCGCCCGTCGCACAATACGCAACCGCGCCGCCCCTTCCGCTTCCGCCCCCGCGACCAACGAACCCGTTGCCGGGCGACGGCGACCTGCGCGCGCGCTCGTTGCTCAGACCGTCTGCCCGAGCCGTTGCGCGAGCGCCTTCAGCTTCGGCCCGACTTGCGTGCGGAACACGCCCTCGTCCATCGACGATGCGGGGCCGCTGCAGCTCAGGATCAACCAGCGCCCCTCGCGCGGCTCGCGAAACGGCACGGCTGCCGCATTCACGTCCGTGTGCCACGCGCGGAACGAATAGCAGCAACCGCTCGCCGAGAACTCGGCCACCGCGTGCTGCGCGGCGGCGACGAGCGCATCGGCATCGGCCGCGCCGCCGGCCGCGCGGTGCAGCTCGGCATAGAGCGCGCCGCGCACGTCCTCCGGCTGCACGGCCAGGTACGCGCGCCCCATCGAGCTCGTCAGCATCGACAGCCGCGAACCGGGCGCGAGCCCGAGCGTCAGCGCGGTCTCGCTGCGGATCGTCTCCAGATAGATCATGTCGAGCCCGTCGCGGCAGCCGAGCGATACGGCCGCGCCAATCTCGCGCGCGAGCGCCTGCATGTGCGGCCGCGCGAGATCGATCGTCCCCGAGCCCGACAGCAACGCGTAGCCGAGCGACAGCACGCCGGCGTCCAGCGCATACTTGCCGAGCGTCTCGTCGTAGCGCAGATAGCCGAGCACGGTCAGCGTATAGGCGAGCCGGTTCACCGTCGCCTTCGGCAGGCCGGTGCGTTCCGCGAAATCGCGATTGCCTAGCATCGTCTCGCCGGGCCGAAAGGCGCGCAGCAGGTCGAGCCCGCGTGCGAGCGCGACGACGAACTTGCGCTCGTCGATCGTGGTGTCGTCGGTGGTTGAAAGCGTCATCCGGTGCTACACTGAGTTCAATTTGCAAAACATTGTTCCGCACAGCGGAACCATAGTCAAGCGAACTTTGGCATGGGGCCGGCTGGAAGACCGGACCAACAGGAGATGAGACGATGAGTGCTGCAACTTTTCATTGGGACGATCCGCTGCTGCTCGACCAGCAACTGACCGAGGACGAGCGGATGGTGCGCGACGCCGCGCAGGCCTACGCACAGGACAAGCTCGCGCCGCGCGTCACCGAAGCGTTCCGCCACGAACGCACCGACGCGGCCATCTTTCGCGAGATGGGCGAACTCGGCCTGCTCGGCCCGACGATTCCCGAGGAATATGGCGGCCCCGGCCTCAACTACGTGAGCTACGGGCTGATCGCGCGCGAAGTCGAGCGCGTCGATTCGGGCTACCGGTCGATGATGTCCGTGCAGTCGTCGCTCGTGATGGTGCCGATCTTCGAATTCGGCTCCGACGCGCAGAAGCGGAAATACCTGCCGAAGCTCGCGACCGGCGAATGGATCGGCTGCTTCGGGCTGACCGAGCCGAACCACGGCTCCGACCCGGGCAGCATGGTCACGCGTGCGAAGAAGGTGCCGGGCGGCTACGCGCTGTCCGGCGCGAAGATGTGGATCACCAACTCGCCGATCGCCGACGTGTTCGTCGTGTGGGCGAAACTGGAAGAAAACGGCAAGGACGCGATCCGCGGCTTCATCCTCGAGAAGGGCTGGAAGGGCCTGTCGGCGCCGGCGATCCACGGCAAGGTCGGGCTGCGCGCGTCGATCACCGGCGAGATCGTGCTCGACGAGGTGTTCGTGCCCGAAGAGAACCTGATGCCGAACGTGAGCGGCCTGCGCGGCCCGTTCACCTGCCTGAACTCGGCGCGCTACGGGATCGCGTGGGGCGCGCTCGGCGCCGCCGAGTCGTGCTGGCACACCGCACGCCAGTACGTGCTCGACCGCCAGCAGTTCGGCCGGCCGCTCGCCGCGAACCAGTTGATCCAGAAGAAGCTCGCCGACATGCAGACCGAAATCACGCTCGGCCTGCAAGGCGTGCTGCGCCTCGGCCGGATGAAGGACGAAGGCACGGCCGCCGTCGAGATCACGTCGATCATGAAGCGCAACTCGTGCGGCAAGGCGCTCGACATCGCGCGGCTCGCACGCGACATGCTCGGCGGCAACGGCATCTCCGACGAATTCGGCGTCGCGCGCCATCTCGTGAACCTCGAAGTGGTCAACACGTACGAAGGCACGCACGACATCCACGCGCTGATCCTCGGCCGCGCGCAGACGGGCATCCAGGCGTTCTTCTAATGATTCGGCCATGACGCACGCGGCGGCGGCGATGCCGCGCCCGCGAGCGCCGCCACGTAAAAGGCCCGCCCGGCATCGCTGCCGGACGGGCCTTTGTCATCGCAGCCGCGGGCAGGGGCTGCGTCGATGCTTACTTGTTCGGCTGCGGCGTCAGGCGCAGATACGGACGCACCGCGTTGAAGCCCTTCGGGAAGCGCTTTTTCAGTTCTTCCGGATCCTGCAGCGACGGCACGATCACGACGTCGTCGCCGTCCTTCCAGTTGCCGGGCGTCGCGACCTTGTAATTGTCGGTCAACTGCAGCGAATCGATCACGCGCAGCACTTCGTCGAAATTGCGCCCCGTGCTGGCCGGATAGGTGATCGTGAGCCGCACCTTCTTGTTCGGGTCGATCACGAACAGCGAACGCACCGTCAGCGTTTCGTTCGCGTTCGGATGAATCATGTCGTACAGCTGCGACACCTTGCGGTCCGCGTCGGCGATGATCGGGAAGCCCACGACCGTCGACTGCGTCTCGTTGATGTCGTTGATCCAGCCCTTGTGCGATTCGACGCCGTCGACCGACAGCGCGATCACCTTCACGTTGCGTTTCTCGAATTCGCCCTTCAGCTTCGAGGTCAGCCCGAGTTCGGTCGTGCACACCGGCGTGTAGTCGGCCGGGTGCGAGAACAGGACACCCCAGCTGTTGCCGAGCCACTCGTGAAACTTGATGGTGCCCAGGCTCGATTCCTGCTCGAAATCCGGTGCGATGTCGCCAAGACGCAGACTCATGATGTTCCCTCCTCGAACGATGCTGGTTGAAACCGCGCGCCGGACAGCGCGGGGCAGTCCATCAGCTTACGGGAAGCAATGGGCCGTGCGAACGATTATTCCGTTTGATATTCATACTTTTTTGTCATTTTTACCCGGCGTCGTGGGAGAACGGACGGCAGCGGGGAAACTTTTCAATCCCTTTGCCGCTCTGTTCATCATTACAAGTCGTTTACCATGCAGTCTTGCGCTGCCGCCGTGCGTCTTCCCGGCTCGCCAGCAGGCACGGGTTTCGCTACGATGTGAACCTGCAGCATGACAGCACGAAGGGAGTTGCAATGTCGGAAATCAACAAGGAGAAACTGATGTCGGATATCAAAACCGTTCTCTCGGACGCCGAAGACCTGCTCAAGCAAGCTGCGAGCAGCACGGGCGACCGTGCGGCCGAGCTGCGCGAGAAAGCCATGTCGCGCCTGAAGCAGGCCAAGGAAAAGGCAGCCGACGTCCAGGTCGTGGTGGTCGAGAAAGGCAAGAAGGCCGCGCGCGCGACCGACGACTACGTGCATGAGCATCCGTGGACGTCGATCGGCGTGGCTGCCGGCGTTGGCGTGCTGATCGGCCTGCTGATCAACCGCAAGTAAAGCGCTTTGCGCCGTTTCGTCCCGCGGGCCGCATGATGACGCGGCGCGCGGGCGTCGAAGCCGGCCGGCCTGCGCCGGCGGCTTTGTCCTAGCTGCTCACTGTACGCGCAAGCACCGCATCCATGACGACAGACACCCCCTCGCAGCCGTCCGGTCAAGGACCGCTGCGCCGCCTCGTCGGCTCGGCCATCGGCCTCCTGCAAACGCGCCTCGAACTGGTGGGCATCGAGCTTGCCGAGGAGAAGGAGCGCCTGATGGGCGTGCTGTTCCTCGGCCTCGCCGCGATGATGCTCGCGACGATGGCACTCATCAGCCTGACCGTGCTGATCGCGATCGCGTTCTGGGATACCTACCGCTGGCAGTCGCTCGCCGCGATCACCGCGCTGTATGCCGTTGGCGGCATCGTATGCGGGCTGAAGGCGCGCTCGGGCCTGCGGGGCGCGCCAACCGTGTTCGAGGCGACGCTCGCCGAACTCGAGAAAGACCGCGACCTGTTCCGCGGCAAGCCGTGAACGCCCTCGCGCTCATCCCTTCCACCTACTTCGCCGACGCGCCATGAGCCAGAACATCACGGGCAATCCATCCCGCTCCCATTCGTCGCGATCGAACTGGAGCGCGTCGCAGCACCGCGCGCTGCGCAAGGAACTGCTGATCCTGCGATCCGAAGTCGAGCGGCTCGAACTCGCGGAAGCCGCCGCCGAAATGCGCCAGGCCGTCACGCGCTTCAGCTGGCTCAAGGTGTTCATCCCGGGGCTGTCGACCGGCAAGTTCGGCCAGTCGGCCAGGAACCTGAACGCAAGCCTCGGCCACCTCGTCAACCAGTATCCGATGCTGAGTTCGCTCGCATCGCTCGTGCTCGCGAAACCCGTTCGCTCGCTGCTGCGCGCAAGCGCGGGCCCCGCGTTGAAGTGGGGCACGCTCGGCTTCGCCGCATGGGAGGTCTACCGGATCTGGAAGCAGTCCCGCGACGAGCGCGGGCTCGACGCACGCGACGACTGACCGCGGGCCTCCCGCGCGCACGGCCATGCGCCGCCGCGCGCGTTCGTTGCGCGTTCGTTGCGAACTCAGCGCACGCCCCAGCAGGCAGCGCCTGGTTCGTCGGCGCCCCCGCTTCCCGCATTGCCTTTCGTCCCGTCCGAGCGCAGCGTGAACGTGCCGCATGCATCGTCGCGCATCGGCCCCGTGTCGAGCGGCGTCGCTGCCAGTTCATAGCTCACCGGCGACTCGTCGCCGTCCGGCCGCCCGAGCGTCAATCGATACACGGCCGGCCCGTCCGGCGGCGCCTGCGCGAGCGCGTCCGGCAATGCCGCAGGCGGTGCACCGTCGAGCGTTTCGAGATACTGGGCCGCACGGTACAGCGCGGACACCGCCGACACGCGGTGAACCCGCACGACATGCTCGCGATACGACGGGATACCCCACCCGGCCAGCACCGCGACGATCGCGAGCACGATCATCAGTTCGATCAGCGTGAACCCCACCGCTCGAACCATGAACAGGCGGCCGTTCATCGAAGCACCGCCGCGACACGACGCCAGCGCAGCACGACGATATGGCCGTCCCGTATCGCAACCTGCTGCTGCAACCATACGGCACTCGACGCGTGCGCGCCGACACCGCGCGCGGTCACAAGATAAGCGCGGTCGCGTGCCTGCCCTGCCGGACGCCGCCACGCCTCGATCAGGCATCGCGGCGGCTGCTCGGCCATCGGCCATTCGGCGAATGGCGTGAACGCTTCGGCAGCCGCCAGCGGCGGCATGCGTCGCCATGCGTCGGGCTCCGCATGCGATTCGCTTTCGTACACATACGGCGCCGAGCCGCGCAGCAATCGCGCGGTACACGCGGCAAGCGCGGCATCGGCCGCGTGGAATGCAATCAGCCGATCGGACAATGCGCGTGTGCGGCGCGACTCCGTCAGCGCGGCGTCGAACCATGTACCGGTCAGTGCCGCGACCGCTGCGCCGATGGCGATCACCGCAGGCAACGCAAGGCCCGCATCGCGCCGCCACGCACGGCGACCGGGCCGGAAACGCATGTTCGGCTCGCGCGGAGTCGCCGCTGGAACGCGAGCACGTACGGCGTGCTGCCGATCGCCGCCGCTCGCGACGCTGCGCTTGTGCGCCTGGCCAGCCTCGCCGCGTCGCGAGATGCCATCCCGCGTGTATCGCGATGCTCTGCTCATCGCGCCACCTCGCTTGCTCGAATCGCATCATGCGACGCAGCGTCGGCGGCGAGCGTGACGTTGCGCAACGCGACGATGCGATCGAGCGTCAAACGGGCGCGGCCGTCCGATGGCACGGCAACGCGGCCGTCGCAGTCGACCTGACGCGCCGGTTCGCGCATCGGCTCGCCGCGCGCCCTGACGCAGACATGCACGGCCACGACCTCGCGCCAGTCGTCGGCACGCATCGCGTCGGCGTCGACGAACCGCATGGCGCCGCGACGCAAATAACGGATGCGCAACTGATCGATCCCCGCCACGACGGGCTGCGGCGTGCCCGGACGGCCGCTTCCTTCGCAATACAGTTCGGGCTCGCCCGTCGACGGGCTGACATGCGCATCGAAGCGATTCTCCACCGGCGCCGGCTCGCCCGGCTCGCCGACACCCTGCCCGAGGCAATCCGACGCCTGGCCGCTCACCGTCGTCCACGTGGACACGGCATCGCCGACATACCGGACCAGCAACGCGTCCGACGCCGAACGCGCGGGCTCGCAGCGCACCTGTGCGCCGCTACCGCGCACGCGTGCCGTCGAACAGCCGAACACCGGCGGCAACGGCGATGCCGCTTCGGCATCGAGCGGCCGGAAACCCGCCATCTGGATCTGCTGACCGATCAGCATCAGCGCGGCCGCCGCCGCGTCGCGCATCCTGAACCCGTCTTCCGCGCGACGCTGCGCAATGCGCTGCGCGTGGTACAGCGCACCGGCCGCCGCGAGCACGAGCAGCCCGACGGTCATCGCAATCAGCACTTCGAGCAGCGTATGGCCACACGTACGGCGATTAGCGCTCATCGCGTGCCCTCTCCCGAAACGGTATCCGGACACACGATCGCGGCTGCGCTGACGACGCCCCTGCCGCATCGCAGCGCGGCGACGCGCCCCCGTTGCCGCCCCGCCAGCCGACGACCGCGTAGCGGACGCCGCCCGGCCCGCCGTCGAGCGCCATCGCGCCACCGGGCAACGAGGTCGCCGCCGACGCCGCGAGGCCGTCGTCGACCGCCGCCGCGGCATGCAGACGCTCGATACGTGCATCGGCCAGCCACAGCGCGCGCTCGCGCCAGATCGTCGCGCGCTGCGTACGCGCCATCGCGAGCTGGCTGCCGGCGACCGCCAACATCACGGTGGCGAGCAGCGCGATGGCGAGCGTCGCCTCGAGCAACGACGTCCCGCGCATGGCATGGCGCATGGCGATCATGCCGCGTCGCAGCGACCGGCGACCATCCGCGCGCGGCCGCCGGCCGCGATGCGCACGCAACGCGATGCGCGCGCGTCGTCGGCATCGGACACGCCGCGCCTCGGACGCAACTCGAAACGCCGAATCCCGCCGATCGACTGGCCGGCCGGCGGTGCGAACGCGAGCTCATGCGCGGCGCCCACGACGGCCACTTCCGCATCGCGCGGATAGCGTCGCAGCACACGCGAGTACCCGTCGACCTGCCCGCTGACGATCCAGTCGCACGACCATTCGGCCGGATCGCACCGCTCTCCGGCACGCAGGCAGGCGCCGTCGCGCCCGGCGCGGCACAGCGTGACGCGCGTACCGAGGCGCGTTGCCTCGGTACGCGCAAACGACAGCGCACCGAGCAGCGCGCGCGAGCGGGCATCCACGCGTTCACGCATGCGCCACTGGTCGAACGTGGGCACCGCATAGAGCGCCAGCCCCGCCGCCAGCGACAGGGCGACCATCAGCTCGACGAGCGTGAATCCGCCCGATCGTTGCACCACATTCTTCAAGGATTGAGCGCCCGGTTCCATCGCAATCGTCCTCCGCCACGGTGATGCGACGACTGTAGCGGCGCGTGCGGACGCACGCCATTGGCCGAACGGCCGACTGGCGACATGCGATCGCGACCGACACAATCGGCGCGAATCGAACCAACGGAGCAGACGATGAACGAACGCAGCGCGTCAGCGCTTACGCGGGGTCTTGGCGGGAGAGGCGCGACGGAACTCTTCGATCACGTCGGCAAATTCGGAGACATCCTCGAACTGGCGATACACCGATGCGAAGCGCACATAGGCAATCGTATCGAGGCCGCGCAACTCGTTCATCACGAGCTCGCCCAGCTTCTCGCTACGCACTTCACGCTCGCCAGTCGCGAGCAGTTGATATTCGATGCGGGCGACCGCCGCATCGATCGCGTCGGCGGCAACCGGCCGCTTGCGCAGCGCGAGTTGCATGCTGGCGACGATCTTGCGACGGTCGAATTCCGTGCGGCTGCCGTCCTTCTTCACGACGAACGGCAGCGACAACTCGACCCGCTCGTACGTCGTGAAGCGCTTGTCGCAAGCCGAGCAGCGGCGGCGCCGCCGAATCGCGGCGCCATCTTCGGACACGCGCGAGTCGACGACCTGCGTGTCGTCATGCCGGCAGAACGGGCAGCGCATCGGCGATCAGCGATAGACCGGGAAACGCTTGGTCAGCTCGGCGACCTGCGCGCGCACGCGCTCGATCGTCGCCGCATCTTCCGGGTTCTCCAGCACGTCGGCGATCAGGTTGCCGACCTGCTCGGCTTCCGCCGGCCCGAAGCCGCGCGTCGTCATCGCCGGCGAGCCGAGACGGATGCCGCTCGTCACGAACGGCTTTTCCGGGTCGTTCGGGATCGCGTTCTTGTTCACCGTGATGTGCGCCGCGCCGAGTGCCGCTTCCGCTGCCTTGCCGGTGATGTTCTTCGCACGCAGGTCCACCAGCATCACGTGGCTTTCCGTGCGGCCCGACACGATCCGCAGCCCGCGCTTGACCAGCGTTTCGGCCAGCACGCGCGCGTTCTCGACCACCTTCTGCTGATATGCCTTGAACTCCGGCGACAGCGCTTCCTTGAACGCCACGGCCTTCGCCGCGATCACGTGCATCAGCGGGCCGCCCTGGATCCCCGGGAAGATCGCCGAGTTGATCGGCTTCTCGTACTCGGCCTTCATCAGGATCACGCCGCCGCGCGGGCCGCGCAGGCTCTTGTGCGTCGTCGTCGTCACGAAATCCGCGTGCGGCACCGGGTTCGGGTAGACGCCCGCGGCGATGAGGCCCGCGTAGTGCGCCATGTCGACCATCAGGTAGGCACCGACCGACTTCGCGATCTTCGCCAGACGCTCGAAATCGATCTTCAGCGCGAACGCCGACGCACCCGCGACGATCAGCTTCGGCTTGTGTTCGTTCGCCAGCTTCTCGGCCGCGTCGTAGTCGATGTCTTCGTTTTCGTTCAGGCCGTAGCTCACCACGTTGAACCACTTGCCCGACATGTTCACCGGCGAGCCGTGCGTCAGGTGGCCGCCATGCGCGAGGCTCATGCCCATGATCGTGTCGCCCGGCTTGAGCATCGCGAAGAACACGCCCTGGTTCGCCTGCGAACCCGAGTTAGGCTGCACGTTCGCGGCTTCCGCGCCGAACAGCTGCTTCACACGGTCGATCGCCAGCTGCTCGACCACGTCGACGTACTCGCAACCGCCGTAGTAGCGCTTGCCCGGATACCCTTCCGCGTACTTGTTCGTGAGCTGCGAGCCCTGCGCGGCCATCACGGCCGGGCTCGTGTAGTTTTCCGACGCGATCAGCTCGATGTGATCTTCCTGGCGGCGGTTTTCCTGCTCGATCGCTGCGAAGATTTCGGGATCGACGTTCGCGATGGTGCTTTGGGCTCTGTCAAACATACGGTTTCCGTTAAGTGTGTACAGGTTGACCGGAGTGGCCGAGTACGGTGCGCTGCTGGCGAGACCAGCTCGACGTGGCGGAAGAATCCGTATGACGCGAGGCAGGACAGCCACCGGCGATGCACGCGACGGCGCACAACGGCTGCCCAGGCGAACGGCAAAAACGGCGCCCCGCGCTTCACGGTGGGATGCTCCACCTTGAACCCGAAGGGTTCTATCGCCAGTCACGCAGGGGTGATGAGCGCATTAGTGTATTGGATGCGTCATGAATAGGCAACCGCGCGGCAGGGCGCCCGAATCAATTGGGGCCGGACTCTACGCGCCCGTGCCGACACGCTTTGCCGCCTTGCCGCGGTGCGGCATTCTCAGTAGGCTTGGGGGATTCCACCCGCTATTCCGTTACCGACCAGGAGCAGCAATGATCGTGTTCGTCACAGGCGCGTCCGCCGGCTTCGGCGCCGCCATCTCCCGTGCCTTCGTCAAGGGCGGCCATCGCGTCGTCGCGACCGCACGCCGCAAGGACCGTCTCGACGCGCTCGCCGCCGAACTCGGCGACGCCCTGCTGCCGCTCGAGCTCGACGTGCGCGACCGCGCCGCCGTCGAGGCCGTGCCGGCCGCCCTTCCCGCCGAATTCGCGGCGCTCGACGTACTCGTCAACAATGCCGGCCTCGCACTCGGCGTCGAGCCGGCCCAGAAGGCGAGCCTCGACGAGTGGCAGACCATGATCGACACGAATTGCTCGGGCCTCGTGACCGTCACGCACGCATTGCTGCCCGGCATGATCGCGCGCGGTCGCGGCCATGTCTTCAACCTGGGCTCGGTGGCCGGCACCTATCCGTATCCGGGCGGGAACGTGTACGGCGCGACCAAGGCCTTCGTCAGACAATTCAGCCTGAACCTGCGCACCGACCTGATCGGCACGCCGTTGCGCGTCACCGACATCGAGCCGGGCCTGTGCGGCGGCACGGAGTTCTCGAACGTCCGCTTCCGCGGCGACGATGCAAAGGCGGCGAACGTCTACCAGAACGTCCAGCCGCTCACCGCCGAGGACATCGCCGACACGATCTACTGGATTGCGACGCGCCCCGCGCACGTCAACATCAACACGATCGAAATGATGCCGGTCGCGCAAGCCCCGGCCGGCCTCACGGTCCATCGCGGCTGACACGTCGCCCGCAGCCGCGGGCCGGCCTCCGGCCGGCCCGCGGTGTGCCATGACGGTGTGCCACGACGCACTACATTCCGTTACGAATCGGTTACGAATCCGGTCTTTGCCTTCCGGTAGAATGCGCGCCATGACTCAGCCCACCCGCTCCCCGGAAGCGCCGTCCGGCTTTACCTGGCCGGTGCGCGTGTACTACGAGGATACCGACGCAGGCGGCATCGTCTTCTATGCCAACTACCTGAAGTTCTTCGAACGCGCCC
Source organism: Burkholderia sp. AU18528 (assembly GCF_002223215.2). Classification (NCBI taxonomy): domain Bacteria; kingdom Pseudomonadati; phylum Pseudomonadota; class Betaproteobacteria; order Burkholderiales; family Burkholderiaceae; genus Burkholderia; species Burkholderia sp. AU18528. Next base: position 257,011 of record NZ_NKFC02000004.1, on the reverse strand, counting down.
GAACCGAGTGGCTTCGCGCCTGCGGCGTCGACCAGCGTCGGCTCGCCGACGATACCGGTGCGATCTTCATCGTGCGCAACACGTCGCTCGACTACCGCGCGCCGGCGCGACTCGACGACACGTTGACGATCACGAGCCGGCCCGGACGCATCGGCCGCGCGTCGGTGGAATTCACGCAGGAAGCCTGGTGTGGCGACACGCTGCTCGTGGTCGGGCACATCCGCCTCGGCTGCGTCGACCGTCACGGCATCCGGCCCGCGGCCATCCCGCCGGCCGTGCTCGACGCGCTGCAACGCGGGCCCGTCATCGACGCCGGGCAGACTGGTTTGTCAACGAAGCTCGCATGAGCGCCGTTTAGACACAGCCTATGAACTTGCCGTTCTGATTCGATACTAAGCAAGGTTCGGCGTCAGGCATGGCCGGCGCGCCGCGCCGCACGCACGCCGGACGCCCTTGCCGGGCACCCCCGAAGGGACGTTACTCAAACCTCTATGAATACTGTTCAAGACCTGTCGATCATTTCCCTCGTCCTCAACGCGAGCGTGCTGGCCCAGGCCGTGATGGGGCTGCTGCTGCTGCTGTCGCTGATGTCGTGGACCTTCATCTTCCGCAAATGGTTTGCCATCCGCCGCGCGCGCGCGCAGACCGAACGCTTCGAAAAGGACTTCTGGTCGGGCGGCGACCTGCAGGCGCTGTATCAGAGCGCAGCCAACAACCGCCATACGATCGGCGCACTCGAGCGGATCTTCGAATCGGGGATGCGCGAATTCCTGAAGGGAAAGGAAAAGCGCCTGAGCGACCCGGGCCTCGTGCTCGACGGTGCGCGCCGCGCGATGCGCGCGTCGTTCCAGCGTGAAATGGACGTGCTCGAGGCGAACCTCGCGTTCCTCGCGTCGGTCGGCTCGGTCAGCCCGTACATCGGTCTGTTCGGCACGGTCTGGGGGATCATGAACTCGTTCCGCGGCCTCGCGAACGTGCAGCAGGCCACGCTCGCGAACGTCGCGCCGGGCATCGCCGAGGCGCTCGTCGCCACCGCGATCGGCCTGTTCGCCGCGATTCCGGCGGTGGTCGCGTACAACCGCTACGCGCACGACATCGATCGCCTCGCGATCCGCTTCGAGACCTTCATCGAAGAGTTCTCGAACATCCTGCAGCGTCAGGCCCAGTAAGGAGCGCGCCATGGCAGGAAGCCCCATCCGATCCAGCATGCGCGGCGGCCGCTCGCGCCGCGCAATGGCCGACATCAACGTCGTGCCGTACATCGACGTGATGCTGGTGCTGCTCGTGATCTTCATGGTCACCGCACCGCTCGTCGCCCCGTCGATCATCAACCTGCCCACCGTCGGCAATGCCGCGCCGCAAGAGCAGACGCCGCCCGTCGTCGTCAACATCAAGGCCGACCGCACGATGAGCGTCAAGTACAAGGGCGACTCGGGTGCGACCCAGGAAGACACGATGACGAAGGCCGAGCTCGACAGCTTCATCTCGGCCCGGCAGGCCGATCACCCTGACCAGCCGGTCGTGATCGCAGCCGACAAGACCGTGCAGTACGATGCCGTCATGACCGTGATGTCCGATCTGAAGGCGCGCGGCGTCAAGCGCGTCGGCCTCCTCGTCAAATCGCAATGAACCGGCAGCAATCCACGCGCAGATCCGCGTACCCGCTCCAGCCTCCCCGCGAGCGCGGGACGTGGCGCGCGTTCGCGCTCGCCGCGCTGATGCACGTGCTGCTCGCGCTGTTCCTCTATCACGGCGTGCAGTGGCAGAACAGCACGCCGGCCGGCGCCGAGGCCGAGCTGTGGACCGAAGTGCCCGACGTCCCCGCGCCGCGGCCGGTGGTCACGCCCGCGCCGCCCGCGAAGGTCGCGCCGCCCCCTGCCCCGGTGCGCGACGAACAGGCCGACATCGCGCTGCAGCAGAAGAAGCGTCAGCAGGAAGCAGCCGCGCGCGAAGCGCAACTCGAGCAGCAGCGCCGCGCCCAGCAACTGAAGGCCCAGCAGGAAGAGGAAGCCCGGCGTGCGCAGCTCGCCGCGCAGCAGGCCGCCGCCCTCGCCGCCCAGAAGGCCGCGGAACGCGACAAACAGAAGCAGGCCGAGAAGCTCAGGCAACAGCAGCTCGCCGAGCAGCAGAAACTCGAACAACAGAAGCTCCAGCAGCAAAAGCAGGCGCAACTCGAAGCACAGCAGGCGGCGAAGGCGAAGGCCGACGCAGCCGCGAAGGCCAAGGCGGAAGCCCAGGCCAAGGCGAAGGCCGAAGCCGCGGCGCGCGCGAAGGCCAATGCGGCGGCGAACGCGAAGCTCGACCGCGAGCGCAGCGCGCGACTCGCGCAACTACAAGGCCTGTCCGGCGCCGGCGAAGGCGGCGGCGACGGCCTGGCGAAAAGCGGCACCGGCACGGGCTCCGGCGGCAATGCCGCGACGCCCGGCTATGCCGACAAGGTGCGCCGCCGCGTCAAGCCGAACATCGTTTGGGGCGGCGAGCGGGCAGGCCTGACCACCGTCGTCAAGATTCGGTGCACGCCGTCCGGTGACGTATTGAGCGCATCGGTCTCCCGCTCGAGCGGGAATTCGGGGTGGGATCAAGCCGTGGTGAATGCGATCCACGCGTCGGTCCCGTTGCCGCCCGATTCTAACGGCCGTACCCCGTCCGACATTACGATTACCTTCAAGGCGGCGGAGTGAAACGAAATGCGCTTACACTCCGGGCGTCGCTGTCGGATGGGAACGAATCGGGTATTTTTACTGTCTCTGCGGTTGCGCAGCGATCCAAGCCATACGGGAAGCAAGAAGCATGAGTTTGATGACAAAGCTAGGTTTCAGGGCACTCGTGGCCTCGTGTCTGATTACGGCGGGCAGCGCCGCTAACGCCCAGGTCAACGTGCTGATCACCGGTGTCGGGTCGACCCAGTTCCCCATTGCCACCGCGAATTTCACGAACGAGGCGAACCTGCCGCAGCAGGTCACGTCGATCGTGCGCGCCGACCTCGCCCGCAGCGGCAAGTTCACCAACATCGACGCAGGCAGCACGCCCGTGCCCGAGACCGCCTCGGTCGATCTCGGCGCATGGAAGGCAAAGGGCGCGAACGCGTTCGTCGCCGGCAGCGTGAACCGCGACGCGAACGGCCAGTACAAGGTCAACTTCATCCTGTACGACACCGTGAAGCAGCAAAGCCTTGGCGGCCTGTCGCTGACGGCCACCGACACCACGCTGCGCACGGCCGGCCACAAGATCGCCGACTACATCTACCAGAAGCTGCTCGGCGTGCGCGGCGTGTTCGCCACGCGCCTGTCGTACGTGATCAAGACCGGTAATCGCTACCAGCTGCAGATTTCGGATTCGGACGGCCAGAACGCGCGCATCGCGCTGTCGAGCACCGAACCGATCATCTCGCCGGCGTGGTCGCCGAGCGGCACGAAGGTCGCGTACGTATCGTTCGAGCGCAAGAAGCCGATCGTCTACATCCACGACCTGCCGACCGGCCGCCGCTACATGGTGTCCGACCAGAAGGGCAACAACAGCGCGCCGGCGTGGTCGCCGGACAGCAACACGCTCGCCGTCGCGCTGTCGCTGACGGGCAATACGCAAATCTATACGGTCAACGCGAACGGGGGCGGCCTGCGCCGTCTCACGCAGAGCAGTTCGATCGATACCGAGCCGTTCTACTCGCCGGACGGCCGCTGGATCTACTTCACGAGCGATCGGGGCGGTGCGCCGCAGATCTACCGGATGCCCGCCCAGGGTGAAAGCGCCGGTGCCGCGCAGCGCGTGACCTTCACCGGCAGCTACAACACGAGCCCGCGCGTGAGCCCGGACGGCAAGCTGCTCGCTTACATCTCCCGCACGGGTGGGGGCTTCAAGCTGTACGTTCAGGATCTGCAGACTGGCGCGGCGAACGCCATCACGAATACCAATCGCGACGAATCGCCGAGCTTCGCGGCAAACGGCCAGTACCTTCTGTACGCTACCCAGTCGGGTGGCCGCAACGTTCTGGCCGCCGTGCCTTCCGACGGCAGCGCGCCGCCGCAGATCCTGTCCGTCCAGGGCGGCTCCGTTCGCGAGCCGTCGTGGGGGCCCTTCATGCAATGACCACAAGGAGAGTAACCATGATGTCGAATAAAGCTCGTCTGGCCCTGGCCGTGATGATGATCAGCGCGCTCGCCGCGTGCAAGTCGGGTGTGAAGCTCGACGACAAGGCGAACAACGCGGGCGCAGTCAGCACGCAGCCGAGCGCCGACAACGTCGCGCAAGTAAACGTCGATCCGCTGAACGACCCGAACAGCCCGCTCGCGAAGCGCAGCATCTACTTCGACTTCGACAGCTATTCGGTGAAGGACGAGTACCAGCCGCTGATGCAGCAGCACGCGCAGTACCTGAAGAGCCATCCGCAGCGTCACGTGCTGATCCAGGGCAACACCGACGAACGCGGCACGAGCGAGTACAACCTCGCGCTGGGCCAGAAGCGTGCGGAAGCCGTCCGCCGTGCGATGGCGCTGCTCGGCGTGAACGATTCGCAGATGGAAGCCGTGAGCCTCGGCAAGGAAAAGCCGCAGGCAACGGGCCACGACGAAGCATCGTGGGCGCAGAACCGTCGCGCCGACCTCGTCTACCAACAGTAAGTAACGGAAGAATCGCCGTATGACGCACCGTTCAACCTGGCTGCGCGTTGCCGCAGCATTCTGCGTCGCGGGCGCGGCGTGGTCGGCCGCGCCGGCGCACGCCGGCATGTTCGACGACAACGAGGCGCGCCGCGCCGTGCTCGATCTGCGCAGCAAGAGCGACAACCTGTCGAGCCAGTTGTCGGCCGCCCAGCGTACGATCCTCGATCAATCCGGCCGTATCGACCAGCTGAACCAGCAGGTCGCGACGCTGCGCGGCGAGAACGAGGATCTGACGAACCGGCTGACGACGCTCGAGCGGCAGCAGAAGGAGTACTACCAGGATCTCGACACGCGGCTCAAGAAGTTCGAGCCGCAGCAGGCGACGATCGATGGTGTCGAAGGCACCGTGCAGCCGGGTGAAACGGATGCGCTCAGCGCGGCGCAGCAGCAGTTCCGCAACGGCAACTTCAAGGCGGCGGCGGCTTCGTTCCGCGCGTTCATCGCGAAGTATCCGCAGAGCCCCTATCAGCCGACCGCGCAGTACTGGTACGGCAACGCGCAATACGCGCTGCGCGACTACCGTGGTTCGACCGCGACGTGGCAAGGGATCGTCAGCAAGTTCCCGCAACATCCGCGCGCGGCCGACGCTCTCGTGGCGATCGGCACGAACCAGCTCGAACAAGGCCAGAAGGCGGCCGCGAAGAAGACGTTCGAGCAGGTCGTGTCGCAATACGCCGGGTCGAACGCGGCACAGACGGCGCAGGGCAAGCTCGAAACGATCAAATAATTATCGTGGCGCGTTGTTGACAGTCCATCAACCCGTCGCTATAATCTTTTGCTCTTTAGGTCGCTGCCCAAGTTGTCGAGGCAACGAACCAGCAGGTTTCAAGAACGTGGGGTGGTAACTCAGTTGGTTAGAGTATCTGACTTTTAATCAGAGAGTCGAGGGTTCGAGTCCCTCCCACCCTACCAACTATCTTCGATAGTGCAAAAAAGCCTCCCTCGCGGAGGCTTTTTTGCGTCTGTCGCCTTTGCCGCGTTGGACGCCCTTCGCTGAGACCCGCGAGCGCGCCGATGAAGCCCCCCGCAAACCTCGATCGCGCTGCCCCTCACGGCTGCCGCAAGTTTGCCTCCACGGCCCCTTCGGACGTCGCCGCCGCAACCGGCACCTGCGCCACGGCGCACCCGACGCGCGCCATCGCACGATTCCGTCGTCACCGACTTCGACCAGCAGATCGCCGTTCGGCGCGACGACCATCCCCGCCGGACGATTCAGCGCATCCCGCAACGCGCCCGGCCGATTGCCGCGTGAATCGAGCCGTCCAGCGACCACCGCCGCATCGCCCCGGGCGTCGCTCCACAACACGGTATGGTTGCCGCGGTCGATCGCGTACACGTTGGGTGCATGGCCGGTCCGCCCCGCCACCGCGACAGGTGATCGCGTCGCGCGCGAACGGCGCGAGCAGGTGCTCGAGCCAGTCGCGGGCCGGCCGGCAATCGGCATCGCAGAATCCGACGATGTCGCAACGCGACGCATCGACGCGATCGAAGCCGTCGTTCCTCTCCTCGTCGTAGCCGGTGTTCGCGCCGATCTCGACGAAGTCGATCCGGCGCCCGCCGCGCGCGCCGTTATTCCTGGATCGACGGCGCGGAATCCGCGTCGGTATAGCGCGGCTTCGCGTTCTGCAAGTCGCGCGTGTTCTTCTGCACGGCCACCGAGCCGAACAGCGCGAGCACGAACGACATCGCGTAGAAGCCCTTCTCGCTCAGTTGCAGCGTCGCGTTGAAAAGGCCGACGATCAGCAGCGCGATCGACAGCAGCAGCGCGATCCAGCTGAGGCCGTAGTAGATGCCGGTGACGGGAATGCCTTCCGCGCGGTCGCGCACGCTCTTCTGCAGCGAGATCGCCGCATAGAGGCCGAACACCAGCACGGTGAAGTAGTAACCCTTCTCGTTGAGCTGCATGCCGGCGTTCCAGAGCCCGATCAGGAATGCCGCGAAACCGGCGAGCAGCGCGGCCCACGACGCGGCCACGAATGCGAACGACGGTTGCTGGATGGTGGTCTGGTTCATTGCTTTGCCCTCTCTTTCTTGTTGTTCGAAATCGTTGTCGTTGAACTGCGTTTTGCGCATGGTAGCAGCTTTGGCGCGCGGCATCGCGGCCGCGGCGCCGAGCGATTCGACCGTCCACGATTGCGCCGGCGGCTGCAGCACGGCCTGGCCCGGCGGGCCGAGCCGCGCACCGGCACGCGAGCATGAATACGTCGTACGCGCCGGGAAACAGCACGAAATCGCCGTCAGAGCGTTGCAGCGTGCGTGCGTCGGCGGCACGCAGCCGGCAGGTTCCGGCCGGCGCCAGATGGAACGCCGCCTCGCCGGGCGGCAGCGGGCCGTGCGGCATCGCGAACGGGGCCGTCGAGCAAGCAGTGCATGTCGAGCTCGACATGGCTGCGCCCCGGCGACAACAGCCGACCCCATGCATCCACGAAACGACTGCGCTGAAAATTGACACTCCCGCCTATCGAAACCCTCATCGAGAGCGATCAGAATAGCCTTGCATCGCCCGAGATCGCGGCAGCCGCCGCGCTCGTCACTCTTCTCGAAAAAGGACGCATCATGCTGAACTGGAACGAATACCGGAAGGAGCTCTCGACGCGTATCGGCGACATCGCCAAGCTGTCGCCCGACACGCTGGCCGGCTACCAGGCGCTGTCCGGCGCCGGGGCCAAAACCGGCCATCTCGACGCGAAAACGCGCGAGCTGATCGCGCTCGCGGTGGCCGTCACGACGCGCTGCGATGGCTGTATCGCCGTGCACACGGCCGAAGCGGCCAAGCATGGCGCGACCCGGGAGGAAGTGGCGGAAGCGCTCGGCGTCGCGATTGCGTTGAATGCCGGCGCGGCGCTCGTCTATTCGGCGCGTGTGATGGACGCGCTCGGCGACTGAGCCGACGCGGTGCGGCACTGCCGTCGTGCCGCACCGCAGCGTCGAACGGCTGCGGTGCAACACGCCGGCAGTGTGGCCGCACGGTGGTCCATCGCGCGTATGCGGCCGCCATGTATGACGATTGCCGGTGACTCGCCTCGATGCGGCAACGCCGCTCAGTCGGCTACCATGCGCGAACGATACATCGTGAAGGAGCGCTCCATGTGCCGCTGGCTCGCCTATACGGGTAATCCGATCCATCTGGAAACCGTGTTGTTCCGCGCGAAGCATTCGCTGATCGACCAGAGCCTGCATTCGGAGCTGGGCGCCACGACCACCAACGGCGACGGCTTCGGCATCGGCTGGTACGGGCATCCCGACGAACTCCCGTTCCGCTATCGCTCCGTGCATCCCGCATGGAACGATCGCAACCTGCGCGAAGCCGCGCGTGCGATCCGCTCGCGGATGTTCATCGCGCACATTCGCGCGGCGACCGATACGCCCGTGCAGGAAACCAACTGCCATCCGTTCCGCCACGGCCGCTGGCTGTTCGCGCACAACGGGCTGATCCGCGACTTCCACAAGTTGCGCCGCGACCTGACGATGAAGGTCGATCCCGCGCTGTTCCCGACGCTCGAAGGCTCGACCGACTCCGAGCTGATGTTCCGCCTCGCGCTCACGTACGGTCTCGAGCAGGCGCCGCTGCCGGCGCTCGAACGGATGGTCGGCGTGGTCGAGGAAACCGCCGCGCGGCATCGCGTCGCCGACCCGCTGAACATGACGATCTGCGCGACCGACGGCGAACGGATCGTCGCGGTGCGCTATTCGAGCGAACGGCAATCGCGCTCGCTGTTCCACAGCACGTCGTTCAAGCATCTGCACGAGCTGTATCCACATAACCCGCGCATCGCCGAAGCCGGCGACGACGCATTCATGGTCGTGTCGGAACCGCTCGTCGACCTGCGCGGCGCGTGGGAGGAAGTGCCGGAGGGGATGGCGATCGTCGCGCACGGCGCCGACGTGCAGCAGCGGCCGTTCGGGCCGCGGCACAAGTGACATGCCGCAGTCCTGACGAATCGAGCGCGTCCAGGTGGCGAGTACTTCGGTGCGATACGGCCGTTTCGCCGATCCGGTTGCGCCGGGCCGACGCCCGGTACTGCCAGATCAATCGAAAGCGATACGAATCGTCGCTCGACGAATACGATCGGGCAAACGCCTCGGATAATTCCCCAATTCGATAATGAGCGACGGAGTCGCATGGCGAAAGCGGATGCTGCGCACTAGCACAGTTTTCGCTGAATAAAAAAATCGATGCCCTTGCGATTCATCCCGACCGGGAACCACGGCAATAATCGACACACGGTCGAGAACCCTGTCAGCGACACGCATTCATTTCGAATTATTACGGTGGATCGGCAATCATTACCGTGCGGGCGATGCTCGCACGCCGTCACGCCGACTGAAGGCGAACGTTTATTCCTGATTAAAATATTCAAGTTACCAATTTTGAAAAGCACCGCTACAATTCGCCGACGGATGAATCCGCTTCACAATTAAAGTACGAGGCCGTTACCGGCACATCGAATCCGAGATGGCTCAAGATCTCCCCCGTTCTCCCCCTGTCACGCTCACGCGCGATCCATCCGTGCTTTCCAGCATGAAGCAGGACCATGCCTTCGTGGTATGGCTCACCGGTATCTCCGGCGCCGGCAAATCGACCCTCTCGAACCTGCTGAAGCAGCAACTCGATGCGCGCGGCCTGCGGACTTTTCTGCTGGACGGCGATCGGCTTCGCGAAGGATTGAATCAGGACCTCGGATTCAGCGACGCAGACCGCCACGAGAACATTCGTCGGACAGCCGAGGTCGCGCGCCTGATGGTGGATGCCGGGCTCGTCGTCATCGTTGCCCAGATCTCGCCGTTTCGCGAGGCACGCGCCAAAGCGCGCGCACGTTTTCCGCAGGGCATGTTCTTCGAAGTCTTCGTCGACGTCGCGCTGGACGTGGCGGAAGCGCGCGACCCCAAAGGGCTCTACGCGCGGGCAAGGCAAGGGACCCTTCGGCAGTTCACCGGCATCGAATCGATCTACGAGCAGCCGGTATCGCCCGACGTGCATGTGCGCACGGGCGAGGCAGGTCCGCTGGAATGCGTGCACGCGATCATGCGGAAATTGCCGTTGAACGGCTGATGCCCATCGTCGAACGTCGTCCGCCGCCCGTCGTGCATCGCCCTCACCGCGAGCACCGTGCCATCGTCGGCCACCGCGGCGCGATCTGACTGAAAACCAGCCGACCGACATCCCGCTCGGCACGACGCACCGTCCGGCGAACCCCCGCAAGATTCCGCTCGAACCGATCGAAGTGCAGTCGGGCACGCATCTCGGCGAGGACGACACCGCCCGCCTCGACGGCACCTACGGCCGCGCAGCACGACAAGCGACTCGACGCCCGCCGCGCGCCACGACAGGCCGTCCTCAAACGGGCCGCACGCATCCACGTCCCGCCCGTTTTTCACTACGTCAAGCAATGTCAGCCCGGTTGCCGGCCGCTCGCCGGTCAGGTTATAAAAGCGCACCCATTCCGGTGCATGCGCCGCCCTTTTACCCTTGACTTCGGAGAACGCATGATCGATCTCGCCACCGCCCAGCAATTCCTGATGACCCGTGGCCTCGACTTCGGCCTCAACCTCCTCGCCGCGATCGTCCTATGGTTCGTCGGCCGCTGGGCCATCCGCATCGGCACGCGCGTGCTCGGCAAGGTCGTGCGCCGCAGCGGCAAGGTCGACCCGACGCTCACCGACTACCTGACCTCCGTCGTCGGCGTGTTGCTGACGATCCTGCTGATCCTCGCGATCCTGCAGATCTTCGGCGTACAGACGACCTCGTTCGCCGCGCTGCTCGCCGGCCTCGGCCTCGCGATCGGCACGGCCTGGGGCGGCCTGCTCGCGCATTTCGCCGCCGGCGTGTTCATGCAGGTGCTGCGCCCGTTCAAGATCGGCGACGTGATCAGCGCGGGCGGCGTCACGGGCACGGTGAAGGAGCTCGGCCTGTTCGGCACGACGATCATCACCGCCGACAACATCGTGACGATCGTCGGCAACAACAAGATCTTCTCGGACAACATCGCGAACTACAGCGCGACGCCGCACCGCCGCGTCGACCTGACCGCGAAGATCGCGAACAGCGTCGATGCGGCCGATGCGATCAACCGCCTGAAGACGCAGATCCAACTGGTGCCGAACGTGCTGAAAGTGCCGGCACCGGATGTCGGCGTGCTGCAGTTCACGCCGGAAGGCCCGCTGCTGTTCGTGCGCCCGTCGACTCAACCGGAGAACTACTGGCAGGTGTACTGCGACACCAACCGCGTGATCCTGGAGACGTTCCGCGAAGCCGGCTATCCGACGCCCGAAACGCCGGTCTCGCAACGCAACGCGTGACGGCAGCAGCCGAACCGCACGGCGAACCGCGCGGACGAAAAAAAAGCGTGGCCGCCGCCACGCTTTTTTATTGCGTCGAAGCGCGTAGCGTCAGCGCCCGCCCGCCTTCGGCGCCCCGTTCGAGCGCCGCCCGCGCACGAGCTTCCACACCGCGCCGAGCGCGACCGGCACGATCGCCGCGCCGATCCCGACCAGCACGATCACGTTCAGGTACTGGCGGACGAACGGGATGTTGCCGAAGAAATAGCCGAGCAGCACGAGCAGCAGCACCCACACCAGCGCGCCGATCACGTTGAACAACTGAAAGCGCGCGACGCTCATCGACGACGCCCCCGCGACGAACGGCGCGAACGTGCGCACGACCGGAATGAAGCGCGCGAGCACGATCGTCTTGCCGCCGTGCTTGTCGTAGAACGAGTGGGTCTTCTGCAGCGCGGCGCGATCGAGGAAGCGCTCGAGCACCGGGATATGCGTATTGAACACCTTCGGGCCGACCCAGCGGCCGATCAGGTAGTTCACGGTGTTGCCGGTAATCGCCGCGACGAGCAGCAGCACGATCAGCAGGCCGACGTTCATTTCACCCGTCGCCGCGAACGCGCCGCCGATGAACAGCAACGAATCGCCGGGCAGGAACGGGAAGACGACGAGCCCCGTCTCGCAGAACACGATCAGGAACAGGACGAGATAGACCCACGCGCCGTATTGCCGAATGAAATCGCCGAGGAAAGCGTCGATATGCAGGACAAGGTTGACGAAATGAAGCAGCGTATCCAAATGCGATTCCTCGAAGGCGATGGGGCCGGAACGGCCGGGACAGGCCAGAGATGGCCGACGCGCCTGCCGGCCAGGGCGGCGCGTGCAACGGGGTGATGATACCGAAACTCCCTTAAGGCTCCGTGAAAAAACGTAACGGCCGCTCGCGCCGGCACGCGTTCGCCGCCTCGCTATAATTCGGCCATGTCCGATATCACCGAAACGGCCGCGGGCGCCGCGCCCACCCCCGCCGCGCGCCCGCTGCGCGCGATCCAGCCCCTGCCCGACCAGCTGATCAGCCAGATCGCCGCCGGCGAGGTCGTCGAACGCCCGGCGTCGGTCGTCAAGGAGCTGCTCGAGAACGCGATGGACGCCGGCGCGACGACGCTGCGCATCGTGCTGGAGGAAGGCGGCGTCAAGCGCATCTCGATCACCGACGACGGCTGCGGCATTCCGCCGGACGAACTGGCGCTCGCGTTGATGCGTCACGCGACCAGCAAGATCCGCTCGCTCGAGGAGCTCGAGGCGGTCGCGACGCTGGGTTTTCGCGGCGAAGCGCTCGCATCGATCGCATCGGTCGCCGAGATGTCGATCACGAGCCGCACGGCCGATGCCGCGCATGCGATGAAGATCGATGCGCAGACGGGCGTGCTGTCGCCCGCCGCCGGCTCGATCGGCACGACGATCGAGGTGCGCGAGCTGTACTTCAACACGCCCGCGCGGCGCAAGTTCCTGAAGAGCGAGCAGACCGAATTCGGCCACTGCCTCGAAATGATCCGCCGCGCGGCGCTCGCGCGGCCGGACGTCGCGATCTCGGTGCTGCACAACGGCAAGGCCGTCGAGCACTGGAACGCGACCGAGCCCGCGCAGCGCGTCGCGAAGATCCTCGGCGACGGCTTCGCGACCGCGCACCTGCCGCTCGACGAGCGGGCGGGCCCGCTCGCCGTGTACGGTTGCGCCGGCCTGCCGACCGCGAGCCGCGGGCGCGCCGACCAGCAGTATTTCTTCGTGAACGGCCGTTTCGTGCGCGACAAGCTGCTGACGCACGCGGTGCGGGCGGCCTACGAGGACGTGCTGCACGGCGACCGCTACCCGTCGTACGTGCTGTTCCTCGACCTGCCGCCCGAAGCCGTCGACGTGAACGTGCATCCGTCGAAGATCGAGGTGCGGTTCCGCGATTCGCGCTCGATCCACCAGTACGTGTTCCATGCGGTGCAGCGTGCGCTTGCCCGCCATGCGGGCGCGTCGCCGGAAACCACCGCGGGCGGCCATGCCGCGCAACTCTCCCCGGCGCCGCGCGGGCCGGCGTCGTTCGTCGACACGCCGCTCGGCCAAAGCCAGGGCCACGCGGCAGGCGGCAGCGGCTTCTCGTCGCCGTCGTCTTCATCGTCGGCGGGCAACACCTGGATGCGCCAGGCGCGGATGACGCAGGGCACGCTGCCCGTCGCGCAGCCGCTCGCGCTCTACGATGCGCTGTTCGGCCGCAAGGACATTGGCGCGGGCACGCCGGACGGCACGACGCTCGTCGCCCGCGATACGGCCGACGCGCCGGTCGCGCCGCTGCCGGGCTTCGCCGCGGCGCCGCTCGCCGCCGGCGCGCACGACGAGCAGCCGCTCGGCTTCGCGCTCGGCCAGATCCACGGCATCTACGTGCTCGCGCAGAATGCGTACGGCCTCGTGATCGTCGACATGCACGCGGCGCACGAGCGAATCCTGTACGAGCAGTTCAAGAACGCGCTCGCCGATCGCTCGGTCGCCGTGCAGTCGCTGTTGCTGCCGATCTCGATGACGGCCACGCCGGTCGAAATCGGCACGGTCGAGGAAGAGCGCGACACGCTCGAATCGCTCGGCTTCGACCTCGCGGTGCTGTCGCCGACGACGCTCGCGATCCGGGCGGTGCCGGCGCTGCTGAAGGATGCCGACCTGCAATCGCTCGCGCGCGCGGTGCTCGCCGACCTGCACGCGTTCGGCGGCTCGCGTGTGCTCACCGAGCGCCAGCACGAGCTGCTCGGCACGCTCGCGTGCCATCACGCGGTGCGCGCGAACCGGCGCCTGACGCTCGACGAGATGAACGCGCTGCTGCGCCAGATGGAGGCGACCGAACGCGCGGACCAGTGCAATCACGGCCGGCCGACCTGGTACCAGCTCACGCTGAACGATCTCGACCGTCTCTTCATGCGCGGGCAATGAGCGCTTCCTCGCAGCCCACTCCGACGACGATCGCCTGCCTGCTCGGCCCCACCGCCTCGGGCAAGACCGCCGCGGCGCTGGCGCTCGCCGCGCGCCGCCCGATCGAGATCGTCAGCGTCGATTCGGCGCTCGTCTATCGCGACATGGATATCGGCACCGCGAAACCGTCGCGCGACGAGCGCGCGAGCGTGCCGCATCACCTGATCGACATCATCGACCCGGCCGATGCGTATTCGGCCGCGGAATTCCGCACGGACACGCTGCGGCTGATCCGCGAGATCGTCGCGCGCGGCCGCACGCCGTTGCTCGCCGGCGGCACGATGCTGTACTACAAGGCGTTGACGCAAGGGCTCAACGACCTGCCCGGTGCCGACCCGGAGATCCGCGCGACACTCGACGCCGACGCCGCGCGCGACGGCTGGCCCGCGCTGCACGCGCGGCTCGCGCAGGTCGATCCCGACACGGCCGCGCGGCTCGCGCCGAACGATTCGCAGCGGATCCAGCGGGCGCTCGAAGTCTTCATGCTGAGCGGGCAGCCGATGTCGGCGCTGCTCGCCGCGCCGCGCCGCACGGATGATGCGGCCGCCGCGTACCGCTTCGTGCCGGTCGCGCTCGAGCCGTCGGATCGCGCGGTGCTGCACGCACGGATCGCGCAGCGCTTCGACGCGATGCTCGATGCGGGTTTCATCGACGAAGTCGAGCGGCTGCGGCGCCGCGACGATCTCCATCCCGATCTGCCGTCGATGCGTTGCGTCGGCTATCGGCAGGCGTGGGAATTCCTCGACGGCGATACCGACTACCGGACGATGCGCGACAAGGGCATCTTCGCGACCCGCCAGCTGTGCAAGCGCCAGATCACGTGGCTGCGCGCGATGCCGGAGCGGATCGTCGTCGATTGCATCGCGCCGGATTCGACGGCTCGCGCGCTCGATGCGCTCGAACGCGTGCTCGACGGCCGCACGCCGCGCTGACCGCTCAATCCGCCCGACGCGCCGCCAGGCGCGCGCGGGCGCCGTCGACGATCCATGCGATGCCGCGCTCGAACGCTTCGTCGCCGCCGCGCTCGCGCAGCACGGCCCAGCCTTTCGCGAACAACGGATAGTCGGCCGCGTCCGGCAGCGACGCATCGGCGTCCGCGTCCGGCGCCGCCTGCTCTTCCAGCACCCATCCGACCACGAAGCGGCCGATCGCGACCATCACGTCGACCGCTTCGTCCGGCGTGAACCCCGCGTCGCCGAGCAGCGCGATCTTGCGTTCGATCGAGCTGAAATGCAGCGCGCGCGGCCGCGTGCCGGCGTGCAGGCGCGCCCCGTCGCGATAAGCCAGCAGCGCACGGCGGAAACTGCGCGCATTCTCCGCCAGCCACGCGTCCCACACGTCGCCCGGCTTCGGCAGCGACGCGCCGTGGCGCTCGAGCATGATCGCCTCGGCCATCGCGTCGAGCAGCTCGGCCTTGTTCCTGAAATGCCAGTACAGCGTCGGCGACTGCACGCCGAGCCGTTCGGCGAGCCGCCGCGTCGATAGCGCGTCGATGCCCACTTCGTTCAGCAGTTCGAGCGCCGCGCGCAATACCGTGTCGCGCGTCAGCCGCGCGCCTGTGTCCTTCATCTCTATCACCGATAGGGAAACTGTGGAATAATCCTCACTCTATCATCGATAGAGTAATGCCCTTGAATCCGTCCCTGATTGCCATTCTTGCCACGGTCCTGCTCGACGCGATCGGCGTCGGGATCGTGATGCCGATCCTGCCCGGGCTACTGCGCGCGCTCGCCGGCGCGGGCAGCACCGACACCCACTACGGCAATCTGCTGGCGCTGTACGCGTTCGCGCAGTTCCTGTGCGCGCCGCTGCTCGGCGCGCTGAGCGACCGTCTCGGCCGCCGCCCGGTGCTGCTCGCGTCGCTCGCGGGCGCCGCGCTCGACTATCTGCTGATGGCGCTCGCGCCGACGCTCGCGTGGCTTTACGTCGGGCGGCTGATCGCCGGCATCACCGGCGCGAACGTCGCGGTCGCGACCGCGTACGTGACCGACGTGACGGCCGAACCCGACCGTGCGCGGCGCTTCGGCCAGCTCGGCGCGATGATGGGCATCGGCTTCATCGCCGGCCCGCTGATCGGCGGGCTGCTCGGCGCGCTGCACCTGCGTGCGCCGTTCGTCGCGGCCGCGTTGCTCAACGCGCTGAATCTCGTGCTCGTGTGGCGTGCGTTGCCGGAATCGCGGCCGCGCGCGGCCCGGGAAGGCCGGACGGCCGGCACGCTCAACCCGTTCGCGAGCCTGCGCCGGCTGAGCGGCGCGCCCGCGCTCGCGCCGCTGGTCGGCATCTACGTGATCGTGGCACTCGTGTCGCAGGCGCCCGCGACGCTGTGGATCCTGTACGGCCAGGAGCATTTCGGCTGGTCGACGCCGGTCGCCGGACTGTCGCTCGCCGGCTACGGCGCATGCCACGCGCTCGCGCAGGCGTTCGCGATCGGGCCGCTGATCGCGCGGCTCGGCGAGCGGCGCGCGCTCGCACTGGGGCTGGCAGGCGATGCGCTCGGGCTTGCGGTCATCGCGTTCGCCACGGCCTCATGGGTGCCGTTTGCACTGCTGCCGCTGTTCGCGGCCGGCGGCATGACGCTGCCGGCGTTGCAGGCGATGCTCGCGCGGCAGGTGGACGATACGCGCCAGGGCGAACTGCAAGGCACGCTGGCGAGCGTGGCGAGCCTGATCGGCGTCGCGGGGCCGCTGGTCGTCACCGCGACCTACGCGTCGACGCGCACGACGTGGCCGGGGCTCGTGTGGGCCGCGGCCGCGCTGCTGTACCTGTTCGTGCCGCCGTTGCTGGCCGGCGCGCGCCCGGCGAATGCGCCGCGAGCGTCCGCTTGAGCGTCGGGGGGGGGCGCCGGCCATACTGAGCGCTCGAGCGGCCGAAAAAAAAGCCGCCCGGATCGATCCCGGGCGGCTTTCCTTGCCGCATCTGCTGCGGCAATGCGTCAGACCACGACCGTCTGCGCCTCGCCTTCGCGGGTCGCACGCACGGTGCCGATCTTCCACACCTGTTCGCCGGCGGCGGTCAGGTCGGCAATCGCTGCGTCGGCATCGGCCGCCGAGACGATCACGGCCATGCCGATCCCGCAGTTGAACACGCGGTGCATTTCCGCATCGGCGACGCCGCCGTGCTCCTGCAGCCACTTGAACAGCGGCGGCAGCGGCCATGCCTTCTGGTCGAGCTCCGCGGTGAGACCTTCGCGCAGCACGCGCGGAATATTCTCGACAAGGCCGCCGCCGGTGATGTGCGCCATGCCCTTGACCGTCAGCTTCTGCATCAGCGCGAGCAGCGGCTTCACGTAGATGCGCGTCGGCGCCATCAGCGCGTCGGCGAGCGAGCGGCCGTGGAAATCGGCGGACAGATCCGGGTTCGCGCGCTCGATGATCTTGCGCACGAGCGAGAAGCCGTTCGAGTGAATGCCGCTCGATGCGAGGCCGAGCACGACGTCGCCTTCGGCGATCGTGCTGCCGTCGATGATCTTGCTCTTCTCGACCGCGCCGACCGCGAAGCCGGCCAGGTCGTATTCGCCGTCCGGGTACATGCCCGGCATTTCGGCCGTTTCACCGCCGATCAGCGCGCAGCCCGACAGTTCGCAGCCCTGCGCGATGCCCTTGACGACGGTGGCGGCCGTGTCGACGTCCAGCTTGCCGCACGCGAAGTAGTCGAGGAAGAACAGCGGCTCGGCGCCCTGCACGAGGATGTCGTTCACGCTCATCGCGACGAGGTCCTGGCCGACGGTGTCGTGCTTGTTCAGATGAAAGGCCAGCTTGAGCTTGGTGCCCACCCCGTCGGTGCCCGACACGAGCACGGGCTCCTTGTACTTCTTCGGCACTTCGAACAGCGCGCCGAACCCGCCGATGCCGCCGAGCACGCCGTCGCGCAGGGTTTTCTTCGCAAAAGGCTTGATCTTGTCGATGAGCGCGTCGCCGGCGTCGATGTCGACACCTGCGTCGCGATAGGACAGACCCTGAGCGTCGGGAGCGGATTTCGGAGGATTCATGGGGGAATGCGAGAAGGTCGGTAAAATGCGATTTTACCCGAAGCCGGCCCGTTGGCCGGAATTCCCAGCACCGAATCGTCAGGGATTGCATCTTGGTCAACACGTCCCCGTTTTCATCGCCGGGCGAAGCGCGCCGAAGCCCGCGCCGCGCCGCCGTGCATACGGTCGCGCGTGAAGCCGGCCGAGGCGCCTTCCCGCGCGCGCGCCCGGCGTACGGCACGCGTTTTTTCAACCGATCCGCACTGTGACTGCTGTGTCCCGTCAACTGACGCTCGATCTCGGCACGCCGCCGCCCGCCACGTTCGACAACTTCATCATGAGCGAGGAGAACGACGAGCTCGTCACGCGCCTGCAGAAGCTCGATCTCGCGCTCGCGGCCGGCCCCGTGCCGGACCGGTCGTTCTATATCTGGGGCGAGCCCGGCAGCGGCCGCACCCACCTGCTGCAGGCGCTCGTGAGCGACGCGTCGTACGGCTATGCGCGCTACCTGAGCCCGCAGAGCCCGCTCGGCGCGTTCACGTTCGACCCGCGCATCGGCATCTATGCGATCGACGACTGCGACCGGATGAGCGACACGCAGCAGGTCGCGCTGTTCAACCTGTTCAACGAAGTGCGCGCGCACCCGTCGAGCGCGTTCGTCGCGGCGGGCCCGGCGGCGCCGCTCGCGCTCGACGTGCGCGAGGATCTGCGCACGCGCCTCGGCTGGGGGCTCGTGTTCCACCTGTCGCCGCCGTCCGACGCCGGCAAGATCGCCGTGCTCAAGCTCGCGGCGAAGGAGCGCGGGATCGCGCTCACCGACGACATCGCCGCGTACCTGCTGACCCATTTCCGGCGCGACATGCCGAGCCTGATGGCCTTGCTCGACGCGCTCGACCGCTTCTCGCTCGAGCAGAAACGCGCGGTCACGCTGCCGCTGCTGCGCCGGATGCTCGCGCGTCCCGGCGACGACATCACACCACCGGGCACGGGCCCGAACCGCTTCGAGTAAAATGCGCTTCCATGACTAATCTGGCACTCTTTGACCTCGATCACACGCTGATCCCCACCGATAGCGACCACGAATGGGGTCGCTTCATGGTGAAGCTCGGCATCGTCGACGCGGAAAGCTTCTCGCGTCAGAACGACCAGTTCTTCGCCGACTACAAGGCCGGCAAGCTCGACATCCACGCGTACCTGTGCGCGATGCTCACGCCGCTCGCGAAGTATTCGCGCGCGCAGCTGGCCGAATGGCACGAGCAGTACATGCACGAGGTGATCCGCCCCGCGATGACGCCCGCCGCGCTCGAACTCGTGCGCAAGCACGTCGATGCCGGCGACCTGTGCTGCGTCGTGACGGCCACCAACGAATTCATCACGCGTCCGATCGCGACCGCGTTCGGCGTCGACACGCTGATCGCGTGCGAGGTCGAAACGACCGACGGGCATCCCGACTCGCCGTACACGGGCCGGCCGACCGGCACGCCGAGCTATCGCGAAGGCAAGATCGTGCGCACCGAAGCATGGCTCGCATCGCTCGGCAAGCACTGGGACGACTTCGAACATAGCTACTTCTACAGCGACTCGCACAACGACATCCCGCTGCTCGAGAAAGTCACCGACCCGATCGCGACCAACCCTGACGACACGCTGCGCGCGCATGCAAGCAACCGCGGCTGGCGTATCCTCGATCTCTTCTGAACGTCGTGATCAAAAAATTCATCCGCAAGCTGCTCGGCCAGGACGAAACCGAGCAAACGCCTCCCGCCGCGGCCCCGGCCGACGAAGCGGCCCCAGCCGCCCCGCGCGCCCCGAAGGGCGCCCGCGGCGGCGCGAAGAAACCGCGCAGCAACCATGAGCCGACCGTCGTGCCGGCCAGCGTGCACGGCATCAACCCGGCGCTGATCTCGAAGAACGCGGTGCGCGTGACCGACACGCTGCAGCAGGCGGGCTTTCGTGCATTCATCGTCGGCGGCGCGGTGCGCGACCTGCTGCTCGGCATCGCGCCGAAGGACTTCGACGTCGCGACCGACGCGACGCCGACCGAGGTGCAGCGCCTGTTCCGCCGCGCGCGCCTGATCGGCCGCCGCTTCCAGATCGTGCACGTGCAGTTCGGCCAGGAGCTGATCGAGGTGTCGACGTTCCGCGCGCTGGTCGACGCGCCGCCCGAGGCGGCCGCGGCTGCGGCCGAGCCGCCGAGGCGCCTGAAGCGCGACGAACTCGATCGCCGCACGCACGCGGTCGACGCGAGCGGCCGCGTACTGCGCGACAACGTGTGGGGCGAGCAGCACGAGGACGCCGCGCGCCGCGACTTCACGATCAACGCGATGTACTACGACCCGTCGACGCAGACGGTGCTCGACTACCACGACGGGATGGCCGACGTACGCGCCCGCCTGTTGCGGATGATCGGCGATCCGGCCACGCGCTTTCGCGAGGACCCGGTGCGGATGCTGCGCGTCGTACGCTTCGCGGCGAAGCTCGATTTCGAGATCGAGCCGCATACGCGCGAGCCGATCCACGCGCTCGCCGACCTGATCAACAACGTGCCGGCCGCACGCCTGTTCGACGAAATGCTGAAGCTGCTGCTGTCGGGCCATGCGCTCGCGTGCCTGAAGAAGCTGCGCAAGGAAGGCCTGCATCACGGGCTGCTGCCGCTGCTCGACGTCGTGCTCGAACAGCCGCAGGGCGAGAAGTTCATCACGCTCGCGCTGAACAACACCGACGCGCGCGTGCGCGCCGGCAAGCCGGTGTCGCCGGGCTTCCTGTTCGCGACGCTGCTGTGGCACGACATGCGCCAGCGCTTCGAGCAATACACGGCCGAGGGCGAAATCCCGGTGCCGGCGCTGCATCGCGCGATGGACGACGTGCTCGACATGCAGACCGAGAAACTCGCGATCCACAAGCGCTACTCGGCCGACATGCGCGAGATCTGGGGCCTCCAACTGCGCCTCGAGAAACGCTCGGGCCGCAGCGCGATGCGGCTGCTGGAACACCAAAGGTTTAGAGCGGGGTATGATTTCCTCCTGTTACGCTGCGAATCCGGCGAGCTCGATGCGGAAGTCGGACAGTGGTGGACGGATTTCATCGAAGGCGACGCGGCCGCTCGCGAGGCATTGCTCACGCAGGGCGGCTCGAAGGAAAAATCGCCCCGCAAGCGGCGCCGCCGCGGCGGTGCGCGAAACCGCAAGCCGGGTGAAGGTGCCGCCGAGCAGGCGCCGGATACCGCGGGCGGGTCCGACGACTGACGCGCCCGCCGGCGAACGACGTAGGAAGTGATGCCATGACGGTTGCATATATCGGACTGGGGGCGAATCTCGGCGATGCGCGCCAGACCTTGAAGGACGCGGTGGTGTGCCTCGCGCAGCAGCGCACCATCTCGATCCTCGGCAAATCGAGCCTGTATCGCACGGCGCCGTTCGAAGCGGGCGGCGACGACTACTACAACTGCGTCGTCAAGCTCGACACGACGCTGTCGGCCCGCGAGCTGCTCGCGCTTTGCCAGAAGATCGAGCATCACTTCGGCCGCGAGCGTCCGTATCGCAATGCGCCGCGCACGCTCGACCTCGACATCCTGCTGTTCGGCGCCGATTCGATCGACGAACCCGACCTGATCATCCCCCACCCGCGCCTTACCGACCGCGCGTTCGCGCTCGTGCCGCTCGTCGAGATCGAGCCGGCGCTCGACATCCCCGCGCGCGGCCGTGCCGACGCCTTTCTCGCCGCCGTCGCCGATCAGCGCGTCGAAAAGGTGCAGACCTGCCAGTGCCCGATGCAGAAAGCGCTCGCGGCCGGCGCAGACGCCGACAAGACCCGCTGCCGATGAACTCGACTCCGCTGACCGTCACCGCGCCCGACCTGCGCGCCCCGCACCGCTATCTCGTGATCGAAGGCCCGATCGGCGTCGGCAAGACGACGCTCGCGCGCCTGCTCGGCGAGCGCTGGTCGATGCAGGCGCTGCTCGAGCGCCCGCAGGACAACCCGTTCCTCGAACGCTTCTACCGCGACACCGCGCGCTACGCGCTGCCCGTCCAGTTGTCGTTCGCGCTGCAGCGCGCGCAGCAGGCACGCGAGCTGATCGGCGCGCTCGACACGGGCCGCCCGGTCATCGCCGATTTCATGCCGCAGAAGAACGACATCTTCGCGCGGCTGAACCTGCCGGAAGACGAATGGCAACTGTATCGCTCGGTCGCCACGCACGTCGACGTGCCGCAGGCGCCGTCGCCCGACCTCGTCGTCTATCTGCAAGCCAGCCCCGAAGTGCTGTTCTCGCGCATCCAGAAGCGCGGGCTGCCGATGGAGCTGCAGATCAGCGATGCGTACCTGCGCTCGCTCGTCGACGCGTACAACGAATTCTTCTACCACTACGACCGCACGCCGGTGCTGACGGTCGCAGCCGAGCACCTGAACCCGCTGGATTCCCCCGAAGACCTTGCCCTGCTGGTCGAGCGCATCGAGACGATGCGCGGCCGCAAGGAATTCTTCGTCAAGGGCGAGACGACGCGCTGACGCGTCATCGCCCGTCGTTCTTCCCCACCGACCCGGATTTCCCATGACCTATCTCCAGGAATCGAGCCGGCCTGCCGTGACCGTACCCAAGCTGCAGGCAATGCGCGACGCCGGCGAGAAGATCGCGATGCTGACCTGCTACGACGCGAGCTTTTCCGCGCTGCTGGATCGCGCCGGCACCGACGTGCTGCTGATCGGCGATTCGCTCGGCAACGTGCTGCAGGGCCACACGACCACGCTGCCCGTGTCGCCCGACGACATCGCGTACCACACCGCCTGTGTCGCGCGGGCTCAACCGCGCGCGCTGGTCGTCGCCGATCTGCCGTTCGGCACGTACGGAACGCCGGCCGACGCGTTCGCGAACGCGGTCAAGCTGATGCGCGCGGGCGCGCAGATGGTGAAGCTCGAAGGCGGCGAATGGCTCGCCGATACGATCCGCTTCCTCGTCGAACGCTCGGTGCCCGTGTGCGCGCACCTCGGCCTCACGCCGCAATCGGTGCATGCGTTCGGCGGCTTCAAGGTCCAGGGCAAGACGGAAGCCGGCGCCGCGCAACTGCTGCGCGACGCGCGCGCGATCGAGGATGCCGGCGCGCAGCTCGTCGTGCTCGAAGCCGTGCCGACGCTCGTCGCGGCCGAAGTCACGCACATGCTGAAGATTCCGACGATCGGCATCGGCGCGGGCGTCGACTGCTCGGGGCAAGTGCTCGTGCTGCACGACATGCTCGGCGTGTTCCCCGGCAAGCGGCCGCGTTTCGTGAAGGATTTCATGCAGGGGCAGCCGAACATTCAGGCGGCCGTCGAAGCGTACGTGCGCGCCGTGAAGGACGGCACGTTCCCGGGCCCGGAGCATTCGTTCTGATTTCGGACGAGATGGCGGCTCGATGCGAAGGCAAAGGCCGCCACCTCCTCGACGACACCCGTCGTTCGATTTGGCAGCACTGCATTTTCAAACACGTCCTATATCCGTAGGCCTTCGTTGCGGAGACCATTGCGCTTCCATCATTCCACGGAGGCGAAATGTCCCACGTATACGAACGCGCAGCCGAATTGGCCGGCGAACCACTACAAGGCGATGGTGAGTGCGTTGCGCTCGTGAAGGTCCATACCAAAGTGGGCGCGACCTCGGGCTGGCGACCGGAAAAGACGGTAAAGGGCGATTCGACCATTCGTCCGGGCACGGTCATCGCGACTTTCGAGAACGAGCGTTATCCGAACAAATCGTACGGCAACCATGCGGCGTTCTATCTGAGTCAGGATTCGAAAGGCATCTACGTCATCGAACAATGGCGCAGTCTGTCGAAAATCCGGAAACGGCACATCCGGTTCCAGGGCAAGGACAGAAACGGTCGCTATATCGATCCGAGCAACAACGCCGATGCGTTCTCGGTGGTGCGATGACGATGGCACTCGCCTGTTTTCCAGCCAATGCGGCGCTCGCCGCGTTGCTGACAGCTAGTTGCATCTCGTCGGCGTACGCCACTTCGGCGCCTGTTCAGTGTCCGGCCCGCCTGTCGGTTTCACAGACGGTCACAGGTCCCGCGCCCGACGGCTGGCGCCCTTACGATTCACAGAAGGCACATCCGCTGATCGGCGTGTCGTTTTGGTCCGGGCCGCCCGATCAACTCGCCATGCTCGCCCCATCGAGCGGCGTCAAACGGCGCGATATGCTCGTCAACACGTGGCCACTCGCGGAAGCCGAAACCGATTACTGGGTGAGTTGCGAGTATTTCGACACGGCCGCGATCATTGCCCGTCCGCTGGGTACTGCCGCGCGAACCTGCACGGTCCGCTACGACGCGAAGCGGACGCCGCCGAAGATGATCGACTGGCACTGCGGGTGAGGGTGCAGCGGAAGGTGAAGACAATGTCGACGCCCGCTCGAGAACATCTATCACGCGTCGTACACATCGCAATTCCATACGCGTCCCATATTCGCACGGCAATCAAGAGACGATGTATTCCATTCAAGGGCAAGGACAAAAATGGCCGTTACATCGATCCGAGCAACAATGCCGATGCATTTTCGGTGGTGAAATGATGACGTTCATCCGCCAAACGCCGTACCGGCTGCTCACTGTTACCGCGCTCGCATTCAGTTCGCTCACTGCCTTACCGGTGTCCGCTGCCACGTCAGATTGCCCCGCACGCATTGCCGTCACCCAGCAGCTCGACGGTCAACCACCCGATGGCTGGAAAAACTTCGACACGCAACGCACCTATCCGCTTGCCGGTGTCACCTCGCTGGCCGAAGCCCGTGAAGACTACTGGGTCTCGTGTGACTACGGCAATACGAGCGTCGTGATCGCACGGCCACTCGGCAAACATGCGCAAACTTGCGTTGCGCGCTATAAACGAGGGCACGCCATCGTACAAACCTGGCAATGTACGCCACGAAAATAATCCGTTCAGGCCGATGCGCAGTCGCGAATCAGCCGCGCCGTCATCGGCCCGCGCAACGCATTGCAGATCATCAACGCGTCTGCGTTCAGCACATCGTCGAGCGTCAGCGCGCGCTCCGTTGCGTTTAGCGCCGGATCGTCCAGCAGCACGCCGCGCATCACGCCCGGCAGCACACCGCTCGCGAGCGGCGGCGTCACCCATTGCCCGTCGAGCTTCACGAACAGGTTCGAGCGCCCGCCTTCCGTCACCTCGCCGCGCTCGTTGACGAACAGCATGTCGAATCCGCCGAGTGCTTCGGCCGCCTGCCACGCGCGGTCGTATTCGGCACGGCGCGTGGTCTTGTGCAGCAGCAGCGCGTCGCTCGCGCAGGTCGGCGCAAAGCCGTGCTCGGACGCGAACATCACGCTAACCGGCCCGGTGGGCAGCGCCTTCAGCGGTGCGGCCGTGATGTCGAACGCGCCGTCCTTCGCGAGCGCGAGCTTCATCCGGTATGGACTGTCACCGTCGAGCGCCGCGCAGCGTGCATCGATCTCGCGATGCAACGTGTCGGCGTCGAAGCGGAAGCCGAACGCATCGGCACTGCGCTGCAGCCGCGCGAGATGGCGCTCCAGATGCCGGATGCCGCCCGCGCGCGTCGCGGCGGTCGTTTCGAACAACTGGAAGCCGGGGTCGGCATCGGTCAGGAATCGCGCTTTCAATTCGCACTCCGCATATTCGTCGGCCGCGACGCTGTCGAGCACGATGCCCGCGCCGACGCCCATCGTGCCGCGCCGCCGGCCGGCCGCGGCGATGCCCGTGCCGTCCGCGTCATTATCGACGCCAGCCGCATCGAGCGTCAGCGTCCGGATCGCGACCGACAGGCAGAAATCGCCGCAGGACGCCGCACGGCCCGGCGACGCACCGGGCCCGTCAACCTGTCGCGCGGCGCCGTGGCGCGCCGACGGAACGTCTTGCGCGGCGTCCTCCACGGCGCCGTCCCGCGGCGCATCGAGCCACCCGATCGCGCCCGTATAGAGCCCGCGCGGCGTCGACTCGAGCGCGTCGATCAATTCCATCGTCTTGTACTTCGGCGCACCGGTGATCGACCCGCACGGAAACAGCGCGCGCAGCATCTGCGCGAACGTCGTGCCGTCGCGCCAGCCGGCTTCGACCGTCGACGTCATCTGCCACACCGACGCATACGGCTCGACGGAGAACAGCGCCGGCACCTTGACGCTGCCCGTGCGCGCGATCCGCGACACGTCGTTGCGCAGCAGGTCGACGATCATCACGTTTTCCGCGCGGTTCTTCGGATCGCTCGCGAGGAACGCGGCGGCCGCCGCATCGTCGCGCGGATCGGCCGAACGCGGCGCGGTGCCCTTCATCGGCCGCGCGCGCAGCACGTCGCCCTGCTTCTCGACGAACAGCTCGGGCGAGCACGATACGACCCACGCGCCGCCGGGCAGCGCGATCAGCGCGCCGTACCGCACGGGCTGGCGCGCGCGCAGCCGCCGGTACAGCGCGAGCGGCGTGCCGAACACGTCGAAATTCAGCCGGTACGTGTAGTTGACCTGATACGAATCGCCTGCGCGCAGCGCGTCCTGCACCGCGCCGATCGCCGCGTCGAACGCGTCGCGCGACACGCTCTTCGCGACGTGCGCGACACCGGCGATCGACGGCGGGCCGCCGCCATCCTGCTGTGCGAGCCACGCGTCGACTTCGTCGCGCGACAGCCGCTCGCAGCGCGCATACAGCAAAAAGCGCAGCGGGGCATCGCCCGGCTGCGCCTTTTGCAGGTTGCGTCCGAATTCGTAATCGCCGACGACGACCGCATGCAGCCCGTCGCGCAGATCCCGCGCGAGCGCCGCATCGATGGCGTCGAGCTGCGCCGGGTCCGTGCACACGCGTTCGCGCACGAAGCCCGAATACAAACGACTCGACCGCGCGGACGCGGTCGAGTCGCAATCGTCCAAGAGCGCGAACGACGCGCTCTCGTTGCCTTCAGTCATGCCCGTTACTCGAAGAAGCTCTTCACCCGGTCGAACCAGCTCTTGCTCTGCGGGCTGTGACGCGCGCCGCCTTCGGCCAGCGACTTCTCGAACTGCTTGAGCAGGTCGCGCTGCTGGTCGGTCAGCTTCACGGGCGTCTCGACCTGCACGTGCACGTACAGATCGCCCGCGATGCTCGAACGCAGCCCCTTGATGCCCTTGCCGCGCAGGCGGAACGTCTTGCCCGACTGCGTGCCTTCCGGCACCGGGAACGATGCACGGCCGGCCAGCGTCGGCACCTCGATCTCGCCGCCGAGTGCGGCGGTCGTGAACGGAATCGGCATCTGGCAATGGAGATCGTCGCCGTCGCGCTCGAACACCGAGTGCGGCTTGATGTGGATCTCGACGTACAGGTCGCCCGGCGGCCCGCCGTTGATGCCCGGCTCGCCGTTGCCGGCCGAGCGGATCCGCATCCCGTCGTCGATCCCGGCCGGAATCTTCACTTCGAGCGTCTTGGTTTCCTTCACCTTGCCCGACCCGTGGCAATGCGCGCACGGCTCGGGGATGTAGGTGCCGGTGCCATGACACTTCGGGCAGGTCTGCTGGATGCTGAAGAAGCCCTGCGACATGCGCACCGTGCCCTGGCCGTGACAGGTCGGGCAGGTTTCCGGCTTCGTGCCGGGCTTCGCACCCGAGCCGTGGCAGACTTCGCACGACACCCAGCTCGGCACGCGGATCTGCGTGTCGTAGCCGTGCGCGGCCTGCTCGAGCGTGATTTCCATGCTGTAGCGCAGGTCGGCGCCGCGATACACCTGCGGGCCGCCGCGGCCGCCGCGCGCGGCGCCGCCCGCGGCCTGGCCGAAGATGTCGCCGAAGATGTCGCCGAACGCATCCGCGAAGCCGCCGAAGCCCTGCGCGCCCGCACCGCCCATGTTCGGATCGACGCCCGCGTGGCCGTACTGGTCGTACGCGGCCCGCTTCTGGCCGTCCGACAGCATTTCATAGGCCTCCTTCGCCTCCTTGAAATGCTCTTCCGCATCCTTGCTGTCCGGATTGCGGTCAGGGTGATACTTCATCGCAAGCTTGCGATATGCCTTCTTGATTTCGTCGTCGCTCGCATTCTTCGCGACGCCCAGAACCTCGTAGTAATCCCGTTTCGCCATATCGATTCACTGTGCCGCCACGCATCGCGCACGCGGCGGCTCCTTTCGCCCGCAGTAAAGTCTCTCGACTCGTCTGGCGCTGCACCGTCCGCGGACGGCTCGCGCAGCACCCGCCAAAAAACAAATGTGCCCGGAGGGCCGCAAGGCCCGCCAGGCGTGGAGTCGATCCGGCCATCCGGAAGGAAAGACAGACCGCTTTTCAGCCGCTGGTCAGTCGCGCCGCGCGCGTTTTTGCGCGCGCGGCATGCGGTGCCATTGCAACCTGGCTTAGTCCTTCTTCACTTCCTTGAACTCGGCGTCGACGACGTCGTCGGCAGCCTGTTGCGCACCGCCTGCGTGGGCCGCGCCTTCCGCCGCACCGGCCGCGCCGGCCGCACCAGCCTGCTGGGCCTGCATGTCGGCGTACATCTTCTCGCCGAGCTTCTGCGAGACCTTGCCGAGCTCCTCGACCTTCGCGTCGATCGCGGCCTTGTCGGCCGACGTGTCCTTCAGCACGTCCTCGAGCGACTTCAGCGCCGCTTCGATCGCTTCCTTCTCGCCCGCGTCCAGCTTGTCGCCGTACTCGGTCAGCGCCTTCTTCGTGCTGTGAACCAGCGCGTCGCCCTGGTTGCGCGAATCGGCCAGCTCGCGCAGCTTGTGGTCTTCCGCTGCGTTCGCTTCCGCGTCCTTGATCATCTGATCGATTTCAGCCTCGGACAGGCCCGAGTTCGCCTTGATCGTGATCTTGTTTTCCTTGCCGGTCGCCTTGTCCTTCGCGCCGACGTGCAGGATGCCGTTCGCGTCGATGTCGAAGGTCACTTCGATCTGCGGCACGCCGCGCGGGGCCGGCGGAATGCCTTCGAGGTTGAACTCGCCGAGCAGCTTGTTGCCCGCCGCCATTTCGCGTTCGCCCTGGAACACCTTGATCGTCACGGCCGACTGGTTGTCGTCCGCCGTCGAATACACCTGGGCGTGCTTCGTCGGGATCGTCGTGTTCTTGTTGATCATCTTCGTCATCACGCCGCCGAGCGTCTCGATACCGAGCGACAGCGGGGTCACGTCGAGCAGCAGCACGTCCTTGCGGTCGCCCGACAGCACCTGGCCCTGGATCGCCGCGCCAACCGCGACGGCTTCGTCCGGGTTCACGTCACGGCGCGGGTCCTTGCCGAAGAACTCCTTCACCTTCTCCTGCACCTTCGGCATGCGGGTCTGGCCGCCGACCAGGATCACGTCGTCGATGTCCGACACCTTGACGCCTGCGTCCTTGATCGCGATGCGGCACGGTTCGATCGTGCGCTCGACGAGGTCTTCCACCAGCGCTTCCAGCTTCGCGCGGGTGATCTTCAGGTTCAAGTGCTTCGGGCCCGACGCGTCCGCCGTGATGTACGGCAGGTTGATTTCGGTCTGCTGGCTCGACGACAGCTCGATCTTCGCCTTTTCGGCGGCTTCCTTCAGGCGCTGCAGCGCGAGCACGTCCTTCGACAGGTCGACGCCCTGCTCCTTCTTGAACTCGCCGATGATGTAATCGATGATGCGCTGGTCGAAGTCTTCGCCGCCGAGGAACGTGTCGCCGTTGGTCGACAGCACTTCGAACTGCATTTCGCCGTCGACGTCCGCGATCTCGATGATCGACACGTCGAACGTGCCGCCGCCGAGGTCATACACGGCGATCTTGCGGTCGCCCTTCTCGGCCTTGTCGAGGCCGAACGCGAGCGCGGCCGCGGTCGGCTCGTTGATGATCCGCTTGACTTCGAGGCCCGCGATGCGGCCGGCGTCCTTGGTCGCCTGGCGCTGGCTGTCGTTGAAGTATGCCGGCACCGTGATCACGGCTTCCGTGACCGGCTCGCCGAGGTAGTCTTCGGCCGTCTTCTTCATCTTGCGCAGCACTTCGGCCGACACCTGCGGCGGCGCGAGCTTTTCGCCGTGCGCTTCGACCCATGCGTCGCCGTTGTCGGCCTTGATGATCGCATACGGCATCAGGCCGATGTCCTTCTGGACTTCCTTCTCTTCGAAGCGGCGGCCGATCAGGCGCTTCACCGCGAACAGCGTGTTCTTCGGGTTGGTCACCGACTGGCGCTTGGCCGGCGCGCCGACGAGCACTTCGTTGTCGTCCATGTACGCGATGATCGACGGCGTGGTGCGAGCGCCTTCCGAGTTCTCGATGACCTTGACCTGGTTGCCTTCCATGATGGCGACGCACGAGTTCGTGGTGCCGAGGTCAATACCGATGATCTTTCCCATTTTTTCCTAATCTCCAGAAATGCTTGTTTGCTGCGCGAAACGCCGCGTTTTTGGGCGGTTTCGCACGCCAGAATTCAACTCTGTTCCCGAAATGCGTCCGCCCGATCCGTTTTCAAGACCCGACGAGCGATGCGGATATTAAATTTTTTCAATCGCCGCCGGCCAGCGGATCGTGTGGGCCGGTGCCCTCGCGGAACGGCGCACCGGCCGCCGCGGCACCGGCCGCCGCGCCGATCTTCGCGCGTGCCGCCGCAACCGCTGCCCGGAACTGCGCGAGACCATGCCAGCCCGTCGCGCGGCCCAACCGCTTGCCGCGGTGGAAGAAGAACCACGTCGGCACGCCGTGCAGCCCGAAGCGGCGCCCCAGCTGATGGTGCTCGTACACGTTGCAATGGAACCACTTCAGGCCCAGCGCGCGGATCGCGTCGGGCTGGGCGAGCATCGCCTTCTTCGCGATCTCGCAGTTGAAGCAGTCGACACCCCAGAAGAACACCACGGCCAGCGCATCGCCCGCGCCGTCGACGGCCGCGTCGAACGTGCCGGCGTCGAGCGCCTGCATGTCGAACGCGTCGAACGCGGCCGGATCGACGCCGGCGGGCACCATGTCGGCCGCCTTACTTCGGCTGCGCGACGGTGACGAGCGCGGGGCGCAGCACGCGGTCGGCGATCATGTAGCCCTTTTGCAGCACCGTGACGACGGTGTTCGGCTCCTGCTCGGCCGGCACCATCGAAATGGCCTGGTGCTGGTGCGGATCGAACTTCTCGCCGACCGGATTGATCGCGACGACGCGGCCCTTCTCGAGCGCGCTCGTCAACTGGCGCAGCGTGAGCTCGACGCCCTCGCGCACCTTCGCGATGTCGCCGGAGGTATCGTTGACGGCCGCTTCCAGGCTGTCCAGCACGGGCAGCAGGTGCTCCGCGAAGCTCTCGATCGCGAACTTGTGCGCCTTCGACACGTCGTCCTGCGCGCGGCGGCGCACGTTCTCGGTTTCGGCCTTCGCCCGCAGGAAGCTTTCCTGGAGCTCGGCGACCTTGGCTTGAGCCTCCGCGAGCGCCGCGTCGGCGGCTTCGGCGGCGGGTGCGGCGCCTTGCTCCGCCTGCTTCTCGCTGCCGATGTCTTCGGCCGATTGGGTAGCCGGGTTCTCTTGCGTGTTTTCCATGTCGCTGAAAGTCGATTAGAGGTTGAAGCCAAATCGGCAACCGCCGGACGTATACCCGGCGGCACCGCACATTACTGGTGCAAATAAGGGCGAAAACTGCGGTTTCAAGAGGGTTATTCGCCGGCATTCTCCAATGCCGCGAAACAACCGCGCGTCTGCGGATGCAGGCGTCGCATCGTCCGCCGCCTCGGGCGAAACGGCCTGTAACAACGCTTACCCGGCAAGTACTAGCTGCACACAGGCCGGCTGCACTACACTCCACTCAAGCGTCGGAAAAGCGTGTTTACCCTAGCTGACCGCCGCGTGACCTTCCACCTGGCGCCGTTTTCACCCTTGTTCTCGAGGGGAGTACCGTGAAACTGACCTTTGCGATATCGGTGGTCGCGCTGGTACTCATTGCCGGCACCACCACCATCTGCCTGTCGGGGGCCGTCACCGACCGCACGACCGAATACGGCAGCGCGCGGGCGACGTTCGACCAGATGTTCAGCTCCCACCAGAAAATCTGTCGATGATGCGCCGGTCGCGCTTCGTCGGCCGGCCGTGCAATTCGGCCGCCGGCTCGCGATACGTCCGGCGCCGCTCCAGTTCGGCGAGCCGCGCGGCTCGCCCCGCAGCCGTTTCCTCGTAGAGCGTCTGCGCGACGCTCGCGGGCCCGCGCACGTCGCACACGCCCAGCACGGCAATGTGCCAGACGATGCCGTCGATCGCAATCTCGACCTCGTCGCCCACCCGTACGTCCTTCGCCGGCTTGACCGCCGCGCCGCCGATCTTCACGTGGCCCTTGTCGACCGCATCGGTCGCGAGCGAGCGCGTCTTGAAGAATCGGGCTGCCCACAGCCATTTGTCGATGCGCAGCTTCGCGCCCGGCTCCGTGGAAATCCTGTAGTTCATGCAAGCCTCCGCCGGGCCGCCGTGTGAAGGCTGACCGCCGCCCCGGGGAACGGCGAACAACGCGCGCGTGGGAATCGTTTCATCTCAATTGACCGGTTCGGGCTGCGCGGCCTTGACGGGCCAGCCCTGCAGATTTTCCGCGACGATCTCGCCGAGCGCGCCGATCCATGCGGAGGCACCGTTCAGGCACGGAATGCGGTGAAACGTCTTGCCGCCGCCGGCGAGAAACTCGTCGCGCACTTCCATGCCGATTTCCTCGATCGTCTCGAGGCAATCGGCCGTGAAGCCGGGACAGAACACGTCGGCCCGCCGCACGCCGGCCTCGCCGAATTCGCGCAGGGTCGGCGCGGTATACGGCTGGAGCCATTCGGCCTTGCCGAAGCGCGACTGGAACGTGACGCGGCATTCGGTGGCCGACAGCCCGAGCGCGGCCATCAGCAACGCGCCCGTCTGCTGGCACTGGTCGTGATAGGGATCGCCGAGGTCGAGCGTGCGCTTCGGCACGCCGTGGAAACTCAGCACCAGCTTGTCGCCGGCCGCGAAATCGGGCCGGCCGTGCTGCGCCCAGTACTGGCGCACCTGCTCGGCCAGCGCGTGGATATAGGCCGGATGGTCGGCGTAGTGCCGCACCGTGCGCACTTCCGGCTGATTGCGCATGCGCGCGAGCGCGCCGAACGCGGCATCGAACGCGGTGGCGGTGGTCGACGCCGAGTATTGCGGATACATCGGCATCAGCAGCACGCGCTCGACGCCCGCCCGCTTGAACTGCGCGAGCGCGTGCGAAATGTTCGGACTGCCGTAGCGCATCGCGTAGTCGACCATCACGTGATAGCCGTTCGACGCGAGCAGGTGCCGCACGCTGTCGGTCTGGCGCTCGGTGTAGACACGCAGCGGCGAGCCCTCGGGCATCCAGACGGCCGCGTATTTCTTCGCGGACGCGCGGCCGCGCAGCGGCAGGATCAGCGTGCGCAGCAGCACCTGCCAGACGGCCTGCGGAATTTCGACGACCCGCGGATCCGACAGGAATTCGGCCAGGTAGCGCCGCACCGCGCGCGGGGTGGGCGCGTCGGGCGTGCCGAGATTGATCAGCAGCACACCGATGCGATGGGCAGCCGCGACACTCGATGGCGGCTCAAGATCGAAACGCATGGGCAGGAACGTGCTCGGGGCACGCAGTCGGACGGCCCTCAATTATAGCGGGCCGCAGCGCTCGGGTCGGCTGGCCGTTCGGCCGACTGGCGGCGCGCGCGACGCCGCGGCACGATGGCGGGACGGCGTCGGGGGCGGCTGCTACTGCTGGCTCAGCGTGAGCGACAGCAGGCGCGCGGTGATGTCGACGATCGGTATCACGCGGTTGTACGCCATGCGGGTCGGGCCGATCACGCCGAGCGTGCCGACGATCTTGCCGTTCACCTCGTAAGGCGCGGTCACGACGCTCATTTCCTCGATCGGCACGAGCGTCGATTCGCCGCCGATGAAGATCTGCACGCCCTGGGCGTGGCTCGACACGTCGAGCAGTTGCAGGAGGCCCGTCTTTTGGTCGAATACGTCGAACAGCTTGCGCAGCCGCGCCATGTCGGACGACAGGTCCGCCACCTCGAGCAGGTTGCGCTCGCCGGAAATCAGCACGGTGTCCTCGGTGTCGGGCACCTCGGTGCTGGCCGTCACGGCCGCGTGCATCAGCGTCGTCATGTCGCCGCGCAACTGGTCGATCTCGTCGCGCAGGCGGCGACGCACCTCGTCGAACGACAGGCCGGCGAAATGCGCGTTGATGTAGTTGGACGCCTCGGTCAGCTGCGACGGCGAATAGTCGCGCGGCGTCGCGAGCATGCGGTTCTGCACGTCGCCCTCGGGCGTGACGATGATCAGCAGGATGCGCTTGTCGGACAGGCGCATGAATTCGATCTGCTTGAACACGTGGCTGCGACGCGGCGTCAGCACGACGCCCGCGAACTGCGACAGGTTCGACAGCACGCTCGCGGCGGCCGCCACCACCCGCTGCTGCGGCTCGCCGGCCTGCAGCGTGTTCTGCACCTGACGCGCGACGGCCTCCGCGTCGATCGGCGCCTCGACCGTCAGCATCGTGTCGACGAACAGCCGGTAGCCGCGCGGCGTCGGCACGCGGCCGGCCGACGTGTGCGGGCTCGACACGAGGCCGAGCTCCTCCAGGTCGGACATCACGTTGCGGATCGTCGCCGGGCTCAGCTCGAGCCCGGAGTAACGGGACAACGTGCGCGATCCGACTGGCTGACCGTCGGCGATATACCGTTCGATCAGGGTTTTCAGGAGGGTTCGTGCGCGAGGATCTAGCATGGTGGAAAATTTTAGCGCAACCGCGCAAGCACGGCGAGTGGCGTCGACCACCATTGCGCGGGCCGGCCCGATCCGGCCCCGTCGGCGCACGGGCGGTTCTTTTCGTCAACGAGCTATGGTGTAATGCCGGCATGAAAACCGGTAATCAGTTCAACACTGTCGCGCTCGTCGGCCGGAGCAACACGCCCGGCATCGCCGAGCCGCTCGCCACGCTGGCGGACAGCATTGCCACGCTCGGCTTCGAGGTCGTGTTCGAAGGCGATACCGCGCGGGAAATCGGCATCGCCGGCTACCCGGCGCTCACCCCGGCCGAAATCGGGGCACGAGCGGACGTGGCAATCGTGCTCGGCGGCGACGGCACGATGCTCGGCATCGGCCGCCAGCTTGCGCCGTACCGGACACCGCTGATCGGGATCAACCACGGGCGGCTCGGCTTCATCACCGACATCGCGGCCTCCGACATGCAGGCGCTCGTGCCCGTGATGCTGGCCGGCAAGTTCGAGCGCGAGGAGCGCTCGCTGCTCGAGGCGCGGATCGTACGCGACGGCGAACCGATCTACCACGCGCTCGCGTTCAACGACGTCGTCGTGAACCGCAGCGGCTTCTCCGGGATGGTCGAGCTGCGTGCGTCGGTCGACGGCCGCTACATGTACAACCAGCGCTCGGACGGCCTGATCGTCGCGACGCCCACCGGCTCGACCGCGTATGCGCTGTCGTCGGCCGGCCCGATCCTCCATCCGCAGCTGGCGGGCATCGTGCTCGTGCCGATCGCGCCGCACGCGCTGTCGAACCGGCCGATCGTGCTGCCCGACGATTCGAAGATCGCGATCCAGATCGTCGGCGGCCGCGACGTCAACGTGAACTTCGACATGCAGTCGTTCACGTCGCTCGAGCTGAACGACACGATCGAGGTGCGCCGCTCGAAGCACACGGTGCCGTTCCTGCACCCGATCGGCTACAGCTACTACACGACGCTGCGCAAGAAGCTGCACTGGAACGAACACGCATCGAACGAAGACGACAAGGCGTCCTGACGCCGCTCCGCCCGACACCATGCTCCGCCACCTCTCGATCCGCGACTTCGTCATCGTCGCCGCGCTCGATCTCGAATTCGACAGCGGCTTTTCCGTCTTTTCAGGCGAAACCGGCGCCGGCAAGTCGATCCTGATCGACGCCCTCGCCCTCGCGCTCGGCGAACGCGCCGACGCGAGCGTCGTGCGCACCGGCTGCGGCCGCGCCGACATCACGGCCGAGTTCACGCCGCACGACCGTGTCGCGCGCTGGCTCGACGACCACGCGTTCGACGCCGAGGACACCGTGATGCTGCGCCGCGTGATCGACGCGAACGGCCGGTCGCGTGCGTTCATCAACGGCACCAGCGCCACGCTCGCCCAACTGCGCGAACTCGGCGAGATGCTCGTCGACATCCACGGCCAGCACGCGCACCAGTTGCTGATGCGGCCCGACGCGCAGCGCGAGCTGTTCGACACGCACGCGGGGCTCGTCGCCGATGCCGCGAACGTCGCGCGCGCGTGGCGCGTGTGGCGCGACGCGACGCAGGCGATCGACGCCGCGAAGGCGCACGAGCGCGAATTGCAACTCGAGCGCGAAAAGCTCGCGTGGCAGCTCGCCGAACTCGACAAGCTCGCGCCGCAAGCCGGCGAATGGGACGAAGTCAGCAACGAACACAAGCGCCTGTCGCATTCGGCGAACCTGATCGAAGGCGTGCGCGGCGCGCTCAACGCGCTGTCCGAGTCCGACGACGCGATGCTCGCGCAGCTCGGCGCGATCGTGTCGAAGCTGCGCAGCCTGGCCGACTACGACACCGCGCTCGGCGATGCGCTGGCATCGCTGGAGCCGGCCGAGATCCAGTTGCAGGAAGCCGTGTATTCGCTGTCGCACTATGCCCAACGCGTCGATCTCGACCCGGAGCGGCTCGCGCAGGTCGAAACGCGGCTCGACGCGCTGCACTCGACCGCCCGCAAGTTCCGGCTGCCGCCCGACACGCTGCACGAGGAGCATGCGGCGCGCCGTGCGCAACTCGCCGCGCTCGACGCCGCCGCCGATCTCGGCGCGCTCGAGGCCGCGCAGGCCAAGGCGCGGGAAGCCTATCTCGCCGATGCGAAACGCCTGTCGAAGGCGCGCGCGCAGGCCGCGAAGGCGCTCGGCACGGCCGTCACGGCCGGCATGCAGGAACTGTCGATGGCAGGCGGCAGCTTCGAAGTCGCGCTCGTGCCGCTCGCCGACGGCGGCCCGCACGGGCTGGAACAGGTCGAATTCCGCGTGGCCGGGCACCCGGGCGTGCCGCTGCGGCCGCTCGCGAAGGTCGCGTCGGGCGGCGAGCTCGCACGGATCAGCCTCGCGCTCGCGGTCATCGCCAGCGCCGCGAGCCCGACGCCGACGCTGATCTTCGACGAAGTCGATACGGGAATCGGCGGCGGCGTCGCCGAAGTGGTCGGCCGCCTGCTGCACCAGCTCGGGCGCGACCGCCAGGTGCTGTGCGTGACGCACCTGCCGCAGGTCGCCGCGCGCGGCGACCATCATTTCCAGGTGGCGAAGGGCGCCGACGAGCGCGGTGGCACGGTATCGACCGTTGTCGCGCTCGACCGCGCCAGCCGGATCGAGGAAGTCGCGCGGATGCTCGGCGGGCTCGAAATCACCGCGACCACACGCAAGCACGCGAAGGAAATGCTAGCGGCCTGACGCCGGCTCCACGTTGGTCCGGATGCGGAAAGACCGGCGCATGCGCCGGTCTTTTTTGTTACGGCAGGCCAGCCGGTCGATTGCGGCCGGCCCGCGCCGCCGATCGTACGCCGGATTCGAACGGGCGACTCAAACGCCCGTTTCGACCGCCCCGAACACGCGCGCCCACAGCGCCGTCACGGCCGCCCGCTCGTCGGCCACGAGGGCCGGATCGACGCGCGCCTTCTCCATCCCGTCGAGCCGCAGCTTGTGCTGCAGCTTGCGGTACTTGCGATACGCCGCGCCGACGCGCTCGGCCTCGTCCGCGCCCATCAGCCCGAAGCGCGCGACCTCGCGCAGCAGCGCGATATTGCCGGTATTGCGGATCAGCTCGGCGTCGCTCGACGCGTGCAGCAGCACCCAGTACTGGACGATGAACTCGATGTCGACCATCCCGCCGCGATCGTGCTTCAGGTCGAACAGCCCGGTCTGGTTCGGGTGGCCGGCAAACACCTTCCCGCGCATGTCGACGATCTCCTTCGCGAGGATCGCCCCGTCGCGCGGCGTCGTCAGCACCTGCTGGCGGATCGCCTCGAAAGCCGCGCCGATCCGCGCGTCGCCCGCGCTGTAGCGGGCGCGCGTCAGCGCCTGGTGCTCCCACACCCACGCGGTGTTCGCGGCGTCGCCCTCGCGCAGTTGATAGCGGCGGAATGCGTCGAGATCGGTGACGAGCAACCCGGCCTCGCCGTTCGGCCGCAGCCGCAGGTCGATGTCGAACAGCGCGCCCGCGCCGGTCGCCGTCGTGAGCCACGTGATCAGGCGCCGCGTGAAGGTCGTGTAGACGTCCGCCGAACGCTCGTCCGGATCGTCGTACAGGAAGATCAGGTCGAGATCGGACGCATAGCCGAGCTCCTTGCCGCCCAGCTTGCCGTACGCGATCACCGCGAACATCGGCACGTCGCGATGGCGCTTCGCGAGCTGCGACCAGACGACTTCGATCGTCACGTCGAGCACCGCGTCGGCCAGCTCGGACAGCCGGTCGCTCACGTGCTCGACCGACAGTTGCCCGGCCAGGTCGATCAGCAGGATCCGGAACACCTCCGCGTGCTGCGCATGGCGCAGCAGGTCCATCTGCTGCTCGGGGCCGTCGGCCGCGGCGAGCCGCGCGCGCAGCGCCTCCTTGAACGCGGGCCAGTCGAACGGGCTCGCGATCGCCTCGTCGTCGAGCAGCTCGTCGAGCAGCTGCGGGTGGCGGATCAGGTAGCCGCCGCCCCAGCGCGTCGCGCCGAGCACCGACAGCACGCGGTCGAGCGCGGCCGGGTATTCGGTCAGCAGCGCGAGATAGACGCCGCGCCGGCTGACCGTCTCCAGCAGGTCGAACAGGCGCACGATCGTCTCGTCGCGGCGCGCGGCGTCGATCGTCGGCGCGGCGTCGAGCGCGCGCTGCGCGACGCTGTCGAAGCGCTGCCGGCTCTTTTCCGGCAGCCCGGTATAGCGCGACGATTGCCAGATCGCGCGCAGCCGCGCGAGCACGGCGGCCGGATCGGCGAAGCCCAGGCCGTCGAGGCGAGCGACCAGCGCGTCGTCCTCGCCGTCGTCGGCCAGCGCGCCGCTCCAGATCCACGCGGCGGCCGTGTCGTCGCCGGCCGTGCAAGGGCCGCCGCCCTTCACCTTGTCCGCGAAGATCTGGTCGAACTGCGCCTCGACGAAGTTCCGGTGCTCGTCCAGCACCGTCATCAGCGCCGCGTAGTCGGCAAACCCGAGCGACGCGGCCAGCGCCGCGCGCTCGTCGGGCTCGACCGGCATCGCGTGCGTCTGCGCGTCGTTGCGGTATTGCAGCCGGTGCTCGAGCGTGCGCAGGAAACGGTAGGCGTCGGTCAGGCGCGCGCATACGTCGTCGCCGATCAGCCCGCGCGCCTGCGCATGCCGCAGCACCGCGAGCGTCGGCCGCACGCGGAACTCCGCATCCTGGCCGCCGCGGATCAACTGGAACACCTGCGCGCTGAACTCGATCTCGCGGATCCCGCCGCGCCCGAGCTTGATGTCGTCGGCCTTGTCGGGCCGCATCGACGCCCGCCGCGCGGCTTCTTGCCGGATCTGCTGGTGCAGCGAACGGATCGCGCCGATCACGCCGAAATCAAGGTAGCGGCGATACACGAACGGCTTGACGATCGACTCGAGCTGCGCCGCGAGCCGCCGCGCCGCGTCGCTGTCGCCTTCCGACACGAGCCGCCCCTTGATCCACGCATAGCGCTCCCACTCGCGCCCCTGCACGTAGAAATATTCCTCGAGCATGCCGATGCTGCAGACGAGCGGCCCCGAATCGCCGTTCGGGCGCAGCCGCATGTCGACGCGAAACACGTAGCCGTCGGCCGTGACCTCGGACAGCACGCCGATCAGGCGCCGGCCGAGCCGCGTGAAGTATTCCTGCGTGGACAGCGGCGAACGCGTACCGCCCGTCGTCTCGCCGTCGTCCTCGTAGACGAAGATCAGGTCGATGTCCGACGACACGTTCAGCTCGCGGCCGCCGAGCTTGCCCATCCCGACCACGCCGAGCACGACGCGCTGGCCGTCGGCGCCGCGCGGCTCGCCGTACAGCGCCTCGAGTTCGGCCGACAGCAGCGCGAGCGAACGCTGCACGGCCACTTCGGCGAGATCGGTCATCGCGCCCGTCACTTCGGCGACGTCCGCCAGCCCGCGCAGGTCGCGCTCCGCGACCGCGCCGAACGCCTCGGCCCGCAGTTGCCGCAGCGCGCGCTTCAGTTGCTCCTCGTCCGGCGCGGACGTGCCGGCCGGCGTCGCGAGCAGCTCGGTGAGGCGCGCGTCGAGCCGCGCGCGGCCGAGCGGCGCGGCCGCCCACGCGGCGATCTGCGCGGCCAGCGCGGGCCGGGCGGCCGCCGCGCGGGCAAGGTATCGGGAATAGGACGTGCTGAGCAGGGCGGAAGCGTCGGTCATCGAGAAGCGGGCCTGGCGGAAAGACCGGCGGGCAGCGGGCCGGCACGTGCGCGCCCCGCTGCCGACCGGCCCGAATGGACTCGGCGCGGCCGCGCCGGACGCGCGTGCGCCCGTCGCGACGCCGCGCGCCGGAAAGCCCGTGCCGTACGGCCCCCAACGGCCGCCGACACGAACCCGTGTGATACATTTCAACGTCAGTCTGCAAAACTACCATATCGCCGCCCGTCCGCCGCATGTCCGACCGTCAGGAATCCGCCGTAGCTGCGCCCGAAGCGGGACCTCCGAAGCACGATCACCCGGTCCTGCGTCGCGTGTTCAGGGTGACGCTGGCAGTCGGGATCGGCACCTACTTCGTCGCGTCCGGCGCGTTCCTCGGGCTGCGCTACGTGCTGCTGCCGCGCATCGACGAATACCGCCCGCGCATCGAGCGCGCCGTGTCCGACAAGCTCCACGCGCAGCTTTCGATCGGCAAGCTTTCCCCGAACTGGTCCGGCATGCAGCCGGGCGTCGAGCTCACGAACCTGACGATCCGCGGCCGCGACGGCAAGGTCGCGCTGTCGGTGCCGCACGCGACGGCCGCGCTGTCGTGGATGTCGCTGCTGCGGCTGTCGCCCGCGCTGTCGAGCCTGATCGTCGACCAGCCCGACCTCGTCGTCGCGCGCGCGGCCGACGGCTCGCTGAGCGTCGCGGGCGTCGGCGTGGCCACCACCCACGGCGGCAACGACACGTTCGGCACGTGGCTGCTGAAACAGGAGGCGATCGTGCTACGCGGCGGCACGCTGCGCTGGCGCGACGCGCAGCACGATGCACCGGAGCTCGTGCTGTCGGGCATCCGGCTCGCGGTGCTCAACGACGGCCGCGTGCACAAGGCCGCGCTGCAGGCGCCCGCGAACGGCACGCTGCTGCTCGGCCCGCTCGATTTCCGCGCGCGCTTCAAGCACAAGCCGCTCGCGCCGATCGGCAAGCCGTCGAACTGGACCGGCGACGCGTACCTGTCGACCGGCCCGGTCGACCTGCAGACGCTCGCGCGCTACCTCGACATGCCGCTCACGATCCACGCGGGCCGGATCGACAACGCAATCTGGGCGACCTTCGGCGACGGCCACCTGCGCTCGGCGGGCGGCGATCTGCAAGGCGCCGACGTCGCGCTGCGCGTGCGCCCGACGCAGCCGCGGCTCGACGTGCCGACGGTCCGCTTCGGCTGGGACATGGCGCTCGATGCGGGCCAGGACTACACGCTGCACCTGACGCGCTTCAATGCGGAGCTCGGCCAGCCGCCGCTGCCGGACGGCACGCCGCTCGCCCGCTCGCTCGCGCTGTCGACGCTGACGGCACGCTACCGCGTGCCGACCGCGACCCAGGGACAACTGCTCAGCGTGGTCGGCGACCGCGTCGATCTCGGCATCCTCAGCGAATTCATCCGCGGGCTGCCGCTGCCGGCGCGCCTGCGCAACGAGCTGATCAAGATCGACCCGCGCGGGATGGTGTCGAACTATCACATCGAGGTCGAGCGCGCGAAACCCGCGCACGCCGATCTCGCCGACGAGGAGCGGCGCATGGGCGCCGCGCCGATCGTCCGCTACCGCTTCCTCGGCGATCTGCAAGGCATCAGCTTCGCGGCGCAGGAGCCGCCGCCCGGGCTCTCGCCGCGCGGCCACCCGCGCGCCGGCTGGCCGGGCGTCGAGAACCTGTGGGGCCGCGTCGATGCGAACGAGACCGGCGGCTCCGCGCATATCGACACGGTCAACGCGGCGGTCACCGTGCCCGGCGAATTCGACGAGCCGCGCCTGACGTTCGACCGGCTGCGCGGCAACGCCAAATGGACGATCACGCCCGCGCCCGGCGACAAGCACGCGCGCGTCGACGTGTCGCTGCCCGATCTGCTCGTGTCGAACCCCGATGCCGAAATCGCGGTGTCCGGCTCGTACACGAACCCCGGCCACGGCCGCGGCTCGCTCGACCTGCGCGCCGATTTCGCGCGCGCGTCGGTCGCGCGCATTCCGCGCTACCTGCCGACCGGGATGTCCGAGCACCTGCGCGACTATCTCGGCCATGCGCTGCAGGACGGCAAGGTGACCAAGGGCGCGTCGATCGTCGCACGCGGCCCGCTCGAGAAATTCCCGTTCGAACACGAGCCGGACGCCGGCGTGTTCCACATCGTCGCGCCGTTCACCGGCGGCCGCTTCGAGCCGACGCCGTACCCGCCGCGCAAGCTCGCGAACGGCACGCCGAGCGTCTGGCCGGCGCTCGACGGGATCGACGGCGTGTTCGAACTCGCGCAGAACAAGCTGCGTTTCGACATCGAGCGCGCGCGCTACAAGCGCGTCACGCTGACGAAGGTCGCGGGCCGCATCGACGATCTCGGCAATCCGTCGCACTCGCCGCTGATCATCGACGGCCATGCGCAGGGCCCGCTAGCCGACCTGATCGACTACGCGGACAACAGCTCGCTCGGCACGATGAGCGGCCACATCGGCCAGCGGATCGATGCGCAGGGGCCCGCGTCGCTCGCGCTCAAGATCACGATTCCGCAGCACGTCCCCCATCCGCACACGCACGTCGAAGGCGCGCTCGCGTTCGGCGGAAACACGCTGTCGACGAGCGGCGTGCCGCCGCTGTCGGCCCTGCGCGGCAGCGTCCGCTTCACCGAGGCCGGCGCGTCGCTGCACGGCCTGTCGGGGCGCTTCCTCGGCGGCCCGGTGCGCGCGAACGGCACATTCCGGTCGCATGGCCCGTACGCGGTGGACGTCGACGGCCGGCTCGCGCTCGACGCCGCGCGCGGCCTGAACCTGCACGGCGCGGCCGCCGCGCTGCTCGAACACGTGGTCGGCGACGCACCGTACCAGGTCGCCGTGCGTGGCGCGCCGGGCCGCCTGCCCGACGTCAGCGCGCAATCCGACCTGACGGGCGTCGCGCTGAACTTCCCGGCGCCGTTCGCGAAACCGGCCGGCACGCCGATGCCGTTCCGCTTCACGCTCCAGCCGGCGCCGCAGGCGGACGGCAAACGCCTCGAACACGCCGACCTGACGCTCGGCCCGGTGTCCGCGACCTACCTGCTCGACGCGACGCGCGGCCAGCCGCTGCGCGCGGTGCGCGGCGCGATGGGCATCCACCGGATGCCCGACATGCCGCAGGACGGCGTGAGCGCGGCCGTCGACGTCGCCGAGCTGGACGCCGACGCGTGGCTCGCGCTCGCCCACACGCTGCGGCCCGACACGCCGCGCGCACCGGCGCCGCCGGCCGCGCCGCGCGTCGATTTCGCGAGCTTCGCGCCGAAGCGCTTCGCGTTCCATTTCGGCACGCTGAAGCTGCTCAAGCGCAACTGGGAGAACGTGATCGTCGGCGCGTCGCACGTCGACGACCTGTGGCAGGCGAACATCGCGTCGAACCAGGTGTCGGGCTACCTGTCGTGGGCGCCGGGCGGCGGCCACAACGGCGCGGGCGTGCTCAACGCGCGGCTCGCGAAGCTCGTCGTGCCGCAGAGTGCGCAGCACGATCTCGTCGGCCGCGCGATGAACCTGCCGACGCCGACCGACCGCCCGATGCCGTCGATCGACCTGATCGTCGACCAGGTCGTCGCGCGCGATCACGACATCGGCCGGCTCGTCGTGAACGCGCGCAACATCGACGAAGACGGCACGCCCGTGTGGCAGCTCGACAAGCTGGAACTGTCGAACCCGGCCGCGAAGCTCACGGCCACCGGCAACTGGCGCACGTCGCGCCGCGCGCTCGCCCGTGGCGCCGACGAAAACGACGCGCCGCGCCGCACCGTGTTCGACTTCAAGCTCGACATCGACAACGCCGGCGCGCTGCTCGACCGCGTCGGCCTGCCGCGCACGCTCGCGGACGGTCACGGCTCGGTCACGGGGAAGGTCGGCTGGCGCGGCGGCCCGACCGCGCTGGACTTCCCGTCGCTCGGCGGCCAGGTCGCGGTCGACCTCGAACACGGGAAGATCCTGAAGGTCGACCCGGGCGCGGCGAAACTGCTCGGCGTGCTGAGCCTGCAGAGCCTCGCGCGCTTCCTGACGCTGAACTTCCGCGACGTGGTCGGCAAGGGGCTGCCGTTCGACAAGATCACCGGCACCGGCCGGATTTCGAACGGGATCGCGCGCACCGACGACTTCTCGATGATGACGGGCCCCGCGAACGTCACCGTGCGCGGCGCGGTCGATCTCGGGGCCGAGACGCAGGACCTGCATGCGCACGTCGCGCCGAAGATCAGCGCGGGCGCGGCCGCGATCGGGGCAGCCATCATCAACCCGCTGCTCGGCGTCGGCGTGCTGGCCGCGAACTACGCGCTGTCCGAAACGCTGTCGCACGCGTTCGCGCTCGACTACGCGATCACCGGCTCGTGGGCGCACCCGCACATCGAGCGGGTGCGGAGCGATCAGGGTAAGATGAATCACGGTCCGGCCGATGCATCGAGCCATTGAGCGCATATCGCGCCGCAGGGTGCCGGGCCGCACCCCATTTATGACGCAAGCGATTCCGCGATGACCGACCACGCCCGTTCCGCCACGCCCTTCCAGGTCGCCGCGCTGCAGATGGTGAGCGCGCCGGACGTCACCCGCAATCTCGCCGAAGCGCGGCGCCTGATCGCGGAGGCCGCCGGCGAAGGCGCGCAGCTCGTGCTGCTGCCCGAGTATTTCTGCTTCATG
Organism: Burkholderia sp. AU18528; assembly: GCF_002223215.2. Classification (NCBI taxonomy): domain Bacteria; kingdom Pseudomonadati; phylum Pseudomonadota; class Betaproteobacteria; order Burkholderiales; family Burkholderiaceae; genus Burkholderia; species Burkholderia sp. AU18528. The sequence continues at coordinate 212,186 of NZ_NKFC02000004.1, read as the reverse complement.
GGCCACCGCGACACCGACAAGCTCGCGCTCGCCGAACCGTACCGGGACGGCCCGATCCAGCAATTCCTCGCCGACGCCGCGCGCGACCACGGCATCTGGGTGATCGGCGGCACGCTGCCGCTGAAGGCGCCGCAGCCCGACCGCGTGCTGAACACGACGCTCGTGTTCGATCCGTCCGGCAACGAGGCCGCGCGCTACGACAAGATCCACCTGTTCAACTTCGAGAAAGGCGACGAATCGTTCGACGAGGCGCGCACGATCCGCGCGGGCGACACGGTCGTCGCGTTCGACGCGCCGTTCGGGCGGGTCGGCCTGTCGGTCTGTTACGATCTGCGCTTTCCGGAGCTGTATCGCCGCATGGGCGACTGCGCGCTGATGGTCGCGCCGTCGGCGTTTACGTATACGACGGGCCGCGCGCACTGGGAAACGCTGCTGCGCGCGCGGGCCGTCGAGAATCAGTGCTACGTGCTCGCGGCCGCGCAGGGCGGCAAGCACGAGAACGGCCGGCGCACGTGGGGCCACAGCATGCTGATCGACCCGTGGGGCGAGATCGTCGCGGTGCGCGACGAGGGTGCGAGCGTCGTGCTCGGCACGCTCGATCCGCAACGCATCGCCGACGTACGCCAGAGCCTGCCCGCGTGGCGGCACCGCGTGCTGACCTGAATCCGCCGCACCGCTTGAAACGCCGCGCGGCCCACCCATCTGCCCGGCAGCACCCGACAACTTTTTTGAGAACTCCCGATATCCGCATGAACATCATCGAACCCGGCATCCGCAACCTCGCGCTGGCGAAGGACATCCTGCTCACGCCGTACGGCCTCGACGAAAGCCTGCTCACGCGCACGATCGCCGACATCTTCACGCATCGCGTCGATTACGCGGACCTGTATTTCCAGGCGACCCGCAGCGAGGCATGGAGCCTCGAGGAAGGCATCGTCAAATCGGGCAGCTTCAGCATCGACCAGGGCGTCGGCGTACGCGCGGTCGCGGGCGACCGCACCGCGTTCGCGTACTCGGACGACCTGTCGCCCGAAGCGATCGCGCAAGCCGCTGCCGCCACCAAGGCGATCGCGGCGGCCGGCGGCGGCCGACAGAAGATCAAGGCAGCCACGTCGCTGACGGGCATCTCGGGCCGCGACCTGTACCTGCCGTCCGACCCGCTCGCGTCGCTCGACGCGACGGCCAAGGTCAAGCTGCTCGAACGCATCGAACAGATGGCGCGCGGGCGCGACCCGCGCGTCACGCAGGTGATGGCCGGCCTCGCCGGCGAATACGACGTCGTGCTCGTCGCGCGCAGCGACGGCGCGCTCGCGGCCGACATCCGCCCGCTCGTGCGCGTGTCGGTCACGGTGATCGCCGAACAGAACGGCCGCCGCGAGATCGGCTCGGGCGGCGGCGGCGGCCGCTTCGACTACGGCTACTTCACCGACGAAGTCCTGTCGCGCTACGTCGACGACGCCGTGCACGCGGCGCTCGTCAACCTCGACGCCCGCCCCGCGCCGGCCGGCGCGATGACGGTCGTGCTCGGCCCGGGCTGGCCGGGCGTGCTGCTGCACGAGGCGATCGGCCACGGGCTCGAAGGCGACTTCAACCGCAAGGGCTCGTCCGCGTTCGCGGGCCGGATCGGCGAGCAGGTCGCCGCGAAGGGTGTGACGGTGGTCGACGACGGCACGCTGCCGAACCGCCGCGGCTCGCTGAACATCGACGACGAAGGCAACCCGACGCAGTGCACGACGCTGATCGAGGACGGCATCCTGAAGGGCTACATCCAGGACACGCTGAACGCGCGCCTGATGAAGATGCCGGTCACGGGCAACGCGCGGCGCGAGTCGTACGCGGCGCTGCCGATGCCGCGCATGACGAACACGTACATGCTCAACGGCGACAAGGACCCGCAGGAAATCATCGCGTCGGTGAAGAACGGCCTGTACGCGGTGAACTTCGGCGGCGGCCAGGTCGACATCACGAACGGCAAGTTCGTGTTCTCGGCGTCCGAGGCGTACATGATCGAGAACGGCAAGGTCACCTACCCGGTGAAGGGCGCGACGCTGATCGGCAGCGGCCCGGAGTCGCTGAAGTACGTGAGCATGATCGGCAACGACATGTCGCTCGACACGGGCGTCGGCGTATGCGGCAAGGAAGGCCAGAGCGTGCCGGTCGGCGTCGGCCAGCCGACCCTGCGGATCGACAAGATGACGGTCGGCGGTACGGCATAACCGCATCGCGGCGCAGACAATCCGCGCATTTCGATGAAAACGCGCGGGTTGTCCGCATTTTTGAGCACCCCCGGTTGCCAGCCGCGCGCTGACCGGGTATAAATTCCGAATCAACTTTTTTGACGAGCCGAATTTCCGTCATGTCCGCCAAGTTTTACTTTTACTTTTTTTGGTATCTCAGACCGCTGGCGGATCGAGAGGGTTGATGGCGCGTGAAGCGCAACCGAAATTCCCGAAAAAACCGCCGGCGAACCCGGCGGTTTTTTTTCGCCCTTCGCCAGCCGGTCGCCGCCGCAGCGGCCCGCAGCCCCGACCGGCACCACTGAATTGCCTGAATTGATGAATCTGCCGCACGCGCACTGACCGAACGGCGCCCGGAACCAAGGAGAAACAGCATGCCCCCGCACAACACCGACGACGTCCGCATTCGCGAACTCAAGGAACTCACGCCGCCCGCCCACCTGATCCGCGAATTCGCGTGCTCCGAAGCCGCGTCCGAGCTGATCTACCACGCGCGCCAGTCGATGCACCGCATCCTGCACGGGATGGACGACCGGCTGATCGTCGTGATCGGGCCGTGCTCGATCCATGACACGAAGGCGGCGATCGAATACGCGGGCCGGCTCGTGAAGGAGCGCGAGCGCTTCAAGGGCGAACTGGAAATCGTGATGCGCGTGTACTTCGAGAAGCCGCGCACGACGGTCGGCTGGAAGGGGCTCATCAACGATCCGCATCTGGACAACAGCTTCAAGATCAACGAAGGGCTGCGTACCGCGCGCGAGCTGCTGCTGCAGATCAACGAAATGGGGCTGCCGGCCGCGACCGAATACCTCGACATGATCAGCCCGCAGTACATCGCCGACCTGATCTCGTGGGGCGCGATCGGCGCGCGCACGACCGAGTCGCAGGTGCACCGCGAGCTGGCATCGGGGCTGTCGTGCCCGGTCGGCTTCAAGAACGGCACCGACGGCAACGTGAAGATCGCGGTCGACGCGATCAAGGCCGCGTCGCAGCCGCACCATTTCCTGTCGGTGACGAAGGGAGGCCATTCGGCGATCGTGTCGACGGCCGGCAACGAGGACTGCCACGTGATCCTGCGCGGCGGCAAGACGCCGAACTACGACGCGGACAGCGTGAACGCCGCCTGCGCGGACATCGGCAAGGCCGGCCTCGCCGCGCGCCTGATGATCGACGCGAGCCACGCGAACAGCTCGAAGAAGCACGAGAACCAGATCCCCGTGTGCGCGGACATCGGCCGCCAGATCGCGGCCGGCGACGAGCGCATCGTCGGCGTGATGATCGAGTCGCACCTCGTCGAGGGCCGCCAGGACCTGAAGGAAGGCTGCGCGCTGACCTACGGCCAGAGCATCACCGACGCGTGCATCGCGTGGGACGACAGCGTGAAGGTGCTCGAAGGCCTCGCGGAATCGGTGAAGGCGCGGCGCGTCGCGCGCGGCAGCGGGAACTGAAGAAACGCCGCCAGGTTGATCGTATGGCCCCGCCTGGCGCCGAATTGGCCGTACGGCCAGCCTGCGGTCGGCGTGTTGCTCTGCTAGACTAGCTAACATCATCTAGCTAACCAGAGGATCGATCATGTCGACCGTCAACATGCACGATGCCAAGTCGCGGCTTTCCAGCCTCGTGGAAGCGCTTGAATCGGGGCGCGAAGCCGAAGTCGTGATCGCGCGCAATGGTCATCCGGTCGCCCGGATCGTTCCGTACACCGCGCCGAAGCGGATCGGCGCAGCCCGTCAGTTGCTTGCCGGACTGAACATTCCGACAAGCGTCGAGGCATTCAATGCCGGCGATGAATCGATCGCCGCCGACTTCGATGCCAGCTCGGACCATGGGCTTGCACCGTGAAGCTGCTGCTCGATACGCACATCGCGCTCTGGGCGGCCGAAGGCGCACCGCAACTTTCGGCAGCCGCGGCCGCGTTGATCGAACATCCCCAAAACACGCTGTACGTCAGCGCCGCGTCGATTTGGGAAATCGCGATCAAGTACCGCAAAGGCAATCTGCCCGTCCATCCGAGAGATGCGCGTTCGGCATTTCGGCTGGCAGGTTTTGCGGAGTTGCCGATCAGCAGCGATCACGCCGAGGCAGTCGCCGCGTTGCCGGATTTCCCGGACCATGCCGATCCGTTCGACCGCGTGATGGTCGCGCAGGCACTCCATGAAGGCATGCCGCTCGTCAGTGCCGATCCGAAGATGTGGCGCTACCACGCAACGCTGATGTTGCGCGCCTGAAGTCGCCCCAAGGCGCCGCAAGTAAAAAGCCCGGCTCGCGCCGGGCTTCGTCATTGCATCGTTGCATTGGCCGAAACCGGCCGCCGGACCTCACTCGAGCGCGCCCGACCCGAAGATTTCCGTGTTCACGCGTTCCGGCGCGACGCCGAGGGCGACCAGCGCGTCGCGTTGCGCCTTCATGAACGCGATCGGGCCGCAGATGTAGTAATCGGCATCCGGCACCAGCGCGTACTGCTTCACACGCTCCTGCGTGAGGCGGCCTTCGAGGTCGTGATCGACACCGGCACGATCGTTCGGACCGACCAGCTCGTACAGCACCGTGCGCTTGACGTTCGCATGCTCGCGCACCGCGTCGTTCAGCCAGTCGCGGAATGCGTGCACCGCGCCCGAACGGCATGCGTGGATGAAGCGCACGTCGCGCTTGCTGCCTTCGGCGATCAGCGTCGACGCCATCGACATCATCGGCGTGATGCCGACGCCGCCGGAGATCAGCACGACCGGCGTATCGGCCTCGCGCTTCAGCGAGAAGTCCCCCATCGGCGCGGTCGCCTCGACGATCGCGCCCTCTTCCACGCCGTCGTGCATCAGCGTCGACACCTTGCCGGCCGGGATCGCTTCCGGCTTGCCGGCCTCGCGCTTCACCGAGATGCGCAGCCACTTGCCATGCGGCGCGTCGGACAAGCTGTACTGACGCGGCTGGTCGACGCCGAGATCGCCGACGAAGCGCTTCACCGTGATGTACTGGCCCGGCTCGAACGTCGGCGCTTCGCCGCCGTCGGCGGGCGTCAGGTAGAACGACGTGATCTCGTCGCTTTCACGCACCTTGCGCGCGACCTTGAACGGGCGGAAGCCGCTCCACGCGGCATTCGCGTACAGGTCGGCCTCGGCGCCGATCAAAATCTGCGCGAGCTGGCCGTACGCGACGCGCCACGCTTCGAGCGTGCCGGCATCGACCGCGTCGCCGAGCACTTCGACGATCGCCGCGAGCAGGTTCTCGCCGACGATCGGGTAATGCTCGGGACGGATGTTCAGGCTCGCGTGCTTGTGCGAGATGCGCGACACCGCGCCGCCCAGCGCGCCCAGATTGTCGATGTTCGCCGCATACGCGTAGACGGCCTTCGCGAGCGTCTCGGGCTGGCTGCCGGTCTTCTGGTGCGTCTGGTTGAACAGGTTCTTCAGTTCCGGATGACGCGCGAACATGCGCTGGTAGAAGTGCTTCGTGATCGTCGCGCCGTGCTCGGCGAGGACGGGGGCGGTGGCCTTCACACGGGCCATCTGGTCGGCGGTGAGGTGGGTCATGTTCGTTCTCCGTTAAACATGCACATACGATACTTGTTTAAAAACGAACACCCCTCGGGCAAATTGTCGCAGCGCGCAACAAGCGTGACGGTTGGCTAGCGGACGCGCCCGCGCTCCCACAGCACGTCGGCGCCACCGTCGACGCGGTTCAGCACGCGCGCCAGCACGAACAGCAGGTCGGACAGCCGGTTCACGTACCGCCGCGGCGCATCATTGAGCGTGTCGCCGCGCCCGAGGGCGACGATCGAGCGCTCCGCGCGGCGGCACACGGTTCGGCAGACGTGCGCGAGCGACGCCGCGCGCGAGCCGGCCGGCAGGATGAATTCCTTCAGCGGCGGCAGCGTCGCGTTGTAGTCGGCGAGCCACTGGTCGAGGCGCGCGAGATGCGTATCGTCGAGCACTGCGTGGCCGGGGATGCACAGCTCGCCACCGAGATCGAACAGGTCGTGCTGGATCGTGACGAGGGCGGTGCGCACGTCGTCCGGCAGCGCCTCGGCCAGCAGCACGCCGAGATTTGAGTTCAGTTCGTCGACGTCGCCGATCGCGGCGATCCGCGCGTCGTCCTTGCCGATGCGCCGTCCGTCGCCGAGGCCGGTGGTGCCGTCGTCGCCCGTGCGCGTCGCGATCTTGCTCAAGCGGTTGCCCATGCGAATGTCCTCTCGTGCGCGGCCGCCACGCGGCCCGGTTGGCTGGAACGCGATTATCGCAGCCCGCGGCGCGAGGCGCAGCGGACGTTACGGCGTAGAATGAGCCGACAGTACGACAAGCAGTCAGGAGACATTCGTGAATCACCCTGCCCCGCCGGCCGCCACGCGCCGCCCGCTGCCCCCCGCCATGCTCGATGCGCTGCGCGCCGCCTTCGGCGAGCGCGTGTCGACCGCCGACGCGGTCCGCGCCCATCACGGCCGCGACGAATCCCCGTTCGACCCGCAACTGCCCGACGCCGTCGTGTTCGCGCGCAGCACCGACGACGTGCGCGAAGTCGTGTCGCTGTGCTCGCTCTACGGCGTGCCGCTGATCCCGTACGGCGCCGGCTCGTCGCTCGAAGGCCACCTGCTCGCGGTACGCGGCGGCGTGTCGCTCGACCTGTCGGAAATGAACCGTGTGCTGTCGATCAACGCCGAAGACCTGACCGTGACGGTCGAGCCGGGCATCACGCGCAAGGCGCTCAACGACGCGCTGCGCGACACCGGCCTGTTCTTCCCGATCGATCCGGGCGCCGACGCCAGCATCGGCGGGATGACCGCGACCCGCGCCTCCGGCACCAACGCCGTGCGCTACGGCACGATGCGCGAGAACGTGCTCGGCCTCACCGCGGTGCTCGCGGACGGCCGCGTGGTGAAAACCGGCTCGCGCGCGCGCAAGTCGTCGGCCGGCTACGACCTCACGCGTCTGTTCGTCGGGTCCGAAGGCACGCTCGGCGTGATCACCGAGATCACGCTGCGCCTGCACCCGCTGCCCGAGGCCGTGTCGGCCGCGATCTGCACGTTCCCGACCATGGGTGACGCGGTGCGCACAGTGATCGAGACGATCCAGATCGGCGTGCCGATCGCGCGCGTCGAATTCGTCGATGCACTCGCGGTGCGCTCGATCAACCGTCACTCGAACCTGACGCTCGCCGAAGCGCCGACGCTGTTCTTCGAATTCCACGGCACCGAGGCCGGCGTGAAGGAACAGGCCGAACTCGTGCAGGCGCTCGCCGGCCAGAACGCCGGCCAGGGCTTCGAATGGGCGACGCGCCCCGAGGATCGCACGCGGCTCTGGTCCGCGCGCCACAACGCGTATTTCGCGATGCTTCAGCTGAAGCCCGGCTGCCGCGCGGTGACGACCGACGTATGCGTGCCGATCTCGCAGCTCGCCGCGTGCGTCGAGGAAACCGAGGTCGACCTGCGTGCGTCGTCGCTGCCCTGCCCGATCGTCGGCCACGTCGGCGACGGCAATTTCCACGTCGCGATCCTGATCGATCCCGACAAGCCGGAGGAACTGGCCGAAGCCGAACACATCAACGACCGGATCGTCGAGCGTGCGCTGCGCCTGGGCGGCACCTGCACCGGCGAGCACGGCGTCGGGCTGCACAAGATGCGCTTCCTGCCGAAGGAGCACGGCGACAACGCGATCGACACGATGCGCGCGATCAAGCTCGCGCTCGATCCGCGCAACCTGATGAATCCGGGCAAGATTTTCACGTGCTGACACGGCGGCGCGACGTCGCGCCCCACGCAGGAGACCCCATGAACGCTCCCGTCGAACTGTCGAGCGCCGCCCGCGCGCAGCGCCAGCGCGAAATCGTGCAGGCGCTGATGGCCGTGCTGCCGACCCACTGCCTGCTGTACCGCGACGAGGACACGGCGCCGTACGAATGCGACGGCCTGTCCGCCTACCGCCGGCTGCCGCTCGCGGTCGCGCTGCCGGAGACGGAGTCGCAGGTGCAGCGGATCGTGCAGATCTGCCGCCGCATGGAAGTGCCGATCGTGCCGCGCGGCGCCGGCACGAGCCTGTCGGGCGGCGCGCTGCCGATCGCGCTCGGCGTCGTGCTGTCGCTCGCGCGCTTCACGCGTATCGTCGAAGTGGACCCGTACGCGCGCACGGCGATCGTGCAGCCAGGCGTGCGCAATCTCGCGATCTCGGAAGCGGCCGCGCCGTACGGCCTGTATTACGCACCCGATCCGTCGTCGCAGATCGCCTGCACGATCGGCGGCAACGTCGCGGAAAATTCCGGCGGCGTCCATTGCCTGAAATACGGGCTGACCGTGCACAACGTGATGCGCGTGCGCGCGGTGACGATCGACGGCGAGATCGTCGAATTCGGCTCGCTCGCGCTCGACATGCCGGGCCTCGACCTGCTCGCGGTGATGATCGGCAGCGAAGGGATGTTCGCGATCGTCACCGAGGTCACGGTGCGGCTGATCCCGAAGCCGCAGACCGCGCAGCTCGTGATGGCGAGCTTCGACGACGTGGTGAAAGGCGGCGAGGCAGTGGCTGCGATCATCGCGTCGGGCATCATCCCGGCCGGGCTCGAGATGATGGACAAGCCGGCCACGCAGGCCGTCGAGGCGTTCACGCACGCGGGCTACGACCTCGACGCGAAGGCGATCCTGCTGTGCGAATCGGACGGCACGCCGGAAGAAGTCGCCGAGGAAATCGTGCGGATGACGGCCGTGCTGCGCGAGCACGGCGCGACGCGCATCCAGGTGTCGCGCAACGAACACGAGCGGCTGCGCTTCTGGTCCGGCCGCAAGAACGCGTTCCCGGCCGCCGGCCGTATTTCCGCCGATTACTACTGCATGGACGGCACCGTGCCGCGCCGCGCGATCGGCCCGCTGCTCGCGCGCATCGAGCACCTCGAGACGCGCTACGGGCTGCGCTGCATCAACGTGTTCCATGCCGGCGACGGCAACATGCATCCGCTGATCCTGTACAACGCGAACGATCCGGACGAACTGCACCGCGCCGAGCAGTTCGGCGCGGAAATCCTCGAATGCTGCGTGGAATTCGGCGGCAGCGTGACGGGCGAGCACGGTGTCGGCATCGAAAAACTCAATTCGATGTGCGTGCAGTTCTCGCCGCAGGAGCGCGACGCGTTCTTCGCGGTCAAGCGCGCGTTCGATCCGGCCGGGCTGCTGAACCCGGACAAGGGCATCCCCACCCGCGCGCGCTGCGCCGAATATGGCCGCCAGCACGTGCGCGGCGGGCTGCTGCCACACCCCGACCTGCCGCGCTTCTGAGCGGCGTGCGGGCCGCGGCGCGCATCGGCGGCCGCGGTACGGGGCTCTGCCGTACCCGCTCGGCGCGTTTGCGCGCCGGCGCCGGCGTGCCGCAACCGCGATGGGGCTTAGGGATAGTCGCGATGTGCAATCGCGCCACCCCGGTACAATCGACCGGACAACGAGACGAGAAAGCAACGGAACATGGAAGAGGACGACATCGTCGCCGGATGGGCCGAGCGCATCCGCGCCGCCAGTGCCGACGGCCGGCCGCTGCGGATTCGCGGCGGCGGCACCAAGGACTGGTACGGCCAGGCGCTCGAGGGCGAAATACTCGACACGCGTGCGTTTCAGGGCATCGTGTCGTACGACCCGGCCGAACTCGTCGTCACGGTCCGCGCGGGCACGCCGCTCGCGCAGCTTGAAACCGTCCTCGCCGAGTGCGGCCAGATGCTGCCGTTCGAGCCGCCGCATTTCGGCCGCGCGGCCACCGTCGGCGGCTGCGTCGCGGCCGGGCTCGCGGGCCCGCGCCGCGCCACCTGCGGCGCCCCGCGCGATTTCGTGCTCGGCGTCACGCTGATGAACGGCCGCGGCGACATGCTGCGCTTCGGCGGGCAGGTCGTGAAGAACGTCGCCGGCTACGACGTGTCGCGGCTGATGGCCGGCGCGCTCGGCACGCTCGGGCTGATGCTCGACCTGTCGATCAAGGTGCTGCCGATGCCCGTCGCCGAAGTCACGCTGAAGTTCGAGATGACCGCGACCGACGCGGTGCGCAAGCTCAACGAATGGGGCGGCCATCCGCTGCCCGTGAGCGCGAGCGCGTGGCGCAACGGCACGCTCGTGCTGCGCCTGTCGGGCGCGGAAGCCGCGGTGAAATCCGCGAAAACGCTGCTCGGCGGCGAGGTCGTCGACGCGGTCGAGGCCGAGCGCTTCTGGTCCGGCGTGCGCGAACACACCGATCCGTTCTTCAACGGCATCCCGCCCGGCTATGCGCTGTGGCGCCTGTCGCTGCCGTCGATCACCGAACCGATGCACCTGCCCGGCACCCAGTTGATGGAATGGGGCGGCGCGCAGCGCTGGTGGATCACCGACGCCGACGCGCAAACCGTGCGCATGAGCGCGAAGCAGGCCGGCGGCCATGCGACGCTGTTCCGCGCGGGCGACACCTACGACCGCAGCGCGGGCGTGTTCACGCCGCTGCCCGCGCCGATGATGAAGATCCACCGCGGGCTGAAGAGCGCGTTCGATCCCGCGCGCATCTTCAATCGCGGCCGGCTTTACCCTGAACTCTGAGGGCTGGATGCAAACGAACCTCGCCGATTTCATCCGCAACACGCCCGACGGCGACGAGGCCGACGCGATCCTGCGCAAGTGCGTGCACTGCGGGTTCTGCACCGCGACCTGCCCGACCTATCAACTGCTCGGCGACGAACTCGACGGCCCGCGCGGCCGCATCTACCTGATCAAGCAGATGGTCGAGGGCGCCGCCGTCACGCGCAGCACGCAACAGCATCTCGACCGCTGCCTCACGTGCCGCAGTTGCGAGACGACCTGCCCGTCCGGCGTTCAGTACGGCCGGCTCGTCGAGATCGGGCGCAAGCACGTCGAGGCGCAGGTGCAGCGCCCCGCGCAGCAGCGACTGATGCGCCGCGTGCTCGCGAGCGTCGTGCCGAACGCGGCGCTGTTCTCGCCGGTGATGCGGCTCGGCCAGCACGTGCGGCCGCTGCTGCCGAAGCGGCTGCGCGACAAGGTGCCGCCGCGCACGCGGCTGCTCGAATGGCCGCACCGCACGCATACGCGCAAGATGCTGATGCTCGGCGGCTGCGTGCAGCCGTCGATGCTGCCGAACATCAACATCGCGACCGCACGCGTGCTCGACGCGCTCGGCATCGAGACGGTCGTCGCGCCCGACGCGGGCTGCTGCGGCGCGATTCGCCTGCACCTGAACTATCACGACGAGGCGCTCGACGATGCGCGCCGCAACATCGACGCGTGGTGGCCGCACGTCGAACAGGGCGTCGAGGCGATCGTGATGAACGCGTCGGGCTGCGGCGCGACGGTGCTCGAATACGCGCACCTGCTGCGCGACGATCCGGCCTACGCGGAGAAGGCCCGGCGCATCGTGTCGCTGACCCGCGACATCTCCGACGTGCTGCTCGCGTTCGAGGCCGAGCTCGCGACGATCGCGCGGCGCCGCGCGATCCATACGGTCGCCTACCACCCGCCATGCACGCTGCAGCACGGCCAGCAGTCGCGCGGCAAGGTCGAGCGCCTGCTGGAGACGCTCGGCATCGACGTGCGGCTGCCGGCCGACAGCCACCTGTGCTGCGGCTCGGCCGGTACCTACTCGCTGACGCAGCCGTCGCTGTCGTACCGGTTGCGCAAGCAGAAGCTGCTGAAGCTGCAAGCGCTCGAGCCGCAGATGATCGTGTCCGGCAACATCGGCTGCATCGCGCATCTGCAAAGCGGCACGCAGGTGCCGGTCGCCCACTGGGTCCAGCTCGTCGAGCATCTGCTGTACGGTTAGGGCCTGTTCACGCGCGCGCCGTCCGTATAATGAGCGGATCGATGCGCGGCGCGTCGCCGCGCATCGGCTTCATACCCGCTTCCGTGCTGCCTCCGTGCCCGCTTTCGTGCCCGTCATGTCCGATCTCGCCGCCCGTCTCGACTCCGTTCACCGCCGCATCGCCGACGCCGCCCGCGCGGCCGGCCGCGACCCCGCCACCGTCTCGCTGCTCGCCGTGTCGAAGACGTTTCCGGCCGACGACGTGCGCGCCGCGCATGCGGCCGGGCAGCGCGCGTTCGGCGAAAACTACGTGCAGGAGTCGATCGACAAGATCGACGCGCTCGCCGACCTGCGCGCGAGCCTCGAATGGCATTTCATCGGGCCGCTGCAATCGAACAAGACGCGCCCCGTCGCCGAGCGCTTCGACTGGGTCCATTCGGTCGACCGGCTGAAAATCGCCCAGCGCCTGTCCGAGCAGCGCCCCGCCCACCTGCCGCCGCTCAACGTGTGCGTGCAGGTGAACATCAGCGGCGAGGCGTCGAAGAGCGGCGTCGCGCCGGCCGACGTGGCGGAGGTGGCGCGGGCGGTCGCCGCGCTGCCGTCCCTGCGGCTGCGCGGCCTGATGGCGATTCCCGAACCGGCCGGCGACACCGCCGCGCAACGCGCGCCGCATCGCGCGCTGCGCGCGCTGTTCGACGCGTTGCGCGCCGACGGCCTGCCGCTCGACACGCTGTCGATGGGCATGTCCGCCGATATCGAGGCGGCTGTGCTCGAGGGCGCGACGATCGTGCGCATCGGCACCGCGATCTTCGGCGCGCGCGATTACGCGCACTGAACGCCGCGCCCTTTTCCGCCTTTCCGTTCATTCACTCGCTCATTCCCGACATCATGAAAATCGCATTCATCGGCGGCGGCAACATGGCCGCGGCCCTGATCGGCGGCCTGATCAAGCGCGGCGTCGCCGCGGACGGCCTGTATGCCATCGACATCAACGACGACGTCCGCGCGCGCGCGGCGCAGCAATTCGGCGTGCGCACCGGCGCGGCGATCGACGCGACGCTCGCCGACTACGACGCGATCGTGCTCGCGGTGAAGCCGCAGGTGCTGCACGACGTCGCGCAGGCGCTCGCGCCGCACCTGAAATCGCAGCTCGTGATCAGCATCGCGGCCGGCATCCGCGGCACGGATCTCGCCCGCTGGCTCGGCGGCTACGCGCGCGTCGTGCGCACGATGCCGAACACGCCCGCGCTGGTCGGCATGGGCGTCACGGGCCTGGCCGCGCTGCCGGGCGTCGACGCCGCGGGCCGCGAACTCGCATCGACCGTGCTCGGCGCGGTCGGCGAGATCGTATGGTTCGACGACGAATCGCAGCTCGACGCGGTCACCGCGATTTCGGGCAGCGGCCCCGCGTACGTGTTCTATTTCATCGAAGCGCTGCAGGAAGCCGCGCGCCGCCTCGGCATGAACGACGAGCAGGGCCGTGCGCTCGCGGTCGCGACGTTCACCGGCGCCGCGCAGCTCGCCGCGCAGTCGGGCGAACCGGCGAGCGTGCTGCGCGAACGCGTGACGTCGAAAGGCGGCACGACGGCCGCCGCGCTCGCGGCGTTCGACGCGCAGGGCGTGAAGGAAGCGATCGTGCGCGGCGCGCTCGCGGCCGAAGCGCGCGCGAAGGAAATGGGCGACGAGCTCGGCCGCGCGTAAGCGCAACAGCGGCGCCGGTTTTGCCGGCGCTGGACGTAAAAAGAGCGGCCCGACGGTCGCTTTTTTTACGTCCAGCGTTGCGTGCAAAGACACGCGCAGCGTCGTTCAATGACCGGCCAGCGCGTACTGCACGGCAATGCCCGCGAACAACACGCCGCCGAGCCAGTTGTTGTGGCGGAACGCCGCGAAGCACGGCATCCGTTCGCGATCCTTGATCAGCGTGTAGTGATACAGCGCGCAGCCGACCGCCGCCGCCCAGCCCGCCCAGTACGCGAGGCCGAAACCCAGCGTCACGCCGATCCACACGTAGATGCCGAGCGTCACCGCGTAACACAGCATGACTGCCGCGACGTCGAAGCGGCCGAACGTCAGCGCCGACGTGCGGATGCCGATCTTGATGTCGTCGTCGCGGTCGACCATCGCATATTCGGTGTCGTACGCGACCGACCAGAAGATGTTCGCGACCAGCATCACCCAGGCCAGTACCGGCACCGTGTCCTGCACCGCCGCGAACGCCATCGGGATGCCGAAGCCGAACGCGATGCCCAGATACGCCTGCGGAATCGCGAAGAAGCGTTTCATGAACGGATAGGAACCGGCGACGAACAGCGCGACGACCGACAGTTCCTTCGTCAGCGTATTGAGCGGCTGGATCAGCAGGAACGCGATGAACGACAGCCCGACCGCGATCGCGACGGCTTCCCACGCCCGGATCTTGCCCGACGTCAGCGGCCGGTCGGCCGTGCGCTTCACGTGGCGGTCGAAATCGCGGTCGGCGTAGTCGTTCATCGCGCAGCCGGCGGAGCGCATCAGCAGCGTGCCGAGCACGAAGATTACGAGCAGCGGCCAGCGCGGGTGGCCGTCCGATGCGATCCACAGCGCGTTGAGCGTCGGCCACAGCAGCAGCAGGCTGCCGATCGGCTTGTCCATCCGGACGAGCCGCAGATACAGGGGGAAGCGGGCAAGCATGGTGAAGCACCGGGAAGGGAATCCCGGCATTTTAGAGCCGAGCGGTGCTCCGCGTCATGTCGGCGCGACCCGCGGCCAGCGGCCTAGGCGGGCCGGCTGGCCGCCGAGGCCCGCCGCGCGTGGCCACACGGTCGCACGCATCGATCAGGGGACAGATTCGAGACCGGCCGGCATCGGGCCGGCCTGAAGTCCGCGGCAGCGCGAAGCTTACGCGAGCAGCGACCGCAGCATCCATGCGGTCTTTTCATGCGTCTGCAGACGCTGGGTCAGCAGGTCGGCGGTCGGCTCGTCGCTCGCCGCGTCGGCGATCGGGAAGATCTCGCGCGCGGTGCGCACGACCGCCTCGTGCCCTTCGACGAGCTGGCGGATCATGTCCTCGGCGGCCGGCACGCCCTTCGCTTCGGGCACCGACGACAGTTTCGCGAAATCGGCGAACGTGCCGGGCGCGACGACGCCCAGCGTGCGAATGCGCTCGGCAACGGAATCGACCGCGAGCCACAGTTCGTTGTACTGCTCCTCGAACATCAGGTGCAGCGTGTTGAACATCGGTCCGGTCACGTTCCAGTGGAAATTGTGGGTCTTCAGGTACAGCGTAAACGTATCGGCAAGCAGGCGCGACAGGCCGTCCGCGATGTTCTTGCGGTCCTTGTCGCTGATGCCGATGTTGATTTGCGTGGCGTTGCCTTTCTTGGCCATCTTCGAGACTCCTCATTCGAAATGTTGAACCGGCGAAAATGCGTCGAGCAAGCCGCATGCCGCGTCGCGCGGCATCCGTTCGCGACTCGCCAGTTTAACGTCGCGAAGGCGTCGCCGCACTCAACCGCCGGCGATCGACATGAACGGCCCGAGCGCGTGCAGCGCCTGCGAGACCAGTTCCGCCGCCCCGCCGACGACGATCGCGAAGCCGACGGCGTAACGCGCCAGCTCGACCGGCGATCGCAGAATGGGCGACGCCGCGGCGCGCACGTTGAGCATCATCTGGGTCATGGTCGTCACTCCTTCGACAAGACATCGTTCAGAGAAGAAACGGCCGGTCGTTCGACCGGCCGCTTCACGTTACTGCGTGACTGCATCACCGCATCAGGATGCGGCCGGGTTCACGCGAGATCGAAGCGGTCGAGGTTCATCACCTTGTTCCAGGCGGCGACGAAGTCGCGCACGAACTTCTCCTTCGCATCCGCGCTGCCGTACACCTCGGCCAGCGCGCGCAACTGCGAGTGCGAGCCGAAGATCAGGTCGACGCGCGTGCCCGTCCACTTGACCGCCCCCGTCGCACGGTCGCGCCCCTCGAACACGTCGTTCGCGCCCGACACCGGCTTCCACTCCGTACCCATGTCGAGCAGGTTCGCGAAGAAATCGTTCGTCAGCGTGCCCGGACGATCGGTGAACACGCCGTGCTTCGAGTCGCCGACGTTCGCGCCGAGCACGCGCAAGCCGCCGACGAGTACCGTCATCTCCGGCGCCGTCAACGTCAGCAGCTGCGCCTTGTCGACCAGCAGCGCCTCGGCCGGCGTCTTGTACGCGTGCTTCAGGTAGTTGCGGAACCCGTCCGCCACCGGCTCGAGCACGGCCATCGCGTCGACGTCGGTTTCTTCCTGCGACGCATCCATCCGGCCCGGCGCGAACGGCACCGTGATCGCGACACCCGCGTTCTTCGCGGCCTGCTCGACGCCGGCCGCGCCGGCCAGCACGATCAGGTCGGCCAGCGACACCTTCTTGCCGTCCGTCTGCGCATCGTTGAACGCCTTCTGCACGCCTTCGAGCGTTTCGAGCACCGCCGCGAGCGCCGCCGGCTGGTTCACTTCCCAGTCCTTCTGCGGCGCGAGACGAATGCGCGCGCCGTTCGCGCCGCCGCGCTTGTCCGAGCCGCGGAACGTCGCCGCCGACGCCCATGCGGTCGACACGAGCTGCGACACCGACAGGCCGGTGGCCAGCACCTTCGCCTTGAGCGCGGCGACGTCGGCGGCGTCGATCAGCGGGTGATCGACGGCCGGGATCGGGTCCTGCCACAGCAGGTGTTCCGCCGGCACGTCCGGGCCGAGATAGCGCGAGCGCGGGCCCATGTCGCGGTGCGTGAGCTTGAACCATGCGCGTGCGAACGCGTCGGCGAACTCGGCCGGGTTCTCGTAGAAGCGGCGCGAGATCTTTTCGTAGGCCGGGTCGAAACGCAGCGACAGGTCGGTCGTCAGCATCGTCGGGCGATGTTTCTTCGACGCGTCGTACGCATCGGGAATCACTTCGTCGGCATCCTTCGCGACCCACTGGTGCGCGCCGGCCGGGCTCTTCGTGAGCTCCCATTCGTAGCTGAACAGGTGTTTGAAGAAATCGTTGCTCCACTGCGTCGGCGTCGACGTCCACGTGACTTCGAGGCCGCTCGTGATCGTGTCCTTGCCCTTGCCCGTGCCGAAGGTGCTCTTCCAGCCGAGGCCCTGCTGCTCGATGCCCGCGGCTTCCGGCTCGGGGCCGACGTTCGACGCCGGGCCGGCGCCGTGCGTCTTGCCGAACGTGTGGCCGCCCGCGATCAGCGCGACCGTTTCCTCATCGTTCATCGCCATGCGCGCGAACGTCTCGCGGATGTCGTGCGCGGCGGCGACCGGGTCGGGGTTGCCGTCCGGGCCTTCCGGGTTCACGTAGATGAGGCCCATCTGCACCGCGGCGAGCGGGCTTTCGAGCTCGCGCTTGCCGGTGTAGCGGCTGTTCGGGCCGCCGCTCAGTTCCAGCCAGATCTTTTCCGAGCCCCAGTAGACGTCGTCCGGCTCCCACGTGTCGACGCGGCCGCCGGCATAGCCGAAGGTCTTGAAGCCCATCGATTCGAGCGCGACGTTGCCGGTCAGGATCAGCAGGTCGGCCCACGAGATGTTGCGGCCGTACTTCTGCTTGATCGGCCACAGCAGGCGGCGGGCCTTGTCGAGGCTGACGTTGTCCGGCCAGCTATTGAGCGGCGCGAAGCGCTGCTGCCCGCCGCCGGCGCCGCCGCGGCCGTCGGCCGTGCGGTAGGTGCCGGCGCTGTGCCACGCCATGCGCACGAACAGGCCGCCGTAGTGGCCGAAGTCGGCCGGCCACCAGTCCTGCGAGGTCGTCATCAGCGCGTGCAGGTCCTGCTTCACCGCGGCGAGATCCAGCTTCTTGAACGCTTCTGCGTAGTCGAAATCCGGGTCCATCGGATCGGACAGCGCCGAATGCCGGTGCAGGACGTTCAGGTTCAGCTGATTCGGCCACCAGTCCTTGTTCGTCGTGCCGCTGCCTGCGGTGTGGTTGAACGGGCACTTCGATTCGTTCGACATGCTTTTTCTCCTTTACTTGCTCGTAGGCCCCCACGTGCCGGGCGCGGTTCGTGGAGCATTGCGGGGGGTAAGAAACAGAACGGGCGGGTTCTCCTGTCGCGCTACCGGACGTCGTGCGCGGCCTTCCGCACGCGTTCCCGCTGTCGCGCGCCGCAGGCGGGGCGCTCGGGGAAGCGGCCGCCGGCTGCCGTCGTGCCGGCGAGGCGGGTGTTTTTTCCGGTATCGGACATGCGATGCTCCGTCATGGCTTGACGGCAGGTGAATCGGGGGAACACAAGACCGGCGCGGGGCGGCACTCATCCGCCATACACACGATCCGCCAGGTACGCGAATGCAATCGGACGCAGGCTGCGGACCGCCGCCCTGGCGCGATGCACGATTGTCCCGCGCGACGGGACGTTCCACTGCGCGTGCTGCAATACCGACCGCATGATGACATCCTCCTTTGACGCTTGCATTCAACGTGCATCCCGCACGTCGGCTCGATGCCGATCCATGGTGAGGATTCTATATAAATCTATCAATTATTTGAATTTAATAAATTTAATCTATTTGATAGGGAAAAATAAACGGGGTCGCACGACCCCGTTCATCACGCCGCCACACGCGCATGCAGAAGGCGCGTCAGTTCATCGTGGCCGGCATGTCGAGCTTCGCGACACCCGGCAGCTCGCACGCGGCAATTGCGTCGCTGATCGCGTCGATCGCCGGCATCCGCGTGAAGCTCTTGCGCCATACGAGCACGACGCGGCGGTCGGGCACCGGTTCGTTGAACGGCACGTACGACAACAGCTCGGCATCCGGGCCGTTCGCGCGCGGGCCGATCTCGGCGACCGACATCCGCGGCAGCACGGTGATGCCGACGCCGCTCGCGACCATGTGGCGGATCGTCTCGAGCGACGAGCCCTCGAAGGTCTTCTGGATGCCGTCGGCCGTCTGCGAGAAGCGCATCAGCTCCGGACACACGCCGAGCACGTGATCGCGGAAGCAGTGGCCGTTGCCGAGCAGCAGCATGGTTTCCTGCTTCAGGTCCTCGGCGTCGATTTCGTCGCGCTTCTCCCACGGATGGCCGGCCGGTAGCGCGACGACGAATGGCTCGTCGTACAGCGGGCGCACCATCAGGCCGGTTTCGGGGAACGGCAGCGCCATGATCGCGGCGTCGATTTCGCCCTGCTTCAGCAGTTCGAGCAGCTTCAGCGTGTAGTTCTCCTGCAGCATCAGCGGCATCTGCGGCACCCGCTGGATCATCTGCTTGACGAGCGTCGGCAGCAGGTACGGCCCGATCGTGTAGATCACGCCGAGGCGGAACGGGCCGACGAGCGGGTCCTTGCCCTGCTTCGCGATCTCCTTGATCGCGAAAGTCTGCTCGAGTACGCGCTGCGCCTGGGTGACGATCTGGTCGCCGATCGGCGTCACGCTCACTTCGCTCGCGCCGCGCTCGAAAATCTGCACGTTGAGCTCGTCTTCGAGCTTCTTGATCGCCACCGATAGCGTCGGCTGGCTCACGAAGCACGCTTCGGCCGCACGGCCGAAATGCCGCTCGCGCGCGACTGCGACGATGTATTTCAATTCAGTCAGCGTCATTGTGGGTCAATCAGAGATATACAGGCGATAGGTTTAATTTATACACCTGTTGGCACCGGTTCGCCAAGTTTCTCTGCATCGCGATGCGTCGATCGGTGGCGTTCGATCCGGCCCCGAGCCGGTGGATCAGGCCTTCAGGTACTGCTCGCGCGCGCCGAGCCAGCGCGCCAGATGCTGCGTGACGACCTCGGGATACGCGGCAATCAGCCGCGCCGCGGCCTCGCGGGCCGGCTCGATCAGCCAGCCGTCGGTCTCGAGGTTCGCGAAGCGCAGCATCGCCGCGCCCGACTGGCGCGCGCCGAGGAATTCGCCGGGCCCGCGGATTTCGAGGTCGCGCCGCGCGATCTCGAAGCCATCGGTCGTCTCGCGCATCGTCTTCAGCCGCTCGCGACCGGCGATCGACAGCGGCCCGGTGTACAGCAGCACGCACACCGACGCCGCGGTGCCGCGCCCGACACGGCCGCGCAACTGGTGCAGCTGCGCCAGGCCGAAGCGCTCCGCGTGCTCGATCACCATCAACGACGCGTTTGGCACGTCGACGCCGACCTCGATCACGGTCGTCGCGACCAGCAGCTGCACTTCGTTGCGCGTGAACGCGTCCATCACGGCCGCCTTGTCGGCCGGCGACAGCCGGCCATGCACGAGGCCGACCTTCAGTTCGGGGAGCGCGGCGGCGAGCGTCTCGTAGGTTTCGACGGCCGTCTGCAGCTGCAGCGTCTCGCTCTCCTCGATCAGCGGGCACACCCAGTACACCTGGCGCCCGGTCAGCGCGGCCTCGCGCACGCGGGCGATCACCTCGTCGCGCCGCGCGTCGCCGACGAGGCGCGTAAGCACGGGTGTGCGGCCGGGCGGCAGCTCGTCGATCGTCGACACCTCGAGGTCCGCGTAGTACGTCATCGCGAGCGTGCGCGGGATCGGCGTGGCCGACATCATCAACTGGTGCGGCTGAAAGTCGCGCGCGCCGTTGGCCGCATTCGCCGCCTTCGCGCGCAGCGCGAGACGCTGCTCGACGCCGAAACGGTGCTGCTCGTCGACGATCACGAGGCCGAGCCGCGCGAATTCGACCGTATCCTGGATGATCGCGTGCGTGCCGATCACGAGCTGCGCGGTGCCGAGCGCGGCCGCCTCGATCGCCGCGCGTTTCTCCTTCGCCTTCAGGCTGCCCGCCAGCCACGCGACCTTCACGCCGAGCGGCTCGAGCCACGCGCGCAGCTTGCGCGCGTGCTGCTCCGCGAGGATTTCGGTGGGCGCCATCAGCGCGGCCTGGTAGCCGGCGTCGATCGCCTGCGTGGCGGCCAGCGCGGCGACGACCGTCTTGCCGCTGCCGACGTCGCCCTGCAGCAGGCGTTGCATCGGGTGCGCGAGCGTGAGGTCGTGCGCGATTTCGTCGACGACGCGCGCCTGCGCGCCGGTCAGCGTGAACGGCAGCGCCGCGTAGAAACGCGTCGTCAGCGCATCGGCATCGGCCGCGCCGCGGCGCGGCATCGCGGGCGCGGCGCGCGTGCGGCGCTCCTCGTGCGCGCGCTTGAGCGACAGTTGCTGCGCGAGCAACTCCTCGAACTTGATGCGCGTCCACGCCGGATGCGAGCCGTCCATCAGCGCGGCTTCGTCGGAATCGACGCGCGGATGGTGCAGGATGCGCACCGCCTGCTCGAGCGTCGGCACGTCGAGCGGCTTCAGGTAATCGCGCTGGATCTCCGGCGGCAGCAGTTCGGGCAGCGGCGTGCGCTCGACCGCGTTCTCGATCGCCTTGCGCAAGTACGCCTGCGATACGCCGGCCGTGCTCGGGTAGACGGGCGTGAGCACCTGCGGCAGCGGCGCGTCGGCTTCGACGACGCGCACGGCCGGATGCACCATCTCCATCCCGAAAAAGCCGCCGCGCACGTCGCCGCGCACGCGCAGCCGCTGGCCGACGGCCATCTGCTTGACCTGCGACCCGTAGAAATTCAGGAAGCGCAGCACGAGCTGCTCGCCGTCGTCGTCCTGGATCTTCACGACCAGCTGGCGGCGCGGCCGGTAGGCGACCTCGTTGTCGAACACGACGCCTTCGGTCTGCGCGATGCCGCCCGGCAACAGCTCGCCGATCGGCGTGAGCGTGGTTTCATCCTCGTAGCGCATCGGCAGATGCAGCACGAGATCGATCGAACGCGTGAGGCCGAGCTTCGCGAGCTTGTCGGCGGTTTTCACCGGCTTGTCGGCGGCCGGCTTCTTCTTGCGCTTCGCGCCGGCCGCGCCTGCTTCGTCGCTCGCGGCGGCGGCGCCGTCGGCCTCGGGCGCGGCCGCCGCGGGCTGCGCGAGCCGGCCGTCGGCGCCGCGCTTCGGGCCGGCGCGGCGCGCGCCGGGGCCCGCTGCGGGCGGCGCTAACGAGGCGGCATCGTCCGCGTCGAACGGATCGGCGGAATCGGCAACGGCAGCGGGGGAACGGCGTGGTGACACGGGCATCGGATCGTCTGGGTGCTTCGCAAGGCAAGTACAATAGCGGCTTTCACGTCGTCCGAACGAACGACGCCGGCCAGGCCGCGCATCCCGTCATCATAGCGGCTCGCGCGCCCCGATCACGCGTTTCCGCCCTGCCGGCGACGCCCGCCGGCCGCTTCGAACCAGCCCGCATGTTCACGCTTTCCGATTTCGATTTCAATCTGCCGCCCGAGCTGATTGCACAAACCGCGCTGCCCGACCGCACCGCGAGCCGCCTGCTCGAGGTCGACGGCACCGTCGAGCCCGCCCGCCTCGTCGACCGCCATTTCACCGAGTTGCCGGCGTGCATCGCGCCCGGCGACCTGCTCGTGTTCAACGATACCAAGGTGCTGAAGGCGCGTTTCTTCGGCCAGAAGGCCAGCGGCGGCAGGATCGAGGTGCTGATCGAGCGCGTGACGGGCACGCACACGGCGCTCGCGCAGATCCGCGCGAGCAAGTCGCCGGGCGCCGGCACGACGCTGCGTCTGGCCGATGCGTTCGACGTGACGGTCGGCGAGCGCGTCGAGCCGTTCTTCACGCTGCACTTTCCCGCGCCGTGCCTCGACCTGATCGAGCAATACGGCCGCCTGCCGCTGCCGCCGTATATCGAGCACGATCCCGACGCGACCGACGAAACGCGCTACCAGACGGTCTACGCGAGCAACCCGGGCGCGGTCGCTGCTCCTACGGCCGGCCTGCATTTCGACCAGCCCCTGCTGGAGAAGCTCGACGCGATGGGCGTCGAGCGCGCGACGCTCACGCTGCACGTCGGCGCCGGCACGTTCCAGCCGGTGCGCGTCGAGAACATCGCCGAGCACAAGATGCACAGCGAGTGGTACGACCTGCCGCAGTCGCTCGTCGACAAGATCGCCGCGACGCGTGCGCGCGGCGGCAACGTGATCGCGGTCGGCACGACGTCGATGCGCGCGCTCGAAGCCGCGGCGCGCTCGGCCGACGAAGCCGGCCGCGCGCTCGCGGCGACGCAGGCCGAGACCGACATCTTCATCACGCCCGGCTATCGTTTCCGCGTGGTCGACCGGCTCGTCACGAATTTCCATCTGCCGAAATCGACGCTGCTGATGCTGGTGTCCGCGTTCGCGGGCGTCGAGACGATCCGCGCCGCGTACCGGCACGCGATCGAAGAACGCTACCGGTTCTTCAGCTACGGCGACGCGATGCTGCTCACGCGGCGCGACACGCCGGAGGCGCCGGGCGCGTAAGCGCGGCGTGCGCGATCACGCACCGGCCTGCGATCGCCAGCAGCCGGTGCGTGCCGCGCGGTCGCGCCGCGCGCTGTTACCCCGTTTTCCCGCCGTACGCGCTACGATGGCGCGCACCCGCTTTCCCCGCCGCCGGCTGCCCGGCGGCGTTTCCAACATGCGCCGAACTGTTCTTCGGTGGCAAGGAGAATGACGCGATGACCGAAGGTTCATCCCACGATACGCACGCTCATCCGAGCGCCCCCGTGCAGGACCGCCCCGCCAACGGGCTCGAATTCGAACTGCTGACGACCGACGGCCACGCGCGCCGCGGCCGCGTGAAGCTCAACCACGGCACGGTCGAGACGCCGATCTTCATGCCGGTCGGCACGTACGGCACCGTGAAGGCGATCCAGCCGCGCGAGCTGCACGAGATCAAGGCCCAGATCATCCTGGGCAACACGTTCCACCTGTGGCTGCGCCCGGGCCTCGACACGATCGACGCGCACGGCGGCCTGCACGGCTTCATGGGCTGGAACAAGCCGATCCTGACCGACTCCGGCGGCTTCCAGGTGTTCTCGCTCGGCGACCTGCGCAAGATCACCGAGGACGGCGTCACGTTCGCGTCGCCGATCAACGGCGACAAGCTGTTCCTGTCGCCGGAAGTGTCGATGCAGATCCAGAAGGTGCTGAACTCGGACATCGTGATGCAGTTCGACGAATGCACGCCGTACGCGACCAACGGTGTGCCGACGACGCACAAGGAAGCGGCCGACTCGATGCGCATGTCGCTGCGCTGGGCGAAGCGCTCGCTCGACGAATTCAACCGGCTCGGCAACCCTAACGCGCTGTTCGGGATCGTCCAGGGCGGGATGTTCGAGGATCTGCGCGACGAATCGCTCGCGGGCCTCTCGGAACTCGGCTTCCACGGCCTCGCGATCGGCGGGCTGTCGGTGGGCGAGCCGAAGGAAGACATGATGCGCGTGCTGCGGCACGTGGGCCCGAAGCTGCCGGCCAGCAAGCCGCACTACCTGATGGGCGTCGGCACGCCGGAGGATCTGGTCGACGGCGTCGCGAACGGCATCGACATGTTCGACTGCGTGATGCCGACCCGCAACGCGCGCAACGGCTGGCTGTTCACGCGCTTCGGCGACGTGAAGATCCGCAACGCGACGCACAAGAACTCGCTGAAGCCGCTCGATTCGACCTGCACCTGCTACACGTGCCAGAACTTCTCGCGCGGCTACCTGCATCACCTGCACCGGGTCGGCGAAATCCTCGGCGCGCAGCTCAACACGATCCACAACCTGCACTACTACCTGCAACTGATGAGCGAGATCCGCGACGCGATCGAAACGCATACGTTCGACGCATTCCGGCAGCGCTTCGCGGAGGATCGGGCGAGAGGGGTCGACTGACGGTAAATTCGCACACGGCGCGCGCGATCTTCCATCACCATCGAGTTGCGCTTATGCCGAAAAGCCGGCCTGCCGCGTGCCGGGCACGCTCCCGTGTCACGCGGCCGGCCGAAGCCATGCCTCGAACGCCGCTCGATAGCAATCCGTGCCCCCGACATTCAGCCGGCCGATGAGTCGATGCGCACTCTTCTGCAGCACGCCGGAGTCGAGGTCCGCTTGTCGCCCTGACAAGTCAGTCCGCACCGCAACATGAAAAGCGCGCACAAGCGTCTCGTTCGCCATACATCCTTTTTTATAAGCTGATCCACTTCAGGAACTTCCCCCAGAGCCCTTGCTTGTCCCGCGGGTCTTCATCCTTTCGTCCCGACGAGATGTAGTCGAAAATAAAATCCGAGACACCCTCTATGGTTAGCGGAAAATCGTCCTCGATGAACACCGGGATATTAAAATGCTTGAACGTCATCGTTATGAACATCGTAATATCATCGTGATCAATTTTGAAATCGCCGAGAATATCCGTATCTTTTGATATCTCGCTCCGCTCAACAAACCCAATCTCCCTGACAAAAATATCAATCACCGTCTCGATGATCTCCTTTTTAGACGGCACCGGTCGAGCTTCAGCTTCCATATCTCGCGTCATACGCACACTTGCCAATAACCACTGCGTCGATCACCCCCAGAGCAATAGCACCATACCCGGAAGCGCGTCCAACAACTCCGAATACACGAATCGTACCCAGAGTTTTCCGGGCAAGTCTCGCCGCCATGGAGCCGGAAGGCAATACCAATCTCGGGAAAAATTTGAGACCCACACTACTGACAATATTCGTGTATTTACTGGCCCTTGGATGCACCATGTGTCCAAGAAGTTTTTTATGGATCGGCATTCCAGCCACACCCGTCAAAACAGCCGAGCCTGTTAGACCATAATGATCTTTCGCACACTCCCACAGATCCACCCCGAGGGACGCTTCCGGTTCAGGCAATTCAGACGACGGGGAAAATGACAATACCTCGTAGCCAACATGATTTTCGGCTGGTGCAACAACAATCGCGCCGACATTACCGGGATGCCGACTCAAATCGACGAACAAGCGAGACAGATCGGGGCGAAATCCATTGATTCGTTCACGATTTATTTCGTCGATGCCCTGAATCACGGCGGAACGAAGCGACATCTGCACCTCTACTGTCAATTATCCTGACATCACCGTAACCGAAATTCCATCTCGAAAATAGCGAGATCCCATTACGCGCCGATCCAGCCCGGTGGCGAGGGGCGAATCGCTCGCGGGCCTGTCGGAATGCCCGCCGCTACCCGTTGCCGGTCTGCTCGCGGTGAGGGCTGATCGAGTACGTCTCGAACGACATCGGCCTGTCCGACTGCACGATGCCGCCCGCCACGCGACACACCGGCATTCGCCGCGGCGAGTCGATGCAAGCCGTAGTACCGTCCGCGCAGCACGGCTCGCGCCCTGCGGTTCGTCGCCGCAATCGACCAAACGGTCGAGACCCATATGCTTGACGCGTTCCACATAACGTCGGCCGGCCGACCAGGTGGCCAGCAAGAATAGGACTAGTACTAAAAACGCGCCGACATCTATCAGTCCAGATCGCCAAACATTACAATTACCTTCCATAT
The DNA here is from genome assembly GCF_002223215.2 of Burkholderia sp. AU18528. NCBI lineage: Bacteria > Pseudomonadati > Pseudomonadota > Betaproteobacteria > Burkholderiales > Burkholderiaceae > Burkholderia > Burkholderia sp. AU18528. Next base: position 185,955 of record NZ_NKFC02000004.1, on the reverse strand, counting down.
CAGTCGCAACGTCGCCGGCTCGCACTTTAAGCACTTGATCTCAAAGCGCATGTGTCGCTCCGTTGCGGCATGGGGCCGGTGGTAGAATGACCGGCTTATTTTTCGATCTTCCCCTACGGAGAGACCAACGTGCCGTTCATTTCCAATGCCTTCGCGCAAGGTGCCGGTGGCGCCGAATCGAGCCTGATGAGCTTCCTGCCGCTCATCCTGATGTTCGCGGTGCTGTACTTCATCATGATCCGTCCGCAGATGAAGCGCCAGAAGGAACACCGCAACATGCTCGCGGCCATGGCGAAGGGCGACGAAGTCGTCACGAGCGGCGGCCTCGTCGGCAAGGTGACGAAGGTCACCGAAGGCTACATCGGCGTCGAAATCGCCGAAGGCACCGAAATCACCGTGCAGAAGGCTGCCGTCACGACCATTCTGCCGAAGGGCACGATCAAGTCGCTGTAAGGCCTTCACCGAGCGTCCGGCTCCCCGCGCCGTGCCCGCCTGAGAGAGCGGGCCGCCGCGGCGCCGGACGCGACGCTTTCACGCCAACCACCCGTTCGGCCCCCTCATGAATCGTTATCCACTCTGGAAATATGTCGTGATGGTCGTGGCGCTCGCCATCGGCCTTCTGTACACATTGCCCAACTTCTTCGGCGAAGCGCCGGCGGTGCAGGTGTCGAGCGGCAAGGCCACGGTCAAGCTCGACTCGACCACGCTGACCCAGGTCGAATCGGCGCTCGCGTCCGCGCAGATCAAGCCGGACGACATCACCTTCGAGAACACGGCGACCAGCGCGAACATCCGCGTGCGCCTGAAGGACACCGATACGCAGCTGCGCGTCAAGGACCTGCTGCAGAAATCGCTGAACACCGACCCGAACGATCCGCAGTACGTCGTCGCGCTGAACCTGCAGAGCGCGTCGCCGCGCTGGCTGACCGCGCTGCACGCGCTGCCGATGTATCTCGGCCTCGACCTGCGCGGCGGTGTGCACTTCCTGCTCCAGGTCGACATGACGGGCGCGCTCACGAAGAAACTCGACTCCGACGCGTCCGACGCACGCGCGCTGCTGCGCGACAAGAACATCCGCGACGGCGGCGTGAGCCGCGTCGAGCAGTCCGTGGTCGTCAACTTCAGCGATGCGCAGACGGCGGAAGATGCCCGCAAGGTGCTCGCCGCGTCGATCACCGAGCTGCAATGGGCGACCCAGCCCGGCGGCGGCGGCACGCAGGTGGTCGGCACCTTCACGCCGGCCGTGCAGAAATCCGTCGAGGACGCCGCGCTCAAGCAGAACCTGACGACGCTGCACAACCGCGTCAACGAACTCGGCGTGTCCGAGCCGATCCTGCAACAGCAGGGCAGCGACCGCATCGTCGTCGAGCTGCCGGGCGTGCAGGACACCGCGAAGGCGAAGGACATCATCGGCCGCACCGCGACGCTCGAGGCGCGTCTTGCCGATCCGATCAACACGCACCCGAACCCGAACGACCCCGTGCCGCCGGGCGAGGAGCTGTTCACGCAGGGCAACCAGGCGCCCGTGCTGCTGAAGAAGGACGTGATCTTCACCGGCGACCGCATCATCGACGCATCGGCCGGCTTCGACGAACACCAGCGTCCGTCGGTCAACATCCGCCTCGATTCGGCGGGCGGCCGCGCGGTGCGCACGGTGTCGCGCGAGAACATCGGCAAGCCGATGGCGATGGTGCTGTTCGAGAAGGGCAAGGGCGAAGTGCTGACGGTCGCGACGATCCAGTCCGAACTCGGCGACCGCTTCCAGATCACGGGCCAGCCGACGCCGCAGGCCGCGGCCGATCTCGCGCTGCTGCTGCGCGCCGGTTCGCTCGCCGCGCCGATGGACATCATCGAGGAACGCACGATCGGCCCGAGCCTCGGCGCCGACAACATCAAGATGGGCATCCACTCGGTGATCTGGGGCTTCTGCGCGATTGCCGTGTTCATGATCGCGTACTACATGCTGTTCGGCGTGGTATCGGTGATCGGCCTGTCGGTGAACCTGCTGCTGCTCGTCGCCGTGCTGTCGCTGATGCAGGCGACGCTGACGCTGCCCGGTATCGCGGCAATCGCGCTCGCGCTCGGCATGGCGATCGACTCGAACGTGCTGATCAACGAGCGCGTGCGCGAAGAACTGCGCGCCGGCCAGCCGCCGCAGCTCGCGATCCAGGCCGGCTACGCGCACGCGTGGGCGACGATTCTCGATTCGAACGTCACGACGCTGATCGCCGGCCTCGCGCTGCTCGCGTTCGGCTCGGGCCCGGTTCGCGCGTTCGCGATCGTGCACTGCCTCGGCATCCTGACGTCGATGTTCTCCGCGGTGTTCTTCTCGCGCGGGATCGTCAACCTCTGGTACGGCGGCCGCAAGAAGCTGAAGTCGCTCGCGATCGGCCAGGTGTGGAAGCCGGAAGGCGCGGCCGCCGCGTCGTTCACCGACGCGGACGAATCGACCGACACCGCGCGCGCCGCGAAGCTCGCCGCCCCGGCGAAGGGCAATGCGCCGCGCGCCGGCAAGCCGCAGTTGCGCAACCGCGCGCAGCAAGGCGTGTCGCCGAAGAAACCGGGCTCGACCCAATAAGGCCCCGGAGACGAAGCCATGGAATTTTTCCGCATCCGTAAAGACATTCCGTTCATGCGGCACGCGCTGGTGTTCAACGTGATCTCGCTGGTCACGTTCCTCGCCGCCGTGTTCTTCCTGTTCCACCGCGGGCTGCACCTGTCCGTCGAATTCACCGGCGGTACGGTGATCGAGGTGCAGTACCAGCAGGCCGCGGAGCTCGAACCCGTGCGCGCGACGCTCGGCAAGCTCGGCTATGCCGACGCGCAGGTGCAGAACTTCGGCACGTCGCGCAACGTGCTGATCCGCCTGCAGTTGAAGGAAGGCCTCACGTCCGCGCAGCAGAGCGACCAGGTGATGGGCGCGCTGAAGGCGCAGAGCCCGGACGTCACGCTGCAGCGCGTCGAGTTCGTCGGTCCGCAGGTCGGCCGCGAGCTCGCGACCGACGGTCTGCTCGCGCTCGCGTGCGTCGTGATCGGCATCGTGATCTACCTGTCGTTCCGCTTCGAATGGAAGTACGCGGTGGCCGGCATCATCGCCAACCTGCACGACGTCGTGATCATTCTCGGCTTCTTCGCGTACTTCCAGTGGGAGTTCTCGCTGGCGGTGCTCGCGGCGATCCTCGCGGTGCTCGGCTACTCGGTCAACGAGTCGGTCGTCATCTTCGACCGGATCCGCGAGACGTTCCGCCGCGAACGCAAGATGAGCGTGCAGGAAGTGATCAACCACGCGATCACGACCACGATGTCGCGTACGATCATCACGCACACGTCGACGGAAATGATGGTGCTGTCGATGTTCTTCTTCGGCGGCCCGACGCTGCACTACTTCGCGCTCGCGCTGACGGTCGGCATCATGTTCGGCATCTACTCGTCGGTGTTCGTCGCGGGCTCGCTCGCGATGTGGCTCGGCATCAAGCGCGAAGACCTGATCAAGGAAAAGAAGACCGCGCACGATCCGGACGATCCGAACGCGGGCGCGCAGGTTTGAGCGCTGCGCGGTTTCGGCGGATATACGAAGGCCGGTCCTGTTGGACCGGCCTTTTTTCATGTGGGCGTCGCCGCCCTCTTCTCGCGACGCGACGGCACGGGCGGCGGGCTACGGTATCGTGCCGTCGCGTCGCGATGGGGATATGGCCACGCTATTTCAACGGCAAGTCAGACACCGCGTCGCGTAGTTGCGCGGCGCGTCTGTTGTTGAGTTCTGCAACACAGGCCAGACGCCGCATCTCAAGTGCATTGCCTATAGCACCTCCGCCCAATGAGGAGACGCCAATCACTCCGTTCGAGCATTCGCCGCGCAGTTCGCGCTCACTCTGAACCGGGGTATCCGGCGCGGCTATGGAGATGATTGGAAAAGTAATAGCCGCGACTAATAATACGATTTTTCGCATATTCGCCCTGTCCCCTATTGCATCGCCTTCAATGCGCAGTTGGCTTTGCCGCATAAGTGAAACCACCACCCGGCGCGCCCGATGCGAACCGGCTCGTGCCCGTCCCGTTCCCGCACGCGAAGGTCGCTCGGTCGACGAGCGCGGCGCTGCCGCCGCGTGAAATCGGCACGACCGTCGACTCGCAACTCCGGCAAGCGCTCGATGCGCTGGTAGGGCGCGCGATTGCGAAGGTTGATGCGAAACCATGGTCGATGCTGGCGAAGCCGGTCTGCGAATCGGAAGGTAATCCGTCTACATGATTCCGGCTTCCAACTCAATCTGGCCCGGTCATCGAGCACGACAATATTTGCCTTTCTGGTAACGGTGAATTACTCCATTCCGGTAAATCTCTTTTCCGAAACCCTTCCAAAGATTGGTAGCCGCTCACGTTCCAGTTGTAGCCGCTTGCTCGCTCAACTTCTACGACAGAGTAACGGCATCGACTACTGCGATTCTTCAAACGAAAGACTATTCGCTCCTGGTCGCCATCGAATTTCTTCTCCAGAATTTCGTAGGGGGACGACTTGCAGATGCTGTAGCTTGAATTCCACTCGATCGTCTTAGCGCGTACATAGAGTGCACCCGAACAGGCTCTGCCGGTTCCCTGGAAGTTGCCTGTAAAAGCGTTGTCGGCAGCGACTGTCGCACTCCAGACACCGCCAGGAGAGGTGGACGCCGCCAAGACCATGAGCACGCGCCAATTCATGCGCGCTACTTCAGTGGCAAGTCAGACACCGCGTCGCGTAGTTGCGCGGCGCGCCTGTTATTGAGTTCTGCAACACAGGCTAGCCTCCTCATCTCAAGCGCATTGCCAATGGCGCCCCCGCCCAATGCCGAGGCGAATGCGCATTGCGCTTCACGGTATTTCACGAAAGCTTTCTTCGACGCGGCCAGCCTTGTCGTGGCCAGACTGATGAACTTGGAGTCCTCATCCCACTTGGCAAACGCATTACGCACCTTTTCTTCGGCACGCCTCAGCTCGACCTCACTGTCCTCCTGCTTCCGCTGCAAACACTCTCTTACGCCAGTCACTCCATTCGAGCATTCGCCGCGCAGTTCGCGCTCGCTCTGAACCGAAGTATGCGAGGCAGCTATCGAAACGAGCGGAAAGGCAACAGCTGCAACTAAAAATACTATTCTACGCATATCGCCCCCGTCCTTTTCTGCATCGCCTTCAATGCATAGTCGAGTTTTGCCGCGTAATTGAAATCGCCTCCTCCGTTATAGCGTTGTGCTATCAACGTTGTGGAGATCTGTCGCCAGCTTGTGATGACGCGTTGCACAGACGCTTTCTGATACTTCAACGTCTGCCCAGGTCGTAGAACGGCAGCGGTCGGATTGAACTTTCTCAGCGTATCTACTGTGCTTGCTTGCGCCTTTGCAATCTTGTCGAGGTTATCGCCTGGCTTAACGATGACCTCATAGATTTTGACATCGACGTTCGACACGCTGCGGTACTCATAATGAGCCGTTTTCATCAGCAAGTAACCGATCCCCGCACGAATGTTATGTGCCGGCATGCTTCGGACCGACCCCATCGTCAGTTGTCCCTTCCAGGCCGGTGGCAGAATCAAGTCGCCACCCTCGTTTCCCGACAGCAAGGATGACAGCCCTGGATCGCCAGGAACGCCGATGCGCATCGGCCTGATGTTCCATTCCGAGTTAGCCGGACCGGATTCGACCCATAACATTGCCTTGACAAGCTGCCAATCCAACGGCCTATACCCAGCTATCCCGGAAAGATGACGGTTGTACTCATCAACTGCCATCCGGATTTCGCAATCCCAGGAATCCCATTTGGCATCTCCGGCCGCCTTGTCAATGCCGTCCTGCCATTTCTCGAAACCTGTCTTCGCTGGTGCTTGAATCGCCATATCAGTCCTTTCCGGTCAATTGCCGGGTGGTGTGCGAGATATCCCGCAAGACTCTACAAAGCACGGGACAAAATCGCCATAAGACGTGACTGAATTTTGTAAGGCTCATTCCGAGCCAGGGGCAATCGCTGAAACATCACCAGCCGAAAAAGGCGGCGCATGGCGGCATGGTTGGCAGCACATAAAAACCACCGCCCGCCTCACCCAAGCCTCACCGGAACCCGAACCGCCGCCGCAGCACCACCAGCGCCACGAGGCTCAGCACGGCCGCGAACATCAGGTAGAAACTCGGCGCGGTCTTCATCCCGGTCGTCTTGATCAGCCATGCGATGATGAACGGCCCGAAGCCGCCGAAGATCGTCACCGCGACGTTATACGCCAGCGACATCCCGGTCGTGCGCGTCTGCACCGGAAACACCTCGGACAACAGCCCCGGCAGCGCCGCGAAATAGCCGGTCATCAGGAACGCGAGCAGCACCTGCAGCGCGATCAGCGTGCCGAAACCCGGATGCGCGACCAGATACGCGAACGCCGGATAGATCAGCACGAGAATGCCGACGGCCGGCGCGATCATCACATGCACGCGGCCGTAGCGATCCGACCAGTGGCCGACGAGCGGCGCGAACGCCATCTGGATCACGCCGACGACGAGAATCGCGGCAAATGCGGCGGACGGCGCGAGGCCGAGCTGCTTCACGCCGTAGGTCGGCATGAACAGCACGAGATAGGTCGCGACGGTGCCCAGCACGACCACGCCCATCGCCGCGACGAGCCGCGCCTTGTGCGACGCGAACGTATCGCGCAGCGGGCTCGCGGTGCTTTCGGCCGCGAGGAATTCGGGCGTCTCGTCGACCTTCGCGCGGATGTAGTACGCGACCGGCCCGAGCAGCAGCCCGAAGAAGAACGGCACGCGCCAACCCCACGCAGCCATCTGGTCCGCCGTGAGCTGCGCGTTCAGCACGGTGCCGAAGCCGGCCGCGAGCAGCGTCGTGAGCCCCTGGCTCGCGACCTGCCAGCTCGCGAAGAAACCGCGCCGCCCGGGCACATGCTCGGCGAGGAACGCGGTCGCGCTGCCGAACTCGCCGCCCGCCGAGAAGCCCTGCATCAGCCGCGCGGCGACGAGGATCAGCGGCGCCGCGACGCCGATCGTCTGGTAAGTCGGCAGCACCGCGATCACGAGCGTACCGGCCATCATCAGCAGGATCGACAGCGTGAGCGCGGCCTTGCGGCCCGCGCGATCGGCGTATGCGCCGAGCACGATCGCGCCGAGCGGCCGCATGAAGAACGACACGCCGAACGTGCCGAGCGTGAGCAGCAGCGACACGGTGTCGTTGCCGGCCGGGAAGAACAGCTTCGAGATCGTCACCGCGAAAAAGCCGTAGACGACGAGATCGAACCACTCGAGCGCGTTGCCGATCGACGCGGCGACCACCGCGCGCCAGACGCGCGGCGACGAAGCCATGGAGCTGGACTGCGTGACGGCATGCATCGGCGATCTCCTTGTCGTTGTACGTTCTGTTCGATGTTCGAGGCGGCCGACGTCGCGCCGTCGGCCTGCCCGGCGCCGCATGGCCACATGCGACGTTCGGGCGATTATAGGCGCGCAAAAAAACCGCCGCGCCCCGGTAACGGGAGCGCGGCGGTTTGCCCGCGGGGGGCCGGCGCGATGGCCGGCCGCGTCGGGGAATATTACTGCTGCTTGACGGCTTCGGCCGTGATCAGCAGCTTCGTCTTCATCTTGAAGCCGTACTGCTTGCCGTAGTCGAGGCCGAAATCGTCGCGGCTGAATTCGCCGACCGCGTCGACGCCGCACACTTCACGCTTGAGCATCGGGTGCGGCATGCACTTGAACGAATCGATCTTCAGCGTGAGCGGCTTCGTGACGCCATGCAGCGTCAGGTTGCCGACCACCGACACCGGCTTGTCGCCGTCGAACTTGATCGTGCCCTTGTAGTTCGCCTGCGGGAACTTCGCCACGTCGAAGAACTCGGCCGTCTGCAGGTGCTCGTCGAGCTTCGCGCTGCCCGTGTGGATCGACGCGATGTCGGTCGTCACGTCGACCGTGCCGGTCTTCGCCGCGCGATCGAGCGTCACGGTGCCGCTCGACTTGTCGAACTTGCCGCGCCAGACCGACAGGCCGCCGAAATGGTCGGCCTCGAAGCTCGGGTACGTGTGGCTCGGGTCGAACTGGTACGTTGCGCTTTCGGCGAAGGCCGAGAACGACAGCGAAGCGGCCAGCGCGCCTGCGGCGATGATCAGATGCTTTTTCAAACTTTTTCTCCTGGAAACGGCGCCGCGCCCTCGCGCGGCATTCAGTTGAGGCGGCAACCAGCCGCTTACTTCGTGGCGACGAGATGGAACTTGATCTGCACTTCGTCCGCGACGATCGACGTGTCCTTCCACTCGCCGGTGCCGACGTTGAAGGCCGAACGCTTGATCGGCAGCACGCCGTCGAACGTCTGCGTCGCGCCGTTTTGCGCGACCGTGACAGGCACCGTGACAGTCTCGGCCTTGCCCTTGATCGTCAGCTTGCCGGTCACGTTGTACTTGTTGCCGCCGGCCGGCGCGATCGCCGACGACACGAAGGTCGCCTGCGGATAGGTCTTCGCGTCGAACCAGTCCTTGCCGGCGACCTGGTCGTTGTACATCTTGTCGCCGAGGTCGAAGCTCGCGACGTCGATCGTCATTTGCGCGCTGCCCTGCGCGGCTTTGGCCGGGTCGAACTTCACCTGCGCGGAAAACTTCTTGAACGCGCCTTCGGTCGGCACGTTCATCTGCTTCGACACGGCGGACACCTTGCTCTTCGCGAGATCGACGTCGGCATGCGCCGCGCCCGACGCGACAAGCGCCGCCGCGGCGAACGCGGTCAGCATGGAGCGGGAGAAAGACACTTTCATGGGATCCTTCATTTGGCAAAGGGAAGCATGCGCGACAGCAGGCCGTCGCGGTCCAACAACTGGTGCTTGAGCGCCGCGAGCACGTGCAGCGAAACGAGCGCAAGCAGAATGTAATTCAAAGTCACGTGCAGCGTCTTGAAGGTTTCCTTGAGCGCCGGATCGGGGTCGATCAGGCGCGGCAGCGGCACGATGCCGAGATAGACGACCGGGATGTTCGACGCCGAGCTGTACAGGTAGCCCGTCGCCGGAATCACGATCATCAGCACGTACAGCAGCATGTGCACGCCGTGCGACGCCGCGCGCTGCCACGCCGGCGTGTCGCCCGGCAGCGGCGGCGGCACGTGGGTCGCACGCCACAGCACGCGCACGACGGCCAGCGCGAACACCGTCACGCCGATCCACTTGTGCCACGAGAAGTACTTCAGCTTGGTCGGCGTGAAGCCGGGGATGTCCGTCATCACCCAGCCGAGCGCGAAGCCGCAGACGATCAGCAGTGCGATCAGCCAGTGCAGCGCGATCGCGGTATGCGCGTAGCGTGCCGGCACGGCCGGCGGGGATTTCGATGCCATCGTGGGTTCCTCAGTTCAGCGAACGGCTGCGCCGGTAAATTCGTCCGACGCATGTCAAGGGCGCCATGCTACCGCAACCTTTTGACGCGCGCGGACTCTGAGGACAGGCGCGCCAGCCGGCTGACGGCTTCCCGTCATGTTACCGATCGGTCACGCAGCACACGATCCTTGACCCATCGAAAAAGCCCTTTTGGTAAGATTGGCGCGGGTTCCGGCCCCGTCGACGCGTCCCCGAGCCGCCGCAACACCGCCTTTTCCATGCAACGATACGACCTGATTGCCTGCCACGAATGCGACGCACTGTTGCATAAACCGCGTCTTCACGGTCGCGAGATCGCGCGCTGTCCGCGCTGCGACGCGCTGCTCTATCGCAACAGCACCACGCAGATCGAGCGCATCACCGCGCTCGCGGTCGCGGCGCTCGTCACGTTCATCATCGCGCAGGCGTTCCCGATCCTGGAAATGGACCTGAACGGCACGCGCGTGCAGACGACGCTGATCGGCGCGATCGACACGCTGTGGCATCAGGACATGGCGGCCGTCGGCGTGATGGTGTTCTGCTCGACCGTGCTGTTCCCGCTCGTCGAGATGGCCGCGCTGCTTTACGTGCTGCTGCCGATCCGCCGCGGCGTCGTGCCGCCGGGCCTGAACCTCGTGCTGCGCACGATCCAGCTCGTGCGGCCGTGGGGGATGATCGAGGTGTTCATGCTCGGCATCGTAGTCACGATCGTGAAGATGGTGAGCCTCGCGCGCGTCGTGCCCGATGCGGCGCTGTTCGCGTTCGGCGCGCTCACGCTGATGACCGCCGTCGTGCTGATGTTCGACCCGCGTACGGTATGGGACATAGCCGACGACCTGCGCGCCGGCCGCGCGCCCGGGCGGCCCGACGCCGCCGCGCCGCTGCCGGACGCGCCCCGCCGATGACGAGCCCCACGCCGACCGCCGCCCGCGAGGGTTATGCCAGCTGCCACGCATGCGGGCTCGTGCAGACGATCGACCAGCCGCACGCGCATTGCGCGCGCTGCGGCAGCGCGCTTCACGTGCGCACGCCGAACAGCATCATGCGCACGTGGGCGCTGCTGCTCGCGGCCGCGATCCTGTACATTCCGGCGAACCTGCTGCCGATCATGCGCACGTCGTCGATCGTCGGCTCGCAGCAGGACACGATCATGAGCGGCGTCATCTATTTCTGGACGTCCGGCGACTGGCCGCTCGCCGTGGTCGTGTTCGTCGCCAGCATTCTGGTGCCGATGCTCAAGCTCGGCGTGCTGACGATCCTCGCGACGAGTGCGCAGCGCCGCGCCGCCTGGCGGCCGCTGCAGCGCACGCGCCTGTACCGGATCGTCGAGCGCATCGGCCGCTGGTCGATGCTCGACATCTTCGTCGTGACGCTGACCGTCGCGCTCGTCCATTTCCGTTCGCTCGCCGTCATCACGGCCGGCCCCGGCGCGCTCGCGTTCGGCTCGGTCGTGATCCTGACGATGCTCGCGTCGATGCAGTTCGATCCCCGCCTGATCTGGGATCCAGTCGAAACCTCAGGGAATCACCATGAATAATCCACAAGGCCCGCAGCAAGACGCGCCCCGGCCGCCCGATCCGGCGATCTCGACGAAAAGCGGCTGGCTGCCGTCGCTCGTCTGGCTCGTGCCGCTGATCGCCGCGCTGATCGGCATCGGCCTCGTGATCAAGTCCGTGCGCGAGCGCGGCCCGGAAATCACGATCAGCTTCCACAGCGCCGAAGGGCTCGAGCCGGGCAAGACCCAGGTCAAGTACAAGGACGTCGAGATCGGCATGGTCAAGACGATCAAGCTGTCGAAGGACCTGTCGCGCGTGCTGGTCCAGGTGCAGCTCAAGAAGGAAGCCGAGGACTTCGCGGTCAAGGGCTCGCGCTTCTGGATCGTGCGGCCGCGCGTCGGCGCGACCGGCGTGTCGGGGCTCGGCACGCTGCTGTCCGGCGCATACATCGGCGTCGACGCCGGCCACGGCCAGGACACGCTGACCGACTTCACGGGCCTCGAGACGCCGCCCGCCGTCACGGGCGACCAGAAAGGCACGCAGTACGTGCTGCGCGGCGATTCGCTCGGCTCGGTCGACATCGGCTCGCCGGTCTACTACCGCCGCGTCCAGGTCGGCCAGGTGGTCGGCTTCTCGCTCGACAAGGACGGCACGGGCGTCACGTTCAACGTGTTCGTCAATGCGCCGTACGACCAGTACATCGGGATGAACACGCGGTGGTGGCAAGCGAGCGGCGTCGACTTGCGGCTCGATTCGAGCGGCCTGAAGCTGAACACGCAGTCGCTCGCGACGGTGATCCTCGGCGGCATCGCGTTCCAGACGCCGCCGAACCAGGGCACCGGCACGACCGCGCCGAACAACACGACGTTCCGTCTCGGCTCCGACGAAGGCGACGCGATGCGCGACCCGGACGGCCAGCCGCTGCAGGTCGTGATGAACTTCAACCAGTCGCTGCGCGGGCTCGCCGTCGGCGCGCCGGTCGACTTCCGCGGCATCGTGCTCGGCGAGGTGACGAACATCGGCATCGACTTCGATCCGAAGACGAAGAACTTCCTGATGCCGGTGACGATGAACGTGTATCCGGAACGCCTCGGCCGCCGCTTCCGCGAGACGATCGAGAGCAAGGGCGAACCGGCGCGCCGCGAGATCGTCGAGCGGCTCGTCCAGCACGGGCTGCGCGGCCAGCTGCGCACCGGCAACCTGCTGACGAGCCAGCTGTACGTCGCGCTCGACTTCTTCCCGAAGGCGCCGGCCGCGAAGATCGACACGGCCCGCCAGCCGCTCGAGCTGCCGACCGTGCCGAATACGCTCGACGAGCTGCAGCTGCAGGTCGCCGACATCGCGAAGAAGCTCGACAAGGTGCCGTTCGACCAGATCGGCGCAAACCTGAACAGCGCGCTCGCGAACGCCGACAAGCTGTTCAAGCAGCTCGACACGCAGGTCGCGCCGCAAGCGCGCGACACGCTGTCGGCCGCGAAGCAGACCTTCTCGACCGCCGAGGCGACGCTGCAGCAGGATTCACCGCTGCAGTCCGACGTGCGCGGCGCGCTGAAGGAGCTCACGCGCACGCTGCAATCGCTGAACGCGCTCGCCGATTATCTCGAGCGTCACCCCGAATCGCTGCTCAAGGGCAAGCCAGGAGATCAACCATGACGACGACACGCGTGAACGGTTTCGCGAGCGGCGCGGCGGCAGCACTCGCCGCACTCGCGCTCGCCGCGTGCAGCTCGCCGCCCGCGCGGTTCTACACGCTCAGCCCGGCCGACGCCGCGGCGCCGCTGCGCACCGCGCCTGCCAACCCGGCGTTCCTGATCGAGGTGCCGTCGGTCGGCGTGCCCGAGCAGGTCGCGAAGAACCAGCTGGTCGTGCAGAAGAACGCCGCGCAGGTCGACGTGCTCGAGCAGGAACGCTGGGCGTCGCCGCCCGCCGACGAGATCCGCCGCGCGCTGTCGGACGATCTCGCCGCGCAGCTCGGCACGATCGACGTCGCGAATTCCGCGTATCCGGCCGGCGTGCCCGTATACCGGATCAGCGTGAACGTGCAGCGCTTCGAGTCGTGGCCGGGCAAGCGCGCCGCGCTCGACGCCGTGTGGAGCGTGCGCTCGCTCGCCACGCAGGCCGTGATGACCTGCCGCACGAGCGTCGCGGAACCGGTCGCCGACGGCTACGACGCGCTCGTCGCCGGCCACCGGCGCGCGCTCGACGTGATTGCGACGCAGGCCGCGGCCGGCGTGCGCGCGATGGCCGCTCGCGGCGGCGCGGCGGCCGCGCCGGTTGCCGGTGGCAAGACGGCCGCCGCGCCGGTCGTGCCGTGTCCGGCCAACCCGACGTCCGGCGGCGACGCCGGCGCGACGGGCAAGTCGGGCGCATAAGCGAACGCAGGCGGCACGGGCGCGAACGTTCGACACGGCGCGGCGTTCGCGTGCGCGGTGTCGAACGGCGCGGCGCGTCCGGTCGCACGCGCCGGACACCGGCAGCGCGCCGCCGCAGCCCGCCTCGCACCTGCGTCCCATCGGCCGAAACGGCCGTTGACATTCTTTGTCAAAGCCGGCGGAACCCGCGCCATGCCAAGCGGTCGGCTTGCGTTTTCCGGCCCGATTGACGATCCTACGCACTTTCAGGCTTGCGCCGTTAGTCGTGCGCGCCAGCCAGCGGCGCCGGGCCGCGTTCAGCCCGACCGCCGTGCCTCCCGGCGCCCGCACGCGAATCGCGTGCACCGCGGCGGGGCAGCCGCATCGCGGGTCGCCGCGCGTCGTCCGGCCACCGGCCCCGTCTCACCCGTGCTCACCGGCGCCGCGCCGTTTTCCCGGCCGGCATCCCGAACCCGCCCGTCCCGGGCTTTCGCTATTCCGTTTATGTTTCGTTCCCTGACGACCCTGATCAAGAAGTGGCGCGCGTCGCGCAATGCCGGTCACCAGCTCGATGCGCTGCTCGCGCACGCCGACGCCGACGCGTCGTACGCCGAGCGCAGCGAATGGCTGATCGAGCTCGCGCACTGGCTGCGCCGCAACGGCACGGTGCAGGACGCGCCGGCCGCGCGCGACGCCGACACGCGCGCGTATCCGGCCCATGCGCGGCTGCGCTACCTGTTCCATGTGCTCGATCGCAACCCCGCGTGGAAAGCGCACGCCGCGCGCATCCTGCGCGGCATCCTGCGCGAGTGCGACGGCATCTCGCTGCTGTGCGACGCCGGCATGCCCGTGCATTCGGGCTTCTTCGGCGCGCTGTTCGAGCGGATCGACTCGTCGCTGATCCCGCCCGCGCCGAACCGCCGCGAGCTGTCGGCGCTGTTCACGCTGATGTTCCCCGCGCCCGAGGACGCGAAATGGATCGACGCGCTGCCCGACGACCTGCTCGCGCGCCTCGCCCGACTGCTGTCGTTCGACGTCACCGACGAAGAGCGCCACGAGCCCGGCTCGTTCTCGCGCGACCTGCTGGCCGCGCTGCACAACCTGACCTGCCAGATCAGCTCGACCGGCCTGTCGCAGACGGTGCGCAGCCGGCTGTCCGACGACGATGCGCGCAAGCCGCTGGAACGCCAGCCGCTCGAATCGCAGCCGTTCTACCGCCTGACGCGCGCGATGCTCGCGGTCGAGACCGCGCATGCGGCCGTCGAGGACGGCGGCGACCCGAGCAAGCTGCTGCACGAGGTCAACTACCTGCGCGTGCTGCTCGACGAATGCCGGATCGCCGTCGACGACGTGTTCGCGCACCTGTACCGCAACGGCGTGTCGGTCGACATCGTGTTCCAGGTCGAGCGGATGCGCATGCGCATCCTGCGCGCGGAAACGCTGCTCAACGCGTGGATGGCGCGCGACGACCTGCACGGAATGGCGCACCTGACGGCGGAGCTCGTCGACGCGAACCAGAACAGCCAGAGCGTCGCGCACCTCGTGCGCAGCAACTTCTCGCTGTTCGCGCGCAAGCTCGTCGAGACCAACGCGGACACCGGCGAACACTACATCTCGCGCGGCCGCGCCGAGTACCTGAAGATGCTGCGGATGGCCGCTGGCGGCGGCCTCGTCACCGTCGCGACGGTGTGCGTGAAGTTCGCGATCACCGGCGCGCACCTGCAGTCGATGCTCGAAGGGCTGCTCGCGGGCATCAACTACGCGGCCAGCTTCATGCTGATGCACTTCCTGCACTTCACGCTCGCGACCAAGCAGCCCGCGATGACCGCGCCGACGCTCGCGCGCGAGCTCGACGACACCGGCCACGACGACGGCGTGAAGGCGTTCGTCGCGTCGGTGATCGCGCTGATCCGCACGCAGGCGGCCGCGATTTCCGGCAACGTGCTCGTCGTGCTGCCCGTGTGCCTGCTCGTGCAGCTGTTCGCGGCCAACGTGCTGCACACGAACGTGATTTCGCCGGAGAAGGCGCACGCGACGCTGCATTCGTTCTCGCTGCTGGGCCCGACGCCGTTCTACGCGGCGCTGACGGGCGTGCTGCTGTGGGCGTCGAGCCTGCTCGCGGGCTGGGCCGACAACTGGTTCGTGCTGCACCGGGTCGGCGACGCGCTCACGTACAACCGCCGGCTGCGCCTCACGCTCGGCGCGGCCGGCGCCGCGAAGCTCGCGCACTTCTGCCGGTCGAACGTCGCCGGCGTGGTCGCGAACGTCGGTCTCGGCCTGATGCTCGGCCTCGTTCCGGCGATCGTCACCGTGTTCATGTTCCCGTTCGAGGTGCGGCACGTGACGCTGTCGGCCGGCTCGATCGGCGTCGCGCTCGGCGTACTGGGCAAGGGCGCGCTCGGCACGCCCGAGCTGTGGTGGGCCGCCGCCGGCGTGCTGAGCATGGCGATCCTCAACGTGCTCGTGAGCTTCGCGCTCGCGTTCACGATGGCCGTGCGCTCGCGCAGCCTGCGCCCGACCAAGGTGCGCGCGCTCGTCGCGGCGATCGTCCGCACGATGCTGTCGAATCCGCTGGCGCTGTTCTGGCCGGCCGGCAATCCGAGCACGCGCGTCGGCCAGCCGGGCGCGCACTGACCGGCGGCGAGGCGGCGGCGCCCGGCCGCCCCCCCTGCCTCGCCGCCCCTGCCGGCGCGCGCGAACGGCGGTTGCGCCGGCGCCGCCGCGCCGAAACGCCGGCCCCGGTCGCCCGCGCCGCGTACAATAGTGGACTTTTGCACGTCCTCACCCGCCTTATGTCCTCGCCCACCCTGTTCGAATTCTTCGCCCCCTGCCCGCGCGGCCTCGAGGCGGCGCTTGCCGCCGAGCTGGCCGAAATCGCCGGCCGCCACCTGAACGGCGCGCCGTTCACCGCGGGCGCGCAGGTGCCGGGCGGCGTCCATTTCAGCGGCGGCTGGGCCGCCGGCATGGCCGCCAACCTCCATTCGCGGATCGCGAGCCGGATCCTGCTGAAGATCGCGCACGGCCCGTACCGCAACGAGCAGGACGTCTACGCGCTCGCGCTCGAGCAGCCGTGGGAACGCTGGTTCGCGTCGACGCAGACGCTGCGCATCGACATCACCGCGATCAAGTCGCCGCTGAAGAGCCTCGAATTCACGACGCTGCGCGTGAAGGATGCGATCTGCGACCGGATGCGCGAGAAAACCGGCTCGCGCCCGAGCATCGACACCGGTGCGCCGGACGTGCGCGTGTTCGCGTTCCTGACCGCGGGCGAATGCACGCTGTACCTCGACACGTCGGGCGAGCCGCTCTTCAAGCGCGGCTGGCGCCTCGACAAGGGCGCGGCGCCGCTGCGCGAGAACCTCGCGGCAGGCATCCTGCGGCTGACGGGCTGGAAGCCCGGCACCGCGCTGTACGACCCGATGTGCGGCAGCGGCACGTTCCTCGCGGAAGCCGCGCAGATCGCGCTCGGCGTGGCGCCGGGCGTCGAGCGCCGGTTCGGCTTCGAAAAGCTCAAGCAGTACGACATCACCGCGTGGCAGGGGCTGAAGGTGCCGGCGCTCGACGCGAAGCGCGCGGCGCGGGCCCAGCGCGGCGAAGCGCTCGGCGTGTACGGCAGCGACATCTCCGGCGACATGCTCGAGAAGGCACGCGCGAACCTCGAGCGCGCGGGCGTGCCGTCGGTGTGGCTCAAGCAGGTCGACGCGCGCGGGATGACGCCGCCGTGCGACGGGCCGGGCATCCTTCTCGCGAACCCGCCGTACGGCGAGCGGATCGAAGTGCGCGGCCGCAGCGCGCGCGGCGAGGTGCGCGAGACCGGCCGCAACCGCGGCAACGACGACGCGTTCCGCCGCACGCACACCGACGCGCCGGACAGCGAGTTCTTCAACGCGCTCGGCGATGCGCTGAAGCAGCGCTTCACGGGCTGGCAGGCGTTCCTGCTGACGTCCGACCGTTCGCTGCCGGGCCAGTTGCGGCTGCGCGAATCGGCCAAGACGCCGCTGTTCAACGGCGCGCTCGAATGCCGGCTGTTCCGCTTCGACCTGATCGCAGGCAGCGTGAAGGCGCGCCCGGCCGCGCAGGAAGGCGACGCCTGACCCTGACGCGCCGAACTCGCGCGAACGTCGCGGCGGCCGCTGCCGCCTGCTGACACTCCGATGACGCCCGGCATCCGCCGGGCGTTTCGTTTTGCGCGGCACCGATGCAAGCGGGGCCGCGCCCGCTCCGCCCGCACGGCCCCGTACGCGCCGCCGCCCGGGCGCACGCCGCCGATGCGGTCGACGGGGCCCTTTTGTCAGCACCGCCATCACTACTGACAGCACGCTGTCAGGAGCCCCCGCTCACACTGCAATCCCGGCGCAATGCAAGGCTGGTTTCCGTCCAGAACAACCCGAACAACAAGGAGCTCGTCATGACGTCCGCAACTGCAACCGCAACTCTGGAACGCGCGATCGCGTGGTTCGACATTCCGTCCCTCGATTTCGACCGTGCGATCCGCTTCTACGAAACCGTGCTGCAAACCACGTTGCAGCGCGAGGTCATCGGCGGCGTGCCGATGGCGATGTTCGATCACGAAGCGTCGAGCACGGGCGGCAGCATCGTGTTCGATCCGCAGCAGATGAAGCCGAGCGCGAACGGCGTGCTCGTCTACCTGAACGCCGGCGAATCGGTCGTCGCCGCGCTCGAACGCGCGAAGCGCGCGGGCGGCGTCGTGCAGGGCTCGGTCGTCGAGCTGCCGAACAACTACGGCTACGTCGGCTACCTGATCGACACGGAAGGCAACCGCGTCGGCCTGCACGCGCCGAAATGCCACTGAGCGCAGCGGTCAGCGGGCCGGCGCGGCGCTATCATCGCGAAGTCCCCGTAGCCAGAGGAATCGAGGTGCCGTCATGACCCGCCGTGCCGACCGTCTGTTCCAGATCGCCGAGCTGTTGCGCGGGCGTCGTCTCACGACCGCGCAGCAACTGGCCGACTGGCTGTCGGTGTCGCCGCGCACGGTCTATCGCGACGTGCGCGACCTGCAACTGTCAGGGGTGCCGATCGAAGGCGAAGCCGGCATCGGTTACCGGCTGAACCGCAACGCGAGCCTGCCGCCGCTCACGTTCACGGCCGAGGAGCTGGCGGCGCTCGCCACGGGCGCGCGGATGCTCGAAACCTGGGGCGGTGCGCGCTTCGCGAGCGGCGCGCGCTCGGCGCTCGCGAAGATCGCGTCGGCGATGCCGGCCGACAAGCGCACGGCGCTCGACCGCCTGCCCGTGTTCGCGCCGTCGTTCCACATCGACGAGACGTTTTGCGCGAAGGTCGACGCGATCCACCAGGCGATCGACACGCGCCACATCGTCAGCTTCGCCTATCGCGACCGGCTCGGCGCGCATTCGCAGCGCCGCGTATGGCCGCTCGGGCTCGTCTACTGGGGCGGGCGCTGGACGATCGGCGCGTGGTGCGAGCTGCGCGGCGATTTCCGCACCTTCGACATCGCGCGGATGGGCGACATCACCGTGCACGAGCAGTTTCCGGACATGGAAGGCCGTCGGATCGCCGACTACATGCGGATCGCGGAAGCGCCGATGAAGTGACGCATCGGGCCGCCGCGGGATGGAAAACGGCGCCGGGAAAATCGGCGCCGTCACTTTCGAATCTCTCTCGTTTTCATTCGAATTTCCGTACCGACCGCTTCTTGGAACGTAGCGGTCGGACGGAACCGTTCGTCGCACAATCAACGAAACCGGCGAGATTTTCCATACACGTCCCATTTTCTGAATCGTCAGCACTGCGCACAATCGAGCTTGCTTGTCGATTTTTTCACGGCACGATCCGCCCATGATCCTGAGGATTTGAGGAATCGGCTCGCGCCTCTCAGTCAATTCCGATTGGATTAACAACATGTCGAGACCGTCATTCTCCAGTGGATGGCACGCCTTCATGAGAGTCAAAGTTTCAGTCGATGAAGTCGGGACACGGATTCCGGAAACCGCATCGATATGGGTATTGCGCTGAAAGACCCGCGGCTCGCGCTCGCGATGGCTCTCGCAATCGGCCCCGTCACGGCGTTACCCCAAGCCACGGTCGCGGCCCCCGATGCTCGCCATGCTGTCGAACGGCATTCGCAAAAAACGTTGCTGAAGAACTCGGCACTCAGCGTTTGCCTGGCCGGGATCGCGCACGATACCCGCGATCGTGACGACGCCAATGCCACCGCAAGCGCCTATCTGGAATTCGGCGATCAGCCAATCGAGGCCTACGACGCGCTCCGCGCGCTCACGCAACGGTATGTCGAACGACAATACAGCGGATCGATTCCAGCGTCGTTCAATACGATGAAGTGCATCGACCTCTTCCACAGTCGGGAACTCGACGCGCTTTCCGATCGGCTGACAAAAGCGCGCTAGCGCTGCGCGGCGGGGGCCAATACGTGCGCCCCTGCATTGCACATGTCATGGCATGCGCACGACCGCATTCGCTCCGTCATGAACGCAGCCGGCGCGCTGCCCTGTCGTCACTCGACGGCCTTCACCATGTCCTCGATGACCTTCTTCGCATCGCCGAACACCATCATCGTCTTGTCCATGTAGAACAGGTCGTTGTCGAGGCCCGCGTAGCCGGCCGCCATCGAGCGCTTGTTGACGATCACCGTGCGCGCCTTGTACGCCTCGATGATCGGCATCCCCGCGATCGGCGATTTCGGATCGTTCTTCGCGGCCGGGTTCACGACGTCGTTCGCGCCGAGCACGAGCACCACGTCCACCTGGCCGAATTCGCCGTTGATGTCCTCCATCTCGTGCACGATCTCGTACGGCACCTCCGCTTCCGCGAGCAGCACGTTCATGTGCCCCGGCATCCGCCCGGCGACCGGGTGGATCGCGTACTTCACGTCGATGCCCTTCTCGACCAGCTTGTCGGTCAGCTCCTTCAGCGCGTGCTGCGCACGGGCGACGGCGAGCCCGTAACCCGGCACGATCACGACCGATTCCGCGTTGCCGAGCATGAACGCCGCGTCGTCGGCCGAGCCCGACTTCACCGGCCGCTGCTCCTGCGCGCCACCCGCGCCGCCGGCCGCCGCTTCCCCGCCGAACCCGCCGAGGATCACGTTGAAGAACGAGCGGTTCATCGCATGGCACATGATGTACGACAGGATCGCGCCCGACGAGCCGACCAGCGAACCGGCGATGATCAGCATCGCGTTGTTCAGCGAGAAGCCGATGCCGGCCGCGGCCCAGCCCGAGTACGAGTTCAGCATCGACACGACCACCGGCATGTCCGCGCCGCCGATCGGGATGATGATCAGCACGCCGAGCACGAACGCGATCGCCGTCATGATGATGAACGGCAGCCACGCCTGCGTGATGAAGAACAGGATGCCGAAGCCGAGCATCGCGATCGCGAGCATCAGGTTGATCAGGTGCTGGCCCGCGTACACGACCGGCGCGCCCTGGAACAGCCGGAACTTGTACTTGCCCGACAGCTTGCCGAACGCGATCACCGAACCGGAGAACGTGATCGCGCCGACGAACGTGCCGATGAACAGCTCGACGCGGTTGCCGTACGGGATGAAGCTCGACGACACCGCGTCCTGCGGCACGAGCCCGAACGCTTCCGGCTCCGACACCACCGCATACGCGATGCACACGGCCGCGAGACCGATCAGCGAGTGCATCGCCGCGACGAGTTCCGGCATCTTCGTCATCTCGACGCGCGCGGCGACGAATGCCCCGACGCCGCCGCCGACGATCAGCGCGCCGAGCACGAGCGCGAGGCCGAGCGGCAGGTTCGCGCCGAGCCACGCGGCCTGCTTGACGATCAGCGCGATCGTCGTGAGGATCGCGATGGCCATCCCGACCATCCCGAACAGGTTGCCGCGCCGCGCGCTCTTCGGGTTCGACAGGCCCTTCAGCGCCTGGATGAAGCACACCGACGCGACGAGGTACAGCAGCGTAACGACGTTCATGCTCATCGCGCGCCCTCCTTGCCGCCCTCGACACGCTTGGGCTCCTTCTTGCGGAACATCTCGAGCATGCGCCTCGTCACGAGGAAGCCGCCGAACACGTTGACGGCCGCGAGCGCGACCGCGAGCGTGCCGAAGAACTTGCCGGTCGCGCCGACGGTGAGCGCCGCCGCGAGCATCGCGCCGACGATCACGATCGCCGAGATCGCGTTGGTCACGGCCATCAGCGGCGTATGCAGCGCAGGCGTGACGTTCCAGACGACGTGGTAGCCGACGTACACCGCCAGCACGAAGATGATCACGTTGATCACCGTGTGATTGATGACTTCCATGGTCTCCTCCGTTATTTGCGCGTGACTTCGCCGTCGCGGCACAGCAGCGTCGCGGCGACGATGTCGTCGGTCAGGTCGATGTTCAGCGTGCCTTCCTTCGTGACGATCAGCTTCATGAAATCGAGCAGGTTGCGCGCGTACAGCGCCGACGCGTCCGACGCGACCATCGACGCGAGGTTCGTGTAGCCGGCGATCGTCACGCCGTTGTGCACGATCACCTGGTCGGCGACGGTCAGTGGGCAGTTGCCGCCCTTGCGGCCGTCGAATTCCGGGCCGCGGCCGGCCGCGAGATCGACGAGCACCGCGCCGGGCTTCATCGACTGCACGGTCTCCACCGAGATCAACGTCGGCGCCGGGCGCCCCGGAATCAGCGCGGTGGTGATCACGATGTCGGCCTGCTTCGCACGCTCGTGCACGAGCGCGGCCTGGCGGCCGAGCCACGACGGCGGCATCGGGCGCGCATAGCCGCCGACACCCTGCGCGGCTTCGCGCTCTTCGTCGGTTTCGAACGGGACGTCGAGGAATTTCGCGCCGAGCGACTCGATCTGCTCCTTCACGGCCGGCCGCACGTCGGACGCCTCGATCACGGCGCCGAGCCGCTTCGCGGTCGCGATCGCCTGCAGGCCCGCGACGCCCGCGCCGAGAATCAGCACGCGCGCCGCCTTCACGGTACCCGCGGCCGTCATCAGCATCGGCATGAAGCGCGGATACAGCGACGCGGCCACCAGCACGGCCTTGTAGCCGGCGATGTTCGCCTGCGACGACAGCACGTCGAGACTCTGCGCGCGCGTCGTGCGCGGCGCGGCCTCGAGTGCGAAACCGGTCACGCCGGCCGCGGCGAGTTTCGCCGCCTGCTCGCCATTGAACGGCTCGAGCATGCCGACCAGCACGGTGCCGCGCTTGAGCGACGGCAGTTCGGCGTCGGTGGGCGCCTGGACCTTCAGCACGATGTCGGCGTCGAAAGCGGCCGACTGGTCGGTCAATTCGGCGCCGGCGGCCGCATAGGCTTCGTCGGGATAGCTGGCCGCGGTGCCGGCCCCTTTCGCGATACTGACCCGATGGCCGGCCGCCGCGTATTTCTTCACGGTTTCCGGCGTCGCGGCCACACGCGCCTCGTTGGCCCGCGTTTCAGCAGGCACTCCAATATGCATCGTCAGTTCCTCCAGTCATTGTCAGTATTTCTTTTCTTGCGATCTTTTTACTGCGCAACGAGCCGGACAGGCTGACTTACCGGCTCACGAGCAACGGCGTTCACGCTGCACTTTAACCGAAAGCGATGGCCCCGCCAGCACTTTCCGCACGATCGTGCTCGAATGCGACGTCGGTTTGATCCGCGCCGCCATGTCCCGCCGGGGCCGACGAATCCGAAAGGGTCGGATTCGTCTAACGGAACGGCCGGCAGCCTTCGGGCGCAACCGGTAAAATGCCGAACCATGAAACCCGAAATCTGGACCCCGCATGTGACGGTCGCCGCGCTCGTCGAGCGCGCCGGCCGCTTTCTCGTGATCGAGGAAGAAACCTCGACGGGCCTGCGCATCAACCAGCCGGCCGGTCACCTCGAAGCCGGCGAAACGCTGGCCGACGCGGTGATCCGCGAAACGCTGGAGGAAACCGCGCACCCGTTCACGCCCGACGCACTCGTCGGCGTCTATCTCGCGCACTACGACCGCCCCGGCAGCGCCGGCGCGACCTACCTGCGCTTCACGTTCTGCGGCACGGCCGGCGAACCGGTCGCGGGCCACGTGCTCGACGACGGCATCGTCCGCACGCTGTGGATGACGGCGGACGAGCTGCGCGCCTGCAGCGAGCGCCATCGTTCGCCCGCGGTGATGCGCTGCGTCGACGACTATCTCGCCGGGCGGCGCATTCCGCTCGATTTCGTACACACGCACTCGGTCGCCCCGCGCCCCGAGGCATTCGAACGTCAGGCGGTCGGCAAATGAGCAAGCGCCGTGTAGTGGTGGGCATGTCGGGCGGCGTCGATTCGTCGGTGACCGCGTGGCTGCTGAAGGAACAGGGCTACGACGTGGTCGGCCTGTTCATGAAGAACTGGGAAGACGACGACGACGGCGAGTACTGCTCGGCGCGCCAGGACTGGATCGACGTCGTGTCGGTGGCCGACCTGATCGGCATCGACGTCGAAGCCGTCAACTTCGCGGCGGAATACAAGGATCGCGTGTTCGCCGAATTCCTGCGCGAATACTCGGCCGGCCGCACGCCGAACCCCGACGTGCTGTGCAACGCCGAGATCAAGTTCAAGGCGTTCCTCGACCACGCGATGTCGCTCGACGCGGAAATGATCGCGACCGGCCACTATGCGCGCGTGCGCGAACGTGACGGGCGTTTCGAACTGCTGAAGGCGTTCGATCACACGAAGGACCAGTCGTACTTCCTGCACCGGCTGAACCAGGCGCAGCTGTCGAAGACGATGTTCCCGCTCGGCGAGATCCCGAAGACGAAGGTGCGCGAGATCGCCGCGCAGATCGGGTTGCCGAATGCGAAGAAGAAGGATTCGACCGGCATCTGCTTCATCGGCGAGCGGCCGTTCCGCGATTTCCTGAACCGTTATCTTCCGACGAAGCCCGGCCCGATGAAGACGCCCGACGGCAAGGTGGTCGGCGAGCACATCGGCCTCGCGTTCTACACGTTCGGCCAGCGCAAGGGCATCGGGCTCGGCGGCAGCAGGAGCGGCAGCGGCGAGCCGTGGTTCGTCGCCGCGAAGGACATCGCGTCGAACACGCTGTACGTCGTGCAGGGCCACGATCATCCGTGGCTGCTGTCGCGCGAGCTCGTCGCCGGCAACGTGAGCTGGGTCGCCGGCGAGCCGCCGGCGGACGGCTTCGCGTGCGGCGCGAAGACGCGCTACCGGCAGGCCGATGCGGCGTGCGTATTCGGTCGGGCCGCGATCGACGCCGCGGCAGCCGGCCCGGCAGGCGAGGCGCGCTTCTCGCTCGCGTTCGACGATGCGCAGTGGGCCGTCACGCCCGGCCAGTCGGCCGTGCTGTACGACGGCGAGATCTGTCTGGGCGGCGGCATCATCGAATCCGCGGCGACCGGTCAGGCTGCGGCGGCGGCCCACGCGCCGGCGCTCGCCGAAGCACGCTGACACCCATTCGGTTTAGACTTGCGGCACGCCGCGCCCGGCGGAACACGATTCCGTCGCGGCCGGCGCGCCGCCTTCGCAGCGTACGCATGGCGGTATCTCAAGATTCTTACGGAGTCCCCCATGCTTTCCAGACGCTACCTCGCGATGTGGTGCGCCGTCCTGCTGCTCGTCGCCGCGGCCGCACTCGCGTCGGTCCACCTCCTTTCCTGGCTGTGGATCGTCATCCCCATCGCCCTCGTCGCACTCGGCCTGTACGACCTGAACCAGGATCGCCACGCGATCCTGCGGAACTACCCGCTGTGGGGCCACTTCCGCTTCCTGTTCGAATTCATCCGGCCTGAAATCCGCCAGTACTTCGTCGAGGACGACACCGACGAAAAACCGTTCTCGCGCGCGCAGCGCAGCCTCGTCTACCAGCGCGCGAAGAACGTCGCCGACAACCGCCCGTACGGCACCGAACTGAACGTGAAGGCCGTCGCGCACGAATGGATCAGCCATTCGCTCGCGCCGACGAAGCTGCCGAACCACGATTTCCGTATCCGCGTCGGCGCGAATCGCGCGCAGCCGTACGACATTTCGATCTTCAACATCTCGGCGATGAGCTTCGGCTCGCTGTCCGCGAACGCGATCCGCTCGCTGAACCTCGGCGCGAAGAAAGGCGGGTTCGCGCACGACACCGGCGAAGGCTCGCTGTCGAAGTACCACCGCGAGAACGGCGGCGACATCATCTGGGAAATCGCGTCCGGCTACTTCGGCTGCCGCAACGACGACGGCACCTTCAACCCGGACAAGTTCGCGAAGCAGGCCGCCGATCCGCAGGTCAAGATGATCGAGGTGAAGCTGTCGCAAGGCGCGAAGCCCGGCCACGGCGGCGTGCTGCCGGCCGCGAAGATCACGCCGGAAATCGCGGAGACGCGCGGCGTGCCGATGGGCAAGGACTGCATCTCGCCCGCGACGCACTCGGAATTCTCGACGCCGCGCGGGCTGCTCGAATTCGTCGAACGGCTGCGCACGCTGTCGGGCGGCAAGCCGACCGGCTTCAAGCTGTGCATCGGCCATCCGTGGGAATTCTTCGGGATCGCGAAAGCGATGCTCGAGACGGGCATCGTGCCCGACTTCATCGTCGTCGACGGCGCGGAAGGCGGCACGGGCGCGGCGCCGCTCGAATTCACCGACCACGTCGGCGTGCCGCTGCAGGAAGGACTGCTGCTCGTGCACAACACGCTCGTCGGGATCGGCGCGCGCGACCGCGTGAAGATCGGCGCGAGCGGCAAGATCATCACCGCGTTCGACATCGCGCGCACGCTCGCGATCGGCGCGGACTGGGTGAACTCGGCGCGCGGCTTCATGTTCGCGGTCGGCTGCATCCAGGCGCAGCACTGCCACACCGACCGCTGCCCGACCGGCGTCGCGACGCAGGACCCGGTGCGCCAGCGGGCGCTCGTCGTGCCCGACAAGGCCGAGCGCGTGTACAACTTCCACCGCAATACGCTGCATGCGCTGCAGGAACTCGTGCAGGCGGCCGGCCTCGCGCATCCGTCCGAGCTGCGCGCGCACCACATCGTGCAGCGGGTCGCGCCGCACGAAGTGCGGCTGATGTCGCAACTGCTGAAATACCTGAAACCCGGTGCGCTGCTCGACGGCCAGACCTGCGGCTTCTCGCTGTACGACAAGTGGTGGCCGATCGCGCGCAGCGATTCGTTCACGCTCGGCGAAGCCGTGTACGCGTCGATCGAGTAAAGCGCACGGCAGCCCCTTTACGACGGCGGCCGGCCCGCGCCGCAAAAGCAAAAGCGCCCCGCGGGGCGCTCTTGCTTTTCTTTCGTCTGGCGAATGCGTGAAGGCCGGGCCGCGGCTCAGTTCTGCGGCAGCGTATCGGCGAACGACGGTCGCTGTTGCAGCTTCACGAAGTGCTTGTCGAGGTTCGGGTGGCGATCGCGCCAGTTGAGCTCGGGCATCCGGAAGTCGAGATAGCCGAGCGCGCAGCCGAGTGCGATGTCAGCAAGCGTGTAATGATTGCCGACGCACCACGTCTTGCCGCCGAGACCCTGCGACATCGCGACGAGCGCGTCGTCGATCTTGCGTTGTTGGCGCGCGATCCAGCTCGCGCTGCGCTGCGCTTCGTCGCGCATCGTGTGTTCGAGACGGATCGCGACGGCCGCGTCGAGCACGCCGTCGCCCAGTGCCTCCCAGCAGCGCACTTCGACGCGCTCGCGGCCCGACGGCGGAATCAGCTTGCCGACCGGCGACAGCGTATCGACGTATTCGCAGATCACGCGGGAATCGAACACCGCGGCGCCATCTTCCATCACGAGGCACGGGACCTTGCCGAGCGGATTCGACGCGTGAATGTTCGTATCCGGCGCCCACACGTTCTCGAGCTCCAGCTTGTAGTCGATCTTCTTTTCGGCAAGCACGATCCGCGCCTTTCGGACGTACGGGCTGCTGAGCGAACCGATTAATTTCATCATCTGCCTTTTTAAGGGAACCGCCGCGAGTATACGTTGTCGCCGATCATAACCGGCCCGCGCGGCCGGGTAGAAAATCGGCCGTCCGGCCTGTGGATGGTTTGCAACAGCCGCCACGCGCGGCCCGGCCGGCGCGGCTTCCGGCCCCACACTCACGCACCGCGGCGCGCGGCGCTACAATCGCACGAATGAACGCGCCCCTCGATACCGCCATCGCCGTCGACGTCTACCGCCAGCGCCGTGAACGCGTGCTTGCCGCACTGCGTGCCGCGGGCGGCGGCGTCGCCATCGTCCCCACCGCGCCGGAAATGCTGCGCAACCGCGACACGGCCTACCCGTACCGGTTCGACAGCTACTTCCATTACCTGACGGGTTTCACCGAGCCGGATGCCGTGCTTGTGCTGGACGCGGCCGCGCCGCACGGCGCGCCGGAATCGATCCTGTTCTGCCGCGCCAAGAACGTCGACCGCGAAATCTGGGAAGGCTTTCACTACGGGCCCGATGCCGCGCGCGACGCGTTCGGCTTCGACGCGGCCTTCGCGGTCGACGTGATCGACACCGAAATGCCGCGCCTGCTCGCCGATGCGGGCACCGTGCATTACCGGTTCGGCGCGTCGGCCGAGTTCGAGCGCCAGCTCGCCGGCTGGATCGACGCGGTGCGCGCGCAGGCACGCACGGGCGTCGCCGCGCCGGACGCGCTGCTCGACCTCACGCCGCTGCTCGACGACATGCGGCTCGTGAAGGACGAACACGAACTCGCGATCATGATGCGCGCCGCGCACATCTCCGCGCTCGCGCACCGCCGCGCGATGCAGGCGTGCCGCCCCGGCATCCGCGAATACGAACTCGAGGCCGAGCTGCTGTACCTGTTCCGCAAGCACGGCGCGCAGGCGCCCGCGTACGGGTCGATCGTCGCGGCCGGCGCGAATGCGTGCGTGCTGCACTACCCGGCCGGCAACGCGGCCGCGCGGGACGGTGACCTGATCCTGATCGACGCCGCCTGCGAACTCGACGGCTATGCATCGGACATCACGCGCACGTTCCCGGCCAACGGCCGCTTCTCGCCCGCGCAGCGCACGCTGTACGACATCGTGCTCGCCGCGCAGCAGGCCGCGATCGACGCGACGCGCGCGGGCGTGCCGTTCGAGGCGCCGCACGATGCGGCCGTACGCGTGCTCGCGCAGGGGCTGCTCGATACCGGCATCATCCCGAAAACGCGCTTCTCGAACGTCGACGACGTGATCGCCGAGCGCGCATACACGCGCTTCTACATGCACCGCACCGGCCACTGGCTCGGGATGGACGTGCACGACTGCGGCGACTATCGCGAGCGGCTCGCCGCGCGCGACGCGAACGGCGCGCTGCCGTGGCGCACGCTGAAGCCGGGCATGACGCTCACCGTCGAGCCCGGCCTGTACGTGCGCGCGGCCGACGACGTGCCGCCCGAGTACTGGAACATCGGCATCCGCATCGAGGACGACGCGATCGTGCGCGAGCACGGCTGCGAGCTGATCACGCGCGGCGTGCCGGTCGCGGCCGACGAGATCGAGGCGCTGATGCGCGCGGACGCATGACCGGCCGCCGACCGTTACCTCCGTTTCACGAATCAAGATGACGACCGCTTCCTCGCCGGCCACGCCGGATTACGACCTCGCCATCGTCGGCGCGGGCCCCGTCGGACTCGCGCTCGCCGGCTGGCTCGCACGCCGCAGCGCGACCCAGCATGCGTCGATCGCGCTGATCGACGCGCGCGAACCTGCCGCGAGCGCGAACGACCCGCGCGCGATCGCCGTATCGCACGGCAGCCGCGTGCTGCTCGACACGCTCGCGTGGCCGGCCGACGCCACGCCGATCGAACATATCCACGTGTCGCAACGCGGCCATTTCGGCCGCACGCTGATCGACCGCGACGAACACGCGCTCGCCGCGCTCGGCTACGTCGTGCGTTACGGCTCGATCGTGCAGGCGCTTGCGGGCGCCGTGCGCGACACGCGGGTCGACTGGCTCACGTCCACCACCGCACGCACGCCGCGGCAGGACACCGACGGCGTCACGCTGACGCTCGACGGCCCTCAGGGCGAACGCACGCTGCGCGCGCGCATCGTCATCAATGCCGAAGGCGGGCTGTTTCATGAACGGCACGCCGATACGGGCAAGCATCGCCGCGATTACGGGCAGACCGCGATCGTGGGGACGGTCACGGTATCGGCACCGCGCCCGAACGTCGCGTGGGAGCGCTTCACGCACGAAGGCCCGCTCGCGCTGCTGCCGCTCGGCGGGCCGCGTCAGGCCGAGTATTCGCTCGTATGGTGCTGCACGCCCGACGAGGCCGCACGCCGCGCGGCGCTGCCCGACGACGCTTTCCTTGGCGAGCTCGGCGCGGCATTCGGCGAGCGGATGGGCCGGTTCGTCGCGATCGCGGGGCGGGCGTCGTTCCCGCTCGGGCTGAGCGCGGCGCAAACGCTCGTGAGCGGCCGCATCGCGATCGTCGGCAACGCCGCGCAAACGCTGCATCCGGTCGCGGGCCAGGGGCTCAACCTCGGGCTGCGCGATGCGCATACGCTCGTCGACGCACTCTCCGCGCAAGGCTTCGAAGCGACCGCGCTCGCGACCTTCAACGCGCGCCGCGCGCTCGACCGGCGCCTCACGATCGGCGCGACCGACACGCTGGCGCGCCTGTTTACGATCGACTCGGGCCCGCTTCCGCTGCTGCGCGGCGCGGCGCTCACCGCGCTCGAATTCGTGCCGCCGCTCAAGAAGGCGATCGCTCGCCAGATGATGTTCGGCCAGCGCAACTGACGCGCGGCGCACCGTACGGCCCCTCCGGGCACACCAGGCAAACCGGGTCAAATCGGCGGGGCATGGGAATACGGTAAAATGCCCGTTTTCCGCCTTCCCTTCCCCTGCCCGCGCGTGTCGCGGGCGGCGCCATTGCGATGCCCGTTATCGGCCCTCACGTATTGCGTAACAACCTGTTCGTCGCCCCGATGGCCGGGGTGACGGATCGTCCGTTCCGCCAGCTGTGCAAGCGGCTGGGGGCCGGTTACGCGGTGTCCGAGATGGTCGCGTCCAACGCGCAGCTGTGGAAGAGCGCGAAGACGATGCGGCGCGCGAACCACGAAGGCGAGGTCGAGCCGATCGCGGTGCAGATCGCCGGCGCCGATCCGGCGATGATGGCCGAAGCGGCCCGCTACAACGTCGACAACGGCGCGCAGATCATCGACATCAACATGGGCTGCCCGGCAAAGAAGGTCTGCAACGTCGCGGCCGGCTCCGCGCTGCTGCAGAACGAGCCGCTCGTGCAGCGGATCGTCGAGGCCGTCGTGGCGGCGGTCGGCACCGGGCCCGATGCGGTGCCCGTCACGCTGAAGATCCGCACCGGCTGGGACCGCGAGCACAAGAACGCGATCACGGTCGCGCGCCTGGCCGAAGCGGCCGGCATCTCGATGCTCACCGTGCATGGCCGCACGCGCGCCGACCTGTACCGCGGCGACGCCGAGTACGACACCATCGCCGCCGTGAAGGCGGCCGTGCGGATTCCGGTCGTCGCGAACGGCGACATCACGTCGCCCGCCAAGGCGAAGGCCGTGCTCGACGCAACCGGCGCCGACGCGCTGATGATCGGTCGCGCCGCGCAAGGCCGGCCGTGGCTGTTCCGCGAAATCGATCATTTCCTGCAAACCGGCGAGCTGCTGCCCCCGCCGCGGATCGACGAGATCCAGCACGTGATGAACGAACACCTGGAAGACCACTACGCTTTCTATGGCGAATTCACCGGCGTCCGTACTGCGCGCAAGCACATCGGCTGGTACACTCGCGGCCTTTCCGGTGCCAACGGGTTCCGGCACCGAATGAACACGCTCGATTCCACCCGCGAGCAGCTCGCCGCCGTCAATGCATTCTTCGAGGCGCAAAAAGCGCTGTCGGACCACCTCGTCTACGTCGATGACGAAGCGGAAAACGGCCGGGGCGAGCCGGACGACCATAACCAGTTAGCAGCATGAGCAAGCACAACATCGAACAATGTGTCCGCGAGAGCCTGGACGTGTATTTCCGGGATCTAGACGGCTCCAATCCGCACGACGTCTATGAAATGGTGATGTCCTGCGTCGAAAAGCCGATGCTCGAGGTCGTGCTCGTACAGGCCGGCGGCAACCAGTCGCTCGCCGCCGAGTACCTCGGCATCAATCGCAATACGCTGCGCAAGAAGCTGCAGCAGCACGGCCTGCTGTAGGCGGCCGTCCCGTCCCCGTTTCCCTGGCTATTGGTGGTTCCATCATGATCAAGCAAGCGCTCATTTCCGTTTCCGACAAGACCGGCATCGTCGACTTCGCGAAGTCGCTGTCCGACCTCGGCGTCAAGCTGCTGTCGACGGGCGGCACCGCGAAACTCCTCGCCGACGCCGGCCTGCCCGTGACCGAAGTGGCCGATTACACGGGCTTCCCGGAAATGCTCGATGGGCGCGTGAAGACGCTGCACCCGAAGGTGCACGGCGGCATCCTCGCCCGCCGCGACCTGCCCGAGCACATGCAGGCGCTGGAGCAGCACGGCATCCCGACGATCGACCTGCTCGTCGTGAACCTGTATCCGTTCGTCGCGACGATCGCGAAGGACGACTGCACGCTCGCCGACGCGATCGAGAACATCGACATCGGCGGCCCGACGATGCTGCGCTCGGCAGCGAAGAACCACCGCGACGTGACGGTCGTGGTCGACCCGGCCGACTATGCGGTCGTGCTCGATGAAATGAAGGCGAACGGCAACACCGTCGGCTACCCGACCAACTTCCGTCTCGCGACGAAGGTGTTCGCGCACACCGCGCAATACGACGGCGCGATCACGAACTACCTGACCAGCCTGACCGACGAGCTGAAGCACGCATCGCGCAACACGTACCCGGCCACGCTGAACCTGGCGTTCGACAAGGTGCAGGACCTGCGCTACGGCGAGAACCCGCACCAGAGCGCGGCGTTCTACCGCGACCTCGCGGCGCCGGCCGGCGCGCTGGCGAACTACCGCCAGCTGCAGGGCAAGGAACTGTCGTACAACAACATCGCGGACTCGGACGCGGCGTGGGAATGCGTGAAGACGTTCGACGCGCCGGCCTGCGTGATCATCAAGCATGCGAATCCGTGCGGCGTCGCGGTTGGCAACGACTCGGCCGACGCGTATGCGAAGGCATTCCAGACCGACCCGACCTCCGCATTCGGCGGCATCATCGCGTTCAACCGCGAAGTCGACGAAGCGGCCGCGCAAGCGGTGGCGAAGCAGTTCGTCGAAGTGCTGATCGCGCCGTCGTTCTCCGACGCCGCGAAGCAGGTGTTCGCCGCGAAGCAGAACGTGCGCCTGCTGGAAATCGCACTCGGCGACGGCCACAACGCATTCGACCTGAAGCGCGTGGGCGGCGGCCTGCTCGTGCAGTCGCTCGATTCGAAGAACGTGCAGCCGCACGAGCTGCGCGTCGTCACGAAGCGCCACCCGACGCCGAAGGAAATGGACGACCTGCTGTTCGCATGGCGCGTCGCGAAGTACGTGAAGTCGAACGCGATCGTGTTCTGCGGCAACGGCATGACGCTCGGCGTCGGGGCCGGCCAGATGAGCCGCGTCGATTCCGCCCGTATCGCGAGCATCAAGGCGCAGAACGCGGGGCTGACGCTCGCCGGCTCGGCCGTCGCGTCGGATGCGTTCTTCCCGTTCCGCGACGGCCTCGACGTGGTCGTGGCGGCCGGCGCGACCTGCGTGATCCAGCCGGGCGGCTCGATGCGCGACGACGAAGTGATCGCGGCAGCCGACGAGCACAACATCGCGATGATCCTGACGGGCGTGCGCCACTTCCGTCACTGATCGCCGCATGCGGCCCGCGCGCGGCCGCTGCACCGGAACCCGGCGGCATCACCTCCGCCGGGTTTTTTATTGCGCGGCGCCTTCGCGCGCGACCGCGCGACCGGCTTGCCGCCCCATTCGTTGTAGTATCGCTGCATCACGCCACTCTCCTCACTCATGCGAATTCTCGGCATCGACCCCGGCCTGCGCGTCACCGGCTTCGGCGTCATCGACGTCAGCGGCCACCGGCTCGCCTATGTCACGAGCGGCGTGATCCGCACGCCGACGGCCGACCTGGCCACCCGGCTCGGCACGATCTTCCAGGGCATCTCGACGATCGTGCGCGAACACGCGCCCGACCAGGCCGCGATCGAAAAGGTGTTCGTCAACGTGAACCCGCAGTCGACGCTGCTGCTCGGCCAGGCACGCGGCGCCGCGATCTGCGGGCTCGTCGCGGGCGGGCTGCCGGTCGCCGAATACACGGCGCTGCAGCTCAAGCAGGCCGTGGTCGGCTACGGCCGCGCGACCAAGACGCAGATGCAGGACATGGTCACGCGGCTGCTCAACCTGTCCGGCCAGCCGGGCTCGGACGCCGCCGACGCGCTCGGCATGGCGATCTGCCACGCGCACGGCGGCAACACGCTCAGCACGCTGGGCGGGCTCGCGCCGGCGCTCGCGCAGAAAGGGCTGCGCGTGCGGCGCGGCAGGCTGGTCGGCTGACGCTGCCGCGCACCGCGGCCGCGCGCGTCGGCTCGACTGCGCGGGCTGCGTTGGCCGCCTCGATCGTTTCACCCACGCCCGACATGCCCGCGACGCGCGCCGCTTCGGCCTGACGGCCGCGCCCATCGGCATTGCGCCGCGCGTGCGCTACACTCGCGCTTTCTTCCTCGCATCCCGTCCTCCATGATCGGTCGCATCGCCGGCATCCTGCTCGAAAAGAACCCGCCTCATCTGCTCGTCGACTGCAACGGCGTCGGCTATGAAATCGACGTGCCGATGAGCACCTTCTACAACCTGCCGCAAACGGGCGAACGCATCGTGCTGCTCACGCAGCAGATCGTCCGCGAAGACGCACACCTGCTGTACGGCTTCCTGACGCCGCAGGAACGCACGACCTTCCGCGAGTTGCTGAAGATCACCGGCATCGGCGCGCGCATGGCGCTCGCCGTGCTGTCCGGCATGAGCGTGCAGGAGCTCGCACAGGCCGTGACGATGCAGGACGCCGCACGCCTCACGCGCCTGCCCGGCATCGGCAAGAAGACGGCCGAGCGCCTGCTGCTCGAGCTGAAGGGCAAGCTCGGCGCCGACCTCGGCGCGCTCGCCGGCGCGGCTTCGCCGTCCGACCACGCGACCGACATCCTCAACGCGCTGCTGGCGCTCGGCTACTCCGAGAAGGAAGGCCTTGCCGCGATCAAGAACGTGCCGGCCGGCACCGGCGTGTCCGAAGGCATCAAGCTCGCGCTGAAGGCGTTGTCGAAGGCGTAACACGCGGTCGATCCGGCCGTCGAAGCCAGTGTCGCGCCGCCGCGCGGCGCGCGCCAGTCGGCCGTTCGGCCAGGTGGCCCGGGCTCCGTCGCGCGGTACAATGGCCGCATGATTGAAACCGACAAACTCGCCACCGAGCAGCGGATCATCGCCGCCACACCCGCCTCGTCGCACGAGGAGGTGTTCGAACGGGCGTTGCGGCCGCGCCAGCTCGACGACTACGTCGGCCAGGAAAAGGTCCGCGGCCAGCTCGAGATCTTCATCGAAGCCGCGAAACGCCGCTCCGAGCCGCTCGACCACGTGCTGCTGTTCGGGCCGCCGGGTCTCGGCAAGACGACGCTCGCCCACATCATCGCGCGCGAGATGGGCGTGAACCTGCGCCAGACGTCGGGGCCCGTGCTCGAGCGCGCGGGCGATCTCGCCGCGTTGCTCACGAACCTCGAGGCGAACGACGTGCTGTTCATCGACGAAATCCACCGGCTGTCGCCGGTCGTCGAGGAAATCCTGTATCCGGCGCTCGAGGATTACCAGATCGACATCATGATCGGCGAAGGCCCGGCCGCGCGCAGCGTGAAGCTCGACCTGCAGCCGTTCACGCTGGTCGGCGCGACCACTCGCGCGGGGATGCTGACCAACCCGCTGCGCGATCGTTTCGGGATCGTCGCGCGCCTCGAGTTCTACGACGCCGATCAACTGTCGCGCATCGTGCGGCGCTCGGCGTCGCTGCTCAATGCGCAGATCGATCCGAACGGCGCGCTGGAAATCGCGAAGCGCTCGCGCGGCACGCCGCGGATCGCCAACCGGCTCCTGCGCCGCGTGCGCGACTTCGCGGAAGTGAAGGCCGACGGCCAGATCACCGCGGCCGTCGCCGATGCCGCACTTGCGATGCTCGACGTCGATCCGGTCGGCTTCGACCTGATGGACCGCAAGCTGCTCGAAGCGATCCTGTACAAGTTCGACGGCGGCCCGGTCGGCATCGACAATCTCGCGGCGGCAATCGGCGAGGAGCGCGACACGATCGAGGACGTGCTCGAACCGTACCTGATCCAGCAGGGCTTCCTGCAGCGCACGCCGCGCGGGCGCGTCGCGACGCTGCTCACGTATCGCCACTTCGGGCTGTCGGTGCCCGAGGCCCGCCGCACCGAACGCGACGAGTGGGATACTCCGGACGGGAAGTAGTCCGTCGCCCGAGTCGCACCCGCCATGACGACGCCGCCCAGCCACCACCCCACCGCACCCGCGCCGGGCCCGCGCTGGGCCGAGCCGATCCGCAAGCGGCTCGTGGCCGGCATCACGCACCTGACGGTCGGCGGCGGCGGCCCGTCGATCGATCTCTCTTCACCGCCCGGCGACCCGGGGCTGTTCGGCCCCGACGCCGTCTGCTGGCGCGTGCATGCCGATTTCACGTCGATGATGACAGGCGGCATCGCCGCGCTGCTGCTGCAGGCGCTCCACCCGCTCGCGCTCGCGGGCGTCTGGGATCATTCGTCGTTCCGCACCGATATCCTCGGCCGTCTGCGGCGCACCGCCACGTTCATCACGGGGACGACGTTCGGCAGCCGCTCGGACGCGCTCGCGCTGATCGAGCGCGTGAAGGCGATCCACGCGCACATCTCGGGCAACGCGCCGGACGGCCGGCCGTACCGCGCCGACGATCCCGCGCTGCTGACCTGGGTGCATGTCGCGGAAGTATCGAGCTTCCTCGCCGCGCATCTGCGTTACGTGAATCCGGCGCTGCCGGGCGAACTGCAGGACCGCTATTACGCGGAGACGGCGCTGATCGCCGAGCTGCTGGGCGCCCAAGCGGTGCCGCGTTCGCGCGCCGAGGTGGCGGCCTATCTCGCGCGCATGCTGCCCGAACTCGAAGCCGGGCCGCGCACGTTCGACGTGATGTCCATCCTGCTGAATGTGCCGGTCGCGAAGCCGGCGCTGCGGCCTGCCGCGTCGCTGGTGATGCATGCCGGAATCGACCTGCTGCCGCCGTGGGCGCAGCGCATGCTCGGCGTGTCGGCGTTCGCGCCGGTGCGGCGCGCGCTGGTCCGGCCCGGCATACGCGCGGTCGCGCCCGTGCTGCGCTGGGCGCTCGTCAACGGCGCGTCGAAGCGTGCGCGCCGCCGCGCGACGGCCGCCCCGTCCGACGGCGCCCCGCCTGGCTGACGATCCGTTTCTTCGGATCATTTCAATTTACCGTCAAATACCTGTGGCAAGCTGACACGCTCGCGCACGGTCGCACGTCGGGCTCGTCACGCACGCCCGTGGCCCGCGCGGAGTTCCGCCTACCCGCTACGACACCCGATGCCCGTGATGCCACGCCTGCCGATCCGTTTCGCCCTTGCCGCCAGCCTGTCCGGTGTCCTCGCCCTCGCCGCGTGCGGAGGCGACGATGTCGCCGCCGTCGCACGCACGGACGCGCAACTGCCGTCCGGCAGCACGACGACGCCGGCTCCCACGCCGCCCGCAACCGCCACGCCGCAACCGGGCAAATGGAAAGCCGCCCGCGCCGGCGACCTGCTCGACGTGACGCTAGGCGATCTCCATCCGACGCAGGGCGCGATCGGCTACGACCAGATCTACTACAAGCTCGGCCGCTACGAACTGCAGCCCGACAAGAAGTTCGACGACTTCTGCGCGGACGAGGGCCTCGGCGGCATCGCATCGGGCGGTTACACGACCCGATCGTCGCTGCGCGATCCGGCGAGCTACACGTGCGCGACGACCGACGCGACCGCCCGCGACCGCTCGGTGCTGAACCCCGTCGTGATCGGCCCGAACGGCGATACGCTGTACCTGACCGACGGCCACCACGGCCTGTCGACTTACTACGAGACGCCCGACGGCGGCCCGGCGCTGCACGTGCACGTCGTCGTCAAGGACAACCTCGGCGACTACTCGGGCGACGCGTTCTGGCAGCAGATGCAAAGCCGCGGCTATCTGCGCCTGAAGGACGGCGAAGGCAAGCCGATCGCGACCGCGCAACTGCCGAGCGGCCTCGGCCTGACGCGCGGGATGACGAACGACCGCTACCGGTCGCTCGTCTATTTCACGCGCGACATCGGCTACAGCAAACCCGCGCAAGCAACCGACTACCTCGAGTTCTACTGGGCCGACTGGCTGCGGGCGCAGCCAGGCACGTTCGCGCTGGCGAGCTACGACCTGACGCGCGGCGGCACGACCGATCCCGATCCGGCGAAGGCCGACACGGGCTACCTGAATGCGGTCTGGAATGCGTCTGCGCGGATGGTCGCGGCCACGGACCCGGTGATCGACGGCAAGACGGGCGCCGACCTCGGGCGCGCCGATGCGATCAACGGCGGGAAGAAATACAGCAAGGGGGAATTCGACAAGCTGCGCCAGCCGATCACGGCCGACAAGCCCGGCAAGATCGCGTACGCGCTCGACTACAAGACGCGTCACGGGCTGCCGCAGTAAGGGTCACGCCGGAAGAAAGCACGACCCCGGGAGCCGGCCAGGCCGGACGCGATTGGCGTGCTCAGAGCACCTTGCGGTACCCGTCGTCATCGTCGCTCGCGGCTTCGAGATGCGACACGTCGGCCCACCGCACGACCTGCGCGCGACCATCGACGTAATCGACGACGTTGATGCTGGTGTTGAGCAGTTGATAGTTGCGCGGCGCCGACAGCTCGATCCCGTTCGCGAAGCGATACACGCAATCGAGCACGCCACCGTGCGCGACGCACGCGATCCGGCCGCCCGGATGCGCGGCGACGATCGGTTCGAGCGCATGCAGCACGCGGTGATAGAACTCACGCTGCGACTCGCCGCCCTCCGGCGCGAAACCTGGATCGCGCGTCTGCCACACCGCATACGCGTCCGGAAACAGCGCCTCGATCTCGGTACTGTCGTGCCCCTGGAACGCGCCGTACGAGCGTTCGCGCAACCCTTCGCGCAGCAGCAGCGGCAGCCCGAGCGCATCGGCGAACGGTTGGGCGGTCTGTTGCGCGCGCATCAGGTCGCTCGAATACACCGCATCGATCCGGGCGCCGTCGCGGGCCTCGCGCGCGAGCCGCGCCGCCAGCCGCTGCGCCTGCGCGAGCCCCGTGTCGGCCAGCGGGATGTCGATATGCCCCTGGATGCGTTTGATGCGGTTCCAGGCCGTCTCGCCATGGCGGATGAAAAGAATCTGCGTGGTGGCCATCGCGGCGCGCCTCCGGGAAAGAATCAGGGCCGCACTTGCAGCCAGAACGTCACGGGGCCGTCGTTGACGAGCGACACCTGCATGTCGGCGCCGAACTCGCCCGTCTCGACGACGGGATGGCGCGCCCGCGCGGCCGCGACGAAATAGTCGAACAGCCGCGCGCCTTCGTCGGGCGGCGCGGCCGGCGTGAAGCTCGGACGCAGCCCGCTGTTGGTATCGGCCGCGAGCGTGAACTGCGACACGAGCAGCAGGCCGCCTGCGCGGCCTTCGCCGTCGATGTTCGACACCGGCAGGTTCATCTTGCCGGCTGCGTCGCTGAACACGCGGTAGCCGAGCAGCTTCGCGAGCAGCTTGTCGGCCGCGGCCTCGGTATCGCCGCGCTCCGCGCAGACCAGCGCGAGCAGGCCCGCGCCGATCTCGCCCGTCGTGCGGCCGCCGACGCGGACGTCGGCGCGCGTCACGCGCTGGATCAGCGCGATCATGCGGTCAGCGTGACGCGTGCGAAGCGGCGCTTGCCAACCTGCACGACGAACTCGCCGGCCTCGACCTTCAGGCCCTTGTCCGACACGGTCGCGCCGTCGATCTTCACGCCGCCCTGCTCGATGTTGCGCAGCGCTTCGCTCGTCGACGGCACGAGGCCGGCCTGCTTCAGCAACTGGCCGATCGCCAGCGGCGCGCCGGCCAGCGTGACCGACGGAATGTCGTCCGGCACGCCGCCCTTCGCGCGGTGGTTGAAGTCTTCCAGCGCACGCTCGGCATCGGCTTGCGAGTGGAACCGCGCGACGATTTCCTGCGCGAGCAGCACCTTGAAATCGCGCGGGTTGCGGCCGCCTTCGGCCTCGCGCTTGAAGCCGGCGATCTCGTCGAGGCTGCGGAACGACAGCAGCTCGAAGTAACGCCACATCAGCGTGTCCGAGATGCTCATCAGCTTGCCGAACATGTCGGTCGGCTTCTCGCTGATGCCGACGTAGTTGCCCTTCGACTTCGACATCTTCTCGACGCCGTCGAGGCCCTCGAGCAGCGGCATCGTCAAAATGCACTGCTGTTCCTGGCCGTACTGCTTCTGCAGTTCGCGACCGACCAGCAGGTTGAACTTCTGGTCGGTGCCGCCGAGTTCGAGATCGGCGTTCAGCGCGACCGAATCGTAGCCCTGCATCAGCGGGTACAGGAATTCGTGGATCGAGATCGGCACGCCGCCCTGGAAGCGCTTCGTGAAATCCTCGCGCTCGAGAATCCGCGCGACCGTGTAGCGCGACGCGAGCTTGATCATCCCGTCCGCGCCGAGCGGCATCGACCATTCGCTGTTGTAGCGGATCTCGGTCTTGTCGCGATCGAGCACGAGCGCGGCCTGCTCGAAGTAGGTCTTCGCGTTCGATTCGATCTGCTCGCGCGTGAGCGGCGGACGCGTCGCGTTGCGGCCCGACGGATCGCCGATCAGCGACGTGAAATCGCCGATCAGGAAGATCACCGTGTGACCGAGGTCCTGCAGCTGCCGCATCTTGTTCAGCACGACCGTATGGCCGATGTGGATGTCCGGTGCGGTCGGGTCGAGGCCGAGCTTGATGCGCAGCGGCGTGCCGGTGGCGGCGCTGCGCGCGAGCTTCTGCGCGAACTCTTCCTCGATCAGCAGCTCGTCGACGCCGCGCTTCGTGACGGCGAGCGCATGCCGGACTTCGTCGGTGATCGGGAAAACGGGCTTGGAACTGGGTTCGGTGCTCATCGGTGCCAGGAAGAATGTCGCAAAAACAGGGATTTTCCCATAACTTGCGCGCGCATCGCTTAACGACGCGTCGCGTTGCGCGGATAATCGGGCGCAAGGCGCGCGGCACCGGCCCGCGCCGCACGATCCAGGAGAATCCAACGTGCCGCAACGACAGCCGCAGCATGCCGATCCGGCAGACGGCATCTACTTCGGGCTGATGTCGGGAACCAGCATGGACGGCGTCGATGGTGTCGCCGTGCGTTTCGAGGCCGGCCGCGCGCCGGTCGTGCTCGCCGAAGCGTTCGTCGGCTTCGCGCAATCGCTGCGCGACGCGCTGTTCGCGCTGCAGCAGCCCGGCGACAACGAGATCGACCGCGAATCGCTCGCGGCGAATGCGCTCGTCGCGCGCTATGCGGTGTGCTGCCATGAATTGCAGCGCACGGCCGGGCTGTCGCGCGACGAGATCCGCGCGATCGGCGTGCACGGCCAGACGGTGCGCCACCGCCCCGAGCGCGGCTATACGCGCCAGCTCAACAATCCGGCGCTGCTGGCCGAGCTGACCCAGGTCGACGTGATCGCCGATTTCCGCAGCCGCGATGTGGCGGCCGGCGGCCACGGCGCGCCGCTCGCGCCGGCCTTCCACGCGACGGTGTTCGGCGCGCCGGGCGAAACGCGGGTCGTGTGCAATCTCGGCGGGATCAGCAACATCACGATCCTGCCCGGCGCGGGCGGCGACGTGCGCGGCTTCGACTGCGGCCCCGCGAATGCGCTGATCGACGCATGGGCGACCCGCCATCTGGGCAAGCCGTACGACGACGGCGGAAAGTTCGCCGCACGCGGCGCCATCCACGCGGCGCTGCTCGATGCGCTGCTCGACGAACCGTATTTCACCGCGCCGCCGCCGAAGAGCACCGGGCGCGACCTGTTCAATCCCGCGTGGCTCGATGCGAAGCTCGCCGCGTTCCCGCAGGTGGCGCCGGAGGACGTACAGGCCACGCTCACCGCGCTCACCGCCGTGTCGGTGGCGCGCGAAATCGCGCAGCACGCACCGGGCTGCAAGGCCGTTTTCGTCTGCGGCGGCGGCGCACGCAATCCGGTGCTGCTCGACGCGCTTCGGCACGCGCTAGGCGAGGCCGGCGTGCCGGCGAGCGTCGATACGACGGCCGCGCTCGGCGTGCCGCCGCAGCAGGTCGAAGCGCTCGCGTTCGCGTGGCTTGCGTACCGCTTCACCGTGCGCCAGCCCGGCAATCTCGCGACGGTCACCGGCGCGGCCGCCAACCGCGTGCTCGGCGCGCTCTATCCGCGCTGATGCGGTACCCGGCCTGTCGCGGGCGGTGCAGGACGAGCGCGCATTAAAAAACGGGGCATGAAGCCCCGTTTTTCATTCCGGCGAACCGGCGCGGATCAGTCGTGCGTTCAGACCGAGAACGACGAACCGCACCCGCAGGTGGTGGTCGCGTTCGGGTTCTTGATCACGAACTGGGCGCCGTTGAGGTCGTCCTTGTAGTCGATCTCGGCGCCGACCAGGTACTGGTAGCTCATCGAGTCGATCAGGAGCTGGACGCCGTTCTTGTCCATCACGGTGTCGTCCTCGTTGACTTCCTCGTCGAACGTGAAGCCATACTGGAAGCCCGAGCAGCCGCCACCCTGCACGAACACGCGCAGCTTCAGGTCGGGATTGCCCTCTTCGTCGATCAATTGCTTGACCTTGTCGGCCGCGGCGTCGGTGAAGACGAACGGCAGCGGCATATCGGTCGTCGTTGCTGCGGATTCGGTAACAGCGTTCATTCGAACTCTCCAAAAAGCTTTAGCCGCTATTGTAGGGCCGATCAGAAGATCGTGCTGATGTCCATGAAATCAATAGGTTCTTGTCGATTTCGTCAAGCGTGCCTGCACGGGCGGCCGCCACGGCGGCCCGGGCGTGGGTAAACAGCGGGCATAAAAAAACCGCCAGCGTGAAAGCTGGCGGTTTTCCCGGCGGACGCCGCCCGAAAGCGGCGAGGCCATGAAGCGGAATTAACGCTTCGAGAACTGCTTCGCGCGGCGTGCCTTGCGCAGACCGACCTTCTTACGCTCGACTTCACGTGCATCGCGCGTGACGAAGCCTGCGTTCGACAGCGACGGCTTCAGCGTCGCATCGTAGTCGATCAGTGCACGGGTGATGCCGTGGCGCACTGCGCCTGCCTGACCCGTTTCGCCGCCGCCGTTGACGTTGACCTTGATGTCGAACGTCTGGCCGTGGTTCGTGAGTTCCAGCGGCTGGCGCACGATCATCAGCGACGTTTCGCGCGAGAAGTAGTCAGCGATGGGCTTGCCGTTGACGATGATGTCGCCCTTGCCAGCCTTGATGAAGACACGTGCGACTGCGCTCTTGCGGCGGCCCGTGCCGTAGTTCCAGTTACCGATCATGTGGGCTCCCCTTAGATCTCGAGCGCCTTCGGCTGTTGAGCCGAATGCGGATGCGTCGCTTCTGCGTAGACCTTCAGCTTCTTGATCATCGCGTAGCCGAGCGGGCCCTTCGGCAGCATGCCCTTGACCGCCTTCTCGAGCGCGCGGCCCGGGAAGCGTTCCTGCATCTTGCCGAACGTCGTTTCATAGATACCGCCCGGGTAGCCCGAGTGACGGTAGTACTTCTTGTCCAGCGTCTTGTTGCCCGTGACCTTCAACTTGCTCGCGTTGATGATGATGATGAAATCACCAGTGTCGACGTGCGGGGTGAACTCAGGCTTGTGCTTGCCGCGCAGACGGCGTGCCACTTCGCTGGCAACACGGCCGAGAACCTTATCCGTCGCGTCAATCACGTACCATTCGCGCGTCACCTCATGGGCTTTTGCGGAAAACGTCTTCATGATCGATCCAAAAAAAATGCTTTGCCCGATGTGTTCTTCCTGCTTGTCTGTGTGCGCTTCGAGGCGCGGTGCAGGCTCTCCCTGTTCTTTTTCCGTGGGCATGAATGCGGAAAAGCCCTGAATTATAAAGGAAATACGGCTGCGTGGTCAAAGAGAATCCACGCCCCGTGTTCGCGGCGGCCGAAATGGGCCAAAATTCGATCGTGCCCCGACAAGCCAGGCGAACCGAGCGCCTGAGGCGGCACCCATCGACGCGCGGCACATGACCTTGCCGCGCCAGACCGGCCGAACCCGAAAAACAACA
This sequence comes from Burkholderia sp. AU18528, assembly GCF_002223215.2. Classification (NCBI taxonomy): domain Bacteria; kingdom Pseudomonadati; phylum Pseudomonadota; class Betaproteobacteria; order Burkholderiales; family Burkholderiaceae; genus Burkholderia; species Burkholderia sp. AU18528. The sequence continues at coordinate 142,596 of NZ_NKFC02000004.1, read as the reverse complement.
AACCAGCATGATGAAACAACGACTCACGCCCTTCCTCGCGGCCGCCCTGGTGGCCGCGGCGGCGCCCGCCGTCGCCGCCGGCTCCGGCTGCGAAGCCAAGCTCGAGGCGCTCGATGCACGCATCGCCGAAGCCCGAACCGCCCACGCCGAAGACCGCATCGCGCGCCTGCGCGCGGTGCGCGAACGCGTGCGCCACTTCTGCGCACGCGGCCACGGCGACGCATCGGCTGCCCATGCGCCGGCGACCGATGCCGGCTCGCGCGGCACGCCGCCCGACGCGACGTCGCAGCCGGCCGCGCGACAGCCGGCGTGACGATCGCGGCGCGCGCAAACCGCGCGCCGACGTTTGCATGGGACGAAAAAAAGCCCGAACGGCTGGTTCGGGCTTAATCCACCTTAGGAGGAGGGTGGAGGAGACATTCGGAGGTTGCCGCAGCGCGACAACCAATGAGGCTCATTATACGAATGCCCCGCCGATTTCACAAGAAAATTTGCAATGCGAAATCAAATCTCACGATACGAGATATCTGCCGACGCGTTCACAAAAACAAATTTCTCTTGGAAATCAAAGGCATAAATACGTCAGACATGACCTAAAACTGTCCGCACCTAGAGCAAAACCCCTAAATCCGACAGGGAAATCGCCACGCGTCGCTCCGCTCGCGATGCACGGGCATTGCACGTCGTGCAGCGCATCAGCCGACCGTTGCGCCACGGGCTACAATGCCGGATCGAATCCGAATCAGGCAACGCTGGAGTGCAAGCATGGAATGCAAAGTAAGCTGGATGGGTCAGGACGGCATGGCGTTTTCCGCCGAGACCGGCAGCGGCCATCTCGTCACGATGGACGGCGCGCCCGAAGGCGGCGGCCACAACCTCGCGCCGCGGCCGATGGAAATGGTGCTGCTCGGCACCGGCGGCTGCACGGCCTATGACGTCGTGCTGATCCTGAAGAAGAGCCGCCAGGAAGTGACCGGCTGCTCGGTCACGCTGAAGGCCGAGCGCGCGAGCGAGGATCCGAAGGTGTTCACGAAGGTGCATTTCCACTTCACGGTCACCGGCCGCAACCTGAACCCGGCCACGGTCGAGCGCGCGATCAACCTGTCGCACGACAAGTACTGCTCGGCGTCGATCATGATCGCGAAGACGGCCGAACTCACGCATTCGTTCGACATCGTCGCCGCCTGAGCACGGGGCGCACGCATGAAAAAAGGGCCGGCGCCCCGTGGGGAGCGCCGGCCCTTTCGCATTCGAACGGCAAAGCAGGCCGATAAGCCGGATTCTGTGCACGCTGCGCACCGGAGCGCGCAACGCGTGGCAGTCATTCCTCTAGGCGCGCCATTGCTGACGCGCTCAAGCTTCCTACCCGCAGACGAGACGGGGGCCCCGTCCTGCATCCGAAGATGCGCGCCTGCCTACTTGGAATTGCTCCGGGTGGAGGTTACCGTGCCGGCGAACGTCGCCGTCGCCGCGGTGCGCTCTTACCGCACCGTTTCACCCTTACCTGATCCCGGCTTGCGCCGGGCCATCGGCGGTTTGCTTTCTGTTGCCCTGTTCCGCGTGTCGCCACGGATGGCCGTTAGCCATCACCCTGCCCTGTGGAGTCCGGACTTTCCTCGCCCCCGCGCGCCCGAAGGCGCCGAGGCCGCGACTGCCTGGCCTGCTTTGCGACGCGCATTCTAGCACTGCGCGCCGCCGTCGGCAGCGCGCGAGCGGCGGCCGCAGCGAAACACGGCCGGATCGTCGTAGAACGCGGGGTCGGCGTTCGCCGCCCACCAGCCCGGCACGCCGAGCACCGGCAGCGGCGCGAAATCGCGGGGCGTCAGCGCGCGCGTCGCGAGTTCGGCGGCGATTCGCGCGTCGACGTGCGCGATCCGTTGCGCGTCGGGCCATGAAAAATAGTCGGCGCTCACTTCGACGATCCATACGTGCGCGGTGCAGGACTTGTAAGGCGCGACGAGCTGTTCGAGCAGCGCGTGGCCGACGAGCCGCGCCTCGCAGCGCGTGCCCCACGCATCGCGCGCGGCCACCAGCAGCCGCGCCCAGTCGAAGCCGCGCAGCGCATCGGCGAGCGCGCGCTCGGCGGTGACGAACAGCGCACCATTCTCGTCGAACAGCGTGAGTGCATCGCGCAACGTGCCGCGCACGGGGCCGACGCCGCCCGCCGCGTCGATCGCGGCGGCCTGGCGTGCGTTCAGCGCGGCCTTGGTGCGCGGGTACGCGAACCAGACGAGCGCGTTGAAGAAGTCGTGAAGATTGTGGCGGGTCGGCACGCCGCCGGTGCCCGCGATATGGGTCTCGTACGCGACGCCGGGCGGCAGCCCGGCCTGCGGCACGAAGCGCAGCGGCCTGCCGCGACCGGTGACGCGATCGCCGCCTCGCGACACGCCGGCCAACGCGCCGTTCAACGCATCGAGCAGCGCGGCCTCGCCCGCACGGGCGGCCGCCTGCCACACGCGGCCGGGCTCCGCGTACGGCGCGAGCCACGGCGCGGACCAGTCGATCCGCGCGAAATCCGCCGCCGGGCGCCCGGCCGCGGGGCCGGATCCGCGCGGCGGCGCGCCGCTCACACGAGCTTCCAGCCGATCGTCTCGCCGCCGCGCAGCGGCACGACCGGCGTGTCGCCCGCGAAGATCTCGCGCGGCAGCTCCCATGCCTCGCGGCGCAGCGTGACCGTCTCCGCGCTGCGCGGCAGCCCGTAGAAATCGGCGCCGAAGAAGCTCGCGAAGCCTTCCAGCTTGTCGAGCGCGCCGGCCGTGTCGAACGCTTCCGCGTACAGTTCGAGCGCGTGCAGCGCCGTGTAGCAGCCCGCGCAGCCGCACGCGGTTTCCTTCGCGCCGCGCGCGTGCGGCGCGCTGTCGGTGCCGAGGAAGAAGCGCGGGTTGCCCGACGTCGCGGCCTCGACCAGCGCCACGCGATGCGTCTCGCGCTTCAGCACCGGCAGGCAGTAGTAATGCGGGCGAATCCCGCCGACGAACAGCGCGTTGCGGTTATACAGCAGGTGGTGCGCGGTGATCGTCGCGCCGAGCAGGCCGGGCGCCGCGTCGGCATCGCGCACGTAATCGGCCGCGTCCTTCGTCGTGATGTGCTCGAACACGACCTTCAGGCCCGGGAAATCGCGGCGCAGCGGCGTCATCACGCGGTCGATGAACACCTTCTCGCGGTCGAACAGGTCGATCGACGCATCGGTCACCTCGCCGTGCACGAGCAGCGGCATGCCGGTTTCCTGCATCGCCTCGAGCGTCTTCGCGCATTTCGCGAGATCGGTGACGCCGTGGTCGGAATTCGTCGTGGCGCCTGCCGGGTACAGCTTCACGCCGTGCACGAAGCCGCTTTCGCGCGCGCGGCGGATTTCGTCGGGCGGCGTGTTGTCGGTCAGGTACAGCGTCATCAGCGGTTCGAACGTCATCCCGGCCGGCAGCGCGGCGAGGATGCGCTCGCGATAGGCCTGCGCCTGCGCGGTGGTCGTGACGGGCGGCTTCAGGTTCGGCATGACGATGGCGCGGCCGAACTGGCGGGCGGTGTGCGGCAGCACGGCGGCGAGCATGTCGCCGTCTCGCAGGTGCAGGTGCCAGTCGTCGGGACGGGCGAGCGAAAGCGTCGCCGGGGAAGAAGCGTTCGAGGCAGTCATAGGAGGCGTCGTGAGGAACGGGCTTGCCATCGGCGGGGCCGGAACGCGCGTGCGCGGGCCGACTGACGGCAAACCGCAACACGGGGCCTTTGGCCAGCGGAATCCGCTTTTTACCGCTCAGGGCTCGGTGATATGCTAGAAGCCGCATTGTACCGGGGTTCGCCCGGTTCGTTACCCCCGCTTCAGCCTGCCGCCCCACGTAAAATGTGCCAACTCCTTGGAATGAACTGCGCCGCGCCGACGGACGTCACATTCTCCTTCACAGGTTTCGCGGCCCGGGGCGGGCTCACCGATCACCATGCCGACGGCTGGGGCATCGCGTTCTTCGAGGACAAGGCCTGTCGCCTCTTCATCGATCACCAGGCATCGGCCACGTCGCCGATCGCCGAAATGGTGAAACGCTACCCGATCAAGTCCAAGAACACGATCGCGCACATCCGCAAGGCGACGCAAGGGCACATCCTGCTCGAGAACAGCCATCCGTTCATGCGCGAGCTGTGGGGCCGGCACTGGATCTTCGCGCATAACGGAGACCTGCAGGACTACGCGCCGGACATGGACGGCAGCGTCTATCATCCGGTCGGCACGACCGACAGCGAACAGGCGTTCTGCGTGCTGATGCAGGGGTTGCGCGAGGCCTTTCCCGGCGCGCAGCCGCCGCTGCCCGAGCTGTTCGAGCGGCTCGGCGAACTGACGCGCGGCATCACCGATCACGGCGTGTTCAACTTCCTGATGTCGAACGGCCAGGCGCTCTTCGCGCACTGCTCGACGCGGCTGCACTACCTCGTGCGGCGCTGGCCGTTCTCGACCGCGCATCTCGTCGACGAAGACCTGTCGATCGATTTCGCGAAATACACGACGCCCGAGGATCGCGTCGCGGTGATCGCGACGCAGCCGCTCACCGACAACGAGGTCTGGACCGCATTCGAGCCGGGCGAGCTGATCATGTTCCAGTGCGGCGACGTCGCCGCGCGGATGCGGATTCCGGTGCCCGAGCGCGTGCTCGAGAAGCTGCGCAACCCGTCGCTCGACGCGTCGGCATCGGCGCCGCGCACGGCGGTTCGCGAAGCGCTCGCCACCGCGGCCGACGGCGACTCCGACGACGCGATCGATTTCTGAAACCCGGCGCGGTACCGGCCGCGCCCGCTTTCTGCTCGTTTCCTGCCTGCTGCGCGAACTTCATGCCGCGCAACCGGCCACGCCCGCCATCGGCGCAAATCGCCCGCTCCAGCCAATACGGTTTCATTTCGGCCGCCGACCGGCGCAAATCGCCCGATGCCGCACGACATTCGCTTGATTTTATTAATTGACGAGCGAAAGTAAAATAGCAGAGGGAATCAAATAAATAACCCTCAATTAAAACAGGATCCCGCACCGGCATTTTAGCGTATCGCGCCTGCGGGAACCGTGCGCTATCCCACCTACTCCTGCAACCCTTCCGGATTTTCACGCACCGCCCCAACCGCCGCCCCCACCACGGCTTTCGGTTCGATTAACCACACAAATCAAAAATACCACGCATTACGGTTCGCATCATTACAGTTTCCGGCTTATCGATAATCGACGGCCACTCGAATCAGTAGACTCCGCCCATCCTCGGTGTCAACGAAACACGATTGGCGCGACACGCAGCCATAGCCGCCGCACGCCCCCTTCGGATCATTTCTCCACCGCGGAATGCGAATTCGCCGAATGGCGGCGAATACCACGTCAAAAAGAAGAAAGAGGGGTATGTCGTGAATCACTCATTTCGATCGATATGGAGCGAAGCCGCCGGCTGCTGGGTCGCGGTGGCGGAAACGACTCGCGCGCGCGGCAAGCGCTCGGGCGCCGAATCGGGCACGGGCCGTCGCGCAGCGGCACTCGGCGCGTTGCTGGCCGCGCTGTCGGTCGGCGCCGCGCATGCATCGACGTGCGGCGGCGGTACGGCCATCGCGAACGGCGGCACCTGCGCGCTCGACGGTTTCGGCCCGACCGTCAACGACAACCTGGCCGGCTCCGCCACGGTGTCCGGCGGCGATACCGTCGGCGTGTCGGGCGCATGGAGCGCCGCCGCCGGCGACCCGGGCTACTCGCTCACGCCGATCGGGAGCACGACCCTCGTGTCGGGCAACCCGAACCAGCCGCTGCTGTCGCTCGGCGGCAAGACGCACAGCGTCAGCACGCCCGACTCGATCACCCGCACCCACACGTCGGTCGCGACCTACGATTCGTCCGCGTTCTCCGCGTCGACGGCCGGCGCGACCGAGGTGCCCGTCTACCGCGACGTGAACGGCGATCAGTATGTGAACACGCGCATCGGCACCGTCGCCGCCACCGGCGGTACGCTCAACGTGTCGATCGGCAATGCGGCGAATGCCCCCGATGCGCCGGGCAACGCGATCTCGATGGCCGCGAAGGCGACCGACCTTACCGTCGCGGACGGCACGGGTGCCGCGGCAAGCACCGTCAACTGGAATTCGCGCAACCAGATCCGGTTCACCACCGGCGACTACCTGGCGGACGGCGGCGCGGTCGGCACCCGCCAGCTCGACGTGCCGGCCTACGCGGGCACCTTCACCGCATTCGACGGCAGCACGTGGCAGGTGACCGACGCCGCGTCGCTCGCCGCGTACAACGATTTTCTCGTGCGCTCGGTGCAAAGCGGCGCGCTCGGCTCGCAGGCCGCCTACGACAGCGCGTTTAGCCAGGCCGTCACGTTCTCGCAGCAAGCCTTCCAGTATCGTAACGACGTATCCGCGGGCGACAAGAACACGCTGCCGATCGATTTCCTGTCGGTGATGCACGGCACGGGCGCGAACGCGACGCTGCAGATCGGCAAGGACGGCCAGATCGACTTTCGCGGCACCAACACGATCGTGTCGAGCTCGGCCGTCCTCGCGGAAAACGGCGCGCACTTCATCAACGACGGCCGCCTGTCGGGCGACTTCACGCTGGTGCGCCTGCTGAGCGGCGCAAGCGGCGTCAACAACGGCGTGATTTCGTCCGGGTACGCGTCCGGCGACGACTTCGACACGAGCGGCAGCGCGCCGCCGAACAACTTCAACTACAACGCGTACACCGAAGGCGCCGGCGTGTTCGCGAACGGCGCGGGCACGTCGTTCGTCAACAACGGCGTGATGAACGTCGGCGCGTGGACGCTGGACGGCAACCGGCCCGACCTGCAGAACTACGCGGTCGCCGTGACGGACGGCGCAACGGCGTCGAACGCCGGCACGATCAATGTCGGCGTCAATGCGACGACGCTCGACAGCCAGGTGATCGGCGGCCTCGTCGCCGGCGGCCGCTTCACGAACGAAGCCGGCGGCACGATCTATCTCGGCCGCTCGGCGCAGTACGCGCCCGGCCAGACGGCAAATGACGTCGCGCTCGCCGCGCACGCGTACGGCATCCTGCTCGGCGCATCGGGCACCGCGAGCAATCTCGGCACGATCGTGATCGGCACGCAGACGCAGAACGGCGCCGCGCTGGCGAGCATCGGCTCGAGCTCCGGCACGCTGACCAACGCGGGCGCGATCGTCGTCAACGGCGCCGCGCCCGGCACGCCGCTCGCCAACGTCGGCATGCTGGCAGCCGACACCGCCGCGACCGTGACCAACACGGGCACGATCACGCTGAATGGCGTGAACGGCATCGGCATCATGGTCGTCGGGACCGGCGCGAACGCGACGGCCGCGACGTCGACCGGCACGATCGACGTCGCCGGCGGCCTCGATCCCGCTTCGGGCACGCGCAACTACGGCGTCTGGGCCGAAGGGCCGCGCGCCACGGCCACGCTCGACGGCGCGCTCGACCTGACGGGCACCGGCGCGATCGGCGTGCATGCGCGTTCGGGCGCGACGATCAACGTCGGCGCCGACGCGGTGCCGGCCTTCATGTCGGGCACGAACCAGATCGGCTTCTATGCGTACGGCGCGGGGTCGAGGATCAACGTCGCCGCGCAGCATCTGGGCGTCGACACCGACGATTCGACGCTGTTCCGCGTCGCGGGCGGCGCGGCCTACACGGGCGCGTCGGCGGCCGGCGCGCTGACGACCGACGTCAACGGCCAGCGGGCGCGCGGCGTACTCGCGACCGACGCCGGCACCACGCTGTCGACCGGCAACGCGGTCTACCACGTCAACGGCGCGAACGGCATCGCGATCGCGGTCGAAGGCGGCGCGAAGGGCACGATCGACGCCGGCGCGACGATCGACCTGAACGCGGCCGGCGCGACCGCGGGCGTGGTGGACGGGCAGGCGCACGACCTCGCCGGCGCGAATGCCGGCGCGCCGGTCGCGACGACGCTCACCAACCACGCCGCCGTCACGTCGTCGACCGCCGGCGTGACCGGTTTCATCGCGCGGAACCTCGGCACGCTCGAGAATCGCGGCACGATATTGCTGACCGGCGCCGGCTCGACGGGCGTCGTGGCCGGCACGCTCGGCACGGTGAACAACGCGTCGACGATCCGCGTCGCCAACGGCACCGGCGCGCTCGTGCAAGGCGCATCGGCCACGCTCGCCAACGCAGGCTCGATCGAAGCCGACGACGGCGTCGCGGGTGTGCGCCTGACGGGGGCCGGTGCATCGGTCGCGCTGTCCGGCGCCGGCACCGTCACCGCGAACGGCAGCGCCGACGGCGTGCTGATCGACTCGACCGTCACGGGCGGCGGCATCGCGGCCGGCGCGACGTCGATCGCGGTTAGCGGATCCGGCAGCGCGATCCGCAACCTCGGTGCGAATGCAACGATCGCGCTGTCCGGCACGCAGGTCGCCACGACCGGCAACGGCGCCGCCGGCCTCACGTCGACCGGCGCCGGCGCGCGCATCGCGACCGATGCGGCCACGGTCGTCCGCACGACCGGCGCCGACGCGCGCGGCCTGTCCGTGACAGGCGCCGATTCCACGCTCGCGGCCAGCGGAACGACCGTCGCGACGACCGGCGCGAACGCCCATGCGATCGTCATGGACGGCGGCGCGACGGCCCTGCTGTCGGGTGCGAAAGTCGCCGCGTCGGGCAATGCGGCCGACGCCATCGTCGCGCAAAACGGCGGCCGCATCGCCGATACGGGTTCGTCGCTCGCCAGCGCGGCCGGCAACGGCGCAACCGCGAACAGCGGCGGCGTGCTCGCGTTGACCGGCACGACGCTCACGGGCGCGACGGCCGGCGTACTGACGTCGGACACGCTCGCGAACGGCGCGACCAGCTCGGTGCTCGTCGACGGCGGCAGCGTGACGTCCGTCACCGGGCCGGCCTTCGCCGCGCGCGGCGGCACGGCCGACATCGCGGTGCGCAACGGCACGGTCGTGACGGCCGGCAACGGCACGCTGCTGAACCTCGCGAACGGCAGCAACGTGACGTTCGACGCATCGGCGGTGAACCTCGCGGGCGACATCGTCTCCGACGCGTCGAGCACCGGCAACGTGTTCCTCGCGAACGGCACGACGCTGACCGGGAAGATCGACCCGGTCGCGCTGACCGTCGACGGCACAAGCACGTGGCGCATGACGGGCAGCTCGGTGCTGAGCCGCCTGAACAACGCGGGCCTCGTCGCGTTCGCCGCGCCGACCGGCTCGCCGACGCTGACGGGCAGCTACAAGACGCTGACGACCGGCGGCTACGTCGGCAACGGCGGCACGATCGCGCTGAACACGTATCTCGGCGCCGACGCGTCGCCGACCGACCGTCTGATCGTGAACGGCGGCACGGCGAGCGGCACGACCGGCCTGAAGATCGCCAACACGGCCGGCACCGGCGCGCAGACGACCGGCGACGGGATTCCCGTGGTCGTCACGGCCAACGGCGGCACGACCGCCGCGTCCGCGTTCCATCTCGCCGGCCCGGTACAGGCCGGCGCGTACGAATACCGGCTCTATCGCGGCGGGCAAGGCGATGCGAACGGCTGGTACCTGCGTTCGCAGCTCGACCCGACCGACCCCGGCGACCCGATCCACCCGTCGGGCGGCGGCGACGGCGGCACCAACGGAAACGGGAATGGCAGCGGCGGCGCGCTCGCGTATCGTCCGGGCGTCTCCGGCTACGCGATGACACCGCTGCTGAACGCCGACTACGGCTTTTCGACGCTCGGCAGGCTGCACGAGCGCGTCGGCGACATCTACAACGTCGAGAAGCAGGCGCCGGGCAATCGCGACGGCGTGTGGGGGCGCATCGGCGGCCAGAGCCTGGATGCGAACGCGGGCCGTTTCTCCGCCGACGAGCGCACGTTCTTCGCGCAGTTCGGCAAGGACTGGACCCTCGACCAGGCGCCGGACGGCGCCGGCAGCACGCATGCGGGCGTGACGGCCAGCATCGGCGTGTCGAACGCGAGCTTCAGCGACATGGCGCGCGCCGGCTCGCCCACCCTGTCGACGTCGACGGGCTCGGTCGAGATGCACGCGCAGAGCGTCGGCGGCTACTGGACGCGCTACCTGTCCGACGGCACCTACTTCGACAGCGTCGGCCAGGTCACGCACTACGGCAACCGCTATCGTGACAGCTACGGCAACGAAGCGTCGCAGAACGGCTTCGGCGTCGCGCTGTCACAGGAAGTCGGCAAGCCGTTCGCGATCGGCACGCTGCCGGTCGCGGTCGAGCCGCAGGCGCAGCTCATGGTTCAGTACCTGAAGCTGAACGGGTTCAACGACAACGTGTCGGCCGTATCGGGCACGACGTCGAATGCGCTGCGCGGCCGCGTCGGCGTGCGCATCTTCCGGCCGAACCTCCAGTCGGACGCGGGCGGCGGCGCCGCGACGCCGTACTTCACGGCCGACGTGCTGCACGACTTCCTGTCGCCGGGGCAGACCGTCGTCGGCGGCACGCCGTTCGCGACGCATCTCGGGCGCACCTGGTACGAGCTGGGCGTCGGCGTGACCGCCGGCTTCGGCAAGTCGGGCGAGCTGTACGCGAATGCGAAGATCGCGCGCAACATCGGCGGCGATTACCGGCGCGGCATCGTCGGGCAGGTCGGCTACCGGTACAGTTGGTAACGCCCGGCGGCGGACGAAAAAAAACCGCCCGGCTACGTGCCGGGCGGTTTTCGCATGGGAGCGCGCGAAAACGCGCGAACGCTCAGTGCAGGATCTTCGCGAGGAAGTCCTTCGCGCGTTCCGATTTCGGATTCGAGAAGAAATCGTCCTTGCGGTCGTCCTCGACGATCGCGCCCTTGTCCATGAAGATCACGCGATGCGCGACCTTCTTCGCGAAGCCCATCTCGTGCGTGACGACCATCATCGTCATCCCTTCCTGCGCGAGTTCGACCATCACGTCGAGCACTTCGTTGATCATTTCCGGATCGAGCGCGGACGTCGGCTCGTCGAACAGCATCGCGATCGGGTCCATCGACAGCGCGCGCGCGATCGCGACACGCTGCTGCTGGCCGCCCGACAACTGGCCCGGAAACTTGTGCGCATGCGCCTTCAGGCCGACGCGATCGAGCAGCTTCATGCCCTTCTCCGCCGCTTCGTCCTTGCCGCGGCCGAGCACCTTGATCTGCGCGAGCGTCAGGTTCTCGGTGATCGACAGATGCGGGAACAGCTCGAAATGCTGGAACACCATCCCGACCTTCGAGCGCAGCTTCGACAGGTTCGTCTTCTTGTCGCCGACCGACTGGCCGTTCACGAGGATCTCGCCCTGCTGGAACGGCTCCAGGCCGTTCACGGTCTTGATCAGCGTCGACTTGCCGGAGCCCGACGGGCCGCACACGACGACCACTTCGCCTTTCTTGACCTCGGTCGTGCATTCGGTAAGGACCTGAAACTGGCCGTACCACTTCGAAACGTTCTTGATGGAAATCATCTTGTGACCTTTTTCTGGAGACCCTTGACGAGAGCAGACGCCAACGAGCAAATCACGAAATAGCATGCGCCGGCGAACAGGACCATCTCGACGGTCGTGCCGTCGCGATCGCCGATGTTGGCGGCCGTGCGGAAGAAGTCCGCGAGACTGATCACGTACACGAGCGACGTATCCTGGAACAGGACGATCGCCTGCGTGAGCAGCAGCGGCACCATCGCGCGGAACGCCTGCGGCAGGATCACGAGGCGCATCGCCTGCGCGTAGTTCATGCCGAGCGCGAACGCGGCATTCACCTGCCCGCGCGGCACCGCCTGGATGCCGGCGCGGATGATCTCGGAATAATACGCGGCTTCGAACAACGAGAACGCGACCATCGCCGACGCGAGGCGGATGTCGATCGTCGGCGACAGCCCGAGCACGCCCTGCAGCACCTGCGGCACGATCAGGAAGAACCACAGCAGCACCATCACGAGCGGGATCGAGCGGAACACCGTCACGTACGCTTTCGCGAACCACGCGAGCGGCTTCACGCCGGACAGCCGCAGCAGCGCCAGCAGCGTGCCCCAGACGATCCCGACCACGATCGCGATCAGCGTGATCTTGAACGTGACGATCGCGCCCGACCACAGCGTCGGCAGCGCGCCGGGAATACTACTCCAGTCGAACTGATGCATCACTTGCCTCCGATATAGCCGGGCAGCCGCGTACGGCCTTCGATCCAGCGCATGAACGCCATCACGACGAGGTTGATCAGCACGTACGCGAGCGTGACCGCGATGAACGACTCGTAGGTCTGCGCGGTGTAGTCGACGAGCTGGCGCGCCTGCGCGGACAGATCGAGCAGGCCGATCGTCGACGCGACGGCGGAGTTCTTGAAGATGTTCAGGAATTCCGACGTGAGCGGCGGCACGATGATCCGGTACGCCACGGGCAGCAGCACGTAGCGATACGTCTGCCATTGCGTGAAGCCCATCGCGAGGCCGGCCGCGCGCTGGCCCTTCGGCAGCGCGTTGATGCCCGAGCGCACCTGTTCGCATACGCGGGCACCCGTGAACAGGCCGAGACAGACGATCGACGCGGTAAAGAACTGCGTGCCGGGCGGCAACTGCTTGATCCACGTGCCGATCGACGCGGGCAGCAACTCGGGTATCACGAGATACCAGACGAAGAACTGCACGATCAGCGGGATGTTCCGGAAGATCGACACGTACACGGTGCCGATCGCGGCGAGCCATTTGTTCGGCACGGTGCGCAGCACGCCGAACAGCGATCCGACGATCAGCGCGATGACCCAGGCGACGAGCGACACCTCGATCGTCACCCAGAAGCCGGACAGCAGCCAGCCGAAATAGGTCGTCGGCTCGCCGGTCGACACGGGGCTCAGAAAGATGCCCCAGTTCCAGTGGTAAGACATGGGCAAGACTCCAGCAAAAAGAAACGGAAGAAGCATGGCCTCTTCCGTTTCAGTAGCGTCATTTCTGCGTCAACGGCCGCGTGGTCAGTCGAGCGCCTTGTCGTTCGGGTTCGCGTACAGCTTCTTCATCGAATCGGACAGCGGGAAGTTCAGGTTCAGCCCCTTCGGCGGGATCGGGTTCTCGAACCACTTCGCGTAGATCTTCGCGGCTTCGCCCGACTTCTCGACTTGCGAGATCGCGTCGTCGACGACCTTCTTGAAGTCGGCGTCGCCCTTGCGCATCATGCAGCCGTAAGCCTCTTCCGATTGCGGCGTGCCGACGATCACCCACTCGCCCGGCTGCTTCGCCTTCGCGCGCTCGCCCGCGAGCAGCGCGTCATCCATCATGAACGCGACCGCGCGGCCCGATTCCAGCGTGTTGAACGAATCGCCGTGATCCTTCGCGCTGATGATGTTCATGCCGAGCTGCTTGTCGTTGTTCATCTTGCGCAGCAGGCGCTCCGACGTCGTGCCGGCCGTCGTCACGACCGTCTTGCCCTTCAGGTCGGCGAAATCCTTGACGCCCGAATCCTTCTTCGTCATCAGGCGCGTGCCGATCACGAAGATCGTGTCGGAGAATGCGGCCTGCTGCTGGCGCTCGAGGTTGTTGGTCGTCGAGCCGCACTCGATGTCGACCGTGCCGTTCTGCACGAGCGGAATGCGGTTCTGCGACGTGACGGGGATGTTCTTCACCTGCAGGTTCGGCAGGTTCAGCTTCTTCTTCACCGCGTCCACGATCTTCATCTGGAATTCGCGCGAATAGCCGACCACCTGCTGGTTCTGATCGTAATAGGAGAACGGAATCGACGATTCGCGGTGGCCCAGCGCGATCACGCCGGTGTCCTTGATCTTCTTCAGCGTGCCCGTCTCCTGAGCATGCGCGCCGCTTGCGAACGCGCAAAGCGCCGCGACCATCAGGACTGCCTTGTGGTATTTCATTTTGGTCATCTCCTTGGCTAAAACCCGCGCCAGTGTATCAAAGTAATATTTTTGAAAGTACTGGTTGTTAACCGCACTACGAATCGCCGTGCGAGAAGCCGTCCTCCCGGCTTCGGGCGCCCCGAATGCGCGCGCGGGCGATGCCGGATTCGGCATCGCCCGCGAGGGTTCATTTCCGCAATCGGGTGGATTGCATCATGAATCGATCATGGTCGTTGATCAGGGACGCCCGGTCAGGGACGCCCGGTTAGGGACGCCCGGTTAGGGACGCCCGGTCAGGGACGCCCGATCAGGGGTAGAGGCCGCGCATTTCGCGCGCCATCAGGATGCGCTTGCACGCGACGATGAACGCCGCCGTACGCACCGTCACCTTGTGCTCTTCCGCGACCGCCCACACGCCGGCGAACGCTTCGCGCATCACGCGCTCGAGACGATGGTTGATCTCGTCTTCCGTCCAGAAGAAGCTCGAGAAATCCTGCACCCACTCGAAGTACGACACCGTCACGCCGCCCGCATTCGCGATCACGTCGGGGATCACGAGCACGCCGTTCGCGCTCAGGATGTCGTCGGCCGCCGTCGTCGTCGGGCCGTTCGCGCCTTCGACGATGATCTTCGTGCGGATCTTCGCCGCGTTCTTCTCGGTGATCTGGTTTTCCAGCGCCGCCGGGATCAGGATGTCGGTCTCGACCGTCCAGAACTCGTCGTTCGGCATCGGCTCCGCGCCTTCGAAGCCCGCGACGCCGCCCGTGCGGGCGACGTGGTCGAGCAGCTTGTTCGAATCGAGGCCGGCCGGCTGGTAGATCGTGCCCGTGTGATCCTGCACCGCGATCACCTTCGCGCCCGCTTCCTGGAACAGCTTCGCCGCGATGCCGCCGACGTTGCCGAAGCCCTGCACCGCGATGCGCGCGCCTTCGATCTCGAGGCCCTTCTTCTTCGCCGCTTCCGAGCCGACGACGAACACGCCGCGGCCCGTCGCTTCCTTGCGGCCCAGCGAGCCGCCAAGCGCGATCGGCTTGCCGGTCACGACGCCGGTCGACGTTTGGCCCTGGTTCATCGAGTACGTGTCCATCATCCACGCCATCACCTGTTCGTTGGTGTTGACGTCCGGCGCCGGAATGTCGGTGTTCGGGCCGATGATGATGCCGATTTCGCTGGTGTAGCGGCGCGTCACGCGCTCGAGCTCACCGCGCGACAGCTTGCGCGGGTCGACGCGGATGCCGCCCTTCGCGCCGCCGTACGGCACGTTCACGGCCGCGTTCTTCACCGACATCCATGCCGACAGCGCCATCACTTCCGACAGCGTCACGTCCTGGTGGTAGCGCACGCCGCCCTTGCCCGGGCCGCGCGACACGTTGTGCTGCACGCGATAGCCCTCGAAGTGCGCGACGGTGCCGTTGTCGAGCTCGATGGGGCAGTCGACGACCAGGATGCGCTTCGGACGCTTCAGCGTTTCGAGCCAGCGCGACAGCGAACCGAGGTACGGCGCGACGCGATCGACCTGCTGAAGGTAGTTGCCCCACGGGCCGAGATCGTCGGCGTGCAGGTAGGACGGGATGGACTGCTGTTGCGAAGACATGGAAGCTCCAACGTTCAACGGATTGCGCCCATTGTCGAAAAAGCCGTTTTTTTTATCCAATGCCGTTTGTTTATTCGATTATGCGTTTCTTGCATGATCGCGATTTTCCGCAAATCCGCGGTCGATTTGCGCAAGAACGCCGGCGATTGGCCGGGCATCGTGTTCGGGGAAAACCGGATCGGCCAGGCACGGGCAGGCCCGCGGACGGCCGTCCGACAGGCGCGGCAAAGCCGCCGTCAGCCGGGCGGCCGGTCCAATTAACCGTCGGCGGTTAATCGTCGATCAACCGGCGGTGTCGCCGGCAGTCTCGCGCAGTTCGTCGCGCACGACGTCCCACAGCGCACGCACGAGCTTCTGCCGCGGATCGTCGCCCTGCAGCGCGAGCTTGTCGCAGTACAGCCGGATCTCCATCGTCAGCGTGAACGGATGCGCGCCGCCGCGCACCGACCGGTCGAGGCGGATCAGCCGGCCGCCCGCGACCGCATCGTCGGCCGCGCTGTGCGGCAGGAACGCGACGCCGTGGCCGGCGAGCGCCATCGCCTTCAGCCCTTCGGCCATGTCGGTTTCGTAGACGCGATCGAGAAACAGCCGGGTGGGCGCGTTCGCGATGATGACTTCGGTCATCCGGCCGAGATACGCGTTCGGCGTATACGACAGGTACGGCACGCGCGCGTCGGCCGCGCCCGGCAGCGTATGGCGCGGCCGGCCCGCGCGGCCGGGCGCGGAAAACGGGCTGATCGGCTCGCTGCCGAGGACCAGCATGTCGTAGCGGGCCGGGTCGAGCGCGACCGGGTGACTCGGGTGGTGGTAGCCCATCACGAGGTCGCAGCCGCCCTCGACGAGCGACAGCACCGCGTCGTGCACGTTCAGCGCGCGCAGCCGCGTGTGGACCTGGCCCATCTTCGCCTCGATCCGCTCGAGCCAGCGCGGGAAATACGTGAGCGACAGCGTGTGCGGCACCGCGAACTCGATCGTCGGCACCGGCGCGCCGACGTGGCCGCGCAGCAGCGTCCTTGCCTCGTGCGCCTGCGACAGCATCGTCAGCGCCTGCTCGTAGAAGATCTGCCCGGCCTGCGTGAGCCGCGTCGGATACACCGAACGATCGATCAGCTCGGTCGCGAGCCACGCCTCGAGCGCCTGGATGCGCCGCGAAAACGCCGGCTGCGACACGTGCCGCAGCTCGGCGGACCGGCTAAAGCTGCGCGTTTCCGCGAGCGAGACGAAGTCTTCGAGCCATTTCAGTTCCATGCAGGCGGGCGCGGCGGGCGGCGGTCGGGAAGAAGCCTGCATTCTACCGGCGGGCGGGCCCGGCCGGCGGCTTGGGCGGGCGGGCCCGACGCGCCGGCGCGCGGCTGCCGGCCGGCCATGCGCGCGCCGCGTGCGCATCGCTCGACCGTGGCGCCCGCGGTCGGACCGATTCGGTCGGGAGCGACGCGCGCCGATGGTAAAATGCCGGATTCTCCTCCCCTCGTTCGCCCCGGCCCCAAAAGGCCCTGCCCGATCATGTCCGACACTCGTCCCGATACGCTTTTCGCCCTCACCGCGCTCTCGCCCATCGACGGCCGCTACGCCAGCAAGACCGAGGCGCTGCGCGACTGGCTCTCCGAAGCCGCCTTCATGCGCCACCGCGTCACCGTCGAGGTGCACTGGCTGATCGCGCTGTCGCGCGCCGGCTTCGCCGAAGTCCCGCGCTTCTCGGAAGCCTCCGAGCAATTCCTGCTGCAGCTCGCCGAGCGCTTCACCGCGCACGACGCCGCGCGCATCAAGGAAATCGAGCGCGTGACGAACCACGACGTGAAGGCCGTCGAGTACTGGCTGAAGGAATCGGTGAAGGGCCAGGCCGAACTCGAGAAGGCGAGCGAGTTCATCCACTTCGCGTGCACGTCCGAGGACATCAACAACACGTCGCACGGGATGATGCTCGCCGGCGCGCGCGAACACGTGATCCTGCCGGCGCTGCGCACGGTCCACCAGCGCCTCGTCGCGCTCGCGCACGCGCATGCCGACCAGCCGATGCTGTCGCGCACGCACGGCCAGCCGGCCAGCCCGACGACGCTCGGCAAGGAGCTCGCGAACGTCGCCGCGCGCCTCGCCCGCGCGATCGCGCGCATCGAGAAGGTCGAGATCCTCGGCAAGATGAACGGCGCGGTCGGCAACTTCAACGCGCACCTGTCCGCGTATCCGGAATTCGACTGGGAAGCGTTCTCGCGCGACGTGATCGAAAACCGCCTGAAGCTCACGTTCAACCCGTACACGATCCAGATCGAGCCGCACGACTACATGGCCGAACTGTTCGACGCGGTCGCACGCGCGAACACGATCCTGCTCGACCTCGACCGCGACGTGTGGGGCTACATCTCGGTCGGCTACTTCAAGCAGAAGACGAAGGCCGGCGAAATCGGCTCGTCGACGATGCCGCACAAGGTCAACCCGATCGACTTCGAGAACTCGGAAGGCAACCTCGGCCTCGCGAACGCGACGCTGCGCCACCTCGCCGACAAGCTGCCGGTGTCGCGCTGGCAGCGCGACCTGACCGACTCGACGGTGCTGCGCAACATGGGCGTCGCGCTCGGCTACTCGCTGCTCGCGTACGACTCGCTGATCCGCGGCCTCGACAAGCTCGAAGTGAACCCGCAGCGCCTGAACGAAGATCTCGACAACTGCTGGGAAGTGCTTGCCGAGCCGGTGCAGACGGTGATGCGCCGCTACGGCATCGAGAACCCGTACGAGCAACTGAAGGAACTGACGCGCGGCAAGGGCATCACGCGCGAAGCGCTGCAGGAATTCGTCGGCACGCTGGCGATCCCGCAGGATGCGAAGGATCGCCTGCTGGCGATGACGCCGGCGTCGTACATCGGCAAGGCCGTCGAACTCGCGAAGCGGATCGCGTAAGCGCCGCGTCGCCGGACGAAAAAAAGCCCGATGCGAAGCGTTTCGCATCGGGCTTTTTGTTGCCTGCCGCAGCCGGTCAGAACGAAATCATCCGCCCCGGGTTCAGCGCGCTCATCACGCTCATCGCCGCCTTCGCGGCCGGGATCGCGATCGGCGACAGCTGCCGGCCGAGCGGAATCGCGCGATGGTCGATGCCCGTGAGCATCGAGAAATCGTCGTTGCGGCCGACGAAATCGTCGCAGATCGCCTTGCCGATTCGCACCGTCTGCGCGACGCCGTGGCCGCTCCAGCCCTGCACCATGTACATCGGCACGCGGCCGTCGGTCTTGCGGCTGTCGGTGGCGCCGTTCAGCGTGAAGTCGCTGACGCCGCTCCAGCAGTAGTCGAGCGCGAAGCCGCCGTCGTGCTGCGGAAACACCGTGTTCAGCCGCGTCAGCAAGTACGCGTTCACGTCCGACTGCGCCCAGCAGCTGCCGGTGCCCTGCCCGCCGAACAGCAGGCGATTGCCGCGCACCGGCCGGTAGTAGTCGATCTGGAACTGCGTGTCGTACACCGGCATGCCTGCCGGCATCAGCGTCGCGACGTCGACGTCGAGCGGCGCCGTCACGCTCACGTACGTGAAGAACGGCACCGTGGTCGCCGCGCCGTCGTCGAGCAGGCGGAACGTCGTGTTGTGCAGCGCGAGCACGACGCCGCGGCGCGCGGTGATCGTGCCGCCCGGCGTCGTCGCGACGACGCCCGCGGGCGTCTCGTCCAGCTCCAGCACCTCGGTGCCCTCGAACAGCGCGCCGCCGTTCAGCCGGAAGCCGTGCACGAGGCCGCGCACGAGCGCGAGCGGATGGATCTGCCCGCCGATCGCGTCGATCGCCGCGCCGTGATACAGCCCCGAGCGCACGTATTCGTCGTGCAGCTGATGGCGGCCGACGAGCGTCACGCCCGCATCGCCCAGATGGCGGCGCGCATCGGCGCCGTCGAGCAGCGCGCTCATGTGGCCGGGGTGAACCGCCGCGGTGACGTGGCCGCGCTTGCGGTCGAGATCGAGCGCGTAACGCGCGCCGATCCCGTCGATCAGGTCCATCGACTCGGCCGACGCGAAACGCCACAACCGCTTCGCATCGTCGTGCGACAGGTTCTCGATCATGTCGGCCGCTTCCCAGCGCGCGAGGCCGGGCGTCAATTGGCCGCCGTTGCGGCCCGACGCGGCCGAGCCGACGTGATGCTTGTCGACGAGGATCGTGTCGACGCCCGCTTCCGCGAGATGCAGCGCGGCCGATGCGCCGAGCAGCCCCGCGCCGATCACGAGCACGTCGCAGACGGCGTCTTGCGCGAGCGGCGCGCTGTTTTCATGGCGCGACAGCGACGCCTCGTACCAGTTCGCCGGGCGCTCGCCGTCGTAGCGGACCGGATCGCACCAGTTCCAGTTGTCTTTCTCGATATTCAGTTGCGTTTGCTCGAAACGCGATTCGCCCTGGATCAGGGGCTTGTGATTGGAAGTCATGATTGCACTTGCATGGTCTTGGCCGCCTGTCGAAGCGCCCCGTTGCTTCGGGGCTTCGCGGGTGGGGCAGCCGGTTCCACTTGGGTGTCAACGAGATAAGGGCGCGATGGCCCGTGTTGACGGCAGACACGCTCGCGTCTGCCTGAATCCCGGACTGTGCGAAAGCACGTATTGAGAGGTGCCGGGACACCCAATTTCTACACCGCAGAAATAATTCTACAGTGTAGAATAAGCTTTCGTCAAGTTTACAGCCGGCGCGATGCCGCGCCTGCCAGCCTGCCTCGATGAAAGACACACCCACCCAGGGGCCGCGCGGCCTCGACAAGGACGCGATCGTCGCGGCCGCGCTCGCGCTGCTCGAAGACGTCGGCGAGGCCGCGTTCAGCGTGCGCAAGCTCGCGCAATCGGTCGGCTGCGACCCGATGAGCGTGCTGTATCACTTCAAGTCGAAGGACGGCCTGAGCCGCGCGATCGCGAATGCGCTGTCGCGCTCGCTCGTGCCGGTCGATCCGTCGCAGCCGTGGCGCGAACGGCTGCGCGACCTCGCGCGCCAGTACCGCGCGCTCGCGCTGCGCTACCCGGCCGCCTTCGCGCTGCTGCAGCGGCACATGAGCACGGGGCCGGCCGATCTCGCGCACATCGAGGCCGTGCATCGCGCGCTGACCGACGCCGGCATCCCGCGCGCGGCGCTGCCGTCGGTATGCGTCGGCTGGTACGCGGCCGTGATCGGCCTCGCCGCCGCCGAAGCGGGTGGCCTCACGCGCGCCGCGAACGACGTCGAGCTCGCGGAAATGCACGCGCTGTCCGACACCGCGCATCCGCTTGTCAAGTCGGCCGCCCCGCTCTATGCGCAGCTCGATCCGGCCGTCGTGCACGACACGATGCTCGACGTGCTGCTCGACGGCATCGCGCAACGCGCGCGCGCGGCCTGACATCGGCATACGCGCCGCCAACGAAAAAGGCGCCCGAATGAAGGCGCCTTTTCCATGACGATGGCCGCGAACCGCGCTCAGTGCTGATGCGCGAGGCCGATCTTCAGCATGACCTGATCGACGATCTGTTCGGGCGTCAGCTCGATGCTGACCTCGATCGCTTCATCCGGGCCCGGCTCCTCGAGCGTATCGAGCTGGCTCTTCAGCAGCGACGGATCGAAGAAATGGCCGGTGCGGCTCTTCAGGCGCTCTTGCAACACCTCGAACGAACCCTTCAGATACACGAACCGCACGTCGGTGTCGGTGCCGCGCAGCACGTCGCGGTACGACCGTTTCAGCGACGAGCACGTGAACACGGCCGTCTCGCCGGCACGCTGCTTTTCCTCGATGGCCGCGCGAATCGTGCGCAGCCACGGCCAGCGGTCTTCATCGGTCAGCGGAATGCCGTGGTGCATCTTTTCCTTGTTCGCCGCGCTGTGAAATGCGTCGCCGTCGGTATAGCTGCACGACAGGCGTTCCGCCAGCATTTCGCCGATTCGCGACTTGCCCGCGCCCGACACGCCCATTGCGATCAGAATCATTGACTACCCCTTGTTACAGAACCAGGCTCAGCAGCAGCGTAAAGCTCAGACCGAGCACCGAGATGATGGTTTCAAGCAGCGACCAGGTCTTGAACGTCTGCCCGACCGTCATCCCGAAATATTCCTTGATCAGCCAGAAGCCGCCGTCGTTCACGTGCGAGAAGATCAGCGAGCCCGAGCCCGTCGCGAGCACGAGCAGTTCCGGACGAACCGCCGCGCCCGACGCCGCCGCGATCGGCGCGACGATGCCGCAGGCCGTCGTCATCGCGACCGTCGCCGAGCCCGTGGCCAGACGCATCAGCGCCGCGACGAACCAGCCGAGCAGCAGCGGGGACAGGTGCGCGTGCTTCGCGGTCTCGACGATCTGCTGCGAGATCCCGCTGTCGCGCAGGACGCCGCCGAAGCCGCCGCCCGCGCCGACGATCAGCGTGATGCCGGCGATCGGCGCCAGGCACTCGCCGCAGAATTTCTGGATCTGGTCGCGGTTGAAGCCCTGCTTCGCGCCGAAGGTCCAGAAGCTCACGAGCACGGCGATCAGCAGCGCGACGTCCGAGTTGCCCGCAAAGCGCAGCAGGTTGTTCGGCAGCGACTTCGGCGTGAACACCAGGTCGGCCCAGCTGCCGACGAGCATCAGCACGACGGGCAGCAGGATCGTGAACAGCGTGATGCCGAAGCTCGGCAGTTCGCGCTTGCCGCCATCCGCGCGCGAATCGACGAATTGCGCGGCGAGCGGGTTGTTTTCCGGCAGCTTCACGAACTTCGAGATCACCAGCGCGAACAGCGGACCGGCGATGATCGCGGTCGGCACGCCGACGATCAGGCCGAACGCGATCGTCTTGCCGATATCGGCGCCGTATTGCTGGACGGCCAGCAGCGCGGCCGGGTGCGGCGGGATCAGCCCGTGCACGACCGACAGGCCGGCCACCATCGGGAGGCCGACGACGAGCAGCGACTTGCCGGTGCGCTTCGCGACGTTGAACGCGATCGGGATCAGCAGCACGAAGCCGACTTCGAAGAACACCGGCAGGCCGACGATGATCGCGACGAACATCATCGCCCAGTGGATGTTCTTTTCACCGAACCAGTCGATCAGCGTGGTCGCGATCCGTTCGGCGCCGCCCGATTCGGCCATCATCTTGCCGAGCATCGTGCCGAGGCCGACGACGATCGCGATGTGGCCGAGCGTGCCGCCGGTGCCCGTCTCGAACGACTTGACGATCTTGTCCATCGGCATGCCGACGACGAGGCCGAGGCCGAGCGAAACGATGATCAGCACCAGGAACGGGTAGATCTTGTAGCGCGCGATCATCAGGATCAGCGCGGCAATCGCGATCAGCGTGAATACGAGCAGCATGCTGCCTTGGACGGCCGCCATGTGGCACTCCTCCTAGAATTGTTCGAACCGGGCGCGTTGCGAGTATGCCCGGCTATGCAGGTCTCCGAAACACGGGGGTACCCCCCGTCAGGACGCTGAATTTTACTTATCTTTGCGATCCGCGGATAGAACCGGTTCCATCAGCAAAAACCCTCGGTAAAACAAGCACTAACGCTTGTTTTCCGAGGGCTGAATCGTCGTTTGATACAAGTATTAGCGCGGCAACTGGCTCGCCGCTTGCGCGAGGCGCGTGACTTCGGCCCAGTCCTGCGCGGCGAGCGCGGCCTTCGGCGTGAGCCACGAGCCGCCGACGCACACGACGTTCGGCAGTTTCAGGAAGTTCGGCGCGGTGTCGACCGTGATGCCGCCCGTCGGGCAGAACTTCAGCGCCGGGAACGGGCCGTGGAACGCCTGCAGCATCGGCACGCCGCCCGCCTGCTGCGCGGGGAAGAACTTCACGATGTCGTAGCCGAATTCGAGCGCCTGGATGATGTCGCTCGGCGTCATCACGCCCGGCAGCAGCGGCAGGCCCGCGTCGAGCGACGCGAGGTGCAGGTCCTTCGTCAGGCCCGGCGACACGCCGAAC
This sequence comes from Burkholderia sp. AU18528, assembly GCF_002223215.2. NCBI lineage: Bacteria > Pseudomonadati > Pseudomonadota > Betaproteobacteria > Burkholderiales > Burkholderiaceae > Burkholderia > Burkholderia sp. AU18528. The sequence goes on along the minus strand of NZ_NKFC02000004.1, from coordinate 119,357 downwards.
GTGGCGCCCGCGCGCTTCGCCTGCGCGCAGTGCTCGGGCTTCGTGATCGTGCCGACGCCGACGACGATGTCGTCCGCGAGCTGGCTCGCGCGCTGGATCGCCTCCAGGCCGGCCGGCGTGCGCAGCGTGATCTCGAGCACCTTCACGCCACCCGCGTGCAATGCACGCGACACGTTTTCGCCCTGCTCGACCGAGTCGAATGCGAGCACCGGAATGACCGGGCCCAGCTTCACGATTTCAGCAATCGTCTTCATTGAATTGGCTCCTTGAAATTCATGCGGCGACGCCGACGGCCGTTTCGCCGACCAGCGTCCCGAAAACCGATGCGCCCTGCTCGGCCGGCGCCGCGGCCGCGCGGAACACGCCGAACAGTTCGCGCCCGAAGCCGACTTCGTTCTCGGCCTGATGCTGCGGCTGCGCGACCGGGCGCGCGAGCCATTCGGCGTCGTCGACCTCGATGTCGAGCACGCCGGCTTCCGCGTCGATCACGAGCATGTCGCCCGTCTTCACCTTGCCGATCGGGCCGGCCAGCAGCGCTTCCGGCGACACGTGGATCACGGCCGGCACCTTGCCCGACGCGCCCGACATGCGGCCGTCGGTCACCAGCGCGACGTGGAAGCCCTGATCCTGCAGGACGCCGAGCAGCGGCGTCAAACGGTGCAGCTCGGGCATGCCGTTCGCGCGCGCGCCCTGAAAGCGCACCACCGCGACGAAATCGCGCTTCAGCTCGCCGCGATCGAACGCTTCCTGCACGGCTTCCTGCGAGTCGAACACGATCGCGGGCGCCGTCACCTTGCGGTGCTCCGGCGCGACCGCCGAAATCTTGATCACGCCGCGGCCGAGCCGGCCCTGCATCAGGCGCAGGCCGCCGTCCGGCTGGAACGGGTCGCGAATGCCGCGCAGCACCTTCGTATCGTGGCTCTCGGCCGTGCCGTCGACCCACGTCAGCTTGCCGTCGATCAGCTTCGGCTCCTTCGTGTAGTGCGACAGGCCCTTGCCCGCGACCGTCGTCACGTCCTCGTGCAGCAGCCCGCCTTCGAGCAGGTTGCGCACCAGGAACGCGACACCGCCCGCCGCGTGGAAATGGTTCACGTCGGCCTTGCCGTTCGGGTAGATCTTCGCGAGCAGCGGCACGGCGGCCGACAGTTCGTCGAAATCGTTCCAGTCGATCAGGATGCCGGCCGCGCGCGCGATCGCGACCAGGTGCAGCGTGTGGTTGGTCGAGCCGCCCGTCGCGAGCAGTGCGACGATCCCGTTGACGATCGCCTTCTCGTCGATCACATGGCCGATCGGCGTGTACTGGCCGCGCCCGACGGTCAGGTCGAGCACGCGGCGCGCGGCCTCGGCCGTCAGCGCGTCGCGCAGCGGCGTGTGTGGATGGATGAACGCCGAGCCCGGCAGGTGCAGGCCCATCAGCTCCATCAGCATCTGGTTGCTGTTCGCGGTGCCGTAGAACGTGCAGGTGCCGTGGCCGTGATAGGCGGCCGATTCGGCTTCGAGCAGCGCGTCGCGGCCGACCTGGCCGGTCGCGAACTGCTGGCGGATCTTCGCCTTGTCGTCGTTGGACAGCCCGCTCGTCATCGGGCCGGCCGGCACGAAGATGGTCGGCAGGTGGCCGAACTGCAGCGCGCCGATCAAGAGGCCCGGCACGATCTTGTCGCAGATGCCGAGGCAGAGCGCCGCGTCGAACATGTTGTGCGTGAGCGCGATCGCCGTGCCCATCGCGATCGCCTCGCGCGAGAACAGCGACAGCTCCATGCCCGGGTTGCCCTGCGTGACGCCGTCGCACATCGCCGGCACGCCGCCGGCGAACTGCGCGACGCCGCCGTTCTCGCGCGCGGCCGCCTTGATGATGTCGGGGAAATTCTTGTACGGCGCGTGCGCGGACAACATCTCGTTGTACGAGGACACGATGCCGATGTTCGGTTCGCGAATCGCCTTGATCTGGAACTTGTCGTTGCCCTCGAGGCCTGCGAAGCCGTGCGCGAGGTTCGCGCACGACAGCGCGCCGCGGGCCGGGAACTTGCCTTGCGCACCGTCGATGCGCTGCAGATAGGCGGAACGGGTCGATTGGCTGCGGGCGATCACGCGTTCGGTGACCTTCGCCAGGGTGGGGTGCAGCGACGTCATGCTGGGCGCTCCTGTATGCCGGCCGACACCGGCGGTTGGAATCGTGGGGACGGTCGCGCTTCGTCGACCGAACGACGCAAGTCTAGTAGAAAAACTACATGCACGCAATGTAGATCGACGCGTGTGCAACCCTTATTCCCGCCACCAGCAAGGCTTTAATCAGTAAAAACCCTAATTCGGCTCGCCAGACCCGCATGGCAACGCTCGCAATTCCGCTAGTATTTTCATGTAGATTTTCTACAATTCGATTGCGATACACTCGCTCATCCGAACCCGATTTCCACGTGCCGTCCCATGCTGCCCCGCATTGAAGCGATCCGCGCCGAGTTGCGCCCGTCCGAGCGCAAGCTCGCCGACTACATTCTCGCCGCACCGCGCGAGGTGCTCGACCTCGCGATGACCGAGCTGTCGGCCCGCGCGGGCGTCAGCCAGCCGACGATCGCGCGCTTCTGCCAGGCGCTCGGCTGCAGCGGCTTTCGCGAATTCAAGATCCGGCTCGCGCAGAGCGTCGCGCCCGGCGTGTCGTCGGTGTATCGCGACGTCGAGCCCGATGAGCCGGCGCCCGGCATCATCGGCAAGGTGTTCGACCGCACGATCGGCGCGCTGATCGAGGTGCGCAACAGCCTGTCGGCGGGCAGCGTCGCCGACGCGATCGCGCTGCTGTCGAACGCGTCGCGCATCGAGTTCTACGGCGCCGGCGGCTCGGGCATCGCCGCGCAGGACATCCAGCACAAGTTCTTCCGGCTCGGCGTGCCGAGCGTCGCGTATTCGGATCCGCACACGTTCTCGATGTCGTCGGCGCTGCTCGGGCCGCACGACGTCGTCGTCGCGATCTCGAACACCGGCCGCACGCGCGATATCGTCGACGCCGCGCGCTCCGCGCTCGCGTGCGGCGCGAAAGTCGTCGCGATCACGCAGAGCCATTCGCCGCTCGCGAAGCTCGCGACGGTCAGCCTCGCGTCGAACGTCGCCGAGGAAACGGACGTGTTCTCGCCGATGACGTCACGGATGTCGCATCTCGCGATCGGCGACATCCTCGCGGTCGGCGTCGCGCTGTCGCGCGGGCCGGCGCTGATGGAGCGCGTCGGCCGCGCGAAGGAAGCGATCACGCGGCGCCGGATTGACGATCCGGTGAAGGATTGAGCCGGAGCGGGACGCCGCGCGTAAACGAACAACGGCGCCCCGAAGGGCGCCGTTGCGCATCGATCGCCGGCCGCGCGTTGCGGCGAACTCAGAACGGCTTGATCACCACCAGCGCGACCGCGGCGAGCATGCCGAGCACCGGCAGCTCGTTGAACACGCGATACCACTTGTCGGTGCGGCGGTTCTCGCCGCGCTCGAACACCCGCAGCAGGTGCCCGCAATACGCGTGATAGACGATCAGCAGCAGCACCACCGTCACCTTCGCATGGATCCAGCCCTGCCCCTGCCCGATGCCGATCACGAGCCAGAGCCACAACCCGCAGGCCAGTGCCGGCACCGCGATCATCGTCATGAAGCGGAACAGCTTGCGCGCCATCAGCAGCAGGCGCCGCACCGCGGCCGGATCGGTCTCCATGGCCAGGTTCACGTAGATGCGCGGCAGGTAGAACAGCCCCGCGAACCACGCGGCGATCAGAACGATATGAAACGTCTTGACCCAGAGCATTGCCATCGGTTGTGCGCCTCGCGGTTGACTTACTGACGGCCTTCGCCGTGCCCGAGCACGACGTACTTCAGCGACGTCAGCCCTTCCAGGCCGACGGGGCCGCGTGCGTGCAGCTTGTCGTTCGAGATGCCGATTTCCGCGCCGAGGCCGAATTCGAAACCATCCGCGAAGCGCGTCGACGCGTTGACCATCACGCTCGCCGAATCGACTTCACGCAGGAAGCGCATCGCGCGGTCGTGATCCTCGGTGACGATCGCATCGGTGTGATGCGAGCCGTAATGGTTGATGTGCTCGATCGCGGCGTCGAGGCCGTCGACGACCTTGATCGCAAGCACCGGCGCGAGATATTCGGTGTGCCAGTCTTCTTCCGTCGCGTCGACGAGCGGGCCGACGCCCGCATCGGCGAGCACCGCGCGCGCGGCTGCATCGACGCGCAGTTCGACCTGCTTGTCGCGATACAGCCTGCCGAGCGGCGGCAGCAGCTTCGCGGCGATATCGCTCGCGACGAGCAGCGTCTCCATCGTGTTGCAGGTGCCGTAGCGGTGCGTCTTCGCGTTGTCGCAGACGGTCAGCGCCTTCGCCAGATCGGCGCGGTCGTCGACGTACACGTGGCAGATGCCGTCCAGATGCTTGATCATCGGCACGCGCGCCTCGTTGATCAACCGTTCGATCAGGCTCTTGCCGCCGCGCGGCACGATCACGTCGACGTATTCGGTCATCGTGATCAGCTTGCCGACCGCCGCGCGATCGGCCGTCGCGACGACCTGCACCGCATCCTGCGGGAGGCCGGCCGCCTCGAGCCCTTCGCCGATCAGCTTCGCGAGCGCCGCATTCGATTCGAGCGCTTCGGAACCGCCGCGCAGGATCGTCGCGTTGCCCGACTTCAGGCACAGCGCGGCCGCGTCGATCGTCACGTTCGGGCGCGACTCGTAGATGATGCCGATCACGCCGAGCGGCACGCGCATCTGGCCGACCTGGATCCCGCTCGGCCGGAACTTGAGGTTGCCGATCTCGCCGATCGGATCGGCCAGCGACGCGACCTGGCGCAGCCCTTCGACCATCGTGTTCAGCGCCTTGTCCGACAGCGTCAGGCGGTCGACGAACGCCGCATCGAGCCCCTTTTCGCGGGCGCGGGCGACGTCGCGCGCATTCGCGTCCTTCAGCGCCTGCGCGTCGCGTTCGATCGCGCGGGCCACGGCGTCGAGCGCCGCGTTCTTCGCGGCCGTGCTGGCGCGCGCCATCGCGCGGGAAGCGTGCCGGGCGCGACGGCCCAGGTCGGTCATGTACTGATCGATATCCATCGTGTGACTCGAGAAGCGAGCCGCGCGGAGCGGCATGAATTCGTGGGGAAGCGTGGGCGGCCATCCGTGCGCGGTGGCGGCCGCCAGACGGCGCCGTGCAGCGGCGCCCGGTCATCGAAACATTGTAAGCGGGTTGCGCAGCGCGCGCTGAAGGCCCGAACGGGACTTAGCGTCGCACGCGACCCGCGGTCGGCGGTCGCTCGCCGCGCTCGCCCGCGACCGTCATCGCAAGCTGGAACAGCCCGTCCCACGGGTCGGGCGGCGGTTCGTCCTGCGTGCGGCGGCCCGGCGCGACGGCCGTCAGCCCCTTGACCTGCCGGTCGAGCTTCGCGGCGAATGCGAGCGCCTTTTCGAGCACCGCTTCCGACACGCGGTTCAGCGCGGGCGCGATCAACCGCTCGCGCGGCCCCCACACGCGGTTCTCGCGCAGCAGCGTCGCGAGCGGCTTGCCGGCCGTCGTGCCGCGCTTGATCCGCAGCAGCGTGCGCAATTCCTCGACGACGGCCCACATCACGAGCACGATCGCCTCGCCCTCGCCCTTCAGGCCGTCGATCATCCGCGCGAGCCGCGCGGCATCGCCGGCGAGCATCGCCTCGTTCAGCTTGAACACGTCGTAGCGCGCGACGTTCAGCACCGCGTCGTGCACCTGCTCGAACGACAGCGCACCCTGCGGATACAGCAGCCCGAGCTTCTGGATTTCCTGGTGCGCGGCGAGCAGGTTGCCCTCGACGCGCTCCGCGATGAACTGCAGCGCGCGGCGCCCGTCGTCGCCGGATGCGACGCGCTGGCCCTGCATCGACAGGCGCTGCCCGATCCAGTTCGGCAGTTGCGCGCGATCGACCGGATCGATCTTCAGCGCGACGCCGCCGTTCTGCAGCGCGGTAAACCATGCGGATTTCTGCGTGGCCGCGTCGAGACGCGGCAACGTGACGAGCATCAGCGCGTCGGGGTTCGGCGTGGCCGCGAGCGTCTTCAGCGCGTCGGCGCCTTCCTTGCCGGGCTTGCCCGACGGAATGCGCAGCTCGATCAGCTGGCGCTCGCCGAACAGCGACATCGCCTGGGTCGCGCCGAGCAGCACGCTCCAGTCGAAGCCGCGTTCGACCGTATGCACCGAACGCTCGGTAAAGCCGGCCGCGCGCGCGGCCGCACGAATGCGGTCGCACGCTTCCTGCGCGAGCAGCGGCTCGTCGCCGTAGACGGTGTAGAGCCCGGCCAGCCCCTTCGCGAGGTGCGGCTCCAGCGCATCAAGTCGCAATTGCATCGCTGCGTGCGCCCGCGATCAGAGCGGCGGCGGCGGCAGCGGCGCGCGCGGCGCCACGCCCGGCACCACGTCCTCCGGCGCCGGCGTCAGCGAATGGACGATCGCGAGACGCCGCATCAACTGGTCGACTGCGTCGTTCTGCATGTCGCCGTACAGGATGTCGGCTTCCTGCGCCTTCGCGTTCGTGTACTGGTCGCTGTAGGTCATCGCGCGGTTCAGCGCGATCGCGCTCGGCGGGATCAGCACGGTGCCGTCCTTGCTCGTCAGCGTGTAGTTCAGCGTGTAGAACAGCGCGTATTCCTGCGCGGAGCCGTACTTGTTGAGCGTCAGCGTGTTCTGGCCACGCGACTCCCACATGCGCAGCACGGCGTCGGCATCGTCCGCCGACTTGACGATCTTCGTGTCGCTGCCGGCCTGGACGAGGCGCGTGAGCCGCGCCTCGACGGGCGCCGGCGCACCGGCCACGAACAGGTGCTTGAACGCGTAGTCCTGCTGGCCGCGCAACTGGAAGCCGCATGCCGACAGCGCGACCGCGCTGCCGACGAGCATCAAAAACGATCTGCGGATCACCTTCGCTCCTTCTGTGTGCACCCGACGGCCCGCGGCCGTCAGACGACGATGTTCACGAGGCGGCCCGGCACGACGACGATCTTCTTCGCCGGCTTGCCGTCGCTGAATTTCGCGAATGCCTCGTCGGCCACCGCCGCCGCTTCGATCGCGTCGCGGCTCGCGTCCTTCGCGACCTTCAGCGCGCCGCGCACCTTGCCGTTCACCTGCAGCACGAGTTCGATCTCGGCCTGCTCGAGCGCGGCCTCGTCGACCTTCGGCCACGGCGCATCGAGCAGCGGGCCGAATTCGTCCGCGTAGCCGAGCGCCTTCCACAGCTCGAACGTGATGTGCGGCACGACCGGGTACAGCACGCGCAGCAGCACGCCGTAGGTTTCGCGCAGCACGGCGGGCGCCGCGCCCTTCGCGCCGTCGATCGCGTTCAGCATCTTCATCGCGGCCGACACGACCGTGTTGTACTGCAGGCGCTGGTAGTCGAAATCGGCCTGCTTCAGCACGCTGTAGATCTCGCGGCGCAGCGCCTTGTCGGCTTCGCCCAGCGCGGCGGCATCGAAACCCGCGCGGGCCGCGAGCGCTTCGCGGTTGCCGAAGCCGAAGCTCCACACGCGGCGCAGGAAGCGGCTCGCGCCCTCGACGCCCGCGCCCGACCACTCGAGCTGCTGCTCCGGCGGCGCCGCGAACATCGTGAACAGGCGCGCGGTATCGGCGCCGTACTGGTCGATCAGCAGTTGCGGATCGACGCCGTTGTTCTTCGACTTCGACATCTTCTCGATGCCGCCGAGCACGACCGGCTGGCCGTCCGCATTCAGCGTCGCGCCGACCGGGCGGCCCTTGTCGTCGTGCGTGACCGTCACGTCGAGCGGGTTGTACCAGGTCTTCTTGCCGGCCGCGTCCTCGCGGTAGTACGTCTCGTTCAGCACCATCCCCTGCGTGAGCAGGTTCTTCGCCGGCTCGCCGAACTTCACGAGGCCGAGGTCGCGCATCACCTTGGTCCAGAAGCGCGAATACAGCAGGTGCAGGATCGCGTGCTCGATGCCGCCGATGTATTGATCCATCGGCATCCAGTAATCGGTGCGCGCGTCGACCATGGTCTCGGCGTCCGGCGCCGTGTAGCGCGAGAAGTACCACGACGAATCGACGAAGGTGTCCATCGTGTCGGTTTCGCGCTTCGCCGCCGCGCCGCACTTGGGACACGTGCAGTTCAGGAACGCTTCGGACTTCGCGAGCGGGTTGCCCGTGCCGTCCGGCACGAGGTCTTCCGGCAGCACGACCGGCAGGTCGGCCTCCGGCACCGGCACGTCGCCGCACGACGGGCAGTGGATGATCGGGATCGGCGTGCCCCAGTAGCGCTGGCGCGACACGCCCCAGTCGCGCAGGCGCCACGTGACCTGCTTGTCGCCGAAGCCGCCGGCCTTCAGGTCGGCCGCGACCGCGTCCACCGCTTCCGTGTAGCGCAGGCCGTCGTACTTGCCGCTGTTCACGCAGACCGCGGTTTCCTTGTCGCCGTACCACTCCTGCCATGCGTCGAGCGAGTACGTCTGCCCTTCGCTCGCGATCACCTGCTTGATCGGCAGATCGTATTTCTTCGCGAACGCGAAATCGCGCTCGTCGTGGCCCGGCACGCCCATCACCGCGCCTTCGCCATAGCTCATCAGCACGTAGTTGCCGATCCACACCTCGACCGGCTCGCCGGTCAGCGGGTGCTTGACCGAGAAGCCGGTCGCGACGCCCTTCTTCTCCATCGTCGCGACGTCGGCCTCGGCGACGCCGCCGCGCTTGCATTCGTCGATGAACGCGAGCAGCTCCGGCTTGTCCTGCGCGAGACGCGTGGCGAGCGGGTGCTCGGCCGCGATCGCGCAGAACGTGACGCCCATGATCGTGTCGGCGCGCGTCGTGAACACGCGCAGCAGCTTCTGCTCGCCGTCGAGTTCGTACGGGAAGCCGAAGTTCACGCCGAAGCTCTTGCCGATCCAGTTCTGCTGCATGATCTTCACGCGCTCGGGCCAGCCGAGGCCGTCGAGGTCGTTCAGCAGCTCATCCGCGTACTGCGTGATGCGCAGGTAGTACATCGGGATCTCGCGCTTCTCGACGAGCGCGCCGGAGCGCCAGCCGCGGCCGTCGATCACCTGCTCGTTCGCGAGCACGGTCTGGTCGACCGGATCCCAGTTCACGGTGCCCGTCTTCTTGTACGCGATGCCCTTCTCGAGCATCTTCAGGAACAGCCACTGGTTCCACTTGTAGTAGTCGGGCTTGCACGTCGCGATTTCGCGCGACCAGTCGATCGCGAGGCCCATCGACTGCATCTGGCCCTTCATGTAGTCGATGTTGTCGTAGGTCCACTTCGCGGGCGGCACGCCGTTCGCCATCGCGGCGTTCTCGGCCGGCATCCCGAACGCGTCCCAGCCCATCGGCATCAGCGTGTTGTAGCCGTTCATCCGCAGATAGCGGTACATCACGTCGTTGATCGTGTAGTTGCGCACGTGACCCATGTGCAGCTTGCCGGACGGGTACGGCAGCATCGACACGCAGTAGAACTTCGGCTTCTGCGAATCTTCCTTCGTCTTGTAGGCATCGGCTGCGCGCCAGTCGCCCTGGGCGGCGGCTTCGACGTCGGCGGGTACGTATCTCTCGTGCATGGTGTGGTTCGGGCTAGGCTTTAAGCGGCGCGACGGCTCGCGCGCAGGATTGGATCGAAATCGTGCGTGCCCGGCGCGGGAACGGGCTGAGCGGTTCCGGGCCGGGAAAAACGTGGATTATACCGCCCGTGCGGGCCCGCACGGCCGGTCTCTCGCGGGCCGGGGCCCGCAACGACGGCGTATCAGGGTTTCGCGCCGGCGGCGGGCGGCGCGGCGCCGCCGGCCGGCGGCACGTCGGTCACGAAGCCGATCCGCGTGAGGCCCGCGGCCTGCGCGGCGCCCATCACCTGCGCGATCACGTCGTAGCGCGTCGCGCGCGACGCGCGCAGCCGCAACTCGGGCGGCGCGGCGCCCGCGGCCGCCGCCCGGAACCGCGCGGGCAGCGCGTCGAGCGCCACGGGCGCGTCGTCCCAGTACAGCTTGCCCGCGTCGTCGATCGACAGCGTGACGGATTGCGGCGTGTCGCGCGCGACGCTCGCCGCCACCTTCGGCAGGTCGAGCCGGATCGCGTGCGTCATCAGCGGCGCGGTGATGATGAAGATGACGAGCAGCACGAGCATCACGTCGATCAGCGGCGTCATGTTGATCTCCGCCATCGGCGCGGACGTCTTGTGGTGCTCGAGCCCGCCGAATGCCATGGTCGTTCCTCCGGGGCCGGCGCGTCAGGCGCCCTGCGCGCACACGAATACGTGCAGATCGCGCGCGAAGCCGTCGAGTTCCTCGGCAAGCTGCCGGACGAGCCGGCCGAGGATGTTGTACGCGAGCACCGCGGGAATCGCGACGACCAGCCCGAACGCGGTCATGATCAGCGCCTCGCCCACCGGGCCCGCGACGTTCTCGATCTGCGCCTGCCCGCTCGCGGCGATGCTGCCGAGCGCGTGGTAGATACCCCACACGGTGCCGAGCAGCCCGACGAACGGCGCGGTGCTGCCGATCGACGCGAGCAGCACCTGGCCGAATTCGAGGCGCCGCTGCGAGCGCAGCATCGCGTGACGCAACGCGCGCAGCACGCGTTCGCCGCGCTCGACGCGCGCGGCCAGCGCGGTCGGGTCGTGGTCGTCGGCCGCGTCGCGCGCGGCTTCGGCGAGCGGCACGAACACGCGCTCGCGATCGGCGCCGGCCAGCGCGGCGATGCCCGCGTCGAGCGACGGCGCGCGCCAGAACGCGGCGAGCGCGCGCGGCCCCTGCCGCTTCGCGCGGACCAGCAGCCAGGCTTTCATGAAGAGGAAGCACCAGCTGGCGACGGACATCGCCAGCAGCACATAGGCGACGGCGTGCGTGATCGCATCGCCGCTTTCGAGGTAGTGGACAACGCCGGTGGGAATCGCCATCGGAGTTTCCTCGCGGGTGTCAGCGCAGGCCGAGCACGTCCTGCATGTCGAACAGGCCGGCGCCGCGCGCCGACAGGAAGCGCACCGCACGCAACGCGCCCTGCGCGTACGACACGCGGCTCGACGACTTGTGCGTGATCTCGATGCGCTCGCCGATCCCGGCGAACAGCACGGTGTGATCGCCGACGATATCGCCGCCGCGCACCGCCGCAAAGCCGATCGACGACGGATCGCGCTCGCCCGTCACGCCGTGGCGGCCGTACACCGCGCAGTCGTCGAGCGAGCGGCCGAGCGCGCCGGCGACGGCTTCGCCCATCATCAGCGCGGTGCCCGACGGTGCGTCGACCTTGTGGCGGTGATGCGCCTCGATGATCTCGATGTCGTAGCCGTGCGAGAAATGCTTCGCCGCGAATTCGAGAAGCTTCAGCGTGACGTTCACGCCGACGCTCATGTTCGCCGCGAACACGATGCCGATCTTGCCCGCGGCGGCCTGCAACTCGGCCTTCTGCTCGGCGGTGAAGCCGGTCGTGCCGATCACGAGCTTCACGTCGTGGCGCAGCGCGGCCTCGATGTGGGCCATCGTGCCTTCCGGACGCGTGAAATCGATCAGATAGTCGGCCTGCGCGAACACGGCGTCGAGATCGTCGGTCAGCTTGATCCCGGTGTCCTTGCCGAGAAACGCACCGGCGTCCTGGCCGAGGAACGGCGAACCGGCGCGGTCGAGCGCGCCGACGAGCTGCGCGTCGGCATCGTTGAGAACGGCTTCGATCAGCATCCGGCCCATTCGGCCCGATGCGCCGGCAATCGCAATCTTCATGGCTTTCTACACGACAGGTCTAAAGGCGGGCGGCGCATGCCGCCCCGTTTCCGCACGCCGGCCGCTTACTGCGCCGGTGCGGTGAGCGGCTGGTTCTGCAGGTTGTCCGAGCCTTGCGGGCCGACCGGCGGCGACGCCTCGTTCGACACGTTCGGCTGCGGCGGACGATGGAACTGGAACTGCGGCTGGATCGCCGGCGCGGCGCCCGGCGGCTGGCCGCCCGGCACCGGCGCGCCGCCCGAGGCCTGCGCGGCCGGCGTGAACCGGCGCGACGCCGCACCCTGCCCCGACACCTGGTTGGTCGCGCGGTTCGCCGCGCGCGCCGCCTGGGCGTTCGCATCCTGGTCGACCACCGCGCCCGGCGCCGGCTCGGTGGCCGGGCTCGCGGCGGCGGCAGCCTGCGCGGCGCTCGCGGCCGCAGCGGCTTCGGACGCCTTCTTCGCCGCGGCAGCGGCCTTCGCCTTCTTGCCGCCGCGGTCGCCGTCGATGTCGGCCAGCAGGTCGAGCTCGGACGGCAGGTTGTCGGCGCCGCTCCAGCTCGCGACGCGATCGCCCGAGAAGTTGATGACGAGGTCGCGCTGCTGGACGATCGACGTCGAGCCGCGCTTGAAGTAGAAGAGGTAATCCCAGCGATCCGCGTGGAACATGTCCGCCAGCAGCGGCGTGCCGAGCAGCGCGCGGACCTGCTCGCGCGTCATGCCGACCTGCAGCTGGGCGGCCTTCTCCTGCGACACGAAGTTGCCTTGCACGACGGTGATCCGATACGGCGTGATGCTCTGCGCGATGCGCTGCGTCACGCTGTCGTACGACGAACAACCCGCCAGCGCGACAACGGCGGCGGCAGCGATGATGGCACTCCGCATGCGACTCCTCTGAAAGTGCGAAAGCGATTCTGGGATCATTTCCTTCACCGTGCTGGCCCGCGTACAGGCCGCGCGTATATCTGGAACGGCGAAAAGCCGGTAACATTGAAGCCCTGCATTGTACTCTAGGGATGCCTAGCCATGACCAATCCGACGGATCTCAAGAATATCGGGCTAAAGGCCACCCTACCGCGCCTCAAGATTCTCGAGATCTTCCAGCAGAGCCCCGTGCGCCACCTGACGGCCGAAGACGTCTACCGCAACCTGCTCAACGAACAGCTCGACATCGGGCTCGCCACCGTCTATCGCGTGCTCACGCAGTTCGAGCAGGCCGGCCTGCTGTCGCGCAGCAACTTCGAATCCGGCAAGGCGGTGTTCGAGCTGAACGAAGGCTCGCACCACGACCACCTCGTGTGCCTCGATTGCGGCCGCGTCGAGGAATTCTTCGACGCCGAGATCGAGAGCCGCCAGCAGGCGATCGCGAAGGAGCGCGGCTTCCGGCTCCAGGAGCACTCGCTCGCGATGTACGGTTCGTGCACGACCGAGAACTGCCCGCACCGCAAGCACTGAATCGCGCCACCCGCGCACGCGGCACGGCCCGGCCGGCATCTCGCCGCCCGGGCCGTGTGCTTTTTCGGCGCGCCTGCCGCGCGCCGGGAATGCTTACGAAAGCCCTTCTACTCCCTCGCAGACCGGCTCGAACGCCAGCGTCCACGCGCGCTCCAGCGGGATCTCGTCGCAGTTCGGCTGCGGCCCGCCGCGATCGACGATCACGAAATCGCTGACCGCGTCGAGCGCGAGCAGCGGATGATGCCAGACGCCCTTCGCATAATTGACGCCCTGCCAGCCCTCGGCCAGGAACGCGCGCATCGCATCGGGCCGGAATTCGCCGGCCGGCGCGACGACGATCGCATAACGCGACACGGCCGCAAGCGGGATGAACGCCTGGCTGCCGTGCGGATGGCGCTCCATCAGCGTGATCGCCACCGGCAGCGCGCGCGGCTGCGCGCGAAACACGCTGACAAGCGGCCGGCCGCCGTCCGCGCACACGTCGATCGTCGCGAGATCGTGAAAGCGCTCGGTCGTGCCGCCGTTGATCGGGAAATGCCGCGCGCCTTCGAGCGCGATCACGTCGCCGAACGGCGCGAACGCTTCGCGGGTCAGGCGCTCGACGCGCAGGATCGGAGTTCCGCTCATGCCGCCCCCCTCCCTCAAGCCGGCTCGCCCCACAGACGCAGGCGCGACACGCCGCCGTCCGGGAAGATGTTGAACCGCACGTGCGTGACGGGGCCGAGCGCCGCGAGCGCGTCGAACGTGTGCACGTGGTCCATCTGCAGCTTCTGCTCGCCGAGCAGTTCGGCCCAGAACATCGCCTGCGTGACGAGCGAATCGTCGGTGCCGCCCGTGACGTGCGCGGCCTGCAGCGAGCAGCGGTCGGGGAAATTGCCCTTGAAGAACGCCGTATCGACCTCGACGCGCCGGATGATGCCCGGCCGCGCGAGCGCGACGATCGCCCAGTCGTTGCCGGGCTCGCGGCGGCGCCGCGTTTCCCAGCCGTCGCCCATGTTCGCGCCGCGCCCCGGCATCAGCATCTGCGAGGCCGGGCCGAAGTGCTGGTTGTTCGCGGCCACGAGATAACCGCCGTTCTCGATCGCCGCGAGATCGACGAGCTCGCCGGCCGGCACGTGGCGCCAGTCGCGCTGCGGCTGGCCGTACACACGCAGCCGCGCAAGCCCGCCGTCCGGGTACAGGTTCACGCGCAGATGCGTGACCGGCCGCGCATCGTCGACGCTCACGTAATGGTGCGAATTGCCCTGCAGCGTCGTCGCGGGCACGATCGTGCGCCATTCGGCGTCGTCGGGCGGCGTGTCGCCGTCCACCGCGCAGGCCTCGATCGACGCGGCCGGCGGAAAGTTGCCGGTGAAGTGGCTCGTATCGAGGTCGACGCCGTAAATCACGCCCGGCCGCGCGAGGCGCACCACGCAGAAGTCATGGCCGGTCGTGCGCTTGCGGCGCGTTTCCCAGCCGTCCATCCACTTGCCGTGGTCGTCGTACTTGCCGGGAATGAACACGGCCGGCTCGGGATTGAGCATGCGCTCCTTGGGCGCGAAGAATTCGTCGCTGGCAAAGAGCGCCTGCGCGCCGAGGCGCGGGTCGGCGAGGTTCATGTAGCGCCGCGTGAAAGCCGGCGCGTTCGGATCGAGGATGGGGGCTGCCATGTCGTCTCCATTGTTTTGAGAAGCGCCGGCGCGTCGGCGCGCCGGCCGCGTGAAGGTCGGTCGCACGGGGTGGCCGGGGGGCCGGCCAAGGGCGCCCGGCCAGGGAACCCGCGCCGCGCGAGCGTCGGGGTCAGAGCGCGTGGGCCTGGTCGCCTGCGACGGGGGCGGCGCTGCCGGGCGCGTCGGCCACGTAGCGCAGTTCGCGATTCAGCACGCGCGTCGCGCGGGCGCGGTCGATGTCGTTCTCCCACACCGCGACCACCACCGTCGCGACGCAGTTGCCGATCAGGTTGGTCAGCGCGCGGGCGATGCCGACGAACCAGTCGACCGGCAGGATCAGCACGAGGCCGAGCACGGGAATCGCGGGAATCGCCGACAGCGTCGCCGCGAGGATCACGATGGCCGAGCCCGGGATGCCGTGCGCGCCCTTCGACGTGACGAGCGACACGAGCAGCACGACGATCAGGTCGTGCGTGGACAGCGGCGTGTTGGTGGCCTGCGCGATGAACAGCACGGCGAGCGTCAGGTAGATCGAGAAGCCGTCGAGGTTGAACGAATAGCCGGTCGGGATCACGAGGCCGACGGTCGAATCCTTGATGCCCATGTATTCGAGCTTGCTCATCACCTGCGGCAGCACCGCGTCGGACGACGCCGTGCCGAGCACGATCGACAGCTCCTCGCGCAGGTAGCGGATCAGCTTGAACACGGAGAAGCCCGCGAGCCGCATCACGACGCCGAGCACGACCGTGACGAACACGAAGCAACTCAGGTAGAACACCGCCACCAGATAGCCGAGCTGCTTGAGCGACGCGACGCCGTACTTGCCGGTCGTGAACGCGATCGCGCCGAGCACGCCGAGCGGTGCGAGCTTGATGATGAAGCCGATGATCCGGAAGAACACGTGCGACAGCTCCTCGATCAGCGAGTTGACGCGCTGCGCCTTGTCGCCGAGCAGCGACAGCGCCGAGCCGAACAGCACCGCGAACACGAGGATCTGCAGGATGTCGCCCTTCGCGAACGCGTCGATCGCGGTGTCGGGGATGATCTTCATCAGGTAGCCGGCCGTGTCCTTCAGGCTTTCGGCGTTCTTCGCGTAGGTCGACAGCGACGCCGCGTCGAGCGAGCGCAGGTCGATGTTCATCCCGACGCCCGGGCGCGTGAACCACGCGAGCACGAGCCCGATGCCGAGCGCGAGCGTCGTCATCACCTCGAAGTAGACGACGGCCTTCAGGCCGACCCGGCCGACCTTCTTCAGGTCGCCCGCGTTGGCCATCCCGCTCACCACGACGCAGAACACGATCGGGCCGATCACCATCTTGATGAGCTTCAGGAAGCCGTCGCCGAGCGGACGCAGCGACTCGGCGAAGTGCGGGAAGAACGCGCCGAGCGCGACCCCCAGTATCAAGGCGACGACTACCCGGCCAAACAGCGAATTAAGGAATTTCGACACGGCGCTCTCCCGATCCAACGGTTGCAGTTTCGTCTGTTCATACTGGTAAGACCAGTGATGTTATGGTGGATAGTAGGAAGCCGATATAGTGGCGTCAAGGACGGACAAAATAGGGATTTCCCGCCCCCGCGCCCGTGCTTCCGGGGCCCGAAAGGGGGCGGATCGTGGCTTTCCCGTACGGCCGCGTGCACCGCCTGCGTGCGGATTACAATGCCGGTCAGACCGGCCATCGTTCACATCATGAGAAATGTTCCGCATACCGTGACCGACGCCGCCATCGCGACGATCCGCGACCGGATCGAGGCAGGCGTGTATCCGGTCGGCAGCCTGCTGCCGGCCCAGCGCCAGCTCTCCGAGGAGCTGGAGATCAGCCGCGCGTCGCTGCGCGAGGCGCTGTCGACGCTCGAGGCGCTCGGGATGCTGCGCATCCGCGCGGGCAAGGGCGTGTACGTCGAAAGCGCGCAGGCGTCGGCCGCGCATCCGTGGCAATTCGCCGAGCAGTCGTCGCCGCCCGACACCTACCAGATGCGCTATGCGCTCGAAGGCTTCGCCGCGCGGATGGCCGCGCACGTCGTCAGCGACGCAGACATCGCATGGTTCGAGGACAACCTCGCGGACCTGCACGTCGCGCTGACCGACAGCGCGCTCGACGAGGCATCGCGGCTCGACTTCGACTTCCACATGCGAATCATCCATCTGGCCGGCAACGCGGCGATCGAGTCGATCCTGCGCAGCAGCGCGGACATCATGAAGGAAAGCCAGCGCATGCCGTTCTACCGGCGCGAGCTGCTGCTGTCGACGTGGCACGAGCACCGCGCGATCGTCGACGCGCTGATCGCGCGCGACGCGGCCGCCGCCGGCACCGCGATCGAAACGCACATCGCGAACGCCGCACAGCGCGCGGGCGTCTTCTTCCCGACACCCGGCGCGTAATCCTTCCGCGCCGCCGCGCGGCCTTCCTCCCGGCCGTACCGGTCACCGTTCCGACGGATCGCGCTACGCGAGCACGCGCTCGATGAAGGCGCGCCGGGACGCTGCGGCACGCGGCGGGTCACGCAGTGATGCGGCAGGCCGGCAATCCGGCAGTCCGTTTCCACCGCACGACAAAAAGGCACGCACCGCGCATCGCGGGCGTGCCTTTTTGCCAAGGGCGCTGCTGCCGTCGCGCGCTAACGCTGCCCCGTCACGCGGCCTCGTTCGCGAAATCGATCAGCACCTTCATCGCGCGCTGCCGGTCGCCTGCCAGTTCGAACGCGCGGTTCGCGTCGCGCATCGGAAACACGCGCGTGACGGCCGGCCGCAGGTCCACGCGCCCGGCGTTGATCAGCTGCACCGCGAGCGCGAACTCCGCGTGGAAGCGGAACGCGCCGCAGATCGACAGTTCCTTCGCGACCACGACGTTCTGCGGCAGGCTCACGTCGCCGCCGAGCCCGAGCTGCACGACGACGCCGCGCGGCCGCATCACGTCCAGCCCGTCGCGCAGCGCGCGCGCATTGCCCGAACATTCGATCATCACGTCGAACGTGCCCTTGTCGGCGCCGTAGCGCTCGACCCAACCGGCATCGGCCGCCGCGTTGATCGTGCGGTCCGCGCCGAGCGCGCTCGCCACCGCGAGCGGCGCGTCGACGACATCGGTCGCGACGATCTCCGCGGCGCCGTGCACGCGCGCCGCCGCGACCGCCAGCACGCCGATCGGCCCGCAACCCGACACGAGCACGCGCTTGCCGATCAGCGGGCCCGCGCGCGACACCGCATGCAGGCCGACCGCGAACGGCTCGGCGAGCGCCGCGAGCGACAGCGGCACGTGATCGGCGACCTTCACGCACTGCACCGCGTCGCACACGAGCGCATTGCGGAACGCACCCTGCACGTGCGGCATCCGCATCGCGCTGCCGTAGAAGCGCATGTCGAGACACTGGTTCGGCAGCCCTTCGAGACAGTAGCGGCAGGCGCCGCACGGCCGGCTCGGGTTGACCGCGACGCGATCGCCGACTTTCACCGACGTCACGTCCGGAGCCACCTCCGCGACGGTGCCGGCGACCTCGTGGCCGAGCACCATCGGCTGCTGCAACCGGATCGCGCCGAAGCCGCCATGCCGGAAGTAATGCAGGTCGGAGCCGCAGATGCCACCCATCGCGACGTCGACGCGCACCTGGCCCGGGCCGATCTCGCCGGCGTCCTGCTCCTCGACCCGCAGGTCGTTCGGCCCGTGAATCACGACACACATGCAACGCATACGCATGACACGCTCTCCTCGTTAGACGGCGCTGGTCAGGCCGCCGTCGACGAACAACGTCTGGCCATTCACGAAATCGGACGCGGCCGACGCGAGGAAGATCGCCGCGCCGCACAGCTCGTCGACCTGCCCCCAGCGGCCGGCCGGCGTGCGCTTGCACAGCCAGTCGGAAAACGCCGCGTCGTCGACCAGCGCGCGATTCAGCTCGGTTTCGAAATAGCCGGGCGCGAGGCCGTTCGCCTGGATGCCGTGGCGCGCCCAGTCGGCGCACATTCCTTTGGTCAGCATTCGCACCGCGCCCTTGGTCGCCGCATACGGCGCGATCGTCGGCCGCGCGAGCTCGCTCTGCACCGAGCAGATGTTGATGATCTTCCCGTGGCCGCGCGCAATCATGTGCCGCGCGACCGCCTGCGCGACGTTGAACACGCCGTCGAGATTCACGCGCATCAGCGCATGCCAATCGTCCGGGTCGAATGCGTCGAGCGGCGCGCGGCGCTGGATGCCCGCGTTGTTCACGAGGATGTCGATCGCGCCGACGCGCGCCTCGAAGTCGTCGATCGCCGCGCGTACCTGCGCGTGCTCGGCCACGTCGAACACCGCATGGTCGGCCGCGAAGCCTTCGTCGCGGAACTGGCGCGCGAGCGTCGCCGCCTTCTCTTCATTGCGATCGTTGATGACGATCGCCGCGCCGGCTTCCGCGAGCCCGCGGGCGAGCGTCAGCCCGATCCCGCGGCCGGAACCGGTAATCAGCGCGCGGCGGCCGTCGAGGCGGAACCGGTCAAGCGCGTTAGCCATGGATGTCTCCTCGTGCCGGTCGAGCCGGCTGCCCATCGCGGCCGGTCTCGCATCGACGGTATCTTCGGCCGCCGGCCGGGTCCGCGCCAATGGTCTTTTTTGATCCGGTTATCATGAAAACTGATTACCGCCTTCTCGCACCCGCCGCCCCAATGGAACTCAAGCAATTGCGCGCCTTCGTCACGCTCGCGGAAGAGCTGCATTTCGGGCGCGCCGCGCAGCGCCTGTGCATCGTGCAGCCCGCGCTGAGCATGCAGATCAAGGCGCTCGAGGCGGAACTCGGCGCGCGCCTGTTCGAGCGCGACCGGCACAAGGTCGAATTGAGCGACACCGGGCGCGTGTTCCTGCCCGAAGCGCGGGCGACGCTGCAGCAGGCCGCGCGCGCGGAACAGATCGCGCGGCGGTCGAGCCGCGGCGAAATCGGCACGCTGCGGATCGCGTTCGTGTCGTCGGTCTTGCCGGCGCTGTTGCCGGCCGTGCTGCGCACGATGCGCGAGCGCTATCCGTTGATCGCGCTCGAGCTGAAGGACATGCCGACGCCCGACCAGATCGCCGCGCTGCGCGAGCGCCGGATCGATTTCGGGATGATCCGGCTGCCGGCCGCCTACGCGGGCATCGACACGCGCGTGGTGCTCGAGGAAGGGTTCGTCGTGGCGCTGCCGCTGGACCATCCGCTGGCCGCGCACGACGCGATTTCACCGGCCGCGCTGCGCGGCCAGCCCACGTTCGTGCTCGCGCGCCGCTACGCGCCCGGCTTTCACGACGACATGCTGCTCGCATTGAGCCGCGCGGGCACGACGCTCGACATTGCGCAGGAGTTCGGCGAATTCACGACGATGCTCGCGCTCGTCGCGGCCGGCATGGGGATCGGGCTGATCCCGGCGGAAGCGGCCAGCGCGCTGCCGCCGAACGTGCTCGCGCGGCCGCTCGATCTGGCCGGTCACCGCAGCGGCGTCGGCCTCGCGTGGACCGATCTCGACAGCCCGCTGAAACGCGCGTTCGTCGATGCGATCGGGCAGGTGACGGCGAACGCCGGGCAATAAAAAACCCGGCCGGGAAACCCCGGGCCGGGTTCGTTCGCCACGCCGGCCGCCTTGCGGCCGCCGCGCGACGTGCGCGATTACTTCGCGTTCGCGAATGCGATTGCCGTATCGAGCATGCGGTTCGAGAAACCCCACTCGTTGTCGTACCAGCTCGACACCTTCACGAGACGGCCCGACACCTTGGTCAGCGTCGCGTCGAACGTCGACGAAGCCGGGTTGTGGTTGAAGTCGATCGACACCAGCGGTGCGTCGTTGTAGCCGAGGATGCCCTTCAGCGCGCCTTCCGATGCTTCCTTCATGATCGCGTTGACTTCCTCGACCGTCGTGTCGCGCTTCGCGATGAACGACAGGTCGACGATCGACACGTTGATCGTCGGGACGCGGATCGCGTAGCCGTCGAGCTTGCCGTTCAGCTCCGGCAGCACGAGGCCGACGGCCGATGCGGCGCCCGTCTTCGTCGGGATCTGGCTGTGCGTGGCCGAACGCGCGCGGCGCAGGTCTTCGTGATAGACGTCCGTCAGCACCTGGTCGTTCGTGTACGCGTGGATCGTCGTCATCAGGCCGGTTTCGAGGCCGATCTTGTCGTTCAGCGGCTTGACGAGCGGCGCGAGGCAGTTCGTCGTGCACGATGCGTTCGAGATGACCGTGTGCTCGGCCTTCAGCACGTCGTGGTTCACGCCGTAGACGATCGTCGCGTCGACGTCCTTGCCGCCCGGCGCCGAGATGATCACCTTCTTCGCGCCGCCCTTCAGGTGCGCGCTCGCCTTTTCCTTCGTCGTGAAGAAGCCCGTGCATTCCATCACGACGTCGACGCCCAGCTCGCCCCACGGCAGTTCGGCCGGGTTGCGGTTCGCGAGCACACGGATCTTGTCGCCGTTCACGACGAGGTAGTCGCCGTCGACCGACACGTCGCCCGGGAACTTGCCGTGCGCGGTGTCGTACTGGGTCAGGTGCGCGTTGGTCTTCGCATCGCCCAGGTCGTTGATCGCGACGATCTCGAGATCGTGCTTCTTGCCGTTTTCATAGAACGCGCGCAGCGTGTTGCGGCCGATACGGCCGTAGCCGTTGATTGCGACGCGAATCGTCATGGTCTATCTCCTGATGGCTGAAAAAATTCGTTTCGTGCAGCTTCACGGTGCGACGCGCGCAACGGGTGGCGCGCGTCGCGTATGCTTTCAGGCCAGCACGGCCTTCACGGTCTCGACGACGTGCTCGACGGTGAAACCGAAGTACTTGAACAGCACGCCGGCCGGCGCCGATTCGCCGAACGTGTCGATCCCGACGACGCCGCCCTCGAGGCCGACGTACTTGTGCCAGAAGCTCGTCACGCCCGCTTCGATCGCGACGCGGCGCACGCCGTGCGGCAGCACGCGTTCGCGGTATTCGGCGTCCTGGCGATCGAACACGTTGGTCGACGGCATCGACACGACGCGGGCCGCGATGCCCTGTTGCGCGAGCGGCTCGACGGCCTTCATCGCGAGTTCGACTTCCGAGCCCGTCGCGATCAGGATGATCTTGCGCGCGACGATTTCCTCGTCCCAGTCCTTCAGCACGTAGCCGCCCTTCTCGATGTTCGCGATCTGCGCATCGGTACGCGGGTTGAACGCAAGGTTCTGACGGCTGAAGATCAGGCTCGACGGACGATCGGCGGCGACCGCGTGGGTCCACGCGACGGCCGTCTCGACCGTGTCGGCAGGACGCCACACGTCGTGGTTCGGGATCAGGCGCAGGCTCGACACGTGCTCGATCGACTGGTGCGTCGGGCCGTCTTCGCCGAGGCCGATCGAATCGTGCGTGAACACGAAGATCGACGGCACCTTCATCAGCGCGGCCACGCGCAGCGCGTTGCGGCTGTAGTCGGAGAACGTCAGGAACGTGCCGCCGAACGGCTTGTGGCCGCCGTGCAGCGCGAGGCCGTTGATCGCGGCGCTCATGCCGAATTCGCGCACGCCGTAGTTGATGTGGTTGCCGAGCAGCACGCCCGCGCCTTCCGGATTCGCGCGCACCGCCTTCGACGCCTTCCAGTTGGTCAGGTTCGAGCCGGTCAGATCGGCCGAGCCGCCGAGCAGCTCGGGCAGCGCGGCGGCGAGGCCTTCGATCGCCTGCTGCGACGCCTTGCGGGTCGCGACCGTCTCGGCGCGCTCGTTCGCGCCGGCGATGATCGCCGCGGCCTTCTCGGCCCAGTCGGCCGGCAGCTTGTTCGCCATCCGGCGCTCGAATTCGGCCGCTTCGGCCGGGAACTTCGCGCGATAGGCCGCGAACGTCGCGTCCCATTCGGACTCGGCCCGCTTGCCGGCTTCCTTCGCGTCCCAGGCCGCATAGACTTCCTGAGGAATCACGAACGGCTCCCACTTCCAGCCGAGCGCTTCGCGCGTCTTCGCGATTTCTTCCGCGCCGAGCGCCGCGCCGTGCACGTCGTGGCCGCCGGCCTTGGTCGCCGCGCCCTTGCCAATCACCGTCTTGCAGCAGATCAGCGTCGGCTTGTCCGACAACTTCGCCTTCGCGATGGCCGCGTCGACCGCGTCGACGTCGTGGCCGTTCACGTTCGGGATCACGTTCCAGCCGTACGCTTCGAAGCGCTTCGGCGTGTCGTCGTGGAACCAGTTCACGACGTCGCCGTCGATCGAGATGCCGTTGTCGTCGTACAGCGCGATCAGCTTGTTCAGCTTCAGCGTGCCCGCGAGCGAGCAGGCTTCGTGCGAGATGCCTTCCATCAGGCAGCCGTCGCCGAGGAACACGTACGTGTGGTGATCGACGATCTTCGCGCCGTCACGGTTGAACTCGTCGGCCATCAGCGCTTCGCCGAGCGCCATGCCGACCGCGTTCGCGAGACCCTGGCCGAGCGGGCCGGTGGTCGTCTCGACGCCCGGCGTGATCCCGTATTCGGGGTGGCCCGGCGTCTTCGAGTGCAGTTGGCGGAAGTTCTTCAGCTCCTCGATCGGCAGGTCGTAGCCGGTCAGGTGCAGCAGCGAGTACAGCAGCATCGAGCCATGGCCGTTCGACAGCACGAAACGGTCGCGGTCGGCCCAGTGCGGGTTCGCCGGGTTGTGCTTCAGATGGCGCGACCAGAGCGCGACGCCGATTTCGGCCATGCCCATCGGCATGCCCGGGTGGCCGGAGTTCGCTTGCTGGACGGCGTCCATCGCGAGCGCACGGATCGCGTTGGCCATCAAGGTGGTGGAGGCGGGAGACGAAGTCGTCATGTCGAGTCCGGAGAACGAGTCGAGGAAACGGGGGCACGGCGGCATCCGGAAGCTCGAGCGTCAATCGTTCCCGGCGCGCGGTGCGGCGCCTGACGGACGCGAAGCGGACGGAGCCAACGGACGGGGCTGCAAAGCTCGTCATTTTAACAGATGGGCCGGCATTTCCCTTGTCGGCGCGTCGTGTTCCGGCACGGTTTTCCGCCAAACCGCCCGCCTCCTATAATTCAGGCGTCGGAACTGCCCGCCTCCCGCGGCCCCACCCGTGAGCACGACCCTTCTCTTCCATCCCACGCCCAACGCCGCCTACGGCTTCCCGAACGCGCGCCGGCTCGCGCATGTGGCGTCGCCGCACCAGCGCATCGAAGTGTGGGAAACGCCGCAGCTCGGGCGCCTGTTCACGCTGGACGGCCGGCCGATGACGTCGGTCGGCGACGAGTACGTGTATCACGAGTGCATGACGCACCCGGCCGCGCTCGCGCATCCGGCGCCGAAGAAAGCGCTCGTGCTCGGCGGCGGCGACGGCGGCGCGGCGCGCCAGTTGCTCAAGCACGCGTGCATCGAACGGATCGTGATCGCCGAGCTCGACCACGAGGTGGTCGGGATGGCGCGCCGCTATCTCGACGACGTGCACCAGGGCGCGCTCGACGACCCGCGCGTCGAGGTCGTGATCGGCGACGCCGCGCACTTCGTCGATTCGACGGTCGAACATTTCGATCTCGTGGTGTTCGACCTCACGCCGCCCGATTCGCCGGCGGCCGGCCTCTATACGCGTGCGTTCTACGCGCGGCTCAAGCGAATCCTCACGCGCTGCGGCGCGATCTCGATGCATCTCGGCTCGCCGGTGTTCCATGCCGCGCGCATCGCCGCGCTGCTCGACGATCTGCGCGCGAGCTTCGCGGTCGTCGACCCACTGTCGGCGCACGTGCCGCTGTACGGCTCGCAGTGGCTGATGGCGATCGCGAGCGACACGCTCGATGCGGCCGCGCTGTTCGCGCACGACGTCGACGAACGGCTCGCGGCCCGCCGCGTCGACGGCTTGCGCTACTACGATGCGCGGCTGCATGCGTCCCTCTTTGCCCTGCCGCGCGCGCTGCGCGATACACTGGGCGTTCGCCGCTGAACCTCGGCACGCCGCGCAACGTTCCGTCGTTCCAGCATGAGACCGGCGCAGGCGCCGCGGCGCCGATACCGTGCAACAGGAGATTTTCATGACCGATCCACGTCCGGCCAACGTGCCTTGGTTGACGCCCTACCTGACCGTGCGCAACGCGCGCGCGGCCATCGAGTTCTTCCAGGCCGCATTCGGCTTCACGGTACGCGACGTGCACGACGAGGACGGCGCGATCATGCACGTCGAGATGGCCTATCGCGGCCAGTTGATCGTGATGTTCGCGCCCGAGGGCGCGTTCGGCTCGCCCGCGCTCACGCCGAAGCGCGCGAACGCCACCGCGCCGCAATCGTTCTATCTGTATGTCGACGACGTCGACGCCACCTGGCAGCGCGCGCTCGACGCGGGCGCGAAATCGCTGAGCGCGCCGCAGGATCAGTTCTGGGGCGACCGGTTCGCGCAGATCGAGGATCTCGACGGCTACCGCTGGGCGCTCGGGTGCCGTCTCGACGCATGACCGAAACCGCCACACGCATGAATGAAGCCACCACCACCGCGGCCGTGCCGCGCTTTTTCGTCGACGCCGCGCCGCGCGCCGACACCCCGCTCGCATTGCCGGCCGACGTCGCGCGCCACGTGCAGGTGCTGCGCCTGCAGCCCGGCGACGCGCTCGCGCTGTTCGACGGCACGGGCGGCCAGTACCGCGCGCGGCTCGTCGAGGTCGACAAGCGCGGCGCGCTCGTGCAGGTCGATACGTTCGAGCCCGCCGAGGCCGAGCCGCCGTATCGCGTGACGCTCGCGCAGGGCATCGCCGGCGGCGACAAGATGGACTGGGTGATCGAGAAAGCCGTCGAGCTCGGCGTCGCGGCGGTCGTGCCGCTGTCGACCGCGCGCGGCGTCGTGAAGCTCGCCGGCGAACGGGCGGACAAGCGCGTCGCGCACTGGCGCGGCGTCGTGCGCGCGTCGTGCGAACAGTGCGGACGCAACCGCGTGCCCGACGTCGCGCCGGTGGCCGGCTTCCACGCGTGGCTCGACGCGCTGCCGGCCGCGCCGGCCGACGGCGAACTGCGGCTGCTGCTGTCGCCGCGCGCGAGCATCCCGTTCGCGTCGCTGCCCGACGCGCCGCCCGCGGGCGCCGTCACGCTGCTGATCGGCCCGGAGGGCGGGCTGTCGCCGGACGAGGAAAATGCGGCCCGCGCACGCGGGTTCACCGCGTTGTCGCTCGGGCCGCGCGTGCTGCGCACCGAGACGGCCGGCGCGGCCGTGCTCGCGGCGCTGGCGGCACGCTGGGGCGGGTGGTGATCGGCGACCGCGAGCGATTCGCTCCGGCTCGACTTCAACGCGCGGATCGTCTCGGGTTCATTCCGCGGCGATGAATTGCGTTGTCGTGTACGGGACGATCCGTGCAAGCGCATGCTCGTCGCCGGCATCGCTGCAATGACGTGAAGTACGCCCATCGGGCGTACGGCGCACTCGCCGATTCAGTCGCCAGATGCACAAAAACCCGCGCAATGGCGGGTTTTCGAGACGCTGCGCACCGGATTCCGGTGCCGGCGGCGAACAACGACCGGAAGCTGCGACAACGCGGCGTACCGGCCCGCCGACGCGCTTACGCGAACGAGTAGAACACGCGGAACGCGACCTTGCGCTCGGCCCAGAACTCGGCCGCCTCGCGGAACACGTCGAGCAGCGTTTCGCGCCCTTCCTTGTCGAATTTCTGCGCGATCGGCAACCCTTCGAGGACGATCACGAAACCAGGCTGCGCGCCGGCCTTCGCGACGAGATCGGTGAGGCAATCGTACAGCGCGTCGTAGTTCTTCCCGAAATGCTTCGGAAACAGGAACGAGGTCGCGATCGTTTCCATCACTTCCTGCTTCGACTGCGCGGCGCCGCAATACGCATACAGGAAATGCTGGCCGAGCCGACCGGCTTCGTCGGCGAGATCCTGCACGCGGAACGCGCGGATCGACTGCACGAGATTGGGTCGCACGGTCGTGAAAAGGCTCATAGGCTCCTCGTTCGATGAAAGCCCGGGCTCGGCTTCCTGTTGCTCCGGCGTGCCGCCGGCCTGCGCCGCCGCGTGCAGCTGAATCACACGCTGAAACAGATTGCCGTCGCCGGCCGCGAACAGATCCGCCGCCGCCGTATCGTGCGCGTAGATGGAGTCGCTCATGCCATTCGTCCCGAAGTCATTCAACAATACGTTTAAAACTGTTGTAGTGGTCGCCCGTGTAATAACAGTTGTCGATCCGGCGCAACGGCCCGCCACAGACGATCCGGCGCGCGCCGCGATTGCGCGCACGCGGCGTCGGCACCGTGTACTCATGGTAGTAGCCGCGCTTCGCCTTCGGCAGGATCCGCTCGCGGTTGCCGAACACGACGCCGTCTTTCTCGTACGGATAGGGGCCGCCGGCGCTGATCAGGCCCAGCGTGGTCACGGCCTCGCGCGGAAGACTGGCAGTCGGGATCGTATCGAGCCCGCTGGCGGCCACGTCGGCCGGAACGGCCTCCCGTGCGTAAGCGGCGGAAACCAGACTGCCCGTCGGCGTGCCGACGATACCCATCGCGAACATCGCGAAGACGGACGCGAGCGCGCCGTTGCGGAGCCACTTGCGTGCCATGAACCAGGGTTCCCGCTGTTAAATCAAGTAGTTGACGACCAACAAAGGCGTTAGCGTAGCGTTATTGGCCGCGCGAATCAATGTCCGTTTGGGAATCGAAAGCCACGCGACGCCCCGAATTCCGCATTTTTTACCGAAATTGCACTACATTTATCTTACATAGGATAAAATGCGTGCGGCATCTTTCGCATGGCAAGACCTGCCTCCTTGCCACACTCGCTACCCGGAGTGGAAAGATGCTGCTGTTGCTTATGGGAAGCGCGGTTGCGCCCTGCCCGCGGCGTGCCCCTTGCGGGCACGCCTCTTTTTGCCTTTGTTTACAATTTCGCCCGGCGCGCGGCCCCGGTTCGACCGGCGCCGCGCGTTCGTGTCGGCTCAGCGCGCGGCGTTGACGTCGGCCACGAGCAGCGCCGCCATGTTGACGATGCGACGAACGGTCGCCGATTCGGTCAGCACGTGCACCGGCTGCGCGGCGCCCAACAGGATCGGCCCGATCGCGATGTTGTTGCCGGCGGCCGTCTTCAGCAGGTTGTACGCGATGTTCGCGGCGTCGATGTTCGGCAGGATCAGCAGGTTCGCTTCGCCTTCCAGCGTCGATTCCGGCAGGATCTCCTTGCGCAGCGCCGCGTCGAGCGCGACGTCGCCGTGCATTTCGCCGTCCACCTTCAGCTCCGGCGCGGTTTCCTGCAGGATCGCGAGCGTATCGCGCATCTTCTTCGCCGAAGGTGCGTTGCTCGTGCCGAAATTCGAGTGCGACACCAGCGCGACCTTCGGCTCGATGCCGAAGCGGCGCACTTCTTCGGCGGCCATGATCGTGATCTCGGCCAGCTCCTCCGGGGTCGGATCGACGTTCACGTGCGTATCGACGAGGAAAATCTGGCGGCCCGGCAGCACGAGGCCGTTCATCGCCGCGTACACGCTGCAGCCCGGGCGCTTGCCGATCACCTGGTCGATGAAGTGCAGGTGGCGGTGCGTGGTGCTGATCGTGCCGCAGATCATCCCGTCCGCTTCGCCCTTCTTCACCAGCATCGAGCCGATCAGCGTCGTCCGACGGCGCATTTCGACACGCGCGAGCTGCTCGCTGATGCCCTTGCGCGCCATCATCTTGTAGTACGTCTGCCAGAAGTCGCGGTAGCGCTCGTCGTGCTCGGTGTTGACGACCGTGAAGTCGGTGCCCGGCGTCAGGCGCAGGCCGTAGCGCTGGATACGGTGCTCGATCACCGACGGGCGGCCGATCAGGATCGGCTTCGCGAGTTTTTCGTCGACGATGATCTGAACGGCGCGCAACACGCGCTCTTCCTCGCCTTCCGCGAACACCACGCGCTTCTTCTCTTCCGGCGCGGCGCGCGCGATCTGGAAGATCGGCTTCATCGTCGTGCCGCTGTGGTACACGAACTGCTGCAGGTGCTGCTTGTACGCGTCCATGTCCTCGATCGGGCGCGTCGCGACGCCGCCGTCCATCGCGGCCTGCGCGACGGCCGGTGCGATCTTCACGATCAGGCGCGGATCGAACGGCTTCGGAATCAGGTATTCGGGCCCGAACGACAGATCCTGGATGCCGTACGCGGTCGCGACGATGTCGCTCTGCTCGTGCTGCGCGAGTTCGGCGATCGCGTTCACGGCGGCGATCTCCATTTCACGCGTGATCGTCGTCGCGCCGACGTCGAGCGCGCC
The DNA here is from genome assembly GCF_002223215.2 of Burkholderia sp. AU18528. NCBI lineage: Bacteria > Pseudomonadati > Pseudomonadota > Betaproteobacteria > Burkholderiales > Burkholderiaceae > Burkholderia > Burkholderia sp. AU18528. The sequence continues at coordinate 90,454 of NZ_NKFC02000004.1, read as the reverse complement.
GCGGAAGATGAACGGGAAGCACAGGACGTTGTTGACCTGGTTCGGGTAATCGGTGCGGCCGGTGGCCAGCACGGCGTCCGGGCGCACTTCGAGCGCGAGTTCCGGCAGGATTTCCGGCGTCGGGTTCGCGAGCGCGAGGATCAGCGGGCGCTCGGCCATGCCCTTCACCATCTCCTGCTTCAGCACGCCGGCGGCCGACAGGCCGAGGAAGATGTCCGCGCCGTCGATCACCTCGGCGAGCGTGCGGGCGTCGGTTTCGCGCGCGAAACGCTCCTTGTCCGGATCCATCAGCTCGGTGCGGCCCTTGTAGACCACGCCGGCCAGGTCGGTCACCGTGATGTTCTCGAGCGGCAGCCCGATGTCGACCAGCAGGTCCAGGCACGCGAGCGCGGCCGCGCCCGCGCCGGACGCGACGAGCTTGACCTTCTTGATGTCCTTGTTGACGACCTTCAGGCCGTTCGTGACGGCCGCGGCCACGACGATCGCGGTGCCGTGCTGGTCGTCGTGGAACACCGGAATCTTCATCCGCTTGCGCGCTTCGCGCTCGACGATGAAGCAGTCCGGCGCCTTGATGTCCTCGAGGTTGATCCCGCCGAAGGTCGGCTCCAGCGCGGCGATCACGTCGACGAGCTTGTGCGGGTCCGACTCGTTCAGCTCGATGTCGAACACGTCGATGCCCGCGAACTTCTTGAACAGCACGGCCTTGCCTTCCATCACCGGCTTCGACGCGAGCGGGCCGATGTTGCCGAGACCGAGCACCGCCGTGCCGTTCGTGACGACGCCGACCAGGTTGCTGCGCGCGGTGAAGCGCGCGGCGTTCAGCGGATTCTCGACGATCTCCTCGCACGCGTACGCCACGCCCGGCGAATACGCGAGCGCGAGGTCGCGCTGGTTGATCATCTGCTTGGTCGGGGCGATCGCGATTTTGCCGGGGGTCGGAAATTCGTGATAGTCGAGCGCGGCTTCGCGGAGCTTGGCTTTGGAGGAGGCTTGGGTAGACATGTGTCTCGTGACGGGCGGATTAGAATAACTGTTCGACGGCATTGTAGCGCCAATCACCGGCCGCCAGACCGGCGATTCGGGTGCGACAGTCGCGACAAAAATGAACTGGATGGTACAGGCGCGCCGCCGCCCGCCTCGTACAATGCCGTTCCTTCAACCGTTTCGGACCGCCCGCCGTGCCAGCCGCCCTCTCCGAGTTTTCGCTGATCGAACGCTTCTTCACGCGCCGCGCGGCCCGGGGCGCCCGCGCGTCGACGCTCGGCATCGGCGACGATTGCGCACTGATTGCGCCCCGATCCGGGAAATTACTGGCCATTTCGACGGACATGCTGGTGGAAGGCCGCCACTTCTTTCCCGATGTCGCGCCCGACGCGCTCGGCCACAAGACGCTCGCGGTCAATTTGTCGGATCTCGCGGCGATGGGCGCCGAGCCGCGCGCGTTCACGCTCGCGTGCGCGCTACCGCGCGCCGACGCGGCGTGGCTCGAAGCGTTCAGCAACGGGCTGTTCGCGCTGGCCGAGCGATACGGCTGCGAGCTGATCGGCGGCGACACGACGAGCGGGCCACTGAACCTGTGCGTGACCGTGTTCGGCGAAGTCGCGCCCGGCGCGGCGCTGCGGCGCGATGCCGCGCGCGACGGCGACGACGTATGGGTATCCGGCACGCTCGGCGATGCGCGCGCGGGGCTCGGCGTCGCCCGCGGCGAATGGACGGCGGGCGCGGATGAAGCCGCCGCGTTCCGGCGCGCGCTCGAGCGCCCGGAGCCGCGCGTCACGCTGGGCCTGGCGCTCGCGGGCGTCGCGCACGCGGCGCTCGACCTGTCGGACGGCCTCGCCGGCGATCTCCAGCACATCCTGACGCGCTCGAACGTGCGCGCCGAGATCGACGCCGACGCGGTGCCACGCTCGGCCGCGCTCGCGACGCTGCCGGCCGACGTGCAGCGCCGCTGCACGCTGGCGGGCGGCGACGATTACGAACTGTGCTTCACGGCGCCCGTCGCGGCCCGCGCGGCGGTCGAAGCGGCCGGCGCCGCGGCCGGCGTGCCGGTCACGCGAATCGGTACAATACGCGCGTTGTCCGCGCCGTCGGCGCAGCCCGCCATCGCGTGGCGCGACGCCGCCGGCGCGCCCCTCGCTCTCACGTTGCACGGCTTCGACCACTTCCATGCAGACTGATCCGACGCCCGCGCACGCCGCGGCCGAGTCCGGCGCCGCGCGGCCCGCGCCGACACGCGTGACGGCCCGCTTCATGCTGTCGCACCCCGCGCATATCGTGTCGCTCGGCTTCGGCAGCGGGCTCGCGCCGATCATGCCCGGCACGTTCGGCTCGCTGTTCGGCTGGCTCACGTTCGTCGTGCTCAACCGCTACCTGACGGTGCCCGAATGGTGGGCGCTGATCGCCGTCGGCTTCGCGGCCGGCACGTGGATCACCGGTTTCACCGCGAAGCAGGCCGGCGTGTCCGATCCGGGCGCCGTCGTCTGGGACGAGATCGTCGCGATCTGGCTCGTGATGCTGTTCGTCACGCCGGCGACCTTCGTCGGCCAGCTATGGGCGTTCGTCGCGTTCCGCTTCTTCGACATGCTCAAGCCGCCGCCGATCCGCTACTTCGAGCGCCGCCTGAAAGGCGGGCTCGGCATCATGGCCGACGATCTCGTCGCCGCGTTCATGACGCTGCTCGTGATCGCACTGTGGCGCTCCGTCGCCGGCTGACCGATTTCCCGACTCCCGTTTCCCGACGCGCATGCCAACCGATTCCGTCGTCCACCAGCTTGCGATCCGCGCAGGCAACAAGCTGCGTGACGAGCACCTCACGCTCGCCACCGCCGAATCCTGCACCGGCGGGATGATCGCCACGGCGATCACCGACATTTCCGGCAGCAGCCAGTGGTTCGAGCGCGGCTTCGTCACGTACTCGAACCAGGCCAAGATCGAGATGATCGGCGTGCCGCCCGACCTGATCGACAAGCACGGCGCCGTCAGCGAGCCCGTCGCGCGCGCGATGGCCGAAGGCGCGCTGCGCAACAGCCGCGCGCAGGTCGCGCTGTCCGTCACCGGCATCGCGGGCCCGGCCGGCGGCAGCGAGAAGAAGCCGGTCGGCACCGTGTCGTTCGGCTGGAGCAACCGGCTGCATACCGACGTCGAGACGCGCGTGTTCAAGGGCGACCGCGAACAGATCCGCACGCAGGCGGCCGCGCATGCGCTGCGCGGGCTGCTGAAGCTGCTCGACGAACACGAAGGCTGAGCGGCCCGGGCGCGCGTGGCGCGCCGCGCCCGCTTATTGGATCGCGTCGGGCTTCACGACGATCCAGTTCTTGTCCGCCGTCACCGGCAGGCCGAGCGCCTTCTGCTTCGCGGCCGATTCGTCCGACCACGCGCGGATCTGCGTCATCTGCTTGTCCTTCTTGTTGACCCACACGCGCACGCCGCCGCGCGCGGCGTCGGTCGCGTTCAGCAGCATGTAGCCGTCGGAGCTCGGCGTGTCGCCCGCGACGAGCACCGGCTTCTTCCACTGGTCGATCCAGCCGACGATCGAACCGAGCTTGCCTTCGTACCACGTCATCGGGTTCATCAGGAACGGCGTGATCACGAGGTTGCGGTTCGCGGCCTCGTCGTACTTGCCGGCCTTGATCTGCAGCCGCGACGTGGTCAGCGCGCCGGTGGCCGGGTCGCGCAGCAGCGTCGTCACGCCGATCACGTTCTGCGGCTTCACGTTGTAGCCGTACTTCGGGTCGGACAGCACGAGCCGCGCGAGTTCCTCGTGCGCGGCCGTCATCACGTAGACGTCGATGCCGTTCTCGCGCAGCGCGTTGTACAGCTCCTGCATCCCGCGGAAGAAGCGCGGCGGATTCACCGTGCCGTCGACCACCTTGTCGCCCTGCCAGTAGCGGATCGGGATCGGCTTGCCGTCGGCGAGCATCGCGTCGACGTGGCGCTTCAGGCTGGCGAGCGACTGCCCGGCGAACGCCTGCGCGATCCACGGATAGCAGACCAGATCGTCGATCTCGCACAACCGGTAGTAGTAGCTCGTCAGCGATTCCTTGTAGTCGGCGGAATCCTTGAACGGGATCAGCTTCAGCGACGGGTCGAGCGAGTCGCGCGTCAGCACGCCGTGGTTCTCGAGATACGGCAGCAGCGATTCCTCGAGGTCGTAGCGGTAGGTCGTGTTGTCGGCGTCGAACACCGCGTAGTCGCCGCGGTTCGCGTGCGCGGCGATCATCGCGTTCAGCGCTTTCGCGCTGTCGGCCGGCCAGTGCGACAGGTCCGCCGCATGGGCGAACGTCATGCACAGCGACGCGGCGAACGCGCTCAGAAGACGGCGGGACAGCTTGGGCATGGCGTCGCTCCCTTCTTTGACATTTTTGTGACGGATCGATGACAAGCGGCAGCATCGCGCGAATAAACTGCGCGTATGCGATACGGAAGCGACGGAAAATTGTTCGCGTGCGCCAGGACGGCGAATACACGATGAAGGCGCGCGGCCCGCGAACGCGGGCGCGGCGGTCGAAGGCCGCCCGAGCGGGCGGCCGGTATTTCAGCGATGCGCGTTGATCGTGTCGCGCGTCTTCTGCGCGGCGAGCGCCGCGGCTTCGGCGAAATCCTCGCCCTTGCTCGCATACAGGATCGCGCGCGACGAGTTGATCATCATCCCGGTGCCGTCGGCCGTGCGGCCCGCGTTGACGGTCGCCTGCACGTCGCCGCCCTGCGCGCCGATGCCGGGGATCAGGAGCGGCATGTCGCCGACGATCCCGCGCACGATCTCGATTTCCTTCGGGAACGTCGCGCCGACCACGAGGCCGAGCTGGCCGTTCTTCGCGTTCCACTTGTTCGCCGCGAGATCGGCCACGACCTGATACAGCGGCCGCCCGTTCGTATCGAGGAACTGCAGGTCCGAGCCGCCCGGGTTCGACGTGCGGCACAGCACGATCACGCCCTTGCCTTCATGCTCGAAGTACGGCTCGACCGAGTCGTAGCCCATGTACGGGTTCACCGTGACGGCGTCCGCGCGATAGCGCTCGAACGCCTCGCGCGCGTACTGCTCGGCCGTGCTGCCGATGTCGCCGCGCTTCGCGTCGAGGATCACGGGCAGGCCCGGATGCTGGAGATGGATGTGCGCGATCAGCCGCTCGAGCTGGTCTTCCGCGCGATGCGCGGCGAAGTACGCGATCTGCGGCTTGAACGCGCTCGCATACGGCGCGGTCGCGTCGACGATCTGCCGGCAGAATTCGAAGATCGCGTCGGGCTGGCCGTCGAACTGCACGGGAAAGCGCGACGGCTCGGGATCGAGGCCGACGCACAGCAGCGAATTCGTGCGCTGCCACGCGGCGCGCAGCGATTCGATGAAAGTAAGCGGGGAAGACATGGCGGATACTCGCGGCAAACCGTTGGTAGACCGCGTATTTTACCCGCGTCGCCGCGCTGCCTCGCGTGTCGCGCCATTGCCGCGCGCATCGGCGCGCTCGACGGTGAACGCGAAGCGCCGCGTGAGCCGCTCGCCGGGCGCGAGCAGCGTCATCCCGTGCGCGGCCGCGCCGCCCGGCAGGTTCACCGCATTGATCGGATGATCGACCGGCTCGAAGCAGAAGAAATCCTCGCCCGGCGGCGTATAGAGCACGTACGCGTCCGCGTCGGCCGCGACGGTCAGCGACAGCCGGCGGCGCGGCCAGCTCACCGTCGCGTGGCCGCCCCAGCCGGTGAACGCGTGATTGACGAGCGTGGCCGGCAGCGGATACGCGACGCCGAACTGCCAGGCCGGCGGCACGCTGACGTGCCGCACCGGCAGGAAATCGGCGCCCGACAGCCACAGGCCGCCCGCCGCCGCGGCCAGCTCGGTCTCCGTATCGCGCACGAGGAACGGATGCACGCCGAGCCCGAACGGCAGCCGCGCGCGCCCCGCGTTCTCGATCGTCAGCGCGATCGACAGCGTCGCGTCGTCGAGTTCGAACGACTGGATCGCGCGGAACGCATACGGCGCGCCGGCCGCACGATCGAGCGACAGTTGCAGCGACGTGTCGGTCGCATCGTCCACCTGCCACGGCGCGAGCCAGCCGTCGCCGTGGATCGGCAGCGGCTCGTCGCGGCGGTTGCGCGGCACCGCGACCTTGCGCCCGTCGCATTCGAAGCGCCCGCCGCCGATCCGGTTCGAGTACGGCAGCAGCGGGTAGCATGCGAGCTCGTTCGGGTCCGTCGCCGTCTCCGGGTGCTCGCAACGGCGGAACACCGGCATCAGCGCGCCGTTGTCGCCGCGCCAGTCGAAGCGCGCGATGCCGCCGCCGAGGTGCGGCAGCACGTCGAGCCGCAGCGACGCGTTCGACAGCGTGACGGCCGCCGCATGCGCGGCGCCGACGCCCTGCGCGAACACGGCCGTCTGCGGGCCGGGGCTGACCGGCTGGGCGGCGGCGGCCAGACGCGCGCGGCGCGACTGGCTGGCGGACGACGATGCGCGCGAGGACGTGGCGGTCATGGTGAGCTCCTTTCCTTCGTCGAAAAAACGATGCAGGTCGGTGCGAACGGTCAGGCCCAGCCGCCGTCGACGATCACGTCCTGCGCGGTGATCATCCGGCTGTCGTCGGCCGCGAGAAACAGCGCCATCCGTGCGAGGTCGGCCGGCAGCAGTTCGGCGTCGATGCACTGGCCGGCCTTGATCGCCGCGCGGCCCGCGTCGTCGAGCCACAGCCGGCGCTGCTTGTCGGTCATCACCCAGCCGGGCACCAGCGAATTCACGCGGATGCCGAACGGGCCGAGATCGCGCGCGAGGCCTCGCGTCAGGCCCTGCACGGCCGCCTTCGCCATCACGTAGACGGGATAGCCGCCATTCTTCAGCATCCAGCTGATCGAGCCGAGATTGACGATCGAGCCGCCGCCCTGCCGCTTCATGTCGTCGATCACCGCCTGCGCGGCGAAGAACTGGTGACGCAGGTTCACCGCGATGCCGGCATCGAACGACGCGGGCGTCACGTCGCCGATCGCATGGCGCGTGTCGTTCGCCGCATTGTTCACGAGCACCGCGATCGCGCCGATGCGCGCGCGGATCGCGTCGATCGCCCGGCGCAGCGCGTCGATGTCGGTCAGGTCGCAGGACAGGAACAGCGGCGCATGGCGCACGTGCGCGAGGCGTTCGGCCAGCGCGGCGCCGGCCGCCGCGTCGAGGTCGACGAACGCGACGCGCGCGCCCTGTTCGGCGAAGTGCTCGACGAACGACGCGCCGATGCCGGTCGCGCCGCCCGTGATCAGCACCGCGCGATCCTCGAGGCTCGGGTAGCGCGCATAGCGCGCGTCGCTCGCGGCCGCGTGCGCGCCGTGCACTGATGGGTCGATGGTCATGCGTATCGTCTCCGTGGATTCGGTCAGTCGCGTACGCCGCGGTTCTTCAACTGGTCGAGCAGCACGGCCGCGAGCAGGATCGCGCCGCGCACGAGGTACTGGTAGAACGCGTCGATGTTCAGCAGGTTCATCACGTTCTCGACGGTGCCCATGATCAGCACGCCGATCACGACGCCCGAAATCGTCGCGCGGCCGCCCATCAGCGACACGCCGCCGAGCACGCAGGCGGAGATCACGTTCAGTTCGAAGCCTTGCGCGGCGTTCGGCTGGCCCGACGTGATGCGCGATGCGAGGATCACGCCCGCGAGCGCGGTCACCGCGCCCTGGATCAGGAAGATGTACACGCGCGTGCGTTCGACGTTGATCCCCGCGAGCCGCGACGCTTCCGGATTGCCGCCGATCGCGAGCGTGTTGCGGCCGTACACGGTCTGGTTCAGCAGCACGCCGAACCCGATGAAGCACAGCAGCGTGACCCAGATCGGCAGCGACACGCCGAACATCGACAGCCCGCCGAGCGCGATGAAGGTATCCGACGACACGCCGACTGCCTGCCCCTTCGACACGATGAAGCCGAGCCCGCGCACGATCTCCATCGTCGCGAGCGTCGTGATCAGCGCGTTGATGCGCAGGTACGCGATCACCGCGCCGTTCACGAAGCCGATCGCGGCGCCGGCCGCGACCGCGGCGACGATCGCGACGAACGTGTTGTCGGTCGCGTTCAGCACCATCGCGCACAGCACGCCGGAGAACGCGACGGTCGAGCCGATCGACAGGTCGAAGTCGCGCGACGCGAGACAGAACATCATCGTGCACGCGACCATGCCGATCTGCGAGATCGACAGCGCGAGGCCGAGCATGTTGTCGATCGAGAAGAAGTGATCGACGGTCAGCGACATCGTGATGAACATCACCGCGAAGATCGCGATCAGGCTGTATTCGGTCAGATGCTGCCACCACTTCTGGCGGTCGCTCTGCTGCGGAACCAGCGCGTCGGCCGACGGCTTCACGGCGGCGCTGGCAAGGTTTTCGTTGGCTTGCATGGTGTGTCTCCTGCTCCTGCATCGCGCGGCCCGCGCCGCGCGTGTTCGATTCGATTGTCCCGGGCTTGTCCGGACGTATCCGGCCGCGTCAGGCCGCCTCGGCCGCGCTCGTCTGCGGCAGCGCGAGGTTCAGCACCGCGTGCTCGTTCGCGTCGGCGCGCGCCAGCTCGCCGGCGATCCGCCCTTCGCGCATCACGACGATGCGATCGGACACGCCGAGCACTTCCGGCAGCTCCGACGACACCATCACGATCGCGCAGCCGCGCTCCGCGAGCCGGTAGATCACGTCGTAGATCTCGTGCTTCGCGCCGACGTCGATCCCGCGCGTCGGCTCGTCGAGAATCACGACCTTCAGGTCGGGCTCCGCGAGCCAGCGCGACAGGATCGCCTTCTGCTGGTTGCCGCCCGACAGGAAGCGGATCTTCTGCCGCCGGTTCGGCGTCTTGATCTTCAGCCGCTGGATGAAGCGGTCGGCCGTTTCGCTTTCGGTCTTGCCGTTGATGAAGAGCCCCGCGCGCAGCGAATGGCGGCGGCAACTGATGTTGATGTTCTCCGCGACCGACGCGATCGCGATGATCCCTTCTTCCTTGCGGTCCTCGGGGCACAGCACGATGCCGTGGCGGATCGCGTCGCCGGTGCGCTTCACGTCGATGCGCTCGCCGTCGAGCGTCAGCACGCCCGCGCGCCGGCGGTCCGCGCCGTACACGAGCCGCATCAACTCGCTGCGGCCCGCGCCGACGAGCCCGAAGAAGCCGACGATCTCGCCCGCGCGCACCGAGAAGCTCGCGGGTTCGCGCAGCGCCGGGCCGTCGACGCCTTCGGCGGAAAACCGCACGTCGCCGAGCGCGCGCGGCGCGTAATGGTAGATGTCGGCGATCTCGCGCCCGACCATCTCGGCGACGAGCCGCTCGCGCGGCACGTCGGCCAGCGCCTCGTGCGACGCGATCTTGCGCCCGTCGCGGAAGATCGTGCACGCGTCGCACAGCCGGTAGATCTCGTCCATCCGGTGCGAGATGTAGATCAGCGCACGGCCCTGCGCGCGCAGATCGTCGACCAGCTTGAACAGCACTTCCGTCTCGCGATGCGACAGCGAGCTCGTCGGTTCGTCGAGCGCGATCACGCGTGCATTGCGCATCAGCGCCTTGCAGATCTCGACCATCTGCCGCTGCGCGATCGACAGCCGCCCGAGCCGCGCGTCGGGGTCGAGATCGACGCCCATCTCGGCGAGCCGCTCGCGCACGTAACGCTTCGCCTCGCGCTTCCTGACCCAGCCGAACGCATTCGGCAGGCGGCCGAGCAGCAGGTTTTCCGCGACCGTCAGGTCGGGCACGTACTGCAATTCCTGGTGAATCACCGCGATGCCGGCCGCGATCGACGCGGCCGCATTCGCGAACTGCACGGGCTGGCCGTCGACCAGCACGCTGCCCGCGTCGGGCTGGTATTCGCCGCCGAGAATCTTCAACAGCGTCGACTTGCCCGCGCCGTTCTCGCCCATCAGGCCATGCACCTCGCCCGCATGCACGTCGAACGAAATGCCGTCGAGTGCGCGCACGCCGGGAAATACCTTGCCGATATTGTCAAAACGCAGTGCCGCTGACACGTCGTCTCCCCACTTCCGGATCCATCGACCGCCGGCCGCCGCGTCGCCGCGGCAGCCGGCGGGCCGCTTACTTCGATGCGAGCCCCATCTCCTCGCGCACCTTCGACACGTTCTCGCGCGTCGCGAGCATGCCCGTCGTCAGCGTCAGCGGCGGCGGCGCCTTGCCCTGCGTGATCCACGCGTACATCAGGTCCGAGGTTTCCTCGCCGTGGCGCTTCGGGCTGATGATCACGGTGCCGTAGAAGCCCGTCGGCTGCGGCTTCTTGAACTCGTTCAACGCCGAATCGGAACCGCCGATGCCGATGCCGATCATGTTGTCGGCCTTGAAGCCGCGCCCTTCGGCCGCGCGCACCGCGCCGAGCACGGCCTCGTCGTTCAGGCCGTACGCGACCCAGTGCTTGAACTGCGGGTTCTTCGTGAGCGCGATGTTCGCCGCGTTGAACGCGTTCTCGGTATCGGTCTTCGCCTGCGGCGCCGCGATCACGTTCGCCTTCGGGAAGCCGGCGGCCACCAGCGCGTCGGTCGCGCCGCTCGTGCGGTCGTGCGCGGTCGGCAACTGCTCGTACGTGATGTCGATCGCACCGACGTCCTTCATGTCCCAGCCGCGCTTCTTGATCTCGGCCGCGATGCCGTCGCCGACCTGCTTGCCGATGTTGTATGCGGAAATCCCCATGTGAGGCACCGACTCGATCGGCTTGCCCGCGCCGTCGACGAGGCGGTCGTCGACCGTCATCATCTTCAGGTTGTGCGACTTCGCCTTCGCGACGATGCCCGGCCCGAGCTTCACGTCGGGCGTGCAGATGATGAAGCCCTGCGCCTTCTGCGCGGACAGGTTGTCGATCGCGCTCATCACCTTCTCGCCGGACGGCGCGCCGATCTTCACGAGCGTGAAGCCCTTCTGCTTCGCGGCGATCTCGGCGAATTTCCACTCGTCCTGGAACCACGGCTCTTCCGGCTGCTTCACGAGGAAGCCGATCTTGACCGGGTCGGCCGCGTGCGCGACCGGGCTGCCCATCACCACCGCGGCCGCGGCGGCCAGCGTTACGAACGTTCTGCGTTTCATCTCCAGTGTCTCCTTGTTTTCATCGAACAGGATGCAGCCGCTTGTTGGTTTCGACGCAGCGTGCGCGCGGCCGTCGCACGTGCGGTCTTTCGAATCGTTACGTCAATCGTGTCAGTCGTGATACAGCGCCGCGCGCCCGCCATCGACGGTGATGCACGCGGCATTGATGAAAGGCGCCTCGTCGGACGCGAGGAACACGGCCGTCATCGCGACCTCCTCCGGTTTCCCGATCCGCTTCATCGGCTGCAGCGCGAGCGTCTCGGCGCGCGCGGCGGCCGGATCGGGCTGCGCGTCCCACCAGTCGCGCGTCAGTTGCGTCTCGATGTAGCCCGGCGCGATCGCGTTCACGCGCACGTTGCGCGCCGCGTATTCGATGCCGAGCGCACGTGTCAGGCCGAGCACGCCGTGCTTCGCGACCGGGTACGGAAAGCACCCCGGAATGATCCTGAATGCATGCGTCGACGCGATGTTCACGATGCTGCCGCGACCGCGCTCGACCATGCCCTCCAGCGCCGCGCGGCAGCCGTGCCACACGCCGTCGAGATCGACCGCGAAGCAGCGGCGCCAGTCGTCGTCGGTCATCGTCAGCGGATCGGCGAACACGTTGATGCCCGCGTTGTTCACGAGCACGTCGAGCGGGCCGAACGCCGCTTCCGTCCGCGCGAGCGCATCGCGCACCGCCTGCTGCCGCGCGACGTCCGCCTGCAACGGCAGCACGCGCGCGCCGTCGCATTCGTGTGCGATCGCGGCGGCCGTGTGCTGCGCCTGCGGGAAGTCGAGATCGACGAGCGCGACGGCCGCGCCTTCGCGCACGAACACACGCGCGATCGCGGCGCCGATGCCGCGGCCCGCGCCCGTCACCATCGCGACCTTGCCCGCGAGGCGGCCCATCATGCGGCTCCGCCGCGTGCCGCGCGCAAGCCGGCCTGGAACGCGCGCGCATTCGCCGCGGTCGTATCCGCCGACTGGCCGGGACGGTACAGCGCCGAGCCGAGCCCGAAACCGTTCGCGCCGGCGTCGAGAAACGGCCGCATGTTGTCCGGTGCGATCCCGCCGACCGGAACCAGCGGCACCGCACGGTCGATCACCGCGCGCCACGCCTTCACGACCGTCACGCCGAGCTGCTCGGCCGGGAACATCTTCAGCACGTCGGCGCCGTTCGTCAGCGCCGCGAATGCTTCGGTCGGCGTTGCGACGCCCGGCGCGCTCGCCAGCCCGCGCTCGCGTGCGCGGCGGATCACGGCCGCGTCGCTGTGCGGCATCACGATCAGCGCGCCGCCCGCGTCCTGCACGCGGTCGACGTACTCGGCGCGCAGCACGGTGCCCGCACCGACGATCATGTCGTCGGGCAACGCGCGGCGCAGCGCCGCGATGCTGTCGAACGGCTCCGGCGAGTTCAGCGGCACCTCGACGATCCGGAAGCCGGCTTCGTAGAGCGCGCGGCCGTGGTCGGCCGCTTCCGCGGGCGTGATGCCACGCATGATCGCGATCAGCGGGCACGCATCGAACGCGCGCATCAATGCGGCGTGGGGCGTGTACGGCGCGGGCAATGTCAGGTCGGACGGCATCGAAGATTCCTCTGCAAGCAGTTCATTGGTCGGCGCAGACGGGCTCGCCGTCCGCGCGCACGAGCCCGGCGCGCGACGCGATCCGCCACAGGCCGCGCTCGGTCGCCTGCGCGGCGACACGCGCATGCGCATGGCCGAATACCTGGAGCGCATCGACGTAGCGCGAACACAGGCCGTCGTCGCCGATCAGCAGCAGCGGCTGGTCCGCGAGCGCGATGCCGCGCTCCGCGAGCATCGCGTCGAGCGCATTGAGCTCATGGCCGATCAGCAGGCCGGACAGGTAGTCGCCCTGCGCATCGGGTGCGAGCCGGTCGGTCAGGCCGAGCGTGCGCGTGCTGAAAATCGTCGCGAGCAGCCCCGTGTGCCGCGCGCCGCGCGCGACCGCCACGCCGCGCACGAACGCGCCACGGTCGGGCGACGCACCCGCGCGCATCGTGCGGCCGAGGATCGTGTGATCGCGCAGCACCGCGAACAGCTCGCCGGTCATGAAGGTCTGGAAGCGTTCGATCAGCCCGTCCTTCACCCACGCCCATTTCGCATGCGTGCCCGGCAAGCCGATCAGTACCCCTGAACGATCGGCGCCAAGCGTGGGATCGCTCGCGAGCGCGCCGACGATCTGCGTTTCTTCGCCGCGCATCACGTCGGGCAAGTCGCCCGTCGCGATCACGCCCGGCACGATCGAGACTGTCGCGCCGCGCGCCGTGGTCACCGTGATGAGGCCCGCGACGAGCGCGTCGGCGCCGGCCGGCACCGCGACGTACGGCGCTTCGCGCCAGCCCTGCGCGCTGCCGACCATCCCGGCGGCGAGCACCGGCAGGCCGGGCGTGCGGTCGAGCCAGTCGCCGCACGCTTCCTCGAACACCGCGTCGAACGCACGCGCGCCGCCGCCCGGTACGTGCATCACGCCGGCCGCCCGGCTGCGCGTGTCGATCGGCACGCCATGCGCGTCGTACAGATAGGCGCGCAGCGACGTGGTGCCCCAGTCGAGCGCGATCAGCGACGGGGCGGCGGAACAGGCATCCGGAACGGGCCGGGTCGAAGTCGTCATCGTTTGATCCTGCGGGTACCCTGCGGCGGGCTCCAGCCCAGTTCCGCGGAAATGGCTCGCGCTTCGCGCTGCACGAGCGGAATCAGTTCGTCCATCCGGTCGTGCGGCATGTACGGAATCGTGCTCGCGACCGACACCGCCGCGACGATCGCGCCCGACGCGTCGCGGATCGGCGCGGCCACGCAGCGGATCGACGCCTCGTTTTCCTCGAGGTCGAACGTATAGCCGCCGGCCGCGTAATGGGCCATGCGCTGCAGGAACGCATTCGTCTCGGGCCGGTTGTCGGGCTTGAAGTTGACGCCGGCCAGCGCGCGGCGCGCGGCTTCGAACAGCGAGCGCCACAGCTCGGGATCGAGGTCGAGCATCATCGCCTTGCCGATGCCGGTCGATGCGAGCGGCATCCGGTGGCCGACGCGCGAGCGCATCTCGAGGCCGCGCGTGCCGGGAATCTTGTCGATGTACAGCACGTCGTCGCCGTCGCGCACGCCGAGATGGATCGTGTCGAGCGTCGCTTCCGCGAGCGCCTCCAGATGCGGACGCGCCACCGCGGTGAGCGGCATCTGTTCGAGCGCGATCGTGCCGAGCTCGATCAGCTTCGGGCCGAGCAGGTAGCCGCCCTGCACCTGGCGCAGATAGCGCGCCTGCACGAGGCTGCTGACGAGGCGATGCGTCGTGCTGCGCGTCGTGCCGAGCGCGGCGCCGATCGCACGCATGTCGCGCGCGCCGTTCGCGATCGCCTCGAGAATCGCGAGGCCGCGCAGCAGCGTCTGCGTGCCGGCCTGCTGCGCGGCGAGGTCGAGCGGCGTGCTGGTCGCGCCGATGCTGTCGGTCAGCGACGGTTCGGCCGGCATCGCGCGCCGGGCGTCGAGGGCAAGGGAGTCTGGCATCTTGGTCATGGGGCGGGGCTTCTTCAACGGAATCGGTGAAGCCGCTCGCGCGGCGCCGGAACTGCGTCCCGTGCTGCGGCGTGGCGGCGGTCGATGCACCGAGTAAAGCGCCCGGCGAACTTCATGGAAGGTGTCTCCGTGTGCGACGGGCGCCGCGCGATGCGTGGGTCCGAAGCTGTCGATGTGCTTCGGATTGTAGGAGCGCACGCACTCGGCTCCAATATTTGAATGCGTTGTCCAGATAATGAGAATTCAGGCGAGATCGACCCGGGGCTCGCGCAACCGCCCGGCGATGCGCACGGGGGCGGAACCCGCCGTGCCGCAGGTTCCGCCCCCGTTTGCTCACCGCGTCCCGCGCTTACTGCTGGCTCGTGCCGCGCGCCTGCATGTAGCGCTGTACGTCGGCGAACGACACGCGGCCGCTGCCGCCCGCATCGATCTGCCGGAAGTGGTTCGCGACGTAGCCGAGGCCGGCCGCGCGCGCCTGCGACTCGGTGATCGAACCCGTGTTCTGCGTATCGGCCGCGCTGAACTGCCGCGCGAGCTTGCGCACCACCTGCGCATGCAGTGCGGCGCCGGTCGTCTGCGTGCCGGCGCTCGCGTGGCGCGCGGCCGGCGGCACGTACGGATCGCCGAGCTGCGCCTGGCGCGCACGCGCCGGCGCGACGGCGTCGCTCGCCTGTGCGAACGCGGAAATGGATGTGGCAGCGCAGACGCATGCAAGCGCCGCAGCAACGACGATGAAACGATTCTTCATGTCAGGCTCCAGTCTGGAATGAGGTCGACTGCCGGCGAGCGGCGCCGCCGAGGGCGCCTGTCGCCGGCCTCGCGCATCAGTGCGCGGCCGCGTTGTAGAAGGTCACGAGGTCGGCTTTCTCCTGCGGACGCGACGTATCGTCGAGATAGACCATGTGCCCGCCCTGATAGTCCTTGATCGTCAGGTTCGGTTGCGTGCCGAGCCGCGCGAGGTCGAGCTCGGTCTGGTAGAACGGCGTCGCGATGTCGTGATACCCGTTCAGCGACAGCACCTTCAACTGCGGATTCAGCGTCAGCGCCGCGGCCAGATCGGGGATCGTGTCGGGCATCGCGAGGCCGTCGTGCGTCCAGTCCCACGTGTTGATCGCATTGCTGCTCACCGAGTAGGCCGACTGCGCGGTGTACTTGAGTTCGTTCGGCAGGTAGCCGCCGATCGTGTCGGTGAACGGCTTCGTGATGAACGAGCTGGACGGATCGCCGTCGGCCGCGAGCGGGCTCGACAGGGGCACGTTCACGCGTGCGTCGTAGCGGCCGATCAGCGTGCCCGGAACGAGCGACAACTGGAAGCTGTTGTCGAAGAAGGTCGGGACCACGTTGAAGTCCGCATTCCACAGCGCTTGCTTCACGCCGGTCGAATTCACCATCGTCGTGACCAGGTTCGGCGGCGATGGCGTGTGGCTCGCGAGGTACGCGTTCACGGCGGGCGCGTAGCTGCCGGCCGTCAGCAGGCGCATCTGGTCCGCATACTGCGGCAGGTTCGACGGGTTCGGGTTGTCGAGCTGGTAGTACGCGCCGACCGTGCCGTACGACGGCACGAAGCCCGCGCAGCTCACCGGGCTCGCGCCGTTGTTCGAGTTGCCGACATAGTCGCTCGCCATGTCGCAGTTGGTGTTGTAGTTCAGGATCGACGACTGCAGCACGATGCCGTCGAGCTTCACGCCGGCCGTCTCGAGCAGGTTCGCGAGCACGTCGGTGCGCGGCGTGCCGTACGATTCGCCGAACAGGTATTTCGGCGAAGCGCCGCGCTGGTTCACGTTCAGGTAGCGCGTCACGAAATCGCGGAATGCGCCGGCGTCCTGGTCGACGCCCCAGAACGTCTGGTTCGTGTTCGGCGCGATCGCCTCCGAAAAGCCGGTGCCGATCGCATCGACGAACACGAGGTCGGTCGTGTCGAGCAGCGTGTCCTGGTTGTCGACGAACGGGAACGTCGACGTGTTCGCGTTCGGGTCGCCGGTCTGGATCCGGCGCGGGCCGAACGAGCCGAGATGCAGCCACACCGAGGCCGAACCGGGGCCGCCGTTGTACAGGAACGTGACGGGCCGCTTCGCGGCGGGCTGGTTGTCGGCCGTGTAGGCGACGTAGAAGAACGACGCTTCGGGCGCGCCCGTCTGCGGATTGCGCGCGACGAGGTGGCCGGCGGTGGCCGTGTACCGGATCGTCTTGCCGTTCAGCGTGATCTGGTGGTGCGTGACGGCCGCCTTTTCGACCGCGGCGGCCGCGTCGAGCGACGCGTTCGCGCTCGACGAATAACTGTTCGGATCGTTGTACGCGCGGTCGACCTGACCGGCCGGATCGGCTGAATTCGCGGCGCTCGCCGCAGCGGACGACGTCACGTCGTCGTTGCAGGCCGTCAGAATCAGCGAAGAACACACCACCCCCAACAACAGCTTCGCTTTGCTCGCTGGCATCGTTGCGTTCCTTCTCTCGGATGTTTTTCGTGTCGAGCAGCCGGATAAGCCGCCCCCCGCCTCGATTGCGGCCGATGAGCCGAGGCGCCGGCCAATATACGCGAGCCCGCCGGCTTTGAAAAATTTGGAAATATTTGGCGTGCGGCCGGTGCGGCGCACACCTTTCAGGAATGCTTCGATTCGCGAAACGTTGCATTTCACGTCGCTTTCATCGACTTTCGCGTTTACCCGCGATGACTAAAAAAGCACCGATTTCGTGCGAAGCCGACCACCAAAATCGCGCGGTCGACGGCATTGCTCAGCAAAGCGAAATAGATGTATTCGTCTAAAGGATGTGGCCCGAAATGGGGATGACACGAACGCGCTGCAGCGCACCAATCGCGCGTCGGCGGCGAAACGGACAATACAGCGGCGCAGACGCGCCGCTTACTCGGATTGCGGCAGCTCGGCCGCGCCCATCCGGCGCGCGATGACCGCCGCACGCTGCGCCTGGTAGGCCGAGCCGCGATGCGCATCGAACCAGCGCGGCTTCGGCAGCATCACCGCGAGACGCGCCGACTGCCACGCGCCGAGCCGGCTCGCGGGAATCCTGTAGTAATAGCGTGCGGCCGCCTCGGCGCCGTACACGCCGCGGCCCCATTCGACCGAATTCAGGTAGATCTCGAAGATGCGTTCCTTGTCGAGCACCGTTTCGAGCATCCACGTGATGATGAGCTCCTGCCCCTTGCGGATGTAGCTCTTCTCGCGCGACAGGAACAGGTTGCGGGCGAGCTGCTGCGTGATCGTCGAGCCGCCCGCGACGATCCTGCCGCGCGCCTTGTTCTTCTCCCACGCCTGCAGGATCGCGTCGACGTCGTAGCCGTTGTTGGTCGCGAACGTCGAATCCTCGGAGGCGATCAGCGCCCGCTTCAGGTTGCGCGAGATCTGGTCGTACGGCACCCACTGGTGCCGGATCTGCGCGGGCGGCGTGTCGCGCGACAGCCACCACGCGTCGGTGCGCATGAATGCGGTCGAGCCCGGATTCACGAACGACCACAGCGCGATCTGCGCGAGATAGAACAGTTGCGTCGCGAGCCACGCGCCCGCGAACACCGACCCTGCGTAGACGAGCCAGCGAGCGACGCTCACCGTACGCGTGCGCTGCATGCCGCTCACCGCCACCACGTGCCGCTCCGTTCAGCTCGCCGCGAGCGCCTGACGCAGCGCGGCCAGCACCGGCGCACCGTCCGGCCGCACGCCGCGCCAGATGAAGAACGATTCCGCGGCCTGTTCGACGAGCATCCCGAGTCCGTCGGCCGTGCGCGCGCCGAGCGACGCCGCGTGCTGCATGAACACGGTCGGCTGCGCGCCGTACATCATGTCGTACGCGAGCGTGCCCGTGCCGAACGCGGCCGCGTCGCATTCCGGCAGCGCGGCATCGAGGCTGCCGGCCGTCGCATTGATCACCACGTCGTACGGCTCGGCGCGCACGACGCCGGGGCCGCCGCCCGCGAGCGTGCAGCCCGCATCGTGCGCGGCCTGCATGAACTGGCCGACGAGCGCCTCGGCCTTGCTCGCGGTGCGATTCACGATTTCGATCGACAGCGGCGCGCGGTCGAGCAGCGGCAGCACGACGCCGCGCGCGGCGCCGCCCGCGCCGAGCAGCAGGATGCGCGCACCGGCGAGCGACACGCCGAGATTCGCCTCGATGTCGCGCACGAGGCCGACGCCGTCGGTGTTGTCGCCGTGGAGGCGGCCGTCGGCGTCGATGCGCAGCGTGTTCACCGCACCGGCCGCCGCCGCGCGCGGCGACAGCGTATCGGCGAGCGCATGCGCGTCGAGCTTGAACGGCACCGTCACGTTCGCGCCGCGTCCGCCTTCGGCGACGAACGCGCGCACGGCGGCCTCGAACCCGTCGACCGGCGCGAGCCGGTGCGTGTACTCGATCGGCTCGCCGGTCTGCGCGGCGAACTGCGCGTGGATGAACGGCGACTTGCTGTGCGCCACCGGGTTGCCGAACACGACATAGCGGTCGGCGCCGCTCGTCGACGCAGTTGCGTTCATGATGCGCGCCCCGCGCCGTCGTTGCCGCCCGCGGCCTCGCCGCCCTCTGCCGCCGCATCGCCCGATTCGGCCAGCGCCTCGGCCTCGGCTTGCGCCGACGCGTCTTGCGCGTCGACCAGCGTGTCGTCGCCGCCTTCGGCATCATCCTCGTCGTCGGCCGCGTCGCCGCTCGTCACGGTCGGCGCGTCGAGCACGTTCAAGAGCCGCACCGACGCCTCGATCGTCAGCTCGTCGAGCGACATCACGTCGAGCAGCACGCGCGTGCCGCGCGCATGCACGCCGAGCCCCGGCACGTGCAGCAGCAGCGGGATTTCCTCGAGGCGCACGAGATCTCCCTTCACGACGCTCGCGACCACCTGCTTCTTCTGCTCCTGCGCGAGCCAGCGCAGGCACCAGAAGTACTCCATCCGGCGCTGGTAGTCGGCGTAGGCCGTATACGTATCGTCGAAGCCCTGCACGACCGCGTAGAGATCGGCGTCCTTCGGCTTGAACGGCGCGGCGAGCTTCGCGGTGACGCCGTGCTGCACGCACGCGAGCAGTTGCCACTGGTTCACGAGGTCGACGTAGCGGCGCAGCGGCGACGTGCTCCATGCGTACTGCGCGACGCCGAGGCCTTCGTGCGGCGCGGCCGTCGTCTGCATCCGCGTGCGCTTCGGGCCCGGCGCGCCGAAGCCGCGCTGCGACCGGTAGATGCCCGGCACCGTATGGTCGTGCAGGAACGCGCCCCAGGTCGAGTTCGCGAGGATCGCGAGCTCCGACACGATCAGGTCGAGCGGCGAGCCGCGGCGGCGCGGCGTGATCGTCACGTGCTCGCCTTCGACGTAGAAGTTGTAGTCGGTGTTGCGCTGCACCTCGCGCTTCAGCCCGTAGCCCGCGCGCGCGACCTGGCGCTTTTCGAACAGCGCCTGCGCGAGCGGCCACAGCACGGCGATGTCGTCCTTGTGCGGATAGTCGCCGGTGCCGGCCGCGAGCGTCTCTTCATTGACGAGCTCGTCGAGCGTGTTGTGGCGCAGGTTGCTCTTCACGAACACGAGCTCCGCGCGCGTCTCGTTCGCGACGATCTCCTGCGTCTCGCGGTTGACGATGATGTACAGCGACAGCGCCGGGCGATAGTCGCCCTCTTTCAGCGTGAACACGTCCACCACGTCGTCCGGCAGCATCGTGATCTTGTCGCCCGGCATGTAGACGGTCGACAGGCGCGCACGCGCGATCGCGTCGACCGGGTCGCCGCGCACGATGCCGAGCGCCGGCGCCGCGATGTGCACGCCGATCCGCACCCGGCCGTCGGACAGGTGCTCGACCGAGAACGCGTCGTCGATTTCGGTGGTCGTGATGTCGTCGATCGAGAACGCCTCGACGTTCGCGCGCGGCAGGTCGTCCGGCAGCGGGCCGACCGTGACGGGCGGAAAGCCCGTGCCGTGCGGGAAGAATTCCGCGAGAAAGCGCGCTTCGTGCAGCGCACGCGGCGACTCGATGCCGCCGCAGTCGAGCATCAGCCGCGCCGGCGACACGCCGCGCGCGCCGGCCGCCGCTTCCATCGCCTTGTATTCGATCGAATTCTTGTCCGGCCGCGTCAGCAGCCCGAGCACCTTGCCCGCGAACGCTTCCGGCAGCTTGCCGGCCTTCAGTTCCTCTTCATACTGCGCCTGCACGAGCGCCTGCTGGCGCTTGCGCTCGAGCGACGCGAGCGCCATCTTGAGCTGCTCTTCCGGCGCGCGCTGGTACTGGCCGCGCCCCTTGCGGCGGAAATAGACGGGCGAGCCGTGCAGCCGCAGCACCAGCGCGGCGCGCTCGACCGGGCCGTACGTCGCGCCGAAGTATTCGGCGGCCAGCGCCGTGTACGCGAACTCGTCGGGCGGCGCGCATTCCCACAGAAAATCCAGATCGATCTGCTGCGCGGCCGTGTCGGCTTCCTGCATCAGTTCGCTTGCGGCCGGCTTGTCGAATTCGATCAGCACGTCTTTCGCGCGCACCTTCGCGCGCCGCCCGCCGGGCAACTCGACCTGAAATGCGTCGCCCTGGCGCGACAGCACGCTGCCCGCCTTGAAACTGCCCGATTCCTCGAAGAAAACGTTCACTCAGTACTCTCGTTCAGACTGCCGGGCGCCGCGTCGGCGGCGCCGCATGATGATGGGGATTCGATCGGCACGCGGCCGGTTTATGACGTCTTTCCGTCGCAAAACGCGAGAACGTCGTCGACATAGTCGGCAAATTCGCTGATCCCGTGATCGCTGCCGTCGATCACGCGGGTTTTCGCGCCCGGGTAATGGGCGAGCATCTCGCGATAATCGAGCACTTCGTCGCCGGTCGCCGCGAACAGATAGTAGCGGTCGGCGCGCGTGATCGCCGGCACGCGCAGCGCGTCGAGTTCGTGCAGGTGGCGGCGCTCGACGACGATCGTGCCGCCGCCGTGCCACAGCGGCTGCTCGCCCAGATGCTGTTCGAGATCGCGCTGCGGCACGATCGCCGGATTCAGCAGCACGGCTTTCCAGCCATGCTTTTCGGCGAGCCACGTCGCGTAATACCCGCCGAGCGAGCTGCCGATCACGGTCACGTCGCGCGCGCCCGCGACCTCGGCTTCCGCGATCGCGATCGCGTCGAGCGGCGACACCGACAGCGACGGGCACCGCCACTCGCCGGTGCGGCCGAGTTCGGCCATGCGCGCGGCGAGCAGCCGCGACTTCTGCGATTCCGGCGACGACCGGAAGCCGTGCAGATACAGGATCACGTGCGGCTCCCGAGCGCGTCGAGCAGCTTCTGGTGCACGCCGCCGAAACCGCCGTTGCTCATCACGAGCACATGGTCGCCCGGGCGCGCGGCCTCGACCACCGCCTTCACCAGCACGTGCAGGTCGTCGAATGCGCGCGCACGCTCGCCCAGCGGCGCGAGCGCTTCGGCAAGATTCCAGCCGAGCGCATCGCGCCCGGTCGGCGCGCCGTAGCCGAACACGAGATCGGCGTCGGCGAGGCTCGACGGCAATTGCGACTTCATCACGCCGAGCTTCATCGTGTTCGAGCGCGGCTCCAGCACCGCGAGGATGCGGGCATTCTTGCGGCCGATGCGCGCGCGAAGGCCGGCGATCGTGGTGTCGATCGCGGTCGGATGGTGGGCGAAATCGTCATAGACGGTCACGCCGTCCACGCTGCCGCGCACTTCCATGCGGCGCTTCACGTTGCGGAACGAGGCGAGCGAAACGGCCGCCTGCGCGGGCGGCACGCCGACGTGGCGCGCGGCGGCGATCGCCGCGAGCGCGTTCATCCGGTTGTGGTCGCCCTGCACCTGCCACGCGACTTCGCCGACACGCTCGGCTTGGCGATACACCGCGAAGCGTTCGTCCACCGGCACGCCGTCCTCGGCCGGCAGCGCCTGCCAGCCGCCATCGACGCCGAAGCGTTCGACCTCGCTCCAGCAGCCGCGCGCCAGCACGCGCTCGAGCGCGTCGGAGCGGCCGTTCGTGACGATCCGCCCGACGCCGGGCACGGTGCGCACCAGATGATGGAATTGCGTCTCGATCGCGGCGAGATCGGGGAAGATGTCGGCGTGATCGAATTCCAGGTTGTTCAGCACCGCGGTGCGCGGCCGGTAGTGCACGAACTTCGAGCGCTTGTCGAAGAATGCCGTGTCGTACTCGTCCGCCTCGATCACGAAGAAGCTCGAATCGGTGAGCCGCGCGGACACGCCGAAGTTCAGCGGCACGCCGCCGATCAGGAAGCCCGGGTTCAGCCCCGCGTCTTCCAGCAGCCACGCGAGCATCGACGACGTGGTCGTCTTGCCGTGCGTGCCCGCCACGGCGAGCACCCACTTGCCGGCCAGCACGTGCTCGCCAAGCCACTGCGGGCCGGACACGTAAGGCAGGCCGCGATCGAGGATCGCCTCCATCAGCGGATTGCCGCGCGTGACGACGTTGCCGATCACGAACAGGTCCGGCTTCAGGTCGATCTGCTCCGCGCCGTAGCCCTCGATCAGCGTGATGCCCTGCGCCTCGAGCTGCGTGCTCATCGGCGGATAGACGCCCGCGTCGCAACCCGTCACCGTGTGGCCCGCCGCGCGTGCGAGTACGGCGAGACCGCCCATGAAGGTGCCGCAGATGCCAAGAATGTGGATGTGCATAGATGAATGCTTTCGCGCCGCCGGGCGCCGTCGATTCGGAAAGGATGCGTGCGCGGCGCGCCGGCGAGGCCGTGCGGCCGGCGCCCGGCCAACGACCTGGCCGCGACACAAAAGAGCACTATTGTAACTGACGGCCTGCGATGCCCGGCGGCCCGAACGATGCGGGCGAACGGCGCCGTCACCCTCGGGCGGCGGGCCGCCGCACCCGTGCTCGGGCGCCGCGACGATCGAGTATGATTGCCGGATCATGTCTCGCAAACCTCTTGTCGACCCGCGGCGCGTCCGCGAGGAAATCGCCCAGTCCGCCGCCCGCCTGATCGCGGAGGACGGGCTGGACTACGCCGGCGCGAAACGCAAGGCCGCGCGCCAGTTGCTGGGCGATTCGCGCGTTGCGGGCGAATGGCTGCCGGATAACGACCAGATCGAGGAAGAATTGCGCGAGTACCTCGCGCTGTTCCAGAGCGACACGCAGCCGGACGAACTGCGCCGCCTGCGCGAGATCGCGCTCGACTGGATGCGCCGGCTCGCCGAGTTCCATCCTTATGTGACGGGCGCCGTGCTGAACGGCACCGCGAACGCGCATTCGGATATCCATTTGCAGGCATTCACCGACAACCCGAAGGACGTCGCGATCTACCTGCTGAACCAGAACGTCCAGTACGACGTGTCCGAGACGCGGCATTTCGCGGGCCGCGGCGACGTCGAAACGCTCAGTTTCCTGTGGCGCCCGCGGCGCGACGTGGACGCGATCGGCATCCATCTCGCGCTGTATGCGAGCGACGACCTGCGCGGCGCGGTGAAGGCCGACGCGCGCGGCCGCGTCGCCCGCGCGGACGCCGCCGCGCTGCGCGCACTCGTCGCGGCAGGCGAGGCCCCTTCCGAACCGGAATGATTCAACGATGATGATGAAACGCATGTTGGCGCTCGCGGTGGTCGCGGCCGCCGCCGTTGCCGGCGGGATCGCCGCCGGCCACTGGTTCCGCGGCACGACGGACGACGGCGTCGCCGTCGCCGCGCCGGCCGCCCACGGCAGTCCGGTCGACCAGCTGTGGGCGTCGTCGCTCACCGGCGTCGACGGCAAGCCGGCCACGCTGGCCGCCTTCAAGGGCCAGAAAGTCGTCGTCAATTTCTGGGCGTCGTGGTGCGGCCCGTGCGTCGAGGAGATGCCCGAGCTCGTCGCGCTGTCGCACCAGTACAAGCAGAAAGGCATCCGTTTCGTCGGGATCGGCGTCGATTCCGAGCAGAACGTGAAGAACTTCCTGCAGAAGGTGAAGGTCGATTATCCGGTCTTCGTCAGCGGCTATGCGGGCGCCGACCTGGCCCGCAATTTCGGAAATACCGCCGGCGCGCTGCCGTTTACCGTCGTCATCGACGAAACCGGCAAGATCCGCGAGACAAAATTAGGACAAATCCAGCCGGCCGAGCTGAAAAAGACGCTCGACGCGCTGTAATCTGCGCAAGCGACGGCCTGCGCGTTCGCGGTGATTTGCCGGTCATTCGCCGCAATTTCGCGTGAATTCGCCGATACTTTGCATCCGCACCGGTAATTCTTGCGGGTCCGACGCGTCTGGCCGTTCGGCAAAACTAGACAAATTTCTCTAAATAGCGCTAAAGTTCGCGCAATTCCGCAGAAATAGAAGCGACCATGACACGATTGCTGGTGTTGCACGGCCCCAACCTGAACCTTCTCGGCACCCGGGAACCGGAGGTGTACGGCCGCGTCACGCTCGCGCAGATCGATCAGGCGCTTGCCGCGCGCGCCCAGGAGGCCGGCGCCGAACTGTCGTCGTTCCAGAGCAACCATGAAGGTGCGCTGGTCGACCGCATCCAGGCCGCGCGGGAGGAACAGACCGACTTCATCCTGATCAACCCGGCCGCGTACACGCATACGAGCGTTGCGATCCGGGACGCGATCGCCGGCGTTGGCATTCCGTTCGTCGAGGTTCACCTGTCGAACGTGCATCGCCGCGAAGCGTTCAGGCACCACTCCTACTTTTCCGACCAGGCCGAAGGCGTGATCTGCGGGCTCGGCTGGAAAGGTTATCTGTACGCGCTCGAGTACGCGCTGGACAAGCTGCAAGGCGCGTCGCGCGGCTGATTTCGCGATCTAGATTCAGCGCCGGCCGCTCACCGGCGCTTTCACGTATTGAAAGGGGAATTCCCGATGGATCTTCGTAAGCTGAAAACTCTGATCGACCTCGTTTCCGAATCCGGCATCTCCGAGCTGGAAGTGACGGAAGGCGAAGGCAAGGTGCGTATCGTCAAGAACGCGCCGCCGGTCTACGTGCAGCCGACGGCTGGGTATGCCCCGCAAGTCAGCGCGCCCGCGCCGTCGGCCGCGCTGCCGGCCGAAGGCGCCGCCGCGCCGGCCGCCGGCGCTGCAGCCGCACCGGCCGCTCCGCAGGGCCACGTCGTGACGTCGCCGATGGTCGGCACGTTCTATCGCGCGCCGTCGCCGGGCGCCGACCCGTTCGTGCAGGCCGGCGACACGGTCAAGGAAGGCCAGACGATCTGCATCATCGAAGCGATGAAGCTGCTCAACGAGATCGAGTCGGACAAGGCCGGCGTGATCAAGGAAATCCTCGTCGAGAACGGCCAGGCCGTCGAATACGGCCAGCCGCTTTTCGTGATCGGCTAAGCCCGCCGCGCGGCCCAGCCGGCCGCGCGCCGCCGATGCTCGCCAGGCGCCGTTCGCGCGCCCCTCGAAGAGACGAATACTCGCTATGTTTGAAAAAATCCTCATTGCCAACCGCGGTGAAATCGCGCTGCGCATCCAGCGTGCGTGCCGCGAACTCGGCGTCAAGACGGTGGTCGTCTACTCGGAAGCCGACAAGGAAGCCAAGTACGTGCGCCTCGCGGACGAAGCCGTCTGCATCGGCCCGGCCCCGTCGAACCTGAGCTACCTGAACATGCCGGCGCTGATCAGCGCCGCGGAAGTCACCGATGCCGAGGCGATCCACCCCGGCTACGGCTTCCTGTCGGAGAACGCCGATTTCGCGGAGCGCGTCGAGCAGTCGGGCTTCACGTTCATCGGCCCGCGTCCGGAAACGATCCGCATGATGGGTGACAAGGTCACCGCGAAGCAGACGATGATCAAGACCGGCGTGCCGTGCGTGCCGGGCTCGGAAGGCGCGTTGCCGGACGATCCGAAGGAGATCGTCAAGATTGCGCGCGCGATCGGCTATCCGGTCATCATCAAGGCGGCAGGCGGCGGCGGCGGGCGCGGGATGCGCGTCGTGCACACCGAAGCCGCGCTCGTCAACGCGGTCAACATGACCCGCGAGGAAGCCGGCCGTGCGTTCGGCAACCCGCAGGTGTACATGGAGAAGTTCCTCGAGAACCCGCGCCACATCGAGATCCAGGTGCTGTCGGACGCGCACAAGAACGCGATCTGGCTCGGCGAGCGCGACTGCTCGATGCAGCGCCGCCACCAGAAGGTGATCGAGGAAGCGCCGGCGCCCGGCATTCCGCGCCGCCTGATCGACCGCATCGGCGACCGCTGCGCGGACGCGTGCAAGAAGATGGGCTACCTCGGTGCGGGCACGTTCGAATTCCTGTACGAGAACGGTGAGTTCTACTTCATCGAGATGAACACGCGCGTGCAGGTCGAGCATCCGGTATCGGAGCTGATCACGGGCGTCGACATCGTGCAGGAACAGATTCGCATCGCGGCCGGCGAGAAGCTCGCGCTGCGCCAGCGCGACATCCAGTTCCGCGGGCATGCGATCGAATGCCGGATCAACGCCGAAGATCCGTTCAAGTTCACGCCGTCGCCGGGCCGGATCACGTCGTGGCATACGCCGGGCGGCCCCGGCGTGCGCGTCGATTCGCACGCATACAATGGTTATTTCGTGCCGCCGAACTACGATTCGATGATCGGCAAGCTGATCACCTACGGCGCGACGCGCGAACAGGCGATCCGCCGGATGCGCATCGCGCTGTCGGAAATGGTCGTCGAAGGCATCCAGACCAACATCCCGCTGCACCGCGAGCTGATGATCGATTCGAAGTTCGTCGAAGGCGGCACCAGCATCCACTACCTCGAAAACCGGCTCGCGCAGAAGCAGCAGGTCGCACCGGAAGAAGCGTAAGCATGAGTTATCGCGAACTCGTCGTCGAACTGGCCCGCGAGCATGCGGAGGCCCTGTCCGACGCGCTGCTCGAGCTCGGCGCGCTGTCGGTGTCCGTCGAGGACGCCGACGCCGACACGCCCGACGAACAGCCGCTCTTCGGCGAGCCGGGCCTCGTGCCCGATCGCACCGCGTGGCAGCGCTCGCGCGTGGTCGCGCTGCTGTCGGCCGACCACGAGCCGGCCGTGCTGCTCGCGGCGGCCGCGAACGAGATCGGCATCGCCGAAACGCCGAAGTTCGTCGTGCGCGAAGTCGAGGAGCAGGACTGGGTGCGGCTCACGCAGTCGCAGTTCGAGCCGATCCCGATCGGCGAGCGGATCTGGGTCGTGCCGTCGTGGCACGATGCGCCCGATCCCGATGCGCTCGTCCTCGAACTCGATCCGGGCCTCGCGTTCGGCACCGGCAGCCACCCCACTACCCGGCTGTGCATGGAATGGCTCGAGCAGTCGGTGAAGCCGGGCCAGTCGGTGCTCGACTACGGCTGCGGTTCGGGCATCCTCGCGATCCTGGCGAAGAAATGCGGGGCGAACCCCGTGATCGGCATCGACATCGATCCGCAGGCGGTCGAATCGGCGCGCCAGAACAGCGAACGCAACCGCGCGGAAGTCACGTACGGGCTGCCCGACGCCTGCCCGGACGGCGAATTCGACATCGTCGTCGCGAACATCCTGTCGAACCCGCTGAAGCTGATGGCCTCGATGCTCGCGTCGAAGGTCAAGCCGGGCGGGCGCATCGCGCTGTCCGGCGTGCTCGCGCGCCAGGCCGACGAAGTGGCGGCCGTCTATGCGCGCTACGTCGACATCTCGGTCTGGCGCGAGCACGAAGGTTGGGTATGCCTCGCCGGAACCCGCCGCGAAAGCCATTAGAATAGCGCTGTCCTTCACTCTGGCCAGCAGGCCGCCCGGCTCGACATGCTTCTTGCGACGCGCTGCCCTCATTGCGAAACCGTCTTCCGGCTGCAGCAGGAACAGCTCTCGCTGCACCAGGGGCTCGTGCGCTGCGGGCATTGCCACGAAGTCTTCAACGCCGCCGAATCGCTCGTTCCCGAGTACGCGCGGCAGCCCGAGCCGGCCTTGACCGAACCGGCTGCCGCGCCGCAGGGCGGCGACGCACGCCAGCAGGCCGCCCCGGCTCGGCTGTTCGCCACCGACGCGCCGCCCGAATTGCCGACCGGCGCCGATTACAAGCCGGAAGGCTGGGACATGTGGGCGCCGTGGCTCGACGGCGGCGTCGATCCGTCGCTGCAGCACAGCGCCGAGACCGTGCGCACCGAACCGCTGATACCGCTCTCGCTCCCGTCCACGGAAGCCGGCGTCGTCCACCTGTCGGGTACGCCCGAGCCGTTCGCGTCGTCTCCGGCCGAGCTCGATGCCTCGGCAGCCGTCGAGCAACCGGCCGAACCGCATTCGCCGCAACCGCACGAACCGCAGGAAACCGGGGAAGCCGCGTCGTCGCCCGCGCCCGTCGAGCGCGATCCGCGCGAGCCGCGCTTCGTCGCTCACCTGCCGCCCGAAACGGAAACCGCCGCCGAACCGGTCGAGCCCGTCGTGCCCGCGCACTTCGCGGCGCCCGACGACGAACGCGCGCCGCGCGAACCGCGCTTTGCGTTCAGGCCCGCGCCAGCCGTTACCGAAACCGAAACCGCATCGGAACCCGATACCTTCGCCCGGCACGACAAGGCCCCGACGACAGCAGCGGCCGACGAACCGATCATCCAGCCAGACGTCCAGCCGGCCGTCCAACTGGCCGTCCAACCGGCCGTCCCGTTCCCCGCCGCACCGACCGATGACGATCGTCCACACTTCGCCGTCACGCGCGAGACGCGCGCGCCGCAGCGGCGCGGGATGCTCGGCGGCTTTTTCGGCGGCCTCGTCGCGGCCGCGCTGGTCGCCCTGCTCGCCGCGCAACTGGCGTGGTGGCAGCGCGAAACGCTGATGATCTACTGGCCCGCCACGCAGGGCTGGTTCCGGCAGGCGTGCGCGCCGCTCGGCTGCACGGTCACGCCGCCGCGCGCGATCGACGGATTGCGGCTCGACGCGACCGACCTGCGCCAGCTCGACGGCCCGCGCGAGCTCGAACTCAAGGTGCCGCTGACGAACCGCTACCGCGTCGCGCTCGCGTACCCGTCGCTCGAACTCACGCTGCTCGACGACACCAACCACGTCACCGTGCGTCGCGTGCTCGCGCCGCGCGACTACGTGCGCCCGGGCACGCCGATCGACGCCGGGCTGCCGCCCGGCACGACGCAGACGATGGTCGTCCGCCTCGAAACGAACGGCACGCCGGCCTCGAATTTCCGCGTCCAGATCTTCTATCCGTGACGCGCCGCGGCGCGCTTGCGCGCCCGTCTCAACCCGCGCGCCCGAGCGGCGCGCTATTTCGGAGCACGAACATGAGCAAAGTTACGCTGGGTGGCAACCCGATCGATCTCGCCGGCACGTTCCCGGCCGTCGGCGCGCAAGCCGCCGATTTCAAGCTGGTCGGCAAGGATCTCGCCGATCTGACGCTCGCCAGCTTCGCCGGCAAGCGCAAGGTGCTGAACATCGTGCCGAGCCTCGACACGCCGACCTGCGCGACGTCCACCCGCAAGTTCAACGAAGCCGCGTCGTCGCTCGACAACACGGTCGTGATCGTCGTGTCCGCCGACCTGCCGTTCGCCGCCACGCGCTTCTGCACGACCGAAGGCCTCGCGAACGTCGTGACGGCGTCGACGTTCCGCACCGGCCGCGCATTCGCGAACGCGTACGGCGTCGACGTGACGAGCGGCCCGCTGAACGGCCTGACCGCGCGTGCGGTGGTGGTGCTCGACGCGCAGGACAAGGTGATCCACGCGGAACTCGTCGGCGAAATCAAGGACGAGCCGAACTACGATGCAGCGCTCGCCGCACTGAAGTAAGCTTTCTTCCGCTTTCCCCTGCCGCGCCGCGCCCTTCGCGCGGCGTTGTCGCGCAGGGCCCCTCATTTCTACAGGAACGCACACCTTGGCTACGCTGATTTGCGGCTCGATCGCCTACGACTCCATCATGACCTTCGAAGGGCGGTTCCGCGAGCACATCCTGCCCGACCAGGTGCACCTCATCAACCTGAGCTTCCTCGTGCCGACGATGCGCCGCGAGTTCGGCGGCTGTGCGGGCAACATCGCGTACGCGCTGCACCTGCTCGGCGGCGATGCGCGCATCATGGCCACGATGGGCGCGTTCGACGCGCAGCCGTATCTCGACCGGTTCGACCAACTCGGCCTGCGCCGCGACCATGTGCGCGTGCTGCCCGATACGTACACCGCGCAGGCGATGATCACGACCGATCTCGACAACAACCAGATCACCGCATTCCACCCGGGCGCGATGATGCAGTCGCACCTGAACCATGCGGGCGACGCGCCGGACATCAAGCTCGCGATCGTCGGCCCGGACGGTTTCGACGGAATGGTGCAGCACGTGGAAGAACTCGCCCGCGCCGGTGTGCCGTTCGTGTTCGATCCGGGCCAGGGCCTGCCGCTGTTCGACGGTGCGACGCTGCGCCGCAGCATTGAACTTGCGACCTATGTAGCGGTCAACGACTACGAGGCCAAGCTGGTGAGCGACAAGACGGGATGGTCCGAAGACGAAATCGCCAGCCGGGTCGACGCTCTCGTCATTACGCGCGGCGAGCACGGCGCGACCATCCGCCACAAGCAGG
Source organism: Burkholderia sp. AU18528 (assembly GCF_002223215.2). Taxonomy (NCBI): domain Bacteria; kingdom Pseudomonadati; phylum Pseudomonadota; class Betaproteobacteria; order Burkholderiales; family Burkholderiaceae; genus Burkholderia; species Burkholderia sp. AU18528. Next base: position 59,520 of record NZ_NKFC02000004.1, on the reverse strand, counting down.
GCACGGAGCAGATTCCGGTCGTGCCGGCCGAGCGCATCGCCGATCCGACCGGCTGCGGCGACGCTTTCCGGGGCGGCTTGCTGTACGGCATCGAGCACGGTCTCGACTGGGCAACCACGGGCCGCCTCGCGAGCCTGTTGGGCTCGCTCAAGATCGCTCATCAAGGGCCCCAGACTTACGTACTGACGCGCGAGGAAATCGACGCACGCTTCGAGACTGCATTCGGTTACAGTCTCAAATGAATATTGTGGGAGAGCAAAGATGTTGACCAGAAAAACCCTCACGCTCGCGGCCATGCTGACGGCCACGCTGACCCTCGCCGGCTGCTTCACGGCACCCGGTTCGGCGGATGTCTATAGCGTCGGCCAGGCGCAGCGCGAACAAACTGTCCGCATGGGCACGGTCGAAAGCGTCCGCGCGGTGCGCATCCAGTCCGACGGCGGCGGCAGCGCGATCGGCACGCTCGGCGGCGGCGCACTCGGTGCGGTCGCGGGCAGCGCGATCGGCGGCGGCAAAGGTTCGATCCTGACGGCGATCGCCGGCGGCCTCGTCGGTGCAGTCGCCGGCAACGCGGTCGGCGAAAACCTCAGCACGGCGAACGGTGTCGAAATCACCGTGCGTCTCGACAACGGCGACCTGCGCTCGATCACGCAGGCAGCGAGCGGCGAAGCGTTCCGCGCCGGCGAGCGCGTACGCCTGCTGTCGAGCGGCGGCGTCACGCGCGTCACGCACTAACCGATATCCTCAGCACGCGGCGCAAGCCGCGGTCGAACGCATGTGCGAAGCCGCGCATGCGTTTTTTTTCGTCCGCCCGTTTTCGTCCGCGCTCGCGTCGGCCCGCCGATCGATGACCCATACGGACGAATACGGACGAAAAAAATCCCGCCACCTGAGCTGAGCCAGATGGCGGGACTGATTGAGTAGCGCTACTCAACCCACGGACACATGAGTGTCCGGGTGATGCTGCTCAGCCGCGATTACGGACGGCTGCCGGTCGGGAACGGCCATGCGGCTGCCGGGTTGAGCGCGGTCTTCACGCCCGATGCCGGCGCAACCGATGCGGTCGACGCGGTCGTTGCCGGCGCGGCCTTCTTCACGACGGCCTTCTTCGGGGCAGCAGCCTTCTTCGCCGGTGCGGCCGCCGTCTTCGCAGGGGCAGCCTTCTTGGCGGGCGCAGCCTTCTTCGCGGCAGCCTTCTTCGCCGGCGCGGCCTTCTTCGCGGCAGCCTTCTTCGCGGGCGCGGCCTTCTTCGCGGCAGCCTTCTTCGCCGGTGCGGCCTTCTTCGCGGCAACCTTCTTCACCGCGACTTTCTTGGCTGCAACCTTCTTCGCGGCGGCCTTCTTGGCCGGTGCTGCCTTCTTTGCAGCAACCTTCTTCACCGCGACCTTCTTCGCTGCGACTTTCTTGGCTGCAACCTTCTTCGTTGCGACCTTCTTGGCTGCGACCTTCTTTGCAGCGGCCTTCTTAGCCGGTGCTGCCTTCTTCGCGGCAACCTTCTTCACCGCGACCTTCTTCGCAGCAACCTTCTTCACCGCGGCCTTCTTCGCCGGAGCAGCAGCCTTCTTCGCAACGGTCTTCTTTGCAGCAACCTTCTTAGCAGCCGGTTTCTTCTTGGCAGTAGCCATGTTGTTCTCCTTCAGGTTCAGATGAGAGTCAGTTCAAACTACACCCTTCGTCAAAACCCGCTTCCCGCGGACGCTGTTCAGGACGTGCGCTTCGAAGCGGGCTATTCATCGGCGTACGCAGATACCGCGCGCTTACGCTAATGAATACGGTATGGCGCGCGTGACCACCCGGCCTCGCGCGCCAAATCAAGTCGGTAGCCGGCGCACCTCGCGCCGCTACCCCTAATCGCTTGATCAAGCGGACCGCCACACGGCCGTCCGCTTTTTCCGGAGGGAAGTTTGCCCATCCCACTGAAGGGTTCGCAAAGTGCCTGTCGTATCGTTGGGCCGCTAAGGCACCGGGCATGCTTTGCATCAGGCGTTCTTGCTCCTAAACCTTGGGCCGGGGCCGAGAGGCCACCGGCTGCTCCATCATGTAACGGGTTCGCTGCTGCGGGTTATTCCCAGGACAGCGCGCCCCCCGTCTGATACTCGATCACACGCGTCTCGAAGAAGTTGCGTTCCTTCTTCAGGTCGATCATCTCGCTCATCCACGGGAACGGGTTTTCCTCGTTCGGGAACAGCGGGTCGAGGCCGATCTGCTGGCAACGGCGGTTGCTGATGAAGCGCAGATAGCTCTTGAACATCGACGCGTTCAAACCCAGCACGCCGCGCGGCATCGTGTCCTCGGCGTAGCGGTATTCGAGTTCGACAGCCTGCTTGAACAGCTCGCGGATCTCGGCGCGGAATTCGGCGGTCCAGAGATGCGGGTTCTCGAGCTTGATCTGGTTGATCAGGTCGATGCCGAAGTTGCAGTGCATCGACTCGTCGCGCAGGATGTACTGATATTGCTCCGCAGCACCCGTCATCTTGTTCTGGCGGCCGAGTGCGAGGATCTGCGTAAACCCGACATAGAAGAACAGGCCTTCCATGATGCAGGCGAACACGATCAACGACTTCAGCAGCTTCTGATCCGCTTCGAGCGTGCCGGTCTTGAAGGCCGGGTCCGTCAGCGTATGAATGAACGGGATCAGGAATTCGTCCTTCGCGCGGATCGACGTGACCTCGTGGTATGCGTTGAAGATCTCGCCTTCGTCGAGGCCGAGCGATTCGACGATGTATTGGTACGCGTGCGTGTGGATCGCTTCCTCGAACGCCTGGCGCAGCAGGAACTGCCGGCACTCGGGCGCCGTGATGTGGCGGTACGTGCCGAGCACGATGTTGTTCGCCGCGAGCGAATCGGCCGTCACGAAGAAGCCGAGGTTGCGCTTCACGATGCGGCGCTCGTCCTCGGTCAGACCGTTCGGGTCCTTCCACAGTGCGATGTCGCGGGACATGTTGATTTCCTGCGGCATCCAGTGGTTCGCGCAACCGGCCAGATACTTTTCCCACGCCCACTTGTACTTGAACGGCACCAGCTGATTGACGTCAGTCTGGCCGTTGATGATGCGCTTGTCGGCGACATTGACCCGCGCTTCCGTACCGCCGGCGGGAACAGCCGATGCTTGCGGCGGCACCGCAAGATCGCCTTCGAAAATGTCACGGACCTGATGGGCGGCAGGCGTTGCAGCCTGCATTCCGACAGCCATCCCGGCGGAGGTGCGCATCGCGTTTTGCTGCGCTCCGCTCGCGGGGGTTACGGCAGTCTTCTCGTCATCCCAGTTGAGCATAAATTCTCACCATCAATTTAGAACGGTTTGTACCATCTTTTCCTGAGCGATAAAAGGGTTCGCTCACGAAAAATCCTTTTTTCGATTCGCGTTGCGACCTCGATACAACACTTTGAGCAACGCATCGTCATTCATGCAGCGCGCGACGTGAGTCGCGCTTGTATCGCGAGGTGCGCTCGACGCGTCGAACGCTGATCGAAACGCGACGTCGTCGGGGCTGTTTCGATCGCTTGTCACTGCCTGCAACGCAGGTGTCGCGTTACAGATTCCTTATCATTTTTTTAGTTGAGAGCGGCGCACACTTCAACCTCGATCGGTCGTCGTGCGCGCCGCCCAGGCCTGCTTCTCAGGTCAGGCGCACTGCGTTACTGGCACGCTTCGCACTCGTCGAAGCCGGGGTCGCCCGGACGCATCGTGCACACCGGACCGTCTGCTTCCACCGGCGCGAGCGCCGGCGCCGCGTTGACCGTACCCGACGATGCAGCGCCGCCTGCCGCACCGAAGCCGCCCGCCGCGCCTTGCGCGCCGCCGCTGCCCGAACCGCCTGCACCGCCGCTGCCCGCACCGCCCGTCGGCACCGCGTTCAGCGCGCCGTGCGCGACCGTCGACTTCTCGACGTGCGTCGCCGCCATCGTGCGGAGGTAGTAGGTCGTCTTCAGGCCGCGCAGCCATGCGAGCTTGTACACCTCGTCGAGCTTCTTGCCCGACGCGCCGCCCATGTAGATGTTCAGCGACTGCGCCTGGTCGATCCACTTCTGGCGACGCGATGCCGCTTCGACCAGCCACGTCGGGTCGACCTCGAACGCGGTCGCGTAGATCGCGCGCAGGTCGGCCGGGATGCGGTCGATGCGCGACAGCATGCCGTCGAAGTACTTCAGGTCGGCGACCATCACTTCGTCCCACAGGCCGCGCTCCTTCAGGTCGCGGACGAGATATTCGTTCACCACCGTGAATTCGCCCGACAGGTTCGACTTCACGTACAGGTTCTGGAAGGTCGGCTCGATACAGGCCGACACGCCGATGATGTTCGAGATCGTCGCCGTCGGCGCGATCGCGACGCAGTTCGAGTTGCGCATGCCGTGCGTGGCGATCCGCGCACGCAGCGTCGTCCAGTCGAGCGATTCCGACGTGTCGACCTCGACGTAGCCGCCGCGCGCTTCCGTCAGCAGCTTCAGCGTGTCCTGCGGGAGGATGCCGCGATCCCACAGCGAGCCGCGGTAGCTCGAGTAGCGGCCGCGCTCCTCGGCCAGCTCGGTCGACGCGTAGTACGCGTAGTAGCAGACGGCTTCCATCGAACGGTCGGCGAACTCGACCGCCGCTTGCGACGCGTACGGCGTGCGCAGCAGGTGCAGGCAGTCCTGGAAGCCCATGATGCCCATGCCGACCGGGCGGTGCTTCAGGTTCGAGTTACGCGCCTTCGGCACCGCGTAGTAGTTGATGTCGATCACGTTGTCGAGCATGCGCATCGCGACGCTGATCGTGCGCTTGAGCTTGTCATGGTCGAGCGCGTAGCTGCCGTCGGCCTGCTTCACCAGGTGGGCGACGAGGTTCACCGAGCCGAGGTTGCACACCGCGATTTCGGTGTCGCTCGTGTTCAGCGTGATTTCCGTGCACAGGTTCGACGAGTGGACGACGCCGACGTGCTGCTGCGGCGAGCGCACGTTGCACGGATCCTTGAACGTGATCCACGGGTGGCCCGTCTCGAACAGCATGCCGAGCATCTTGCGCCAGAGCTGCTGCGCCGGGATCTTCTTGAACAGCTTGATCTCGCCGCGCGCGACCTTGTCTTCGTAAGCCGTGTAAGCCGCCTCGAATTCCGCGCCGAACTTGTCGTGCAGGTCCGGGCAGGTCGACGGCGAGAACAGCGTCCAGTCGGCGCCTTCCATCACGCGCTTCATGAACAGGTCGGGAATCCAGTTCGCCGTGTTCATGTCGTGCGTGCGGCGACGGTCGTCACCGGTGTTCTTGCGCAGCTCCAGGAACTCCTCGATGTCGAGGTGCCACGATTCGAGGTACGCGCAGACCGCGCCCTTGCGCTTGCCGCCCTGGTTCACCGCGACGGCCGTGTCGTTCACGACCTTCAGGAACGGGACCACGCCTTGCGACTTGCCGTTCGTGCCCTTGATATGCGAGCCGAGTGCGCGCACGCGCGTCCAGTCGTTGCCGAGGCCGCCGGCGAACTTCGACAGCAGCGCGTTTTCCTTCAGCGCCTCATAGATGCCGTCGAGATCGTCGGCGACCGTCGTCAGGTAGCACGACGACAGCTGCGAGCGGTGCGTGCCCGAGTTGAACAGCGTCGGCGTCGAGCTCATGAAGTCGAAGCTCGACAGCACGTTGTAGAACTCGATCGCGCGCGTTTCGCGGTCGATCTCGTTCAGCGACAGGCCCATCGCGACGCGCATGAAGAATGCCTGCGGCATTTCGATGCGGGTGCCTTCGACGTGCAGGAAGTAGCGGTCGTACAGCGTCTGCAGGCCGAGGTAGCCGAACTGCAGGTCGCGGTTCGCGTCGAGCGCTTCGCCGAGGCGCTTCAGGTCGAACTGCAGCAGCTTGTCGTCGAGCAGGCCGGCGTCCACGCCGCGCTTCAGGAACTGCGGGAAGTATTCGGCGTAGCGGGTCGACATCTCGGCCTGCACGACTTCCTCGCCGAGGATCTCGCGACGGATCGTGTGCAGCAGGATGCGGGCCGTGACCTGGCTGTATGCCGGATCCTTTTCGATCATCGTGCGCGCCGCGAGGATCGCCGAGTCGTAGACCTGGCTCATCGGCACGCCGTCGTACAGGTTCTTCACCGTCTCCGCGACGATCGGGTCAGGGTTAACCGCAGCGCCGAGGCCGTCGCACGCCGACACGATCAGCGCGCGCAGCGCGTTCAGGTCGAGCGGGCGCGTGACGCCGTTGTCGACGACGTTGATGCCGGTGGTCGACTCGCCGCCCGCTGCCGCCGCTTCCTCGCCCGCATGCTGGCGCTCGAGGTGACGCTTCTCGCGGTACAGCACGTACGCACGCGCGACGTTGTGCTCGCCGCCGCGCATCAGCGCGAGTTCGACCTGATCCTGGATGTCTTCGATATGGAACGTACCGCCGTTCGGGCGGCTGCGCACGAGCGCGCGAACGACGTTGTGCGTCAGTTGCTCGACCTGCTCGCGTACGCGCGCCGATGCCGCGCCCTGCCCGCCATTGACGGCCAGGAAAGCCTTGGTCACCGCGATCGCGATCTTCGAGGGTTCGAACGACACCACGCTGCCGTTGCGGCGGATCACCTTGTAGTCGGCGAACGTGGCCTGCGGCGCGAGCGCCTTCGCGCCCTGTTCGGTCCCGCCGAGCGGACGGCTCGAGGCGCTCTCGTACTGGGACGTCGCGTTGTCGGTGGTTTGCATGTGCAAAGCTCCTGGTGTTGGATGGTGCGGAGAGAACCGCGGATTAAAACGAACGCTGCGCAATGCGGTGCGCGAGCGGTAAGAGGCGAGCGATGCGCCGGGGAAGCCGGTTCGGTCGATGCGCGACAACCCGGCCGGTCGTGTGCTTCGTCATGTGTACCCTGCCCCGTCGATGTTCGCTGCGCTGGTCGCGACGCCCGGACCGCCCGGCCTGACGCGCCGCCTTGAGAACCCTGTCCGCCGACGTTGCCCGCCGGCCGGTGCCGCTCGGGTTTTCCCCTGCGACACACACTATATCTAGTACAGAACCGCTCAACTGGCACCAAGTATAGTGGACATTCGGAGGACGTCCAAACGGATAATTTGCGATAGAGGTCTTGACATCGCTCACGCGCAGACGCGGCAAGGCATTGATCGGAGAAAAAACTTTCTCCGATCAAAAAACCCCGCGATCAGTGCTGACGGAAAGGAAAGTATTCGGCGGAAAAACCGGCATCGCTCGCGAAGCGTTGCCAATCGAAATGCGGGCCCGGGTCGGTCTTGCGGCCCGGCGCGACGTCCGAATGCCCGGCGAACGCATCGACCGGGTAGCGCGCGGCGAGCGCGCGCGAGAGCGCGGCGAGCACCGCGTATTGCGCATCGTCGAACGGCACGTCGTCGGCCCCCTCGAGCTCGATGCCGATCGAGAAGTCGTTGCAGCGCGTGCGGCCGAAGAACTCGGACGAGCCCGCGTGCCATGCGCGCTCGTCGCACGACACGAACTGCACGAGCTCGCCGCCGCGGCGGATCAGGAAATGGGCGGACACGCGCACGCCGCGCAGGTGGCTCTGGTAATAGGGGTGCGCATCGCAGTCGAGACGATTCAGGAACAGCGCCTCGATCGCGTCGCCGCCGAATTCGCCGGGCGGCAGGCTGATGTTGTGGACGACCACGAGCGTCGGCACCGCGCCCGCGGGCCGCGCCTCGAAGTTCGGCGACGGCGCATGGCGCGCTTCGCGCACCCAGCCGTTCGCGTCGACCGACAACACCGGCGCGTCGCTCATCGCGCGTCGCGGCCGTTCACGCGCGCGGCGTGGCGCTGCGCATGCTCGGCGCTGCAGAAGTATTCGCCGCTCGCGGCGATGGCATCGCCCTTCGGCGCATGCACGCCGCACTCGGCGCAGCGCACCATCGGTTCGGGCAGCGAGCGCGCGTCGCCGTTCGGGCGCGCGGCACCGGCGCCGGACGCACCGCCGTTACCGGCGCCGCGACCGCCGCGCGCCTGCGCCTGTTCCTGCGCGTGGCGCAGCTTGCGCGCGAGCCACGAACCCGCGAAGAAGAGAAGAATCAGGAGAAGAATCTGTCGCATCGGAAACCTGCGGTCAAACCACGGAGCGGTGCAGCAGCACCTCGAAAACGAACCGGCTGCCGACATACGCGAGCAGCAGCGCGGCGAACGACACGAGCACCCAGCGCGCGGCCCCGCGGCCACGCCAGCCCGACGTCTTGCGGGCGACCAGCAGGCCGCCGAACATCAGCCACGACAGGATCGCGAACACCGTCTTGTGATCGAGCCGCAACGCGCGCGCGTCGACCTGCTCGCTGAACAGGATGCCCGACGCGAGCGTCAGCGTCAGCAGCACGAAGCCGGCGCCGATCAGGCGGAACAGCAGCTTCTCGAGCGTGAGCAGCGGCGGCAGCGTTTCGAGCCAGCTCGCGATCCAGCCCGTCGAGCCGTCGCGCCCGCCGCTCCTGAGCGACTGCAGACGCCGCTCGACCATCAGCATCAGGATCGCGTGCAGCGCGGCGATCGCGAAGAGGCCGTACGCGATGTTCGCGATCAGGAAATGCAGCTTGAACAGCGGCGCCGCGGCATAGGGCAGCACCCGCACGCCGCCGAATATCAGCGGCAGCAGCGACGCGCCGCACGCGAGCGGCAGCACCAGCAGGCGCAGGCTGTCGAGCGGGAAGAAGAAGCTCTCGATCCAGTAGATGCCGGCGCCGAGCCAGAACATCGCGGACAGCGCGAACGCGAAGCCGAACACCATCGCGTCGTTCGGAAAGATCGTCATGTGCAGCAGCACGCCGTGCGCGACCAGCGCGGCGAACAGCAGCGCGCGGCCGGCCCCGCTCATCCCGGACGCGGCGGACGCCGGGACCGGCACGGCCGGCACGCTCGCGACGAGCGGCGTCGCACCCTGGCGGTGCGCACGCCAGCCTGCGACGGCGAGGCCGCCGTACAGGAATGCGGTGAGGGCATACAGTACAATATCCATGTTCGAAGTTTACACTAGGCCCCCTCCCCGCGACGGCTCCCTTTGTTCGGTTCCGCCGCGCCTTCGGGCCCCACTGTCCATCGCTCCCCATGCTCGACAATCTCACTCAACGGATGGCGCGCGTCGTCAAGACGCTGCGCGGCGAGGCCCGGCTCACCGAGGCGAATACGCAGGAGATGCTCCGCGAGGTGCGTCTCGCGCTGCTGGAAGCCGACGTGTCGCTGCCGGTCGTCCGCGAATTCATCGCCAAGGTCAAGGAAAAGGCGCTCGGCGAAGAAGTGATCAGCAGCCTGTCGCCGGGCCAGGCGCTCGTCGGCGTGGTCCAGAAGGAACTCACCGCCGTGATCGGCGGCGACTACGAAGGCAAGGCCGCCGAGCTGAACCTCGCGGTCACGCCGCCCGCGGTGATCCTGATGGCCGGCCTGCAGGGCGCGGGCAAGACCACGACCGCCGGCAAGCTCGCGAAGCTGCTGCGCGAGAAGTACAAGAAGAAGGTGCTGACCGTGTCGTGCGACGTGTATCGCCCGGCCGCGATCATGCAGCTGAAAACGGTGAGCGAACAGGTCGGCGCCGATTTCTTCCCGTCCACGCCGGACCAGAAGCCCGTCGACATCGCGCTCGCGGCCGTCGACTGGGCGAAGCGCCACTACCATGACGTGCTGATCGTCGACACGGCCGGCCGCCTCGGCATCGACGAGGCGATGATGCAGGAAATCGCCGCGCTGCACGGCGTGCTGAAGCCGGCCGAAACGCTGTTCGTCGTCGACGCGATGCTCGGCCAGGACGCGGTCAACACCGCGAAGGCGTTCAACGACACGCTGCCGCTCACTGGCGTCGTACTCACCAAGCTCGACGGCGACTCGCGCGGCGGCGCCGCGCTGTCGGTGCGGCACATCACGGGCAAGCCGATCAAGTTCGTCGGCGTCGCCGAGAAGCTCGACGGCCTCGAGGTGTTCCACCCCGACCGGATGGCGAACCGGATCCTCGGCATGGGCGACATCCTCGCGCTCGTCGAGGAAGCGCAACGCGGCGTCGATGTCCAGGCCGCGCAGAAGCTCGCCGACAAGGTCAAGAAAGGCGGCGATTTCGACCTGAACGATTTCCGCGCGCAGATCTCGCAGATGAAGAACATGGGCGGCCTGTCGTCGCTGATGGACAAACTGCCCGCGCAGTTCCAGCAGGCGGCGGCCGGTGCCGACATGGGTCAGGCCGAGAAGTCGATCCGCCGGATGGAAGGCATCATCAGTTCGATGACGCCCGCCGAGCGCGCGAAACCCGAAATCATCAAGGCGACGCGCAAGCGCCGCATTGCAGCCGGCGCGGGCGTGCCGGTGCAGGAAGTCAACCGGATGCTGAACCAGTACGACCAGATGCGTACGATGATGAAGAAGCTGAAGGGCGGCAACATGCAGAAGATGATGCGCGGGCTGAAGGGCATGATGCCCGGCATGCGCTGATTTCGCCCGTCGGCCGGCGCGCGGGTTTTTGCCGTAGCGCGCGCCGGCCGTTCTGCTTCATCCTTATTTGTATACCGACTGCCCGCCAGAACACATGAACCGCGAAGAAGCCCTCCACATTTTCGACCACTCCGAAGAGATCGTCTCGGCCGACGCCGTCAACGCGTCGATCTCGAAGATGGCCGACGCGATCCGCGCCGAGATCGGCGACGCGTTCCCGCTCGTTCTCTCGGTGATGGGCGGCGCCGCGGTGTTTACCGGGATGCTGCTGCCGCATCTCGATTTCCCGCTCGAATTCGACTACATCCACCTGACCCGCTACCGCAACACGACGCAGGGCAGCCCGGAGATGCACTGGCGCGTCGCACCGCGCGAATCGGTGAAGGACCGCATCGTGCTCGTACTCGACGACATCCTCGACGAAGGCGAGACGATGGCCGCGATCCGCGACCGCATCCTCGACATGGGCGCGAAGCGCTTCATGTCCGCCGTGCTGTGCGAGAAGACGCTCACGAAGGCGAAACCGCTGCACCCCGACTTCTGCGGCTTCTCGGTGCCGGACCGCTACGTGTTCGGCTGCGGGATGGACGCGAAGGGCTACTGGCGCAACCTGCCGACGATCCGCGCGCTGACCGCGAACGTCTGATCGCCGCGCTGTCCGCCATATACCCGCCATATAAATAGAAAGCGGCGCGCCGGTTGCCCGGAGCGCCGCTTTTTTGTTTCCGCGCCGCCTGCTTATAACTGGTGCGCGAACGCGCGGATGCCGGCCAGCAGCATCTCGACCGAGATCGCGACGAGCACGAGCCCCATCAGCCGCTCGAACGCCGCGACCGTCCGCTCGCCGAGCCACTGCTGGATCCGTTCGGCCAGCACCAGCGTGATCGCGCAGACGAGCATCGTGACCGTCAGCGCGCCGACCCACTCGAGCATCTTGCCGGGCGCCTGCGACGTCATCAGCATCACCGTCGCGAGCGCGGACGGCCCGGCCAGCGCGGGAATCGCGAGCGGCACGATGAACGGCTCGCCACCCGCGCGCGGATCGCTGCCGAGCGCGCCGTCCGGATGCGGGAAAATCATCCGCAGCGCGATCAAGAACAGCACGATCCCGCCGCCGAGCCGCAGCGACAGGTCGGTGAGGCTCATCATCCGCAGAAAGCGATCGCCGACCAGCATGAAGAACAGCAGGATCACGAACGCGATCCCCACTTCGCGCAGGATCAGCTTCACGCGCCGCTCGCGCGGCACATCCCGCATCGCCGAAATGAACAGCGGGATGTTGCCGAGCGGGTCCGTGATCAGCACGAGGAGCACGGTGGCGGACAGGAACGTGTATTCCATCGTGTCCCCGGTCGCCGCGCTCAGTGCGCGAGCGCGGCGCGGATCTTCTCGGCGACCGTCGCCGCGGCCGCGTCGGCCGGCAGCAGCGTCGCTTCGGCGTCGCGGCGGCCCTGGTATTCGACCTTGCCTTCCTTCAGGCCGCGCTCGCCGATCACGAGACGATGCGGCACGCCGATCAGCTCCCAGTCGGCGAACATCACGCCCGGGCGCTCGCCGCGATCGTCGAGGATCACGTCGATGCCGGCGGCGACGAGTTCCGCGTACAGCTTGTCGGCCGTCTCGCGCACCATGTCGCTGCGGTCGTAGCCCATCGGGCACAGCACGACCTCGAACGGCGCGATCGACTCGGGCCAGATGATGCCGCGGTCGTCGAAGTTCTGCTCGATCGCCGCACCCAGGATACGCGTGATACCGACGCCGTAGCAGCCCATCAGCATCGGCTGCGGCTTGCCCGACTCGTCGAGGAACGTCGCGCCCATCGCTTCCGAGTACTTGGTGCCGAGCTGGAACACGTGGCCGACTTCGATGCCGCGGCAGATGTCGATCACGCCCTTGCCGTCCGGCGACGGATCGCCCTTCTTCACGTTGCGCACGTCGGCGACTTCCGGCTCCGGCAGGTCGCGGCCCCAGTTCACGCCCGCGATGTGATAGTCGACCTCGTTCGCGCCGACGACGAAGTCGCTCATGTTCGCGACCGTGCGGTCGGCAATTACCTTCACCGGCTTCTTCGTGCCGACCGGGCCGAGGTAGCCCGGCGGCGTGCCGAACCACTCGACGATTTCCTGCTCGGTCGCGAAGCGGTGGTTCTTCAGGCCCGGCAGCTTCGACACCTTGATCTCGTTCAGATCGTGATCGCCGCGCAGCATCACGAGCCAGATGGTCGGCTCGGCGCCTTCATTGTCGGTCGCGAGCACGATCGACTTGATCGTGCGCTCGAGCGGGATCGACAGCAGTTCGGCGACGGCCTCGCACTTCGCCTTGCCGGGCGTCGCGACCTTTTCCATCGTTTCGGCCGGCGCCGCGCGCTCGGCAATCAGCGGCAGCGCTTCGGCCGCCTCGACGTTCGCCGCGAATTCGGACGTCGGGCAGTACGCGATCGCGTCCTCGCCGGTGTCGGCGATCACGTGAAATTCGTGCGAGAAGTTGCCGCCGATCGAGCCGCTGTCGGCCGCCACCGCGCGGAACTCGAGGCCGAGGCGCGTGAAGATGCGCACGTACGCGTCGTACATCTTGCGGTACGACTCGTTCAGGCCCGCCGCATCCTTGTCGAACGAATACGCGTCCTTCATGATGAATTCGCGGCCGCGCATCACGCCGAAGCGCGGACGGATCTCGTCGCGGAACTTCGTCTGGATCTGGTAGAAGTTCACCGGCATCTGCCGGTAGCTCTTGATCTGGTTGCGCGCGATGTCGGTGACGACTTCCTCGTGCGTCGGCCCGATCACGAAATCGTTGTCCTTGCGGTCCTTGAAGCGCAGCAACTCGGGGCCGTACTGTTCCCAGCGGCCCGATTCCTGCCACAGCTCGGCCGGCTGCACGGCCGGCATCAGCAGCTCGATGGCGCCCGCCCGGTTCATTTCCTCGCGCACGATCGCCTCGACCTTGCGAATCGAACGCAGGCCGACCGGCAGATAGTTGTAGATGCCGCCGGCGACGCGACGGATCATGCCGGCGCGGACCATCAGCTTGTGGCTGACGATCTCTGCGTCGGCGGGTGCCTCTTTCAGGGTGCCGATAAAGAAACGGGAAGCTTTCATGCGGACGGTTCCAAAAACGGCGCCCCCAGGCGGGGCGCCCGAAAAAGTTTCAAGGTGAAAAAGCTGCGCGCGGCGAACAACGAGGGACGACGATGGCGCAGACGACGTAGCAGACTAATCAGGGACAATTCAGCCGGCGTACCCCGCGCGGATTCGCTCCGTCACGGTGCGCAGCGCCCGTTATCTGTTTATAATCAAAGCAATTTTAAAGGATTCGAAGGTGGTTGTATGCTGGATCGTGAAGGCTTTCGCCCGAACGTCGGCATCATCCTCTTGAACGCGCGCAACGAGGTGTTTTGGGGCAAGCGGCTCCGCGAGCATTCCTGGCAGTTTCCTCAAGGTGGGATCAAGTACGGCGAGACCCCCATGCAGGCGATGTACCGGGAACTGCACGAGGAAACGGGCCTGCATCCGGAACACGTCAAGATAATCGGCCGCACTCGCGACTGGTTGCGTTACGAGGTGCCTGACAAGTTCATCAAACGCGAAGTACGCGGTCATTACCGCGGCCAGAAGCAGATCTGGTTCCTGCTGCGGATGGTCGGACGCGATTGCGACATTTGCTTGCGCGCGACCGATCACCCGGAGTTCGATGCGTGGCGCTGGAACGAGTACTGGGTGCCGCTCGATGCGGTGATCGAGTTCAAGCGGGATGTCTATCAGTTGGCGCTGACGGAACTGTCGCGCTTCCTGCGCCGCCCGGCGCAGCGAGCCGAGAAGCCGCGCGGGCCGCGTGTGTCGCGCTATCCGCGCGTCATCGGCGCACAGGCCCAGACGCTGACGATTGTCGACGCATCGGTAGTCTGTTCGGAGATCGAAGTGGAAGCGAGCACGCTCGACGAGATGCCGCCCCGCGTGATCGTCGGCAAATGACGAGTTGGACTGCATGACCGGGCGCGACCTTGGTGTCGCGCCCTTTTTTTACGAGGAATGCATATTGAAAGCGATTGCTCTCGCGCTCGCATCGATCGCCGCGATGGCCGCCCTGGCCGGCTGCGCGAACTCGAAAGCGCCGTCCAACAAGGATGACAGCGAGTTCGTGTACCTGCTCGACCGTCAGGGAACCTGGAAGGAAAACGCCGTCGACACGCTGCCGCCGCTGCCGCAAACGGGCGATCTGCTGCCATTCAACGTGTCGCAGAACACGCCGCTCAAGTTCTTCGTCGATGCGAAGTCGCTCGACGTCGGCACCGACGGCGTCGTGCGCTACGCCGTCGTGATCACGAGCCCGGCCGGCGCGCGCAACGTGAACTACGAAGGCATCCGCTGCGACACCTACGAATGGCGCCAGTACGCCGGCCTGAACGCGGACCACAACGGCTGGGATCGCACCGTCGAGAACGACTGGCGGCGCATCGAGAACGGCGAGTTGAACGCCTACCACTCCGCGCTCTACCAGGACTACTTCTGCTCGAACAAGATGCCCCAGGGCTCCACCCGGCAGATCCTCGAAAACATCCGGTTCCACCGCACCGCGATGACGCAGCTGCGCTGACGACGCGCGGGGGCCCGTCGCCCGCATCGCCCCGCTGCAACGAAAAGCCCGCGCGATGCGGGCTTTTTCATTTCGACGACGAAAACCGGCTGGCGATCACACCAGCACGAGGTTGTCGCGATGAATCAGTTCGGGCTCCAGCATGTAGCCGAGCACGGCCTCGATCTCGCCGCTCGGCTTGCGGTGAATCAGCTTCGTTTCCGCGCTGCTGTAGTTCGTGAGCCCGCGCGCCACCTCGCGCCCGTCCGGGCCGACACACGCGATCACCTCGCCGCGCGCGAACGCGCCCTGCACGTCGGTGACGCCGATCGGCAGCAGGCTCTTGCCGCCGGCCGTCAGCTTCTCGACCGCGCCGGCATCGATCACGACATGGCCGCGCACCTGCAGATGATCGGCCATCCATTGCTTGCGTGCCGCCATCCGCGCCGTCCGTGCGATCAGTTGCGTGCCGATCGCCTCGCCGGCCGCCAGCCGCACGAGCACGTCGGACTCCCGGCCGCTTGCGATCACGGTATTCGCGCCGCTGTGCGCCGCCCGCTTCGCCGCGAGGATCTTCGTCAGCATTCCGCCGCGGCCCAGACTCGAACCGGCTCCGCCTGCCATCGCCTCGAGCTCCGGTGCGCCCGCATTGGCCTCGCCGACGAGCGTCGCATTCGGATCCTTGCGCGGATCGGCCGTGAACAGCCCCGACTGGTCGGTGAGGATGATCAGCGCATCGCCTTCGATCAGGTTCGCGACGAGCGCGCCGAGCGTGTCGTTGTCGCCGAACTTGATTTCGTCGGTGACGACCGTGTCGTTCTCGTTGATGATCGGCACGACGCCGAGCCGCAGCAGCGTGAGCAGCGTCGAGCGCGCGTTCAGATAGCGTTCGCGATCCGCCAGGTCGGCGTGCGTGAGCAGGATCTGCGCGGTGCGGATGCCGTGCTCGGTAAAGCGGCTTTCGTAGACTTGCGCGAGCCCCATCTGGCCGACCGCGGCGGCGGCCTGCAACTCGTCGATTTCCCGCGGCCGCTTGCTCCAGCCGAGCCGCTGCATGCCTTCGGCGATCGCGCCCGAACTGACGAGCACGACTTCCTTGCCCTGCGCACGCAGCGCAGCGATCTGGGCTGCCCAGCGGCCGATTGCAGCATGATCGAGCCCCTTGCCGTCGTTGGTCACGAGGCTGGAGCCCACCTTCACCACCAATCGCTTCGAATCCGCGATGATCGAACGCATCCTGCACTGTCTCCTGTATCTGATGCCCGCCCCGGCCGGGCCCGATGGAACGCCAACGCCGGGCGGCACGCCCGGCGCGTCAGCGAACCGTTCAGGCGTCGTCGCCCGGCGCCGCACCACCCTTCGCCGACGGCGCCTCGCGGAAACGCACGTCCGCCGCGAGATCCTCCGCCTCCGCCGCGCGATGCGCGTCCGAATGTTCGGAGAGGTAGTCGTAGATCGCGTAGCACAGCGCTTCGCAGCCCTGGCCCGTGAGCGCCGAGATCTCGAACACGGGGCCGTCCCAGCCGAAGCGGTCGAGGAAATCCGCGACGCGCGCCTCGCGCTCGTCTTCCGGCACCATGTCCAACTTGTTGAGCACGAGCCAGCGCGGCTTCTCGTAGAGCGCCTCGTCGTACTTGCGCAGCTCGCCGACGATCGCCGTCGCTTCCGCGACCGGATCGACGCTTTCGTCGAACGGCGCGAGATCGACCAGATGCAGCAGCACGCCGGTACGCTGCAGGTGGCGCAGGAATTGATGCCCGAGGCCCGCGCCTTCGGCCGCCCCTTCGATCAGCCCCGGGATATCGGCGATCACGAAGCTCTTGCTCGGCCCGACACGCACCACGCCGAGATTCGGCGCGAGCGTCGTGAACGGGTAGTCGGCGATCTTCGGCTTCGCGTTCGACACCGACGAGATGAAGGTCGACTTGCCCGCGTTGGGCATGCCGAGCAGGCCGACGTCGGCGAGCACCTTCAGCTCGAGCTTCAGCATGCGCCGCTCGCCCGGCTTGCCGTCCGTCTTCTGGCGCGGCGCGCGGTTCGTGCTCGACTTGAAATGCAGGTTGCCGAGGCCGCCGGCGCCGCCCTGCGCGAGCATCACCCGCTGGTCGTGCTCGGTCAGATCGGCGATCAGCTCGCCGGTATCCATGTCGCTGATGATCGTGCCGACCGGCATGCGCAGCGTGACATCGTCGCCACCCTTGCCGTAGCAATCCGAGCCGCGGCCGTTTTCGCCGTTGCGTGCGAGATGCTTCTTCGCGTAACGGTAGTCGATCAGCGTGTTGATGTTGCGGTCGGCGATCGCGTAAACGCTGCCGCCCCGGCCGCCGTCGCCGCCGTCCGGCCCGCCGAACGGGACGAATTTCTCGCGGCGCATCGACGCGCTGCCATCGCCTCCGTCGCCGGCGATGACTTCGATTCGTGCTTCGTCAATGAACTTCATTCGTCACTCCGCCCAGTATTTCCGCTATTGTGCCGCGCGCCGACACGCTTGAACAATCTGCCGTTCGGCCGATCGTACGCCGGTTGCGCGAGGGTCGCCGGCCCGCATTTGCGGCCGGCGACCCAATAAAAAAGGCCCCGCGAAGACTGCGGGGCCTTTCGGCTACGAAGCCCGTGGGTGCCTGACTCAGGCAGCCGCCGGGACAACGATGACCAGATGCTTCTTGTCCGCGCCCTTCGTCGCGAACTTGACGTGACCGTCGACCAGCGCGAACAGGGTGTGATCCTTGCCCATGCCGACGTTCTCGCCAGCGTGCATGCGCGTGCCGCGCTGACGCACGATGATGCCGCCAGCGTTGATTGCCTGGCCGCCGTACACTTTCACGCCGAGACGTTTCGACTCGGAGTCGCGGCCGTTCCGGGAAGAGCCGCCTGCCTTTTTGTGTGCCATCTGATTGCTCCTTTACCGAGGCGCTTACGCGTTGATCGCGTCGATGCGCAGCTCAGTGTAGTTCTGGCGGTGGCCGCCGTGCTTTTGGTAGTGCTTCCGGCGACGCATCTTGAAGATGGTGACCTTGGCATGACGACCGTGCGACACGACGGTGGCCTTGACGGAAGCCCCACTGACCAGCGGCGTACCGAACTTAATCGATTCGCCTTCGCCCACTGCGAGAACCTGGTCGAGCGTGATTTCAGCGTCAATGTCAGCCGGTATCTGTTCTACTTTGAGTTTTTCGCCAACGGCAACCTTGTACTGCTTGCCGCCGGTTTTTATGACCGCGTACATTGAGAACCTCACTCTGGATCCAATTTTTCCGCACACCACGCGCGGAAAACACGTGATTATACATGGGGTTAGCACCCAAGTCAAAGCCGATCGACGATTGCCGCGCGCGGGCCTCGACCGGACGGCCAAAATCGCGCCACGGGTATGTCTGACAGACCGGCATATCGCGGATTCGACTTATAATCCGCCGCATCACCCAATTCCATCATCATGTCGTCGTCCACCGCCTCCCCCACCCTCAGCGCCGCCCACCTGCTCGCCCCGATCACCAGCGACATGGAGCAGGTGAATCGCGTTATCCGGCAAAGCCTCGCGTCCGACGTGCTGCTGATCAACCAGATCGCCGAGTACATCATCGGCGCGGGCGGCAAGCGGCTGCGTCCGGCGTTGCTGCTGCTCGTCGCCGGCGCGCTCGGCGAAACGTCGCACCAGCGGCACGTGCTGGCCGCCGTCGTCGAGTTCATCCATACGGCCACGCTGCTGCATGACGACGTCGTCGACGAATCCGAGCTGCGCCGCGGCCGCCAGACCGCCAATGCGCTGTTCGGCAACGCGGCGAGCGTGCTGGTAGGCGATTACCTCTACTCGCGCTCGTTCGAGATGATGGTCGGCGTCGGCAAGATGCGCGTGATGGAGATCCTGTCCGAAGCGACGACGATCATTTCGGAAGGCGAGGTGCTGCAACTCCTGAACATGCACGACGCGGACGTCGACGAGACGCGCTACATGCAGGTGATCCGCTACAAGACGGCGAAGCTGTTCGAGGCGTCGGCCCGCCTGGGCGCGGTGCTCGCGGGCGCCGACGCGCCGACCGAGGCCGCCGCCGCCGAATACGGCCGCCGGATCGGCACCGCATTCCAGATCATGGACGACTGGCTCGACTATGCGGGCACCGCGGAGGCAATGGGCAAGAATGCCGGCGACGACCTGCGCGAAGGCAAGCCGACGCTGCCGCTCATCTATCTGATCGAACGCGGCACGCCCGACCAGTCGGCGCTCGCCCGCGAGGCGATCGAACACGGCGGCACCGATCGCTTCGACACGATTTTCGAAGCGATCACGCGCTCGGGCGCGCTCGACCACACGCTCGAATGCGCACGCCAGGAAGCGCAGGCGGCGGCGGCGGCGATTGCCGCGTTCCCCGATTCGATCTACAAGGAAAGCCTGCTCGGGTTGTGTTCATACTCGACGTCGCGGCAGTCGTAAACACGCGGCGAACGGGAAGCGACGCCTTGTCTCGAAAAATTTCTTCACCAAAGTATTCCCTTTTAGAAAAAACATCGTTATAGTTACGTTCTTGCTTGTGACGACGCAGCGATCTTCAAGAAGACGGCGAAGTCCGAAGAGCAAAAATCGGGGTGTAGCTTAGCCTGGTAGAGCGCTACGTTCGGGACGTAGAGGCCGGAGGTTCGAATCCTCTCACCCCGACCAGATTTAAAAAAACCGTGCACCTTGTGCACGGTTTTTTTTCGTCCGGCCGCCGCGGGCCCTCGTGTCGCGCGCGACACATCGCGGTCGCCGGCCTCTGCTATATTTGCCCCATCCCTGTCCTTCACTGCCCTTTCCAACGCGTGGACCAAATTCCCTTATGGGCGCAAATCGGCGCCGTCTTCCTGCTTCTCCTCTGTTCCAGCTTCTTTTCCATTTCCGAGACCGCGATGATGGCGCTCAATCGCCATCGGCTGAAGCATCTCGCCGGCCAGGGCGTGCTCGGCGCGAAAACCACGCAGGGGCTGCTCACGCGCACTGACTTGCTGCTCAGCGTGATCCTGATCGGCAACAACCTGTTCAACACGATCATTCCGGTCCTCACGACGTCGCTCGCGCTCCATACGTTCGGCCGCAACAACCTCGCGCTGTCGATCGCGACCGGCGTCGTCGCGTTCCTGATCATCGTGTTCGCGGAAATCGCGCCGAAGATCGTCGGCGCGACGTTCCCCGAGCGCATCGCGCTGCCCGCGAGCCTCGTGATCGCCCCGTTGATGCGCGTGTTCAAGCCGGTCGTCTGGTTCGTCAATGCGCTCGCGAACGGCGTGCTGTGGGTGCTGCGCATCAACACGAAGAAGGGCCGCGACCAGCGAATGTCGGCCGACGAGCTGCGCGCCATCGTGCTCGAATCGAGCAGTTTCATGCCGACCAAGCACCGCAGCATCCTGCTCAACCTGTTCGACCTCGAGAACATCACGGTCGACGACGTGATGGTGCCGCGCCGCCAGATCGAGTCGCTCAACTTCTACGCGCCGCTCGACGACATCCTGCATCAGCTCGAAACCTGCTATCACAACCGCCTGGTGGTCTACGAAGGCGACATCGACAAGGTGCTCGGCGTACTGCACGTGCGCAAGACGCTCACCGGGCTGCACAACCAGGATTTCGACCGCGAGACGCTGCGCACGCTGCTCGCCGAGCCGTACTACGTGCCGTCGGGCACGCCGGTGGTCCAGCAGCTCCAGTTCTTCCAGGAAACGCGGCAGCGCACCGCGCTCGTCGTCAACGAGTACGGCGAGCTCGAAGGACTCGTCACGCCCGAGGACATCATCGAGGAGCTGATCGGCGAATTCACGACGTCGATGCCGCGCAGCGAACGCGCGGGTGGCTGGGACGAGAACGGCGAATGCATCGTGTCGGCCAGCATGCCGCTGCGCGAACTGAACCGCTGGCTGCACCTGAAACTGCCGACCGACGGGCCGAAGACGCTGAATGGGCTGGTGCTCGAGATCCTCGAGGAAATTCCTGAAGACGACGTGTGCCTGAAAATCGGCGACGTGATGCTCGAAGTGATGCGCAGCGACGATCAGGCAGTACGTACCGTCAAGCTCTTCAAGCCGCGCGGCACGCGCACCGGGCGCGCCGCCTCCCGCTAGCCGAACGGCCGACTGCCGGCGCCGCCCGCGACGCGCGATCATCTGCGCATCACGGTCAACAGGCGGCCAGCGTGCCGGCTCACATGCACTTCCCTTCCTCCGGGGCGTCGCCGCACACGCAGTCGGCGCCCGCGCACGCCGCCGCACCCCATGCACTCGATGCGGCCCAGCTCGACGATGCCCCCGCCGTACGGCTGCTGACGGACACGCTGCACGCGGCGCGCGTGCGCGACGCGTCAGACATCCACGTCGAGCCGTTCGAAGCCGGCTGGCGCATCCGTCTGCGCATCGACGGCGTACTGCATGAACATGCGCGACCGCCGCTGCACCTGCGCGATGCGCTCGTGACGCGGATCAAGGTGCTCTCGCGCATGGACATCGCCGAGCGGCGGCTTCCGCAGGACGGCCGGCTGCGCATCGCGATCGACGGCGGCACGCGCGGCGACTACCGCGTCAGTTCGCTGCCGACGCTGTTCGGCGAAAAGCTCGTGCTGCGGCGGCTCGAAACGCTGCCGCCCGATCTCACGCTTGCCAACCTCGGCTTCGACGCGCGGCAGGCCGCCGCGATGGAGGCCGCGATCCGCGCGCCGCATGGCCTCGTGCTCGTCACCGGCCCGACCGGCAGCGGCAAGACGCTGTCGCTCTACTGCGCACTGCAGATGCTCGATCGCGACGCGCACAACGTCTGTACGGTCGAGGATCCCGCCGAGATCCAGCTCGACGGGATCAACCAGGTCGGCGTCGCCGACAAGGCCGGTCTCACGTTTGCGACCGCGCTGCGCGCGCTGTTGCGACAGGATCCCGACGTCATCATGGTCGGCGAGATTCGCGATGCGGAGACGGCCGATGTCGCGATCAAGGCCGCCCAGACAGGCCATCTCGTGCTGTCGACGCTGCATACGAACGACGCGCCGGCCGCCGTCGCGCGGCTGCTCGACATCGGCGTCGCACCGTACAACGTCGCGGCCGCGCTGCACCTCGTCACCGCGCAGCGCCTCGTCCGGCGCCTGTGCGTCGCCTGCCGCGTGCATTCGGACGCATCGGCGCGCGCGCTGCGGGAAGCCGGCTGCGACCCGGCGGCGCTGGCAACCGGCTGGCGGCCGTTCGTCGCGCGCGGCTGTTCCGCCTGTCACGGAATCGGCTATCGCGGCCGCATCGGCCTGCATCAGACGATGCCGGTATCGCCCGGGCTGGCCGAGCGCATCGTCGCGCGGGCAAGCGTCCGCGAACTCGCGCAATGCGTGGCGGCCGAGGGCGTGCGTACCCTGCGCGACGCGGCATTCGCGCGCGTGCTGGACGGCACGACGAGCATCGCTGAAGCCGTCGCCGCCACGCCCGCGGCGTGAAGATGCGCACGCCACCGCGCGAAACCCGCTTTGCATGGCGCGGCCGCCATCGCGACGGCGCGCCGCGCCGCGGGATCGTCATCGCTTTCGACGCGGCGGCCGCGCGCGCCACGCTCGCGCGCGACGGCATCGCGGTACTATCGCTCGACGTCCGCGGGCCGGCCCGTCCGCCGGCGGCCGGCGCCCGTGACATCACACGCTTCACGCGCCAGCTCGCGAGCCTGTTGCAGGCCGGCCTGCCGCTTGCACCGTCGCTCGAGATGCTCGCGCGCACCCGCACGCGCGACGGCGTGCCGCGCATCGCCGCGGGGCTCGCCCGCGAGATCGTCGGCGGCCGGCGCTTCGCCGACGCACTCGCACGTTATCCCTCGCAGTTCGGTACGCTGTATCGTCAGTTGATCGAGGTCGGCGAGGCGTCCGGTTCGCTCGGCATCGTGCTGACGCGGGTCGCGGAACACCGCGAGCGCGCCGACGCGCAATGGCGCAAGCTGCGTGCCGCGCTCGCGTATCCGGCCGCCGTCATCCTGTTCGCGCTCGCGATCTCGGCAGCATTGATGGTGTGGGTCGTGCCGACCTTCCGGCAGATCTTCGACGGTTTCGGCGCCGCCCTGCCCGCACCGACCCGCGCGCTGCTCGCGCTGTCCTCCGCGCTGTCGGCGTGGGGCGGCGTGCTGCTGGCCGGCGCGGCCGCCACGGGGCTTGCCGCGCAGCACGCGCTTCGGCGCTCGTCCGCATTGCGCCATGCGCTCGCGCGACACCTGCTGCGCGCCCCGCTCGCGGGCAGCGCGCTGGAGCGGTTCGCGGCCGCACGCTGGTGCCGCTCGCTAGCGACCCTGCTCGGCGCCGGCGTGCCGCTCGCCGATGCGTTCGCCACGCTCGAGCGCACGGCCGGCCACCCGGTGTTCGCGCAGGCTACCGCGCACATCGCCGCACGCGTGTTGCGCGGCGTGCGCCTGGCCGATGCGATGCATTCGGCCGGCTGCTTTCCGGACGACGTCGTGCAACCGATCGCCGTCGCCGAGGAAACCGGTGCGCTCGACACGATGCTCGCCGACATCGCCGCGTTGTGCGAACGTCAGCTCGACGCGCGCCTCGATGCGCTCGCGGCGCTCGGCGAACCGTTGATCGTGATCGTCCTGGGCGCGCTCGTCGGCGGCCTCGTGATCGCGATGTACCTGCCCATCCTTCAGCTCGGCAACGTGGTGTAGCATCGCAACCGACTCTGTCGCCTTTTTGTCCCGAACCTTGATCCTCATGACGCCAGCGCTCCTGCCCGCCGTTTCCGATTCGCCCGAGAGCACGCTGCTCGCGCTGGCGATGCTGCCGCCTGCGCTGCAGTATGCGTTCGCGATCGTCATCGGCCTGTGCGTCGGCAGCTTCCTGAACGTGGTCGCGCACCGGCTGCCCGTGATGATGCAGCGTGCGTGGCAGGCCGAAATCGCCGAAGCGACGGGCACCGAGCCCCCGCCGCCCGACGACGGTTATCCGCCGCGCTACGATCTGTGGCGCCCGCGCAGCGCCTGCCCGCATTGCGGCCACGTGTTACGCGCCTGGGAGAACATCCCGCTCGTCAGCTACCTGGTGCTGCGCGGGCGCTGCCGGCGCTGCGGCCATTCGATCGGCATCCGCTATGTGCTCGTCGAACTCGCGTGCGCGCTGCTCGCCGCCGTCTCGCTCGCGGCGTTCGGCCCGACCGTCGCCGCGCTTGCCGCGTTCGCGCTGTGCGCGGCGCTGCTCGCGATGAGCGCGATCGACATCCGCACCGGCTACCTGCCCGATTCGATGACGCTGCCGCTGCTGTGGGCCGGGCTCGCGCTCAACCTCGGCGGCACCTTCACGTCGCTGCGCTCGGCCGTGATCGGCGCGATGGCCGGCTACCTGTTCCTGTGGTCGATCTACTGGCTGTTCAAGTGGCTGCGCGGCATCGAGGGCATCGGTTTCGGCGACCTGAAGCTGCTTGCCGCGCTCGGCGCATGGATGGGCTGGGCCGCGCTGCCGCAGGTCGTGCTGTTCGCGGCGGTGACCGGCGCGATCGTCGGGCTCGTCGCGACCTGGCGCGGCCGCATGCGCTTCGAGGAGCCGATTCCGTTCGGCCCGTTCCTCGCGGCCGGCGGCGTCGCCACGCTGTTTTTCGGCACCCCTTTCTATGCGGCGCTCGGAGGCTGACATGTTTTCAGTAGGACTCACGGGCGGCATCGGCAGCGGCAAGACGACCGTTGCCGACCTGTTCGGCGCCCGTGGCGCATCGCTCGTCGATACCGACCTGATCGCCCACCGCATCACCGCGCCGGGCGGTCTCGCGATGCCGGCGATCGAGCAGGCCTTCGGCCGCGGCTTCGTGGCCGCCGACGGCTCGCTCGATCGCGCGAAGATGCGCACGCTGATCTTCAGCGACGACGACGCGCGCCGGCGCCTCGAAGCGATCACGCATCCGCTGATCCGCGCGGAGACCGACCGCGAGGCGCGCGAGGCGCGGGGCCCGTACGTGATGTTCGTCGTGCCGCTGCTCGTCGAGTCGGGCACCTGGAAGGCGCGGAGCGATCGCGTGCTCGTCGTCGACTGCCCGGTCGAAACGCAGATCGCGCGCGTGATGCGGCGCAACGGCTTCACGCGCGAACAGGTCGAAGCGATCATCGCGCGACAGGCGACGCGCGAGGCCCGCCTCGCGGCGGCCGACGACGTGATCGTCAACGACGCGGTCACGCCCGACGCGCTCGCCGCGCAGGT
This sequence comes from Burkholderia sp. AU18528, assembly GCF_002223215.2. NCBI lineage: Bacteria > Pseudomonadati > Pseudomonadota > Betaproteobacteria > Burkholderiales > Burkholderiaceae > Burkholderia > Burkholderia sp. AU18528. Next base: position 34,419 of record NZ_NKFC02000004.1, on the reverse strand, counting down.
CGATGCACTGCACCAACGCTACGTCGGATTCGCAGCCGCGCACTGAGCATCGCATGCAATCCTGATGGTGTACGAAATTGGCGCGTTGCTAGGGTAGAGAGGGGGCATTAGAATGTCCTTCATTGTTTCAATCCCTACCCAAGAGGCGAGCGCGCTTGATTCTTTACGAGTATCCGTTCAACGAGCGAATTCGCACGCTGTTGCGTCTCGAAGATCTGTTCGAGCGCTTCGCGTTCTTTTTGGCTCAGGAGGACCCGCGTGAGCACCACGTCGCGCTGACGACGCTGTTCGAAATCGCCGAGGTGACGGGCCGCGCGGACCTGAAATCGGATCTGATGAAGGAGCTCGAACGCCAACGCCAGACGCTCGCCCCCTTTCGCGGCAATCCGGGCATCGAGCAGAACGCGCTCGAAGCCGTGCTCGGCGAAATCGAGCAGACGCTCGCGAATCTCGCGCAGATGCAGGGCAAGACCGGCCAGCACCTCGTCGACAACGAGTGGCTCGCCAGCATCCGCAGCCGCGCGGTGATCCCGGGCGGTACGTGCAAATTCGACCTGCCGTCGTACTACGCGTGGCAGCAATGGCCGGCCGAGCAGCGGCGCCAGGACATCGCGAAGTGGATCCTGCCGTTGCTGCCGTTGCGCGACGCAGCGGCGATCGTGCTGCGGCTCGCGCGCGAATCGGGTCAGGCGTCGAAGGTCATGGCGATGCAGGGCAGCTACCAGCAGATGCTGTCCGGGCGCAGCTATCAGTTGATGCAGGTGCGGGTGTCGCCGGAGCTGCGCGTGATTCCCGAGGCGAGCGCCAACAAATACATGCTGTGGGTGCGGTTCACGATGCAGGACGGCGACGTGCGGCCGCGCGCGGTGGACATCGACGTGCCGTTCCATCTGACCCTGTGTAATCTGTAACGGCCGCGTGCCGGTTCAACGCTTTCGTATGACTACCGTCGTGAAATGTCCTTCGTGCGGCGCAGAAGTGCGCTGGACGCCTGAAAACAAGTTCCGTCCCTTCTGTTCGGCCCGCTGCAAGCAGCTCGACCTCGGCGCATGGGCCGCGGAAAAGTATCGGATCGGCGGTTCTTCCGACGAGGGCCCGTCGTCGGAAGAAGACGGCACGGACAATCGCCGCGACAGTTGAGCGGCGCGCGGCGCCGTCCGCCAATATGGCCTGCGTTTCAGGCAGGCCGCCGCGGCGTCACTGCGACGCCGCTTCCTTCTCGAGCAGTTCGAGCACCGGCAGCGCCGCCGGCAACAGCGGCGCGACCTCGACCGGCAGTTGCTGCCACACGAACGCCTGTCCTTCCTTGCTGTGCGGCTCGCCCGTCCAGCCCGTCACCTTGCAGAAATAGAGCCGGACATACGCGTGCGGATAATCGTGCTCGAGCGTGTGCCAGCGGTGGCTGGCCGTGACTTCGATGCCGAGTTCCTCGTGCAGCTCGCGCGCCAGTGCGTCCTCGACGCTTTCGCCGGCCTCCAGCTTGCCGCCCGGGAACTCCCAGTAACCTTCATACGGCTTGCCCTGCAGGCGTTGCGCGAGCAGATACCTGCCGTCCGGCTGCACCATCACGCCAACCGCGACTTCGGTCACCTTGCGGCCGTCCGGCGCCCGCACGGCGCCTTGTGCCTGATCCGCGCTCATGCCTGCTCCTTGCGGCCCGACCAGTCCCGCGCGAACTGCCACGCGACGCGGCCCGAGCGTGAGCCGCGCTCGAGCGCCCATACGAGCGCGTCGCCGCGCGCGGTCTCGATCTCCGCATCCGGGCAGCCGAAGTGACGCAGCCAGTGCGCGACGATGTCGAGGTAGTCGTCCTGCTTGAACGGATAGAAGCTGACCCACAGGCCGAAGCGCTCCGACAGCGAGATCTTCTCCTCGACGACTTCGCCGGGGTGAATCTCGCCGTCCGGCAGATGCTTGTACGACTCGTTGTCGCTCATGTACTCGGGCAGCAGGTGACGGCGGTTCGACGTCGCGTAGATCAGCACGTTGTCCGACTGCGCGGCGATCGAGCCGTCGAGCGCGACCTTCAGCGCCTTGTAGCCCGATTCGCCGTCCTCGAACGACAAGTCGTCGCAAAACACGATGAACCGCTCCGGCCGCTGCGAGATCAGGTCGACGATGTCGCCGAGATCGTGCAGGTCGTCCTTGTCCACTTCGATCAGGCGCAGCCCGTCGTTCGCGTACGCATTCAGGCACGCCTTGATCAGCGACGACTTGCCGGTACCGCGTGCGCCGGTCAGCAGCACGTTGTTGGCCGGCTTGCGCTGCACGAACTGGCGCGTGTTCTGGTCGATCAGCGCTTTCTGGCGGTCGATGTTGTGCAGGTCGCCGAGCGTGATCGACGACACGGCCGGCACCGGCTGCAGGTAACCGCGCCCCTGGCGCTTGCGCCAGCGGAACGCGTGCGCCGCGTTCCAGTCGATGGCCGCCGGCGCGGGCGGCAACATCCCTTCGAGACGGCCGAGCAGCGCTTCCGCGCGTGTCAGAAACTGTTCAAGCTTGTCCATGTCGTTCGAGCGCTCCCGATCAGGAGCGGTAATCCGCGTTGATGCTCACGTAATCGTGCGACAGGTCGCACGTCCAGACGGTGGCCTGCGCATCGCCGCGCCCCAGCAGCACGCGGATCGTGATCTCGCTCTGCTTCATCACGCGCTGGCCGTCTTCTTCCTGGTAGGCCGGATTGCGGCCGCCCGCCTTCGCGACCAGCACGTCGTCGAGATAAAGATCGATCTTGCCGACGTCGAGATCCGCGACGCCCGCATAGCCGATCGCCGCGAGAATCCGGCCGAGGTTGGGGTCGGATGCGTAGAAGGCGGTCTTCACGAGCGGCGAATGGCCGATCGCGTACGCGATCTGGCGGCATTCGGAGACACTCCTGCCGCCTTCGACCTGCACCGTCATGAACTTCGTCGCGCCTTCGCCATCGCGCACGATCAGTTGCGACAGCACCTGCGCGACTTCCGTCACCGCGTCGCGCAGCGCCGCATAGGCGGGCGAATCGGTCGACGTGATCGCGGGCAGCGTACTCTTGCCCGACGCGATCAGGATGAACGAGTCGTTCGTGGACGTGTCGCCGTCGATCGTGATGCAGTTGAACGAGCGGTCGGCGACTTCCTTCACGAGCGTGTCGAGCACCGGCTGCGCGACGTTCGCATCGAACGCGAGGAAGCCGAGCATCGTCGCCATGTTCGGCTTGATCATGCCCGCGCCCTTGCTGATGCCCGTCAGCGTGACCGTGTGGCCGTCGATCGTCACCTGGCGCGACGTCGCCTTCGGCAGCGTGTCGGTCGTCATGATCGCCTGCGCGGCGTCGAACCAGTTCGCGGCCTTGCGGTTCGCGAGCGCGGCCGGCAGGCCGGCCTTCAGGCGATCGATCGGCAGCGGCTCGAGGATCACGCCGGTCGAGAACGGCAGCACCTGCGCCGGCTCGATGCCGGCCAGACGCGCGAGTTCCGTGCAGGTTTCGCGCGCGTTCACGAGGCCCGGCTCGCCGGTGCCCGCGTTCGCATTGCCCGTATTCACGACCAGCGCGCGAATGCCCGCGCCGCCGGCACGCACCTTCGCCAGGTGCTCGCGGCAGACGGTGACCGGCGCTGCGCAGAAACGGTTTTCGGTGAACACGCCCGCGACCGCCGCGCCTTCGTCGACGGAGATGACCAGCACGTCCTTGCGATTCGGCTTGCGGATGTTCGCTTCCGCCCAGCCGAGCGTGACGCCGGCGACGGGATGGAGTTGGGCGGGATCGATCGACGGAAAATTGACAGCCATGGGGCACACCTGCCGGATGGAAAATGCCGGCACGTGCCGGCATCGATTGGAAGAACCGGCGGCCGCACGCGCGGGCCGCCACAACTCACGTCACTGACTGGAAGCTGCGAACGACGCGGCGCGCGTGATGCGCGCCGCCGCCGATCATGACAGCTTCCCGTGACATTGCTTGTACTTCTTGCCGCTGCCGCACGGGCACGGATCGTTGCGGCCGACCTTCGGCATTTCGCCGCCGGGCCCGCTGTGCGTCATCGCGCTGCCGACCATGTCGGCCGTCGCCGTGGCCGCCGCGGCTGCCGTGACGTTCGCCACCGGCGCGCCGGCGTCCGCGTAATCGGCATGCTGGTATTCGACGTTCTCGAGATGACCGCTGCGCTCCTCGATCTGTTCGGCGGCTTCCTCGAGCTGCTCCGGCGACTGGATCTGCACGTTCATCACGATGCGCGTGACTTCCTGCTTGATCGCGTCGAGCATCGCGGCGAACAGTTCGAACGCCTCGCGCTTGTACTCCTGCTTCGGGTTCTTCTGCGCGTAGCCGCGCAGATGAATACCCTGGCGCAGGTGGTCGAGCGCCGCGAGGTGCTCGCGCCACAGGCGGTCGACCGTCTGCAGCATCACCGAGCGCTCGAACGCGCTGAACGATTCGCGGCCGACCATCGCGACCTTCGCCTCGTACTGCTCGTCGGCGGCCGTCGTCACGGCGTCGAGGATCTCGTCGGCCGTGATCGACGACGACTCGTTCACCATTTCCTGGATCGCGAGATCGAGCTGCCAGTCGTTGCGCAGCGCTTCCTCGAGCTCCGGCACGTCCCACTGCTCCTCGATGCTGCCTTCCGGCACGAACTGGCGGACGACTTCGGTGATCACCCCGTGACGCATCGCGGTGATCGTCTCGGTGATGTCGTGCGCTTCGAGCAGTTCGTTGCGCTGCTGGTAGATCACCTTGCGCTGGTCGTTCGACACGTCGTCGTATTCGAGCAGCTGCTTGCGGATGTCGAAGTTGCGCGCCTCGACCTTGCGCTGCGCCGATTCGATCGACCGCGTGACGATGCCGGCCTCGATCGCCTCGCCTTCCGGCATCTTCAGGCGATCCATGATCGAGCGCACGCGGTCGCCCGCGAAAATGCGCAGCAGCGGATCGTCGAGCGACAGGTAGAAGCGCGACGAGCCGGGATCGCCCTGACGGCCCGCACGGCCGCGCAGCTGGTTGTCGATCCGGCGCGATTCGTGGCGCTCGGTGCCGATGATGTGCAGGCCGCCTGCGGCCTTCACCTCCTCGTGCAGCGTTTCCCACTCGTCGTGAAGCTGCTTGATGCGGCGTGCCTTCTCGTCGGCCGGAATCGCATCGTCGGCCTCGATGAACGCCGCCTGCTTCTCCGCGTTGCCGCCGAGCACGATGTCGGTACCGCGGCCAGCCATGTTGGTCGCGATCGTGATGCGCTTCGGACGGCCGGCTTCCGCGACGATCGCCGCTTCACGCTCGTGCTGCTTCGCGTTCAGCACTTCGTGCGGCAGCCCCGCCTGCTTCAGCAGGTGCGACAGCAGTTCGGAATTCTCGATCGACGTCGTGCCGACCAGCACCGGCTGGCCGCGCTCGTAGCAGTCGCGAATGTCGCGGATTACCGCGTCGTAGCGCTCCTTGGCCGTCTTGTAGATCTGGTCCTGCTTGTCGATCCGCTTCGGCGGGCGGTTGGTCGGGATCACGACCGTCTCGAGGCCGTAGATCTCGTTGAATTCGTACGCTTCGGTGTCCGCGGTACCCGTCATGCCGGCAAGCTTCGCGTACATCCGGAAGTAGTTCTGGAACGTGATCGACGCGAGCGTCTGGTTCTCGCTCTGGATCTTCACGTGCTCCTTCGCCTCGACCGCCTGGTGCAGGCCGTCGGACCAGCGGCGGCCGGCCATCAGGCGGCCCGTGAATTCGTCGACGATCACCACTTCGCCGTTCTGCACGACGTAGTGCTGATCCTTGTGGAACAGCGTGTGGGCGCGCAGCGCCGCGTACACGTGGTGCATCAGCGTGATGTTCTGCGGCGCGTACAGGCTCTCGCCCTCGCCGATCAGGCCCCATTCGGCGAGCAGGCGCTCGGCCTTCTCGTGGCCCGATTCCGTCAGGAACACCTGGCGCGACTTTTCGTCGAGCGTGTAGTCGCCCGGCTTCTCGACGCCCGTGCCGTCGGCCTTCTCTTCGCCGATCTGGCGCTCGAGCAGCGGCGGCAGTGCGTTCATCCGCACGTACAGCTCGGTGTGATCCTCGGCCTGACCCGAAATGATCAGCGGCGTACGCGCTTCGTCGATCAGGATCGAGTCCACTTCGTCGACGACGGCAAAATTCAGCGCCCGCTGCACGCGCGCGTCGGTCTCGTAGACCATGTTGTCGCGCAGGTAGTCGAAGCCGAATTCGTTGTTCGTGCCGTACGTGATGTCCGCCGCGTACGCCTGCTGCTTCTGGTCGTGCTCCATGCCGGACAGGTTGATGCCGACCGACAGACCGAGGAAGTTGTAGAGGCGCGCCATCCACTCGGCATCGCGCTGCGCGAGGTAGTCGTTGACGGTCACGACGTGCACGCCGCGGCCGGCCAGCGCATTCAGGTACACGGGCAGTGTCGCGACGAGCGTCTTGCCCTCGCCGGTGCGCATTTCCGCGATCTTGCCGTAGTGGAGCACCATGCCGCCGATCAGCTGCACGTCGAAGTGGCGCATCTTCAGCACGCGGCGGCTTGCCTCGCGACAGACCGCGAACGCTTCGGGCAGCAGCTTGTCGAGCGACTCGCCGGCCGCGACCCGCTGGCGGAATTCGTCCGTCTTGCCGCGCAACTGGTCGTCCGTCAGCTTCTCGATCTGCGTTTCGAGCGCATTGATCGTCGCGACGGTCTTTTGGTATTGCTTGACGAGCCGCTGGTTGCGGCTGCCAAAAATTTTCTGGAGAAAACCGGTTGTCATCGGATCGGATCCTGCGTCGCAGCACCGGCGCCCGGCGCGTGTTGCGCGCCCCGGCGCCCGAGCCTCGGCGGCTTAGCGAATTAGTGGACTCAAACGTCGAATTTTAGCACGCGGGGACGCATGCGCCCGCGTCCCGGCCGGACGGCCATCGCGCGCCGGGGCCGGGCGGACAGGGGCGAAAGCCGCGCGTGCGCGAGCCGGCGCGAGTACAATCGGCTGCAACCTCCGCGCGCGTGCGCGCTCGAAGAAAGCCTCGATGAACCGATTTTCCAAGCGTTTCGGCCCGCTCGCCGCCTATCGTCCGCAACCCGTGTCCGAAGTGCTCGGCCGTACCGACGCGTTCGCGGCGTTGCGCGCCGGCGTCGAGCAGATCGCGTCGCTGCAGCGCGACCTCGGCGCGTGCCTGCCCGATTATCTGGCGAATCACGTCGAACCGGGCTTCATCAAGGACGGCACCCTGACCCTCTTTGCCGCACACAATGCGCTGGCAGCACGGCTGCGGCAGGTCGAAGTGCGGCTGCTCGGCGATCTCCAGAAGCGCGGCTGGCCGGTGACGACGCTGCGGGTGCGCGTGCGGCCGAAGGACGCGCCCGAACCGCCACATGTGAAGCAGGCGCGGATGACCTCGGCCGGCGCCGCCGCGTTGCGCGACCTCGCCGATCACCTCGAACCGTCGCCGCTGCAGGCGGCGCTCGCGCGGATGGCGGCACGGCACGGCGCGAAGCCGCGTTGATCGCCAGGGCCGCAGGCGGCGGCCCGCCAATAAAAAAGCGACCCGAGGGTCGCTTTTTTATTGCTTGCGCTGAACACAGTTCACGCGAAGGCCGTCTGCGCGTCGAACGCGAACCCCTTCGGCGCCGCCTGCGGATCGTCGAACGTCACGATCTCGTACGCGTCTTCGTGCGCGAGCAACTCGCGCAGCAACGCGTTGTTCAGCCCGTGGCCCGACTTGTACGCGGTGTACGACGCCAGCAGCGGGTGGCCGATCACGTACAGGTCGCCGATCGCATCGAGCATCTTGTGCTTCACGAACTCGTCGTCGTAGCGCAGCCCGTCGTTGTTCAGGATCCGGTACTCGTCGAGCACGATCGCGTTGTCCATGCTGCCGCCGCGGGCGAGACCCAGCTCGCGCATCATTTCGACTTCATGGGCAAAACCGAACGTGCGCGCGCGCGCGATCTCGCGTACGTACGACGTATTCGCGAAATCGACCTCCAACTCCTGGCCGGTCTTGTCGACGGCCGGGTGACGGAAGTCGATCGTGAACTTCAGCTTGAAGCCGAAATACGGATCGAGACGCGCGAACTTGTCGCCATCGCGAATTTCGACCGGCTTCTTCACCTGGATGAAGCGCTTCGGCGCGTTCTGCTCTTCGATGCCGGCGGATTGAATCAGGAACACGAAGGACGCGGCGCTGCCGTCCATGATCGGGATTTCCTCGGCCGTCACGTCGACATACAGGTTGTCGATGCCGAGGCCGGCGCACGCCGACATCAGGTGCTCGACCGTCGACACGCGCGCGCCATCCTTCTGCAGCACCGACGCGAGCCGCGTGTCGCCGATCGACATCGCGGAGGCCGGAATATCGACGGGCGTGGGCAGGTCGACGCGCGAGAACACGATACCCGTGCCCGGCGCGGCCGGACGGAGCGTCAGTTCGACCTTGCGGCCCGAGTGGAGACCGATACCGACGGTCTTCACGATGGATTTGATGGTGCGCTGCTTCAACATGGTCTTCTTCGTCTTGATTGAGGATATCAATCAGGAGTTATATTCGATAGGCGCGATTATAGCGTAATTCCCAATTCAACGCTGTCTGAAACTGCGTATCAATCTGTTTCGACTGTTTACCCGCGCCGATACGGGACGGGCCGATGCCCGGAACGGAGGCGTTTCCGGTCATCGACCCGTGTTACAACTGCCCTGAGGCCGGCGAGCAGCGTTGCCGGAAGGCAACGGCGCGCCGCACGATCAGGACGTCAACGTCGCGAGCACACTCGCCGCATCGCTCACTTCGAATTTGCCCGGCGCCTCGACGGCCAGCGTCTTGACCACACCGCCGTCGATCACCATCGCGTAGCGCAGGGAACGAATTCCCATGCCACGCGCGGACAAATCCTGCGTCAGCCCCAGCGCATGAGTGAAAGCCGCGCTGCCGTCCGCCATCATGCGCACCTTGCCCGCGGTGTGCAGATCACGTCCCCATGCGCCCATCACGAATGCGTCGTTGACGGACACGCACCAGATCTCGTCGATACCCGCCGCGCGCAGTTGCTCGGCGTGCTCGACGTAGCCCGGCACATGCTGCGCCGAGCAGGTCGGCGTGAACGCGCCCGGCAATCCGAAGATCACCACCCGCTTTCCCGCAACCTGGTCGCGCACGCTGAAGGCATTCGGCCCCAGCGTGCACCCTTCGCGCGCGTCGTCGACGAACTCGAACAATTGCGCGTCGGGCAGCGCGTCGCCCACTTGAATCATGGCTGGTCCCTCATAGCGATACGGTTTTTCAGCGTGTCGCGGACAGCACGGCCCATCCCGCTCCGCTCAAGCGAAGAGGGCACCTTTCCCGGCCCGGCGTCGCATCCGACGCGGCCTGTCGTGGTCCGTGACATCCGTCACGCCGGCGATACCGCGGCGGTGTCGCCGCGGCTTCGCCTGTGTTTGCGTCAGTCAGCCTGCTTGCGCAGGAAAGCCGGGATGTCGTACGTGTCGACCCCCTTCTCCTGCAGCGCCTGCACGTGCGATGCCGCGGTTTCGCGCGAGTTGCGCCACACCGCCGGCGTATCGAGCGCGCCGTAGTCGGCCGTGCTGACGTGATGCGCCGGCGCATAGCCGTGCGACACCGCGCTGACCGGCTGGTTGTCCGTACCCGTGCGCAGCAGCGTCATCGGTGCCGACTGCTGCTTCTTCGCCGCACGGCCCAGACCCGTCGCCACGACCGTCACGCGCAACGCATCGCCCATCGCGTCGTCGTACACCGCACCGAAGATCACCGTCGCATCTTCCGCCGCGTAGCTCTTGATCGTGTTCATCACTTCGCGCGTTTCCGACAGGCGCAGCGAGCGGCTCGACGTGATGTTGACCAGCACGCCGCGCGCGCCCGACAGATCGACGCCTTCGAGCAGCGGGCTCGCCACGGCCTGTTCCGCCGCGAGGCGCGCGCGATCGACGCCGGCGACCGTCGCCGTGCCCATCATCGCCTTGCCCTGCTCGCCCATCACCGTCTTCACGTCTTCGAAGTCGACGTTCACGAGGCCGTCGACGTTGATGATTTCCGCGATACCCGCCACCGCGTTGTTCAACACGTCGTCCGCGCACTGGAAGCACTTGTCCATCTCGGCGTCGTCGCCCATCACGTCGAACAGCTTGTCGTTCAGCACGACGATCAGCGAGTCGACGTGATCCTCCAGTTGCTGCGAGCCTGCTTCGGCGACGCGCATGCGCTTGCCGCCTTCGAACTCGAACGGCTTGCTGACGACACCGACCGTCAGAATGCCCATCTCCTTCGCGATCTGCGCGACCACCGGCGCCGCGCCCGTGCCCGTGCCGCCACCCATGCCGGCCGTGATGAATACCATGTGCGCGCCGCGCAGTGCGTCGGCGATGCGCTCACGCGCCTCTTCCGCTGCCGCACGGCCCATTTCCGGCTTCGCACCGGCGCCAAGACCCGTGTTGCCGAGCTGGATCACCGACGATGCACGCGAACGCGACAGCGCCTGGGCGTCCGTGTTCATCACGATGAAATCGACGCCCTGCACGCCGCGGTTGATCATGTGCTGGACGGCATTGCCGCCAGCGCCGCCAACGCCGACCACCTTGATGATGGTGCCGTTGGTCTCGGTTTCCAGCATTTCGAATTCCATGTTGCCTCCGTCAAGAGAATGACTGCTACTCGGCCGTTATTCGGCAGGAGATCGGGCAACCCCCTGTCGCGCGCCAGCCGCCGGCACCAGCGCGAATTTCGATTCGGTTCGACTCGTCAGAAGTTGCTCAGGAACCATTCCTTCATCCGCGAGAACACCTGCCCCGCGTTGCCGGACTGCACGGCGACCTTGCGGCCGCGCATGCGCTGCGCACTGCCTTCGACGAGCAACCCCATCGCCGTCGAGTAGCGCGGATTGCGCACGACGTCGGAGAGGCCGCCTGCATATTCCGGCGCGCCGATGCGCACCGGTTTCAGGAAAATGTCTTCGCCGAGCTCGACCATGCCCGGCATCATCGAAGCGCCGCCGGTAATGACCACGCCGGAGCTCAGGAGTTCTTCGTAACCCGACTCGCGCACGACCTGCTGCACGAGCGAGAACAGTTCCTCGACGCGCGGCTCGATCACGGCCGCGAGCGCCTGGCGCGACAGCGTGCGCGGGCCGCGTTCGCCGAGGCCCGGCACTTCGACCATTTCGTCCGGATCGGCGAGCGCCTGCTTCGCGATCCCGTAGCCGACCTTGATGTCTTCCGCATCCGGCGTCGGCGTGCGCAGCGCCATCGCGATGTCGCTCGTGATCTGGTCGCCGGCGATCGGAATCACCGCTGTGTGGCGGATCGCGCCTTCGGCGAAGATCGCGATGTCCGTCGTGCCGCCGCCGATGTCGACCAGCACCACGCCGAGATCCTTCTCGTCTTCCGTCAGCACCGCCAGCGACGACGCGAGCGGCTGCAGGATCAGGTCGTTCACTTCCAGCCCGCAGCGGCGCACGCACTTGACGATGTTCTGCGCGGCGCTCACCGCGCCCGTCACGATGTGCACCTTCACTTCCAGCCGGATGCCGCTCATCCCGATCGGCTCGCGCACGTCTTCCTGGCCGTCGATGATGAATTCCTGCGTGAGGATGTGCAGCACCTGCTGGTCGGTCGGGATGTTGATCGCCTTCGCGGTCTCGATCACGCGCGCGACGTCCGTCTGCGTGACCTCCTTGTCCTTGATCGCGACCATCCCGCTCGAGTTGAAGCTGCGGATGTGGCTGCCCGCGATCCCCGTAAACACGTTGGTGATCTTGCAGTCGGCCATCAGCTCGGCTTCCTCGAGCGCGCGCTGGATCGACTGCACGGTGGCCTCGATATTGACCACCACACCTTTCTTCAGACCCTTCGACTCGCTCTGGCCGAGACCGATCACCTCGTAGTGACCCTCGCCCTTCAGCTCGGCGACGATGGCCACTACCTTCGACGTGCCGATGTCGAGGGAAACCAGCAGATCCTTGTAGTCTTTGCTCATAAAGTGCTCTTGCGTGTGATCTCTCGTTACTTCTTGCGCTTGTCGGTATCGGTCAGGAACCGCATGCCTGCCGCGCGAATCGCGAATCCGTTCGGATAACGCAGATCCGCGTACTCGATGTCGTTGCCCCAACGCTCCGTGACGGCCGGCCACGCGGCCACCAGGCGCTGGCTCCGGTCATGCAGCGTGTCGCTGTTGCGTTCCTTGCCCAGCTCGACCTGCATGCCGTTCGACAGCTTCACCGTCCACGCGTACCGCGCCGACAGCGTCACTTCTTCCGGCGCCGCCTTCAGCGGCGCAAACCATTTCCCGAAGTCGCGATACCGCGTGACGACTTCCTTCGCACTGCCTTCCGGGCCGTCGAACGCCGGCAGTTCCTGCTCCAGCTCGCCCTGGTTCGCGGTGAACAGCTCGCCGTCGACGCTCACCAGCTGATCGCTGCCCCAGGTCCCAAGCGGCTTGTACTCCTCGAGCGTGACAGCCAGCGCATTCGGCCACACCCGGCGCACGCTCGCGTGACGCACCCACGGCATCTGCTCGAACGCGGCACGCGCCGCATCGAGATCGACCGTGAAGAAATTGCCCTTCAGCCGGCCGACCACGCCCGCGCGCACCGTCGGCGAGTTGATGTGCTCGGTGTCGCCGTCGATCCGGATTTCCCGCAGCGCGAACGTCGGGCGCTGGATCAGCCAGTAGCAGCCGGCCGCCGCCAACACGAGCAGCAGCAGCGCGTACAGCGCGCTGGCGGCAAGGTTGAGTTGGCGAACGTTGTTCCACATACGTCGTTCCGTTCCTGCGTCAGTCGTTGAGCGTGAGCGACAACACCTTCACGACCAGCTCCGAATAGCCGATGCCGACCGCGCGCGCGGCCTTCGGCGGCAGCGAGTGGTCGGTCATCCCGGGGGCCGTGTTCACTTCCAGGAAATACGCGTTGCCGGCCGCGTCGAGCATGAAATCCGCACGGCCCCAGTCGGTGCAGCCGAGCACGTCGAACGCGCGGCGCGCGATGCGCTTCAGTTCCGCCTCCTGTTGCGCCGGCAGGCCGCACGGGATCAGGTACTGCGTATCGTCGGCGACGTACTTCGCGTGGTAGTCGTAGAACTCGCCCGCCGGCACGATCTTGATCAGCGGCAGGTCGAGATCGCCGGCGATGCACGCGGTGTATTCGCCGCCGCCTTCGATGCTCTTCTCCACGATCACGATCTTGTCGTGCGTCGCGGCTTCCGCGAGCGCGGCCGGCAGCGCGTCGGCCGTCTTCACCTTCAGCACCGCGACGCTCGAGCCTTCGCTCGCCGGCTTCACGAACAGCGGCAGGCCGAGCTTCGCGACAATGTCGGTCGCGCGCGCGGCCAGATCGTCGCCGCGCATCACCGTCTCGAACGGCGGCGTCGGCACGCCCGTCTGCTGCCACACGAGCTTCGTGCGGAACTTGTCGAGGCCGAGCGCCGACCCGAGCACGCCGCTGCCCGTGTAGCGGATCCCGTAGAAATCGAGCGCGCCCTGGATCTGGCCGTTCTCGCCGTAGCCGCCGTGCAGCGCGTTGAACGCGCGCACGAAGCCTTCGTCCTTCAGCGCCGACAGCGGCCGCTCGGCCGGGTCGAACGGATGCGCGTCGACGCCCGCGTCACGCAGGCCCTGCAGCACGAGGCGGCCCGAGGTGAGCGACACCTCGCGCTCGGCGGATTCGCCGCCGAACAACACCGCCACCTTGCCGAAGCGTTTCGGATCGATTCCGCTCATGCCGACCTCCGCCGGGCCGCCCCAAGGAGGCTGACCGCCCCCGCGGGGGGCAGCGAACGAAGTAAGCGTGGGAGTCGTTTCATGTCATGCCTTCTGTTCAGTGTGTTGCACGAGCTTCGCCGGCACGCCGCCGATCGAACCCGCGCCCATCGTGATCACCACGTCGCCGTTCTGCGCGACTTTCGCCAATGCGTCCGGCACGTCGTCGACCGTCGCGACGAACACCGGGTCGACCTTGCCCGCCGCGCGCAGCGCACGCGACAGCGCGTCGCCGCTGGCTGTCGGGATCGCGGCCTCGCCGGCAGCGTAGACTTCCGTCAGCACCAGCGCATCGACCGTCGACAGCACGTTGACGAAATCGTCGAAGCAGTCGCGCGTGCGCGTGTAGCGGTGCGGCTGGAACGCCAGCACGAGGCGGCGGCCCGGGAACGCACCGCGCGCGGCCGCGATCGTCGCGGCCATCTCGACCGGGTGATGACCGTAGTCGTCGATCAGCGTGTACTGGCCGCCGTCCGCGCTCGGCACTTCGCCGTAACGCTGGAAGCGCCGGCCGACGCCGTTGAATTCCGCCAGCGCCAGCTGGATCGCGTCGTCCGACACGCCGAGATCGGTCGCGATCGCGATCGCCGCGAGTGCGTTCTGCACATTGTGCAGGCCGGGCATGTTCAGCACCACCGCGAGCGGCGCGCGACCTTCACGGATCACGTTGAAATGCATCCGGCCGTCGCGCGCGTCGATGTCCTCCGCGCGCACCTGCGCGTCCGGCGACAGGCCGTAGCGCACGACCGGCTTCGAAATGAACGGAATGATCTGCCGCACGTTCGGATCGTCGACGCACACCACCGCGCTGCCGTAGAACGGCAGGCGCTGCGTGAATTCGATGAACGCCTGCTTGAGCCGCGCGAAATCGTGGCCGTAGGTGTCCATGTGGTCGGCGTCGATGTTCGTGATGACTTCGATCACCGGATACAGGTTCAGGAACGACGCGTCCGACTCGTCGGCCTCGGCGACGATGAAATCGCCCGTGCCGAGCCGTGCATTCGCGCCGGCGCTGATCAGCCGGCCGCCGATCACGAACGTCGGGTCCAGCCCGCCCGCCGCGAGCACGCTCGCGACGAGGCTCGTCGTCGTGGTCTTGCCGTGCGTGCCGGCGATCGCGATGCCCTGCTTCAGGCGCATCAGCTCCGCCAGCATCACCGCGCGCTGCACGATCGGCACGCCCTGGTGGCGAGCGGCCAGCACTTCCGGATTGTCCGAACGCACGGCCGTCGACACGACGACCGCGTTCGCGCCCTCGATGTTCGCCGCGTCGTGGCCGATCGCGATCCGCGCGCCCAGCGCCGCGAGGCGATCGGTCACCGCGTTGCGCGACAGGTCCGAGCCGCTGACCGCGTAGCCGAGGTTGACGAGCACTTCGGCGATGCCGCTCATGCCCGCGCCGCCGATCCCGACGAAATGAATGTGTTTGACGATGTGTTTCATTGCAGTTGTTCCAGGTTCGCGCCGGCCGCCTTCGCGCACACACGCGCGACTTCGTCGGTGGCCTCGGGCTTCGCGAGCGAGCGCGAACGTTCCGCCATCTCCGCGAGCGATGCCCGCGACTGGCCGCGCAGCCAGTCGGCGAGCAGTTCCGCCGACAGGTCGCGTTGTTGCACCAGCACGGCCGCGCCCGCATCGGCGAGGAACGCGGCGTTGGTCGTCTGGTGATCGTCGACCGCGTACGGGAACGGCACGAATAGCGCCGCCACGCCCACCGCCGCGATCTCCGACACCGTCATCGCGCCCGACCGGCAGATCACCAGATCCGCCGCCGCATACGCGGCCGCCATGTCGTCGATGAACGGCACGAGCCGCACGTCTTCGCCGGCCGCGAAACCGGCCGCTTCGTAATTCGCCTTCAATGCATCGATGTGCTTCACGCCGGCCTGGTGCACGACGCGCGGGCGCTCGCCCGGCGCCAGCAGCGCCAGCGCGCGCGGCACGACTTCGTTCAGCGCGGCCGCCCCGAGGCTGCCGCCGACGACCAGCACGTTCAGCGGGCCGCTGCGCGACGCATAGCGCGCCTGGGGCGGCTCGGTGTGCGCAAGTTCCGCGCGAATCGGGTTGCCCGTCCATTCCGCGTGCGGCAGCGCGCCGGGGAACGCGACGAGCACGCGCTTCGCGAGTTTCGCGAGCACCTTGTTCGTCAGGCCCGCGATCGAATTCTGTTCATGCAGCACGAGCGGACGCCCCGACAGCGCGGTCATCACGCCCGCCGGGAACGTGATGTAGCCGCCCATCCCGAGCACGACGTCCGGCCGCACGCGGCGCAGCGCGCCGAGGCTCTGCCAGCATGCGCGCAGCAGGTTGACCGGCAGCGTCAGCTTGGTCATCAGGCCCTTGCCGCGCAGCCCGCCGAACCGCACGTACTCCATCGGAATGCCGTGCTTCGGCACGAGCGTCGCTTCCATCCCGGCCGGATTGCCGAGCCATACGACGCGCCAGCCCGCCGCTTCCATCCGGTGCGCGACCGCGAGCCCCGGGAACACGTGGCCCCCGGTGCCGCCTGCCATCACCATCAGCGTGCGTTGCGACGCGGTCATACCTTCCCTCCCCGCATCAGCAAGAATGAACGCATGTTTTGGCTACGGCCGCTTCGCTTGACTTCGCGCGCTTCGCGCACGAAGTTAGCCTTCACCGAAATCGCGTACTGACGCGGGGAGGTCATACCTTCCCTCCCCGCATCAGTACGCGATTTTCGTAATCGACCCGCAGCAGCACCGCGAGCGCGACGCAGTTCAGCAAAATGCCCGAACCGCCGTAGCTCACGAGCGGCAGCGTCAGGCCCTTGGTCGGCAGCAGCCCAAGGTTCACGCCCATGTTGATGAACGTCTGCGCGCCGAACCAGATGCCGATGCCCTTCGCCATCAGGCCCGCGAACGTGCGATCGAGCGCGAGCGCCTGGCGGCCGATCTCGAACGCGCGGCGCACGATCCAGTAGAACAGCAGAATCACGACCAGCACGCCGATGAAACCGAGCTCCTCGCCGATCACCGCGAGGATGAAGTCGGTATGCGCTTCCGGCAGGTAGTTCAGCTTCTCGACGCTACCGCCGAGACCGACGCCGAACCATTCGCCGCGGCCGAACGCGATCAGCGAGTGCGTGAGCTGGTAGGCCTTGCCCTGCGCGTAGCGTTCGTCCCACGGATCGAGATACGCGAAGATCCGCTCGCGACGCCACGGCGACAGCCACACGAGCATCGTGAACGTGCCGACCGCCGTCGCGACGAGGCCGCCGAACAGCTTGCCGTTCACGCCGCCGAGGAACAGCACGCCCATCGCGATCGCGGCGACCACCATGAACGCGCCCATGTCGGGCTCGAGCAGCAGCAGCGCGCCGACGAGACCGACCGCGAACGCCATCGGCAGGAAGCCCTTCGCGAAGCTCTGCATGTATTCCTGCTTGCGCACCGTGTAGTTCGCCGCGTAAATCGTCACCGCGAGCTTCATGATTTCCGACGGCTGCATGTTCGTGATGCCGAGCGGAATCCAGCGGCGCGCACCGTTCACGCCCTTGCCGACGTGCGGGATCAGCACGATCACGAGGCCGACGAGCGCGATCAGGAAAAGATGCGGCGCGTATTTATCCCAGGTCGACACCGGCACGCGGAACGCGATCACCGCCGCGCCGAACGCGACGCCGAGCGACACGCAGTGGCGCATCAGGAACGCGTAATCGTGATACGACGCGTATTTTGGCGAATCGGGCATCGCGATCGACGCCGAATACACCATCACGACGCCGAGCCCGAGCAGCGCGATCGCGACCCACAGCAGCGAATAGTCGAAATCGAGCATCCGCGAACGGGTCGGACGCACGCCGTTGACGACGCTGGCGAGGCCGCCCGTCGCGGCGCGCGTGGCCGATGCGACGCGGCCGCCCGCGGCGTTGCCGCCGGTGTCGCGTCGGTCGTTGAAACGGGAGACGAGGCGATCGGACCAGCTCATGGCGTCGCTCCTTTGTCGATGGCGATGGCGTCGACCGCCGCGCGGAACACTTCCGCGCGATGGGCGTAGTTCCTGAACATGTCGAGGCTCGCGCACGCGGGCGACAGCAGCACCGCATCGCCCGGCTCGGCCAGCTCGGCCGCCGCGCGCACCGCGCCTTCGAGCGTCGCGTGGTCGGCGAGCGGCACGCCCGTTTCGGCGAGCGTGTCGCGCAGCGCCGGCGCGTCGCGGCCGATCAGCATCACCGCGCGGCACCAGCGCGCGACCGGCGCGACGAGCGGCGCGAAATCCTGCCCCTTGCCGTCGCCGCCCGCGATCAGCACGGTCTTCTGCGCGAGCCCGTCGAGCGCGGCCACCGTCGCGCCGACGTTCGTCCCCTTGCTATCGTCGACGTAGTCGACGTCGTCGATCGTCGCGATCACTTCGACGCGATGCGCTTCGCCGCGGTATTCGCGCAGCGCGTGCAGCAGCGGCGCGGCCGGCAGATCGATCGCGCGAGCGAGCGCAAACGCGGCCAGCGCGTTCGCGGCGTTGTGCAGCCCGCGGATGCGCAGCGCGTCGGCCGGCATCAGGCGCTTCTGCGCGATGTCGGGCGTGTGCGCGGCGTCGCGCTTGCGCCGGCGGGTCGTCGCCTCATCCGGCGCGTCGCGATCGACGGCCTCCACCAGCCACGCGATGCCGTTGTCGCGCGACAGCCCGTAGTCGCCGTCCTGCGTCGGCTCGTTCAGGCCGAACGTGACCGTGCGCGGCGCGTCGGCCGCGCCGGCTGCCGGCGCGAACTTCATCACGGCCGCGTCGTCGCGGTTCAGCACGCGCGTCGTCGTCGCGCCGAAGATCCGGCCCTTTGCCTGCGCGTACGCGTCGAAGCTGCCGTGCCAGTCGAGGTGGTCCTGCGTGATGTTGAGGATCGCGGCCGCATCGGGCGCGAACGTGCGTGCGGTCTCGAGCTGGAAGCTCGACAGTTCGAGCACCCAGACGTCCGGCAACGCGGTTTCGTCGATCGCGCTCGCGAGCCGGTCGAGCATCGCCGGGCTGATGTTGCCCGCGACCGCGACCTTCTTGCCCGAGCGCTGGCACAGCAGGCCCGTGAGGCTCGTCGTCGTGGTCTTGCCGTTGGTGCCGGTAATCGCGAGCACCTTCGGCTGGTAGCCGCTCGTGCCGAGCGCGCGCAGCGCCTGCGCGAAGAATTCCAGCTCGCCCCATACCGCGATGCCGCGCTCGTTCGCGGCCGCGACCAGCGCCGCGAGCGCCGGCTCCAGCGGCGACAGCCCGGGGCTCAGCCCGACGATCTCGACGCCGCCGTCGAGCAGCGCGGGCGTGAACGCCCCGCCGACGAATTCCGCGTCGATGCCTTCGGCCTGCAGCGCGGCAAGGTTCGGCGGCGCCTCGCGGGTATCGGCAATACGCAGCCGGCACCCGTGCCTCGCGCACCATCGCGCGATCGCGAGACCCGATTCCCCGAGCCCCAGTACGAGCACCATCGGCCGTTGCCGATCTCCAAACATCTCGCCAGACATCCTTGTTACCTTTCCTTTACCGCAGCTTGAGGGTGGTCAGACCGAACAGGCACAGCATCAGCGTGATGATCCAGAAACGCACGACCACCTGCGTTTCCTTCCAGCCGGACAATTCGAAATGGTGATGCAGCGGCGCCATCTTCAGCAGGCGCCGGCCTTCGCCATAACGCTTCTTCGTGTACTTGAACCACGACACCTGCAGCATCACCGACAGCGTTTCCGCGACGAAGATGCCGCCCATGATGAACAGCACGATTTCCTGGCGCACGATCACCGCGACCGTGCCGAGCGCGCCGCCCAGCGCCAGCGCGCCGACGTCGCCCATGAACACCTGCGCGGGGTGCGTGTTGTACCAAAGGAACGCGAGCCCGGCTCCGCCCATCGCGGAACAGAAGATCAGCAGTTCGCCCGCGCCGGGGATGTGCGGAAACAGCAGGTATTTTGAATAGACCGCACTGCCCATCACGTACGCGAACACACCCAGCGACGCGCCGACCAGCACGACCGGCATGATCACGAGGCCGTCGAGGCCGTCGGTGAGGTTCACCGCGTTGCTCGCGCCGACGATCACGAAGTAGGTCAGCACGATGAAGCCCCACACGCCGAGCGGGTAGCTGATCGACTTCAGGAACGGCAGCATCAGGTCGGCGCGCGCCGGCAGCCCCATCGACAGGCCGCTCCTCACCCACGCCATGAACAGGTCGAACACGCGCACGTTGTTCGCCTCGGACACGCTGAACGCGAGATAGACGGCCGCGAACAGTCCGATCACCGACTGCCAGAAATACTTCTCGCGCGACGACATCCCGCGCGGGTCCTTGTGGACGACCTTGCGGTAATCGTCGACCCAGCCGATCACGCCGAAACCGAACGTGACGAGCATCACGATCCAGATGAAACGGTTCGTCAGGTCGCCCCACAGCAGCGTCGCGACCGCGATGCCGATCAGGATCAGCACGCCGCCCATCGTCGGCGTGCCGGACTTGACGAGGTGGGTCTGCGGGCCGTCCTTGCGCACGGCCTGCCCGACCTTCATTTGCGTCAGCTTGCGGATCACCCACGGTCCGCACACGAGCCCGATCCCGAGCGCGGTGATGGTGGCCATCACCGCACGGAACGTGAGGTACGTGAACAAGCGCAAAAAGCTTGCGTCTCCTTGCAGCCATTGCGCCAGCGCCAGCAGCATGCTTCCTTCCTTCTACTCAGTGTGCGGCGGGCACCGTGCCCGCCGCGGGTTGGTTCGTCAGCGCGTCGACCACGCGCTCCATCTTCATGTACCGCGAGCCCTTCACGAGCACCGTCGCCTGCGCGCCGTAACCGGCCGCGAGCAGCGCCGACACGAGCGCGCCGACGTCGCCGAAATGGCGTGCGGTGTCGCCGTAGGCCGTGCACGCGTCGCGTGATGCGTCGCCGAGCGCGAACAGCGCGTCGATCCCGCGTTCGCGCGCGTACGCGCCGATCTCGCGGTGGAAGGCCGGCCCTTCATCGCCGACCTCGCCCATGTCGCCGATCACCAGCACGCGCGGCGCCGGATGCGCGGCGAGCACGTCGATCGCGGCGCGCATCGAATCGGGGTTCGCGTTGTAGGTATCGTCGACGACCGTCGCGCCGGCGAGGCTGCCGACGCTCGCCTGCTTCACCTGCAGCCGGCCCTTGACCGGTTCGAACGATTCGAGCCCCTGCCGGATCGCCGACAGCGCGACGCCGGCGCCGAGCGCAGCGGCCGTCGCGGCGAGTGCGTTGCGCGCGTTGTGTTCGCCGAGCGCGCGCAGCCGCACCGTGACGGCACCCGCCGGCGTGTCGATCGCGAGTTCGCCGCCGTGCAGGCGACCGACGACCTGCGCGTCGTTCTGCCGTTCGGCGTCGTGCAGCGCGAAATCGAGGATCCGGTTGCCGGTCGCCGCGACGCGCCAGATGCTTGCGTACGCGTCGTCGGCCGGGAACACCGCGACGCCGTCCGGCGGCAGCGCATGGATCACGGCTGCGTGTTCGAGCGCGACGGCTTCGACCGTCGCCATGAATTCCTGGTGCTCGCGCTGCGCGTTGTTGACGAGCGCCACCGTCGGCGCGGTAAGACGCGCGAGGACTTCGGTTTCGCCCGGGTGGTTCATGCCGATCTCGATCACCGCGAGACGATGCGCGGCCGACAGGCGCAGCAGCGTCAGCGGCAGGCCGACATCGTTGTTCAGGTTGCCGGCCGTCGCGAGCCGCGCGTCGGCGCCTACCGCCGCCGCGAAGATCGACGCGATCATTTCCTTGACGGTCGTCTTGCCGTTGCTGCCCGTCACCGCGACGAGCGGCAGCGGGAACCGCATGCGCCAGCCATGCGCGAGCGCGCCGAGCGCGGCGCGCGTTTCGCCGCCTTCGATCATCGGCATCGCGATGCCCGCCGGCGCGTGCGCGACGAGCGCCGCGGCCGCTCCGCGCGCGGCGACGTCGCCGAGAAAGTCGTGCGCGTCGAAGCGCTCGCCCTTCAGCGCGACGAACAGGTCGCCCGGACCGACCGTGCGGCTGTCGGTCGACACGCGATCGAACGTAACACCCGCGTCGCCGTGGATGGTGGCGCCGGGAATCAGGCGGGCGGCTTCGCCGAGACTGAGCATCGTCATTCGGCGCCTCCCTTGCCGTGCGTCGCGCGCGCCGCGAGCGCGAGCCGTGCGTGGTCCTGGTCGGAGAATGCGCGTTTCTTGCCCATGATTTCCTGCGTGGCCTCGTGGCCCTTGCCGGCCAGCACGACGACGTCCTCGCGTGCGGCACCGCGCACGGCCTGCAGGATCGCGCTCGCGCGATCCTCGATACGGCGTGCGCGATCGGGTGCGGTCATGCCCGCGACGACCTGATCGATGATGCGCTGCGGATCTTCGCTGCGCGGGTTGTCGCTCGTGACGACTGCTTCGTCGGCAAGCCGCTCCACGATCGCGCCCATCAGCGGGCGCTTCGTCGCATCGCGATCGCCGCCGCAGCCGAACATGCAAATCAGCCGGCCACCGCGCGCCGCGGCGATCGGGCGCAGCGCATCGAGCGTCTTTTCGAGCGCATCGGGCGTGTGTGCGTAGTCGATCACCACGAGCGGTTCGTCGTTCTGCAGCCGGCCGCCAAGCCGCTGCATCCGGCCGTTGACCGACTCGAGCCGCTCGATCTCGGCGAGTGCCGCGTCGAACGGCACGTCGGCCGCGAGCAGCGAACCGAGCACGGCAAGCAGGTTGCTGACGTTGAACGTGCCGAGCGTGCCGACCTCGACGTCCGCGTCGCCCCACGACGAACGCAGGCGGAATGCGGTACCCGTCGCGGTGGCGCGCACGTCGAGCGCGACCAGCGCGCGATCGGCGTCGGGCGCCGGTGCGTCGCCGATTCCGTACGCGATCGTGCGCACGCGGCCGGCCAGTTTCTCGAGCAGGCGGCGGCCTGCCGCGTCGTCGCGGTTGATCACCGCCGCGCGCAGGCCGCGCCATGCGAACAGCTTCGCCTTCGCGGCCTCGTACGCATCGAACGTGCCGTGATAGTCGAGGTGATCCTGCGTGAGGTTCGTAAACACCGCGATGTCGAACGCCGTTCCGTTCACGCGCCCCTGGTGCAGCGCGTGCGACGATACTTCCATCGCCACGGCCTGCGCGCCCGCGTCGCGCAATTGCGCGAGGCTGCGCTGCAGCTGCGGCGCGTCGGGCGTCGTGAAGCCCGTCGGCACGAGCTGGCCGGGCATCCCGGTGCCGAGCGTGCCGATCACCGCGCACGGCTCGCGCAGCGCCGTCAGTGCGGTGGCGATCCATTGCGTGCACGACGTCTTGCCGTTCGTGCCCGTGACACCGATCGCGAGCAGGCTGTCGCTCGGATCGCCGTACCAGCCGCTGGCGATCTCGCCGGCGAGTTGATCGAGCGCCGGCACCGCGAGCGCGACGGGTACGGCCGGCGCGTCGACCAGCCCTTCCGGCTGATACAGCACGGCGGCCGCGCCGCGTGCGACGGCGTCGGCCATGAAAGCGCGGTTATCTGCCCCGTCGACCGCATACGCGACGAACACGTCGCCAGCCTCGAGGCTGCGCGTGTCGGCATGCAGTTGCGCCGCGGGGGCCACATGCTGACGCAGCCACGCGAGCGCGGCTGCGATCTGCTGATGCGCCGGATGGGAACTGCGGGCGGCGCTCATCGAACAACTCCTGGTGAATTACGGGTCGTGCTGGATACGATCATATGCTTCGCGCCGCCCCCCGTAGCCAGCTTTTGCGGGCCTTTTGCGGCGGCGGAATCCGGCGAATCGCCGGACACGACGAGCTGCTTGATCGGCATGTTCGGCGGGACGTTCAACGCGCGCATCGTGTCGCCGGCGATCGCCGAGAATACGGGGCCCGACACCTGGCCACCGAAGTGGCTGCCGGCCGTCGGCTCGTCGACCGACACCGCGATCACGACGCGCGGGTTCGGCATCGGCGCCATCCCGACGAACGACGCGCGGTACTTGCGCGTGTAGCCGTGGCCTTCGTGCTTGTACGCGGTGCCGCTCTTGCCGCCGACGCGATAGCCCGGCACGGCCGCATCCGGCGACGTGCCGCCCGGCGCGACGACCGTCTCGAGCATCGCGCGTACTTCGCGCGCGGTGGTCGGGTTGAACACCTGCGTGCCCGCGATCGGCTGGTTGGGGTCGGTCTTGAAAATGGTCACGGGCATCAGCTCGCCGTCGTGCGCGATCGCCGTATACGCCCGCGCGAGCTGGAACAGCGACACCGACAGCCCGTAGCCGTACGACATCGTCGCCTGCTCGATGCGGCGCCAGCTCTTCCACGGCCGCAGGCGGCCGGCCACCGCGCCCGGGAAGCCGACCTTCGGCGCCTGGCCGAGGCCGATGCTCGTATACATGTTCCACATTTCCTCGGGCCGCATCGTCATCGCGATCTTCGTCGCGCCGATGTTGCTCGACTTCTGGATCACGCCGCCGACCGTCAGCGTGCCGAAGCCGGCGTCATCGGTAATCGGCGCGCCGTCGAGCACGAAATGCCCGTTGCCCGTCTCGACGAGCGTGTTCGGCGTCACGCGGTGCAAGTCGAGCGCGAGCGATACCGTAAACGGCTTCATGATCGAGCCTGGCTCGAACACGTCGGTCATGATCCGGTTGCGCAACTGCTCGCCGGTCATGCGCGAGCGGTCGTTCGGGTTGTACGTCGGATAGTTGACGAGCGCGAGCACTTCGCCGGTACGCACGTCGACGACCATCGCCGCGCCGGCCTTCGCCTTGAACTTCTCGACGGCGGCCTTCAGGTTCGCGTACGCGATGTACTGGATCTTGCTGTCGATCGACAGGTCGACGTCGGTGCCGTTGTGCGGCGGGATCTGCTCGGCGACATCCTCGACGATGTGCCCCATCCGGTCCTTGATCACGCGACGCATGCCCGACGTGCCGGACAGCATCTTCTGGTCGCCCAGCTCGACGCCTTCCTGCCCTTCGTCCTCGACGTTCGTGAAGCCGATCAGGTGAGCGGTGATCTCGCCTTCCGGGTAGAAGCGCTTGTACTCGTTGCGCTGATAGATGCCGGGAATGTCGAGCGCGGCGACCTTGTCCGCGACGTCGATCGGCACCTGGCGCTTCACATAGACGAAGCCCTTGTCTTCCGACAGCTTCACGCGCAGTTCCTTCGGCGTCATGCCGAGGAGCTTGCCGAGCTGGTTGATCTTGTCGGCGTCGAGATCGTCCGGCACCGCGTCGGGAATCGCCCAGATCGCGCGCACGGGCAGGCTCGTCGCGAGCACGAGCCCGTTGCGGTCGAGGATCTTGCCGCGCGTCGCGGGCAGTTCGATCGTGCGCTGGTAGCGGCTTTCGCCCTGCTTCTGATAGAACGCGTTGCCGGGCCCCTGGATCCAGAACGCCCGCGCGGCCAGCGCGACGAACGCCATGAACAGTAGGAACACGACGAGCTTCGAGCGCCACATCGGCAGATGCACGCCCAGCACCGGGCTCGACGAGAACTTCACGTTCTGGCGCTTCGGGGACGGCTTCATCGCGTGCCTCCCTTGCCCTTGCCGGCCGTGTCGGCCGACGCCGGGATCGGCGCGTCGATCGCCTTCGCGGCGCCCGGCGGCAGCGTCAGGTATTGCGTGCGGCCCGTCGAGATCGCCTGCATCTTCAGCGAATCGTTCGCGAGCTGCTCGATGCGCGACGTCTTCGACAGCGCGCTCTGCTGATATTGAAGCTGCGCGTAGTCCTGCTGGAGCTGACGCTCCTGCGACTGCGCGCGCTGCAGCTGGATGAAGATCTGGCGTTGCTGGTTCGTCGAGTTGACGACCGACAGCGCGCAACCCATCACGATGATCAGCAGGAAGATATTGAGGCGGCTCATGGTGTGACGCGCTCCGCGATGCGCATCACGGCCGAGCGGGCGCGCGGATTCGCGGCGACTTCCGCGTCGCTCGGAAACTGGCGGCTGATGATCTTGAGCGGCGGGCTCGGGAGATCGACGGCACGGATCGGCAGGCGACGATCGACCGCAGGCGCACTCGCGTGCGCCTGCATGAATCGCTTGACGATCCGGTCCTCGAGTGAATGAAAGCTGATGACCACCAGCCGCCCCCCTTGCTCCAGCAACGACAGTGCCGCGTCTAGTACGACTTGCAGGTCCGCAAGCTCTTGATTGACGTGAATCCGTATAGCCTGAAAGGTGCGGGTTGCCGGATCCTTGCCCTTCTCACGGGTTTTGACGACGTGACCCACGATTTGGGCAAGCTCGCCCGTGGTGTCGAGAGGCCCAAGACGGTCGGACTCTGCCCGGCGAGCAACAAGCGCCTTTGCAATCTGAAAAGCAAACCGTTCTTCCCCATAATCCCGTATCACCTCCGTCAATTCCTGCACCGAAGCCCGCGCGAGCCATTCGGCCGCCGACTCGCCACGCGTCGGATCCATTCGCATGTCCAGCGGACCATCGGCGCGGAAACTGAAGCCGCGCGCCGGATCGTCCACCTGCGGCGAGGACACGCCCAGGTCCAGCAACACCCCCGACACCTTCTCGACGCCGCGCGCCGCAAGCGCGTCGCGCATCGATGCAAAGCTGTCATGCACGATCGAGAAGCGCGCATCCTCGATGCCCTGCGCCGTCTCGATCGCCCTCGGATCCTTGTCGAACGCGATCAGCCGCCCGGCCGCCGCCAGCCGCGCGAGCACCGCGCGGCTGTGACCGCCGCGCCCGAACGTGCCGTCGACATACACGCCGTCCGGCCGCGTCACGAGCGACTCGACCGCCTCATCCAACAGCACCGTCCGATGCCGCAATTCATTTCCCATCGCGGGCGTCTCCGTCACCGCAATCAGAACGTGAAATTCTTCAGCGCGTCGGGCATGCCCTGCGCCATCGCTGCCTGCTCCTTCGCGTTGTAGGTCTGCGAATCCCACAGCTCGAAGTGACTACCCATTCCCAACAACATGACTTCCTTTTCCAGTCCGGCTGCCATGCGCAGCTCGGGCGATACGAGAATCCGGCCCGCGCTGTCGAGATCGACATCCATCGCATTGCCGAGAAAAATTCGCCGCCACCAGTGCGCGTCCATCGGCAGCGCGGCGATCTTGGCGCGGAACACTTCCCATTCGGGGCGCGGAAACAGCAACAGGCAGCCGTCCGGGTGCTTGGTCACAGTCACCCGTCCTTCTGCCTGTCCTTGCAGCGCTTCGCGATAGCGAGCCGGCACCGACATCCGCCCTTTCGCATCGAGCGTCAGCGCCGACGCCCCTTGGAACACTTTCCGCTCTCCCGTTCAGGGCACCGAAGCACCCGCTCAATGCTGAGAATTTAGCCGGAACAGCCTGCTAAATCACACAAAAATACACTTTCTCACACTGTCTCCCACTTTAGTGGAAGGGTGTGGCACGGTCAAGGGAGCGGCCCGCTTTTTTGACGAATTTTGTTAGTTAGAACAAGGACTTACGCGCACAAGCTCATGCGACCCCTCATACCAAAAACCGTTATAAATGAATGAGCTAGTGCAACTTGTGAAGGTGATACGTGAGAAAGACGGGCCAGACGGGCGTGCGGACGGGGCTTTCGGGGGCGGGAAAACGAGGAGTAGGCGGGCGATACCGGAGGCGGCGAACCGGGGCGACGTCCCACGCCGCCCCGGCGCAAATCTCAGAGATAGTACGCGGTGCTCGTCATGACTTTCGACGCGGCACGCATCAGCATCCGCGCGGGCAGCGGCAGCTCGATCCCGCCGGCGTCGGTCGCGGCCTTCCCGTGCTTCACTTCGTCGATCCGCATCTGGTCGACGATGGCGCGCGACGCGGCGTCGGTGGCCGGCAACTCCGACATGTGACCTTCGAGATGGCTCTCGACCTGCCGCTCCGTCTCGGCCATGAAGCCGAGGCTGACCTTGTCGCCGAGGGTGCCGGCCGCCACGCCGATCGCGAGCGCGCCGGCATACCACAGCGGGTTCAGCAGGCTCGGCCGCGAGTCGAGTTCCTTCAGCCGGTGCGCGGTCCACGCGAGGTGATCCTCCTCCTCGCGCGCGGCCTCCTCGAACATCGCCTTCGCCGACGCCGTGCGCGCGGTGAGCTTCTGCGCCTGGTAGAGCGCCTGCGCGCAGACCTCGCCGACGTGGTTCACACGCATCAGTCCGGCCGCGTGCGTGCGCTCGGCGAGCGTCAGTTCGACGTCCGGCGCATCGGCCGGCACGGGCACCGGCCGGCTCATCCGGCTAATGCCGGTCAGCGATCGCAGGCCACGATCGAATTCGCTGATCAGTTCATCCAACACCATCCTGTTCTCCTGGCTGCAGGTGCCGCTGCGCGCGGCAAAGGCACGAGTCCGCTGCGTAACCGACTTGATTATTCAGCGGAAATTGCGGTTAACCCGTGATTTTAACCATTGTTGCATAAAGGAAACATGGCGACCTTGAGCAGCAGCATTTCGCTTTGTGGCAAAAATCGGCTTTGCTACATTACGTCCGACTTCTTGCGAAGTTGATGGGGCTCGTCGACAGAACATAACTATCCGCCCCGTCAAAAAAATTCAGTGATTCTTGGAGATCCGCTAATGAAAAAGTCGCTTCTCGCGCTCGTCGCGCTGGGCGCGTTCGCTGGCGCTGCCCATGCGCAAAGCAGCGTGACGCTTTACGGCATCATCGATGAAGGCTTCCTCTTCAACAACAACGCAGGCGGCAAGCACCTGTACGGCCTCGCCAGCGGCGTGATGCAAGGCAGCCGCTTCGGCCTGCGCGGCACCGAAGATCTCGGTGGCGGCCTGAAGGCGATCTTCACCCTCGAAAACGGTTTCGACGTGAACAGCGGCAGGCTCGGTCAGGGCGGCCTGATGTTCGGTCGTCAGGCTTACGTCGGCCTGTCGAGCCCGTACGGTACGGTCACGCTGGGTCGTCAGTACGACTCCGTCGTCGACTTCGTCGGCCCGCTCGAGGCAGGCGACCAGTGGGGCGGCTACATCGCCGCTCACCCGGGCGACCTCGACAACTTCAACAACGCGTATCGCGTGAACAACGCGGTCAAGTTCACGAGCGCGAACTACGGCGGCCTCACGTTCGGCGGCCTGTACAGCTTCGGCGGTCAGGCGGGCCAGTTCTCGAAGAACCAGGTCTGGTCGCTCGGCGCCGGCTACACCAACGGCCCGTTGGTGTTGGGCGTCGGTTACTTGAACGCACGCACGCCGAACCAGTTCGGCGGCATGTTCAACAACGGCTCGACGTCTTCGTCGGTCTCGTCGCCGATCTACGGCGCGTACGCGAACAACGCGAACACGTACCAGGTCATCGGCGCGGGCGGTGCCTACACGTTCGGCGCGGCGACGATCGGTGCGACGTACTCGAACACGAAGTTCAAGGGCTTCTCGGCGGGCCCGTTCGTGAACCAGACCGCGACGTTCAACAACGGCGAAATCAACTTCAAGTACCAGTTGACCCCGGCGTTGATCCTCGGCGCGGCGTACGACTACACGCAAGGCAGCAAGATCGACGGCAACTCGGCGGCCAAGTACCACCAGGGCTCGCTGGGCGTCGACTACTTCCTGTCGAAGCGCACCGACGTCTACGCGATCGGCGTGTACCAGCACGCATCGGGCAACGTGCTCGATTCGAACGGCAACGTCCTGAAGGCAACGGCAGCGATCAACGGTCTGGCCGGGTCGAGCACGAGCAATCAGGTCGCGGCACGCGTCGGTATCCGTCACAAGTTCTAATCAGCTTGTCTGACAAGCCGCGGCATATTGAAGGCGCCTTCGGGCGCCTTTTTCTTTTCCGGGGCGGCGGGGAGGCCGGCGGGTGGCGGGGCGGCGGCAGTGGGTCGAGCGGGTCGACGGTAGACGTACGTCGTGGCGCGCCGTCCCTTCCCCCCGACCGTCAGGCCGAAACGCGAGGCTTGCCGCGGTCTCCCGCACGTAGCGCGCGCTTCCGTCATCCAGCCCGCCCCACAGACAAAAAACCCGGCAAGTGCCGGGCTTTCTCGTTCGATCGCATCGTTGCGCGCGTTACGCGCGTCCGTCGCGCAGTTCGCGCCGCAGGATCTTGCCGACGTTCGTCTTCGGCAGCTCCGTGCGGAACTCGACCAGCTTCGGCCGCTTGTACCCGGTGAGCCGCTCCTTGCAATAGGCGAGGATGTCCTTGTCGGTCAGCGCCGGATCCTTTTTCACGACGAACAGCTTCACGGCTTCGCCGGAATGCTCGTCCGGCACGCCGACCGCCGCCACCTCGAATACGCCCGGATGCGACGCCACCACGTCCTCGACTTCATTCGGATACACGTTGAAGCCGGATACGAGAATCATGTCCTTCTTGCGATCGACGATCTTCACGTAGCCGCGCGCATCCATCACGCCGACATCGCCCGTCTTGAAGAAGCCGTCCGCGAACATGACCTTCGCGGTCTCATCCGGCCGGTTCCAGTAGCCGGCCATCACCTGCGGTCCGCGGATGCAGATCTCGCCGGGTTCGCCGAGCGGGACGTCGTTGCCGGCATCGTCGCGGATCGCGACTTCGGTCGACGGCAGCGGCAGACCAATCGTGCCGCTGTATTCGGTCGCCGTCACGGGGTTGCAGGTGGCCACCGGCGACGTTTCGGACAACCCGTATCCTTCGATGATCGCGGTGCCGGTCTTTTCATACCAGCGCTTCGCCACGCCTTCCTGGATCGCCATGCCGCCACCGTTGGCGATCACGAGCTTCGACAGGTCGAGCTGACCGAATTCGGGATGGTTCAGCAGCGCGTTGTACAGCGTGTTGACGGCCGGAATCGTCGAGATCTGGTAGCCCTTCAGCTCCTTGATCATGCCGGCGATGTCGCGCGGGTTCGGAATCAGGATGCCCATGCCGCCCGTGCGCATCGTCAGGAAACCGCAGACGGTCAGCGCGAACACGTGATACAGCGGCAGTGCGACGACCGTCACGAACTGTTTCACGTCCGGGAATTTCTCATGAGCCGGATGGTGCCAGGCGCCCGCCTGCAGCACGTTCGACACGATGTTCCGGTGCAGCAGCGTCGCCCCCTTCGCGACGCCGGTCGTACCACCCGTGTACTGCAGGAACGCGACGTCGTCGGGGCCGATTTTCTGCGGCTTGAACGTCTGCCGCGCGCCTTCGGACAGCGCGGCCTTGAAGCGCGTGAACGACGGCAGTTGCCACGCCGGCACCATCTTCTTCACGTTGCGCACGACGTAATTGACGAGCCATCCCTTGATGCCCAGCAGGTCGCCCATCGATGCGACGACCACGTGCTTGACGGCCGTATTGGCGATGACGGCCTGCAGCGTCGACGCGAAATTCTCCAGGATGACGATCGCCTCGGCACCACTGTCCTTCAGTTGATGCTCGAGCTCGCGCGGCGTATAGAGCGGATTGACGTTGACCACGGTATAGCCGGCGCGCAATACCGCGGCGATCGTCACCGGGTATTGCAGCACGTTCGGCATCATGATCGCGACGCGCGCCCCGCGTGCCAGACCGCGGGATTGCAGCCACGCACCGAACTCGCGCGACAGCGTGTCGAGTTCGCCGTACGTGATGCCCTTGCCCATGCAGACGAACGCGGTACGGTCCCGATACTGACGGAAGCTCTCGTCGAGCAGGTCAGGGACAGACGGATAAGGCGAGGAGTCAATTTCGGCTGGAACGCCGGGTGGGTACGATTTCAGCCAAATTTTGTCCATACCGCGCGTCTCCTCACAGATTTTCGAATGGTCGTGCTAAAACGCATCCTAACGGCTCCCCCGCCCCGAGACAACAGGGTTAGATGTCCACTTCGAACTTCCCTATCGATATCGTCTGATCATACGGCAATAATCGATCAAATCCGCTCAACTTCCACAAGACAATCGTAAAACGTCGCCGAATTGCCCAGATCGGTCAGCGCCTGGCTCGTCACTTCGTTCGCGTTCCTGCCGTCCGGCGACAGCTTCTTCCACCAGATCGACAACCCGACGACCAGCCCGGCACGCGCACGATCGGTAATTCGCGCGAGCGCCTGCATCGAGCCGCGGTCATTGAAGATGCGGACGACGTCGCCCTCCGCGATGCCGCGCGCGCGGGCGTCGGACGGGTGCATGTCGAGATGCGGCTCGCCTTCCGTCGAACGCAGGCTGTCGACGTTCACGAACGTGCTGTTCAGGAAGTGGCGGGCCGGCGGCGAAATCATCGCCAGCGGATAGCGTGCGGCGAGCTCGGGCGCGGCCTCGGCCGACTCGAACGGCGGCAGGTAGTCGGGGACGGGGTCCTTGCCCATCTGCTCGAGCCGCGGGCTGTAGAACTCGCACTTTCCCGAAGGCGTGCGGAAGCCGCCGTTCGCGAACGGCGCGTCCGGCAGCTTGAGCTTCAGCCAGCCGGCCTGCTTCAGCGTGTCCCAGTCGCTGTCGAGCGCCGGATCGTCCCAGCGAAGCGCCGCGCGCGCGACCTCTTCGTCGCTGTGATAGAGCGCGGGCTCGTCGAGTCCCATACTGCGTGCGATCCCGCGAAAGATCTCCGTGTTCGGCCGCGCGTCGCCCACCGGCGGAATCGCCGGCAGGTTTGCCATCACGTAGGTGTGGCCGTACGACTTATGGACATCCAGATGTTCGAGCTGCGTGGTCGCCGGCAAGACAATGTCGGCGAAATCGGCCGTATCTGTCTTGAAGTGCTCTAGAACGACCGTGAACAGATCGTCGCGTGCGAAGCCTGCGGCGACCTTCGACGAATCGGGCGCGACCGCGACCGGATTCGAGTTGTACACGATCACCGCTTCGACTTTCGGCCCGAATGTCGCGTCGCCCGGGTGCAGCAACGCGTCGCCGATCGCATTCATGTTGATGATGCGCGGCAGCTTGTGCGGCCAACCCGGCATCAGATCCGGACGCAGCAGCGCCGCTTGGTTGACCGGTGCGGATTCCGACGACGAGAGCAGCAGCCCACCGGCCCGATCGCGCCATGCCCCGGTCAACGCCGGCAGGCTGGCGATCGCGCGCACGGCATTGCCGCCGCCGCGAACGCGCTGCATGCCGTAGTTGAGGCGGATCGAAGCCTTGCGGGTGGCGCCGTAGCGACGCGCAAGATCGATCAGTTCCGATGGGTCGATGCCGCAGATCTGCGCAACGCGTTCCGGCGGATAGGACATGGCGCGCGCCTTGAGCGCGTCGAAGCCGAGCGTATGGTCGGCGATGTAACCGTGATCGAGCAGGTTTTCGGTAATCAGCACATGCATCATGCCGAGCGCAAACGCGCCATCGGTACCGGGCTTCAATGCGATGTGCTGGTGGCATTTCTCCGCGGTCAGCGAACGATACGGGTCGATCGCGACAAGACGCGCGCCCCGGCGCTTCGCTTCCTGCGCGCGGGTCCAGAAGTGCAGGCTCGATGCAATCGGATTCGCGCCCCATATCAGAATCAGCTCGCTTTCCTCGAAGTACTCGAGATGCATGCCGACGTTGCCGCCGTACGTATATCGCAACCCCGCTGCGCCGGCTGCCGAGCAGATCGTGCGCTCGAGCCGCGAGGCGCCGAGCTTGTGAAAAAAGCGCTGCGCGATGCCCTCGCCTTGCACGAGCCCCATCGTTCCCGCATAGCTGTATGGCACGATCGCCTCCGGCGCGCGCGCGGCGATTTCACCGAGTCGACGTCCAATCTCGTCGAACGCCTCGCTCCAGCTGATTGGCACGAAACGCCCTTCCCCCTTGGCACCGACACGCTTGAGCGGGACAGTGAGGCGGTCGGGATGATGAACGCGATCCGCGTATCGGCTGACTTTCGTACACAACACGCCCTGCGTCGGCGGATGGTCGGGATCGCCCGTGACCTTGATCGCCTTGCCATTTTCGACGGTTACACGCATTGCGCATGTGTCCGGACAATCATGCGGGCAAACGGCCCGGGCTACTTGGGTGGCGGCGTTCATGGTCTTGAATGCAGAGATGGGGATTCGCAAATTTTACGTGGACACGCTGAATAACGCGTTCATTTCGCACCGATTGGGGATTATCTGACCGAAGACCAAGTGGAGGTGCCGGGTGCGGTGGAGGGAAAGCAACCGCACTGGACTGCTTGCCGGTGAGGCGCTTCAAAGCAAATGCGACCTTGATCGGAGATACGGCCAGTATGCGGCTGAATCACTAGAGATGGCAGCCATTGGGAGAATCGACGCCGCGATCGATGTGTCGGACGGGAAGTTCACTCAGGTAGGTCACCTTGGCAACGCTTTGCCCGTCCGCGTGCATTTCCATCGCTGAAATGCAAAAACCCCCGCCTTGTCGGGCGGGGGTTTTTGGCTTGAGGGAGCCTGACGATTACCTACTTTCACACGGGAATCCGCACTATCATCGGCGTAGAGTCGTTTCACGGTCCTGTTCGGGATGGGAAGGGGTGGGACCGACTCGCTATGGTCATCAGGCAAAGGGGGTTGTTCTGCTGGCATGGCCAACAGAACCAATCTTGGAAGAAGCAGTAATTTTGATTTGGGTTGTGAGCTGTATCTCACACGTACGCGGTACTTCAACCGTCGTACGTCGAGTGCCTTGCACTCGACGCTCGATGTCCGTAAGCGCTAAAGCGCTAACGGGCATCGAGACAGACTTGTTATAGGATCAAGCCTTACGGGCAATTAGTATCGGTTAGCTGAACGCATTACTGCGCTTACACACCCGACCTATCAACGTCCTGGTCTCGAACGACCCTTCAAGGAGGTCTAGCCTCCAGGGATATCTCATCTTAAGGCGAGTTTCCCGCTTAGATGCTTTCAGCGGTTATCTCTTCCGAACATAGCTACCCGGCGATGCCACTGGCGTGACAACCGGTACACCAGAGGTTCGTCCACTCCGG
>NZ_NKFC02000003.1:0-209884 GCF_002223215.2 Burkholderia sp. AU18528 | reverse complement strand
GAGACCCCTCGGCAGCGCTGCGTTTTCAGCAGCAGAGAAGCGAGATTATGAACCGTGTTTCGCAGCTCGTCAACAACTTTCTGAACGACTTCGTTGCGACTGCGGGGCTCAACTTCCTGCGCCGCCGCGGCTCGTTACCACCGAACCCCAACAGCACCGCTTCCCTCCTCCCGCGCCGCGTTTCCGGTAGCGCGAAAGAGGCGTGATTCTAAGCACCCGCCCCCATCCACGCAAGCTCTTTGTGAAGAAACTTTGAAAAGGCCTCCGTGCGCTGTCGCGCACGGAGGCCTTTTTTGATGAACCGGACAAGGCGATCCCGCCCGCAACCGATACAGGCCAGCCATCGGACACCCGCCCCGACGCAGTCCGATCAGCGGTGCTTGAAAACAGGCTTCCGCTTCTCGACGAATGCCGCCATCCCTTCCTTCTGGTCTTCCGTTGCGAACAACGAGTGGAACAACCGGCGCTCGAAGTGGACGCCTTCAGCCAGCGTCGTCTCGTACGCGCGGTTCACCGACTCCTTGACCATCATGACCGCCGGCAGCGAGAACTCGGCGATCGTCGTCGCGGCGGCAATCGCCTCGTCGAGCAACTTGTCGGCCGGCAGCACGCGCGAGACGAGCCCGGCACGTTCGGCCTCGACGGCGTCCATGAACCGCGCGGTCAGGCACATGTCCATTGCCTTCGCCTTCGACACCGCGCGCGGCAGGCGCTGCGTGCCACCCGCCCCCGGCATGACGCCCAGCTTGATTTCCGGCTGGCCGAACTTGGCCGTGTCCGCCGCGAAGATGATGTCGCACATCATCGCGAGTTCGCAGCCGCCGCCCAGCGCAAAGCCCGAAACCGCAGCAATGATCGGTTTGCGGATCTCGCGGACCGCCTCCCAGTTGCGCGTGATGTAGTCACCCCGATAAACATCCATATAGGAGTAGGTTGCCATCATGCCGATGTCCGCGCCGGCCGCGAACGCCTTCTCGCTGCCCGTCACGACGATCGCGCCGATGTCGTCGTCCGCATCGAACGCCTTCAGCGCGGCACCCAACTCGTCCATCAATGCATCGTTCAGCGCATTCAGCGCCTTCGGGCGGTTGAGCGTCACCAGACCAACGCGCCCCCGGGTCTCCACCAGGATGTTTTCGTAAGCCATCTATTTCTCCTCGATCAATGAAATGAGAAACGCCTCGCACATGCGAATAGTTTGATGCTACCATTCTCCGACCAACCGGTCGGTTAATTAATCGATCCGATCCCTCTCAACGTTCATCAGGCCGCCGCCATGACCCATGCCCTGCTCACGAAGCACGAAGACACGCTGAAACACGCACTCGCCGCCATCGAGAGCCGCGGGTACTGGAGCCCGTTCGCCGAAATGCCGAGCCCCAAAGTGTACGGGGAAAGCGCAAGCGCAGACGGCGAGGCGGCGTTCAAGTCGCACCTCCACAAGACCTTCGTGCTTGACCAGCCCGCGTCCGGTGAAACGGTCGGCGCCGAGCGCTCGCCATACGGCATCGCGCTGGGCATCCGGTATCCGAAATCCACGCCGGACGCACTGATCGCTGCCGCAGCCGCCGCTCAACGTACGTGGCGCGAAGCCGGCCCGAGCGCGTGGATCGGCGTTAGCCTCGAAATCCTTGCGCGCCTGAACCGCGCCAGCTTCGAAATTGCCTACAGCGTGATGCACACCACCGGGCAGGCCTTCATGATGGCGTTTCAGGCCGGCGGCCCGCACGCACAGGACCGCGCGCTCGAAGCCGTCGCCTATGCATGGGACGAACTGCGCCGCATTCCGGCCGATGCACACTGGGAAAAGCCGCAAGGCAAGAACCCTCCCCTTGCGATGCACAAGCGCTATACGATCGTGCCGCGCGGCACCGGCCTCGT
Organism: Burkholderia sp. AU18528; assembly: GCF_002223215.2. NCBI lineage: Bacteria > Pseudomonadati > Pseudomonadota > Betaproteobacteria > Burkholderiales > Burkholderiaceae > Burkholderia > Burkholderia sp. AU18528. The sequence continues at coordinate 208,003 of NZ_NKFC02000003.1, read as the reverse complement.
GCTCGGCTGCTGCACGTTCCCGACATGGAACGGCTACCCGGGCCTGTTCGCCGATCTGGCAACCGGTAATACCGTGATCGTCAAACCGCACCCTGGCGCGATCCTGCCGCTTGCCATCACGGTCCGAATCGCCCGCGACGTGCTGCGCGAAGCCGGATTCGATCCGAACGTCGTCACGCTCCTCGCGACCGAGCCCAACGACGGCGCCCTCGTCCAGGATCTCGCGCTGCGCCCCGAGATCAAGCTGATCGACTTCACCGGCAGCACGCAAAACGGCACGTGGCTCGAACACCATGCCCACCAAGCCCAGGTCTATACCGAGAAAGCGGGCGTCAACCAGATCGTGATCGACTCGACCGACGACCTCAAAGCCGCCGCGAAGAACATCGCGTTCTCGCTGGCGCTGTACTCGGGCCAGATGTGCACGGCGCCGCAGAATATCTACGTACCGCGCGACGGCATCCGGACCGCCGACGGCCATGCGAGCTTCGACGAAGTCGCGCAAGCAATCGCGGTTGCCGTGCAAAAACTCACTGGCGACCCGGCACGCTCGGTCGAACTGATCGGCGCAATCCAGAACGAAGGCGTGACCGCGCGCATCGACGACGCGCGCAAGCTCGGCCGCGTGCTTGCGGATAGCGTGGCTCTCCAGCATCCCGCCTTCCCCGATGCGCGTGTGCGCACGCCGCTCGTGCTGCAGCTCGACGTGGCCGACCGCGAAAAATTCACGCAGGAATGGTTCGGCCCGATCTCGTTCGTGATCGCGACCGACTCGACCGCGCAATCGCTCGATCTGGCCGGTGAAATCGCCGCCGAACACGGCGCGCTGACCCTTTCCGTCTACAGCACCGATGACGCAATCCTCGACGCCGCACACGACGCGGCGGTGCGTGGCGGCGTCGCGCTGTCGATCAACCTGACGGGCGGCGTATTCGTGAACCAGTCGGCCGCGTTCTCCGACTTCCACGGAACGGGCGCGAACCCGGCGGCCAACGCGGCGCTGGCCGACCCCGCGTTCGTCGCCAACCGGTTCCGCGTGGTGCAAAGCCGGGTCCATGTTGCCCCGAAGGCGGTACCTGCGGAAGCTGGCCAGACGGCATAGCCCTAATGGCCGACGTGCAAACGCCGCCATGTTCTCTACCATGAACGAATCCGCCACCCGGCGGGTTCGTCACTCATCGATACGCCCATGACAGACGCCTACATCTGCGACGCGATTCGCACCCCCATCGGCCGCTACGGCGGCGCACTGAAAGATGTTCGTGCCGACGACCTCGGCGCGGTGCCGCTCAAGGCGCTGATCGAGCGCAATCGCGACGTCGACTGGGCGGCGATCGACGATGTGATCTACGGTTGCGCGAATCAGGCCGGCGAGGACAACCGCAACGTCGCACGCATGTCGGCGCTGCTGGCGGGCCTGCCCACCGCCGTGCCCGGCGCGACGCTGAACCGGCTCTGCGGCTCCGGGATGGACGCGGTCGGCACGGCCGCGCGCGCGATCAAGGCGGGTGAAGCGCGCCTCATGATCGCAGGTGGCGTCGAGAGCATGACCCGCGCACCGTTCGTGATGGGCAAGGCCGCGAGCGCGTTCGCGCGCCAGGCCGACATCTTCGATACGACGATCGGCTGGCGCTTCGTCAATCCGCTGATGAAGCAGCTGTATGGCGTCGATTCGATGCCGGAGACGGCCGAGAACGTCGCGGTCGACTACCACATCAGCCGCGCCGATCAGGACCTCTTCGCGCTGCGCAGCCAGCAGAAGGCCGCACGGGCCCAGCAGGACGGCACGCTCGCTGAGGAAATCGTCGCGGTCACGATTCCACAGAAGAAAGGCGAGCCCGTCGTCGTGTCGCGCGACGAGCATCCGCGCGAAACGTCCCTCGAAGCGCTCGCGAAGCTGAAGGGCGTGGTACGCCCCGACGGCTCCGTGACGGCCGGCAACGCATCGGGCGTCAACGACGGCGCCTGCGCGCTGCTGCTCGCCAATGCGCAGGCAGCCGACCAGTATGGCCTGCGTCGCCGCGCGCGCGTCGTCGGCATGGCGACCGCCGGCGTCGAGCCGCGCGTGATGGGCATCGGTCCCGCGCCGGCCACGCAGAAACTGCTGCACCAGCTCGGCATGCGTATCGACCAGTTCGACGTGATCGAACTGAACGAGGCGTTCGCGTCGCAAGGTCTCGCCGTGCTGCGCATGCTCGGCGTCGCCGACGACGATCCACGCGTGAACCCGAACGGCGGTGCGATCGCGCTCGGCCACCCGCTCGGCGCATCGGGCGCCCGGCTCGTCACCACGGCGCTCCATCAACTCGAGCGCACCGGCGGCCGCTTCGCGCTCTGTACGATGTGCATCGGCGTCGGCCAGGGCATCGCGCTCGCGATCGAACGCGTGTAACCGACGCGCCGCGCGCCTATAACGAAGTCATGACGGAGATACTGCATGTCCTATCAGGCGATCCAGCTGGATATCGATCAGGCCGCGTGCGTGGCCACGATCACGCTCAACCGCCCCGACAAGCTGAACAGCTTCACGCGGGCGATGCATCGCGAACTGCAGTCGGCGCTCGATGAAGTCGACGCGGCCGGTGCACGCGCGCTGATTCTGACGGGTGCGGGGCGCGGCTTTTGCGCGGGCCAGGACCTGGCCGACCTCGACTTCACACCGGGCGCGTCCAGCGATCTGGGCACACTGATCGACGAGCATTTCAATCCGCTGATCCGCCGCCTGCAGCGTCTGCCGATTCCGGTGATCGCCGCCGTCAACGGTACGGCCGCCGGCGCCGGCGCGAATCTCGCACTTGCGTGCGATCTCGTGTTCGCCGCGCGCTCGAGCAGTTTCATTCAAGCCTTCGTCAAGATCGGGCTCGTACCCGATTCGGGCGGCACATGGTTCCTGCCGCAACGCATCGGCATGGCTCGCGCGCTCGGGCTCGCGCTGACCGGCGACAAGCTCGGCGCGGAACAGGCCGAACAATGGGGCCTGATCTGGCGCGCGGTCGACGACGATGCGCTCGTCGCGACGGCCCGCCAGCTCGCCACCCAGCTCGCGCAGCAGCCGACGCTCGCCATCGCATCGATCAAGCAGTCGATGCGAGACGGCATTACGAACACGCTCGATCAGCAGCTCGATCTGGAACGCGACCTGCAGCGCAAGCTCGGCCAGTCGCATGACTACGCGGAAGGTGTGAAGGCCTTCATCGAGAAGCGTGCACCGCGCTTCGAGGGGCGCTGACATGACGAACGCGACCGCCACCCTCGACCCCGACTCGCTCGCCCGCGCCACCGCGCGGGCCATGTACGACGCCGATGCGTGCAGTCGCGCGTTCGGCATGGAAATCGCCGAAGTACGCGCCGGCTACGCCCGTCTGCAGATGCGCGTGCGGCCCGAATTCCTGAACGGTCACCAGACCTGCCACGGCGGGATCATCTTCACGCTCGCCGATTCGACGTTCGCGTTTGCATGCAACTCGTACAACGTGAATGCGGTCGCGGCCGGCTGCTCGATCGAATTCCTGCGCCCCGTGCACGGCGGCGACGTGCTGACGGCTGAGGCGGTCGAACAGGCGCGCGCCGGCCGCCACGGCATCTACGACATCCGCGTCACGAACCAGACAGGCGACACGGTTGCGATGTTTCGCGGCAAATCTGCCCAGATCAAGGGTACGGTCATCCCGGAAGACCGCTGACGTCGACGGCTCGCCCATAACAAACACTGGAGACATGCATGACTACCCCGCTACCGCTCGAGCCGATCGAGACCGCCTCGCGCGACGAGCTGACCGCGCTGCAGCTGGAACGCCTCAAGTGGTCGCTCCGGCATGCGTATGACAACTCGCCCGTCTATCGCCGCAAGTTCGACGAAGCGGGCGTGCATCCGGACGACCTGAAGACGCTCGCCGACCTGTCGCGCTTTCCGTTTACGACCAAGGGCGACCTGCGCGACAGCTATCCGTTCGGGATGTTCGCGGTGCCGCAAGACCAGATCTCGCGCATCCACGCGTCGTCCGGCACGACCGGCAAGCCGACGGTCGTCGGCTATACGGCCGCCGATATCGACACGTGGGCAAACCTCGTCGCCCGGTCGATCCGTGCCGCCGGTGCGCGCCGCGGCGACAAGGTGCACGTCAGCTACGGCTATGGGCTCTTCACGGGCGGGCTCGGCGCGCACTACGGCGCCGAGCGCGCAGGCCTCACCGTGATCCCGTTCGGCGGCGGCCAGACCGAAAAGCAGGTACAGCTGATCCAGGATTTCCGGCCCGACATCATCATGGTCACGCCGAGCTACATGCTGTCGATCGCCGACGAGATCGAGCGCCAGGGCCTCGATCCCGTCAAGAGTTCGCTGCGCATCGGCATCTTCGGCGCGGAGCCGTGGACCAACGACATGCGCGTCGCAATCGAACAGCGGATGGGCATCGACGCGGTCGACATCTACGGGCTGTCCGAAGTGATGGGCCCCGGCGTGGCGTCCGAATGCGTCGAGACCAAGGATGGTCCGACCATCTGGGAAGACCACTTCTATCCGGAAGTCATCGACCCGGAAACCGGCGAAGTGCTGCCCGACGGGGAGCTCGGCGAGCTCGTGTTCACGTCGTTGACGAAGGAAGCGCTGCCGATCATCCGCTACCGCACGCGCGATCTCACGCGCCTGTTGCCGGGCACCGCCCGGACGATGCGCCGGATGGAGAAGATCACCGGCCGGTCGGACGACATGATGATCGTGCGCGGCGTCAACGTGTTCCCGACGCAAATCGAGGAACAGTTGCTCAAGCAGCGCGCGCTCGCGCCGCACTATCAGATCGTGCTGACGAAGGAAGGCCCGCTCGACGTGCTGACGCTCAACGTCGAGCCGTGCCCGGAAACCGCGCCCGATACCGCGGCGATCCAGGCGGCCAAACAGGCGCTCGCGTACGACATCAAGTCGCTGATCGGCGTGACGGCCGTGATCAACGTGGTGCCGGTGAACGGCATCGAGCGCTCGGTCGGCAAGGCGCGCCGCGTCGTCGACAAACGCAAGGGCTGAAGTCGCGCGACGCACGTGCGGCGCGCGGCGGCGAGCGCGCGCCTGCAAACGAAACAGCCCGGTCGGCCAACGCCGATCGGGCTGCTTTACTCCAAGCGTCGTTCGACGTGACACTCACCGGATCACGCGAACTGAAATCACGTGGGCACACCGGCGATCAGGCCGGCACGCGCCACGCGCAGGAGACGCACCGCGAATGCCGAGTCTCATGCGCGGGCCACCATCCGGGCAGCCCGCCCTGCCCCAAATCACGAATTCGGGAACAGCAGCCACATCCGGCCGACCTGCTTCATCCGGCCGGCCTGGTCGCCCGCGTCGTCGCCGAGCCCCCAGAAATAGTCTGCCCGCACGCCGCCCTTGATCGCCGAGCCCGTATCCTGCGCGAACACGAGCCGGTTCATCGGCGTATTCGTCAGCGGACGCGTGGTCTGCAGGAACACCGGCGTGCCGAGCGGAATCGACGACGGATCGACCGCGATCGAGCGCTCCGGCGTCAGCGGCACGCCGAGCGCGCCGATCGGGCCGTCCGCGCCGCCGTGCGGCGCATCCTCCTTGGTCGGCATGTCGCGGAAGAACACGAAGCGCGGATTCGTGTCGAGCAGCGCGTCGACGCGCGTGGGGTTCGCCTTCGCCCAGGCCTTGATGCCCTGCATCGTCGCCTGTGCGGGCGTCAGCTCGCCCCGATCGAGCAGCCACTTGCCGATCGAACGGTACGGCTGGTTGTTGGTACCGGCAAAGCCGACCCGCATCACCGAACCGTCGTCGAGCAGCACGCGCCCCGAGCCCTGCACCTGCAGGAAGAACGCCTCGATCGGATCGTCGACCCATACGAGTTCGTTGCCGTTCAGGATGCCGGCGCGCTCGAGCTGCGCGCGTGCGGGCAGCGCGGCGCCCGCGCGATAGCCGGCCGGCCAGCGATAGAGCGCGTACTGATACGGGCCGCGGCGCACGCGCGAACCGTGCAGCAGCGGCTCGTAATAGCCGGTCACGAGCCCGTCGAGCGTACCGTCGGTATTCGCGAACTGGAACGGCGTGAAATACGTTTCGAAGAAGGCGCGTGCGCTGCTGACGTCGAGTTCGTCGAGCCGGTCGGCGGCCGCGCAAGCGCGCGTCCAGGCCGGCTGGCGTGCGAGCCGCGCGCAGTTCTGCCGCAACGCGGCCGTCGCGCCGATCAGCGAATCGTCCTGCCAGCCCGGCACCTGCTGCCACGCGACCGGCGTGAGCCGCTTCGCGGCGACCTGCCCCGGCACGATCGCCCCGCCGGTCGGCGGCTTCAGCGCGGAGGTCCGCGTCGGCGCGCCGCCGCACGCGGCGAGCAGCGCCGCCGCCGCGGCTGCGGCCATCCACCCGGCCAGCCGGGGCCCAAACCACATACAATGTCCGTTCTTGATGGAAACCGCCATGTCAGATTTTCTCGACCAATATCCGATGCTCATCTTCGCGCTCGAAGCCTTCGTAGCGCTTGCCCTGCTGATCTTCATCGTCGTCTGGACGTCGTCGGGCAGAAAGAAGCCGGCCCGCCACAACGACCGCCAGCCGCGCTGACGCGCGCCGCACGCTCAATGCAGCGTGCGCGGCATGTGCAGGGCGAACTCGTCGACCGGCGCCTCGAAACGCTCGCCGTCCTCGGCCACGCAGAAGTACGCACCGCGCATCGTTCCGACCGGCGTCGCGATCACGGCCCAGCTCGTGTATTCGAAATGCTCGCCCGGCTGCAGCAGCGGCTGGTGCCCGACGACGCCGAGCCCCTTCACTTCCTGCACGTGGTTCTCGCTGTCCGTGATGATCCAGTGACGAGCGATCAGCTGCGCCGCGACCTGTCCGGTGTTGCGGATCGTCAGCGTGTACGCGAATGCGTATTGACGGTGATCGGGGTCGGATTGTTCCGGCAAGTAGCTGGTTTTCACCGAAACGGTGAACTGATACTGACTCATGGTGTGTCCGCTGTAGGTAACCGCGCGCGCCGATTCGAGCGGCCGGGCCGCAGGCGCGCCGCATTGGTTCGGCATTCTATGCGCAATCGGGCGGCAACCGCACGGCCTGCCGCCGCGCACCGGGTCGCCGGACGGTAGAATGACGGTTTTGCGCCGCAACGTCCCCGCTCCCCTGCCATGACTCAATTCCGCATCGCTCCCAGCATCCTGTCGGCCGACTTTGCCCGGCTCGGCGAAGAAGTCCGCAACGTGGTCGCCGCCGGCGCCGACTGGATTCACTTCGACGTGATGGACAACCATTATGTGCCGAACCTCACGATCGGCCCGCTCGTCTGCGAGGCGATCCGCCCGCACGTGCAGGTGCCGATCGACGTGCACCTGATGGTGCGCCCGGTCGACCGGATCGTGCCCGATTTCGCGAAGGCCGGCGCGAACCTGATCAGTTTCCACCCGGAAGGCTCCGACCACATCGACCGCACGCTGTCGCTGATCCGCGACCACGGCTGCAAGGCCGGCCTCGTGTTCAATCCGGCCACGCCGCTGAACTACCTCGACCACGTGATGGACCGCCTCGACTTCGTGCTGCTGATGTCGGTGAACCCCGGCTTCGGCGGTCAGTCGTTCATTCCGGAAACGCTGAACAAGCTGCGCGAAGCGCGCGCGCGCCTCGACGCGTACACGGAGCGCACCGGCCGCGAGATTCTGCTCGAGGTCGACGGTGGCGTGAAGGCCGACAACATCGCGGAAATCGCGGCGGCCGGCGCCGACACGTTCGTCGCCGGTTCGGCGATCTTCGGCAAGCCCGACTACCGCAAGGTGATCGACGAGATGCGCGCGGCGCTCGCCACCGTCGAGCGGAGCTGACACCGTGGCCGACTCGTCGTTCGCCGGCCACGCGCCGGCCGGGGCAGCCACGGGCGCGGCATCGATCCGGTTCGTCGCGCCGCGCATCGATGCCGCGCTGATCGACCTCGACGGCACGATGGTCGACACGGCCGACGATTTCACCGCCGGCCTGAACGGGATGCTCGCGCAGCTCGGCGCGCCGGCCACGTCGCGCGACGAAGTCATCGGCTACGTCGGCAAGGGCTCCGAACACCTGATCCAGAGCGTGCTGAAGCCGCGCTTGCCGGCCGACGAAGCGCACGCGCGCTTCGACGACGCACTGGCGATCTACCAGACCGAATACGCGAAGATCAACGGTCGCCACACGCGTCTCTATCCGGACGTGGCAGCCGGCCTCGACGCATTGCGCGCGGCCGGCATCCGGCTCGCGTGCGTGACGAACAAGCCGCACCGCTTCGCGGTCGAGCTGCTCGAACAATACGGGCTGGCCGGCTGCTTCGGCATCGTGCTGGGCGGCGACAGCGTCGCGCGCAAGAAGCCCGATCCGCTGCCGATGCTGACGGCCTGCGACGCGCTCGGCGTCGCGCCGGGCGCCGCGGTCGCGATCGGCGACTCGGAAAACGACGCGCTGGCAGGCCGCGCGGCCGGGATGGCGACGCTGACGGTGCCGTACGGCTACAACCACGGCAAAGCTATACAAACGATAAATTCGGATGGTATAGTCGATTCGTTGCTGGTCGCGGCTCGCGCAATTTCCGCGCACAATGCCGGCCGGCCAACCGTCTGATTATTTCTTCCATCCGCATGTTTCTGAATAAAAAACGGAGTCTGAGCAGCATCGACCGGGGAGCCTGGCCCTGGCGTCGCTGGTCGCGCTAACCTCTTCGATGAGGTACGCTGAAGCACGTCTTCAGCGCCGTTTTTTATCTCGCTGCGCATCCGCGCGCCGACCGTCGCACCACCTCGAGTTCCACCGCGCCCGAACGCTCGCGTTCAGGATCCGCCGCAGGCTCGCGACGTTCACGCCCGGAGTGCCGGCCGGCAACAGGCACTTCTCGATCGACCGCCCTTTCGCCGACGGCCACCCGCGCAGCGTCAAATGATCCCTGGCGCACGCGCCGCTCGTCCCGAACAGGACCGGAACATGACCGAACTCGAATTCCAATCGCTCGCGAACGAAGGCTACAACCGCATCCCGCTGATCGCGGAAGCCCTTGCCGATCTCGAAACGCCGCTGTCCCTCTACCTGAAGCTGGCCCAGCCCGAACGCGCGGGCGCCAACTCGTTCCTGCTCGAATCGGTGGTCGGCGGCGAACGCTTCGGCCGCTACTCGTTCATCGGCCTGCCCGCCCGCACGCTCGTACGCACCCGCAACGGCGTGTCGGAAGTCGTGCGCGACGGCCAGGTCGTCGAGACGCACGAAGGCGACCCGTTCCAGTTCATCGAATCGTTCCAGGCCCGCTTCAAGGTCGCGCAGCGCCCGGGCCTGCCGCGTTTCTGCGGCGGCCTCGCCGGCTACTTCGGCTACGACGCGGTGCGCTACATCGAGAAGAAGCTCGCGAACACCGCGCCGCGCGACGATCTCGGCCTGCCCGACATCCAGTTGCTGCTGACCGAGGAAGTCGCGGTGATCGACAACCTCGCCGGCAAGCTCTACCTGATCATCTACGCGGATCCGGGCCAGCCCGAAGCGTACGCGAAGGCGAAACAGCGCCTGCGCGAACTGAAGCAGCGCCTGCGCACGACCGTGCAGCCGCCCGTCACGTCGGCGAGCGTGCGCACCGAGACGTTCCGCGAATTCAAGAAGGAGGATTACCTGGCCGCCGTGCGCCAGGCGAAGGAATACATCGCGGCCGGCGAGCTGATGCAGATCCAGGTCGGCCAGCGGCTCACGAAGCCGTATCGCGACAATCCGCTGTCGCTGTACCGCGCGCTGCGCTCGCTGAACCCGTCGCCGTACATGTATTACTACAACTTCGGCGATTCCCACGTGGTCGGCGCGTCGCCGGAAATCCTGGTGCGCCAGGAAAAGCGCGGCGACGACCAGATCGTCACGATCCGGCCGCTGGCCGGCACGCGCCCGCGCGGCAACACGCCCGAGCGTGATGCGGAACTCGCGACCGAGCTGCTGAACGATCCGAAGGAGATCGCCGAGCACGTGATGCTGATCGACCTCGCGCGCAACGACGTGGGCCGCATCGCGGAAATCGGCTCGGTGCAGGTGACCGACAAGATGGTGATCGAGAAGTACTCGCACGTGCAGCACATCGTCAGCTCGGTCGAAGGCAAGCTGAAGCCCGGCATGACGAACTACGACGTGCTGCGCGCGACGTTCCCGGCCGGCACGCTGTCCGGCGCGCCGAAGGTGCGCGCGATGGAACTGATCGACGAGCTCGAGCCGGTCAAGCGCGGGCTGTACGGCGGTGCGGTCGGCTACCTGTCGTTCTCGGGCGAGATGGATCTCGCGATCGCGATCCGCACGGGCCTGATCCACAACGGCAACCTGTACGTGCAAGCGGCGGCCGGCGTCGTCGCCGATTCGGTGCCCGAATCCGAATGGCAAGAGACCGAGAACAAGGCGCGCGCGGTGCTGCGTGCGGCCGAACAGGTCCAGGACGGCCTCGATAGCGACTTCTGACCGGAGACTGACCATGCTGCTCATGATCGACAACTACGACTCGTTTACCTACAACCTGGTCCAGTACTTCGGCGAACTCGGCGAGGACGTGCGTACCTGCCGCAACGACGAAATCACGCTCGACGACATCGCGCGCCTGAACCCCGACACCATCTGCCTGTCGCCCGGCCCGAGCAATCCGCAGCACGCGGGCATCACGCTCGACGTGCTGCGCGAATTCGCGGGCAGGAAGCCGATCCTCGGCGTCTGCCTCGGCCACCAGGCGATCGGCGAAGCATTCGGCGGCCGCGTCGTGCGCGCGAAGACCATCATGCACGGCAAGGTGAGCCGGATCGAAACCGATTGCCGCGGCGTATTCGCCGATCTGCCGAAGCATTTCGACGTCACGCGCTATCACTCCCTCGCGATCGAGCGCGAATCGCTGCCCGACTGCCTCGAGGTGTCCGCGTGGACCGACGACGGCGAGATCATGGGCGTGCGCCACAAGACGCTGCCGGTCGAAGGCGTGCAGTTCCACCCGGAATCGATTCTCTCGGAGCATGGCCACGCGCTGCTCGAGAATTTCCTGAAGCAGCATCGCGCAGCGGCCCATGCCGCCGCACCGGCCGCGTGACGGGAGACGCACGATGACGATTACCCCGCAGGAAGCGCTGCAGCGCACGATCGAGCACCGCGAAATCTTCCACGACGAAATGCTCCACCTGATGCGGCTGATCATGCGCGGCGACATGTCGCCCGTGATGGCGGCCGCGATCATCACCGGGCTGCGCGTGAAGAAGGAGACGATCGGCGAGATCGCCGCCGCCGCGACCGTGATGCGCGAATTCGCGAACCACGTCGAGGTGCAGGACAACTCGAATTTCGTCGACATCGTCGGCACCGGCGGCGACGGCTCGCACACGTTCAACATCTCGACCGCGTCGATGTTCGTCACGGCGGCTGCGGGCGCGAAGGTCGCGAAGCACGGCAACCGCGGCGTGTCGAGCAAATCCGGCAGCGCCGACGTGCTCGAAGCGCTCGGCGTGAACATCGATCTGCAATCGGACCAGGTCGCCGCGTCGATCGCCGAAACCGGCATGGGCTTCATGTTCGCGCCGAACCATCATCCGGCGATGAAGAACATCGCGGCCGTGCGCCGCGAGCTCGGCGTGCGCACGATCTTCAACATCCTCGGCCCGCTGACCAATCCGGCCGGCGCGCCGAACCAGCTGATGGGCGTGTTTCACCCCGACCTCGTCGGCATCCAGGTGCGCGTGATGCAGCGCCTCGGCGCGCAGCACGTGCTCGTCGTGTACGGCAAGGACGGGATGGACGAGGTGTCGCTCGGCGCCGCGACGCTCGTCGGCGAGTTGCGCGACGGCAAGGTGCACGAGTACGAGATCCATCCGGAGGATTTCGGCCTGCAGATGGTGTCGAACCGCACGCTGAAGGTGGAAAATGCGGACGAATCGCGCACGATGCTGCTCGGCGCGCTGGACAACCAGCCTGGCGTCGCGCGCGAGATCGTCACGCTGAACGCGGGCACCGCGCTCTATGCGGCCAATATCGCCGAGTCGATCGCGGACGGCATCCAGCTCGCCCGCGAAGCGATCGCAAGCGGCAAGGCCCGCGCGAAAGTCGACGAACTCGTGCGCTTCACGCAGCAGTTCAAGCGCTGACCCTCTTACGAATCCAGCAGGAACCCACATGAGCGACATTCTCGACCGAATCATCGCCGTCAAGCGCGAAGAAATCGCGGCGGCCCTGCGCAGCACGCCGCTCGAGGCACTGAAACTCGAAGCATCCGCGCGCGACCTGCGCGACTTCGTCGGCGCGCTGCGCGCGAAGCACGCGGCCGGCAACGCCGCCGTGATCGCCGAAATCAAGAAGGCAAGCCCGTCGAAAGGCGTGCTGCGCGAGCATTTCGTGCCGGCCGACATCGCGCGCTCGTATGCGGCGCACGGCGCCGCGTGCCTGTCGGTGCTGACCGACGAGCAGTTCTTCCAGGGCGGCGTCCGCTACCTCGAGGAAGCGCGCGCGGCCTGCACGCTGCCGGTGCTGCGCAAGGACTTCATCGTCGACGCGTACCAGATCGTCGAAGCCCGCGCGATGGGCGCCGACGCGATCCTGCTGATCGCCGCCGCGCTCGACACGCCGCTGATGCAGGATCTCGAGGCCTATGCGCATTCGCTCGGCCTCGCGGTGCTCGTCGAAGTGCACGACCGCCACGAGATGGAACAGGCGCTGACGCTCAAGACGCCGCTGCTCGGCATCAACAACCGCAACCTGCGCACGTTCGAGACGTCGATCCAGACCACGCTCGACATGCTGGACATGATTCCGGCGGACCGCATCGTCGTGACCGAATCGGGCATCCTGTCGCGTACCGACGTCGACACGATGCGCGCGGCGAACGTGAACACGTTCCTCGTCGGCGAGGCGTTCATGCGCGCCGATCAGCCGGGCGAGGAACTCGCACGGATGTTCTTCTGATGGCGATCGAAAAGGAAATCAAGCTCGCGCTGCCGGCCGGCCAGGCCGATGCCGCGCGCCGCTTCTTCGAGACGCTGACCGGCGAACCCGGTCACGCGATCACGCTCGCGAACGTCTATTACGACACGCCCGACCTCGCGCTGGCGCGCTCGAAGAGCGCGGTGCGCGTGCGCCGCACGCCGGACGGCTGGCTGCAGACGTTCAAGACGGTCGGCAGCGCGGAAGGCGGCCTGCATAGCCGCCACGAATGGGAACTGCCGGTCGCGGGCGACGCGCTCGAAATCGATGCGCTCGTCGCGGCCTGCGACGTGCCGGAAGCCGCCGCCGCGCTGAATGACGCGGCCGGCGCGCTGCATGCGCTGTTCCGCACGGATTTTTCGCGTACGCTGTGGCGCATCGCCATCGGCGGCGCGACGGTCGAGGCCGCGGTGGACCTCGGCGAGATCGTCGTCCAGGCGGAACACGAAACGCGCCGCGAACCGATCAGCGAAATCGAACTCGAACTGATCGACGGCCCGGAAACGGCGCTCGCGACGCTCGCCGCCGAATTGCAGCAGGCGCTGCCGGGCCTCGCCCCCGAAAACATCAGCAAGGCGCAGCGCGGCTACCGGCTGCGCGCGCAATAAACCCGCATCACGCATGGCAACCCGCAAGACTTCCCGCGCGCCGCAACAGGCGTCGCTGTTCGACGATCCCGTGCCGGAAACGGCACCGGACGATATTCCGTCCCCGGCTTCCGAGCCGCCTGCCGCTCGGCGCAAAGCAGCGAAGAAAACCGCAGCACCCGCACCCGCGCCCATGCCCGAGCCGGCCTCGGCCGCCGCGGCGCCGCGACCCGCCGCCGCCGACGTACCGCATCTCGCCGCGCAATTCGACGCGCTGCCGGCTGTCTGGCGCGACGTGCTGAAACCGTTCACCGACAGCGACGCGTACGCGCCGCTGTGCCGCTTCGTCGATGAGGAGCGTGCGGCCGGCAAGACGGTCTACCCGACCGACGTGTTCCGCGCGCTGCGCCTGACGAGCCCGGACGACGTGAAGGTCGTGATCCTCGGCCAGGATCCGTACCACGGCGACGATCGCGGCACGCCGCAGGCGCACGGCCTCGCGTTCTCGGTGCCGCCGGCCGTCCGCACGCCGCCGTCGCTGCGCAACATCTTCAAGGAAATCGCCGCGAACTTCGGTCACGACACGCCGCGGCACGGCTGCCTCGACACGTGGGCACGCCAGGGCGTGCTGCTGCTCAACACCGTGCTGACAGTCGAGCGCGGCGCGGCCGCGAGCCATGCTAAGCGCGGCTGGGAGCAATGCACGGACACGCTGATCCGCGAGCTCGCCGGCCGTCATCGCGGGCTCGTGTTCATGCTGTGGGGCGCGCACGCGCAGGCCAAGCGCGCACTGTTCGACGCGAACGCGCATTGCGTGCTCGAGGCGCCGCATCCGTCGCCGCTGTCCGCGCATCGCGGCTTCCTCGGCTGCCGCCATTTCGCGCTCGCGAACGACTATCTGGTCGAAGCAGGCCGCGAGCCGATCGACTGGCGTCTGCCGGACGTGGCCGAAACGCTCGCGTAACGGCCCAGGCGGCGGGTTCGCCGGCCCGAATGCAACAACGCCGCGCCCCTTTCGGGGCGCGGCGTTTTTTATCGGGTGACGCAGCCGGTGCGTCGCACCCGCGTCGACCTCACGCGTTACGCGGCGGCGATCGCCTCGCGCGCGCTGGCGAGCGCGGCGCTTTGCGCATCCGGGCCGAGGTTCAGGCCTTCCGCGAAGATGAAGCTCACGTCGGTCAGGCCGATGAAGCCGAGGAACGTGCGCAGGTACGGCGTCTGGCTGTCGTTCGGCGTGCCGGCGTACTTGCCGCCGCGGGCCGTCACCACGTGAACCTTCTTGCCCTTGATCAGGCCTTCCGGACCGTTCTCGGTGTAGCGGAACGTGACGCCTGCGCGGGCGATCCAGTCGAAATACGTCTTCAGTTGCGACGAGATGCCGAAGTTGTACATCGGTGCGCCGATCACGATGATGTCGGCAGCCTGCAACTCGGCGATCAGCGCATCGCTCTTCGCGACGATCGCATTCTGTTCCGCGGTGCGCTTGTCGGCCGGCGTGAAGAATGCGCCGAGCACCGATTCGTCGAGGTGCGGCAGCGCATCGGCCAGCAGATCGCGAACCACGACGTTCGCGCCGGGGTTCGATTGTTGCAGCTTTGCCGTCAGTTCGTTGGCCAGCAGCGTGGATTGCGCACCTTGCGAACGCGCAGCGGAATTGATTTGCAGAATGGTCGTCATGTCAGGCTCCGGTGGGGTTGCGCTTCGGTAGCGCGAGTGACGCCATTGTGCGTGGCCGCATGACCGCGAAAAAGCGGGCCCAGGGCGACGGATTGTTGCAGCAGCAGAACAATCCTTGATCGCGCCCCGATACCCGCTTTCGGACGATTATCCCTTCAGCCAGGCTTCGCGGGCCTTCGTGGCCGCAGCCGGCTTCGCGGCCGCCGTCAGCCGGTAGCGCGTGACGTCCGGGCCGTCGAGCTTCAGTTTCGCGGTGCGCAGCTCGTCGCGGCGAAACGCGTGAACCTCGATCTTGTCGCCCGGCCGGTAGCGCGCGAGCAGCGCATCGAGGTTCGTGCCCGTCACGCGCAGCCCGTCGACCGCGATCAGCGTGTCGCCGGCCGACAACCCCGCGCGATGCGCGGCGCCGCCTTCGTAGACCGCCGCGAGCGTGCAGTCCGCGCCGCCGCGCAAACGCGCGCCGATCGTCGGCTTCGCGGCCGCGCCGGTCGCGACGTCGGGCGCCAGCGTCACGCCGAACGGCGCGAGCAGTTCGGCAAGCGGCAGATCGCGCGTGCCGTGCACGGCGTCGGCGAACAGGCGGCCGAGCGCGACGCCCGTCGCCTCCTCGATCAGCGTCTCGACTTCGTTTTCTTCCACGCCCGTCTGCTTGCCGCGATAGAAGTCGCGGCCGTAGCGTTGCCACAGCAGGCGCATCACGTCGTCGAGCGACCTCCGGTTGCGCGTCCGCGCACGGATCGCGAGATCGAATGCCAGCGCGACGAGCGAGCCCTTCGTGTAATAGCTGACGATCGCGTTGGTCGCGTTCTCGTCCTGGCGGTAGTACTTGATCCACGCGTCGAACGAGCTTTCCGCGACGCTCTGCTTGAGCCGGCCCGTGCCGCGCAGCACGCCGCCGATGGTGCGGCCCAGCGCCGCGAAATATTCGTCCTGCGACATCAGCCCGCTGCGGACCAGCATCAGGTCGTCGTAATACGACGTGAAGCCCTCGAACAGCCACAACAGCGACGTGTAGTTCTCGCGCGTGAGGTCGTACGGCACGAACGCCGCCGGCTTGATGCGCTTCACGTTCCACGTGTGGAAATACTCGTGGCTGCAAAGCCCGAGATACGTGCGATAGCCTTCCGTCGTTTCGGGGCGCCCTTTCACCGGCAGGTCGGTCCGGTTGCAGATCAGCGCGGTCGACGCGCGATGCTCGAGGCCGCCGTAGCCGTCGCTGACTGCAAGCGTCATGAACACGTAGCGGTCCATCGGCGCCTTCTTCGATTTCGGCTCGAACAGCGCGATCTGCGCTTCGCACACGCGCTTCAGATCGGTACGCAGCCGCTCCAGGTCGAGCTGGGTCACGCGTCCGGCGATCACGATGTCATGCGGCACGCCGTGCGCGTCGAACGTCGCGAGCGCGAATTCGCCGATCGTCACCGGATGGTCGGACAGTTCGTCGTAGTTCGCTGCACGATACGCGCCGAAACCGTAGCGCTTCGTGCCGCGCGCCTCGGGCAGCGCGGTGCCGACACGCCACGTGCGGAACGCCGCGCCGGCCGGTTTCGCGATGTCGACTTCGCAGGGCGCCTCCTCGCGGCCCGCGACGCTCAGGAACACGGCCGTCGCGTTGAAGAAGCCGCCCGATTCGTCGAGATAAGCGGAGCGCACCGACAGGTCCCACGCATACACGTCGTAGCGCAGCGTCAGCGCGCCGGTGACGGGCGCGGCCTGCCACGTATGCTTGTCGGTCTTCGCGATGCGCACCTTGCGGCCCGCGTCGTTGAACGCGCCGAGCGTCACGATGTTGCGCGCGAACTCGCGCACGAGATAGCTGCCCGGAATCCATACCGGCAGCGAGAAACGCTGGCCCTCGGGATCGGGATCGGCAACCGTCACCGTCACTTCGAACAGGTGCGCGGCAAGATCTTTCGGGACAATCGAATAGCGGATCGGCTGGGTCATCGTGGCAATCGGTCGGTCGAATACGGCGGCGAAAACGAAGAGAGGCGCCGGCAGATCGTGCGGGCGCCCCTCGCTGGCCGGGCCATGCGCCCGGCGTGCAGTCGGTTACTTGCTCGAGGCGAGCGCCTGGTTGAGCTGGTCGGCCGATACCGCGCCCGGCAGGCGGCGGCCGTCCGGCAGGAAGATCGTCGGCGTGCCCGTGACGTTCATCCCGCGGCCCAGCGCGAGGTTCTTGTCGAGCGCGCTGGTATCGCAGGTACCGGGGCCGGACGGCGCGCGGTGGTCGAGCATCCAGCTCGCCCACGTCTTCGCACGGTCGGTCGCGCACCAGATCGCCTTCGACTTCGCGGTCGAATCCGGCGACAGCACCGGGTACAGGAACGTGTAGACGGTCACGTTGTCGACCGACTGCAGCGTCGTCTCGAGCTTCTTGCAGTACGGGCAGTTCGGATCGGAGAACACCGCGATCTTGCGGGCGCCGTTGCCCTTGACGACCTTGATCGCATTCGCGAACGGCAGGCTCGCGAAATCGATCTTGTTGATTTCGGACAGGCGGGCGTCGGTCAGGTTCTTGTGCGTCTTGGCGTCGACGAGATCGCCGAGCAGCACGTAGTCACCCGCCGCGTCGCTATAGATGATCTGCGAGCCGAGGTTCACTTCGTAAAGCCCTGCAACCGGCGATTTCGACACACTCTTGATCGGCGCGTCGTTGCCGAGACGGGCTTGCAGCGTGGCCTTCAGCTTGTCGGTGGTCTGGTCGGCCTGCGCGGTGCAGCCCAGCGTCGCCATCGCGACGGCCAGCGCCAGCGATGCGATGCGGATCTTTTTGTTCATCGAAATCTTCCTTCAGCTCAATCGGAGTGCTCGGCACAGTGTACGCCGTTATGGAACCGTCTCCGACCCGTGCAGCGGCAGAAGGTTCGATCAGCCGAGCGCGGCCGACACGAGCCAGCGCTTCACGAGCGGCTGCGCGCCGACGAACGCCATGCCCGCATTGCGCACCGCCTTCGCGAGCGAGCCGGGCACCGCGAACAGCCGCTGCAGGCCGTCGGTGGCGACCATCAGCGCGCGGATGTCCTCGCGGCGCGAACGCTCGTAGCGGCGCAGCAGCACCGTATCGCCGAGATTCCGGAAGCTTTCCTTGCCCGCGATCGCGTCGGCGAGCGCGGCGACGTCGCGCAGGCCGAGGTTCATCCCCTGCCCCGCGAGCGGGTGGATCAGGTGCGCGGCATCGCCGACCAGCGCGACGCGCGGCGCGATCAGCTTGTCGACCGTCTGCAGCGCCAGCGGGAAGCCGGCGGCCGGCGTCACGCATTCGAGCGTGCCGAGCTGGCCGTGCGACACGCGCTCGACCTCGGCCGCGAGTTGCGCCGGATCGAGCGCCAGCAATTCATCCGCATGCGCGGTGTGCGCGGACCACACGAGCGACACGTGGCCGTCCGGCAGCGGCAGCAGCGCGACGATCTCACCTTCGTGGAACCACTGCCAGGCCGTCTCGCGGTGCGGCCGCGACGCCTTGAAGTTCGCGACGACGCCCGTCTGCCGGTAGTCGCGCCGCTCCACCCTGGCCCCCATTTGGGAGCGCACCCACGAATGCGCGCCGTCGGCGCCGACGACGAGATCGGCCTCGAGCACCTGCCCCGACGACAGCGTGAGCACGGCCGCGTCGTCGCGCACGTCGAAACCCTGCGCGCGCGCCTCGAACCACGTGAGGTTCGGCTGGAACCGCAGCGCGGCGTCGAGCGACGCCTCGACCAGCGACGACTCGGCGATCCATGCGAGCTGCGGCACGGACGCCTGGTAGGCGGAGAAATGCAGCTCGGCATGCGCGTCGCCATACACGCGCATGTCGTAGACCGGCGCGAGCCGGCCGGGGTCGAGCGCCTGCCACACCCGCAGCCGCTCGAGCAACGCCTGTGAACTGGACGACAGCGCGTAGACGCGCGTGTCGAACGCGAGATCGGCGGGGCGCGGCGTGGCCGGCTGGGCGAGCAAGGCTGTCTTGTAGCCGGACTGGGTCAGCGCGAGCGCGGCCGTCTTGCCGACGAGCCCGCCGCCGACCACGGCGACGTCGAAGGTGTGGTGGGCAGTCATGGCGGGCATTATAGCCGCGGGGCCAAACCCTTACGCGGCCGGACTTTGCGGGAAATCAGCAGAATCGCAGGCGCGGTGCGCGGGCGCGGCGGCGCGCCGCATCGGCCGTTCGGCGCCAGCCCGGAATCCGGGGCGCCGGCACGGTACAATAGCGTCTTTGACCGTCGGCCTGCCGCGCGCCACGCGCCGGCCGCCCTTTTTTCCCGCGCCGCCGTGCCCTGTCCGGCCGCGCCGCCTCACCCGTCCGAAGGATTCCATGAGTCTCAAATGCGGCATCGTCGGCTTGCCCAACGTCGGCAAGTCCACCCTGTTCAATGCGCTGACCAAGGCCGGCATCGCCGCCGAGAACTACCCGTTCTGCACGATCGAGCCGAACGTCGGCATCGTCGAAGTGCCGGATACGCGCCTGAAGGCGCTCTCCGAAATCGTCAAGCCGGAGCGTGTCGTACCGGCCGTCGTCGAGTTCGTCGACATCGCGGGCCTCGTCGCGGGCGCGAGCAAGGGTGAAGGCCTCGGCAACCAGTTCCTCGCGAACATCCGCGAAACCGACGCGATCACGCACGTCGTGCGCTGCTTCGAGGACGAGAACGTCATTCACGTCGCCGGCAAGGTCAGCCCGATCGACGACATCGAAGTGATCAACACCGAACTCGCGCTCGCCGACCTCGGCACCATCGAGAAGGCGCTCACGCGCTATTCGAAGGCGGCGAAGTCGGGCAACGACAAGGAAGCGGCGAAGCTCGTCGCGGTGCTCGAGAAGGTGCGTGCGCAACTCGACCAGGGCAAGGCCGTGCGCGGCCTCGCGCTGTCGGACGACGAACAGGCGCTGATCAAGCCGTTCTGCCTGATCACCGCGAAGCCGGCGATGTATGTCGCGAACGTGAAGGACGACGGCTTCGAGAACAATCCGCACCTCGAGGCGGTGCGCAAGTACGCGGAAAGCGAAAATGCGCCGGTGGTCGCCGTGTGCGCGGCGATCGAGGCGGAAATCGCCGATCTCGACGACGCGGACAAGGAGGCATTCCTCGCCGACATGGGCATGGAAGAGCCGGGCCTCGACCGTGTGATCCGCGCGGGCTTCAAGCTGCTGGGCCTGCAGACCTACTTCACGGCGGGCGTGAAGGAAGTGCGCGCGTGGACGATCCACATCGGCGACACCGCTCCGCAGGCGGCCGGCGTGATCCACACCGACTTCGAGCGCGGCTTCATCCGCGCGCAGACGATCGCGTTCGACGACTTCGTCACGTACAAGGGCGAGCAAGGCGCGAAGGAAGCCGGCAAGATGCGCGCGGAAGGGAAGGAATATGTCGTGCACGACGGGGATGTGATGAACTTCCTGTTCAACGTTTGAGCGAATCTCCCAGGCGTACGGCAATTCACGGAAAACCCCTTGCGGCCATGGTGCCGCAAGGGGTTTTCCGCTTTATGCTCCCAGCATCATTCCGCTAGCAGGCCACGATGACGAAGCACTGCCTATGGGTGCTCATGGTGGTTTCGGCTGCCGCACTCGCCGACCCGACACCGGCCGACGAGATATCCGCGCGCAGCGGTTTGCCGGCCAGTGAAGTCACCGCGCTGTTGAACCACTGCGCTTCGAGCCAAACCGGCATGAATTTCTGCGCCTGGCGCGATCAGATCGTTGCGGAACGCGAACTGCAACACGTTATCGACAAAAAGGTCCGCGCGCACCCGGAGCGCAAAACGTCGCTCGAGGCGCGGATCTCAAAATGGAAGAAGGCGCGAGACGCCTCATGCGAAAGGTCCGCACGCAAGGAATGGGGTGGAGGATCCATGCTTCCTGCGGCGGTAGCGATCTGTGCGACGGCATCGACGAAGAAGATTACGAAGACACTGTCCTCGACGCGAGATCCGGCCCCATCCTGATGCAAAGATGCGAACACACGCGAACGTGCTCGCTACTGCGCACCGGCACAGCAGCCGCGCTTCGATACCGGCCGACGCAGAGCATAGCCCGTCGGCCGCTTCGATTACCGCGACGGGCGCGACGAATCGGATTTGATCCGGCGCGCTTCAGTATCGCTGCCCGATCGTTGATCCCGCGACGACATCCTGCCAATCGCGGAATAAAAACGGCCCGACCGGCAAACACCGATCGGGCCATGTTTCACGGCGCGGGCTTTCCGCCCGCCATCACGTCACGCCATCACGTCGCCGACACGCGCCGCCCTTCACCCGCCCGCGCATCGCGCCCCCGCTTGTTCAACCACGACGCAAGCAGCACGAGCAACGCCAGCACGGCCGTCGCGCCCACTTCCATCCGATGATCCTCGCTGACGAACATCACGGTCAGCGTGCCGCAGATGAACAGGATCACGGCCCACGTGAGCCACGGGAACAGCCACATCCGCAGCGTCAGATCGGCGCCGCCCGATTCGAGCGTCTTGCGCATCCGCAGTTGCGAGACCGCGATCACGAGATACACGAGTAGCGCGATCGCGCCCGACGTCGCGAGCAGGAACCCGAACACCTGCTCCGGCATCAGGTAGTTCGCGATCACGGTCAGGAAACCGAACGCGGTCGACGCGAGCACGGCCGCACGCGGCGTGCCGGTCGAATCGGTGCGATGCAGGAACGCGGGCGCGTCCTTGCGCCGGGACAGCGAGAACAGCATCCGCGACGCCGTGTACAGCGCCGAATTCAGGCAGCTCGCGACCGATACGAGCACGATCACGTCGATGATCGCCTTCGCGTTCGGGACGCCGATCAGTTCCATCGCGCGCTGATACGAGCCGTGCTTCGGCAGCAGCGGGTCGTTCCACGGCACGATGGCCGCGACGACGAGGATCGAGCCGAGATAGAACAGCGTGATACGCCAGATGACCGAATTCGTCGCACGCACGATCTGGCGTTGCGGGTTGTCCGATTCGGCGGCCGCGATCGTCACGATCTCGGTGCCGAGGAACGAGAACATCGTCGTCAGCATCGCCGCCAGCACCGCGCTCGCGCCGTGCGGCATGAAGCCGTCATGCACGAACAGGTTCGACACGCCCGACACGGCCGGTGCCGGAATGATGCCGACGATCGCCGCGCCGCCGATGCACAGGAACACGATGATCGCGACGACCTTGATCAGCGCGAACCAGAATTCGAATTCGCCGTAGTTCTTGACGGAAAAGAGATTGGTGACGGTGAGCAGCAGCGTGATGCCGAGCGCGAAAATCCACGTCGCGATGTCCGGGAACCACGCATTGAGGATGGTCGCGGCGGCGGTCGCCTCGATCGGGATCACCAGCACCCAGAACCACCAGTACAGCCAGCCGATCGTGAAGCCGGCCCAGTGGCCGATCGCGCGATCGGCATAGGTCGAGAACGACCCGCTGTCCGGATGCGCGACGGCCATCTCGCCGAGCATGCGCATCACCAGCACGACCAGCACGCCCGCGATCGCATACGCGAGTATCGATGCCGGCCCGGCTTCCGCGATCGCGTGCCCGGAGCCGACGAACAAGCCCGCGCCGATCACGCCGGCAATCGACATCATCGTTACGTGACGCTGCTTCAGGCCCGTGCCGAGGCCCGTGTTGCTTCCACTCATCTGTCTCTCTCCAAAAAACGGTTCCGGTACGACCGGTGTCGCGTGAAGGCGGCGCGGGGAGTTGTCGTTCTTGGGTCCGGCCGCGGCCGCGCGTGCGTCGCACGCGGGCATGGGCCGGATGGGGCCGCTCCGGTGGGGTCGTCCGCGCAGTCTGCGAAGCTGCGGGTGCGATGCGGCGCGCCAAGCGCCGGCGCATCGCGTACGCCCGTTCCGTCGGCTGTCGTCAGCCGCCTTCGAAGCGAAGGAGTGTAAGCACCAAACGGTTCTTCACTAAGAACCAATTGAGGAATTTCGATGGAACCACTCATTGCATCGATACGCACCGATGCAAGGTTTGATTGGTTCCGGCGCCGGCTCGAGCGCGGGGCGCGCCATTCAGTTCGCGTCGCGGGCAGCTTCGTCCCGCCACTTCGCCGGCACGATCGCGAGCCATTCTCGCAGAAGCAGTTTTTTCACGGCGTCGGGGCGCGCGGCCGACAGGCGCACCAGCACGATCGGCCAGCCGACATAGTGATCGGTCACGTAGTACACGTCGGGCGCCGACTCGATCAGCCATGCACGCTCGTCGGGGCCCACGCCCTTCACGACGAGCGTGTCGCCGTCCTCGCGCAGCCGCGCGAGCAGCTTGCCCTTCACCTTGAGCGCGGGCGTGCCGTACGACGTGCCTTCCTCGACGCCGCGCCATGCCAGTGCGATCTGCCGGACTTCGTCGAATGTCACGATGCCTCCCCGACCGTACGCCGATGGTTGACGGTCCGGCTACCCTACCGGAAACCGCGCGACACGCCCAGCCGCGCGGCGCTATGCGCCGGTCGCACGCGCGGCGGCCGGCGCACGCCCGGTGGTCGCGACGATCGCGAACGCAATCGCATTCGCGGCGGCGCTCGCGAGGATCGGCACGAGATAGCCGCCGCCCGCGTCGTAGATGAAGCCGGCGGCGGCCGGCCCGATCAGCGTGCCGAACGCGACGCTCGTGTACAGAATGCCGATGATCGCGCTCACGTTGCGCCCGCCGAAATAGTCCATCACGACGGCCGGCAGCACGGCGACCCAGCCGCCGTAGAACACGCCGAACACGAGTGCGAACGCGGCCAGCGTCGCGACGGTGCCGGCGCCCGCCCATGCGACGAGCGCGACGGCCATGCCGGCGAACATCGCGAGCAGCGATGCGCGGCGGCCGAAGCGATCGGCGAGGCCGCCGAGGAAGAAGCGGCCGGCCGTGCTGCCCACGCCAATCGCGCCGAGCAGCAGCACGGCCGTCGACGGCGCGACGCCATGATCGAGCGCGTACGGCACGAGGTGAACGAACGGGACGAACACGCCGAACGAGCAGACGAGGCAGGCCGCATACAGGCTCGCGAACGGCCGCGACGTGACGGCTTCGCGGACCGTCGCGCCGGCATGCACGTTCGCACCGGTCGACGCAGCAGCGGCATCCCGACTGCCGCCGCCGGGTGCGTCGCCGTCCGGCAGCAATCCCCGCCTGCGCGGATCGTTCTCGATCAGCAGCGACATGCCGGCTCCCAGGACGATCACGAGCGCGGCCAGCGTGAAGTACGCGCCGCGCCAGCCGACCTGCGCGATCAGCGCGGACGCGAGCGGCGGCATCACCAGCGTGCCGACGCCGATCCCGGCGACCGCGAGCCCCGACGCGAACCCGCGCCGGCGCACGAACCAGCGCTGCACCGCACCGACGGCCGGCACGTACGCGCTGCCCACGCCGAACCCGACACCGAGCCCGTACGCGACATAGACTTGCAGCAGCGTATGCGCCGCGCCGGCGGCCGCGAGCCCCGCGCCGGTCAGCAGCATCCCGGCGACGGCGAGCCGCCGCGAGCCGAAACGATCGGCCAGCGGCCCGCTGACGATGCCGAAGCCGAAGTACAGGAAGCCGGCGAGCGAGAACACGAGCGAGATCTGGCCGCGCGACGCGGCGAAATCCCGCTGCAACGACTCGACGAATGCGCTGAACGTATACGCGCTGCCGAATCCGACGAACGTGATGGCGAACGCGGCCGCCACCACGTACCAGCCATAGAAAAGGCGCGACGCGCCCGGGCGGTTCATGACGATGCTCCTCTCAGGTTCGACCGGCCGCCGCGCGGCAGCCGTGTTGCCCCATGGATATAGTTGAACTATGTTGACCGCATCGGCTGCCGGCAGGCAGCCGCAAAACAAGCGATCAGACGCATCAACGGTACTCGCGCGTACGCGCCGCCTCAAACGATATTTCGTCGACCTTTCGATTTAGAAAAACTGAATGAATCGTTCCCGCCTGCCGCCGCTCAACGCACTGCGCGCCTTCGAAGCCGCGGCCCGCCACCTGTCGGTGAAGTCGGCGGCCGAGGAGCTGTCGGTCACGCCGGGCGCGGTGAGCCAGATGATCCGCGTGCTCGAGACGCATCTCGGCGTGCAACTGTTCGAGCGCGTGAACCGCGGGATCCTGCTGACGGCCGCCGGCCGCGACTACCTGCCGCCCGTGCGCAACGCGTTCCGGCAGATCGCCGATGCGTCGCAGCGCGTGTCGGGCGCCGCCGACAGCGGCGTGCTGACGGTGAGCGTCACGCCGTTCTTCGCGTCCGCATGGCTCGTCCCGCGCCTCGCGCAGTTCCGGCAGGCGTGCCCGGACGTCGACCTGCAGGTCGTCACGAGCCACGCCCTCGCGGATTTCGCGCGCGACGGCGTCGACGTCGCGATCCGTCACGGCCTCGGGCGTTACATCGGGCTGTGCAGCGAACGGCTGCTGACGGTGGAAATCGTCGCGCTCGCGTCGCCCGAACTCGTCGCGCGGCTCGGCATGCCGGCGACGCCGGCCGCGCTCGTCGGCTGGCCGCAGTTGCACGACGCCGAACGCAAGGGCTGGCACATCTGGTTCGGCGCGCAGCGGATCGACGATTTCGGGCCGCCACGCGGCCCCGCGTTCGACGATTCGGGCCTGCTGCTGCAGGCGATCGTCGCGGGCCAGGGCGCCGGGCTGCTGCCGGCCGCGATGGTGCGCGGCGAGCTCGCGAGCGGCCGGCTCGTGCAGCTTGCCGATACCGCATGGCTCGACGATTTCGCGTACTACCTCGTCTATCCGCCGCATCATGCGGAACGGCCGAAGGTTGCGGCGTTCCGCCGGTGGATTCTCGATGCCGCGCAGGCCGACGGCGCGGCGTCGATGTCCGGCGCGGCGTAGCGTCGCGCGGATACACGGCGCCGATCCGCTAACATGCGGCGCGGGCGGTCGGCCCGACATCGCCCGACATCGATAACAACGAACCGAACGAGAGAGACCATGCGTGCCCTGCTCCGCCGCGCGACACACGTCGCGACCCTGTCCGCCGCGCTGTTCATCGCGGGCGCCGCGTTACCGCTTCCCGCGCATGCCTATCGCGCGTCGCCCGGCTACGGCAACGAAGCCGATCTCGACCGTCACGACACGTATCGCAACCGCGACGGCGAAACCGTGCATGCGCCCGCGCATTCGAAATCGGGCCGCGTGCCGGACGGCGCGAGCGCGCGCTGCCGCGACGGCACGTACAGCTTCAGCCGCCACCGGCGCGGCACGTGCTCGGGGCACGGCGGCGTCGCCGCGTGGCTGTGAGCGCGGGTCGGCCGAATGGCCTGCGCCGTGCCAGCGGCAGCCGGCGGCGAAGTACAATACGCGCTCGCACCGCCGCGCCCCGCGCGGCACGCTCCGTACCGAATCACCCGACGCCGCCACGCCCGCGCGCGCTGCGCGGCCGTCTCAACCACTTCTGACTTTCACACCGAAATGGCCCAATACGTTTTCACGATGAACCGGGTCGGCAAGATCGTGCCGCCCAAGCGCCAGATCCTGAAGGACATCTCGCTGTCGTTCTTTCCCGGCGCGAAGATCGGCGTGCTCGGCCTGAACGGCTCGGGCAAGTCGACGCTGATCCGCATCATGGCGGGCGTCGACAAGGACATCGAGGGCGAAGCCACGCCGATGCCGAACCTGAACATCGGCTACCTGCCGCAGGAACCGCAGCTCGATCCGACGAAGACCGTGCGCGAAGCCGTCGAGGAAGGCCTCGGCGACCTGTTCCAGGCCAACAAGAAGCTGGAAGAAATCTACGCGGCCTACGCCGAACCGGACGCCGACTTCGACGCGCTCGCGGCCGAGCAGGCGAAGTACGAGGCGATCCTCGCGTCGAGCGACGGCGGCAGCCCCGAGCAGCAGCTCGAAGTGGCGGCCGACGCGCTGCGCCTGCCGCCGTGGGACGCGAAGATCGAGCACCTGTCCGGCGGTGAAAAGCGCCGCGTCGCGCTGTGCAAGCTGCTGCTCGAAAAGCCCGACATGCTGCTGCTCGACGAACCGACCAACCACCTCGACGCCGAATCGGTCGACTGGCTCGAGCAGTTCCTGGTGCGCTTCCCGGGCACCGTCGTCGCGGTCACGCACGATCGCTACTTCCTCGACAACGCGGCCGAATGGATTCTCGAACTCGACCGCGGCCACGGCATTCCGTGGAAGGGCAACTACAGCAGCTGGCTCGACCAGAAGGAAGAGCGCCTGAAGCAGGAAGAAGCGTCGGAATCGGCACGCCAGAAGGCGATCAAGAAGGAACTGGAGTGGGTGCGCCAGAACCCGAAGGGCCGTCAGGCGAAGTCGAAGGCGCGTATCGCCCGCTTCGAGGAACTGAGCAGCCAGGAATACCAGAAGCGCAACGAAACGCAGGAAATCTTCATTCCGGCCGGCGAACGCCTCGGCAATGAAGTGATCGAGTTCAAGAACGTCAGCAAGTCGTTCGGCGACCGCCTGCTGATCGACAACCTGAGCTTCAAGATTCCGGCCGGCGCGATCGTCGGCATCATCGGGCCGAACGGCGCCGGCAAGTCGACGCTGTTCAAGATGCTGACCGGCAAGGAACAGCCGGATTCGGGCGAAGTCGTGATGGGCCCGACGGTGAAGCTCGCGTACGTCGACCAGAGCCGCGACGCGCTCGACGGGTCGAAGACGGTGTTCGAGGAAATCTCGGGCGGCGCCGACGTGCTGACGGTCGGCAAGTACGAAACGCCGTCGCGTGCGTACATCGGCCGCTTCAACTTCAAGGGCGGCGACCAGCAGAAGATCGTCGGCAACCTGTCCGGCGGCGAGCGCGGCCGCCTGCATCTCGCGAAGACGCTGATCTCGGGCGGCAACGTGCTGCTGCTGGACGAACCGTCGAACGACCTCGACGTCGAAACGCTGCGCGCGCTGGAAGACGCGCTGCTCGAATTCGCGGGTTCGGTGATGGTGATCTCGCACGATCGCTGGTTCCTCGACCGGATCGCGACGCACATCCTCGCGTTCGAAGGCGATTCGCAGGTCACGTTCTTCGACGGCAACTACCAGGAGTACGAAGCCGACAAGCGTGCGCGCCTCGGCGAGGAAGCCGCGAAGCCGAAGCGTCTGCGCTACAAGCCGATCAGCCGCTGAGCGGCGCGGCCCAGGCAACCGGCGCCGCGCTCACGCGGGGCCGGCGCCGAAGCGGGCCGCAACCGGCACGGCACAACGAAGAAGCGGGCTCATGGCCCGCTTTCTTTATCCGCCCGGCGCTCGCCCCGACGCTTACGCGAGCGCGCCCAGTTCGCGCAGCCGCGCCTCGGTCGCCGCCGCGCTCGTGTGATGAATGGCATGCCAGCCGAGCGCCGTCGCGGCCGCCGCGTTGTGCGCGTTGTCGTCGATGAACACGAGCTCGTGCGGCGCGATGCCGGGCAGGTGCGGCTCGATCCGTGCCTGCATCTCGCGGTAGATCGCCGGATCGGGTTTCACGAGCTTCACGCGGCCCGACACGACGATGTCCTTGAACCGGCGCAGCACCGGGAAGTTGTCCCAGGCATACGGAAACGTCTGCGCGGACCAGTTGGTCAGCCCGAACAGCGGCATCCGCTGCGCGTCCAGCCGGTCGACGAGCGCCGCGCCCTCCTCCAGCACGCCGCCGATCATCTCGTGCCAGCGCGCGTAGAACGCGCGGATCAGCGCCTCGTGCTCCGGAAACTTCGCGACGAGTTCGGCCGTGCCTTCCTCGATCGTCTGCCCGCCGTCCTGGCGGACCACCCAGTCCATCGCGCACACGTGCGTGAGGAACCAGCGGCGCTCGGCATCGTCGGGAATCAGCTCACGGTAAAGGTACTCGGGGCTCCAGTCGATCAGCACGCCGCCGAAATCGAACACCACTGCCTTGATCGTCATGCGAACTCCGTGGCGAGCACGTCCGCGAGCGGTCGCGGCGTCACCGCGTTGCCCGACAGCGAATTGTTGTTCCAGATGAAGTGGTGGTGCGCGACGATCTGCGCCGCCGACAGATGGGCGCGCTCGTTCGTCGTGTGCAGGTCGGACACGACGGTCGTCCGGTAGCCGAGCAGCGCGGCACGGCGCGCGGCGGAATCGACGCAGAACTCGGTCGCATAGCCGCAGATCAGCACCGAACGGATGCCGTGGCGATCGAGCTGCGCCGCGAGCGGCGTATCGTGAAACGCATCGCTCGCCTGCTTGCGCACGCGCCAGTCGGCTCGACCGACGACCAGCCCCGCATGCAGTTCCCAGCCCGGCGTGCCGGGCACGATGTCGTCGTCCGCGTCGCCGTCGTGCTGCACGAAGCACACCGGCGCGTTCGCCGCACGCGCCGCCGCCGTCAACCGGTTGATGCCCGACACCACGTCGTCGAGCCGGTACGCGGGCTGCGCCCGCTCCACCAGCCCGCGCTGCATGTCGATTACGATCACCGCGGTGTCCGCCATTGCCTGCCCTCGCTGTTATCGTCCGGCCGTCGCTCGATCGTTGCCGAATCGCGATCCGGCCGTTGCCTCACGTTGCGTCAGATCGGCTGCGTGCGCGCGTCGAGCCACGCCTTCGCGTCGCCGCTCAGGTGCCGGCCGACGCGCTCGCGCACCGTCGCGTGATACGTGTTCAGCCACGCGCGCTCTTCGTCGTGCAGCATCTCGATCAGCACGCAGCGCGTGTCGATCGGGCACAGTGTCAGCGTCTCGAACGCGAGGAAATCGCCGAATTCCGTCTGCCCGGCCGCCCGGTTCACGACCAGGTTTTCGATTCGGATGCCCCACTGGCCCGGACGGTACACGCCCGGCTCGATCGACGTGATCATCCCCTCTTCCATCGCCGTGTACGGCTCGGCCGGCGCATAGTGCGAGATGACCTGCGGGCCTTCGTGCACGTTCAGGAAGTAACCGACGCCATGCCCGGTGCCGTGGCCGTAGTCGAGGCCGGCCGCCCACATCGGCGCGCGCGCGATCGCGTCGAGCATCGGCGAGCGGATGCCGCGCGGGAAGCGGGCGCGCGACAGCGCCATCATCGACTTCAGCACGATCGTGAAATCGCGCCGCTGCAGGTCGCTGACGGTACCGACCGGCACGACGCGCGTGATGTCGGTCGTGCCCGTCACGTACTGGCCGCCCGAATCGATCAGCAGCAGGCCGTCGCCGGCGATCGTCGCGTGCGACTCGCGCGTCGCGTGGTAGTGCGGCATCGCGCCGTTCGCGTTGAAGCCGGCGATCGTCGCGAAGCTCGCCGATACATAGCCGGGGCGCCGGGCGCGCGCGGCCGTGAGCTTCTCCTCGATCGTCAGCTCGGTGATCGTCTCGCGATTGACGGCCTGTTCGAACCACGCGAAGAATTCGGCAAGCGCGGCGCCGTCGTGCTCCATCGTCACGCGTACGTGCTCGATCTCGGCGGACGTCTTGCGCGACTTCGCGAACGTCGACGGATTCACGGCCTCGACGAGCTTCACGCCGGCCGGCACGGCCTGGAGCGTGCCGAACGTCACGCGGCGCGGATCGATCAGCAGCGTCGCGCCGTCGGGCAGCGCCGCGAGCGCCGCGCGCGCGGCGTCGTAGGCGCGGACGTCGACGCCATCCTGCGCGAGCGACGCGGCCAGCGCCGGCGACACCTTGCCGTCGGCGACGAACAGCGTCGCGCGATCGGCGCCGATCATTGCGTGCGCAACGAACACCGGATTGAAGTTGACGTCGGCGCCGCGCAGGTTGAACAGCCACGCGAGATCGTCGAGCGTCGACACGAAGTGCCATTGCGCGCCCTGCGCGTGCATCGCGCGG
Source organism: Burkholderia sp. AU18528 (assembly GCF_002223215.2). NCBI lineage: Bacteria > Pseudomonadati > Pseudomonadota > Betaproteobacteria > Burkholderiales > Burkholderiaceae > Burkholderia > Burkholderia sp. AU18528. The sequence continues at coordinate 177,153 of NZ_NKFC02000003.1, read as the reverse complement.
CGCACTTCGGCGAGCTTGCTCGCGCGCGTCGTGTCCGCCTGCGGCGCCACGTGCTCGAAAACCGCATCGCCGGGCAGCCCGGGCCGCTCGGGCCAGATCGCGTCGAGCAGGTCGACGTCGGTACGCAGCGCGATGCCGCGCGCGCTCAGCGCGGCCGTCAGCGCGCGCGCGGCCGCGACGCCGAGCACGGCGCCGTCGACGCCGACCGTCGCGCCCGCCGCCACGTTCTGCGCGAGCCAGTCGACGTGCGGCGCGCTCTGCTGCCCGCCCGTCATCTTCATCAGCTGCACGCCGGTGCCCGCCAGCTCGGCGTCGGCCTGCACCCAGTAGCGGCTGTCGACCCACAACCCCGCGAAATCCGCGGTCACGACCAGCGTGCCGACCGAACCCGTGAAGCCGGACAGCCAGCGGCGCGCCTGCCAGCGTTCGGGCAGGTATTCGGACAGATGGGGATCGGCGGACGGCACGAGATAGGCGGCCAGATTCTCGCGGGCCATGGCGCCGCGCAGCAGCGCGAGGCGGGCCGGCACCGGCGAGACTTCGGGGAGACGGGCATTCATGATTTCACCTGAGAGCATTCAGCGACGGGCCGACAACGCGACCGTCACGGCTACGGCGACGAACGCGACGCCGGTGCAGACCGGCCATTCGAGCGTCTCGCCATCGTAAAACAGTCCCGAGAGATTGCCGACCATGCGGGCGGCGGCCGCGCCCACGATGCCGACGAGCACCGCGATCCACCACGCCGGCCGGCCCGTGCGCCGCATCGGGTGCAGCCAGCGGCCGAACAGCCCGACGGCCGCTCCCAGGACAAGGATTCCAAACCAGTTCATTCGACGCCTTCTATAAATTCAGATTCGTCCCATAGGCGTGAACGTTGCCAGCGGCTAGCATCGATTCATTCATCGAACCCGAGACCAACCGGGCGCCGCGAACGTTCGAGTGTAGGGGCCGACTCGACGTTATGGCAAGCGCGCGCCTGCTGCCGTATTGAAGAAATTCTCATGCGAATCGCTCTGATCGATCCCGAGTCGCGCCATGCCGCACTCCTGAACCGCCTGCTCTTCGCGGGCGGTCACGTGTGTCACGCATTTGCGTCCAGCGCCGCATTCTTCGCGTGGCTCGCCGCCGACAACACCTGCGACATGCTGGTCACGGGCCACTGGGCCGGCGACCAGCCGGCGCAGGAAGTCATTCCGCGCGCGCAAGCGGTCCTGCCCGGGTTGCCGGCCATCGCCGTGATGCCGTCGGCGCGCGAGAGCGAAATCGTCTCGTGCCTGCACGCGGGCGCCGACGATTGTCTCGTGCGCCCCGTGAGCGGGCCCGAGTTGCTCGCGCGCGTCAACGCGCTGAGCCGGCGCGCCGGCGTACGCCGCGCACCCGCCCGCTCGCGCGAAATGTATGGCGAATACGCATTCGACGCCACGCATTGCCTCGTGCGTTTCGGCGACGCAATCGTTTCACTGACGCCGAAGGAGTTCCGTTTCGCGCAGTTGCTGCTCACGAACGTGTCGCGGCCCGTGTCGCGCGCCCATATCCTCGAAACGGTGTGGGGGCGCCGCCGCGACATGAAGTCGCGCACGCTCGACACGCACGCGTCCCGGCTGCGCAGCAAATTGCAACTGCTTCCGGAGCGCGGCTACCGGCTGTTGCCGCTCTACGGCTTCGGCTATCAGCTCGACCGCGTGCCGATCGAACCCCCAAATTCGCGGCCCCGCCACGCCGATGGCCGGTACGCAGCGAGTGAGGAAATCACCGAAACGCTATAATATGGGGCTAAACGATAGCCCTCGATATGCAACTCCTCACGATCGGAATCAACCACCACACTGCGCCTGTCGCTCTGCGCGAACGCGTGGCGTTTCCGCTCGAGCAGATCAAGCCGGCTCTCGCCACGTTCAAGAACGTGTTTCTCGGCCCGCAGGCGCCCAATACGCCCGAAGCGGCGATCCTCTCCACCTGCAACCGCACCGAACTGTATTGCGCGACCGACGATCGCGCGGCCCGCGAAGGCGCGGTCCGCTGGCTGTCGGAGTATCACCGGATCCCGGTCGACGAGCTCGCGCCGCACGTCTATGCGCTGCCGCAGTCGGAAGCGGTCCGGCACGCGTTCCGCGTCGCGTCCGGCCTCGACTCGATGGTGCTGGGCGAAACCCAGATTCTGGGCCAGATGAAGGACGCCGTTCGCACCGCGACGGAAGCCGGCGCGCTCGGCACCTATCTGAACCAGTTGTTCCAGCGCACGTTCGCGGTGGCCAAGGAAGTGCGCGGCACGACCGAAATCGGCACGCAGTCGGTGTCGATGGCCGCCGCCGCGGTTCGCCTCGCGCAACGGATCTTCGAAAAGGTGTCGGATCAGCGCGTGCTGTTCATCGGCGCCGGCGAGATGATCGAGCTGTGCGCGACGCACTTCGCCGCGCAGGGTCCGCGCGAGCTCGTCGTCGCGAACCGCACGGCCGAACGCGGCCAGCGGCTCGCCGAACGCTTCAACGGCCGCGCGATGCCGCTGGCGGATCTGCCTACCCGCATGCACGAATTCGACATCATCGTGTCGTGCACCGCATCGACGCTGCCGATCATCGGCCTCGGCGCGGTCGAGCGCGCGGTGAAGGCGCGCCGCCACCGGCCGATCTTCATGGTCGACCTCGCGGTGCCGCGCGACATCGAGCCCGAAGTCGGCAAGCTGAAGGACGTGTTCCTTTACACCGTCGACGATCTCGGCGCGATCGTGCGCGAAGGCAACGCGTCGCGCCAGGCCGCGGTCGCTCAAGCCGAGGCGATCATCGAGACGCGCGTGCAGAATTTCATGCAATGGCTCGACACGCGCAGCGTCGTGCCGGTGATCCGTCACATGCATACGCAGGCCGACGCGCTGCGCCGGGCCGAAGTCGAGAAGGCACAGAAGCTGCTCGCGCGCGGGGACGATCCGGCCGCCGTGCTCGAAGCACTGTCGCAGGCGCTGACCAACAAGCTGATCCACGGTCCGACGAGCGCGCTCAACCGCGTCAACGGCGCCGATCGCGATTCGCTGATCGACCTGATGCGCGGCTTCTACCAGCACGCGCCGCGCTCGAACGACCAGTCCGGCCACTAGCGCTGCCCGGTCGCCCTGCCGCCGTCGGCCGTTGTCCCGCCGCCGGCCTATCCTTTCCGAATACCCCTTGCCCGGGAGCGCCGCTCCACACCATGAAGACGAGCATGCAACGCAAGCTCGACCAGCTTTCCACCCGGCTGGCCGAACTCAACGACCTGCTGAGCCGCGAGAACGTCACGGCCGACCTCGACCAGTACCGCAAGCTGACGCGCGAACATGCGGAACTCGGCCCGGTCGTCGAGCAATACGCGTTATGGCGCCAGTCGCGCAGCGACGAGACGGCCGCGCAGGAACTGCTCGCCGATCCGTCGATGCGCGATTTCGCGGAAGACGAAATCCGCAGCGCGCGCGAGGGCATGGCGCGCCTCGAGACCGAGCTGCAGAAGATGCTGCTGCCGAAGGATCCGAACGACGACCGCAACATCTTCCTCGAAATCCGCGCGGGCACGGGCGGCGACGAATCGGCGCTGTTCGCGGGCGACCTGCTGCGCATGTACCTGCGCTTCGCGGAACGCCAGCGCTGGCAGGTCGAGATGATGTCGGAAAGCCCGTCGGATCTCGGCGGCTACAAGGAAGTGATCGTGCGGATCGCGGGCCAGGGCGCGTATTCGCGTCTGAAGTTCGAATCGGGCGGCCATCGCGTGCAGCGCGTGCCGGCCACCGAGACGCAGGGGCGCATCCATACGTCCGCGTGCACGGTCGCCGTGATGCCGGAAGCCGACGAGATCGGCGAGGTCGAGATCAATCCGGCCGACCTGCGCATCGATACGTTCCGCGCGTCCGGCGCGGGCGGCCAGCACATCAACAAGACCGATTCGGCGGTGCGCGTCACGCACATCCCGACCGGGATGGTCGTCGAGTGCCAGGACGACCGGTCGCAGCACAAGAACAAGGATCGCGCGCTGAAGGTGCTCGCCGCGCGCATCAAGGACAAGCAGTATCACGAGCAGCACGCGAAAGAAGCCGCGACGCGCAAGAGCCTGATCGGCTCCGGCGACCGCTCGGAGCGAATCCGCACGTACAACTTCCCGCAGGGCCGGATGACCGACCACCGGATCAACCTGACGCTGTACCGGCTCGAGGCGATCATGGACGGCGATCTCGACGAATTGATCGGCGCGCTCGTCACCGAGCATCAGGCCGAGCTGCTCGCGTCGCTCGGCGACGCCGACTGAGGCCGCGATGTCCGACGCCACCGCCGACGCCCTGCTGCGCGCCTCGCCGCTCGACCCGGTCGATGCACGCGTGCTGCTCGCGCACGCGCTCGGCTGGACCCGCACGCAACTGATCACGCGCGGCGACGCGCCGCTCGACGCGGCCGCGGTCGAACGCTACCGCGCGCTCGAAGCGCGCCGCGTCGCCGGCGAGCCCGTCGCGCAACTGGTCGGGATGCGCGAGTTCTTCGGCCGCCCGTTCGACGTGACGCCCGACGTGCTGATCCCGCGCCCCGAGACCGAGCTGCTCGTCGAAGCGGCGCTCGATGCGATCGACGGCCTGCCGCATGCGGCCGTGCTCGATCTCGGTACCGGCAGCGGCGCGATCGCCGTGTCGATCGCGGCCGAGCGCCCCGACGCGCGCGTGTGGGCGCTCGACCGTTCGCCGGCCGCGCTCGCGGTCGCGCGACGCAACGCCGACAAGCTGCTCGGCGCGCACCGCCCCGGCGGCCCGCTGCACTGGCTGCAGAGCGACTGGTACGCGGCGCTCGATCCGGCGCTCGCGTTCGATACGATCGTCAGCAACCCGCCGTACATCGCGCAGCACGATCCGCACCTCGCGCAGGGCGACCTGCGTTTCGAGCCGCGCGGCGCGCTCACCGACGATGCCGACGGCCTCAGCGCGATCCGCACGATCGTCGCGGGCGCCGGCGCCTGTCTGAACCCGGGCGGCACGCTGTGGATCGAGCACGGCTACGACCAGGCCGAAGCCGTCCGCGCGATCCTGGCGTCGCACGGCTTCGTCGCGGTGGAATCGCGCGCCGATCTCGCCGCCATCGAACGCACGACCGGCGGCCGCCGGCCGGGCTGATGGCCGGCCCGCCCGGTTGAAATCCGCTATCATTTCGATCTAACGCCCCGCAAACGCAAGGTCAGTCATGGACACCCAACAACGTATCAAGCAAATCGTCGACGAAAACCAGGTCGTGCTCTTCATGAAGGGCAACGCGCAATTCCCGATGTGCGGCTTCTCGGGCCGCGCCGTGCAGGTGCTGAAGGCCTGCGGCGTCGACCAGTTCAAGACGGTCAACGTGCTCGAGGACGACGAAATCCGCCAGGGCATCAAGGCATTCTCGAACTGGCCGACCATCCCGCAGCTCTACGTGAAGGGCGAATTCATCGGCGGCTCGGACATCATGATGGAGATGTACCAGTCGGGCGAACTGCAGCAACTGTTCGCCGCCGCCTGACGCGCGGCACCCGCCCCCTTTTCGATGGCATCTCCCAGCGCGCCGCCACGCCGGCTGATCATCGCGATCACCGGCGCCACCGGCGCGATCTACGGTGTGCGGCTGCTCGACCTGCTGCGCGCCGCCGGCGGCGTCGAAACGCACCTGCTGATTTCGAACGCCGGCTGGCTCAACATCCAGCATGAACTGAAGCTGCCGAAGGCCGACGTCGAAGGCCGTGCGGACGTCGTGCATTCGGTGCGCGACGTCGGCGCGACCATCGCGTCGGGCTCGTTCGCGACCGACGGCATGGTAATCGCGCCCTGTTCGATGAAGACGCTCGCGAGCGTCGCGCACGGGCTGTCCGACAACCTGATCACGCGCGCGGCGGACGTCACGCTGAAGGAGCGCCGCCGTCTCGTGCTGATGGTGCGCGAAACGCCGTTCAACCTCGCCCATCTGCGCAACATGACCGCCGTCACCGAAATGGGCGGCATCGTGTTTCCCCCGCTGCCCGCGTTCTACGCGATGCCGAAGACGATCGAGGAACTCGTCGACCAGACCGTCACGCGTGTCCTCGACCTGTTCGCGCTCAGCGCTCCGCAAACGACGCCGTGGGCCGGTATCCGGCACGCGCAGTAAGTTACGGCTCTTCAGCGCGCATTTCCGCCGATCTGCACCGCAACGCCTTCTATTTCACGCGATCCGATGCGAACTGGCACCCGAAAGCCGGGACCTCGACGCAATTATCAACGTTCAGGCGTCAATCAAATTCCGGAACACCAATTTATCAATGCACGGTACGCGCCTATAGTCAGCGGCAAACCCTTTTGCAGGTCACCATCATGAACCGCTTGCCTTCGCTGTACCTGTCTCACGGCGCCCCGACGCTGCCGATCGACCCGACGCTGCCGTCCGGCGCGTTCACGCACCTCGGCGCCGAATTGCCGCGCCCGCGTGCGGTGCTGATGCTGTCCGCGCACTGGGGCACGCAACAGCCGGTCGCGAGCGTCGCCGCGCGTCCCGACACGATTCACGACTTCTACGGATTCCCGCAGGCGCTGTACGACATCCGCTATCCGGCGCCGGGCGCCCCCGACGTCGCCGAGCGCGCGGCCGCCCTGCTGAACGCGGCCGGCATCGCGACCGCGACGACCGAGCACGGCCTCGATCACGGCGCGTGGGTGCCGATGCTGTTGATGTTTCCGGAAGCCGACGTGCCGGTCGCGCAGTTGTCGATCCAGCCGCGCGCGAACGCCGCGCATCACTTCGCGCTCGGCCGCGCGCTGCGGCCGCTGCGCGACGAAGGCGTGATGGTGATCGGCTCGGGCCAGATCACGCACAACCTGCGCGCCGCCGACTTCGGCGCGGCGCCCGAGGACGCGGACCCGCGCGTCGCGGAATTCACCGACTGGTTCGAGGCGAAACTTGCGTCGCGCGACGTCGACGCGCTGCTCGACTACCGCCGGCAGGCACCGCACGCGGCGCTGATGCATCCGACCGACGAGCACCTGCTGCCGGTCTTCACGGCACTCGGTGCGGCGGACGACGACTACCGGCTCGGCATCCAGTCGCTCGGCACCTACCAGCGCGTGCTCGCGATGACGAACTACGTGTTCGCGAACGCCGGCGCCTGAACCTGGACGGCGGCGCGACCGCCGGCCAGCAAAAAGCCCGTCCGAGCATCGCTCGGACGGGCTTTTTTCACTGCGTCCTGCCGCCGCCGAATCCGGCGGCAGGCCGGGTCAGACACCGACGCCTTCGAGAATCTCGTCGTGCGACTCGCGCTCGTCGAGATACTGGGTCCGGTAACCGGTATTCACGCCCCAGAAGTAGAACACCAGCGAGATCGCCGCGACGATCAGCATGTCCCAGCCGTACGGCAGGTAGCCGTAGCCGCCGAATTCCTTGCTGCCGATCAGCGACAGCACGGCCATCGTCGGCAGGTACGCGACCAGCCACCACGCGGCCTTCAGGTCGGCACCCCAGCCGGTCCAGCCCGACTTCGCCTGGAAGTAGAAGTACACCGGCAGCGCGACGATCATCAACAGGATGATTTCGCCCGTCAGCGGCCACTTCGCCCAGTACAGGATCAGCGACGCGCACACGAACGCGAACGGGGCGATCAGCTTCATCAGCGGAATCGACAGCGGACGCTCGATGTCGGTCGCCGCGCGGCGCAGCGCCATCAGGCTGATCGGGCCCGTCAGGTACGAGATCACCGTCGCGACCGAGATCACCGCCGCGAGCGAACTCCAGCCGCGGAAGAAGAACAGGAAGATGAACGACACGAGCAGGTTGAACCACATCGCCTGACGCGGCACGCCGTAGATCGGGTGCACGTTGCCGAACATCTTCGGCATCGTGTTGTTGCGCTCCATCGCGTAGATCATGCGGGTCGTCGTCGCCATGTAGGTCGTACCGGTGCCGCTCGGGCTGATGAACGCGTCGACGTACAGCAGGATCGCGAGCCAGTTCAGGTTCAGCGCGATCGCGAGTTCCGCGAACGGCGACGAGAAGTCGAAGTGCGCCCAGCCCTTCGCGACGTCCGCCGGGTTCACCGAGCCGATGTAGGCCATCTGCAGCAGCACGTAGATCACGAGCGCGAGCAGGATCGACGTGATCACCGCGAACGGCACGCTGCGCGACGGATTGCGCGCTTCACCTGCCAGGTTCACCGGGCTCTGGAAGCCGTTGAACGCGAACACGATGCCGCTCGTCGCGACCGCGGTCAGCACGGCCGACCAGCCGTACGGCGCGAAGCTCGCGTTGGAGGCGGTACCGAGGTTCTCCGAATGGAAGCTCGTCAGCATCAGGCCGAGGATCGTGAGGCCGGGGATCAGGAACTTGAAGATCGTGATCGCGGTGTTCGCCCGCGCGAACGCCTTGACGCCCCAGTAGTTCAGCATGAAGTAGATGACGACCAGCACGGCCGACAGCAGCAGGCCTGGGGTCGTCAACTCGCCGTTCACGAACAGCGCGTGCGCCCATGGATACGGCCACGTGCTCATGTACTGGATCGACGCTTCGGCCTCGATCGGGATCACGGATACGATCGCGATCCAGTTGGCCCATGCACTGATGAAACCCACCAGCGAACCGTGCGAGTAGCGCGCGTAACGCACCATGCCGCCCGACTCGGGGAACATCGCGCCCAGTTCCGCATACGTCAGCGCAATCGCGAGAATGACGACAGCGCCGATGATCCAGGCGCAGATCGCCGCCGGACCGGCGATCTTCGCGGCTTTCCAGGCACCGAACAGCCAGCCCGAGCCGATAATCGAACCCAGCCCCGTCAGCATCAATGCAAACGGGCCGATGTTCCGTTGAATAGAACTCTTCACATCCTCTCCTGTGTCTCAAAAAGCATGGTCGGCCTGCTGTCCGGGATCGGCTCGGACTGCACCGCGCACGCATTCTTGGGGGGACGGTTGCCCGATCGGGGCAACCCGTCCACGCGGCGCGTAGTTTAACGGTTGCACCTTAAACGTGGCGCCAAAATCGATCGGCCCCTACAAAAAATTCGCATCGCTTGCAAGCTTTGTAAACCTGATCTCCGCAATAACCCTGATAGCATGGGAATACGGTTGACCGTCAGACGGATTAGCCGTATAAAGGACTTCGCAGGATTTCAAGTGGCGAGTGAATTGGTTCTTTCGTAGTTCGCCCATCAACGGTACTCCGGTTGGTCCTATTACCCCTTCCTTGATTTTCCGCACCCCATGGGCTTCGGCCCCGTTTTATCTTTTTAGGAACAAGTAACATGGCAACCGGTACCGTCAAGTGGTTCAATGACGCAAAGGGCTTCGGCTTCATCACCCCGGAAGGCGGCGGCGACGATCTGTTCGCGCACTTCTCGGAAATCCGCGTCGAAGGCTTCAAGACGCTGCAAGAAAACCAGAAGGTTGAATTCGAAGTGAAGACGGGCCCGAAGGGTCTGCAAGCTGCGAACATCCGTCCGGTCTAAGCTTGGCGCGATCATTCGTGTAAAAAAGCCCCGCTTCGGCGGGGCTTTTTGTTTTTGGGCGCCGATCGTCCGGCCGGCGTGGCGACCTTTTGGCCGCCCGCCCTTCAGCCGAACAATCGCTGCGCGTGAATCCCGAGGCCCGTCGCGACACTCGCGAGGCGATCGCCGAACACCGGCTGCGCATCCGGGAACGCGCCGGCGAGCGCCCCCGACAGGAACGCGAGCCCCGTCGAACCGCCGGTGAAATACAGCGCACCGACATCGCGCGGCGCCACGCCCGCGAGCCGCACCGTCTCGCGCGCGGCGTCGACGATGCGCGCGGTGTCGTCGCGGCTCGCCTCGACGAGGCGATCGGCGTCGAACGCGATCTGCAGATCCTCTTCCACGTCGTTCAGGTCGATCATCGTCTCCCCGCCCGCCGCGACGCCGATCTTTGCTTCTTCCGCCCGCGCCATCAGCGCGTGCCCGAGCCGCTGCTCGACCACGCTCGTGAGCCGGTCGTACTGCCGCACGTCCTGATACAGGTGCTTCATCAGCTTCAGCTCGCCGATTCGCTTCGGCGTGTAGACGGTGTTGATCAGGTGCCAGGTCGCGAGATCGAAGTAGATCTTGTTCGGCAGCTCGCGCCCTTCCGGGTCGAGCGCACGATAGCCGAATGCGGGCAGGATCGCCGCGAGCTCGACGCGCCGGTCGTAGTCGGTGCCCGCGACGTGCACGCCGTGGTGCGCCAGCACGTCGTCCTTGCGCTCCAGCCGCGCCATCCGCTCCGGACCGACACGCACGAGCGAGAAGTCGGACGTGCCGCCGCCGATGTCGGCCACGAGCACGAGGCGCTCCGCCGACTGGCGCGACTCGTAGTCGAACGCGGCGGCGATCGGTTCGTACTGGAAGTGAACGTGCGCGAAGCCGACCGATCGCGCGGCCGCCTCGAGCTGATCCTGGGCGAGGCGGTCGGCGCGCGGATCGTCGTCGACGAAGAACACGGGCCGGCCGAGCACCGCGCGGCCGACCGGCGCGCCCGCACACGCTTCGGCCTTGCGCTTCAGGTGCATCAGGAAGCGCGCGATGATTTCGGTGTACGCGATCGCGCTGCCGTCGCCGAGATCGGTCGTCGTTTCCGCGAGCGGGGAGCCGAGGATGCTCTTCATCGAGCGCATCAGCCGGCCGTCGAAACCGTCGATATAGGAGGCCAGCGCCGCCCGGCCGTATTCGACCGTCTCTTCGTCGTTGTTGAAGAAGATCGCGGTGGGCAGCGTCAGGTGGTCGCCCTCGACGGGCGCGAGGCGCATGCCATCGCCGTCGGGCAGCGCCACGGCGGAATTGGACGTGCCGAAATCGATCGCGCAGTAAGTCATGGGAAATTGCCGCAGCAGGGCCGGCGCGAAAACGGAAAGGACGGGCTTTTTAACATGAAGCCCGCGGGATCACAACCGGGGCCGGCCGCCGGCGCCGCGCAACGGTCGCCGGCGGCGACGGCGCGCCGCGTGGCGCGCCGGGGGAACCTGCGCGGGGCAAGATGCGCGGCGACGCACCCTGCCAGCCCGCGCGGTCAGGCTGCCGCGTCGAAGCTCTTCTTCCAAGCACCCGCGTAGACGACTTCGCCGATCGCATGGCGCGTGCGCGGCGCCTTCTCGCGATCGCGCAGCACGGGATCGAGCTTGTCGACGTTGCCGTAGTGGCCGAGCGAGATGATCGACGCGATCGCGACGTCCGCCGGAATCGCGAACGCGTCGCGGAATGCCTTCGCGTCGAAACCGCTCATCTGATGCGCGGCGAGGCCGAGCGCGTGCGCCTGCAGCACCAGCGACATCGCGGCGGCGCCGGCGTCGTACAGCGCGGTCGGCGCCGGCTCGCCCTTCGGCGTGAGCGTGTGCGCGGTCACGGCGATGAGCACTGGCGCCGGCGCATTCCAGCCCTGGTTGAACGGCACCAGCGTCGCGAACGCGCGCTTGAACGCGTCTTCGTCGTGGGTGCGATCGAATACGATGAAACGCCACGGTTGCGCGTTGTACGCGGACGGGGCCCAGCGTGCCGCTTCGAGCACCGCGTGGAGATCGCCGGCGCTGACGGGTTCATCCGAATACGCGCGCGGGCTCCAGCGGCCCGCGATCAGATCGTGAATCGAAACAGTGGTGGGAGCAGGTTTGACGGACATGCGGTTCCTCGCTGACATCGATGAAGGGGCGCGAACGCCCCGGCGAACAGCAAGCATACCTGCTTGAACGGTTGCGCGCCCGATCCTGCCGCGCTATGCAAATCTCCTTGCGTGCAATGGCCGGCCGCGGTGCAGGCGGCCGGTCGATCCACCGCGATCAGGCTGCCTGCGCGGCCGCGCGCGACGGACCGCGGTTGATCCGCAACACGATCAGCGCCCCGACGATGCACAGCCCGCCCGAGATCATCGACGCGATCGTGTAGGTGCCGAGGCTCGCGCGCAGCAGCCCGGCGCCGAGCGCCGCGAATGCCGCGCCGAGCTGGTGGCCGGCGACGATCCAGCCGAACACGACCGGTGCCGCCGCCTTGCCGAACACGTCGGTCGCGAGTCGCACGGTAGGCGGCACGGTCGCGATCCAGTCGAGTCCGTAGAACATCGCGAACAGCGGCAGCCCGAAGAAATCGATCCCGAACGCGTGCGGCAGATAGATCAGCGACAGCCCGCGCAGCCCGTAGTACCAGAACAGCAGCACGCGGTTGTCGTAACGGTCGGACAGCCAGCCCGACAGCGTCGTGCCGAACAGGTCGAATATGCCCATCGCCGCGAGCAGCGACGCGCCCTGTACTTCGGTCATCCCGTAGTCGCTGCACATCGCGATCAGGTGCGTGCCGACGTAGCCGTTGGTGCTCGCGCCGCAGATGAAGAAACTGAAGAACAGCAGCCAGAAGTCGCGCGAGCGGCTCGCCGTCAGCAGCGTGCGGAACGCGACCGCGAGCGGGTTCTCCTTCGTCGTGTCGGCCGCGGGCGGCGCATCGGCGGGCTCGCCGTACGGGCGCAGTTGCACGTCGGCAGGCCGCTCCGGGAGCAGGAACGCGACGAGCGGAATCACGATCGCGGCCGCCACCGCGACGACCAGCACGACCGGCCGCCAGCCGTGGCGCTGCGCGATCGCCGCGAGCATCGGCAGGAACACGAGCTGGCCGGTGGCCGTGCTCGCGGTCAGGATCCCCATCACGAGGCCACGCCGCGCATGGAACCAGCGCGTGACGAAGGTCGCGGACAGCGTTAGCGCGACGACGCCCGTCGAGCAGCCGACCATCAGCCCCCAGATCACGACCATCTGCCAGCTCTGCGTCATCATCGACGACAGCGCGACGCCCGCGCCCATCGTCACGAGCGCGGTGAGGATCGTCGGGCGCAGCCCGAAGCGCTGCATCGCGGCGGCTGCGAACGGGCCCGTCAGGCCATATAGCGCGATGTTCACCGAGATCGCCAGCGAAATCGCCGCGCGGCTCCAGCCGAGCTCACGTTCGAGCGGTACCATCAGCACGCTCGGCGTCGCGCGTGTGCCGGCCGCCGCCAGCAGGATCAGGAATACCACCGCCGCCGCGAGCCATCCGTAATGGAAGCGCCCGCCGATTCGTGTCACTGCCCAATTCATTTTCGCGTTCTCCAGTTGGCGGGCGCCGGCGCCATCGCACCCGCGCCGCCCGACCAGGCCACCTCCGCCACGCATTTCAACATCGGCTGACCCAGGCCGACGCTCGGCATTCGTCTGTTGATCCGGATGCGATTGTTACCGACCGGTCACAACTGTGTTGCGATCGTAGTTACCAGTCGGTAACATGTCAAGCAATCCATTATGTCGTCGAGGGTCATCATGTCGGGCATCGAGGTCGCCAAACCGCCGGCGCGGCGCACGCGCCGGCCGATCGACGGCGCCACCGCGCAGGAACACCTGCTGCGTGCCGCCGAGGAATTGTTTTACAAGGAAGGCGTGCGGACGGTCGGCGTCGAGGCGGTGGTGGAGCGCGCCGGGGTGAACAAGATGAGCCTGTACCGCCAGTTCGCGTCGAAGGACGAGCTGATCCTCGCTTATCTGGAGCGGATGGACGCGTGCTTCTTCGAGCGGCTCGATACGAGCGCCGCGAAGCATCCGGGGCAACCGAAGGCGCAGTTGATCCAGTATTTCGTCGACCTCGCCGAGCGGGCGACGCAAAAGGACTATCGCGGCTGCCCGTTCGTCAACGTGGCCGCCGAATTCCCGGATGCATCGCACCCGGCGCGCGAACGCGTCGCGCAGAACAAGGAGCAGCTGATGAAACGGCTCGTCGCGCTGTGCGAAGGCGCCGGCGCGCGGCAACCGAGGGCGCTGGCCGATGCGCTCGCGCTGGTGGTCGAAGGCATCTACGCGGCGAGCCAGACCTACCGGCACGGCGAAACGCCGATCGGCACCGCGCCCGCGCTCGTCACGCAGTTGATCGAAGCGGCCTGCGCGTGACGGATCGCATGCATTCGTCGCCGGCGCGCCCGCTACAATGCGGCCCTCTTCGCCCTTGCGCCCGACCGGTATCACGATGACCGACACCCGCCCCGACTCGCACGACGACATCCTCGCCGCCACGCGGCACTGGCTCGCACGCGCGGTGATCGGGCTCAACCTGTGCCCGTTCGCGAAAAGCGTCTATGTGAAGGAACAGGTGCGCTACGCGATCAGCGAAGCGACGACGCTGGAAGACGCGCTCGCCGAACTCGAAACCGAGCTGCGCGCGCTGGAAGCGGCGGATCCGCGGCAGGTCGACACGACGCTCGTGATCTACCCGCACGCGTTCGCCGATTTCGTCGACTACAACGATGCGTTGTTCTTCGCCGAGCGGCTCGTGCAGCAGTTGCGACTCGACGGCGTGCTGCAGATCGCGAGCTTCCATCCGCAATACCGGTTCGACGGCACCGAACCCGACGACATCGAGAACTACACGAACCGCGCGCCCTACCCGATCCTGCACCTGCTGCGCGAGGACAGCATCGCGCGCGCGGTCGATGCGTTCCCGGACGCGTCCGCGATCTACGAAAAGAATCAGGAAACGCTGCGCCGCCTCGGCCACGAAGGCTGGCGCGAATGGATGCGCCGCCCGGGCGACGACGTGTGACGCGGCGTGCAACGTGCGCGGCGCGGGCGCCATGCCCGGGCGGCCGCGCGTTCGCCTGTCAGCCTTCGGCCGGCTCGGCCGCGGCGTCGCCCGCCGCCGCGGCCTGCGCGACGAAGAAGCGCTCGTTCAGTTCGGCGAGCCCGAACATCCCGAGGATCTCGTTCAGCCGCTCGCCGGGCCTGCGGCGCGGCAGGTTCTTGTACTGCGCGATGATCAGCTCGTTCTTCATCGAATGCTCCCAGCCGACCAGCTCGGTCACGCTGACCTGGTAGCCGTGCGCTTCGAGCTGCAGGCAGCGCAGCACGTTAGTGATCTGGCTGCCGAATTCGCGCGTATGGAGCGGATGGCGCCACACCTCGGTCAGCGCATTCGCGAGCGACTTGCCCTTGTTCTTGCGCAGCACGCCCGCGACTTCCGCCTGGCAGCACGGCACCAGCACGATGTGCTGCGCGCGCTTCGCAAGCGCGAAGCGGATCGCGTCGTCGGTCGCGGTGTCGCACGCGTGCAGCGCGGTGACGACGTCGACCGTGTCGGGCAGTTGCGGCGACGTGATGGAATCGGCAACCGACAGGTTCAGGAACGACATGCCGCCGAACCCGAGCCGCGCGGCGAGCTCGGTCGAACGCGTGACGAGTTCCTCGCGCGTCTCGATGCCGTACACGTGCGACGCGAACGCCCGCGTGCCGTGCCCCGGCTGCTGCTTGAAGAACAGGTCGTACAGGATGAAGCCGAGATACGACTTGCCGGCGCCGTGATCGACGAGCGTCACGTGGTCCTTGTCGGCCTGCACGCCGGCGAGCAGCGGCTCGATGAACTGGAACAGGTGATAGACCTGCTTCAGCTTGCGGCGGCTGTCCTGGTTCAGCTTCCCGTCGCGGGTGAGGATGTGCAGTTCCTTCAGCAGCTCGACGGACTGCTCCGGACGGATTTCGTGGGTCTTGTTCGACATCGTGAAGCGGCGCCGGGCCACGGTCGGTCGACCACGGCCCGGCGGCGAAAATTCGTGAGGAATGGCGACAGTTTACCGAAAATACGCGGTCAGGCCCGCGCGCCGAGGCGCCAGAGCGACGTGACCTCGGCGCGGCGCGCCGCGTGCAGCGGATCGTCGGCGTCCGTCGACTTCGGGTGCGCGGGGCGGATGTCGTCGCGGCCGAGCACGACGAGGCCGGCCTCGTCGATCCATTGCAGCAAGGTTTCGCGCGGCCGCAGGCCGAGATGCTCGGCGAAATCGGACAGGATCAGCCAGCCCTCGCCGCCCGGCTCCAGATGCGCGGCCAGCCCCGCGAGAAAACCGCGCAGCATGCGGCTGTCAGGATCGTAGACCGCATATTCGATCGGCGCGCTCGGCCGGGCCGGCACCCACGGCGGATTGCAGACCACGAGCGGCGCCCGGCCGGCCGGAAACAGGTCGGCCTCGACGATCTCGACGTGGCCCGCATGACCGAGCCGCGCGACGTTCTCGCGCGCGCAGGCGAGCGCGCGCGGATCCTGGTCGGTCGCGACGACGCGCTCGACGCCGCGTGACGCAAGCACCGCCGCCAGCACGCCGGTGCCCGTGCCGATATCGAACGCGAGCGACGTCGCCGGCAGCGGCGCGCGCGCGACGAGCTCGACGTATTCGCCGCGCACCGGCGAGAACACGCCGTAGTGCGGATGGATCGGCGCGCCGCCGAGCGCCGGGATCGGCACGCCTTTCTTGCGCCACTCGTGCGCGCCGACGAGGCCGAGCAGTTCGCGCAGCGACACGACCGACGGCGCGCCGCCGGGGCCGTATGCTTCCTCGCAGGCGGCACGCACGTCGGGCGCGCGGCGCAGCGGGATCGTGTAATCGGCGTCGAGCGGGATCAGCAACATGCCGAGCGTGCGGGCACGCTGCGATTGCGCGAGGCGATGCAGATTGAAGGCGTCGACGCCGGCCGCGGCTTTCGCCTTCTTCGGCTTGCGTTCGACGCGGCGCGCCATCGCCTGCACGAGCTGGCGCGCATTCTGGAAGTCGCCCTGCCAGACGAGCGCGGTGCCCTCGCATGCGAGGCGGTAGGCCGCGTCGGCGGTGAGGCCGTCGTCGGCGGGCACCGCGCGCTTCGGCGGTTGCACGCCGGCCTCGGAGCGCCAGCGCACGGCATGATCGACGCCGTCGGCGTCGGTCCAGTGGAAAACGGGGGAATCGGTCACGCGAACTCGGTTACGGTTGGCTTCAACGGCGGCGAGAATTCACCGCGCGGACCACACCATACCGCGCTTTGCCCGACCCGGCAAAACAGGCGCCGCGACGGCCGCCCGAAGGCATTCGTCGCGGCGCAAGCGTCGATCAGGCGAGATCGTGGGTTTCCGCACCGGGCGCATCGCGCTTGACGGCCGCGATGCCGTTCTCGCGTGCCTGCACGCTGCTGTACGTTTCGCTCGTACCGATGACCTGGTGGTTCGCTGCTTTCAGATTGAACATCGGTTCGCCGTTGTGGGCGAGCTTGCGCTCGTAGCGCTCGTCCAGCGGCGCATTTTCCCGCACGGACGCGATCCCGTTTTTCGCGCCGCCTTTCTCCTCGTACCGCTCGCTCGCGAGGATGATCTCGCCGTTCGCCGACTTCAGGTGGAAGTAGTACTGGCCGTTCGTGGCCTTCTTGAGCTCGAATTTTGCCGCCATGAATTTCCCCTAAAAGAATGTCCGACCCTCGGACATCGGCAAGTGTAAGGGGTCGCGTCGACAAAAATCGAGATCTCGCGCGGATAAGCATTAAAGACTGTCAAATGGTGAATTTTTCGACACATTTAGCCGACGTTGAATGCATCCCGGCGACCTAGCCGCCCCACCCCGGCATGGCGGGCAGACGGAGCGTGCCCGCGTCGTTGAAGTGCACGGCGCCCAGCCCGCTGCCGGCGAGCCGGCCGCGCAGCGCATACGGCAACTCGCCGTTCGCGGCCGCGCCCGGCAGGTTCCACGCCTGCCGCGCGGCGGCGAAGGCCGATACCGATACGGGCACGTCGAGCACGGCCTCGCCGAACCGCGGCACGGTGCCCGCCCGATCGCTGACGCCGCTCGCGAACGGCGCACCGTTCAGGTCGAGCGCGACCGAGATGCCGTCGTAGTCGATCGGCGCATCGTTCGGATTCTGCACGCGCAACTTCAGGCTGAAGCGCATCTCGAGGCCCTGCCCGACGAGCGGGTCGAGCCCGGCGACCGACACGCGCACGGGCTCGCGCGTGAACCCCGCGCAACCGCCCAGCAGGAACACGGCCGCGAACAGCAGCAGCACGGCGCGCAGCGGCGCGATACGGAACAGGGCGCGTGACATGGAAGGGCCTCCTCGCGGCGATCGGTGAACGGGTCGTCAATGCATTGTACCGACCGCGCCATCCTTCACCGGATTTCGTAGTTTCGGCAGCGCCACCAGATCGTTAATAGATTAAAACTACGAAATCGCCAGACAAACGGAAAGCGCATTAATGACTTCCAGCGTTCAATGAAGCGCCGGAAATTCAATAGACGTTCTTTCTAAATTTTTCGTTTCCTTTACCCAAAACCATCAAGTATATTTACGCATCCTTGGAGCAAGCCGACACACCTTGAAGCCGCATGACGGCGTATTTCCGGGACGGCGACACGCTGTCCTTCCGTCCTGCGGCCTGGCCCGGCCAGCCCCGTAGGTCGTCGGTTCAAAGGGATTGCGCGCCCGCGCCGGGCGTGCGGCCCCGTGTCGGGCGCGCGAAATCAATTCAGTACAACACGCGCACGGCCATTTTGAACCGGCCAGTTAACCGACATCCGGAAATTCAGAGGGGGCAGTAAACCATGATTACCTTCACGTAGTCGGCCGCCGTCTTTTCGAATAATCCGTCATTGCCATTTTTTCGCCGTTGATTAAACGGCGAGGGGATTGCTTTTGCCGGCGTTTTCGCAGCACTGAACGATTCTTTCAACGATCGAGGTTTCAGTCATGTCGATTCATATTCGCAAGATGCGTTATCTGCCGCTCGTCGCCGCACTCGCGCTCGCCGGTTGCGGCGGCGACGACGGCGGTGCGGGCTCCGCTTCCGCGCTGAGCTCCGCCGGCGCGCCGCACACGGGCTCGTCGCCCGCCGTCACCGCGCCGCCGAGCGCATCCAACGTCGACAAGAGCGTCTCGCCTGTCGAATTGCCGGACACCGTGGTGCCCGTGAACTACCGGCTGTGGTTCCGCCCGAACGACGCGCTGAACGCGTTCGACGGCCGCGCCGACGTCGAGATCAAGGTGCTCAAGCCGGTCAACAACATCGTGGTCGCCGGCCACCGGATCAAGTTCACGAACGGCCGCATCACGCTGCAGCCGGGCAACATCCAGCTGATCGCGACGCCGCAGGACAAGGGCGACTTCTACCAGTTGCGCCCCGTCGCCGGCACGATCGCACCGGGCAACTATTCGCTGCACATGGAGTGGTCGGGCATCATCAACTTCAAGTCGTATGACGATCCGGTCAACCAGACCGGCGGCAGTTGCGGCGACGATCCGTATCCGGGCTGCTCGGCCGCGGAAGGCGTGTTCCGCGTCGACCTGAAGGGCACCGACGGCAAGACGAGCGGCGCGATCCTGACGCAGGGCGAAACCAACCTGTCGCGCCAGTGGTTCCCCGGCTGGGACGAGCCGGCGTTCCGCCCGACCTATGAAGTGACGGCCGAAGTGCCGCAAAGCTGGCGCGTCGTGTCGAACGCGGCCGAGAAGCCGTCGACCAACGTCGGCGGCGGCTACAAGCTCGTGCAGTTCGAGAAGACCCCGCCGATGCCGTCGTACCTGCTGTTCTTCGGCGGCGGCATGTTCGACACCTACGAGGACGACTTCACGAGCCCGCTGCCGGGCGCCAAGGGCAGCCTGCACCTGCGCGTGTTCACGCCGCCGGGCATGAGCGAGTGGGCGAAGCCGGCGATGGACCGCACCAAGCAGGCGCTCGACTACTACTACCGCTACACGGGTATCCCGCTGCCGCTGACGAAGTTCGACACGGTCGCCGCGAACGACGCGTTCAAGGAGCAGAAGGACTTGAACTTCGGCGGGATGGAGAACTGGGGCTCGATCCTCGAGTTCGCCGACGACATCCTGCCGCAGCCGGGCCAGCCGATGTCGCGCTACGGCAATGAAGTGCTGACGCACGAAGTGGCGCACCAGTGGTTCGGCGATCTCGTGACGACCGACTGGTGGGACAACGTGTGGCTCAACGAGTCGTTCGCGACGTTCTTCGAGAACAAGACGACGATCCAGTTCTTCCCCGACGAGTTCAGCTGGCTCGACCAGGTGAAGAACAAGTACCGCGTGATCAATCGTGACATCGGCCCGAACGCGTTCCCGGTCGCGCCGAACTTCAACGACTGGGCGTCGAACGACTTCGTGCTGAGCGCCAGCGCGTTCACGTACGACAAGGGCGGCCACGTGCTGAAGACGCTCGAGAACTATCTCGGCGAGCAGACGCTTCGCAAGGGGCTGCAGCAGTACCTGGTCGACTACTCGTTCGGCAACGGGACGCCGAAGCGTCTGTGGGATGCGCTGTCGAAGGAAAGCGGCCAGGCGGTCGGCCCGATCGGCGACAGCTACGTGCGTCAGACCGGCGTGCCGCTGATCTCGCTCGACACGCAGTGCGACCTGACGAAGAACCAGACCGTCGTCACGCTGAAACAGCAGCCGTTCCCGAACAAGAACGCGTATCCGGGCCTGCAGTGGACGGTGCCGATCACGCTCGCGTACGGCCAGGGTCTCGCGAAACGCACGACGCTCGCGCTGAAGGATACGCAGGCGCAGACGCGGATCGACGGCTGCACGGGCGTGGTGGCCGACCCGAGCGGTCTCGACTACTACGTCGTGAACTACAGCGACGCGGCCTGGAGCGGCGTGCTCACGCAGGTCAACGGCTCGACCGATCCGGTGCTGCTGGCGAACCTGAAGAGCGAAGCGGCGCTGCTCGTCGCGAACAACCTGGCGCCGGCCTCGCGCTCGACGTCGATCGGCTCGGTCGCTTCGCCGGCCGCGATGAAGCTGCGCCAGACGCCGAGCTTCGGCGGCATCGAAGCGGTGACGAAGGAACGCCCGGCGCTGCATTACCAGGGCATCTTCAAGCCGCGCAAGGTAGTAACGCAGTAACGGTGCGCACCCGGCCGGTGCCGCGCGACCCGCGGCGCCGGCCGGCGTACCGGTTTCTCCGACCTGTTGACGGGCCTCGCATGCGAGGCCCTTTTTTTCATGCCGCGCGGCGCCCGTTCGCGGTCACGCCCACGCGGCATCCCACGCCGGCGGCGCGAACCATGAGGCGAGGAACGCCACGAGCCGCGACGTGCGCGCACTGCCGCGCGCCTGCTGGCGCAACACGTGGATCGTCGCCGGCTCGGGCGCCGCCGCGTACTGCGGCAGCACCGCGCGCAACCGTCCGTCGCGCAGCGCGTCCGCCACGAGCCAGGTCGGCAGATGCGCGAGACCGAGCCCGTCGATGGCCGCCTCGCGCAACGCTTCCGAATGATTGCTGCGAAACCGCGGCTGCGCGGGCGCGTGACGGCGCTCGCCGAAACGCCATGCGCCCGGCGGCGGCGCGCCATGCCACGCGAGACAGTCGTGGCCGGCCAGCGCGTCGGGCGATTCGGGCTCGCCGCGCCGTGCGAGGTAGGCCGCGCTCGCGCACAGCACGCGCCGTTGCGGCGCCAGCACGGTCGCGACGAAACGCGTGTCCTCCAGCGGCCCGATGCGCACCGCGAGATCGACGTCGGAACCGAGTCGCGCACCCTGCAGATCGACCATGCTGTCGGTCAGCACGAGATCGACCTGCAACGCCGGATGATGCTGCATGAACGCGGCCAGCGCGCCCATCAGATGCCGCCGGCCGAACGGCGCCGGACAGTCGATGCGCAGCAGCCCGCCCGGTTCGTCGTGCTGGCTGTGCAGGTCTTCCTGCAGTCCGCGCAACTCGGCCAGCATCCGTGTCGCGCGACCGTACAGCAACTGCCCGGCCTCGGTCGGCCGGAGCGCGTGCGTGGTGCGATGCAGGAGGCGGATACCGAGCTGCGTCTCGAGCCGGTCGATGCGCCGCGTGACCGACGACGCGGCGACGCCGAGCCGGCGCGCGGCTGCCGAGAAGCTCTGCTGATCGACCACGTCGACGAACAGCGCGAGGTGCGGGGAAAGGAAGTCGTCCATTCAGGGGCCTGGGGTCTGGCTGTGCGAAAAACGCAAAGCAATCATCCGCCTTTGCACGTTTCCGCGTCAAATCGGGCCCACTAGACTGCCTTCATCGCTTTCATCCGCCGCACGCGCCGGCCCGCCGGGCCGCGGCGGCCCTCGTTCATGGAGAATCTCATGCGCAGCATCCGCTTCGAGACCCCCGCCGCCGACATCGAGTCGCTCGACGCGCGGGTCCGGGACATTCCGCCGCCCGTGCCGGCCGACGGCCAGATGCTGATCGAGGTGCGCGCGGCCGGCGTGAACCCGAGCGACGTGAAGGCCGCGCTCGGCCGCATGCCGCATGCGGTGTGGCCGCGCACGCCGGGGCGCGACTGGGCCGGCATCGTACGCGGCGGCCCGGACGACTGGATCGGTGCGCCGGTGTGGGGATCGGGCGGCGATCTCGGCGTCGGCCGCGACGGCTCGCATGCGCAATGGCTCGTGCTGGATGCCGCGCACGTGCGCCGCAAGCCGGCCGTGCTGACGCTCGACGAGGCGGCCGGCGTGGGCGTGCCGTTCGTCACCGCGTACGAAGGCTTGCGCCGCGCCGGCATGCCGACGGCCGACGACGTCGTGCTCGTGTTCGGCGCGAACGGCAAGGTCGGCCAGGCCGCGATCCAGCTCGCCACCGCGCGCGGCGCGACCGTGATCGGCGTCGAGCGCGGCCCGGGCGGCTATCGCGGCCACG
The DNA here is from genome assembly GCF_002223215.2 of Burkholderia sp. AU18528. Classification (NCBI taxonomy): domain Bacteria; kingdom Pseudomonadati; phylum Pseudomonadota; class Betaproteobacteria; order Burkholderiales; family Burkholderiaceae; genus Burkholderia; species Burkholderia sp. AU18528. Next base: position 154,767 of record NZ_NKFC02000003.1, on the reverse strand, counting down.
CATCGGGCGAGGTCCGCATGATCGACGCATCGAGCCGGACGGTGGCCGACGCGGTGCGCGAGATGACCGGCGGCCACGGCGCGGACCTCGTCTACAACACGGTCGGCAGCCCGTATTTCGAAGCCGCGAACGCATCGATGGCGATCGGCGCACGGCAGATCTTCATCTCGACGATCGAGCGCAGCGTGCCGTTCGACATCTTCGCGTTCTATCGCGGCCAGCACACGTTCGTGGGCATCGATTCGCTGCAGCTCGGCGCGGCCGCGGTCGCGCGGATCCTCGACACGCTCGCGCCCGGCTTCGGCAACGGCACGCTGCGCCCGTTTCCGATCGGCGACGGCTACGTGTACCCGCTCGAGCGTGCGCACGATGCGTATCGCGCGGTGCTGGCCGGTGCGCGCGAACGCGTGATCCTCAAACCCTGATACCGGACCACACGGGAGACCGCCATGATGGATTACCTGATTTCGCTCGCGGTAGGCGTCGGTGTCGGCGTGTTGTACGCGCTGCTGCACGTGCGCTCGCCGGCCCCGCCGCTCGTTGCGCTCGTCGGCCTGCTCGGGATGGTGATCGGCGAACGCGCGATCGCGCTGCTGCGGTGACGCGTCGATGCGACGCCCGGTGCCGCGCTAGCGATCGTCGCGGCGCCGGAACGCCCACCACGCGGCCAGCGCGGTGAAGCCCGCGACGAGCAGCACCATCAGCCAGAAGCCGTGCTTGTTCTCCGCGAACGGCACGCCGCCGACGTTCATCCCGAAGAAGCCGGCGACGATGTTGATCGGCAGCGCGATCACGGTGACGAGCGTCAGCGTGAACAGCGTCCGGTTGTTCTGCTCGTCGAGGCGCGAGCCGATCTCTTCCTGCAACAGCTTGATGCGCTCGTTGAGCCCCGCCAGATCGGCGAGCACCAGCGAGAATTCCTCGGTCGACTCGCGCAATTCCTGCACGTCTTCCGTATGCAGCCACGCGGGCGGCTTCGCGAGCAGCCGGAAGATCGAGCCGGGCTCCGGCGCGAGCATGCGCTGCAGGCGCGTCAGCGTACGGCGCATCGCGCCGAGCTCGATGCGGCTCGACGTGAGCCGCTGCGACAGGAAGCGATCCTCGATGCGGTCGACGTCGACGCTCGTGCGCCGCATGATCTGGATCAACAGGTCGGCCTGGTCGCGCAGCAGATGCACGAGCAGCTCCGCGGGCGACCGGAACGCCTCGCCGTCGCGCACGCACGCGCGCAGCGTGTCGACCGAGCGCAGCGGCTTGAGCCGCGCGGTCACCATGATGCGCCGCTCGACGTGGACGAACAGCGTCGCGATCTCCGACGGCGTCAGTTCAAGGTTGAACATCACGTCGTTGACGATCGCGCGCAACGCGCCGTCCTCCTGCTCGATGCGCGTCGAGCGCGAGCCTTCGTGCAGGAATTCGAAGAAGCTGTCGGGCAACCCGAGATGCGTGCGCATCCAGCGCTCGCTCGCGCCGTGCGCGAGATTGAAGTGCAGCCAGACGAAATCGCCCGGTGCGGCCGCGCCCTGTTCGCGGCACGTGCGCAGCCATGCGGCGGCCGCGTCGGCATCGAGCGTCGCGCCGGCGCCGCCCGGAACGAAGCGGAATCCGCACACCATGCCGGACGTATCGGCGCCGTAAGTCTGTACGATCAGGTCCATCGTGTCGAAGGTCGTGCGGCGCGCGGCGCGCCGCACATCGCGGGTCGCGGGCCCGCGCCGGGAAAAGAAAGGAGACGTATGCCCGACGGCCATGACACGCGCGTGACAGTGTCACGCGGCATCATGCCGGCAGCTTTCCGTTCCCCGAAAACAAACGCGCCGCCCATCGGGGCGGCGCGGACACGCAACACGTCGCGGCGGGCGCGGCGCGCGCTACTGGCGCGTCTCCGACTGCGCGGCGCTCGGGCACGCCGGGTCCTTGCCCCAGTGGCCGTCGCACACGCGCCAGCGGCACAGCTGATCCTCGAAGAAACCGCGCTCCGAACACGCCTTCACGCGCGACGCCAGCGAGCCGCCGGTCGCCGCCGCCGTCTTGGTCGACACGGCCTGCGCCTTCTGCGCGGCGAGCGTCTTGTCGGCCGGCTTCGTACGCGCGACGAGCGCGGCGAGCAGATCGGCATCCGGATCGTCCTTCGCGCCGGCCTTCGCGGTACGGGCCGCCGTCGCGTCGCGGCGCTTCTTCGCCTGCGCGAGTTCGGCCTGCTGTTCCTTGCGATGCTTGCGGGCGTCGGCCTTCGTGTCCGCCTTCGTGTCAGCCTTGCCGTGGGCCGCGACCTTCGCGCTCTTCGACGCGTCGGCCTTCGCGGACTTGGCCGTCGCCGCCGTGGCGGCCGCGGCGGTTGCGGCTGCGCCGGCCGTGGCCGCGCCCGATGCGTCGTCGGCGCCGTTGGCAAGCGCGCGCGACAGGCGGCTGTTGTCCGCGGCGGAAGCGGCGGACGCCGATGCAACGGTCTGGGACGCCGAATCGTCGTTGACGATCGTGGCCGGTTGCGCGGCCGGCGCGGCGGACGCGCCGTTCTGCGCGACTTGCGCGGCGGCGCCGCTGGCCGGTGCGGCCTTGCCAGGCGCCGTGGCGGCTACCACCGCCGCGGGCTGTTCGCCCGACGACTGCTGCATGCGCCACGCGCCCCAGCCGCCGACGGCCACAACCAGCGCCACGACGGCGGCGATCGGCCCCTTCAGCGAACGGCGCGGCGGCTCGGCGGGCGGCGTGACACGCCCTTCCAGATCCGCGAGAATGCGCGACTGCCGAGGTCCTCCCTCGCCTGCCGGTTTGGTATCGGACAGCAGGCTGGGCGGAGTTTTCGAATTTGAATTTTCCGGCGCACTCATTCAGCGTCTCATTGAATCCTGGTTTAATTCACCGCGATAATATAGCCCGGCCTCTCGAAGCAGCCTGATTCTAAGAGCAAGCATTGCAAAACACAATCAATTCCAATTTCCGGGGATTTCTTTGATTGCCGTCGCACTCGTCGCCTATTTCGCCCTTGCCGTCGCCGTTGCGGCACTGTTGCTTTTACCGGGTATCCGGGCGGCCGTTTTCGAATCCGTTGCCCAGTTTCACGGCCGTCTCACGCGCCGGGCCAACGATCGCGCCGCGCGCGCGCGCAGTCAGATTGTTAAATCGGCAAGCGTGACGCGCGGCGCATTAAGCGATGTGCAAAATTTACTGGTTCGACGGCGCTTGATGATTATGGTATCGGCAGGTATTCTTGCGACGCCGCCATTGGTCGCCATCGCGTTACGCGGCCGGCAATTGTTCCAGTACGACGACACGGCGCGCGTGCCCGACGAGAAAATCGCCGCGCTGCTGCAGGGCGAGCAGCTCGTGCCGCCGCCGCCGCTGCCGCCGGAAGTCTTCGCCACGAAGGAAGTCGAGCAGGTCCGCCCGGCGCTGAAGGATGCGAGCCGCGACTGGAACCTGCTGGACCCGGATTTCCGCACGCGTTTGCTGCTGGTCTACAAGATCATGCACGAACAGCACGGATATGAAATGGCGCTGCTGGAAGGTTACCGGAGCCCGGAACGGCAGAACCGGCTGGCGCAGATGGGCAGCAACGTGACCAACGCGGCAGCCTTCCAGAGTTATCACCAGTTCGGGCTGGCGGCGGACAACGCATTCCTGCGCGACGGCAAGCTGGTCATTTCCGAGAAAGACCCGTGGGCGATGCGCGGCTACCAGTTGTACGGCCAGGTCGCCGAACAAGTCGGCCTGACCTGGGGCGGCCGATGGAAAATGATGGATCTCGGGCACGTGGAATACCATAAACCCGGTTTTAAACTGGGACGCGGCAGCTAGTCAGGGCTGCCGGACAAGAAATAATGAGGGCGGCATGGGGCTTTTTAATCACCCGGCAGGAAACGATTTGGGCGGCGCAAACAATCGGGCATTCCGGTGCGCGATTTTTTCCGGCCGCCGCTTCCGTTTTAAATCTCACAGCGTCCTTTCGTTAATGCGCGCGCCTTCTCCGATGCCGCGAGCGTATTGATGCCAGCCTCCTTCATCCCGTTTGACAGCATGGCGACACATCGCGGCGCCACCCTTGCCGCTCGACGCGCCTGCGTCGCCTCACCGAATCGCACCGGAACCTGAACGTCCTATGCAACGCATCCTCAACGTGCTGACTCATCCGCGTACGCTCTCGATCGTCGGGATCGTCGCGCTAGCGGCCATTCTGTTCATCGTCGCCGACATGCTGCAGTTGCCGCTCCTGTGGGCGGCAATCGCGTTCGCGGCGGTTCTCGCGCTGTGGCTCGCCGTCGCGCTGTGGCGCCGCTGGCGCGTGAAGCGCGCGAACCGGCAGCTGGGCCAGGTGCTGGAAGAGCAGGCGGAAACCGGCAAGATCGCCGCGCCGGCCGCCGCCGCGCTCGCGCCCGACGCGAAGACGGCCGACCTCGACGTGCTGCGCACGCGCCTGTCGGATGCGGTGAAGACGATCAAGACGTCGAAGATCGGCCAGGTCTCGGGCGGCTCCGCGCTGTACGAGCTGCCGTGGTACATCGTGATCGGCAACCCGGCCGCGGGCAAGAGCAGCGCCGTGCTCAATTCCGGCCTGCAATTCCCGTTCGCGGACAAGAACAGCGCCGTGATCCACGGCATCGGCGGCACGCGCAACTGCGACTGGTTCTTCACGACCGAAGGGATCCTGCTCGACACGGCCGGCCGCTATTCGGTGCACGAGGAAGACCGCAGCGAGTGGCTCGGCTTCCTCGGACTGCTCAAGCGCTACCGCCCGAAGGCGCCGATCAACGGCATCATCGTCACGGCCAGCATCGCCGAGCTCACCGGCAACCGCCCCGAATTCGCGATCAACCTCGCGAAGAATCTCCGCCAGCGCGTTCAGGAGCTGACGGAAAAGCTGGAAGTGTTCGCGCCGGTCTACGTGATGTTCACGAAGGCCGACCTGATCACCGGCTTCACCGAATTCTTCAGCAGCAGCGACAAGCACGAGTACGACCGCGTGTGGGGCGCCACCCTGCCCTACGAACCCGACGACAAGCGCGACGTCGTCGCGCAGTTCGACACGCACTTCGAGGAACTCTACGAAGGGCTGAAGGAAATCAGCGTCGCGCAACTGTCGCTGTCGCGCGGCAACCAGCTGTCGCCGGGCCAGTTGAGCTTCCCGCTCGAATTCTCGACGATCAAGCCGTCGCTGCGCGCGTTCCTCGCGACGCTGTTCGAGAACAACCCGTTCCAGTACAAGCCGATCTTCCGCGGCTTCTACTTCACCAGCGCGCTGCAGGAAGGCGAAACCAACAGTGCGGCCGCGCAGCGCATCGCGCACCGCTTCGGCCTCGACGCGAGCGCGCTGCCGAAACCGCACAGCGCGTTCTCGAAGAACGGCTTCTTCCTGCGCGACCTGTTCTCGAAGGTGATCTTCGCGGACCGCCAGACGGTGCGCCAGTTCGCGAGCCCGACCAAGACGCGGCTGCGCTACGCGACCTTCTTCGGCTTCGTCGCGGCGCTCGCGCTCGCGCTGGGCGGCTGGACCTGGTCGACGATCGGCAACCAGCAGCTCGTCGCGAACGTGCAGGCCGACCTCGACAACGTCACGCGCCTGCAGCAGGGCCGCAACGACCTGCAGTCGCGCCTGCAGGCGATGGACATCCTCGAGGACCGGATCGAGCAGCTCGAACAGTTCCGCCGCGACAAGCCGCTGTCGGTGTCGCTCGGCCTGTACCAGGGCGACCGTCTCGAGCAGCACCTGCTGACCGAGTACTACGGCGGCGTGCGCCAGATCCTGCTGGCCCCCGTGTCGCAGAACCTCGCGTCGTTCATGAAGGACGTGAACGCGCACCCCGAGCAGCTCGTGCCGATGACGCGCCCGCCCGAATCGGGCGCCGTGCAGGGCGGTACGATGCCGGTCTCGACAAACGCGGCAGGCGCCGCGCCGCAGGCGGGCGCCGCGCTGGCCGCGTCCGGCACCGCGCCGGCCGCCGCCCCGCAACAGGCAGCCGCGCCGCAGGGCGGCCTCTACAGCGACGCGTCGCCGACCAACGTGCAGGATGCGTACAACGCGCTCAAGACGTACCTGATGCTGTCCGACAAGCGCCACGTCGAACAGGCGCACCTGACCGACCAGCTCGCCCGCTTCTGGCGCGGCTGGCTCGAGACGAATCGCGGCAACATGCCGCGCGACGAGATGATCCGGAGCGCCGAGCGCATGATCTCGTTCTACCTGTCGCGCGTGAACGACAACGACTGGCCGATGATCGACGCGAACCTCGCGCTCGTCGACCAGACCCGCGAGAACCTGCGCCGCGTGGTGCGCGGCATGCCGGCCCGCCAGCGCGTGTACGAGGAAATCAAGGCGCGCGCGTCGACCCGCTTCGCGCCGATGACGATCGCGCGCATCGTCGGCGACGGCAACCAGGGTCTCGTGGCAGGCAGCTACGCGATTCCGGGCACGTTCACGCGCGAAGCGTGGTTCGACTACGTGCAGCCGGCGATCCGCGATGCGGCGACCAAGGAACTGCAGGCGAAGGATTGGGTGCTCAACACGTCGACGCAGGACGACCTGACGCTCGAGGGCAGCCCCGAACAGATCCAGAAGACGCTCGTCGGCATGTACAAGACCGAGTACGCGCAGCACTGGCAGAAGTTCATGCAGGGCATCGCGGTCCAGGGCTTCACCAGCTTCGGCCAGGCCGTCGACGGCATGAACCGCCTGGGCGACCCGCAGGATTCGCCGATCCGCAAGATCCTCGAGACCGCGTACGACCAGACGTCGTGGGACAACCCGTCGCTCGCAAACGTCGCGATCAAGAAGGCGCAGACGGGCGTCGTGAACTGGGTCAAGCAACTGTTCACGCGCTCGCAGGCCGGCCAGATGGCGGCGGCCAACATCGACATCAACGGCAATCCGGCCGAGGTGCCGATGGGCCCGATCGGCCAGGAGTTCGTCGGGCTCGCGCGGATCGTCGCGACGCATGACGGCACGTCGATGCTGAAGGGCTACATGGAGTCGCTGTCGAAGGTCCGCACGCGCTTCAACGTGATCAAGAACCAGGGTGACCCGGGGCCGGGCGCGCGTCAGCTGATGCAGCAAACGCTCGACGGCAGCGGTTCGGAACTCGCCGATTCGCTGAAGCTCGTCGACGAGCAGATGCTGACGGGCCTGACCGATTCGCAACGCAAGTCGCTGCGCCCGCTGCTGGTGCGGCCGCTGATGCAGGCGTTCGCGGTCGTGATCCAGCCGGCCAGCGCCGAAGTCAACAAGGTGTGGAACGCGCAGGTCTACCAGCCGTTCCAGAACTCGCTTGCAACGAAGTACCCGTTCGCGGCGAACGCGAAGGTCGAGGCCGGCGCCGGCGAGATCGCGCAGGTGTTCGGCCCGGACGGCTCGATCGCGAAGTTCGTCGGCACGACGCTCGGGCCGCTCGCGGTGCGCCGCGGCGACACGCTCGCCGCCCGCACGTGGGGCGACATGGGCATCGGGCTCACGCCGGACTTCACGAACGGCTTCGCACGCTGGGTCGCGCCGCTCGCGGGCGGCGCCGCCGGCAGCGCGGCCGCGTCGTCCGAGCCGCAGACCGTGTTCCAGATCCTGCCGCAACCGAGCACGGGCACGACGGAATACACGATCGCGATCGACGGCCAGCAACTGCGCTACCGCAACACGCCGCCGCAGTGGACCAACTTCGTGTGGCCGAACCCGCAGGGCTCGCCGGGCGCGACGCTGTCCGCGACGACCTTCGACGGCCGCACGGTGCAGCTCGTCAACGAGCCGGGCCGCTACGGTCTCGAGAAGCTGATCAACTCGGCACAGCGCAAGCGCCGTCCGGACGGCACGTTCGACCTGACGTGGGCGCAGGGCAGCGTGAACGTGTCGGTGACGATGCGCATCATCAGCACGTCGCAACCGTCGACCGGCAGCGGTGACCAGCCGCAGCAGCAGAGCCTGCGCGGCCTGCAGCTGCCGTCGTCGGTCGCCGACGCGAGCGCGGGCGCCGCGCAGAACGCGACGCAAGCCGGCACCGGCACGCCGGGCGCCGCGCCGGCCGTCGCGGCCGCCAACGCAACGAATGCACAGAGGGCGCAATGACGCAAACCGTACAGGCGCAAATCGCCTACTTCGGCAAGATTCCGTCGCGCGGCGACTTCGTGAAGAGCGCGCACAATCCGCAGTTGCTGCAGACGCTCGATCGCTGGATCGCGCAGGCGCTGGAGCTGCTCGCGGAAGATCCGCGCTGGAAGATCGTCTACGAGGACGCGAAGCCGATGCATTTCGCGTTCCTCGGCTCGCGCAGCAAGCTCGCGATCGCGGGCCACATGGTCGCGAGCCACGACGTGTCGATGCGCCGCTTCCCGTTCCTCGGCGCCACCGCGCTGGAGGTCGACCGGCCGCTCGCGTTCCTCGCGCGCAGCCCGCTCGCGTTCGCGCGGCTGTGGTCGCGCGTCGCCGCGCAGATCCCGCCGCTGCTCGGCAAGGACGAGCCGCCCGGCGCGCTGCAGGCGCTCGGCGACACGCAGGTGCCGATCGACATCGGCGGGCCCGGCACGTCGCATGACGGCACCTTCAACGATTTCGTCGAACACCAGTCGCTGTACGGCCTGCAGCAGATGCTGCTCGAAAGCGGTCACCCGGTGCGGCTGCGCGGCGCGATGCTCGCGCTCGGCTCGCTGCTGCGGCCGGTGATGCAGAGCGGCTCGTCGCACATCGAACGCGGCCTCACGCTGCCGCTGCCGGTCGATCCGTTCTACCGCAGCCTCGTCGCCGCGTTCTGGCTCGAGCTGATCGCGCCGTTCGTCGCGCAGGCCGACTTCGAGCTCGCGATCTTCATCGGCACGATCGCCGAACGCGAACGGCTGATCATCGGCTTCAACGGCGCGTCGGCGAAGACGCTGCTGAGCGTCGTCGACCCGCAGACCTACGCCGCCCACAACATCGACATCGACGATCCCGAATGGATCGACGCCCATGCGCAAAACGATCACCAGATCAGCAAGCTCGTCAGCTACCTCGACCAACCGCAACTCTCGCTGCGCGTCGCCATCGACGCGTTCCGCGAAGCGTTCATCGGAGGCTGACGGCATGCATCGCACGATTCAGGCCCGGCGCGCGCGTCTTTCGGCCGCCGTCTCGCCCGCCCTCGCCGCACTGTTCGCCGCCGGCCTCGTCGCGAGCGGCGCGGCCTTCGCGCAGAACACCGGCGCGACCGTCACGCCGGTCGGCAACGGCACGGTCGCGACGACCGCGCTGCCGCAGGCCAGTCCGAACGCCGGCGGCGCGTCCGGCACGGTGGTGCACGGCACCGCCGCCACGATCGCGCCGCCGCCCGCGAACGCGACGCCCGGCCAGGTGGTGGTGGGCGGCAAGGTGCCCGACGAGGCGACCAAGGCGGCCGTGCTGCAGAAGCTGCGCGACACGTACGGCGCGACGAACGTCGTCGACCAGATCGAGGTGGGCGACGTCGCGACGCCGCCGAACTGGAGCGCGAACGTGCAGAAGCTGCTCGGCGCGCAGCTCAAGCAGATCAGCAAGGGCCAGTTGAAGATCAACGGCACGCAGATCGAGATGAAGGGCGAGGTGCACAACGAGGCGCAGCGCCAGCAACTCGCGAGCGACATGGCGAACACGCTGAACCCGACGTACACGATCAAGAACGGGCTGCGCGTGTCGGCGTCCGAACAGGGCGTGCTCGACCAGACGCTCGCGAACCGGACGATCGAGTTCGAGACCGGCAGCGCGACGCTGACGCCGCAGGGCAAGCTGATCCTCGACCAGATGGCGGCCGCGCTCGCGAAGATGCAGAACCGCACGGTCGACATCATCGGCCACACCGACAACTCGGGGAACCGGACGTCGAACATCGCGCTGAGCCAGGCACGCGCGGATGCGGTGAAGGGGTATCTGATCACGAAGAGCATTCCGCCGCAGCAGATGACGACGACGGGGGTCGGGCCGGATCAGCCGATCGCGCCGAACGATACGGCGGATGGCCGGGCAAGGAATCGGCGGATCGAGTTCCGGGTGGGGCAGTGAGTTGGCGGGGGGCGGCTTCGGATGATCCGCCCCCGGTGCCACCGAGTGTCAGCGGTAGGCGGTTGCGTGCCACAGAAGGACGTCAATGTGTCGGTGGCGTGCCCTGGTAACCTCTCGTCCATTGCTGGCTCTGCTTGCTCGCCTGGTCGACCCGTTTCGCAGTGAGATCGTCGCTCTTGCGCTGCTTGTCTTCCTTCGCATAGTCCGTCTTTCCGAACACGTCCTTGTCCCGCGTCCTGAAGTACAGCGAAGGCGCGAGCACGTGATCCTGCCAACTCGTCAGCAACGTATCGTGGACGAGCATGTCGAACATCGCCATCACCTCGGGCGGAAGCGGGTTCTTCCCCGCATACCCCTGCTCCCAGGCCTTGACCAGCGCAACCTCGTCCTCGTTCAGCTCAACACGGCGTGCAAACGCGGGCGCAAGGAACAGCGGCGTATAAGTCGGCTTGTTGTTGAACGACTGCGTGAAGCGGCGCCGTTGCTCGGCCTCGTATTCCGGCCGCATCTTCTCCCACTTGCCAGTCATCTCCCTCGCTTCCTTGTCGAGACGCTGCCAGACCGTCGTGTAATTGCTCGGCGGGACATCCTTCCATAAATCGTTGTAACGCTTGTCCGCCGCCTGCTTCGCGAGCTTCAGCTTCTGGATCTCGGGCGAGTCCATCCGCTGGCTGCCCATCATCGCCCAGTCGAGCTTCGCCTTTGCGTCGCGCCGGTCGTAGTCGGCTTTTTCGACGTCCTTGCGCCACTCGGTTGCCGGGTCGGTCACGGAATGACGGAATTCCGGATCCTGGTATCGCACGGCGATCCAGCGCAGGAATACCTCCGCATGCGGCAGAAAGTTCACGCCCTGCGTGTCCGGAACAACCTTGCGGTACGCATCGACAAGCGCCCTGATCCTGTATTGCTTGCCTTCGTAGGTGATCGGCGTCGCAATCGAGAAGCGACTGAATACGTCAGGCCGCCGCTTGGCTAGCGTTTCCATGTCGAGAAGCGCACTACCAGCCTTGAGCGCTTCGAACAGCATGTCCCGTAGCGGGATACGCATCAGCTCTGCATTGAAGCCCAGCGAACCATGCAACGAACCGCCGGCGATGTCGCTGCTCGTTCCCGGATAGAGCCGTTGCTCGGCACGAGTCTTTTCCAGGCTGTCGAGTCGCTGGTACATGCGCATCTCGTGAGCGGCAGCGAAATGCACGCACCGCTGCACGCTTGCGGGCACGGCAAGCGACCGGTCCTTGTAATTCGGCTTGATGGTCCCGAGAAACGGCAGGATGCCGATAATCTCGCCGGCCTCTTCCGACATAATCGACGACACCGCATCCAGCAGACCGACGAACTTTATTTCGAGCGAAATGCCGTTGAGTGCAAGGTCCTGATCGTCGCGACGCTTGTACTTGGTCGCCAGATCGTTGACGAACGCGCGTGCCAGCACGCAACCGCGATCGGCGCCAAACACCGATACTTCGATCTTTCGAATCTTCGACACCTGTCCCTTGACCGCCTCAACCGCTTTTTCCAGCTGGTCCTTCGCGGCAACGAGCCGTGAATCGACGCCGGTGCCGAAGTACGCGCTCATCACCTGCGCATCGCGCACGATCGGTACGTTTTCGATCGCGATTCCCGTAATGACCTGACGGACTGTCGATTGCACGATCTTGAGCGGATTGCGCTTCGCGTCGTTTTTTGCGTTCCGGAATACCGCGATGCCGCCTGCTTTCGTGCGCTCCCAGATCCGCTCCGGCGACGCGTCCAATACGTTCGCGATGCGGCGTGCGGTTCGGGGGATGTTCTGGATATCCTTCTTAAAGTCGTTGAAAGCATTCAGCATCGGCCGAAACGAGAACTCCGAGGCGGACTGCTTGGCTGCCGTCGTCACGCGACCTTTTACGTCCAGTTGCTTGATCGGCTGGTTCACACGTGCGACTGACTCCACAACGCCCTTCGTTGCGGCGAGCACCTTCTTGCCGACCATTTTCCCCGCGGCCAGGCCAGCATTGAGCCAGTCGTTCGACTTGGCATCCGCGTTGAGATCCGTCCCGAGGCCCGAATAGTAAAGGCGGAACCAGAACTGATTCACCGGACGATCGACGTCTAGGTTGGTGCGGTGCGCATCGAAAAGACGCGAGATGTTCGAGTACAGTCCGCTGTCCGGATCGTCTTCGTCCCTGCTTCGACCGAACGCATCGAAGAATACGCCGATACGGATCGTTGCTCCGCACGGCAGACAATCTCCCTTTGGATAGTTGGCTGTCGCCATCTTGTCGACTGCCATTCGCACGCTCTGTGGCGTAGCGTCGTCCGGATCGAGTCGAATGGCGTTTCGATCGTTAGCTGCGGCCATGGCTATTCTCCTCACGTGGCGGTGGCACCAGGCCCGCGGGAATGGACGGTACCGCAACCGCCTGAAATCGGTTCTGCCCAAGCTCCTTCACAACGGTCGGTGACAGGGCGGCCGCCGCCTTCGCGAATGCTCCCGGTTTCCCCTTGCTCGACTGGATGATCTTCTGCACCGCCGGGTGCGCGTCGAACCGGGGATTCACCAGAAGCGCGTAATAGGCGTATTGCTCAAGGTCGCTGCGATCTGTGAAGCGGTACTTGATCCAAGCCTCCGCAACGGTTCTCGAAATCCTGCGGTGCGACTGGGCGTCATTGTCCTCGTACTTCTTGTCGAGGCGCTTGCCGTACCGTTTCGTCAAGTCACGCGACACGTCCACGATCGGCAACCTGGTACTGCCCAGCATCTCTCCAGGAAATACCAGTTCGACATGATGATCGGGGTAGAAGTGGACCTCGAGAATGCGCGAGCCAATCGAATCCGGCTCCTTGGTTGGCGGCAACGAAACGTTCGTCTCCGCCTGCTGTTTCTTCACCTGCTCACCCGGCCGCCAGTTGTCCGCATCGTAATACGTCCACTGAACCTTGAAATCGTTGCCCTTCAGCAAGTAACAGCAGGAGATGCTGCCCTCCCCGGCCCCGGGTTCCAGGTCGCCGCCGCCGCGTGCCTTGTTGCCGAACTGGTCGGTGATCGTGAACCGAACGAGGTTGTATGGCAGGTAGTTCAGCGCCTCCGTTGAAATGCTAGTGTAGGTCGGATCGGACTTGCTGCACGCCGCCATCGACACGAATAGCAAGCCTGCGGCGGCGAGTCGCAACGCGGCGAGGAACCGTCCGCGAGTTGCGCGTGCGCCGTGACGGTCTGGAACGATCGTGCGGACTTTCGGCGCAGCGTATTGCATGAAATCAGGCATAAGCACTCTCTTCATATGGCCGCCGCAGCATGACGTCGGGAACGGGCCTGCACGGCGACCAGCTTGATATTTTCGTTCGTCGGTTCGAACAGCGGTTTCTGCAGCATTCACTCCGAGAGTGTGTCGACCTTGCCGTCGCAAACGGCAATCGCAGACTTACGCCGCACCGCTGAGTTCCTCCAGAAGAATCCGGTCGTCTGTGTCGCAAATCGCGTCCAATACGTACCCGGTACGATCCCCCATGCGGCGCATCCTTTGCACGCGGCGGTGGCGGCAAACCATCGAATATCACCGGCACCGCCGCTGCTTCGAACGCGTTGTTCGACAGCGAGAACAACACACGCTTCGGCAGCGATCGCATCGATTTCGCGAACATCCCCGGCTTGCCGGCGGCCGTTTCCACGATGCGCTGCACCTCAGGAGGTACATCGAACCGGCTGTTCACGAGCACCGCGTAATACGCATACTGCTCGATATCATCCCGATCGGTCAGACGGTATTTCAACCACGCCGACGCGACAACACGAGCGATACGACGAAACCGCTGATCCTCGCGCTCGGCATATCGCTTGTCCAGTTGCGTCTGATACCGTTTCGCCCACCTGACGACATCGACAATAGGCAGTCGCGCGTCGTCAAGCATCGCCACGAGCCCGAACCTACGCCACGTCACTACGCGCCTCCAGCAATTCCCGCTCGTGCGCATCGCGAATCGCGTCCCACGTCGCATCGTCGATCGAGGCCAGTGCCGCATCCACGCTCGTTTCTCCGCGCGAAGCGGCCTCGAGACACGACTTCACGACCGGATGCTCGTCGAACCGCGGCGCAACCAGCACTCCCGACATCACGTAGCACTGCAACCCCGCTTCTTCGGCAATCCCGTGCGCGGCAGCGCGATCGAGTTGCTCGGCTACTCGATCATGCAGTTCCGCATCGGACATGTGATCAACCATCGCCCCCATCGTCTCGCGGAACTTCAGCACGAGCTTGTCCGGATACCCGAGCTCGATCAGTCGCGCATGCTGCTGCTCGTCGAGACCCGGCGCATCACCGACCGGTACCGCACCTTCATTCGCGTGCATGTCATTGCGCCACACGACTTCGCTCAGCCGCCTGTCGCGATACCGGATCTCGCCGAACGGCGCGACGAACCGCTGCGCCTGCGTATCGCGCCACACCTGTCGAAGTCGCCCCAGTACATGGTTGTCGAAAAAGAAGAGGTAGTACGCGCGGCCGTTGGGCAGCCTGTACTGCACGTACTGGCGCAAATGCTGATCGAGCGCATCGAACGACCACGTCGACCACAGCCACGTCACCGCATGCAGGTCGACCGCCTCCAACCACAGCTGGCGCAGCAGCCGATACTGCTCGGCGTTCTCGTCGTTGATCGCGTCGCGATCGAACGCGATCAGGTACGGCGCGATATCCGTATAAGCATCGAGCCCGGTATCCGTCCAAAGCGACGCATAGCGCAGGCGGGGCACTGCCGCGAGCTGCACATCCAACTCCTGATAACCGCGCGTATCGACGAGTACGTAAAGCCGCATCGAATTCCCAGCGTCGTCCGTACGCGCGACCGAAGCCTTCAGCGTCTCGAGAAACGCCGGCCACTCCAGCTCGCGTGGATTCGGTTCCGCGTCAGCCGCTTCGCTCGCGCCGACCGGGTCGTTCCGGTCGCCCGTATCGTTGACTTCGTCCATCAATCCGCCTCGACCATCGACTCACGACCGCTGTGCGCGTTCAGCACGCATTGCTTACATGTGCCGCCCGGCATCGCGGGCAACGGATACTGCATGCTCGTCGGTCCGCTGAACTGGTGCTGCGCCCCCTTGAAATCGACTTTCCCTGGCGCGTGAAGCTCGATTTTGCCGCCCTTGATCCGGATGTAAGCGCCACCCGACGTCAGCAATATCTCCCGCTTCGCAGCCACGTCGACAGCCTCTGTCGCCGCCATCACCTTCACGGTCTTCTGCGCCGTGAGTTCGACGTTGTCCACGTGCGCCTGGACCTCGACCTTGCCCTTCCCGGCGAACAGCTTCATCCCGGCATTCTGCGCGAACAGGCTGATGCGATCCCGGATGCCGGCGATCAGCGATTTCCCGCTGGTGATGAACGTGCTCTGCCCACTGACGATATTGGTCTGCCGGTCGCTGGCCACATGCACCGACTGCTGCGACGCCACCCCGATCCCCGCCGGGCTCGCGAACAGCATCACCGGCTCCTTGAACGCATTCGCGTTGCCCGTCCCGCCGCCTGCGGTCCTGCCGCCGCCGGTCGTCGCGCCCGCCACGCTGTTCTGTGTCGCGTCAGTAAATTGCTTCAGCGCGTCGTGCCCCGCGCCGAGACTCTCCGCCTGATGCATTTCGCTGACCTGCGACATCGACTCGATCAATCCTTCCGCATTGGCAAGCTGCTGCTTCGCTTCACTCACGTCCAGCGGCTGACTGTTCGCCCGCTTCGGATGCGTCGTCACGTACAGGCCTTGCCCGGCACGCATCGCACCGTACGCATCCGTGCGCAGATCGAAACCGGAGCCAAGATACGCACCGCGCGTATTCCCGTTTTGCTCGATCAGATAGCCGAGATGAAGCAGCGAATTCCCGCTGCTGCTGAACAGGCGCGCGCGGTTCTGCCCGGTCGCGTCGTCGAGCACCATCTCGTTGTGCCCCGATCCCGCATATTCCTTCGACCGGAAGCCCGACAGGATCCCGTCGCTATGCCATTGCGGCTTGGCAACACCGTTGTAGACACGATGCATGACGATCGGCCGGTCGCAGTCGCCACCGATATAGCCGATCAGCACTTCCTCGCCGACGCGTGGAATATGCACACCGCCGTAACCGCCACCGGTATCCGACTGCACGACGCGCATCCAGCACGATGCCGTCTCTCGGCCTTCGCTCTGCCGGTCCCACACGAACATGACCTTGATCCGGTTCAGTTCATCCGTATAGACCTCTTCGCCCTTCGGGCCCACGACGATCGCCGTCTCGAGTTGCATCTCGGGCTTCCGATGCTCGAACGGGCTCCGATACGGCACGCTCGCGCGCTGCGCCTCGACCTCGACGAGATAGAAACCGGCCGAGCCGTCGTCATGCCCGACCTCGAACGCCGCCACTTCCCCGCGACCAGCCTTCACCTGCGCCAGCTCGGCCTGCAAGCTATGAGGGAAGCTCGCTTCGTGATCCGAGACCGGCAGATTGTTCTCGATGTAACGCGTGACGCCGATGGCCGCGAACTCGCGGTCGCTCGCCGCATCGCGATCGTGCTCCGGATGGTCGACGAGGGTGAAACGCCGGCCGGCGTCAATCGAACGCACGCCGCCCACGCCGAAGAAACGCTTCGCACGTGATTCCCATTCCTCGAGGCGAATCTTCGACAAGTGTTCGCCGCGGTCCTGGCCCGAATACGTGTACGCGCCGGTGTATTCGTAGATTTCCGCCTGACCCGGCAGGTCGCCCTGATCAGCCTTCGTCGGCAGCGACGTGCCGTTCGGATTGCCCGCCGCCGACGGCGATTTGTAGTCGAACGTGCGCGTCGTGTGCAACGTGCTTTGCAACGTCCGCGACGCGGTCCATTGCGTGAAACCGGCAGTCTCGGTGCCGCTGCCAGAACGATCGAACCTGACGGTATTCGGCGACAGCGCGTCGACCGTATGCAGATCGTCGGTGATGACGAACGTATGCGCCTTCCCGTCTTCACTGTGCCGCCAGAAGCCAAACAGCCCTTCGTCCTCCATCAGCCGATGCACGAAGTTCCAGTCGGTTTCGCTCTGGCGGCAGTACGAACGGGACGGCAACGGTTTCGACAACGCGAACTGGTATCGCCCCCTGGCCTGCGGATGCATGTCGAACACGTCGGCGAGAATCGCGTCGACCGGCTGGTCCTGCCAGTACCGCATGTCGCTGCGGAACTTGAGGAAGTGCATCCACGACGCGAAGCTCAGCTGGTAACTCGACAGGCTGCCGTCGGCGCCGAGCCGCCGCGCCGTGTGGATATAACCGTTGATCGGCAGATACGACTTGTCCGCCCGCTGGATCCACAGCGTGATCGGCTGCGCGATCAGCGTCTTGAGCTCGACGTCGCTCGCGGTGGACACCAAATCGAGCGTTACGCTGAAATCACGGCCGAGTTTCGAACGGGTTACGGCCCGGCGCGGCACGAGCGCATTGTTCGGCAGCGACGGGATGTCCGTCTTCAGCAGCCGATCCTGCTGGATCAGGCCACCACGAATCGCCTGTGCCAGTTCGGTCACGTTCATGCGTCACCCTTCTTCTCGTTCATCACGAGCCCGCCGGGCCCGCGCTCTCAGGTCAAACAACGGTCCTTCACGACTGCTCGTCGGGCCTCACCCCCAGCAGCTCGCGAATATGCGACAGCGATCCATCGTCCTTCACGACGCTCTCGAGCCACTTGTGCAGCGGCATGTCGGCCCATTCGGCCGCCTTGTCGGCGAGATACGCGACCGGGCTGTGCGGCTCGGTCTGACGGAAATAGCGCGCCACCGCACGCAACTGGTCGACGGCCTGCGCACGGTTCTGGATGCCGGCGATCATCTGCGTCACCGGAGGACGCGAAGCGGTCTGCTGCTGCACGTGAGTCTCCTCGGTCTGGATCGGCTGGCCGAACACCGGCTCGATGCGTTCTGACTGGGCCTGCGGCGCTGCCTGCGTGTGCGGCGCGCTGCCCGTATAGCCCTGTTCGCGCGCGAAGCGCTCGGCGAGCCGGTACACGGTCTCGAACGCATCGCGCGCCTGCCGGAAACTCGGCGCCGAATCGCCCGCGTGCTCGACGAGCCGCTCCTCGAATGCATCGAGCGCGAATTCGAACGCGTTCAGGTTCGCCAGCAGCGCCGTGTAGAACGCGATCGACGTCACGCGCCGCGACGCATCGATCTGCTCGATCGACGGTTTGCCGCGCGCGATGTCGTCCGCGTGTTCGGGGTCGCGCCTGATCGCCTGCGCGACGTGCTGCGCGACTTCCCAGTCGAGCGTGCTGAACGCGTTCGACGCGCCGTCCGTCAGCGGCACCGCGCGCAGCAGCTCGGCCGTGCGGCCGGACAGCCACGCGACGTTGCCGAGCCGGTGCTCGATGTCGTCGTCCTCGGGCAGCGGGTGGAAGGTGTCCCAGAAGTCGCGGCACAGGCCCTCGAGCAGCGCATAGCCTTCGGTGAGGCCCGTGATGCCGTCCTCGAGCGCGAGCGCCTCGGTCAGCCACACGGCGAGCCGCAGGTCCTTCGTGCGCGTGCGCAGCAGTTCGCCCGCATGGTCGACGACGAAGCCCCAGTCGGCCTCCTTGATCTCGGTCACCCATTCGCCCTGGTCGAGCGTCGGGTCGTCATAGCGCCGCGCGTCCTGGATCGCGTCGAATTCGTTCGAAAACAGCAGGTCGTCGCCGCTGGGCGACGCATCGCTGATCGGCGTCAGCAGCTCGGGGAGATTGATCGGCATGGTTCGGTCAGTTCATCAATGCTTGACTGGGCGCGGCCGCGCTCATTCGACGGTGTACGCGAATTCGCCGGCCTCGTCCGCGCGCACCGCGATGCGCGCGATGGCCGCGCCGTCGGCGATCCGGCCGAGCACGTGGCCCGCGATCTCCGGCAGCAGCGTGCCGTTCAGGATGTGGTCGACGTTGCGGGCGCCCGAATCGACCTCGGTGCAGCGCGCGAGCACCGCGTCGACGAGCGACTCGTCCCATTCGAACGCGGCCTTGTGGTTCGCGTCGATCCGGCGCCGGATGCGTTCGAGCTTCAGCTCGATGATCTCGGCCAGCACGTCGTCGGAGATCGGATAGTACGGCACGACCTTCATCCGGCCGAGGAACGCCGGCTTGAACGTCTTGTACAGCTGCGGACGCAGCGTCTCGGCGAGCGCGTCCGGATCGGGCAGCTCCTCGGCCGGCTTGTTCAGGCACGCCTGCATCACCGCGGCCGAGCCGACGTTCGACGTCAGGATGATCAGCGTGTTGCGGAAGTCGATCTCGCGCCCTTCCGCGTCGTCCATCGTGCCCTTGTCGAACACCTGGAAGAACATCTCGAGCACGTCGGGGTGCGCCTTCTCGACCTCGTCGAGCAGCACGACGGAATACGGGTTGCGGCGCACGGCCTCGGTCAGCACGCCGCCCTCGCCGTAACCGACGTAGCCCGGCGGCGAGCCCTTCAGGCCCGACACGCTGTGCGCTTCCTGGTACTCGCTCATGTTGATCGTGACCATCTTGCGCTCGCCGCCGTACAGGATGTCTGCCAGCGCCAGCGCCGTCTCGGTCTTGCCGACGCCCGACGGCCCGACGAACATGAACACGCCGCGCGGCTTGTTCGGATCCTCGAGGTTCGCGGTCGCGGTGCGCACGCGCTGCGCGATCGCCTCCAATGCATGGTCCTGCCCGATCACGCGCGCGGCGAGCAGCGGCTGCAGGTTCAGCACGGTGTCGATCTCGTCCTTCACCATCCGGCCGAGCGGGATGCCCGTCCACGCGGCGACGATCTCGGCGACGACATGGCCGTCCACTTGCAGCGGCACCATCGGCTCGCCGCCCTGCAGCGCGTGCAGCGCGGCGACGCGTTCGGCCAGCTTCTCGCGCGTGGCGTGCACATCGACGGGTTCGCCGTCTTCCGACGGGCCGCGCGCCTTGTCGAGCGTGTCGCGCAGCTCGGTGATCTCGGCGACGATCACGCGCTCGGCTTCGTAGCGTTCTTCATCCTTCGCCAGTTGTTCGAGCGCCGTGTCGCGCGCGGCGCGCAGCTCGCCGAGCCGCTCGTCGTGCGCCGCGCCGCCCGCCGCCTCGCGCGCCAGCGACGCGATTTCCGCATCGATGCGCTCGATGCGCTTCTTCGTGTCGTCGATCGCGGCCGGCGTCGCGCTGTGCGCGAGCGCGACCTTCGCGCATGCGGTGTCGAGCACGCTGATCGCCTTGTCCGGCAACTGGCGGCCGCTGATGTAGCGGTGCGACAGGCGCACGGCCTCGGTGATCGCATCGTCGAGGATCCGCACGTTGAAATGCTTCTCCATCAGGCCCGACATCCCGCGCAGCATCGCGGCTGCGAGCGGCTCGCTCGGCTCCTCGACCTTCACCACCTGGAAGCGCCGCGCGAGCGCCGCATCCTTCTCGAAGTACTTCTTGTATTCGCTCCACGTCGTCGCGGCGATCGTGCGCAGCTCGCCGCGCGCGAGCGCCGGCTTCAGCAGGTTCGCCGCATCGTTCTGGCCGGCCTGGCCGCCCGCGCCGATGATCGTGTGCGCCTCGTCGATGAACAGGATGATCGGGTGCGCGCTCTTCTTCACCTCGTCGATCACGCTCTTCAGCCGGTTCTCGAACTCGCCCTTCACGCTCGCGCCGGCCTGCAGCAGCCCCATGTCGAGCACGTGCAGCGCGACGCCGCGCAACGGCGGCGGCACGTCGTCGGCCGCGATGCGCAGCGCGAGCCCTTCGACGACCGCCGTTTTGCCGACGCCGGCCTCGCCGGTCATGATCGGGTTGTTCTGGCGGCGGCGCATGAGGATGTCGATCGCCTGGCGAATCTCCGCTTCGCGGCCGATCACCGGATCGATCTTGCCGTCGCGCGCGCGCTGCGTGAGGTTGGTCGTGTACGTGTCGAGCGCGGGCGTCTTCGACGGGCCGGCCGCGGGCGCCATGCCGTCGGCGGCCGGCGCGACGTCGCTGTCGTCGTCGTCCGCCTGGCGCGGCTCGGCTTCGCTCGAGCCGGCCATGATTTCGTCGAACTTGTGCTTCAGGTCCGTCACGTTCATTTCCGCGAACCGCGACGACATCCGTTGCGCGAACTGCGCGAGATCCGGCGCGGTCAGCAGCGCGAGCAGCAGGTGCCCCGAGCGGATGCGGCCGAGCTGCGAATCGAGCGACGCGATCAGCCATGCCTGCTCGAACAGCGCGATCAGATGGACGGAGAACACCGGCGTGCGCGTGTTGCCCGTTTTCAGGCGCGTGAGTTCGCGTTCGAGATCGGCGTGCAGTGCGTGCGGATCGACGCGGCTCGCGCGCAGCGCGAGCGGCAGGTCGCCCGTCGCCTCGTCGAGCAGCGCGAGGAACAGGTGCTCCAGATCGACCTCGTAGTGGCCGCGCGCCAGGCACGCGCTCGCCGCGCGCTCGGTCGCGTGCCGGCACAGCGGGTTCAGTTTCGTGATCAGGGTCTTCAGAGGCGTGCTCATGGCGTCGGTCTCAGGTTCGTTTGCGTGTTTGTTGTCGTTCGGGATCAGTGAATCACGTGCAGTTCGTAGCGGGCATCGGACCGGTCCTCGGCCGCGTCGCGCGTGCAGAGGAACGCGTCCCAGCCCAGCCGCGAGCCCGCGCCGAGCACGCTCGCGCCGACTTCCGTGCGTTTCAGCACGAGCTTCACCTCGTACTCGAGCGTGACGCCGGCGAGCAGCGTCAGCATTCGCTCGAGCGCGACGGCGTGCGCGCCGCCGGGCAGGAACGCCTCGTAGTCGCGCTTGGACAGCGGGCCGACGACGATCCGCGCGCGCATGTCGCGCTGCCACACGCGCTCGCCGACGAGCGCCGTCGCGCCGAGCACCGCGTTGACTTCGCCGAGCACGCTCAGCTGATCGGGCGGCACGTCGTACCACTTGCCGACGAACTGGTCGATCTTCACCGGCACGCGGAAGTAGTCGGACAGCGTGCGCTGCAGGTAGGCGGCCGACATCGGCCGGTGCCGCGCGGCGAGCGCGTAGCCGGCCACGGCCTCGTCGAGCACGCCGCCCGGGCCGGCCGCGAGGCTGTCGCGCACCTCGTCGCTCGGCACGCCCGCGATCGCGAGCAACAGCGGCAGGTAGCGCTCGTCGCGGTCGAGTTCGTAATGGAACGGCAGCCGGTATTTCTTCCACGCCGCGTAGAACAGCGCGGTCGCGCGGTTCGAAAACACGTCGAAGAACGCGCGCGCCGCGTGGTCGCGCCGCAGATGCTCGCGCGCGACGATCTGCTCGGTGTAGTGCAGCGGCAGCGCGCCCTGCCCGCCGAGCAGCCCGAAGAACGCGGGCGTCAGCTCGACGCGGCCAAGCTCGCCGGCGGCCAGCGCGGCGCCGCGCTGCTCGCCCGAGTTCAGCGGCGCGCCGCCGTCGTCGAACGAGCGCGCGCCTTCGATCTCGCTCGGCGGGAAGCCGAGCGACAGCGTGTTGCGGAATTCGATGCGCTGCGCGACCACGTCGCCCTGCCGCCACGCGCCGGGGGCATCCGACGCCTGCCGCGCGAACAGCCCTTCGAGCACGCGCACCGCCTGGAAGAACTCGAAGCGGTGCGGCTCGTCGAGCAGCGCGTCGACTACGCCAGGATCGATTCGCCGGTTCGGGGCTTGCATCGGATGATCTCCTCGCCGGTGCGCTTCGACACGACGACCAATTGAACGAAACTGTTGAGGTGGACGTACAGCCCGAAGAAGCTGTCGAGCACCCGCACGAACGACGCGAGGCTCGCGCCGACGAAGTGCTCCTCGTCGATCGTCAGCCGGATCTCGATGCCGCGCACGAAGGTCGCGAACGGCTTGCCGGGCAGCCACTGCACCGCGCCGCGCTGTTCGACGCCGGCCAGGCCGTCGATCTGGCGCATCGACACGGCCGTGCGCCGCAGGTCGTACAGCGTCAGCATTTCCTTCAGCGGCGCGAGGCCGTGCGCGACGAGCGACACGTGGTTGAGCGCGAGATGCGACACGAGCCGCCAGTGCGCGGCGCGGCCGCGCTCGAAGCGCACGCTTTGTGTCGGCCGGCGCAGCAGCGAGATGCCGCTCGTCTGCGCGCCGCCCTCCTGGAACAGGTCGCCGCCTTCGAGGCCGAACGCGAGCATCGAAGGCAGGTCGCGGTTCGTGCAGGTGAGGTCGAGGCTCAGCGTGTCGGTCTGCGGCGACGTCGGCTCGAAGTCGATGTCGACGATCGAGATCTCGGTTTCGTAGCCGGGGCTCTTCTGCGCGACCCAGTCATTGCGGCGCGCGAACCAGTAGTGGCCGATGCGCGCCGCTTCGCCGTGATGCAGCGAATAGAACGGCCGGAACTCGATCACCGATTCCTCGTGCGCCTGTTGCCGGACGAGCTTCACCGAGTCGATCGAATACACCTCGTATGCGAACGCGCGCCGCGCCTCGGCGATCACCGGATACGACACCGCGCGGTGCGTGATGCGAATCGGCTCGCCGTGCTGGCGGAACAGGTTGACGATCGGCGTGCAGAACAGCCGGAAATGGCTCGCCGTCAGCAGCTCGAGCAGGCGCGCGACGTGCGAATCGCCGCGCACGTCCTGCAGCACGAGATGCAGCGTCGCGCGCTGGCAGCGACCCGACGCGCGTGCGATCGCCGCGAGGTCGAAATCGACGAAATCGAACTTGTCGGGGAACGCGAAGTACTCGGTGAGCAGACGGTACGCGGGATGCGACTTCGCCGGATAGTCGATCAGCGCGTCGTCCTCGGCGAAGCCGGCCTGCGCGATCGGCAGCTTGCGCAGCGCAGTCCAGCGGCCGTTGCGTTCGGGCTCGACATACGCACCGAGCACGTTGATGAACAGGCAGTCGGTCAGCGCGGCGACGAACGACTGCTCGCCGTGCAGGTGCGCGCGCAGCGTGGGCAGCTTCAGCGCGCCGAGATCGAGCTGCGCGGCGAGCGATTCGAACGTGATCGAGATCACGCCCGTCGCATTCGACGGCAGCACCGTCGCGCTCGGCGCGAGCGCGACCGGCGTGTAGCGCGCCTCCGAGATGCGGATCGGCGCGAGCGTCACGTCGTAGGCGGTGCGGAACCGGCATTGCACGCCGCGGATCGGGCGGCTCTTCAGCTCGGTGCCGCGATCGATCACGACCGGTTCGGTCTGCTGGCCGGGCGAAGCCGGCGTGAACTGCGCGATCGAGCACGACGGAAACGGCCGCAGGTAGTGCGGATACAGCACTTCCAGCAGCGCTTCGGTGAATTCCGGGTAGTCGTCGTCGAGCTTCTTGTTGATGCGCGCGCCGAGCAGCGCGAACGACTCGATCATCCGCTCGACGTGCGGATCCTCGCAATGCTCGCCGGACAGCGCGAGGCGCGCGGCGATCTTCGGATAGCGTTCGGCGAAATCTCGCGAATAGCGCCGCAAAAACGATAATTCGCGTTCGTAATACGGCAGCAATTCTTCCATCGACGACCCCGAACCTCAATATTTCCTGCCGGACCTGATTCACCACCGGGCGGTCCGGCCCGCTCGGCGGCTTGATTTACTGCATGCGTGCCGCGCGTGCGCGCGTGACCGAATACTGCAGCGTCGACGGTTGCAGCATCGCGTCGAAATTCACCGGCTCCTCGGCCGGGTGCACCACGAGCAACGCCTGGATCGCGAAATAGAGCGCGTTGGTGGCCTGCTCGTTCAGCTCGAACGTCACCTGCACCTGCTGCAGGCGCGGCTCGTGGCGCGCGATCGCCTGCTGGATCGACTTGCAGATGAACGCGCGATCGTAGTGGCTCGCGAGGCTCAGCCCCGCGAAATCGTTCAGCCCGTAGGTCAGCACCGATTTCTGGCATTCCGGCAGCGCGGCCAGCTCGTTCTCGGTGTGCGCGATACGGGTGTTGAGGATCGCCTCGACGTCGCGGGCGACCGTGGTCTTGAGCTCGTCCAGCGACAATTGCCGCATCGCGGCCGAGGCCGGCAGATGCGGTTCGTCGTCGAACAGCTTGTCGAGAAAACTGGGTTCGAATCGTTTCATCGGCCGGTGTTGACAGCGAAAACGGCAACGGGACGCGAGCGCCCCGTTGCCGCAACCGACCTTAGACCGCGTAGGTCTTGTCGTTCTTCGTCAGGCTCCAGGCGCCCTGCGTGTTGCCGCCCTGGTTGCCGCCGATCTTCTGCTGGGTTTGCTTCCACTGCACGGCTGCGTACTTCAGCGAGAACGTCTCGATCGGCAGACCTTCCTCGCGAACGCTCGGGGCGATGCTCGAGATGATCACGTACTTGAGCTTGACTTCCAGATACTGCACGCGCTTGCCTTCACCGTCCGCGCGCGAGAAATGGACCGTCACTTCGTCGAACGTGGTACCGCCCGAAGCGTGCTGGTACAGCAGCGGGCTCGACGAATCGATTTCCTTCGTGAAGATCATGTCGCCGTGCTCGCAACGCGTCATCGTGTGACCGCCAGCGGTCGATGCGGTTGCCGAACGCGGCTGAACGATCGAGTGATCCCACGATTTCAGTTCGATCCAGCCCTGGTGGTCCTTGTCCGCGGACTCGCCCTTCACCGCGGGACTACCAAACTGCAAGTGCATATGTAACATGGCCCTTCGACTCCCCAAAGAGGTGGTTTTAACGTCCTACCCAGGCGGCCCGCCCGGGCGATTTACTCGCTTATGAATTTGCCGGTTTGGGCAGATCAGCGACAAGTCGCAGAGAAATCGAGAGTTCGTCGAGCTGAAAGTGCGGGCGCAGGAACGCGACCGAACGATACGAGCCCGGCTTGCCCGGAATCTCCGACACTTGTATGGATGCCTCGCGCAGCGGAAATTGCGCTTTCTGTTCCTGCGAGGCGTTGTCGTCGAGCAGGACGTACTGCGAAATCCACCGGTTGAGGAAAGTCTCCACGTTCTGCGCCGATGCGAAGCTGCCGATCTTGTCCCGCATCATCGCCTTCAGGTAATGCGCGACGCGCGATACCGAGAAGATGTACTGAAGCTGGGCGGACAGGACGGCGTTCGCATTCGCGCTGTCGGTGCTGTACTTTTTCGGCTTTTGCACCGACTGCGCGGCGAAGAACGCGGCGTAATCTGAGTTCTTGCAATGGACGAGCGGGATGAAGCCGAGGTCGCTCAGCTCCTTCTCGCGGCGATCGGTGATCGCGATTTCTGTCGGGCACTTCAGCGCGACTTCACCGTCGTCGGTCTTGAACGTGTGGGTCGGCAGATCCTCGACGAGGCCGCCGCCTTCGACGCCGCGGATCGCCGCGCACCAGCCGAAGTCGTCGAACGCGGCCGTCAGGCGGGCCGCGAAGGCCCATGCCGCGTTGCACCACAGGTACTTGTCGTGATCGGTGCCGTCGACGTCCTCGACGAAGTTGAAATTCTCCGCGGTCTGGCCGTCCTTCGGATTGAACGGCAGCCGGCCGAGAAAGCGCGGCAGCGTCAGGCCGACGTAGCGCGAATCCTCGGCGTCGCGGAACGACTTCCACTTCGCGTACTCGACCGTGTCGAACACCTTGCCGAGGTCGCGCGGCTTGCCGAGATCGGAGAACGACTCCAGGCCGAGCAGCTCCGGCGACGCCGACGCGATGAACGGCGCATGCGCGGCCGCCGCGACGTGCGACATCTGCTCGATGAAGTACATGTCTTCCGGCTGGCGCGAGATCTCGTAATCGCCGATCAGCGCACCGAACGGCGAGCCGCCGAACGTGCCGAATTCCTCTTCGTAGACCTTCTTGAACAGCGCGCTCTGGTCGAACTCGCTCGCGCCCTTGAAGTCGCGCACGAGGTCGCGCTTCGGCGCGTGCAGCGCCTTGATCTTGATCGTCTGGCCCGTGTTGCTTTCCTTGACCAGATAGTCCAGCCCGCGCCACGTGCTTTCGAGGCGCTGGAATTCCGGCGCGTGCATCACGGCGGAAAGCTGCGTGGAAATCAGGCGGTCGAGTTCCGCGACGCGCGCGTCGATCGTGGCCGACAGGTTGTCCGACACGATCACCGTGCCATCGAGCACCTGGTGCACGAGTTCGCCGATCAGGTCCTTCGCACGCGCATGCTCGGAATCGGATTTCGCGACCTTGCTCTTCTCGACGATGTCGTCGAGCAGCGAAGTCCCGGCGGCGTATTCCGCGCCGCTCGCTTGGGCCGCAGCCGTTTGCTGGTTCATCTCAACACTCCGTCGTCATTCGCCGTCTTTGTCGCTGCCGGTGCCCTTCGCGAGCTCCTGCAGCTGCTGCGTGTTCTTCAGCACCTCGGACAGCAGATCCTCGAGCTTGTCGTTGCCGGCGAGCTTGTTGCGCAGGTCGGCGAGCTTCGAGCGCGCCTCGAGCAGGCGGCGCAGCGGCTCGACCTGTTCGACGACTTCGTCCGGGCTGAAATCCGACAGCGAGCGGAACTTCAGGTCGACCGCGAACTTGCCGCCTTCCGGGCTCAGGCGGTTTTCCACCTGGAACGCGGCGCGCGGCTCGATCGCCTTCATCACGTCGTCGAAATTGTCGCGGTCGATATTGACGAACTTGCGGTCGCGCAGCTTCGGCTGCTCGATTTCGGACTGGCCCGCCAGATCGCCGACGACCCCGACGACGAACGGCAGTTCCTTCACCTCGATCGCATCGCCCTTCTCGACCTCGTAGGTCAGCTGGACGCGCGGCGGCCGTATTTTCTGCAAGCTTTTCTGAATGCTTTCTTTCTTGGCCATCTCGACGGCTCCCAGGTTAGTTGTGGTTATCGCGTCAGTTGCGGTTTCAGTTGCGCAGTGCGCCGAACGGATCCGCGCTGCCCTTTTGCGCCGCGGGGGGCGTCGGAGTCGGGGCGGCGCTCGCGGCCGTGTCCGCGGCCGGTGCGGCTCCGGCCTTCGCACGATGCACCGTACGGCGGCCGCTGTACTTCCTCGTCTGCGCCCGCTGCTCCGGCGGGAACAGCGCCGACTCGCCGAGCGTGTCGCGCAGCTGCTTCGCGAGCGCCTGCGCGTCGGACTTCGCGTCGCCCGCGAGCGACGCATCCTGACGCAGCTCGCCGAGCGACTGCGTGGCGATCCGCAGGCCGGCGACGGCCAGCACGCTCTTCGCCTGGCGATCGGTCGCGTCGCGCTGCAGCGCTTCCTGCGCGGCGACGATCGCCTGGCCGTAATGGTTTTGCGCGAACTGGATTTGGGCGATGCGCGACCACGGCTCCTCGCGCGTCGGATCCGACTTCGCGAGCTGCTGGTACAGGCCGAGCGCCTTGTCCTGGTCCCCCGCCTTCGCGACGGCGTCCGCATCGGCCAGCGACTTGTTGAACACTTCCGCAGTCGGCGGCGCGGGAGGCTGGCTCGCACAGCCGGCGATCACGCCGCAAGCCACCACTACCCCAGACAGTTTTGCGAACAGACGGTCTTTCATCGTTATATCCACCGGCGCGTGAGTTTTAAATCGTTGAGAATCTGGTTCTTTTGCTTTGCAAGAAGCGCGCGGGTATAGTACCGATCAATTTTTCATAATTCAATCGTCGTGTGAAGAGTAATTCCTTTTAAAACCGGGCGCTACCCCCTCGAATGACCGCTCGTGGCGGGCTCGCGGCGGTTTTTCGTCGGGCCGGGAAGCGCAAGTTTTACTGGTCGCACGGCGCGCCGCCCCAGCGGCGGAAAAAATTTCCGAGCGCTCGCCTTGACGCGAGCGTGCTTAATAGTTGAACGGTGCAGTGTCGGGGACCCGCAGCGAACGTGGTAATACCCGGCAGTTTTGACAGGGATAAAGGCGGCACGCCGGAAACACGATGAGATCGTCCATGATTCGCTACGCGCTGCCGCTGGTCGCCTGCGCCCTTCTGGCCGGATGCGCGGCCGCCCCGCTGCTCGGCTCGGCCGCGAGCGCCGTGATGTCCGCGGCCGGCATCGGCAAGCCCGAGGTGCCCGATGCGCAGAAGCCGCCGCGCAACATCGGGCTGACGCTGGCCGCCGCGCCGAACCTGAACGCCGCGACCGACAACAAGCCGCTCGCGCTCGTCGTCCGGCTCTATGCGCTGAAAGACCCGACCTCGTTCCAGCAAGCGCCGTTCGACGCATTTACCGATCCGACCAAGGAAAAAGCCGCACTCGGCGCCGACCTGCTGAACGTGCGCGAAATCACGCTGATTCCGGGCCAGCGCTATACGGCGACCGAGAAGGTGTCGCGCGAAGCGCAGGCATTCGGTATCGTCGCGCTGTTCCGCGATCCCGCGCTGCAACGATGGAAACTGACGTTCGATCCGGCGAAGTCGGAGAAATCCGGCATAATCATCGGCCTGCATAACTGCGCGATGACGGTCACCGGCGGCACGGTCATCGCACCGCAACAGGGTGCGCCTTCGCAGCCGCTGAATATGCTGTCTTCGGTGTCCTGCGGTTAAACATGACGCACGAATGTCAATTAACAAGAGTTAACAATTGGCGATTTAATTCGGGCACGAACAAATCGATTACATCGCAACGCCACATTAACCGGATTTGACATGAGTTATTCGGCCAAGGTGCTGTGGGGGGAAGGGCTGTTCCTCCGGCCTCAACACTTTCAGCGGCAGGACGCGTACCACGAGGCGCGCCTGTTCGAGTCCATCCAGGCGATCCAGCCGTACAACTGGGGCGTGCGCTCGGTGCGCATCGACCGCGACGCGCTCGGCAGCAACGTGCTGCGGGTAGCCGACCTCGCGCTCGTGTTTCCGGACGGCGCGCTGTATGCCGCGCCGCAGGCCGACGACCTGCCGCCGCCGATCGCGCTGGATACGTTGCCCGACGGCATCAACGAATTCGTGTTCTATCTCGCGCTGCATCCGCTGCGCGAGAACGGCACCAACTACAGCGACGATCCGGCCGCCGGCTTCATGACGCGGTTCGTCAGCGAGCAGACGAGCGTCGCCGACAATTTCACCGACGCCGCCGAAGCCGACATCACGTTCCTGAAGACGCAGGTCAAGCTGATCGCGCACAGCGAGCCGCGCGACCAGCTGCTGTCCGTGCCGCTCGTGCGCGTGCGCCGCACCGCGACGTCCGGCTTCGAGATCGACGACAGCTTCGTGCCGCCGTGCCTCGCGATCGAGGCGTCGCCGATCCTGCACCAGCGGCTGCGCCAGCTCGTCGACGCGCTGCAGGCGAAGGTGAACGCGCTGTACGGCTTCCACCGCGAGCCGTCGAAGAACATCATCGAGTTCCGCTCGGGCGACATCGCATCGTTCTGGCTGCTGCACACCGCGAATGCCGCGTTCGCGACGCTCGCGCACCTGCACCAGCACGCGGCGCTGCATCCGGAGCGGCTGTTCCAGGAACTGCTGCGCCTCGCGGGCCAGCTGATGACATTCTCGAAGGGCTACACGCTCGCCGACCTGCCCGTGTACCGCCACGACGATCCGGGCCCGAGCTTCGCGCGTCTCGACCTGATGCTGCGCGAACTGCTCGACACCGTGATCTCGACGCGCTATTTCGCGATCACGCTCGACGAGGTGCGCCCGTCGTTCCACCTCGGCCGCCTCGATTCCGGCAAGATCGACGACAAGACCGAGTTCTATCTGGCGGTGTCCGCGGACATGCCGAGCGTCGAGCTCGTCGATGCGGTGCCGGCCCGCTTCAAGGTCGGCGCGCCCGACGACGTCGACAAGCTCGTGCTGTCGGCGATGCCCGGCGTGCGGCTGTCGTACACGCCGCAGGTGCCGCCCGCGATTCCGGTGCGCCCCGGCGCGTGCTACTTCGCGCTCGATTCGCGCAGCCCGCTGTACGAGCGCATGCTGCAGGCCCAGTCCGCGATGATCTACGCGCCGACTGGCATCAATGACCTGAAATTCGAACTGATCGCGGTCACATCATGAGCTACGCGCCCTCCCTGTTCGGCGACAACGTGCCGCCGCCCCTGCACAGCCCGGCGTCGACGGATTCCGCGTTCCAGGCCCGCTCGCTGCTCGATTTGCTGTACGACGGGTTCTTCATGCTGTTCCTGCTCAAGAACGGGCGGGAGCCGGACAGCGCCAGCGAGTTCAGCACGCGGATCCAGGAATTCCTGTCCGATTTCGAACGCGGCGCGAAGAAGCTGAATATCGCCGCCGAGGACGTGTACGGTGCGAAGTTCGCGTTCTGCGCGGCCATCGACGAAATGGTGCTGTCGTCGCAGTTCAAGATCCGCGCGGACTGGGAACGCCGGCCGCTGCAACTCGTGCTGTTCGGCGAACAGCTCGCCGGCGAGAAATTCTTCCAGTATCTCGAGGAATGTCGCGCGCAGGGCGCGGCGCGGCTGCAGTCGCTCGAGGTGTTCCATATGTGCCTGCTGCTCGGGTTCCAGGGCAAGTATCTGCTCGAAGGGCCGGAGAAGCTGGCTTATCTCACCGCGCGGCTCGGCGACGAGATCGCGCACATGAAGGGCAAACGCGCGCCGTTCGCGCCGCATTGGCCGCTGCCCGACCAGATCGCGCATCGACTCAAGCGCGAGGTGCCGGTCTGGGCGATCGGGGCCGTGTTTGCGCTGGTGGCGCTGCTCGGGTATCTCGGGCTCAATACTTATCTCAAGGACAAGACGCTGCAGGCGTTGGCGCCTTATTCGCAAGTCATCAAGGTTGGGCCGGAGTCGGCTAATTTGACGATTTCGTTGCCGTAACAGGCGCGCGTTTTTCGGACGCCGCTTCATGGAAAAAGGACCGCTTGCGGTCCTTTTTCGCTTCTGCCCGCTTTGTCCAAACAACTGAAAAAGATCGGTGGCGTGTCGGTGCCTCACTCCATCCACACGTCTTCATAGCCGGCATCGTCGATGATGAAGCGTGCGCCGGCCGGCAACCATAGATATGGTAGAACCGATGGCAGATAGGTCGACAGGTGCGCCGCATGCAACGGCTGATAGAAGTCGGCGGCGTCGGAATATTCGCCGCAATGAAAGAACCATCCGACGTTGTCGCCTTCGGACAGTGCGACGCGCGTGCCGTAGACGGGCATGCGCCCGAGCGTCGACATCGCGACGGCAACCATGTCTTCAGGTTCGACGGCATGCAGGCCGTAGCGTGCGCAAACGGCGTCCTGTTGTGCGCGCAGCGCTGCCAAATCGTCCGCCATGTTCATGTCCTTCCCCTCGCGCGGAGGGTCAGCCGGCTTGCCAGCATAACCGCGGATCGGCGCCGCCAGTCGATACAAAATAGGCTGCCGCCTGCGTCGCAGTCGCGAGGTCGACGCACTGTCGCGCCGGATAGCGGCCTCGCTGGCCGCCCGCCACGAGTTCGACCGTTTCGTCCGCCGGCACTCCGGGCGTCGTCAGGTTCAGTAATGCGGCATCGATCGCCGATGCGATGAAGACGACGTATCGGCCGTCGTGGCCGCCGCCAATCGTCATCACCGTTGCATCGCTCGCGTCGAAGGCGACGGTCGAGCGATCGCGGCCGTTCAGTCGTTCGACGGCCGCGATCGCTTGCGCAGGGTCGTCGCACGGCGCTTCCGTCACGTGTGAACGGTTGCCGATGGTTGTTTCCTCGATCGCTGTCGTCGTTCGCATTCGCTATGCGTGGCGTCAAAACAGGATAAATGCGTCGTTCTCGACGTAGAAGACAAACGCGTCGAGCAATTGCGCGACGCTCGGCTCGTCGACCTGATCGTGTGCGTTGATCACGATGTCCTCGATCGTCGCGCTGTCCAGCGTGACTTTCCAGCCGGGCGGGGCCGCCATGGCAGGCGCAACGTCGGCTGCCGCGTCATCGACGTCTTCGAAAAACGCCCCCTCGGTATCGAGCGCCCACGGCATCGGCGGCAGGTAAAGCCACCCGGAGAAATCGCCGGGGCGTTCGAGAATATGTTGCAGCGACACTTCGGTCGGGGAGTCGATCGACATGGGTATTGCGGTGGTATCCGGATGATTGCGTTGCATCGGCCGCGAGAACCTCACGGCAGGCCGTGATTATGCCAATTTCAAGCGAGCGCGATCGGCAGGCTTCCGTTGCAGGCGGGTGGGGGTGTGTGCTGCATGTGGATCGAAAATACGGTCGGGTCAACCGTCTGACGAGCCCATGCCAGCTATATCTGGCTGCCGGAGATTCACAATATCGCAATGCCTATTTCCCAAACCGGTCAGGCAATTCTGCTCTGATACTCGCCAAAACACTTGGCGCAAACAGCGGCAAGCTTGCCGAAGACAGCCGCATGCCGCTCCTCGAAATCCGGCCCAAATGACGCATCACCAGGCTCTGGCAGACTGAACTGTTTCGCCACCTCCGTCGAGACGAAGTACGAAATGTCGGGGCGTCCGTCTCCCAGCCAGTCGATGTCATAACGGAGCATTTCCAGGCGCCCCGCATCCGTTTTCATGTCGGCCGCGATATCGCTTGAAACGTGTATCAGATCGGTCGCGCCATGCGATTTACACAGTATCGTGCCCATGTTTCGTCTCATTGCCCCTGAAACCGAACACATTCTTCGGCACAAGCCCGGCCGCCTTCGACGCCTGCGAAATCACCGTTCGCGCTTCACCCAAACTTTGTACGACGTATCCCACACCACATCATCGCAATTGTTCGTCAGTCATCGCGGTGTATCGATCTGGTCGAAAATCGGCACACCCGCTCAAGTGTCACACTCGCATGCCATCAGATGTCCTCCCACTCGGCCAAAATATTCAATAAAATATTTTGCCAACTCCGGCTCAACTATTTTCAAAAAGAACAAATAGACATAGAGCGGTGTCTCATCCCGGATATCATCTTGCAGCCATTGCCCCTCACTTCCAAAGCAGAAAATTACACATCGAACCAGAGCAGAAAATGCGGCATTTGATTCCCGCGCCACCTTTTCCAGATGCCATAGCCTCGCAGGCACCTGCCTTCTTGTTAACCGCGGCGACTTTATATCATCAATGATTGGAACCATTTTTAAATACGCCGCAACAATCCGCTTCTCTCGATCACGAATTAAATTTCCCAGCACCTCTCCTTGAACAAGATCAAGCAGAAATTTTGCATAATGATTCGTGACTTCGCTGAATGAAGCATTCTTTTCGAGCAGCTTTACCTCAAGCGATTCGACTTCGCTCACTTCCCGATGATCAATCATTCCTTCACTCCGTCACACACTCCCATTTCCGCATCACTTGAGCACAAGAGGGACAGAACTTCAAATGCTTTCCGTCATTCCGAATAGTTGTTGATGTTGCACCTTGGGTAATGCCTCTCAACTCATCAACTGATTTGACATTATTGCTTGCAGCAATTTTACTAAGTGCATCGGGTTCCCCACAATAGCCATGAGTAAATGGAGAACGCTGGTCCTCAGGAACGGCGTCGTAAAGATCTTGGACAACCGGATGCTGTATTCCGCCTCCGCCAGCATTCCCGTTATAGCCAACAACCGGCTGCTGAAGGCTCCTCCACCCCAATCTTGCCAGTATTGTCTCCGGTCAATACAAAAGGCATCGCGATAAACGGTAATCGGCATTCTCTTGATTACCGTACGGACGTAACGCCTCGCGACCCGCACCACTTGCAACTCTATATGTATTGGTTTTTACTTCAAACAGCGGGGCAGCAGATTACTGACGAGAGCGGTGCAATTGAATCTGCCGTGGCATACCATCTTTCAGCACAAAAGACGCACCATCTTTACTAAGCAAGTATGTCAACAAGCATTGATGGCTGCATAAACCGACTTACTTCACATCGCATGCTTGCAAGCCTACTTCCTCAGAACAAAGAAGGTATCCATCACCTTCCCAGTCGATTTCAGGTTACTTAATTGCACGAATTCAGGAGTCGAAAATCCCCCTCTCGACCTCAATTCTTCCAATTTATGCCCGGCGTATTCACACGAATCTGCCGACAAAATGATCTCCGCCCCATATTTTTTCTTTTTAAAACCATCACCCTCCCCCTCCATAAACGTATAGTGCACAACCTCGCCGGTCAACCTATCATTGGCGACGATTTCAACTTTTTTACCGCCCCCAAGGTCACCGATAGCACTGAGAAACACTTCACCCTCTTTCAAATCGAAGATGAATGAGATCCCACCAAATTCTCGCAACACCTCCAGCATCATTGACACCCCTTATTCCCAATATCAAGCGGAACGTGCACGTTCTTTGTAACAACATGATTTCCATTACCCGTCGGCCGCAGGAACTCAAAGTGGACATGGGGAGTATCCGGCACGGTGGGACTACCCATTCCATGACCGCCGCTATAGTCTGAGGGCGTCACTCGCATCTGACGCTTTCCATCCAAACTCCGCCATTTTCCCGGTCCAACTTTCACAAAATCATCGCCCAAAAACTTCGTACGCTCTTCCTTTAGTCCTCCCCTGCAAATAGTGCGCCGCCACTCGGACAAATTTTGCGTCGACTTATTCGACTTATCCTTTCCGAGTAGATCGACGGCCCGGCTACCAGATACGTATTTGAGTCCGAGTGGATCAATCCAATCGATCGGATTGGGGGCATAAATCTGTAAATTCTCTCCGCCTGCCAACCCTATCGGATCTTGAGATATGAACCGCCCGATTCTCTGGTCGTAGTATCTATTCCGGGTATAGTACAACCCCGTTTCCGCATCAACTTGCTGCCCCTGAAACCGCAGCGGATTCTTCGCCACAATCCCCGCCGCCTTCGACGCCCGCGCAATCACCTCCCGCGCTTCGCCCCACGCCTTGTACGACGCTTCCCACACAACGTCGCCGTCGTCGTCCGTCAGCAACTGCGGCGTACCGATCTGATCGCAGTGGTAATAGAACACCGCCGCGTCACTCCGCCGCTGCGGCACCTTCTGCAGCGGATCCTCCTCCGGCACATAGCGGTCGGTGCTCTTCCACTCCGGTGTCACGATCCCATCGACGGGCTCAGCCACATACTGCGCCAGCGGCACGAACGTCCCCGGCTCGTAGAGATAGTGCGTGCCGCGCTCGCCGTCACTCTCATACGCCAGCGTGTCACCATCCCACCCGAACACCGTCCGCTCGCCGTTCACCTCCTTCGCAATACGGCGCCCGAACGCATCATAGAAATACCGCGCCTGACTCTGCCGCGACGTCTCGGCAACCCGCGCAGACAGCAAGCGATTGAACTCATCCCACTCGTATTCCTGCTCACCCGCCGGCGTACGCTTGCGCACCAGATTCCCGCGCGCGTCGTACTCGAAGTGCATCCCCGCATACGCCTTCAGCAGGTTCCCGAGCACCTTCGGCACCTCGACAGGCAACGTGCTTTCCGGCCGCACTGGGCTCGGACGCGATGCCGGCGTCTCCGCAGTCCGCACCGGATCGATGATGTTGCTTGCCGGATCGAACGCAAACCGTTCCTTCGCGACCGGACTGATCGCCTCGATCAGCCGTCCGACCGGATCGTACCGATAGTCGGTCCCGCCCTTGCGGCTGTCCTCGATTCGCGACAACTGCCCCGCCGCGTCATAGCGATACCGCCGCTCGGCAAGCGGCGCAGGTGACGTCGACCGCTGGATCGTCTGCTGCAACACACGTCCGGCCGGATCATAGTGCGTGCGCTGCCCAACCTTGCTCGACAACACGCGCACCGTCTCGCGATGAAGATCGTCACGCTCGAACTGCACGCGCTCCTCGCCATCGAGCAGCATCCCGTGCACGTGCCCGGAGCCATACATCAACCAGTCGACCACATGCCCGTCCGGCCGAACGGTACGCCGCCGGTTGCCGAGCTCGTCGTATTCGTGATGCCAAACGTAGCTGCGCCGGTCGCCGAACAGATCGTAGGCGTGATGTTCACGCACCAGATTGCCAACCGGATCGAAGAAGAATTGCACGCGGCTGTACCGATTCACCGCGTCGATCAACCTGCCGCTCCGATCGTAGGCAAACCGCTCTTCGCTTTCCCCCGCGGCGCGCTTCAGCAGCCGGCCGTTTGCATCGACTTCGACCGAAGTCACGCAACCCGCTTCATCGATCGAAACGAGACTGCCGCTCACGCTGTCGTACTGATAGCGCGTCGACTTGCCGTCGAAGCCCACTTCCTCGATCAGCCGTCCCGCAGGATCGTAGTGAAACTGGTACGTCGCAAAGTTCGCATCGGTCAGCGCGGACAAGCGGCCGAGACGGTCATAGCGATACGCAACCGTCTGCCCGAGCGCATCGGCGCGACTCGCAATGCGGCCGGCCGCATCGTAGCCATATCGCGTCGAACGATCGAGTTGATCGGTATGCCGCAGCAAACGGCCTTCCGCGTCGTATTGGACTTGCTCGACACCGGCAGGCGAACGCACTTCCGTCGGTTGTCCGTTCGGGCCGTAACGATAGGCAACCACGCCTCCGGCCGCATCTTTCGTCTCGATCACACGCCCGATATCGTCGTACCGCCACTCCGTCGTCTTTCCGGAGCAGTCCGTATACCTCGTCATCTGCCCGGCATCGTTGTACTCGAGCGTCTTCGAGCCGCCCTTCGCATCGGTGATCTGCGTCGGCAAACCCTTGTCGTTGTATTCGTACTTCGTGGAATGTTCGAGCGGATCGATTTCCTCGACGACGTTGCCCGCGTCGTCGTACTTGCGCTGCCATACATGACCATTCGGATCGACGAGCCGGATCATCTGATCCTTGTCGTCATACGCCATCTCGACAACGCTGCCGTCCGCCCGCTCGTGCCGAATCAGGTTGCCGCGCGTGTCGTATTCGCGACGCTCGATGCTGCCGTCCTGCCGGATATGCAGCACCAGATTGTGATGGGCGTCGCGCCGGAACCACTCCTGGTTACCATCCGGATACACGATCCGATACACGTAGCCGTGGATGTTGAAGTAGTACCGCGTCATCTGACCGAGCGCGTCGGTCACGTAGGTCAGACGGATGTTCGGATTCCACGCGAGCCGGAGATCCAGACTGCCGTCGTCGGCGTATTCGCGAATGCATTTCGCGTCGGCATTGTCTTCAGCATCCGCGCCGTCCCATTCGAGCGTCATTCCGCGGCCGGTTCGGTCCGTGTAACGCGTCACGAGGTGGCGGTGATATTGATACGTCCGCGCATTGCCATGACGATCGACCGCGCGCACGAGGTCCCCGTCCGCATCGTATTCGTAGCTCGCCAGTGTGCGACGCGCACCGTCCTTGAGCACGTGCTCGATCTGCACGATACGGCCGTGCCTGTCGTGTTCGAACGCGAGCACATTGCCACTCGCATCGATCAGGCGCGCAACGCGATCGAGCGCATCGTAGTCGAGCGTGATCGTGTTGCCGGCGCGGTCCTTCTGCATCGCAAGCCGGAACGCGTCGCCGCGGCGCTCGTACACATGCAGCACGTCATGGCCGTATGCGATCGTCACCCAGGTATCGTCGAGCCGCGACAGCGTCAGGTTCTCGGACAGATCGTCGTGCACCGCACCGGCCGCAAGCGCCGGGTACTCGATGCTGCGCCCTTCCGCATCGCGATAGATCCACTGACCGTTCTTGACGTCGATTCGCGTCGTATACGGCGTGATCCATCGTGCACCGAGTTCACCGTTGTCATAGGCTGACAGCCGGGAACGATAGGTACGCTCCCATACGACGGGCATGGCGCCCGGCAGGTCGAAATCCACGTGCGAAAACGTTTCGTCGCCGAACGCGAAATCGATGGATGCCGGTGATGCCCCGAGCCCGCATGCCTTGCACGCGCTCTTCCCCGGTCCTTCGGCCGGCGCTTGCCCGTCGGTTTTCTCGAGCCCCTCCTGCCCGCGCGTCTTCTTCGCCTGGCTCTTCCCGCTTGCCTTGACGTCCGCAGTCTGCTCATGAAGCTTTGCGCGTGCCTTGACGCGCCCGACTGCCTCGATCAGTTGCAAGACCAGCCACATCATCTTGCCTTCTTCACTGCCTGCAAGCGAGCGAATCGATGACGCAATCTTCGGCGCTTCGGTCCGAAGGAAAGTCACCGTGCTTCGAAACGGCTCGAGCCATGCATCCGGCGCGAGCGTCGCCACGGTGCCCGCAGTCTTGTTGATGACCTTCTTTCCGAGCGCCTTGGTTCCTTCGTACGCGAATTGAATGCCGTCACCGACGCGGCTCGGGCTGTACCACGGCCGGTCGTCGGCCATCTTCTCTGCGAGCTGCTGCTGTCGCTTCAGATTCGCGTTGGCGTCGAAGAGCTGACCGTGCAGCGCCTTGTCCATGCCCGTCGCCAGCGCGAGCATGATTTCCTGGCATGTCGATGCACATCCGTCGAGCAGCTCGACGAGGCCAGCCTTCAGCTTGTTCAGAAAATCCTCGATCTCGGTCGCACACGTCGCGTTGATATGCGTGACCAGCACGGAGATGATCGCCGCGCCGAGATTGTTGCGGGTCGCCAGCAATTCGTGCCGGACGAGCGCGAGCAGCGGGCGCGCCGACATCCGGAACGGCGCGAGTGTCGGCGGAATCGGAATGATGCCGAGCAGGTTGATCGCGAGGCTCATGTAATCGAGCACCTGACCGCCGCGCTTCTCGATGATTTCGGCGATATCGCCCAGCGCGTCGACCATCGCCATGATGTTGCCGATGATCGGCACCGCACCGGCAAACGTCTTCACGTCCTCGAACGTGATGTGGTTGCCGCTGATCCGTCGCAACCACGCATCGAAGCGGTTGCCGACCGCGGCGACATCCTTGGCGGAAACATCGCTGAGCCAGGTAACAGCCTGTTCCTTCTCAGCGCCTGGTGGAAGTTGTTGTGCCATGTCGTTCTTCGTTCAATTCGTTTTTTTCAAGACGGCTGACAAGCCGCGCTCTCTCAGGATTTCAACGGCCCGCCAAACCCGCTCGTCGGCAGCTTCATGCCCGTCGCGCCCGTGGCCGACGCCACGGTCGTGGCGCCCTTGCCCGCGATACCGGCGACGCCGGGCAATGCGCTCTGCAACGCGCCGGACGCCGCATTCGCCGCCGGCGCGGCCAATGCCGCAAGCCCGCCCTGACGTGCGGCCTGAACCATCCCGGCCACCTGCTTCGCCGCACCGCTCAAGCTGGAGGCTGTCTGCAACGCCGACGCAACGCCGGCACCACCGAACGCGGTCGCAGCGGCCGGCAATGCGGCGCTCGCGAGCCCGCCGAGGGCCGCGCCCGCGTTGCCGCCACTCACCAGCCCCATCGCCGCCGTCGTCGCGGCCGGCGCCATCCCCTGCAGCTGGCTCGCGAGCTGTCCGCTCGCCGCGGCCTGCGCGGCTTCCGGCGATGGTTGCACGGGCTCCGCCGGCCACTTCGCCTGCTTGAAATAGTTCGCTGGCTGATCCGACTCGCGCGGATCCTTCCCGAACTCGACGCGCACTGCGCCCGGCGGCAACCCGCTCACAACCGTATGACCGCTGTCGTCGAGCGCGCCTTTCTTCAGCACGGCGCCGTTCACGTCCTTCACAGTGAACAGTCCGCCTTTCACCGCCTCGCCGTTCACGTACTTGTGAAACAGTTCGAGCTGCCCCGGCTGATCCGGCCGGGGGCTCGGCAACGGATACCCCATGCTCGCCGGCCCGGCGAACGTGTGCGACGCCCCCTTCACATCGATGGCCCCCGGCGCATGAATCTCGATGTTTCCGTCCTTGATGCGGATATACCCGCCGCCGCTCGTCAGCAGAATCCCCTGATCGGCCGCGATCTCGATCCGGTCGGTGGCGGACACAACCTTCACCGCCTTCTGCGCGGTCACCTCGACGTTGTCCGACTGCGCCTGGATCTC
Source organism: Burkholderia sp. AU18528 (assembly GCF_002223215.2). Lineage (NCBI taxonomy): Bacteria > Pseudomonadati > Pseudomonadota > Betaproteobacteria > Burkholderiales > Burkholderiaceae > Burkholderia > Burkholderia sp. AU18528. Next base: position 114,308 of record NZ_NKFC02000003.1, on the reverse strand, counting down.
CACCTTGCCCTTGCCCGCGAACAGCTTCATCCCCGCGTTCTGCACGAACAGGCTCAGCTTCTGCCCGATGCTCCCGATCAGCGACTTGCCCGCGGCCACGTGCACGCTCTGTCCGCTCGCCACGTTCACGTGATCGTTCGCGACCATGTGCAGCGACTGCTGCGTCGACATCCCGATGCCCGACGGGCTGCCGAACAGCATCACCGGCTCCTTGAACGCATTCGCACTGCCCGTGCCGCCGCCCGCCGTACGTCCACCGGACGCGTTGCCCGACTTGCTGTCCTGCGTCGCGTCGGTGAACGCGCGCATCGTTTCGTGCGCCTCCTTCAGGCTTTCCGCCTGATGCTGCTCGCTCACGCCCGACATCGCTTCGATCAGGCTCTCGCCCGTCACGAGCTGCTGCTGCGCTTCCTTCACGTCGAGCGGCTGGCTGTTCGCCGCCTTCGGATGGGTCGTCACGTACAAGCCCTGGCTCGCCCGCACCGCGCCGTACGCATCCGAGCGCAGATCGAAGCCGCTACCGAGATACGACCCGCGCGCATTGCCGTTCTGGTCGATGATGTAGCCGAGATGCAGCAGGCTGTTCGCGCTGCTGCTCATCAGTTGCACGCGGTTCTGCCCGGTCGCGTCGTCCATCACGAGCTGGTTGTAGCCGCCGCCCGAATACTCCTTCGACCGATACCCGGACAGGATCCCGTCGCTATGCCACTGCGGCTGGTTCGCGCCGTTGTACACGCGCCCGACGGCGAGCGGCCGGTCGCAGTCGCCGCCCACATGGTCGATCAGCACTTCCTCGCCGATGCGCGGCACGTGCACGCCGCCGTAGCCGCCGCCGGTATCCGATTGCACGACGCGCACCCAGCACGACGCGTTCTCGTTACCCGGGTTCAGGCGGTCCCACACGAACTGCACGCGGATCCGGTTCAGCTCGTCGGTATAGACTTCCTCGCCCTGCGGCCCGACGACGATCGCCGTCTCGAGATGCATCTTCGGCTTCTCGTGTTCGAACGGGCTGCGATACGGCACGCTCACGCGCTGTGCTTCGACCTCGACGAGATAGAAGCCGACCGAGCCGTCGTCGTGCGGCACGCGAAACGCGGGGTCGGCGCCATAGCCGTCCTGCGCCTGCGTCAATGCTTCGCGCAGGCTGTACGGGAAATCGGCGCTGCTGCTGGCAACGGGCAGGTTGTTCTCGATCCACCATTCGACGCCGATCGCCGCGAATTCGCGCTGGTCGGCCGGATCGCGATCGTGTTCGGGATGGTCCGCCAGCGTGAAGCGCCGGCCAGCATCCATTGCACGCACGCCGCCCGCGCCGTGGAAGCGCTTCGCCTCCGACTCCCACTGCTCCATCCGGATCTTCGTCAGATGATCGCCGCGCGTCTGATCCAGATACGTGTACGCACCGGTGTACTCGTACACTTCGAGCTGGTCGGGCAATTCGCCCTGGCCGGCCATCGTCGGCAGCGACGTGCCTTTCGGATTCGACGGTTGAGACGGATTCTTGTAGTCGAACGTGCGTGTCGTTCGGGTCACGCTCTGCAGCGTGCGCGTGCCGGACCATTGCGTGAGCGCGTCAGTTTCGCTCGCCGCGCCGCCGTGATAGAAGCGCACGGCCTGCGGCGACAGCGGCGCGAACGCCTGCAGGTTGTCGGTGATCACGAGCGTATGCGACTTGCCGTCGTCGGCCTGCTGCCACGTGGTGTAAAGGCCTTCGCTCTCCATCAGCCGGTGCACGAAATGCCAGTCGGTATCGTGCTGACGCGTGTACGAACGGCTCGGCAGCGGCTTCGACAGCGCAAAGCGGAAATGGCCCTTCGCCTGCGGATGCTGGTCCAGCACGTCGCTGATGATCTGATCGACGGTCGTATCGTTCCAGATCCGCTGGTCGCGACGGAACTTCAGGAAATGGGTGAAATCGGCAAACGTCAGCTGATAGGTCGTGAGCCCGCCGTCGGCGCCCAGGCGACGCGCGGTGTGCACGTAGCCATTCACCGGCCGGTAGCTGCGGTCGCCTTGCTGGATCCACAACGTGACCGGCTGCGCGATCAGTTTTTTGAGTTCCAGATCGCTGTCGGTCGACAGCACGTCGAGCGTGAACTCGTACGCGCGCCCGATGCGTGAGCGGCCGACTGCCCGCTGTACGGTCAGGACGTTGCTCCCCAATGGCGTCTCGAGCTTCAGCAACCGGTCCTGCTGAAGCAACCCGCCGCGCAATGCGGCGATCGTGTTCTGCATGTTCATGGCTACGGCCTTTTCTTCTTTTGACGCGCCCTCGGATGGCGCGCTGAGCGGTTTCGCTCGCGCGATTTTACAGACAAATTACGGCCCGAATCGGAAAAATGACCTGATTTAAAAGAGTATTTTTAAGTGGATCCAGAATGCCCGCGGCGAACGGTTCGACCAGGCAGTCGCCGTGCACAGCCCATGCCGTCGCGCTGGATTGCCGCCTTCAATCCGCTGAAATCGATTGCAATCAGGGCCAATTCGACTTCCGGTGCGGCGCGGTTGCGAGTAGTGTCTACGTGCCCGTATTGCGGCCCATCGAGGCCAGCCAGCGCCCGGTGCCCGTCGCTCACCACAACACCCTACTGACCACTGGAGATCCGCGATGAAACGTTCGAAGTTCCTGCTGTCGGGCCTGCTGCTCGCGTCGGCCCTCGGCTTCACGGCCGTCGCCGCGCATGCGGAAGACCTGCTCGATTCCGTGAAGAAAGCCGGCGTGCTGCGCGTCGGCCTCGAAGGCACGTATCCGCCGTTCAACTCGCGCGGCACGTCCGGCCAGCTCGAGGGTTTCGACGTCGACGTCGCGAACGCGGTCGCCGGCAAGCTCGGCGTGAAGACGCAATTCATTCCGACCGAATGGAGCGGCATCATCGCGGGCCTGCAGGCCGGCAAGTTCGACGTGATCGTCAACCAGGTCACGATCACGCCGCAGCGCAAGGAAGCGCTCGACTTCAGCGAGCCGTACACGTACTCGGCCGCGCAGCTGATCCAGCGCAAGGACGATACGCGCAACTTCAAGTCGCTCGACGATTTCAAGGGCAAGAAGCTCGGCGTGACGCTCGGCACCAACTACGACCAGATGGCGCGCAGCGTGCCGGGCATCGAGGTACAGACGTATCCGGGCGCGCCGGAGAAACTGCGCGACCTCGCTGCGGGGCGGATCGAGGCGACGCTCGACGACCGGTTGATGCTGCCGTACATGATCAAGACGTCGAACCTGCCGCTGCGCTCGGGTGCGGTGCTGAACGGCGGCAAGCAGGAGATGGCGATCCCGTTCCGCAAGGGCAATCCGAAGTTCGAGAAGGCGATCAACGACGCGCTCGATTCGCTGCGCAAGGACGGCACGCTGAAGAAGATCTCGATGCACTGGTTCGGCAGCGACGTGACGGTGCCGGTCGCGCAGTAAGCGGTTCGCCGCGCGTTCAATGCGTCACGTTTTTCGCTGCGGCGAAGGCGTGACGCGCGGTTGCAGCCTTCCCCTTTGCCTTTTCCGTCAGGCCGCGTCGTCGAAGCGGGCAAGCAGCATCTGGCCGATCGGCGTCAGCGCCGGGCGCGTCGCCACCTCAGTCCTCCGCATCGCGCTTCGTTCGAAAAGTCTTCGAGGTGGTAGGTCAGCCAAATTTGCTAATGACGACGGCCAACGACGTCTCAGATGGAGTCTTGACGACTGTCGCCATATCGCCCCTATTTGCAGGCTTTGGCCAAATCGGACAAAGGGCGCGAAGGAGACTCAGGCAAGCTAAATGGCGCATCGCCGAATGATCGGATCACGGACCCTTTCTCACCGAGCAATACGAAGGTGCTACCAAAGCCCTGCAAGAGATAGAACGGTTCCCTTGTCGACCCCGAAACGTCGGGATCGGCTAGCGCCACCGATCGATATTGCGACAGCATCGAGCGGCCTTCGCATGCCCACGTTTTCAACGTTGTGCTAGCAACCTTCGCAGGAATGTACTGGTAGGGAATGTGCCCCGTAACGGCCGCATACGTCTTGACGAATGCTCGCGCACCGTCCGCCTTCGCCGGGCTAAGCAGCACGAGTTGCAACAGGAGATAGATGCCCGTTGCGAAGAGCGTGACAGAGACCGTGAGTATCAGCGTTAGCGTGATAGGCCGCACCCGCTTGGCCGCCCCACTGGAGCTTGTCTTTCGCGCCATACGACGCAAACCACGGCGGCCGATGACTTTCCACCTCATGCGCTCAACAACTGCCGTGCGCTGCTCGGGCGGGACCCCTTTGCTCGCAGCGCGCGCCGCATATGCGAAGCGCCGGCGCAGCGCCAACTGGTCGCATCCGTCTTGCCACCGGCGACGGCGCTTCACGTTCGGTAACCGGCCAGCCCACCACTCCGGGACCACGACGTTTGCCCAAAGGTACAAGGTGGAAAGCACAACGACGAACGCCGCTGTGCGCCAGACGCTCTGAAGCTGAACGCCCGCGAGAATCGTGTCGTATAGGTCGGGCCGAAACATCATGCCGGGCACGCCAGCCATCTCGGCCCAGCCATCCAGATGAGAACGACCGACTGCGTAACTGAGTGCAGCGGTCACCGAGAAAACTAGCGCAACGCCCTCGAATACGTGTTCAGTAAGGTAGGCCCACATGCGTGAGCCAAGGCTCGGGCGCGGAAACGGCGTGCTTTCGGAAGTGCTCGTCGTCACAGGTTGTTTTTCCAGTTCGATTGCCTGCGGCGATCATGACGAACCATCCGTCTGCATCCGCCCGCCGCTGTACCGAAACTGTACTTTTTGACGCCACAAAAGCACAAGGGGTTACGCGAGAGTCACGTAACCCCTTGATCTTATTGGTGCCGGCTGCAGGACTCGAACCCGCCACCTGATGATTACAAATCAACTGCTCTACCAGATGAGCTAAGCCGGCGTAGCGCGAGATTCTACCTCATTTCACGATCTTGAGGCGAGGTCTGCTGCCGCCTTTCGAGCCGTCGCCGTCGGTTTTCGGCGGTTCGTCGGCGCCTTCGGACGGTTCCTCGTTCGCGCCGCTGTCGGCGACGGGCGCCAACGGCGATACGGACTCGTCACGCGGCGCATCATCGGCCGACGCGGCGTCATCGTCGAACGCGCCCGAATCCTCGCCTTCGCCCGCGACCGCATCGACCTGGAACGCCATGCCCTGCCCGTTCTCGCGCGCATAGATCGCGAGCACGTTGGCCACCGGAATCTCGATCTTGTGCGCCTTCCCGGAGAACCGGGCCGTGAACTCGATCCACTCGTTGCCCATCTGCAACTGGCTCGTCGCCTCGAAGCTGATGTTGAGCACGATCTCGCCGTCACGCACGAACTGACGCGGCACGCGCGTCGAGTTGTCGACCCTCACCGCGATATGCGGCGTGTAACCGTTATCGGTGCACCACTCGTACAACGCGCGCAGCAGATAAGGCTTCGTTGAAATCTCTTGCATCACAATCCTCGAACCCGGAGCGGACGCGCGGCACGCCGCGCCACCGCTCCGTCATGCCTTCATTGCAACATTAGCGACGCATGACCTTTTCGGACGGCGTCAGTGCTTCGATGTAGGCCGGACGGCTGAAGATCCGTTCGGCGTACTTCATCAGCGGCGCGGCGTTCTTCGACAGCTCGATGCCGTAGTGATCCAGGCGCCACAGCAGCGGCGCGATCGCGACGTCGAGCATCGAGAACTCTTCGCCGAGCATGTACTTGTTCTTCACGAAGATCGGCGCGAGCTGCGTCAGGCGATCGCGGATCGCGAGGCGTGCCTTCTCGTGGTTCTTCTCCGCCGCCTTGCCCTTCTCGTTCTCGAGCGTGCTGACGTGGACGAACAGTTCCTTCTCGAAGTTGAGCAGGAACAGGCGCGCGCGGGCGCGCTGCACCGGGTCGGCCGGCATCAGTTGCGGATGCGGGAAGCGCTCGTCGATGTACTCGTTGATGATGTTCGATTCGTACAGGATCAGGTCGCGCTCGACGAGGATCGGCACCTGACCGTACGGGTTCATCACCGAAATGTCTTCCGGCTTGTTGAACAGGTCGACGTCGCGGATTTCGAAGTCCATGCCCTTCTCGAACAGCACCAGCCGGCAACGCTGGGAGAACGGGCAAGTTGTGCCGGAATACAGAACCATCATATTTGCGTTTCCTCAAAAAAGCCGAGGGCCGGCACGCGGCGCAACCCCTTTCACGGGTTCCGCCTTGCGCCGGCCCCACGCCGGTCAGGCGTGTTTACTTGATATCTTTCCAGTACGCGGCATTCAGCCGCCAGGCCAGGAAAGTCAGGACACCGAGAAAGATCAGCACCCACACGCCAAGGCGCTTGCGGGTCTGCTGGGCCGGCTCGGACATCCATGTCATATAGGCCACCAGGTCGGCCACCGCAGCATCGTAGTCGGGCGACGACAGCGTGCCCGGCGTGACCTGCTGGAAGCCGACGAGCACGTGGGCCTTCTCGCCCGTCTCCTCGTCCGTCTTGTCTTCGAATTTGGCTACGCGCTGCCCCTGCAACTGCCACAACACATGGGGCATGCCAACGTTCTCGAACACCGCGTTGTTCCAGCCGGTCGGCCGCGTATCGTCGCGGTAGAAGCTGCGCAGATACGTGTACAGCCAGTCGCGGCCGCGCGCACGCTCCTCGACCGACAGGTCGGGCGGCGTGGTGCCGAGCCAGTTCTTCGCGTCGTCGGGCCGCATCGCGACGGACATCGTGTTCCCGACCTTGTCGGTCGTGAACAGGAGATTCTTTTCGATCTCCTTCTGGGATATGCCCAGATCCGTCAGACGGTTGTAGCGCATCAGGTTCGCGCTGTGGCAGTTCAGGCAATAGTTTACAAACAATTGCGCGCCGTGCTGAAGCGAAACGAGATTTTCCGTGTTATCGGGCGCCCGGTCGAGCGGAAAATTACCCTCCGCCCGCACGGCCGGCGCCGCCAGCAGCGCACACGCGGTCGCCCCGATCAGCGCGAGTGTCGAAAGCAGTTTCTTCATGTCGTTCTCTCCTCGCTCACGTTAATGGGGCTTGAAGCGCACCCGTTCCGGCGGCTGCTTGAACGTGCCAAGCGGCGTCCAGACGGGCATGCCGAGGAAGAACGCGAAATAGATCAGCGCACAGGCCTGCGCGATCAGCGTCGCCGCCGGCGATGGCGGCCGCGTGCCGAGAAACGCGAGGGTCAGGAACGCCGCGACGAAGATCCCGAGGAACACCTTGTGGAACAGCGGCCGGTAGCGGATCGACTTCACCGGGCTGCGGTCGAGCCACGGCAGGAAGAACAGCGTGATCACCGCCGCGCCCATCACGACGACGCCCCAGAACTTCGACTCCGTCAGGTACATGAACACGACGATCGCGGCGGCCAGCACCGGCAGCCCGACCTTCCACTTGCCGCGCGCGCGGACCAGCGCGAGCACGCCGAGCAGCGCGATCACGATCATCAGCACGATCTTGAACGGGTCGGTGGTCGCGCGCAGCATCGCGTAGAACGCGGTGAAGTACCAGACCGGCGCGATCTCCGGCGGCGTCTGCAGCGGGTTCGCCGGGACGAAGTTGTTCGCCTCGAGGAAGTAGCCGCCCATCTCCGGCGAAAAGAACACGATCAGCGCGAACACCATCAGGAACACGCACACGCCGAGGAAATCGTGCACCGAGTAGTACGGGTGGAACGGGATGCCGTCGAGCGGGATGCCGTTCTCGTCCTTCTTCGCCTTGATCTCGATGCCGTCCGGGTTGTTCGACCCGACTTCGTGCAGCGCCACGAGGTGCGCGATCACGAGGCCGACCAGCACGAGCGGAATCGCGATCACGTGGAACGCGAAGAAGCGGTTCAGCGTGACGTCGGACACGACGTAGTCGCCGCGAATCCACAGCGACAGGTCCGGGCCGACGAACGGAATCGCCGAGAACAGGTTCACGATCACCTGCGCGCCCCAGAACGACATCTGGCCCCACGGCAGCAGGTAGCCGAAGAACGCCTCGGCCATCAGGCACAGGAAGATCGCGCAGCCGAAGATCCAGACGAGCTCGCGCGGCTTGCGGTACGAGCCGTACAGCAGCCCGCGGAACATGTGCAGGTACACGACCACGAAGAACATCGATGCACCGGTCGAGTGCATGTAGCGGATCAGCCAGCCCCACGGCACCTCGCGCATGATGTACTCGACCGACGCGAACGCGAGCATCGAGTCGGGCTTGTAGTTCATCGTCAGGAAGATGCCGGTGACGATCTGGTTGACGAGCACGAGCAGCGCGAGGGAGCCGAAGAAGTACCAGAAGTTGAAGTTCTTCGGCGCGTAGTACTCGGATACGTGCTTCTTCCAGGTGGACGTGAACGGGAAGCGCTGGTCGATCCAGCCGGTGAAACCTGTCGTGGAGACTTCGTTGTTGTCGGCGGCCATCACGCTTCTCCTTTCTCGTCCTTGCCGATCACGAGGGTCGTCGCCGACGTGAACATGTAGGGCGGGATGTCGAGATTCTGAGGCGCCGGCTTGTTCTTGAACACGCGGCCGGCGAGGTCGTAGGTCGAACCATGGCACGGGCACAGGAAACCGCCCGGCCAGTCGTCCGGCAGGTTCGGCTGCGGACCCGGCGTGAAGCGTTGGCTAGGCGTGCAGCCGAGGTGCGTACACACGGCCATCACGACGAGAATGTTCTTGCGATCGGCCCGCGACCGATATTCGTTCGCGCAATACGCGGGCAACGGCATCGAATACGGGGATTTCGTGGCCGGATCGGCCACTTCCTTGTCGGCCTTGACGACGTCGGCCAGCATCGAATCGGTGCGATTCAGGATCCAGACGGGTTTGCCGCGCCACGGCACGGTGACCATTTCGCCCGGCTTCAGACCGCTGATGTCGACCTCGACCGGCGCACCGGCTGCTTTTGCTTTCGCGGACGGCGCAAGCGACGCCGCGAAAGGTATGACGGTGGCGACGCCTCCTACGCCACCTGCTACGGATGTCGCAATCAGCCAGGTACGGCGGCCGCTGTCGACGCGTTTCTCTTCCTTGTCTCGCATCACACGCCCCACTTCTGAGTTGGATTTTCCGTCACGACTTTCCATTCCGCCGCTAGTTTGCTCGAATGGAGTCGTCATTTACAAGGCCCGGAGATGAAAATCCCTTCGAAGTGTTTGATAGTTAAGGGTTATCCCCCACTATCGGAGCAATTAAATCATTTCTCTTTTAAGCGAATGCTACATTGCGGAATTTCGATGCACCGCCGCAAATCCGGCGCTCAGACCGGATTATGAATATCGATAAAAAGGTGTTCGAGATCGAATTCCTCGGACAAGTGGCGCCCCAGCGCCTGAATTCCGTAGCGTTCGGTCGCATGGTGCCCCGCCGCAACGAACGCGACACCGCTTTCCGCCGCCGCGTGCGTGGTCGACTCGGATACCTCGCCGGTCAGGAACACGTCCGCCCCGGCGTCGATCGCCGCATCGAAATAGCTCTGCGCGGCGCCCGTGCACCACGCGATGCGGCGCACCTGCGTGTCCGGATCGCCGAGCACGAGCGGCGTGCGGCCGAGCGTGTGCTCGACCTTCGCGACGAAGTGCTCGAGCGTGACGGGCATCGGCAGCGTCGCCATCCAGCCGAGATCGCCTTCGCCGAAACGCTGCTCGCCGATCAGCCCGAGCTTCTCGCCGAGCTGCGCGTTGTTGCCGAATTCGGGGTGCGCGTCGAGCGGCAGGTGAAACGCGAACAGGTTCAGGTCGTTCGCGAGCAGCAGTTTCAGGCGCCGATACTTGCGGCCGGTGATCTGCGGCGCCTCGTTGCGCCAGAAATAGCCGTGATGGACGAGCACGGCATCCGCGCCCCATTCGAGCGCGGCTTCGAGGAGCGCGACCGACGCCGTCACGCCGGTGGCGATCTTCTCGATCTTGCGGCGCCCCTCGACCTGCAGGCCGTTCGGGCAATAGTCCTTGAAGCGCGCGGTTTCAAGGGTATTGTTCAAGTACAATTCGAGTTCGATCCGATCCATATAAACCTCTAATCCATTCAGATGCTTAGACGCTTCTGGCTGTTCTTCGCGCAGGCGGTGACCGTACTGCTCGCGCTGATGTTCATCGTCGTGACGCTCAAGCCGCAATGGCTGCAACGGCAAGGACAGCTCGGCAAGCAGCTCGCCACGCCGATCGTCGCGCTGCGCGAAGTCGCGCCGGGCATCGGCGGCGCACCGGCAACCACGTCGTATGCCGAAGCCGCGCAGAAGGCGATGCCGGCCGTCGTCAACGTGTTCTCCAGCAAGGACGGCTCGCTGCCGCCCGACCCGCGCGCGAAGGATCCGCTGTTCCGTTACTTCTTCGGCGACCGCAACGCCCGCAAGCAGCAGGACGAGCCGGCCGCCAACCTCGGCTCGGGCGTCATCGTGAGCCCTGAAGGTTACATTCTAACGAACCAGCACGTCGTGGACGGCGCCGACCAGATCGAAGTCGCGCTCGCCGACGGCCGCACGGCCACCGCGAAGGTGATCGGCAGCGATCCCGAAACCGACCTCGCGGTGCTGAAGATCAACATGACGAACCTGCCGACGATCACGCTCGGGCGCTCCGACCAGTCGCGCGTCGGCGACGTCGTGCTCGCGATCGGCAACCCGTTCGGGGTCGGCCAGACGGTCACGATGGGCATCATCAGCGCGCTCGGCCGCAACCACCTCGGCATCAACACGTTCGAGAACTTCATCCAGACCGACGCGCCGATCAACCCCGGCAACTCCGGCGGCGCGCTGGTCGACGTGAACGGCAACCTGCTCGGCATCAACACGGCGATCTACTCGCGCTCCGGCGGCTCGCTCGGCATCGGTTTCGCGATTCCGGTCTCGACCGCGCGCACGGTGCTCGAAAGCATCATCACCACGGGCTCGGTCACGCGCGGCTGGATCGGCGTCGAGCCGCAGGACGTCACGCCGGAAATCGCCGAGTCGTTCGGGCTCCAGCAGAAATCGGGCGCGATCGTCGCGGGCGTGCTGCAGGGCGGCCCGGCCGACAAGGCCGGCATCCGGCCGGGCGACATCCTGGTGAGCGTCAACGGCGAGGACATCACCGACACGACGAAGCTGCTGAACGTCGTCGCGCAGATCAAGCCGGGCACGCCCACCAAGGTGCACGTCGTGCGCAAGGGCAAGCAGTTCGACGTGAACGTCGTGATCGGCAAGCGCCCGCCGCCGCCGAAACAGGCACTCGACGAGCAGGACAGCGACAGCGAATGACGGTCGGCGGGCGGCACGCCGCCTGCCGGTCATGACGCGATGCGGAATTGAAAAAGGGCAGCCGGCCGGCTGCCCTTTTACCTTGCTTCAAACGATGCCTGGTACCGGGAAGATGGCTATGCCACGCACCGGCCGGCGGCCAACCGCGGTACCGGGCCCACGCCGACCTGGCCGCAGCGCCACGCGGCGGCGCGGTCAACTCGCGGCTTCGCCGTTGCCTGCCTCGCCCTCTTCCACCGGCTTCTTCGGTACGAAGAACCGCGCGGCCAGCAGCCCGATCTCGAACAGCACGATCAGCGGCAGCGCGAGCATCAGTTGCGAGAACACGTCCGGCGGCGTGACGACCGCCGCGACCACGAATGCGCCGACGATCACGTACGGCCGCATCTCCTTCAGCTTCTTCAGGGACAGCACGCCCATCCGGACGAGCAGCACGACGACGATCGGCACCTCGAACGTGACCCCGAAAGCGATGAACATCCCCAGCACGAAGCTCAGGTAGTTGTCGATGTCGGTCGTCATCTCGGCCCCGAGCGGCGCGTTGTAGTGCGCCATCACGCGGAAGATCGTCGGAAACACGAGGAAGTACGCGAACGCCATCCCGCACAGGAACAGGAAGTAGCTGCTGCCGACGAGCGGCGCGACGAGCTTCTTCTCGTGCTGGTACAGCCCGGGCGCGACGAACGCCCAGATCTGGTACAGCACGATCGGCAGCGCGATCACGAGCGCGACGAGCATCGTGACCTTCATCGGCACGAAGAACGAGCCGGTGACGTCGGTGACGATCATCTTGCCGTCTTTCGGCAGGTTGTCCATCAGCGGCCGCGCGAGCAGCTTGAAGATGTCCGGCGCCCAGTAGACGAGCCCGACGAACACGACGATCACGGCCAGCCCCGCGCGAATGATGCGATCGCGAAGCTCGACGAGATGGGAAATGAAGGTTTCTTCCGGGGCGTCGCCCGGGTTCTGCTGGGGGTCGCTCACACCGGCCCTCGGTAGGATTGACGAGCGAGCATGCGCTCGACTCAGAAGAAGCGCGTCGGCCGGCGCAGGCTGGCCGGCTGGTGGCGCGCGACACGCGCGGCGCCCGACTGCACGTGCGTGCGGCGGGTGGTCGCGCGCTTGTACCAGACAGGTGTCGCCGCCTGCTTGACGCGCCAGTTGCGACGCTTCGGCGCAAGCGCGGTCGAACTGCCTCGCCACGACGGCGCCGCGGGCGTGTCGGAACCCGCGGAACCGACGGAACCGGCGTCGCCGGACGCCCCGTCAAGACCGCCGACCGCGGAATGCCACGTGTCGTTCAGTTCCTTCTCGTGCTCGCGCAGGTTGTCGTGAATCGTCGTCTCGACGTTGCGCGCGGCCGATTCGAAATCGGTCTTCATCGTCCGCAGCGCGTCGAGTTCGATTTCGCGCGAGACCTCGGCCTTCACGTCGTTGATGTACCGCTGCGCGCGGCCGAACAGCGCGCCTGCCGTACGCGCGACGCGCGGCAGGCGCTCGGGGCCGAGCACCACGAGCGCGACGACGCCGATCAGCGCCATCTTCGAAAGACCGAGATCCAGCATCGAGAATGCCTGTCAGCGTGCCGGCGTTACGCCTTGTTCGAATCGGAACGCGTCGTTTCCTTCGCGTTGACGTCGACCGCGCCCGAACGCGGCAGCTGCTGCGCATCCGCCGGCGTTTCGCCTTCCTTCATGCCGTCCTTGAAACCCTTGACGGCGCTGCCGAGGTCGTTGCCGATGTTGCGCAGCTTCTTCGTCCCGAAAACCAGCGCGACGATCAGCAGCACGATCAGCCAGTGCCAAATGCTCAATCCACCCATGATGAAACCTCTCCTCAACCACGCCGCCATGCGGCGCAAATCGCCGGCAACGCGCCGGCTTCGACTATCGGATGCGGGGAAACGCCCCGCGTCGTCAACCCATTCGCTGCCACGGGCGCGGGCCGGCCAGGATATGCGCGTGCAGGTGGTAGACCTCCTGCCCGCCGCCCGGGCCCGTGTTGATCACCGTGCGAAAACCCGTTTCGCCGCCCGTATACGCGACGCCGAGCTGGTCGGCCAGACGCGCGACGAGCAGCATCAGCCGGCCGAGCATCGGCGCATCGGCCTCACCTGCCGCCGACAGCGTCGGCAGGTGCCGGCGCGGAATCACGAGCACGTGCGTGTCGGCCGCCGGGCGGATGTCGCGGAACGCGACGAATTCGTCGTCCTCGTGCACCTTCGTGCTCGGGATCTCGCCTGCCGCGATCTTGCAGAACAGGCAATTCGGATCGTGACTCATGTTGCTCCTGCAAACGCCCGCCCGCGGCCGGTCAGAACCACGCCTGCGGATCGAGCGTCTTGTTGTCGTTCAGGTACAGCCAACCCTTGATGATACGGTACAGCGTCCAGATCCATGTGACAAACATCACCGCGAATCCGATCACCACGAAGGCCAGCGCGAACCCGATCACGTAGGCGATCAGCGCGCGCCAGAACGTGCGGATCTGCCACTCGAAGTGATCGGCGTACGGCGTACCGGCCACATCGCCGCGCTTCACGTAGTTGATGATGATCGCAATGATGCCCGTCACGCCGCCCGTCAGCCAGTGAAATGCATAGAGGCCGTAGAGCACGTGCGTGAGCGTGCGCAGCCCGTTCAGGCGTTCGGCATCCGCTGCGCCCGGCACCGCCGGCGTCGGAAACTGGTTCGACGTATCGTTCATGATGCTACCCCCGTTGGATGACAATTCTTACAGCTTACCGCACTGTTGCCACCGCGGCGGGGCCTGCCCGTCACCCGCCGTTTTCCTCGCGCTCGCGACGCTTGCGCAGCGCTTTTTCCTCGATACCCGACAAGCCTTCGCGGCGCTCGAGCTCGGCGATCACGTCGGCCGGGCTCAGGTCGAAATGCGACAGCATCACGAGGCAGTGGAACCACAGGTCGGCCACCTCGCCGACGAGCGCGCCCGGCGCGCCGCCCTGGCGCACGTCCTTCGCGGCGAGCACGACTTCCGTCGCCTCTTCGCCGATTTTCTTCAGCACCGCGTCGTCGCCCTTGTGGAACAGGCGCGACACGTACGATTGATCGGGATCGCCGCCCTTGCGGCTATCGATCACGGCCGCGAGGCGCAGCAGCGTGTCTTCGGTCGATTGCGTCATTTGTAGATGTGTTCGGGGTCTTTCAGCACCGGCTCGACCGCGACCCACTCGCCGCTGTCCACCGTACCTTCGAATTTCTGGAAGAAGCACGAATGCCGGCCGGTGTGGCACGCGATGCCCGACACCTGCTCGACCTTCAGCAGCACGACGTCCTCGTCGCAGTCGAGCCGCACCTCGTGCACGTGCTGCACGTGGCCCGACTCCTCGCCCTTGAACCACAGGCGCTTGCGCGAACGCGAATAGTAGACCGCGCGCCGGGTCTCGACCGTCTTCGCGAGCGCCTCGCGGTTCATCCACGCGAACATCAGCACGTCGTTCGTCGACGCTTCCTGCGCGATCACCGGCACGAGGCCGTTGTCGTCCCAGCGGACCTTGTCGAGCCACGCGGGCAGGGATTTCGTTTCGGTATTCATCACAGCCTCACCGGGATGCCCTGATCGGCCATGAAGCGCTTCGCCTCGCCGACCGTGTGCTCGCCGTAGTGGAAGATGCTCGCGGCCAGCACCGCGTCGGCGCGGCCGTCCTTGATGCCGTCCGCGAGATCCTGCAGGCAGCCGACGCCGCCCGATGCGATCACCGGCACCGGCACCGCGTCCGACACGCCGCGCGTGAGCGCGAGGTCGAAGCCCGACTTCGTGCCGTCGCGGTCCATGCTCGTGAGCAGGATCTCGCCCGCGCCGAGCTCGGCCATCTTGCGCGCCCATTCGATCGCGTCGAGGCCCGTGTTCTTGCGGCCGCCGTGCGTGAACACTTCCCAGCGCGGCGTCTCGCCGTCGGCCGATACGCGCTTCGCGTCGATCGCGACGACGATGCACTGCGAGCCGTACTTGTCGGCCGCGTCGCGCACGAGCTGCGGATTCGCGACCGCCGACGAGTTCATGCTGACCTTGTCCGCGCCCGCGTTCAGCAGGCGCCGCACGTCCTCGACGGCGCGCACGCCGCCGCCGACGGTCAGCGGAATGAATACCTGCGACGCGACGGCTTCGATGATCGGCAGGATCAGGTCGCGCTGGTCGGAGGTCGCGGTGATGTCGAGGAAGGTGAGTTCGTCGGCACCCTGGTCGTCGTAGCGGCGGGCGATTTCGACGGGGTCGCCGGCGTCGCGCAGCTCGACGAAGTTGACGCCCTTGACGACACGCCCGGCGGTCACGTCCAGGCAGGGGATGATGCGTTTAGCTAGAGCCATGATGTTGGGCCAAATGCCGCGCTGGGACGGCCGGTTACGGAAGCCTCGCGCGAGGCTTCCGGCGGGGCTGCCCGCGGGCAGCCCCGGCGAACGGGACGACCGCGGTTACGCGTTGTCGAGTTCGCCGTTCAGTTCGTCCGCGCGCTTTTGCGCGGCCGCGAAATCGAGATCGCCGGAGTAGATCGCCCGGCCGCAGATCACGCCTTCGACGCCGTGCTCTTCCACTTCGCACAGGCTCTCGATGTCCGTGAGGTTCGACAGGCCGCCGCTCGCGATCACCGGGATGCCGACCGCCTGCGCGAGCTTCACGGTCGCGTCGATGTTGATGCCCTGCAGCATCCCGTCGCGGCCGATGTCCGTGTAGACGATCGATTCGACGCCGTAGTCCTCGAACTTCTTCGCGAGATCGATCACCTCGTGGCCCGTCAGCTTGCTCCAGCCGTCGGTCGCGACCTTGCCGTCCTTCGCGTCCAGCCCGACGATGATGTTGCCGGAGAACGCGGTGCACGCGTCCTGCAGGAAGCCCGGATTCTTCACGGCCGCGGTGCCGATGATCACGTAGGACAGGCCGGCGTCGAGATACTTCTCGATCGTCTCGAGGCTGCGGATGCCGCCGCCGAGCTGTACGGGGATTTCGTCGCCGACTTCGTCGAGGATCGCTTCGATCGCGTCGAGATTCTTCGGCTTGCCGGCGAATGCGCCGTTCAGGTCGACGAGATGGAGCCGCCGTGCGCCGAGGTCGACCCACTTGCGGGCCATCGCCGCCGGGTCCTCGGAGAAAATCGTGGCCTGGTCCATATCGCCCTGTTTCAGGCGCACACACTGACCGTCTTTGAGATCGATGGCCGGAATCAGCAACATAGCAATCGGGTGTCGTCGTGGAAAATGAAAAGAATCCGGCGCGTACCGGCCAAACCGGTGCCGCGCCGTCTCGCTAGTTTAGTACAACTCTTTCGGCGCTTAAGCGCGCGTGCCACGTGCGACAGGCCGTTCGGCCAGGTCGACTGTGGCTCGCGCACCACGTTTTACGGTTTCCAGTGCACGAAGTTGCGATACAGACGCAACCCGACCTCCGCGCTTTTCTCCGGGTGGAATTGGGTCGCGAAGAGGTTGTCCCGCGCGACCGCGGACGTAAACGGCGCACCGTAAGCCGTTTCGCCTACCGTGTGCGCCGGGTTGTCCGGCGTCACGTAGTAGCTGTGCACGAAGTAGAAATACGCGTCGTCGGGCACGCCGTCCCACAGCGGGTGCGGCTGCGCCTGGCGCACGCGGTTCCAGCCCATCTGCGGCACCTTGAAGCGCGAGCCGTCGTCCTGCAGCCGGCCGTCCAGCTCGAAACGCACGACCTTGCCGGGCAACAGGCCCAGGCCCTTCGTGTCGCCTTCCGCGCTCCAGTCGAACAGCATCTGCTCGCCGACGCACACGCCGAGCAGCGGCTTCGTGCGCGATGCGTCGATCACCGCTTCCTGCAGCCCCGATTCGCCGAGGCAACGCATGCAGTCGGGCATCGCGCCCTGGCCGGGCAGCACGACGCGGTCGGCCGCGCGAATCGCGGCCGGCGTGTCGACGATCGCCACGTCGGCGGCCGGTTCGGCCTTCTTGAGCGCCTGCGCGACCGAGCGCAGGTTGCCCATCCCATAATCCACAATCGCAATCGAAGTTTTCATCTCAGTGCAGGCAGTAGCGCCCTCAGTCCATCGACGATGAATTCCACCGCCAGCGCCGACAGCATCAGACCCATCAGCCGCGTGGCGATGTTGATGCCGGTGCGGCCGATCCAGTTCGCGATCGGCTCGGCGAGCCGCATCGCGACGAAACACAGAACAGCCAGGACCGCGCCGATCGCGACCAGCCCGGCCCGCTCATACCAGTGATGCGCGTTCGCCGCATAGATGATCACCGTGCTGATCGAGCCGGGGCCCGTGAGCAGCGGAATCGCCAGCGGCACGACCGCGATGTTGTCCTTCAGCTCGGCTTCGTGGCGCTCCTCCGGCGTGGATCGCGTGTTGCCGATCTGCGCGTTCAGCATGTTGATCGCCATCAGCAGCATGATGATCCCGCCGCCCACCTCGAGCGACCCGACCGAAATGCCGAAGAAGTTGATGATCTGCTGCCCGAGCAGCGCGGTCACCGTCATCACGCAGAACACCGACACCGATGCGATCCGGATCGTGCGCCGCCGCTCGCCGTCCGTCTGCTGCGCCGTCAGGCTCAGGAAGAACGGCACCGCGCCGACCGGATTGATCAGCGCGAGCAGCGAAATGAACGATTTGAGCAGATCCATCGCAAGCCGGCGCGCCGCGCCGAAGCCGTGAGGTTGTCCTTGGCGTCGTCCGTCCGGAGGTTCAGAGGCTGCCTTTGGTCGACGGAATCTGCCCCGCCGCGCGCTCGTCGAGCTCCACCGCCGCGCGCAGCGCGCGGCCGAAGGCCTTGAACACCGTCTCGAGCTGATGGTGCGCGTTGATCCCGCGCAGGTTGTCGATGTGCAGCGTGACGCCCGCGTGGTTCACGAACCCGCGGAAGAATTCGATCGACAGGTCGACGTCGAACGTGCCGATCCGCGCGCGCGTGAACGGCACGTGGAATTCGAGGCCCGGCCGGCCGGAGAAGTCGATCACGACGCGCGACAGCGCCTCGTCGAGCGGCACGTACGAGTGGCCGTAGCGGCGGATGCCCTTGCGGTCGCCGATCGCCTTCGCGACGGCCTGACCGAGCGTGATGCCGACATCCTCGACCGTGTGGTGATCGTCGATATGCGTGTCGCCGTGCGCTTCGACCTCGAGATCGACCAGACCGTGTCGCGCGATCTGGTCGAGCATATGGTCGAGAAACGGCACACCGGTGGCCAGCTTCTGCTGGCCGGTGCCGTCGAGATCGAGCTTCACACGGATCTGCGTTTCGCTGGTATTGCGAACGACTTCCGCCACACGCATGGCAATTCCTTGATTGAGTCTGATGTAAATGGGGATTGATCGTCGCGCGCCGCCGCGCCCTGGGCTCAACCGGGCAGCGCGAGTTTCAAGGCGGCCAGGAGGCGAGCGTTTTCGTCGGGAGAACCGACGGTCAGCCGCACGCATTCGGCCAGTAACGGATGCATTTTACTCACGTTTTTGACCAGCACCCGCTCGGTGAGCAGCGCATCGAACACGGCAGCCGCGTCCGGCACGCGCACCAGCAGGAAATTGCCGGCGCTCGGGAACACCGTCGCGCCCGGCAGCGCGGCCACCGCCTGCGCGAGGCGCGCGCGTTCCGCGCGCAATTCGGCCGCCTGCGCGTCGAGCACGTCGAGGTGGTCGAGCAGGAAATCGGCGGTCGCCTGGGTCAGCACGTTGATGTTGTACGGCGGCCGCACCTTGTCGAATTCGTTCAGCCACGCGGGCGACCCGACGAGATAGCCGAGGCGGATGCCCGCGAGGCCGAGCTTCGACACCGTGCGCATCACGACGACGTTGTCGAACTCGGCGGCGCGCGGCAGCCACGAGCGCTCGGCGAACGGCTGGTACGCCTCGTCGATCACGATCAGGCTGTGCCGCGCGGCCGCGACGATCCGTTCGACGTCGGCATCGTCGTACAGCGTGCCGGTCGGGTTGTTCGGATACGCGAGATAGACGATCGCCGGCCGGTGCTCGGCGATCGCCGCGAGCAGCGCGTCGGCGTCGAGCGTCAGGTCGGCCTTCAGCGGCACGCCGACGAATTCGAGCTGCGCGAACTTCGCCGACAGTTCGTACATCACGAAGCCCGGCACCGGTGCGAGCACCTTCGCACCCGGCTTCGCGCACGCGACCGAGATCATGCTGATGATTTCGTCGGAGCCGTTGCCGAGCAGCACGTCGCAGCCGGCCGGCACGCCCATCGCATGGCGCAGCTTGTCGAGCAGCGCGGCCGGGCGCGGCGCCGGATAGCGGTTCAGCGCGACCTGCGCGAGCCGCTCGCCGAGCGCCGCGGCGAGCGGTTCGGGCAGCGGATACGGGTTCTCCATCGCGTCGAGCTTCACGAACCCGCTCGCGTCCGGCACCGGATAGCTGGTCATCGCGAGCACGTCGCGGCGGATGATGTCTTGTGGCGTCGTCATGGTTTCAAGCCGGCGTGCATCGCGCCGGCGTCAAATGGTCGGCAAGGCGGCGGCTGCCGCCCTGCACTGGTCCCCTGCCCCGATCCGGGGCGGCCGGCGCGGCGCATCGGCGCCTGCCCGGCCCCGCGCACCCTGCGCGCTCAGCCCTTCATCCGGAACTCGGCGCTCCTCGCGTGCGCCTGCAGCCCTTCGCCGTACGCGAGCTCGGACGCGATCTCGCCGAGCGTCTGCGCGCCTTCCGCGCTGACCTCGATCAGGCTCGAACGCTTGATGAAGTCGTACACGCCGAGCGGCGACGAGAAGCGCGCGGTGCGCGACGTCGGCAGCACGTGGTTCGGGCCCGCGCAGTAGTCGCCGAGGCTCTCGCTCGTGTAGCGGCCGAGGAAGATCGCGCCCGCGTGGCGGATCTGCTGGCCCCATTGCTGCGGCTCCAGCGCCGAGATTTCGAGGTGTTCCGGCGCGATGTCGTTCGCGATCCGGCACGCCTCGGCCATGTCGCGCACCTTGATCAGCGCGCCGCGGCCTTCGAGCGACGCACGGATCACGTCCTGGCGCGGCATGGTCGGCAGCAGCTCGTCGATCGCCTTCTCGACGCGCTCGAGGAACGCGCCGTCCGGGCACAGCAGGATCGATTGCGCGAGTTCGTCGTGCTCGGCCTGCGAGAACAGGTCCATCGCGACCCAGTTCGGATCGGTCGTCCCGTCGCACAGCACGAGGATTTCCGACGGCCCGGCGATCATGTCGATGCCGACCGTGCCGAACACGCGGCGCTTCGCCGACGCGACGTACGCGTTGCCGGGGCCGCAGATCTTGTCGACGGCCGGCACCGTCTGCGTGCCGTACGCGAGCGCGCCGACCGCCTGCGCGCCGCCGATCGTGAACACGCGATCGACGCCGCCGAGCAGCGCCGCGGCCAGCACGAGGTCGTTCTTCACGCCGTCCGGCGTCGGCACGACCATCACGATTTCGCCGACCCCGGCGACGCGCGCGGGAATCGCGTTCATCAGCACCGACGACGGATACGCGGCCTTGCCGCCCGGCACGTACAGGCCGACGCGGTCGAGCGGCGTGACCTTCTGGCCGAGCACCGTGCCGTCGCTTTCCGTGTACTGCCAGCTATGCGTGCCGCACTCGATCTTCTGCTTCTCGTGGTACGCGCGCACGCGGGCGGCGGCGGCTTCCAGCGCCGCGCGCGCCTTCGGCGCGAGGCCGTCGAGCGCCGTCTGCAGCGCGTCCTGCGGCAGTTCGAGCGCGCCGACGCTCGTCGCGCTCAGCCGGTCGAAGCGGTTCGTGTACTCGAGCACCGCGGCGTCGCCGCGCGACTTCACGTCGGCGAGGATCTTCGCGACCGATTGCTCGATCGCTTCGTCTTCGCTCGCCTCGAACGCGAGCACGGCGCGCAGCGCGGCGCCGAAGCCTTCGTTCGTCGAATCGAGCTTGCGGATGGTGATGGACATGGGAGTTCCGTTACGGTGATGCGCTCAACCGCCATTCTGCGACGCGCGTTCGAACGCGTCGAGGATCGGCTTGAGCGCCGCGCGCTTCAACTTCAGCGCGGCCTGGTTCACGACGAGGCGCGACGAGATCGCCATGATCTCCTCGACCTCGACCAGATTGTTCGCCTTGAGCGTGCCGCCCGAGCTGACGAGGTCGACGATCGCGTCGGCCAGGCCGACCAGCGGCGCGAGCTCCATCGAGCCGTACAGCTTGATCAGGTCGACGTGCACGCCCTTCGCGGCAAAGTGTTCGCGCGCCGTTTCGACGTATTTGGTCGCGACCCGCAGGCGCGCGCCCTGGCGCACCGCGTTCGCGTAGTCGAAGCCGGCCGGCACGGCCACCGACATCCGGCAGCGCGCAATGTTCAGATCGATCGGCTGGTACAGGCCCGAGCCGCCGTGCTCGACCAGCACGTCCTTGCCGGCCACGCCGAAATCGGCCGCGCCGTATTCCACGTAGGTCGGCACGTCGCTCGCGCGGACGATGATCACGCGCAGGTTCGGATCGGTCGTCGGCAGGATCAGCTTGCGCGACGTTTCCGGATCCTCGGCCACCTGCACGCCGGCGGCGGCCAGCAGCGGCAGGGTTTCCTCGAAAATCCGGCCCTTCGACAGGGCGAGGGTCAGCGGCGCGCTCATGCTTGGCTCCCGGAAAGGCGGCGCACGTTCGCGCCGACGGCGGTCAGTTTGGCTTCCATGCGGTCGTAGCCGCGGTCCAGGTGATAGATGCGGTCGACGAGCGTTTCGCCGTCGGCGCGCAGCCCGGCGATCACGAGGCTCGCCGATGCACGCAGGTCGGTCGCCATCACGTTCGCGCCCGACAGCTTGTCGACGCCCGTCACGAGCGCCGTGTTGCCGTCGATCGTGATGTTCGCGCCGAGCCGGTTCAGCTCCTGCACGTGCATGAAGCGGTTCTCGAAAATGGTTTCGACGACCTGCGCGGTGCCCGTCGCGACCGTATTGAGGGCCATGAACTGCGCCTGCATGTCGGTCGGGAACGCCGGGTATTCCGACGTGCGGATCGTCACCGCCTGCGGGCGGCGGTCCATCTTCACGCGCAGCCAGCTGTCGCCTTCCTCGATCGACACGCCGGCTTCGCGCAGCTTGTCGATCACCGCGTCGAGGATGTGCGGGCGCACGCCCGTCAGCATCACGTCGCCGCCGGCGGCCGCGACCGCGCACAGGAACGTGCCGGCCTCGATACGGTCGGGGATCACCGCGTGGCGGGCGCCGTGCAGCCGCTCGACGCCCTGGATCACGAGGCGGTCGGTGCCGATGCCGTCGATTTTCGCGCCCATCGCGACCAGCAAGTGTGCGAGATCGCTCACTTCCGGCTCGCGCGCGGCGTTTTCGATCACCGTCTCGCCGTCGGCGAGCGTCGCTGCCATCAGCAGGTTTTCCGTCCCCGTCACCGTGATCATGTCGGTCACGATGCGCGCGCCCTTCAGGCGCTTCGCGCGCGCTTCGATGAAGCCGTGCTCGATGCTGATTTCCGCGCCCATCGCCTGCAGGCCCTTGATGTGCTGGTCGACCGGCCGCGCGCCGATCGCGCAGCCGCCCGGCAGCGACACCTTCGCCTCGCCGAAGCGCGCGAGCAGCGGCCCGAGCACGAGGATCGACGCGCGCATCGTCTTCACGAGCTCGTACGGCGCGACGAGGTTGTCGACGCGCGACGCGTCGAGCTGCACGCGGCAGCCGTCGGTCTCGCTCTTCACGCCCATCTGGTTCAGCACCTTCAGCGTCGTGCGCACGTCCTTCAGGTTCGGCACGTTGTCGAGCTCGACCGGCTCGGCGCTGAGCAGCCCCGCGCACAGGATCGGCAGCGCGGCGTTCTTCGCGCCCGACACGACGATCTCGCCGGACAGGCGGTTGCCGCCTTCGATCGCGAGTTTGTCCATCCCCTGTCCCTGCGATTCCCCGTTGGCGGCCGGGTGTGCCGTGGCGACGCTCTGGACGGCGTCGCGCTCGTTGACGGTGACTTGCACTCAGTGATTTCCGTTTATGCGTTCTGCCATTCGGCGGGCGTCAGCGTCTTCATGCTGAGCGCGTGAATTTCCTGCTTCATGCGATCGCCGAGCGCCGCATAGACGAGCTGGTGCCGCTGGATCGGCCGCTTGCCTTCGAAGGCCGCCGACACGATCGTCGCGAAGAAATGCTGGCCGTCGCCTTCGACTTCCAGATGCGTGCAGGCGAGACCGCCGGCGATGTATTGCTTGACCTGTTCGGGAGTCGGCAACATGGTGTAAGGCTCCTGTCGGCGCGCGCCGCCCGTGGGGCGGCCGCGGCCTGTCGATATCAATGACGCAGTTTGTAGCCGGTCGCGAGCAGCCGCATCGCGATCAGCGCGAGCAGCACGAAGAAACCGGTGACGATCGCGAGGCTCGCGAACGGGTTGATGTCGGACGCGCCGAAGAACCCGAAACGGAAGCCGTCGATCATGTAGAAAAACGGGTTGAGACGCGACACTTCGCGCCACACGGGCGGCAGCGAATGCGTCGAATAGAACACGCCGGACAGGAACGTCAGCGGCATGATCAGGAAGTTCTGGAACGCGGCGAGCTGGTCGAACTTCTCGGCCCAGATCCCGGCGATCAGGCCGAGCGTGCCGAGGATCGCCGAGCCGAGCAGCGCGAATGCCATGATGAACAGCGGCGCCGCGAAGTGCATCGGGATAAACCAGATCGTCACGACGAACACGCCGGTGCCGACCGCGAGCCCGCGCACGACCGACGCGAGCACGTACGCGCCGAAGATGTCGCGGTACGACAGCGGCGGCAGCAGCATGAACACGAGGTTGCCGGTGATCTTCGACTGGATCAGCGACGACGAGCTGTTCGCGAACGCGTTCTGCAGCACGCTCATCATCACGAGGCCCGGCACGAGAAAGCTCACGTATTCGACGCCCGGATACACCTCGACGCGGCCCGACAGCGCGTGGCCGAAGATCGTCAGGTACAGCAGCGCCGTCACGATCGGCGCGAGCACCGTCTGGAACGACACCTTCCAGAAACGCAGCAGTTCCTTGTAGAACAGCGTCCGAAACCCGCTTCCCGGCACGCGCCGGGCCGCCCCTTCGAGCGGCAGCGAACGAAGTTCGCGTGGGGAGTGTTGATTCATGCCAGACCCTCGATCACCTCGGCCCCGTTCATCACCTGGACGAACACATCCTCGAGGTCGGCCTTGCGGACCTCGATCTCGTCGAACGTGCAGCCGGCCGCGCGGCATTGCGCGAGGATGCGCTCGACCTCGTCGTAGCTCGCGAGGCGCAGCAGGTGCTCGCCCGGCGCGCGCGCGGCCGGATCGGTCTCCAGCCCGCGCAGCTCGGCCGGCAGCGCGCCCGTCGCGAGCCGCAGGTACAGCTGCAGCCCCGCGAAGCGGCGCAGCAGCGCGTCGGTGCGGTCGAGCGCGACGACTTCGCCCCGGCGCAGCATCGCGATACGGTCGCACAGCGACTCGGCTTCCTCGAGGTAATGGGTGGTCAGCACGATCGTGTGACCCTCGCGGTTCAGGCGCGAGATGAATTTCCACAGCGTCTGGCGCAATTCGACGTCGACGCCGGCGGTCGGCTCGTCGAGCACGATCACGGGCGGCCGGTGCACGAGCGCCTGCGCGACGAGCACGCGGCGCTTCATCCCGCCCGACAGCGCACGCATGTTCGCGTCGGCTTTCTCGGTCAGATCGAGATTGGCCATCACTTCGTCGATCCAGTCGTCGTTGCGGCGCAGCCCGAAATAGCCGGACTGGATCCGCAGCGTCTCGCGGACGGTGAAGAACGGGTCGAAAACGAGTTCCTGCGGAACGACGCCGAGGGCGCGGCGCGCGTTGCGGAAGTCCTGGACGACGTCGTGACCGCGCACCGAGATACTGCCTTCGTCGGCCCGGGCGAGCCCGGCGAGGATACTGATGAGCGTGGTCTTGCCTGCGCCGTTGGGGCCGAGCAGACCGAAAAACTCGCCTTCCTCGACCGACAGGCTGACGCCCTTGAGCGCCTGAAGCGACTTGTAGCGCTTCTTGACGTGACGGATTTCTATGGCTGACATGACTGTGCGCGACGCAACGGCCGCGACGCCTATTCTGTGCTTGCTGCGAAAGAAAATGGGGGCCGGACGCCGATTGGCTGCCCCGCAAAACGCTTGATTATAGGGCAAACCGGCTGGGGGAGCCGGCGCCGACGGCGCGCGGCCTGAAGCGTGCGCGCGCCGGCTGGCGCGGCAGGCTTCGGTCGGACAGGGTCAATGTCGCCCGGCGCCTTCGATGAGCGCGTCGACGCCGTAGGCGCGCGCGAGGCTGGCGAGCTTCGGAGGGAGATTGAGGATGTCGAGGGCCACGCCGCGCGCCTTGGCGGCACGTTGCCATGCGAGCAGCACGGCGAGCGCGGACGAGTCGAACTGCGCGAGCGCCGCGCAATCGACGGCGGTCGCGCCCGCGCCGATGCGCGCAAGACCGTCCGCGAGCGCGGACTTCGCGCTCGCGACGGTCAGCGAGGAGCCGGCTTCGAAGCCGCTCACGACGCCTGCTTGCCCGCGGCAAGCTCCTGGTTGCGCTGCGTCAGGAACTTGATCAGGCCGTCCACGCCGCTTTGCTGGATCTTCTCGTTGAACTGTTGCTGGTACGTCTGGATCAGCCATGCGCCGAGCACGTTCAGGTCGTACACCTTCCAGCCGTTCGCCGTCTTGTACAGGCGGTAATCGATCTGGACCGGCTGGCCGTTGTTCATCGCGACCGTCTTGACCACCACGTCGGTATCGGCCGGATCGGCGCGGAACGGCGGGTACTGGATCTGCTGGTCGGGCTTCAGTTGCGCGAGTGCGCCCGAATACGTGCGGATCAGCAGCAGCTTGAACTGCTCCTGAACCTGCTGCTGCTGCTCGGCCGTCGCCGTGCGCCAGTTGCGGCCCATCGCGAGCTGCGTCGTGCGGCGGAAATCGGTGTACGGCAGGATGTCCTTGTTGACGATCGAGATGATGCGGTTGGTGTCGCCCTGCTTGATCGTCTGCTGCTTGACTTCGTCGAGGACCTGCTGCGTCGCCGTCTTGATCAGCGCTTGCGGGTTCGACTGGTCGACTTGCGCGTGAGCTGCGCCGCCGAACGAGAACAGCGCCGCGAAAACGGGGATCAGGAACAGTTTTTTCATCATAGTGGCCTGCATGAATGAGTCGATGCGAAGGTTGGAGCAGGTAGCTTACGCGCAAGTTCGCCTACGCTACCGACTGAATCGTTTCCGGCTGTAACGAATGTAAGCCCGTCAGTGCAGCCGGATGCTCGGGAACCGGAGCCCGCCCGGCGACGGCGGCGCCACCTGCATCGCCGGTACGTTCGTCTCGCTGGCCGGGTTCGGCGCTTCGGCCGTGCCCGAGGCCGGCGCGGCAACCGCCGCGCCCGATGCGCCCGCCGGCGCCGCCCCGCCCACCGCCGCCGCGCCCGCCGTACCGGCCGCGCCGGCTGCCGCCGGTGCCGCGCCGTCTTCCGGCAAGTCGTACTTCGGCAGCGCGTCGTTGCTCGACGTCGCGGCGGCCTCGCCGCGCGCGTTGCTGATCAGCATCTGGCGGCGCTGCAGATACGCATTGCGCACGAACGAATACTTGTCGAGCGCCGCAGCATCCAGCACGTCGCCCGCGCCGAGCAGGTTCGCGCGCGTGTTGACGAGGTTCACGCCGAACAGGCCCCAGCTCAGGCCGTCCGGCTTCACGTAGGTGAGCGGGTTGCCGACGTAGTCGACGCCGAGGCCGGCCGTGTCGCGCAGCGTGCTCGGGCCGAGCAGCGGCAGCACGAGGTACGGGCCCGACGGCACGCCGTAGCGGCCCATCGTGATCCCGAAGTCGGCCGTGTGCTTCGGCAGCTTCGCGATCGTCGCGACGTCGAACAGGCCGCCGACGCCGAACACCGTGTTGATCACGACGCGCATGATGTCGCCGACGCCGTCGGCGATCCGCAGCTGCACGATGTTGTTCGCCGCGATGTAGACGTCGCCGATGTTCGAGAAGAAGTTCGTCACGCTGTCACGCACCGGCTGCGGCACCACGTACTGGTAACCCTTCGCGACCGGCTTCAGCGCGTACGTGTCGACCGTGTCGTTGAACTTGTACATCGTCCGGTTGAAGCCTTCGAGCGGATCGCCCTTGGTCGGCGTCTGCACGGTCGCGCAGCCGCTCAACGCGGCGACTGCCGCAACCGCCAGCGCGGCGTGCCTGATGCGGATCGTGTGCATGGTCATTACCCTCTTGTCTTTCTCTCGTGTGGTTATTGGGCTGCAGCGCCGGACACCGCGGACGCCGGCACCGCCACCGGCGCGGGCGCGGCGGGCGCCGCCGGTGCCCCGGCTGCCGGCTTCGCGCCGCCCGCGTCGGCGGCCTTGCTGTACAGGAACTGGCCGATCAGGTTCTCGAGCACGATCGCCGATTGCGTCATCGTGATGGTATCGCCGGCCTTCAGCATTTCGGTGTCGCCGCCCGGATCGAGGCCGATATATTGCTCGCCGAGCAGGCCGGACGTCAGGATCTTCGCCGACGAATCCTTCGGGAATTGATACTGACCGTCGACGTCGATCGTGACGACCGCCTGGTAGGTGTTGGTATCGAACCCGATCGACTTCACGCGGCCGACCACGACGCCCGCGCTCTTCACGGCCGCGCGCGGCTTCAGACCGCCGATGTTGTCGAATTTCATTCTCACCGAGTAGGTCGGCTGAAACGACAGCGAGCTCATGTTGCCGACCTTCAGCGCCAGGAACAGCACCGCGAGGAAGCCCACCACCACGAACAGGCCGACCCAGAAGTCGAGAGCAGTCTTTTTCATCGTCATCCCAAAATTTGGCTTGGCTGAGGCTTAGCTGAACATCAGCGCGGTCAGCAGGAAATCGAGGCCGAGTACGGCGAGCGACGCGAACACGACCGTCTTGGTGGTCGCGCGCGACACGCCTTCGGGCGTGGGCTTCGCTTCATACCCTTGAAACAGTGCAATGAAGGTCACGGCGAACCCGAACACGATGCTCTTGATCACGCCGTTGCCGACGTCGGCCCACACCTGGACCCCGCCCTGCATCTGCGACCAGAACGCGCCCGGATCGACGCCGATCAGCACGACGCCGACGAAGTAACCGCCGAGCACGCCGACCGCGTTGAAGATCGCGGCCAGCAGCGGCATCGCGATGATGCCGGCCCACATGCGCGGCGCGATCACGTTCTTGATCGGGTCGACCGCCATCATCTCGAGCGCGGTAAGTTGCTCGCCGGCCTTCATCAGGCCGATCTCGGCCGTGAGCGACGTGCCCGCGCGGCCCGCGAACAGCAGCGCGGTGACGACCGGCCCGAGCTCGCGCACGAGCGACAGCGCGACCAGCAGGCCGAGCGCCTGCTCGGAACCGTAGCGGTTCAGCGTGTAATACCCCTGCAGGCCGAGCACGAAGCCGACGAACAGCCCCGACACGGCGATGATCACGAACGAATAGTTGCCGAGGAAGTGGATCTGCTTCGTGACGAGCCGCGGCCGGCGCAGCAGCGGGAAGAATTCCAGCACGAGGCGCACGAACAGGCGCGTGCCGTAGCCCGCCCGCTCGAGGCCGCCGATGACGTAACGTCCGATCGCGCTGATCATGCGCGCCCTCCGCCGAGCCCGAAATCCGCTGCCAGCGGCGGGCTCGTGTAATGAAATTTGAACGGGCCGTCCGGCGCGCCGTCGATGAACTGCCGCACGCTCGGATCGGTCGACGCGCGCAGCTCGTCGGGCGTGCCCTGCGCGAGCACGCCGCCATTGGCCAGAAAATACACGTAGTCGGCGATCGCGAACGATTCCGGCACGTCGTGCGTGACGAGGATCGACGTCGCGCCGAGCGCCTGGTTCAGCGTGCGGATCAGGTTCGCGGTGATGCCGAGCGAGATCGGATCGAGGCCCGCGAACGGCTCGTCGTACATGATCAGCTGCGGATCGAGCGCGATCGCGCGCGCCAGCGCGATGCGGCGCGCCATCCCGCCCGACACCTCGGACGGCATCAGGTCGCGCGCGCCGCGCAGCCCGACCGCGTTGAGCTTCATCAGCACGAGGTCGCGGATCAGGTCTTCGGGCAAATCGGTGTGCTCGCGCAGCGCGAACGCGACGTTCTCGAACACCGACATGTCGGTAAACAGCGCGCCGAACTGGAACAGCATGCCCATCTTGCGGCGCAGCGCGTACAGGCCGTCGCGCGTTTGCGCGCCGACGTCGGCGCCGTCGAACAGCACCTGGCCGCGGCGCGCACGCACGAGGCCGCCGATCAGGCGCAGCACGGTGGTCTTGCCGCAACCCGAGCCGCCCATGACCGCGACGACCTGCCCGCGCCCGAAGCGCAGGTTCAGGTTGGACAGGACGAGGCGGTCGCCATAGCCGAAGTCGACGTCGCGAAGTTCCAGCAGGGTCTCGGTAGGAGTGGGGCTCACGGAGCTGACAGTCCTTTTACGCAGAACGCCGAATTATAGGGCCTGCATTGGAATGATGTCGTGACGCCGTTCCGGGCCCTGCGGTCAATGATTGTCAAATTGTCCGGCAAAGCACTGCTGCAGTGCAATAAGCGCCGTCCGATAATCGGCCGCGCCCGTGACCGCGCTGACCACCGCGACACTGCCGACGCCTGTGCCCAGCACGGCCGCCAGCGTGTCGAGCCCGACCCCGCCGATCGCGACGAGCGGCGCGCGCGCCCGGGCGAAGCGCGCGTAGCGGGCAATCCGCGCGAGGCCCTGCGGCGGCGCGGCGACGGCCTTCGTCGCGGTCGCGTACACGGGGCCGAGCGCGAGATAGCTCGGCCGCGCGTGCAGCGCGCGCAACATCTCGTAATAACCGTGGCTCGAAAGTCCGAGCCGCAGGCCCGCGCGCGCGATCGCGGCCAGGTCGGCCGTTTCCAGGTCCTCCTGGCCGAGATGGACGCCGTACGCGCCTTCTTCTACCGCGATCTGCCAGTGATCGTTGATGAACACGCGCGCATCGGGATAGCGGCGCCCCGCCGCGACCGCGCGCGCGATTTCCCGGCGCAGCGCGTCCGGCGCCGCATCCTTCACGCGCAATTGCACGGTTCGCGCGCCGCCGTCGAGCACGCGCTCGACCCATGCGGCGCTCGGCACGACCGGATAGAGGCCGAGCCGCGCGGGGCACGGCGCGAACGCCGGTTCCGGCGCAGGCGGCAGCCCGGCGACACGCGGGAATCGCGCGGCATCGACCGGCCATGCGTCGGTGGCGCGCGTCTCGTCGCCGTCACGCCACGCCAGCGCGAGCACCAGCGCGTCGACCGGCGCGAAGCCGCAATCGAGGAACGCGGCGAGCGCCGCGATCCAGTCGTCCGCGAGCGGATGCGCGGCCTCGAGCGCGTAGCGCGCGCCGGCCGCATGCAGCACGGCGCCGCCCTCGTCGAATTCGATCGCCACCGCGTCCGGCGACGCAGGCCGCGACACGGCCGACGCACGCGCCTGCGCGGCACGGTCGCCCGCCGACACGATCAGCACGTCGCCGTCGGCCGGCACGTCGGGCGCCGCCACGCAGAGCCGCCACGGCGCCGCGCCACCCTCCGGCCAGTCGCCGAGCCGTGCGCGAATCCGCTCGGCCGCTTCGGCCAGTTCGTCGGCGGGCGGCCAGAACGCATCGGCGAAGCGCGCGCTCATGCGCCGCCCCCGTCCTGGTGCCAGAACGGCATCCCGACGACCGGCGTGCTCGCGTGCGCGGTCTCGCGCGCATCCATCGGGCCGGCGAGATACGCGGCGCGGCCGGCCTCGACGCCCTGCGCGAACGCGCGCGCCATGATTTCCGGGTGCGTGGCCTGCGACACGGCCGTATTCAGCAGCACGCCGTCGAAGCCCCACTCCATCACCTGACACGCGTGCGACGGCACGCCGAGCCCCGCGTCGACGATCAGCGGCACGTCCGGCAGCCGTTCGCGCAGCACGCGCAGACCGTACGGATTCACGACGCCCTTGCCGGTGCCGATCGGCGCGCCCCACGGCATCAGCGCCTCGCAGCCGACGTCGAGCAGGCGCCGGCCGATCACGAGATCCTCGGTGCAGTACGGCAGCACCTTGAAGCCGTCCTTGACCAGTTGCGCCGCGGCTTCGATCAGCCCGACCGGGTCGGGCTGCAGCGTGTAGTCGTCGCCGATCAGTTCGAGCTTGATCCAGTCGGTATCGAATACCTCGCGCGCCATGTGCGCGGTGGTCACCGCTTCGGCGACGGTCTGGCAGCCGGCCGTGTTCGGCAGCAGCGGCACCGCGTGGCGCTTGAGCAGGTCGAAGAAGCCGGCTTCGGCCGTGCCGCCCGTCATCTGCCGGCGCAGCGCGACCGTCACCATTCCGGGGCGCGACGCGGCGATCGAATCGGACAGCGACTGCAGCGACGGATAGCGCGACGTGCCGAGCAGCACGCGGCTTGCGAAGGTTACGCCGTACAGCGTGAGCGCGTCGGCGGAGGTGGGGGACGTCATGTCGTTTTCCTGGAAGAGCGGGGACGAACCGGCGGCGCTCAGCCGCCCGCGACGGGGTGCACGACGTCGAGCTTGTCGCCCGCCGCGAGCGGACGCGCCGCATGCTGCGTGCGCGCGACGAAGTTGCCGTTCAGCGCGACCGCGTACGGCGGACGCGCGCCGTACGCGGCCAATGCGTCGGCCACCGTCGCGCCGTCGGGCAGCGTCAGGGTCTGTTGATTGATCTGGATATCCATGAGGCTCGGTCGGATTCGGTCGGCGGCGCGCGTCAGGCCGGCTGGCGCGCGTCGTTACGGTGATGAAGCAGTGTCGGCCAGCGGGCGGCGGCGCGCCACGCGGCGAACGCGTCGGGATCGCCGAGCGCGCCGCCGAGCGCGGCCTGCGCGAACGCGACGGCGGCCTGCGCGACTTCCGGCGCGATCATGAAGCCATGCCGGTACAGGCCGTTGACGGCGAGCGTCGACGCGCCGTCCCAGATCACGGCCGGGCGATGATCGGGCAGCGTCGGCCGGCATTGCGCGTTGAGTTCGAGGATGCGTGCCTCGCCGAACGCCGGATGCACGGAAAACGCCGCGCTCAGCAGTTCGAGCGCGGAACGCACACTGACGGGCGACATGTCCTCGCCCTCCACCTCGGTCGCGCCGATCACATAGAGATCGTCCTGCTTCGGCGCGACGTACAGCGGATAGCGCGGATGCAGCAGCCGCACGGGCCGCGTGAGCCCGATGCCGGGCGCATGCACGCGCGCGACCTCGCCGCGGATGCCGCGCAGCGCCGGCAGCGCGGGTTTCGCGCCGAGCCCGCGGCAATCGATCGTGAAATGCGCGGTGGGCGGGTTCGTGTCGTCGACCGACGCGTGCCAGTGCGTTTCGACGCCGCGCTGCGCGAGGCCCGCCGCCAGCGCGCGCAGCGCCTGACGGTTGTCGAGCTGGCCTTCGCGCGGCAGCAGCAGCCCGCGTGCGAAGCGGCCCGCGAGCGCGGGTTCGGCCGCGTCGACCTGCGCACCGGCCAGCGTCACGAAGCCGCCGTCGAACAGCTCGGCCGGCGCGTTCGCACGCACGCGCCGCTCGAACAGCGGCGCCTCCGCGCGGTCGGCCTGATGCCAGACGACGAGCGTGCCGTGATGCTGGAAGAAGACGGGTTCGGGCAGTTCCGCTAGCCACCGCGGCCAGCGCGCGAGCGACGCGGCGCCGAGCTCGGTGATCAGCAGCTCCGCGCTCGCGGCTTCCGCGAGCGGCGCGAGCATCGCGGCCGCGACCCACGCGGCCGACTGCTCGCCGTCCGGGCCGCCGCGCTCGTAGAGCGCGACGCGAAGGCCGTCGCCGGCGAGCCGCCATGCGATCAGGCGGCCGACGAGGCCGCCGCCGAGCACCGCGAAATCGGGCCGTGCGTCCCGGACGTTCATCGCCCGCCCTCCGCGCGCTCACGCGCGACGAACGTCGACGCGTGCGCGCCGCCGCATGCGAACGCACGCGACATCGGGCCGGGAACCGGGTAAAAGACTGAAGATTGTGCGGTCATCATTCCTTCCGTAACGCGCAATGCGCGTACCCAAAAGGACGAAACCGGCAGCAAAGGCCGGCCGGGCGGGACTCGGGCGCTGACCATGTGGGATGGCGGCCAGCGCGGCCCGGCGGGATCAGAAACTTCCCTCGCCGGTATTACCCGGATCGGGTGCGAAGGGTCTTTCTCAGCCTCGCCGCGCTGCCCGGAACATCCGCCGGCCGCGTCACGAAGCACCCCTGTTTCGTCGTCGGCCATTAGACCATAAAAGCGGAAAGCGCCGCAAACTGTCCCCGTTGCGGCAAATTCGCCGGCGTGTTGCGCCGCTCTGGCACAATGCCCGCAGGCCGGCCGCGCGAGCGGCCGGTTGCCGCGTCACCGCCGGTTTTTAAGTGCCGTTTAAGACGCACGGGCGACCATCCGGACGCCCGCCGTCAGTCGGCGCCGCGCCCCGGCATGCCGTATCGCGGCGCGCGCCCCGGTTTCACCCGGCCCGCGCGCCGGCTCATCATCAGGAAGCACATGACCCAATCGATCGATCCCGTCCGCTCCGCCTCCGACGCGCCGCAGGACGAGCGCCCGGTATCCGCATGGAGCCTCATCAAGCCCTACTGGGTGTCGTCCGAATGGAAAATCGCGTGGGGGCTGCTGGTCACGATCATCACAATGAACTTCGCGAGCGTATGGCTAAGCGTGCGCTTCAACGGATGGTACGGACGATTCACGAACACATTGCAGGCAAAGGATGCACAGCACTTTCCACATCTGATGCTGGAATTCTGTGCCATCGCGTTTGGCGCCATTATTCTGTTCGTGTTCCGCCGCTATCTGACCCAGATGCTTTCGTTCCGCTGGCGGCAATGGCTCACTAACCGATTCCTCGATGAATGGTTGAATGACCGTGCGTTCTATCGGATCGAGCGGGACCGATTGACCGACAACCCCGACCAGCGCATCACCGATGACCTTCAAGCGTTCGCAACCACTTCGCTCTCGCTGTCGCTTGATCTGTTGTCGACTGTTGCATCGCTTGCGTCATTCACCGTGATCCTGTGGACCCTGGCCGGTCCGCTGACCGTTCCGATCGGTGGTACGTCTATCGTCATTCCGGGCTACATGGTGTGGGTCGCTGCAATATATGCGCTAGTTGGCTCTTACCTAATGCATCGGGCCGGCCATCCGCTTGTGTCGATCAACTACCAGCAACAGCGTGTCGAAGCCGACTTTCGCTTCGGTATGATTCGCGTACGAGAAAACGCCGAACAGATCGCGTTCTATGACGGCGCCGATTTCGAAGGCAATAATGCGCGACAACTTTTCGGTCGAATCCGTGACAACTGGTGGCGACTGATGAAGTACACAATGCGGCTGAACTTCGTGTTGAATTTCTACAGCCAAGTCGCGAATATCTTTCCGTTGATCGCAGCGGCCCCCGCATACTT
This sequence comes from Burkholderia sp. AU18528, assembly GCF_002223215.2. Lineage (NCBI taxonomy): Bacteria > Pseudomonadati > Pseudomonadota > Betaproteobacteria > Burkholderiales > Burkholderiaceae > Burkholderia > Burkholderia sp. AU18528. The sequence goes on along the minus strand of NZ_NKFC02000003.1, from coordinate 79,853 downwards.
CGCAGGTGCCTTCTCGTTCGGAACACTGATGCAGATTTCGCAGGCCTTCGGTAGTGTCAGCGACTCGTTTTCGTGGTTCATCAATAGTTACGGCTCGCTCGTCGAATGGCGCGCCACCGTCAACCGTCTGCGCGAATTCAAGCGCGTGATGGGCACGTCGCACCTGAAGGAAAGCCTGTCGCCCGCGACCGAGCACGGCGGCATCAACCTGCACTACATCGACGCCGCGAAGCTGTCCACGTCGTCGCTCAAGCTCGCGCTGCCGAACGGCAACGCGCTCGCCAACATCGGCGACGTCACGATCGAGCCCGGCTCGCGCTGGCTCGTGGTCGGCAAGTCCGGTTCCGGCAAGAGCACGTTCATGCGCGCGCTCGCGGGCCTGTGGCCGTTCGGCGACGGCGCGATCGACGCGCCGGTCGGCGCGCGGATGATGTTCGTGCCGCAAACGAGCTACTTGCCGATCGGCACGCTTAAAGCCGCGCTCACCTACCCGGCGACGCCCGACACGTTCAGCGACGAAGCGTGCCGCGACGCGCTGCGCGCGTGCCGCCTCGAGGATTACGTCGAGCGCCTCGACGAAACCGCGCACTGGACCCGCGTGCTGTCGCCGGGCGAGCAGCAGCGTCTGGCCGGCGCGCGCGTGCTGCTGCACAAGCCCGACTTCCTGTTCCTCGACGAAGCGACCAGCGCGCTCGACGCCGACAACGAGGCGCGCCTCTATCACCTGTTCGCCGAACGGCTGCCGAAGGCCGCGATCGTCAGCATCGCGCACCGCGAGTCGCTCGCCGCGTTCCACGTCGGCACGATCAACGTCGAGCGCGTGAACGACGACGACAAGGTCGCCGCGTGAGCGCACGCGCCGCGCCCATCGCACGGATCGCGCTGATCACCGGCGCAGGTTCGGGGATCGGCGCGGCGCTCGCGCGGCGGCTCGCGGCGCCTGGCGTCGCGCTGGCGCTGCATGCGCGCGGCGCGGACGATGCGGCACGCGCGCGGCTCGCCGACGTCGCCCATGCGTGCACGGCGGCCGGCGCGGAATGCCTGACGCTGACCGGCGATCTCGGCGAGCCGGGTGTTGCCGCCGCGCTCGTCGACGCAGCCGCCACCCGCTTCGGCGGGCTCGATCAACTCGTCGCGAACGCCGGTTTCGCCGCACGGCAATCCTTTTCCGATCTTTCCGCGGGCGCGCTCGCGTCCGCCTTCGCGGCGATGCCCGGCGCATTCTCCGCGCTCGCGGGCCGCGCGCGGCCGCTGCTCGAAGCGTCGGCCGCACCGCGGATCGTCGCGGTCAGTTCGTTCGTCGCGCACCGCTACCGCGCCGATGCGCCGTTCGCGGCTACCGCCGCCGCGAAAGCGGCGCTCGAATCGCTGGTGCGCACCGCGGCCGCCGAATTCGCCGCGCACGGCATCACCGTCAACGCGGTCGCGCCGGGTTTCACGCGCAAGGATCACGGGCCGAGCGCCGGCAACGCCGCCGCGTGGGCGCAGGCCGAACAGGCGACGCCGCTCGGCCGGATCGCCGAGCCCGGCGACGTCGCCGCGCTGATCGCGTTCCTGCTGTCGGACGCGGCGCGGCAGATCACCGGCCAGGTCATCCACGTCGATGGCGGCCTGACGCTCTGACGCGTCGCCCTTCCCTCCGCCCTTTCCGCACGAACCCGAAGCCGCCTTTTTGGCGGGCAGGATCGCGCCCGTAAAATAGCCGCGACGCGGCAGCGCGGGACCAGACGAGGCGACAGGGAGCGGCAAGCATGCAGGCATTCCAGTGGTTCAACGAACTATCGACGCGCGAACGCCGGACGCTGTATGCCGGCTTCGGCGGCTATGCGGTCGATGCGTTCGACTTCATGATCTATTCGTTCCTGATTCCGACGCTGATCGCGACCTGGGGCATGACGAAGAGTGAGGCCGGGATGATCGCGACGAGCTCGCTGATCTCGTCGGCGATCGGCGGCTGGGTCGCCGGCATCCTCGCCGACCGCTACGGCCGCGTACGCGTGCTGCAGTGGACGATCGCGACGTTCGCGCTGTTCACGTGCCTGTCCGGCTTCACGCATTCGTTCTGGCAGCTCCTTGCGACGCGCACGCTGCAGGGTTTCGGTTTCGGCGGCGAATGGTCGGTCGTGACGATCATGATGGCCGAGACGATCCGCTCGCCCGAGCATCGCGCGAAGGCCGTCGGCACCGTGCAGAGCAGCTGGTCGTTCGGCTGGGGCGCGGCCGCGATCCTCTACTGGGCGTTCTTCGCGCTGCTGCCCGAGCAGGTCGCGTGGCGCGCGTGCTTCTGGATCGGCATCGTGCCCGCGCTGTGGATTCTCTACATCCGCCGCAACGTCAGCGATCCCGACATCTACACGGCCACGCGCCGCGCGCGCGACGAAGGCCGCGTGTCGGGCCATTTCCTCGAGATCTTCTCGCCGCCGCACCTGCGTGCGACGCTGCTCGGCAGCGCGCTGTGCACCGGCATGCTCGGCGGCTACTACGCGATCACGACGTGGCTGCCCACCTATCTCAAAACCGTGCGCCACCTGTCGGTATTCAACACGAGCGGCTATCTGGTCGTGCTGATCGTCGGTTCGTTCGTCGGCTACGTGGTCGGCGCGATCCTGTCCGACCGGCTCGGCCGCCGCGCGTCGTTCATCCTGTTCGCGGTCGGCTCGTTCTCGCTCGGCATGGCGTACACGATGCTGCCGATCACCGATACCGCGATGCTGCTGCTCGGCTTCCCGCTCGGCATCGTCGTGCAGGGCATCTTCGCGGGCGTCGGCGCGTATCTGTCGGAGCTGTATCCGGGCGCGATCCGCGGCTCGGGCCAGGGCTTCTGCTACAACCTCGGCCGCGGGCTGGGCTCGTTCTTCCCGATCCTCGTCGGCGCGCTGTCGCAGTCGATGTCGCTCGTGAAGGCGATCGGCCTCGTCGCGGGCGGCGGCTACCTGCTCGTGATCGTCGCGGCGCTCGTGCTGCCCGAAACGCGCGGCAAGTCGCTCGCCGACGATCCGGCCGTCGCGTCGTGAGCCCCCGTTTCGTTCCGGACACCGCATGCACGCGATCGTTCTCGGCGCCGGCGTGATCGGCGTCACCACCGCCTGGCACCTGCGCGAAGCAGGCTGCGACGTCACCGTGATCGAACGCGAGGCCGACGTCGCGCAAGCGACGAGCCTCGGCAACGCAGGCGTGATCGCGCCCGGCTACGTGACGCCGTGGGCCGCGCCCGGGATGCCCGGCAAGATCCTCAAATATCTGTTCAAGCCCGCGTCGCCGCTGATCTTCCGGCCGACGCTCGATGCCGCGCAGTGGCGCTGGATCGCGCGCTGGCTGCGCGAATGCGAATTCGAGCGGTTTCGCGTGAACAAGCAGCGGATGCAGCGCATCGCGTATTACAGCCGCGCGTGCCTGCATGCGTTTCGCGAACGTCATCCATTCGACTACGGCGCGAGCCGCGGCTACCTGCAACTGCTGCGCGGCGCGTTCGACGTCGAGATGGCGCAGCCCGCGCTGAAGGTGCTGCGCGATGCCGGAATCGCGTTTCGCGAACTGGATGCCGCCGGCTGCACCGCGATCGAACCGGGCCTGCGCTGGGCGCGGCAGCCGCCCGTCGGCGGTATCTACCTGCCCGACGACGAAGCGGGCGACTGCGCGCGCTTCACGCGCGAATTGCGGGCGCTGTGCGAAGCGAACGGCGTGACGTTCCGGTTTCGCACCGCGATTCGCGCGCTCGATGTCGCGAGCGGCAAGGTGCGCGGCGTGCGGGTCGACTCGCTCGGCCCAGGCGCCGCCGCCCGGCGCGATGCGCTGCTCGCCGCCGACGCGATCGTCGTCGCGCTCGGCGTCGACAGCGCGGGCCTGCTGCGGCCGCACGGCATCGACGTGCCGCTGTATCCGGTGAAGGGCTACTCGGCCACGCTCGCGGTCGTCGACGATGAAAAGGCACCGTGCGCCGCGCTGATGGACGAATCGCTGAAGACCGCGATCACGCGCTTCGGCCCGACGCTGCGCGTCGCCGGCACCGCGGAGCTCGGCAACCGCCGGGCGGCATTGCGGCAGCAGGCGCTCGACACGCTGATGAAGGTGCTCGACGACTGGTTCCCGCACGCGGCCGATCGCGCGTCGGCGCGTTTCTGGGTCGGCCGCCGGCCGATGACGCCCGATGGCCCGCCGCTGCTCGGCGCGAGCGGGATCGACGGCCTCTGGCTCAACGTCGGCCACGGCTCGACGGGCTGGGCGATGTCGATGGGGTCGGGAAAGGTGGTGGCGGATCTCGTCACTGGACGGACGCCGGAGATCGATCTGGCCGGGCTGACGCTCGCGCGCTACGACGGGTAGTGCAGCCGGCCGGTCGTACCGTCGAAGCGATGCACGGTCGCGACCAGCGGCATGGCGCGCGGCCGTCGGCGCGGGTCGCTACCGCGGCGGCGTCCGGCCTTCGGCCGCGGCGATCGGCGCCCCGCTACCGGCACTCCCGGCCGATCAGGAGTCGATCGAGATCGAGCGAGGCCAGCTACATCACGACTGTTACGTCACCGGGCGCGAAAGAACTCGGATGCTTCCGCTCGGTAAAACCAGCGCAATGATGTCGGGCGACCGACTGATTCGGCAGCAATCCTCAAACAGCGCTTACCGCCGCAGGTTGAATCCCCGGCGGGCATACGTCTCCTGAACAAATACCCCCTTCGCCTTAGACCGCCTCGTAACTGTTGGACACATTGCCCGCCAACAGGACATGTCGAGAAAAGCATCCCCGCATTTCGATTTTTCTCGCCTCTTGTCGGAACGCTACGCAATGGGAACAGGGCAGCCAGCTGGCCCTGCATTTTCAGCGCTCCGTGGCCCAGAGCCGGCATACGGGGGATTTCGAGACAAGGCGGAGCCGTCGCATGCCTCCATGAATCTCGTTTCATACCAGTCCGCAGGATCAATCCAGACGACTTCGTCACGAAGACGTGCAAGAGAAATTCCTTGCCGACCGCAGAAAAAAATATAACCGTCTTACGTTCAGACCTGCCAATCAATCATCGAAATCACCACTGCACGGGGCATGAAATGACGACACGCAATCCTTGGAAACAGATAAACCAATCCGCCAAAGAACAACAACAGCCTTGGATGCGACGACGTTTTCTGGTTGCGTCAACAGTGCTCCCATTTGGCACGCTGCTGAAGCACGCGACGGCCGTGGCTCAGAACAATGTGCTTCCGCCCATCACGATCACAGCACCACAGCCACCGGATTTCAATTTCGGTGATTTCGGCGTCAAGGTAAACGACATTCCGGGCGCCAATCCCGGAGCCGGAATTCCAGCACCGACGGTTTGCTTCAACCAGTATTGCACATCAAATTTCATGTTGCTTTTTGCAAACACGGGAAACATGATCCGCGCCACCGATATGTTCCTCAAACACCTTGAGATATTTGGCAAAAACGACACAGCATTCTGGCGAAATCAACTGACACTGGTAGGCGGCTTCACTCCGTGGCTGGCCCTTGGTGGCTACAAGCATTTACCCGGCGCCAACCCATATGGATTTAGCTTCGAGCCTGGGCAATACGCCAACATCACTGCATTATTCGGCATATACATTGGCCAGTCACACGGCATCCCTCCGACGAGCACATTTTCATCGTATGGAAACCCATTGATGTTCGTCGAAGCAATCAATCACTGGATACACGGAGACGGAACCCAACAAACCATCAATATTGAATCTCTCAACTTGAAAATGGGCATCGCCGATTTCAGAGAAATAGCGAAAGCCGTTGAGAATCCCGGGTACGGCCCCGGCACCTACTCGTTCGACACAGCTTTCAGCACCAACATCTTCAATCACGGAACAAAGGACCTCTGGAGCGCCTCGGTCTTTGGGCGAGTATCCGGCAGAATACGTGGCACGCTTGTGATGCTTGAGGACAATACATATCGGTTTGACGGCTACTACTCGCTCAATCCCGATCGGTTCGATGCGGATCCTTCCAACCGGCCATTCCTCCAGGAGGCTGCGACGACGTTTCTCGCCAAGCTCGGCGCCGTCTTGGGACACAAGGACTATCAAATCAATTTTTTCGGTGAAAAACATCTCTCGTTCTCAGGCCAACGGCCGGTGAAGAATGCAGGCACACGCCCACCTCAGGCAGTCCATAGACCGTCGTTCGGTGGACTAATGCGCCCGCCTCGCTAGCATGCCACCGGGCGGCTCCGGAAATGTGGCTGCCCAACTCAATCTCCCACGTTCTTTACGTCCCATCGGGCATTTCATGATTTCCAAAGCCATGCGAGGCGTTCTTAGGCTAGTTCTTTGGCTGGTTGGCGCAGTAATCTGCGCCTATACGCTGCTGTTCATCGTCGTCGCGACTTCCCGATATGAGAGAACCGAAGGTAGTTGCCCCGACATGTCCCTCGACGCGCTACGGAAAAATGTCCAGGCCCGTCTTCTCGACGAGCATGGAATACCGCCGGGCAGCATCCAATTCGACGGCGCGCCGGAGTATCACGCATGGAAGCTGGGTGTGTGGGAATTCCCGCTGCGCGTCGAGGGAACCCGATATACCGCGATGATCGATTGCAACGGGCAGCTTGCAAGCTACGGGCGAACCATCGATCCGTTAGGCGCCCCAACCGGGCAAGCCTATGATCGCCCACCGCTTCAGAAATAAAAAAACCGGGCGCCCTCTCGGACGCCCGGCTTTCACGAAACCCGCTCGCGCTTCGACTCAGCGCGGCAGTTCCGAATGCCCCATCAGGTACGCATCGACCGAGCGCGCGCACTGGCGGCCTTCGCGGATCGCCCACACCACGAGCGACTGGCCGCGACGCATGTCGCCTGCCGCGAACACCTTGTCGACCGACGTGTAGTACGAACGATCGCCTTCGGTCGCCGCGCGCGCATTGCCGCGCGCATCCTTCGCGACGCCGAACGCGTCGAGCACCGGCGCCGCCGGCTGCGTGAAGCCCATCGCGAGCAGCACGAGGTCGGCCTTCATCTCGAACTCGGAACCCGGCACTTCCTGCATCTTGCCGTCCTTCCACTCGACGCGCACCGCGATCAGCTTCTCGACCTTGCCGTTCTTGCCTTCGAGACGCTTCGTCGCGACCGCCCAGTCGCGCTCGCAGCCTTCCTCGTGCGACGACGACGTGCGCAGCTTGATCGGCCAGTACGGCCACACGAGCGGCTTGTTTTCCTCTTCCGGCGGCTGCGGCAGCAGCTCGAACTGCGTGACCTGCTTCGCGCCGTGACGGTTCGACGTGCCGACGCAGTCCGAACCCGTATCGCCGCCGCCGATCACGATCACGTGCTTGCCCTTCGCCAGCAGCTGGTCGGGGAGCTTGTCGCCCGCGTTCACGCGGTTCTGCTGCGGCAGGAAGTCCATCGCGAAATGCACGCCCGCGAGCTCGCGGCCCGGCACCGGCAGGTCGCGCGGCGTTTCCGAACCGCCGGCGATCACGACCGCGTCGAATTCTTCCTTCAGCGTGTCCGGCGAAATGGTTTCCTTCGCGAGGCTGCCGATCGACTCGGGCAGCGGATCCTTGCCGATGAACACGCTGGTGCGGAACGTCACGCCTTCCGCCTCCATCTGACGCATGCGGCGGTCGATCAGCCACTTCTCGAGCTTGAAGTCGGGAATCCCGTAACGCAGCAGGCCGCCGATGCGATCGTTCTTCTCGAACACCGTCACGTCGTGACCGGCACGCGCGAGCTGCTGCGCGGCGGCGAGGCCTGCAGGGCCCGAACCGACGACCGCCACCTTCTTGCCCGTCTTGTGCGCGGCCGGCTGCGGCTTCACCCAGCCTTCCGCCCAGGCCTTGTCGATGATCGCGTGCTCGATCGACTTGATGCCGACCGGGTCGTCGTTGATCCCGAGCGTGCACGCGGCTTCGCACGGCGCCGGGCAGATGCGGCCCGTGAACTCCGGGAAGTTGTTGGTCGAGTGCAGGACTTCGATCGCCTGCTGCCAGTCCTGGCGGTAAACGAGATCGTTGAAGTCCGGGATGATGTTGTTGACCGGGCAGCCGTTGTTGCAGAACGGGATGCCGCAATCCATGCAGCGCGCGCCCTGGACCTTCGCGTCCGCGTCGGTCAGTGCCGCGACGAATTCCTTGTAGTGCTTCACGCGCGTGAGCGGTGCTTCGTACGCCTCGTGGCGGCGTTCGAACTCCAGAAAACCGGTTGCCTTGCCCATAAGGTGCTCTTCTGTTCGGTATATCGGGTGGGGGAGCCGCGCGCGGCCGTCAGGCGCGCGCGGCATTCGCTATGTCGTTCGTCGCTCAGGCGGCCAGCACTTCCTTCGCCGCCTTCTTCGCACCGATCTCGCCCAGCGCGCGCTTGTATTCGTGCGGGAACACCTTCACGAACTGGCGGCGCGCCGCGTCCCAGTTTTCCAGCAGCGACTTCGCGCGCGGCGAACCCGTGAACTGGAAATGACGCTCGACGAGCCCCTTGAGCAGCGCTTCGTCCGTCGTGCCTGCGTGCCAGAGCGCGCGGTCGACCGTGCGCTCCTGCTCGGCCTGCTGCAGCACCGGCTCGAGCGCGACCATCGACTTGTTGCACTTCGCCGCGAACGTGCCTTCCGGATCGTAGATGTACGCGAGGCCGCCCGACATGCCGGCCGCGAAGTTGCGCCCCGTCTCGCCGAGCACGACGACCGTGCCGCCCGTCATGTATTCGCAACCGTGGTCGCCCGTGCCTTCGACGACCGCCGTCGCGCCCGAGTTGCGCACGCAGAAGCGCTCGCCCGCCACGCCGCGGAAGAAGGCTTCGCCTTCGATCGCGCCGTACATCACCGTGTTGCCGCAGATGATGTTTTCCTCGGACTTGCCGCGGAAGTCGTTGGTCGGACGGATGATGATCCGGCCGCCCGACAGGCCCTTGCCGACGTAGTCGTTGCCGTCGCCGACGAGGTCGAGTGTCACGCCCTTCGCGAGGAACGCGCCGAAGCTCTGGCCGGCCGTGCCCTTCAGCTGGATGTGCACCGCGTCGTCGGCCAGGCCGTCGTGGCCGTGCTGCTTCGCGATCACGCCCGACAACATCGCGCCGACCGTCCGGTTCACGTTGCGCACCGGCTGGATGAACGACACGTGCTCGCCGTTCTCGATCGCGGCCTTCGCCTTCTCGATCAGCACGTGGTCGAGCGCGCGTTCGAGGCCGTGATCCTGCACGTCGACGTGGCGGCGCGCGACGTCCTCGCACTCTTCCGGCTGGTAGAACACGCGCGAGAAGTCGAGGCCCTTCGCCTTCCAGTGCTCGATGCCCTTGCGCGTATCGAGCAGGTCGGCGCGGCCGATCAGGTCGTCGAACTTCGCGATGCCGAGCTGCGCCATGATCTCGCGCACTTCCTCGGCGACGAAGAAGAAGTAGTTCACGACGTGCTCGGGCTGGCCCTTGAACTTCGCACGCAGCACCGGGTCCTGCGTCGCGACGCCGACCGGGCACGTGTTCAGGTGGCACTTGCGCATCATGATGCAGCCCTCGACGACGAGCGGCGCCGTCGCGAAGCCGAATTCGTCCGCGCCGAGCAGCGCGCCGATCACGACGTCGCGGCCCGTCTTCATCTGGCCGTCGGCCTGCACGCGGATGCGGCCGCGCAGGCGGTTCAGCACCAGCGTCTGCTGCGTTTCGGCGAGGCCGAGTTCCCACGGCGTGCCCGCATGCTTGACCGACGACAGCGGCGATGCGCCCGTGCCGCCGTCATGACCGGCGATCACGACGTGATCGGCCTTCGCCTTCGCGACGCCGGCCGCGACCGTGCCCACGCCCACTTCCGACACGAGCTTCACGGAGATGCTCGCGCTCGGGTTCACGTTCTTCAGGTCGTGGATCAGTTGCGCCAGATCCTCGATCGAGTAGATGTCGTGGTGCGGCGGCGGCGAGATCAGGCCGACGCCCGGCACCGAGTAACGCAGCTTGCCGATGTATTCGGACACCTTGTGGCCCGGCAGCTGGCCGCCTTCGCCCGGCTTCGCGCCCTGCGCCATCTTGATCTGGATCTGGTCGGCCGACGCGAGGTACTCGGCGGTGACGCCGAAGCGGCCCGACGCGACCTGCTTGATCTTCGAGCGCAGCGAATCGCCGTCCTTCAGCGCAATGTCGCTGACGATCTCGTCGCCGATCACCGACTTCAGCGTCTCGCCCGCCTTGATCGGAATGCCGCGCAGTTCGTTGCGATAGCGCTTTTCGTCCTCGCCGCCTTCGCCGGTGTTCGACTTGCCGCCGATCCGGTTCATCGCGACCGCGAGCGTCGCGTGCGCTTCGGTGCTGATCGAACCGAGCGACATCGCGCCCGTCGCGAAGCGCTTGACGATCTCCTTCGCCGGCTCGACGTTTTCGATCGGGATCGCCCTGGTCGGCTCGACCTTGAACTCGAACAGGCCGCGGAACGTCATGTGACGCTTGGTCTGGTCGTTGATCAGGTGCGCGTATTCCTTGTACGTCTGGTACGAGTTGCTGCGCGTCGCGTGCTGCAGCTTCGCGATCGAATCCGGCGTCCACATGTGGTCTTCGCCGCGCACGCGGTACGCGTACTCGCCGCCCGCGTCGAGCATGTCGCGCAGCACCGGGTTGTCGCCGAATGCGTCGCGGTGCAGGCGGATCGCCTCTTCCGCGACTTCGAACAGGCCGATGCCGCCGACCTTCGACGCCGTGCCCTTGAAGTACTTCTCGACGAGGTCGCTCGACAGGCCAAGGGCTTCGAAGATCTGCGCGCCCGTGTACGACATGTACGTCGAGATGCCCATCTTCGACATCACCTTCTGCAGGCCCTTGCCGACCGCCTTCGTGAAGTTGTAGACGGCCTTCTCCGGCGACAGGTCGCCCGGCAGCCCCTCGGCCATCTTCGCGAGCGTTTCCATCGCGAGGTACGGGTGCACGGCTTCCGCGCCGTAGCCCGCGAGCAGCGCGAAGTGGTGCGTTTCACGTGCGGAGCCCGTCTCGACGACGAGGCCCGTGCTCGTGCGCAGCCCTTGCTGGACGAGGTGCGTGTGGATCGCCGACGTGGCGAGCAGCGCCGGAATCGCGACGTGCTCGGCATCCGTCTTGCGGTCCGACACGATCAGGATGTTGTAGCCCGACTTCACCGCGTCGACGGCTTCCGCGCACAGCGACGCGAGGCGCGCCTCGATGCCTTCCTTGCCCCACGCGACCGGATAGCAGATGTTCAGCTCGTATGCGCTGAACTTGCCGCCCGTGTACTGGTCGATCGCGCGGATCTTCGCGATGTCCTTGAAGTCGAGCACCGGCTGCGACACTTCGAGCCGCATCGGCGGGTTGATGTTGTTCGTGTCGAGCAGGTTCGGCTTCGGGCCGATGAACGACACGAGCGACATCACCATGTTCTCGCGGATCGGGTCGATCGGCGGGTTCGTCACCTGCGCGAACAGTTGCTTGAAGTAGTGATAGAGCGTCTTGTTCTTGTTCGACATCACCGCGAGCGGCGAGTCGTTGCCCATCGAACCGACGGCTTCCTCGCCCTGCTGCGCCATCGGCGCCATCAGGAACTTCAGGTCTTCCTGCGTGTAGCCGAACGCCTGCTGGCGGTCGAGCAGCGCGGCGCCCTGCGTGCGGCCGGCCGCGACTTCCTCTGCCTTCGGCTCGATCTCGTCGAGCTTGATGCGCACGGCGTCGATCCAGCTCTTGTACGGCTTCGCGTTCGCGAGGTTGTCCTTCAGTTCCTTGTCGTCGATGATGCGGCCGTGTTCCATGTCGATCAGGAACATCTTGCCCGGCTGCAGGCGCCACTTCTTGACGATCTTCGATTCGGGGATCGGCAGCGTGCCGGCTTCCGACGCCATGATGACGAGGTCGTCGTCGGTCACGATGTAGCGCGCCGGGCGCAGGCCGTTACGGTCGAGCGTCGCGCCGATCTGGCGGCCGTCGGTGAACGCGATCGCAGCCGGGCCGTCCCACGGCTCCATCATCGCGGCGTGATATTCGTAGAACGCGCGGCGGTTCTCGTCCATCAGCGTGTGCTGTTCCCACGCTTCCGGGATCATCATCATCACCGCGTGCACGAGCGGGTAGCCGGCCATCACCAGCAGCTCGAGACAGTTGTCGAACGAGGCGGTGTCCGACTGGCCCGGATAGATCAGCGGCCACAGCTTCGGCAGATCGTCGGCCAGCACGTGCGACGCGATCGCGCCGGTACGCGCGTTCAGCCAGTTCACGTTGCCCTTCACGGTGTTGATCTCGCCGTTGTGCGCGATCATCCGGTACGGGTGAGCGAGTTCCCACGCCGGGAACGTGTTGGTCGAGAAGCGCTGGTGCACGAGCGCGAGCGCGGACACGACGCGCTCGTCCTGCAGGTCGCGGTAGTACACGCCGACCTGGCCGGCCAGCAGCAGGCCCTTGTAGACGACCGTGCGCGCCGACATCGACGGCACGAAGTATTCCTTGCCGTGCTTGAGTTTCAGCGCCTGGATGCGGTGGCTCGCCGTCTTGCGGATCACGTACAGCTTCCGCTCGAGCGCGTCCGTCACCATGATGTCCTTGCCGCGCCCGATGAAGATCTGGCGGATCAGCGGCTCGCTCGCCTTGACCGTCGGCGAGATCGGCATCGCATGGTCGACCGGCACGTCGCGCCAGCCGAGCACGACCTGGCCTTCGGCCTTCACCGTGCGCTCGAGCTCCTGCTCGCACGCAAGACGCGACGCGTTTTCCTTCGGCAGGAAGATCATCCCGACCCCGTATTCGCCGGCCGGCGGCAGGTCGACGCCCTGCTTCGCCATTTCCTCGCGATAGAACGCGTCCGGAATCTGGATCAGGATGCCCGCGCCGTCGCCCATCAGCGGATCGGCGCCGACCGCGCCGCGGTGATCGAGGTTCTCGAGGATCTTCAGGCCCTGCTGGATGATCTCGTGGCTCTTCTTGCCTTTGATGTGAGCGACGAAACCGACGCCGCAGGCGTCGTGTTCGTTTTGCGGGTCGTACAGACCTTGTGCGGCGGGCACCGCGGCGAGCGGCTGCTGGTGGTCGTTCATGGGGACACCGTCGTAAAGGGGGCCTGGAGGCCGTTGAACCGTTTTCTTGTTGCCGTCGATCCCGCTTCCCGAGGGAGACGGCGCGGCCGACAGTGGTTGGGCAAGCTTCGCCCGGGCCACCGGAATTCGGAATATACGCGACGAATCAAGGGAATAGCAACAAAAACCGCTTGATCGAACCCCAATTAAACCAATGCCTCGATCCGGTGCCGTTTTATTGGGGACGTATCGTTTTGGTGCAAAAAGAAGCGGCGCCCGCAGCGCCGCTCCTGGCCCGCCTTTCCGGCATTACTGCTGGATCGGCGGCGTGTTCTCGCGCACCTTTCTGGGGCGTCCGCGCGGCAACGGCGAGACGCGCCGGTTGGCGGTGCGCGCCGCCCACTCGCGGTAATTCTCGCCGCCGAGCACCCAGCCCTTCAGCGTCGCCTGCTGCAACTGGTCGGCCTGCCGCTCGTCGAGCGGCTGCTCGCACAGCTCCTTGTACGCGCGCTGGCGGTCGAACGGCGTGTTGCCGAGCGCCCAGTAGAGCGGATGGTCGGTGATCAGGCTGTCGACGGTGAGCCCGACGTGATGCCGGTAGCTCGACCAGCGATAGGCCTCGGGCGTCGCGACGAGCTGCGAACGCACCGGGCTCATCTCGACCACGCGGCTCGCGAGGAGGAAATAGCGCTCGCCTTCGATCACCGTCGCGCGATAGCGGCCTTCCCACAGGGTGCCGCGCCGCGAATAGCGCCGGTTGAAATGCGCGACGTAGCGACGGCCGACGGCCTGCATCGCCTTCGGCAGGCTGGCCTCGTCGCTGGGGGTCACGAGCAGTTGCACCTGGCGCGGCAGCAGCACGTAGGCATGCACCGACAGGTGATGATCGCGTGCGGCGGCCTTCAGGCAATCGATGAAGAGTTCGTAGTCCTGGTCGTCGACGAACGCGGGTTGCTGATCCAGGCCGCGCAGTATCACGTGCTGCGGCTGGTCGGGAACGTAGAGTCGTGCTAACCGTGCCATGCTGAATGTCCGTTTGAACGCGTTAGGAAATACCCGGAGGTCCGAAAATGCGCACCTGCGTAGAATGCCTGTCCTGTCAGGGCGCGGAAGCGTACGGTCGTGCGAATCCTAGGGTGAAAACTCTAACTTACGAGCTTGTTTGGTTTTAAACGCAGTCGTCATAATGAGCACGCCTTTGATCGGAGGAGACACAATGAAACGAAAACTGGCCATTACGGGGGCCGCAGCGCTCGCATTCACGTTAGCGGGCGGTCCGGCACACGCACAATCCGCAGGCGATTTCTACGTCAGCACCGGTTGGCTGCACCTTTCGCCGCAGGACAGCAGCGACCCGCTGTTCGTCTATGGCGTAGGCGGCACGCCCATCAACCAGTCGATTCCCAACACCGGCGCCGGCATCAACGACGCCGATACGCTCGGGCTCGCGGCTGGCTACTTCGTCACCGACCATATCTCCACCGAGCTCGTCATGGGGATACCGCCGAAGTTCGACATCACCGGCAAGGGTCAGTTCGAAAGATTCGGCGTGCTCGGCCGTGCGTACCAGTGGAGCCCCGCCGTACTGCTTCGCTACCACTTCAACGACGCCAACGCGAAGTTCCGTCCGTATGTCGGCATCGGCGCCACGTATGTCTGGTTCACCGGCGCGAAGATCACGAACGGCAGCTTCGAGAACGGCGTGCTCGGCGGCCCGACCAGCGCGACGACCAGCAACCAGTGGGCGCCCGTCTTCAACGCCGGCTTCACGTACAACTTCACGAAACACTGGTTCGCCGGCCTGTCGCTCTCGTACATCCCGGTCAGCGTGACGGCGACCTTCACGACGGCCCGCCGCACGCCGGTCGGCACGCTGACGGAAACGTCGAAGGCCCACATCTCGCTGAACCCGATCGTCACGTACCTGAACGTCGGCTATCGCTTCTAAGCGTAGTCGAATATTTGGGGAATGGTTAATCCTGCTGCAATTTGTAGCGGAATTTTCCTGGCGTAACGTCTCCACGATGCAAAACGCCCCGGCGGGCATCCCGCCGGGGCGTCGTTTTTTCGCGTCGGGCACGTTTCGGACAAGGGTTTCACCGGGCACCGCCCGCCGCCGCGGCCGTCAGACGACGTCGATGTCGTCCAGCGCATCGGGCGCGATCAGGTCGATACGGTCCGTGCAGACGGCATCGACGCCCCAGCGCGCGAGCTCGCGCGCCCGTTCGAGGTCGTTCACCGTGTAAACCAGGATGCGCAATCCGGCGCGCTTGATCGCGCGCACGAGCGGTTCGTCGAGCCGGGTGTGGTCTGCGTGCAACGATACGCAGTCGAGCGCGTCGATCACCTGCGCGCGCCAGTCGTCCGGCACGACTTCGTAGAGCATCCCGCGCGGCAGCATGGGCGCGCTCGCGCGTGCCTGTCGCAGCGCGTCGAACGAGAACGACGACAGCAGCGGCGCCACGGCGGCATCGCGCCAGTATGCGGCCGCGTCGGCCGCCACGCGTTGCCCGGTTTCGCGCTCGCGCCCCGGGCACGGCTTGATCTCGACGTTCGCGGCCAGCCCGTGCGCGATGCAGCGCGCCGCCGCCGCCTCGAGCGTCGGCATCCGCTCGCCCGCGAAGCGCGCATCGCGCCACGCGCCCGCGTCGAGCGCGGCCAGCGCCGCATAACGCATGCCTGCCGCCGCGCCATGGCCGTTCGACGTCCGGTCGACCGTGTCGTCGTGCAGCAGGAAGGTCACGTCGTCGGCCGACAGCTTCGCGTCGAACTCGACCATCCGGTGACCGCGCCGCGCGCCCTCGTCGAGCGCGGCCAGCGTGTTCTCCGGCGCGAGCGTGCCGCCGCCGCGATGGGCGACGACGCGCGGATAGGGCCAGTCGGTACGGATCGTCATCGTCGGTCTCCCGTCGGTCGAACGGTTTCAGCCGGCGCGCCTGCCGGTCTCGGGATCGAAGAAATGCAGCCGGTGCGCGGGCAGCGCGGCCGCCAGCGCCGTGCCGCGCGCGGGGCGGTCCGCGTGCGGCAGGCGCACCGCGACGTCGTGATCGCCCCAGCGGCCGTGTGCGAGATTGTCCGCGCCGAGCAGTTCGCAGGAATCGACCGGCAGCGTCGCGTGCGCCGCGCCCGGCTGCGGCGTCATGTGTTCGGGACGCACGCCGAGCACCCAGTCGCGCCCGGTGGCGATCTCGCTGCCGATGCCGGGCGCGCCGGCGACCGGCAAAGCCGGACCGCCGCCCGCGACGGTGAAGGTCGCGCCGTCTTCCGACAGCCGGCCATGCAGCAGGTTCATCGCGGGCGAGCCGATGAACCCCGCGACGAACACCGTCGCCGGCTTCTCGTACACGTCGACCGGCGCGCCGATCTGCTCCGCGTAGCCGCGGTTCATCACGATCACGCGCTGCGCGAGCGTCATCGCCTCGATCTGGTCGTGCGTCACGTACACGCTCGTCGTCGCGAGCCGCGCATGCAGCCGCTGGATCTCGAGCCGCATCTGCACGCGCAGCTTCGCGTCGAGGTTCGACAACGGCTCGTCGAATAGGAATACCGACGGCTCGCGCACGATCGCGCGCCCCATCGCGACGCGCTGCCGCT
The DNA here is from genome assembly GCF_002223215.2 of Burkholderia sp. AU18528. Lineage (NCBI taxonomy): Bacteria > Pseudomonadati > Pseudomonadota > Betaproteobacteria > Burkholderiales > Burkholderiaceae > Burkholderia > Burkholderia sp. AU18528. The sequence continues at coordinate 63,318 of NZ_NKFC02000003.1, read as the reverse complement.
GGCCGCCCGACAGTTCGCGCGGCCGCCGCGCGAGCAGCGGCTCGAGCTCGAGGATCTTCGCGGCCGCGGCCACCCGCGAATCGATCGTCGCGCGCTCGATCCCGCGAATCTTCAGCCCGTAGCCCATGTTCTGCGCGACCGTCATGTGCGGGTACAGCGCATAGTTCTGGAACACCATCGCGATGTCGCGGTCCTTCGGCTCCAGCGCGTTGACGACCCGGTCGCCGATCGCGATCTCGCCGTCGGTCACGCTCTCGAGCCCCGCGATCATCCGCAGCAACGTCGACTTGCCGCAGCCCGACGGGCCGACCAGCACGATGAATTCGCCGTCGGCGATCTCCACGTCGATGCCGTGCAGCACGTGCTGCTTGCCGTCGTAGGATTTCCTGACGCCCTTCAAGCTCAGCGCAGCCATACCTGGTCCTTCTCCCAGTTACCGTCGGTCGTTCATTTCTCGGAATCGACGAGGCCGCGCACGAACCAGCGCTGCATCGCCAGCACGACGACGAGCGGCGGAACCATCGCCAGCAGCGTCGCCGCCATCACGTATTGCCATTCGGTCGCGGCGTCGCCGCTCGCGATCATCGTCTTGATGCCCACCACGGCCGTCGACAGCGACGCTTCCGTCGTGATCAGGATCGGCCACAGATACTGGTTCCAGCCGTAGATGAACGTGATCACGAACAGCGCCGCGATACTCGTCTTCGACAGCGGCAGCACGACATCCCAGAAAAAGCGCAGCGGCCCCGCGCCGTCGATGCGCGCGGCATCCATCAGCTCGTCGGGCAGCGTCATGAAGAACTGGCGGAACAGGAACGTCGCGGTCGCCGACGCGATCAGCGGCAGCGTGAGCCCCGCATAGGTGTTCGTCAGATGCAGCGTCGACACGACCTGCACGGTCGGGAAGATCCGCACTTCCACCGGCAGCATCAGCGTGATGAAGATCAGCCAGAACGCCGTGTTGCGAAACGGAAAGCGGAAATAGACGATCGCGTACGCGGACAGGATCGACACCGCGATCTTGCCGACCGCGATCCCGAGCGCCATCGCGAAGCTGTTCACGAGCAGGCGGCCGAACGGCGCCGTCGTGCCGCCGCTGCCGTGCCCCCAGATGTACGCGACGTTCTCGAACAGGTGCGTGCTCGGCACGAGCGACAGCGGCACCGTGAACACTTCCTGCGCGTTCATCGTCGCCGCGCAGAACGCGACGTAGACAGGGAACACGATCAGCACGACGCCGGCGATCAGCACCGCGTGGCAGAACAGGTCGAAGCCCTTGCGATTTTCGATCATGCGTATTGCACCCTGCGTTCGACGAAGCGGAACTGGATCACCGTGAGCGCGACGACGATGATCATCAGCACGACCGACTGCGCGCCCGAGCTGCCGATGTCGAGCCCCTGGAAGCCCTCCGCGAAGATCTTGTAGATCAGCGTCTTGGTGCTCTGCGCCGGGCCGCCGCCGGTGGCCGCGTCGATCACAGGGAACGTGTCGAAGAACGCGTAGACGAGGTTCACGACCAGCAGGAAGAAGCTCGTCGGCGACAGCAGCGGCAGCACGATGTTGAAGAAGCGCCGCACCGGCCCCGCGCCGTCGATCGCCGCCGCCTCGATCAGCGAGCGCGGGATCGCGTGCAGCCCCGCGTAGAAGAACAGGAAGTTGTAGCTCACCTGCTTCCACACCGACGCCAGCACGACGAGGAACATCGCCTGCTCGCCGTTCAGCGCGTGGTTCCAGACGATGCCGCCCTTCGCGAGCGCATAGGTGATCAGGCCGATGCTCGGGTTGAACAGGAACGCCCACAGCACGGCCGCGATCGTCGGCGCGACCGCGTACGGCCAGATCAGCAGCGTGCGGTACGCGCGCGCGCCGCGGATCACGCGGTCGGCGCAGGCGGCCAGCAGCAGCGACACGACGAGGCCGCTCACCGTGACGAGCGAACTGAACACGAGCGTCGTGCGGAACGAATCGAGATACAGCGGATCGGCGAACAGGTGCGTGAAGTTCGCGAGGCCGACGAATTCGCTCGACGTGCCGAACGCGTCCTGCATCTGCGTGGACTGCCACAGCGCGACGCCGGCCGGCCACAGAAAGAACACGGCGGTGATCGCGAGCTGCGGCGCGATCAGCAGGTACGGCACGGCGCTCGTACCGAAACGGGAACGGGATTGCATCGCGGATATCCGGTCAGGCGAAACGGAAGGGAAACCGCGCCGCCGGACGGCACGCGCTGACGCGCAGCGCCGCCGGCGGCACGAAGCGATGCGTGCTCAGCCGCCCGACTTCTCGAAGCGGCGCAGCAGTTCGTCGCCGCGCGACGCGGCCGAATCGAGCGCGTCCTTCGGCGACTTCTTCTGCGCCCAGACCTGTTCGAACTCCTCGTCGACGATCGTGCGGATCTGCGGCATGTTGCCCAGCCGCAGTCCCTTCGTGTACGGCAGCGGCGGCTTGTTCAGCATCTGCTTGATCGCGGTTTCGGCGCTCGGGTTCTTCGCGTAGAAGCCCTGCTGGCGCGTCAGGTCGTATGCGGCGGTCGTGACCGGCAGGTAGCCCGTGTCCTGGTGCCACTTCGCGGCGACGGGCGGCGAAGCCAGGTACGCGAGGAATTTGGCCACACCCTTGTAGGTCGCCGGATCCTTGCCGGCCAGCACCCACAGGCTTGCGCCGCCGATGATCGCGTTCTGCGGCGCGCCCTTCACGTTCGCGTCGTACGGCATCATCCCCGTGCCGTAGCTGAACTTCGCGAACTTCTGCACGTTCGCGAGCGCGCCCGACGACGTCGTCAGGATCCCGCAGTCGCCGCTGTAGAACTTCGCCGACGCTTCGTCCTTGCGGCCCGCGTACGTGAACGTGCCGTCCTTCGCCATTTGCTGGAGGAAGGAGATATGTTCGATCTGCTGCGGCTTGTTGAACTCGAGCACGGCGTCGGTGCCGTCGAAGCCGTTGTTGCGGCTCGCGAACGGCAGCCCGTGCCACGCGCTGTAGTTTTCGAGCTGGATCCAGCCCTGCCACCCGGTCGTGAAGCCGCACGCCATGCCCGACTTGCGCAGTTTCTCGGCGTCGGCCTTCACGTCGGCCCACGTCTTCGGCGGCTGGTTCGGATCGAGGCCGGCCTTCTTGAACGCGTCCTTGTTGTAGTACAGCACCGGCGTCGAGCTGTTGAACGGCATCGAGACGAGGTGGCCCGTCTTCGCGTCGCTGTAGTAGCTCGCGATGGTCGGCACGAACGCCTTTTCGTCGAGCGTCACGCCGGCCTGCTTGAACACGTCGTAGACCGGCACGACCGCCTTCTTCGCCTGCATCATCGTCGCCGTACCGACTTCGTAGACCTGGAGGATCGCCGGCGCGTTGCCGCTGCGATAGGCCGCGATGCCGGCCGCGAGCGCCTGGTCGTAAGTGCCCTTGAAGACCGGCACGATCTTGTAATCGCTTTGCGACGCGTTGAACTGGTCGGCGATCGCGTTGACCCGCTCGCCGAGCGCGGCCTCCATCGCATGCCAGAACTGGATTTCCGTCGCGGCGAGCGCGACGTGCTGCGCGCCGAACAGCAGCGCGCCGCCGAGCGCGATCGAACGAACCAGTGTCCCCGCAGGCTTCTTCTTCATCGACCTCTCCTATGAAAACGTTACCAACAGCGTGTGCAACATTCCCGTCGCCATTGAACCGGCGAAGTCTAGTGATCGTTTATGACAGTCAGTTGTCGTTGACGACGAACAGCCGCTGATATTCCTTCAGCGCGAAGCGGTCGGTCATGCCGGCGATGTAGTGCGCGACGAGACGCGGCTGCTGCGCCGCGTCGTCGGACTGATACGGCGGCGGCAGCAGGCGCGGATCGTCGATGAACGCGTCGAACAGCCCCGTGACGACGCGTTGCGCCTTGCTCGCCATGCGCATCACCTTGTAGTGGCGATACAGGTTCTTGAACAGGAAGCGCTTGAGGGCGGCCGCCTGCGCGGCGACCTCGGGGCTATGCGACACGAGCGGCGGCGCGGCGCGCACGTCGTCGAGCGACGCGGGCGCGACGCGGGCGAGATTGCGCGTGGTCTCATCGATCAGGTCGACGATCAGCGTGTTGATGATGCGGCGCACCGTCTCGTGCACGAGACGGCGGCCTTCGAGGTGCGGGAATTCGGCGAGCGCCGCTTCGTAGTGGCGCTGCCACAGCTCGACTTCCGCGAGCTGCTCGATCGTGATCAGCCCCGAGCGCAGGCCGTCGTCGACGTCGTGGTTGTTGTAGGCGATCTCGTCGGCGATGTTCGCGAGCTGCGCCTCGAGCGACGGCTGGCGGCCCTGCAGGAAGCGCTCGCCGAGCGCGCCGAGCTTGCGCGCATTCTCGCGCGAGCAGTGCTTCAGGATGCCTTCGCGCGTCTCGAAGCACAGGTTCAGCCCGTTGAACGCGCCGTAGTGCTCCTCGAGCTCGTCGACCACGGCGAGGCTCTGCAGGTTGTGCTCGAAGCCGCCGTGCTCGCGCATGCACGCATTCAGCGCGTCCTGCCCGGCATGCCCGAACGGCGTATGGCCGAGATCGTGCGCGAGCGAGATCGCTTCGACGAGATCCTCGTTCAGTCGCAGGTTGCGTGCGACCGAGCGCGCGATCTGCGCGACTTCGAGGCTGTGCGTGAGCCGGGTGCGGAACAGGTCGCCTTCATGATTGACGAAGACCTGGGTCTTGTATTCGAGCCGGCGAAACGCGGTCGAATGGACGATGCGGTCGCGATCGCGCTGGAACTCGGTGCGCGCCGCCGGCGGCGGTTCCGGATGGCGGCGGCCGCGCGACTGCGACGCGTGCGCGGCATACGGAGCGAGATGGGCTTCCAGCGCCGCGAGCGTCGGCGGCTCGGCCACCGGCGCGGCGGATGCGCGGCTGGCTTCGGGCAGTGTGCTGCTGGATGTCTCGCTCACGTCTCCTCCATGTCGGCGGCGCCGGCGAATCCGGGCGCCGTTAGCCGGTCGTCTGCGCCAGTGTAGCGAATACCGCTTCGTCCGGCGCCTGCGTGATCAACGTATCGCCGAATCGCTTCAGCAGGATGAACTTGATCGCGCCGGCCTCGGCCTTCTTGTCGACGCGCATCAGATCCATGTAGCGCGCGTCGCCGAGCGCGGGCCCGCGGGTCGGCAGGTGCGCGGCCGCGATCACCGCATCGAGGCGCTGCCGCGACGCTTCGTCGAGGAGGCCGAGCCGCACCGACAGGTCGCCCGCCATCACCATCCCGCAGCCGACCGCCTCGCCGTGCAGCCATTCGCCGTAGCCGAGCCCGGCCTCGATCGCATGGCCGAACGTGTGGCCGAAGTTCAGGATCGCGCGCAGGCCGCCTTCGCGCTCGTCGGCCGCGACGACGCTCGCCTTGATCTCGCATGAACGCTTCACCGCATGCGCGAGCGCCGCGGGTTCGCGCCGGTTCAGCGCATCGACGTTCGCCTCGATCCAGTCGAAGAACTCGGCATCGGCGATCGCGCCGGTCTTGATGACTTCGGCGACGCCGGCCGCCAGCTCGCGATCGGGCAGCGTCGTCAGCGCGCCGATGTCCGCGATCACGGCCTGCGGCTGGTAGAACGCGCCGATCATGTTCTTGCCGAGCGGGTGGTTGATGCCCGTCTTGCCGCCGACCGACGAATCGACCTGCGACAGCAACGTCGTCGGCACCTGGATGAACGACACGCCGCGCATGTAGCACGCGGCCGCAAAGCCCGTCATGTCGCCGACCACGCCGCCGCCGAGCGCGACGAGCGTCGTCTTGCGATCGGCGTGATCCGTCAGCAGGCCGTCGAAGATCAGGTTCAGCGTTTCCCAGTTCTTGTACGCCTCGCCGTCCGGCAGCACGACCGTCGACACGCGCTTGCCGAGCGGTGCGAGCGCCGCGCGCAGCGCGTCGCCGTAGAGCGGATCGACCGTCGTGTTCGTGACGATCGTGACGGACGAACCCTTGATGTGGGGCGCGAACAGCTCGGCGCGGCCGATCAGGCCGGCGCCAATATGAATCGGATAGGCGCGGTCGCCCAGATCGACGTTGACAGTAATCATGCTTGTAGCGGCTTGGCGATGACGCCGGCCAGTTCGAGTTGCATCAGCACCATGTTGACGAGGCCGTTGACCGACGGGCGGCCGGTCTCGATGACGAAATCCGCGCATTCGCGGTACAGCGGGTCGCGCACTTCATACAGCGCTTCGAGACGCCCCTTCGGATCTTCCGTCTGCAACAGCGGGCGGTTCTTGTCCTTGCGCGTGCGCAGCCACAGATCGTGCGGATTGGCGCGCAGGTAGACGACGATGCCGTGGCTTTTCAGGCTATCGCGATTTTCCGGGCGCAGCACCGCGCCGCCGCCCGTGGCGAGCACGATGTTCTCGCGCTGCGTGAGATCGGCGATCACCTGCGTTTCACGATCGCGAAACCCGGCCTCGCCCTCCAGCTCGAAGATCACCGGAATGCGCGCGCCCGTACGGGCCTCGATTTCGTGGTCGGAGTCGAAGAACGTCCTGTCGAGACGACGCGCGACCGCACGGCCCACGGTGGTCTTACCCGCTCCCATAAGGCCGACGAAAAATACGTTTGCATGTGGGTCCCGCGCTTGCAACGGCTTCCTCTGCTTCAATCTTGCTGGTGTGTGGCGCAGCTTACTGGCAAAGCGGCTGCCTTGTCGAGCCTGCGCCGGCGGCTTCCGGCCCCGTTTTCTCGGCATCCGCGCCGCCCGCGCCGGGCGCGCCGCAACGCGCGTCGACGACGGTCGGCGTGATGAAGACGACCAGTTCGTGGCGCTGGTCGCGCTGCGCGCGGTGCCGGAAAAGCGCGCCCAGAAGCGGTATTTTGCCCAAGAGCGGCACCCGCGTCACATCGTTCCGGTTCAGTTGCTCGTAGATGCCGCCGATCGCGACCGTCCCGCCGTTCTCGACCTCGACGCGCGTCTGCACGTGCTTCGTGTGGATCGCGGGGCCCGCTGCGGTCGGCTCCCCGACGCTGTCCTTCGTCACGTCGAGATCGAGCACCACGCGCCCATCCGGCGTGATCTGCGGCTCGACCTCCAGCTTGAGCGTCGCGCGGCGGAACTGCACGCCGCTCATGCCATTACCGACCTTCGCCTGGTACGGGAGTTCGGAACCCTGCTCGACGATGGCCTTGACGCGGTCGGCCGTCACCACCCGCGGACGCGAAACGATCTGGCCCCGGCCCTGCGCCTCCAGCGCGCTCAGCTCGATGTCGAGTACGCGGCTGAGCGGCGCGGCGAACAGCGTGAAGCCGGCGGTGGCCGCGTCGAAGCCGCCGAGCGGCCGCGCGGCGAGATCGAGCGCGTTGCGCGTGTCCGCCGTGAAGGGCGTGCCGTCGGCCGGCGACGGCCGCCCCTGCGCACGCAGCGCGACACGCGCGCCGAGGCTGCGCGAGAAACCGTGCTCGCCTTCGACGATGCGGGCCTCGATCCGGACCTGCCGCGACGGCCGGTCGATCGCGTCGATCAGGCCGGCGATCTGCGCGATGCGCGGCGCGAGATCGGTCACGAACAGCAGGTTCGTGCGCGGATCGGCCGCCGCGGCGCCGCGCTTCGACAGCAGGCGTTGGCCGGTCGCGCCGGCCAGCAGCCGTTGCACGTCCTGCGCGCGCGGATAGTGCAGCACGAACGTACGGCTCGCGAGCGGCTCCAGATCGGCGGCCCGCGCGTGCATGTCGAAGCGCTCGCGTTCGCGCGCAGCCAGCTCGGCTGCCGGTGTGACCCAGATCACGTTGCCGCGCCGGGACATCGCGAGCCCGTGCGTGTCGAGCAGCGTATCGAATGCGTCGCGCCAGCCGACATTGTTCAGACGTAACGTCACCGTGCCTCGTACCTGTTCGCCGACGACGATGTTGAGCCCCGTGAACCGCGCGATCGCGTCGAACGCAGCCGCGAGCCCGACGCCCTGCAGATTCAGCGAGATCCGCCGTGCGTCGTCCGCATCGCCCGGTTGCCGGGCCGCGGCGTCGCTCATCCGGGCCGGCGGCGCCAGCGGGATCGGCGGTCCCTCCAGCGCGGGGCCCGGTGCAGCGGTTTCCGTCTGCAGCGCCGCACGCGCCGCCTGTTCCAACGGCGGCGGGCCGGCGTCCTGCGCGACCGCGCTGTCCATGCCGTCAGCCACCTGCGGCGGCAAGCGCGGCACCGGCACATCCGTGGATCCGGCAGGCCACACCGCCGGCAGCGGCGGCAACGACGCGCTTGCGCCGGCCGCCATCATGCCGGCCCAGATGGCAAGCGCCCCACAACGGTACTTCGTCACGGCCGGCCTCCGTCGTCCAGGACGAGCCGCTGCGATCCGTCCGCCGTCGCGAGCATCACGGCCGCGCGCTCGACGCGCACCACGCGCGCGGCCCCCAACACCTCGCCCGGCGCAACGGTCGTGAACGTGCCGTCGCCGTCGTCGAACAACGCGAGACCGGCACGCACATCGCGAATCGTGCCGGCAAGGCGCGCGGCGTGCCCCGCCGCCTCGGCCAGGCCAGCCTCGCCGAACGGATCGGCGCCGGGCGCAATGGCGCGAACCGGCGTGTTGCCGTCCGCGGCCGATGTCGCCGGCAGCGCCGGAAACACGTCGATGGACATGTCCACCCGCTCCGCCGACACGCCACGCTCGATACGCAGCGCCGACGGAACGGCCAGCACCGGAAAGCGCGCCAGCCCGCCAACCAGATGCAGCAGCGCACTGAAACCGCCATCCGCGGCGATATGCACGGTGCGCCTGCCGTCCGGTGCCGCGCCATCGGCGCGCTGCGGTTCGATCGACACGCCTTGCAGCCCGCTGGATGCGGCCAGATCGGCCAGTTCAAGCATCAGCGCGGCCCACTCCGGCGCCGGCGGCAAGCGATCGTCGCGCCGTTGTGCGGCGGATGCAAGCATGCGTTGCGCGTCGGCCGCACGCGCCTGCGCCGCGGCAAGCAACGCGCGACTATGGGCAAGCCCGCTCAAGTCGGCCGCATTTACCAGATGAATGCCGCCCGCCAGCACGGCCGCGAATGCCAGCACGCAACCGGCGGCATGCACGGCCGCCGGCGACACCCGCGACAGGCGGCCCGGCGCGGCGCCTTCGAGCGGCGCCGGCCAATGCACGAGCGCCGTCATGCGCCACCTCCCGATACCTTCCGCGACGACGTCGCGTCGTGCCAGCGCAACTGCACGGAGAACCGAAAAGGCATCCCGGCCGTCGAAGCCGGCCCATCCGACGCCGGCTTCAACGTGTCTATATCGATGCGCCAGTCGCGCTGCTCGCGCGCCATCGCGGCGAGCCATCGCGCAGCCGCCCGGTAACTCACGGCGCGCGCATCGAGCACGGCGCCGGTGGACGTCATGCGCAGCGCGTCGAGCCGGACATGATCGGCGCGCACCTGCTTCAGGGTCGCCAGCAACCCCGCCACGCGCCGGTAGGGCGCGGCCAGCGCCGCCGCCTGCGCGTCGCGCCGCGCGACGGCGGCGGCGGCATGGGCGGCGCGCGTCGCGGCAGCCACCTGTGGCTGCAACTGCCGCAGCCGTGCCTCCACGCCGGCGCGCTCGGCGTCCACCCGCCACCGCGACAGCACGGCAGCGCCCGTCCACAGCCCGGCGCCGAGCACGCCGAGCAGCACCGCCACACTGAACTGCGCGGCCCGGCGTCGCCGCAACGCCTGCGCCAACCGCTCGCGGTACGGCAGCAGATTGAAGTCGCCGAGTACCGCCTGTACCGCCTGCCCGGCCGCACTCGCCGCGCCCTCGTTTGCCGCCACGTGACCGGCCATCATTCCCACACCCCGCGCAACGCCAGCCCGAACGCGACGGCAAACGCCGGGCCGCCCCGCACGCCGGCGCGCACGCACGGCTGCCCGTCCCAACCCGTGCAGTCGAACGGAACCACCGCCGTGCCGAGCACATCGCCAATCTCTGCGACGGACGTATCGAACCGGGCGATACATCGCTCGTCTCCGGCGACGAGTACGCAATCGACGGCCCCGAGCGTGCGCCGGCGCAACGCGTCGGGAAGCGCTTCCGGCAACGTGCCGGACAGCGTCAGCACCGGGATGGCCGACGGCCCCTCGATCCGCCAGCCGCGCACGCCCGCGTCGCAGAACCACAGCACGGCATAGGCGCGCTGCGCATCGGGTTCGAACTGCGCGGCATAGCGCAACGCACGCAGCACGGCGGCCGACTCGCCATCGATCACCGTCAGGTCGATACCGGCCTGCGCAGCCACGTCGATCCGCCGCTCGAGCAGCGCCAGCGGCGCCACCGCCACCGCGATCTCGCCGGACCGCACGCCGCCGTAGTGCCGCCAGTCGAACGCGAGACTGTCCGGCGCCAGCCCCGAGAGGCGTTCGGCGGCCTGCCGCGCGGCGTCCGCGATGTCGCCGCGCCCGGCCAGATCGAGCGTCGCGGTGCGCATCTCGTCATCGTGCAGCGCCATCACGCCGCGCGCGTCGCACCGCACATCGGACGCCGACAGCCGCGACACGGCCGCCGCCAGCGATCGCGCGACCGCTGCCCAGCGCGCGTCTTCCGGCCCATCCGCCAGCCCGACCGGTTCCCGCTCGAGCCCCTCGACGCACACCTCCGTGCCCCTGCCGCGCCCGCTGACCACGGCGACCCTCACCTCGTGCGCGCCGACGTCGATTCCCGTCGACCGGTGCCTGCCCTGTACAAACCGCGCCACCCATCGTCCTGCCATCCCAGCCTCCCGAGATCGTCGCGGCCCACGCCGCGTTTCCGAGACCTGATTCTGCAAAGCGGCGCGCGCGGCCGACAGTCGGCCAAACGGCCAGAATCGGTTCGCGGCGGCCGTGCACGGACTATGCTGACGGCACGCCGATCCGCGGCTTTTCGACGGGCGGCCCCCGCGTCAGGGCCGGTCTTACCGGGCAGCTATAATCGCGGGACTGTTTTCCGGTATGCCTATGCAATCCACGACTCCTACGTCCCCGCCTCCCGCTCCGGAGCCGAAGAAGCGGCCCTGGTGGCTCAAAGTCCTGCTCGGCTTCGCCGCGATGTGCGTGGCCCTCGTCGTGGCCGGCGGCCTCGTGCTCGGCTACGCGCTCGTCGTGGCCTGGCCGAACATGCCGTCGCTCGACGCGCTGACCGACTACCGCCCGAAGGTGCCGCTGCGCATCTATACGTCCGATCACGTGCTGATCGGCGAATTCGGCGAGGAGCGCCGCGACGTCGTCCATTTCAAGGACGTGCCCGACTCGCTGAAGAAGGCGATCCTCGCGATCGAGGACGCGCGCTTCTACGATCACGGCGGCGTCGACCTCACCGGCATCATCCGCGCCGGCTTCGTCGCGCTGACGAACGGCCACGCGTCGCAGGGCGCGAGCACGATCACGATGCAGGTCGCGCGCAACTTCTTCCTGTCGAGCGAGAAGACCTACACGCGCAAGATCTACGAGATGCTGCTCGCGTACCGGATCGAGCGCGCGCTGACGAAGGATCAGATTCTCGAGGTCTACATGAATCAGATCTATCTCGGCCAGCGCGCGTACGGCTTCGCGAGCGCGGCGCGGGTCTATTTCGGCAAGGACCTGAAGGACATCACGCTCGCGGAAGCCGCGATGCTCGCGGGGCTGCCGAAGGCGCCGTCCGCGTACAACCCGGTCGTCAACCCGAAGCGCGCGAAGGTGCGCCAGGAATACATCCTCCAGCGGATGCTCGAGCTGAACTTCATCACGCGAGAGCAGTACGACGAAGCCTCCGCGCAGCCGCTCGTCGTCAAGGGGCCGGGCCGCGATTTCAGCGTGCACGCCGAGTACGTCGCCGAAATGGTCAGACAGATGATGTACGCGCAGTATCGCGAGGAAACCTATACGCGCGGCTTCAACGTCGTCACGACGATCGATTCCGCGGACCAGCAGGTCGCATACACCGCGCTGCGCAAGGGCATCATGGATTACGAGCGCCGCCACGGCTATCGCGGGCCGGAGGGCTTCATCGAGCTGCCGGCCGGTGCCGACGATCGCGAACAGGCGATCGACGACGCGCTGCTCGAGCACCCCGACAACGGCGAGCTGATCGCCGCGGTCGTGACGGCCGCGAGCCCGCGCCAGATCACGGTCGCGTTCATCGACGGCAGCAATGCGACGATCGACGGCGACAACCTGCGCTTCGCGTCGAGCGCGCTGTCCGCCAACGCGCAGCCGAACCGCCGCATCCGCCCCGGCGCGATCGTCCGCGTGGTGAAGAGCGATGCCGGCAAGTGGTCGATCACGCAGTTGCCGCAGGTCGAAGGCGCGTTCCTGTCGATCGTCCCGCAGGACGGGGCGATCCGCTCGCTCGTCGGCGGCTTCGACTACAACAAGAACAAGTTCAACCACGTCACGCAGGCGTGGCGGCAGCCCGGTTCGTCGTTCAAGCCGTTCATCTACTCGGCGTCGCTCGACAAGGGCCTCGGGCCGGCCACCGTGATCAACGACGGCCCGCTCTATTTCAGCGCCGCGGAAACGGGCGGCCAGCCGTGGGAGCCGAAGAACTACGGCGGCGGCTTCGAGGGCCCAATGTCGATGCGCACCGCGCTGCAGCGCTCGCGCAACCTCGTGTCGATCCGGATCCTGAACCACATCGGCACGAAATACGCGCAGCAATACATCACGCGCTTCGGCTTCGACGCCGAGCGCCATCCGGCCTACCTGCCGATGGCGCTCGGCGCCGGCCAGGTCACGCCGCTGCAGATGGCCGGCGCGTACTCGGTCTTCGCGAACGGCGGCTACCGCGTCAATCCGTACCTGATCGCCGAGGTCACCGATCCGAACGGCGCGATCGTCGCGCGCGCGCAGCCGCTCGTCGCCGAGCAGAATGCGCCGCGCGCGATCGATGCGCGCAACGCCTACGTGATGAACAGCCTGCTGCAGAGCGTCGCGCAGCGCGGCACGGGCGCGCGGACCAACGTGCTGAAGCGCACCGATCTCGCGGGCAAGACCGGCACGACGAACGACTCGCACGACGCGTGGTTCGCCGGCTACCAGCACACGCTCGCCGCGATCGCATGGATCGGCTACGACAATCCGCGCAGCCTCGGCGATCGCGAAACCGGCGGCGGCCTGTCGCTGCCGGTCTGGATCGACTACATGGGTGCGGCGCTGAAGGGCGTGCCGGAGTTCAAGCCGACGGTGCCTGAAGGCGTCGAGTCGCTCGGCGGCGAACTGTACTTCACCGAGTTCACGCCCGGTCACGGCTTCGTGTCGACGGTCGGCGTGCCGCAGGCGCCGGCCGCGCAGGACGTCGACGAAGCGGTGCCGCACGTCGACGAACAGGAAAAGCAGGACATCATGAACCTGTTCCGCGGCCACTGACGCGCGGCCAAGGCCATAAAAAAAGCGCCCGCGGGCGCTTTTTCTTTTGGTACGGCGTTCGGAGCGCAGCGCCCCGGCCGTCACGCGCTGAACGTGATCGGCAGGCCGGCCTGCTGGGTCGCGTATTCGGTGAGCGCCGAGAAGAACTCGGTGCCCGTGCGCGTATCGCGCCACGCGCCGTCGACGAAACGGTAGTGAAATCCACCCGCCTTCGCCGCGATCCACACTTCCTTCATCGGCGGCTGCAGGTTGACGATGATCTTCGAGCCGTTCTCGAACGTCAGCGTCAGCACGCTGCCGTTGCGCTCCAGATCGATGTCGTGATCGCCGTCGTTCGCGACGTCCACGGTACGCTCGACGGCCGCCAGCACGGCCTCGGCACGGGCCAGGTATTCAGTATCGGACATGCTAAACTCTATCGGTTAAATTGTTCAGGGACGATCATGCGAGTCGTTTTCCGGATGAGCGCGATTGTAGCGGCTTTGGCGATTCTTGCCGGCTGCGGTCAAAGCGGCGCGCTCTATCTGCCCACCGTGCCTCCGATGCCCAAGCCGATCCAGCAGCAGAACACGCCGCCGTCGGATGTGAAACCGACCGACGAAAACGCGTCGTCCGACGAGACGCCCGATACGTCCGGCTCGCCGCTCACGCTGTCGCCCGAGTTGTCGAGCAGCGCATCGACCATGCCAGCCCCGGCATCGGGCCCGGCCGCCACGAAGTAACGACGCGATGCCGCCCGCGCGGCGCTCGCAACAAGGCGATGACCTCCCGGTCATCGCCTTTTGTTTTTCCGGGCCGCACCATCACGCACGCACGCGCCGCCATCCCCACGCAACCAGCCGCCAGCCGAGCAGCACGGCGACGATCGCCGCGTAGAGTTTCGGCTGCGCGAGATCGTGCTTGCCGGCACGCATCCACCAGAAATGCAGCACGCCGAACAGCGCGATCGCGTAGATCGCTTTGTGCAGCGTCGCCCAATGGCGACCGAGCCGGCGCACCATCGCGCGCGGCGACGTCGCGGCGAGCGGAATCAGCAGCACGAACGCCGCGAAGCCGACCGTGATGAACGGGCGCTTGCCGACGTCCTTGAGGATCGCGACGACGTCGAACCACTTGTCGAACCACAGGTAGGTCGTGAAATGCAGCGTCGCGTAAAAGAACGCGAACAGCCCGATCATCCGGCGAAAGCGCAGCAGCGGTGCGAAGCCCGTCATGCGCCTCAGCGGCGTGACGGCAAGCGTGATGCACAACAGGACGAGCGTCCACAAGCCCGTCGAGCGCGTGATGAACTCGAGCGGGTTCGCGCCGAGCCGGTCGGTCAGCCCGAGCAGCACGAGGCGCGCGAGCGGATAGAGGCCGGCCGCGAACACCAGCACCTTGGCCGGTGCGAGCCAGCGCGGCGCGGCGGGACGGACCGCGCCGGCCCGCGCCGTGCGTGCATCGGGCCCGGCGCTTGCCGCGCGCGCGGGCGTGAGCGTCGAAGGAGGCATGTCGTTTCTCACCGTCGCACTCAGAAGTTCTTCTTCAGGTCCATGCCCTGATACATCGATGCGACCAGGTCGCCGTAGCCGTTGAACATCAGCGTCTTGCGCTTCGGCGTGAAGAAACCGTCCTCGCCGATGCGCCGCTCGGTCGCCTGGCTCCAGCGCGGATGATCGACGTTCGGGTTCACGTTCGAATAAAAGCCGTACTCGTTCGCGGCATACGTGTTCCAGCTCGTCTTCGGCTGCTTGTCGACGAAGCGGATCTTCACGAGCGATTTCGCGCTCTTGAACCCGTACTTCCACGGCACGACGATTCGCACCGGCGCACCGTTCTGGTTCGGCAACACCTGCCCGTAGACGCCCATCGTCAGCAGCGTCAGCGGATTCATCGCCTCGTCCATGCGCAGCCCTTCCGAGTACGGCCAGTCGAGCACGGGCGTCGACAGGCCCGGCATCTGCGACGGATCGGCCAGCGTGACGAACTGCACGTATTTCGCGTTGCCGGTCGGCTGCACGCGCCGGATCAGCTCGGACAGCGGCACGCCGATCCACGGGATCACCATCGACCAGCCCTCGACGCAGCGCAGCCGGTACACGCGCTCCTCGAGCGGCGCGAGCTTCAACAACTCGTCGAGATCGAATACCTTCGGATGCTGCACCTCGCCCTCGACACTCACACGCCACGGACGCGGCCGCAGCGTGCCCGCGTTCTGCGCCGGGTCGCTCTTGTCGGTGCCGAATTCGTAGAAGTTGTTATAGGACGTGATGTCCTTGAACGGCGTGACCTTGTCGATCGCGACGAATTTCGGGTTCGTTTTTGCCGCGAGCTTCGCCGCCCGCGCGTCGGGGGACGCATACGCGGCAAGCGCCGCGCCGCTTGCGCCGAACAGGCCGCCGGCGGCCGCGAATCCCGCCGCCTGCAATACGCGCCGCCGGTTCTCGAATACCGCGCGCGGCGTGATCTCGCTCGGCGCGATGTCCGCGCCGGTCAGTACGTTACGCAAAGGGCGTTTGATCCACATCGTCCAGTTCCTCCCGCATGCGCGGCGCGCATGCTTCATCAGCGTTCGACCCGGCCCGTCGCGCGCCGTTCGACGCCTCGATCGCCCGCTCGTTACAAAAGAAAACCGCCGGGCACGCGGTGCACCGGCGGTTTGATAGTCGGACGAACGGCGAAAATCTTACAGCTTGCCGTAGCTGTGCAGGCCAGACAGGAACATGTTGACGCCGAGGAACGCGAACGTCGTGACCAGCAGGCCCGTGAGCGCCCACCACGCGGCCACCGCGCCGCGCAGGCCTTTCATCAGCCGCATGTGCAGCCACGCCGCGTAGTTCAGCCACACGATCAGCGCCCAGGTTTCCTTCGGGTCCCAGCTCCAGTAGCCGCCCCACGCTTCGGCCGCCCACAGCGCGCCGAGAATCGTCGCGATCGTGAAAAACGCGAAACCGACCGCGATCGACTTGTACATCACGTCGTCGAGCACTTCCAGCGTCGGCAGGCGATCGGCGAGGATGCCGCGTTCCTTCATCAGGTACGCGACCGACACCATCGCCGACAGCGCGAAGCTGCCGTAGCCGATGAAGTTCGCCGGCACGTGGATCTTCATCCACCAGCTTTGCAGGGCCGGCACGAGCGGCTGGATCTGCTGCGCGTCGCGCGCGACCGAGTACCACATCAGGAAGCCGACCGCCGCGCTGATCACCAGCAGCACGAACGCGCCGAGCGAACGCGTGCCGTAGTGGCCTTCGTAGTACAGATAAAGCAGCGCGGTGATCAGGCTGAACAGGACGAACACTTCATAGAGGTTCGACACGGGGATATGCCCGACGTCCGCGCCGATCAGGTAGGACTCGTACCAGCGCACCATCAGCCCCGTGAAGCCGATCAGCACGGCGACCCACGTGAGCTTCTGGCCGATCGCGGCGCCCGTTTCCGAGCGCGCCAGCAGGCCGATCCAGTAGAAGATCGTCGCGAGCACGAACAGCGCGCTCATCCACAGGATCGCCGACTGGCTCGACAGGAAGTACTTGAGGAAGAACGCCGAATCGGCGCGCGCGAGATCGCCCTGGTAGATCTGGATCGACAGCAGCGACAGCACGGCGATCGACGCCATCATCAGCCGCGCGGGCTTCCAGCGCCAGCCGAGCGCGACGAGCGCCGGCACGGTGCCGATCATCACCGCCTTGTCGTAGTAATCCATGTGCGCGTTGTAGTGCACGAGCGCATAGCCCGCGCCCGCCACCAGCGCCAGGGCGAACAGCCAGTCGAACAGCGACAGGCGCGCGAGGAACGGACGGTCGTCGAACAGCGGCGACGATGCCGACGCCGGAGCCGACGCCGTACGGGAAGAGGAAACTTGCGTGAGATCCATGATCTTACCGGGTGGAATTCTCGGAATCGGAACCGCCGCCGGCAGGCGGGCGGGCCGTCGAAGCCGCACCGGCGGGCGCGGCGTCGCGAGGTGCGGCGCGCAAGGCGGCGCCGGCCGCGTCGCGCGTCTGCACGAATTCTTTCTCGAAATCGAAGGTCTTGCGGGCCGTGGACATTGCCATCACCACATCGACGCCCGAACCGGCGTCCTTCAGCCAGAACCAGAGTCGCCGCTCGCGTACGTAGAACATCGAGAAGATGCCGGCGACCAGCAGCAGGCTGCCAAGATACACCAGATTCTTGCCGGGCGCGCGCGTCAACTGAAATACCGAAGCTTGCACCTGCTTGAACGAGTCGAGCTGCAAATAGACCGGCGATCCATACAGGAAGCTGTCGGATAGCGCGTTGATCGCGTTCTGCACGAAGCGGATCGTGTCGGTGCCCTGCTGCGCGGCCGGCTCGCCGGCACGCTCGCGCGCGATCTGCCACACCTCCCACATCGAGCCCTCGAGCATCCGCAGCAGCAGGCTCGCGGCCTTCTCCTGCTCGCCCTTCGGCACCGAGCGGTCGATGAACGTCGCCACCGCCTGGAAGCCGCCGACCGGCTGGCCGTCCGCCCCGCGGCCGACGCTGTCGTCGCTCGCCGCAAAAAGGGTCAGCACCTTCGATGCGCTGTCCTGCAGACGGCCGCGCAGCGACGCGTCGCCCGGCAGCGAACGCTGCGCGAAGCGCGCGGCGGCTTCGGTGCGCACGGCCGGATCCTCGAGCGCGGCGCGCAGGCGCATCCATTCGCCGATCGAGTCCTGGCTGTCGGCCGGGATCCGCATGTAGCGGAACGGATCGTTCGGGCTCGCGCGCACGCCGGCGAGGAACACGCGCTCGCCGTT
The DNA here is from genome assembly GCF_002223215.2 of Burkholderia sp. AU18528. Classification (NCBI taxonomy): domain Bacteria; kingdom Pseudomonadati; phylum Pseudomonadota; class Betaproteobacteria; order Burkholderiales; family Burkholderiaceae; genus Burkholderia; species Burkholderia sp. AU18528. Next base: position 45,311 of record NZ_NKFC02000003.1, on the reverse strand, counting down.
CATGTCGACGGGCAGCATGTAGTTGTTGAATTCGCGCGCCTGGCCGTCCTTGCCGCGGATCTTGTACTGCACCGACGGGCCGATGTTGTGAAGCTGCGTCGGCTTCGACGTCTTCGCGCCCGAGCCGAGCCGCTCGTCGAACACTTCCTTCAGCGAGCTGGTCGTCGCGACGCCGCGTACGTCCGGCTTGCCGTTCGCGTCGGCCATGTTCTCGACGTTGATCGCGCGGAAGTCGGAGAACTCGATCGTCTCGCCGTCGGCGCCCGGGACCTGCAGCGGCGCCGAACTGCCGATCGTGCCCTTCACGGGGACGGTCGCCGCACGGCTGCCCGTCATCGGATAGGCCGTCATCTGCATCTGCGAGCCGCCATCCTGGAAGCTCGACTGGTAGATCGACACGCCCTTGTACGTAAACGGCTTGTTGACCTCGACCCGCGCCGGGATCTTCCGGCCGGTCTCGCGATCGATCACGACGATGTCGCTCGCGAACAGCTTCGGCATGCCCGTCGTGTAGTAATCGACGATGAACTTGTCGAGCTGGATCGAGAACGGCAGGTCCTGGATCAGCGAGCCGCTCGGCTGGTTCAGGATCGCGGTCGACACGAACTGGCCCTCCGGCACCCACGCATAGCCGCGGAACGTCGGGTTCGACGCGGACAGCCGATGGTCGGGCGAGATCTCGCTGATCGTCGCGCTCGTGTTGACCGGGCTCTTGCCGAACATCAGCATCTGGAATTTGATCGGCAGGTTGCTGTCGAGCAGGCCGCCGATACAGATCACGACGATCGCGAGGTGCGCGGAGATGTAGCCCCACTTGGTCATCGCGCCGCGCTTCGCGGAGATCAGCGTCGCGCCGTCGGTTTCACGCACGACGTGCTTGTAGCCGGCCTTCGCGACGAACGTGGCGAGCGTCGCCGCGACGCTCGCGCGCGTGCCGGACGCCGTGTACTCGGCCTTGTGGTGGAATGCGCGCAGGCTGCCTTCGCGGACCTTGTCCTTCCAGCTCTTCGCGTCGGCGAGCATCTTCGGCGCGTTGCGGATCACGCACAGCGAGATCGACACGACGAGGAAGATCAGGATCAGCATGAACCACCACGCGCTGTACACGTTGTACAGGCCGAGCGAGCGGAAGATGTCCGCCCAGAACGGCCCGAACTGGTTCACGTAGTTCGGATACGGATCGTCCTGGGTCAGGACCGTGCCGATGATGCTCGCGATCGACAACACCACCAGCAGCGCGATCGCGAAGCGCATCGAGCTCAGCAGCTCGACCGCGCGTTTCGACGCACCGTGACTCGACTTCGACTGCAACCCCGACGTGGTAACGCTCATTCAAACTCCGACTAAGGGGACACGGCCCCCACGCTTACTATGTTCGCTTCGGGGGCGCAGCCCCGATCGCCTGCATGCCCTTCCATTCCGGCTCGGCCCGGCGAGTGCCGACAAAAAAGAAGGGCGAGGCCACCGCAACGACGCGGCGCCCCACCCTTTTCTTGTTCTGACTCCGGCCGCCCTTCGGGCGCCCGGTCATTCCATTCGCGGCGGACCGCTCAACGCAGGCCCGCGATGTAATCCGCGACGGCCTTGATCTCGGTATCCGACAGCCGCGACGCGATCTGATGCATCGCCTCGTTGTTGTTGCGCGCGCCGGCACCCTGCTGGAACGCGGTCAACTGCGCGACCGTGTAATCGGCCCATTGCCCCGACAGACGCGGGTACTGGACCGGGATCCCCTGCCCCGTCGGCCCGTGGCAGCTCGCGCAGGCGGGGACACCCTTTTCCGCGATGCCGCCGCGATAGATCTTCTGGCCGATCGGCACGGCCGCCGCATCGCGCGCGGTACCGAGCTTCGTCGTCTGCGACCCGTAGTACGCGGCGACATTGCGCATGTCGTCCGCGCTCAACGCGCTCGCGAATCCGACCATCACCGCGTTGTTACGCGCCGGCCCCTTCGCGCCCGGCTGCGCCTTGAAGTCGTTCAACTGCTTGACCAGATATTCGGGATGCTGGCCGGCAAGCTTCGGGAAACTGCCCGACGCGCTGTTGCCGTCGGCGCCGTGACACGACGCGCAAACCTGCCCGGCAATCGCCTTGCCGCGGTCCAGATCCGGTTTGGCCGCATCTGCCGCGTTTGCCTCCGCTACGAAACCTACGAACCCTGCTGCAACCTGAAGCACCATCAGAGACTTGCACAGTCGATTCATTCGCACACCCTGTTTCGTCTTGTGGGAATTTGAGGTTCTGCAAAAAACGACGGCGTTCAGTCTACCGCAGAAGCCACATAAAAGCGCGAGGCAGGCGCCCGGTGGCCTTCGGTAAAACCGCCGTATTGTACAATATCGTGCTGAAAGCTCCCGCGCCTATCGGGGCTACCCCGCCTCCACCAAGCGGCTCGCGCCGCCCGTCCTTCCGGTTCCCATGGCCTTTCTGCTCCATCAAGCCCGCTTCTACACGACCGTCAACCATCTGCGCGACCTGCCGCCGACGGTCCAGCCGGAAATCGCGTTCGCGGGCCGCTCGAATGCCGGCAAGTCGACGGCGATCAACGTGCTGTGCAACCAGAAGCGGCTGGCCTTCGCGTCGAAGACGCCCGGCCGCACGCAGCATATCAACTACTTCTCCGTCGGCCCGGCCGCCGAGCCCGTCGCGAATCTCGTCGACCTGCCCGGCTACGGCTATGCGGAAGTGCCCGGCGCCGCGAAGGCGCACTGGGAGATGCTGCTGTCGTCCTATCTCGCGACGCGCTCGCAGCTCTGCGGTCTGATCCTGATGATGGATTCGCGCCGCCCGCTCACCGAGCTCGATCGCCGGATGATCGAGTGGTTCGCACCGACCGGCAAGCCGATCCACACGCTGCTGACGAAGTGCGACAAATTGACGCGCCAGGAAAGCATCAACGCGCTGCGCAACACGCAAAAGGGGCTCGACGCGTATCGCGACCAGGGTGTGAAGGGCAAGCTGACGGTCCAGCTGTTCTCGGCGCTGAAGCGCACGGGGCTCGACGAGGCTCATGAACTGATCGAGAGCTGGCTGCGGCCGTCCGTCGCCGACGAAAAAGGCGAGCCTGTAGCACAATGAGCGGGCAACGCGCGGCTGGGATCGGCCGTGCGCACCTGACGGCACCTGCGAATTCGGCCGGCTCATAAAAAAACCCGCCGTTGAACGGCGGGTCAAACAGCCTAATCGAAAAACGACAGGCACCCGCTCAGGGAGGAGAAGCGGGGAGCTGCACGCAACGCGGGCCGCTCGATCGCTATCATATACCAACGATCTCGAAAATGACCTAAGGGTTCCGTAAGGTTCTTCTTGCCCTGATTTCTGCCAAATCGCCATGAGCTTCCATCCGCTTCATCGTCCGCGCCGGATGCGCCGCGACGACTTCTCCCGCCGCCTGATGCGCGAAAACCGCCTGACCACCGACGACCTGATCTACCCGGTGTTCGTCGTCGAAGGCACCAACGAACGCCAGCCCATCCCGTCGATGCCCGGCGTCGAACGCGTGTCGGTCGATCTGCTGATGCACGTCGCCGAGCAATGCGTCGAACTCGGCGTGCCCGTGCTGTCGCTGTTCCCGGCCATCGAGCCGTCGCTGAAGACGCCGGACGGCCGCGAGGCGGCCAATCCGGAGGGCCTGATCCCGCGCGCGGTGCGCGAGCTGAAGAAGCACTTCCCCGAACTCGGCGTGCTGACCGACGTCGCGCTCGATCCGTACACGAGCCACGGCCAGGACGGTGTGCTCGACGAGAACGCCTACGTGATCAACGACGACACGATCGAGATCCTGGTCGACCAGGCTCGCGCGCAGGCTGAAGCCGGCGTCGACATCGTCGCGCCGTCGGACATGATGGACGGCCGCATCGGCGCGATCCGCGAGATGCTGGAAAGCGACGGCCATATCCATACGCGGATCATGGCCTACTCGGCGAAGTTCGCGTCGGCGTTCTACGGCCCGTTCCGCGACGCGGTCGGTTCGGCGTCCAATCTGGGCAAGGGCAACAAGATGACCTACCAGATGGATCCGGCGAACAGCGACGAAGCGCTGCGCGAAGTGCGCCTCGACATCGACGAAGGCGCCGACATGGTGATGGTCAAGCCCGGCATGCCGTATCTCGACATCGTGCGCCGCGTAAAGGACGAGTTCCGCTTCCCGACCTACGTGTACCAGGTGAGCGGCGAGTACGCGATGCTGAAGGCGGCCGCGATGAACGGGTGGCTCGACCACGACAAGGTCGTGCTCGAATCGCTGCTCGCGTTCAAGCGCGCGGGCGCCGACGGCGTGCTCACGTACTTCGCGCTCGATGCCGCGCGTCTGCTGAAAGCGCAACGCTGATCGCGCACCGGCACGCACCTGCAAAAAACGGCGGAACACCCCGGTGTTCCGCCGTTTTTTGTTTACCGTCGATCGCGGTTGTCAGCCGGCCCGAATCGTCTCTTCCGCGGTTCGCCTCCGGCGGGTCATCGTCATACCGTCGGAACGGCTGCCCGGTCGAGGCTGCGCAAGAAGGTGTCGGCCGCCTGATAGCCGACCACGCGGCCGATCTCGTTGCCGTTGCGATCGAAGAAGATGATGCCCGGCGGCCCGAACAGGTTGAAGCGCTTGAGGAGCGCCTGATCGTCCGCGTTGTTCGCGGTGACGTCCGCGCGCACGAGGTGAAGCCGCGCGAGCCGCGCCTGCACGCGCGCGTCGGTGAACGTCAGATGTTCCATCTCCTTGCAGCTCACGCACCAGTCGGCGTAGAAGTCGAGCATCACGGGCTGGCCCGATGTCTTGAGCAGCGCATCCAGTTCGCCAATGGAGCGCACCGGCGCGAACGCAGGGCCATCCTGCGCGGCAGCCACGCCGGCCGTCGCCGCGCCGCCGGACGCCACCGTACGCGCCGCCAGCACGGCCAGCGGCTTGACGGGATCGCTCGAGCCCGCGGCCAGGCCGACGAGCAGCGTCGCGGCCCAGATCGCGAGCGCGGCCCCCAAGCCGCGGCCCAGGCGGCGCCAGATCGACGCAGCGCCGGCATTCGGCGTGAACAGTCCGAGCGCCGCAGCCGCGATCAGCAGCCACAACGCCGCGAGCACCATCTTCAGCCCGCCCGCCAACACCGGCCATACGATCCACAGCGCGGCTGCGAGCAGCACGATGCCGAAGAACACCTTCACGCCGTCCATCCACGCGCCCGCGCGCGGCAGCACCGTGCCGGCCCCGACGCCGACGACCAGCAGCGGCACGCCGAGCCCCAGCCCCATCGCGAACAGCGCGGCACCGCCGAGCAACGCATTGCCCGTGTGCGCGATGAACGCGAGCACGGCGAACAACGGCGCCGTCATGCACGCGCCGACGACCAGCGCCGACAACGCACCCATCGCCGCGACCGCGACGAAGTGGCCGCCCTGGCGCGCGCTCGATGCGTCGGCCGCGCCGTTCTGCCAGCGCGCCGGCAGTGCGATGTCCCTGCCCGAGATCAGCGACACCGCGAACGCGGTCAGCAGCACGCCGAATGCGCCGAGCACCCACGGGTTCTGCAACCACGCGCCGAGGCTCTGACCGACCAGCGCGGCGGCGATGCCGAGTACCGTGTAGACCAGCGCCATGCCGAGCACGTAAGTCAGCGACAGCGCGAAGCCGCGTGCGTGCGTCGCGCGCGTGCCCTGGCCGATGATGATCGCGGACACGATCGGAATCATCGGGTACGAACACGGCAGCAGGCTCAGCACGACACCCGCGAGGAAGTAGAGCGCGACGATCGTGAAGAAGCCGTGGCCTTCGAGCAGCGACTGCGCGAAATCGGCGCTCGTGACCTTGTCGAACCAGCTACCCGCGGCAGCCGTGTCGCTGGATGACGATGCGGCGCCGAGCGCGGCGCCGTCGACCTTCACCACGTGCTCGGCCGGCGGATAGCAGATCCCTTCGTCCGCGCACCCTTGCGACGTCACCGCGAGTTCGAACGGCCCGGCCGCCTGCTTCACCGGCACGTGAACGACCACTTCGTCACGATAGGTCTCGACGTCCTTCTGGAACGTCTGGTCGAACTTCACGTGGCCGGCCGGGTACTGCGGCTCGCCGAGCGTCGCCTGGCCGCTCTTCACCGCGAACGCGAAGCGCTCGCGGTACATGTAGTAGCCGTTGGCGATCTTGAAGCGGACGTCGACCTGTCCCGGCGATTCGCTCGCGCTGAACTTGAACGCAACCGACGGATCGAGGAAATCGTCGGCCGCGCGCGCGACGGACAGGCCGCCCAGCACGAGCACGAACGACAACAGGACCGCAAGAAACCGCAGCGCGCGCACGCGCACCGAAAGCGCCATACCGTTAAACATGAAATTGACGTTGAGTTTCGCTGGTCACCCATTGGCCATACGCGGCCGATGCCGTCGTCTGCCACGAGACGATTTCGGGCGTCTCGTACGGGTGATGCGCGAGAATAAATCGCTCCAGTTCGAGCGCCCGGATGGGGCTCGTCTTGAACAGCAACTGGATCTCGTCAGCCGTTTCGACCTTGCCCTGCCAGTGATAGCGCGACTTGATCGTGCCGAGCTCCGACACGCACGCCGCAAGCCGCGCGTCGAGCGCGCCGTCGGCGAGCGCCGCGGCCGTCGCCGCATCGGGGACCGTCGTCAGCATCAGCACCACTATCATCCGCGCTCTCCTCGCTGGTGTGCCGGCTCCTGCCGGCGCCCGTTACCCGTTCAGGAACCGCGCCGGTTGCCCGTATCGTAGCGCAGCCCGCGCGACGCTGCCGGCACCGGCCTGCGACAATCGATCGCAGCCGGCATCTCGAAAACAAAAAGGGCCAAGCAATTGCTCGGCCCCTTTCAGATACTGCTGCGTACCGGAAGCTTACTCAGCTTCTTGCACGTTTTCCGTTTCGTCGACTTCCGGACGGTCGAGCAGTTCGACCAGTGCCATCGGTGCGTTGTCGCCCACGCGGAAGCCGAACTTCAGCACGCGCAGGTAGCCGCCCGGGCGGTTCGCGAAACGCGGGCCGAGGACGTCGAACAGCTTCGCGACCGAGTCACGATCGCGCAGGCGGTTGAACGCCAGGCGACGGTTTGCCAGCGACGGCTTCTTGCCGAGCGTGATCAGCGGCTCGACGACTTTACGGAGTTCCTTCGCCTTCGGCAGCGTCGTCTTGATGACTTCGTGCTCGATCAGCGAGTTGGACATGTTACGGAGCATAGCCAGACGGTGGCTGCTCGTGCGATTCAGTTTCCGCAGACCATGACGATGGCGCATTTCAGTTTCCTTGATTCAAAGTTTTGATCCAGCTCTTCTATCGCACCTCGGAGGGTGCACGGGCCGGTAACGAAAAAAAGCAAGATGCGGATTTTAAAGGAAAATCCGCATCCTTGCCAACTACAGCTATAGCGAGGCTACAACCGGGCTTACTTGTCGAGACCAGCCGGCGGCCAGTTCTCGAGCTTCATGCCCAGCGTGAGACCGCGCGAAGCGAGCACTTCCTTGATCTCGTTGAGCGACTTGCGACCGAGGTTCGGCGTCTTCAGCAGCTCGTTTTCCGTGCGCTGGATCAGATCGCCGATGTAGTAGATGTTCTCGGCCTTCAGGCAGTTCGCCGAACGAACCGTCAGCTCGAGATCGTCCACCGGACGCAGCAGGATCGGATCGATCTGCGGTGCACGCGACGGCGCTTCGGCTGCCGTTTCCGTGCCTTCCAGCGCCGCGAACACGGACAACTGGTCGACCAGGATGCGGGCCGACTGGCGGATCGCTTCTTCCGGCGTGATCACGCCGCTCGTCTCGATGTTCATCACGAGCTTGTCGAGGTCGGTACGCTGCTCGACACGTGCGCTCTCGACAGCGTAGCTCACGCGGCGAACCGGCGAGAACGATGCGTCGAGGACGATGCGGCCGATGATCTTGGCCGTGTCTTCGCCGTAGCGACGGACGTTGCCGGGCACATAGCCGCGACCCTTTTCGATCTTGATCTGAACGTCGAGCTTGCCACCCTTCGACAGGTGCGCAATCACGTGATTCGGATTGATGACTTCGCAATCGTGAGCCAGCTCGATATCGCCGGCCGTCACGACGCCTTCGCCTTCCTTGCGCAGCGTAACCGTCACTTCGTCACGGTTATGCAGCTTGAACACCACGCCCTTCAGGTTCAGCAGCAGGTTGACGACGTCTTCCTGCACGCCATCCAGCGTCGAGTACTCGTGCACCACGCCCGCGATCGTGACTTCGGTCGGCGCGTAGCCCACCATCGACGACAGCAGCACGCGGCGAAGCGCATTGCCCAAGGTGTGGCCGTAACCGCGTTCAAACGGTTCCATGACCACCCTCGCGTGGTTCTCGCCCAGCGATTCCACGGCGATGATCTTGGGTTTCAGCAAACTGGTTTGCATGGGCTTTCCTTTTCAATACCCTCGGCTCGTTACACCGATAAGGCTGACCGGTAACAACCAGAAAATAAACAGCCGAGGCCCCTCCTTGCGCAACGCAATCGGGGTACCTCGGCCGTCAATCGGATTAACGCGAATACAATTCGACGATCAGGCTTTCGTTGATGTCGCCTGCGATTTCAGCGCGTTCCGGCATTTGCTTGAACGTGCCTTCGAACTTCTTCGCATCGACTGCAACCCAGCTCGGCATGCCGCCTTGCTCGGCCAGCGACAGCGCTTCGACGATACGCGCCTGCTTCTTCGCCTTTTCGCGGATCGCGATGACGTCACCCGCCTTCACTTGCTGCGACGGGACGTTTGCGACGACGCCGTTCACGGTGATCGACTTGTGGCTCACCAGCTGACGCGCTTCAGCGCGGGTCGAGCCGAAACCCATGCGATACACGACGTTGTCGAGGCGCGATTCGAGCAGTTGCAGCAGGTTTTCACCCGTGTTGCCCTTGCGGCGATCGGCTTCAGCGAAGTAACGACGGAACTGACGTTCCAGCACGCCGTAGATACGCTTGACCTTCTGCTTTTCGCGCAGCTGCGTACCGTAGTCGGACGTACGTGCGCCCGAGGTACGGCCGTGCTGACCCGGCTTGCTGTCGAGCTTGCACTTGTCGGCGAGCGAGCGGCGCGCGCTCTTCAGGAACAGGTCGGTGCCTTCACGGCGGGACAGCTTGGCTTTGGGGCCGATATAACGTGCCACTTTGCATTCCTTTATCAATCAGTCACGCGGATCGGAATCCGCGCTAGTCCGCTCCCTTTGGGGCGAACGGTGGGCTTAGTCAATCAAAAAAGCAACGCCCGTCGACGCTGAGCGGCGACAGGCAATGCGCTAGCACGAGCGTGCCAGCACATCCTTAGATACGACGACGCTTCGGCGGGCGGCAGCCGTTGTGCGGAATCGGGGTGACGTCCGAAATCGCGGTGATCTTGATGCCGAGGCCGTGCAGTGCGCGCACTGCCGACTCGCGACCCGGGCCCGGGCCCTTGATCCGCACTTCCAGATTCTTCACGCCGTATTCCATCGCGACGCGGCCAGCCGACTCGGCTGCGACCTGAGCAGCGAACGGCGTCGATTTGCGCGAGCCCTTGAAGCCCTGACCGCCCGACGTCGCCCATGCCAGAGCGTTGCCTTGGCGATCGGTGATCGTGATGATCGTGTTGTTGAACGACGCGTGAACGTGAACCACGCCTTCAGCGACGTTCTTCTTAACCTTCTTGCGAACGCGTTGCGCCGCGGTGTTCGAAGCCTTAGCCATTACGTTTTCCTGTAACTGTCAGTTCCGCTTACTTCTTCAGCGCTTGCGCTGCACGACGCGGACCCTTGCGGGTACGTGCGTTCGTACGCGTACGCTGACCGCGCATCGGCAGGCCCTTGCGATGACGGACGCCGCGGTAGCAACCGAGGTCCATCAGGCGCTTGATGTTCATCGTCACTTCACGGCGCAGATCGCCTTCGACGACAAACTTGCCTACTTCTTCACGCAGCTTTTCCAGGTCTGCGTCGGTCAGATCCTTGACCTTCTTCGAAAAATCGACGCCAGCTGCCACGCAGATGCTGCGCGAACGGGTGCGGCCGATACCGAAGATAGCCGTCAGGCCGATCTCGGTATGCTGGTGATTCGGGATGTTAACCCCTGCGATACGAGCCATTGTTTTTCCTCAAACAAAAAGCGCAAACAAACGCGCGGTCAGCCTTGGCGCTGCTTGTGGCGCGGATCCGAGCTGCAGATCACGCGAACGACGCCTTTGCGCTTGATGATCTTGCAATTGCGGCAAATGCGCTTAACCGATGCCATCACTTTCATGATAATACCCTTTTTTCAAATCACTTCGCCCGGAACACGATCCGCGCACGAGACAGATCGTAAGGCGTCAATTCAACCGTCACCTTGTCGCCCGGCAGGATGCGGATGTAGTGCATCCGCATCTTCCCGGAAATATGCCCCAACACGACATGGCCGTTTTCCAGCTTCACGCGGAAGGTCGCATTCGGGAGGTTTTCAATCACCTCACCCTGCATCTGGATTACATCGTCTTTGGCCATAGTCCTTTCAACGCATCGGGATGTTGCCGCCCTTGAAGTTTGCCTTCTTGAGCAGCGACTCATACTGTTGCGACATAACGTACGACTGCACCTGCGCCATAAAGTCCATCGTGACGACGACAATGATCAGCAGCGACGTTCCACCAAAATAAAACGGCACGTTCCAGCGCAGCACCAGGAATTCCGGCAGCAGACACACGAAGACGATGTAGATCGCACCGGCCAGCGTCAGACGCGTGAGGATGCGGTCGATATATCGCGCGGTCTGATCGCCCGGACGGATGCCCGGAACAAACGCGCCGCTCTTCTTCAGGTTATCCGCGGTCTCCCTGCTGTTGAACACCAGTGCGGTGTAGAAGAAGCAGAAAAACACGATCGCCAGCGTGTACAGCAGCACATACACCGGCTGGCCCGGCTTCAGCGCTTCCGCAACGTTATGCAACGTATTGGAAATCCAGCTTCCCGTCGGCTGACCGGTACTGAACCAGCCGAGAATCGTTGCCGGGAACAGAATGATCGACGATGCGAAGATCGGCGGAATCACGCCCGACATGTTCAGCTTCAGCGGCAGATGCGACGACTGCCCACCGTAGATCTTGTTGCCGACCTGGCGCTTCGCGTAGTTCACGAGGATCTTGCGCTGACCGCGTTCGATGAACACGACCAGGTAAGTCACCGCGGCGATCAGAACGACGATGATGATCGCCGAAATGATGCTCATCGAACCCGTACGCACCAGTTCGAACAACCCACCCACGGCATTCGGGAACCCTGCTGCGATCCCGCCGAAGATGATGATCGAGATACCGTTGCCCAGACCACGCTCGGTAATCTGCTCGCCGAGCCACATCAGGAACATCGTGCCCGTTACCAGCGTCACGACCGTCGTCAGACGGAACAGCATGCCGGGATCGGTGACGAGGCCCGGCTGATTTTCCAGCGCAGCCGCGATACCGAACGCCTGGAAGGTCGCGAGCACCACGGTGAAATACCGCGTGTACTGCGTGATCTTCCGTTGCCCTGCCTGCCCTTCCTTCTTCAGCGCCTCGAGCTGCGGCGAAACGATCGCCAGCAACTGCATGATGATCGACGCCGAGATGTACGGCATGATCCCCAGCGCAAAGATCGTGAAGCGGGAAAGTGCGCCACCCGAGAACATGTTGAACATGCCCAGGATGCCGCCCGCCTGGCTCTGGAACAGCTTGGCCAGTTGATCCGGATCGATGCCCGGCACGGGAATGTGCGCGCCGATGCGATAGACGATCAGCGCCAGGAGCAGGAACATCGCTCGCCGGCGCAGATCGCCGAATTTCGCCGTGCTTCGACCGGGTTTTGCAAGACTCGGGCTGTTAGCCAAGTACCTTCTCCGATGAATGCAAGTGACGACGCGCTACGCGTGTCACTCGGCGAACGAACCGCCAGCCGCTTCGATCGCAGCGCGCGCACCCTTGGTGGCACCGAGACCCTTCACGACGATCTTGCGCTTCAGTTCGCCCGTCGCGATGATCTTTGCGCTCTTCGTCAGCTCGCCGACCAGGCCGGCTTGCTTCAGTGCGAGCAGATCGATTTCGTCGACCGGCAGCTTCTCGAGGTCGCCCAGGCGCACTTCACCGACGAATTCCTTCGTCAGCGACGTGAAGCCGCGCTTCGGCAGACGACGTTGCAGCGGCATCTGACCGCCTTCGAAACCGACTTTGTGGAAGCCGCCCGAACGCGATTTCTGACCCTTGTGACCACGGCCAGCCGTCTTGCCGAGGCCCGAACCGATGCCACGACCGACGCGACGCTTGGCGTGCTTGGCGCCAGCGGCCGGCTTCAGGTTATTCAATTCCATATCAACTCCTTGATCCGTAGGGCCGCTTACGCGATGACCTTAACGAGGTACGAGACCTTGTTGATCATGCCGCGGACCGCCGGCGTGTCCTGCAGCTCGCTAACCGAGTTGAGTCGGCGCAGGCCCAGGCCACGCACGGTCGCGCGGTGCGATTCGCGGGTCCCGATCAGGCTCTTGACGAGCTGAACCTTGACAGTTTTTTCAGACATGGTGACCACCCGGGCTTAGCCCAAAATTTCTTCGACGGACTTGCCGCGCTTCGCCGCGATGTCTGCCGGGGTCGACTGCTTGCGCAGGCCGTCCAGCGTGGCGCGAACGAGGTTGTACGGGTTCGTCGAACCGTGGCTCTTCGCCACGACGTTCTGAACGCCCATCACGTCGAACACTGCGCGCATCGGGCCACCGGCGATCACGCCCGTACCTGCCTTCGCCGGAGCGAGGAGGACGGCCGATGCGCCGTGCTTGCCGTGCACTTCGTGTTGCAGCGTGCCGTTCTTGAGCGGCACCTTGAACATGTTGCGGCGAGCTTGTTCCATTGCCTTCTGGACAGCGACCGGCACTTCCTTCGCCTTGCCCTTGCCCATACCGATGCGGCCATCGCCGTCGCCGACCACGGTCAGTGCGGCGAAGCCGAGAATACGGCCACCCTTCACGACCTTGGTCACGCGGTTGACCGAAATCATCTTTTCGCGAAGGCCGTCGTCGCGCTCGTCAGCCTGAACTTTCGCTTGCATCTTTGCCATGACGAATTCCTTCCTTAGAACTTGAGCCCAGCTTCGCGAGCTGCCTCAGCCAGCGCCTTGACGCGGCCGTGGTAGCGGAAGCCCGAGCGATCGAAGGCGACGGATTCGATGCCGGCAGCCTTTGCCTTCTCGGCAATACGCTTGCCGATCAGCGTCGCGGCATTCACGTTGCCGCCCTTGCCCGACTTGTCGGCCAGTTCAGCGCGCACTTCAGCTTCGAGCGTCGACGCGCTGGCGAGCACCTTGGTGCCGCAGGGCGAGAACACTTGAGCGTAGATGTGCGTGTTCGTGCGATGCACGGCGAGACGCGCGACCTGCAGCTCAGCGATCTTGATACGCGTCTGGCGAGCGCGGCGCAGGCGAGATTGAGTCTTATCCATGATTGCGCACCCTTACTTCTTCTTCGTTTCTTTGAGGATCACAACCTCGTCGGCATAACGCACGCCCTTGCCCTTGTAGGGCTCCGGCGGACGGTAACCGCGGACTTCCGCAGCCACTTGACCGACTTGTTGCTTGTTGATCCCCTTGATCACGATTTCGGTTTGCGTCGGGGTTTCAGCCTTGACGCCTTCCGGCATCTGGTGCACCACCGGGTGCGAGAAACCCAGCGACAGGTTCAGCTTGTCGCCTTGCGCTTGCGCACGGTAACCGACGCCAACCAGCGTCAGCTTGCGCTCGAAACCCTTGGTCACGCCGTGCACGGCATTCGCGATGATCGCGCGCATCGTGCCCGACAGTGCATTTGCTTCGCGGCTTTCGTCGACCGGCGACAGATTCAGCGTGCCGTCGTTGTTCGCCACGTTCACGAGCGGATTGATCGCTTGCGTGATGGTGCCCAGCGGGCCCTTGACGGTGATCGCACCGTCGGCCAGCTTGACTTCCGCGCCTTGCAGCGCGATCGGGCTCTTACCTACTCGAGACATGTTTCTCTCTCCTCGGCTTTAAGCGACGTAGCAGATGACTTCGCCGCCGACGCCGGTAGCGCGCGCCTTGCGGTCGGTCATCACGCCCTTCGGCGTCGACACGATTGCCACACCGAGGCCGTTCATGACCTGCGGAATGTCGTTACGGCCGCGGTACACGCGCAGACCAGGCTTCGACACGCGCTCGAGGCGTTCGATGACCGGGCGACCTGCGTAGTACTTCAGCGCGATATTCAGTTCGGACTTCGCACCTTCCGCCTTCACGGCGAAATCGTCGATATAACCTTCGTCCTTCAGGACTTGCGCGATTGCAACCTTGACCTTCGACGAGGGCATCGCGACCGATACCTTCTCGACCATCTGCGCGTTGCGGATGCGAGTCAGCATATCGGCGATAGGATCACTCATGCTCATTTACGTTTCTCCTATTACCAGCTCGCCTTGGTCAGGCCAGGAATCTCGCCACGGAATGCGATTTCACGAATCTTGTTACGCGCGAGGCCGAATTTACGGAACGTGCCACGCGGACGGCCCGTGATCGCGCAGCGGTTGCGCTGGCGGGTCGGGTTTGCGTTGCGGGGCAGTTGCTGCAGCTCCAGGCGTGCTTCGTAGCGCTCTTCTTCCGACTTGCTTTGGTCTTCGACGATCGCCTTCAGCGCTTCGCGCTTTGCTGCGAACTTCGCGACCAGGCGGGCGCGCTTCTTTTCACGTTCGATCAGTGCCAGTTTAGCCACGGTAACCTCAGTTTCTGAACGGGAACTTGAAGCTGGCGAGCAGAGCCTTTGCTTCGTCGTCGGTCTTCGCAGTCGTCGTGATGCTGATGTTCAGCCCACGCAGTGCGTCGATCTTGTCGTAATCGATTTCGGGGAAAATGATCTGCTCTTTCACACCGATGTTGTAGTTGCCACGGCCATCGAAAGCACGACCCGACACACCGCGGAAGTCACGCACGCGGGGCAGGGCAACCGTCACGAAACGGTCGAGGAATTCGTACATCGCGCGGCCACGCAGCGTCACCATCGCGCCGATCGGGTAACCCTGGCGGATCTTGAAGCCAGCGATTGCCTTGCGGGCCTTCGTGACGACCGGCTTCTGGCCGGCGATCTTCGTGAGGTCGCCAACGGCGTTCTCGATGATCTTCTTGTCAGCGATCGCTTCGCCAAGACCCATGTTCAGCGTGATCTTGGTGATGCGCGGCACTTCCATGACCGACTTGTAACCGAACTTCTCGATCAGGCCGGGCACAACCTTTTCTTTGTAAAACTCTTGAAAACGAGCCATTTTTTACTCCGCTGCGTCAGGCGCTCAGTACGGCACCGGTCGTCTTCAGGAAGCGAACCTTCTTGCCTTCCTCGACCTTGATGCCAACACGCGACGCCTTGCCATTCGCGTCGACCAGTGCGACGTTCGAAATATGCAGGGGCATCGTCTTCGCTTCCACGCCGCCCGTCGTACCCTTCATCGGGTTCGGCTTCACATGCTTCTTGACGAGGTTGATACCTTCAACCGTCACATGTTCAGCACCGACAGCCAGCACGACGCCGCGCTTGCCCTTGTCCTTGCCAGTGACGACGATGACTTCGTCACCTTTGCGAATCTTGTTCATCGCGACTCCTTACAGCACTTCCGGCGCCAGCGAAACGATCTTCATGAATCGTTCGCTACGCAGCTCACGCGTCACCGGCCCGAAGATACGGGTGCCGATCGGCTCGAGCTTGTTATTCAAAAGCACAGCGGCGTTGCCGTCGAACTTGATCAGCGAGCCGTCTTGACGGCGCACGCCCTTGGCGGTGCGGACCACCACGGCGTTGTAAATTTCGCCTTTCTTCACGCGCCCGCGCGGCGTTGCCTCTTTGACGCTCACCTTGATGATGTCGCCAATGCCGGCATAACGACGCTTCGAGCCGCCGAGCACCTTGATGCACAGGACTTCACGTGCACCCGTGTTGTCGGCTACTTCGAGCCGAGATTCGGTCTGGATCATGGTTTGTCTTTCCCAACTTAATCCGGATGCACCACCATGATGCATTCGGTCAGTCTTGGTCCCGTCAGCCAATCGGCTGCTTGGGTTGGAACAGCAGCGACGGCAAACGAAACCCGCCATCGCAATTCGGTGAATCTTTCGGACAGGCAGGCGCCAGTCCGCTTCCCCCACCAACTTCGCCCGCGACGGGGCTCCCATAAAGAGGGAAGACCGGGATTATAACAAATAATCCCGGTCACGCAAGCAAAAACTTTGCGATTTCAAGCACTTCGTGACGAAGTGCCCGTTACTGCCTACTGCGCTGCCCGCTTAGATGACACGAGCGGCTTCGACGAGGCGCGACACCGTCCAGGCCTTCGTCTTCGAAACAGGACGCGTTTCCTGGATTTCGACGAGATCGCCTTCGTTGTAGGTGTTCGCTTCATCGTGCGCGTGGTACTTCTTCGAACGCACGACATACTTGCCGTAGATCGGGTGCTTGACGCGGTGCTCGATCAGCACGGTGACGGTCTTGTCCATCTTGTTGCTGACGACCCGACCGACCAGCGTCCGCTTCAGCGAGGTTTTCACGCTATCGTTCATTTCTGGTTCGCCTTCTGAGTCATGACGGTCCGCACACGTGCGATGTCGCGACGAACCTTCTTCAGCTGGCTCGTGTTCGTGAGCTGCTGGGTCGCGAGTTGCATGCGCAGGCCGAATTGCGCCTTCAGCAGGTCCGCCAGCTCCTTGTTGAGCGCGGCCTGGTCTTTCTGGAGAAGTTCGGAAGCCTTCATGTTTTCTCCTTAGGCGCCGAGCTGGCGCACGATGAATGCCGTCTTCAGCGGCAGCTTGGCTGCAGCCAGACGGAACGCTTCGCGTGCCAGTTCTTCGGTTACGCCGTCCATTTCATAGAGCATCTTGCCCGGCTGAATCTCGGCGACGTAGTACTCCGGGTTACCCTTACCGTTACCCATACGCACTTCGGCCGGCTTCTGCGAAATCGGCTTGTCCGGGAAGATCCGGATCCAGATGCGGCCGCCACGCTTGATGTGACGCGTCATTGCACGACGCGCCGCTTCAATCTGACGTGCGGTCAAACGACCGCGACCGATCGCCTTCAGGCCGAATTCACCGAACGACACTGCGTTGCCGCGCGTCGCCTTGCCGGTGTTACGACCCTTCTGCTCTTTACGATACTTTCTGCGTTTCGGTTGCAGCATCGTTATTCTCCAGTCTTGCCGTCTTCGGGCTTGCCGGCGCCACGGCGCGGTGCGCCACGACGAGCACCCGGAGCGCCGCCTTCGCCGTCACGGCGCGGACGACGGTCGCCCGGACGCGCATTGCGACGCGGACGCTTGTCTTCGGCTACTTCTTCCACCACCGGTGCGTCGTTGCGGCCGAGCGTATCGCCCTTGTAGACCCACACCTTGACGCCGATGATCCCGTAAGTCGTCTTCGCTTCCGAAGTCGCGTAGTCGATATCAGCACGCAGCGTGTGAAGCGGCACGCGACCTTCGCGATACCACTCCGTACGAGCGATTTCGATACCGTTCAGACGGCCTGCGCTCATGATCTTGATGCCTTGGGCACCCAGACGCATCGCGTTCTGCATCGCACGCTTCATCGCGCGACGGAACATGATCCGGCGCTCGAGCTGTTGCGTGATCGAGTCGGCGATCAGCTGAGCATCGGTTTCCGGCTTGCGGATTTCCTCGATGTTGACGTGAACCGGCACGCCCATGCGGCGCTGCAGTTCCGTCTTCAGCTGTTCGATATCCTCGCCCTTCTTGCCGATGACCACGCCCGGACGCGAGCTGTAAATCGTGATGCGCGCGTTCTTCGCCGGACGCTCGATGACGACCCGACCGACCGAAGCGTTCTTCAGCTTCTTCTTCAGGTATTCACGAACACCGATGTCTTCCTGCAGCATCGCCGCGAAATTGTTGTTGTTCGCGTACCAACGCGAAGCCCAATTGCGGCTGACAGCCAGGCGGAAGCCAGTCGGATGAATTTTCTGTCCCATCGTATGGCTCCTTAATTCCCGACCGTCACAGTGATGTGACAGGATTGCTTCTCGATGCGGTTACCGCGGCCCTTGGCGCGCGCGGTGAAACGCTTGAGCGATGCAGCCTTGTCGACGTAGATGCTCTTGATCTTGAGCTCGTCGATATCAGCGCCTTCGTTGTGCTCCGCATTCGCGATTGCCGACAGCACAACCTTCTTCACGATGCCAGCCGCCTTCTTCGGCGAGAACGTCAGGACGTTCAGCGCCTTGTCGACCGGCAAACCGCGGATCTGGTCAGCCACAAGGCGCGTTTTCTGCGCCGAGATGCGGGCACCGCGATGAATTGCTTTCACTTCCATCTTGATTGCCCCTTATTTCTTGGCCTTCTTGTCGGCCGCGTGACCCTTGAACGTACGGGTCAGTGCGAACTCGCCAAGCTTGTGGCCGACCATGTTTTCCGAGATGTACACCGGAACGTGTTGACGGCCGTTGTGAACAGCGATCGTCAGGCCGATGAAATCCGGCAGAATCGTCGAGCGACGCGACCAGGTCTTGATCGGCTTTTTGTCGCGCGAAGCTGCAGCCGCCTCAACTTTCTTCAGCAAATGGGCGTCGCAGAACGGACCTTTTTTTACAGAACGTGCCATTGCCTACTCCTTAACGCTTGTGACGGCGCTGGACGATCATCGTCGTCGTGCGCTTGTTGCTGCGGGTGCGGTAACCCTTAGCCGGCGTACCCCACGGGCTCACCGGGTCGCGACCTGCAGCCGTCTTGCCCTCACCACCACCGTGCGGGTGATCAACCGGGTTCATCGCAACGCCACGCACCGTCGGGCGGATACCGCGCCAGCGGTTCGCGCCAGCCTTGCCGATCTGGCGCAGGCTATGCTCTTCGTTGCCGACTTCACCGATCGTTGCACGGCACTCGATGTGCACGCGGCGGATTTCGCCCGAACGCAGACGAACCTGCGCGTAGACGCCTTCACGTGCCAGCAGCATGGCCGACGTGCCAGCCGAACGCGCCATTTGCGCGCCCTTGCCCGGCAGCATCTCGATGCAGTGGATCGTCGTACCGACCGGAATATTGCGGATCGGCAGCGTGTTGCCTGCACGGATCGGCGCTTCCGAACCCGACATCAGCTGTTGGCCGACGGTCAGGCCCTTCGGGGCGATGATGTAACGACGTTCGCCGTCTGCGTAGAGCACCAGCGCGATGTTCGCGCTACGGTTCGGGTCGTACTCGAGACGCTCGACCTTTGCCGGGATGCCATCCTTCGTGCGACGGAAATCGACGATACGGTAGTGCTGCTTGTGACCACCACCCTTGTGACGCGTGGTGATACGACCGTTGTTGTTACGGCCGGCGGTCGAGCTCTGCGAGTCGAGCAGTGCCGCGTACGGCTTGCCCTGGTGCAGGTTCTTGTTGACCACCTTGACCATCGCGCGGCGACCCGGCGATGTCGGCTTAACTTTCACGATTGCCATGATTACTTGGCCTCCGCTTCAAAGTTGATTTCCTGGCCGGGCTTCAGGCAAACGTACGCCTTCTTCACGTCCTTGCGGCGGCCCATCGAACGGCCGAAGCGCTTTTGCTTGCCCTTCTGAACCAGCACGTTGACCGAATCAACTTCAACCTTGAACAGCAGCTCGACAGCCGCCTTCACTTCCTGCTTCGTGGCATCCGGTGCGACTTCGAACACGACTTGCTCGTTCTTGTCGGCAACCAGCGTCGCCTTTTCCGAGATCACCGGTGCGAGCAGGACCTGCATCAAACGATGATCGTTCTTGCGAATCTCGCTCATGACAGCAACTCCTCGATCTGGGCGACCGCAGCCTTCGTGACCAGCACTTTCTTGAAGTAGATCAGCGACAGCGGGTCAGCGTAGCGCGGCTCGACAATCGCCACGTGCGGCAGGTTGCGCGAAGCCAGGTACAGGTTCTCGTCGACCGTGTCCGTGATGATCAGAACGGAGTCGAGACCCATGGTCTTGAATTTGTCGGCCAGCAGCTTGGTCTTCGGCGCTTCGAGGATGATGTCCTCGACGACCGACAGACGGCCTTCACGGGCCAGCTGCGAGAAGATCGAGCAGAGACCTGCGCGATGCATCTTCTTGTTGACCTTGTGCGAGAAGTTTTCTTCCGGCGAATTCGGGAAGATACGACCACCGCCACGCCACAGCGGGCTCGACGACATACCGGCACGAGCGCGGCCCGTACCCTTCTGGCGCCACGGCTTCTTGGTCGTGTGCTTGACTTGCTCACGGTCCTTCTGTGCGCGGTTACCCTGGCGAGCATTCGCCTGGTAAGCGACGACGACCTGGTGGATCAGCGCTTCGTTGTAGTCACGACCGAACACGACGTCCGATGCGTTGACCACTGCACCTTCCTGACCATTTTCGTTCAGGAGCTTGAGTTCCATTATTTCGCCCCCTTGGTCTTGACGGCCGGCGTCACGAAGACCTTGCCGCCCTTCGCGCCCGGAATCGCACCCTTCACGAGCAGCAGCTTGCGCTCTGCGTCGATACGAGCGATTTCGAGGTTCTGCACCGTCACCGTCACGTCACCCATGTGACCCGTCATGCGTTTACCCGGGAAAACACGACCCGGATCCTGCGCCATACCGATCGAGCCCGGCACGTTGTGCGAGCGCGAGTTACCGTGCGTGGCACGGCCGGAGGAGAAGTTGTAACGCTTGATCGTACCGGCGTAGCCCTTACCGATCGACACGCCTTGCACGTCGACCTTCTGGCCCACTTCGAAAAGATCTGCACCGACCACGGCGCCATTCGACAGCTCGGCTGCCTTGGCCGCGTCAATGCGGAATTCCTTGAGGATTTCACCGGCTTCGACACCGGCTTTGGCGAGATGACCTGCCAGCGGCTTCGTCACGCGCGATGCGCGGCGGGAGCCGAATGCAACCTGCACGGCCGTGTAGCCGTCGGTTTCAACAGTCTTGATCTGCGTCACGCGGTTGTCCGACACGTCCAGCACGGTGACGGGAATCGAATCCCCTTCCGCCGTGAAGATACGGGTCATGCCAACCTTGCGACCTACGAGTCCAAGGCTCATCATTTTCTCCATTCCCGACTGCGATTGGTCGGGGCTGATTTACAAAATGCCGGGCACGCAAGGCCCAGCTTTTTTACGCGAATACGCGAAAAGCCAAGCAGTATAGCCCGACTCCGCGATTTCCGCAAGCAATACAAAGACTTAGCGCCACCCGACACGCCGGGCGGCGCTGGAAGCCTTACTGCAGCTTGATTTCCACGTCGACGCCAGCCGGCAGATCGAGCTTCATCAGCGCGTCGACGGTCTTGTCCGTCGGATCGACGATGTCCATCAGGCGCTGGTGGGTACGGATTTCGAGCTGATCGCGCGACGTCTTGTTGACGTGCGGCGAACGCAGGATGTCAAAACGCTGAATGCGCGTCGGCAGCGGCACCGGGCCACGGACGATTGCGCCAGTCCGCTTCGCGGTATCGACGATTTCGGCGGCCGATTGATCGATCAGACGATAGTCGAAAGCCTTCAGGCGAATGCGGATTTTCTGTTGCTGCATGACAATTCCTTGAAAAGAGCGAGGCGATGTTGCATCGCCGGACACTAAAAGAACGTGAAACATGACGCCAGCGGGGAGCGAAGCATCAGGTTCCGGACGGTACTCCCACTGCTAAGCCCGCGATTCTACACGAAAATTCGCGGTGGTGGTGCGCGTTTGTCGATGCTGCGCTTCGTACGCCACAAAGAAAAACCGGGTGCCAGATCGAACTGGACACCCGGTTTCGGCGGTACGCAGTTGCTTACCGCGGAATCGCGGACCCCGGAGGGATCCGCGGATCGTCGATATTACTCGATGATCTTGGCGACGACGCCGGCGCCGACGGTACGGCCGCCTTCGCGGATCGCGAAGCGCAGACCTTCTTCCATCGCGATCGGAGCGATCAGCTTCACCGTGATCGACACGTTGTCGCCCGGCATCACCATTTCCTTGTCCTTCGGCAGCTCGATCGAGCCCGTCACGTCCGTCGTACGGAAGTAGAACTGCGGACGGTAGTTGTTGAAGAACGGCGTGTGACGACCGCCTTCATCCTTGCTCAGCACGTACACTTCAGCCGTGAAGTGCGTGTGCGGCGTGATCGAACCCGGCTTCGCCAGAACCTGGCCACGCTCCACGTCTTCACGCTTCGTGCCGCGCAGCAGGATACCCACGTTGTCGCCTGCCTGGCCTTGGTCCAGCAGCTTGCGGAACATTTCCACGCCCGTGCAGGTCGTCTTCACCGTCGGCTTGATACCGACGATTTCGATTTCCTCGCCGACCTTGATGATGCCGCGCTCGACACGACCCGTCACCACCGTACCGCGGCCCGAGATCGAGAACACGTCTTCCACCGGCATCAGGAACGCGCCGTCAACCGCACGCTCCGGCGTCGGGATGTACGTGTCCAGTGCGTCTGCCAGGTTCATGATCGCCACTTCGCCCAGCTCACCCGTGTCGCCTTCCAGCGCCAGCTTCGCCGAACCCTTCACGATCGGCGTGTCGTCGCCCGGGAAGTCGTACTTCGACAGCAGTTCGCGAACTTCCATCTCGACCAGCTCGAGCAGTTCCGCGTCGTCAACCATGTCGCACTTGTTCAGGAACACGATGATGTACGGAACGCCAACCTGACGCGCCAGCAGGATGTGCTCACGCGTTTGCGGCATCGGGCCGTCTGCTGCCGAGCAAACCAGGATCGCGCCGTCCATCTGCGCCGCGCCCGTGATCATGTTCTTCACGTAGTCAGCGTGGCCCGGGCAGTCGACGTGTGCGTAGTGGCGGTTAGCCGTTTCGTACTCGACGTGTGCCGTGTTGATCGTGATGCCGCGCGCCTTTTCTTCCGGTGCCGCGTCGATCTGGTCGTACGCCTTCGCTTCGCCGCCGAACTTCTTCGTCAGAACCGTCGTGATCGCTGCCGTCAGCGTCGTCTTGCCGTGGTCAACGTGACCAATCGTACCAACGTTCACGTGCGGCTTGGTCCGCTCAAACTTTTCTTTTGCCATGATTCTCTTCTTTCAAAAAATAATCGATTGAGAGCTACAGATTTACTTCGACTTCGCGCTGATGATCGCTTCGGCAACGTTGCGCGGAGCTTCAGCGTAGTGCTTGAACTCCATCGTGTACGTTGCACGACCTTGCGTCAGCGAGCGCAGCGAAGTCGAATAGCCGAACATTTCCGACAGCGGCACTTCGGCGCGCACGATCTTGCCGCCGCCAACCATGTCTTCCATGCCCTGGACGATACCGCGACGGCCCGACAGGTCGCCCATCACGTTGCCCATGTAGTCTTCCGGCGTCTCGACTTCGACAGCCATCATCGGCTCGAGGACGACCGGGTTCGCCTTGCGCATCGCTTCCTTGAACGCCATCGAACCGGCCATGCGGAACGCGTTTTCGTTCGAGTCAACGTCGTGGTACGAACCGAACGTCAGGTGAACCTTCACGTCGACGACCGGGAAGCCGGCCAGCACGCCCGACTTCAGCGTGTCCTGGATACCCTTGTCGACCGCCGGGATGTATTCACGCGGAATCACACCACCCTTGATCTCGTCGAAGAACTCGTAGCCCTTGCCTTGTTCGTTCGGCTCGAGCGTGATGACCGCGTGACCGTACTGGCCGCGACCACCCGACTGCTTGACGAACTTGCCGTCGACATCCTTCGCCGTCGAACGGATCGTTTCGCGGTACGCAACCTGCGGCTTGCCGACGGTCGCTTCCACGCCGAATTCACGCTTCATCCGGTCGACCAGAATTTCGAGGTGGAGCTCGCCCATGCCCGAAATGATGGTCTGGCCCGACTCTTCGTCGGTCTGCACGCGGAACGACGGGTCTTCCTGAGCCAGACGGTTCAGGGCGAGGCCCATCTTTTCCTGGTCGGCCTTGGTCTTCGGCTCGACCGCCTGCGAAATCACCGGCTCCGGGAACACCATGCGTTCGAGAACGATCGGGTTCGCCGGGTCGCACAGCGTGTCGCCCGTGGTGGCTTCCTTCAGGCCGACCGCCGCGGCGATGTCGCCTGCGCGGACTTCCTTGATTTCTTCACGCTGGTTCGCGTGCATCTGCAGAATACGGCCGAGGCGTTCCTTCTTGCCCTTGGTCGAGTTCAGCAGCGTGTCGCCCGAGTTGACGACGCCCGAGTACACACGGAAGAAGATCAGCTGGCCGACGAACGGGTCGGTCATGATCTTGAACGCGAGCGACGAGAACTTCTCGTCGTCCGACGCCTTGCGCTCTGCTTCTTCACCGTTCTCGAGCTCGCCCTTGACCGGCGGGATGTCGACCGGCGACGGCAGGAAGTCGATCACGGCGTCGAGCATACGCTGCACGCCCTTGTTCTTGAACGCGGTACCGCACAGCATCGGCTGGATTTCGCATGCGATCGTACGATCACGCAGCGCCTTGACGATGTCGGCTTCCGGCAGATCGCCTTCTTCCAGGTACTTGTTCATCAGGTCTTCGCTGGCTTCGGCAGCCACTTCGACCATCTTTTCGCGCCATTCCTTGCAGGTCTCGGCGAGTTCGGCCGGGATGTCGACGTAGTCGAACTTCGTGCCTTGCGACGCCTCGTCCCAAATGATCGCCTTCATCTTGATCAGGTCGACCACGCCCTTGAAGTTTTCTTCCGAGCCGATCGGCACCACGACCGGAACCGGGTTCGCCTTCAGGCGCAGACGGAGCTGGTCGTAGACCTTGAAGAAGTTCGCGCCGGTACGGTCCATCTTGTTGACGAACGCGAGACGCGGCACCTTGTACTTGTTCGCCTGACGCCACACCGTTTCCGACTGCGGCTGCACGCCGCCCACTGCGCAGTACACCATGCACGCGCCGTCGAGCACGCGCATCGAACGCTCCACTTCGATCGTGAAGTCGACGTGGCCCGGGGTGTCGATGATGTTGATGCGGTGTTCCGGATAGTTGCCGCCCATGCCCTTCCAGAAGGCCGTGGTAGCAGCGGACGTGATCGTGATGCCACGTTCCTGTTCCTGCTCCATCCAGTCCATCGTGGCTGCGCCGTCGTGGACTTCACCGATCTTGTGGTTCACACCGGTGTAAAACAGAATGCGCTCGGTCGTCGTCGTCTTGCCGGCGTCGATGTGAGCGCTAATACCGATATTGCGGTAGCGCTCGATAGGAGTCTTGCGAGCCACTTTGATCCTCTACTGGGATGACGTGATGCAGCCTTGCCGCATCACGCCTCAACACAAACGGGCGAGGCGCCTGAAAAGCGCACCCGCCCGGAATTTATTTCCGCAAACAGCCCAGCCAGGCGCTTAGAAACGGAAATGCGAGAACGCGCGGTTGGCTTCTGCCATGCGGTGAACTTCGTCGCGCTTCTTCATCGCGCCGCCACGGCCTTCGGCCGCTTCGGAGAGTTCACCTGCCAGGCGCAGGGCCATCGACTTCTCGCTGCGCTTCTTCGCAGCCTCACGCAGCCAGCGCATCGCCAATGCCATACGACGCGACGGGCGCACTTCGACCGGAACTTGATAGTTGGCACCACCAACGCGACGGCTCTTCACTTCGACCACCGGCTTCACGTTGTTGAGCGCAACCGTGAACACTTCCAGCGGGTCCTTGCCACCCTTGGTCTGGATTTGTTCGAATGCGCCATAAACGATGCGCTCTGCGACCGACTTCTTGCCGGACAGCATCAGCATGTTCATGAACTTGGCAACATCAACGTTGCCGAACTTCGGATCCGGCAACACTTCCCGCTTGGGGACTTCGCGACGACGCGGCATGATTCTTCCTTTACTTGTTCAGTTGGAGCTGGATTCAGCTCCGCGGCCACCAACAAACCCGATCACATCTTCACGACTAACCAGCTTGGCCGGGTGACCACTTACTCGACAGCACCGGCAATCCGGCACTCCCGCCTCGACCGCCCTGCGGCGATCCCTGATCAAAAACTGCTTACTTGGCAGCCTTTGCACGCTTCGCGCCGTACTTCGAGCGCGCTTGCTTACGGTCCTTGACGCCCTGGGTATCCAGCGAGCCGCGAACCATGTGGTAACGCACACCCGGCAAGTCCTTCACACGGCCGCCGCGGATCAGCACAACCGAGTGTTCCTGCAGGTTGTGGCCTTCACCGCCGATGTACGAAATCACTTCGAAGCCGTTCGTCAGACGAACCTTGGCGACCTTACGGAGTGCCGAGTTCGGCTTCTTCGGCGTCGTCGTGTACACACGGGTGCACACGCCGCGACGCTGGGGGCAGTCCTGCAGGGCCGGGCTCTTGCTCTTCGTCGTTTCCGACTGACGGCCTTTGCGAACCAGTTGGTTGATGGTTGGCATTGTTTATTCCTGAAATTGAACAAAATCTGCACATCGATTTCGGGCAAAGCGAGAATCGACGCACAGTTGACTTCCGAACCGGCGGATCGGGCGCGAACTTTCGAACGCGACGCGGCCTCCGAATACCGGAACCCAACATGATATTCCGGAAATACCAACGAAGTCAACGGCTTGCGTGATTTGCCGGCCGACCGCGCGGTCTATGGAAGGGGTCGGAACCCTGTGTCAAGCCGATTCGACGACGTCGATGATCTCGTCGCCGAAGCGCTCGAGCTTGCGCACGCCCATGCCTGGAATGTGACGCAGGTCGTCGATCGTCTCCGGCGCGTTGCGCGCGATTTCGGCGAGCGTCGCGTCGTGGAAGATCACGTAGGCCGGCACGCCGTCCGTCTTCGCGGTTTCCGCGCGCCACGCACGCAACGCGTCCCAGCGTGCGCGCTCACGCGCGCCCATGCCGGCCGTCGGGTCGACCCGCGTGCCGCTGCGGCTCGACGACTGGCGCGTGCGCTGCGGCTTCACGTAGCGGCGCAGCGTGACCTTTTCCTCGTTCTTCAGCACCGGCTTCGCGGCCTCGGTGAGCACCAGCGCGCCGAAGCCGCCATGGTCGACCGCCAGGTAGCCGTACGCGACCAGTTGCCGGAAAATCGCGCGCCACTCGGGCTCGGACAGCGACGCGCCGATACCGAACGTGCTCAACTGGTCATGGCCGCGCTGCAGCACCTTCTCGGTGCGGCCGCCGCGCAGGATCTCGATCAGATGGCTCGCGCCGAAGTTGAAGCCGCTCGCGCGCTGCGCGCGGAACACGCACGACAGCGCCATCTGCGCCTCGCGCGTCGCGTCCCATGAATCGGGCGGCTCCAGGCACGTGTCGCAGTTACCGCACGGCTGGCTCGCCTCGCCGAAGTAGTTCAGCAGCCGCACGCGGCGACACGAGATCGTCTCGCACAATCCGAGCAGCGCGTCGAGCTTCGACGTCTGCACGCGCTTGTGCGCGTCGTCCGCATCCGACTCGTCGATCATCTTGCGCTGCTGGACGACGTCGCCGAGGCCATACGCCATCCACGCGTTCGCGGGCATCCCGTCGCGGCCCGCGCGGCCGGTCTCCTGATAGTAGCCTTCGACGCTCTTCGGCAAATCGAGGTGGGCAACGAAGCGCACGTCGGGCTTGTCGATACCCATGCCGAACGCGATCGTCGCGCACATCACGATGCCTTCCTCGCGCTGGAACATTTCCTGGTGCTTCTGCCGCACCTCGAACTCCATCCCCGCGTGATACGGCAGCGCGCGCACGCCCTGCGCCTTCAGCCATTCGGCCGTTTCCTCGACCTTGCGGCGCGACAGGCAGTAGACGACGCCCGCATCCGTCGTGCCGTCGGCATTCGTGTGTTCGGCGCGGATGAAGTCGAGCAGCTGCGAGCGCGCGTTGTCCTTTTCGACGATCCGGTAGCGGATGTTCGGGCGGTCGAAGCTCGACACGAACACGCGTGCGTCGTCGAGCGCGAGCCGATGGATGATCTCGTCGCGCGTGATCGCGTCGGCCGTGGCGGTCAGCGCGATGCGCGGCACCGACGGGAAGCGCTCGTGCAGCACCGACAGCTGGATGTATTCCGGACGGAAATCGTGCCCCCATTGCGACACGCAGTGCGCTTCGTCGATCGCGAACAGCCCGATCTTCGCGCGCTCGAGCAGGTCGAGGAAGCGCCCCGTCATCAACCGCTCCGGCGCGACGTACAGCAGGTCGATTTCACCTTCGCGCAGCGCGCGCTCGGTGGCTGCCGCCTCGGCGCCCGACAGTGTCGAATTCAGGTAAGCCGCGCGCACACCGACTTCGCTCAACGCGGCGACCTGGTCCTGCATCAGCGCGATCAGCGGCGACACGACGATGCCGGCGCCCTGCCCGGCCTCGCGGCGCAGCAGCGCGGGGATCTGGTAGCACAGCGACTTGCCGCCGCCCGTGGGCATCAGCACGAGGCAATCGCCGCCGCCGGCGACGTGCTCGACGATCTCGCCCTGCTGGCCGCGAAAGGCGGAATAACCAAAGACTTCGTCGAGTATTTCGAGGGCGCGGGACATGAATGAGACCAGGGACGGCTGAGCGATGACCGCAATTTTAACAACCCGCTCGCGCGACGCGTGGCGAATCGCAGGATGTTGGCCATTCGGTCAGGGTTCTTTCGCGTGCATCACGATGCCTGTCGCCGCCATGCCGAAGGCGATCGCGGAGCATGCGCCGGCGCGGCACAGGCACGTCATGCGCGTGAACGAAGGACGAAAAAAAACCGCCCGGCAGAACCGGGCGGTTTCGGTGACAGCGATGATAGCAAGGCAACGCGGCTTGCGCCGCCCCGCGCTTACTCGGCTGCCGGGTGTTGCGGCTCTTCCGCCGGCGCGCTCGGCGTGCCGAAGTCGAATGCCTCTTCCGCTGCGATCTGGTCGAAACGCTCGCGATCCGACGATTCCTTCGCCTTGCGTGCCTTGTGGAACGCGAGACCCGTACCGGCCGGAATCAGACGGCCGACGATCACGTTTTCCTTCAGGCCGCGCAGATCGTCGCGCTTGCCCATGATCGCCGCTTCGGTCAGCACGCGGGTCGTTTCCTGGAACGATGCCGCGGAGATGAACGAGTCGGTCGACAGCGAAGCCTTCGTGATACCGAGCAGCACGTTGTCGTACGAAGCCGGACGCTTGCCCTCGGCGATCATGCGGTCGTTCTCGTCCAGCATGTCGGAACGCTCGACCTGTTCGCCCGGGATGAAGCGCGTATCGCCGTTGTCGGTGATCTGCACACGACGCAGCATCTGGCGAACGATCACCTCGATGTGCTTGTCGTTGATCTTCACGCCCTGCAGACGGTACACGTCCTGCACTTCGTCGACGATGTAGCGCGACAGCGCCTCGATACCCTGCAGACGCAGGATGTCGTGCGGATCGGCCGGACCGTCCACGATCATTTCGCCCTTGTTGACGACCTGGGCGTCGTGAACCAGAACCTGCTTTTCCTTCGCGATCAGGAACTCGTGCTGGTTGCCCTCGAGGTCCGTGATGACGAGACGCTGCTTGCCCTTCGTGTCCTTGCCGAACGACGTCGTACCGGTGACTTCCGCGAGAATGCCGGCATCCTTCGGCGAACGCGCTTCGAACAGTTCCGCCACCCGCGGCAGACCGCCGGTAATGTCACGCGTCTTCTGCGCTTCCGTCGGGATACGTGCGAGCACTTCACCGACCTGCACCTGCTGGCCATCCTTCACGGTGATCAGTGCGCCGACCTGGAAGCCGATCTGCACTGCGTGCTCCGTGCCCGGAATCTTCACTTCCTCGCCGTTCGCGTCGAGCAGCTTCACCTGCGGACGCACGCTCTTCGACGCCTGCGAACCGCGGCGCTTCACGTCGATCACGACCAGCGTCGACAGGCCCGTCACGTCGTCGATCTGCTTCGCGACGGTCACGCCTTCCTCGACGTTTTCGAACTTCACCGTACCACCGTACTCGGTGATGATCGGGCGCGTCAGCGGATCCCACGTGGCGAGCTGCGTGCCGGCCTTGATGGTCGCGCCGTCGAGCTGCAGCAGCGTCGCGCCGTACGGCACTTTGTGACGCTCGCGCTCACGACCGAAGTCGTCGGTGATCATCGCTTCGCCCGAACGGGAAATGACGATCTGC
Organism: Burkholderia sp. AU18528; assembly: GCF_002223215.2. Taxonomy (NCBI): domain Bacteria; kingdom Pseudomonadati; phylum Pseudomonadota; class Betaproteobacteria; order Burkholderiales; family Burkholderiaceae; genus Burkholderia; species Burkholderia sp. AU18528. The sequence continues at coordinate 15,410 of NZ_NKFC02000003.1, read as the reverse complement.
TCGCCCTTCGCGTTCGTGACGTAGCGCATCGTCGCCGTGAAGCGGACGATACCGTTGCTCTTCGCTTCGACCGACGAGGCCACTGCCGCACGCGACGCCGCGCCACCGATGTGGAACGTACGCATCGTCAGCTGCGTGCCCGGCTCGCCGATCGACTGCGCGGCGATCACGCCGACCGCTTCGCCGACGTTCACGAGCGAGCCGCGGCCAAGGTCGCGGCCGTAGCAGGCTGCGCACAGACCGTAACGCGTTTCGCAGGTCAGCGGCGTGCGCACGCGCACTTCGTCGATGCCGAGGCGTTCGATTTCCTCGACCGCCGTTTCGTCGAGCAGCGTGCCCGATTCGTACAGCGTTTCCTGCGTTTCCGGGTTCACGACGTCCGCCACCGCGACGCGGCCGAGGATACGGTCACGCAGCGCTTCGACGACTTCACCGCCTTCGACGAGCGCCTTCATCGCCACGCCGTTCGACGTGCCGCAATCGTCTTCCACCACGACCAGATCCTGCGTGACGTCGACGAGACGACGCGTCAGGTAACCCGAGTTCGCGGTCTTCAGTGCCGTATCAGCCAGACCCTTACGTGCACCGTGGGTCGAGATGAAGTACTGCAACACGTTCAGACCTTCGCGGAAGTTCGCGGTAATCGGCGTCTCGATAATCGAGCCGTCCGGCTTCGCCATCAGGCCACGCATGCCGGCCAGCTGACGAATCTGAACCGCCGAACCCCGGGCGCCCGAGTCGGCCATCATGTAGATCGAGTTGAACGACTCCTGGCGCGTCTCATTGCCGTCGCGATCGATCACCGGCTCCGTCGACAGCTGCTCCATCATCGCCTTGCCGACCGCTTCCGACGTTGCCGACCAGATGTCGACCACGTTGTTGTAGCGTTCCTGCGCGGTGACGAGACCCGACATGTACTGGCGGTCGTACTCCTTCACCTTCTTCGCGGCGTCGCCGACGATCGTTTCCTTCTGCGGCGGCACGAGCATGTCGTCCACGCAGATCGAGATGCCGGCACGCGTCGCGAGACGGAAACCCGACTGCATCAGCTGGTCGGCGAACACGACCGTCGCACGCAGACCGCACTTGCGGAACGCCGTGTTGATCAGGCGCGAGATTTCCTTCTTCTTCAGCGGCTTGTTCAGCACCGAGAACGGCAGGCCGTGCGGCAGGATCTCCGACAGGATCGCGCGACCGACGGTCGTCGCGTACAGCGTGATCTTCGGCACGAATTCCGGCGCGCCTTCCGACGTGTCCTCGTTGCGGACCATTTCGGTGATCCGGACGTTGACGCGCGAGGCCAGCTCGACTTCCTTGTTCTCGTACGCGCGGATCACTTCCGACACGCCGGTAAACGACAGGCCTTCGCCCTTGCCGTTGATCGCTTCGCGGGTCGCGTAGTACAGACCCAGCACGATATCCTGCGACGGCACGATCGACGGATCGCCGTTGGCCGGGAACAGCACGTTGTTCGACGCGAGCATCAGCGTGCGCGCTTCCATCTGCGCTTCGAGCGACAGCGGCACGTGAACGGCCATCTGGTCGCCGTCGAAGTCGGCGTTGAACGCCGCGCAGACGAGCGGGTGCAGCTGGATCGCCTTGCCTTCGATCAGCACCGGCTCGAACGCCTGGATACCGAGACGGTGCAGCGTCGGCGCACGGTTCAGCATCACCGGGTGCTCGCGGATCACCTCTTCGAGGATGTCCCACACCACCGGCGTCTGGTTCTCGACTTCCTTCTTCGCAGCCTTGATGGTCGTGGCGACGCCCATCACTTCCAGCTTGTTGAAGATGAACGGCTTGAACAGCTCGAGCGCCATCAGCTTCGGCAGACCGCACTGGTGCAGCTTCAGCGTCGGGCCGACCACGATGACCGAACGGCCCGAGTAGTCGACGCGCTTGCCCAGCAGGTTCTGACGGAAACGACCGCCCTTGCCCTTGATCATGTCGGCGAGCGACTTCAGCGGACGCTTGTTCGCGCCCGTCATCGCCTTGCCGCGACGACCGTTGTCGAGCAGCGAGTCGACGGCTTCCTGCAGCATCCGCTTTTCGTTGCGGACGATGATTTCAGGCGCCTTCAGCTCGAGCAGACGCTTCAACCGGTTGTTCCGGTTGATCACGCGGCGATACAGGTCGTTCAGGTCCGACGTCGCGAAACGGCCGCCGTCCAGCGGCACGAGCGGACGCAGTTCCGGCGGCAGCACCGGCAGCACTTCGAGGATCATCCACTCGGGCTTGATGCCCGAGCGCTGGAATGCCTCGAGGACCTTCAGGCGCTTCGCGTACTTCTTGATCTTCGCTTCCGAGCCGGTGTTCTTCAGCTCAGTGCGCAGCGTCTCGACCTGCTCGTCGATGTTGATCGCGCGCAGCAGTTCACGCACGCCTTCCGCGCCCATTTCGGCACGGAATTCGTCGCCGTATTCCTCGACCTTGTTGTAGTAATCCTCTTCGGTCATGATCTGCCGCGCCTTCAGCGGCGTCATGCCCGGTTCGATGACCACATAGGCTTCGAAGTACAGCACGCGTTCGATGTCGCGCAGCGTCATGTCGAGCACCATGCCCAGACGCGACGGCAGCGACTTCAGGAACCAGATGTGCGCGACCGGCGAGGCCAGCTCGATGTGGCCCATCCGTTCGCGACGCACCTTCGCCAGCGTCACTTCGACGCCGCACTTCTCGCAGATCACGCCGCGGTGCTTCAGACGCTTGTACTTGCCGCACAGGCACTCGTAGTCCTTGATCGGCCCGAAGATCTTCGCGCAGAACAGACCATCGCGTTCCGGCTTGAACGTACGGTAGTTGATGGTCTCCGGCTTCTTCACTTCGCCGAACGACCACGAACGGATCTTGTCGGGCGAGGCCAGACCGATCTTGATCGCGTCGAAAACTTCTTCCTGTTGGACTTGCTTGAATAGATCGAGCAGAGCTTTCATTGCTTTCTCTCCGTAGTCCGATTAATTGCGGTCGAGATCGATATCGATACCGAGCGAGCGGATTTCCTTCACGAGCACGTTGAAGGATTCCGGCATGCCTGCATCGATCACGTGATCGCCCTTGACGAGGTTTTCGTACACCTTCGTCCGGCCGGTCACGTCGTCCGACTTCACCGTCAGCATTTCCTGCAGCACGTAGGACGCGCCGTACGCTTCGAGTGCCCACACTTCCATTTCACCGAAACGCTGACCACCGAACTGCGCCTTACCACCCAGCGGCTGCTGCGTGACGAGCGAGTACGGGCCGGTCGAACGCGCGTGCATCTTGTCGTCGACCAGGTGGTGCAGCTTCAGGTAGTGCATGTAGCCGAGCGTCACGCGACGTTCGAACATTTCACCCGTGCGGCCGTCGTACAGGCGGACCTGGTTCTTCGACGGGTTCATGCCGAGCTGTTCGGCGATGTCGTCCGGGAACGCGAGGTCGAGCATCTTGCCCATTTCTTCCTCGGTCGCACCGTCGAACACCGGCGTCGCGAACGGCACGCCTTCGCGCAGATTCTTCGCGAGTTCGAGGATCTCGTCGTCGGTGAAGCTTTCCAGATCTTCCTGGCGGCCCGACTCGTTGTAGATCTTCGTCAGGAACGCGCGCAGTTCCTCGATCTTCGCCTGACGCTGCAGCATTTCGCCGATACGCCAGCCGAGGCCCTTCGCGGCCCAGCCGAGGTGCACTTCCAGAACCTGACCCACGTTCATCCGCGACGGCACGCCGAGCGGGTTCAGCACGACGTCGGCCGGACGGCCGTCGGCCATGTACGGCATGTCTTCGATCGGGACGATCTTCGACACGACACCCTTGTTACCGTGACGGCCCGCCATCTTGTCGCCAGGCTGCAGACGGCGCTTCACCGCGAGGTACACCTTGACCATCTTCAGCACGCCCGGCGGCAGTTCGTCGCCTTGCGTGAGCTTCTTGCGCTTCTCTTCGAACGCGAGGTCGAACTGGTGACGCTTCTCTTCGATCGAGTTCTTGATCGCTTCGAGCTGCGCCGCCGCTTCGTCGTCCGCGAGGCGGATGTCGAACCAGTGGTAATGGTCGAGGTCTTCCAGGTAAGCCTGGTCGATCTTCGTGCCCTTCGCGAGCTTCTTCGGACCGCCGTTCGCGACCTTGCCCACGAGCATGCGCGCGAGACGCTGGAACGCGTCGCCTTCCACGATGCGCAGCTGGTCGTTCAGGTCGAGACGGTAGCGCTTCAGTTCGTCGTCGATGATCTGTTGCGCACGCTTATCGCGCTGGATGCCTTCACGCGTGAACACCTGGACGTCGATCACCGTCCCGCTCATGCCCGACGGCACGCGCAGCGACGTGTCCTTCACGTCCGAAGCCTTCTCGCCGAAGATCGCGCGCAGCAGCTTCTCTTCCGGCGTCAGCTGGGTCTCGCCCTTCGGCGTGACCTTGCCGACCAGCACGTCGCCAGCTTCGACTTCCGCACCGATGTACACGATGCCCGATTCGTCGAGACGGCCGAGCTGGACTTCCGCCAGGTTCGAGATGTCGCGCGTGATTTCTTCCGGCCCGAGCTTCGTGTCGCGTGCAACGACGTTCAGCTCTTCGATGTGGATCGACGTGTAGCGATCGTCCGCGACCACCTTCTCCGAGATCAGGATCGAATCCTCGAAGTTGTAGCCGTTCCACGGCATGAACGCGATCAGCATGTTCTGGCCGAGCGCGAGCTCGCCCAGGTCCGTCGAGGCGCCGTCGGCCAGCACGTCGCCGCGCGAGACCTTGTCGCCCATCTTCACGATCGGACGCTGGTTGATGTTCGTGTTCTGGTTCGAACGCGTGTACTTGATCAGGTTGTAGATGTCGACACCGACTTCACCCGCGACCGCTTCGTCGTCGTTCACGCGAATCACGATACGGCCTGCGTCGACGTAGTCGACCACACCGCCGCGGAACGCCTGAACCGTCGTACCCGAGTCGACCGCGCAGGTGCGCTCGATGCCCGTACCGACGACCGGCTTTTCCGGACGCAGACACGGCACGGCCTGACGCTGCATGTTCGAACCCATCAGTGCACGGTTCGCGTCATCGTGCTCGAGGAACGGGATCAGCGAAGCTGCCACCGACACGATCTGCGACGGCGCGACGTCCATGTACTGGATCCGGTCCGGCGTGACCATCATCGTTTCGCCGGCTTCGCGCGACGACACGAGTTCGTCGATCAGTCGGCCGTCTTCGTCGATCGCGGCGTTCGCCTGGGCGATCATGTAGCGACCTTCCTCGATCGCCGACAGGTAGTCGATCTGATCGGTCACCTTGCCGTCCACGACCTTGCGGTACGGCGTCTCGAGGAAGCCGTACTCGTTCAGGTGCGCATACAGTGCGAGCGAGTTGATCAGGCCGATGTTCGGACCTTCCGGCGTCTCGATCGGGCACACGCGGCCGTAGTGGGTCGGGTGCACGTCACGGACTTCGAAGCCTGCACGCTCGCGCGTCAGACCGCCCGGGCCCAGTGCGGAAACACGGCGCTTGTGCGTGATTTCCGACAGCGGGTTGGTCTGGTCCATGAACTGCGACAGCTGCGACGAACCGAAGAACTCGCGGATCGCCGACGAAATCGGCTTCGAGTTGATCAGGTCGTGCGGCATCAGGTTTTCGCTTTCGGCCTGGCCGAGGCGTTCCTTGACCGCGCGCTCGACACGCACGAGACCGGCGCGGAACTGGTTTTCCGCCAGTTCGCCGACGCAACGCACGCGACGGTTGCCGAGGTGGTCGATGTCGTCCACTTCGCCCTTGCCGTTACGCAGCTCGACGAGGATCTTGATCGTCGCGAGGATGTCGTCGTCCTGCAGCGTCATCGGGCCGACGATCTCGTCACGGCCGACGCGGCGGTTGAACTTCATGCGGCCGACCTTCGACAGGTCGTACGCTTCTTCGCTATAGAACAGACGGTTGAACAGCGCCTCGACCGCTTCTTCGGTCGGCGGCTCGCCCGGACGCATCATGCGGTAGATCGCGATGCGCGCGGCCGTCTTGTCGGTCGTTTCGTCGACACGCAGCGTCGACGAGATGTACGGACCCTGGTCCAGATCGTTCGTGTAGAGCGTTTGGATGTCCTTGATGCCCGCTTCGCGCAGCTTCTCGAGCACGCTTTCCGTGACTTCGTCGTTCGCGCTCGCGATCACTTCGCCGGTGTCGCCGTCGACGACGTTCTTCGCCAGCACGCGGCCGAGCAGATAGTCTTCCGGCACCGAGATGAACTTGGTCTTCGCGGCTTCGAGGTCGCGAATGTGCTTCGCGTTGATCCGCTTGTCCTTCTGGACGATGACCTTGCCGTCGCGATCCGTGATGTCGAAGCGCGCGACTTCGCCACGCAGGCGCTCGGGCACGAACTCGAGTTGCGCGCCTTCGTCCATCAGCGTGAAGTTGTCGAACACGAAGAAGTTCGCGAGGATCTGTTCCGGCGTCAGGCCGATGGCCTTCAGCAGGATCGTGACCGGCATCTTGCGGCGACGGTCGACGCGGAAGTACAGGATGTCCTTCGGATCGAATTCGAAGTCGAGCCACGAGCCGCGGTACGGAATGATCCGTGCCGAGAACAGCAGCTTGCCCGAGCTGTGCGTCTTGCCCTTGTCGTGTTCGAAGAACACGCCCGGCGAACGGTGCAGCTGCGAGACGATGACACGCTCGGTGCCGTTGATGACGAACGAGCCCGTCGGCGTCATGAGCGGAATTTCGCCCATGTACACTTCCTGCTCCTTCACTTCCTTGACGACCGGCTTGTTCGGCGATTCCTTGTCGAGGATGACGAGGCGGACCTTCGCGCGCAGCGCGGAGCAGTACGTCAGGCCGCGCTGCTGGCATTCCTTGATGTTGAATGCCGGCGACGACAGCGCATAGCTCACGAACTCGAGGCGCGCGAAACCGTTGTGCGAAACAATGGGAAATACCGACGTGAACGCGGCCTGCAAACCCTCGGGCTTACGTTGCGTCGCGGGCACATCGGCTTGCAGAAACGTGCTGAATGATTCAAGCTGAGTAGCCAGCAAGAACGGAACTTGGTGAACGATGGGGCGCTTCGCGAAACTCTTGCGAATGCGCTTCTTCTCGGTGAAGGAATATTGCATACGATCTCCGAATCACGGCGGGTGCTATCGAGGCGGAATACCTGGACGTTTCAAACCCGAGTGTTCACCGACTGAGACCCGATGGCCGTTCGACGGCTTGAACGAGCCGAGAAGCTTGGTGGTTGGCCGCTACCAACCGCTGGCTGACGGCAGCGGATGCCTGTGTTGCCCGCTACCCGACCAAACTTGCCTTCTGCAGTCGCTTCAGAAGACAAAGAGAACCGCCAATCGTGAGTGATGCATCACAACGATCAGGCGGTTTTCTTTGGCTTCTGGGGCCGATTATTCGGGCTCCCGAATGAGTGCCAGAATAACGTCCCCACAAAGCACAAAAAGGCCGGCGGTGAAAATACCGCCAGCCTTCGCACAGCGCGCCGAAACTTACTTGACTTCGACCTTCGCGCCAGCTTCTTCCAGCTTCTTCTTGGCTTCTTCAGCAGCAGCCTTGTCGACGCCTTCCTTGATGGGCTTCGGTGCACCGTCAACCAGGTCCTTCGCTTCCTTCAGGCCCAGGCCCGTCAGTTCGCGAACGGCCTTGATGACCGAAACCTTGTTGGCGCCGGCTTCAGCCAGGACGACCGTGAATTCGGTCTTCTCTTCTGCAGCAGCAGCAGCGCCGCCCCCTGCCGGGCCAGCGACTGCCACTGCAGCTGCCGACACGCCAAACTTCTCTTCGAATGCCTTGACCAGTTCGTTCAGTTCCAGAACGGTCATCCCTTCGACTGCTGCCAGGATGTCTTCTTTTGCGATTGCCATTTGAAATACTCCTAAATTGAATTCGGATACAGCCAGCGATCAATGACGCTGATGCACGTTCGCTTACGCAGCTTCCGCTTGCTTCTTCTCGGCCAGCGCGGCCAGAGCACGCGCGAAGCCCGAAACAGGCGCTTGCATAACGAACAGCAGCTTCGAGAGCAGTTCTTCGCGACTCGGGATGCTTGCCAGCGCTTGCACGCCAGCCTTGTCCATCACCTTGCCATCGAACGAACCAGCCTTGATGACCAACTTGTCATTGCTCTTGCTGAAGTCGTTGACGACCTTAGCAGCGGCAATTGCATCTTCCGAGATGCCGTAGATCAGCGGACCAGTCATCTGCTCTGCCAGCGGAGCAAACGGCGTACCTTCGACAGCGCGACGCGCCAGCGTGTTCTTCAACACGCGCAGGTAAACCTTTTGCTCACGCGCTTGCGCGCGCAGCTTGGTCAGATCGCCAACCGCAATTCCACGATACTCAGCCAGCACAACGGTCTGGGCCTTCGCGACTTGCGCGGAAACCTCAGCGACGACGGCTTGCTTGTCTTCTCTATTAAGCGGCACGGTTAGCCTCCAGAAACGATACGTTCGGCCTTGCCGGTATGGCGAAACCTCACGTACCTCGTTCAACAACGGCGTCCGACCTCGTTAGGAGTATTTCCACCTCATGCCGCGAATCGCTTCGCGGCCTGCGGCTTCACCACTGCAAAACTTTTTCGGGTTCGCCATCTGCGTTGGCTTGAATTAAGGGGATCACCTGACTGCTGCGCCCCACCAACGGTCTTTGATAACCGGTTGCCCGCCCTGCTGCACGAACAACCGCCCAAAGCCCATGTGGACCGCTTCGCGAGCGAAGCGGCCCGAATACTTGCTTACTGTGCTGCCAGCGTAGCCTGGTCGACGCGCACGCCGACGCCCATCGTGCTCGACAGTGCGATCTTGCGCAGGTACACGCCCTTGCTCGTTGCCGGCTTTGCCTTCTGCAGCGCTTCGATCAGCGCCGACAGGTTCGAACGCAGCGCGGTCGGCTCGAACGATGCACGGCCGATGGTCGCATGGATGATACCGGCCTTGTCGACACGGAATTGCACCTGACCAGCCTTCGCGTTCTTGACGGCGGTTGCGACGTCCGGCGTGACCGTACCGACCTTCGGGTTCGGCATCAGGCCGCGCGGCCCGAGGATCTGGCCGAGCGTACCGACGATACGCATCGTGTCCGGCGAAGCGATCACGATGTCGAAGTCCATCTGGCCAGCCTTGATCTGCTCGGCCAGGTCTTCCATACCGACGATTTCCGCGCCAGCTGCACGAGCTTGCTCGGCCTTTTCGCCTTGCGCGAACACGGCAACGCGAACCGACTTGCCCGTACCTGCCGGGAGAACGACCGAACCACGAACGACCTGGTCGGACTTCTTCGCATCGATGCCGAGCTGGACTGCGACGTCGATCGACTCGTCGAACTTCGCGCTCGCGCATTCCTTCACGAGGCTCAGCGCGTCTTCGATCGCGTACAGCTTCTGACGGTCGACCTTGGCGGCAAATGCCTGACGGCGCTTGGAGATCTTAGCCATTTACACGCCCTCCACAGTGATACCCATCGAGCGTGCGCTACCAGCGATGGTGCGAACGGCTGCGTCCAGATCAGCTGCCGTAAGGTCCGGCATCTTGGTCTTCGCGATTTCTTCGGCTTGAGCGCGCGTGATCGAACCGACCTTGTCGGTGTGCGGCTTGCTCGAGCCCTTGTCCACCTTCGCCGCCTTCTTGATCAGGACGGTCGCCGGCGGCGTCTTCATCACGAACGTGAAGCTCTTGTCAGCGAATGCCGTGATGACCACCGGCACCGGCAGACCCGGCTCCATGCCTTGAGTCTGCGCGTTGAACGCCTTGCAGAACTCCATGATGTTCAGGCCGCGCTGGCCCAGTGCCGGACCAACCGGCGGCGACGGGTTGGCTTTACCTGCAGGGATCTGCAGCTTGATAAAGCCGATAATCTTCTTTGCCATTTGAAACCTCATTGGAACGCCGGAGAAGGCGTTCGGTGAGTGATAACGCGCTTTCGCCGCTGGCTACTGACGCTCCTCAACGGCCATGACGCGGGCCGTAAGCGCGAAGGTGGGCAGCCGAGGCTGCCCACCGAATCGGGATCAAACTTTTTCGACCTGACCGAACTCGAGTTCGACGGGGGTCGAGCGGCCAAAGATGGTGACCGACACACGCACGCGCGATTTCTCGTAGTTGACTTCTTCGACGGTGCCGTTGAAGTCCGTGAACGGGCCTTCCTTGACACGCACCATCTCGCCGACTTCGAACAGGGTCTTCGGGCGCGGCTTTTCGACGCCTTCCTGCATCTGCGACATGATCTTCTCGACTTCCTTCGGGGAAATCGGGGTCGGGCGGTTACGCGCACCGCCGACGAAACCAGTTACCTTCGCGGTGTTCTTCACGAGGTGCCACGTTTCGTCCGTCATTTCCATTTCCACCAGCACGTAGCCAGGGAAGAAACGACGTTCGGTCACAGCCTTGTGGCCGCCTTTGACTTCGACCACTTCTTCGGTCGGAACCAGGATCTGACCGAATTTGTCCTGCATGCCAGCACGTTCGATGCGCTCTTGAAGCGCGCGTTGCACGCTCTTCTCCATACCGGAGTAGGCGTGCACGACGTACCAACGCTTTCCGCTCGGGGATGCCGGAGTATCGCTCATATCATTTCCAACCCAGAATCGCCGAGAAAATCACCCATTCGATCGATTTGTCGCTCAACCAGAGGAAAATCGCCATCACGAGCACGAAACCGAACACGACGAGTGTGGTTTGCGTTGCTTCCTTGCGGGTGGGCCATACGACCTTCCGGACTTCCTTGTACGAATCCTTGGCAAACGCGATGAGGCTCTTGCCAGGGGCGGACATCAGCCCGACGGCCACGCCGGCGATGATACCTACCGCCAACGCGGCACCGCGGACATACCACTGCTGATTGGCCAGCCAGAAGAAGCCCACGAATCCGGCCAACACCAGCAATACGCCCAGGGCCAGCATCAGCTTATCGCCGGAGGTATTTACAGTTTCGACGGATGGATTCGCCATAACACCTTAAAACAAATGCCACGTGGGACACGTGGCGATTTTTGGCAGGGGCAGAGGGAATCGAACCCCCAACCTTCGGTTTTGGAGACCGACGCTCTGCCAGTTGAGCTATACCCCTAAACCATGTTGGGGCCGGCTGCTGCCAGCCCCAAAACTGTCGATCAACGAATAACTGGCTTACTCGATGATCTTGGCGACGACGCCGGCGCCGACGGTACGGCCGCCTTCGCGGATCGCGAAGCGCAGACCTTCTTCCATCGCGATCGGAGCGATCAGCTTCACCGTGATCGACACGTTGTCGCCCGGCATCACCATTTCCTTGTCCTTCGGCAGCTCGATCGAGCCCGTCACGTCCGTCGTACGGAAGTAGAACTGCGGACGGTAGTTGTTGAAGAACGGCGTGTGACGACCGCCTTCATCCTTGCTCAGCACGTACACTTCAGCCGTGAAGTGCGTGTGCGGCGTGATCGAACCCGGCTTCGCCAGAACCTGGCCACGCTCCACGTCTTCACGCTTCGTGCCGCGCAGCAGGATACCCACGTTGTCGCCTGCCTGGCCTTGGTCCAGCAGCTTGCGGAACATTTCCACGCCCGTGCAGGTCGTCTTCACCGTCGGCTTGATACCGACGATTTCGATTTCCTCGCCGACCTTGATGATGCCGCGCTCGACACGACCCGTCACCACCGTACCGCGGCCCGAGATCGAGAACACGTCTTCCACCGGCATCAGGAACGCGCCGTCAACCGCACGCTCCGGCGTCGGGATGTACGTGTCCAGTGCGTCTGCCAGGTTCATGATCGCCACTTCGCCCAGCTCACCCGTGTCGCCTTCCAGCGCCAGCTTCGCCGAACCCTTCACGATCGGCGTGTCGTCGCCCGGGAAGTCGTACTTCGACAGCAGTTCGCGAACTTCCATCTCGACCAGCTCGAGCAGTTCCGCGTCGTCAACCATGTCGCACTTGTTCAGGAACACGATGATGTACGGAACGCCAACCTGACGCGCCAGCAGGATGTGCTCACGCGTTTGCGGCATCGGGCCGTCTGCTGCCGAGCAAACCAGGATCGCGCCGTCCATCTGCGCCGCGCCCGTGATCATGTTCTTCACGTAGTCAGCGTGGCCCGGGCAGTCGACGTGTGCGTAGTGGCGGTTAGCCGTTTCGTACTCGACGTGTGCCGTGTTGATCGTGATGCCGCGCGCCTTTTCTTCCGGTGCCGCGTCGATCTGGTCGTACGCCTTCGCTTCGCCGCCGAACTTCTTCGTCAGAACCGTCGTGATCGCTGCCGTCAGCGTCGTCTTGCCGTGGTCAACGTGACCAATCGTACCAACGTTCACGTGCGGCTTGGTCCGCTCAAACTTTTCCTTGGCCATTTTCAACTCCCAAAAGGAATTTCACAGGTTGCGCCGCGCGCAAACAAGACACTGACTTTTTACTGCTGGTGCCCATGGGCAGGATCGAACTGCCGACCTCTCCCTTACCAAGGGAGTGCTCTACCACTGAGCCACATGGGCGCTACGCTTCAACTTAGCGGTCTGGAGCGGGTGAAGGGAATCGAACCCTCGTCGTAAGCTTGGAAGGCTTCTGCTCTACCATTGAGCTACACCCGCACGGGCCACTAACGATTCCTTGCCGCTCACTGCGCTGATATCTTGGTGGAGGAGGTTGGATTCGAACCAACGTAGGCGTAAGCCAACAGATTTACAGTCTGCCCCCTTTAGCCACTCGGGCACCCCTCCGTAGAGAACTGACGATTATGGGGGTGCATCGCACTCTTGTCAAGCATATCCGGAAGATTATTTTCACTTTCTTCCCGACCTCTGCTTCCCGCCGATCGTCGCCCCTGCCCGGCTAAGGCAAGCGCGAGATGTTGCCGACCGGCACCACATCTTCGTCAGACTCCGCCTTCAACGCCGATCTGCATCTGCGCTAAAAACGAAAGACCGCCATCATACGGCCTCTTTCGCACAATGCCAAGCGGGTAAGCACAAAATTTCGGCAAATTTCGTGCCGGGCGAGTTTGGCGAGCCGGCTGGTGGTTGCTCCTGGAGGTTGGGCGCGGTGCCTCCGGAGTGAAATAAAGGCTCTGCAGCCGACGACGGCGCACCCCTTCTGACGATTGCTGTCGGCTCCGTCGCCGGTTTCGACTACTGCTGCGTTCGCCGGCTTCACCGCAAGGCATGAGGCCGTCTCGAGTCGCCCGCCTACCCCAGGTAAAGACCTCCATGCACCCGCCTCTCTGGAACGACACTTTTTGTGGTTGCACCGTAAGCGGTCATCTAATAACGCAGCAGGTGCGCACGACCCGGAGTCAGCTTCGTCGGATGAAACTACTTGGTAGGTTTTGGAAATCGATAGTTTATGAAGTGTTCCTCGGTAGACGTGACTTGAAATTTCATCGATTCGTAGAACGCAACAGCCTCCGAATTTGAGCGGAGGCAAGACAGTGTGATGGCCTTTCCGGTCCGCGCGGCCTCTGACATCAGCGATGTCAGAACGTCTTTTCCAATCCCCTGTCGCTGGAAGCTTGGTTTCAGTATCAGAAGCGACAGGTGAATAGCGTCGTCTAGCATCCTGACGACCGCGTAACCTGCTGTATTGGCGCCAACTCTGACCAATCGTATATCAGAGCGGGTGTAAGACTCTATAAATCGACGCCGTTGAAACTCATCATCCCAACCGAACGCGGAATCGATGTGATCGCGCAGCGCAGCCTCATATTGCGCGAAGAGCTCCTGCGTTTCAGTTGCGCTTTCCTCGAAGGGGACCAGCGCGACCCTGTTCACCAGGCTGTCATTCATCGGGGATGTAAGCTCGTAAGCGGTGCGATCGCTCAGTTTAGGTCAGGGCAATAATTTCCAAGGCAGTAGCTCGGCGTAGTCATCGACAGTCTCGGCCAACGGCAGCCTGGCAAATAGCCAGACGAGATATCGATACGGATTGATGCCGTTCGCGTTGTACGTTTCGACGAGAGAGTACAGGTTGGCGCTGGCTTGCGCACTGGGCAACCGTGTCAACGAACAGTAACCCAGATGCACGAGTTGATGATCGTGGGCGATGCCGTTATAGAGCTCGTACCCGGCAATCATCAGCACGGTGCCAGGCTGCACGCCGGCATAGAGCTTCTGCGTGTGCTGGGCGCCGCGGCCCTGCGAGTACGAGAACATCCGTACTGTGGCCTAGCGCCGTTGACCTGCGCCCACAGATAACTCTTCGCCTGTGTCCTGGCTCCTTCAGCACTTGGAAGGTTGTCTCGTCGCCGTAGATCACGTCCGACTCGAGCAGCGCGTCGCGCATCAAATTGATCATCGGCTGCGTAGCCACTCCCACCTCGCGCTTACGAAGTCGTTATAAAGCCGATATATGGCGCCGGTGCATCGACATCCGACGCGCGCTGCCCGGCAACTTGAGCCGAAGCGGCGATTCAAGAGCGAAGCATGGTGCGCCGACCTTCCCTTGCGGAGCTCTCTGATCGGCGATCCGAATACGGCACGCGCCGACACGGGAATACATCCCTGCGATGGGTGGCCGCGTAGGCGACAGCGCCTATTCGCTCATCGAAGAAATTTACTCGGTACGGGACGGTCCAACGAGCGACCGTCGAAAAGAATCGCGCCGATTGTTGATCCTGTCAGACACGCAATACGCGCACGGCACAGCGGGCCCGTGGGTCGATTCGCTTCTTGCCGCAAGCCAAGCGTGCGCCGCGCCCCGATAGGGCTCTTTAGGGCGAGATGCGGCGAGCTGGATCGAAAATGGCGCTTGATAACAATGTCGCGGCTCTTGTGGCGGAGCAGTACAGTCGCGAGGAACATGCGGCAAGGGAGCCGGGAGCGGCGACATCCTGTCCGCTCTTGCCATTGCCATGGAGACGTTGTTTTCGCCGGCCGAAATGCAAAAACCCCCGCCTTGTCGGGCGGGGGTTTCTGGCTTGAGGGAGCCTGACGATTACCTACTTTCACACGGGAATCCGCACTATCATCGGCGTGGAGTCGTTTCACGGTCCTGTTCGGGATGGGAAGGGGTGGGACCGACTCGCTATGGTCATCAGGCAAAGGGGGTTGTTCTGCTGGCGTGGCCAACAGAACCAATCTGGGAAGAAGCAGTAATCAGGTTGTGTGTATCACACACGAGAATCCAACTTGTCTCGTCTTGCTACGCAGGTCACCGGTACTTCAACCGGCGCGCCGCATCGATCAGCTTCGCTGCTCGACGCTCTGCGTGGGATGCTCGTAAGTGCTGAAGCACTAACGATCATCGACAAGGCAGACTTGTTATAGGATCAAGCCTTACGGGCAATTAGTATCGGTTAGCTGAACGCATTACTGCGCTTACACACCCGACCTATCAACGTCCTGGTCTCGAACGACCCTTCAAGGGGATCTAGTCCCCAGGGATATCTCATCTTAAGGCGAGTTTCCCGCTTAGATGCTTTCAGCGGTTATCTCTTCCGAACATAGCTACCCGGCGATGCCACTGGCGTGACAACCGGTACACCAGAGGTTCGTCCACTCCGG